>NZ_JH591200.1 GCF_000242435.1 Dialister succinatiphilus YIT 11850 | reverse complement strand
GAGGGCCACGAAGTGGCGAAGGGGTGGACGGTGGTAATCCTGATTATGATACTCGATGTGGACGTGACCGCCGAAGGCGGCATTATAAAACTCATTGCCCGTAAGGGCAATCCACTACCCTCGGCCCGAAGGGCCGTTGCCCCCCTGAGCGCTAGCGAACACAACCCGCCTCCGACAGGCGGCCACAACCCTCGGGCCAAAGGCCCGTCAACCCTCATGTGCGCATTCTGCATAGAATGCGCAAGTCAGCCGAAGTTGGCCCTTAGCCTGCCCATAAAAGGGCCTTCCTATTGTCGGCTGACCGTTCGCAGGCGTGTCCGAGGGCCCTCATAGAACTTTCCCTTGACTAGATAGAGAAAATCCCATATAATCAAGTAAATAGTATACTATGTACTCAAAGGAATGAAAAATCATAAGGAGAAAAGCATGGCAAGTTTGGAAGATATACTGGTAAAGAAGCATCTGAAAAGGACGAAAGCGCGGATTATGATTTTAAAAGTCCTGGAGAAGAGCCTGCCCCTTACGGCAGGAGAGGTGTATGAACTGGTACGGGGCAAAGACACCCGCCTCAGTCTGTCCACGGTGTATCGCAACTGCGAAGCCCTGGCGGAGAAAGGGCTGCTCTATCGGTCCACCACCATGTCCGACGGCCTCACCCGCTATGAATATGCCCATGACACGCCGGTGTACTATGCCATCTGCCTTTCCTGCCACCGTATTTTTCCGGTGGACGTGGATCTGGAGAAAGGATACCGGCAGCACATGGACGAGGAATACGGCTTTGAAGTGGCGGAGCCGAAGGTGGAAATCTACGGATACTGCCGCGAATGCCGGGCTTCCGGAAAAGCAGAGGAGCATAAGGGGAAAATGGAATTATTATAAGGATAAAGAGAATCTCGGGAGGGCTGCCAAATGACCATCATTTGGGAGTCCTCTTTTTCTTGGGCACCCGCTTTCTCAAAACTTGACAGACTGAAATAGAGAAAACTATTCTCAAAATAGACGGTAGAGAGAAAATCATTCTCAAGATTAAAGAGAAGGTAAAAGGAAAAGAGCCCTCTCTATCGCATCAAAAATGATGAAATATTCCTATTTGAGAATCAGCCTTCTAAAGAACCATTTCTCATTTAATGAGAAAATTATATATTTTATCAAAGATTATAGTATTGTTTTATAATGATATACATAACAGAAATTTGTTAATTTCTAATAAATGTGATATAATGAGAAAGTCCAAAGGAGTCCTGCCTTTTGGACAGGAAAAAGAGAGAAAAAGAAGAGCAGAGGAAACACGGTCACTCGCGCAGACATTCTTTTTCAGGATTTTTCCCCTATGCAGGATCATATCTGTTTATATAAGGAGCGAAGAACTATGAAAAAGATTCTCGCAATCGCAGCTGCTGCTGCACTGACTGCTGGCGTTTCCGCTTTCGCAGCCAATCCATTCTCTGATGTTTCCACTGATGACTGGGCTTACCAGGCAGTATCCGACCTCTCCGACCAGGGCGTTGTAGAAGGCTATCCGGATGGCACCTTCAAAGGTGA
>NZ_JH591199.1 GCF_000242435.1 Dialister succinatiphilus YIT 11850 | reverse complement strand
GTGTCATATGTGACACAATATCCAGTGCCACCTATTTTCTCGTTTCCCCTTGAGGGGAAGTCCCGCGAAGCGGGAAAGGGTGTACGGGGCAGAGCGCCAATAGGATGCTCCATCACGGTCCTGACCGCCAATCGGCGGCCTGTGTCATTTGGGCTTCTTACCCTTGGACATGCCTGCGGTATGAGGATGCAGAGGGTTCCAAGGGTTCAGAGGGGGCGGGGAGAAAGGGTCTTATGTTCAAAAAAGCCATAAAAAAAGAACTCCCGAAGGAGTTCTCTTTTTTCATTCTCATTAGAATGCGTAGTTCAGTTCGATGCCCCAGGTGTCGTCGGGATCTTCGGTGCTGCCGGATGCTTTGGCTGCGAAGTTGTAGTAAGCGTCCAGTTCTACGTTCTTCTGGAGTGCTACGCCTGCGCGAGCTACCCAGAAGTGAACGTCGGACCAGTTATCCCAGCCGTAGTCCAGCTGGTCGGTGAGGTCCAGAGCGGAGTTGCCGAGGAGCATAGCACCGGCATCGGCTTTTACATAATGAACGCCCAGCTGCCAGGTGCCTGGTTTGTCGGTGTCCACAGCGCCATAGGTAAGGCCTGCAGTCCACAGAGCCGGGTCGTCAGCTTTGTAGGAGCCAAAATCGCCAAGATCAATCTTGCCGGACCACAGGGTCTTTACATAGTCGCCGTCAAGAGTGAAGTTGCCGCCCAGGTCAACGGTGGTGCCGATGCCCCAGACCTTAGCGTTTTTATCTCCGGAATATACATCAAGATTCTTCAGTCCATCATATAATTCAGCATTGAAGTTATGGGTGGGTTCCATGTAGAAGGCGGATACGTCAGCACCGTCGGCAATGTGGCCGGTGAGTTTTGCATACCATGCTTCGGTGGAAGCCTGGTCCTTCCATGCATAGCCATAATCACCTGCTTTAACATCTGTACCTTTAACGTCTTCATCCGAAAGTGTGAATGTCTTATATCCACTCTTGAAGCGGCCATAGCCTGCTTCTACGCCGATTTTGCCATTGTCCCAAGCTGCGTTGACGCCGTCGAAAATACCGTCTTCATCCCAGAAGGTGCCGGTCTGGTCGAGAGCTACGCCGAAGCGGCCGATGTTGACAGTGGTCTTGTCATTTGGTGTCCACTGGGAATAAATGCGGTCCATGGTGGTGTCGCTGGAATCACTGTCTTTGAAGTCCATTTCATTGACGAAACGGCCGTTAACGGTGACCTGGTCATTGACCTGGCCTTTTACGTTGATACGCATACGGCCATTCCAGGTATCGTTGTCCTTTGCTTTGCCTTCATCATTCAGATTGTGCTGGTACTGCATGCGGGCATCGCCGGACCAGTAAATGTTGCCGACTTTCTTTTCCAGGTTGGAAACGCGAACGCCCAGGTTAGCCAGTTCGTCAGCGTATTCGCCAGCCAGTTTGTCAAGGGTTGCACGCTGTTCAGCGTTCAGCTGGTCTTCTTTAGCCATAAGGCGGGCAATGATCTGAGCCAGTTCATAACGGGTAATGTTTCTTTCACCTTTGAAGGTGCCATCCGGATAGCCTTCTACAACGCCCTGGTCGGA
>NZ_JH591198.1 GCF_000242435.1 Dialister succinatiphilus YIT 11850 | reverse complement strand
GATGTTTCCACTGATGACTGGGCTTACCAGGCAGTATCCGACCTCTCCGACCAGGGCGTTGTAGAAGGCTATCCGGATGGCACCTTCAAAGGTGAAAGAAACATTACCCGTTATGAACTGGCTCAGATCATTGCCCGCCTTATGGCTAAAGAAGACCAGCTGAACGCTGAACAGCGTGCAACCCTTGACAAACTGGCTGGCGAATACGCTGACGAACTGGCTAACCTGGGCGTTCGCGTTTCCAACCTGGAAAAGAAAGTCGGCAACATTTACTGGTCCGGCGATGCCCGCATGCAGTACCAGCACAATCTGAATGATGAAGGCAAAGCAAAGGACAACGATACCTGGAATGGCCGTATGCGTATCAACGTAAAAGGCCAGGTCAATGACCAGGTCACCGTTAACGGCCGTTTCGTCAATGAAATGGACTTCAAAGACAGTGATTCCAGCGACACCACCATGGACCGCATTTATTCCCAGTGGACACCAAATGACAAGACCACTGTCAACATCGGCCGCTTCGGCGTAGCTCTCGACCAGACCGGCACCTTCTGGGATGAAGACGGTATTTTCGACGGCGTCAACGCAGCTTGGGACAATGGCAAAATCGGCGTAGAAGCAGGCTATGGCCGCTTCAAGAGTGGATATAAGACATTCACACTTTCGGATGAAGACGTTAAAGGTACAGATGTTAAAGCAGGTGATTATGGCTATGCATGGAAGGACCAGGCTTCCACCGAAGCATGGTATGCAAAACTCACCGGCCACATTGCCGACGGTGCTGACGTATCCGCCTTCTACATGGAACCCACCCATAACTTCAATGCTGAATTATATGATGGACTGAAGAATCTTGATGTATATTCCGGAGATAAAAACGCTAAGGTCTGGGGCATCGGCACCACCGTTGACCTGGGCGGCAACTTCACTCTTGACGGCGACTATGTAAAGACCCTGTGGTCCGGCAAGATTGATCTTGGCGATTTTGGCTCCTACAAAGCTGACGACCCGGCTCTGTGGACTGCAGGCCTTACCTATGGCGCTGTGGACACCGACAAACCAGGCACCTGGCAGCTGGGCGTTCATTATGTAAAAGCCGATGCCGGTGCTATGCTCCTCGGCAACTCCGCTCTGGACCTCACCGACCAGCTGGACTACGGCTGGGATAACTGGTCCGACGTTCACTTCTGGGTAGCTCGCGCAGGCGTAGCACTCCAGAAGAACGTAGAACTGGACGCTTACTACAACTTCGCAGCCAAAGCATCCGGCAGCACCGAAGATCCCGACGACACCTGGGGCATCGAACTGAACTACGCATTCTAATGAGAATGAAAAAAGAGAACTCCTTCGGGAGTTCTTTTTTTATGGCTTTTTTGAACATAAGACCCTTTCTCCCCGCCCCCTCTGAACCCTTGGAACCCTCTGCATCCTCATACCGCAGGCATGTCCAAGGGTAAGAAGCCCAAATGACACAGGCCGCCGATTGGCGGTCAGGACCGTGATGGAGCATCCTATTGGCGCTCTGCCCCGTACACCCTTTCCCGCTTCGCGGGACTTCCCCTCAAGGGGAAACGAGAAAATAGGTGGCACTGGATATTGTGTCACATATGACAC
>NZ_JH591197.1 GCF_000242435.1 Dialister succinatiphilus YIT 11850 | reverse complement strand
TCACCTTTGAAGGTGCCATCCGGATAGCCTTCTACAACGCCCTGGTCGGAGAGGTCGGATACTGCCTGGTAAGCCCAGTCATCAGTGGAAACATCAGAGAATGGATTGGCTGCGAAAGCGGAAACGCCAGCAGTCAGTGCAGCAGCAGCTGCGATTGCGAGAATCTTTTTCATAGTTCTTCGCTCCTTATATAAACAGATATGATCCTGCATAGGGGAAAAATCCTGAAAAAGAATGTCTGCGCGAGTGACCGTGTTTCCTCTGCTCTTCTTTTTCTCTCTTTTTCCTGTCCAAAAGGCAGGACTCCTTTGGACTTTCTCATTATATCACATTTATTAGAAATTAACAAATTTCTGTTATGTATATCATTATAAAACAATACTATAATCTTTGATAAAATATATAATTTTCTCATTAAATGAGAAATGGTTCTTTAGAAGGCTGATTCTCAAATAGGAATATTTCATCATTTTTGATGCGATAGAGAGGGCTCTTTTCCTTTTACCTTCTCTTTAATCTTGAGAATGATTTTCTCTCTACCGTCTATTTTGAGAATAGTTTTCTCTATTTCAGTCTGTCAAGTTTTGAGAAAGCGGGTGCCCAAGAAAAAGAGGACTCCCAAATGATGGTCATTTGGCAGCCCTCCCGAGATTCTCTTTATCCTTATAATAATTCCATTTTCCCCTTATGCTCCTCTGCTTTTCCGGAAGCCCGGCATTCGCGGCAGTATCCGTAGATTTCCACCTTCGGCTCCGCCACTTCAAAGCCGTATTCCTCGTCCATGTGCTGCCGGTATCCTTTCTCCAGATCCACGTCCACCGGAAAAATACGGTGGCAGGAAAGGCAGATGGCATAGTACACCGGCGTGTCATGGGCATATTCATAGCGGGTGAGGCCGTCGGACATGGTGGTGGACCGATAGAGCAGCCCTTTCTCCGCCAGGGCTTCGCAGTTGCGATACACCGTGGACAGACTGAGGCGGGTGTCTTTGCCCCGTACCAGTTCATACACCTCTCCTGCCGTAAGGGGCAGGCTCTTCTCCAGGACTTTTAAAATCATAATCCGCGCTTTCGTCCTTTTCAGATGCTTCTTTACCAGTATATCTTCCAAACTTGCCATGCTTTTCTCCTTATGATTTTTCATTCCTTTGAGTACATAGTATACTATTTACTTGATTATATGGGATTTTCTCTATCTAGTCAAGGGAAAGTTCTATGAGGGCCCTCGGACACGCCTGCGAACGGTCAGCCGACAATAGGAAGGCCCTTTTATGGGCAGGCTAAGGGCCAACTTCGGCTGACTTGCGCATTCTATGCAGAATGCGCACATGAGGGTTGACGGGCCTTTGGCCCGAGGGTTGTGGCCGCCTGTCGGAGGCGGGTTGTGTTCGCTAGCGCTCAGGGGGGCAACGGCCCTTCGGGCCGAGGGTAGTGGATTGCCCTTACGGGCAATGAGTTTTATAATGCCGCCTTCGGCGGTCACGTCCACATCGAGTATCATAATCAGGATTACCACCGTCCACCCCTTCGCCACTTCGTGGCCCTCTTCCCCTAAAGGGGACGCAAGGAACGTTACGGGATTAGCTGTCTGTGTCATATGTGACACAATATCCAGTGCCACCTATTTTCTC
>NZ_JH591196.1 GCF_000242435.1 Dialister succinatiphilus YIT 11850 | reverse complement strand
GTGTCATATGTGACACAATATCCAGTGCCACCTATTTTCTCGTTTCCCCTTGAGGGGAAGTCCCGCGAAGCGGGAAAGGGTGTACGGGGCAGAGCACCGATAGGGATGCTCCATCGCGGTCCTGACCGCCAATCGGCGGCCCCCTGAGCGAAACCCGGTTGGACGGTTTTCGCTGCCCCAGGCAGCGGCATATAAAACTACCCTCTGAACCAGCCCGCTCTGTGGGCCGAACCCATCGTTCGGTGCGCAGCACAGGAACGATAGAACCCGGGCGCCGAGAGGCGCCTGAACCTTCAAGCCCCAAAGGGGCTTGTCCATAAGAAGTCAGCGTTACGGGATTGGCTTTCTGTATCATATAGCATGATAAGCACTCTGGTGATTGGCTCACTACGTTCGCCTCCCCCTTTCCCGCTGCGCGGGACTTCCCCCGCAAGCGGGAGCAGAATAAAACACCGCGAGATAATCTTCTCATAAATCCTCCGCTCGAGATGACGATGGCGGCGAGCGCCCCTCTCGTCATTTCGACCGAAGCCGGTCAGCCGCCAATAGGAAAGCCTCTTATTGTGCAGGCTAGAGGCCAACTTCGGCTGACTTGGAGACTCTATGCAGAGTCTCCACAGAGTGGAGAAATCTCCTCCCTCTGATGGTACGGGCAGCATTGGGGCGGGAGATCTCTCGACTCAGAGT
The DNA here is from genome assembly GCF_000242435.1 of Dialister succinatiphilus YIT 11850. Lineage (GTDB taxonomy): Bacteria > Bacillota > Negativicutes > Veillonellales > Dialisteraceae > Dialister > Dialister succinatiphilus. The sequence continues at coordinate 1,298 of NZ_JH591196.1, read as the reverse complement.
ACCATCGGAGCGTTTTCCATCTGCCCCATACCGGCACGCAGCCCCGCTCGAGATGACGAAAGAGCCGTGTCACCCTACCGTCATGTTAAAAAGAAAGGCGCGGCTGGCGCCGGAGTCTTTGGCCGTCAGGATGTAGAAAAAAAGAAGCCCCTCATTTCGAGGAGCTTCTTTTTTCATTCTAATGAAAATTAGAATACATAGTTCAGGGATACGGATGCTACATCATCGTAGTCGGTATCGGTGCCTTTGGTCTTTACGTCGAAGCTGTATTCGCCGTGGAGTCTTACGTTCTTAGCGAGGGTTACATCGCCTTCTGCACGCCAGAATTTAACTTCTTTGACGTCTTTGTTCAGAAGAGCGTCCAGTGGGGAAGCATCGTAGGTGTAAGCACCGAGGAATGCATTTCTTTCAGCGTCTACATAGGAAGCAGCTACACGGAAGGAGCCGACTTTAGCATTATCCTGTTTGCCGTAGCCAAGGCCTGCAGTCCAGAGATCCGGATCGCCTTTGGCATCGGTGTTCTTGTAGTAGTCACCGAATACGTCGAAGCCGCCGCCAAGGCCTGCGGTGAGGCCTGCGCCCCAGATGTTGACTTTGTTGGAGCTGGTGCCGTTCACATAGTCTACGTCATAAGCAAAGCGTCCTGCTTCGCCGGAGAACTGTGCGTAGGCATATTCATGTTTATCAGTGATGTTGTCTGCATAGTCTCCGTTCCAGTCTTCGAAGCGGCCATAGCCTACTGCCAGGTTGGCTGCATCATTTGCATGGAATGCCACTTCAGCGCCTTTGATTTCAGAATCGAAGAATACGCCGGTCTGGCCGAAGAACTGGTCATATTTGCCAAGGGTAGCTTCTACCTTGTCGCCGAATGCATGACGGACATAGAGTCTCTGCATGTAGGTATCGCTGGTTTCGCTGTCTTTGAAGTTCATATCAGAACGGAGCAGGCCATTCACATAGGTAGAGTCATTGACCTGGCCCTTTACGTTGATACGGATACGGCCAACGTATTTGTCATCAGCTTTGCCTGTATAATGGGTAACTGCGTCTTTGCCGGTGCCGGTTTCATAGGTTTTGTAGCCCTGAGCAAATTTCATGTAGCCGTTGCCGGACCAGGAGATGTTGCCTACTTTCTTTTCCAGGTTAGCTACGCGAACGCCCAGGTTTGCCAGTTCGTCAGCGTATTCGCCAGCCAGTTTGTCCAGGGTTGCACGCTGTTCAGCGTTCAGCTGGTCTTCTTTTGCCATGAGGCGGGCAATGATCTGAGCCAGTTCATAACGGGTAATGTTTCTTTCGCC
>NZ_JH591195.1 GCF_000242435.1 Dialister succinatiphilus YIT 11850 | reverse complement strand
AATCCATTCTCCGATGTTTCCACTGATGACTGGGCTTACCAGGCAGTATCCGACCTCTCCGACCAGGGCGTTGTAGAAGGCTATCCGGACGGCACCTTCAAAGGCGAAAGAAACATTACCCGTTATGAACTGGCTCAGATCATTGCCCGCCTCATGGCAAAAGAAGACCAGCTGAACGCTGAACAGCGTGCAACCCTGGACAAACTGGCTGGCGAATACGCTGACGAACTGGCAAACCTGGGCGTTCGCGTAGCTAACCTGGAAAAGAAAGTAGGCAACATCTCCTGGTCCGGCAACGGCTACATGAAATTTGCTCAGGGCTACAAAACCTATGAAACCGGCACCGGCAAAGACGCAGTTACCCATTATACAGGCAAAGCTGATGACAAATACGTTGGCCGTATCCGTATCAACGTAAAGGGCCAGGTCAATGACTCTACCTATGTGAATGGCCTGCTCCGTTCTGATATGAACTTCAAAGACAGCGAAACCAGCGATACCTACATGCAGAGACTCTATGTCCGTCATGCATTCGGCGACAAGGTAGAAGCTACCCTTGGCAAATATGACCAGTTCTTCGGCCAGACCGGCGTATTCTTCGATTCTGAAATCAAAGGCGCTGAAGTGGCATTCCATGCAAATGATGCAGCCAACCTGGCAGTAGGCTATGGCCGCTTCGAAGACTGGAACGGAGACTATGCAGACAACATCACTGATAAACATGAATATGCCTACGCACAGTTCTCCGGCGAAGCAGGACGCTTTGCTTATGACGTAGACTATGTGAACGGCACCAGCTCCAACAAAGTCAACATCTGGGGCGCAGGCCTCACCGCAGGCCTTGGCGGCGGCTTCGACGTATTCGGTGACTACTACAAGAACACCGATGCCAAAGGCGATCCGGATCTCTGGACTGCAGGCCTTGGCTACGGCAAACAGGATAATGCTAAAGTCGGCTCCTTCCGTGTAGCTGCTTCCTATGTAGACGCTGAAAGAAATGCATTCCTCGGTGCTTACACCTACGATGCTTCCCCACTGGACGCTCTTCTGAACAAAGACGTCAAAGAAGTTAAATTCTGGCGTGCAGAAGGCGATGTAACCCTCGCTAAGAACGTAAGACTCCACGGCGAATACAGCTTCGACGTAAAGACCAAAGGCACCGATACCGACTACGATGATGTAGCATCCGTATCCCTGAACTATGTATTCTAATTTTCATTAGAATGAAAAAAGAAGCTCCTCGAAATGAGGGGCTTCTTTTTTTCTACATCCTGACGGCCAAAGACTCCGGCGCCAGCCGCGCCTTTCTTTTTAACATGACGGTAGGGTGACACGGCTCTTTCGTCATCTCGAGCGGGGCTGCGTGCCGGTATGGGGCAGATGGAAAACGCTCCGATGGTACTCTGAGTCGAGAGATCTCCCGCCCCAATGCTGCCCGTACCATCAGAGGGAGGAGATTTCTCCACTCTGTGGAGACTCTGCATAGAGTCTCCAAGTCAGCCGAAGTTGGCCTCTAGCCTGCACAATAAGAGGCTTTCCTATTGGCGGCTGACCGGCTTCGGTCGAAATGACGAGAGGGGCGCTCGCCGCCATCGTCATCTCGAGCGGAGGATTTATGAGAAGATTATCTCGCGGTGTTTTATTCTGCTCCCGCTTGCGGGGGAAGTCCCGCGCAGCGGGAAAGGGGGAGGCGAACGTAGTGAGCCAATCACCAGAGTGCTTATCATGCTATATGATACAGAAAGCCAATCCCGTAACGCTGACTTCTTATGGACAAGCCCCTTTGGGGCTTGAAGGTTCAGGCGCCTCTCGGCGCCCGGGTTCTATCGTTCCTGTGCTGCGCACCGAACGATGGGTTCGGCCCACAGAGCGGGCTGGTTCAGAGGGTAGTTTTATATGCCGCTGCCTGGGGCAGCGAAAACCGTCCAACCGGGTTTCGCTCAGGGGGCCGCCGATTGGCGGTCAGGACCGCGATGGAGCATCCCTATCGGTGCTCTGCCCCGTACACCCTTTCCCGCTTCGCGGGACTTCCCCTCAAGGGGAAACGAGAAAATAGGTGGCACTGGATATTGTGTCAC
>NZ_JH591194.1 GCF_000242435.1 Dialister succinatiphilus YIT 11850 | reverse complement strand
CAGCTAATCCCGTAACGCTCCTTGCGTCCCCTTTAGGGGAAGAGGGCCACAAAGTGGCGAAGGGGTGGACGGTGGTAATCCTGATTATGATACTCTATGCTGACGTGACCGCCGCAGGCAGCTTATAAAACTCTGCGCCCAAAGGGCGCCACCACCACCCTCAGCGGCAGGGCCGCTGTCGCCCCCTGAGCGAAGCGAACACAACCTTTCTACACAACCCGCGGCGTTAGCCACGCCCCTTTTTTTATAATCTGCGCCCGCAGGGCGCTACCACAACCCTCGGCCCGAAGGGCCGTCAAACTTACGGACCTTAAGAACCCTCGGGGCGTAGCCCCGTCAACCTTCACACCGCAGGTGTGTCCAATGGCGCGTCCAACACATAGAAAAACCTCAGCCATGCTTATCGAGACTCTTGAATATTGTAACGGTCCATGATATACTATGACTACAGCGATGAAGCAGAAGAAAGTGACTATCGAACAGTATGAAAGGTTGTATTTCTTACTGCTGCTGAAAGAAACATCCCGCCGGACTACCGGATATCGTACAAACTCCGGCGGAGCATCTCATACAAAGGGGATTTACCCCGCAAGTGATTGAAAGGAAGGTATTAGTATGGCAAAAGCAGACATTCAGGAACAGTATGGACTCTTTATTAACGGCGAATTCGTTCCGGCTTCTGACGGCGCTACCTTTGACGCCCACAATCCGGCAAATGGCGAGCACTTGGCTTATTTCGCAGAAGCAACCAAAGAAGACGTGGACAGCGCAGTGAAGGCAGCAAGAGCAGCCCTTCCGGCCTGGTCCAAAACATCTCCTATTGAAAGGCAGAACATCCTGCTGAAAATTGCAGATATTATTGATGCCAATGCAGACCACCTGGCACTGGTGGAAACACTGGACAACGGCAAACCTATCCGTGAAACCAAAGCTGCCGACATTCCCCTGGGCAGCGACCATTTCCGCTACTTTGCAGGCTGCCTCCGTGCATGGGAAGGCTCTGCCACCATGCTGGACGACAACACCCTGTCCCTCATTCTCCATGAACCGGTAGGTGTAGTAGGCCAGGTCATTCCCTGGAACTTCCCCTTCACCATGGCATGCTGGAAACTGGCTCCTGCCCTGGCAGCCGGAAACACCATCGTCATTAAGCCCTCTTCCCACACATCCCTCTCCCTCATGGAACTCACCCGTCTCATTCAGGACGTACTTCCGAAGGGCGTATTGAACGTCATCACCGGCAAAGGCTCCAAATCCGGTCAGTGGCTCCTTGACCACCCGGACCTGGACAAACTGGCCTTCACCGGTTCCACCGAAGTCGGCCACGGCGTATACCAGGCTGCCTGCGACAAACTCATCCCCGTCACCCTGGAACTGGGCGGCAAATCTGCCAACATCGTATTTGACGATGCAGACCTGGCCCAGGCCGTAGACGGCGCATGCAAAGGCATCCTCTTCAACCAGGGACAGGTATGCTGCGCAGGCTCCCGCCTCTTCGTACAGGAAGGCATTTTTGACGAATTTGTAAAACACCTGAAAGCCACCTTTGAAAGCGTAAAGATCGGTGACCCCACAGATCCAGAAACCCAGCTGGGCGCCCAGATTTACAAATCCCAGCAGGACAAAGTACTGAAATACGTACAGATCGGCATTGACGAAGGCGCCAAACTCATTACCGGCGGCGAAAGATACACCGAAAACGGCTGCGACAAAGGCTTCTTCATGAAACCTACCATCCTTGTCACCGACAAGAACAGCGACCGCGTATGCCAGGAAGAAATCTTCGGACCGGTGGTAGTAATCCAGAAATTCAAAACTGCCGACGAAGTCATCGCCCTGGCCAACGACAGCGTTTACGGCCTTGGCGGCGCCGTATTCACCAAGAACATCAATACCGCCCTCAAAGTAGCCCGCGGAGTCCGCACCGGCCGTATGTGGGTCAACACCTACAACGACCTCCCTGCAGGCGCCCCCTTCGGCGGCTACAAACAGTCCGGTATCGGCAGAGAAACCCATAAAGTCATGCTGGAACACTACAGCCAGATGAAGAACATCTACATCAACCTCAAAGAAGGCGTCAGCGGCATGTACGACATTAAATAATGACCGCTGAAAAAACTCCTTTCCCCCGGGAAGGGAGTTTTTTTATGGAAAGAAATGGGAAGCCCGGAGAGACTGTAGGTCGGGATCGGGACCGGGACGGTGCTTTCCAGTATTCCCGAAGGTTGACACGCCCTTACGGGTGTGAGGGTTGAGCCAGCCGCCGGGCCTTTGGCCCTGGGCTGCCAGGGTTCTGTCCGGGACCGGCTGACGCCTCCCGGACGGGCTCCGGGCTTCCGCCCTCGGGAGGTATGAAGTATTGTGGAGGTCCTGCATAGGACCTCCAAGTCAGCCAAGGTAGGCCCTTAGCCTGCCCATTAAAGGGCTTACCTATCGGTTGGCTGACCGTGCCCACTGGGGAGGTACGGCGCCTTCGGCGCCATTTTTTATACCGCCTTTGTCGGCGAAAACCATACAACTGCCCTGGCGCCCTATGGGGCTTGAGGGTTCAAAGAGTTCAAAAGGTGGTGCTTTCCAGCATTCCCGTAGGTGCCTGCGCCTGCGGCGCAGAGGGGCCTATGGCATCCATCGGGCCTCTGGCCCTCGGTGCCAAGGGTTGTGTAGAAAGGTTGCATCGCTTCGCTCAGGGGGCCGCCGATTGGCGGTCAGGACCGTGATGGAGCATTCTATCGGTGCTCTGCCCCGTACACCCTTTCCCGCTTCGCGGGACTTCCCCTCAAGGGGAAAAGAGAAAATAGGTGGCACTGGATATTGTGTCACATATGACACAGACAGCTAATCCCGTAACGTTCCTTGCGTCCCCTTTAGGGGAAGAGGGCCACG
>NZ_JH591193.1 GCF_000242435.1 Dialister succinatiphilus YIT 11850 | reverse complement strand
CGTGGCCCTCTTCCCCTAAAGGGGACGCAAGGAACGTTACGGGATTAGCTGTCTGTGTCATATGTGACACAATATCCAGTGCCACCTATTTTCTCTTTTCCCCTTGAGGGGAAGTCCCGCGAAGCGGGAAAGGGTGTACGGGGCAGAGCACCGATAGAATGCTCCATCACGGTCCTGACCGCCAATCGGCGGCCCCCTGAGCGAAGCGATGCAACCTTTCTACACAACCCTTGGCACCGAGGGCCAGAGGCCCGATGGATGCCATAGGCCCCTCTGCGCCGCAGGCGCAGGCACCTACGGGAATGCTGGAAAGCACCACCTTTTGAACTCTTTGAACCCTCAAGCCCCATAGGGCGCCAGGGCAGTTGTATGGTTTTCGCCGACAAAGGCGGTATAAAAAATGGCGCCGAAGGCGCCGTACCTCCCCAGTGGGCACGGTCAGCCAACCGATAGGTAAGCCCTTTAATGGGCAGGCTAAGGGCCTACCTTGGCTGACTTGGAGGTCCTATGCAGGACCTCCACAATACTTCATACCTCCCGAGGGCGGAAGCCCGGAGCCCGTCCGGGAGGCGTCAGCCGGTCCCGGACAGAACCCTGGCAGCCCAGGGCCAAAGGCCCGGCGGCTGGCTCAACCCTCACACCCGTAAGGGCGTGTCAACCTTCGGGAATACTGGAAAGCACCGTCCCGGTCCCGATCCCGACCTACAGTCTCTCCGGGCTTCCCATTTCTTTCCATAAAAAAACTCCCTTCCCGGGGGAAAGGAGTTTTTTCAGCGGTCATTATTTAATGTCGTACATGCCGCTGACGCCTTCTTTGAGGTTGATGTAGATGTTCTTCATCTGGCTGTAGTGTTCCAGCATGACTTTATGGGTTTCTCTGCCGATACCGGACTGTTTGTAGCCGCCGAAGGGGGCGCCTGCAGGGAGGTCGTTGTAGGTGTTGACCCACATACGGCCGGTGCGGACTCCGCGGGCTACTTTGAGGGCGGTATTGATGTTCTTGGTGAATACGGCGCCGCCAAGGCCGTAAACGCTGTCGTTGGCCAGGGCGATGACTTCGTCGGCAGTTTTGAATTTCTGGATTACTACCACCGGTCCGAAGATTTCTTCCTGGCATACGCGGTCGCTGTTCTTGTCGGTGACAAGGATGGTAGGTTTCATGAAGAAGCCTTTGTCGCAGCCGTTTTCGGTGTATCTTTCGCCGCCGGTAATGAGTTTGGCGCCTTCGTCAATGCCGATCTGTACGTATTTCAGTACTTTGTCCTGCTGGGATTTGTAAATCTGGGCGCCCAGCTGGGTTTCTGGATCTGTGGGGTCACCGATCTTTACGCTTTCAAAGGTGGCTTTCAGGTGTTTTACAAATTCGTCAAAAATGCCTTCCTGTACGAAGAGGCGGGAGCCTGCGCAGCATACCTGTCCCTGGTTGAAGAGGATGCCTTTGCATGCGCCGTCTACGGCCTGGGCCAGGTCTGCATCGTCAAATACGATGTTGGCAGATTTGCCGCCCAGTTCCAGGGTGACGGGGATGAGTTTGTCGCAGGCAGCCTGGTATACGCCGTGGCCGACTTCGGTGGAACCGGTGAAGGCCAGTTTGTCCAGGTCCGGGTGGTCAAGGAGCCACTGACCGGATTTGGAGCCTTTGCCGGTGATGACGTTCAATACGCCCTTCGGAAGTACGTCCTGAATGAGACGGGTGAGTTCCATGAGGGAGAGGGATGTGTGGGAAGAGGGCTTAATGACGATGGTGTTTCCGGCTGCCAGGGCAGGAGCCAGTTTCCAGCATGCCATGGTGAAGGGGAAGTTCCAGGGAATGACCTGGCCTACTACACCTACCGGTTCATGGAGAATGAGGGACAGGGTGTTGTCGTCCAGCATGGTGGCAGAGCCTTCCCATGCACGGAGGCAGCCTGCAAAGTAGCGGAAATGGTCGCTGCCCAGGGGAATGTCGGCAGCTTTGGTTTCACGGATAGGTTTGCCGTTGTCCAGTGTTTCCACCAGTGCCAGGTGGTCTGCATTGGCATCAATAATATCTGCAATTTTCAGCAGGATGTTCTGCCTTTCAATAGGAGATGTTTTGGACCAGGCCGGAAGGGCTGCTCTTGCTGCCTTCACTGCGCTGTCCACGTCTTCTTTGGTTGCTTCTGCGAAATAAGCCAAGTGCTCGCCATTTGCCGGATTGTGGGCGTCAAAGGTAGCGCCGTCAGAAGCCGGAACGAATTCGCCGTTAATAAAGAGTCCATACTGTTCCTGAATGTCTGCTTTTGCCATACTAATACCTTCCTTTCAATCACTTGCGGGGTAAATCCCCTTTGTATGAGATGCTCCGCCGGAGTTTGTACGATATCCGGTAGTCCGGCGGGATGTTTCTTTCAGCAGCAGTAAGAAATACAACCTTTCATACTGTTCGATAGTCACTTTCTTCTGCTTCATCGCTGTAGTCATAGTATATCATGGACCGTTACAATATTCAAGAGTCTCGATAAGCATGGCTGAGGTTTTTCTATGTGTTGGACGCGCCATTGGACACACCTGCGGTGTGAAGGTTGACGGGGCTACGCCCCGAGGGTTCTTAAGGTCCGTAAGTTTGACGGCCCTTCGGGCCGAGGGTTGTGGTAGCGCCCTGCGGGCGCAGATTATAAAAAAAGGGGCGTGGCTAACGCCGCGGGTTGTGTAGAAAGGTTGTGTTCGCTTCGCTCAGGGGGCGACAGCGGCCCTGCCGCTGAGGGTGGTGGTGGCGCCCTTTGGGCGCAGAGTTTTATAAGCTGCCTGCGGCGGTCACGTCAGCATAGAGTATCATAATCAGGATTACCACCGTCCACCCCTTCGCCACTTTGTGGCCCTCTTCCCCTAAAGGGGACGCAAGGAGCGTTACGGGATTAGCTGTTTGTGTCATATGTGACACAATATCCAGTGCCACCTATTTTCTCGTTTCCCCTTGAGGGGAAGTCCCGCGAAGCGGGAAAGGGTGTACGGGGCAGAG
>NZ_JH591192.1:5843-8960 GCF_000242435.1 Dialister succinatiphilus YIT 11850 | reverse complement strand
AGAACCCTGGCAGCCCAGGGCCGAAAGGCCCGGCGGCTGGCTCAACCCTCACGCCCGTAAGGGCGTGTCAACCTTCGGGAATACTGGAAAGCACCACCCTTTGAGCCCTTTGAACCCTTTGAACCCGGGGCGGCTGCGCCGCCCCTATTTCTTCATGTCCCACAAATACTGATTATATTTTTGCTGGTAAAATTCGGCTTCCTTCTTTTTACGCCAGTTGTCCCGGTCCTCACAGATAGCAAGCATTTCGTCAGCAATATCTTCCGCACTCCGGGGCTCACTGTGGGAGAGCCAGCCGATCATGCGGGTCATGGCCTTTTCGCTGCCCAAGCTGTCTGCTGCCAGAGCACCCAGTTCGCCGGGATATCCCTTTTCTTCCACCAGTTTTATGATTTGATTTCTCAGTCTTTCCAGTTCTTCTGTCATCATCAATCCTCAACGAAAACATACACCAGGGTCATTACGATAAAAAATCCGAGGAAAAGGAGGAACAGGGGGTATTTCTTTTCCTTCTCCTCCTTCACCTCCGGAATTCGTCCAAGAGCAGCAGGCACGCTCTGCCAGGAAAGCCCCCGGCTCGAAGACGCTTCGGCCGGCCTTCGTCCTTCTTTCATGTCCTTCCTGTCTTTATCCGCCCTTTCCTGGAACTCCGGCCATGGCGTGAAGAGGGGAAAGAGGGCCTCCCCCAGGGCCCGGCTGTCATCTTTTCTCCCTTTGTCCCAGAGGGTAATCATTTCTTTCCTTACTCTTTGGAAGGCAGTCTCCAGAGGCCAGCAGCCGCTTCTGATAGAGAGGGGCAGCGCCAGGTCCTTCATGGCTTTCAGAGTATCCCCTGCCAGAAGGAGTCCCTGGGGAAAATGGCGGTCCGTCAGGCAAAGGGCATAGTCCAGATTTCTTTCCAGCTCCTCCCTCTCTTTCCGGCTCATTTCCTCATAATCCATCACAAAGAGCCGCCAGGGGAAAGTGTCCTTTTCTTTTCCCAAATCCCCCAGAAGGCAGGCCCAGTCAGACAGTTTCCTCTCCTTTACCATCCGGTGCACCGCTTCCAGGAGCTCACCGGGGAGCTCCCGTTTCCACATTTCCACATGGGATCCATTACGCAGCACCGGCAGATGGGCCTTTCGGCGACCTGCATTCAAAAGGGCAGTCACCTCCACCGGGTAGATGTGATCGTAATTGGCGCAGATTTCCTGCAGGAAAAGGCGGGGGCTGTCACATCCATAAAACAGGCCGTTCATGGCCAGCACCACCCGGGATAAAGGGGACAAGGACAGGAAATCGGAGGACGAAAGTGTCTTTGCTGCTGTGACTTTTTCCACCAGCCCCCATGCTTCCTCCCGTGAGAGCTCGGGCAGCCAGAAAAATTCGGCGCCGCTTCGCTTCACGCTTTTCTGCAGGACATAGGCGGCATCCAAAAGGCGGTCTCTTTCCGCTTTCTCCGAAGCGGCATGCAGTTTGTCCCAGAGCGCCTCTTCCAAGCGGTCTCCGCTGTCTGTGGTATGTACCCCCAGCAGGTAGAAAGGATTGTCTTTGAAAAACAAGGGGAACTCCTTCGTGAAATCAGTAGAATCATATGATATGTTTATTATAATACAGGATTTGCAGGGTGCGAAAGAGTGCAGTGCCCTTTGGGCGTGAGGGAAAGGCTCTCGGCCTTTGGACACACCTTCGGTGTGAGGGTTGACGGGGCTGCGCCCCGAGGGTTGTGGCCGCCTTGTCGGCGGCGTGTTGTGTTCGCTTCGCTCAGGGGGCAGGGAGAAAGGTTCTTAGGATTGACCGGCCTGATGGCCGGAGGGTTCTTAAGTTTGACGGCCTTTCAGGCCGAGGGTTGTGGTGGCGGCTTCGCCGCAGTTTTATAGTGCCGCCTTTCAGGCGTCCTCCTTCCACCGCTTCGCGGTCCCTCTCCCGCCCCGCTGGAAAGGTATTGGCGCCAGCCACCAAAAGGGGGAATGCATTTCCTCGCCCGCCAGGGCGGTTGTAAAGGTTTTATCATAAGAGGGCGCCTTCTATAAATTTAGAGGCGCCACCACAACCCTCGCGCCGGAGGCGCGTCAAACTTAAGAACCCTCGGGGCGATAGCCCCGTCAAACTTTAGAACCTTCAAGCCCCATAGGGGCTTGTCCATAAGGCGTGTCAACCTTCGGGAATACTGGAAAACACCGCCCAGGTCCCGGTCCCGATCCTGACCGCGCCACCGGTGACTCCCGGGAAGCAGGAAACTGGCCTGGCCTCCCGCTCTCCCCCATCCCCCTATTTACCCCTGCCCCCTCTTCGTGCTATGATGAAAGAATAAATCTTTTTGCAGGAGTATTTCATGGATATATTGCTTCAATACCTCATTATCTGCCCTCTGGTCATGGTGGCCGGATTTGTAGATGCCATTGCCGGCGGCGGTGGACTGATTTCCCTTCCGGCCTATCTGATTTCCGGTCTTCCCGTACACAATGCCATTGCCACCAACAAAATGAGTTCCACCATGGGCACTGTGCTGGCCACTTTTAAATTTGCCAGAAGCGGATTTATCCCCTGGAAGCTGGCGCTTACCTGCGTGTGCTTTGCCTTTGCCGGTTCATCCCTGGGTGCCCGGCTGGCCCTTCTCATGGATTCCCATATATTCCTTCTTTTCATGGTGGTAGTCCTTCCGCTGACAGCCATTTACGTCACCCGGGGCAAGGCGCTGATTGTGGAAAAGGAACCATATACCTATAAAAAGACGGCGGTGCTCAGCATCCTCATGGCCCTTCTCATCGGCGTGTACGATGGATTCTACGGTCCCGGCACCGGCACCTTTCTCCTGCTCCTTCTCACCGGCGTGGCCCATCTGCCTTTGAAGGAGGCCAACGGCGTAACAAAGGTCATCAATTCCACCACCAACATTGCCGCCCTCTGCGTGTTCCTTCTGAACGGCAAAGTGCTCTTCCCCCTGGGCCCCATAGCCGGCCTCTTCGGCATGGTGGGAAATTACCTGGGCGCCCTGTACTTTGCCAAGGGAGGCGCTAAAAATGTAAAACCCGTCATCATGACAGTGCTCACCATTTTCTTCCTGAAGGTACTCTATGAACTTCTTTGAAGGTCCGCTTCGCCTTTGGACACACCTTCGGTGTGAGGGTTGACGGG
>NZ_JH591192.1:0-1605 GCF_000242435.1 Dialister succinatiphilus YIT 11850 | reverse complement strand
GGCCCAGCGGACAGCCGACAGCCGATAGCGGATGACCACCAGCACACTATCCCAATATCCCACTATCTTCGAGGTTACTTATGAAATACAAATCTCCCGGGCAGAGCAATCCCTTTGCCCTTCTTCCTTTTATCATCTTTATCGCCATCTATCTGGGCGCCGGTCTGTATTTCCAGGCCGCTGGCGTTTCCATGGCTTTCTACCAGTTTCCTTCGGTAACGGCCATGTTTATTGCCGTCCTTTCCGCCTTCTGTCTCAGCCGGGATCCGGTGATGTATAAATTCGGCATTTTCTCCAGAGGCGCCGGCAATGACAATATCATGACCATGCTCATGATCTACATTCTGGCCGGTGCTTTTTCCGCCGTGGCAGCTGCCATGGGCGGAAGGGATGCCACCGTGAATCTGGGTATGAGTCTCATTCCACCCCAGTATCTGACGGTAGGCATTTTCCTTATTTCCGCTTTTATGGGCACCGCCACAGGTACCTCCATGGGCACGGTGGCAGCCATTATCCCTATTGCGGCAGGCATGGCGGAAAAGAGCGGCCTTCCGGCGCCCCTTCTTTTGGGGGCCTGCGTGAGCGGTGCCATGTTTGGCGACAATCTGTCCATGATTTCCGATACCACCATTGCTGCCACCCGCACCCAGGGCTGTGATTTGAAGGATAAATTCAAAATGAATTTCCTGATTGCCCTGCCGGCGGCCCTTCTGACCATTGCGGTCTTCCTCTTTGCTCCGGTTCCTGCTGCGGAAACTGCAGCCCACGGGGATTTTACCTTTTGGAAGGTCCTTCCCTATGTGGCAGTGCTTCTTCTTGCCCTTCTGGGAGTGAACGTATTCCTGGTGCTGGTGAGCGGTATCTTCCTGGCCGGCATCATCGGCCTGTCCGACGGCAGCCTGTCCGTCATTTCCCTTGCCCGCCAGATCTGGACCGGTTTTACCAGCATGAATGAAGCCTTCTTCCTGGCTCTTTTCTGCGGCGGCATTTCGGAAATGATTTCCTACTACGGCGGCATTGCCTGGCTCATTGAAAAGCTCCAGAAAAATATCCACTCTTCCCGCACCGCCCAGCTGGGCATTGCCCTGCTGGTGTCCCTGGTGGACGCAGCCACTGCCAATAACACGGTAGCCATCATTGTTTCCGGCGACGTGGCCAGAAAAATTTCCGCCCGCTTCCATGTGGACCCCAGGAAATCAGCCTCTCTTCTGGATATCTTTTCCTGCGTCTTCCAGGGCATCATCCCCTACGGCGCCCAGCTCCTTACCGCTGCCGCCCTGGCTTCCCAGAGCGGGATATCCATGAACGCCATGGATATCGTGCCCCACATGTGGTACTGCTTCTTCCTGGCTGCCTTCGGCATCCTGTCCATTTACATTCCCTTTGCGGACTACGCCATCCGGAAGAATCCCTGGAAATGGGAGCAGTGACCACAGGGCCACAAAGCGGCACCGGGTTCAGAGGGTGGCGGATTGCCCTTCGGGCGTGAAGGTTCTTAGGATTGACCGGCCCTATGGGCCGGAGGGTTCGTAAGTTTGACGGCCCTTCGGGCCGAGGGTTGTGGTATCGCCCTTACGGGCGATGAACATAAAGTCAGCGTTACGG
>NZ_JH591191.1:11412-14551 GCF_000242435.1 Dialister succinatiphilus YIT 11850 | reverse complement strand
GAATACGCTGACGAACTGGCTAACCTGGGCGTTCGCGTTTCCAACCTGGAAAAGAAAGTGGGCAACCTCTACTGGTCCGGCGATGCTCGTATGCGTTATACCGACTTCTCTGCTAAGAAAGCTGATCGTTGGGATGGCCGTATGAGAATCAACGTTAAAGGCCAGGTTAACGACTCCACCTACGTACAGGGTCAGTTCGTAAACAACTTCAACTTCAAAGATTCTGAAACCAGCGACACCTCCATGGCTCAGATCTATGCTAACCATAACTTCGGCAAAGACTTCTCCGTACGTCTTGGCCGTCAGCCCATTTCCTTCGGTGACCAGGGCGGCTGGCTCTACAATGCTCTCGAAGGATACGATGGCATTCAGGCAGCTTACAACCATGACAAACTGTCCCTGACCACCGGCTTTGGCCAGTTCAATAGCGGCGACTACAAAGGCGCTGCAGCAGTAGCAGCAATTAAAGATGATAATGGCAATACTGTTAAGTCTGGTAAAGATGCTATTGACGGACAGGACTTCTACTTCGCTCGTGGCAGCTATGACTTCGACTTCGCTAAACTGGGCGTAGACTACATCAACTTCCAGGGCACAAAAGACGGCAAGGATGTACCGGAAGTTATCGGCGCTAACCTGACCATTCCGGTAGGCGACTTCCAGGTATTTGGTGACTACTACAAGAACACCACTGCTGCAACCAAGTATGACACCGCTTGGAATGCAGGCCTTGGCTATGGCAAGCTGAACCTGAATAAACCGGGTTCCTTCAACCTGAGCCTTGCTTACAACAATGTGGAAGATGAAATGTACTTCGGCGGCACCGGCTGGCACACCGACATTCTCGATCAGGTTGCTAATGCTGGCAAGCTGAAATTCTGGAGCGCAAATGGCAACGTAACCCTCCAGAAGAACGTATTCCTCCGTGCTGAATACGAATTCGCAGCTGATGCTGACCAGGGTGCAGATCCGGACGACGCTTGGAGCGTTTCCCTGAACTACAAATTCTAATTTCTGAAAAGAAAAGAGAATCTAGTTTCATAAATAAAAAAGAAGCTCTCGAAAGAGGGCTTCTTTTTTTATGCCTTTATTCTGGTTCCATGAAAGTCAGGGGCTGCCCCTGGTCATCTCGAGCGGGTCACGGGCCGGTATGCGGGGCTCTATGGGGGCTCTGAGTCGGAGATTTCCTGCCTCCATGCTTCATGTACCATTAGAGAAAGGAGATTTCTCCACTCCGCTTCGCTTCGGTCGAAATGACGGGGATGGGGGCAGCGTTTTTGTCATTTGTCCCCTTCTGAAATGACTGTATGTTGTTCGCCAACACCGTCATCTCGAGCGGGGCTGCGTGTCGGTATGGGGCAGATGGAAAACGCTTTGATGATACTCTGAGTCGAGAGATCTCCCGCCGTAATGCTTCCTGTACCATGGTGGCGTGAGAATTCTCCACTCCGCTCCGCTACGGTCGAAATGACGGAGGGCGCGGGCCGGCTTTTCTGTCATTAGGGGCGTGAGATTTCTCCACTCCGCTTCGGTCGAAATGACGATAGGGGGGGCCGCCGCCATCGTCAGCTTGAGCGGGGGATTTATGAGAAGATTGTCTCGCGGTGTTTTATTCTGCCCCCTGCATAGGGGTGGCAAGGGAACACGATTCGTAAGGGAGCAAAGCGACCTGAGAATCGTGTGACACGCTTTCCCGTGGATGCACAGCGAACATGATTTGAAGGAGCGCCAGCGACGCACAAATCATAGTGAGTCATTTCACCTTTAGGTGGAAGTCCGGCGCAGCCCGTATAGGGGGTGGCGAACGTAGTGAGCCAATCACCAGAGTGCTTATTATGCCATATGACACAGAAAGCCAATCCCGTAACGCTGACTTTATACTCATCGCCCGATAGGGCGATACCACAACCCTCGGGCCAAAGGCCCGTCAAACTTAAGAACCCTCCGGCCCATAGGGCCGGTCAATCCTAAGAACCTTCCCTTCTGAACCCCGTCAACCCTCACACCTTAGTGTAAAATTTTACTCGGTAGGGAAATTTTCCCAGAAACAATAAAAAAGGAAAGCCTCCCTTTGAGTGGAAATGTTATAATTTCCGTGCACAAATAAAACAAAGAAAGGGCTTTCCTCATGGATATTATAACAAAAACTGGAGAAATTTGGAGTGAAAATGCAATTGGTGCAGTCATTTCTCTCATTAAGGAATCTGATGACTCTATCGAGGCTGAAAGGAAGTTAACTCATTGGCTCACTGAAATGAACTGTCAGCTTATGGCTATGGCCCTGGTGCGTATTGACACTGAGCTGTATCAGATTTACAAGGCACAGGGGTGGCGTGTGGCGCGCCGGGACTCCCGGACGATTTACTGCCGCTATGGAGAGCTGACCTATGCTCGAAGACTTCTGCAGAAAGATGGGAAGAGCTTCTATCCCCTGGACTGCAAAATGGGCTTTGAGTCCAGAAAGCACTACAGCCTGGGAATGATTGAGCGGATTGTCGAGGCTGTCGCAATTACCACATCTCGCAGTGCCAGCGAACTCCTGCAAAGCCTGGCGGGAATTACCATCTCCCATCAGTCTGTTATCTCACTCAAGAACTATGCCGGCGAGAAGGCAAAGGCTTACGAAAAAGCATTCGTAGAAGAGAAGAAGGATAAAAAGGCAGTACAGCCGGAAATTATAGCGATTGAAGGAGATGGAATTGTACTCAAGAACAAGGAGAAAGGCGGCGTTTCGGAAGTGCACCGCCTCCAGGTATATGAGGGAGTCAGGAAAAATGGCAACAGGACAGAACTGGTAGGACTTCGCTGCTTTGCATCTACCAGCAGAAAAGAACTTTTTGCAATGGTAAGAAGTTATCTGCTTGGGCACTATGACCTGTCTAAGACCACAGTGCTGTCGAATGGGGATGGAGGGTCCGGATACCAGTTTCAGGACTTTGAGCGAATGGTAGAAGGCTGCCTGGATCACCAGCACTTTCGCGACTGCTATCATGTGCATGAAAAGATCCGGACCCGGCTCAGCTTCTGCAACAAGGAACTGGTAGACCACATTATCCGAGAACTTCACCAGAGCGACGATATTATGAAACAGATTCCCGTATGGATGGATACTGCCCGGAGCTGCGCCCGAACAGAGGCG
>NZ_JH591191.1:5536-11312 GCF_000242435.1 Dialister succinatiphilus YIT 11850 | reverse complement strand
ATGAGAAACTATAGGCCGGGATGTCTGGAGGGGCGTATAGGCGTTTATGGAGCTTCTTCTTCACCAATGGGGAGACTGGCCAGAGCTATACAGAAATACTGATAAAACCGAAGCCACGGAGATAGTAATTATCGATAGTCAAATGAATTACCGAGGAAAACTTGACACTTACCCCTCACACCGAAGGTGTGTCCACGGCCATTCCATTCATGATATAATGAAACCAGATAAAATCCATTGTTTTCAGTAAAGAAGGAGTAACGAAATGGACGACGGCCACATATGGCTTGAAATCATTATTATTATTTTACTGGTCCTGGCCAACGGGGTCTGTTCTCTGGCAGAAATCGCCATTGTGGGAGCGCGGAAGACGAAGCTCCAGGAAATGATTGATGAAGGGAATAAGAGTGCCGGCTATGCCCTGCGTCTGGCAGAGAGGAAGGAGGAGCTTTTTTCTACCATTCAGGTAGGCATTACCACCATCAGCATCATTACCGGTATGTTTTCCGGAGCGTCCCTGTCGGGGCCTCTGGGTGAGGAGCTGTCGAAGTTCCCGCCGCTGGCGCCTTACGCCCAGATGGTGAGCATGGTGGCTGTCATGGTGCTGGTGACTTATTTTTCCCTGATTATCGGGGAGCTGGCGCCGAAATGGATTGCTATTGCCATTCCGGAGAAGGCGGCCTGCTTTGTGGCCCGGCCCATGATTATAATGGCTACGGTGTGCAAACCGCTGGTGCTTTTTTCCACTTGGTCCACCAAGGCCGTGGTGGGGCTTCTTGGCATTCATATGGAAGGGGAGCAGCCTGTTTCGGAAGAGGAAATCAAGGTGCTTCTCCAGCAGGGGGCCAAGCTGGGCACTTTTGATAAGGAAGAACCGGAAATCATTGATAATGTATTCGAGCTTAATGACCGCACGGCAGCAGACTGCATGACGGCCCGTCCCCAGCTGGACTGGATCGACCTGGAGGACAGTGAGAAGAAAATTTGGGCCGATATGATGAAGACGTCCCATTTCCGCCTGCCCCTTGGCAGCGGCTCTCTGGACGATTTCAAAGGACTGGCTGATTTGTCCGATGTGCTGATGGACCAGCATGCCCATCCGGGAAAGGCTTTGAAGAAATCTCTCATGGAAACGGTGCATGCGCCGGTATACATTCCGGAAACCCTGACGCTGACCAAGGTGCTGAAGCTTTTCCGCACCCGCGGCGTCCATGAGGCCATCGTTATCGATGAGTACGGTACTCTGTCGGGACTCATCACTCTTCATGATGTGCTGGAAGAAATCGTAGGGGATATGCCCGGTGACAAGGAAGATATTCTGGAGGAGCAGAACAAGTTCATCCGCCGTTCCGAAAATTCCTGGCTGGTGGAAGGACTCTGCTCCATCGACGATTTCCGGGAGTATTTCCACATAGAAGACGAGCTGCCGGGAGAAGCGGAAGGCTATTACAAGACATTGGGAGGGTTCATTACCTATCTCCTTGGATATATACCGAAAGAAACAGAAAAAGCCCGGTATGGCGTCTTTACCTTTGAGGTAATGGACTGCGATAACCGGCGGGTGGATAAAGTCCTTGTAACGAAAGGCAAAGAAGAGGAGGAAATAAAACATGAGCAGTGAAACGAAAGAATGTCTGAAAGAACGGCTTCATAGGCTGGAACAGGATCTGAAGGAGAATCAGGCTTTCCTTCAGACCTATATGCTGTCCCCCAGCCCCGATTTCCGGCCGGCAGAGGAGGAAAGAATCCGCCAGATTTCCCGCCTGGCTGATGAAATGATGGAAATTCTTACCGAGCTGGCAGGAAGAAGCGAGGACAATGGGGAAGCCGATGCCATGGACGACGATCTGAACCTGGAATACAAGACCCACACCCTGGGGGATCCGGACGGCGAGGACAACATTGAAGGGGACTGGAATCTGGATGAAGAAGATATGATTCCCATCAGCGAAGCCCGCACCCTGCCGGAAGCAGAAGAACTTCTGTCCAAAAAAGAAAAGAAAGGGAAGAAGCACGGGAAAAAGGATAAGAAGAGAGGAAAGAAGGGGAAGAAGGGAAAGAAATGAATTAGTGTGTTAGTGAGCTAGTGGTATGCTGCACTTTTGTGACATAACAGGAGATAGGTCTATGAGGTTTACGGACTTCAGGGATTATAGCGTTTGGCATAAATCTATTATGCTGGCTAAGGAAGTGCACAGGCTAAGTAAAAAGCTGCCACAGAATGAACTTTTTGGCTTACAGTCGCAGATGAGCCGGGCAGCTACATCGGTGGCGTCCAATATTGCTGAAGGACAATCCCGTGGGTCAGCAAAGGATTTTATCAGGTTTCTGTATATATCTAATGGGTCAGTTGCTGAAATACAGACACAGCTTATCCTATGTGTAGAATACGGATACCTTATGCAGGAGGATATAGATGTGGCTATGGATTTAGCTATCCAGACAGCTAAAATGCTAAATTCTTTGATTAAAACAATTAAGATTCGCAACGGAATGAAATAAATAGAAGTTGTACAGAAATGTGGCGATAAATCAATTACCAGTCCACTAGCTCATTAAAAGGAGAAAAATATGCCTCACTACGCATTGCCTCATGAAATCATGTATCATACCGGCCTTTCCCGGGAGATGACGGAAGGTGCCCGGTATGCCCTGGTGCCCGGAGATCCGGGGCGGGTGGAAGGATTGGCGAAGGCGCTGGATGAGAAGGCATCTTTCGTCTGCTCTCACCGGGATTTCACCACCTGGAAGGCCAGGGTTTCCGGCGAAACGGTGCTGGTCATGTCCACCGGCATGGGCGGTCCCTGTGTCACCTTTGCGGTGGAGGAGCTGGCCCGGCTGGGGGTGACCTCCTTTATCCGGGTAGGCACCACCGGGTCCATTCAGGAGGACTTGAATTTGGGAGACCTGGTCATCAATAAGGGAGCTGTCCGCAGGGACGGCGCTTCCCGGGCCTATGCGCCCCTTGCCTATCCTGCCATGGCGGATATGCGAATCACCCTGGCGCTGGAAGAGGCGGCCAGGGAACTGAAGGTACCCTGTAAAACAGGGATTTCCGTATCCACCGACAGCTTCTGGCCGGGCCAGGAGCGCTATGACAGTTTCTCCGGCTATGTGAGAAAAAATCTGCAGGGGAGCCTTGCAGAATACCGGGCCCTGGGCTGTACGAATTTTGAAATGGAAAACGCCACCCTCTTCACCCTCACCTCGGTACTGGGTCTTTCGGCCGGTTCCCTCTGCGGCGTGGTAGCCAAGCGGACGGACAGCGAAGCCGTGGCGCCGAAGGAAGTGTATGAGCTGGCGGAAAAAAGATTCCATCAAGTGGTGAAAAGGGCACTGGAAATGCTGATTGGCCATTTCATGGTGACTTTGTGACATTGGCGGTGCTTACCTGTATTCCGGAAGGTTAAGGAAGCACTGATTAATTCATAGAGTTTTCTTTTATAAGAATTTTTATGCACTGTTTCGTCATGGGCTTCCTTAAATAGCTCGCTATTCGCGTCAGCCCATTCCTCGCATTGCA
This sequence comes from Dialister succinatiphilus YIT 11850, assembly GCF_000242435.1. Classification (GTDB taxonomy): domain Bacteria; phylum Bacillota; class Negativicutes; order Veillonellales; family Dialisteraceae; genus Dialister; species Dialister succinatiphilus. The sequence continues at coordinate 7,789 of NZ_JH591191.1, read as the reverse complement.
TAAAAATTCAAGAATAAAAGCAAACAATGATTTAATCAGCGCTTCCTTAACGCGCCCTTGCGGGCGCGAGGGTTGATGGCCCGTGCGCTGCCGCGCCGGGCCAAAGTTTCTGTCCGGGACCGGCTTCGCCTCCCGGACGGTTTGAGGGCATTTGCCTAGGGTAGTTATATAGTATCGCTGCGCTGGCGAAGTGGGTGCTCTTGCGGGCACTAATTTTATATGTCGCCTGTAGGCAGTGAAAACCTTTACAGCCGGACTTCGCCCGATGGAAAACAAGCCAACCGCCCTGCGGGCATTTCCCTCGCGCCGAAGGCGCGGTCTTATGGTTCTCCCGCCGCAGGCGGGCATATATACTCATCGCCGCGAAGCGGCGATACCACAATCCTCGGGCCCAAAGGGCCGTCGCCCCCTGAGCAAAGCGATGCAACCCTTCTACACAACCCGCGGCGCCAGCCGCGGCCCCTTTTTTATAATCTGCGGCGTCAGCCGCCACCACCACCCTTTGAACCTTCTGAACCTTTTGAACCCTCTGAACCCTCAAGCCCGCAGGGCGTGTCCCATAGCCCTTTTTCAAAATCCCCTTGCCATTGAAGGCAAAATCATTTATCATAACAATGATATACTATTGCTTTCAAAGGGAAGCAGAGATAAAGGAGATTTTTGGAAGAATGAGAGCACGTGGTCTTTTATTTGGCGTGGCAGTGGCATTTTCTGTGTGGAATATCATTACCAATGGTGTCAATGTGCGGACTGTGGCAATCTGTGCCATGATCCTGGTATGCCTGGTCATTAATATTTACAATTATCGTCAGAAGCAGCAGCAGCGGGCAGCAGCGGAGGAAGCTGTCAGGGAGAAGGAAGAGGTTCGCCAGCTTCGGGCAGAGGCCCGGCGCAGGCAGAATCGGAGGAACCGGAAGCATCGCAAATAATTCTCTTTCTGCTTGAGGGGCCTTTGGCCCTTTTTCTGTTTTCAGGGAAAGTATGAGAAGATGGCATAGGTCATCTGAAAAGTCATAGCTTATCCCGGGAGGTACTATGCCGGCGGCGCTTATCTATCGCTGGGCAGTCTTTATTCTGCTCATTTTGGGTCTGATTCTTCTCATGAAGCACAAGGTGCTGACACCTTTTGTATTCTGGTCGAGGATCCAGTACTATACGTTTTCTACTTTCACCCTTTTTGTGGTGTGGCTGGGGGCCACTCTGTTCCAGGTGGATGTGCCCTTCCTGTATACGGCGGACTGCCGTTACATAGTGGCGGCCAGTCTGGGGACTCTGTCCCTCATGTATCATCTCATCGTACGGCCCGGTGCCATTCGCACCCATAAGCTGAACGATATCAGCTACGAGCATTTTTCTTTCTACAATTACATATTTCACTATTTCATCCCCATCCTGATGCTGGTGGATTATATCTTCTTCGTGGATAAGAGGGACATGCACTGGTACACCATGTTTACCTGGATGATTTACCCTGCTTTCTATGTGGTATTCGTGTATTTCAGGGCCTGGGTGACCATCGTGACCCACGGGAAATCCCATCTCTATCCCTATACGTTCATGGATCCCAACTTCCATGGACCTCTCTCTATTACCAGGGGGGTCCTCATCGTGGGCGCCCAGTTCTTCGTCATCGGCGTTTTCGTCTATGCCCTGGGCATGGGCCTTTTCTATCTGGGCATTCCGCCCCTTTCCTGGACCTTTAATGGATGAAATCAAAGGCAGAGGCGCCCCTCTGGGGGCGCTTTTTTGATGGGTCCAGGCACGGCTCTTTCGTCATCTCGAGCGTGGGATTTATGAGATGATTGTCTCGCGGCGTTTTATTCTGCCCCCTGCATAGGGGGAAGTCCGGCACAGCTGGATAGGGGGTGGCGAACGCAGTGAGCCAATCACCAGAGTGCTTATCATGCCATATGACACAGAAAGCCAATCCCGTAACGCTGACTTCTTATGGACAAGCCCCTTTGGGGCTTGAGGGGTCAGGCGCCTTTCGGCGCCCGGGTTTTATCGTTCGTGTTGCGCTCTGAACGATGGGTTCGGCCCACAGAGCGGGCTGGTTCAGAGGGTAGTTTTATATGCCGCTGCCTGGGGTAGCGAAAACAGTCCAACCGGGCTTCACTCAGGGGGCCGCCGATTGGCGGTCAGGACCTCGATGGAGCATCCTATCGGTGCTCTGCCCCGTACACCCTTTCCCGCTTCGCGGGACTTCCCCTCAAGGGGAAACGAGAAAATAGGTGGCACTGGATATTGTGTCAC
>NZ_JH591191.1:4853-5436 GCF_000242435.1 Dialister succinatiphilus YIT 11850 | reverse complement strand
AAGTGGCGAAGGGGTGGACGGTGGTAATCCTGATTATGATACTCGATGTGGACGTGACCGCCGAAGGCGGCATTATAAAACTCATCGCCCTGCGGGCGATACCACCACCCTCGGGCCAAGGGCCCGTCAAACTTAAGAACCCTCCGGCCCATAGGGCCGGTCCATCTTAAGAACCTTCCCTTTGAACCTTCTGAACCCTCTGAACCCGGGCCGCGGAGCGGCCCCATAGCGTCCTTTTTTCCCCTGTCACCTTAGTGTAAAATTTTACTCGGTAGGGGAATTTTTCCAGAAACAATAAAAGAGGAAAGCCTCCCCTTGAGTGGAAATGTTATAATTTCCGTGGCAAAGAATAAAACAAAGAAAGGTCTTTCCTCATGGATATTATAACAAAAACTGGAGAAATTTGGAGTGAAAATGCAATAGGAGCAGTTATTTCTATCATCAAGGAATCTGATGATTCTATTGAGTCTGAAAGGAAGCTAACTCATTGGCTCGAAGAAATGAATTGTCAGCTTATAGCTATGGCTCTGGGGCGTATTGATGCTGAGCTGTATCAGATTTACAAGGCACAGGGGTGGCGTGT
>NZ_JH591191.1:0-3680 GCF_000242435.1 Dialister succinatiphilus YIT 11850 | reverse complement strand
ATGAGAAACTATAGGCCGGGATGCCTGGAGGGGCGTATAGGCGTTTATGGAGCTTCTTCTTCACCAATGGGGAGACTGGCCAGAGCTATACAGAAATACTGATAAAACCGAAGCCACGGAGATAGTAATTATCGACAGTCAAATGAATTACCGAGGAAAACTTGACACTTACCCCTGTCACAAAACATAGAGACATATAAGAAAATAAATGATATAATAATTCCGTTGCATTGAATTTATGCTTTTGATGTAAGGAGTTTAATTGATGGCAGATACAAAAGACGTAAAGATGAAGGATTTCGAGGACCATTCCTATTTCTATAAGCCCTATTGGTTTGTGGTGGCTCTTGGCTTTATCCTGTGGGCCGCTTATGTGTGCTGGACGGGGTACTGGGGCATTGTCCATCACAGGGTGCCGGTGATTGACCTGGGCATGCAGGTGGCCATTCTGTGGTGGCTTCTGGATACGGTGCTCACGAAGACGGTATACCGGCTGGAAAAGGACCGCCTTTATATGCTGAAAACAGGGGTGGGACACAAGAAGGAGCTTTCCATTCCCTATGAGGATATTTTCGGCGTTCACCATTTCAAGAACCAGCTCATGAAGCCGGTGACTTACCGTTATACCTTCCACCAGTATTCGAAGCTGGACAATCGTCCCATCTGGTCCCTGCTCTATGATATCGACAGTGACAAGAAGGTGGGCCGGGTGCTCATGAAGGCTTCCGAGGATTTCTGGAAGGAGTTTGAACGGCGCATGCCGGGGCAGATCCGCATTCCTCAGGAAGAAGTGGTTACGTTCACGTATAAGGCCATGGAAAAGAAACTTCGTGACCAGGGCTATTTCAAGGAACATCCGGAAATGTCCTTTGAAGAAGGTATCAAACAGCTCCGCCAGAAGGGTACGGAAATGGGAGGCCGGGAGGATGAACTGACCGGTGCTGATTTCCACGGTGAAAAGGTGGAACTGGAAAATGGTACCAGTAAGGAAACGTTGGAAGCGGCCAGAAGAAAGATGGAGGAAGGAAGTCAAAAAGAATAGGTCCGTTGAAGGGGCTGTGAAAAAATGTAAATCATTTTTTCACAGCTTTTTTATATGGATGTGGATGAATATATAAAATTATTATAGATACTTATAGAAGGAATATATAGCAGGTAAAAAGAAAAAATAATTCATAGATTGCAGGCAGGCTATTTGCATTTATTCATAGATACATATCCCCGGACAGGGGGAAAGACATGGTGGCGAACGGGGGAGATTGGGGAAGAAAAAGGGGTGAAAAAATAAATCGCCATCTATCCATAATATCTAGTAACTTCTAAAAAACAGTAGAATAAATAAGAATACAGAAGTATAATAATGATAAAACACAATAATTTGAATAAATACCTATAATATACTATATTTATTTGAAAATCATGGAAAAATCCTGTATATTGACTGTAGATATCTGCGGTTCCTGAAGTTTATGCAGTGAAGAAAGGAGGAGTTTCCCTGTTTGATGGATAACAGGATGGGCAGGCTTATTTTCCAGGTGCGGTGATTCTCCGGTTTCATGCCATTATTTCAAATAGAGAAGTCATTTTATGGAGAAGTCATTGGACCGCTCTCGGAAAAGCGGATGAAAGCCTGCAGGAGGCAGGGCTCGCGGGCAGCTCTTTGTCCTCCCTTCAGGAAATTTCACAGGCGAAATGCTGATGGCATTCTTTGTCTAGGATGGTATCAGCAGGTTTATTTTTCGAAAGGCGGTTGACTCTATGGCATCTCCAAGCCCCCTCTCCATTTGTCTCACTAACATGGTTATCGTATTTGCAGTCCTCGTTTTCCTGGCGTTTGTGATCCAGCTGATTCACATCGTGGACCCTACGAAGAACAAGAAGAAATAGGAAGATAGCGATTAAGGTTAGGAGGTAGACATTATGGATGGTTTTATGAGAGCCCTTGCTTCTGTGTGGACAGATTCGGGATTTGCTTCTCTTACGATTGAAAATATCATTATGATTCTGGTGGGCCTGGTGCTCCTGTACCTGGCCATTGCCAAGGAATATGAGCCTCTTCTGCTCATGCCCATTGCTTTTGGCGATATTATGGCCAATTTCCCCAACACCGGTTTTGAATCGGAAATGGGCGTCATGATGGCTATTGGATTTGGTATTAAGTATGAAATTTTCCCGCCGTTGATTTTCATGGGTGTGGGAGCAATGACGGACTTTTCTCCCCTCATTGCCAACCCGAAAACCATGCTTCTCGGCGCTGCTGCCCAGATCGGCGTTTTCGTGGCCCTGGCAGGTGCCATGATTCTGGGCTTCAATGTGCAGGAAGCGGCAGCCATTGGCATCATCGGCGGCGCTGACGGCCCCACTTCTATTTATCTGACGTCCAAGCTGGCGCCCCACCTTCTGGGTGCCGTAGCTGTGGCAGCGTATTCCTACATGTCCCTGGTACCCTTGATTCAGCCGCCGATTATGAAGCTCCTCACCACGAAGGAACAGAGACAGATCCGCATGGTGAATCTTCGTCCGGTGACTCATTTCGAAAGGGTAGCTTTCCCCATTGTCGTATCTATCGTGGTTTCCCTGCTTCTCCCGCCGGTGGCATCCCTCATGGGCATGCTCTGCCTGGGCAATCTCTTTGAAGTATCCGGCGTAACCGGCCGTCTGTCTGATACGGCGAAAAATGCACTGTGCAACATCGTTACCATTTTCCTGGCAACCGGCACCGGCCTCACCATGACCGGCGACAAGTTCATCCGTGTGCAGACTCTGGAAATCATCTGCCTCGGTCTCGTAGCCTTTGCAGCAGGCACCGCAGGGGGCGTCCTCTTCGGCCAGCTCATGCGCATTGTGTCCGGTAACAAGGTGAACCCCCTCATCGGTTCTGCCGGCGTATCTGCCGTACCTATGGCAGCCCGGGTATCCCAGGTGGTAGGTCTTCGGGACAATCCCTCCAACTATCTGCTCATGCAGGCCATGGGTCCCAACGTGGCAGGCGTTATCGGCACCGCTGTGGCGGCAGGCACCATGCTGGCCCAGTTCGGAGGCTGATTTCCCTTAAAAAATCTGTCATTGATTATGAAAAAGCACTCTCTTTGGAGAGTGCTTTTTGTATATAATCATTTTTTATAGGGGCATATAGAAAATATAACGAATTGAGAAATTAGGAATGATAGCATTTAATAGTTTATAAAATAAAAATTTATAATTTCGGTATATATTTCATGCAAAAGACTGTCAAAATCGTATGAAGAATATAATGAATAGTATACGATGAAATCAATCGAATCATTAGCAGTAAAGTTTTGCATTTGCAGTTTTCAGGGGACAATGGGGAAGGAATAAATTTCAATGACTTAAATGGGAATCATAATCAATAGCATACTATTTTTTAAATAGAATAATATATTCTAAATTGAAATAGACGGTGGAGTGGTTGAATTTTGACAGGTCCATGAATACAATAAGCATAGATGCCTATGTAAGTGCATGCCATGTGCAGCTTCATAGATGGGAGCCCGACCCTGGGACTGTGAACAAAGGAGGATAGAAGGTTTACCAAGGGATTATCATTGTTTTCCGGATCATATTTCGGATTCATGTGGAAACTTGCAATTATTCTTTATAACTTTATATGAGTCCAACAATCTTCCGGAGAAGATTCCGATTTCTGTCCGGTATGCATC
>NZ_JH591190.1:158673-159153 GCF_000242435.1 Dialister succinatiphilus YIT 11850 | reverse complement strand
GCGGTGAGTGCAGCTGCAGCTGCCAGTGCGAGAATTTTTTTCATAGTTCTTCGCTCCTTTAGAAAAATATATGGATAACCTGCCCTTTCTGAAGGAGTGAAAATACTTTTGCAAGAGTGTCCATGTTTCCTCTGCTTACCCTCTCTCCTCCCATATCCCCCGGGCCGGAAATATGCTTTTTTCAGCATACTATAAATATATAATTATACGCAATAGGGAATATTTATTTTTATGTAATTCTAATTATCGTTTCTATGAAAACTTTCAGAATGTCAAAAAGAGGAGCCCTTTCCGGACTCCTCTTCGAATCTAAATCTCAGCCTTTATGAACCTATGTGTATCATAAACCATGGATAAAGAAAGTGCAAGGGGCAATTGGGAAGCAGGTAAGTGTCAAGTTTTCCTCGGTAATTCATTTGACTGTCGATAATTACTATCTCCGTGGCTTCGGTTTTATCAGTATTTCTGTATAGCTCTGGC
>NZ_JH591190.1:154592-157425 GCF_000242435.1 Dialister succinatiphilus YIT 11850 | reverse complement strand
TTCTTCGAGCCAATGAGTTAGCTTCCTTTCAGACTCAATAGAATCATCAGATTCCTTGATGATAGAAATAACTGCTCCTATTGCATTTTCACTCCAAATTTCTCCAGTTTTTGTTATAATATCCATGAGGAAAGACCTTTCTTTGTTTTATTCTTTGCCACGGAAATTATAACATTTCCACTCAAGGGGAGGCTTTCCTCTTTTATTGTTTCTGGAAAAATTCCCCTACCGAGTAAAATTTTACACTAAGGGGAAGCAGCGCCGCTCATTTCTCCAGCAGGGCCACCGTTTCCACGTGCATGGTCTGGGGGAACATGTCTACCGGCTGGACTTTTTTGAGGGTATAGCCAAGGCCAGCGAGAACTTTTGCATCTCTAGCGAAGGTGGCGGGGTTGCAGGAAACGTAGACTATGCGTTTCGGTTCCATGGCGGCCGCCGCTTTCAGCACATCTTCGCTGCAGCCGGCACGGACGGGGTCCATGACAATGACGTCGGGGCGCAGGCCTTCTTTATAGAGTTTCGGCATGAGCTTTCCTGCGTCGGCGGCATGGAATTCCACGTTTTCCACATGGTTGAAATCGGCATTTCTTCCGGCGTCTTCAATGGCCGCTTCCACGATTTCAATGCCGATGACTTTCTTTGCCTTTTTCGCCAGACAGAGGGAAATGGTGCCGGTACCGCAGTAGGCGTCTATGACCGTTTCGCTGCCGGTCAGATCAGCGTATTCCAGGGCTTTGGCGTACAGTTTCTCCGCCTGGTCTTTATGAACCTGGAAGAAGGAGAAAGGCGACACCTCAAAGGAAAGGCCTGCCAGGGTGGCCGTGAGGGTTTTCCGGCCCCAGAGGTGGTGAAGGGTCTGTCCCAGAATCACATTGCCCGGGCTTTTCTGTACGTTGTGGTAGATGGAAACCACTTCCGGCAGGAGCTGTCGCATTTCTTTCACCCAGAGTTCTGCAAAGGGAAGGGTCGGCGTGGCGGTGACGATGACCACCATCACTTCTCCCTTGTCCCCGGTTCTTGCCATGATATGACGCACAGAGCCTTTGCGGGATTTCTCATTGTACCCCTGGACATGGTGCCTTGCCATGAAGCCCTGGGCAAAGCGGAGGACCCGGTTGTTTTCTTCTTCCTGGATGAGACAGCCGTCAATGGGCACCACCTGATGGCTGCCCTGGCGATAGTAGCCAATCACCGGACCGCCGGTAACCTGGGATACGGGCACGGCCATTTTGTTCCGGTAGTTCCAGGGATGGTCCGCAGGAAGAATGGGAAGCACCAGGTCTTCCGAAAATCCGCCCAGACGGCTCACCACGTCTTTCACCCGCTTTTCTTTCAGCGCCAGCTGGCCTTCATAGGTGAGATGGGAAATCTGGCAGCCGCCGCAGGCAAGGTAGGCAGGGCATTCCGGCTTTGTGCGGAAGGGAGAGGGGCTGTCTACGGAAATCAGCCTTCCCTGGGCATAGGATTTCTTGGCTGACACGATACGGGCCGTCACCGTCTCTCCCGGCAGGGCGCCGGGCACAAAGACGGTGAAATCTTCGACGGAACCGATGCCTTCCCCATGAATACCCAGGTCGCGTATGGAAAGGGTGTAGGTTTCGTTCATTTTTACAGGAATATTTCTTTTGGTCATAGGAGACTCCTTATTTATGGGGCCCTGCGGCCCGGGGTTCAGAGGATGCGCCCAGAGGGCGCAAAGGGGCGCGGCTCCGCCGCGGGTTGTGTAGAAGGGTTGTAGAAAAAGGTTGTGGAAAAAGGTTCTTAAGATGGACCGGCCCTATGGGCCGGAGGGTTCGTAAGTTTGACGGCCCTTCGGGCCGAGGGTTGTGGTATCGCCCTTACGGGCGATGAACATAAAGTCAGCGTTACGGGATTTACTTTCAGTGCCATATGGCATGATAAGCATTCTGGTGATTAGCCGTTACGCGGCTCCCCCTTATCCGGCTGCGCCGGACTTTCCCCATCCGGGGGACAGAATAAAACCCCGCGAGACAGTCTTCTCATAAATCCCCCGCTCGAGATGACGGTGGCAGCGGGCAACCCTATCGTCATGTTAAAAAAGGGGCGCGGCAGCTCTTTAATCCTCCGCTTCTTTCAGTTTTTTCTCTAGGGTCTTTGCCAGTCTGGCGAAGGCGGGAATGAAGCTGTCTTTAATGAGAAGAATCAGTTCGTCTATTTCATTTTCATCATATATATGAACGGACTGATTTCTTTTCCTCAGCATGAGGAGCCATACGGGCTGATCGTCCACGAATCCTACTTTATATCCCAGCTGGAGAATTTCTCTGGGAGAACCTGTTTCTGCTTCCTGCACGCCATGAAGACGCAGAACCTGCTGCAGGGCTTTCCACGCCAGTTCGAAGGTAAGGTTGAACTGGCCGATAATGCCGGTGCGGTAGATTTCATCGTCCTCTGCCAGGGAGAAGTCCGCTTTTTCCAGTACCTTGAGGCAGCTTAGGAAGTTATCGAGTTTTTTCATAAATCACCACTCCGTCTCGGTCCAATTCTTTCTGCAATTCTTCGGAAATGCCATCATCAAGATTCACCACATCAAACATAAGGAGGGAATGCACATCATTTTTAATATCCCGGTAGAAGCTGTCGAAATCTCCCCCGCTGACGGCAATGTCTATGTCGCTCCGTTCTGTATGGGTGCCTCTGGCCCGGGATCCGAAAAGGATAATCCTTTGAATGTGGTTTTTTGCGGCAAATCCTGAAATATCACGGAGCACTCTGGCAGGAAGATGGATGGGCATAATGGGCTCCTTTCTTTGGACGCGCCTGCGGCGCTGAGGATTCATAGGGTTCGGAAGGGAAGGTTCTTAGGATTGAC
>NZ_JH591190.1:142752-154249 GCF_000242435.1 Dialister succinatiphilus YIT 11850 | reverse complement strand
TCGTGGCCCTCTTCCCCTAAAGGGGACGCAAGAACGTTCCGGGATTGGCTTTCTGTATCATATGGCATGATAAGCATGCTGGTGATTGGCTCACTGCGTTCGCCACCCCCTATCCGGGCTGCGCCATTGAACGCACCTACGGTGTGAGGTTTCACAGGACTTCGTCCCCCTGTGATTGTCCCAACGCCTGCGGGGGGAAGGTGGTACGCAGTACCAAAGGGGGGAAAAGGTTCTTAAGGTTCTTAAGGTTCTTAAGGTTCTTAAGTTTGACGGGCCTTTGGCCCGAGGGTGGTGGTGGCGGCTTCGCCGCAAATTTTATAATGCCGCCAGGCGGGCACCGGCCTTCCAGGGAGGCCAACCCCTTCCACCACTGGCGTGGTCCCCCTCCCCCTGCAAGCAGGGGGAGGCAAGTTTACAGGGGAGCGGCTCTCTCCCGCCCCACTGGGAAGCGTGTCACTTGATTCTCAGTCGCACAAGGGCTCCCTGCGAATCCAGTTCCCTTGCCACCGCGAGTGGGGAAGGCGCAAGGTTTGCAGGGACGCGGTCTCTTTCACGCCTGCAAGGGAGTATCCTTAAAGCTCTTCTATCGAATGCCGAAGACTTTTTCCGTATTTTCCAACGCGTGAAGGCGAAGGTCTTCTGCTGTGACGTGCATGTAGGAGGCCAGGGTGTCTACGACGTAGGTAATGTTCTGGGGGACGTTGGTCCTTTTGAGGTGGAAGCCCCGGGGTGTGAGGTAGGGGGCGTCGGTTTCTACCATGACCCGGCTGAGGGGAAGGATGGAGACAGCGTCTCGGAGGGCGTCTCCTCTTCTTTCGTCGCAGATCCAGCCGGTAATGCCGATGTAGAAGCCCAGGTCCAGCAGTTTCCGGAGGGTTTCCTTATTTCCGGTGAAGCAGTGGACCACGGACAGGGGGCAGATGGACTCGTGGCCTTTGAAGCAGTGCAGGAAGTCTTCTTCCGCATCTCTCAGATGGAGGAACATGGGTTTATGCAGTTCTTCGGCCAAGGCGATGAGTTCTTTGAAATAGTGCAGCTGGTTTTCTTTTTTGGCATACATGTGGTCATAGTCCAGCCCTGTTTCTCCCACCATCCTGATGGCAGGATTGGTCAGGATGATTTCACGGATGCGCTGAAGGTCTTCTTCACGGGCCGTATCGGTGCTGTGGGGATGGATGCCGGCGGTGCCCAGAAGGCCGTGTTTTTTTGTGAAATCGTTCACCAGTTCGTTGTCTTTCCGGTCAGAGCCGGTTAATATGCATCTGACGCCAGCTGCTTCGGCATCTTCAATGATTTTCTCCGGATAGGGAAAGGAGGGGGTGAAGAGGTTGAGGCCTATGTCGTAGTATCGTATGTTCATGATTCCTTCTGTTCTTTTTCATAAAGGAAGATGTAGAATACATCTCCATAGTTGGCATTGTGGCTCCGGTGGCCCCGGATTTCTACGGGGCGGAGGTTTCCCTTTTTCGTCAGGATATTAGCGGTAATGAAATAGAAGCGGTGCCGGTTGAAAGGATTCTCCAGCTGCCGGTCAATGGCTGCCCTGGCCGCCTCCTTTTCCGAATCAGGGAAAATCCGGTCCAGGGACATTTTCGTATATTTCATGAAATCATCAAGACTGTCGCATTCCATGAGTTCCACCAGGGTGCTGCTGGCAAAGAGGATACTCCTGTCGTCCGCCCTGTATACCGCCATGGCGCCGGGCATTTCGTTTCCTATGTCTGTCAGATTGAAGCCCAGCTGGGTGCGGGTATCTTTCAACCTGAGCTCCGGATCAAATTCCTTCCACCGGGATTTGCCATTCAGCTTGGCGCCGTAGAGGGCATAATCCGCCTTAATGCAGAGGCTGCGATAGTCTTTGTCATGCTTTGGATAGCGGGCCAGGCCCAGGGAGGCGGAAAACCGGATTTCCTTTCCTTTATAGGTAATGATATGGGGGGGTTCTGTGAAACGGTCAATAGCCTCTGCCGCTTTCCGGCTCCAGCCATAGCCGCAGAAAATGATGAATTCGTCGCCGCCGTTTCTGGTAATAACAGCGCTCTGGCCGAAAGTTTCCTTCATATCCCTGGTAAACTGGCAGAGGGCCTCGTCCCCTGCCTCGTGACCATAGACATCGTTTATGATTTTGAAATTGTCGATATCCACTGCCATGACCAGGGCCGGTTCATTCTGATGGGCCTCCAGATAGCGCCTCACCGTCCAGTCGCCGCCGGTTCTGTTGCATACGCCGGTCAAAGGATCGGTGGTACCCATGCGGCGGAGGCGTGCATTGCGGCGGGCCAGCACGGCAAGGGTCAGGGCAGTCAATAAGCCTGCCCAGGTAATGAGGACCATGATCCAGGGATTTACCCAGGAACCTTCAGGGCGAAGATACAGGGTCCAGTGATCTCCATAGATTTCCCGGGATATAAACAGGGCGTCTTTTCTGTAATTCTCGTCTCCATAGACTTCGGAAGCCGTACCGTCTCCTTCTGTATGAATGAGGCCGCAGAGAATGTTCTGGTCTTCCAGATTTGATACATTGGCGTCCTTCAGGAAGATGCGGGTATCAATAATGGCCAGAATATATCCCCAGAAATGGCGGTCTCCCTTTTCATCAGGCAGATATACAGGACGCAGCACCACGATGTCTTTGAGCCCATCCCCCCACTTCCATGGATGGTGTAATGCTCACATTGCCGGACCGGCGGACTTCACGGGCCAGGTTCTTTAGGGAGCCATCCATGGGATTTTTGAAATCGCGGATATTTGCGTCCTGGTTGTATCCGGTAAAGGTACCGTCATCCTGGATGATCTGGATACTGCGAAGGGCGTTGTCCATTTTTACAAAGTCCGCCAGCTTCGCCCGATCGGGGACATGGGGACCGCCAGGCTCCTTCACCCTTCCTTCCATGACACTGGTAATGGTGACATACCGTTCCAGGGACTGTTGAATCCAGGTGATCCGGGCATTCCCTGTTTCACGGTAATTGTTTTCTACATTGGTCCTGATGGAGTTATAAAAAGCGGCGTCCAATAAGAGTACCGCCACAAAGATAATAGAAAAAACGGGCATGGAAATGTAACGGCTCTTGTCCGTCATCTTTTTCATACCCATCATCTCCTGAATTGATCTAACATGCGAGTTTCATTGCGTCCTATGAAAGTGGTCGTGGTTATAGAAATTATTATATATCATTTGGAAAATGAATGAAAGGGTTCAGTGGACACGCCTGCGGCGTGAGGGTTGACGGGACTTCGTCCCGAGGGTTCTTAAGGTTCTTAAGTTTGACGGCCTTTCAGGCCGAGGGTGGTGGTGGCGGCTGACGCCGCAGATTTTGAAGAAAAGGGGGGCGCGGCTCCGCCATTGGACACACCTTCGGTGTGAAGGTTCAAAAGGTTCAAAGGGCTCAGAAGGGAAGGTTCTTAGGATGGACCGGCCTCGCGGCCGGAGGGTTCTTAAGTTTGACGAGGCCTTTGGCCCCGAGGGTTGTGGTGGCGGCTTCGCCGCAGTATAAAAAAGGGGCACGGCTGACGCCGTGGGTTGTGAAGAAGGGTTCCCAACTTTTATTGTCCCACCGCTTGCGGGGGGAAGGTGGTGCCGAAGGCACCAAAGGGGGACGGGGCCTCTGGCCCCGAAGGTTCTTAAGGTTCTCAGGTTTGACGGGCCTTTCAGGCCCGAGAGTTGTGGGGCGGCTTCGCCGCAGGTTTTATAAACCGCCTTCGGCTGACCCCTTCCGGCTCTCAGCGCCCTTGCCCACCCCTTAAACAGGGGTGGGCAAGGGCGCTGAGAGATTGGCTTTTTGTGTCTCCGGGGAAGCACTGATTCATTCATAAGGTCTGCTTGTATAAGAATTTGTATGCGCTGCTTTATCATGGGACTTCTGAAATAGCTCGCTGTTCCCTTTCCCATTCCTTGCATTGCATAAGGATTCAAGAATAGAAGCAGACAATGTTTTAATCAATGCTTCCTCAACCGCATATTCCTATTTAATTTGATTTGAATCAGACAGAGCCAAACATACCGTTTTCCTTGCTTTATCCCCTGAAAAATCATATGGCAGCTAGGTTGAATTCCGTTCAAGTTGGTTGCAAGTTGGTTGCAACCAACTTGCAAGTTTTAAGCTAAATCAGCCATGAATCCCCGGTAAATGGGCTCTCCTTCAGTTGCATGCCGGTTGCAAGTTCAAAGCAAAACCCACTCAAAGAGTGTCACTTATTCATAAACCACCTGGCAGCACTAGTTTTTCCTATGCAGATAATCTTCCCATCTGCTCTCAGTTCCCTCATCAGCACCTGAATCTGACCACGGCTAAGGCCAGGCAGAACCTGCTGTAATTCTTTAAAAGGGGTACCGATTGCGTTATTCTTACGAATATGTTTCATAAGCAATTCTTTATTTGTGTCACGATCCAATCCAACACGTCTTGTATATACGCCCGATTTTCCGGTTGCAGCATATAGGCTTCTGGCGAGAACGTACTTCTTGCGCCCGATGTGTTCGACAATACCCATATCTGTCAACCGTGGCAGCCGTTCCTGCATTTTCCTATCCAAAGGCTGACTGTGATACAGTGCATTAATCGCAAGAAAATCTTCCGTTGACAGCATTTCAGGGTCTTTTTCGTTGATTCGTCTGATAACTGACAGCATTTCTTTATCCAGGATCAGGCCATTCAGCGTAACACTGACAAAGAAATCATCAGTTCCTGTGAAATCCGGAAGCGGTTTTGCCTCCTGCACGCTTAACTCAAACATCAGGTTCATGCCCTGTCCTGATCGTTCTACCATCCCACATAAGGAAAGAATCTCAGCGATGCGGCGATTGCGGGGAAGCTGTCGATCCAATATATTATCAAGTGTAATACCAAACGGCAGTCCTCCAGGGCTTTCTACAATCAGTCTATCCCGATACTGACGAATAAAAATACTTCCTCCAAACTGATAACTTCTGTGGCTGACTGCATTCAGAATGGCTTCTCTTACGACTCGTTCATTGAATGTTGCAATATCAAATACAAAAAATCCTTCCTGGTAATGTTGTTTGTCATTGCGTAGATTGATGAGTTCCCAGATTTGATCATAGCATGCAAAAAATCCGGTCTTAAACTCTTCTCTCTGATTAGCAGGCCCCGAAGACTCGGAAGAGCGGTACTCAAAAATAATTTCTGCCTGCGGTAAATACCTGATAATGGATGAATTCTTTCCAAACAGAATGAGCGCTGCATAGGTTATCCCTTCATCAGTTATTGCACCGCAATCGTGGAGCAGTTGTTCTTTTGAAAGTGCAGCAAGCTGTTTCTTCCCTTTTTTCTCGATCCATTTTGTGCGAAAATTTTCAATGGCCGTTTCATCCAGGTCTTCTACTGTTGCCCCGGCACATATCATTCCGGAAAAATCAACACCAACTTCGTCATAGATTTTACGACGCATATCTTCCGGCATAGGCTTTAGTACATCACCCTCATAAATCCAAGCTACCCCATCGTATTGTACCGGCAAGCCAATCGGACGACTCTTTACATCAAAAACCAGAATTCGTTTTCCCTCATGGCTAAAAAGGCGAAAATCTATACTGATTTTCAGTTTTTCTATGAGTCCCATGCGCGTACGTTCCGGCTGTTCAAACGCATTACTTCCTACCACACTGCGAGGTCTTTTATCTGAAATGCCAAAAACAAGTTTACCGCCGCCATTGTTTGCCAAGGCACAACAACATTTGGCCGCCTCGCCAAAATCAAACCGATTTTTTGCTTCCTTAAACTGGGTGTGTTCGCCTTCCTGCGCTTCTAAAAGCTCTCGAATGCTGTCTACATAGGTCATATGCTTCTCCTTATACTGAATCCTTGTAAAAAACATCTTGGAATACCACTTAAATACGCTTTATGCCATCAGCAGGAAGGACAGGATGTCCGAGCCAGAATGACTGTGACCGGCGGGGAGGGGCAGCGGTCAGCTGATAGCCGGCAGCCGATAGCTGTCCCACCAGTCCACTATTTCACCAGCATGGTATCCAGTACGTCCCTGATATGGGTGACAGGGATGACTTCGATGCCAAGGTTTTTGGCGTCGATGTCTGCTTTGTTTTCCGCCGGAATGAGGATGCCCTTCATACCGGCCTGGCGGGCACCGAAGGCTTTTTCCATGACGCCGCCTACCGGCTTTACGTCGCCGGAGAGGGAGATTTCACCGGTAACGGCCAGGTCCTGGCGGAGGGGAATTTTTTCCACGGCGGAGACGATGGCACAGGTAATGGCGGCGCCGGCGGAGGGGCCGTCTATGTTTCCTCCGCCTACGATGTTTACGTGAAGGTCATAGTCAGAAAGGTCTTTGCCGGTGACAAGGCGCACCACGGCGGCGGCCGTGGATACGGAGTCTTTGGCCATGGAGCCGGCAGTGTCATTGAAGCGGATGGTGCCTTTGCCCTGGGTTCTGGCAGGGAAGGCGGCGGTTTCGATTTCAATGGTGCTTCCCCAGTAGCCTGCTACGCCCAGTCCGTAAATGTGGCCGACTCTGGGATTTCCTTTCTTCACCCTTCCCAGCCAGGGAGAGAGGCGGCTGGCCTGGGCGGTGCGTTTCATGAGGTCCAGGGTAATGGTCACATCTTTGGCTTCGCCGCTTTCATAGACGGAAAGGCCGTAGGCGTCGGCCAGGAGACTCACCGCTTTCCGCCCTTCCATGGTGTAGCTGCTGATGAGGTCTGCCACTCCTTTTTCCAGATGGACCTGCAGTTTGTCTGCTGCGTGGTTCACGATTTCCACCACGTCTTTGGGCTGGAGGGGGTCAAAGAACACTTCGGCGCAGCGGGAGCGGATGGCAGGATTGATTTCTTCGGGCTGCCTGGTGGTGGCGCCGATAAGGATGAAATCGGCGGGCGCGCCGTCTTTGAACAGTTTCCTGATGTAGTCCGGCACGGCCGGATTGTCTTCGTCGTAGTAGGCCGATTCGAAATAAACTCTCTTATCTTCCAGTACCTTCAGTAGCTTGTTCAGCATCATGGGGTCCAGTTCACCGATTTCATCAATGAAGAGGACGCCGCCATGGGCTTCGGTGACCAGACCCGGTTTCGGTTCCGGTATGCCGTCGTCTGCCAGCTGGCGGCTGGCGCCCTGGTAAATGGGGTCGTGGACGGAGCCGATGAGGGGATTGGTAATATCCCTTTCGTCCCAGCGGAGGGTGGTGCCGTCGCATTCTACAAAGGGCGCATTTTCCCCGAAGGCGGTGTAGGAAAGTTTCTTTGCTTCGTCCAGCACCAGCCGGGCTGCGGTGGTCTTTCCCACTCCCGGCGGCCCGTAGAGGATGAGGTGCTGGGGATAGGGGGAGGCAATGCGGGAAAAAAGGGCTTTCACCGCCCGGTCCTGGCCCACGATTTCCGAAAGGCTCCGGGGCCGCACCACGTTCATAATGGTAGAGGTGAGCTTCACTTTGTCCAGGGCTTCCAGTTTTTCCATTTTACGGCGGCTCTGGGGTGTTTCGGTATCTCCCGTTTCTTCATTAATGATTTCCTGGCGGATTTCATCCACATATTCCTGATGCCTTTCTTCCAGGCGGTCGGCTATCTTTTCTTCCAGCTGCCGTTCCACGGCCTGCCGAGCCAGCATTTCCGCCAGCTTATCTTCCAGTTTATCCAGAATGGATGGTATTTCTTCCTCCGTAGGCACCCTGGTATAGTCCCGGCTTTCCAGAATGAGCCGTTCCATGCCGATGAGGCGGATACGGGGGTTTTCATCATGTATATATTTCAGCGCATTATACCGGCTGGCCTGCACGATGATCTGCTCGGAGCCCATAATGCTGGCATAAATGCTGTAAATGGCATTGATCTGTCTTTTCAGCTCTTCATCGGAAAAGCTGCTGCCGTCTACGTGGTTCATGAGACGGCCGATTAAATCTTTTACATCTTCCAAAGAAATCCCCTCCTTTATTGTTATATTGACACGCCGCAGGCTGCTCCATGCAGATACGATGCTAAACTGTATTCCCGAAGGTTGACGCGCCCTTTCGGGCGCGAGGGTTGAGGCAGCCATCGGGCCTGACGGCCCTGGGCCGCCAGGGTTCTGCCCGGGACCGGCTACGCCTCCCGGACAGGTTGAGGGCTCCGCCCAGGGTAGTTATGTAGTATTGTGGAGGTCCTGCATAGGACCTCCAAGTCAGCCAAAGTAGGCCCTTAGCCTGCCCATTAAAGGGCTTACCTATTGGTTGGCTGACCGTGCCCGCTGGGGAGGTGGGCGCCTGTCGGCGCTATTTTATTGCCGCCTGTGGCGGCATATAAAACTCCCCTCTGAACCAGACAGGAGGCGAAGCCGATTCCGGCCCGAACCTATCGTTCGGCGCGAAGCGCACGAACGATAGAACCCAGGTGCCGAAAGGCACATGAACCCTCTTGCTTTCGGGATTACAACCTTCTGAAGTCTGACCGTCTGCCATCTATCTTCTACCTTCTAGCGCCTGCCTGCTCCGCCCACTGATATTTATTAGTGGACCGGTGAGCCAGCCAGAGTCATCAGCCATGCTTAACGACAGCAGGCAGCCGCCGCTTCACTCTTTCTTGAATGTCCAGTACCGTGGCACGAAAATGTCTTCAAAGAGGTTGATGGCAAAGTTGTCGGTGAGGCCGGAAATATAATCCACTGCCGCCAGGGGAATATGTCCTCCGGCCAGACGGATCTGCTTTTCAGGAAGCCTGGTTTCATGGAAACTTCCATCGGCCCGCTTTTCCGTATAGTAGTTATAAAGCATTTTCACCACGTTGCTTCCCCGTTTCCGGTCAGGAATCAGGGCCTTTGACATGTATACCTCGTCAAACATGAACTGCCGGAAGGTCCGCAGCACTTCATCCCCTTCCTTTGACATATGGATGCCGTCTTCTTCGTTCTGCATGGAATTTTTCACCACGCTGGTGACGAGGGCGGTAATCATGGAGGAATGGGTGGTGCCGATTTTACGCTTCACCATGTCCGGCAAATCCTCGGGACCGATGAGGCCCATGGTTTCTGCATCTTCATAATCATGGCAGAGGTAGGCGATGCGGTCGGCGTATTTAATGAGGGCCCCCTCCAGGGTATGGGCAGTCAGTTTCCCGCAGTGGTTCAGCATGCCATCCCGCACTTCCCCGGTCAGGTTCAGCCCCTGCCCTTCCTTTTCCAGCTTCTCCACGATGCGGACGCTCTGCTCATTGTGCTCGAAATGGCCGCATACTTCCTGCAGCGCCTGTTCCCCCACATGGCCGAAGGGCGTATGGCCCAGGTCATGGCCCAGAGCAATGGCTTCCACCAGATCCTCATTCAGCCGAAGGGCCCTGGCCATGGTGCGGCCGATCTGGGCCACCTCCAGGGTATGGGTCATGCGGGTGCGGTAATGGTCTCCCCGGGGAGCGATGTAAACCTGGGTTTTATGTTTCAGCCGGCGGAAAGAATTACTGTGAAGGATCCGATCCCGGTCCCTTTGGAAATCGGTGCGCAGCGGGTCCTTCTTCTCCTCCCTGTCCCGCCGGGCGTTGGCGGAAAGAGCCGCCCGGTGACAGAGGATTTTCTTCTCCAGTTCTTCACTTCGTTCACGAATCAGCATGATGTCCCTCCTTTTTGAAATGGGATTGATTTCCTTTATTTTTATTATATCATCTATGGGGCCGCTCGGGCGGAGGGTTCAAAGGGTTCAGAGGGTTCAGAGGGTTCAGAGGGTTCAAAGGGGAAGGTTCTTAAGATTGACCGGCCCTATGGGCCGGAGGGTTCTTAAGTTTGACGGGGCCTTTGGCCCCGAGGGTTGTGGATTGCCCTTACGGTGCACAGCGAACACAATTTGCACTATGCGAACTGGATTTGTAAGGGAGCATCAGCGACCTGAAAATCCAGTGAGTCAGTGACAGCAGTGGATGCACTATGCGAACTGGATTTGTAAGGGAGCATCAGCGACCTGAAAATCCAGTGAGTCAGTGACAGCAGTGGTTGAAGGAGCGCCAGCGACGCGCAAAATGTAGTGAGTCGTTTCCCCTTTAGGGGCAATGAGTTTTATAATGCCGCCTGCGGCGGTCACGTCCACATCGAGTATCATAATCAGGATTACCACCGTCCACACCGACTTCGCTGGATGGCGTCTCACTGGATTCGCGGGTCGCGGGGCTCCCCTATGAATCCAGTTCGCTTGCACACCCTTCGCCACTTCGTGGCCCTCTTCCCCTAAAGGGGACGCAAGAACGTTACGGGATTGGCTGTCTGTATCATATGACATGAAAACAATTCTGCTGACTGGCTCGCTGCGCTCGCCTCCCCCTGTCCGTCTGCGCCGGACTTCTCCACGGGAAAGCGTGTCACACGATTCTCAGGTCGCTTCGCTTCCTTACGAATCGTGTTCCCTTGCCACCCCTATTCAGGGGGCAGAATAAAGCTCTGAAAAGCAGTTCTTTCATAAGCAGCTCACAGCATAGCGGAGCTTTATAGTGCCCCCTGAACAGGGGGAAAGGTGGTGGCGCCAGCCACCAAAGGGGGAATGCATTTCCTCGCCCGCAGGGCGGTTGTTAAGGTTTTATACAAACTGGCGCCTTCTATAATTTAGAGGCGCCCTACAACAACCCTCGCGCCAAAGGCGCGTCAAACTTAAGCCCCTTAAGAACCTTCGGCCCAGCGGTCCGTCAACCCTCAAGCCTCATAGGGGCTTGTCCATAAGGCGTGTCAACCTTCGGGAATACTGGAAAGCACCGCCCCGATCCCGACCCCGACCGCGCCACAGGCGCCCCACCACCCTTTGAACCCTTTAGCCTTAGTGTAAAATTTTACTCGGTAGGGGAATTTTTCCTGAAACAATAAAAGAGGAAAGCCTCCCCTTGAGTGGAAATGTTATAATTTCCGTGCACAAATAAAACAAAGAAAGGGCTTTCCTCATGGATATTATAACAAAAACTGGAGAAATTTGGAGTGAAAATGCAATTGGTGCAGTCATTTCTCTCATTAAGGAATCTGATGACTCTATCGAGGCTGAAAGGAAGCTAACTCATTGGCTCACTGAAATGAACTGTCAGCTTATAGCTATGGCTCTGGAGCGTATTGACACTGAGCTGTATCAGATTTACAAGGTACAGGGGTGGCGTGTGGCGCGCCGGGACTCTAGGACGATTTGCTGCCGCTATGGAGAGCTGACCTATACCCGAAGACTTCTGCAGAAAGAAGGGAAGAGCTTCTATCCCCTGGACTGCAAAATGGGCTTTGAACCCAGAAAGCACTACAGCCTGGGAATGATTGAGCGGATTGTCGAGTCTGTCGCAATTACCACCTCTCGCAGTGCCAGCGAACTCCTGCAAAGCCTGGCGGGAATTACCATCTCCCATCAGTCTGTTATCTCACTTAAGAACTATGCCGGCGAGAAGGCGAAGACTTACGAAAAAGCATTGGCAGAAGAGGAAAAGGTTGAAAAGCCGACGCAGCCGGAAATTATAGCGATTGAAGGAGATGGAATTGTACTCAAGAACAAGGAAAAAGGCGGCGTTTCGGAAGTGCACCGCCTCCAGGTATATGAGGGAGTCAGG
>NZ_JH591190.1:133061-142652 GCF_000242435.1 Dialister succinatiphilus YIT 11850 | reverse complement strand
TGGGGACTGCAGAAACAAATCACCGGTTCTACAGCTATCGCATGAAGCGGCAGGGACGGAGCTGGTCCAGCGAGGGAATGGAGTGTATGGTTTGGGTATTAACCGCCCGGAAGAATAAAACACTTACAGCAGCTCTCCTGTACCATGCTAATGGGAAAAGCTACAAAAAGATGGATAGAGCCATGCACAAGGCTGCGGTGCAGGCAGAGCGTAAAATCGCCCAGAATGTCCGGAGTGAGGTGCAGAAGCGTAAAATGAGAAACTATAGGCCGGGATGCCTGGAGGGGCGTATAGGCGTTTATGGAGCTTCTTCTTCACCAATGGGGAGACTGGCCAGAGCTATACAGAAATACTGATAAAACCGAAGCCACGGAGATAGTAATTATCGACAGTCAAATGAATTACCGAGGAAAACTTGACACTTACCCCTTTAGCAAAGAGACCATTTCCTTTTTGCCCTTCCATGATATAATAGTGCAATTGGAGGGCATTTATCCTCTGTGGATTATTATTTCAATTAAGGAGATCTTACCATTGGGTAAAGTTACAAAAGCACTGGCCGCCCTGGCTCTGGGCGCTGTCACTGCCTATCTGTTTCCCCGCAGGAAGGATTCTTCCCTGCCGGTGGGCGAAAGTTCTTATTTTCTGGAGGACAGAAGCGGCACATGCGGAGAGCCTATTCCGGTATACTATTACAAGCCTGCCACCTGGACCGAAGACCAGCCCGTGTTTATCGCTTTTCCGGGGTACACCAGGAAGGCGGAGCGGTTTGAGAAGCATCTGGAGGAGCTGGCGGTACGGTACAATATGCTCATCGCCTGCCCGGAGTTTTCCACGAAGAAATATCCCGGCGCCCGGTGGTATCAGGAAGGAAATATTTCCGATGCAGAAGGTGAAAAAGGGACGATTCAGCCCCGGCAGCAGTGGACCTTTGATGCCATCGACCATGTGACCGGAGCGGTAAGACGGCGGACCCATGCCAAAGGCAAGGTCATCCTTTTCGGTCATTCCGCCGGCGGCCAGCTCATGCACCGCTATTCCCTCTTTGCCAGCCATCCGGCTGCTGACGCCATTGTGTGCGCCAATGCGGGCTGGTTCACCATGCCTGATGAAAGTGTATGCTATCCCTACGGTATCAAGAACGTGCCTCTTTCGGACAGGGACTTGGCCCGGGCCTTTGCCCGTCCCGTCATTATGCTGATGGGCGGAAATGATATTTCCCGGGAAAAGCCTTTCCGGGATACGCCGGAGGCTGACGCCCAGGGCATGAACCGCATGGAGCGGTGCAATAATTATTTCCATTTCTGCGAGGCGAAAGCAGCGGAATTGGGTGTCCCCTTCCGCTGGCAGCTGCATGTGGTGGAAGGCGCCGCCCATGAGGGCGGCAAAATGGCGGAAGGAGCCATGAAGCTTTTCTGCCAGGAACCGCTGGATGAAACCGTAGGCATGTGAGTGGGCCGGCTTTGCCGGCCGGGTTCAGAGGGTTCAGAGGGTTCAGAGGGTTCAAAGGGGAAGGTTGACGCCCGCTCTGCGGGCGAAGTTTGACCTGCCCTCCGGGCCGGAGGGTTCTTAGGTTTGACAGCCACTGCGTGGCTGAGGGTTGTGGTGGCGGCTGACGCCGCAGGTTGGGACCCCTCAAGGGGAAACGACTCACTACATTTTGTGCGTCGCTGTGCTCCTACAAAATGTGTTCGCTGTGCACCGCCTGTCGGCGGCAGGTTGTGTAGAAGGGCCACGGAAAAAGGTTCTTAGGTTTGACAGCCGCCTTTGGCGGCTGAGGGTTGTGGTATCACCGCCTTCGGCGGTGATGAATAAAAATGCCGCCTGACGGCTAGGGAAGCGCTGATTCAATCACTGTCTGCTTTTATTCTTGAATTTTTTATGCAATGCAAGGAATGGGACGACGCAAATAGCCAGCTATTTAAGGAGTCCCATGACGAAGCAGTGCATAAAAATTCTTATAAAAGCAGACTCTATGAATGAATCAGTGCTTCCCAAACCCCTTCCGGCTCGCTGCGCTCGCCACCCACCCCTTAGACAGGGGTGGGCAAGGGCGTTACGTGCTGAACTTCCCACCGGGCAAGTCAATCTTGAGAGCCTTACATACTCCCCTTTGAACCAGCCCGCTCTGCAGGCTGAACTTGTGCGGTTCCTGCATAGGAACCGCAAGTCAGGCTCATATGCGAGCATGGCCTGCCCATTAAGCGAGCACCTTACCGCCTGACCGTAGCCCAGGGCACAGCCCGATGGCGGCTTGAACCCGGGCGTCAAAGGCGCCTGAACCTTCATTCTATCGGGAATACCGTTTCCCGTCGCATTTGAAACAAAAAAACGACTGCCGAAGCAGTCGTTTTTTTTATGTATGAAACAGATTTACCAGCCGTGGCGGTACTCGAAGACGCCGTCAGGGATTTCTCCTTTTTCCAGCTCAGTGAGGGATTCGTCCAGAATGGTGAAGGCTTTGTGAAGGTTTTCTTTGGAAATATTGAGAGGCGGCTGCACGCGAAGCAGGTTTTCGCCCAGGGTAATGATGATGAGTCCTTTTTCATAGGAGCGGAAGCAGACTTTGAAGGTGCCGTCTCCATCAGGGATAGTATTTCCTTTTTCATCTTTCTTCACAATGCCGATGGCCCAGGACATGCCGCGGCCGCGATAGAAAGCCACTTTGTCCGGATGTTTTTCTTTCAGCGCTGCCAGTTCCTTCTGGATATCGGCGCAGTTCCTTTTATAAATAGTCTGGAATTCTTCGGACTGATAGTAGTCGAAGGCTGCATTGCCTGCGGCGCAGGCAATGGCGTTGCCGCCCAGGGTGAAGAGATGGGCCGGCGCAGGAAGGCAGTCCATGATTTCCGCTCTTCCCATGAAAGCGCCCAGGGTCAGGCCGGCGCCGATGGATTTGCCCATGATGATACCGTCGGGAATGATGCCGGGGTAGTTTTCAATGGCAAAGAAGTGGCCTGCCCGCCAGAAGCCCTGCTGTACTTCTTCATCAATGAAGAGGATGCCGTGCTTTTTGCAGAGGTCGTAGAGTTTTTTCATGAAAATGGGATGGGCCGGAAGGATGCCTGCATCGCCCTGGATGGCTTCAATCACCACCGCTGCCACTTCGTCGGCAGGCATGTAGGTTTTGAAGGCGGTTTCGATATCCTTTACTGCTTCCTTTTCCACAATGTCATCGGGCACATTGTCACCGTAGAAGGGGAAATGGTAAATTTCCGGAAGGAAAGGTCCCATTTTGGCATGCATGCGGGTGGTGCAGGTGGTCATGGAAGAGGAACCGTAGGTATTTCCATGGTAGCCGTTGATAAAGGTAATGATTTTCGTCCGTCCTGTGTAGGCTCTGGCAAATTTCACAGCTGCATCGTTGCCGTCGGAGCCGCAGTTGCCGAAAGCAATCTTGGCCTTCACGCCGCCGGGATACACGGAGGTCAGCTTTTCCGCATAGGAAATCATGGGCTCATTGTAGGAGTAGGCAGCGGTGTACTGGGTGCATTTCTTCAGCTGCGCTTCAATGGCTTTGGTAAGGATGGGGTTGGAGCTTCCCAGATTCAGGGAAGAGGCGCTGGTGAGGAAATCAATATATTCATTGCCGTCAGCGTCTTTCAGGATTTCTCCCTTCCCGCTTTCCACGGCAAAGGGATAGTAGGAAAGGTGCTGGCAGGGAGCTACCACCTTTTCATCCCGGGCTACAAGGTCTAAACATTTGTCAATCTTTTTCTGAATTTTATACATAGTTCCTCCTTGTACTTGAAATAGGGGAAACAGGGTTTCCTCTTCTCTGAAATCGTCTTATTGACAAGTGTATAAAGAGAGGGCGGGATTGTCAAGGGAAAAGGGCCTTGGACACGCCTGCGGTGTGAGGGTTCACAGGGTTCAGAAGGTTCAAAGGGTTCAAAGGGGAAGGTTCTTAGGATTGACCGGCCCTATGGGCCGGAAGGTTCTTAAGTTTGACGGGCCTTTGGCCCCGAGGGTGGTGGTGGCGGCTGACGCCGCAATTTTTAAAGGGGCGCGGCTAGCGCCGCGGGTTGTGTAGAAAGGTTGTGTTCGCTTTGCTCAGGGGGCGACGGCCCTTCGGGCCGAGGGTGATGGTGGCGCCCTTCGGGCGCAGATTATAAAAAAAGCCGGCCCGCGCCCTCCGTCATTTCGAGCGAAGCGGAGCGGAGTGGAGAAATCTCCCCCTCTGATGGTACGGGTAGCATTACGGTGGAAGATCTCTCGACTCAGAGTATCATCAAAGTGCTTCCCGTCTGTCTCCCATAGCGGCATGCAGTTCCGCTCGAGATGACGGTGGCGGCGGGCACCCCTATCGTCATGTTAAAAAAAGGTGCAGCTCCGCCATGGGACACACCTTCGGCGGTCACATCCATATCGAGTGTCATAATCATTCTTACCCTCGTCCACCCCTTCGCCACTTCGTGGCCCTCTTCCCCTAAAGGGGACGCAAGAACGTTACGGGATTGGCTGTCTGTGTCATAGGGCATGAAAACAGTTCTGCTGACTGGCTCGCTGCGCTCGCCTCCCCCTATCCGGCTTCGCCGGACTTCCCCCTATGCAGGGGGCAGAATAAAACACCGCGAAGCATTCCATTCATAAGTCGCACACAGTATAACGGAGCTTTATAGTGCCCCCGCTTGCGGGGGAAAGGTGGTGGCGCCAGCCACCAAAGGGGGAAAACGCCGAAATGGTACGTGAAGTATATGACTCGCTGTTTTTTCTCCTCAGATCCCTCGTTTCCCCTTGAGGGGAACGCCTCGAAGAGGCAAAGGGTGTACAAGGCAGAGCACCGGTAGGATGCTCCATCGCTATCCTGACCGCCGACAGTGGCCGAAGCCCCACCATCTCACTTTCCTAGCATATTCTTGGCAGTCCTTCTCCTCTCAGGGGAAGGAGTTTTCTTTTTCCTCCGTAGGCGGTGATGAGGTGGACCCCTTCGCCTTTGGTAATACGGCCTGCCAGGGATGCCTGTCTGCCATAGGGATGGTTTCGTAAAATGGCAAGGGCCCGGTCTGCTTCTTTTTCGGGAAGGATGATCATCATTTTCCCTTCGTTTCCCATGGTCAGGGGATCCAGGCCCAGAATGCCGGAGAGCTCTCGGATTTCTTCAGACACCGGAATCTCATCTTCCATCAGTTCCATGGCTTTGCCGGAGGCTTCCGCCAGTTCGCCTGCCACCGTGGCCAGGCCGCCTCTGGTAATGTCCCGGATGGTATGAATGGTGATTCCTTCCTTAAGAAGGCTTTCCACCAGACCGTTTAAAGGGGCACAGTCGCTTCTGAGGCTGCTCTTCATGTGGAGCCGGGCTGTGAGGATGGTGCCGTGGTGGTCGCCCATGGTGCCGGTGAGGATGACGGCATCTCCTTCTTCCATAGCGGAGGCGGAAATGGCAAGGCCCTTCGCCCTTTCACCGATGCCGGCAGTATTGATGTAGAGACCCCCTTTGCCTTCAATGACCTTGGTGTCTCCTGCTACGATGGAAACGCCTGCTTCTCTGGCCGTTTCCGCCATGGAGGAAACTACCTTTTCCAGGGTCTCCGTTTCCAGTCCTGTTTCCAGAATGAAGGAGGCCGTCAGGTAGAGAGGTCTGGCTCCCATGGAGGACAGGTCATTCACCGTGCCGCAGATAGACAGTTTCCCTATATCACCGCCGGAAAAGAAGAGGGGTTCCACCACGAAGCTGTCGGAGGTAAGGACGGGATGGCCCTTCATCACCGGCAGGACGGCGCCGTCTTCCATACGGTCCAGTATGGGATTTGTAAAATATTTTTCAAAGAGTTCATGGATGAGGCGGCCTGTTTCTTCGCCGCCGGAACCATGGCGTAGTTCGATTTTCATACTAACCTCCCCGATAGGTAATGGAGCAGGCCCCTTCGCCGGATACCATGCAGGCCCCTACCGGATGGTCCGGGGTACAGGCTTTTCCGAAGCAGGGGCAGTTTTGAGGCAACATGCGGCCGGTGAGCACGGAGGCGCAGCAGCAGCCTTTGGGCATGACGTCTTCTGTAAGGCCCCGGCTGCCGGCGTCCAGGAATTCATATTTTCCGGAAATATAAAGGCCCGAGCCTCTGATGGTGCCGAGGCCCCGCCAGACGGCGTCTCCTGCTTCAAAGATTTCATGCATCAGGGAAAGGGCCTTTGGATTGCCTTCTTCCCGTACCACCGAGGGGTATTCGTTCCAAAAGCCCCCTTTCTTTCTGGATGCTTCCAGCACCAGCCGGGAAAGGGCACGAAGAAGAAGAGGCGGTGTAAATCCGCCGATAACCATGGGTTTCCCCGATGTTTCCGCCAGATGAAAGAAGGGGCGGCTTCCTGTAATCACCGCCACGTGGCCGGGACAGAGAAAACCGTCAATGTGAAGGTCCCTGGCCAGAATGTCCATGGCCTCAGGCATAGTTTTTAAAGCGGTGAGGAAGCGGATATTCCCTATGTTTTCGTCATAGGCCCGTTTCACCAGATCCGCCCATACCGGCGCCGTAGTTTCAAAGCCCACTGCCGCCAGAACGTAGGTGGTCTGCCGGTCTTTTGCCGCCATGGCCAGCCCTTCTTCGGGATTATAAAAGAAATCCACCCTGCCGCCCCGGTCCCGGGCGCCGGAGAGGGACAGGCGGCTTCCCGGCACCGCCAGAAGGTCCCCAAAAGCCAGGACCTTGTATCCTTCGGTCATGGCATAGGACACCAGCTTGTCGATATAGGCCGTAGGCGTCACGCACACAGGGCAGCCGGGGCCGGAAAGGAGGGTGATGTTCGGCGACAGAATCTGCCGGATACCGCTCCTGTACAGGGAAGAGGTGTGGGTGCCGCAGACCTCCATGAGACGAAGGGGCGGCCCGTCATAAGTGGAAAGGAAGCGGGCCAGTTCTTTTTCTCTCATTCCTTTTCCAGCTCCTCGATTTCTTTAAACAGATCAATCCAGTCATGGGCTTCCTTTTTTTCCACGATCTGGATGGCCATGCCTGCATGAACCAGCACATAATCACCGATTTTCGCAGGCACCATGGAAAGGTTCACCGGCACTTCGGTACCGGAAAAATCCACCATGCCATGGGTGCCGATGATGCTTACCACTCTGCCCGGATAGGCTACACACATAGGTCCTCCTTATCCCTGCATGAGGCCGTAGAAGGCCTGGCCCAGGGAAATACCCCCGTCGCCGCAGGGAACTTTTTCATTACCATATACTTTGAAATGCTCTTTTGTCAGAGCCTCTTTCGTTTCTGTCCATAAAATGCCGTTATGGAAGCAGCCGCCGGTGAGGATGACCTGCTCCACGCCCAGAAGGCGGGCGCTTTCCACCACCATGTCTACAATGGCCCGGTGAAATCCCAGGGCTGCTTCCTCTATTGTACCATCTGCTTCCACAAGGGATGCGATGAGATCTTCCCTGTGCCAGATGAGCTGTCCCTTTTCTTCCTTCAGGGACAGATGGAGGGGAAGGGCCGTCTTTCCCTTCCTTTTGGCCTGCACTGCCGCCTGCTCCAGGGCCATGGCACATTCCCCTTTGAAACGGTTCTCTTCTTTCAGATGAAGAAGGGCGGCGGCGCTGTCAAAGAGCCGTCCCATAGCGGAATCCCTGATGGTATTCACCCCGGCCGCCAGGGCTGCCTTCACCAGCCCATAGCGGTAATCCTCTGTCTTAAGGCCTGCATAAACAAGACTGGCCAGTCCTGTCTTCCAGGCCTGTTTCATGGAAATATCGCCGCCCAGAAGAGGCATGGCATCCAGGTGGCCGGCCCGCACCATCTGATTTCCTTCCAGAAGAAGAATCTCCCCGCCCCAGATGGTGCCGTCAGTGCCATAGCCGGTGCCGTCGAAGACGAAGGCCGCCGCCTTTCCCGAAAGTCCATGCTCCGCCATAACGGAAAGGCCGTGGGCCTGATGATGCTGCACCTTCCAGAGGGGAATCCCCCGGTCCGCAGAAAGACGCTCTCC
Organism: Dialister succinatiphilus YIT 11850; assembly: GCF_000242435.1. Taxonomy (GTDB): domain Bacteria; phylum Bacillota; class Negativicutes; order Veillonellales; family Dialisteraceae; genus Dialister; species Dialister succinatiphilus. Next base: position 134,726 of record NZ_JH591190.1, on the reverse strand, counting down.
CAGGGCTGAAGAAATATAGCGGGGATGAAGGTCCGTCACAATCCGCTCGGGCCGGATGCCCAGCATATTTTCCCAGTCCTCTATCATATGAAGGAACGCTTCCTCAGAAGATTCATTTTCCAAATCGCAGGGCATTTCCCCGGGATACAAACGCCCCTGGGCGGTAAGACAGAAGGAGGGCTCCATGTCCGCTCCCATAGCCAAAAGGGTCCCCTCTTTCGCCCCCTGCACCGCAGGCTCCGGCAGAAATCCCCGACTGCGGCGGATCATGTCCCTATGGCTTTCTTCCGCCTTCACCACACTGTCATCTGCAGGGCGGAGGATGTCACGGTTATTGGTGAAGAGGAAATCGATTTCATGGGCCTTAAACCAGGAAAGGGCCTCCTCATCTTTATAAAGGATGGGCTCGCCGCTCATATTGGCACTGGTCACCACCAGCGGCGCCTTGACCCCGTCGGTTAAAAGATCGTAGAAAGCAGAAGGCGGCAGAAATATACCCAGCCGCGGCACCCCTTCCGCCACCGTTTTGATTTCCTTCTTCGGCCTGCAGAGCACAATGGGACAGGCCGGAGAGGTGAGGAGCTTCCTGTCCTGGTCCGTGAGGAAACAGAGCTTTTCTGCCTCCTTTAACGAATGGACCATGAGGGCAAAGGGCTTCCCTTCCCGGTGTTTCAGGCGGCGCAGGCAAAGCACCGTCTCCTCCCTGTCTCCCCGGCACACCAGCTGAAAACCGCCGATGGATTTCACCATCACCACCTTTCCTGCCTTCACCAGAGCGATGGCCCTTTCAATGGCCTCATCCCCCTGAGCTTCTTCTCTGCCTTCTGTCACCATGGAAAGCGCCGGCCCGCAGGCAGCGCAGCAGATGGTCTCTCCATGGCAGCGGCGGTTCTTCAGATCCTCATACTCCCTCTGGCACTCCGGGCACAGGGGAAAAGAGTCCATCGTCGTGCGGGGGCGGTCATAGGGAAGACTCCGGATGATGGTATACCGGGGCCCGCAGGCGGTGCAGGAAAGAAAGGGATACTGGAAATGGCGGTCCTTCCTGTCATGAAGCTCCTTCCGGCAGGAAGGGCAGATGGCGATATCCGCCGGAAAAAGGGGAGCCAAAGGCTCCCCGCTGCTTTCTATGGCAGAGAAAGTAGAGAAGTTTTCCAGAGGGACCTCCTCTTTCGTCACTTTCTCCACGGCCACCGGATAAGGCGCTTCCTCAAGCTTCCTCTCCAGCACCAAAAGGGCCTCCCTGTCCCCGGAAGCCCTGATTTCCACCACACCGCCCAGATTCTTCACCCAGCCCGTAAGGCCCAGTGAAAGAGCCGTCCGGCAGACAAAAGGACGGAATCCCACCCCCTGTACTCTGCCTTCCAGCAGGAAACGGATGGTATGGATATGGGACATGGTGTGGCCTCCTTTTTAAAGGGCCGCTTTGGCGGCCCGGGTGCAGAGGGAAAGGTTGACGGCCCTATGGGCCGAAGGGGCGCCGCCTGACGGCGGCAGGTTGTGTAGAAGGGTTGTGGAAAAAGGTTCTTAAGATGGACCGGCCCTATGGGCCGGAGGGTTCTTAAGTTTGACGGGCCTTTGGCCCGAGGGTTGTGGTATCGCCCTGCGGGCGATGAGTTTTATAAGCCGCCTGCGGCGGTCACGTCCACATCGAGTATCATAATC
>NZ_JH591190.1:117619-132005 GCF_000242435.1 Dialister succinatiphilus YIT 11850 | reverse complement strand
ATCGAGTATCATAATCAGGATTACCACCGTCCACCCCTTCGCCACTTCGTGGCCCTCTTCCCCTAAAGGGGACGCAAGAACGTTACGGGATTGGCCTTCTGTGTCATATGGCATGATAAGCATTCTGGTGATTGGCTCACTGCGTTCGCCACCCCCTATCCGGCTGTGCCGGACTTCTCCACGGGAAAGCGTGTCACACGATTCTCAGGTCGCTTTGCTTCCTTACGAATCGTGTTCCCTTGCCACCCCTATGCAGGGGGCAGAATAAAACACCGCAAGACAATCTTCTCATAAATCCTCCGCTCGAGATGACGGTGGCGACGAGCAGCATATAGTCATTTCAGAAGGGGACGAATGATAAAAAACGCCGCCCCCATTCCCGTCATTTCGACCGAAGCGAAGCGGAGTGGAGAAATCTCCTCCTCTGATGGTACGGGCGGCATTACGGTGGGAGATCTCTCGACTCAGAGTATCATGGGAGCATTTTCCATCTGCCCCATACCGACATGCAGCCCCGCTCGAGATGACGGTGGCGGCGGGCACCATTGGACACACCTTCGGTGTGAGGGTTCAGAGGGTTCAAAGGGTGGTGGTGGCTGACGCCGCAAGTTTTATAAAAAAGGGGGGGCGCGGCTCCACCGCGGAAAGCGGATAGCGGATAGCGGGCAGCAGCCGCAGGTCTATCTTCCCTTCCCGGCGGCTTCTTCAATCCATGCTGCCGCTTCTTTATATCCTTCTCCTGTTTTTCCGCTGACCTTGAATACCGGCGCCTGTTTGTTCAGGTGGCGGAGGCCCTTCATGAAGAAGTCTTCGTCGAAGTCCAGGTATGGCATAAGGTCTGTCTTGTTGAGGAGGATGATATCCGCCTTTTCAAAGGCCAGGGGGTATTTGTAGGGCTTGTCGCTGCCGTCGGCTACGCTGACGATGAGCATTTTAATATTTTCTCCTATGTTCAGTTCCGCGGGGCAGACGAGATTTCCTACGTTTTCTATGAAAAGGATGCCGCCTTCTTTGAAATCCATGGTATGCACCGCATTGTGCACCAGGGGAGCGTCCAGGTGGCAGGCGCCGAAGGTGTTGATCTGGGCGGCGGTAACATTTTCTTTTCTAAGCCGTTCCGTGTCGATGTCGGACTCAATGTCTCCTTCAATGACGTATATTTTGGATTTCATATGTTTCATGAGTTGTTCCAGGGATGTAGTCTTGCCGGTTCCCGGAGCCCCCATGACGTTGATGGTATATACATTCCTCTTCATGAGGTATTCTCTTACGTGTTCGGCAATGTGATTGTTGTGGGCGTAAATGTCTTCCATGACGCCGGCTTTCACCATATGCATTCAATCAACCTCCAGGTCTACAGATTCTATATAAAATTCCTTGCCTATGTCCGTGGGAGAGCCGTCGCCTCCGCAATAGGGACAGGTAAAGGAGAATTTCTTTCTTTCAAAGAGACAGCCGCAGCGGTCGCATTTCATTTTGGGCTTCACATCCTGAATGGTGAGGAGGGCGCCCTCACAGAGGGTGCCCTCGGAAATGACATCAAAATACATTTGGATGGATTCTCCGATGAAACCGGAGTCCTCTCCTACCACCAGATGGATGGCCTTTACAATGCCCCCTTTTTCACGGGCTGTTTTTTCCGCCATGCGGACGATTTCCAAGGTCACCGGATATTCATGCATGGGGCTCTCCGTCCTTTGGCGCTTCTTTCCTGACCGGCGCCGGACGGGGCGGACGGTGGAGGATTTTTCCCTGATAGGTGGATTTCATTTCTTTCTTCTCCCCTGCTTCCCAGGCATCTGCCAAAGTGAGGCAGTGAGCGGGGCAGCCGTCAGCGCAGACGCCGCAGGTGATGCATTTCTCCCGGTCAATGGTCCAGGTGCGGTTTCTCCGGTCTATGGAAATGGCATCAGCCGGGCAGTTATGCTCGCATTTGCCGCAGAATAAACATTTCTCCGCTTCTATCCGGATATGGGTATCCGGCACAGTGGCTTCTTCCGCTTTCACTGCAGGCATCGGGTTCTCTGCCGGAGCTTCCGGCTTTGCCGTCTGGACAGGAGATGTAAGGGGCCCTTCTTTCTCCGCAGGAGCGAACGTTGAAGGTCTTCGCCTTACAGGGGGGCGGGAGCCTTTCATGGTGATTTCGCTTGGATTGCCCAGGTAGCAGCCCAGGGACAGGCATTTCCTTGGACAGTTGTCAATGCAGGTGCCGCAGTTCACGCAGGCTTCCAGGTTAATGCGCCAGGTACGGGAGCGGCGGTCCACGGTAATGGCGCCGGAGGGGCAGTTCCGCATGCACTGGCCGCAGAAGATACATTTCATAATATTGTTTACAATATGGCTCCGGTCGTCCATGGCGGCCTCTGCCATATTGATGGCTGCCACCTTGCGCTGCACTCTGGACACGCCGTCTTCTTTCTTCACCTGGAGGATGATTTCTGATTTCTTCACATCCGGCGCTGCCGCTTCCGGGTCCATGTGGAGACATTTCTTGGGGCATACCTCCACGCAGCCGGCGCACTGGACGCAGGCAAAGGGGTTGATTTTCCATATGCCTGTGGTGCGGTCCACGGTAATGGCACCGGCCGGGCAGGTGCGCATGCACTGGCCGCAGAGGATGCAGCGGCTGATGTCGTTGATCACCCGGCCCCGGTCATGGGGCTTAAAGGTTTTGGGCTTTAATGGATAGGAGGTGGTGACCGGCGGTTTGAACAGGTTGGAAAGGGCCTGTTTCATATAAATGAGAAAACTCATGGGACTCCTCCTTATCTTTCACAGCAGCTGATGCAGGGATCGATGGTGAGGATAATGTTGGGCACATCGGCCAGCTCGCAGCCTTTCAGCATTTTCACCAGGGCTGCCAGATTAACGTTGGTGGGAGTGCGGAGGCGGAACCGTTCCAGGTTCTTTGTGCCGTTGCCTTTCACGTAGTAAAGGGCTTCGCCCCGGGGCTGTTCCACCCTGGTGAAATATTCGCCTGCCGGCGGAAGGCCTCTGACCGGTGCTTCGATGGCTCCTTCCGGAAGAAGTTCCAGACAGCCGCAGATGAGGTCGATGGACTGGGTCAGTTCTCCCAGCCTAACCTTCACCCTGGCCAGGCAGTCGCCGGCGGTTTCAGTGACAGGATGAAAATGGAGCTTTTTGTAGAAGCCTTCATCCTCAGCCATGCGGTAGTCTACAGGAAGGCCGCTGGCCCGGGCCATGGGGCCTACGCAGCCCATATCCATGGCGTCGTTCATGGAAAGGACCCCTACCCCTTCCAGACGGCTCTGGATGGTATTGTCATAGAGGAAGACCATGGCCATCTGCTGGATTTCTTTGCGGAGTTCCTTCATCTTTTCCAGGATTTCCTTCCGCTGGGTGTCATTAATATCCCTTCTCACGCCTCCGATTTTGCAGACCGAGAAAATGACCCGGCCTCCTGTGGTTTCTTCAAAAATATCCAGTACGATTTCCCGGATGCGCCAGGCATTCATGAAAAGGCTTTCAAAGCCCATGGCGTCTGCCGCCAGGCCGAACCAGAGCAGGTGGCTGTGGAGGCGGGAAAGCTCGTGCCACATGGTGCGCAGGCAGCTGGCCCGCTCCGGTATCTCGATGTTCATGAGGCCTTCCACCGCTTTGGCATAGCCCCAGCCATGGCCGAAGGAACAGATGCCGCACACCCTTTCCGCCACATAGATGAACTGTTTGAAATCCCGCTTTTCCACCAGTTTTTCCAGTCCGCGATGGACATAGCCGATGGAGGGCACGGCCCGGACGACCTTTTCATCCTTCAGTTCCAGGTCCAGATGAATCGGTTCCGGCAGTACCGGATGCTGGGGGCCAAAGGGGACTGTGGTTATTTCTGCCATTTGAAATCAATCCTCCTTTGTATCTTTATGTACAGAAGCATCAATGCCAAGGCCGCTCCGAAGATTGACCTTCACCGCCCGTTTGGCATGGACGGCGCCGGACAGGTCGTGCCAGGGGGTCTTCTGGGCCAGATGGTAGAAATGGCCGCCGTAATCCACCTCCGGCGCAATGAAACGGATGTCCAGACCGAAGAGGTCATGGATTTCATTTTCCCAGACGAAGGCATACCAGTAAAGGCTGGTGACACTCATGACAGAGCCGGAAAGGGGCACAATCAGGCGCAGATGATAGAGGAAATAGTTCTTGTCAAAGGTATAAGTAAGCTCATAGCCCTCTTCCACCCGGGTGCAGAGGATCTGCACCAGACGGCAGCCTTCTTTCTTAAAACGGGCCGTCCTTTCCAGAAGGTCTTCACTCCTGATTTCAATGACCTGCTGTTTCATGTTTGTCCTCCTCTCCATAGGTGCCAAAGGCTTTCGGTTTTTCCAAGGGTACGCCGTGGTTTCCAGTGGCTTTCAATTTCCTGTGCTTTTCTTCCAGCACCGAAAGGCCCTTCACCACGCCGGCAATAATGGACTCCGGCCGGGCAGCGCAGCCCGGCACATACACGTCCACCGGAATGGCCTTGTCCATACCGCCAAGCATGTTGTAGCATTCCCGGAAAACGCCGCCGGTGCAGGCGCAGGTACCTACGGCAATCACAACTTTAGGCTCCGGCATCTGGTCATAAATCTGCCGCACCACCGGCAGATTCTGGGCATTCACTCCGCCGGTGACGAGGAAAATATCCGCATGCTTGGGGTCCCCGGTATTCACAATGCCGAACCGCTCCACGTCGTACAAAGGCGTAAGGCAGGCCAGCACTTCGATATCGCAGCCATTGCAGGAAGAGCCGTCGTAATGGATGAGCCAGGGCGATTTCTTTTCAAATCCCATAACGATTCCTCCTTATTTGAAATACATGAGAAAGGCCACATTAATAAATCCGGCCAGGAACGAGAAAAGCCAGGTGGAAGCCAGCATTTTCTCCCATTTCATTCGGGCGCAGGAATTATCCACCAGAATGCCCGTGAAGAACACCAGGCCGCATACGACAAGGCCCGGTATCAAAGTCCAGGGGGAAGAGGTGACGAAGAAGAGAAGCACCAGTCCCAGGAGGAACACGTCTTCATACCACTCCGCGATTTCCACCATACCCAGAGTACGGCCGGAAATTTCCGTCTTCACACCGCCGATGAGCTCCTGGTGAGCTTCATGGGACATGGAAATATCGAAGGGCGATTTTCTGAATTTGATGAGAAGAATGTAGCAGAGGCCCAGGAAAATGCCGGGCATGCGCAGAATGTTCATGGTATCGGAAGCCATGATTTCCCGGATATTGAAACTGCCGCCGGACAGATAGAAACCCAGGGCTGCCATGAGAAGCATAGGCTCATAGGCCATGGTCTGCACCAGCTCCCTTTCCGCCCCCACCTGGCTGTAGGGAGAGTCGGTGGCATAGGCGGCAATGATGAGGCACACACTGGCCATGGTCAGGGTAAAGACCACCAGCAGAATGTCGCCCCTTGCAAAGAAGAATGCGCCGGACAGAAGGACGAAGAGAAGGAAACCGAATACATAGAATCCCTCTGCCTTATTGACGGCTATGGGCTGCTTGTCCCAGAGCTTTCCGAAGTCATAGAAAGGCTGCAGCAGAGGCGGCCCCACCCGCCGCTGCATGCGGGCGGAAATCTTGCGGTCCAGACCGGAAAGGAGGCCCCCCAGAAGCGGCGCCAGCAGCAGATACAGCAGGGCACCGATGACATTGATCATATAATCAGACATGGAACACACCTCCTGCTGCCAGTGACAGCTCCATGAGCACGCAGGCCAGGCAGGCCGTGTACCCCCAGAGAGTCATCCGCCTTTCGCCAAACCAGGACTCCAGGTACCAGTTCCGAAGCTGCACCGGCACGATCCGTCCGGCAGCGCCGCGGTAAGCCACGTCGCTCCCCAGGTTCTCGCCGGACAGGTTCGTGATGACCTGTTTCTTCCTCCTGCTCTTGCCGAAGCGCAGCGGCAGGATAATGATAAGGAAGACCATCACCGACATAATCCACAGGTTGGACTGGGCAATGACATCATTAATATTTCTATACATTAAAGCCAGATAAGGAATGACCATGTACTGGGAAATCAGCGGGAAGAGAACGCACACCACCAGGGTCAGAGCCGCCAGGGTCTTCAGCGCCGTCCACTCCACTCCCAGAATGCCCTTCTCCCGGTTTTCATTGGTCGGTATATAGGTGGTAATCTTGCCCAGCCATTTCGTCCAGTAGAACAGGGTGGTAGCAGAACCATAGACCAGCGCCAGAAGCAGCAGGGGCTGCCCTGCGTCTACGAAGGCCTTCATGGCCGCCCATTTGGAAATCAGCATGCCGAAAGGAGCCAGGAACATGCCGCAGATACCGATCACCATGCACAGAGACAGGCGGGGCATGGAATTGAAAATGCCGTCGAAGCTCTCCAGATTCCGACTGCCCAGCTGCTGCTCTGCCGTTCCCACGGTGAGGAAAAGAAGACTCTTCGCCACGGCATGGAAAATGACGATCATAATCGCCGTCCAGGCTGCTTCATAGGATCCGGTGCCGGCGCAGCACACGATGAGGCCCAGGTTGGAAATGGTGGAATAAGCCAGCACCTTCTTCCCGTCGGACTGGGAAATGGCGGCGCAGGAAGCAAAGAAGAAGGTAATGCCCCCGACCAGCATGGCCATAATGCCGGCATGATTATTTCCCAGAATAGGCGCCAGCTTGATAATGAGGAACACCCCGGCCTTCACCATGGTAGAAGAATGGAGCAGAGCCGACGTAGGCGTAGGCGCCACCATGGCCCCCAGTAGCCAGCCGGAGAAAGGCATCATGGCAGACTTCGTAAAGCCGCAGAACACAAGAAGCGCCACCACCGGCTCCACAGGCATGCCCTGCATGCCCATGGAAAGAAGCTGGGAAATTTCAAGGGTATAGAAATGCTCTCCCAGATAGGCAATGGCCATGGCAAAGGCCAAGCCTCCCAGAAGATTCATCCACAGCGCCTTGAAGGAATTATGAATGGCCTCATTGGTACCGGAATAGCCGATGAGAAGGAAAGAACAGAGAGATGTGATTTCCCAGAAAGTGTACATGTACAGGAGATTATTGGACATAACCAGGCCGAACATGGCTGACAGGAAAAGGAACACCACGAAGAAAAAGAAAGAGCGACGGTCCTTCACATCCACATGCTTCCTGTGATACACCGCCATGTACCCCAGAGAATACACCGCAATGAGGCCGCCGATGATGCCGGCAATAAGAATCATGATAATGGACAGATTGTCGATATTGAAATCCCACACCGACCGGGCATAGCTGCCTGCATGAAACTCAAAGGCCACGATCAGGAAAAACTGGAAAAGTCCCAGCAGGGCGGTGAGATAGCGCTTGTATTTCACACAGAAATAAAGCACCGTCAGTGCAGCCAGGCCGTCCACAGCCATCATCAGCAGCCGCACCAGCGGAGAATCCACACCGATTTTGAAAGGATGTCCGAAATACATGACCCCTACAGCCACAGAAAGGACCCCCATCAGAAGCGCCGACACACGGACCAGCGTATTCCGGACCGCCGGATTCCGGTTCACCAGAAGAATCAGTGCCGTCACCAGAGGCAGCGCAAAAAGCAATGCCGGTAAAGCCATACCCATCTCCCCTTATCCCTGAATTTACATTCGTTCTATAAGTGTACCCTTTATACTAGGTTACTGGTTTATTAATATATACTCTATATCAAAACCCCTATTCCCGCAAGGTATAAATTGTGTTAGATCGCTGATATCGAAATTTTCTATGAGTACCTAAAGAAGTTATGCATAAAATAGGGAGCATGGGACACACCCTGCGGGCGTGAGGGTTGACGGGACTTCGTCCCGAAGGTTCTTAAGGTTCTTAAGTTTGACGGCCTTTCAGGCCGAGGGTTGTGGTGGCGCCCTTCGGGCGCAGATTATAAAAAAGGGGCGCGGCTGGCGCCGCAGGTCGTGTAGAAGGGTTGTGGAAAAAGGTTGTGAAAAAGGTTCTTAAGATGGACCGGCCCTTTCGGGCCGGAGGGTTCTTAAGTTTGACGGCCCTTCGGGCCGAGGGTTGTGGATTGCCGCTCCGCGGCAATGTTTATAAAGTCAGCGTTACGGGATTGGCTGTCTGTGTCATATGTGACACAATATCCAGTGCCACCTATTTTCTCGTTTCCCCTTGAGGGGAAATGCCTCGAAGAGGCAAAAGGGTGTACGGGGCAGAGCGCCGATAGGATGCTCCATCGCTATCCTGACCGCCAATCGGCGGCCTGTGTCATTTTTGCTTCTTACCCTTGGACACACCTTCGGTGTGAGGGTTCAGAGGGTTCAGAGGGGAAAGTTGACGGCCCTATGGGCCGGAGGGTTCTTAAGTTTGACGGGGCCTTTGGCCCCGAGGGTTGTGGTGGCGGCTTCGCCGCAAATTTTATAATGCCGCCTGCGGCGGTCACGTCCACATCGAGTATCATAATCAGGATTACCACCGTCCACCCCTTCGCCACTTCGTGGTCCTCTTCCCCTAAAGGGGACGCAAGAACGTTACGGGATTTACCTTTCTGTGTCATAGGGCTTGATTAGCATCCTGGTGATTAGCCGCTGCGCGGCTCCCCCTTATCCGGCTGCGCCGGACTTTCCCCCATCCGGGGGACAGAATAAATCGCTCTATGCTTTCCTGTAGAAACATGGCTCCATTGCTAAGTACCCATAGTCCCACCGCTCCGCGGGGGGAAGGTGGTGCCGTAAGGCACCAAGGGGGGAAAACGCCGAAATGGTACATGAAATATATGACTCTCTGTTTTTCCTCTCCATACTTCTCGTTTCCCCTTGAGGTGGCAAGGGAACTGGATTCATAGGGGAGAGAAGCGACCCGCGAATCCAGTGACACGCTTCCCTGTGGGTGAACGCCTCGAAGAGGCAAAGGGTGTACAAGGCAGAGCACCGATTTGACACCCCATCGCGGTCCTGACCGCCAATCGGCGGCCTGTGTCATTTTTGCTTCTTACCCTTGTGCCCGCCCTGCAGCCGCCGATACTAAAAAACGGCGCCTTTTCAAAGGCGCCGTTTTGCTGCCGTTATTTGGCTATTTCTGCAGGAATTACTTTTGTTTCTTCTTTACCGGAAGATTTCTTCATAATCTTGTAAACACCGACGGTGAGAAGGGGCACCAGGTAGAGAAGGATGAAGGCATAGGCCAGGGCATTGTAGCCTTTGGCAATGAGGTCAATAATGCCGATTTTGGCGAAGGCCACTGAAATCACCAGGATAATGACAGTGAGCGCGCCGCGATGCTGACGGGTGAGGAGATTTCTTCCCGTATCCGCAAGACCCCTGTCCACACGTTCCAGCATGGCATGGATAATGCCGGTGGCCGTTTCAATCAAAGTCCAGCCCATGACGATGCTGAAGAGGAAAAGCAGCCAGCCCGGCGCATTGTCCGCCTGCATCATAGCCACCCAGGGCACCGGCGATGCCAGCACTGCTTTGTCGGGGTAGAAGGCCATGACTGCATAGTAGGTCATGAACCAGGGGATAATCATGAGCAGGCCTGCAATGATGCCGCTGATAATGGTGTCCTTGCGGCTCTTCTGGGCCTTGATGGTGAAGAAGGATGCCGGAAAAACCACCAGGTTATAGGCCATGTAGAGAATGCCTGTCCAAAGGGCAGCTCCCACAGTGGCATCGGGCACAAAGGAATGATCGCCGGATGCCATGACCTCGGAAATATGGGCTCCCCCATGGCTGATAACCAGCACGGAGAAGGAAATATAACCGATGTAAAGAAGCACGGTGCCAATAGTTTCAAAATAGGAAATAATCTTTTCCCCATAGTAATTGAGCACGCCTACAATCACCGTAATGGCACCTACGCCGTACCAGTAATTGAGCCCGGTCATCTGCTCCACCACCGCGCCGGTGGCAGAAGACATGACGGCAATGATGATGACCATGAAAAGCAGGTACACCAGATCAAAGACATGGTACAGGGGCCCGATTAATTCCTTCAGGAACGATTTAAAATCATACACTTTATAAAGGCGGATGAGTTCAAAAGACAGAATAGCCACCAGGGCAAATCCTACAAATGTAGCCAGCCCGGAAAGCCAGCCCATGGCACCGAACTTGGCGCCGTACTCCACGATTTCACGGCCTGTGGCATACCCGCCGCCAATGAGCACGGACTGCAGGATAATGCCGGGAAGAATCATCCTCCCCAGGGCCCCTCCAAAAATACCTTTTTTCTCTTCCATACTGCTTCACTCCTTCATTTGTACCATCCCTGCAGGAAATCAAAAAGCGCCCATCAGAAATCAATTCTGAAGGGCGCATCCTTGCGCGGTACCACCTTGTACTTATCACTCTGCCGCATCAATGAACGGTTTTCATTGCGTCGGGCCTATCCATAACGGGGACATCCGCCAGGCCTACTCTGTTCGGCCGGGAAGCTCGCGAGTGAGTAAAACGACAGCGCCTTCCGGTTTTCACCATCCACCGGATCTCTGAAAGGGATTCCGTCATTTCTGTCTCGTTCCATGCAGGTACTTTTTAGTTAGACAGTAGTATACACGCCTCGGGCGGCCATGTCAATGGGGAAATTGTAAAAGAGAGACATTTTGTGTCCAGGGTTCTGAAGGTTCCCAGAAAAAGGTTCTTAAGATTGACCGGCCCTATGGGCCGGAGGATTCGTAAGTTTGACGGGGCCTTTGGCCCCGAGGGTTGTGGATTGCCGCTTTGCGGTGCACAGCGAACACATTTTGTAGGAGCGTCAGCGACGCACAAAATGTAGTGAGTCGTTTCCCCTTTAGGGGCAATGAGTTTATAATGCCGCCTGTCGGCGGCAAAACCGTAAAACCGCGCCTGCGGCATCGGTCGGGCGATTTATTGGAAAGTACTTTTATGTGCAGGCTAGGGACCAACTTCGTCCGACTTGGAGACCCTCTGCAGGGTCTCCACATGGGAAATGCACCCCTTCTGTCGCCTGCGGCGACGTCTCCCCCGGAGGGGGAGATTTTAGCAGCATGATACTTTGTGGTGCTCATGAGGCCAAGAGCTAAGCAGCAAGAAAAGTTCCCCCTCCGGGGGAAAGGTGGTGCGTCAGCACCAAAAGGGGTGCATTTCCATCGGGCGCCAGCCCGGTTGTGAAGGTTTTCACTGCCATAGGCAGTGCTTCCCTAGAAACCAGCCCGCTCTGCGGGCAGAACCCATCGTTCGGTGCGAAGCACACGAACGATAGAACCCGGGCGCCGAAGGCGCCTGAACCCTCTTGCTGTCGGGAATAAAGTATGTCTGATGTCTGATGTCTGATGTCTGATGTCTGACAGTCTGACGTCTCCCGCGTTCGGGAATACCGTCCAGCGGACAGCCGACAGCCGATAGCCGATAGCCGATAGCCGACAGCGGATAGCGGATAGCGGTCACACTGTCCCACTGTCTCACTAGTACACTAGCTCACTAGCTCACTAGTTCACTATCTCCCTTTTCATTTTCACATACTCTTCCCCTATATCCTCTATCACCGCCTTTCCGCCGGTGAGGTCGGTGAAGAAGCGGATATGTTTTTCTCCGTTTTCCGGAAGGCAGAGGAATTCCAGCACCACCTTGTCGGTGAAATCCCGTTTCCTGACGATAATGTCCTTATCCTTGATATAATTTTCAAAGCCTCCTACGGCGCCGTAGGGTATGGTCAGGCGATAGCGTACATGGGGCGTGTAGAGGACGATGGGCGCTTCCTTTACCGCATCGGCCAGAGTGGAGCTGTAGGCACGGGTAAGTCCCCCGGCTCCCAGCTTGATGCCGCCGAAGTACCTTGTCACCACGGCCAGAAGGTTGGTGAGCTTCTGCATCTGCAGCACATGGAGCATGGGATGGCCGGCGGTGCCCGACGGTTCGCCGTCGTCCCCCGATTTTTCCATCACCCTTTCCGTACCAATGCGCCAGGCATAGCAGTTATGGGTGGCATCTTTGTACTGCTTCCGGAAGCCTTCCAGCGTCTTTTGGGCTTCTTCTTCCGAATTCACCGGCACCAGGTGGGCAATGAAAATGGATTTTTTAATTTCCGTTTCTTTATGAAATGGCTCCGCCGGAGCCGCGTAGGGAATAAGCATGATGACCTCCTTTTTCTTCATTGTAACACGAAAAAACAGCGCCGGTCGGTGCTGTTTTTTGAGTCATATGTTTTTGAGTCATATGTTATGGGCAGCTGTATTCCCGAAGGTTGACACGCCCTTACGGGCGTGAGGGTTGATGGGGCCGCCGGGCTTACGCCCTTGGCCCCAAGGGTTCTGTCCGGGACCGGCTTCGCCTCCCGGACAGGTTGAGGGCTCCGCCCAGGGTAGTTATATAGTATCACTGCGTTAGCGAGGTACGGCGCCAAAGGCGCCATTCTATTGCCGTCTTTGGCGGCATATGCTCATCGCCGCGAAGCGGCGATACCAAAACCCTCGGGCCCAAAGGGCCGGTCAAACCTCAGGCCGAAGGCCTGTCAACCCTTGGACCCTCCGGTCCATCAGAATGCCGGGATCAGTCCGTCGCTGAAGTTATCATTAATGTATTTCTTCACCGCATCGCTCTGGAAAATCTTCACGAATTTCTGATAGGTGGGGTTATCCTTATCCTGTTCTCTGGCAGCGATGATGTTCACATAGGGAGATGTATTATCTTCGGTGGCCAGGGCTTTCTTGGAATCCAGGCCGGCGGATTTCGCATAGCCTGCGTTAATGACGGAAATGGACACATCATCCAGGGAGCGGGGCAGCTGGGCTGCTTCCAGTTCTACAATCTGCAGGTTCTTCGGATTTTCAGCAATATCGCCTACCACTGCCTTGGTGGGGTCCGTTCCTTCCTTCAGTTTCAGCAGGCCCTGATGGTCCAGGAGAAGCAGGGCTCGGCCGCCGTTGGAGGGATCATTGGGGATGGACACCTTGGCGCCGTCGGGAACGTCTTTGATGTCGGTAATTTTATTGGAATAAACGCGGAGCGGTGCCAGGTAGGTATTTCCGATGGAAACCAGCTTGGTGCCATTCTTTTCATTGAAGGCTTCCAGGAAGGGGCCGTGCTGGAAGGAGTTCAGATCGATATCACCGGCAGCCAGCGCCTGGTCCGGAGTCACGTAGTCGGAGAAGGACTTGATATTCACCTTGAGGCCCTGTTTTTCTGCTTCCTGGGCCACAAATTCCATAACCTTTTCAGAATAACCCGGTGTAATGCCTACGGTGATTTCCTTCTTTTCCGCCGGAGCCTTGGCGTCCTTCTTGTCACCGCCGCAGCCGGAAATGGCGCCGGCCACTGCCAGGGCTGCCAGAGAAAGGGCTAATGTTTTCTTCCAGTTCATAATAAAACCTCCTGCATATAATATGTTAAAAATATACAAAACAAAAATCCCCCGTCCCGAAAGGGACGGAGGACCGTGTTACCACCCAATTTCACCAATGAATCACTTCATCGATCTCATAAGGTACGCCGGACTATGCCTTGATACCCTGTCTCTGTAACGGGAGCTCCCGGGCCGCTTCATCATTCAGCGCACCAGGCTCAGAGGCCATCTTCCATCAAACCGTCCGCACTCCCTTTCACCCAACGGAGCTCTCTTGGCCGGACCATTTCATGTACTCTTCTCTTCACTGCCTTTATGAAGTTGCATTAAATATACCATCGGGAAATCATGAAGTCAAGAGAAATTTTACTACCAGTCAATCCAGGTCAGTGCCTTTTCCAGCTCGTAGAAGGTCTTCCCGTCCCAGAGAATATCTTCCGTCACATGGTTCAGCACATCATCACCATCGTCAGATTCGTAGTAATAGACCAGCTCCATGAACTCCTCAAAGGGCTCTTTGGAAAACCGGTACTTCTCCACACTGATACTGTAGGTATTTCTTCCGGGATGAAATTTCAGCCCTGAGAACCGGTACACATACCCCCGGTGCCTCACAGAAGCCTCCCCGTCATTCAGATAATCAATAAACTCGTCTGCGTCGCCGCCCTGCATATGATTCACTGCTCCTTTATACTAAGACCTCGCTATGATGGCTTTATTATACATGATAAGGGGAAAAGGTTCAAAAGGTTCCGCATGATGGGAAAAGGTTCTTAGGATTGACCGGCCCTATGGGCCGGAGGGTTCTTAAGTTTGACGGCCTTTCAGGCCGAGGGTTGTGGTATCGCCCTTACGGGCGATAGTATAAAGTCAGCGTTACGGGATTAACTTTCAGTATCATATGGCAAAATAACCATTCTGCTGACTGGCTCGCTGCGCTCGCCACCCCCTATCCGGGCTGCGCCGGACTTCCCCCTATTCAGGGGGCAGAATAAAACACCTCGAGGCCTCTCTTCGTAAACGGCTCTGCAGTAAGCACGGGTTATAGTGCCCCCGCTTGCGGGGGAAAGGTGGTGGCGCCAGCCACCAAAGGGGGAAAACGCCGAAATGGTACGTGAAGTATATGACTCGCTGTTTTT
>NZ_JH591190.1:115890-117052 GCF_000242435.1 Dialister succinatiphilus YIT 11850 | reverse complement strand
GCCGATGAGGCGGGCGCCGGCTTTCTGCCAGATTTTTACAAAGTCTGCATAATCTGCAGCCGCCCCTCCCCAGGTCTTGTCGGAGGGGTCGTAATGTTCACCGGAATTGGGATAGACCACCACAGGCTTTGAAGTATATTTCCTGATTTCCAGAATCAGGGATTCCACATACTCCGGCGCTGTGCAGTTCACCCCGATCGCCTTTACGCAGGGAATGGGGTCAAGGGCTTTGGCGCAGTCACCGATGTAATCATCGCCGCAGGTATGGAGGCCGTCTTTGCAGGAAAAGGAAACCCAGGCGGAAGCGTTCTTGATTTCCGACAGCACGTCTGTCTCCGCCAGAGCTTCCAGAAGGCAGGGAATAGTTTCACAGGCAAAGATATCGGGACCTGCTTCTGCCAGGATATGCAGGCGCTCCCGGTGGAAATCGGCCAGTTCTTCCCTTGTCTTGCCGTAATGACCCTTGTATTCGCTGCCGTCGGCCAGGAAAGCGCCGTAGGGTCCCACGGAAGCCGCTGCCAGGGGCACCGGCCTTCTTTCCGGCGATGACTCTGCCAGGAACTCATCCCTGGCCTCCTGCACCAGCTGCACAGAGCGGATCAGGAGCTCCCTTCCCTCTTTTCGGGAGAAGCCTTTCTTCTCAAAGCCTTCCAGGGTGGCCTGGTAGCTGGCGCTGGTGACAATGTCGCTTCCTGCATCAAAATAGGAACGATGCACCGCCTTCACCAGATCCGGTCTTTCATAGAGGGCGATAGCACTCCAAAGCTCATCATTAATAGAAAAGCCCTGCCTTTCCAGTTCTGTGGAAAATGCGCCGTCCAGCACGATGAATGGATATTTTTTTAAGATGTCTTCTATCATAATAGCTCCTTTATCAATGACCGCTTCGCGGCCGGTTTCAGAGGATTTTTCCGCCCTTTGGGCACAAAGGGACGCGGCGGATGCCGCAGGTTGTGTAGAAGGGTTGTGCAAAAAGGTTGTGAAAAAGGTTCTTAAGATGGACCGGCCCTATGGGCCGGAGGGTTCTTAAGTTTGACGGGCCTTTGGCCCGAGGGTTGTGGATTGCCCTTCGGGCAATACTTATAAAGTCAGCGTTACGGGATTGGCTTTCTGTGTCATATGGCATGATAAGCATTCTGCGGATTGGCTCGCTACGCTCGCC
>NZ_JH591190.1:111107-115790 GCF_000242435.1 Dialister succinatiphilus YIT 11850 | reverse complement strand
CGAGTGTCATAATCATTCTTACCACCGTCCACACCGACTTCGCTGGATGGCGTCTCACTGGATTCGCGGGTCGCTTCTCTCCCCTATGAATCCAGTTCGCTTGCACACCCTTCGCCACTTCGTGGCCCTCTTCCCCTAAAGGGGACGCAAGAACGTTACGGGATTTACTTTCAGTATCATATGACATGACAAGCATTCTGCGGATTGGCTCGCTACGCTCGCCTCCCCCTATCCGGCTGCGCCGGACTTCCCCCGCAAGCGGGGGCAGAATAAAGCTAACGCATAGCGAAGAATAAAGTCCCCCCGCCGGGGGGAAGGTGGTGGCGCCAGCCACCAAAAGGGGTGCATTTCCTCGCTCTGCAGTAAGCACGGGTTATAGTCCCCTGTGGAGGTCCTGCATAGGACCTCCACGTGGGGCGAAGTAAGGCGCCTAGCCTGCCCATTAAGGCGCTTTCCTTTGCCACCCTTTAGGGGGCGATGAGTTTTGTATGCCGCCAAAGGCGGCAGGATTGTCCCTCTTGCGTTCGAGAATACTGTTTTCTGATGTCTGTCGTCTGATAGTCTGATGTCTTCCCGCCGACTGGTATTCTTTAGTGAACTAGTGGACTAGTGGACTAGTGAGCTAGCAGGAGCCATTAGCGGTACTCACCAAGATTCTTCACTGCGTTCAGAATGACGGTGCTCGGCGGAAAGCCGACAGCCCACAGCAGTCAAGGTCCCACTAGTCCACTAGCCCACTATTTCACAATTTCTTCCGGCGGTTCTTTACCAAACCACTTTTTATAAATTTTCGCAAATTCTCCGTTTTTCTTGATTTTGGCCAGGCCATCGTCGATTTTGGTGAGAAGGTCCTTATTTCCCTTCTTCACTGCAATGGCCAGGTACTCGGTAGACAGGGCCACCGGTGCGGTTTTAACGGAATGGTCTTCCGTTTTCGCCACGTAGTATTCATTGGTGGGGATATCATTGACCACGGCATCCACGGCACCCTGTTTCAAGTCAAGGAATGCATCGCTCAGGGTGCTGTAGGTGCGGACATGAGCCCCTTCGATTTTCCGGGCCGCCTCTTCTCCTGTGGAGCCGATGGTGACGCCCAGGGTTTTACCGGAGAGGTCAGCCTTTGACCGGATATCCTGATTGTCGCTCCTCACCACTACGCCCAGACCGGCAATGTAGTAGGGTTTGGAAAAATCGACAGACTGCTTCCTGTCTTCGGTAACTGTAATGTCATTGATGGCCACATCCAGGTCGCCGGACTTCAGGGCCGGAATGAGACCGTCGAAATTCACATTTCTGATTTCCGTGGAGAGTCCCTCTTCCTTCGCAATGGCATTGATAATGTCCACATCAAAACCTTCATAGGCCTTGGTGTCCATATTCTGGAAACCAAAGGGCGGATAGGCTGCATCCATGCCCACCCGAAGAACGGACGATGTCTGTTTCTCCTGTCCACAGCCTGTCACGGCCGCCGTAATACCGAGAAGCAGAGCTAAGAAAAGAAATAGTTTTTTCATAGGGATCCTCCTATCTAAAAAAAGGCTCATGGACACGCCCTTTGGGCGTGAGGGTTCAGAGGGTTCAGAGGGTTGTGGTAGCGTCCTTCGGGCGCATTATAAAATGGCGCCGCAGGCGCTCACCCTGACTCCATGGCGTGGGCTTTATAACTCCCCTTTGAACCAGCCCGAAAGGCGGAGCCGATTCCGGGCGGAACTTGTGCGGTTCCTGCATAGGAACCGCAAGTCAGGCTCATATGCGAGCATGGCCTGCCCATTAAGCGAGCACCTTACCGCCTGACCGTAGCCCAGGGCGCAGCCCGACGGCGGCTTGAACCCGGGCACCAAAGGTGCCTGAACCCTCTTGCGTTCGAGAATACTGTTGTCTGATGTCTGTCGTCTGATAGTCTGATGTCTTCCCGCCGACTGGTATTTATCGGCATTGATATCACTAACGACAGGCACCGAGATTCTTAACTGCGTTCAGAATGACAGTGTCCGGCGGGAAGCGGTCAGCCGACAGCGGTCAGCGGAAATTTGACTGTCTGCCATCTCCCCACGTTCGGGAATACGGCCCAGCGGACAGCCGACAGCCGATAGCGGATAGCTGTCTCACTGTCTCACTGCCTCACTGCCCCACCAGTACACTAGCTCACTAGATCACCAGCCCATTAATTCCCGTGGAGTGGATTATGTACATTGAAAGGCATGAGATTGTCCAGACTGTAGGGCGTTTCCTGGTATACGAAATTCAGCCAGTTATGGTAAAACAGATGGGCATAGCTGCACCATACGAAGCGGGGCTTTTCCTGGGGATCATCGTAGGGATAGTAATTTTCCGGCAGACGGATGGGAAGTCCCTTTTCCCTATCCCGCTTGTACTCCCATTCCAGGGTGCGCAGGTCGTATTCAAAATGGCCCAGCACGAAAATGCGGCGGGATTCCTTGTCGGAAATAATGTTGATGCCGTTTTCCTCGGACCGGGAAAGAACGGTGAGTTCCGGCGTGGCATCCACTTTTTTATCGTCAATGGAAGTATGACGGGACTGGGGAATGAAATAGCGGTCGTCGAAGCCCCGGAGGAGCGGATGGTAGGCCAAGGTGAGATTGTACTGGTAAATACCGAAGAGTTTCCTTGGAAGGATTCTCTTTTCCACCCCATAGTCCCGATACAGCCCTGCCTGGGCGGCCCAGCAGAAATGGAGGGTGGAGAACACATGGCTGTCGGCCCAGTTGAAATATTTCAGCATTTCCGGCCAGTAATCCACTTCCTCATAGGGCATTTTTTCCACCGGCGCCCCGGTAATGATAAAGCCGTCATATTTCCTGTCCTTAATATCATCAAAGGTGAGGTAATTTTCATCCAGATAGGACCGGTCCGTATGGGTTGTTTCCCGGGAAGCGATACGGGCAAAATCCACATCCAGCTGCAGCGGCGTATCCCCCAGCAGGCGGAGAAGCTGTACTTCTGTCGGTTTCTTAATGGGCATGAGGTTCAGAATCAGTATATGAAGGGGACGGATATCCTGGGTCCGAGCCCTTTTTTCTCCAATGGTTACGATCCCTTCCTTCTTCAGTTCTGAAACAGCGTCCAAACCGTCGGCAATTTTAATCGGCAAAATGAAAACCTCCTTGTAAAAGCATACATGCAATAAAAAAATCCCGTCCCCTAAGGGACGAGATCCTCGTGTTACCACCCAATTTCATCTTTCCGTCACCGGAAAGACCTCACAGGTACGCCGGCCATGCCTTGATACCCTGTCTCTGTAACGGGAGACTCCCGGACTGCTTCACCATTCAGCATATCAAGCTCAGAGGCCATCTTCTCCATGCTTTCCTGTGCTCCTTCTCACCACTGGGAGCTCTCTTTGCCATTCCTGCACGGGTACTCTTCTCTTCCCTGCTTCTTTGAAATTATAGCTATTTTAAACTGTCCGTGAATAAATGTCAATAGGATAGCCTGCGAACGTAAGTGTCAAGTTTTCCTCGGTAATTCATTTGACTGTCGATGATTACTATCTCCGTGGCTTCGGTTTTATCAGTATTTTTGTATAGCTCTGGCCAGTCTCCCCATTGGTGAAGAAGAAGCTCCATAAACGCCTATACGCCCCTCCAGGCATCCCGGCCTATAGTTTCTCATTTTACGCTTCTGCGCCTCACTCCGGACATTCTGGGCGATTTTATGCTCTGTCTGCACCGCAGCCTTGTGCATGGCTCTATCCATCTTTTTGTAGCTTTTCCCATTAGCATGGTACAGGAGAGCTGCTGTAAGTGTTTTATTCTTCCGGGCGGTCAATACCCAAACCATACACTCCATTCCCTCGCTGGACCAGCTCCGCCCCTGCCGCTTCATGCGATAGCTGTAAAACCGGTGATTTGTTTCTGCAGTCCCCAGGTGAATCTCTGTATGGATGCCGCGCTGACTCAGGCTGGGGATATAGGGAGCATTTCTCTCCAGATAGCTCTGCAGCCTGTCTACCCCCTCCAAATCCGCCTCTGTTCGGGCGCAGCTCCGGGCAGTGTCCATCCATACCGGAATCTGTTTCATAATATCGTCGGTCTGGTGAAGTTCTCGGATAATACGGTCTATCAGTTTTCTGTTGCAGAAGCTGAGCCGGGTCCGGATCTTTTCATGCACATGATAGCAGTCGCGGAAGTGCTGGTGATTCAGGCAGCCTTCTACCATTCGCTCAAAGTCCTGGAACTGGTATCCGGACCCTCCATCCCCATTCGACAGCACTGTGGTCTTAGACAGGTCATAGTGCCCATGCAGATAGCTTGCTACCAATGCAAAAAGTTCTTTTCTGCTGGTAGATGCAAAGCAGCGAAGTCCTACCAGTTCTGTCCTGTTGCCATTTTTCCTGACTCCCTCATATACCTGGAGGCGGTGCACTTCCGAAACGCCGCCTTTCTTCTTGTTCTTGAGTACAATTCCATCTCCTTCAATCGCTATAATTTCCGGCTGTGTCGGCTTTTCAACCTTTTCCTCTTCTGCCAATGCTTTTTCATAAGTCTTTGCCTTCTCGCCGGCATAGTTCTTGAGTGAGATAACAGACTGATGGGAGATGGTAATTCCCGCCAGGCTTTGCAGGAGCTCGCTGGCACTGCGAGATGTGGTAATTGCGACAGCCTCGACAATCCGCTCAATCATTCCCAGGCTGTAGTGCTTTCTGGACTCAAAGCCCATTTT
>NZ_JH591190.1:98977-111007 GCF_000242435.1 Dialister succinatiphilus YIT 11850 | reverse complement strand
CCATAGCTATAAGCTGACAGTTCATTTCAGTGAGCCAATGAGTTAGCTTCCTTTCAGCCTCGATAGAGTCATCAGATTCCTTAATGAGAGAAATGACTGCACCAATTGCATTTTCACTCCAAATTTCTCCAGTTTTTGTTATAATATCCATGAGGAAAGCCCTTTCTTTGTTTTATTTGTGCACGGAAATTATAACATTTCCACTCAAGGGGAGGCTTTCCTCTTTTATTGTTTCTGGAAAAATTCCCCTACCGAGTAAAATTTTACACTAAGCCTGCGAACGGTCAGCCGACAATAGGACAATAGGAAGGCCCTTTTGTGGGCAGGCTAAGGGCCAACTTCGGCTGACTTGCGCATTTTATGCAGAATGCGCACATGAGGGTTCTCAGGGTTTAAAAGGTTCAGAGTGTGGTGGTGGCGCCCTGTGGGCGCATTTATTATACATGGCGCCGAAGGCGCCAAACCTTGCCAACGGATAGCGGTCAGCCGACAGCGGATAGCGGGCAGCTTCCACTGACAAGCTGTGAAATTGTGAAAAAATATATAGGGTACTTCTTTTTCCCCTTCTCCCCAGGCGGAAAAAAAGGCTTTCATTCTTATATTGATTTTATTCTTTCCATTGGACATGGACAGGAGGAAGGGCATGATTTTCTATGGTATTCTCCCTTTTACTCGTTCTTTTTACGAAATTCATCAGCCTTGACCTTTTCTTGACAGAACCTTTTCCTCCTTTTTTCTTCCCGTCTTTTTGTCTGTGAAAAGTGAATTCACAGTTTTTCTTCCTGTGGACAAGTGAAATATCCCTGAATGTCCCTTGCTTCCCCCTGTCATTTTCCACTTTTTCCCATTTCATCCGGACTTGTTCACAGTTATTCACAAATTTTTGTGTATATCTCCAGTAGACACCTCCCTCTTTGCCGCTGATTGTCTACATTTGGAATTCTCATTTCAAAGTTATCAACAGCCTGTGAATAAGTCTGTGAAAAAGTGAGTTTTCCTGCTTTTGTGAAATAAGTATACACTTTATTTCCTCTGTCCTCTTTCCCACGCAAAAAGAGCTGCGGAAAACCACAGCTCTTTTTGTGTATACCATTATTTATCTTCTTCAATCGGATAGTCCTGGAGGGCATCGTAGCCTTCTTCGCCGGTACGGATTTTCACTGCATTGTCCACGGTGGTGACGAAGATCTTGCCGTCGCCGTACTTACCGGTGTAAAGTGCTTTCTTAGCCACTTCGATAATCGTTCTGGGCGGAATCTTGGATACTACCATATCCACCCGCACCTTCGGAAGGAGTTTGGCGGAAACAGCAGCGCCGCGGTACATCTGGGTCTGTCCTTTTTCAAGGCCGAAGCCCAGGGCCTGGGTAACGGTCATGCCTGTAATGCCGATGGCTTCCAGGGAGGCTTTCAGGATTTCAAAACGCTTGTCCGAAGTAATGATGGTGACGCAGTAAAGGTGATGGCCGTCTGCCGGCATTTCTTTGGGAACCACAGTGTCCGGCACTTCCTTGTCCACGGGGATTTCCACCGCATTCTTCGGAGCCTTGCCGGCTTCGATTTTTCCTTCCGTGGTTTCCGGAATCATCATGAAGTCTGCATAGGCGGAAGCCAGGCCATGCTCTTCGAAGTCCAGGCCGTTGATTTCTTCCGACGGGCTTACGCGGAGGCCGATGGTGGCGCGGATGATGCGGAATACAATGTTAATGGCAATGAATACGTAAACTGCCACTGCCACCACACCCAGAATCTGGATGAAGAGGTAATGGGGATCTCCTGTATAGAGGAGACCGTCAGATTCGGAGAAGAAACCAGTCAGAATGGTGCCCAGGGCGCCGCATCCGCCATGAGCGGCAATGGCACCTACAGGGTCATCGACTTTTAATTTCTGATCCACAAATTCGACGGCGTAAACGATGAAGATACCGGAAATAATACCGATAACGAAGGAACCGGGAACAGTGACGGTATCGCAGCCGGCGGTAATGGCTACCAGCCCTGCCAGGCCGCCGTTCAGTGTCATGGATACATCAGGCTTTCCGTATTTCACCCAGGTGACAATCATGGTGGTGCAGGCAGCTGCGGCTGCAGCCAGGTTGGTGGTAATCATGATATGGCCCACAGACTCAATGGTCTTGTCGCCGGTCATGGAAACGGTGGAACCGCCGTTGAATCCGAACCAGCCCATCCACAGGATGAACATGCCCAGGCAGGCCAGGGTAATGCTGTGGCCGGGGATGGCGTTTACGGTGCCGTCCTTATTGTACTTGCCGATTCTGGGTCCCAGAAGCCATGCCCCTACGAAGGCACACACGCCGCCTACCAGATGAACGCAGGTGGAACCGGCGAAATCATGGAATCCCAGTTCGGAAAGCCAGCCGCCGCCCCAGATCCAGTGACCGGAAATGGGATAGATCAGAAGGGAAATGAGTACGGAATATACGCAGTAGGCGGAGAACTTCGTCCGTTCTGCCATGGCCCCGGAAACGATGGTGGCCGACGTAGCGCAGAACACGGTCTGGAAGAACAGGTAAGCCAGCGGTGTATAACCGGCATCATCGGGCACCTGGAAATGGGTGACAAAGAGATCCGGCGTGCCGATGATACCGCCTATATCGGTGCCAAACATGAGACCGAAGCCCAGGAACCAGAACACGACCGTGCCCAGGGCAAAGTCCATGAAATTCTTCATGACAATGTTGCCGGCATTCTTGGCACGGGTGAGCCCCGTTTCCACCATGGCGAACCCGGGCTGCATGAAGTACACCAGAATAGCTCCTAAAAGCACCCAGATGGTGTCCACCGACGAATACCTTCCCTCCGGCTCCGCCGCCATGGCCACCGCCGGTGTGGCCAGAGCTGCCAGAAGCAGCGGCCACTTTCGAATGACTGCTTCCATTTTTTTCATAAAATCCACTCCCTCTCCTTAACAAAAAAGGTCTGAGAGAATGGCGGCTTTTTCTTGAAAGCAGAAAGGGCCCGGATATGTCTCCGGGCCCCCTTGTCCAAAAGAAAAAGCCTGACGTGAACCATTCATCATCAGACATCTTTGTCAAAAATATGTAATTGCGGCCTTTCGGCCTCCTGTATGTTAATAGGATACAATAGCATTTGGTCCGCGTCAAGGGGGAAAATGAAATTCGATGCGAAGGGCATATTCAAAAGGTTCTAAGGGTTCAGAGGGTTCAGAGGGGAAGGTTCTTAAGATGGACCGGCCCTATGGGCCGGAGGGTTCTTAAGTTTGACGGGCCTTTGGCCCGAGGGTTGTGGTGGCGGCTTCGCCGCAAGTTTTATAAAAAAGGGGCGCGGCTCCGCCGCGGGTTGTGTAGAAGGGTTGCAGAAAAAGGTTGTGAAAAAGGTTCTTAAGATTGACCGGCCCTATGGGCCGGAGGGTTCTTAAGTTTGACGGGGCCCTTGTCCCCGAGGGTTGTGGTATCGCCCCTTGGGCGATGAGTATAAAGTCAGCGTTACGGATTCACCTTTCTGTATCATATGGCATGATAGGCATTCTGCGGATTGGCTCACTGCGTTCGCCACCAAAGAGGGAAACTGCGGAATGGTACATGAAATATATGGCTCTCTGTTTTTCCTCTCCATACTTCTCGTTTCCCCTTGAGGGGAACGCCTCGAAGAGGCAAAGGGTGTACAAGGCAGAGCACCGATTTGACACCCCATTGCTATCCTGACCGCCAATCGGCGGCCTGTGTCATTTTTGCTTCTTACCATTGGACACGCCTGCGGTGTGAGGGTTCAGAGGGTTCAAAGGATGGTGGTATCACCCTGCAGGCAATGAGTATTATAATGCCGCCTTTCGGCGGTCACGTCCACATCGAGTATTATAATCATTCTTACCCTCGTACATCCCTTCGCCACTTCGTGGCCCTCTTCCCCTAAAGGGGACGCAAGAACGTTACGAGATTGGCTTTCTGTGTCATATGGCATGATACGCATTCTGGTGATTAGCCGCTGTGCTCTCCCCCCTTATCCGGCTGTGCCATTGGACACGCCTTCGGCGCGAGGGTTCAGAGGGTTCAGAAGGTTCAAAGGGTGGTGGTGGCGCCCTTCGGGCGCAATCATCATACATGGCACCGAACCTCGCCGGTGGTCAGCCGACAACGGACAGCGAACAGCCGACAGCGGACAGCGGTCACCCGCCAGCCAATGCCTGCTATCCCGCCAAGGGCACACTGAAAGGCATATCTATACAGAATACTCATGCTTCCATGACTTGGTTTTCAAAATCAGCGGCCGGTGTTATAGTAGAAGGAGCGGGCAGGAAAGACGTTTCCTTCCCAATCATTTCATTCGAGGAGGCATACTATGGCGAATTACAATCCTTATGAAAACATGCTTGATGTGCTGGACAAAGCAGCTCAGGTACTGGGTTACCAGAAAGAGGATTATGAATTTGTACGGTACCCGGAAAGGGAACTGACCGTGAGCATTCCGATCCGCATGGATGACGGCCATGTGGAGGTTTTCTCCGGCTACCGGGTACAGCATTCCACAGCCCGGGGCGCGGCCAAAGGGGGCATCCGTTTCCATCCCCAGTCTGATGAAAACGAAGTGAAGGCGCTGGCTGCGTGGATGACCATTAAGAACGCCATCGGAAATATTCCTTACGGCGGTGCCAAAGGCGGCATCCGGGTGGATCCTCACAAGCTGTCGGCGCGGGAACTGGAACGGCTTACCCGAGGCTATGTGCGGAAGATTTACCCCATCATCGGACCTGATAAGGACGTACCGGCGCCGGATGTGAATACCAACGGCCAGATTATGGCATGGATTGCCGACGAATACGCCGCTCTCTCCGGCAGCTGGCAGCCCGGCGTAGTCACCGGCAAGCCCCTTGCCACCGGCGGTTCCCTGGGAAGAAATGAAGCCACCGGCCGGGGGCTTCTCTTCACCCTGGAGACCTGGTGTGAAAAGAACCACAAAGATATCCGAAACCTTACCATGGCAGTCCAGGGCTTTGGCAATGTAGGCTCCGTAGGTGCCCTCCTCATGCACCAGGAAGGCGTAAAAATCACTACCATCGGCGATATCAACGGCACCTGGCACAACCCCAGGGGTCTGGACATTGAAGCCATGTATGTATACGCCAACTCCCACGGCCGCTCCCTGAAAGGTTACACCGAAGAAGGGGCTGAAATCATTCCGGACAGCGAACTCTTCAGCCAGGACGTGGACGTGCTCTTCATGGCAGCTCTGGAAAACCAGCTTAACGGAAGCACCATGGAAAAGGTCAAAGCACCCCTCATTCTGGAAGGTGCTAACGGTCCCACCACGGAAGAAGCGGATGCTTACTTTGAAAAGAAGGGCATCGAAGTGCTGCCGGACGTGATGAGCAATGTGGGCGGCGTCGTAGGCTCCTACTTCGAATGGGTACAGAACCGCACCGGCTACTACTGGACTGAGGCGGAATACAATGAGCGTCTCCAGAAGAAAATGAGAGAAGCCTATGAAGACGTATATGCATTGAAGGAAAAATATCATGTCACCTACCGCCTGGCCGCCTACATGCTGGCCCTGCAGCGGGTGGTGGAAGCCCAGAATACCAGAGGATTTTTAGGATAACAGGAATACGGGAATCAAGGGAGGCCTCCTGCCTTTACATAAGCAGGAGGCCTCTTTGCGTACCGGCAAGCGTGATATAATCAGAAGAGAAACGTATTTCAGGGTTCTCCGGGAAATCATTGTCAAACCCGGAAGCCTTTTGCGCCCTCTGATTTTCGGGCCGCGAAGGGCCCCTATTCACCAGGAGAAAACCATGTTCATTATCGGATGTCATTTATCTGTTTCCAAAGGCTTTCTGTCCATGGCACAGACTGCCACCGCCCTTGGCGGCAATACATTCCAATTCTTTCCCAGAAATCCCCGGGGCGGAAAGTCCAAGCCCCTCGTAGAAGAAGACGTGGAAGGGCTGGCCCGGTGGATGGAAGTGCACCACTTCGGCCCTATCCTCTGTCATGGCGCCTACACCATGAACGGCGCCTCCACGAAGGAGGGCGTGCGTGACTTTGCGCGAACTGCCATGAGGGAAGACCTGGCCAAGACGGCCCATCTGCCCCGCTGCATGTACAATTTCCACCCCGGCGCCCATTTGAAGCAGGGCGTTGAAAAAGCCACGGTTCTGATTTCCGACATGCTGAACTACGCCATGGACCAGGAAGAACTGCCAAAGTATGTACTGCTGGAAACCATGGCCGGGAAAGGCACCGAAGTGGGCCGCACCTTCGAGGAACTGGCGTCCATTATAGACAGAACGGAAAGGAAGGACCGGCTGGGAGTATGCCTGGACACCTGCCATGTATATGACGGCGGCTATGACATAGTGAACGATCTGGATGGCGTGCTCCGCCACTTTGACGAAGTCATCGGCCTTTCCCGGCTTCACGCCATCCATTTGAACGACGACAAGAACCCCCTGGGGAGCCATAAGGACCGGCACGAAAAAATCGGAGAGGGCACCCTGGGCCTTGACGCCATTGCCCGCATCATCAACCATCCCCTTCTGAAGGACCTTCCCTTCTACCTGGAAACGCCGAACGAACTTCCGGGATATAAAAAGGAAATCGCCTTGCTGAAAGGGCTGCGGGAAGACTAGGACAGCAAGCGGAAAAATGAAGTTTTGCCGCGTTTGACGCTGGTACCTATTCACCCCATCGTCATTTCGAGGGAAGTCGAGAAATCTCCTTCCGCTAATGATAACGACCGCTTTCCCGCGGAAGATCTCTCGACTCAGCGTATCATTGGAGTAGTTCCCATTTATCCCCATAGCGGCACGCAGCTCCGCTCGAGATGACGAAAGAGCCGAGACACCCCACCGTCATTCGAGGAGAAATGAGGTTTTGCCGCGTTTGACGCTGGTACCTATTCACCCCATCGTCATTTCGAGCGAAGTCGAGAAATCTCCTTCCGCTAATGATAACGACCGCTTTTCCGTAGGAGATCTCTCGACTCAGCGTATCATTGGAGCGGTTCCCATTGATCCCCATAGCGACACGCAGCTCCGCTCGAGATGACGAAGGAGTCGAGACACCCCACCGTCATTTCGAGGGAAGTCGAGAAATCTCCTTCCGCTAATGATAACGGCCGCTTTTCCGTGGGAGATCTCTCGACTCAGCGTTTCATTGGAACGGTTCCCCTTTATCCCCATAGCGGCACGCAGCTCCGCTCGAGATGACGAAGGAGCCGAGACGCCCCACCGTCATTTCGAGGAGCGGTCATTACATGAAGGAAGGAAGTCCAATATATGGGATATGTGTATATATTATCTAATGAATATAGAAATGTGTTATATATTGGGGTAACAAATAATCTGCAAAGGCGATATCAGGAGCATTTGTCCGGGGCGGTGGACGGATTCACGAAGAAATATCATGTTCATTGCCTCTTATATTATGAGCAGTATAATCATATAGAAGAAGCCATTGAACGGGAAAAGCAGCTGAAACGTTGGTCAAGAAGCAAAAAGGAATGGCTTATCAAACAGATAAATCCAGAGATGGTGGATTTGGCGGAAGAATGGAAATAAAGGCATAAGCCCCCATCGTCATTTCGAGCGAAGTCGAGAAATCTCCTCCTCGCAATGATAACGGCCGCATGGCGGCGGGAGATCTCTCGACTCAGCGTATCATTGGAGCGGTTCCCATTGATCCCCATAGCGGCACGCAGCTCCGCTCGAGATGACGAGAGAGCCGCGCCGCCCCATCGTCATTTCGAGCGAAGTCGAGAAATCTCCTTCCGCTAATGGTTCATGCCGGAATGAGGCATCGAAGGCACCAGGCATCTTTGCCGGCATTGATAGAAAATATGTTTTGAATAAAAGGAGGCAGTCATGAAATTTATCCATACAGCAGACTGGCATCTGGGGAAGCTTCTGAAGGAGCACAGCATGACCGAGGACCAGGAGTGGCTTTTAAACAACCGGTTTCTTCCCCTGGTGGACGAAGAGAAGCCCGATGTGATCCTTCTCTCCGGCGATGTGTACGACCGCTCCTATCCGCCGGAAGAGGCGGTGGAGCTTTTTGACCGGATGACCGAGGAAATCGTGGGGAAGCGGAAAATTCCCTTTATCATCATCAGCGGCAACCATGACAGCGCCGAGCGGCTGGCTGTGGCCAGCCGCCTTTTGAAGTGGCAGGGCCTTTATATTTTCGGCCCCCTCACCCGCCTTTCTCCGGTGATTCTGGAAGATGCCGATGGAACGGTGGCCTTCTGTCCCCTTCCCTACGCCGAACCGGCCCGGGTGCGGGTCATGATGAATACCCTGGGCCTTAAGGGAGCCGACCAGGTGCATTCCTATGAAGAGGCGGAAACGGTGCTGTCCCGCTATCTTCTTTCCCTTCTCCCGGCAGAGCCCCTGCGGAAGGTGGCCCTGGCCCACGCCTTTGCTGCCGGCGGCACACCGTCGGAGTCAGAACGTCCCCTTTCCATCGGCGGCTATGACCGCATCAGCGATTCTGTTTTTGAGGAATACGATTACACCGCCCTGGGCCATCTCCACAGGCCCCAGAAAACGCAGAGGGAGTCGGAGAAAATCCAGTACAGCGGCAGCCTCATGCGCTATTCCTTCGACGAGGTAAACCAGAAGAAAGGTGTCATCGTCGGCGAGCTGGACAAAGAAGGGAAGGTGCATACCACCTTCCATGAAATGGTGCCCCGCTATCAGGTGCGCTGCATGGAAGGCACCTTCGACACCCTCATGGGAGAGGAAACAGAGCCATCCGACGATTACCTGCAGATCCGCCTCACCGATGAAACGCCGGTGATAGACGCCATGCCCAAGCTGCGGACGAAGTTTCCCCACGCCCTGGGAGTGGAGCAGGATATGGGCTATCGGGAAGATGAAGGAAGCCGGAATATCCGTCTGGAGCAGATGAGCGATGAAGACATACTGAAACGGTTCGTCCACCAGTTCCGGGACCGGGACCTCACAGAAGAAGAGGAAAAGCTGGCCCTTCAAACCTGGGATACCGTGTACAGAAAGGAGAATGCACAATGACACCGCTGAAGCTGACCATGCGGGCCTTCGGCCCCTATGCGGGAGAAACAGTGATTGACTTTGACAAACTGGACGGGCGGCACCTCTTCCTGATCTGCGGCCCCACCGGCGCCGGAAAGACCACCATTCTGGATGCCATGTGCTATGCCCTCTACGGCAAAACAAGCGGCGACCGCACCGGCAGCCACATGCGGAGCGACTATGCCTCCACCGCCCAGAAGACGGAAGTCATTTTTGATTTCAGAATCGGCGATAAGACCTATCGGGCCACCCGGAGCCCGGAGCAGACCATCGACAAGAAGCGGGGCAAAGGACAGACCAGGGCTGCCATGCAGGCCTCCCTGTCGGAACTGGAAGAAGGCCGGGAAGTGCGTACCATCCGCACCGGCGTGGAAGAAGCGGCAGGAAAGCTCATCGGCCTCAATGCCAGCCAGTTCTGCCAGGTCATCCTCCTGCCTCAGGGGGATTTCCGAAAACTTCTGGTAGCCAAAGCAGACGAAAGAGAAGCCATCTTAAAGCAGCTCTTTAAAACCCAGCGGTTCTCCGATTTCCAGAACGAACTGCGCCTTTCCCTGAATGACCTGCTGAAGAGAAAGGCTGCGGAAGACACGGAACTGTCCGCCACCCTCTCCATGGCCTCCGTATCCGGAGAAGAAGAGCTTCGAAAGGAAATGGAACAGACCGCTTCTTTCCTTCAGGAAATGGGAAAGAAAAGAGAAGAAGAAGAGAAGACCTACGCCCGCTTCCAGAAAGACTACCAGAAAGCAGCCGTGCTCTCCACCCATTTTGAAACCCTGGCCCGGGCAGAGGCCCAGCTGAAGGACCTTCTGGGGCGGGAAGAAGAAATGAAAAAGGCGGAGGAAAGTATAAAGTACATCCGCTCCGCCCGGGAACTGGCCCCTTATTTTGAAAATCTGGAAAAGATTTCCAAAGACGGGATCCTGGTCAGAAAAGAAATGGACCGCTGCCAG
This sequence comes from Dialister succinatiphilus YIT 11850, assembly GCF_000242435.1. Lineage (GTDB taxonomy): Bacteria > Bacillota > Negativicutes > Veillonellales > Dialisteraceae > Dialister > Dialister succinatiphilus. The sequence goes on along the minus strand of NZ_JH591190.1, from coordinate 101,030 downwards.
ACAGCAAGAGATGAGGCCGCCAAAGAGAAGGAAAAGCTGGCTGAAAAATCGAAAGAACTGGAAGACCGAAAGGCAGAAGTGGAAAAGGCCCGCCAGAAATCGGCGGAAATGGTGCAGTGGATGCCCAAGGCCAAAGCCTACGGCGCCACCCTGCGGGAAGTGAACCGGCTCACCGAAAAGGTGATGGAAGCGCAGGCAGAACTGCAGAAGCTGAATGACAAAGCGGAAGCAGATAAGAAAATCAAGGAAAAGGCGGAAGCCGAGGCAGAGAACCTCCGGCGGGACTACATCTTCGGCCAGGCGGCCATTCTGGCCAGCCAGCTGAAAGAGGGAGAGCCCTGCCCGGTATGCGGCTCCATCCACCATCCCCGCCCTGCCGTTTCAGACAAAAAGCTCCCCACAGAAGAAGAAGTGAAGAAAGCCCAGGAAAAGGCGGCCAAAGCGGCAGAAACCTGGAGCGACAGCACCCAGCTGGCCCAGCAGTACCAGGTCTCCGCCTACGTATCTGCCATTTCCGAGCAGGGCTATGCCCAGGCCAAAATGAGAACCCTGGAGGACGTACCGGAAGCCTTCAGAAAACCCATAGACCTGCGGAACGCCATCCACCGGCTCCATGAATCCATCCAGCTCTGGGAAAAGGAAACGGAAGACACTGCCAAAACCCGAGAAACTGCCTCTTCCGCCTATGCTGCTGCCGATGCCGGATATAAGGCAGCCTCTGCCCAGCGGCAAAAACTGGCAAAGGACTACGGGGAATGGAAAAAAGCACTGGAAGAAAAATCCAAAGAAGCAGGTTTTGAGAGTCTGGCCGCCTGCCGCAGCTGGTATGAAAAACGGGACCTGGAAAACACACTGACCCAAAATCTGGAGACCTACCGCCGCCTGCGTCAGGGCGCTGAAAAGGTAGCAGCCGATGAAAAAGATTTCCTCAAAGACAGCCAAAAGCCCGACATGGCCCATCTGGGACAGGAAGACCAGGAACACCAGAACGCCATCCACCGCATGGTGAAAATGATTTCCGACGGGGAAAACAGGAAAAAACTGCTGGAAGACACGGCGGCCAAGGTGAAGGACATTGCAGAACGCCACGAAAAGACCCTGCAGGACGCCAGCCTGGTGTCGGGACTTTACAACCTCACCAGAGGCGAAAAATCCCGCATCACCCTGGAGCGATATGTGCTGGGCGCCCTTCTGGACGAAGTGACCCGGGCGGCGAACCTGCGCCTTCTGGATATGAGCCACCACCGCTACAGCCTTCACCGCATGGCCGGCGATAGCACCGACGGCAGAGGCGGACTCACACTGGAAGTATCCGACAGCTACACCGGCCGCTCCCGTCCTGCCAACACCCTCTCCGGCGGCGAGACCTTCCTGGCCTCCCTCTCCCTGGCCCTGGGCCTGGCGGACGTGGTACAGGCCAAACAGGGCGGCGTGAGACTGGATACCATGTTCATCGACGAAGGCTTCGGCACCCTGGATCCCGAGGCATTAAACAGCGCCATGAACACCTTGATAGACCTGCAGAACACCGGCCGTCTGGTGGGCATCATCTCCCACGTGCCGGAACTGGAAGAGCGGATCGACGCCCGGCTGAAAGTGACGCCGGCAGAAAAAGGCAGCAAGGCGGAGTTTGAAATATTGGAATAAGAGTGTGTCATTCGCGGTGTTTTCCTCTATGTCCGAAAATCGATAAAAAGGGCGCCGCTGGTTGTGTAGAAGGGGTTGCAGAAAAAGGTGCTTAAGATGGACCGGCCCTATGGGCCGGAGGGTTCTTAAGTTTGACGGCCTTTCAGGCCGAGGGTTATGGTGGCGCCCTCTCGGGCGCAGATTTTAAAAAAGGGGCGCGCGCCCTCCGTCATTTCGACCGTAGCCGGTCAGCCGCCAATAGGAAAGCCTCTTATTGTGCAGGCTAGAGGCCAACTTCGGCTGACTTGGAGACTCTATGCAGAGTCTCCACAGAGTGGAGAAATCTCCCCCTCTCATGGTACGGGCGGCATTGCGGTGGGAGATCTCTCGACTCAGAGCATCATGGGAGCGGTTCCTGTCTGTCTCC
>NZ_JH591190.1:56914-98726 GCF_000242435.1 Dialister succinatiphilus YIT 11850 | reverse complement strand
GTGGTGGCGCCCTTCGGTGCACAGCGAACACATTTTGCACTAGCGAACTGGATTTGTAAGGGAGCATCAGCGTCCTGAAAATCCAGTGAGTCAGTGACAGCAGAGGATGAAGGAGCGCTAGCGACGCGCAAAATGTAGTGAGTCGTTTCCCCTTTAGGGGGCGCAGATTATAAAAAAAGGGACACCGCTGGCGGCCACCCCTACGAAGGCCCGGCCCCTTTTCATCTCCTATTTCCCAAAAATATGATAGAATAATAAAGATATATGTCCTACGAAAGGAGGCATTTTTTTGGCTGATACCTTTGACGGTAAGAACTTCCAGAAAAAGGAATGGAAGAAAAAATCGAATACCGATACCATGATCGTATCCCGGGTGCCTCCGCAGAATATTGATGCGGAAAAATCGGTGCTGGGCGCCATGATGCTGGACAAGGATGCCATTCTGACAGCTGAGGACCTCCTCACGCCGGCCGATTTCTACCGGGAAGCCAATGCCATTATTTTCCAGGCCATTCTGAACCTGTCCCACCGGGGCGAACCGGCGGATATTCTGACAGTGACGGAAGAATTGAAGCGCATGGGGCGGCTGGACGATGTAGGCGGCGTGCTCTATGTGAATGAGCTTCCTGCCAACGTGGTGACCACCAAGTCCGTGGACCGCCATGCGGAAATCGTAGCAGGCAAGGCCAAACTGCGCCGGCTCATTGACGCTGCCGGCACCATTGCCGACGAAGCCTATTCAGAGCGGCAGGACGTGGCAGATATTACGGATGACGCGGAGAAATCCATTCTGGAGGTGACCCGTGACGAAAGGCGTTCCGATTTCACCCCCATCGGCGAAGCCGTGCAGTCGGAGCTTCAGGAAATCACCCGGAAATTCAGGAATAAGGAATCCATCACCGGCCTGGCCAGCGGCTTCCCCTCCCTGGACGCCCTCACCAGCGGTTTCCAGAAAGGCGATTTCATCATCGTCGCCGCCCGCCCATCCATGGGTAAAACGGCCTTCGTGCTGAACATTGCCAAGAACATGAGTATTTCCTCCGCCCATCGGAGCGTAGCCTTCTTCTCCCTGGAAATGTCCCGGGAACAGCTGGTACAGCGTCTTCTCTGCTCCACCGCCCTGGTGGACAGCTCCCGCCTGCGCACCGGCCGCATTTCTACCCAGAAGGAATGGGACCAGCTGGCCAACGCCGCCAGCGTGCTCATGGACGCGCCCCTCTACATCGACGACACGCCGGGCATTTCCGTTTCAGAAATCCGGTCCAAGTGCCGCCGTCTGAAAGCGGAGCACGGTTTGGACATTATTATGATCGACTACCTCCAGCTCATGCAGGCCAAGAACGTTTCCCGGAACGGAGACAACAGGCAACAGGAAATCTCGGAAATTTCCCGCTCCCTGAAGAGTCTGGCCCGAGAGCTCAATGTACCGGTCATCGCCCTGTCCCAGCTTTCCCGAAGCGTGGAATCCAGGCAGGACCATCGTCCCTTCCTTTCGGACCTCCGTGAATCGGGCTCCCTGGAACAGGATGCAGACATGGTGAGCTTCCTCTACCGGGAGGCTTACTACAACAGGGAAATCGAAGACGATGACCCCCGGAAAAATGAAACAGAAGTGATTCTGGCAAAGAACAGAAACGGCCCGGTGGATACAGTGAAACTCCACTTCGCCGGCCAGTTCACCCTGTTCTATGAAATCACCAACCAGGAACCGCCGCCGGATATGCAGTAGTTTGAGACATGGGTGGCGAGATGCTGGCGCTCAGGAGGTGAGCAAAAGGTTCTTAAGATTGACCGGCCTTTGGCCGGAGGGTTCTTAAGTTTGATGGCCCCTTTGGGACCAAGGGTTGTGGTGAGCGCCTTATATTTATAGAAGGCGCCCTCTTATGATAAAACCTTTACAACCGCCCTGGCAGGCGATGGAGATTCCCCTTTGGTGGCTGGCGCCACCACCTTGCCCGGTGGGAAGCATGTCACTGGATTCGCGGGTCTCAAAGCTCCCCTATGAATCCAGTTCCTTTTCGAGGTGGCACAATAACCCGTGCTTACTGTAGAGCCGCTTACGAAGCGAGGCTTCGAGGTGTTTTATTCTTCCCCCTGAACAGGGGGAAGTCCGGCAAAGCCGGATAGGGGGAGGCGAGCGCAGCGAGCCAGCCTGCAGAATGCTTATCATACCATATGATACAGCAATGTCATCCCGTAACGCTGACTTTATGTTCATCGCCCCCTAAAGGGGAAACGACTCACTACATTTTGCGCGTCGCTAGCGCTCCTTCACCCACTGCTGTCACTGACTCACTGGATTTTCAGGTCGCTGATGCTCCCTTACAAATCCAGTTCGCATAGTGCATCCACTGCTGTCACTGACTCACTGGATTTTCAGGTCGCTGATGCTCCCTTACAAATCCAGTTCGCATAGTGCAAAATGTGTTCGCTGTGCACCGTAAGGGCGATACCACCACCCTCGGCCTGAAAGGCCGTCAAACTTACGAACCTTAAGAACCTTCGGGACGAAGTCCCGTCAACCCTCACACCGAAGGTGTGTCCCAGGGCGATACCTTAACCCTCAGGCCGCAGGCCTGTCAAACCTGAGAACCCTCGGGGCGCAGCCCCGTCAATCTTTAGAACCCTTCGCGCCCAAAGGGCGCGGGGCCGCCAAAGGCGGCCCATTATAAAGGATCGGTGATACCATTGGATTTATTTGGACATGAAGACCCCGAAGAATATGCGGCACGCCGCCATCGGGAACTTTATGAAGAGACGGAAAAAATAACCTATCCTTCCCATGAAGCCCTGGCAGAGGCAATCCGAAGCTGCAGCCGCTGCCCTCTCAGGAAAGAGGGAGGCCTGGGGCCCGTGCTTTCCACAGGACCTTCCGACTCGCCTCTCATGATCGTAGGGGAGGGCCCCGGCGGTGTCGAAGATGATTACGGAGGACCCCTGGTGGGCCCCTCCGGACAGCTTCTGGACAAAGCCCTCCTTTCCGTAGGCATTACCCGGGACCATGTGTATGTGACAAACATCGTCAAATGCCGTCCCCGGGGAAACAGGACACCTACCATGGAAGAAGGACGGTTCTGCGGCTCCATCTGGCTGGCCGCGGAAATCGCCCTGGTGAAGCCCAAAGTCATCGTCGGCCTTGGCAAAGTGGCCCTCCGCTTCTTTTTGGGCCACGAAGCCGGCATCATCCGCTCCCGGGGCCACTGGATCGACTATCACGGCATACCGGTGATGCCCACCTTCCATCCCGCCTACCTCCTCCGGCAGAGCGGAAGAAGCCTGGTGGACGCCAAATGGCAGGTATACTACGACCTGCTGGCAGCTAAAGAAAAAGCAGCCGCCCTCTCGCCACAGTGGGTATGGAAAAGCGAAACCATGCCGAACCTTCTGGAAAACCTCACAGAAGAGCGGAAACGGCGGCATGAAGGAAATCATATGTCATCATTACAATAAAAAGGGGATTGAATCAGTGAAACACATCATTCTGGCAGCGGCCCTCTGCGCTGCCCTGGGGACCTGCGGCCTGGCAGAAGTCAATGCCGCCGAAGAAGTATGGAACGGCCACGAAGAAGTGACTGTAATCAAAGGGAAAATCCTGAGGACCGAAACCGTAAAGAAAGCAGACCATCACAAGAAAATCCAAAAAACAGAGAAAAAAGAAAAAGCAGAAGGAGAAAAAGGAGCTCCCTCAAAGGAAGCGCCAGTCCTTGCTGCCAAAAAAGAAGCCAAAGCCTCTGCTGCTGAAACAGCCGTAAAAGAGGCCAAACAGGCACCAGCTGTGGAAAAAGCAGCAGAAACGGCACCTAAAGATGCAGAAGCCCTGAAAAAGGCACCAGAAAAGCCGCGGTTTGAAGACAAGCGCATTGAAATCAACCTGGCCAGCCGCCTCCTCACCCTCTACCAGGGAGACGTGGGCATCCGCATGTATCCCATTGCCCCCGGCAAACCCTCCTCTCCCACCCCCACCGGCAGAAGAACAGTGGTGGACATGGAAATCAACCCCACCTGGATTGACCCCGACAGCGGCACCTCCATCCCGTCAGGCCCTGACTGCCCCATCGGCTACCGCTGGATCGGCATCGGAGGCAACTACGGCATCCACGGCACCAACGTGCCCTCTGCCATCGGCACCTACGCCTCCCACGGCTGCGTCCGCATGAACGAAGCAGACGTGGAAGACCTCTACGCCCATATCGTGAAAGGCATCCCTGTGGACATCCTCTATGAGCGGGTCGTAGTGCAGCGGGAAGCAGACCACACCGTAGTTTACTACATCTACCCCGACGGCTACGGCAAAGAGCCCCTGGACGTAAGCAAAGTCAAGGCCAAACTGGCCCCCTTCGGCGTGGCCTCCTGCGTATCGGACGATGACATCAAGCAGGCCATTGAAGCCTCCGATGGAAATCCCAGATACGTGGCCAAGGTTTACGACATCTATCTGGACGGCAGGAAACTGGATGCCAGAGCCTTCGGCAAAGACGGCCATATCTACCTCCCCGTCATGCCCCTGGCCCGGGCCGCCGGCATCAAAGCCGACTGGTCCCCCAACTGGAACCAGATCCGCACCCCCTATGGCAGCGCCAAAGCGATTCTGAAAAACCGCTCCCTCTTAATCGACGCCGCCGACGCCCCTGCCCTCCTCCACCTCACAGGAAGCCTAGATGAGAACTATAACTATCAGATGAAATAAAAAAAGCCCCTGGTGCAAAAGCGCCGGGGGCTTCTTTTAAGGCTCAATTCGTGAGAGGTTTCCTATGGTGTTGGAGCGCGGCTGCTTCATTCCAGATGGGAAACTATTCGCGAAAGGTTTCCTACTCTATGGAAACGCTGTACTCTCATGCCGCACAGGAAACTAGAGGCGAAGGGTTTCCTGCTCTATTGAAACACTGCTGCTTCATGCCGCACAGGAAACTATAAGCAAAAGGTTTCCCACTCTATGGAAACGCTGCGGCTTCATGCCAGACAGGAAACTATTCGCCAAGAGTTTCCTACTCTGCTGAAACACTGCGGCTTCATGCCAAACGGGAAACTTTTCACAAAGGGTTTCCTACCCAGAGGAAACGCCTTTGTCTCCTGCCGGACGGGAAACTATTTGCAAAGAGTTTCCTACTCTGCTGAAACACTGCGGCTTCATGCCAGACAGGAAACTTTTCGCAAAGGGTTTCCTGTCCGGCATGATACCACTGGTGTTCCTTTCCGACAGGAAACTGTGGGCATATGGTTTCCTGCCCGGCATGACACCACTGGTCCTTCTTTCCCACAGGAAACTTTGGGCATTCCAACACTAAAACCTCAAAACGGTGTATAATGAAAAAAGCATAATCACAAGGATCAAATATCAGGAAAGGTGGAAATACTATGTACAATCTGATTTTCAAAAGACGAAGCGTCCGTTTCTTCAAGGACACCGACATTTCCAAGGTAGACATGCGCGAAATCCTCCGTGCCGGCATGTGGGCCCCCTCTGCCAAGAACCGTCAGCCCTGGAAATTCATCGTAGTGAAGGGAGAGAGCAAGAAAACGGCACTGGCCCTCATGGAAAAGGGCATTGAAAGATCAGAAAAAGGTGAAGGCGTCCTGGCCGGAGCACCGGAACTCTTTACCAACGCCCGCTTCACCCTGCAGTGCATGAAACAGGCACCGGTACTGGTATTCATCGTAAATCCCCAGGGCCGCCCCCTCACCGACAACTGGACTGCCGCTGAAAAAATCCACGAACTTTCCGACGTACAGGCCATCGGCGCCGCTGCTGAAAACATGGCCCTCCAGGCTACCTCCATGGGCATCGGAAGCCTGTGGATCGGCAACATCTTCTTCGCCTACGATGAACTCCATGACTGGCTGGGCGAAGGGGAAATGGTCATGGCCATGTCCTTCGGCTACCCCAACCACAACCCCTGCCCCCTGGCAAGAAAGAGCGAAGACGACGTCATCGAAGTCCGGCTCTGAGAATAGCAAAAAGCACGGCCCCGCGGCCGTGCTTTTTTAGTTTCCTATCTGATATGACGCTGTTAGGTTTTACTGTATAAAAGCTAATTATTATCCTCATGATTTTTAATCCAGGTCAATAAGTCAGACCGGCTTTTGTCCCCAGAGGCTATCTGAAGAACAATCGTGTAAAGCTCCTCTTGGGTATATGTCAGCATAATGCCATTCAGCGCAAGAAACACAAGCATAACATGAACTCCCAGTCTTTTATTTCCATCTACCATTGCATGATTTTCAATAAGACCATATCCCAGACAAGCCGCCTTTTCCTCTATCTCCGGATATAATTCAAATCCGTCATAAGTCTGAAAAGGCGCGGAAAGTGCTGAGTCTAAAAGCCCTTCATCCCTCATTCCCCTGGTTCCACCAAATTGATTGACCATATCGTTGTACATTCGAAGTACTTGTGCTTTGGTCAGTTTCTTCATTTAGCCAATACCTCATAAGCAGTCCGGTTCTGTTGCATCAGCTTTTTAGAAATGGCTTCCACCTCTTCATCGCCGGCAGTTCCATCCTCTAAGGTATCAAAATTCAGAATCAGATAGCGGGGCCGGTTATTTTTCATAATCACAGCCGCCCCTTTTTCATCCACCATGCGTGCTACTTTAGAAAAATTACGATTTGCTTCGGTCATGGGAATCATGGTATTCGTATCAATGCGCATAAAAATCACCTCTCCCTCATTATATCAGAAAGGAGGCAGTTTTGTAGGATAAATTTATCCTACAAAACTGCCTCCTTAAAAATTTCCTATTTCATGGCGCCGCTGTCATTTCGAGGGTCAGCAGCGGAGCCCCGAAATCTCCCTCCACACATGACGTAGCTGCAGCTCGCACCAGCTCACCAGCTCACTGTATCACTCATTTCTCCTTAAATCCCTCTATATTTCCCTGCAGACTTTTTGCCGTATCCATGAGGCGGCCGGCCTTTTCCATGAGCTCATCCATGCGGTCATTCTTATACTCCTGCACCGTCATGCCGTCGGACAGATTCCTGCTTCCCGGACGGCCGCCGGAAATCTTCACATAGAGATCTCCCACCACGCCGGAACTGTCGATGGTAAACCTGGCATCCTCCGGAATCACCGTACCCTTCCGGATGTCCAGATCCAGCACCGCCTTCCCATCCTTCACATGGATCCTGCGCACCCGGCCCACAGAGACCCCGGCATAAAGCACCTGGGCATGATCCCGGATGCCCTGGGCATTGTCAAAAACGGCATGAATCTCATAAAAATCCTTGTGGAACCAGCGGGAAGGCTCAAGAAATAAGCCGGCTGCACCGACGAAGAACAGCAGGATAAATGCCACGATGCCTATTTTCGTTTCCCGGCTCATTTCTACGCCTCCTTACTTTAGAAAAGGTTCTTAAGATTGACCGGCCCGATGGCCGGAAGGTTCTTAGGTTTGACGAGGCTGATGCCCCGAGGGTTAAGGCGGCCGCTTCGCGGCAGCTTGTAAGCCGCTTTGAGACCCCGCGCCCTCTGGGTGCGGAAGGTTCTAAAGATTGACGGGGCTTCACCCCGAGGGTTCTCAGGTTTGACAGGCCTGCGGCCTGAGGGTTGTGGTATCGCCCTATCGGGCGATAAGTATATATGCCGCCCTTCGGCGCAACCCGACGGCGGCTTGAACCCGGGCGCCTAAGGCGCCTGAACCCTCCTGCCTTCGGAAATATTGTCCAGCAGACAATAGCAGCAGTAAGCGTCCAGCTGCCAGCAGTCTTACTTAATCAGCAGTACCGGGCACTTCACATGATGCACAGTGTAGTAGCTCACACTGCCAAGGAACATGGAAGAGAAGGAATTTCTTCCGCTGCTGCCCATGATGATAAGGTCTGCGCCGTCATCCTCGGCAGTGAGGGCAATCATCACCTCCGGCGAACCCAGGAGGATTTCCTGATGCACCTTCACCCCCTCCGGCACCCGTTTCATGAGACGGGCCAGCACGGCGGCTCCCTTTTCCTTCAGCGGACTGGTATCATCATTCTTTTCATTGAAATGGACCGTGAAATCCGGAGTACTCATGCCCTCCCCGTTGGCCACATAAATGACATGCACCTCTGCATCAAAAAGCTTTGCCATGTCCATGCCGTAATCGAAAGCCCGGTCTGACATTTTCGAATCGTCCACCGGAATCAGAATCTTATGTATCTCTCTAGCTATCATAAAAATCCCTTCTTTCTGCCTGGGAAAATCGTACCCGCCAGGCCGCGATTTCAAAAAAGACAGACTATTTCACAATCAGTACCGGGCATTTGGCATGATGCACGGTATAATGGCTCACACTGCCCATGACGAAAGAAGAAACGGAACCCTTGCCGCTGTTGCCCATGACAATGAGGTCCACTCCCTCCGCCTCAGCCGTGCGGATGATAGAAGACCCCGGCACACCGATGGTCACCATACGGCGCACCTTCACATCCTCCGGTGCGTCCTGGGCATAAAGTGCCAGAATATCCTCGCCCTTCTTCTTCACCGAAGCTGTATCCGTCTCTGCCAGGCTCACCCGGTACACCGGATACATGAGGACGTCCGCATCCACCACATAAAGAAGAATCAACTCCGCCGCCGTTTTCTTCGCAAAAGCCACGGCGTAAGAAAAGGCTCTCTCCGAAGCATCGGAGCCATCAATGGGAACGAGTATTTTTTTGATGTCCATAATAAGACCTCCTTTGAACTGACACTTTCCCATAATTCCTTACCTATATTATAGCAGATTTCCTCCCTTCCAGGCCCCCTGCTCCACGCCCCCTGATATGACCCTCAGTCTAAAAAAACTTGCTTTATCACTCAAAATTGCATATAATTTCTTTTATGCAGTCTTATCTACAACCGAAACTTATACATTGAAAGGATTACCACCGTGTTAGAAGCTATTTACAAAAGAAGAAGTATCCGTCATTTTCTCCAGAAACCGATTCCCCAGGAAGACCTGAACCAGATCCTGGAAGCCGGTATGTGGGCCCCCTCCGAAAAGAACGCCCAGCCCTGGAAATTCATCGTCATCCGCGGCGCCGAAAGAAAAGCCATGGTGAAATGCCTGAAGGAAGGCATCATGAAAAACAGAAAAGGCGAAGAAAACGCCATTTTCGGGAAGAAATACGAAAAATTCATCCCCTCCGCCATCTACACCGCCCGGGTGCTGGAACAGGCGCCGGTCATCGTATTCGTCATGAACACCAAAGGCCTGAACTACCGCGAAGACCATCCCAAGGACGAATACCTCATGGAACTGGCCGACATCCAGTCCATCAGCGCTGCCATCCAGAACATGTGCCTCGAAGCCACCAACCGCAACATCGGAAGCCTCTGGACCTGCAACGTCTTCTTTGCCTACGACGAACTGAAAGAATGGCTCCATGAAGACGGAGAAATGGCAGCTGCCATCGCCTTCGGCTACACCGACAAAGAAGTCCGCCCCCTGCCCAGAAAACCTATGGACCAGGTGGTAGAATACCGCGGCGACTACCCCGACGAATGGAAAGACATGCTGAAATAAAAAAAACAGTGGATTTTCTCCACTGTTTTTTTCATGCCCTCCTGCCAGGCAGGAGAAAAAGCAAAAAGCTGACAGCAACCCTCAATCCTCCACTCCTTTTCCCATGGAAAAACGCCTTCGTCTGCGGGGAACGAAGGCGTTTTCAGGAACCAAGAGCGTGGCTCCTTTAAAATACTGCCAGAGGAAAGGAGGGGATTCATTGCCCTGCCGCCATCACTAACGAGCTCAATTCCGGATCCACATTTCATCTGACTATGAAAAAAACGAATCGCTGAGGTTGTGATGCTAATACAAATCTACAAACGGGGTTTATATGCAGACAGCAGCAGGATTTCCTCTGACAATGTGGTGGAGATAAGACCTTTCTTACCTCTGGCCTTAGTATAGCAGAAATAGCAAAAGAGTCAAATATCAAATAGTAAAGTTTCAATGTTTGCGGTTGCAATAAAGTCATACTTGCGCGGCGAACGGATCAGAGTCTCAAATGTAAGAAGGGAAATGACAGATACAGGATTATGCATGATTATGATAAAATGAAATTAAAACAAGGAGGCACAAATGACAAAGAATGAACTTACAAACATTTTGAAGGAAATCTGGGACGAAAAAAATTTTATCACAGGAGTGCAGCTATGCCTTTCCAATGATGAGGAGCGGCAGATGTTAGCGGATACTATTACAGCCGGAATCATCAGAAACGGCGGAGATATTGCCCAATACGCCTTTTGTATCAGGAAAAAGATTCCATTCGAACCGCTGGATGAAGAAGATGATGACGATGACGATGATAATGAGGAGGAGGAGCAAAAATAGATGATATTCGGATAATTTATAAAATTTATAGAAGTTTGGATAAATCAATGAACTACAAGGCACATCCCATTCACTTTGATTTCTAAACTGCCTATGCGGCAGTGAACTGACCATTTCCCGAAAAGAAAGCTGCACTTATCGAGAATCTGCGATTTCTTACTTATTTTACCAAAATATTTTTACTTCTGGCATATTTTCGTTAACATGGTAAATGTCTGCTACAGTCCTATTTCCTGACCTGGGAAAGCCAAGGTTTGTCCGGATTCATTGATTACACACTTCGCTGATAAGGATGTTTCCATTTGATATATTTCTGTTAAAAAACTGCTCATGATTTTTTCCGGAAGGAAAGGTTGGGCCTCCTCGAACAAAAAAGCAGGCCATCCTCTGAAGCACCGCTCTGGGCGGAGAGAGGATGACCTGTTTTTTAGTTTCTCTTATTTTTGTGCAGCCCGAATAAAGCCAAAGTTACGTTAATCCAGTTCGCCGCTGGCGATACGCCTGCCTTCCTCGTCATGACGGAAAAGGTGATTTTTCCGTGAGCGGAAGCGGATTTTGACTTTATCATTGATATGAAATTCACGATCTCCAAAGACTACGGCCGTAAGAATCAGCCCCAGCACATCCAGCTTAACCACTGTTTCCATTCCACTGGGAAGGGCTGAGTAAACTTTGGCTTCAATGGTACCTTCATCAGAAATTTCAATATTTTCTGGTCTTATGCCTAAAAGCAGGGATTCCCCTTTCTCCGCTTCCATGGAATCTAAAGCATGGAAATGGATGGAGGCTGATCCCATATGCAGAAGCACTTCCTGCTCCTGCCTGCTTTCTACTTTCACAGGAATCAGGTTAATGCTTGGATTACCTATAAAATCCGCAGTAAATGCATTAGACGGGCAGTTATATACAGTCAATGGTGCGTCAAATTGCTGGAGTTTACCTTTTTTCATAAGGGAAATCCGGGTAGCCAGTGTCATAGCTTCCAACTGGTCATGAGTTACATATACAAAGGTGGAATCTGTTTCCATATGGAGACGTTTCAGTTCCGAACGCATTTCCATGCGAAGCTTTGCATCTAGATTGGATAAGGGTTCATCCATGAGAAGAATGCGGGGACCTGTTGCCAAAGTGCGGGCTATGGCAACACGCTGCTGTTGGCCGCCGGAAAGTTCTGCCGGATAGCGGTCTTTATATTCTTCAATCTGCAGCATTCTCATAAGCTTGGAAGAACGCTCCCTGATTTTTTCCTTTTCCCAGTTCAAATTTTCAAGGCCAAAGGTAATATTCTGGAGCACTGTCATATGTGGCCAAAGGGCATAATTCTGAAACAGAAAGCCAACGTTCCGCTTCTGCGGCGGTACATCAATCCCTTTTTCAGAAGAAAAGACGGTCTGTCCATCAATAATGATTTCTCCTGAAGTCGGCGTTTCCAGGCCTGCAATCATACGCAGGGTCGTTGTTTTACCACAGCCTGACGGCCCCAGAAGGGTAATGAAATCGCGGTCTTTTATAACCAGATTCAAATGGTCTACGGCGTTGGTATGATCAAATGTTTTCGTGACGTTTTTTAAGATAATTTCAGGCATCTTCAACCAATCCCCTTATCAATAGACGCTCCGGTGAGCTTATTAATAATCCAGTTCACAAATAATACGACAAATACGATCAGCAGGTTAATGGCATTGGCATACTGATTCCAGCCTTTTTCGTTGTACTGGAAAAGCATGGTTGTCAATACAGCCGTAGACGGTGTAACAAGCAGGATAAAGAGAGATAACTCTCTCATGCAGGAAATAAACGGCAGCAGATACCCTGAAAGGATGCTGGTCTTCTGAATAGGAATAATAATACGGACCATACGCTTCCACCAGGGAATCCCCATAATAATGGCTGACTCTTCTATTTCATTTCCCAGCTGCAGCATACAGTTGATGCCGGATTTGGAGGCAAAGGGCAGATATTTTACTGTTCCAATAAGGGCCAGAATGGCAAATGTACCATAAAGAGCAGGAATCGGTCCACGTGGAACACTGAACATAGAAAGGTAAATAGCCCCGAAAGCCATACTTGGAATCAGGTAGGGGAAAAAGGTCAGATGGCTGACTGCATTAGACAGGAAAGTCCCCTTTTTGCGAACAATGGAATATCCGGCCAGAATGCCAATGGTACCAGCAAAGAATGCACAAATCACTGAAAGCACAAGGCTGTTTATCAGTCCGCGATACACGCTGTGATTTCTAAGAATTCCAGGTTCTCCATTAGCAATGTCTGTCGAACCGGCACCGGTCCAGAAAACGGTACTGAAGTTGCTGAGTGAATAATTTCCCGGTTCCACAATGAAGGATTCCACCGCGAAAGTAATAAGAGGTACTACCGTTACACAGATAAGAAGGATAGAAAGAATAACGGAAAGAGGGTTCCTGAGTGAACGCAGCTTCACCAGAGAAATCTGGGAACTTTTCCCGGTAATCGTTGTATAGGATTTACGGCTGTCCAGTACTTTCTGGTTCACCAGCATAATCCCTACGCCAATCAGGATAAGCACCAGAGCCATGAGATATCCATAACCCGGGTTTAACCCCTGCAGTGTTCTATAGAGCTGGGTCGTAAGCACCTGATATCGCACCGGCGCCCCAAGGAAAGCCGGCACTGCAAAAGCACTCATGGAACTTGAAAACGCGAGAAGGAAAGTAGAAAGAATCGCCGGTTTCACCATAGGCAGAGTGATTCTCTTTAAAATCTGCATCCGCGATGCATGGAGAAGCTGTGCAGCTTCTTCCAGATTAGCATCCATATGCTTCAGAATCCCGCCTATCAGAATATAGGCAAAGGGTGCATAATGCAGTCCCTGAACCACAGAAATCGGGAAAAAGCCATAGGCGAACCAGTTGGGCGTAACAATTCCGGTAAGTGCCGTGAATATGCCGGGCACCCCGCCTACCAGTGGATTTCTAAAAAAGTCCAGCCATGCCAATGCCAATGTCCAGGAAGGCATGATATAGGGAACCACAAACAGTGCTGAAAGCAGTGGTTTAAACCGGATGTCACTTCTCGTAATAAGCCATGCCATCCCGCCCCCGCAGCCAATTGCAATGACACAGGTAGCAATGGAAATCATAATAGTATTCCAAAGCGGTTTATAAAAAATATTAATACTGTTCTGACCATCCATCAGTACTTTGCGCCAATGATAATCCGTAAAATCTCCTGCATGCGTTCCATGAATACGCATAACCTCAGAAGAATGAACCGTCACTGTATCCATAACGATGGAAAGCAGCGGCAGAAGTGTAAGAAGTACCAGGGCCACAAAAAGCACCACCAGTATCACATTATAAGGCTTTCGGAAAAACATCTTCAGCCTGACAGCTGCATTCATAATTAAGACCTCATTCATTATATAGAAAACCGGGAATGAGGGAGAACCGCACTGATCGCTTCACAGATTCCCGCATCATGTCCCGGTGTTCCAATACTTACATAGATTTCTTTCAGATAAACTGACTGATAAATTCTTCGACTTCCGCACGATGTTCAAAAATATACTGCGGATCATCGCCTACAAGTACCTTTTCCCATTCAGCCAGCGGTTTATCTCCTTTAGCTACAGCAATGGTCGTATTACCGGAATAGGTACCCATATCGGAAGACCAGCTCTTGAATCCTTCCTGTGTCATCAGGTACTGGATAAAGAGTTTTGCTGCTGCCGGATGTTTTGCGCCTTTCACCATCAGCACATACTCCGGATAATAGAAGCCGGAATATGGATTAATGTTATCCGCAGCTGCCAGGGCCAGGTTCTTTTTATCTTTATAACGAATCTTGGAATAGTTCAAAAGTCCTACAGCCGTGTTATCCTGACCCTTCACACCGATGGATTCAGTCATAGATGTATCACTGGATCCCATAACAAGACCATTGGTAAAAGCCAGCTTAATCCATTCATACCCTGCATTAGGCGTAGTCAGTTCCAGTTTCTTGTGATAATAATCTTCATAGGCTTTGGCCAGTTTGTCTGATATCTCAGGCTTTGTAAGCATAGTCAGGAAATTGGCATTAATACCTTCCTGCATCGGACTCTTAAAGAAGAATTTCCCCTTCATGGATGGATCTGTAAGCTGCCAGATATTGGAAATCGGACAGGGCTTCCCGTTTTCATCGTTATACATAAATACCTTATTCATGTAGGCAAATACAAGAGGCGTCTGATTCTTCTCAGGAATATCACCTTTCAGGTCTGCCGGGATGTAATTTTCAAGATAGCCGCTTGCCAGAAGTTCTCCATACACACGGCCTGAATCCTGACAGATAACCATATCCGCACCGTCTGCATTTCCCTTCACTTCAGTAGTCACCTTATCAATCAGTTCAAAATCCTTCATGTCGCTGGCTTCCACTTTGATGCCATATTTCTTTTCAAATCCGGCACCGGCCTTAGCAACACGGCTGGTAATAGAATAGACCTTAACGACCCCTTCCTTTTTAGCCTGATCAACCAGGTCAGCCTCTTTTTCACTTTTTACCTGAACAATATTTATAGAAGCCTTACCGGAAGCAGCACTGCTATCAGCCTTACCGGAACCGCCTCCACAACCTGCCACCAGCATAACCGCAAAACCTGCTGCCGCTGCAGCAATGAGACAACGCTTGAACCGATTCATTTTGTCCTCCCTTGGAATTTCTGAAGTTAAATCGCATGACTAAAATGAAATGCAGGCTTTTTACAAAGTCTTTACAATATTATATGCCCTATCCCTATAAATAACAATTTGAAAGCATATGAAAGTAATTTATAAATCGCTATAAAGTGTACTCAACCACCTGAACCGGCCAAAGCTGTGCACTCTTCATCAGTTGGTTCCTTTTCCATTTACATATTTCTCCCTTCGCCGGCCTGTCATTTCCTAAAAGACTCACGCTGCCCTCTCCTGCTCCATAGATATCGAAAGCCACGCAAAAAAACTCCCTGAAATCCTGAAGCGGGCACCGAAAGCGCTTTGGGGAATCCAGGAAGTTTTTCTATGAGGTTTTCAGCCGGCTGACAGGGAAGCGATCATAGGGAAGGGCGGCGATCCTGCTTTCCATGGATGTGCGCAGGCAGGATGTGGCGGCCGCTCTTCCGGGCTCCTCGCTTCTCTGTCTATAGAGTCATCCTGGCCGCAGCGGTGTCTCATGGGCTGTCGCAAAGGGGGCGGGGAAAGAGTATAATAAGGTAAATAATCTTTTAAAGAAGCGAGGAAATATTATGAAAATTGCCATTGCCGGTACCGGCTATGTGGGACTGTCCAACGCCATTCTTCTTGCCCAGCATCATGAGGTGACTGCGGTGGATGTGATTCCGGAGAAGGTGGATATGGTGAACCGCCGGGAGTCTCCCATTGCGGATGCCTATATTGAGGACTACCTGAAGCATAAAAATCTTTCTCTCACTGCCACTCTGGACGGGGACAGTGCTTACCGGGAGGCGGAGCTCATCATCATTGCGGCGCCTACGAATTATGATGATGTCACCGGCCATTTCGATACGAGGGCGGTGGAGTCCATCCTGTCCCAGATCCAGCGGGTGAAATCGAAGGCGCTGGTAATCATCAAGTCTACCATCCCCATCGGCTATACGCAGAAGATTTCCGAGAGGTACCCCACCCTTTCCATTCTTTTTGCGCCGGAATTTCTCCGGGAAGGAAAGGCACTCTATGACAATCTCTATCCTTCCCGCATTATCGTCGGTATTCCGAAGGGGAAGGAATCCCTTCTTCCGGGGGCCCGCCTTTTTGCGTCCCTCATGCAGGAGGGGGCCATTAAGGAGGAGATTCCTGTGCTTATTACGGGGTCTTCGGAAGCGGAGTCCATCAAGCTCTTTTCCAATACGTTCCTGGCCATCCGGGTGGCTTATTTCAATGAAATCGACACCTACGCCGAAGAAAAAGGGCTGCACACCGCCGATATCATCAAGGGCATGGGCTATGATCCCCGCATCGGCGATTTCTACAATAATCCTTCCTTCGGCTACGGCGGCTACTGCCTGCCCAAGGATACGAAGCAGCTTCTGGCCAATTACAGGGATGTGCCGGAAACCATGATCCGCGCGGTGGTGGAGGCCAATGAAACAAGGAAGCAGTACATTGCAGACCATATCGCTTCTCTTTCGCCAAAACGGGTGGGCATTTACCGCCTCACCATGAAGAGTGGCAGTGATAATTTCCGTTCTTCCGCCATCCAGGGTATCATCGAAAGGCTGAAGGAAAAGGGCATAGACCTTATCATTTATGAACCCACCCTGGACAAGGACACCTTTGAAGGCGTGCCTGTCACCCATGATCTGGAATCTTTCCGGGAGACATCGGACATCATCCTGGCCAACCGGGTAAGTGAAGATCTCCTGCCGGTAAAGGATAAGGTATATACCAGGGATTTGTTTTCAAGGGACTGAGATTTTTACCTTTGGAAGGGGTTCTTTCGGGGCCTGTGCTTTGAGGCTCTCGGGACGGCTTCCCTGCCGGTTAGGGTCAGGCCATGTGCGCCTCCCGGCTCAGGGATACATCTCTTACGCCTCTGACAGTTATGGCATGGTTCACTATTTCCAAGGCATAAAAGGCATAAAATAAGCAGGAAACCGATTTGGTTTCCTGCTTATTTTTATTTGCCCTGCCACACAGGGTCGTCTTTGATTTTCTTCTTTCTTTCGAAGGTGGTAGCGTTGTCCATGTTGATGGCGTAGTCCTTAGAAGAGAAGTCGTATTTGGACTGATAGAAATTGGTCTTTGCCTGCCAGATGCCGGTGACGGTGTCGAAGGCCAGGTCGTTGGTGAAGACCTGCTGCTCATGGGATTTCAGGGCAGGCATGAGGTCCGGATGGGCGGCCTGGTAGTCCGGCGAGAGGTAGACGAAGAAGGGAATGTGTACCATGTCGTAGTAGAAGGGGGATGTGGTGTGGTAGTGCTTCATATTTTCGCCATGGTCGGAGAAGTAAATCATGGATTTCAGGTTCAGGTTTGCCTTGGCGTATTCGAAGATGTCCTTCATCACCTGGTCGTCATAAGCGATGGTAAGGTCGTAGTCATGATAGGGATCTTCTTTGGAAATGCCCAGTTTGTCCCGCAGGTTCACAGGCACCCGGGCAATGTAGGTGTAGTGGCTGCCGTCGATGTTGATGAAGATGATCCGCTTTTTGGCAGGCGGCAGTTTCTTCAGCACTTCCAGGGTGTAGCCGTCATAGTTCTTTTCCCAGTAGGAATCGTCGCAGCGTTCTGCAATCATGGTGACGCCGGCGCTGGACATGGAGCTCCGGTTATGGAAAGAAATCCAGTCGGTACGGTAACCGGCGGCTTTGGCCACGTCCACCATGCTCACCACGTCTTCAAAGGACATGTCGCTGTACTGGTTGGCGCTGGTCATGGCGTAGGACAGGGAGAAAAGGGTATTGGGGAAATTGGAGTAGGCCTTGTATCCCAGGGCAAAGTCCTTTGACTTGGCCATTTCCGAAAGCCAGGGGGTGGTATTTTCCGGATAGTCCGGGGTGAAGGCTTTCATGTGGTCCCTATTGGCGCTTTCGCCGATAATGACGATGTGGGTGCCTTCGTCAATGCCGTTTTCCGGATTCGGCGCAAGGAAGGTCATGGTTTTGACATTCTTGTCCAGGTTGTCGTTCAGTTTCTGGAGGAGCTGGAATTCGCTGCCTGAGGAGTTCAGTGCTTTAATGATGGAGGCAGGAAATACATGGGTAATCTGACGGTAGAAGCCGCCGAAGAAGAGGAGGGAAATCGCAAGAAGGCCGATGGAGAAGGATCTGCCGCTGCCCCGGAGGATGTTTCCTTCAAAGGTTCTGGCTTTTCTCATGAGGCTCCGGGAGAGGGTGACGGCGCAGGCAATGACAATGGCAAGAGCTGCCGCTGCCATGACTGCATGGGCTGGGGAGCCCATGGTACGCAGAAAGTCCTTGATTTCCTTCAAATGGGTGGAGCGCACGGCCATCATGGCAAACATATCCATTTCACCGCCGAAGAGGACGTAGTAGCCGATATAGATGAAAGGAATTATCACCATGAAGAAGGTATACACCCCGGCAATGACTGTCCACAGGGAGGAGAACCGTTTCCTGCGGGCCGTGAGGGCGGTATACACATAGGGCAGCGCCATGAGGAGGCCTCCCAGCACGTAGTAGTCGCCCAGATGTTTTTTCTCCGGCAGGGAAGCAAAGCCGTAGGCCCAGGTGAAGGTGCCCATCCAGAGAAGGGGCAGAATCACTGCCCAGGGAAGGAGGGCCTTCAGATATTTCCTGTTCATCACGGTAAAGAGACCGAAGGATACGATCAGGAAGACCAGAAGCGCCGCACCCAGCCGGGGCTGTACAAAGCTGTGAATGTCGGGGAAGTCCCCGCCCAAATGGAGCAGCGCCATAATCACCAGAGACGTGGATACCACCCAGGAAAGGGCGGATAGAATCACTTGTTTCACCATGCACCTCGCGTAAGAAATCTGTAAAAAAGATATGAAATATCTATAAATTATACCACAAATTGACCGGCAGTTCACATGATTCGGTGAGTCCTTTTGCACCAAGCCGGCAGGAAACGATTCGCAAAAGGGCTGCCAGAAAATGATTTCCATTTCCTGGCAGCCCCTTTTTCACGGGATATGACAGAATTTTATTTTTCCAGATTCAGGTCCATGGACGGAACCGGTGCGGCCGGTTTTTCTTCCGGCACCCCATGTTCCAGGATCTGCATGAACTGTTCTCCTGTAATGGTTTCTTTCTCATAGAGGTACTTGGCCAGGGCATCCAGCTTGGGCCGGTTTTCTTCCAGCAGTTTCACTGCCTTGGCGTGCTGGGTCTTGATGAGGTCCGATACGGCCCGGTCGATGCGGGCCGCCGTTTCCGGCGAGCAGGCCAAGGTGGTATCGCCGCCCAGGTACTGGTTGGTCACTGTTTCCATGGCCACCATGCCGAATTCATCACTCATGCCAAAGCGGGTAATCATGGCCCGGGCCAGCTTGGTGGCTTTTTCGATATCGTTGGAGGCGCCGGAGGAGGAGGTGTGGAAGACCACTTCTTCTGCGGCCCTGCCGCCGGTCAAAGTGGCAATCTGGTCCAGCAGTTCTTCCTTAGTCATGAGGTAATGGTTTCCTTTGTCCACCTGCATGGTGTAGCCCAGGGCGCCGCTGGTACGGGGGATAATGGTAATCTTCTGTACCGGGGCAGAATGGGACTGGAGAGCAGCCACCAGGGCATGGCCGATTTCATGATAGGAAACCACGCATTTTTCCTTATCCGACAGAATGGCATGTTTCTTCTCATAGCCTGCAATAACCACTTCGATGGAGGCCTCCATGTCTTCTTCCGTAGCATAGCTGCGGTGGTCGCGGACGGCCCGAAGGGCTGCTTCGTTCACGATATTGGCCAGTTCGGCGCCGGAAGCGCCGGAAGCCATACGGGCCACTTTGTTGTAGTCGATATTGGGGGCATGCTTGATTTTGCTGGCATGCACCTTGAGGATGGCTTCACGGCCCTGGAGGTCCGGCAGTCCTACCGGCACCTGCCGGTCGAAACGGCCCGGTCTGGTGAGGGCGGGATCCAGGGATTCAGGACGGTTGGTGGCTGCCAGAATGATGACGCCTGTATTGTCTTCGAATCCGTCCATTTCCGTGAGCAGCTGGTTCAAGGTCTGTTCTCTTTCGTCGTTTCCGCCGATAGCGGCGCCGCCGCGCTTCTTGCCGATGGCATCGATTTCATCGATGAACACGATGCAGGGTGCCTTTTCCTTGGCCTGCTTGAAGAGGTCTCTCACCTTGGCGGCGCCCATGCCTACGAACATTTCCACAAATTCAGAGCCGGAAATGGAAAAGAAGGGAACTTCTGATTCGCCGGCTACTGCTTTGGCCAGCATGGTTTTGCCGGTGCCTGGCGGTCCCACCAGCAGGATGCCCTTCGGCATTTTGGCACCGATTTCCTTATACCGGCTGGGGTTATGGAGGTAGGACACCACTTCCTTCAGGCTGTCCTTGGCTTCATCTTCCCCTGCCACATCGGAGAATTTGATGCCGTCCGTAGGCTTCACGAAGATTTTGGCATTCGATTTCCCCAGGCCGAACTGCATGGCTCCGGGGCCGCCCATGTTCTTCATGATTTTCTTGTTCATATAATGGCCGATGCCGAAGAAAATGAGGATCGGCAGAATCCAGGTCAGGGCCAGATCAAGGATCGGATTCATGGGGGTTGTGATTTTGCCGGTGAAATCGGCTCCCGATTGATGGAGCCTGTCCACCAGCTGGGGATCATTCATAGGCGCTGTTTTATAGGCCTGCTTATCCCCTTTCTTGGTGAAAAGAATCTGGTCCTGCTCTACCTGCACCTTATCGATTTCCTTGTTCTCCGTCATGGTGATGAAGCTGGAATAATCCACGCTCTTCACTTCATTGCTCTTGAACATGGGCATGATGAGGGAGTTAAAGAAGATGATCACCAGGAATATGATGACGTAGTAGGCCAGTATAGGCCGCTTGGACGGTTTGACTTCTTTCAATGTTCTTCCTCTCTTTCTGACTGATTTTCAATTCCCTTCAGGAAAAAGGCTTCCCAGTAGTCCGGCAGGCTGGCAGATGCCACCCGGCCATGACACTCTCCTTCAAAAAGGGACCACATGGCTCCTGCAAAAAGCTCCGTCATCACGGAAGCGGGAATATCTACCCGAAAGGCGCCGGATTTCTGTCCCCGGAGGAAGAAATCGGTCATCTGCCGGGTATAGGTGTCCTGGCACCAGCTGTCGATACTGCCGGTGGCATAGCCGTAGCAGAGGAGCATAAGAAACTCCTTGTTATCGCAGCAGCAGTGAATGATTTTCCGCAGATAGCTTTTCGTATCGCCCTTTTCCTCATTCACCAGTTCCATGAGGAAGGACACTTTTTCCCGTGCCTTTTCGCTGAGCAGACGGGACAAGTTTTCTCGAGAGCCGTAAACCCGGTAGAAGGTGGCTTTGCTGATACCTGCCGCTGCCGCCAGCTCGCCGGCGGTCCTGCGGGGATTCGTGCAGAAGGCAAGGGCCAGTTTTTTCAATTCTTCTTCCCTGCTTTCCAGATGCATGGCACACTCCTTTCCTGTAAAAACTTTACTATGTCTTTTGAGACTTTATTGTCTCTTATGATATGAATCATACCATTTTTATGGAAACTGGTCAATAGAAAAGGAGCTGTGAAGAAATGATGGACCCTCTATCAGATAGTAAGCAAAGAGAAGGAGCGGATGCAAGCTCCTGCAATCACATGCCATGAATGACACCGATCCCTTCCCTCCGTCATTTCGACCGCAGCCGATCAGCCGCCAATAGGAAAGCCTCTTATTGTGCAGGCTAGAGGCCAACTTCGGCTGACTTGGAGACTCTATGCAGAGTCTCCACAGAGTGGAGAAATCTCCCGGCTCAGAGTTTCCATAGAGCCCACGCCCTTCCCACCCATACCGGCACGAAGCCCCGCTCGAACGGGCGGGAATCTTACCATCAAAAAAAGTAATAGAAAAAGCTGTGAAGAAATGATGAACATTTTTTCACAGCCTCTTTTTATTTCCCTATCATGTAGGGCTTGAAAAGGTTTTTTATGTCGATTTCCATATATTTCACAGACTGCTCCGACAGATTCCAGGAACCATTCATCATGCACCAGATAGTTAAAGCACCGAAGACATGGCTCATCAGCAGTTTGGCCAGCGTATCCAGGGGAGCATCTTCCGTCAGTTCCCCCGGGCCCCGGCCCTGGCGCACGGCGCAGATTTTCACAATGGCATTGTAGATATCGTAAAGGCAGGCCTTGGCTTCCGAATCCTCTTCCTCCGACTCCATGGCCTCCCGAATCCACTGGCGCACCAGCCGCACGCCGGCCCAGTCCGCATCACGGCACAGGGCTGTCACATAGTGAAAGCACCGTTCATCCGCCGTCCCATCAAAATGGACGGACTCTTCCAGAATCGTCTGGCTGGACTGGAACGAAAGCTCTGCCACCACATCTTCTTTGCATTTGAAATAATGATAGAAAGTTCCTTTGGCTACGCCGCTGTCCCTTGTAATATCTTCCACGGAAACCCTGTCAAATCCTCTTTCCCCAATCAGCTTTCTTGCTGATGCCAGAAGTTTGGCCTTCGTTCTTTCCGCTTTTTTCGTTAATGCCATGCGAACCTCCCATGCCTGCTGGCTTATTCCTGTTTTTAACCGCCAGTCACTTTTTCATTTCTATAGTATACAAGAAATAGACAATGTTCGCAATATGAAATTGCGGCTCACGCCGCAGGGTCAAAAAAGGGAGCATGGCTTTGCCACAGGTTATGGCTGCCTGCGACAGCGGGCTGTGCATAAGGGCTGCGGAAGAAAATGTCCAGAATGCGAAGGGTGCAGCAGAAAAGGTTCACGTCCCCTCCGCAGGCGGAGGTTCTTAAGGTTCTAAGGCTGACGGCCCTTTGGGCTGGGGGCTGGGGGCTGCGGTGGCGGCTGGCGCCGCAATTTTACAGCTCCCTTTCGGTGATCTCCGCCACATAGAGTATCATGGGAGCTTGCAGCCTCGTACACCCCCTCGCCACTCCGCGGCCCTCTCCCCCTAAAGGGGGCGCAAGACGTTTACGTGTTTACCCTTCTTATGATAAATGAGCATAATGTCCAGCATACATAGTGTCTCCGCAGGCGGAGAGCGGAGAGCGGAGAGCAGGTTTCACCAGCCCCTATTCTCCCAATACCGGTTTTTTCTCTGCAATACCCACTTTCCGGGGATAGGTTTTCGGGCAGGGCGCTGTTTTCCGGATGTAAAGGATAGTGCGGCGGTCTCCTCCCGGCAGGGTAAGTTCTTTCTTTTCTTCCAGTGTGCCGTGAAGCTCCCGAAGGATCCGGCCTGCCGTCTTCATTTCCTCATCGGCGCCGGGGCCTTTCATGGCGGCAAAGACGCCGCCCACGGCTACGAAGGGAAGGGACCATTCCGCTATAATGGGCATGGCCTTCACCGCTCTGGCGGTGACCACGTCGAAGGCTTCCCTGGTCTTTCTTCTCCGTCCTCCTTCTTCTGCCCGGATATGGAGGCATTTCACGTTTTTGATTCCCAGATCGGCACAGGCGTCTTCAATGAAGGTCAGTTTTTTCTGGATGGAATCCACCAGAAGGAACTGCATATCAGGCCGCAGGATGGCCAGCGGCACGCCGGGGAATCCGGCACCGGTGCCAAGGTCAAGGACCCGTCCCTTTGCAGGAAAATATTTGGGATCGTATACGGTAAGGGAATCATAGACATTCTTGATGAGGCTTTCGTCCACATCCTTAATGCCTGTGAGATTCACTTTTTTGCTCATGGCAATGACCATGGCATTGTACTCAGTCAGCTTTCTTGCGGCCTCCTCATTGGCCGGAAGGCCCAGGGCCTCCATCATTTCGCAGGCTGTCATCTTTTTTCTTTTCTCCTTCCAAAAAGAAATATGTGATGAAATGGTCCTTCTTCTCTTCATTTCCCTGTGAGAAGAAGGATGGATATATAAAAAGGGTTCTTAAGATGGACCGGCCTGTCGGCCGGAGGGTTCTTAAGTTTGACGGCCCTTTGGGCCGAGGGTTGTGGTATCGCTCCTTCGGAGCGATGAGCATATATGCCGCCTTTGGCGGCATTAAAATGGCGCCTTTGGCGCCCACCTCGCCAGCGGTACGGTCAGCCGACTAAAAGGAAGGCCCTTTTATGGGCAGGCTAAGGGCCAACTTTGGCTGACTTGGAGGTCCTATGCAGGACCTCCACAATACTATATAACTCCCTGGACCGGAGGCCCTCAAACAGTCCGGGAGGCAAAGCCGGTCCCGGACAGAACCCTTGGACCAGCGCGTTAGCGCATGGTCCATCAACCCTCGCGGCGAAGCCGCGTCAACCTTCGGGAATACAGTTTCCCGCCGCCGGTGACACTGTCTCCCCCTATTTCGCCGCTTTCATTCTCTTCACGTACACCATGAGTACCGACATGTCCGCCGGAGATACGCCGGAGATGCGGGAGGCCTGTCCCAGGGAGAGGGGACGGATCTTGTCCAGTTTCTGCCTGGCTTCGATGGAAATGCCGTCCAGATGGAGGTAGTCCATGTCTTTGGGCATTTTTTCGTTTTCCATGCGGGCCGCTTTCTTCACGGCTGCTTCCTGACGGGCAATGTAGCCTTCATATTTCACAGTGATTTCCATTTCCTCCACCGCTTCAGGGTCGAAGGAAGGGCAGCCCAGGACGTCCACCATTTTCTGGTAGGTCATTTCCGGACGCTTCAGAATCTTATCGGCTCCCATGCCGGTGGTGAGGGGCGCAGAGCCTATGCTTTCCAGGGCGGCGTTCACGTCCGCCTTGGGGGTGAAGCGCTTGGTACGGATGTAGTGCATGGCTTCTTCAAATTTTCTCTTCCTGTCCAGGAACCGGCGGTACCGTTCTTCTGTAACCAGACCGATGTCATAGCCTTTCTGGGTAAGGCGCAGGTCCGCATTGTCCTGGCGGAGGATGAGCCGGTATTCGCTGCGGCTGGTCATCATGCGGTAGGGTTCGTTGGTGCCCTTGGTCACCAGGTCGTCGATTAAGGCGCCGGTATAGGCTTCGTGGCGGCCCAGGATGAAGGGTTCCTTCCCTTTGATTTTAAGGGCCGCATTGATGCCGGCCATGAGGCCCTGGGCAGCGGCTTCTTCGTAGCCGGAGGTGCCGTTTGACTGGCCCGCGGAGTAGAGGCCCGGCAGTTTCTTCACTTCCAGGGTGGGATAGAGCTGCAGGGGATCCAGCAGGTCGTATTCAATGGCATAGGCCGGGCGCATGACCTTCACATCTTCCAGTCCCGGAATGGTGCGGAGGAAGGCGTACTGCACGTCAATGGGCATGGACGTGGACATGCCCTGGACATACATTTCATTGGTATCAAGGCCTTCCGGTTCGATGAAGAGCTGATGCCGCTTCTTGTCGGGGAAACGGACCACCTTGTCTTCGATGGAGGGGCAGTAGCGGGCACCGACGCCGTGGATGAGGCCGGCATACTTGGGGGCTCTCATGAGGTTTTCCCGGATAATGGCATGGGTGGTCTCATTGGTGTAGGTGAGCCAGCAGTTCCGCTGGTTCCGGTCTGCCCGTTCGTCCATGAAGGAGAAGGCATGGTTCTTGGGATCTCCCTGTTCCAGCTGCATATGGTCCAGATGGAGGCTCCGGATGTCCACGCGGCTGGGGGTGCCGGTTTTGAAACGGAGAATGTCCAGGCCGTGTTTCTTCAGATTTTCTGAAAGGCCTACGGAGGGACGCATGCCGTTGGGGCCGCCGGAATACATGGTGTCGCCGATAATGATTTCACTGTCCAGGTAGGTGCCGGTGCAGAGAATGACTGCTTTGGCCCGATATTCTTCGTGAAGCTCCGTGGTAATGCCTACGCATTTCCCATCTTCCACAATGATATCCATGACCTGCACCTGTTTCAGGTCCAGGTTGTCCGTATTTTCCACCACCTGCTTCATGTAGCGGTGGTAAGCATTCTTGTCGGACTGGGCGCGGAGGGCATAGACCGCCGGTCCCTTTCCCAGATTCAGCATGCGCATCTGGATGGCAGTCTTATCTGCGGCAATGCCCATTTCACCGCCCAGGGCATCGATTTCCTTCACCAGATGGCTCTTGCCCGGTCCCCCGATGGCCGGATTGCAGGGCATCATAGCCACGTTTTCCAGGGAAATGGTGGTAAGGAGGGTCTTGCAGCCAAGGCGGGCAGCGGCCAGGGCCGCCTCGCAGCCTGCATGGCCGGCTCCTACCACGATAACATCATACGTATCAATAAGATACATGGTTTCCTTCTTTCTTCAATGAAAGAAGCAGCAGAACGCTGCTTCTCTTTATAATAAGCCGATACTTTATTATATAAAATCTAGAGATAGTTTAAAAGGGGGAAATACTATGGGGCCGCGGGGCGGCCCGGGTTCAGAAGGTTCAGAGGGTTCAGAGGGTTCAGAGGAGGTGGTATCGCCCTGTCGGGCGATGCCTTTGCTTCGCAAAGGCCTATCCTCACCGCTCCGCGGATCTCCTTCCAAAGGAAGGAGGCTGCATTACGTGCTTACCTTCCCTCCGTCACAGTCATTCTGAGCGTAAGCGAAGAATCTTTGTACATGCCGATAGTGTCTCATCTACCGATAAATACAAGTCGGCGGGAATTGGCCGCCTATCACGGTCACCCCTATTCAGGGGGCAGAATAGGCCTCTCTGCGCTTTCCTGCGGCGAACAGCCGACAGCCGATAGCCAATAGCGGACAGCAGACAACTTTCCCACTTTCCCACTAGCTCACCAGCCCACTAGTACACTAGCCCACCAGCCCGCTATTTCCCCACGCAGAACCGTTCGAAAATCTTGTTAATCAGTTCGTTATCCACCGTTTCTCCCGTGATTTCACCCATGCGGTTCCAGGCTTCCACCAGGTCCACGGTAATGCAGTCGGCCGGCATGCCATCTTTGAGTGACTGCTGGGCGCGGCGGACAGCTTCCAGCGCTTTTTTCACCAGGTCCACATGGCGGAGGTTGGTGAGAAAGAGCCGTCTTCCGGCATCTCTGTCCTGGGTTTCGGTGAGGCGGCGGAGGGCTTCTTCCAGTTCTTCCATGCCGCTTCCGTAGCGGGCGGAGAGAGACACTACCGGTGCATCTCCTGCCAGAGCTTTGATTTCTTCTTCATCCACTTCCTGGGGCAGGTCGTATTTATTAAGGATGACCATGGATTTTCTGCCCTTCAGGGAAGAGAGGAGCTCCTTGTCTTCCTTTTCCAGGGCATGGGAGCCGTCGATGACGGCCAGTACCAGATCTGCCTGTTCCATGGATTTTTTTGCCCTTTCAATGCCGATTTTTTCTACTTTATTATCGGTTTCCCGAAGGCCGGCGGTATCCATGAGCACCAGGGGGACGCCGCCGATTTTGATGGATTCTTCGATGGTGTCTCTGGTGGTGCCGGGGATATCGGTGACAATGGCCCGGTCTTCCTGGAGAAGGGCATTGAGGAGGCTGGATTTGCCTGCGTTGGGGCGGCCCACAATGGCGGTGCGAAGGCCGTCTTTGATGATTCTTCCTTCTTCCGACCGTTTCAGCAGGGAGGAAAGGCTCTTTTCGATACCGTCCAGTCCTTCCCCAATCTGTTCATTGGTCAAATCTTCCAGGTCTTCTTCGGGATAGTCGATGGTTACTTCCAGCTTGGTAATGAGGTCTGTCAGCTCGTCCCGGCTCATTTTCACAAAGCGGGACAGAGCACCGGAAAGGTGGCTTTCCGCCTGGGACAGGGCGGCGGAGCCCCGGGCTTCGATGATGTCCATCACCGCTTCTGCCTGGGTCAGGTCCAGCCGGCCGTTGAGGAAGGCCCTTTTGGTAAATTCGCCGCGGCTGGCAGGGAGGGCGCCGTTTTCCAAAGCCAGCTCCAATGTCTCCCGAAGAGCTTCGGTGGAGCCGTGAATCTGGATTTCCACCACGTCTTCGCCGGTGTAGGAATGGGGTGCCTTCATGTACACCGCCAGCCCTTCATCTACCCTCTGGTCCTTCCTGACTACATGGCCGAAGTAGAGCCGGTAAGGCTCGGCCTCATGAAAGGATGCGATTTTTTTCGTATGAAACAGGGCATCCGCCACATCGGCAGCCTGACTGCCGCTGATGCGGACAATGCCTATGCCCCCTTCACCGGGGGCGGTGGCTATGGCTGCAATGGTTGTTTCTTCGTACATATAAAACTCCTTAAGGAAAATAGATTGAAATTTATATATTTATTGTAACAGAGTGGGGCAACATTTTCACGAAGGAAATGGAACCATGCCAAAAGGGCTGTGGGAAATGATGGACACCGAACCCCCTCCGCCCCACCGTCATTTCAACGAAAGCAGAGCAGCAAAATCTCACGCCTCAAATGACAGAAACGCCGACCCGCCGCTTCGTCATTTCGACCGCAGCACAGCGGAGCAGCAAAATCTCACTCTCCCATGGTATGCAGCATAGCGACCGGAGATCTCTCGACTCAGCGTTTCAATAGCCCCCGAGGTCTTTATCCCCATACCGCCATGTCCCTCCGCTCGAGATGACGGTGGCGGCAGGCAGCATACGGTCATTTCAAAGGGGCAAATGACAGAAACGCCAACTCGCCACTTCGTCATTTCGACCGTAGCGGAGCGGAGTGGAGAAATCTCACGCCTCAGATAGCAGAAACGCCGCCTTGCCCTGTCGTCATTTCGACGAAAGCGCAGCAGAGCAGCAAAATCTCACTCCCCCATGGTACACGCACATGGCGGCAGGCGGCCCGTCATCACAGGGCCATAATAAAAGGGCTGTGGGAAATGATTTCCATTTCCCACAGCCCCTTCTGCCAGTCAGCGGATATTCTTATTTCAGTACCTGACGCAGCATCCAGATTTCCTTGTAGAAGCTTTCGATGTAGTCGTCCATGAGAGCGCTGGTGAGGTAGTCGCCGCTTTCGTCAGCTGCCTTCTTCACAGCCAGCACGTCGTCACGAAGGAGTTCGAAGTCCTTCAGGGTGGAAGCGAAGGCTTCTGCCGAGGTGACTTCCCCGTTTTCTGCTTCTTTCACAGAAGTGAGGGCCAGGAATCCTTTCATGGTGGATTCCGGTTTCAGGGACAGCTTCAGCATATCCTCTGCCACGCCGTCTACCATGCCGGCAATCATGTCATAGTAGCTTTCCAGCTTCGGATGATCGTCGAAGAAATGGTAGCCCTTCAGGTACCAGTGATAGCTCTGCAGTTTGTGGTATTCCACCACCAGGTCAGCCAGTAATTTGTTCAGTAATTTTTCCATGATAGTTCCTCCTTATAATAAGATGAATTTTGAATACTTTTCTTTGGAAATCATATCTATTTATCTCAATTTCTGATACAATTATATCGTCAGAAATGAAATAAAAATAGCAAAATTATCTTTATTTTTATAAGGATTTTACAAATCGAGGTGTATTATGAAATCTTACTCCCTTATCCCCGGCACCCCTTCCGTCATAGGCACTGAAACGAAGACCCTCTATGCCGAACGGGAGGGAAAGGGCCGGAAAGGCACCCTCCTCACCCACTGGCATGAGGAAGCAGAGTGTCTCACCCTTCTTTCAGGGGCCCTGGAATTTCAAATCAATGAGGCCGTCATCACCCTTCATGCCGGAGACACGCTCCTTCTCTTCCCCAATGTGATCCACCGGAACGGCAGGGAAGCGGAAGGGACCACCCTGATCCGGGTGCTAGTGAACCAGGAGGTAATGACGGCGGACCAGGAAATCCGAAGCCGTCTCATTCATCCCTTTTTAGACAGCCGCCGGTCCGATTTTCTGTACATTCCTGCCTCTCAAAAAGGGGCCGGCGAGATATCCTCCCTCATGGAGGATATCGAAAAGGCAGGCCAGCGCAGGGATCCGCTGGGCCGCCTGCAGGTCATTGCCTTCCTCCACCTTCTCCTCTACCGTCTCTGCACCCTGTTCCCAGTAGAGGAAAAGGCCATCCCTCTTCCCTCTCCTTCCGACCGGGCCGTGCTGAAGGACATGGCCGACTTTATCCGCCGCCATTACGGAGAAAAAATCACCCTGGATGAAATCGCCGCCGCTGGAAAAGTATCCCGCAGTAAATGTTCCTCCATATTCAAGACCTACATGGGTTCCTCGCCCATGGATTATGTCAATGAGTACCGCCTTTCTGTAAGCCGCACCCTTCTGGAATACCAGGATACGCCCATTGCGGACATTGCCTATGCCTGCGGCTTTTCCAGCCAGAGCTACTTTGCCAAACTGTTCAGCCGCAGCTTCCACATGACGCCCAGGGACTTCCGCGCCGCCTGCCGAAAGGCGGGATGAGGCAGGTTCTGCTATCCTAAAAGGGTTCATAGGGGAAGGTTCTTAAGATTGACCGGCCCTATGGGCCGGAGGGTTCTTAAGTTTGACGCGCCTTTGGCGCGAGGGTGGTGGTGGCGGTTTGCATCTACCCCTTGCGGTGGCAGGGGTGGCTGCGGTTTCCTGTTTTTACCACATAAAAAGGGCTGCGATGAAATGATTTTCATTTCTTCACAGCCCTTTTATTTATTCTTTTTTCAGCCCGCCATGAAGTTTCATCTTCCTGGCACGGCAGGCAGGACATTCCCCGTCCCCACCGCCGCAGCAGCTGCCGCCGCCCAGGGTGACTCGGTAAATATGACGGCAGGCCAGAACGAAGCCGATGGCAATGACAGCCAGTACTGCGTAAGTGCCAATACTCATGGATATCCTTCCTTTCTTCGGGAATAGGGATTCCCGCAGCATTTTTATGATTTTACGCCTTGGCGCCGGCGCCTTCTACCCCTTCATCTTTGACCTTTGGTGCCGGGCGAAGGATGAAGTAGAGGCCCACAAGGCAGAGGGCGATGGCCAGAATCTGGGCAAAGCCGAAGGCAAATCCATAGAAAAGCCAGCCGCCCAGGTTGTAGGCAATGAAGGCCAGGGAGTAGCCCAGGATGACCTGGAAGCCGATGGCCAGGGCTGCCCATTTCCTGTCGCCCATTTCCCTGGCAATGGTGGCCATGGCCACGATGCAGGGCGGGTCGAAGAGGTTCAGAATCATGTAGGAGAAGGCGGCAATGGGTGTAAACATACCGGCAATGCCGGCCATCACAGCTTCATCTTCTGCATCCTTGGCTACACCGTTCAGCACAGCCAGGGTACCGATGGCGTCTTCCTTTGCCATTTCTGCAGAGATGACGGCCACAGCGCCTTTCCAATCGCCCAGGCCCAGGGGAGCGAAGATCCAGGAAATCAGATGGCCAAAGCCTGCCAGCATGGAGTCTTCAATATCATCTACCATATCCATGGTGATGTTGAAAGAGGAGAAGAACCAGATAATCACGCATACAGCGAAAATGATGGTGCCTGCTTTAATGATGAAGCCCCGGGCTCTTTCCCACATATGAATCAGTACGCCCTTCATGGACGGAATGTGGTAAGCCGGCAGTTCCATGACGAAGGGAGCCGGGTCGCCGGCAAAGATGGATGTTTTCTTCAATGCAATGCCTGCCAGCACGATGACGGCAATGCCCAGGAAGTACATGGACGGTGCCATGAGCACGGAGTCCGGGAAGAAGGTGGAGGTAATCATGGCAATGATGACGGCCTTGGCGGAGCAGGGGATGAAGGTGCAGAGCATGATGGTCATGCGGCGGTCCCGCTGGTCCTCAATGGTCCTTGTAGCCATGACTGCCGGCACGCCGCAGCCGCTGCCCACCAGGATAGGAATGAAGGATTTACCGGAAAGTCCGAATTTCCTGAAAATCCTGTCCATAATGAAGGCTCCCCGGGCCATGTATCCGGAATCTTCCAAAAGGGAGAGGAAGAAGAAAATGCTTAAAATCTGGGGCACGAAGCCAAGCACCGTGCCTACGCCGCCGATGATGCCATCTACCAGAAGGCTTTCCAGCCAGTCCGGCGCTTCAATGGCTTCCAGCAGGTCCGATGCGGTGTCGGTAACGATGCCGCCGAAGAAATCATCATTCACCCAGTCTGTCACCGGTCCGCCGATGAGGGAGCAGGAAATGAAATAGACTGCCGTCATAATGAGGAAGAAAATCGGCAGGGCCAGGATACGGTTTGTCACCACCCGGTCGATCTTATCGGAAACGGTCATGGTGTGGGCCGCGGTTTTCCTCTTCAGTACGCCGTCAATAATTTTGGCAATATAGGCATACCGCTGGTTGATGATAATGGATTCGGAATCGTCATCCAGTTCATCTTCGCAGTCCTTGATATGGCCTTCCAGATGGCTCATGGTTTTGGGGTCCAGCTGCAGGGCGCCAGTGGCATCTTCGTCCCGTTCAAATACCTTGATGGCATACCAGCGCAGGAATCGGTCCTCCACCTTCGGCGCAATGGTTTCTTCGATATGAGCGATGGCATGCTCCACGCTGCCGGTGAATACGGAAGGCAGATGAACCGTCCTCTTCGCTTTCGCCGCGGCCATCGCCTTTTCTGCCGCTTCCATGCAGCCCTTTCCCTGGAGGGCGGAAATTTCTACCACTTCACAGCCCAGTTCTTCCGCCATCTTTTTCACATCAATGGCATCCCCGTTCTTTTTCACCAGGTCCATCATGTTCACTGCCATCACCACAGGCAGTCCGATTTCAATGAGCTGGGTGGAAAGATAGAGGTTTCTTTCCAGGTTCGTGCCATCGATGATGTTCAGAATGGCATCAGGCTGTTCATTGACCAGGTAGTTCCTGGCCACCTTTTCTTCCATGGTGTAGGGAGAAAGGGAATAAATACCGGGCAGGTCCTGGATAATCACATCTTTGTGTCCCTTCAGGATGCCATCCTTCTTTTCTACTGTAACGCCGGGCCAGTTTCCCACATACTGGGAACTGCCGGTGAGTTCATTAAATAAGGTCGTTTTACCGCAGTTCGGGTTGCCCGCCAGGGCAATTCTGATAGCCATACCAGCTTCTCCTCTCATTTTTTGATTATGGTTCTACTTCTACAGCTTCCGCTTCATTTTTACGAATGGAAAGTTCATAGCCTCTGACCGTAAGCTCCACCGGATCTCCCAGCGGCGCCACCTTGCGTACATACACTTCCGTACCCTTGGTGATGCCCATATCCATAATGCGGCGGCGGAGAGGTCCTTCGCCGTGAATCCGCTTCACCAGGGCTTTGGCGCCTACCGGTACATCTCTTAATGTTTTCATCTGTTATCCCTCTTTCAGTAAAATATCTTCTGTGCCATGGATCGATCCAGAGCCACTCGGCTGCCTTTCACCTGGACAATCAGGTTTCCCGCCATATGACTCACAATCAGAACCGGTGAATCTACTACGAACCCCAGTTCCGCCAGATGCTGACGCACATCATCCCGCCCGCCTATGCGGCGGATGGTGACGGTTTCCCCTTCTTTGGCAAAAACAAGAGGCATCATACCCTTCACCCCATTTCTTTCAGGAAAGCAGGCGCCCTGATACAGGCCGCACCGCTTTCCGCTATTTGATAATTCTTTTCGTTATCGCAGACATATAATAAGCTGCCCATAACCTATTAGTCAATATGCCAAAATATTTTTACATGGTATACCGTATTTATATCTTTTAAGTTACTTTTGATAATTAGGGAATTATTAATTGTAGAATTTACTAAAATTTAAATACTCTATATTTAATTTAATAAATTCGATATGCTGAATGTATAGTTAAGATATGCCAGCAAAATTTCCTCCCTGCCTGCCACGTAATCTTGGAATTTCTCCAATAAAAAAAGCGCCCCTCCGGGGAGCGCGCTTTCCTTTTCTTATTTCCTTATGATTTTCTTGGCGAAGATTTCCGCATCCAGAAGGTCCTTCCGGTCCGGATGGCCTCTATGGAAGAAGAGGAACTGTCCGTGACAGTGGAAGGTCCTGGTGTCCATGGGAATCCCCTTCTTTTCCAGGAGCTTTCTCACCTCTTCATCGCTCTTTCCACCGCCCATCATGGCAGTGCTGAAGAAAACGGCCTTGCCCACCTTGTCCGGCGAAAGGCTTTCGATGAAATCCTTCACATGGCTGTCAATATGGCCTTTGTAAATGCCGCTGCCGATGAACAGGAGGTCCACCCTCCTGTTCAGGGGCTTATCTGTGGTTTCCGCCCTTTCTCCCGCTTCCCGGGCAATGGCTCTGGCTGCCTTTTCCGTGGAACCGCCGCGGCTGTAATAACGAACTGCAATCCTCATAGTATCCCTTCTTACTTTTTGATTCTTTTATAGGTGCAGAAATCATGGGGAATGTCCCCCGATGCTGCTTCTTTTTCCACAAGCTCCCAATCTTTCCCGTCAAACTCAGGGAAGAAGGCATCGCCCTCATAGGATTTCCGGATTTCCGTAATATAGAGGGTATCGGCATAGGGAAGCATTTCCCTGTACATATGCTCGCCGCCGATGACGAAATTTTCATCCTCCGGCAGGGCGGAGAGGAGCTCCTCCACGCTGTGGAAAAGGCGCACACCCTCCGGCGCTTCATAGTCCCTGCTGCCTGTGAGTACATAGTGCACCCGTCCCGGCAGCACTTTGGGCAGGCTTTCAAAGGTCTTCCGGCCCATGATGATGGCATGACCCATGGTGAGGGATTTGAACCGCTTCAAATCATCGGAGAGATGCCAGATCAGGCGGTTGTCCTTCCCGATGACTCCGTTTTCCGCCCGGGCCACAATGATGGAAAGGCTCATACCGATACCTCCATGGCGATTTTGTCATGATGTTTATAATTTTCCAGCACAATGTCTTCGGGCTGGAAATCATAGAAATCGTGAATTTCCGGATTCAGCACCAGCTTCGGCGCTTCATAGGCCTCAGGCAGGCGCTTCAGCTGCATCTGCAGAGCCTCCGCATGGTTTTCATAAATATGGGCGTTATTGATGACATGGGTGAAAAGGCCGGGCTTAAGGCCGCTCACCTGGGCAATCATACAGATTAGGGCTGCATACTGGGCCATGTTGAAAGGTACTCCCAGGCCCATATCGCCGCTCCGCTGCACCAGCATGCAGTTCAGCTTCCCTTCATCGGACACATCCCACATGGTGAGGAAGGCGCAGGGATAGAGAGCCATATCCGGCAGATCACCGGCGTTCCAGAGATCCACCACCATGCGGCGGCTCTGGGGGTCCTCCTTCAGTGTCTTCAGCAGGGTGTCCACCTGGTGATACTTGGCCAGCTGGTAGCCGTAGGCCTTGCCGATGGTGCCGTCTTCCCTCATCCATTCGTCCCAGATATGGCAGTTCCATTTCTGGAGAAGCCGCACATCGTTGGACTGCTTCTGCCATATCCAGAGGATTTCCTTCACCGCCGTCTTAAAAGCCACGAATTTAGTGGTAAGGATAGGAAATTCCTTTTCCAGGTCAAACTGCATGATCTGGTGGGGCAGCTTGTAGGCCGGCATACCGGTGCGGTTCTGTCCCAGCTTTCCCTTTTCCAGGATATTCTTTACAATTCCCAGGTATTCTTTATCTGCAAGGCTCATAGGTCCTCCTTTGTGATGGTTATATAGAAAGTTTCACTTTCCTGTTTCTAGTTGTATTTGCATTTTCTAAGGCTGACAGCGCCCACCGGAATGATGCGCCCTCTCAGCAGCTTCTTATCTTTTTATAAGTTTCCAGGGCTTTCCTGAATTCCGCCGCATCCCTTTCGGAAAGGGATGAAAGCACGGAGCTGTCGCCGGAAGCGAGGCGGTGAAGGCTTTCGTCGGAGAAGAAGGCATCCCCCTTCCTCCCGCCTGCCAGCCGGTCCCTTACCTTTTTCAGGAAGAGGAAACAGGCACTCTGCCTGATATCCGCTGGCACCGGCTGAGCCGTCGGCACGTTGTTTCCCAGCAGACGAAGGAAGGGCATGCCGTAGGCCGCTGCCTTTTTAGAGCCGATGCCCCGGATGCGCTTTAATTCCTCCAAAGTCCCGGGCCGCTGGAGCACCATGGAAGAAAGGATTTCATCGGAGAAAATAGACTTGGGCGCCTTGTGCACCTCGCCGGCCATACGGCGACGCAGATTTTTCAGTTCCTCCAGAAGGGCGCTGTCCTCATGACTGTCCGTTTCCTCTTCCTTTTCTTCCTCCTCATTCTGATCCAGCAGCACTTCCAGAAACCGGGCGCCGTACTTTTCCAGCTTGAAGGCGCCCACGCCATGCACCTTTCCCATGTCTTCCAGGTTCTTTGGCTTCACCGCTGCCATATCTTCCAGAGTGGCATCGGAAAATACCACAAAAGGCGGTACCTGTTCCTCCCTGGCAATAAGGGTGCGCAGCTTTCTGAGTTTTTCGAAAAGGCCGCCCCGCCGGACCGGATTCCGATCGATCTTCTTTTCCACCGCCGCGTCGGCCATGACGCTTTCAGCGCCGAAGGCAAGGCCGTATACCTTTTCCCTGCCTGCAAGCACCTGCCGGGCTTTGTCGGTGAGCTTCAGCACCGCATAGGGCTCCCCTTCCCGCCGGAGATAGCCGTCGGCGATGAAATTGTTCAATGCGCTCTTGATATGGGACGCCTTTTCAAAGGACAGCTTCCCGTAGGTCGGCGTATCCTCCAGTTTCCTCTCCACAATCGCACGGGAATGGCTGCCATGGAGTACGTCGGCAATGAGGGAGGCGCCGAACCTTTCATGAAGGGATCGGATGGTTTTGAAAACGAGCACCGCCATGTCGGTGATATCCACCCTGCCTTTCCCGCTTTCGCAGTTGCCGCAGTGGCCGCAGGGCTCCGTCACCTTTTCGCCGAAATAGGCAAGGATGAAATTCCGAAGGCAGGAGGTGGTCTGGCAGTAGTCCACCATGGCGTTCAGCCGGTGATAGTCCATTTTTCGCTGGTCCTCATCCTGATTTCCCTGTTCGATGAGGTATCGCTGGATGCCGGCATCCTGTCCGCTGTAAAGGAGGATGCACTCGGACTTAGCCCCGTCTCTGCCGGCCCTGCCGGCTTCCTGATAGTAGGCTTCCAGACTTTTGGGCATCTGGTAATGAATCACATAGCGCACATTGCTCTTGTCGATGCCCATGCCGAAGGCATTGGTAGCCACCATGACCGTCACATTATCAAAGGAAAAATCTTCCTGGGCCTGGCGGCGGTCTTCATCTTCCATGCCTGCATGGTAGCGGCCTGCATTGATGCCCCGCCGGCGGAGCAGGTCATACACCGTATCCACCGCTTTCCTGGTGGCGCAGTAAATAATGCCGCTTTCTTTCTTGTGACTCTTCACATAGCGAAGGATGAAATCCTCCTTCGCTGCCCCCTGGATAACCCGGAAAGACAAGTTCGGCCTGTCCAGTCCCGTGCGGAACACCCGGGCCTTCTCCAGTCCCAGGCTCTCCTTCATGTCCGCCTCCACCAGCGGCGTGGCCGTGGCGGTAAAGGCGGTGACCACCGGACGGCGGGGAAGGGAATCGATGAAATCTTTGATTTTCCGATAAGAGGGGCGGAAATCGTGGCCCCACTGGGACACGCAGTGTGCCTCGTCAATGACGATCATGGAAAGAGGTACCTGGGCCAGGCACTGGGTGAAATAGGAAGGCTCCAGCTTTTCCGGCGCCATGTAGAGGAGCTTGATCTTCCCCCGGTACAGATTCCGGAGGCGCTCGATGGACTCTTCATAGGGAATGGTGCTGTTCACAAAGGATGCCGGAATCCCCTGTTCCGTCAGCGTCTCCACCTGGTCCTTCATAAGGGAAATCAGGGGCGAAATGATGATGGTGCCGTGGGGAAAAAGGAGGGCAGGAATCTGGAAGCAGATGGATTTTCCGGCTCCCGTAGGCATGATGGCCATCACATCTTCTCCTTTGACAATGGCATCAATCACTTCCCGCTGCCGGGGTCGGAAAGCGTCATAGCCGAAGTACCGCTTCAACACATCAGAAGGTCCCATGTTTTCCTCCTCTCCTTTGGTTTATGTATCATTATAATTATAACATATGCGGCGCGCAGAAAGTGGCGGCACTCTTCCGGGGCTCGGCGCTTACCTGTATTCCCGAAGGTTGACGCGGCTTCGCCGCGAGGGTTGATGGCGCCGCCGGGCCTCTGGCCCTGGGCGCCAAGGGTTCTGTCCGGGACCGGCTAACGCCTCCCGGACGGGTTGAGGGCTCCGCCCTCGGGAGGTATATAGTATCGCTCTGTGCGTATTCCGCATGGAATACGCAAGTCGGGCGAAGTTGGCCTCTAGCCTGCCCAACAGGAGGCCTTCCTTTTAATCGCCCGACCGATTGGGAAGGTGGGCGCCCTATGGGGCGCCATTTTTTATGCCGCCTTTGGCGGCGAAAACCGGACAACCGGGCTTCGCCCGAGGAAAACAGGCCAACCTCGCTGCGCTCGAGTTGAGGCAGCCGCCGGGCCTGACGGCCCTGGGCTGGCAAGGGTTCTATCCGGGACCGGCTGACGCTTCCCGGATGGGTTCAGGGCCTTCGGCCCAGGGAGTTAAATAGTACCACTGCGTTGGCGAGGTACGGCGCCTTACGGCGCCATTTTGTAAGCCGCTTCGCGGCAGTTTTCCGCCGTCAGGCGGTATATCATGGCGCCCGACAGGGCGCCCACATCGCCAGCGCAGCGATGCTTTATAACTCCCGAGGGCGCAAGCCCTCAACCCGCCTGTAAGGCGAAGCCGATCACAGGCAGAACCCTGCCAGCCCAGGGCGTCAGCCCGGCGGCTGGCTCAACCCTCGCCCGCGAAAGCGGGCGTCAACCTTCGGGAATACATCCCCCTGCCGTAAGTGACGCATCAAAAAACTCCCCCAAAAAGGGGAGTTTTTTGATGCCGCCAGAATCAGTCGTTTCTCTTGATGACTACATAGCGATGCGGTGCTTCGCCTTCACTTTCCGTGGTGACGGCGCCGTCATCCTGCAGTGCCAGATGGATAATGCGGCGTTCGCCGGCTGCCATGGGTTCCAGCTTCACCGGTTCGCCGGTGCGCTTTACCTTGGCTGCCAGTCTTCTTGCCAGGGCTTCCAGGGTATCCTTGCGGCGTTCCCTGTAGTTTTCCACGTCAAGAAGGACGAAGTAGTGATGGTGGAAGGCTTTGCCTGCTGCCAGGTTGGTGAGGTACTGGAGCGCATCCAGGGTCTGGCCGTGCTTTCCGATGAGGATGCCCAGGCCTTCGCCGTGGAGGTTCAGAAGAATCCGTTCTTCGTTCATCAGGCATTCCATGGTCACATCCAGGTGCATGCCCTTAAAGACGGAAGCCAGGAATTTCTTGGCTTCTTCTGCCGTTTTTTCCTGTTCTTCCTGTTTGAAGACGAAGTCTTCTCTGCCTTTCTTCTCCGTTTCCTCTGCCTTGGGAGCAGGAGCTTCTTTCGGTGCTTCTGCTTCTTCGGCCGTTTTCTCTTCCGCCGGTGTTTCTTCTGCAGAAGGTGCTTTCGTCTCTGTTTCTTCCTTCGGTGCTTCGGCAGGAGCTGCTTCTTCCTGTTTCGGTTCTTCTGCCGGCACTTCTTCGTCAGGAGCGGAAATGTCCACGACGGCCATCTTCTTATGAATCAGGCCGAAAAGTCCGCTGGAGGGCTGTTCCACTACATGAACCACAGCTTCCTCCCGGCTGATG
The DNA here is from genome assembly GCF_000242435.1 of Dialister succinatiphilus YIT 11850. Taxonomy (GTDB): domain Bacteria; phylum Bacillota; class Negativicutes; order Veillonellales; family Dialisteraceae; genus Dialister; species Dialister succinatiphilus. Next base: position 59,436 of record NZ_JH591190.1, on the reverse strand, counting down.
CCAAGCTGCTTTAAGCCTTCGGCTACGGCTGCTTCAATGGTTTTTGCGGTGATTCTCACTGTTTTCATTTTTTGTCTTCAGCCTCCCCGGAATCTTTGGACTCTTTTGTATCGGAAGGTTCTGTTTTCACAGTTTCTTCCCTGGAAGGAGTATCTGCAGCACTGGATTTCTTTTCTTCTTTCACTGAATCAGCAGAAGGAGCATCCTTTTCTGCAGAGGCTTCTTTGTTTTCTTCTTTGTGCGCTTCTGGGCCATCGTCTTTCTTTCTGACCACTTTCCTGATGACTCTCTTGCGAATCACTTTTTTCTTCTTCGTTTCCTTCAGGTTTTCCTGCTGCACATCGCCATGAACGGTGACAACGCCTTTTTTGGGCTTGCTGCCTTTGAAGCGCTCCGCCATTTCTTCACGGAACATAATGGTCTGCTGTACCAGCTGGTACAGGTTCACCACGATCCAGTAAATGACGAGGCCGCTTGGGAAATTCAGGGACATCCAGCCAATCATAAGAGGCATGACGAGAAGCATGGTCTTCTGGTTTCCCGGTGCGTCTTTCGGCGTGGTCTGCCAGGAAATGACGAAGGTGGATGCGGCGGAAAGGATAGGCAGGATGTAGGTGCTGTCCGGTACGGCCAGACTTTCCAGCCAGAGGAAACTTTCATGGGCCGGGTCGTAGGGGAATCCCTGGAGGGCATAGTAAATGGAAACCAGGAATGGCATCTGGATCAGAAGAGGAAGGCATCCGGACATGGGGTTGGCGCCGTGTTCTTTATAGAGCTTTCCCATTTCTTCCCGAAGTTTCTTCGGGTCGTTTTTGTATTTCTTCTGTACCTGCTGCATCAGAGGCTGGATTTCCTGCATGGCCTTCATGGATTTGATCTGCTTAACGGCCAGGGGAAGGAGAGCGGTCTTAATGATAATGGTCAAAACGATGATGGCAATCCCGTAGCTGGGGAATCCCAGATCATCGGTCAGTTTATAGGCATATTCCAGGCAGACACGCATGATATCGGCCAGAAATCCTACCAGACTGCTCAGAAGCGGAATCTGAAAATCACTCATTATAACTCCTTGTACGGTCTTCATTTCAACCGTGTAACGGCAGGTCTCTGCATTTCAAAACCTGCTCTGTATGTGGGTATGAGCGGGAATCCGCTCTCATTGTTATGGGCATGGAAAAGGATGCCGGAAATTGGGGACGCCCGGTGATGCCCTGCGTCCGTGGTACAATGGGTCCTCTGCGAAAGATGTCCGCAGGAAAATCCCTGTTCATTTCTTCTGCCGTGCTGTTTGTGGTACAAAAAAAGCAGCCACATCACGGCAAAGGATCATAACCGCCTTTGCAAAAAGGATTGCAGCGGATAATCCGTTTGACTGCGAGCCAGCTGCCTTTCAGGGCACCGTATTTTTCTATCGCCTGCAGCGCATATTCACTGCAGGTAGGTGTAAACCGGCAGCAGGGAGGTTTCAACGGAGAAATGAAAATTCTGTAAAAGCGTATGAGCGCCATGAGTACAGTTTTCATATCAATGCTCCAGAATCCCGGCTTTTCGCCATAATGCCAGTATCGCTTTTTCCGCTTCCCCATAGCTTGCGCCGGTAAGGAAGGGACTGGCCAGCAGGATGGCTTCATAGTGGGAAGCAAGCTCATGCCTGTGGAGGCGGTAAACCTCCTTCATCAGCCGTTTAGCCCGGTTCCGGGCAAAGGCATGGCCGATTTTCTTCGTAGCCACAAAGCCGATGCGGACATCGCTTCTCCTGGATTTCACCAGATAGAGAAGCCCCGCCCGGTTGCTGAAACGCTTACCCTGGCGATAAATTCTTCGGTAATCCCTATTCTGTCGTATACGGGAAGAGCGGGGAAGACTGAAATCCGCCTTTCCCTTCTCATCTAGATTAGGCACTTAATACCTTTCTGCCCTTTGCTCTTCTTCTTTTCAGAACAATACGGCCTGCTTTTGTCTTCATACGAGCGCGGAAACCGTGAGTCTGTTTTCTCCAGTGGTTGTTCGGCTGGAATGTCATTTTTGCCATGAGTAACACCTCCTTACATGCTGGCAGTGCCATTTTTCGCACACCATAACAGAATAATTATATACAAGTCGGTGGTACCTGTCAATGAAATTTCCTTGACAAATTATGTGGCACTGTTGAGGCACTACGGTGCTTACCTGTATTCCCGAAGGTTGACACGCCTGCGGCGTGAGGGTTGATGGCGCTATCGGGCCTGCGGCCCTCAGCGCCAAGGGTTCTGCCTGTGATCGGCTTCGCCTGACAGGCGGGTTGAGGGCTCCCGCCCTCGGGAGTTATAAAGCATCGCTGCGCTGGCGATGTGGGCGCCCTGTCGGGCGCCATGATATACCGCCTGACGGCGGAAAACTGCCGCAAAGCGGCTTACAAAATGGCGCCGTAAGGCGCCGTACCTCGCCAACGCAGCGGTATTATATAACTCCCTGGGCCGAAGGCCCTCAACCCATCCGGGAGGCGTCAGCCGGTCCCGGATAGAACCCTTGGGGCCCAGGGC
>NZ_JH591190.1:55755-56814 GCF_000242435.1 Dialister succinatiphilus YIT 11850 | reverse complement strand
GTCAACCTTCGGGAATACAGCTGCCCACCGCTATTGTCTCTACCCCTAGCTCTTCCTTGTCTTCCACAGCAGCATGGCGCTTCCGAAAACGATGACCGCCCCGCCTGTCCAGGAAAACAGGGTCAGTCTCTCTCCCCAAAGGAACCAGCCTGCCAGAATGTGGAAAAGGATGCCTGTGTACATGGCAAAGGTCACAATCACCGGCGGTATATGGGTGCATCCCCAGGTCAGAGCCACCTGGGCAAAAAGGGCAGACAGGGACATGAAGAAAATCCATACCCAGTCCACGCCGGAAGGCATTACCATATGACCTGCCATAAGGAGAGCGCCGCCTATCATAGAATAGATTTGGAAATAAAAAACAATTTCCGCCCCCGAGTGGCCTCCTTTTTCCGTGAGCCTGCCGATACAGGTATAGGCCGATGCGGTACAGAAGGAAGAAATCACACCCAGCAGGGCATATCCGTTGAAAGCCTGGAAATTCCACACCTGCAGCACCAAAGCGGCGCCGGCGGCAATGGTAACAAGCCAGGGCAGCACCTTTCCCGACGGGGTGGTGTGTAAGAAAATGGGAGACAGGATGCACATGAAGAAAGCGGAAAGCTGCACCAGAATTTCCGCGTCCCCCAGCTTGAGCCCCGGGAGGCTGTAGAAAAAGAGAAGGATGCCGAATCCGCCGAAAAGGCCCCGAAGGTGAAGGAGAAGCCTGTCTTTGCCGGAAAAGACAGCTTTCCCTTCATGCATGGCAATGAGGGGAATGAAAAGAAGGCCTGCCAGCCCGCGGATAAAGGTAATTTCTCCCATTCCCAGAGGGGCGAGCACCTTGGCGCTCACGTCCATGACGGTAAATAAAAAGGCCGCCAGTATGGAGGCGGTAATGCCCAGTGTCATTTGTCCTTTCATGTGGTTCCTGTCTTTCGTAGCTAATGTCTCTTGGGGTAATGGCTTTTATCGGTGCTTACCTGTATTCCCGAAGGTTGACACGCCTGCGGCGCGAGGGTTGAGCCAGCCGCCGGGCTGACGCACTGGGCTGGCAGGGTTCTGCCTGTGATCGGCTTC
>NZ_JH591190.1:52293-55655 GCF_000242435.1 Dialister succinatiphilus YIT 11850 | reverse complement strand
GGCCGAAGGCCCTCAACCCATCCGGGAGGCGTCAGCCGGTCCCGGATAGAACCCTTGGGGCCCAGGGCGTCAGCCCGGCGGCCCCATCAACCCTCAGCCCCGAAAGGGGCTGTCAACCTTCGGGAATACAGCTTAGCGCCGCTCATGCAGCACTACCTCCTCAGCACCCCGCCTTTTCCACCATTTCCAGAGCCCAAGCGGCAGCCTTCTGGAAATCTTCCTCATTGGGATGCTTTTCCGCTTCCCTGAGACGGGCCAGCCTTTCCGGCGTCATGGGATGCACTTTTTCCGCATGTTCGCTCCGTTTCCCGATATGGAAGGAATGAACCCGTCCCTGGCAGATGAAGGTGCCAAGGCAGGTGCTGTCCTTTGGAAGAAGGGCGGCAGCATTAGCCAGATAGTCCCTGGCCGCCGGTGAATCGGGATAGGTGCCGGCGGTGCCATAGATGGCCACTTTGTGATTGTGAAGGGAAGAGAGGATCCTCCTTGCCGCCATGTCGGCGCCCCGACGGAATCCCCAGAAGCCTACGAATACGAGATCATAGCCGGCCGTATCCTTTTCCCGGCCTTCTTCGACTATCTCTTTGTCTCCCGGAAGGGCATCATAAATAGCCTGTGCCACAGCCTTCGTATTTCCTGTACGGGATGACCATAATACCAATGTTTTCATAGCAGTTCCTCCTCTGCTTTTAAAAAGAATATAATATTTCCCTTTCTTTATCATACTCAATGCAGAGGATTTCTGTCAAAAACCCAGAAGCTATGGATACGTGGGTTCGTGAGCCGGTAGGCTGGGAAATGGCTGGCAGCGGGCAGCGGGCAGCGGTTAGCGGATAGCGGATAGCGGTCATTTCTTTTCTTCCAGCCAGAAGCCTTTCTGCAGGGCTTTTCTGCCGAAGCGGGCCTGGATTTCGTCCATGGCAGCAGCGGCCCGGTTCCTTTTATCCCGGTCTTCGGAAAAGAGGGAGGCCATGGACAGCGGCGGCCCCAGGCGGGAGGCGGTGACGCCGATGAGCCGCACTCCTTCGGTGAGAGGAATTTTTTGGAGGAGGGTCATGGCATGATGGTAGATTTCCTCCTGCAGGCTGGTGCCTTCTTCAAAGGAAAGGGTCCTTGTCACCGTGCGGAAGGAGGCAAACCGTATTTTCAAAGTCACCGTCCTGGCCATGAGTCCCTGCTTTCTGAGCCTCTGGGCCACAATGTCGCTGTGGATGGCGATTTCCCTGTCTATGACAGAGGGATCGGTAATGTCCTTTTCATAGGTCGATTCATCGCCTATGGATTTGATTTCCCGCTCCGCTTCCACCGGACGATCGTCTACGCCGAAGGAAAGACGCTTCAGAAGGCCTCCCTGATTCCCCAGAACAGATGCCAGCGCTTCCACGGAGACATCCTGGATATCCCCTATGGTCCGAAAACCTGCCTTCACCAGGCGGCCTTCCGTCACCTTTCCCACGCCCCAGAGCCGGCGCACCGGCAGGGGCCGGAGGATGTCCTTTTCCTTCCCGTAGGGAATGATGAAAAGGCCGTCGGGCTTATCCATGTCGCTGGCCATTTTAGCCAGGAATTTGTTGGGCGCAATGCCTACAGAAGCCACCAGTTCCGTTTCCTTCAGGATTTCCTTCTTGATAGCCCGCCCTATGGCACCCAGGGTGGGATACTGGCTTCCCATGGCCGATATGTCCAGAAAGGCTTCATCCAGGGAAATGGGCTCGTAGGCTTCGGCGTAGTGGAGCATGATTTCATGGATGCGATGAGACGTTTCCTTGTACACCTGAAATCTGGGCTCTGCGAAAATGCCAAAGGGGCAGAGCTCCCGGGCTTTGGAAACGGGCATGGCCGAATGGACGCCGTACTTCCTGGCCTCGTAGGAAGCCGTAGCCACCACGCCCCGCCGGCTTCTGCCACCCACAATCACCGGCTTCCCTTTCCATTCCGGATGGTCCCGCTGCTCCACCGACGCAAAAAAGGCGTCCATATCCACATGCATGATCCATCTTCTCATGATACCGCCTCCTTTCTCATCCTTTCCTTCATCATAGGAGAGCTGCATCCATCCGTCAAGATGGACTCTTTTCCCCCTCTTCATTATAATAGGAAACAGGGCATGGCCCTTTCTATATGAAATTGTAAGCAAAGAGGTGCTTTCTATGGTCAATGAAGAACGAATGAGAAAAACATTTACAGACCTGGTGAAAATATACGCCCCCAGCAAGGGGGAGCGGGAGGTCTGCGACTACCTGAAAAAGGAGCTGAAGAAACTGGGCGCTTCCCGTATCGTGGAAGATAATGACGGTTCCATTAACGGAGGAAACTCCGGCAACCTCATCGCCACTTTCAACGGAAACGCAGAAGGCCTTCCTTCCATTGCCCTTACCGGCCACATGGACTGCGTGGAGTGCTGCCGAAACATTGAACCGGTCCTGAAGGATGGCGTTTTCCGCTCCAAAGGAAATACCATCTTAGGCGGCGATGACAAAGCCGGCGTCACCGCCATCCTGGAAGGTCTTCACCTGATGAAGGAAACCTATATCCCCCACGGAAAGATTACAGTCATTTTCACGGTGCAGGAAGAAATCGGCCTCTTCGGTTCCCGGAATATTGAAAAAGAATACATCCAGGACATCGACTTCGGCTACACCCTGGACGCCGACGGCCCTGCAGGCTCCGTCTTCAACGCCGGTCCTTCCGAATACACCCTGGACTTCATCTGCCACGGCGTAGCTGCCCACGCCGGCATGTGCCCTGAAAAGGGAACCAGTGCCATCGCCATGGCAGGTCTGGCCATCGCCGCCTGCCCCAATGGACGGATTGATGAAGAAACCACCTGCAACCTGGGCACCATCGAAGGCGGCACAGCTGTCAACATCGTCCCTGACCGCTGCGCTGTTCACGGAGAAGCCAGAAGCCGCAGCACGGAAAAGCTGGAAAAGGTGGTTTCCCAGATGGAAAACGCCTTCCGTAAGGCTGCTGACAAATTCCCCGAAGGCTCTCTGGAAATCAAGAAGGAAAAGGCCTACGATGCCTTTCTGGTCAAAGAATCGGACCCGGCCCTGCGCCTCTTCAAAGGCGCCTGCAGCGCTGCCGGCTTCCCGGTCAAGGTGGCTCCCAGCGGCGGCGGCAGCGACGCCAACTGGTTCGGCACCAAAGGCTTCCCCTCTGTGCTGGTAGGAGTAGGCATGACCGATTTCCATACCAATAAGGAAAACCTGAAGGAAAAGGATCTCTATGACGCCGGAGAACTGGTATACCGCATTATTGAAGCGGAAAGCCACTTCGGGAAATAGAGAGCTAGTGAGGCAATACGGCGCTTGGCTGTATTCCCGAAGGTTGACAGCCCCTTCGGGGCTGAGGGTTGAGCC
>NZ_JH591190.1:49461-51832 GCF_000242435.1 Dialister succinatiphilus YIT 11850 | reverse complement strand
CCGGTCCCGGATAGAACCCTTGGGGCCCAGGGCCAAAGGCCCGGCGGCCCCATCAACCCTCACGGCGAAGCCGTGTCAACCTTCGGGAATACAGCCGCCCGCCGAAACAGCATAAAAAAAGCAGTCCCCCGAGGACTGCTTTTTTTATGCGTCTCAACTATGCCAATCAGTTGCCGAATTCATCTTTGCCGCCTACCTGCTGAGGCTGCACCTTCACATACTTAATCTGTTCGCACACACATTTATCCTTCATTTTGTACAGTTCCGGAATAAATTCCATCATCTTATTGAAGGTATCATCGTTAATGGAATACTTGGTCCACAGGCCCTCTCTCCTGGCATTCACCACCTTGGCTTCAATCAGGATCTTCATATGATAAGACAGGGTGGACTGGGACAGGGTGAAATTTGACAGAATGTCACAGGCAGACATTTCACGGCAGGACAGCATATCCACAACCCGGAGACGGGTCTCGTCGGAAAGCGCCTTGAAAATAGTGGCAAACTCTTTATAACTCGGTTGGAAATCCATAATAAACCCCTTTTCTACAGCTGATTCTTTATACATGTTATTATAATTTATAGACTTAATGGCGCCACGACCATGATGAATCGACACATTTAAATCTATTTTTGTCTATTTTATATTATCATCCTGTTCTTGTCAATCCAATCTCATCGATTGAGTGCAAATTATTTCTATTTATTTCCTCCCTCCTTTTTACCCACGAAAAAGGACCTGCCGCAGCAGGCCCTTTCAGGTGGATTATATAGGGATATGTTCTCTTACACCAATTACATACCAGCCAGCATGAAGTAACGGACTTCGATGTACGCGCTGGTTACGATCAGGGACATAATCATCAGTGGGAAGCACCATTTCATGAAGGTACCGAAGGAAATATTATGTCCTTCCTTCGCTGCAATAGCCACCATGATAACGTTCGGGGAAGCGCCGATCATGGTACCGTTGCCGCCGAAGCAGGCGCCGGTAGCCAGAGCCCACCACATGTAGTCCGCATGAGGCAGGTTCATGAGAGCCTGCATATCCTTAATCAGCGGAATCATGGTTGCGGTGAAAGGAATGTTATCAATGAAGGCAGAAGCCACACCGGAGAGCCAGAGAATCATGTAGGTAATGAGGTGGTTGTCCCCGTTGGCCAGAGCGACGCCCCAGGAAGCGATGGCTGTAATGACGCCGGCATTTTCCATGCCGCCTACCAGAATGAAGAGGCCCATGAAGAAGAACAGGGTATCCAGGTCTACTTCCTTCATCGCTTCTTCCGGATTGATATGGCAGGCCAGCATAGCAACTACGCCGCCGGTCATGGCGATAGTGGCAGACTGCAGTCCGAAACGGGAATGAAGAACGAAGCCTACGATGGTGAGGCCCAGGACGATGAGGGACCGTTTGAAAATCATCTTGTCTTCCACAGCGGACATGACATCGATGGCATCAATCTGTTCCTGAGGAAGGTGTCCATGGGGCAGTTCTTTTCTGAAGATAAAGAGAATGCCGATGAGGGTTGCTATAATGGTAATAACAACCACCGGAGCCAGATTGATAAGGAAATCATTGAAATCCAGATGGGTGGCAGAACCGATCATAACGTTCGGCGGGTTGCCAATCATAAGAGCCGTACCGCCTACGTTGCACATGAGGATTTCTGAAACCAGAACCGGCACCGGAGAAATCTTCAGCATACGGCAGAGGGAAATGGTCATCGGTGCAATCAGAAGGGCTGCAGTCACAGAATCGATGAGGGAAGCACCTACGGCTGTCACACAGGACAGGAGTACCAGAAGTTCCCTCGGGGACCCCTTGGACCTCTTCATAGCCCATAGAGCCAGCACCCGGAAGAAACCGGACTTCTTCACCACAGAAATCAGAATCATCATGCCTGCCAGAAGACCGAGGGTATTCCAGTCGATATATTTTCCGAAGGCTTCCGACTGGGTCACATACCCGGCATAAATCATTGCGCCGCCGCCGACCAATGCGCAGATAGTTCGCGGGAACTTTTCAGACATGATACCCACATAGGTGAGACAGAAGATGATGACGGCTAGGTAGAATTGAAATGTAGTCATGAAATACCTGAACTCCTCTCACTGCCCTGAAAAGGGTCGTAGATTTTCATTGGGAATGAGGGACCGCGTTCCTCCGGACCCTTCCTTTTCCGGAACTGCGGAATGTGAAATCACGACGTCCCCGATGAAGAAACACCACATCGCTTGATAGTTTTATTCTAACACAATGCATGGAAGAAATAAATAATACATAGCGAGGAAGATGAAAATTAATATATAAAATTTAATTTATGATTATCATAAATCATTTTTATTACTTATATGTCTATGGATTTATGGG
>NZ_JH591190.1:46084-49361 GCF_000242435.1 Dialister succinatiphilus YIT 11850 | reverse complement strand
GGCGACAGCGGCTCTGCCGCTGAGGGTGGTGGTGGCGGCTTCGCCGCAATTTTTAAAGTCAGCGTTACGGGTTTAACCTTTCAGTATCATATGACATGCTTCCCACCGGGCAAGGTGGTGGCGACAGCCACCAAAGGGGGAAAACGCCGAAATGGTACCTGAAGTATATGACTCGCTGTTTTTTCCCTCATATCTCTCGTTTCCCCTTGAGGGGAAGTCCCGCGAAGCGGGAAAGGGTGTACGGGGCAGAGCACCGATATGATGCTCCATCGCGGTCCTGACCGCCAATCGGCGGCCCCCTGAGCGAAGCGATGCACAAAATGTAGTGAGTCGTTTCCCCTTTAGGGCGATAAGACATAGAATAAGAATATCATAATCATTCTTACCACCGTCCACACCGACTTCGCTGGATGGCGTCTCACTGGATTCGCGGGTCGCTTCTCTCCCCTATGAATCCAGTTCGCTTGCAATCGAGTAGAGATTATTCATCCCTCTCACACCACCGTACGTACCGTTCGGTATACGGCGGTTCAATTCCTTGGGCAGATTATATTCTCATAGCATTGTTTTAGACCGATGAATCCAGCTTTCTCCAGTATCCTGTTTGTCACTGAAGTCATCATTATCTGGCTATGAGCTATGCGCCAGTATCCTTTCTGACTCTTTCCCCACTTGAATGCAAGTCTCCATGGAACATGCAGTCGGAGCAGTGCATCTATCCGTGTGGATATGTTCTTCCACTGCTTCCATATGCACATTCGTATACGAGACCTTACCCATCCATCAAGACCTGCTATCCGTGTCAGGTCTGCTATTCCATAATAGCCAACCCATCCACGATTATATTCATTCGTTTTGTGGATAATCTCTCTTGCGCCCCTGCCTTTGCTACGACCTGTCAGACTTTTCAATTTCCTCTTCAACTTGGCTACTGAGTTCGGATGAGGCATTAGTTTAACCTCTTTCCCTCTTTTGGTCACCGAGAATCCAAGAAATTTAAAGTCCGGCGTTTTATAGATGCTGATTGCTTTGCTCTTTTCTCTGTTTACCTTAAGCCTCCGCCGGGTTTCCAGATACTTAGTACTGCTTTTCAGCAGTCTTTCTGCCGCTCTTTGGCTTTTGGCCAGTATGAGGATGTCGTCGGCGTATCTGACGATACGTACGCCTCTCCCCTCAAACTCTTTGTCGAATGGAGTCAGATAGATATTTGCCAGCAATGGGGACAGGTTCCCACCTTGCGGTGAGCCTTCTTCTGTGCGTTGTTTCAATCCCTTGACCATGACTCCGCTTTTCAGAAATTTCTTGATGAGTTCGATGACTCTTTTATCCGAAATGTCCTGTCTCAGCATATTCATCAGCAGTTCATGGTTGATGGTGTCGAAGTATTTAGAAAGGTCGAGTACGCATGCGTATTCATATCCTTCTTCTACACTCCGCTTTACCACTTCCATTGCCTGCCGGGCCCCTCTATGAGGCCGGTATGCAAAACTGCATTCTGCAAATTTGCACTCATAGAAGGGCATGAGGATTTGTGCGGTCGCCTGTTGTAATACTCTGTCTTTAACAATGGGTATTCCAAGCTTCCTCTTTCCTCCTTTGTTGTCCTTCGGGATTTCTACTCGCCGCACAGGGAGTGGCTTGTAGGTTCCGTTCAGGATACTTGCAATCCATTCCTCTCCATGCTCTGCGTACCATTCGGGGTATTCCTTCACAGTCATATTGTCTATGCCGGGTGCCCCGTTATTGGCTTTTACTCGCTGATAGGCATCGTAGAGATTACCTCTGTTCACAATGCGCTCCAGTGTGATTCTGCTTGCCATTTCTTCCATTTCCCGAGGACCGTGCTCGACGCTCCTTGTTGTATCTTCGTCAGTTCCACTATTTTCCAACCGGTAGCCAGTTTGTAAACTGTATTCTGTTTTCATCACACGTTCCTCCTTTCATGATTTACTTTGGCCGGAATTGTTCGGTCCTTTCCGCTTTTGCGGTACTATGACCTCTGCTGACTTCTCATGACAAATCTTTTCCAACCGTCTCCGCCCGGTCCAGATATACGACCTATCACTGCTTTGACGTCCATGAGACCTCCCCGGGTAAGAGTGTAATCTTTCACCTCATCTATCCGCTTTATTTACAAAGCCTGGCCAAGACCATCGTTGGACTTCAGCATAGGTGGCTGCCTCATCCTGTCAGACTCTGCCTTCGTATAAAGTTTCTATTCGTCGGACCAAGGTTTTGCCTCCGGCTTCCTTCAGACCCCACCTCACGGTGGACCCCTTGCCATTGGCTGTGTGCTTGTTATGGTCATACCGCACTAGGGACTTTCACCCATTAGATTACACCCATGCCGGGCGCACCACCCTTCGCCACTTCGTGGCCCTCTTCCCCTAAAGGGGACGCAAGAGGCGTTACGGGATTTGCTTTTCTGTGTCATATGGCATAGTAAGCATTCTGGTGATTAGCCGCTGCGCGGCTCCCCCTTATCCGGCTGCGCCGGACTTTCCACCTAAAGGTGAAACGACTCACTATGATTTGTGCGTCGCTGGCGCTCCTTCAAATCATGTTCGCTGTGCATCCACGGGAAAGCGTGTCACACGATTCGCAAGGAGCCGCAGGCGACTGAGAATCAAGTGACACGCTTCCCAACGGGGCGGGACGGTGGTAGCGAAAGCCACCAAAGGGGGCCGGGACCACAGGTTTCGAAAGGCTCTTATTTCCACGCAAAAAATCCTGCAGCGGGAAACTGCAGGATTTGATGACTGGCAGGGGTAGGTGGAGTCGGACCACCGATAACGGAGTCAAAGTCCGTTGCCTTACCGCTTGGCGATACCCCCATATAAAGGAATCGGCGGGCCAGGGGACCCTCATTCCCTGTTTTCAGGTAAAAAAAAATGGGGCGAGTGGTGGGGCTCGAACCCACGCATAACGGAGCCACAATCCGCCGTGTTAGCCGCTTCACCACACCCGCCACATATGGAGTCATATGACAGGCGTCATATGACGTTGTTTATTGTACCATAAGCCTGCAACTGAGTCAAGAAATTATTTTAAGCTAGAAAATGACAGCCGCCCCTCCGCCCTGGCAGCGCTGTCTCCTTAGTGTAAAATTTTACTCGGTAGGGGAATTTTTCCAGAAACAATAAAAGAGGAAAGCCTCCCCTTGAGTGGAAATGTTATAATTTCCGTGCACAAATAAAACAAAGAAAGGGCTTTCCTCATGGATATTATAACAAAAACTGGAGAAATTTGGAGTGAAAATGCAATTGGTGCAGTCATT
>NZ_JH591190.1:37996-43743 GCF_000242435.1 Dialister succinatiphilus YIT 11850 | reverse complement strand
CTGGAGGGGCGTATAGGCGTTTATGGAGCTTCTTCTTCACCAATGGGGAGACTGGCCAGAGCTATACAGAAATACTGATAAAACCGAAGCCACGGAGATAGTAATCATCGACAGTCAAATGAATTACCGAGGAAAACTTGACACTTACCGCTGTCTCTTCCGCAATAGGAAACTTTCTCCATTCCGTGTATAATAATAAACAAACCATGACCCTGCCGGGTCCTGGGAAATCTGACAATCGAGGTGCATGTGTATGGAAAAGAAAGCTTTCCATGAAAGAACAATTGATGAATTTCTGGATGATTTGGGAAGCGGCTCTCCGGCCCCCGGCGGCGGAGCCGCTGCAGGACTTCTTGGCGCCCAAGCCTGCGCTCTGGCAGAAATGGTGTGCCATCTCACCGAATCCAATAAGAATTACGCAGAGTTTCATGAAAAGGCCAAAGAATACGCTTCCCTGTTCAACATGGCCCGTTCCATATTTTTGGATCTCATGGACGAAGATGCCGCCAATTTCCTTGACCTCATGAAAACCCTCCGCTCCATCCGCAGCCTTCCCCTGGAAAAGCGGCAGGAGGAACAGCTGAAGGCCTTCAAAAAAGCCATCGCCGTACCCCAGCAGATGGCCCAGACCATGAGCGAACTTCTCCCCAGCTTCACCAACCTGCTGCTGAAGGGCAACCAGAATGCCCTGAGCGACTCCATCATGGCCGCCCAGAGCGCCATCGCCTGCATTCAGGCTTCCATTATCAATGTAAAAATCAATATGAAATATATTGATGATGAATTCTATGAACATGAAATGAAAGATACCATCACCAGCTGGGAAAATGCCGTATCCGCCATTGACGCGGTGCTGACTTACCAGGTGGATTTGTAAGAAGGGCCGCTCTTGGACACGCCCCTTTGGGGCGTGAGGGTTCAAGCGCCTTCCGGCGCTCGGGTTCAAAAGGTTCAGAGGGTTCAGAGGGGAAGGTTGACGGCCCTTCGGGCCGAGGGTTGTGGCCGCCTGTCGGCGGCGGGTTGTGTTTCGCTTCGCTCAGGGGGCGACAGCGCCTGCGGCGCTGGGGGTTGCGGATTGCCGCTCTGCGGCAATGCTTATAAAGTCAGCGTTACGGGATTAGCTTTTTGTATCATATGGTATGATAAGCATTCTGGTGATTGGCTCGCTGCGCTCGCCTCCCCCTATCCGGCTGCGCCGGACTTCTCCACGGGAAAGCGTGTCACACGATTCTCAGGTCGCTTTGCTTCCTTACGAATCGTGTTCCCTTGCCACCCCTGTTCAGGGGGCAGAACAACCTGTGCTTAAAGTAGAGTCACTTATTAAAAGATAACGTCACGGAGCTTTATTGTCCCCCCTGCCGCAGGCGGCATAGGCATATATATAATGGCGCCGAAGGCGCCGTACCTCGCCAGCGCAGCGATACTATATAACTCCCGAGGGCGAGAGCCCTCAACCCGCCTGTAAGGCGAAGCCGATCACAGGCAGAACCCTGGCAGCCCAAGGCCAAAGGCCCGGCGGCTGGCTCAACCCTCACGCCCGTAAGGGCGTGTCAACCTTCGGGAATACTGGAAAGCACCGCCCAAGTCCCGGTCCCGATCCCCCCTCTAAACCCTCAAGCCCGAAAGGGGCTTGTCCATAAGCTATCCCAAAGGAGGCTATCATGAAAGAAGACTCTTCTTCCCAGTCCATGAGCCGACAGCTTTTTGAAACCTATGTGGCTCTGGACAACTGGCATACATTCCGCCTCCGTCTGTTTATAGAAGGCATATTTGTAGGTATTTTCGGCGGCCTCTGTATCAGCCTTTTCCGTTTTCTGCTGGGAGAGGCCGAGGCTCTTCGCATCTATGCATACAATGCCTTTCTCATCCCGGCGGTGGCGAAGGAGAATTTCATTCCCCTCTGCCTGTGGGCGGCAGCCCTGGTGGTGACCGGATTTCTCCTCTACCGTATGTGTCTTTACGCTCCCATGGCGGGCGGCTCCGGCATTCCCCAGGTGAAGGGTGTCATTCTGGGTCTTTATAAAATGAAATGGTTCCGCATTCTCTGGGTGAAGATTATTGCCGGTGCTCTAGGCATCGGCGCCGGTCTTTCCCTGGGAAGGGAAGGGCCTTCTATCCAGATCGGCGCTGTAGCAGGCCAGGGGCTTTCCCGCCTGCTGGGCCGCACCCGCATGGAGGAACGATACCTGATTACCAGCGGTGCCAGTGCCGGCCTGGCGGCTGCCTTCAATGCGCCCCTGGCAGGCATGATGTTTGCCCTGGAAGAGCTGCACCGTAATTTTTCCGGCGCCGTGCTTCTTCCCACCATGACCAGCGCCATTACCGCCACCATTGTGACCCATTTCTTTTTCGGGCGGAGCACCAGTTTCCATTTCCTCAACCTGGTGCCCATGCCCGCCGAGCACCTAGGGCTGGTGGTGCTCATTGCCATTTCCGCCGGCTTTGCAGGCATTATTTTCAACTATGGTCTTCTTCATACCGGCTCTTTTTACAATCTGCCCTTCTTTAAGAATCAGTATGTAAAAATCCTGTTTGCTCTTTTCTCCGCCTGCCTTCTGGGCTTCTTCCTGCCCCAGGTGCTGGGCGGCGGCAATACCCTGGTAGACCAGCTGGCAGCCGGCCGTTTCACCAGCCTTTCCTTCCTGGTCCTCCTTCTGATAGGGAAATATGTTTTCACCCTCATCAGCTACGGCTGCGGCGTGCCTGGCGGTTTCTTCCTGCCCCTTCTGGTGGTGGGCGCCCTGCTGGGGAGCGTGGAGGCCCATGTGCTGGTGTCTCTGGAGCTCATCAATGAGGTGTATACGCCCAATATCATCATCATCGGCATGGTATCCCTCTTTGCCGCCAGCGTCCGTTCTCCCATTACCGGCACCCTTCTCATTCTGGAAATGACCGGCGACTTCGGCCACCTCATGGCCCTGGCCCTGGGAAGCGCGGTGGCCTACATAACCGCCGAGCTTTTGAAGGGCGAGCCCATTTATGACGCCCTCCTGAAGAAATCCCTCTCCGCCAAGCCGGACAGGGCCTGCGAGGAAGAAAGAAATATTGTGGAGGTACCCATAGGCAGCGGATCCCTTCTGGAAGGAAAGAAAATCCGGGACGTGCCCCGCATGAAGCAGACCATCATAATCGACCTGAAGCGTCACGGCGAGAGCGTGATTCCTGACCCGGACATCCGCCTTCAGGCAGACGATTTCCTCTACATTCTCACAGCCAGCAAAAATGCAGCGGCCCTGAAGCAGCTGGGCGAGGAACCGGCGCCGTTGAAACGAGGCAGGAAATCATAAAAAAACTGTGAAAAAATGTGCAGTCATTTTTTCACAGTCTTTTTTTATCTTCTGCCTCTCCGTCTCTGGAGGGTCCTTCCGGGGCTTCCTCTCCGGATGGCCCGGGATGGTCTGACTTCTTCTCCCGAAGCGGCGGCCTTACTGCCGGTGCCCAGCTTACCGGTACGGATGGCCGTTCTCTTGGCAATGAGGAACCAGCCTGCCAGCTTGTCCGCTGTCTTCCCTTCGCTGCTGTTTTTCGCAGAACTATCTTCAGGATAGGATTTCTTGTAGTATTCTACCGCATTTTTGCTGTTCGTCTTGTCATCGGAGGCCACACTCTGGAAGTCCAGGAGGTTCTTTCCCAGAAAGAGGATGAGAAGCACCGGATAGGCAGAGAGGGGATACACCTTTTGCACAATGGAAAGGGCGATGATCACCACTGCCACCACAATGGCAGCCATGGCGGTATATTTCTGCATGGACAGCATTTTTTTGAACTTGTCATCCATGGCAGAGAGCCAGATATTTCCGCCGGCTTTGAAATAATGAACAAATTCCTTATCCCGAAAGCTCCTGTCCCCTTTATGGTGTTCAATAATCTGGTCCGTGATTTTGTCCACATTTTTCCGGAGCCGAATCATCTGGTATCCGATAAGGAAGCCGATGGAGGTAATAATCACTGCAATAATGATGAAAGTTAAAGATTCCATATCCCTGTCTCCTGTCAAACGATTTTCTGCTTTGCATTTCTCTATTATACTCGCCGCCGGAATCCATGAAAAGACGGGACGGAAATTTCCGTCCCCTTTAAATCATCACTTCAGCCACAGGTGCATGGCGGACTTGGCCGCCTCTTCCGGTGTAATATAGCCTTCCTGGGCCATAAGGGCCAGCACGGTGGTCATGCGCTTGGCCCCTTCCTGGGGATGGCTGATGGGGTCATAGGCCGACGGTGCCTGGGGCAGTCCTGCCAGCATGGCGCACTGGGACAGGTCCAGATCCTTAGGCTCCTTTCCAAAGTACACCCGGCTGGCCTCGCCTACGCCATAGGTGCCATGGCCGAAATAAATGGTATTGAGATAGAGCTCCAGGATTTCCTCTTTCGAATAATTCCGCTCCAGCTGCACTGCCAGTGCCAGCTCCTCCAGCTTTCTGGTCATGGTGCGGTCATTGGAGAGGAAAATGTTCTTCACCGTCTGCTGGGCAATGGTGCTTCCCCCTTCCAGGGTTTCTCCTGCCATGGAATTGGTGATGAAAGCCCGGGCCACACCGATGATATCCACGGCTCCATGGTCGTAGTACCGCCGGTCCTCGGTGGCAATGATGCCCTTCTTCAGAAGATCCGGTATTTTGTCATAGGGCACAAACTTCTCCCGATGCACCCTGGATTCCAGAGACTCCCTGAAATGGGACACATCGTTCCATTTCTCCTGGAGCGTACCGGCCTCCGTCTTTTCCTTCACCACCGTCGAAGGAGAGGCGGGAGACGGTTTCGCCTGCTTCTCCACCGCCCCCTGGGCCGTGGGAGAAGAGGACATACCGGAAATCAGGGTGGCCACCGTATCCTTCACTTCCGCTATGATCCCCTTTTCCTCCTTCGCCGGCTTCACCGGCTGGGCGGACACGGCGCCGCCATGAGAGGCCTTCGCCTGGCGGCTCAGGTCATCTCCCTGGGACATGCCCCAGTATACGGCGCATCCCAGTATAATCAGAAGAAATAGAAATTTTTTCATAGGGTTTCCTCTTGCTTGAAAAAATAGAATATGCCTGTCTATTTATTGTACCATATCTACAAAATTCAGAGGGTTCAGAGGAAAAGGTTCTTAAGATTGACCGGTCCTGTAGGCCGGAGGGTTCTTAGGTTTGACAGGCCTTTGGCCTGAAGGTTGTGGTGGCGGCTGGCGCCGCAATTTTTAACAGGAGCTGCTGATCGGCTATAAAACTCATCGTCCACGAGGGCGATACCACACCCCTCTGAACCCTTCCCGCCGACTGGTATTTAATGCCATTTATCCCTAATGCTCCGCATACCGAGATTCTTCGCCTTCGGCTCAGAATGACTGTATCCGGCGGTAAATCTCGTAACGCCGTCTTTATATTCATCGCCCCCTAAAGGGGAAACGACTCACTACATTTTGCGCGTCGCTAGCGCTCCTTCAAAATGTGTTCGCTGTGCACCGCCAGGGCGATACCACAACCCTCAGCCGCAAAGCGGCTGTCAAACTTCAAAACCTTAAGAACCTACGGGGCCAAAGGCCCCGTCAACCCTCACGCCCTTCGGCCCCCTGCGCAGCGCTCCTTAGTGTAAAATTTTACTCGGTAGGGGAATTTTTCCAGAAACAATAAAAGAGGAAAGCCTCCCCTTGAGTGGAAATGTTATAATTTCCGTGGCAAAGAATAAAACAAAGAAAGGTCTTTCCTCATGGATATTATAACAAAAACTGGAGAAATTTGGAGTGAAAATGCAATAGGAGCAGT
>NZ_JH591190.1:14958-36945 GCF_000242435.1 Dialister succinatiphilus YIT 11850 | reverse complement strand
GTATAGGCGTTTATGGAGCTTCTTCTTCACCAATGGGGAGACTGGCCAGAGCTATACAGAAATACTGATAAAACCGAAGCCACGGAGATAGTAATTATCGACAGTCAAATGAATTACCGAGGAAAACTTGACACTTACGCAGCGCTCCCATTTCCTGCAGGAATCCCTCATTTATGCTATAATGTATATAAATGATTGTAATAAAATGGCAGCGGACCATTTGAGGCAGTACGGATTCAATGGCCCCTGCGTTTTTTTGTCAAGGAGTGTTTTATGTCTGAAGAAATTCATGAAATCCAGGCCCGCCATGCAGAAGAAAATGGCAAGAGCGATTACGGCGCGAAGGATATACGAGTACTGGAAGGGCTGGAAGCCGTGCGCCTCCGTCCGGGCATGTACATCGGTTCCACCTCCGCCCGGGGCCTGCACCATCTGGTGTATGAAGTCGTGGATAACAGTATCGATGAAGCGCTGGCAGGCTACTGCACTCACATCGAAGTCACCCTGAATGACGACGGCAGCTGCACCGTCACCGATAACGGCCGCGGCATTCCCACGGGCATGCACGAAACCGGCAAACCCGCTATGGAAGTAGTGCTTACCGTCCTTCATGCCGGCGGCAAATTCGGCGGCGACGGCTACCCCATTTCCGGCGGCCTCCACGGCGTAGGTATTTCCGTAGTCAACGCCCTGTCCGAATGGATGAAGGTAGTGGTCAGAAGAGAAGGCCACTTCCATGAAATGAAACTGTCCCGGGGCGACGTGACAGAACATATGAGAACCTACGGAGAAACCGATGAAACCGGCACCTCCGTCACCTTCAAACCGGACATCCAGATTTTCAAGGAAGGCATCGATTTCGACTACGAAACCCTGAAAATCCGTATGCGTGAACTGGCCTTCCTGAACAAGGGCCTCACCATCACCTTAACCGATAACCGCGACGGCGCCACCCATCAGGACGTTTTCCACTACGCCGGCGGCATCACCGAATTCGTCCAGTTCCTGAACGAAGGCAAAGACCTGGTAGACCCGGCAGTCATTGCCTTTGAAGGGGAAAAAGACAAAGTCATCGTAGACATTGCCATGCAGTACCAGACCGGCTACAGCGAAAACATGTACACCTTCGTCAACGATATCAACACCGTGGAAGGGGGCATGCACCTGGCCGGCTTCCGCACCGCCCTCACCCGGGTGCTCAATGACTATGCCAGAAAGAGCGGCATCCTGAAGCAGAACGAAGACAACCTTTCCGGCGACGACGTCAGAGAAGGCCTGACCTGCGTCATTTCCGTCAAAGTCCCCAACCCCCAATTCGAAGGCCAGACCAAGACCAAGCTGGGAAATCTGGAAGTCAAGAGCATTGTGGACAACATCGTTTCCGAAGGCCTGAAAACCTACCTGGAAGAACATCCCCAGGAAGCCAGAGCCATCGTGGAAAAAGGCATCACCGCCAGCCGGGCCAGAGAAGCTGCCCGCCGGGCCCGGGAACTGACCCGCCGCAAGAACGCCCTGGAAGTATCCAGCCTCCCCGGCAAACTGGCAGACTGCACAGAAAAAGATCCGAAATTTACAGAAATCTACATCGTCGAAGGGGACTCCGCCGGCGGCTCCGCCAAATCCGGCCGTGACCGCCGCTACCAGGCCATCCTGCCCCTCCGCGGCAAAATCCTGAACGTAGAAAAAGCAAGACTGGACCGAGTGCTGAACTCCGATGCCATCCGCACCATGATTACTGCCTTCGGCACCGGCGTAGGCGAAGACTTCGATATCACCAAGCTCCGCTACTACAAAATCATCATCATGACCGATGCCGACGTGGACGGCGCCCATATCCGCACCCTCCTCCTCACCTTCTTCTACCGCTACATGAAACCCCTCATCACCGAAGGCCACGTATACATTGCCCAGCCGCCGCTCTACCAGATCCGCAAGGGACGGCAGAAATACTACACCTATGATGATGACGAACAGAATAAAATGCTTGACGAAATCGGCCGCGACGGCTGCACCATCCAGCGCTACAAAGGGCTGGGTGAAATGGACCCGGAACAGCTGTGGGACACCACCATGAATCCGGAACAGCGAGTCATGCTGAAAGTAGAACTCACCGATGCCATCGAAGCAGACCGCCTCTTCACCATCCTCATGGGAGACAAAGTCGAACCCCGCCGCCGGTTCATTGAAGAACACGCAAAAGAAGTAACCAACCTGGACCTGTAAGGGGCGCCCGGGTTCCACGGGAAAGCGGTAAGCCCCTGGCCGGCAGTGTCTTTATCAGCCTGCCAGCCCACCTTACATCCACAAAAGAACCTGGAAGAAACAACTGCCATTTCTTCCAGGTTCTTTTTATTTTGCCTCGCTGCCCCTTCCAGGCACCGGAATTTTCAATCATATCTCATTTATACTGGCACCGCAGGCGCCTGCCTCGCCAGCGGGCGTCAACCTTCAAGAGCAGCCGCCCGCCTCATTTTTGGAAACCGGCCTTGCCATTTCCATCCACTTCTCTATCATCTGCCAGCGGTGGGCCCCGGTCTGCCAGCCGAAGGAAAGCTCATAGACCCCTTCCTCAAAATGCATGACATAAAGCTTTTCCCAATCCTCCTCCGAGAGCAGGGCTCTTGCCAGATTTTCCGGACAGAAATAGGCGCCCCTCCCCAGAAGGCAGAGCCGGAGCATGGTCCCCATATTTTCCGACTCCACTGCCACGCGGGGCGCAAAGCTGCCGCGCCGGAAAAGCTGACGCGCCAGAGCGCCGGCAATATCATTTTCACTGTTCAAAAGAAAAGGACAGTCTTCAAAGAAAAGGGGCAGTCCCTTCTTCCTTTCCTTTTCCGAAAAAAGAGAACCCCCCTCTTTTCCCCAGAGCCTTTCCGTAAGGGATTTCTCCACAAGAAGCACGATTTCCTCCTTCATCCAGGGCCTGTGGGAAATGCCGGGCATCTCCCCAGGAAGCCTCGCCATGGCTATGTCGATTTCATCCCGCTTCAGCCCCTTCCATATATCCTCATTGGCCATTTCAAAAAGGCGGATGCTGCAGCGGGGATACCGCTCCTGGAAACGGGCAATGACAGAAGGCAGCATCACCTGCCCCCGGGAAGGGGCGATACCGATGCGGAGAATCCCCTCAAAGCGCCCCGACACATCGGACAGCTCCCGCTTCAGAGCCAGCTCGTTTCTAACAAACAGGCGGGCGTAGCGAAGAAATACGGAGCCGCTGTCCGTCAGCTCCAGCGGCACATGGCGCACAAAAAGCTTCGCCCCCGTCTCCCTCTCCAGCGCCGCCACATGGGCGGACAAAGTCTGCTGGGTAATATGCAGCCTCTCCGCCGCCTTCGTAAAACTTCTCTCCTCTGCCAGCATGAGGAAATATTTCATAGACAGAAAATTCATGGCCCCTCCTGTTACTGTATTTTATCTGTATTGTATACAAGAAATAACAGTTTTTCAACGTAACTTTTCATGCATATAATGGATATAAAAGGGCCAGAGGGGAAGGTGGCCAGCCCCTGCGGGGCTGGAGGTTATAGCCGCCTGCGGCGGCGGGTTGTGTAGAAGGGTTGTGGAAAAAGGTTCTTAAGATGGATGGGTCTTCGACCCAAGGGTTCTTAAGTTTGACGGCCCTTCGGGCCGAGGGTTTTGGTATCGCCCTTACGGGCGATGAGCATTATAATGCCGCCTTTCGGCGGTCACGTCCACATCGAGTATCATAATCATTCTTACCCTCGTACATCCCTTCGCCACTTCGTGGCCCTCTTCCCCTAAAGGGGACGCAAGATCGTTACGGGATTTGCTTTTCTTTGTCATATGACATGATAAACATTACGGCAATCGCCACCAAAGGGGGGAAAACTGCGGAATGGTACATGAAATATATGACTCTCTGTTTTCACTCTCCATACTTCTCGTTTCCCCTTGAGGGGAACGCCTCGAAGAGGCAAAGGGTGTACAAGGCAGAGCGCCGATTTGACACCCCATCGCTATCCTGACCGCCAATCGGCGGCACGGGTTATAGTGCCACTGTGCACATCCTGCATAGGACCTCCACAGTACTATATACCTCCCGAGGGCGGAAGCCCGGAGCCCGTCCGGGAGGCGTCAGCCGGTCCCGGACAGAACCCTTGGCGCCCAGGGCCAAAGGCCCGGCGGCGCCATCAACCCTCACGCCCGTAAGGGCGTGTCAACCTTCGGGAATACTGGAAAGCACCGCCCTAGTCCCTGTCCCGATCCCGACCGCGCCGAAAGGCGCCTGAACCCTCACGCCCCAAAGGGGCGTGTTAATGTCCATAAAAGAGGTGTTTCCATGAAACAGAATCTTGCACTATTAAGCGGCCCCATCGCCTTTGGCGCTGCTGCCTTTCTTCTTACCGGCACCTTCCAGCAGTCTTCTGCCCTGGCTCTTTCCTGCGCCCTCTGGATGGCGCTGTGGTGGATATTCCGGCCCGTTTCCATTTACGTCACCGCCTTTATCCCTATTATCGTGAATTCCCTTTTCAACCTCATTCCCATGAATCACGTGATCAGCCAGTATTTCTCGGAGATTGCAGTGCTCCTTCTCGGCAGCGACCTCATCTGCCTGACCTGGACCACCACGGGACTGGACAAACGAATTTCCGTAAGAGCCCTCTGCTCCATAGGCACCTCCATGAAAAGCCAGATCTTTGTATGGTTCCTGGCTTCCACGGCGCTCTCCGTTTTCCTTCCCAACGTGGTGGTGGCCGCTATTTTCTGTCCCATTGCGGTGGCCATGCTCCATTTCACCGGAGAAAAGGATATCAGCACCAGTCAAACCGCCATTCCCATCCTCCTTGCCATCGGCTGGGGCAGCGGCATCGGTGGCTTCGGCTCCCCCATCGGCTCCTCCGCCAACCTGGTAGCCGTTTCCTATCTGGAAAAACTGACAGGCCATGAATTCATGTATTTCGACTGGGTCATCCGTTTCCTGCCTGTGCTCATCCTCATTTTCCTCATGAACCTCCTTTTCCTTCTTTTCCTGCCCTGCCCGGTCAGATCCCTCCCCGGCACGAAGGGCTATTTCCGCTCCATGTACAAATCCTTCGGTCCCATGAAACGGGGCGAGCGCATAGGCCTCATTCTCTTCATCGCCGCCACCCTGCTCTCCTTCCTCCGTCCCCTCTTTGCGACATACCTCCCTGCCATGAAGCCGGCCTACGTATTTCTCTTCCTGGGCATGCTCATGTTCTTCCTGAAAGATGAAAAAGGAAATCCCATGCTCACCTGGAAATACGCTGAAAGCCACGCCATGTGGGGCATGATCGCCCTTTTTGCCAGCGGTCTGGCTCTGGGAAAACTGGTCATTGAAACCGGCGCCATCAAGGAGCTCTCCCTCCTCATCGCCGCCCTTCACCTCTCCCCGGGCCTTCCGGTGATGGCCATGGCCTGCCTCTTCGCCTGCTTCATGTCGGAAATCTCCAGCAATACCGCCTCCGCCTCCATTTCCATTCCCGTGGTCATCGGCATAACCTCCTCCCTCTCCCTGAATCCCATCCCCTACATCCTGGGCACCATCGCCGCCGCCAACTGCGCCTACATCCTCCCCATTTCCACCAGGGCCATCCCCATAGGCTACGGCCTCTCCGCCTCCGCCCAGATCCGATACGGTACAGTGCTATCCCTTCTTACGGTGATCCTTATCACCCTCCTATGCACCGCCTTCATGGCTTTCGTGCCCCTCTTCAGCGAACTGTAAATTAAAAAGGGCTGTGAAAAAATTGAAATCATTTCTTCACAGCCCTTTTGGTATGTCTTATTGTGTCAATGACAGTAAGCCACTCGCCTCATCGTCATCTCGAGCAGAGCTGCCTGTCAGTCGTAGAGCAAAGGGTTTTGAGCGCCAGGGAGACTCTGAGCCCGGAGATCTCCTGCTGCTATGCTGCATGTATCATAGAGCCTGAAAATTCTTCACAGCCCTTTTGGTATGTTTTTATGGATTCAATGACAGTAAGCCACTCGCCTCATCGTCATCTCGAGCGGAGCTGCCTGTCGGTCGTAGAGCAAAGGGTTTTGAGCGCCAGGGAGACTCTGAGCCCGGAGATCTCCTGCTGCTATGCTGCATGTACCATGATGTACCATGGGGCCTGAAATTTCTCCACTCCCCCACCATCGAAATGACAGGAGAGAAGAATGGTATCCATGTCATTCATGCATTTCTTCACAGCCCTTTTTGATTTATGAAATGCTATGCTTCTTCTCCAGCATCAGGAGTGCCTTCTTCATGGGAAGACCGCCGCCGTAGCCGGTGAGGGACCCGTCGGCGCCGATGACCCGGTGACAGGGAATAATAATGAAAAGGGGATTAGCATTGTTGGCCATGCCCACGGCGCGGTAAGCCTTCGGATGGCCGATGGCCTCGGCTATGTCCCTGTAACTCCTCGTTTCCCCATAGGGAATCTCCCGGAGCGCCACCCACACCTTTTCCTGAAAAGCAGTGCCATGGGTACGGCAGGGAAAGTCAAAAGTCTTCCTTCGCCCCTGGAAATACTCATCCAGCTCCCGGAACACCGTCAGCGCCAGCCCCTCCGGCGCTTTGCCTTCGGCTTCCTTCCCCGCCATCTTCAGCGCCGTCACCGCGCCGCCCTCATAGTCAAGCTCCATATCTCCAAAGGGAGAATGATACATGGCAGTCTTCACGGCTCTCTTCCTTTCTTTCATTTTTACATAGAGTATCATCAATTCTTTTGCTGAATCCAGTATACCATGGAAAAACAAAAGAAAGAGCCGTTGGCAATGGAGTGATTTAACAAAAAGAAAGCCGCTTCAAGGAAAAATGTGGCAAACCGGCATCATGATTCTCTAAAAAATGTGAAAATTCATCCATTCAAACCGGCAAAAGCGTGCTCATCAAATTTTAATAAAATATATTTTTATCCTATACAATACAAAAATAGTCCTGTCATTGAATCGACAATGCATGATGTAGTATAATTTTACTCAAAAGGATTTTAGTAAAATCCATATGACTAAAATGGGAAGCAGGAGGTAGCTCCATGTTTATTGGAAGAGAAGTGGAAATGGAACGGCTTCGCCGGATGTATGACTCCCCGAATCAGGAAGTAGTGCTGATTTACGGACGGCGGCGAATCGGTAAAAGTGAGCTGATTAAGCAGTTTCTGAAAACCTCAAAGATCCAGGGGCTGTATTATCAATGCAAGCGGACAACGGAGATGAATAACGTCCAAAGTCTGTCTGCCTTGATTTCTGAGGTTTATCAGTATCCGCCTCTGGCCTTTACGGGCATGGAAAAGCTGCTTGATTTTCTTTTTCAGCAGGCCTGCCGCACAAGGCAGGTTCTGGTTTTGGATGAATACCCCTATCTGCGTCAGACAGTGCCCGGTTTGGACAGCATTTTACAGTCTTTGATTGATTCCTATCGGGAGCGTTCCCAGTTGAAGCTGATTCTCTGCGGCTCCTTTGTGGATACCATGAAATCACTGATGCTGGAAGAAAATCCGTTATATGGCCGGGTCACCCTGAGCCTTCATATCCATCCCATGGATTACTTCGAATCGGCTGCCTTTTACCCAGACTTCTCTCCGGCAGACAAGGTGCGGCTTTACAGTGTTTTCGGCGGCGTGCCTTATTACAACCGTCTCATAGATTCCACCCGAAGCGTCCGCGAAAATGTGATGAACCTGCTGGTGGAGCCCGATGCCCGGCTGGAAAATGAAGTCCAAATGTATCTTTTGGGAGAACTGTCCCGGTTCATCAATGCAAACGAAGCATTTGAAGCACTGGCACGGGGCTTTCACCGTTTTAAGGATATTCTATCCCAATCCCATATCACCAGCAGTTCAGCGCTGGCCGAAGTGCTGAAACGGCTGATACTCATGGAACTGGTGAAAAAAGAAGCTCCCATTAATGACAGAAATAACAAAAAGAAAGCCAGCTATTTCATCAGCGACAATCTGTCCAGCTTCTATTACCGATATCTGTTTCCCTACAGTTCACAGCGGCAGATTATGGCGCCGGATACGTTTTGGGACCGGTACATTGCCCATGACTTTTCTGAGACCTTCGTCCCGAAACAGTTTGAAACTCTGTGCCGCCAGTTCCTCATCCGCCAGAATCGAAAAGGCCGGCTTCCAGAAATTTTTGATGCCATCGGCACCTATTCCTATGATTTACCTGAAGAGCATAGAAATGGAGAATTTGATGTAGTCACCCACGACGGCAAAGGATACATCTTCTATGAAGCCAAATTCCGGAAGACCCCTGTGACCGATGCCATGATTCAGACCGAAATCCGACAAGTCCAACAGACAGGAATGAACTGCCATAGATACGGCTTCTTTTCCCGCAGCGGCTATCAGGTGACCCCCAGACCCAGTGTCATTCTCTATACATTGGAAGACCTGTACAGCAATGGCTGATGAACTCTTTCTACCTCTTTTAAGAATACGCCAGGACATAAAAAAACAGCTCTTATAAATTCTTTGAAGCAGAGCTTTTGTACAGCTGATGCAGCACAAGGATAAACCAATCAATGTCTTTTTCCAACGAGGCGTTGGCCCAGTGAGTAAAATAGCGCCATTTTGAAAACAGACCGAATCCCAGAACTCCCCAATTATAAATGTGGCTGATCATATTCGCCGGGGGACACCCCTTATGTAAGGTTTTCTCTTTTTCCAAACGGTCTGCAAATTGATACCCGCAGTCCATTTGAAAGCCAAGGAAATCGCATTCCTTACCAAACCATTTGTCGAAATCCTTTATAAAGAAAAGAGAAGGATGCGCACGATGGCAGCGGAATTGGCTCTCCCAAATTTCAGCAAATAAATGAATTGTTTTCCTGCCGGCAGGCATAGGCCCCCTCCATGCAATAGGCATTATTTTTCGTTTATAATTTCCCAAACAACAGTCACCGTATCTTCCGCTTCCATATCATCTGGTTCGATATCCATACTGATTCCTCCAGCAGGAGCCATGCCGCAGCTCTCAAAGCACACATCCTGTACCGGCCTAACTTCAAAATCAACTTTTCCCCAGGAATAATCAATATGAACTAATTCGCCAATGTGAATTCCCGCTGCCTTCGCCAGCACCCCGGCTTTTATTTTTGCATCTTCCGCTGCTCTGCAGAAAACCGGATATCCGTTTTTTATCTGTTTTCACGGCCTCCTATGAAACTGCTATAATGATAAGTAAAGGCCCCATATGCGGCATCTTTATTTTTAATTTCATTTTGACCTGTGCGGACATGTTATGGAGGATATTATAGAAATGTTTAATCAACTTCGCTTAAAAGAAGCTCTTAGGCAGTATAAGAAAGACTTCGTCGCTACACACTGGAATGAAGAAAAATACAAATGGGAAGCAGTCAAATGCTTTCAGGATAACTGGGATATTCACGCAGCGGATTTTGAAGACATGCTCAGTCAATCTCTTTCTAAAACTTCCAATCTTCTGGCCTCAACAAATAATTTTCCAGCGGGAATGATTATAGAATTTGCCCACGCCGCGCCGGAAAAAGTACGTGCCATGTATATGGACTTATTTGATGAGAGTAAAGACGTATTTGGACGAATTGAGTCTTTCAAGAAGCAGTCGAACATTCTCCTTAAAAAGTATAAAAGCACCGCCAAACAGCATTACCAGCATGAAAATGCCATCACCACATATTTATGGCTCCGTTACCCGGATAAATACTATGTGTATAAATATAGTGAAGCAAGGTCTGTATCTAATAAATTAGACAGTAATTATAAATTTAAGAAAGGCTCCTATACCGATAATCTCAAAAGCTTCTACGATTTTTACAATGAAATCCGTGAGAGCCTAAAACGGGATTCCACACTTATTGACCTATTCAAGAGCCAGTTGACAGACGACTGCTATCCCGATTCGGAGCTAAGAACACTAACCTTCGATGTGGGTTTTTATATTTCTCGCAATATTTCTAAACCAGCTGATAAGGAATCGAATCAAGCAGATTCTGACGACATGGAGTTTACTGAAAAGCCGAAAAGCAGTGAAGAGCATAGATACTGGTGGCTCAATGCGAATCCGAAAATCTGGAGTTTTTCTAATTTGCAGACCAGCCATGTGCAGGAGTATACCCTTTTCAATGAGAATGGAAATAAACGCCGTGTATTCCAGAATTTTGTGGACGCCAGAGCCGGTGATTTAGTTATCGGTTATGAGTCCAACCCTGTAAAGCAGGTGGTAGCACTGGCTAAGGTCAGCGCCGCAAATGATGGCAAGAAAATCTGTTTTGAGAAAACCGAGTCTCTTGTCAATCCCATCGATTACCGAACTTTGAAGGAATGTCCGGAGCTTGAGCAGATGGAATTCTTCCAGAATCCAAACGGCACCTTCTTCAAATTGACCAAAGACGAATATGAGTTCATCATGGACATGATTCGTGAAGAAAACCCATTAACTTCCAAGGATATGAACACTTCCTATACAAAGAAGGATTTTCTGTCCGAAGTTTATATGAGTGAAAATCAATACGACAGGCTTTCCGGAGTACTTTTGAACAAGATGAATCTCATTCTGCAGGGGGCTCCCGGTGTAGGCAAAACATTTACCGCCAAACGACTGGCCTATTCACTGATGGGCGAAAAAGATGACAGCCGTATTGAATTCGTACAGTTCCACCAGAATTATTCTTATGAAGATTTCGTGATGGGCTACCGACCATCCGGCGATTCCTATGAGCTAAAATATGGGATATTCTACCAGTTCTGTAAGAAAGCGGAAAATCAGCCGGATAAAAAGTTCTTCTTTATTATTGATGAAATCAACCGGGGAAATCTCAGTAAAATTTTCGGGGAACTTTTGATGCTGATTGAGAAAGACTATCGCGGCACAAAAGCAACGCTGGCCTATAATGGTATGCCCTTTTCCGTTCCGAAAAATCTTTACATCGTCGGCATGATGAATACGGCCGATCGAAGCCTCGCCATGATTGACTATGCTCTGCGCCGCCGGTTCAGTTTCTTTGAAATGGCTCCGGCATTTGAATCAAAGGGATTCAAAGAGTATCAGCATTCTCTTGACAACAGGACTTTTAACGAACTGATTTCTGAAATTGTAAAGCTGAACGGGGAAATCTCAAGAGACAAGTCCCTGGGAAAGGGTTTCTGCATAGGGCACAGCTATTTCTGTGGAAAGACAAAAGAAACCTGCACCAACGAATGGATGCAGTCTGTGGTAAACTATGATATTCTCCCCATGCTTTCTGAATACTGGTTCGACGATGATACCAAAGTGCAGCGTTGGGACCATATCCTGCACGGAGTATTTCAATGACAAAGGATAAAAGCATATTCATAAAAAACATCTATTACATGCTGTCGTACGCTTTCACCACACTGAGAAAATCGGTTTATGACAATATCCGGAAGGAACCTTTCGATAACATACATAATCTCTTTGCAGCAATTCTGTCTAAAGGCATCGGTCTGCAGTTGAAGCAGGGCCTCTATAAAGAATACATGGGCCATGCAGACAACTTAACCACACTTCGTGGAAAGATAAATATTCCTGAGACAATCCGTAACAAAATGCGGAATCAAATAGCCGTGACCTGTGATTATGATGAGCTGTCTGAGAACAATCTGATGAACCGGATTCTCAAATCGACAGTTCTTCTCCTGCTCAAGCAGAAGAACGTACAAGAAAAATATAAGACCGAATTAAAGAAAGAAATGCTGTTCTTCTCCGGAATCGAGCCAATAGAGCTTACCCATATTCGATGGACCGACATCCGTTTTCAAAGGAACAACCAGACCTATCAGCTTCTGCTTGCTATCTGCCAGTTGCTGATTGAAGGGACCCTTCTGACCACGGAGCATGGAGAATATCGGCTGGCCGGTTTTCTAGACAAGCAGAGGATGGAGCGGCTATACGAGAAGTTTATTCTGGAATACTACGCCCAGGAGTTTGGTGCGCGCATAAAAGGATTTTCTTCCAAAGCCCTTCAAATCCCATGGCAGCTGGATGACGGATATGGCGCACTGCTTCCGGTCATGCAGACAGATATTACCCTTGTCTATGGAAAGCAGATGCTCATTATTGATGCCAAATATTATGAGCACACACTGCAGACACACTTTGATACGCAGACATTGCATTCAGAAAACTTATATCAGATTTTTACTTATGTGAAAAATAAGGAAGCCGCGCTAAAAGGTACAAACCATAAGGTAGCCGGCATGCTCCTTTACGCCAAAACCGATGAACCTCTTGTCCCGGATCATGTATATCAGATGAGCGGAAATCAAATTTCCATAAAAACCCTGGATTTGAACCGGGAATTTTCAGAAATAGCCGAACAGCTGAACCGGATTGTGAAAGATTTCTTCCATATAGAAATAGATAAGCAGACGGAAGACATAAAATGGCCAGATTGAAAAACTGCTTCTTTGGAAAACTCATTTCCGCAGTCAGTCAATACGACAAAAAGCCCTACGAAGACTGGCGCGCCGATTATACCGGGCAGGAAGGCCTGATCCTTCTGTTCCAATCCATGCACAGCGCGCCGGGAAAGATTTTCTTCTATATGATGATTCGTGAAGGGAAATGGATGCATTCCTCCTTAGGGGAATGGAAGCCTGGCGAAGTCACAGATATCCTCTATACGAGGCACAGTATCTATACTTTCTCCCGGCAGCATCATCTGAGCAAAGATGAAAAATGGGCCCTGCTGGAAAATACCGTTCTTGCCGGGATAATTTCCAGAGAAAGAATGAAACAGGAAATGAAACGATTATAAAAGCATCGAAAGGAGACATTCCATGACAATGCAGAACCATGAAGATAAACTCCACATTCTTTTCATCTGCCACGGCAATATCTGCCGTTCTCCCATGGCGGAAATGATAATGAAGGACATGGTGCGCCAAAGGGGGCTGGACGGGAAATATGAAATTTCTTCCATGGCCGCCACCACCGAGGAAGTGGGCCATGATATCTATCCCCCTGCCCAAAGGACTCTTGCCGCCCACCATATTCCCTTTACGAAAAGAAGGGCGGCTCTCATGACCAGGAAGGATTATGAAGAGGCGGACTATGTGATCGCCATGGATGAGGAGAACCTGGATGACCTGTCCCGTCTCACCCAGGGGGATCCGGAGAAAAAAATCTCCCGCCTTCTTGACTGGGCGGGAGAAACAAGGGACGTGGCGGACCCCTGGTATACAGGAAATTTTGAAAAGACCTATGAGGATATTGCCAAAGGCTGCCGGGCGGTACTGGAGAAGCTTTCCTGAAAATGGGTGCATAAAAAGAGGCCATGAGAAATGGGTATCCTTTCTCACAGCCTCTTTTTCATGCCATGCAAAAACTCCTGATTCGTCCCATGCTGATGCGCGGTAGGGCTCAGGCGTTCAGCTTCGATGAATCGGCCAGGAGCAGCCGCCTAAGCGGAATATCTGTGTCGTCAAGGAAGAACTGGTATAGCCATAGTTGCCACCAGGATGTCTGGCAGGTCATCTTCAGGAGTTCTTTGTGAAGTTTTGACGCGTCGGAGAGTTCTGATTCATATGAGGAAGTTCTTCCTGTCTCCCGCCTGTCCCTTGATAAGGTGTGTGCACGTAACAGGCAGGGAGGCCGGCGCCTCTTCCGGGCCCCTCAGTTCTCTCTGTCTATATAATCTCTTTAAAATAAAAAAGTTCTCATGGAAAACAGTGTTTCCTGATAACCGGTCGTTAGCGGCGCCGGTTCCTTTTCTCCACGAGCCGGGATTCTACGCTATCGCCCAGAATGACGACGCCGAAGGAAGGTTACCTGGTATCTGTCATCTCCTCTGACTGTCTGATTATATCCTGCTCATCTTTCATGCTACAAACCTGTACTTTCGTACAGGTTTTTTTTCTGTCCATTTTTAGTAAAATAAAAGTAAGGCCGGGATCCTTGCGGAATACTCAGAAAACAGGAAAGATGCGTTTTCTATGAGACAGAATCATTCCGCCTTGACAAAGAAGGGCCTGCCCCTGCTTCTCTGTACCGCCATCCCGTCAGCAGGGGTGGGACTTTCGGCAGAAGCGGCGCAAACGCAGGGAGGGGATGCTGTCACGATCGAGAAATGCTGGAACCGCAGCCCATGGGAAATCCGCATTCTCAGCAGGATCGTGCCGGTGCATACGTCGGGCTGCGGCGGCATAATCAGTAAAGAGATTCCCAGAAACAGGAGGTGTCTGGTAATGAAAGAGCCTGGCAAAATCAAATGGATGAGGTTTATCAGGGGTATCTTTTTAGGGATCCTGCTGGTCCTGACGATGACTCCAGCGGCCCTGGGGGCCCAGAAAACAGTGCTGGTCCACAATGTAGACGAAATGATGGAATCACTGGCGGACAATACGGAAATCGTTCTGGCACCGGGTGAATACAATCTGTCAAACTGGCAGGAGAAAGAATTTTCAGAGCGGCTGCTTCACTACTCCGACTACTATGATTCGGCCCCTGCCGGTCTGTATCTGGGCGATGGTTGCACACTGGACATTGCCGGGTTCAAGGATCTCACCATCCGGGGATTGGATACGGAGACCATTATAGCAGAAATTGTTACAGAATTCCCCTATACGCCGGTACTGAAATTCGTCAACTGCCGAAACCTGAAACTGTCCCACCTCCGGATGGGCCATAAACTCAAAAAAGGATTCTGTGACGGCGCCGTGCTGAAA
This sequence comes from Dialister succinatiphilus YIT 11850, assembly GCF_000242435.1. Lineage (GTDB taxonomy): Bacteria > Bacillota > Negativicutes > Veillonellales > Dialisteraceae > Dialister > Dialister succinatiphilus. The sequence continues at coordinate 22,297 of NZ_JH591190.1, read as the reverse complement.
CTGGATAGCGTCACTCATATGACCATGGATCATATGGACCTGTACGGATGCGGAACCTATGGGTATGAAGCCCGGTTCTGCAGCAGCATTCTCCTCAGGGACAGTGTAATCCGAGAATGCAGCTACGGTTTGGTGTCCGCCACAGACTGCCAGAACCTGAAATTCCTGCGGACCACCTTCAAAGATATGGAAACGGATCTTCCCCTCTTTGCTCTGATCCGCTCCCGGCTGGAGCTGACCGACTGCACCTTCCGGGATGTACGGGGAGTCATCGACAACCTCACCATGACTGGCGGCCATATCAGTGAATCATGAAAAGACCTTCCGGTGCATCAGAACTTTTAAAACCTGCTGGCAGGTAAAAAACAGCCTGATGATGTAAGCGGGTCCCTGAAGACCATCATTTACATCATCAGGCTTTTCGGGTGGAGGGCTGGAAGGTGAAATACAGGAAAACAGCGGGTCCTCAGACAGTGGAGCAGCTGCATGAATGAGTGCGGATCCCGCTACCGTCCCAGCAGGGCGATCATCAGGGTCACTGCCCCATCTACCAGAAGGGGAACGGCTCCGGTAATGTAGGCGGTGTTATCATCCATGCGGTAGTACATCATGTAGGCTGTAAAGGCAATGAGAGAGGCAGCAGCCACGGCGGCCCAGGTGAGACCATAGGCAGCGCCGGCAAGGCCACCTGCTTCATGGAGCACTCCCAGTACCATGATTTCCATAAGTGCCCAGAGAACGAGAAGGATGAGTTCTGTGGTCGGTTTCCGGCCGAAAAGTTTGACAGAACCGGCAAGAAGGATGAAATATACCAGAAGGGCCAAAGCCAGGAGCATGGTCCCTCCTGGCCAGGAGGGCGGCAGGGGAAGGCCGTGAATGCCGTGAACCGTCAGGGCAGTGCCGGAAAGGCCAAAGACTGCAAGGAGCAGGAAAAGCAGGGCCGAGAGGGCCCCTCCGCTTCTGGCATCGGGCCGGAAGGCCGTAAGCCACCAGCCTGTATAGAACAGGGCGCCAAGGCTCAGGAGAAACTGCCCTGTAATGATTTCTGCATATGCTGTAAGATCAAACATGGTATCCCTTCTTCTTATGAAAATCATTTCTTTTTCTATTGTAGTCTTTTTTAGGAAGAAAGTGAAAAATATATGTAAAAAGCCGTGAAAAGGGCAATTTTCACGGCTTTTTTATGCAGGGTCTTTTATATGCTGTTTTTCGCTGCATTAAAAACGGTCTGGAAGGGCACCTGTTTTTCTTCTGCCCGCTTCTTCACCGATTCATATTCCGGATAGCGCCGTTTTTCGCTGCCCAGGGTCACTTCCTTCACCTGGACCCGGCCGTAGGCAGTGTCTACTTCCTTTTCCTCCCGATGAAGGATGGAGCGCATGAGAGGCGCCAGTTCGCGGATACCGATGGTGGTGGTTTCGGAAAAGAGGATGTTTTCCATGGCTTCTTTCCTGTCTTCCTTGCAGATCACCGTGAGTTCATAGGCCGGTCTGTTCTTTTTCATGTAGATAGGGGTAAAATGGACGTCCAGGGCGCCGGCATCCATCAGTTTTTTCATTGTATAGCCCAGCACTTCGCCGGAAGCGTCATCGATATCGCTTTCCAGCTTCACTACCTGGTCTTTTTCCCAGGGTCCTTCTGCTTCATCAATGAGAATGGCCCGGAGGATATTGGTCCGTTCCCGATAGTCCCGTTTTCCCGCGCCCAGACCTGTTTTCAGAACGGTGAAGGAGGCAGGCAGCTCATGGGAGGTGGCCAGGGCCGCCGCAATGGCTGCGCCCGTGGGGGTCACGTATTCCCCTTTGGCGTCCATGATTTCCAGGGGCATGTGATAGGCGGTGACAATGTTCAGTGTAGCCGGCACAGGCACCGGAAGGACACCGTGCTGGCAGCGGACAGTGCCTCTGCCTTCCGAAAGTTTCGGTACAATCACATTTTCGATATGGAGACTGTCAAAGCATACAGCAGCGGAAATGATATCCACAATGGAGTCGATGGCTCCCACTTCATGGAAATGGACTTCCTCGATAGGAAGGTTGTGGGCTTTGGATTCCGCCTCTGCCACAATGCGGAAAATCTTCTTTGCCAGAGCCCTGGCAGATTCGGTCATGTCCGTGCCGTCAATGACCGCTTCCACATCTTTCAGATGGCGGTGTTCATGATGATGGTGCCCTTCTCCATGGTCATGATGGTGATGGTCTTCATGGCAGTGGCAGTGATGTTCTTCCTCCTCGTGATGATGGCCTTCTTCATGGCAGTGGCAGTGGTGCTCTTCCTCTTCGTGATGATGGCCTTCTTCATGGCAGTGGCAGTGGTGTTCTTCCTCCTCATGATGATGACCTTCTTCCTCATGATGGTGATGGTGTTCTTCATGAACCTCTTCCCTTGCTTCCGGCAGGGGACCGTAGAGATAGGCCATATCGTGGTCGTGATTTTCATGTTCTTTGTCCAGAATCACGTTGAAATCGCAGCAGTCAATGCCTGCTTTCTGCACCCTTCCGATTTCCACCGTAAACCCTTTGGCTGGAATGGAAGAAAGCGCTTTATCCAGCGCTTTCCGGTCCGCTCCCAGGTCCAGCAGGGCTGCCACAAACATATCCCCCGCAATGCCGGAGGATGCTTCCAGATATAATGATTTTCCCATTTACACTTTTCCCCTTTCTGCCAGTCTGTTGATCTGGGTGGCCACATAACCGGCACCGAATCCATTGTCTATATTGACGGTCACTATGCCGTTGGCACAGGAATTAATCATGGTCAGGAGGGCAGAGAGGCCGTGGAAACTGGCGCCATACCCCACTGACGTGGGCACTGCAATCACCGGATTCCGCACCAGCCCGCCGATGACCGAGGCCAGGGCCCCTTCCATACCGGCCACTGCAATGACGCAGCTGGCCTTGCGCACCCGTTCCTCCTGGGACAGGAGCCGGTGGATGCCGCTGACCCCTACGTCATAAATCCGTTCTACATGGCTGCCGAAGTATTCTGCCGTCTGGGCCGCTTCTTCCGCCACTGATATATCGGCAGTGCCGCCGGTGCATACAGCAATGCATCCGATATGGTCCTTCTCCTTTTCCTGCTTCAGAATATGGGAAATAGGATCATAGGAAATGGAAGGCAGCACTTTCTTCACCAGTTCATACTGGTGAGGAGAAGCCCGGGTGCCGAAGACTTCCCCTTCCGTTTCGTAAAGTTTCTTAAAAATCTGCCCGATAAAGGCGTCAGACTTACCCTGGCAGTATACCACTTCCGCAAAGCCGGACCGGGCCTTTCTGTCTGTATCCAGCTTGGCAAATCCCATTTCTTCATAGGGCCGGTCTGCCGGATTTTTCCGGAGAAGCGCCTCCGCTTCTTCCGGGCGCAGGGCGCCGGAGGCTACCTTCTGCAGTATATCTTTCATATCCATGATGAAATCCTTTATATGTAGTACATCAATAACAATAATGGGTGGGGCTGGCGGGCCGGTAATGACCGCTGTCGGCTACCCGCTGCCCCTATGACACAGAAAGACCAATCCCGTAACGCTGACTTCATACTCATCGCCCAATAGGGCGATACCACAATCCTCGGCCCAAAGGGCCGTCAAACATAAGAACCCTCCGGCCTTCAGGCCGGTCCATCTTAAGAACCCGGGCCGCCGAAGGCGACCCTTACAGCACTTCGTCCATGCTGCCCATGCGGTAGCCCTGAAGGTCCATGGTGACATAGGCAAAGCCCAGGCTGTGGAAGGTGCGCACCACTTCCTCGTGGATGCGGAAAAGTTTCCACAAATCCTCAGGCAGTACTTCGATGCGGGCCAGATTTCCTTCATGAAGCCGCACCCGGAACTGCTTGAAGCCTTTGGAGAAAAGGAAATCTTCCGCTTTTTCCACCATGGAGAGCTTGTCCTCTGTAATGGTTTCTCCATAGGGGAAACGGGTAGCCATGCAGGCAAAGGACGGTTTGCTCCAGGTGGGAAGACCCGCTTCTTTGGACAGGGCACGGATGTCTGCCTTGTAGAGGCCGGCATGACGGAGAGGGCTCCTGATGCCAAGTTCCCCAAGGGCCTTGAGCCCCGGCCGGTACTGGGAGGCATCATTGAGGTTCGTGCCGTCGATGACATAGGCAAAGCCTTCCTTTTCCGCGATTTTCTTAAGGGAGCTGAAAAGGAAATGTTTGCAGAGATAGCAGCGGTTCGAAGGATTTTCTGCAAATCCTTCAATGCCGAACTGGTCCATTTTCACCACTTCCTGCCGGATGCCTTCCCTGCGGCAGTATTCAATGGCGTCTGCCACTTCCCTTTCCGGTACCGACGCCAGGTTCATGGTGACTGCCATGGCCCTGTCCCCCAGCACCTTCCTGGCCTCATGCATAAGGTAGGTGGAATCCACGCCGCCGGAAAAGGCCAGCACCACGCTGCCCAGCTGTTTCAAATATGCTTCCAGATGATCCTGTTTCTTCTGTAATTCTTCTGTTACCATAGGTTTCTCCATTCTTTAGAAATACTGATCCGCAAGACTTCCGGCGCCAGCCGGAAGGAACGAGGGCGGTTTCTATTCATTTCATTATTATACCATCCACCGCCCCTTTGATGACAGTCCATGAAGAAGGAGAGGAAGGCTCCTTCCCCGGATGCAGCAGGAAAGCTGTTCTTATTATAAAAGGCTGAAGCCTGCTTCAGGCAAGCCGCAAAGCTATCTTAGTTTCCCCCTTTCCCTTTTTATGGTATAATTTACTTGAGAAATATTATCATAAAAGGAGGACCATTATGGGTACCCTGTTAACTATACTGATTACAGCAGCCATTGCCGGCTGGTTTGGCTACAGCCTCTACCGCATGTGGCGGGGCGCCAGCGGCAGGGACTGCGCCAGCTGCGCTTTAGGCAGCGGTTTTGATTACGCCCTGTACAATGATAAAAAGGCGGCGCCTCCCAAAGCGGAATTCGTCACCGCCGCCGGCCATCACATTATCGTGGATGAAGCAGCCGCCAGGATGCGGAGAGAACGGATCCGGAAAATGATGGAAGGACGGTAAGTCAAAGAGGCAGCGGAGAAGTGTTCCTCATTTCTTCACTGCCTCTTTTTTCATGCCCAAAAGAGACTGTGGAGAAATCTCACTCTCCCAGGGTATGCAGCAGGCAGGAGATCTCTCGGCTCAGCGTCTCAATAGCCCCCGAGGTCTTTATCCCTATACCGCCATGTCCCTCCGCTCGAGATGACGGTGGCGGCAGGCAGCATACGGTCATTTCAAAAGGGCAAATGGCAGAAACGCCGCACCGCACCCGTCATTTCGACCGAAGCCGGTCAGCCGCCAATAGGAAAGCCTCTTATTGTGCAGGCTAGAGGCCAACTTCGGCTGACTTGGAGACTCTATGCAGAGTCTCCACAGAGTGGAGAAATCTCACTCTCCCATGGTATGCAGCAGGCAGGCTGCCTGTCATCTTGGGGCGGTCATAAAAAAGGGCTGTGAAGAAATGATGACCATTTTTTCACAGCCCTTTTTCAAAAGAGAGTATCAGATGAGGATCATGCTGCCTGCTGCCAAAAGGAGGCAGTAGGTAACGCGGTTGAACATTTTCTGGTTGATCATATCGTGAATTTTATTTCCCAGATAGATGGCAATGACCAGAGGAATGACGCCCAGGCCCAGGAGTTCAAAGAATTCTGCATTGTAAAGGCCTTTTTCATAATCGTTGAACATGAGTACCAGGTTCAGGATGGTCCATACGGAAGCCACATTGGCACGGAAGGAATCCTTATCCCGGAAGGTGGCTACCAGGTATACCACCAGCAGGGCACCGCCGGAAGCAAACATGCCATGAATGACGCCGGCCCCCAGAAGAACAGGGATGGCGATCCAGTTCGGCAGAGCGGAAGCGCTCTGTTTGAAAATGAGGCTCTTCAGCGCTGCCCCTACGATAATGGCGCCGTAAAGAGGTACCAGAATCTGTGGATTCACCACGTTGTAAAGGTGAATACCGATGGCCATGCCTACCAGCATGAATACCACAATGCGGAGCAGTTCCTTCGGGTTGATGTACTGACGGTTCTGATACATGAGGAGTGCGCACACCAGCCAGCAGATGGCATTAATGACTGCTTTGGCCATATCCGGTCCATAGAGAAGAATGGTTGGCGGAATGGAGAGCATGACTCCTGCAAAGCCGGTCAAAGCCTGCACGATATTGGAAATAAACACGGCCAACATAAAGAGGGCTAATTTAACAAATTCAGGAAGCATCATTAAGTCCATATAAATCACCACATTTCTTAAAATTTCTGTCATCCCGGGGAATGCTTCGTCCGTGGAAACCCCGGCGTTTCTTTTGATGGCACCATTATAACCCCGGTTTTCACGGAAAAAGCCCCTTTTCTCAAACAGTATAAGCCTATCTAATTATATCATTGAAAATAGGATTACCCATCACTTAATTAGATTGACAATGATTCTGTCATTCTTTACATAAAATCATAATGATGTGTCTGTATGATTTATCATCATAATAGATTTCATGGGCCTTCCCAAAACAGCCCCTTCACTTTTCGTCATAAAAAAATTGACTCATCCTCTATTTTTCCTCTCCTCTTCCGCCCTGTTATAGAAATTGTTTATATAGTGCACCAGTTTCTTTGGTACCTCTTGACAAGATTTCAAAATGCCCCGTTTTGTCCCTGCCCGTTTCCTATTCGCCCTGTTTCCTGTATAATACAAATATCATCATTCCATTTACCATGACCGGGAAAGCACCTATGCATTGAGAGAGTCCGGTTTCATACCAATGAAATCCGGCAGTCCTTACCAGGCTGCTTCCCGAAGGCGCAGAAGCTGCGCAGAAAGGCGTCCTATGTCTGACAATACCATTCCGTTTCCCCAGGGAAACCACACTAAAAATGTAAAAGCCGATATGTTTGAAAAATACATGAAAGACGAAGGGCTGAACTTCTTCCGCCGCCAGGAAACCCATGATTCCTACGACACCATCGTTTTCATGACCGCCATTCCCGCCGGGAAACATCATAAGCTGGTGGCCGCTGTCATCACTGACAACAGCATGTACACTCTCCTGCGGATCCATCTGGGCACTGCCCCCAAGGGCCCCGCCAGAAAGACCTTCCTTGCCTTCCTGAACGACCTCAATGCCCACCACGCCATCGTGAAATATTCCATCGGCTCCGATGAAAATGTATTCCTGGACGTCACCTTCACCACCCGTCCGGAAAACTTCGACCCCGCCACCATCCGTACCACCATGGACATTGTGGTCTACCAGCTCTCCCAGACCTATGACGACATCGCCCGCCGGCTGGACAAGCCGGGAGACGAGACAAACGGGTTCTCTCTGTAAAGGGCCGCGCAGCG
>NZ_JH591190.1:9758-14858 GCF_000242435.1 Dialister succinatiphilus YIT 11850 | reverse complement strand
GAAAGGTTCTTAAGATGGACCGGCCCTGAGGGGCCGGAGGGTTCGTAAGTTTGACGGCCTTTCAGGCCGAGGGTTGTGGTATCGCCCTTACGGGCGATGAGTATGAAGTCAGCGTTACGGGATTTACTTTCAGTGCCATATGGCATGATAAACATTCTGCAGTGGAAAACCATACAACCACGCCTGCGGTGCGGGGTCGGTCTGTTTTCCCTCGGGCGAAAGCCCGGTTGTCAAGGTTTTATCATAAGAGGGCGCCTTCTATAAATGTAAGGCGCCCACAACAACCCTCAGCGGCAGAGCCGCTGTCAAACTTAAGAATCCTCGGGGCGATAGCCCCGTCAAACTTTAGAACCCTCGGGGCGATAGCCCCGTCAAACTTTAGAACCCTCAAGCTCCAAAGGGGCTTGTCCATAAGGCGTGTCAACCTTCGGGAATACAGCTTCCCGCCGATTCTTCACAAAACTCAAGGAGCATTTTCATGATTCGTCCCATTGTCAAAGATATCCTCTTCCTCCAGCGGAAAGCCGAGAAGGCCAGCCGGAAGGACCGTGCGGCGGGCCGGGATCTTTTGGACACCCTGGCCGCCCATAGCGACACCTGCGTGGGTCTGGCAGCCAATATGATCGGCGCTTCCAAAGCCATCATCGCCATCCGGGATGAAAAACGTTTCCTTCTCCTCTACAATCCAGTCATCACCATGCATTCCCTCACATATTATGATACGGAAGAAGGGTGTCTCTCCCTTGCCGGAAAGCGTCCCTGTCGGCGCTATGACTGGGTGGAAGTGAAATATGAGGATGAAGACTTCCACAAAAAGAGAAAACGGTTCCAGGGCTTCACTGCCGAAATCATCCAGCACGAAATGGACCATCTGGAAGGTATACTGATATAGAAAAAGCACGTCCCTGGAGACGTGTTTTTTTGATGAACCATTTCCAATTTTTTCAAAGCATGGCAGCCCTATTAATAGTATAATAAAAGGGACCATCCGGAGAATCAATGATCCGGATTTAGTAGGAGGAACCATGAATATTTCCATCATCGGCGCCGGAAGCACCGCACTGGCCGGAGCCGCTTATTTTAATCTGAAAAATGTGCCCTGTCAGGTGTATGTGAGAAACCGCATCAAAGCAGCCTGCTGGAACCAGTCTCCCCTCACAGTAAGAGGCAAAATCGACACATCCCTGTACGTTCCCTTTACCACAGATTTGAAAAAGGCCGTGGAGGAAGCGGACATCCTCATGGTATGCACCCACGCCACAGACCATGAGAGCGTCGTCGAAGAAATCGCCCCCTTCCTTCATGACGGGCAGTGCCTGCTTTTCATGAACGGCTGCTGGGGCGCCATCAAGGCCTGCCGCCTTCTGTCCAAACAGCAGGATGCCCCGTCCATTTCCATTGCGGAAACTGCCAATATGCCCTTCATCGCCCGCCTCTCTTCCGATTATAAAACCCTGGAATTCAAGGCCATGAAAGAAGAAATCGGCTATTCCTGCCTTGGTGAAGAAGGAGAACTGAGCACCCTTCTGCACCTGATGGCGCCCAAGGTGAGCCGGGTCGCTTCCCCTGCCTCCACTTCCCTGTCCGCCACCAATCCCATCATCCACGTGACAGCCTGCCTCTTCAACATGACCCGCATAGAAAACGGAGAGAAATTCCATTTCTTCGGTGATTCCCTTACCCCAAAGGTGGCTGCCTACATGGAAGCCTGCGACGGGGAACGGATTGCCATAGGGAAAGCCCTGGGCCTTTCCCTTTCCTCCCTTCTGGACGTGCTTAACGCCTCCTGGGGAGAGAAAAAGGAAAATCTCTACGACGCCCTTACGGAAAATCAATCCTATAAAACCGTCATGGGACCTGCGGACCTCAAGGGCCGCTACCTTTCCGAAGACCTTCCCTGCGGCATGGGAAGCCTTCGGGATCTGTCCGATATGATGCACGTAGACGCACCCCATATCAGAAGTCTGGTGGATACCCTGTCCCTCTACCTGGGAAAACCCTACACCCCCTTCCTGACGCCCCAGGATTTACGGGTGATTAAAAGTCTGAAATGATAGGGACGCTGCGCGTCCCGGGTTCAGAGGGTTCAAAGGGTTCAGAGGGTTCGGAAATTTCGCCCTTTGGGCGAACGGGGGCGCGGCTGACGCCGCAGGTTGGGGCCGCCTATCGGCGGCAGGTTGTGTAGAAAGGTTGCGGAAAAAGGTTCACAGGATTCAGAGGGTGGTGGCGCCCTGCGGGCGCATGATAAAATGGCGCCACAGGCGCCTCCCCTCTAGGGAATGCCGTATGTCTGATGTCTGACAGTCTGACGTCTCCCCACGTTCGGGACTACAGCCCGGCGGATAGCGGCCTCCACTGTCCCACTGTCCCACTAGCCCACTAGATCACTAGATCACTAGTACACCAGCTCACCAAAGAGGAGGATATCTATGAAAAAACTATTAGCACCCATACTTGCTGCCTGCCTTATGGTGGGCGGGGAAACCGCATTGGCGGAAAACTGGATTCCCTTCCAGGACTCCGATACCACTCTGGTGGATACGGATTCCTACGTAGACAGCGGCCTTCGTTCTTCCCTGTCCATCAAATCCAAAGCCAAAGAGGGCGACACCATTTCCAATATTGAATTCGACAAAAACCACAGGACCTACCGGGTCACGGAAATGAAAACCCTGGATGCCAAAGGCGCCGTCACCAATGATTTCACCTACAGCGACGATCCCCAGAACTGGAGCGCCCTGGTGCCCCATTCCTTCGGCATGAACCTGTACAGCCACTACGTGGAAAATCCCCTTCCCCGTTTTACCAATCCCCAGTGGCTCGTCATTTATAAAGAAGAAGGCGTCCGTTTCCACGGAAGCACCTATGACGTAGAAAAAAATACCATTTCCTATAAAGACGGCTACGCCACCTTCTGGATCCGCATTTCCTACCCCTGGAAAGACCAGAACTTCTCCTCCGTCATTTACCAGGTCCGCATGGACGTTCCTCACAAACGGATCCAAACCCTTTCCATGACCCGCTATGACTACGACGGTAAAGTCCAGAGTCACGGCGCCGGCAGCAGAGACCGGGAAACCATTGCTGAAGGCTCCCCCATGGAAAAGGTGCATGCTTACATTAATAAAGAACTGCTGGCCGGACACATCCGCATGATGTCGTCGCTCTAAGGGGCTGCTGTGGACACACCTTCGGTGTGAAGGTTCAAATGGGAAAGGTTCTCAGGATTGACCGGCCTGACGGCCGGAAGGTTCTAAAGTTTGACGGGGCCTTTGGCCCCGAGGGTTGCGGATTGCCCTGTGGGCAATGCTTATAAAGTCAGCGTTACGGATTTGACTTTTTGTATCATATGGCATGATAGGCATTCTGCGGATTGGCTCGCTGCGCTCGCCTCCCCCTATCCGGCTTCGCCGGACTGCCCCCTGTTCAGGGGGCAGAATAAAACACCGCGAGGCCTCTCTTCATAAGCGGCTCTACAGTAAGCACGGGTTATTGTGCCACCTCGAAGAGGGGGAAAGGTGGTGGCGCCAGCCACCAAAGGGGGATTGCATTCCCTCGCCCGCAGGGCGGTTGTAAAGGTTTTTTATAAAAGGGCGCCATCTATAAATTAGAGGCGCCCTGTTCGCTGTGCACGCCAAAGGCGCGTCAAACTTTAGCCCCTTAAGAACCTTCGGCCCAGCGGGCCGTCAACCCTCAAGCCCCAAAGGGGCTTGTCCATCGAGGTATTATGATTCGAATATACGCACATACAGAAAATGAAGAGCAGGCAGAGGCCTGCTACGGTGCCTTTCTTACCGGCACCATTCCCCAAAGCGGATGGATCCTTACGGAAGGAGCCCATTTGTATCTTTTAGACAGAAAGCCGGCCATACCGGAAGGAGAGGGCCTTGCAGTCAGCGAAGGACCGGTGGATTTCATTTCCACCACCCTGCCTGCTGCAAAAGCCCGTGCCGCCTACGGAGCCTATCTCTCCGGCCGCCGCCTGCCGGCAGGATGCGCTCTGGCCGCCGGTGAAGGGGCCATTGGGATTATCTCCTCTTCCGCCTATGAACCGGACCTGGGGCATATGGATATGTACCGTCTTCCTTTCGATCCCCTGGAAGAAGTGGTGACCCCCAGGGAAGCGGCCAACCTGTACGGCGCCGATGCCAAAAGGGTGCAGGCCGACTGTGAAGGGGCAGGGGAAAACGGGATCTTTTCTCTTTCCGAAGTCCGCCATTCCGGAAATACCTGGCTTCTTCTGCGCCGCGCTGCAGAAAGAGTGTACCGGGGCAGCACGGAGGAAAAGCCGCCTTTCGCCTTAAATCCCCTTCTCCTTGTGTTCTCCACCATCGAAGCCGCCCGCATCTGGAACCGGGACAGCGGCACCGTCAGAAGCGCTGCTGCCGGCGCCGGTCATGCCGCCGCCCGCATGGAAGAAGGAGAACGAAGGAAATCCGGCCGCACCTGGCTGGTCACCCGGGATGCCATGGACCGTCTCTTCGGCCAGGCCCTGCCGGCAGCCATGAAGGATGCCATGCGATGGCTCAGATAGGGGGGCGCTAGGGGCCGCAGAGCGGCCCGGGTTCAGAGGGTTCAAAGGGTTCAGAGGGTTCAGAGGGGTAGGTTGACGGGGCTTCGCCCCGAGGGTTCTAAAGGTTCTTAAGTTTGACGGGCCCTGCGGGCCCGAGGGTTGTGGTATCGCCCTTACGGGCGATGAGTATGAAGTCAGCGTTACGGGATTTACTTTCTGTGTCATATGGCATAGTAAGCATTCTGGTGATTAGCCGCTGCGCGGCTCCCCCTTATCCGGCTTTGCCGGACTTTCCCCCATCCGGGGGACAGAATAAATTGCTCTATGCTTTCCTGTAGAGACATGGCCCCATGGCTAAGCATCCATAGTCCCACCACGAAGTGGGGGGAAGGTGCTGGCGCCAGACACCAAAGGGGGGAATGCATTTCCTCGCCCGCAGGGCGGTTGTTAAGGTTTTATACAAACTGGCGCCTTCTATAATTTAGAGGCGCCCTACAACAACCCTCGCCCCTAAAGGGGAAACGACTCACTATGATTTGTGCGTCGCTTTGCTCCTTCAAATCATGTTCGCTGTGCACGCCAAAGGC
>NZ_JH591190.1:5077-9658 GCF_000242435.1 Dialister succinatiphilus YIT 11850 | reverse complement strand
CTCGCCCCTAAAGGGGAAACGACTCACTATGATTTGTGCGTCGCTTTGCTCCTTCAAATCATGTTCGCTGTGCACGCCAAAGGCGCGTCAAACTTAAGCCCCTTAAGAACCTTCGGCCCAGCGGGCCGTCAACCCTCAATCCCCATAGGGGCTTGTCCATAAGGCGCCCACCCCCATTCCTCTAACATCCCCTCTCTTGCATTTCTTCCCCTATCTATGGTATATTGAAAGTGATATATTTAATTCTCTGCAAGGACGAGAGAAAGTACATGGATGGAACTGATAAAGCGAGCCCGGATGGTGGAAGCGGGTACGGGAATTTCATGGAAGTGCCTCTCTGAGCTGACAGTCTGAAGGAAGTAGGGCTGTCCGGGAAGCCCGTTACAGCCTGCAGTCTACGACTGGCCAAGATTTCTTCGGCGACGAAGGAATGAATCTGGGTGGAACACGGAATTCTCCGTCCCATGGGGACGGGGTTTTTATATTGCCAATAAGGAAGCGCCGGGAAAATCATCAGGCGTTTCTCTGAATAGTAACCATAGAAAGAAGGCTCTTTATGTCCCTTGTACTACGCGCCGAACATATCCGCAAATCCTTCGGAAATGTGGAGGTTTTAAAAGATATCAATCTGTCCGTGGAAAAAGGAAGCGTCGTGTCTATTCTGGGTCCCTCGGGCACCGGGAAGACCACTTTTCTCCGCTGCCTGAATTACCTGGAAAAGCCGGAGGCCGGGAAGCTCACCATCAGCGACGTGTCGGTGGATTTCTCCCATATTTCCAAGAAGGATATCCAGAATCTCCGCCGGAAATCCACCATGGTTTTCCAGCAGTTCAACCTGTTCCGCAACAAGACGGTGCTGGAAAATGTAACAGAAGGCCTGATTTACGGCTATGGAAAGCCGAAGAAAGAGGCTGTGGAAATCGCCATGAAGGAGCTGGAACGGGTGCACATGGCGGATTATGCCAAAATGTATCCCTCCGAGCTCTCCGGCGGTATGCAGCAGCGGGTCGGCATTGCCCGGGCCCTGGCTCCCCGGCCGGATGTGATTCTTTTCGACGAACCCACTTCCGCCCTGGATCCGGAGCTGGTGGGCGAAGTGCTTGATACCATTGCCTCTGTAGCTACCCTGGGCATTACCATGATCATTGTCACCCATGAAATGCATTTCGCCCAGGAAGTGTCTTCCAAGGTGGTCTTCATGTCCCATGGGGAAGTGGTGGAAGAAGGCAGCCCTGATGAAATCTTCGTCCATCCAAAGGAAGAAAAGACCCGGCAGTTTCTTCAGCGCATGCTGAAAAGAGAAGAGGGGTAATATGCTGACCTTTAATATGTCCTATTTCCTGGGCCTCTTCCCCCGGCTGTCTACGGCGCTTCCCTTCACCATGGAAGTGATTGCCGCCTCCATTCTGCTCTGTCTTTGTACCGGCACCCTGGTGGCAGTGATCCGCATTGCCAAAGTGCCCTTTCTCCATCAGCTCTGCGAGGTGTGGCTGTCCTACAACCGGTCCATGCCTTTCATTCTGGACCTGTACCTGGTGTACTTCGTGCTGCCGGTGATTGTACGGGCCTTCCGCATCAGCCCCGACGGCTGGCCTCTGACAGCCTATGTACTCATTGCCCTTGGCTTCCACTATACGCCGGTGATATCGGAAATCATCCGCCCTGCCTATCTGTCCGTGGACCGGGGGCAGCATGAGGCAGCCATGGTTTTCGGCCTGTCTCCCTTTCACCGGGTGGTGCACATCATCGCGCCCCAGGCCCTGCCGGTGGCCCTTCCCAGTCTGGTGAGCGAAGCCATCAACATTTTAAAGGACACCTCTGTCATGTTCTTCATCGGCGTGGTGGACCTCATGGGCCGGGCAGGCCTGATTATCAACGCCAACTACGGCCAGGGAAAGCTGGAAACCTACTGCGCCGTGGCCCTTATATACTGGGCTCTGGTGATTCTGGTGGAAGCGGCCTTCCACCTCTTTCAGAAATACAATGGAAACCATGAAAGGAGGGCCTCCTGATGATTGATTTTGCTGTACTGCCCAGGGCCTTTCTCTTCATTGCCCAGGCCATTCCCAATACCCTTTTCATGGCTTTCATCAGCCTTTTCTTCGGCATTCTTTTCGGCTCCGTCATCGCCGTGATCCGGCAGAGTTCCGGCCGCTTCGTGAACGGCATCTTTGCCGTCCTCGTTTCCTTTTTCCGAGGCGTTCCTTCCATTGTGCAGCTCTTCATCGTGTACAATTCCCTGCCTTTCCTGCTGGCACCGGTGATTTCCTCCTTCACGGGACAAACGGTGAAGCCCTTCGACGTGAGCCCCTACTGGACGGTGTACACCACCTTCATTCTGTACAATACGGCTTACCAGTCGGAAAATGTGCGGGGCGCCCTCCTTTCCGTAGACCGGGGCCAGTATGAAGCGGCCGTGGCCACAGGCATGACCCCCTTTGCCGCCTTCACCCGCATCATCTTTCCCCAGGCCTTCATTGTGGCCCTCCCTACGTTTTTCACCTACTACCTGAAGACCATTAAGCTGCTGGCTCTGGTATTTACAGTGAAAGTGGTAGATATGTTTGCCGAAGCGGACATTTTCTCCGCCCTCTACAACCGCCGCACGGAGCCTTACATTGCCGATGCCATCGCCTACTGGACTGTGGCCATTATCCTGACCTTCTTCTTTTCCTGGTGGGAAAAGAAACTGCGGACCAAGATCTGAGGGAAAAACCGTAAAGCCCGGAGTCTCATAACAATAAAGCCGTATTTAAAAAGTTTCCTGCCGGAGTGAAACCCGTTGGTTCCACTCCGGCAGGAAACTTTTGGCGTATAAGGTTCCTCCCCGGTATGGCTCCAATGGTGTTTCATACCTATAGGAAACTATGAGCGAAAAGTTTCCTACCCGGCGTGGCTCCAGTGGTATTCATCCCCACAGGAAACTGTTCGCAAAAGGTTTCCCACCCGGCGTGACGCCAGTGGTGTTTCATACCTTCATACCCACAGGAAACTTTTCACAAAATATTGACTCTCCCTCCCCGGTCCCCTACAATGAAGGTATTCTTACCAATCCGCATTTCCCCGGGAAAGGAGCTTTCACCATGAATATACGAGAAGAAACGAAACAGATGAAACTGGCAGCCCCCCTGCTTGCCGCCATGCCCATAGAGCAGAGGAACCGGGCCCTGGCATTGATAGAGACCCGTCTCAATGAACATCGGGAAGAAATTTTTGAAGCCAACCGGAAAGACCTTTCCCTGGCTCTGGAAAACCATGTGGCGCCGGCAGTGATGAAACGCCTCACCTTTGATGAAGCCAAACTGGCCGATGTGACGCAAGAACTGGAAAGCCTGCAGTCCCTGCCGGATCCCATCGGGAAAATCACCCTGCACCGCCAGCTGGATGAAGGGCTCACCCTCACCAGAGTGACCTGCCCCATCGGCGTCATCGGCGTGATTTTTGAAGCCCGCCCCGACGCACTG
The DNA here is from genome assembly GCF_000242435.1 of Dialister succinatiphilus YIT 11850. Lineage (GTDB taxonomy): Bacteria > Bacillota > Negativicutes > Veillonellales > Dialisteraceae > Dialister > Dialister succinatiphilus. Next base: position 6,194 of record NZ_JH591190.1, on the reverse strand, counting down.
GTGCAGATTTCCTCCCTCTGCCTGAAGAGCGGCAACTGTGCCATTCTGAAAGGCGGAAAAGAAACGACCTATACCAACCGCATCCTCTTTTCCCTGATTCATGAAGCAGCCCTGGAGGCAGGACTGCCTGCCAAGTGCCTCCTGCAGGCAGAGCAGCACAATGAAATTGATGAACTGCTGGCATGCCATGAGTCCGTGGACCTCCTCATCCCGCGGGGCTCCAACGCCTTTGTGCAGTACATTATGAACCATACCTCCATCCCCGTCCTGGGTCACGCTGACGGCGTCTGCCACATGTATGTGGATAAAGACTATGACATAGCCAAAGCCATTCCTCTCATTATTGACGGGAAAACCCAGTACACCGCCGCCTGCAATGCGGTGGAAACGGTGCTGGTGCACAGGAGCATTGCCGAAGATTTCCTGCCCAGACTGGCAGACGCCCTGCACAAATCCGGCGTCACCATCCGGGGCACTAAAGAAGTAAACACCATGATTCCGGTGGATGTGATTCCCGAAGGAGAAAGCTGGCATAAGGAATATCTGGACCTCATTCTGGCCATCAAACTGGTAGGCAGTACAGACGAAGCCATCAGCCACATCAATACCTACGGCTCCCACCACACCGACTGTATTATTACGGAAAATGAAGAAACCGCCCGCCGCTTCATGACCCTGGTGGACTCCGCCGGTGTCTATCAGAACGCCTCCACCCGCTTCGCCGACGGCTTCCGCTACGGCTTCGGCGCCGAAGTAGGCATTTCCACCTCCAAAATCCACGCCCGGGGCCCTGTCGGACTGGAAGGCCTGGTGTCCTATAAATACAAACTTCTGGGCCATGGCCAGATCGTAGGAGACTACGCATCAGGAAAGAAGAAATTCCATTTCAGAGATTTGTAAGAGGGCCGCTCCGCGGCCCGGGTTCAGAGGGTTCAGAAGGGAAGGTTCTTAAGATGGACCGGCCCGCTGGGCCGGAGGGTTCTTAAGTTTGACGGCCCTTCGGGCCGAGGGTTGTGGTATCGCCCTTATGGGCGATGAGTATGAAGTCAGCGTTATGAGGGAGGGTTCTTAAGATGGACCGGCCCTATGGGCCGGAGGGTTCGTAAGTTTGACGGGG
>NZ_JH591190.1:0-4977 GCF_000242435.1 Dialister succinatiphilus YIT 11850 | reverse complement strand
ACACACCTTCGGTGTGAGGGTTCAGTGGACACACCTGCGGTGTGAGGGTTGACGGGGCTTCGCCCCGAGGGTTGTGAAGGGAAAGGTTCTTAAGATGGATGGGCCTTCGGCCCAAGGGTTCTTAAGTTTGACGGGGCCTTTGGCCCCGAGGGTTGCGGATTGCCCTTCGGGCAATGCTTATAAAGTCAGCGTTACGGGATTTGCTTTTCTGTGTCATAGGGCTTGATTGGCATTCTGCTGACTGGCTCGCTTCGCTCGCCTCCCCCTATCCGGCTACGCCGGACTGCCCCCGCAAGCGGGGGCAGAATAAAACACCGCGAAACACTCTCTTCATAAATGGCTCTACAGCATAACGGAGCTTTAAAGTCCCCCCGCCGGGGGGAAGGTGGTGGCGCCAGACACCAAAAGGGGTGCATTTCCGACGCCCGCAGGGCGGTTGTATGGTTTTCCCACGGGCGAAAGCCCGGTTGTCCGGTTTTCGCCGCCAAAGGCGGCATAAAAAATGGCGCCCCCAAGGGCGCCGTACCTCGCCAGCGCAGCGGTACTATATACCTCCCGAGGGCGGAGCCCTCAACCCGTCCGGGAGGCGTCAGCCGATCCCGGACAGAACCCTTGGCGCCCAGGGCCAAAGGCCCGGCGGCGCCATCAACCCTCGCCCGCGAAAGACCACGGTCGGCCGACTAAATGGAAGGCCCTTTTATGGACAGGCTAAGGGCCAACTTCGGCCGACTTGCACATCCTATGCAGGATGTGCACATCAACCTTCGGGAATACTGGAAAGCACCACCCAGGTCCCGGTCCCCATTCCCCACTATCCAAAACACGGTGAAATTGCCATCCGATTTTACCGTGTTTTTTATTCGTGATATGATACAAGTGAAATCTGTAGAAAAGGAGGCCCTCCATGTCCATTACCCCTGTGATTCTAGTTATCCTGACCTTTATTGTTAATTTTATTATGGATTTCTCCTTCTGGTCTGTGATGCTGTCTCTTTACTACCTGGGCGGCGCCCCGGCAGGTACCGATGACGGCACGTTTCTGGTGAAGCTGACTCTGGCTTCGGTGCTCATTCCTGCCGTTCTGGCGCGGCTGGGGGTGATGGAGCGGTTCTTTGTCTATTCCGAAGGCGGGAGGAAGGCCTATGGCGAAGACGGACGCCTTCTGGAAGAAGGACTTGCGAAGATCTGCCGGCGGGGAAATCTGGTTCCTTCGGACTACCGCCTCTATGTAGGTCTTCGGAATGAATACAATGCCTTTTCCCTGGGAAAAAGCATTGTGGTTATGGCGCCCCTGCTCCGTCAGTTTCCAGAGGAGGAGCTCCTTGGCATCATGGCCCATGAAATGGGGCATATCCAGCGGGGCCACACCGGTGCCAGCCTGCTCTGCGTAGGCATGTCCTGGTTCGGCCAGATCATCGTTCTGGTGTACAACACCATTTTCCTCATCTGCCGTCTCCTCGTATGGATTCCCTTCCTGGGTCTCCTCATCAATTTGATGGCCCTTTTCATCAGCCTCCAGTACAATATCCTGTCCTTCCTCCTCCAGACGCCTATGCTCTTCATTTCCCGTTTCGGAAGCAGGAAGGAGGAATATGAAGCCGACGCCTACGCCTGCCGCCTGGGGCTGGGACGGGGCCTGGCCCTGGGGCTCTGCCATATCGAATCCATTTACGGCAGCGGTAATGCGGGCTTCTTTAAAAGCCTGCTGAACGACCACCCTGATACCCCCAAACGGATAGAACGAATCAGGAAATATCTGGAAACCCATTAAGGAGGACACCTATGAAGGAAAAGCTGACCAGACTTCGCAGAGAAAGACAGTGGGGCTCCTATATCCTGGTCCTGGCAGCCATCCTTCTCACCCTTTTCTGCCTCATCCTCCTTCTGGCCAAAATAGCCAGCTTCGGCGCCGCCCGCATTTTCAACTATGCCGCCGCCCGGCAGGACATGCTCCGGGGCACTATCACTGTGGAATCCATCACCGCCAATATCCACGGCGGCGTAACCTTCGAAAACCTTTCCTGGGATGACCCGGAGGGAAATCCCATTCTCCGTGTCCCCTCGGGCACCCTGAAAGTGAATCCCTGGGATATCCTCCGAAAGCACATGGTCTCTACCACCCTGGAAGAAATCACTCTGAATCGCCCGGTCTTCGCCGTCCGCTTTGACGAAGACATGAAGGTGGACTTTGTGAAACAGGATCATGCGAAGGACGAGGACCGGAAGGCCGAGAAAACGCTGGAAGACAAAGTGTCCAATTTCAACAGGAACGGCAGGCCCCTTCATTTCAAGCTGACCATTCACAACGGCCGCATGGAAGCCTTTTACCGCCAGCGCCACTACATCGCAAAACACGTAAACATGACAGGCACCATTAATACCAGAGGAACCACGAAGCTGAGCCTCACCACCGGCTCCTTCGGCGGAACCGCCGTAGGTGACGGCGTGGAGCTTGCCTGTGAAATCGATTTCAAGGAAAAAGGACTTCCTTCCCTCATTAATTTTACTGCCAACGGCGTAGACCCCGCCTCCCTGGGTCTGGGCGATGACATTCACGACAAAATGACCCTTACTGCCCAGGGAAGCGGACCCCTGGCCCGCATGGAAGCAGACGGGACAGTGACCATGAAGGAGCTCCATATTCCGGCCCTGGACTTCAGAAATGTCAAAGGGGATGTCCATTACAGCAGCGGAGAGGTGACTTTTTCCGATGTAACCGCCCGGGTCTACGGCGGCACCGTAACCGCCCGGGGAAATTACAATATAGACAGCCGGGCCTATGACATCTATCTTCAGGGCGAAGACCTGGACAGCCGCATTCCTTCCAATGAGCCCCGATTCTACTGTCTGGTAAAACTGGATGGAGAAATCCACTGCGACGGTGACCAGAAACACCTCATTGCCTTCGGCCGCTTCTCCTCCGGTCCCGGCTTCTACATGCTGGTCCCCTTCAAAGGCATCACCGGCACCTTCAACAACCGCTGGCGGGCGGTGGATTTCTACGACGTATCCATTGACACCAGCTTCGGCATCATCCACACCGACGCCTTCCACATCATCGACGGCCGCCTCCACCTGGGTACCATCGAGCTGGTGGATAAGGAAACAGGGAAAGCCATGAACCTCCGGGAAGCCAGAAACAGCGAAGGCCCCATGAAGACCATCAAAGAAATTCAAAATAATATAGACAGCATCAAAGAACAGGTGGATGGACTGAAGCCATGAGGCCGGCAAAGCCGCCTGGGCAGAGAAAGGCTGACGGCTCCTGCGGCGTGAGGGTTCAAAGGTTCAGAGGGTATGGACTGCCCCCTGCGGCGCCCGAATCCCCGCCGATAAAGGACAGCCGCCTTCCCTATTTCCCGGCCCACTAAAAAGGCACCGGCAGAAAGCCGGTGCCTTTTCCTAAATCATTAATAAATCCGTACCATGGAGAACTTGAACTTTGTAACCGCCTGCAGATGGTGAAGGGTTCCCTTCTTCATGAACAGGAAATCCCCCTTCCTCACCGGATGGTCGATGCCTCCCACCTGAAGAACCGCCTCCCCTTCCAAAGCCTGGAAAATGAGATCCGCCGGCGCCTGATGGTCAGGAATAAGCACTCCCGCGTCCACCGCCATAAGCACATGCTCCGCCTTATCATTGCTGTCAATCACCAGCGGACGGAAACCGCCTTCCTTAAATTCCACCTTATCTGCCAGATTAAAAACGACGCCTTCCTGAATTGTGTTAATCATATGAACCATCCTTTCTTTATACTTGAGCTCTGTAAGCTCTCATTTCTTTATCTGTCAATAGTATAAAGAAAATCCGCCGCCAAAACCTTGATACCTGTCAAGAAATCGAAAATTTCTAAATTTTTATAAAAAGAAGGTTTCTATGAAAGAACATCACTGCGTATCCATCGTCCCCCTCTTCAACCACCTCACCGAAGAGGAACAGAACCAGGTAGAAAGCCTCATCCTCCACCGCCACTTCCGCAAAGGCGAAACCGTATGGCAGCCAGGCGAAGACCCCCTCCTCATCATCGTGGCAAAAGGCTCCATGAAAGTGTACATGCTCTCCGGCAGCGGCAGAGAACAGCTCCTCCGCCTCCTCACCCCCGGCAGCTACGAAGGGGTCAATGCCCTCCTCGGTGCCAGAGCCCAAAGCATTTACATCGACACCCTGGAAGAAACGGACGCCTGCCTCCTCCGCAAAACCGACTTCAACGCCCTCCTCCTGAAAACCCCCAGCCTGGCCCTGAAACTTCTGGAAATGAACGCCCAGCGCATGGCAGACACAGAAAACCAGACCCGCTTCCTCATGATGGAAAAAGTGGAAACAAGACTGGCCTCCTACCTCACCGCCCTTTCCAATGAAAACGAAAAGGACACGGTAGAAATCCCCATGAAAATGAAAGACCTCTCCGCCTACCTGGGCACCACCCCCGAAACCCTGTCCCGCAAACTCCACCTGCTGGAAGAAAAAAATATCATCCGCAGAAAAGGAAAGAAAATCGGGATTATGGACAGAGAAAAACTGAGAGAAATGGCGGAAGAATAGGGTTCAGAGGGGAAGGTTGACGGGGCCTTTGGCCCCGAAGGTTGTGTAGAAGGGTTGTGGAAAAGGGTTCTTAGGATGGACCGGCCTGAGGGCTGGAGGGTTCGTAAGTTTGACGGCCCTTCGGGCCGAGGGTTGTGGATTGCCCTCTCGGGCAATGCTTATAAAGTCAGCGTTACGGATTCACCTTTCTGTGTCATACGTCATGATAGGCATTCTGCGGATTGGCTCGCTGCGCTCGCCTCCCCCTTTCCGGCTGCGCCGGACTTCCCCCGCAAGCGGGGCAGAATAAAGCTAACGCATAGCGAAGAATAAAGTCCCCCCGCCGGGGGGAAGGTGGTGGCGCCAGCCACCAAAAGGGGTGCATTTCCGACGCCCGCAGGGCTGTTGTATGGTTTTCCGACGGGCGAAGCCCGGCTGTCCGGTTTTCGCCGCCAA
>NZ_JH591189.1:241848-282263 GCF_000242435.1 Dialister succinatiphilus YIT 11850 | reverse complement strand
ATTGCATTTTCACTCCAAATTTCTCCAGTTTTTGTTATAATATCCATGAGGAAAGCCCTTTCTTTGTTTTATTTGTGCACGGAAATTATAACATTTCCACTCAAGGGGAGGCTTTCCTCTTTTATTGTTTCTGGAAAATTCCCCTACCGAGTAAAATTTTACACTAAGGAAAGAGAAAAATGGCTGCTTCCCTCCCCCTGATTTCTCTGCGCTCTTCATCACCCCAGGTACTTGTGGAAGAAGGCGGCGATTTTGTCAAAGGGAATCTTGTCCATGTTGTCATAAAGGTCTGTGTGGCTGGCACCGGGAACGATAAGGAGTTCCTTGTTGTTTCCTTTCAGTTTCTTGAACGCATCTTCCGAAAAATAACGGGAATGGGCTTTTTCACCATGAATCATGAGGACAGGGCTTTCGATTTCGTCCGCATAGGTCAGAAGAGGCATATTCATGAAGGACAGGGCACTGGTCAGGTTCCATCCGTCATTGGAGTTAGGAGACCGGGGATGATAGCCTCTCTTTGTTTTGTAATAGTCATAGTAATCCTTCACAAACTGAGGCGCATCTGCCGGAAGAGGATCTACCACACCGCCGTCTCTCTTGTAGTTTCCATTTCTATAATCCAGGGTTCTCTCTTCATTAAGGACCTTCCGTCTTTCCATTCTTTCCTTCTTTAAAAGACTCTGGTTCTTTTCATAGTCGAAATAGCCATTGGCAATCACCCGGCTCATATCGTACATGGTGGATGTAACGGTGGCTTTGATTCTTGTATCCATAGCCGCGGCATTCAATGCCATGCCGCCCCAGCCGCAGATGCCTGCAATACCGATTTTATCCGGATTCACATCGTCGCGGCTGGAGAGATAATCCACCGCTGCCGAGAAATCTTCCGTATTGATGTCCGGACTGGCCACATTTCTGATTCTGCCGCCGCTTTCGCCGATAAAGGATGGGTCAAAAGCCATGGTTAAAAATCCCATTTCCGCCAGCTTCTGGGCATAGAGACCTGCCGCCTGTTCCTTGACGGCACCGAAGGGGCCTGCCACAGCCAGGGCCGCCATTTTCCCTTTCCTGTTTTTCGGCATGTACAGGTCTGCTGCCAGGGTTATGCCATAGCGGTTATGGAAGGTGACCTTGGAATGGTCTACCTTGTCACTTTTGGGAAAGGTTTTGTCCCAGGTATCAGTGAGCTTCAGCGGTTCCTCTCCCTGCCAGGGAGTCGTAGAAATCCGGCGCACCCCGTTTCCCTTTTCTCCCTGGCTGTTCACATCGGCAGCCTCCGCCGTCATTACAGAGCCTGCCAGAGCAAGACCGGCCAGGGCAAGAATCATCCATTTTATCTTCTTTACATTTTTCATTCTGTTTTCTCCCTTGATTTATTGCACATGCATGCCAGCTACGAAGGCTTCATGAAGCTCTTTATGATTTTCAATATCTCCTGCCTCCGTCACGCCGCCGGCAAATACCACACCTGCCAGGCGGGACTTGGGGAAACAGTCAATCCAGCCGGTCAATCCGGAAATGGCTCTTTCCGGTGTATGGGGGTTGTCATCAGCTGCAGCCATCAGAAGGTATACATCCCGGAAATGGTATTCCTGCGGAAACAGGGGATTGCACCGATCCAGCAGAGTCTTCAGCTGTCCGCTGATTCCGTAGTAATAGATGGGCGTAGCAAATACCACCACATCGGCATTCCCTATTTTTTCGCAGAGAACCGCCCCGTCATCCTTCTGGTAACAGCGAAATGTTTTCTGGCAGGACAGACATCCGGTGCAGAATCCCAGCTTCCTGCCTGCCAGGGAAATCAATTCCGTTTCATTTCCTGCCTTTTCTGCTCCCTGTGCAAAAGCAGCTGCCAGCCTTTCTTAGTGTAAAATTTTACTCGGTAGGGGAATTTTTCCAGAAACAATAAAAGAGGAAAGCCTCCCCTTGAGTGGAAATGTTATAATTTCCGTGCACAAATAAAACAAAGAAAGGGCTTTCCTCATGGATATTATAACAAAAACTGGAGAAATTTGGAGTGAAAATGCAATAGGAGCAGTCATTTCTATCATCAAGGAATCTGATGATTCTATTGAGTCTGAAAGGAAGTTATCTCATTGGCTCGAAGAAATGAACTGTCAGCTTATAGCTATGGCTCTGGAGCGTATTGACGCGGAGCTGTATCAGATTTACAGGTCACAGGGGTGGCGTGTGGCGCGCCGGGACTCCCGGACGATTTACTGTCGCTATGGAGAGCTGACCTATACCCGAAGACTTCTGCAGAAAGATGGGAAGAGCTTCTATCCCCTGGACCGCAAAATGGGCTTTGAGCCCAGAAAACACTACAGCATGGGAATGATTGAGCGGATTGTCGAGGCTGTCGCAATTACCACATCTCGCAGTGCCAGCGAACTCCTGCAAAGCCTGGCAGGGATTACCATCTCCCATCAGTCCGTTATCTCACTCAAGAATTATGCCGGTAAGAAGGCAAAGGCTTACGAAAAAGCATTGGCAGAAGAGGAAAAGGTTGAAAAGCCGACACAGCCGGAAATTATAGCGATTGAAGGAGATGGAATTGTACTCAAGAACAAGGAGAAAGGCGGCGTTTCGGAAGTGCACCGCCTCCAGGTATATGAGGGAGTCAGGGAAAATGGCAACAGGACAGAACTGGTAGGACTTCGCTGCTTTGCATCTACCAGCAGGAAAGAACTTTTTGCAATGGTAAGAAGCTATCTGCTTGGGCACTATGACCTGTCTAAGACCACAGTGTTGTCGAATGGGGATGGAGGGTCCGGATACCAGTTTCAGGACTTTGAGCGAATGGTAGAAGGCTGCCTGGATCACCAGCACTTCCGCGACTGCTATCATGTGCATGAAAAGATCCGGAACCGGCTCAGCTTCTGCAACAAGGAACTGGTAGACCACATTATCCGAGAGCTTCACCGGACCGACAATATTATGAAACGGATTCCGGTATGGATGGACACTGCCCGGAGCTGCGCCCGAACAGAGGCGGATTTGGAGGAGGTAGACAAGCTGCAGAGCTATCTGGAGAGAAATGCTCCCTATATCTCCAGCCTGAGTCAGCGCGGCATCCATACAGAGATTCACCTGGGGACTGCAGAAACAAATCACCGGTTCTACAGCTATCGCATGAAGCGGCAGGGACGGAGCTGGTCCAGCGAGGGAATGGAGTGTATGGTTTGGGTATTGACCGCCCGGAAGAATAAAACACTTACAGCAGCTCTCCTGTACCATGCTAATGGGAAAAGCTACAAAAAGATGGATAGAGCCATGCACAAGGCTGCGGTGCAGACAGAGCGTAAAATCGCCCAGAATGTCCGGAGTGAGGCGCAGAAGCGTAAAATGAGAAACTATAGGCCAGGATGCCTGGAGGGGCGTATAGGCGTTTATGGAGCTTCTTCTTCACCAATGGGGAGACTGGCCAGAGCTATACAGAAATACTGATAAAACCGAAGCCACGGAGATAGTAATCATCGACAGTCAAATGAATTACCGAGGAAAACTTGACACTTACCCAGCCTTTCTGAATTGCTGTTCCTTCGCAGACTGGATGATATAATGATTACCTTTTTACCCACAAAAATACCTCCTGCCTTATCATGAAATCTATAGACTTTCTACGATTTCATTATAAGCAGGAGGTTTTTCAATAGCTAATGCCTGTTTATTTCAGTTGACCATGCCCATAAAGCATTATGAAAAGCAGCTCTCCATCCTCTCTTTCAGCAATTCCGCTGCTTTGGAAAGAAGGCGTCCTTTTTTCCATATGATGAAGTTACCACTGAATAAAGCGGGAATAAAGGGGCGGAATACAAGGTTCGGACGGAAATCGGTACCACAGGGGACGAGCCCTTCAAAAGTAATCATGCTTCCCAGCCCCTGCTCCACGAGAAACGACGCATTATAAGCCAGATTGTAAGTAGCTGCCACGGTGAGGGCGCTGTAATCCCCCATCCACCGCTGGATCTCATTTCGAGAGGTAAGCTGGGCTGACACAATCAGCGGTTCCTTCTTGAGATCCACTGCCCGGATGCCCGGTTTGGCTGCCAGCGGATTATCTTTCCTCATAATCAGGCCCCATGTATCCCGATGAGGCAGCTGGATATAGTTATAATCTTCCGGAGGCTGACTGCGGCAGAGAAGGGCAAAATCCAGGAGTCCCCTTTCCAGATAATCCAGTGACTGTTCACCGTTTCCACTTAAAAGATGCAGATGGATATCCCTGTACTGCTGAAGTACCGGCGCCAGAGCCGATATGACATCACTCACCGCTTCCGTTTCGCCGCTTCCCACATACACATCGCCGGCTATGGTTTCCCCCAGATGGGAAAACTCATAGACCGTCCGTTTTTCCAGCGCCATGATTTCCTCAGCTCTGGCTTTAAAAAGAACGCCCGCCTCGGTCAGTGCAATCCTTCTCTTCCCCCGTACAAAAAGGGGTGCCCCCAGTTCCTCCTCCAGCTCCCGCAGCTGCCGGGAAAGGGTGGGCTGGGTCAGATGCAGCCGGTCTGCGGCCTTTGTAATATTTCCTTCCTCCGCCACTGCCAGGAAGTACTTCATAACCCTTAATTCCATGGTATCTCCTCATCCTGTGTTTTACGAAAGAGCTTGTTCCAGAAAATGCTGCAGCACCACGGCCTGGTTATGTTCTCTGTCCCTGGCTCCATAGAGAAGAGTCACCCTGCCCTCCTTAAGATGGCTTTTCACCAGGGAAAGAAAATCCTCCTTTCCCGGATTATGATCCAGCTCCTGCAGATACTTTTTCCTGAATGTTTCGTATTTTTCCGGATCATGGCCGAACCATTTCCGAAGCTCCGAAGAGGGAGCCATGTCTTTGGCCCAAAGGTCCAGTGCCGCTTTTTCCCTGGAAATGCCCCTCGGCCACAGCCGGTCCGTCAGAATCCTGTATCCATCCGATTCTTCCGGACTTTCATATACCCGTTTCAACTGTATGTCCATAGTCAAGACTTCCTTTCATGCTCCTATTGTATCATGGTTTATAAAAGGAAAATGTGACGGCCGCAAAATTTTCGTTTTTCCGGAAAATCCGGTTACAAAAAGACTGTGAAACCATAGGTTCATGATTTCACAGTCTTTTTTACATACTACATGGTCTGATGATGAATCAGATTACATCATTCCACCCTGGGGCATAGGAGGCATAGCCGGTTTTTCTTCCGGAATATCGCCTACTACAGCTTCCGTGGTGAGAACGAGGGCGGCAATGGATGCTGCATTCTGCAGTGCGCTTCTGGTTACTTTAGCCGGGTCTACAATGCCTGCTGCCAGCATATCTTCATACTTATCTTCTGCTGCATTGTAGCCGATGCCGTCGCCTGCTTCTTTGACCTTTTCAGCTACGATAGCGCCTTCCAGACCTGCGTTGTCAGCAATCTGGCGTACAGGAGCTTCGATAGCATGACGAACCAGGTTCACGCCGGTCTTTACGTCCCCTTCTGCTTTGATGGAATCAAGGCTGCTCTGGATATCCAGGAAGGTTGTGCCGCCGCCGGCAACGATACCTTCTTCTACAGCAGCTCTGGTAGCATTCAGAGCATCTTCAATGCGGAGTCTCTTATCTTTCATTTCTACTTCAGTAGCTGCGCCTACTTCGATGACAGCAATGCCGCCGCTCATCTTAGCCAGACGTTCCTGGAGTTTATCTTTATCAAACTGGGAAACAGCTGCCTTGTACTGTTCACGGATCTGTTCCACTCTGTGTTTGATGGCATCCTTGTCACCGGCACCGCCTACGATGGTGGTGTTGTCCTTGGTGATACGGATCTGATGAGCAGTGCCCAGGTCATCCAGGGTTGCGCTCTGGAGCTTGCGGCCCATATCATCGGAAATCACATGGCCGCCGGTGAGGATGGCAATATCTTCCAGCATAGCTTTGCGGCGATCGCCGAATCCCGGAGCTTTGACAGCAGCGCATTTCAGAGTGCCGCGGAGTCTGTTCACTACCAGGGTAGCCAGTGCTTCGCCTTCCACATCTTCAGCAATAATCAGGAGTTCCTTGCCGGAGCGAGCAACCTGTTCCAAGAGCTGGAGCAGATCCTGCAGCATGTTGATCTTCTTGTCGGTAATGAGGATGTATGGGTTATCCATGACGCATTCCATCTTATCCGGGTCAGTTACCATGTATGGGGAGAGGTAGCCGCGGTCGAACTGCATGCCTTCTACTACCTTCAGGCTGGTGCCCATGGTCTTGGAATCTTCTACTGTAATAACGCCGTCGTTGCCAACTTTTTCCATAGCGTCAGCAATGAGGCCGCCGATGGTCTTATCAGCAGAGGAAATGGAAGCAACCTGAGCAATGGCTTCCTTAGTCTTTACAGGAACAGCCTTCTTCTTGATTTCATCTACAAGAACTTTCACTGCTTCTTCAATGCCCTTCTTCAGGACCATGGGGTTGGCACCGGCAGCTACGTTTCTCATGCCTTCATGAATCATGGACTGAGCCAGGAGGGTTGCAGTGGTGGTGCCGTCGCCGGCTACATCATTGGTCTTGGTGGCTACTTCTTTAACAAGCTGGGCACCCATGTTTTCAAAGGGATCCTTCAGTTCGATTTCACGGGCAATGGAAACACCGTCGTTTACGATGTTCGGAGCGCCGAATTTCTTATCAAGAACCACATTGCGGCCTTTCGGTCCCAGGGTAATCTTGACTGCATTAGCCAGCTGGTCAACGCCCTTCAGAAGAGCTGCGCGGGCTTCTTCATTATAAAGTACTTTTTTAGCCATTTATATCACTCCTAAGATTTGAAAACTAAAAATTAAAGAATAGCGAGGATATCTCTTTCAGCAAGAAGCAGGTATTTTTCACCGTCTTCATCAATATCTACACCGGAATATTTAGCAAAGAGCACATGGTCTCCTACTTTGACTTCAAAAGGAAGACGGGTACCATTGTCCAGCACTTTGCCGGAACCGATAGCCATCACTGTACCTTTCTGGGATTTTTTCTGAGCTGTATCCGGAATCAGGATTCCGCCTTTGGTCTTAGTTTCTTCTTCATCAACTTTAACGAGAACACGATCTGCCAATGGTTTTAACATGTTTATTCCTCCTTTGACTATTAGCACTCACTAGCATCGAGTGCTAACTTACTTTTCTATAATACATAACTTTTCTCAAAAATGCAAGTCCTTTATTAAAAAAAAATCATAGCCAAAAGAGACATACAAAAAGAACCGGCTCACAAAGCCGGTTCTTTTTGTATGTGGCCCCTGATTCCATAAAGGAACCAGTGACTCCTTATCTTTCCTGTTTGACCCCTTCACCAAGGATCCGCACATCCAGGGGTACGTGGATATGGTAATTGTCCATAATCCGCTTCTGCACTTCATGGAGCACTGCCAGTACATCCTTGCAGGAAGCGTGGCCGTTATTCACCACAAAATCCGGATGCTTGGTAGACACCTGGGCATCTCCGACGGAGAAGCCGATAAGACCGCAGTCCTTAATCATGGGTCCCACATGGTATCCCGGCGGACGGAGGTACATGGTGCCGGCGCTCCTCTTTTCCAGAGGCTGCTTGGTTCTTCTGGAAATCTGGTGTTCCGTCATGTTCCTCTTGATTTCATCAGCATTGCCCGGTGCCAGATGGAGCTTGGCCCCCACAATGATATCACCGTTATGCATGAAAACGCTGTCACTGTCGCCATAATGGAGATCATCCCATCCATAGGTACGGTCTTCCGTGCCGTCACTGGAAATGGTATACACTTCCTCCACCACGTTCTTCATCTGACTGCCGTAGCCGTTGGCATTCATGAATACAGCGCCGCAGAGGGTGCCAGGAATACCCACAGCCCATTCAAAACCTTTGAGGCTGTTCTTTTCCGCAAAGCGGGAAATGGTGCCGGTGCCTACGCCGCCCATGGCAGTAATCCAGGTTTCATGACAGGTCATGTCCTGCTTCAGACGGCTGGTGCACACCGTAATCCCCCGGATGCCCAGATCCGACACCAGAAGGTTGGAGCCGCCGCCGATAAAAGTGACGGGAATGCCCTCCTCATGAGCTTTAGAAAGGACCTTCTTCAGTTCCTCCGTGGTCTGGGGCATGACAAAGCAGTCTGCCGGTCCGCCGATGCCATAAGTGGTGTGGCGGTTCATAGGTTCATCCAGCTTGTACTGCCGTTCAGTTAAAATTCCATCAAGAAATGCTTTCCAATCTGTCATTGTTTATTCAGTTCCAATACATCCATACCCTGCGCCATTGCATCGGATACAATCTTCTGCAAATCCGCAGCTACCTGATTCCAACGGATAAATGCCTGGAGATATTCCTGGGCATTGCTGTTGTTGCTTACCAGAACAGCCAGCTCCTGCAGATGCTGGTAGCTGTCCTCGTCTTCCTTCTGTCCTGCCAGTTTGGCATAATCAGCTTTCATCTGGGCCATGATATATTCCTTCACCATTTTCCTGGCTTCCTCATCACCCTTGATCTTTTCAGCTGCCGCAGTCAAACGTTTCATTTCATCGCTTTCCTTGATGGCCCTTGCCAGATCATAAGCTGCATCATACGTATTCATGGGTGTCCCTGCCTCCTTTAAACAACCGGCCGCTTTCCTTCAAAAGATGGGGGAAACCGGTCTGCCTCAGTGCTTCCAGTGCCACAATGGCCACCGCGTTGGATAAATTGAGAGAACGGGCTTCTTCAATCATGGGAATCCGGATACAGTCCTCCCGGTGGGCCAGGAGCATATCCTCCGGAAGCCCTTTGGTTTCCTTGCCGAATACCAGCACATCATCTTCCCTGAAGGATACCTGGGTGTAGGCCTTCACGGCCTTGGTGGTATTGTAATAAAAATGATGGCCCTTCAGCATCCGTTCCACCGATGAAAAATCGGGATGCACATGAACCTCCAGAAGGTCCCAGTAATCCAGGCCCGCCCTTTTCAGATGCTTGTCATCAATGGAAAATCCAAGGGGTTCCACCAGATGAAGAGTCAGATGCTCCGCTGCGCAGAGGCGGGAAATATTTCCTGTATTGCCCGGAATTTCCGGCTCCACTAACACAATATGCATAGATATCCTTTCATGAAATCAGAAATAGCTTCCATATCGATCGCGATACTTGTCCACCTGCTCTCTTCCGCCATAAAATTTGAATGTTTTCGGTTTCTGTTTGCGGTAGGAAATCTGATAAATGGGGCCCACATCCAGTCCATTCACCGCAATGCGGTAAATGTTGTAATGGAATCCATCGCTCTTCTGGGGAACCGGAAGGCCTACAGCCTCTACCCCCTCATTAAAAGTAAACGCCGGCTCATAGTCCTTTGCCAGGAAACGGGCGGGATCAAGCTCCTCCTTCGTCAGAGGATCCGCCATTTCCACTTCCACCGTCAGCTCATCCACCACGAATACATTCTTTATTTTATTAGCAGAAACAGGCAGTACCATTCCTAAAGATAATAAGACTGCCGGAATGACATATTTATATTTCATAGGTTCCTCACTTATAAAATACCAAAACCCTGTGCCCTCCCTGCACTTTTACTATTCTATCACATCCGGGCAATGAGAAAAACAGAGGTCCATGAATAGAGTCTATTTTTTCCAATAAAAAAACTGCAGCAGCGCTGCAGTTTTTTTACCATTATTTTCTTTCCTTGATTCTAGCTGCTTTACCGGACAGGCCGCGCAGATAGAACAGTTTAGCACGACGAACAATGCCGCGGCGCTTCACTTCAATCTTTTCCAGACGGGGAGAATGAACCAGGAATGTTCTTTCAACGCCTACGCCGTAAGAAATACGACGAACGGTGAAAGTTTCTCTTACGCCGGCATTTTTACGGGCAATCACGATGCCTTCAAATACCTGTACACGTTCAGTCTTTCCTTCGACGACCTTTACATGAACTCTGACGGTGTCCCCCGGGCGGAATTCAGGAATGTCATTTCTGAGCTGTTCATTTTCCAGTGTTTCAATAATGTTCACGATCTTTTCCTCCTTCTCACAAGACATTCATGCCGATCGCTTTTGGCAGAGGACTGTCCAGACTAACAGTAGCATTGTATCATACTTTTTCTTCCATTGCAATGAAAAAGCAGGTACTTTGATGCTGAATGCTTGAATATTATACTACAGGAAACACAGAAAAGCCAGTGGAAAATCATTTCAGAAACCGGATTCATGAAGACACTCTGCGGCCCGACCTGCCAGGAGCTTTATGCCGATGACTCTTCGGGAATGCCATACGCACCCGCTGAAAAAAAGAGCCGTGCCCTTTCCGGCACAGCTCTTCTCCCTTACAGTCCTGCCATGGGCATGGCCTGTTTTTTCAATTTTTTCAGCGCTTTTCCTTCGATCTGGCGGATACGTTCGCGGGTGACGCCAAAGTGCTTGCCTACTTCCTCCAGCGTACGGGGCGTACCATCATCCATGCCGAAGCGGAGTGCCAGGACGCCTTTTTCCCTTTCTGTCAGGGTATCCAGCATCTTGTAGACCTGTTCTCTTCTCATGGTAGCTGCTGCTTCATCTTCCGGAGACGCCGTCTTCTGGTCTTCGATGAAATCGCCTAAATGGGAATCTTCCTTTTCACCGATTGGCGTTTCCAGGGAAATGGGATCCTGGGCTGCTTTCTTGGCTTCCCGGATTTTTTCCACACTGATGCCCATTTCCTTGGACAGTTCCTCATTGGTGGCTTCCCGCCCATGTTCCTGCAGGAACCGGCGGCCTACACGGTTCATCTTATTAATGGTTTCCACCATATGTACCGGCACGCGGATGGTGCGGGCCTGATCAGCAATGGAGCGGGTAATGGCCTGACGAATCCACCAGGTGGCATAAGTAGAGAATTTATAACCCTTGGTGTAGTCAAACTTGTCCACTGCCTTCAGAAGACCGATATTCCCTTCCTGAATCAGATCCAAGAAAGGCATGCCGCGGCCCGGATATTTCTTGGCAATGGACACCACCAGACGAAGATTGGCATTGGCCATTTCCTTCTTGGCAGCCCTTGCTGCTTCTTTCTCCTCCGGAGTGGCATCCTTCTTCTTGCCCTTTTCGATAATCTTTGCCAGGTTCATTTCCTGTTCTGCACTGAGCAGGGGATTGGCACCACATTCGCGAAGATAAAGCCGTACCGGGTCGCTGACACCGCCGGCAGCTCCATAATCAGCCTCTTCCGTTTCTGCTGTATCGGAAGAGTTCCAGTCCTTATCGCCTTCCAGACCGTCTTCTTCGTTTTCAAGAATCATTTCTTCGGAGAGATCATCATCATCTCCGTTGAAATCAGCCTCATCCGGCTCTCCTGCGTCTTCATCTTCATCATAAACGAGATCGATATTGTGTTCATGAAGAAGATTAAAAATCCCATCCAACTGTTTCTGTGTCAATGATTTTTCTTTTGTGAAACGGATGATTTCATTATATGGAAGATTACCATCCGCATTGACCCGTTCCTGCAGTTCCTTTAGCCACTGTGCAAGCTGTGCTGCCTTAGCTGCCAAATTAGGGACACCTCCTCAAACATTCCAATATGTTTTACAATATACATCTGTCAGGGAGCTTCTATATGATTGTTTCCTGCTTCCTCGGAAGCCTTTTATGAAATAGCCCGCCCTGTTTTTCTTAAGTTAGACTACAATGATACTCTACTAATAGAAAAAAATCAATAGAGAAAATATATTCCCCATAACAATAGAAAGGAGGCGCAGGCATTTTCAAAAAGCCTGCCCTCTTCCCTTCATGAAAAAAGCATTCCTTCCGGAATGCTTTTCTGCTGGTGACCCAGGAGGGATTCGAACCCACGACCCACCGCTTAGAAGGCGGTTGCTCTATCCAGCTGAGCTACTGAGCCATATGTATGGTCGGGGCAGCCGGACTCGAACTGGCGACCCCCTGCTCCCAAAGCAGGTGCGCTACCAACTGCGCTATGCCCCGTGACACTTAGATATTTTATTACATCTCTCCCATTTCGTCAAGAGGAAAAATGAGAAATATGGGTGAACCCGTTTCCTGACAAGTTGACTTGCCCTGCTCCTATGACGGATGGGAAACTGCTCGCAAAGGGTTTCCTATGGTGATGATTGCCAAAGTTCCCACGGCGGATGGGAAACTATTCGCGAAAGGTTTCCTATGGCAATGATTCGCCGTGTTCCCACGGCGGACAGGAAACTGTTCGCAAAGGGTTTCCTATGGCAATGATTCACAATGCCCTCATGCCGGGCTGGAAACTGGTGGCGAAAAGTTTCCTATGGTGATGATTGCCAAAGTTCCCACGGCAGATGGGAAACTATTCGCGAAAGGTTTCCTATGGCAATGATTCGCCGTGTTCCCACGGCAGGCAGGAAACTGTTCGCAAAGGGTTTCCTGTTGTAATAATAGCCCTGTTCCCCCCCGTCTACACCTTTCTGTGCCCCACATCTTCCGCTTTCACATGACCCAGGTAGATATTCCCAATAATCCAGGCCACATAGTCATCCACCGGCACGGGAATGGTGCGCATGCCCTCGGGAATGAGACGAGCCAGGCCTTTGGGGGGATGGTCTTTTCGATACCACTGCTCTCCCATTTCGGTGGTATATTTTTCATCCACCAGAATCACAGGGATATCCCTATCCATAGCCTGGAGCAGTTTCTCACTCCGTTCCTTCATTTCCCGGTGGCGGGTGCCGTTACCCATGATGAGGGCCCGGGGGGTGAAGGAAGAGAGGAGCTTTGCTATTTCTTTTTCATAGTTTTTTGTGGGAATCACTTTCTTCACCACCAGGCTGCCATCTTCCTCTACCACGGCGCAGCCCGTCTTATCCCTGCCCGGATCAACTGAGAGTATCATGGATTTCCATCCTTCCTGTCCACCCGTACGTCAATGAGGAGGGGCCCCTGGGAGTAGATATCCCTTCTGGCGGTGACGGTAAGTACGCACTGACCGCCGTATTCCTTCACCTTCTGGATCACGTCAATCAGCTCCTGTCCTTCCAGCACGCCTACATTGCCGGTAATGGGGTCCGGCAGCACGCCTTTGGACTGGGCATAGCGGTTCAGATCCTTCAGGAAACGAAGCACCTGGAGTTCATAGTTTTTAATATTCTGGTAAGCATCCAGGTTTCCGCGATAAATCGTTTCCCCTCTGCTGAAGATAAGGCGGTTGTCATGGATATCAAAGTCTACAATCAGTCTTTCACCGCGGATCAGATTCTGGGCTGCCACAATCCGGACCAGTTTCTTGTTCTTTGCTCCGGTGATTTCCTGGACGGCGCTGTCAAAATCGGCCTGGCTGATACGGACCAGGTTGGCATTTTCATCGGTAATGTTCATCTGCTGCTTCAGCATGTTGTTAATATCGTTCAGCACACTTTCCAGCACATGGGCTGCCTGATCCCTTGTCATGTTTTCGTCCACCGTAACACTGGTAAGCACCTGGCCTGCCTGCATGACCACCTGTCCTTCGCGGAGGGCATAAATATTTTCCAGAAGGGTTTTCTTTTCCTGGTTCAGGGTATGAATGTTGCTGCTCAGATCTTCCTTTGTTTTCTCCAGATCCCGGATTTCCGCAGCAGACCGTTCCACACCGGCCTTAGCTTCATCATAGGCATCCTGCACAGAAGAGAGTTCCTGTTCCATATAAATGCGCTGGCTTTCCACCCGATCCAGTTCCTTCGACGTTTCTTCCGATTTCTTTGTCACATCTTCATATTCTTTATTCCGGGCTTCCAGCTGGAGCTTTCCCTTTTCCAGTTCCCGGTTCTTCACCTTGATTTCCTGGTTCAGATCATTCATCCGGGTCTGCAGTTTGGACAGGCCAAAAAGAGCCACCCTCACATTTTCATTCACCACGGCCATGACAGCCACGGTGGAAAAGGAAATGAGTACGCCCGAAATAATGGTAACGATGACTGATGTATATTTAGGCCGGAGTCCGAAAAGAGTCATCCTTTTTTTGCCTACCTTGGAGCCGATACGGTCTCCCAGGAAGGCAATCACCCCGCCCATGACAATGAGGACAAGAAATATGGCGGCCCCTATAAACATGAAACTCCTCCTTCCCTTTCATTTGATCTGAAACTTATATCTCAGCAGAATCTTATTTTATTATACCGTTTTTTCTGCTTTTATGAAATACCGGTATGCAAAAGGTAAGGGGAATCGTGGTTTCCTATGGAGGCGATTCGCAGTATCCCCATGCCGGACAGGAAACTGGCTGCGAATGGTTTCCTTCCATGAAAAAAGAGCCGCAGGTGTTCCCACGACTCTTTCTTTTATTTATCTACTCGATGAATAAGCCAGCAGCCTGTGAAGAGGGCAATAAGGTTCGGCAGCCATACGGCCAGGGTGGCCGGCATGACGTGGCCTTTTCCCAGAGCTTCCAGGAAGGTCATAATGGCGTAGTAGAGGAAGATGATGACTACGGAAAGGCCAAAGCCGATGGAGGAGGAGGATCTCTGCTTCTGTACGCCCAGGGGAGCTCCTACGATGGCGAAAACGAAGCTGGCCATGGGGAGGGAGAAGCGGCGGTGCACTTCCATCATAATGGGAGTCGTATCCGCATGGGCTGCAGCATAGGCCTTCTTGGTCAGGAGCAGTTCGCGGATGGTCATTTCATCATAGTTTTTCTTTTCCTTCGGAATATCTTCCGGTGCCTGGGCATAGGGGATTTCCTGACGGTCAAAGTGCATCATGCGGTCCACACCGTCGCCGGTGAGGTCATAGATGATGCCGTCGTTCATAATCCATACGCCGTTTTTCCAGATGGCCTTGGGGGCATTTTCCACCCGGGTCACTTCTTCATTCTGGAATTCCTGGACCGTAATATTTTCCAGTTCCTTTGTAGCCGGATTGTACCGTCTTGCATAGAGCAGGTGAACGATTTTCCCATTCTGCACATCCCGCACCACCACATGGTCCGTGACGCCGGGATTGAAGTTCTTCTTGATTTCCGTGTTCAGCACATATTCATATTCCCGATTCGTCCAGGGCACCACATATTCATTGAATGCCACGGCACAGAGGCTGATGAAGAGGGAAAGAATGAATACCGGCGCTGCCAGCCGAAGGAAGCTCTGGCCGGAGGAGCGCATGACGATAAGTTCGCTGGAGCCGGACAGTCGGGAGAAGCACATAAGCGCGCCCAGAAGGACTGCCATGGGGAAGGTGTATACCACGATCCGGGGCAGTGCGAGGATAAAGATTTTAAGGGCGGAGACAGGGGATGCGCCGTATTTTGTTACGTAGCTTGCAATCTTTAAAAGGGTGTCCGCCCCCAGAAAGATGGCTGTAAAAGCTGCAACGCCGAAAAGAAAGGGCCCGAGAAATTCTTTTAATGTGTATTTGTCCAAAAGTCTCATCAGAATTTCCCTCCCTGATTGGTTGAATCTGTCATAAGCTGAAATTTTCCCCCAAGTAGAATTTCTTCGCCACCGGATTGACGGCAATTTCATCAGCCTTTCCTTGAAGAAGGATCTTTCCTTCCGAAAGGATATAGGCATTATCCACAATGCGCAGAGTTTCCCGCACGTTATGGTCGGTAATCAGAATGCCGATGCCCCTGGTTTTCAAATGCATCACTACGCTCTGGATATCTTCCACGGCCAGGGGATCCACCCCTGCGAAAGGTTCATCCAGAAGGATAAAGGCGGGGTCCATGGTCAGGGCCCTGGCGATTTCTACGCGGCGCCGTTCGCCGCCGGAGAGGGCATTCCCCTGGGTGTCTTTCACATGGCCGATATGGAATTCGTCCAGAAGGGCTTCTGCCTTTTCTTTCCTCTGGGCCGGGGTCAGTTCTTTTCTCGTTTCCAGAAGGGACATGAGGTTTTCCCATACGGTCATCTTCCGGAACACCGAGGCTTCCTGCGGCAGGTAGCCGATGCCGAACTGATGGCGCTTGTAGATGGGCATGCCCACCAGGGAGGTACCGTCTACGGTAACGTCTCCTTCGTCGGGCTGGATAATGCCTACGATCATGTAGAAAGTGGTGGTCTTGCCTGCGCCATTAGGGCCCAGAAGGCCCACGATGGTTCCCTGCTCCACTTCCACATTCACATGGTCCACCACAGTTCTTTCCCCATATCGTTTGATGAGATTATGTGTTTCTATCTTCATTTGCTGTCCCTGGTCTCCAGAGGAGCCCCGGCTTCTTCAGGCCGTCCTGCAATAGGAGTGGCTGCCGTTACCGGTCCCTGAGGCACACTTCCCGTGTTAGAGGAAGAGCCGCTGGTACCGGAGGTGCCTTCCGTGCTTCCTGTATTGGTAATAACGATGGTGCTTCTTCCTGTCGTTTCAACCACCTTATCCTCATCCCGGAGCACCAGTTCCGGTCCGGTGAAGGAATTGCCGTTCTGGTTCACCCAGGCATTGCCGGAAAGCACCAGTTTGCCATCAGTACCTTCTCTGCCGGTTCTTGTATAGACGGCCTCATCACCATAGCCTACAGCATTATGAAGGCTGCTGGTCAGGTTTACCCCGCCGGTGGCTACGACCTTGACCTGTTTCAGGTTGCCCTCGATATGAGGAGCTTCCAGAGTGCCATCGGGAGAGGAAAGATAGCCATTCCCCTCGATTTTTCCAAATCCCGTATCCGGGTTATACATGACGTCGTCTCCCTTCAGGGTACGGTTTTCCGCCCCGTCATGGAAATCAACGCTTCCCATGCCCCGGGCCGTCTTATCCTGATAGAGATACATGCGGTCTGCAGAAAGGGTGGTGGCCTCTTTTACATAACGGACGCCTCCTTCCAGGTAAGCGCTCCTGTCTTCAAAATGGTATTCGCCCTGGGCGCCGGTAATGGTGGCACCCTGGTTGGCATGGATCACCACGTCGCCTTTGGCGGTAACCACCTTTGTTTTTCCATCATAGGTCAGCACATCTGCCGTAATATCGTCGGCCATAACGCTTCCAAAAGCGCCTGCAGAAATAGCCAGCGCTGCCAGCGCCGTATATAAGAATCTCACTTTGCCCCCTCCTCTTCTGCCAGTTTTGCATGTCCTCTGGCGGTAATTTTCTGAAGGACCCGATCCGCATCAAACTCATCAGCAGTCAGTACCTTTCCATCCTTCTTGACCACGAAAGCCTTATCTGTGGAAAGGATATCCTTATTTCCATCGTAGGTCAGGTTTTCGGCATAAAGCTCTTCGCCATCCCTGCCATACCCTTCTACATTTCCTTCAATATAAACGGTTTTGGCACCGCGGTCAATCCGGCCCTTATCAGCCTTCAGGTGGAGTTCATCGCCATCTTTCATAAAATCGCCTTCCACCTGCTCCATATCAATAAAATTCTGGTCCTTGCTCACCGTTGCATGGCCTGCCTTGAAACGCCATACAATCTTGCCATCCTTTGTTTCCTTCACGTCGGAATTATGAAATTCAATGGACGGAGCGGAGGAAGAAGCAGTGTTCATACCCTTGTTATCATCTTTAAAGAGGAAATAAATGCCTGCTGCGAGCAGGAGTATGATTACCACAATCAGAATCAGATTCCGGTTCTTTTTCATTCCTTTCCTCCTTTGGTTTCGTTCCAGTCTTCAGCCATGCCGGATGCAAATTTTTTCTTGTCTTCCGGAGCCAGTTCATTATACATTTTAATCTTTCCCGGCCTTGTCCAGAACAGGTGCTGGAACCACAGCCAGTCTTCAGGATGTTCTTTGATGAAGGACTCCATGATGGAAGCCATTTTCTGGGAATTCCGGAGGAGATCCCCCTTCCTGTCTCCCGTGTCTTCGTAGTAGAAATGTTTTCCTACACAGATGGTATGGCCCCTCCCGCCCGGATTTCTTATGATGAAAATAGGAACAATGGGGGCTTTGAATTTTTTGGCAAATACCGCCGGTCCCTGGGGGAAGGAGAATACGCGGTTCATAAAAAGCACCGGTACCCCCACCTTATTTCCATCCTTATCGGAAAGGAATCCCAGAATATGGTTCTTTTTCATGGACCGGGCTGCGGCAATCATTTCATAGCCTCCCGTGCCGGTGAGGTAAATGTGCTGTCCCGCCATGGCCCGATAGCTGTTGATCATCTTCATCAGTGCATCGTCGGACTGCTTTTTACCGATGGCCGACGTATCATAGCCGTGAAGGGCCAGACCTGCGCCCAGCCACTCCCAGTTCCCCATGTGGGCCGTAAGACCGACAATGCCCTTTCCTTCCGCGTAGGCCGCTTCCAGATATTCAGGATGGTCGATTTTCACATAATCGTCGATATGGTCCTTCTCCCGGCATAAACGGGGCATGTAGAGCATTTCCATGGCCGACATGCCGATATGCTCATACACCTTCTGCAGCAGTTTTTCCGCTTCCGGACGAGAGACGCCAAGTCCAATCATGATCTGCCGGATTCCGCGTTTCTTCTGTTTTGCTATGCGGTTCATAATGCAGGGCCCCAAAAAGCGCCCGATGGCCAGGATACGGTCGTAGGACATGGAGCAGAGAAGACTGCTGATTCCCTTCAATATCCCGTAACGTACATTGAATAACATGGCTTCACTTCTTTCCGGAAAACTTAATCATTATATCCTGAGGATACTACTGTGAAACAGTATCCTGCTTCTTTCTATAGGAATCCACGGCTTCCTTCCAGCGCCCCTGGGTTTTCATCACTTTTTCAATAAACTCCCGGGCTGCGCCTTTTCCTCCCTGGCAGGAGGAAATAAAATCTGCCGCCTTTTGCACTTCCTTCACTCCGTCTTTGGGGCAGGCGGAAAAGCCGGCCTTTTCCATGAGAGGCAGATCATTCAGGTCATCTCCCATGTAAGCGGCTTCGTCCCAGGAAAGTCCACAGGTTTTCAAAAGGCCTTCCATGGCCTTCACTTTGTCTGCAACACCCATGAGGACGAAATCCACAGCCAGCTCTTTCCCCCGGTTTTCCACAATGGGACTCTTCCTTCCGGTAATGAAACCGGTGATATAGCCCATGCGATGGGCCAGGGCAATGGCCAGGCCGTCCCTGGCGTGGAAAATCTTGGAAATTTCTCCCTTTTCTCCCATGACCAGGTACCCCGGCGTCAGAGTGCCATCCACATCAAAAGCAATGAGCTTGATTCTTTCCGCCTTCTTCATCACATAACCCCCTGCTTGAGGAGATCTGTAATGTGGATCATGCCGATGGCCTTTCCCTCATCATCTGTCACAGGAAGCACCGTAATGGGATGAGGCCGGTGCTCTTCCATCTTGTGGAGCCCTTCGGCTGCCAGCTTTTCCTTGTGAATCACCTGGGGGTTCACGGTCATCACCGCATCCACCGGAAGGGACAGGAAATCCACTCCCTTCTCCAGGCCCCGCCGTACGTCGCCGTCGGTCATGAGCCCTTTCAGGCATCCTTTTTTGTCCACCACGGACACGGCGCCCAGACCCTTATCAGTCATGACGAAAAGGGCATCTTTCACGGAAGCGGTTTCCTGAATCAGCGGATTTTCTTCGCCTTTGTGCATCACCATTTCCACCGTCAGAAGGAGCTTTTTCCCCAGAGAACCGCCGGGATGGAAAATAGCAAAATTATCAGCAGTGAAATGGTGCCTTTCCATCAGGCATACGGCCAGCGCATCTCCCAGAGCCAGGGCAGCAGTGGTGGAGCTGGTAGGCGCCAGTCCCAGGGAGTCTGCTTCCTTTTTCACTCCTGCATCCAGCACGGCATCCGCATTTCTGGCAAGGGTGGAGCGGGGATTTCCGACAACTGCCACCAGTTTGGCGCCAATGCGTTTCAGGGAAGGAAGAATGTTCAGTACTTCTGCCGTTTCACCGCTGTTGGAATAGGCAATCACCACGTCATCGGCAGTCACCATGCCCAGATCGCCGTGAATGCCCTCTGCCGGATGAAGGAAAAAGGCTGGCGTGCCGGTGCTGGCCATGGTGGCTGCCACCTTCCTGGCTATATGTCCTGATTTGCCCATGCCCGTCAGCACCACCCGGCCTTTGGCATTTTCAATGAGATGGACTGCCTCTTCAAACTGGCCGTCCAGCTTATCCACCAGGGAAATGACTGCGTCCGCCTCATCGCGGAGCACTCGCGAAGCTGTTTCAATGACTGACATACTGCCTCCACAATGCTGTAAAAGAAAACAGGAAAAAGAATCTTCGTATCTTATTATTATACAATACTTTTTCTTTGAAATATATCAAATGAAGCAGGTTAAGAGGGAGAAAGGCTGACGGTCCCGGCCCCGGTCTTCATCGTCAGAGACTCACCAGCTCACTAATTCACTGACCGCCCAGTCCCTTTTCCTTATCCTTCCTGACCACCTGGTTAATGGCGATGAGATCTTTCAAAAGATCCTCCAGGGAAGAAAGGTAAAGCATGTTGGTAGAATCAGAGAGGCCTTCCGGCGGATTATCATGGACTTCCATGAAGAAGCCGTCTACGCCGGAAGCTGCCGCTGCCCGGGCCAGGTAGGGAATGAATTCCCGCTGTCCGCCGGTGGAGCTTCCCATGCCGCCGGGGAGCTGTACGCTGTGGGTGGCATCAAAAATAACGGGGTAGCCGAACTGACGCATAATAGGGAAAGAGCGCATATCCACCACCAGGTTATGGTAGCCGAAGGATGCTCCCCGTTCTGTCACTGCCAGGTTCGGATTATGGGCTTCTTCCATCTTTTCAATCACATTTTTCATGTCTTCCGGTGCCATGAACTGGCCCTTTTTCACATTCACCGGTTTGCCTGTCATGGCAGCGCCGTAAACCAGGTCTGTCTGGCGGCAGAGGAAGGCAGGAATCTGCAGCATATCCAGCACTTTGGATGCCGGAGCCAGCTGGGTCACATCATGGACGTCAGACAGTACCGGCACCTGCAGCTCCTTTTTAATATCCGCCAGGATTTCCAGGCCCTTTTCCAGTCCCGGCCCGCGGAAAGAATGGAAGGAGGAGCGGTTGGCTTTATCGTAGGATGCTTTGAAAATATACTGTACCCCCAGCCGTTCACAGATTTTCTTGATTTCCCGGCCGATCATGAGCGTGCGGTCATAACCTTCAATAACGCAGGGGCCGGCGATGAGGAAAAGCTTTTCCCCATCCAGTGTCAGATTTCCTACATGGATTGTTTTCATAAGTGATTCCTTTCAAAATACTCATTGGCTTTCTTCAGGTCTGCTTCTGTATCAATACCGATATCTTCGGTTTTGACGGAAATAACGCCGATTTTATAGCCCATTTCCAGGGCCCGCAGCTGTTCCAGGGATTCCGTCTTTTCCAGCGGAGTCTGTTCCATTTTGGCATAGGCCAGAAGGAAATCCCGGCGGTAGGCATAAATGCCCACATGCTTCAGCGGCGGTTCTGCAAAATCATGGCGGGGATAGGGAATCAGGGAGCGGGAGAAATAAAGGGCTTCTCCTTTCCGGTTAACCACCACTTTCACCGCCGACGGATCATCATACTCCTCTTTTCTGAGAGGGGTAGCCACGGTAGCCATGTCCAGATCTTCATGATCCATCAGGTCCTTGGCCAGCCCGTCAATCACGTCGGGGTCGATCAGCGGCTCATCGCCCTGTACATTCACAATAATATCATACTGCGGAAACTTTGCCGCCACTTCTGCCAGCCTGTCGGTGCCGGTGGGATGGTTTACGGAAGTCATCACCACGTGGCCGCCAAAGGCTTTTACTTCTTTTTCAATGTCTTCATGGTCTGTGGCCACGATGACCTGTTCCGGCACCTTGGCCAGAAGGGCTCTTTCATACACCCGATGCACCAGCGTTTCGCCGGCAATCATGCGAAGGGGCTTGCCCGGAAGCCGGGTAGAGGCGTACCTTGACGGAATAATACATACAGCTTTCATTTCAAATCCTCCCATTGCTTCCTTAAAACCGCTTCCCCCTCCGGAAAGGCCATTTCAATTTCCAGTACATACAGGGGAACGGCCGCTCTTTTGATTTCTTTCAGATTCATCATCTTCACTGCATCTTTTTCAGTGGTCACAATCATATCTGCGCCATACTTCAACGCTTCCGATATGACGTTTCTCAAATCCTCATCGCTGTAATGATGATGGTCATCATAGGCCATTTCACCGGTGAGGAAAAGGCCTGCCTCCCCGGCTGTTCTGGCAAAGGCCGCCGGATTCCCTATGCCCGAAACCAGGTAAGCCCTTTTCCCTTTCACCTGCGAAAGGGGGCCTTCATGGTTCCTTTCCATCCATTTCGCGAAGGCCACGGCCCTGGAAGGTCGGTGGCAGGCACAGATAACAGGAATGCCCGGCGCCAGCTTTTCCAGCCGGTTTCTGATTTCCTCCACCTGTTCCTCATTCACCTGGTCGCTCTTGGTGAGAATGAAAAGGCTGGCCCTTCGTAATGCATCCAGGGGCTCCCGGAGAAGCCCACGGGGGAGGGCATGTTCATAGCCGAAGGGATTGGTACAGTCAAGAAGCACCAGGTCCCTGTCCCTTTTCAGTTTCCAATACTGGAAACCGTCATCCATGAGAAGAATATCCGCTTTCAGCTTCTTTGCCTTTTCCACCGACCGCAGCCGGTCTTTCCCCACCAGTACCGGTACATGAGGCAGTTTCAGGGCCATCATATAAGGCTCATCCCCTGCCATGGCCTGGGAAACGAGGATACGTTTTCCGTCGGAAACAAGGCCGCCCTCTTTTTCAAGGCCGCTCCGGTAGCCCCGGCTGATAATGGCAGGATGGAAGCCTTCCTTTTCCAGCATGTCCGCCATTTTGATGATACAGGGTGTCTTCCCTGTGCCGCCGGCAGTCACATTGCCTACGGAAATGACAGGAATCCCGCAGTCTTCTGCTGATTTTTCTTCCGCCTCCCGGCGCTTCACCACCTGGGACAGGTACAGCTTTTCCAGCTTGTCCAGAAGAGAGAGCATGAGCCTCCCTTTCAGGTCCGGAGAAGGATTCTTCATCAGGCCGGTGACGTAATTTTCAAGACTCATGCGTTTTCCCTCAGTTTGATACCATATTCCTTCACCAGTTCTTCAAAGGAAGCAATATTTCTTTCTGTGGCCCCCTGATTTTCATGAACCACTTCCAATGCCGCTTCTCCCATTTTCTTCATTTTCTCCGGATTTCCCAGAAGGTCAAGAAGCGTGGTTTCAAAGGATTTCTCATCGGGGGTCATGATGCATACGCCCCGCTGGGAAAGGAGCTCAAAGATTTCCTGGAAATTGAACATATAGGGACCTACAAGCACCGGTTTTCCATGGGCTGCCGGTTCCAGGATATTATGGCCCCCTACTTTGACAAAGCTGCCTCCCACAAACACCACATCTGCCAGGCTGTAGAGCCGGCCCAGTTCACCGATGGTGTCCAGAATCACGATTTGAGCGCCCTTGCCGTCATCCTCATCCGTTCCCATTTTAGAGCGGCGAAGCACGGTGTAGCCCTGGTGTTTGATCATGAACCGCACCGAGGCGGCACGGGTAATTTCGCGGACTGCCAGAAGAAGGCGGGCATCCGGATATTTTTCCAGAACCTTTCCGAAGGTGCGTACCACGATCTCCTCTTCTCCGCCATGGGTGGAGCCGGCCACAATGATGGGGCCCTTCCCTTCAAAGCGGAATTCCCTTCTGAGCTTGGCCCGTTCCTCTTCCGACACTTCCGCATAGGTCTGGTCATACTTCGTATTTCCTGTAATAACCACCCTTTTGGGAATGGCTCCCATGGAAATAATGCGTTCCCTGTCGATTTTAGACTGCATGCAGAATTTCCGGATCTGCAGGAGCATTCTGGTGGTAAACCGCTTGATGAGGGAATAGCGGCGCATGGAGCGGCCGCTGATTCTGCCGTTCATCATCATCACCGGTATCTTCTTTCTCCAGGCCAGGCGGAGGAAATTGGGCCACAGTTCCGTTTCAATAAGGATAATGGCCTTGGGGTTTACGATATTTACAATCCGTTCCGTAATGACCGGCAGGTCAAAGGGAAAGAATATATGCCCGTCTGCTTCCGGGATAATGCGCTGGGCCATGCGGTGGCCTGTGGCGGTAACCACGGACACCACCACCATTTCCTGGGGATATTTCTTCTTCAGCTCCCGCACAATGGGGCTGGCTGCTACCACTTCCCCTACGGAAGCGGCATGAACCCAGATGGCATTGTGGTCTGCAATCTGCAGCAGCGTAGGCGTAGGCATGATGCCGGCACTCTGCTTCAGTCTGTCATAAAAACCTTCTTCAAATACAAGACGGTAAATCAGAAGGGGAATCTGGAGAATCCAGTAAGCCACCAGGCAGATGTTATAAAACCAATACAATGGGATATCTCCTTTGTCGGAACAATCAGGGGGAGAAGAGATTTGGGATTTGAGATTTGAGGGCTGAGGGTAGTTCTTGTTTCTTATGTCCAGCTGCCAATGTCTTGAAAAAACCGGGAAACTGGCTCACCAGCTCACTATCCCTCTTTCTTTTTGTCTTCCACCGAATCCTCTGCTTCTGTCACTTTGGCACTCATGGTGTAGAGGTCGTAGTAGAGACCGCCCTTTGCCATCAGTTCGTCATGGGTGCCCCGTTCGGCAATGACGCCGTCATTCAGCACCAGAATCTGGTCTGCATTCTTAATGGTGGAAAGCCGGTGGGCGATGACGAAAGCCGTACGGCCTACCATCAGTTTATCCAGAGCATCCTGCACCACTTTTTCACTTTCCGTATCCAGAGCGGAAGTCGCTTCATCGAGGATAAGGATTTTTGGATTTTTCAGGATGGCCCGGGCAATGGCGATACGCTGGCGCTGGCCGCCGGAGAGGATCAGTCCCCGATCCCCCACCCTGGTATCAATGCCGTCAGGCAGTTCTCTGATAAATTTCTCCGCGTTGGCAGAGCGGACAGCCGCCCATACTTCTTCATCGGTGGCATCCAGACGGCCATAGAGCACATTGTCCTTGATGGACGTATTGAAAAGAAGAGTATCCTGGGGCACCAGGCCGATCTGGTCGCGCAGGGACCCCAGCTCCGCTTTGCGGATATCCATGCCGTCAATATCGATTTCACCGCCGGTGATTTCATAGAACCTTGGAAGCAGGTTGGCAATGGTAGATTTGCCGGCCCCCGAGGGACCTACAATGGCAATGGTTTCACCGGGGTTGGCCTTGAAATTCAAATCCGTGAGAACCGGATGGCCTTTTTCATAGGCAAACTGTACATGCTTTGCCTCCACCAGGCCTTCCTTCACCACCAGCGGCTTTTCATCTTCATGGTTCTGGTCTTCTTCCTTTTCATCAAGAATGGCAAAGACCCTGTCCGCTGCTGCCAGAGACTTCTGGATATTGCCATAGCTGTCGGCAATACGCTTGATGGGGTTTGCCAGATTGATGGCATAAATCAGGAAGGCTATCAGCTCGCCGGCCGTCATAATGCCGTCAATGACAGACACGCCGCCGTACCAGATAATTACAGTAATGGCCAGGGCAGCCAGGAATTCCACCACCGGCGTAAGCTGGCTCTGCTGGCGAATAGATTTCACAGTGGCCTTGAAATTGTTCTGATTCACCTGTCTGAACCGTTTCGTTTCATAGTCGCAGCGGTTGAAGCTTCGGATGATGCGGACGCCGGAAATGGTTTCCTGCAGCATGGCCGTCACATCAGCCAGTCTTTCCTGCACGCTCCGGCCGGAGGAATGGAGTTTCCTGCCGAAGAATTTGATGGTCACCGACACCAGTGGCACGATGATAAGGCAGAGAATGGTGAGCTTCCACTGGAGGTAAATCATGGCGGCAAAGGAACCGATGAAAATGGCTCCTTCCTGTACCAGCATGATGAAATCGGTGGTCATGGCCGTCTGCAGGGCGCCAATGTCGTTGGTGAGGTTACTCATGATTTCACCGGTACGCCTTTTATCAAAGTAGGCAATGGGCAGCTTCTGCAGGTGCTCGTAGAGCTTGTTTCGTAAATCCCGGATCACCGACTGCCCGATGTACCCCATGAGGTAGCGGTGGGCAAAGGTGGTGGAGCCGCGGATGAAGAACACTACAATAATGGAAATAATAATCAGATAAAGCATGGTGAGGTCTTTGTCTTCCAATACCTTATCGATGACGTCCTTGATAATCCAGGGAACATAAAGATTGGATGCCGATACAGCCACCATACAGATGATGGATATAATCAGCAGCTTGATATAGGGCTTCAGAAATTTGAGAAGCCTTTTATAACTGTTTAATTTGCTTCGTTTATTTGCCATGAACCGCTCCTGCAGTCTTTATAATAAGCTCGGCCACCCGATGGACAGCTCCGCCGGATCCAAGGGCTTTCCGCACTTCCCGGATTTCTTCCACATTCTCTTCCCTTTTCTTTTCATCTTCCAGCCAGGGAAGGAGGATGGATACGATGTTTTCCGCATTGGCCCTGTCCTGGAGAAGCTCCGGCGTCACCTCCCGGTTCAGGAGAAGGTTGGGAAGGCCTGCATATTTTACATGAACCAGAAGATTGGCCAAAAACCAGGTAATCGGCGCCAGTCTGTATACCAGCACCGTAGGAAGCTCCATAAGAGCCGTTTCCAGAGTGGCTGTGCCGGAGGATGCCACGCAGACGGTGCAGATATGCATGAGATCATATTGATGACCCTCGGTGATTTCAATGGAAAGGGAGGTGTTTCCTATGATTCCCAAAAGCATGTCTTTGGGAATGGTGGAGGCCCGGGGAATAAAAAACTGGCACCTTTCCTTTTCCTCCAGCCTTTTCGCCGCCTCCAGCATCATGGGAAGAAGGCCGGCTACCTCATTTTTCCGGCTGCCCGGCATGAGGAGCACTCGCTTCCTGGAGGGATCTCCATGGAAATATTTCATGGCCTCGTCGAAGGACATGGAGGGCTTCACCGTATCCGCCAGGGGATGGCCCACAAAAGTGACGCGGGCCCCTGCTTTCCGATAGGCCTCTGCCTCAAAAGGAAATATGGAAGCCACCTGCTCCACATCCCGCACAATGTTTTTGGCCCTGCCCTTATTCCAGGCCCAGATGGTGGGCGCAATGTAGTAAATCACCGGGATTCCCAGCTCCTTTGCCACATGGGCCAGTTTCATGTTGAATCCCGGATAGTCCACGCACACCAGCACATCCGGCTTCTCTTCCACCATGGCTTTCTTCAGAAAAGCACGGAGACGGAAGAAGAAGGGGATATGGCGGATCACTTCCACCACGCCGATAATGCCCAGATTTTCTATATCATATATAATACGGACACCGCTCTTTCTCATGTCGGCGCCGCCCATGCCGAATATGTCCGCTTCCGGCATGATCCGTTTCAGCTCTGCCGCCACAGCAGCAGCATGCATATCGCCGGAAGCCTCTCCGGCAGACATCATTATTTTCATATCTTATCCTGTTCTACCGCAAGAATCACGATTCCCTTCCGGTCCGCTTCTGCAAGGACCGCTTCCTTTTCTGCAAAAAGGGTGTGCCAGGCCTCGATAGCCAGTACGGCGCAGTCTGATTCTTCCATGGAATGAAGGGTGGTCAGTCCCACGGCAGGCATGTCAAACCGGGTATCCTGGGAAGGCTTTGCCGTCTTTACCACCACCGCGCCGCCTCTGGCCAGACTTCCGCCCCGGCGGATGCAGGCATCGGTGCCTTCGATAGCTTCCACTGCCATGACAGCCTGGTTTTTCACCACCACTGTCTGTCCCAGATCCATGGCGCCGATGGCCTTGGCTGCCTTGAAGCCGAAAGCCACATCAGCCATCTGTGCCTCAGTGGGTTTCTTTTTCGTAAACACCTGGGGCCCCGGCATAAGAGGCTTTAAATACTTCGTCTGGTCAAGAACGGAAATGCCGTCCTTTGCCAGTTCCTCCACAATGGCCAGGGTCACTGTGTCGTCCTTGAAATTCATTTTTCTTAAACGGTTCAATACTTTGATGGCCCGAAGATCAGGGAAAGGATGGTTTTTAAAAAGCCACTCCTTCGTCACCTTGCCAATCATGGTGACTTCCTTCACCCCTTCGTTCACCAGGGTCTTAATCACCTTATTCAGCTTGAATGCGCTGATTTCATAATAGGCGTCTGCCAAATCTTTGAGACGGGGATCAATGCCCGGAATCACCGCAATGCATACCACCCGATAACCCTGGGATTTCACCGCCTCCGTAAATTCCACGGGAAGGGTGCCGATACCTGCCAAGAGACCGATTGTTTCCATAAAAACCTCCTGCGTCAACTCTTTTTATTTTATCATTTCCAGAGAAACCGTGCACTATGGAAGCTGTAAAAATACGATGATAAAACAGGCAGAAGGAAATATGTATATAGAATCCTGTCTATTTTATGATATTTATCAGGGAATGGCAAGCCCATTTCCCAAAGGAGAAATCCATGTCCCTTTACTGACTATAGGAATGGAGAGCCGAAAGGGCCCGGAAGGGTCTCCCCTCTCCCTGCCTGTTGTGCACACACCCTGTAAGGGACAGGTGAAGGAAAGGGGAAAACTTCCTCATATGAATCGGAACTCTCAAGGTACTGAATACAGAAACTCCTGAATCAAAACCTGCCATTTCCCTTTCTTCCGTCCCGCTGCCGGAAGAAGGAAGAAGTCCTGCCGGAAAAGGGCAGAAAATGATTCAGGAGTTTTTGCAGTGGATAAAAAAAGCTGTGAAAAAATGATTTACATTTTTTCACAGCTTTTTTATGGATCAATCAATGTTCGTCCTTTGGAACCATGTCAGATGCTTTCAGGGTACCATTCTTTCTGCGTTCTGCAAATTCTGCAGTGGCAGTGAAGAGCACGTCGCTGGAACTGTTGAGGGCGGTTTCGCAGGCATCTTCCAGTACGGAGATAATGAAACCTACACCTACCACCTGCATGGAAATATCATTGCCGATGCCGAAGGATGCGCAGGCAACCGGAATGAGGAGCAGGGAGCCGCCGGCTACGCCGGATGCACCGCAGGCACCAACGGTAGAAACGATGCAGAGCAGAAGGGCCGTAGCCATATCTACTTCAATACCCAGGGTATGGGCAGCAGCCAGAGCCAGCACGGAAATGGTAATGGATGCGCCGGCCATGTTGATGGTGGCACCCAGCGGGATGGAAATGGTGAAGGTATCCGGATTCAGTCCCAGTCTCTTGCAGAGGGACAGGTTCACCGGAATGTTGGCAGCAGAGCTTCTGGTGAAGAAAGCATAGACACCGCTTTCACGGATGGTGGTCCATACCAGGGGATAGGGGTTCCTGCGTACTTTGGCAAATACGATAAGGGGATTCATCACCAGGGCTACCAGGAAGTAGGAGCCGATGAGGACGCCCAGCAGCTGTACATAGCCCAGAAGAGCACCCAGACCTGCGGTACCTACGGAATCAGCTACCAGACCCATAATACCAAGAGGTGCGAAATGGATGACCCAGGTGACTACCTTGGTAATACCGGCGGCAATATCATTGAGGCAGGCCTTGGTGGTGTCTCCGGCACAGGTCTTCAGCGCAATGCCCAGGATAATAGCCCAGCCCAGGATACCGATGTAGTTGGCGTTCATCAGGGCTGCTACCGGGTTATCTACAATGCTTAAGATCAGGTTGTGAAGAACCTGCACAATGCCGCTTGGCGGTGCCAGTTTCGTATCCGGTGCCACCTGGAGAGACAGGAACGTAGGAAACAGGAAAGACATGGTTACGCCCACCAGGGAAGCCAGGAACGTACCAATCACATACAGTTCAATAATAGGCTTCATGCTGCCGCTGGAGCCTTCCTTCCTCTGGGCCATGGCATTCATGACCAGGAAGAATACCAGGATCGGCGCTACACCTTTCAGGGCTTTAACAAAAAGGTCACCAAAAATCTTGACCACCGGAATAGCCGGCGGGAAAAAGACGGCAATGCAGATACCAATCACAAGACCTACGGCTATCTGCTTGATGAGAGACACCTTGCCAAGGATGCTCTTAATCTGGCTTAACACGATAAACTCCTCCTCCAATGAAATAAAATCCCATTTACTCCCATTTGGAAACACCGGTCGAAACACCTCAGATTCCACTCCTAAATAAAACCTGAGTCAAACCGTGATTTCCATACTCCCAGTTTATTCCCCATGTATTCTAAATAGTATACCCTGCCGCACCTGCCATGGCAAGTGCGAAAACCATATATGATTAAAAGGTACACCATTTAGTTCATGCTATGCCGCCTTATGATTTCTGCATGCGGCAAATATCTGAAAAAGCCCTGTACTCATTATGAGCCAGGGCTTTTTATCAGAAAAATCAGTTATTCAATGACCATGAGCAGGTCTCCCGATTCGATTCTCTGTCCTGCCTTCACATGAATTTCGGAAACGATACCGTCCACCGGAGCGGTAATGGTGGTTTCCATCTTCATGGCTTCCGTCACGATGACCGGTTCGCCCTTCTTCACAGAAGCGCCTTTGTCTACCAGAAGCTTCACCACGGAGCCGGAAAGGGTAGCACCCACTTCACCGGCAATATCCTTGTCCGCTTTTCTGGCACTGACGGCACTTTCTGCCACATGTTTGTCATGAATCTTGATTTCCCGGGGCATGCCGTTCAGCTCGAACTGGATTTCCCGATTGCCTTCGCCGTCAGGTTTGGTAATATTGTCCAGTTTCACAAGCAGCATCTTGCCTTCATCAATGTTCACCCGGATTTCTTCACCCGGCTTCATGCCGAAGAAATAGGTCGGTGTATCCAGAATGGAAAGGTCACCGTACTTATGGTACCGTTCCATATAGTCACTGAATACCTTCGGATAAATGCAGTAGGACGATACATCTTCTTCCCTGGTGGGAATATGTTTCTCCTTCATTTCCATCTTCACTTTGTCAAAGTCCACATCGGCAGGATGACTTTCCAGATGCGGCTTCTGTCCGCGAAGGATGATTTTCTGCAGCTTCTCCGGGAAACCGCCGTAGGGGATGCCCAGTTTGCCATCGAAGAAATCGACCACGGACTGCGGGAAGTCCAGGGTTTCCCCTTTTTCATAAATATCTTTTTCTGTCAGATGGTTCTGTACCATGAAGAGGGTCATATCCCCTACTACTTTAGAAGACGGGGTGACTTTGATGATATCGCCGAACATCATATTCACTTTGGCATACATGCGGCATACTTCCGGCCACTCCTGCCCAAGGCCTACGGCCGTTGCCTGCTGGCGCAGGTTGGAATACTGTCCTCCCGGCATTTCATGCTGGAATACGGTGGTGTTCGGGCTGGCCATGCGGGAATCTACGCCGGCATAGTAGGGACGTACGCCCTGCCAGTAGCGGTCGATGGTTTCCAGCGCATCGATATCCAGCTTCGGCTGACGGGGATGGTTCTGCAGCGCATAGTACATGGCGGTCATGGAAGGCTGGCTGGTGCCGTTGGAAAGAGCGCCGGTAGCCACATCCACAATATCTACCCCTGCATCTACGGCTTTAGCATAGGAGTAGAGGGTGCAGCCGCCGCCTTCATGGCTGTGGAGGTGGATAGGCAGATCCACTGCATCCTTCAGAGCGGAAATCAGGGCATAGGCTGCTTCCGGTTTCAGAAGGCCTGCCATATCCTTAATGGCGATAATGTTGGCACCGGCATTCTTCATTTCCTTTGCCAGGTCCGTATAGTACTTCAGAGAGTATTTCTGACGGCTGGGGTCCATAATGTCGCCGGTGTAGCAGAAGCAGGCTTCTGCAATCTTATTCTTCTTCCGTACCTCATCAATGGATACGGTCATATGGTTCAGCTGGTTCAGGCAGTCGAAGATACGGAATACATCAATGCCATTATCGGCAGCCTGGTCGATGAAATGACGGACCACATTTTCCGGATAGTTGGTATATCCTACGGTATTGGCGCCGCGGGTCAGCATCTGGAAAAGAATATTCGGTGCGGCCTTCCTCATCTGGCGGAGTCTGTCCCAGGGGCTTTCATCCAGGAAACGGTAAGCCACGTCGAAGGTAGCGCCGCCCCAGTTTTCAAAGGAGAAAAGCTCAGGCACATGGACAGCCGTATAATGGATGGCCTTCATAATATCATGGGTCCTCACGCGGGTAGCCAGCAGGGACTGATGGGCATCACGGTACGTGGTATCCATGAACATGACTTCCTTGCGATCCAGTACCCACTTGGCAAACTTCTCCGGTCCCAGTTCATCCAGAAGCTGTCTGGTTCCCTTCGGTGCTTCTTCCTTGGAAGCATCCAGCACCGGAAGGGGAGCAAAGTCCGGTTTTTCCTTATGGCCGGCGCCGGCATAGCCGTTCACCGTGATATCGCCGATGTAGGAAAGAAGCTTGGTGCCCCGGTCGGAAATCAGGTCCGGCTCCTGCAGGAGCCAGGGGTTCCGGTCAATATAGTTGACATCGCATTTCCCTTCCTGGAAATCCCGGGTACGGAGCATATTCTGCAGGAAGTAAATGTTGGTCTTTACGCCGGAAATCCGAAATTCATCCAGGCAGCGGAGCATTTTGTGGATGGTATCCTTCGGATGGAGGGCATGGGCTGTAACCTTAACGAGAAGAGAATCATAGTAAGGGGTAATGACAGCCCCTGCATAGGCAGTGCCTGCATCCAGACGGATACCGGGGCCGCCGCCGGAGCGGTAGGCAATGATTTTGCCTGTATCAGGCATGAAATTATTCTGCGGATCCTCGGTGGTAATACGGCACTGGATAGCCACGCCTTTGTACCAGATATCCTGCTGCTGGCCAATAGCGATTTCCGGACTGTCGATGGAGTACCCTTCGGCAATCAGAATCTGGGTCTTCACGATATCCACATCGGTAATCATTTCCGTTACCGTATGTTCTACCTGGACTCGGGGATTGACTTCGATGAAATAGAAATGCTTTTCATCCTGGTCTACCAGGAATTCCACAGTACCTGCATTGAGATAGTGTACATGTTTCATGAGCTTCACTGCCGCATTGCAGATCTTCTGGCGAAGTT
Organism: Dialister succinatiphilus YIT 11850; assembly: GCF_000242435.1. Classification (GTDB taxonomy): domain Bacteria; phylum Bacillota; class Negativicutes; order Veillonellales; family Dialisteraceae; genus Dialister; species Dialister succinatiphilus. The sequence goes on along the minus strand of NZ_JH591189.1, from coordinate 249,517 downwards.
CCACAGGCAGGGACCAGGCCGGTGCCATTTCGATGACCTTCTGATGACGGCGCTGGATAGAGCAGTCTCTTTCGAAAAGATGAACCACATTGCCCTGTTCATCACCCAGAATCTGTACCTCGATATGCTTCGGGTTCATAATGCATTTTTCTACATATACATCATCATCACCGAAAGCCATTTTGGCTTCGGACTTGGCCCGGTTGTAAGCCTCTTCCAGATCCTCCATGCGGTCCACGTTGCGGATACCGCGGCCGCCGCCGCCGTTAACAGCCTTGATCATAATGGGGAAGCCGTTCTTTTCTGCAAACTCCTTCACTTCCTCAAAGCTCTTCACCGCTCCCTTAGAGCCGGGGATCATGGGAATATCTGCTTTTTCAGCCTGGATACGGGAATTTACCTTATCACCGAACATCATCAGATGTTCTACCCGCGGCCCGATGAAAATAATGCCTTCCTCTTCGCACCTTTTGGCCAGCTTGGCATTTTCAGCCAGGAAGCCATAGCCCGGATGAATGGCATCCACATCATGTTCCTTGCAGATACGGATAATATCTTCAATATCCAGATAGGCATCAATCGGTTTATCCCCTTCCCCTACCAGGTATGCTTCATCAGCCCGGTTGCGGTGCAGGGACAGAATATCTTCTTTGGAATAAATGGCTACTGTGCGGATTCCCAGTTCGCTGCAGGCGCGGAATACGCGGATGGCGATTTCGCCTCTGTTGGCCACCAGGACCTTACGAATATGTCTCATACAATCCTCTCCTTTAAAATCGGTTTCCTTCAGGGAACCGTAAAGCTGTCAGCAGGAAGGCCCTTCAACCATAAACAGGGCTTTCCCTTTGGGTTATATGTAACATTGTACTAAGGGGCTTTTCTAAAATCAATAGCCCTCTATAAATTGGTATCGATTTACCTATCGATTCATGAAACAAATAAGTTTATAGATTTAAAATAAATATGAATTGATGGTTTTATCCATATTTTTATCTATGATTTCCACTCTTAATAACCTATATGTAATTATTTTAAGACGTAAAATCCCAAAAATATCTGCTTTTATATCTACATATCTATTAGTTTGCAGGCGCTGCATCTCTAGTCAATGGATAGCAGAAGAAATAGACGAGAAAAAGTCTCCCCTCCTCTTCCTCATGAATCCCGAGTTTCATAATAAAAGGACTGTCCTCACCCCGTCATTTCGACCGAAGCGAAGCGGAGTGGAGAAATCTCACACCGAAGCAGGGCGTACCCCATGATGGCAGGAGATCTCTCGGCTCAGCGTTTCAATAAACTCCAAAGCCTTCCCCCCCATATCGGCAGGTCCCCCGCTCGGGATAAGGATGTCGATGAGCAGCATCCAGTCATTTTCAGGGGGATCAACTGATCAAAATGCTGCCCCTCACCCCGTCATTTCGACGGTCGGAGCGGAGTGGAGAAATCTCACACCGAAGCAGGGCGAGCCCCATGGTGGCAGAAGATTTCTCGGCTCAGCGTTTCAATAAACTCCAAAGCCTTCCCCCCCATATCGGCAGGTCCCCCGCTCGAGATGACGATAGCATCAGGCAGCCTATCATCATATGTGATAAGCCAAAAGGGGCTGTGAAAAAATGGTAATCATTTCTTCACAGCCCCTTTTGAGAAAGCTTCATGCCCGGCCAAGTCCGCCAAAATCAAAGACCTGGAAATTCCCATTTCACCACGGAAGGGTCGTCCCCTTATCAGGGCAGGAAGCGGTTTCCTCTCTCAATATTCCGATGAATCGTATCGATGCATTCTTTGAGCCGCTTCATCTCATTGTCCGGAAGATCATACTCCAATACTTCCTCCACCCCATGGATACCGATGACTGCCGGCACACCGCAGAACACATCCTGTTCCCCGTATTCACCCCGAAGTTCTACAGAACAGGGAAGAATCCGTTTTTCATCATGGAAAATCGTCCTCACCAGCGTAGCTGCCGCCGATGCGATGCCGTACTCCGTACACTGCTTGCCCTGGTAAGTCACCCAGCCGCCTTTAATGGCCTTTTCCTGCACCTTGTCCTTATCAAAGAGGAAGCGGGGATCTTCCTCCATCTGCTCCAGCGTCTGGCCGTAGAAATTGACCTGGGACCAGGGAACCATCTGGGCACTGCCATGTTCCCCCATCATAAAGGCAAAGAAACCCCGGGCATCCAGACCTGTCTGGTCCGAAATAGCATGAATCAGGCGGGAGGAATCAAGAAGAGTTCCCGTACCTACCACCCGTCCCCGGGGAAGTCCGGAAAGCTTGGCAATCAGGTGGGCGATCACGTCACAGGGATTGGTAATGGTAACGAAAATCCCGTCGAATCCGGCCTCCATCACCTTCGGCACATAATCCGCCACCTGGCGCACACTGTTTTCCAGCTCATCATCCCGGTTCCCTGTAGCACAGAGGCTCACATCTCCCACTGCATTTACAATCACATCACAGTCCTTCAATCCTGCATAGTCAGTCACCCGATACACCACATGATTGGGCATGTACATGACCGCATCATTCAGGTCCTGACATTCACTGATGGCCTTCTGCTCCTTCACATCGCAAAGAAGGATTTCATCAGCAATCCCCATCATACCCAGGCAGAATGCCGCATGGGCACCTACATGCCCAAGGCCTGCCACACCTACTATTCTTTTCTTAGCCATATGAAAACCTCCTTTAAAACCCTATCCAAAAGATAGATAGTATTGCTGAAAATATATCATAAGACTTATTTAAAAGTCAACAGGAAAATCAATCTTCCCCGTGAAAAAATTTACAAGATGATCCGGCCTCTCCCTTCCCTATAAAAGCTATGGTATAATACATACAGATTGATGGCTCTGCCATATGTGTGTCCTGCAGCGTGCAGGAGAACGGAGGATACTATGAAGAAGTACATTTGCAAGATCTGCGGATGGATTTATGATGAAGCCCAGGGTGATCCGGATAACGGAATTGCGCCGGGCACCAAGTTCGAAGATCTTCCGGCTGATTACATCTGCCCCATGTGCGGCGCCGGAAAAGATGAATTTGAAGAATATGAAGGCTGATTGTTGAAATAAAAAGACCCCGCTTCTGCGAGGTCTTTTTTCTTTCCTACCGGTTTTCCGCTGTTCTTTCCTTTTCCTCTTCCTTCACCCGGTCTGCATAGGCGAAAACCTTCTCTTTGATTTTAAGCTCCATGCTGCCCGGGCTATAGGGTTTTCCGTAGTTCATACCGGTCACATCGGCATAGGCTAAAGAAGCCTTTTTCCTTGTCAGCTCTTTTCCATTCCGGTCATAATAAATCACAGGGCTGGCGATGAAGCAGTCCTTTTCGCCGAAATCGACCAGGAAAAGGGAATAGGCTGCCTCATCCCGGTCCACCTCGCCATGGCTGCTTTCTTCCACGGCTCTGGCGCCGGCTTTGGTAAATTCATTTTTCACCGTAGCCGTCACCCGCCGCTCGCCCTTACGGGTGGTATCCTTCATGGTGTCCTGGTCGAAATAGATACTGCCGCCGGAGCTTTTCGCCACGCCTACCCACTGCAGGTTCTCCAGGGCTCCCATGGCATTTTTATAACGGTTCTTCTTTCCGGAAGAACGTTTCACCACGGCCGGCTTTGTTTTCACCGTAGTGGAATGGGAAATGCCGCTGGAAAGGATACGCCCCAGAATAGAAGCGCCATCAAAGGCCTTTGCCTCCGCTCCCGGAGGAAGGGCCAGAAATGCCGCCAGAATCACTGCCATCCACTTTTTCTTCATCGGTCTCACCTCTACATCATCTCTCCTCTTTGATTATACTCCCTCTGCTGATGGAGCGCCTGTGCCAAAGGAAATGCACCTTTACGAAAAAGACCGGCTGTCATCAAAAAAGGGCTGTGAAAAAATGGGAATCATTTCTTCACAGTCCCTTCTTATTACATCCCTATCATAATATACGACCTGCCACCATGGAGCCTCCTCCCTTCGGCGTGAGATTTCTCCGCTCCGACCGTCGAAATGACGGGACGGGGCAGAGTACTTGTCAATTCGTGCCTTGTAAACTAAATCTGCTGTCCCATTGTCTACCCATCTGACCGGAGCTCCATCATTTCCTCACAGTCCCTTTTCTTTCAGGAATTCGTGATTCTTACAAATCCGCCGCCGAATTTGGTGTGTTTCAGCCAGTTCCCCAGATTGAACACATGGGCTGTCCCCTCATCCCAGAGGGTGCAGTAAATGCCGTCGTCCCTTTCTTCCATTTTCACCAGAGGCATCCAGTGCCAGTGGTAGGGAATAGGCTCTCCGCCGCTGTGGAGATTCAGGAAACCGATGGGGCAGTCTGCTTCCAGTCCTTCCCTGATGAAGGCTGCCACTTTGGGAAGCTTGGGTGCCAGAAGACGGATGGAGGGAATAGGCAGGGCTTCCACCTTTCCCTTGAGTCCCCTTTCCTGCATGTAGGCGGTCAGGCCCTCCTTCAGCCAGCGGGTCTTATAGAGGCCGTGCATGCGGGGCGTCGCATATTTCCAGATATCCAGCATAATGGCCAGGGCCTCTTTTCTGGTTTCCACTTTTCTGCCCTGCTGCCTCCGTTCAATATAGGCAGCCATCATACTGCCGGCCGTGGGGCCGCAGCCTGCCAGCTTCTGCCTTTTTTCCGGATACCATTCCTGGTTGTACCCCAGCACATCTTTTCCATTTTCCTGAATAGTCACCCAGTCGGGATGACGGATTTCAACCATATTGTTTTCCTTTCTCAGGGAAGCGCCACGAAACAGTGCACTCTTTGATTCCTGCAGTCCCTACAAGCCATAGGAAAGCAGCCCATGCATGTATCGGTGCTTCCTCAGGTAATGTTTACTTCTTTCAAAAGATTTCTAATCACATAGCCTGCCATCATCATGCCCGACACCGGCGGCACAAAGGAAGTGGAGCCCGGTGCATGGCCTTCACCGATGGGCTTATGAGGCAGTTCCTTGGAGTATACCACGGTCAGATGACGTACCCGGCGCTCCTTCAGCTCTTTGCGCATTTTCCTTGCCAGATGGCACACAGAGGTCTTATTAATATCTGCAATCTGCAGCATTTCCGGGCGGAGCCGGTTGCCGGTACCCATGGAGGAAATTTCCGGTATTTTCAGTTTGTAGCAGATTTCTGCAATGGACACTTTAGCCGGCACATCATCAATGGCATCGATAATGAAATCAGCATGGAGATTTTTGATGAAATCCTCATCTCCCGGCCGGTAATACACAGCCAGCGCTCTGGCATCGCAGGCAGGATTCACCCGGTGCGCTCTTTCCACCATGATATCCGCCTTGTTGCGGCCCAATGTGGTGCGGTCTGCCACCAGCTGGCGGTTCAGGTTGGAATCTTCCACCGCATCCTTATCAATAAAAATCAGATGGCCCACACCGGCGCGGACCAGTGCTTCTGCCGCATAGGAACCGACGCCGCCGATGCCGAAAACGGCCACAGTCTTTGTGGAAAGAAAATCAACGCCCTTTTCACCGATAATGCGGGCGGTACGTACAAAAATAGGGTCCATCACATATCCTCCGGAATAATTTCAATCCAGTATCCGTCGGGGTCATTAATGAAATAAATGCCCATGGCCGGATTTTCAAAGCAGATGCATCCCATGGCCTTATGCTTTTCGTGAGCCGCCTTCATGTCATCCACATCAAAAGCCAGATGGAATTCGTTATCCCCCAGATTGTAGGGTTCCTTCCGGTCCCGAAGCCAGGTCAGTTCCAGCCGGTGCTTCGTTGCGCCATCCCCCAGGTAAGCCAGAATAAAGGAGCCGTCCGGAGCCTTGTACTCACCTGTTACCTTGAGTCCCAGGGCTTCTTCATAAAAAGCGATACTCTTCTTCAAATCGAGCACGTTGAAATTGTTGTGGTTAAACGAAAATTTCATATTTCTCTCCTTTTCAAATATAGAAACTTCAATACATTACAGTATATCACATGACAGGACTAGTTCAAAGAGTTCTGTGCCCGTCAGGTATGAAAGGTTCGGCGGGTTTAGAGCTGGCAGCAGCACAATAAAATTATGATTTTCCCAAAAATAAAAAGCCCTCCTGGAGGAGAGCTTTTGACCGGCATGTTTTATTTCACTTCGATGGAAAAGTAATTCTTCTTGCCTTTTCTAATGATGATGAATTTGCCATCGGTGTTTGGATGAGCGGTGACATCAGCTTCGATATCGCGAATCTGTTCCCCGTTCACCCGGATGGCGCCGTTCTTCACATCTTCCCTTGCCTGGCGCTTGGATTTTTCCACGCCGCCCTGCACCAGAGCTTCCACGATATTAATCGGTGCTTCATGGACTTCGCCGCCCTTGGTGTTGCGGAAAGCCCCTTCGATTTCATCGCCCGAGAGCTCCTGGATGTTGCCGGAGAAGAGAGCCTGGGTCACCTTTTCTGCCTGGGCCAGTCCTTCTTCGCCGTGAACGAAGCGGGTCACTTCTTCAGCCAGCTTCCGCTGAGCGCTTCTGTGTTCCGGATGTTCTGCCACTTCTTTTTCCAGTACGTCGATTTCCTCATGGGAAAGGAAGGTGAAATACTTCAGATACTTCACCACATCCCGGTCATCCTGGTTGAACCAGAACTGATAGAATTCATAGGGGGACGTCTTCTTCGGATCCAGCCATACCGCACCGCCGGCGGTTTTACCGAACTTGGTACCGTCTGCCTTCAGCATGAGGGGGATGGTGAGGCCGAAGGCATCATGCACATCTTCCGTCTTTCTGAGAAGTTCTACGCCGTTGGTAATGTTGCCCCACTGGTCAGCGCCGCCGATCTGGAGCTGTACATTGTACTTGTCATAGAGCATTTTGAAATCAATGGACTGGAGAATCTGGTAGGAGAATTCGGTGAAGGAAATCCCTGTTTCCAGACGGGAAGCCACCACTTCCTTGGCCAGCATGGTATTGATATTGAACAGCTTGCCATAGTCACGAAGGAATTCCAGAAGGGAAATTTTGGAAAGCCAGTCATAATTGTTCACCATGGTGAAACCATCTTCGCCGAAAAGTTTCTTCATCTGGGCTGTGAGACATTCTGCATTATGCTGGATGGTCTCCTGGGACTGGAGCACCCTTTCTGTCTTCCGGCCCGAAGGATCGCCGATGGAACCGGTGCCGCCGCCAATAACAATGACCGGATGATGACCGGCCAGCTGGAAACGCTTCAGAATCATGAATGGAATCAGATGACCGATATGCATGCTGTCGCCGGTGGGATCAATGCCGCAGTAAAGGGAAATGGATTTTTCCCCTACCAGCTTGTACAGTCCTTCCTCATCGGTCTGCTGATTGACAGCGCCACGCCATTTCAGTTCATCAATAATATTCATCGAACTCCGCCTTTCTTCATTCAATATCTGTCTGATTAGATTCAATATGTAACAACTATAACACAATTTTTAATGGATAGATATGGAGAACATAGTTTCCTATATCAGTATGGGATGACAGGAAAGTTTCCATCTCAAACTTCGCACACGGAAAACATCCCGTATGCCTTGATAAATCAGCTTGAACTGAATGTCGAAAGCCATTCACGCACACTTCTGTGCACGCAGACGACTCATCCAAAGAGCGGGCAGATCGTTCAGGAATCGTTCCAAGAGCGATTCGACCAGCAAGACTTCTGACGGATATTCTGCCCGAAGCTGCTCCGCAAACTCCTGCA
>NZ_JH591189.1:133369-241234 GCF_000242435.1 Dialister succinatiphilus YIT 11850 | reverse complement strand
GCAAGCGTTGGCCGCGCGCAGAATCTGGCCGACATGATAACGACGGAAGAACGCCGAAGTTTTCTTCGAGATGGATTCCATCTGCTGGGTGGTTTGTGATATACTTTTCATAGCATGAGCCTCCGGTGCTTGGTATGTTTTTGAGCCAACATAATTATACCAAACTGGCAAGACTCATGCTATTTTTCTGTTTACAAAGCCTGGACTTTCAAGGGGTGCAGGGGATTTTTACCTGCGAAGTTTGAGTTTCCATCATGAAAATCTTCTCTCTTCCCGCCTTCCCTGCCCCTTTCCGCCGGAGAAGAATCATCTTATAATAAAGAAAATCAGGAGCTTTCCCAGCCTGCAGCAGAGCAGGTAAAGAGAAGTAAGCCTGGCCCCTCCAGTGGAAGAACAAGCCCCGCCTTCTTTCCTTTCTTTCTGCAGCAGCCTGCTCCATCCAAAGGATTCCTGTAAACAAAGGAGAAAAACTATGAATATTGTCATTGCCCCGCCCATCAAAGAAACCTATGAAAAAGATGTCCAAGCCCTCTTCCCCGATGCCGCCCTGTTCTGGCTGGAAGAGCTGGATGAAGAGAAGCGGAAAAAGGCTCTGGAAAAGGCAGATGTGGTGCTTTCCAGAAATATTGTAGGCGATATCAGGAAAGAGGAAATCCCCCTTCTTGCCAAACCAGCCATGGTGCAGACCACCAGAACCGGCGTGGACCACCTGGATTTCAAAAAACTGCCGAAGGATATCCGCCTTTACTGCAACTCCGGCGGCTGGGCCCGGGGTATTGCAGAATCTGCCTGCGGCATGATCATCGCCCTGAACCGCTGCCTCCGGGAACAGCTCTATGACCTGCAGCAGGGGAAATTCCATATCCTGGGCTACCACCAGAAGCTCCTTTCTGAACAGACCGTGCTCATTGCAGGCTTCGGCGGCATCGGACAAGCCCTGGCGGAAGTGCTTCCCCCCTTCCACTGCCGCCTCACCGCCATTTCCCGCCACCTGCCAAAGTCCCCTCTTCTCCACAAAGCCTACACCATGGACCAGCTGGAAGAAGCGGTGAAGGAAGCGGACGTACTGGTGCTGGCCCTGCCCTTCACCAAAGAAACGGAAGGCCTCATCAGCAGACACATCCTTTCCCTCATGAAAGAGGACAGCCTGTTGGTAGACGTGGCCCGGGCCCAGCTCATTGACCGGGAAGCCCTGCTGGACAAGGTAAAAAACAATCCCCGCTTCCATGTGGCCATGGACGTATGGTGGGAAGAAAACGAAGCCTATCCAAAGGACGGCGATCCCCTCCTCACCTATCCCAACGTCATCGGCAGCGCCCACAATGCAGAAATGAGCAGCACCGCCCACCGGGAAGCCCTCATGAATGCCCTCCATAACATCCGCGCTTTCTTGGATGGAAAACCGGTGAAGGGAAAGGTGAACAGGAAGGAGTATGAAGCTTGAGGTTTGAGGTTTGAGGTTTGAGATTTGAGATTTGAGATTTGAGATTTGAGATTCTTCGGAATCTTTTCCTGAAAAAGCAGGTCCCTCCTTTCGGAGAGACCTGCTTTTTCAGCCATTTTCAGGGAAGTGATTTTAATCAGCGCTTCCCTAGTCCCAGCATTCCACGGGAATCCCGTTTTCCATGCAGTAGGTATAGGCGTTGCTGTCCCTTTCGCATTTCACAGTGACCGGCGTATTTTTGAATACATCTTTCCCTATTTCCCGAAGGTTTGAGGGAAGGGTGATGGTCCGAAGGTTCGGGCAGTCGGCGAAGGCTTCGTCTTCCAGCCGGAACAGGTTATTTCCCAGTTCCACATAGGTCAGGGCCCGGCAGTCCTTAAAAGCACCGGCCCACACTTCCCTCACCTTTTCGCCGTAGAAGGCGATGAGTTCGGAGGAGGCAAAGGCATATTCGCCGATGTATTCAATATCCCTGCCGCCGTTTACGTAGAGAAGGGTGGCGTGATTGTAGGTGTCGGTGCAGATGTAATTGTTGAAGGTCATGGTCCAGGGATAGATGAGGATATGCCGTTTTCCGTCGGCCGATGTATATGCCGGACGGCGGGGATCTGCCATGATGGCACGGGCCATGGCCTCCCGGTCATAGTCTCCGTTCTTTTCCGCCTGGACTCTGATGAAATAAATTCTTTCGCCATTGTCCTCTTTTTCCCTTCCCCTGCTGTCCACCGGAATGCCCCGGATGCTGCTGGTAGAAGGAGCGGTGCGCTTGAAATCATCCATAAACCCGTCGTGGCTGTAGTATTTGGAATTGTCGTAAATGTGCCAGTGATTTTCAGCCCAGTACTTCCGCTTCAGCTGCTCGTCTTTCACTTTCCTCATGAGAGGCGACTTCTCTCCCTTCAGGAAATAGGGAATATGGTTTTCCCGGCAGTAAACTTCCCAGGAACTTCCCGGCAGGCAGCACACCGTGATTTCATCACCTTCAAAGACTCCCTCTCCGATACGGCAGTCCTGCTGAAGGAGCTCCATGAAATGAAGGTCCCGGCAGTGGGCAAAGGCATGGTCTCCCACATAGGAAAGGCTTCGGGGCAGCTCTGCCTTGGCAAAGTAAAGCAGCCCTTCAAAGGCATGGGCCCCTATGGATTCAAGTCCCTCGTCTGCCTTTATCTGGTACACTGTAGATTTTTGGAAACAGGACTCCCCGATTTCTTTGATATCTCCTTTCAGGTGAAGATAGCAGATGGGCGCTTTGATGAAGGCGCTGCAGTCCAGCTTTCTATAGGGAGCTGCTCCTTCTCCCTTTTCCGGAATGTGGATGACTTCAGGAAAGCGATCATTGTCTTCCTCCAGGAGCTTTGAAATATCCGGAAGGAGCCGCCTGTATTCCACCGGAAGGCCCGGGTGTTCTTTTGCGGAAATGATATCCCCTGCACCTGCCTTCGTAAGAATGGTGGTATGGCTGTCTAAAAGGTCTCTTTCCTTCATATATTCATAGGCCTTGCCGGAAAGAGGGATGTCCAGCCGCACGGGAGATTCACGGTCCTCATCGTCTTCCACCATGGTATCCGGCGAAAGCTCCACCACCATGTTTCCCTCTGCCGCAGAAAGGGGATACACCGATACAGAGGAAGGGATGGACAGTACCTTCAAAGAAGGCAGCCTGTAAAAAGCATGCCTGCCGATGGTTCTAAGGCTCTTTGGCAGTCTGATTTCCTTAAGGTTCCTGCAGTAGCAGAAGGCGTAGTCGGAAAGGGCCGTCACCCCTTCCGGGAGCGTAATGGATTCATCGTCCCGGTGATAGAAATAGAAGGAGGGAATGGTGCCATCTTCTCCCATATTCCGGGATTGTCCCTTTTGAATGACGATTTCTTCTGTTTCCTTCTTTAATTCATCCATAAGGTCATAGGGAAATCTTGTTTCCACGCCTTCCATGGCCGCAGCAATATCTCCTGCCTTTGGAAGAAGTTCCCGATCCATGATCTCGTCAAGCGCCGTCCCCCCTTCCTTTATCCGCTGCAAGAGGGAAGGCAGCGGAAGGCCCCTCTGTTTTTCATAGGATGAAAGCACTGCCATGGAAAGTTCATACTTCACCTTTTCCAATGCTCCCCCAAGGCCGAAGGCCTCGGCAATACGGTCAGCGGTACCCTTTTGGTCCCTGCCAAAGGCATAGAAAAGCTTATAGGAAAGCATGCTGCAGGGATTATGGGCCAGGGCATAAGCAGCCCCATCCTTTCGGCGGCCCTTCTCCAGCTCTCCGTTTTGGATGGCAGAAAGAATCCTCTCCGGCACTCTCACGTCCTTCTTGTCCAGCGGAAGCAGGTTCAGCCGGTCCGCTGCATCCATCACCAGGCATCCCGCTGCCCTTTGATAGGCATTCATAAAGGACTTCATGAGGTCCTCTGATTGAAAAAGTTTCTCCAGCTCCTGCCTTTCCTGGCTGTTTGTAAAGGCATTGCCTATGGCATTGAAGAGACTGTGGCCGGCGCCAATGACCAGATTGGCAATGCCGGCGGTAATCATGCCTTCAATGGCGCCGCCGATACCGAAGCCGCCGCCTATAATGCGGCCTCTATACTCCTTGCGGAGTTCCCTATATTTTCTGGCCGCCTCGGCGCTGCCTGTAATCCGGCCCACCTTTTCCAGAAGGAATTCGATGAAGTCCTGCCAGGCATCCAGCGCAGAAGGGGCTCCTTCCTTCGTATCCCGGGTCATAAAGTTTTGAAATTCCAAACCGTAAATGCCGCGGCCCATGAGGAGGGACGATTCCTTTTTCAAGAGGCTTCCAAAGAGCTCCTTCACCGCCTTTTCATCGGAAACAAATTGAAGAAGCCCCTTCACATCACCTTCGCCCAGGTAAATACGCTTGAGTTCTGCCGGAGTTTTTGCTTCAGCCATCATAACCTTAAACAGACGGAAAAATCCCACCTGCCGCTCATCGTATTCAAAATGGCAGCCGTCCATGTCAAAAGCATAGACTCCCCTTTCTCCGTCATGGAAAGGACGGAGCGATTCACTGTCGTCATGGGGAGAGCAGAAAATAGGATAGATTTTTTCTTCCTTCTTCTCATCTACCTTCTTCAAGAGATCATCCAAAGAAGGCCCCTCTTCCGATGAGCCCTTTCCTTCGGAAGAAATCACCGGCGTCCCGCAGTGGGGGCAGAATTTCGAACCATCAGGCAGCGGTTTTCCGCAGTTCATGCAAAACATGGCAATCCTCCTATTCAATCAAAGGTTTCTTGTATTTTATTGTACTACGCAAGGCAGGGTATGTCACATGATAGACCGGGAATATATCTTCACTCTCCTCCCCACCAAAAAAGACCTCCCCCAGGGGGAAGTCTTTTTTTAGTGCCTATCAGGCTTTTGCCTTTTTCGCTTTCACTGCGTGAGGTTCATTTCTCTGGCTGTGAAGGTGTTCATGCCAGGTGACCCAGATACTGGATGCCACGCAGATGGAGGAATAGGCACCGGAGATGAAGCCGATGAGCATGACCAGGGCAAAGTTCTTTGTAGTATCCCCGCCGAAGAAGTAAAGGGATGCTACGCAGAAGAGGGTGGTGGTCAATGTATAGAGGGAACGGCGGATGGTCTGGTGAATGGAATCATTGGCCAGAGTGGCAAAGCTGTCGGTCCTTCTGTGGGTGTGAAGGTTTTCACGGATGCGGTCGAAAATAACGACCGATTCGTTCATGGAGTAGCCAAGAACCGTAAGGATGGCGGCCAGGAAGGAGGCGTCCACTTCCAGATGGAAGAAGGCAAAGACTCCCAGTACCATGAGGATATCATGGCAGATGGCCACAATGGCGGAGATAGCGATTCTATGTTCAAAGCGGATGGACATGTAGAGAATCATGGCACCGAAGGAAATGAGCACGTTCAGCAGGGTGCTTCTGGTTACTTCGGAACCGATGACGGCACCTACCGTTTCGATACGCTTCACGTCGCCGCTGCCTACTTTATCCTTCACATGACCTACCACGGTCTGTGCCTCTTCAGAGGACAGGTTTCTGGTACGGATGATCACATCATTGCTGGTCTCACCGGACATATTGCCGGAAAGCTGGATGGTGGCTGTCTGGAGTCCGTCTTCTCGAAGTCCGTCACGTACTTCTTCTACGGTGACATTCTTGTCAAAGCCCAGTTCCAGAATGGTGCCGCCGGTGAAGTCAATGCCCCAGTTGAAGCGGAACAGGATGATGGAAATGATGGAGAGGATGATCATGATTCCCGAGAAGGTGAACCAGATCTTCTTATGGCCGATAAAATCGAAATTCTTAAACATTATCTGTCATACCCCCTTTTCCCGCCGAACCACCAGGGATTATGAATCCAGCTGGCATCAATAAGGAGCATCAGGAGGGTACGGCTCACGGTAATGGCGGTGAACATGGAAACTGCCACGCCAAGGCCCAGGGAGAAGGCGAAGCCCTTCACCGTAGCACTGCCCAGGAAGAAGAGGATGCAGGAGGTAATGATGACGGTCATATTCGCATCGAAAATGGTGACAAAGGCCCGCTTGAAACCGGCCTGCACCGCCAGACGAAGGATTTTGCCCGCCGCGATTTCTTCCTTGAATCGTTCAAAAATAAGGACGTTGGCGTCCACCGCCATCCCTACTGACAGGATGACGCCGGCGATACTGGGGAGTGTCAGGGTGGCGTGAAGGATATTCAGCACGCCCAGAAGGATGAGCACATAGACCAGAAGTGCCGTATCAGCCACAAAGCCTGCCATGCGGTAAACCGCCATCATGAAGAGTACTACCAGGGAAATACCGATGGTAAAGGCTACCACGGACTTGTCCTTGGAGTCCTGGCCCAGGGAAGGACCTACGGTTCTGACTTCCAGTACAGAAACTTTCACCGGAAGGGCGCCGCTTCGAAGGAGGATGGCCAGATCTTTGGCTTCTTCCAGGGTGCGCTGGCCGGTAATGACGGCAGAGCCGCCGGTAATGGCTTCATTAACCACCGGATTGGTCAAAAGTTCGCCATCCAGGTAAATCCCGATGTGGCGGCCAATATTGGCAGCCGTGAGGTCGCCGAATTTTTTGCCCCCTTCATCGGTGAACTGCAGTGCTACCAGAGGCTGCTTGTTCTGACCCATTTCTTCCTTGGCGTTCTTCAGATCTTCACCGGTCAGCTTGACATTGCCTTCCTCATCCTTGAATTCGAGGACTGCCGTCTTACCGATGGTTTCGATGGCTTTCTGGGGATCCCGTTCACCAGGAAGTTCGATAATGATACGGTTGGCCCCTTCCCGCTGGATAATCGGTTCGGTGAGACCCATTTCATTGACACGCTTCTGCATGATATTAATGACCTGGGTAATCGCCTCGGGGGTGACTTTGTTCTGCGGCGTATCTTCCGCCTGCATGACGATATGGGTACCGCCCTGCAGATCCAGCCCCTGCCGGATATGGCCGGCCAGCGGTCCCACAGCGGCAGCAAAGGCACCGATAATGACCAGGATCACCACCCAGAATCGGATGAGAGCTCCCTTTCTCAGGGGGCTTTTCCTTTTTGTTTCCAAAACTTCAACCTCTTTTCGTTACAATGATACCGGTATCGGTTACAATTTTTGCCATCTTTCTATCAAAGGGTTCAGAAGGAATGGCCTCCACCACCTGGAAATCCCAGAGGGCAGCCACCCTCTTTTCCAAAGGCACCCGGGAGAGGTAGCGGTCGTAATAACCGGCGCCCATGCCCAGACGGTTTCCCGCCCTGTCGCAGGCCACGCCGGGAACCAGCACCAGATCCAGTTCTTCCGGAGTAATGGTGTCATATCCTTTGGGCAGATCCCGAAGGCCCAGGGGCCCTTTCACAAAATGGTCCATGTCCAGAAGCCTTCCGGCTTCCATCTGCCGTTCTGGCAGACATACCGGCACGTATACTTCCTTTCCCTCGGAAAGGGCCAGGGCAATGAGCCGGTCCAGATTGGACTCGCCTTTCATAGCCAGGAAGGCCATGATCCGCTTTGCTTTTTGGTATTCCGGAAGAGAAAGGATCTGCTCGGTGAGGCGGTCTGCCTTTTTTTCTGCCTCATCATCAGAAAGAGCCCGCCGTAAGGCGAGCATCTTCCGGCGGATTTCCTTTTTCAGTTCCGAAGAGGAAATATCCGTCTCTGTCATTTCTTTACCTCAGTTTTGGACTTTGCATCCTTAGCCGCATCCTTGTCATCCACTTCCACTTCTTCTTCGATGACTTCGGTACCTGCGTCTTTGGGATCGTCCACTTCCACCACTTCTTCTACCACCTGGGTTTCCGGTTCATCCTTTTGGGATTTCTTGTTTTCCGGAATCACTTCAGAGGCAGGAGCTTCGCCTACAGCCGGCTTGCCTTCAAAGTGCTGGATAGCTGATTTTTCAACCTTGATGACTACTTTCGGTGCGATTTCCAGTTCCACGTATTTATCACGGAGAACTTTAATGGTCCCATGGACGCCGCCGGATGTTACCACCTTGTCGCCTTTCTTGAGAGCCATGAGGAAACGTCCTCTTTCAACCTTCATCTTCTGGGTAGGACGGTACATGAAGAAGTACATAATAGCTACCAGAATGAGGAAAGGCCATACCAGGCTCAGGATATTCATTGCTTGTTCCACTTATGATTTCACCTCCAACGAACGTATAGAATCATTTTAGCATAAAACAGGGGGGATGTCTTTATCTTTTGTAGTTTGCCATGAAATTTTCGCGGAATTCCGTAAAGTTTCCGTCAATAATGGCCTGTCTCATATCCCGCATGAACTGGAGCAGGAAGTACAGGTTATGGATGGTGACGAGACGGAAGGCCAGAAGTTCTTCGGACTTATAGAGATGACGGATATAAGCCCTGCTGTAATGGGTGCAGGTATAGCACTGGCATCCTTCTTCCAGAGGCGCCCAGTCCTTCTCATATTTTTTATTCTTCATGTTCATGCGGCCGCTGTGCACCATGGCCATGCCGTTTCTGGCCACCCTGGTGGGGAATACGCAGTCAAACATGTCAACGCCCCGGGCCACGCCTTCCACCAGGCAGTCCGGCGTACCTACGCCCATGAGGTAGCGGGCTTTATTCACCGGCAGGAACTGGGTGGTATATTCCAGCATTTCATACATGAGGTCATGGGGTTCGCCCACGGAAAGACCGCCGATGGCCATGCCGTCAAAGGGCATGGCAGAGATTTCCTCGGCGCTCCTTTTTCTAAGGTCCTTGTACATGCCGCCCTGCACAATGCCGAACATGCCCCGGTCGGTGCGGGTGTGGGCCTTGATGCAGCGCTCCGCCCAGCGGGTGGTGCGGGCAGTGGAATGGTCGGCATAGTCATAATCTGCAGGATAGGGAATACATTCATCGAAGGCCATGGCAATGTCGCTTCCCAGATCTTCCTGGGCATGGATGGATACTTCCGGTGACAGGAACTGTTTGGAACCGTCCAGGAAAGAACGGAAATGGACGCCCTCTTCCGTAATCTTTCTCATGGCTCCCAGGCTGAACACCTGGAATCCGCCGGAATCGGTGAGGATTCCTTTATGCCAGTTCATGAAATCATGAAGTCCGCCGGCTTCCCGGATCAGTTCCGTGCCGGGACGGAGAAAGAGATGGTACGTATTGGACAGGATGATCTGGGCGCCCATGTCTTCCAGTTCCTCCGGCGTCACCGTCTTCACCGTAGCCTGGGTACCTACGGGCATGAACATAGGTGTTTTGAAGGTGCCGTGGGGCGTATGAAGAAGGCCCGCTCTGGCTCCTGTTTTCTTATCTTCTGCAATGAGTTCGTAGTTGATAACCATAGAGGATTCCTTATCTGATAAACATGGCATCGCCGAAGGAGAAGAAACGATACTTCTGTTTCACCGCTTCCTCATAAGCTGCCAGGATATGCTCCCTTCCTGCAAAGGATGCCATCATCATAATGAGGGTGGATTCAGGAAGGTGGAAATTGGTGACAATGGCGTCCACCATATGCCACTGGTAGCCGGGGTAAATGTAGAGCTGTGTCCAGCCGCTGCCGCTCTGCAGCGTTCCGCTCTGTCCTGCCGATTCCAGGGTACGCACGGAGGTGGTGCCTACGGCAATGATGCGGCGGCCTTCGCTTCTGGCCTGATTGACTGCATCCGCCGTTTCCTGGCTTACGGTGTACCATTCCTTGTGCATTTCATGGTCTTCGATATTTTCCTCATTCACCGGGCGGAAAGTGCCGATGCCTACATGAAGGGTAACGAAGAGAAGTTCAGCCCCCTTCTTCTTCATTTCCTCCATCAGTTCCGGCGTGAAATGAAGACCTGCCGTAGGAGCAGCAGCGGAGCCTTTGTACTTGGCATAGACCGTCTGGTACTCATCCTTGTTTTCCAGCTTCTTGTGGATATAAGGAGGTGTAGGCATTTCTCCCAGCTGGTCCAGGAGGCTGTCGAAATTACCATCATAGTGGAATTCCACCACCCGACCGCCAAAGTCCGTTTTGTCCAGCACTTTGCAATAGCAGGAATCGGAGAACTCGATTTCTGTGCCGGGAAGAGCCTTCTTGCCCGGGTTCACCAGCACTTCCCACACATCATTGCCTTTCGGCGTAAGAAGAAGCATTTCCACCTTGCCGCCGGTAGTTCTTTTCTTTCCGTAGAGACGGGCGGGAATGACCTTGGTATTGTTGAATACGAATACATCGCCCGGACGGATTTCATCCAGAATATCCCGGAAATGATGGTGCTCCCAGGCGCCGGTGTTCTTGTCCAGCATCATCAGCCGGCAGGAATCGCGGGGTTCCGCCGGTTCCTGGGCAATGAGCTCTTTGGGAAGGTTATAGTTGAATTCTTCAAGTTTCATTAATTCTTATCTCCTGTCATTCAATGTAATTCTTTATCAGTTTAACCTTTATATTATATGACAAAATGATGGAAAGTTTCCAGTTTCCGGTTTATTGGAGACATGCGTCAGGCAGAGGAACCATATGCCCGGTGTCAAAGGTGCAGAGGGCGGTGGTATCGCTGCCCCTCTCAATACATTTTTTCCACTTTTGTCCCTGAGTAATAATGGGTGAGAATGGTCTTATAGTAGTCTCTTCCATTGCCTTGTTTTTCCGCCATGGCTTCGGCGCCCCACTGGGAAAGACCCAGACCATGGCCGTAGCCGTAGCCGGTAATGATGAGATTGCTTCCCTTCACGTTTAAATCATAGAGGGTACTGTCCAGGCCATAGATGGACTGGAGCTTGTCTCCCGGAACGGTCCTGCTTCCCCCTTTGCCGATGAGGGTAAAGGTCTTCACCCTGCCGGAAATGCCCCGGTCACTGCTCCGGTGGGCTTCGCCTATGCGGAGCTTGGAGAGTTTGATGCCCTTTAATGAGCCTACGCCATAGCCATAGTTGCTCATGGTACGCACAAAGGAGGAAAGAGGAATGGTCTTTGTCCATGGATTTCCTACATAGGATTCTTTTACGCCCCGAAGATAGGGAATGACCGAGCCCCACACATTTTCGCTGTTTTCCGTATAGCCGCCGCCGCTGGAATGGAAAAGGGCATCAATGGGCTTTCCGCCGTAGGTCACAATTTCCCCTGCCGTTTCCCTCACCGCCCGGCTGGTGGCTTCCGTTTCGGAAGATATGCCGGAATAGACCTGGGACCGGGTATCATCGGTAACGTCATAGCCCGAGGAACGGTAGCCATTCTTATGGTACATGGCATAGGTCCTGGCTGCCACTGCCTGGGCTTTCAGGGCATCGGCCTTCCAGGACGGCACCGCTTCCGCCGGCACCACGCTCTGCAGGTACAGCTCCATAGGCACTGCATTCACTACGGTGACGCCGCTGCCCCAGGCAGAAGGGATAAGCTTCATCTGTCCCCGGTATCGGTTGCCCTTCACCGCAAAGGCAGGGGCGCTGTTTCCTGTGATGAGGTACACCTTTTCCCCTGCTTTTTTGCCATTCAAAAGGATGGTATTTCCGCTTCTGGAAATAGAAAGCCGCGTGCCATTTCCATATTTCCCTACCACCTTTCCTGCCGATTCCGCTTTGAAATCTGCAAGGCCCGTAATAGTCACCTCGCCGGAAGTAAGAAGCCCTACTTCCACATCAGGACCCAGGCCGGATGCCTTGTTTTCATCTCTTTTCGGCGCAGGCGCTGCCGCCTTCTTCCGGGGCACCGCCTTTCTTACGGCAGGGGCCTTGACGGAAATCGCCGATTTTCTATGAATGGGAATAGACTCTGCCTCTGCCGGCAGCACTGCCAGCGAAAAAGCAAAAGGAAGCAGCAGGGCTGTCCATAATTTTTGATTCATAATGATTACCTTCTAAAAAACAGATTAAGAAGAATGGTACCGATGACGCTGACCAGGATGCAGGAAATCACAGGAAAATAAAACTCCGTATTTCCTCTGGAAAAATGGATATCCCCGGGCAGATGGCCCAGAAAGGTGAGCCTGCCGCCGGCCATAAAGAAAAGGCCGGCCAGAATGAAAAGGACACCGATAATGATAAGTGTTTTACCGATCCCCATGATCTCCTCCAAAGAGGCTCGTTTCTCCCTCTTTGCCGGGCCAGGAAATTCCCAGATGGTCATAGGCTGCCGCCGTGGCTATCCGTCCCCGAGGGGTTCTGGAAATAAAGCCAATCTGCATGAGGTAAGGTTCGCATACGTCTTCAATGGTAGCCCTTTCCTCGCTGACAGCGGCGGAAATGGTATCAATGCCCACGGGACCGCCGTTAAATTTATAAATGATGGCCTTCAGAATTTCATTATCCAGATCATCCAGGCCGATTTCATCCACATGAAGGGCCTTCAGCGCTTCTGATGCAATATCGGCGGTAATGGCGCTTCCCTGTACCTGGGCAAAATCCCTTATCCGCTTCAACAGGCGGTTGGCAATACGGGGCGTACCGCGGCTGCGGCGGGCGATTTCTTCGGCGCCGCTGTCCTCGATATCAATGCCCAGAATATGAGCAGCCCTGGTAATGATTTTCTTCAGCTCCGCCGGTTCATAAAACTGCATATGATTGGTAATGAGGAACCGGTCCCGAAGAGGCGCTGAAAGGGAGCCTGCCCGGGTGGTGGCGCCGATTAAAGTGAAATGGGCCAGGTCGATGCGGATGGAACTGGCGCCGGTGCCCTTTCCCATGACGATATCCAGGGCGAAATCCTCCATGGCGGAGTAGAGGATTTCCTCCACATTCCGGTTCAGCCGGTGAATTTCATCGATGAAGAGCACATCATGGTCCTGCAGAGTAGTCAGAATGGATGCCAGCTCCCCCGGCCGTCCAATGGCAGGGCCGCTGGTCACTTTGAACTGGCTTCCCAGCTCATTGGCAATGATTTTCGCCATGGTGGTCTTTCCCAGCCCCGGCGGGCCGTAGAGAAGCACATGGTCCAGTGCTTCTTTCCTGGATTTCGCCGCTGCAATATATACCTTCAGGTTTTTCTTAAACGCTTCCTGGCCTATGTAATCATCCAGCCGCTGGGGGCGCAGGGAATTCTGCCACTCATCTTTCGGCGTTTCCTCCGTAGAAACGATGCGGCCCTTACTGCCCAGCACCTCTTCTTCCTCCTGGCCTCCCAGACTTTTTATATACTTATTATTCATCTATTACTCCCGGTTTTTTGCAAATTCACGGAGCGCGGCGCTGACCAGCTTCGACACATTATCATAGGAGCCTGAAAGCCTTCCCAGCACCGGCGTGATTTCATCCATTTCATAGCCCAGGCTCATGAGGGCCTTCACTGCCTCATCAGCTGCAGGATTTTCCTCTGCCGAAGGAGCCGCTGCACGACCGTCGTCGGAAAGAGGTTCCACCGAAAAGGCGCCTACTTTATCTTTCAGTTCCACCAGAAGTCTTTCCGCCGTCTTTTTTCCGATGCCCGGCAGCTTGGTGAGCCGGGTGACACTTCCTGTGGTAATGGCCCCTACAAAAGCAGAAGGCGTCATGGCAGACAGGATGCCCATGGCTACCTTGGGACCCACTTTGGAAATGGAAATCAGCAGGAGGAAGAGATCATACTCTTCTTTCCCCAGAAAACCATAAAGCAGGATGGCATCTTCCCGTACAGCCATGTAGGTCAGAAGTTTCGCTTCCTCCCCCTTTGCCAGCTGCTGCCTCGTCTTATCGGAAATAAAAATCCGATAGCCTATGCCGCCGGCCTCCAGAAAGCAGGAATCTTTAAATAAAGCAGTCACCTTTCCTCTGATATATCCAATCATTTCATTCCCCCATACAACTGACGATGTTCCACATGGTAGGCGGCAGTGAGACCGATAGCCAGTGCATCGGCTGCATCATCGGGATCAATGTTCTTATGGATGCCCATAAGCCGCTTCACCATTTCAATGACCTGTTTCTTTCCGGCCCGGCCATAGCCGGTCATCTGCTGCTTCACCTGCAGCGGTGTCACCGGCACGATAGGAATATTCTGCCGATACCCCGCCAGAAGGATGACGCCTCTGGCCTGGGCCACCTTGATGCCGGTGGTAATATTCGTATTGAAATACAGTGTCTCCACCCCCATGAACTGGGGACGATAAGCGGCAATGAGCTCACATATGCCTTCATATACAATATTCAGCCGCTCCAGGTCGCTCTGGTCCTTGTAGGTCTCGATGACCCCGTAATTCACCGGCGTAATGGACGTGCCCACCTTGTCCACCACACCGAACCCGCACCGTCCGGTGCCCGGGTCAATGCCTAGTACCCGCATAGTTCCTCCTGTTTCATGGCTGAAAAGTTTGTTCTTGACTGTTATATTATACCATAGTTTCAAAGGGAGGCAGAGATGGAGACACACCTTCGGTGTGAGGGTTCAGAGGGGAAGGTTCTTAAGATGGACCGGCCTTATGGCCGGAGGGTTCTTAGGTTTGACGGCCTTTCAGGCCGAGGGTTGTGGTGGCGGCTTCGCCGCAATTTTTAAAGGGGGCGATGAGTTTTATCATGTCACCACATGCTTTGATGCATGGAGAACCTTTTAGCTGCTCCCTCATAGGGCGCCCGCTTGGAAGCGTTTCCTTGGCCCTCATTGGGGAATGCAAGGGTGGTTAATTTTTCCCCACGAAAAAAAGCTGAGAAAAAATGATTGAACCTTTTTTCTCAGCTTTTTTTAACTGCCTGTTACGGCAAACCATCGGTCATGAGATGGTGGTAATGTTCCTGAATCTTTCTTGTCACCGTGCCCACTTTGCCATCGCCGATGGGCTTGCCATCGATGGCAACGACCGGCACAATGCCGTCCTGGCTGTTGGTGAGGAATACTTCTTCCGCATCCATCATATTGTCCAGACGCACCGGTTCTGCGCCGTCATCAATGGAGGTGACGCCGGCGGTGGGAGCTACGCGGGAGAGCACCAGGGAGCGAGTAATTCCGGGAATCATGAATTCATTCTTGGCGGGAGTCCAGATGACGCCGGCCTTGACGATGCACACATTGGAATGGCTGGCTTCGGTGAGAAGGCCGTCTTTGATGAAGATGGCATCATAGCAGCCTTTTTTCTGTGCTTCTGCCCGAGCCATCATATTGTTCAGCTGGTTCAGGGAGAGAATATCGCAGTGATGTCCGCGGTCATCATTCATGGTAATGCACTTGACGCCGTCCTGCACCTTGGCAATGCTGTCCAGGTTAATGGGCTTTGCATAGACCAGTACATTGGGGCGGAGCGCATTCCGGGAAGGAATGGTGAAATCGTGGTCGCCGCTGCCGCGGGTGACGATGATTTTCACATATCCTTCTGTAACTCCTGTTTCTTCGATAACCACTTCCACGATTTCCGTGAATTCATCAGGCGCCGTCACCGGGCGGATGCCCAGAAGGCGCATGGAGCGGTACAGACGGTCCACATGGTAGGAAAGGGCAAAGGGATGACCCTGGAATACCCGGATCCATTCGTAGCAGCCGTCGCCGAACTGCAGGCCTCTGTCGTCGGCACTGATGATTTTGGAGAAATCATAGTAGAAATTGTGATTGTAGTAGATGGTAGTTTTTGCTTCTGCCATACCATTCACCTCCAAAGTAAAATGGGAATGCAGGAAATCCTGCCGGTGAGAACTTCTATTTTATTATATCATTGTCAGGCCTGTTTTTCTGCCTTCCAGGTCTTCAATTTTTCTATGAGTCGGGGCATAAATTCTTTCAGGTCCGCCACAACCGCATAGTCTGCCATTTCCATAATCGGCGCCTTGGGGTCCCTGTTCACCGCAATGACAATGTCCGCGTTCACAGCACACATATGCTGCATGGCGCCGGAAATGCCAAGGGCAAAGTACACCTTGGGAGACACGCCTTTGCCGGTCTGTCCGATCTGACGGCTGTGAGGTTCCCAGCCCAATTCGGAAATGGGGCGGCTGCAGCCTACGGCAGCGCCCAGAAGGTCCGCCAGTTCATGAACCATTTCCCATTCCTCCCGGCTGTGGAAACCGCGGCCTCCTGCCACAATGACTTTGGCCGTTTCCACAGGATTTTCATCCTTTTCGCCCTGGATGATGGATTTCAAAACAGTGCCCAGATCCTCTTCATCAAGGGTCACCGGCACTTCTTCCACCGTGCCCTGGCGGGACTCATCGGCCTTGGGATATTTGAAAATCCCCGGCCGCACAGTGCCTACCTGAGGCCGGAAAAGAGGACTTACAATGTCGGCCATAATGTTGCCGTCCATGGCAGGGCGGGACCAGATCACCAGCCTTTTTTCCTTATCTGCCGAAAGCTCCGTCACATCGGCGGTGACACCGCATACCAGCTCTGCCGCCAGCCGGGGCGCCAGGTCTCTTCCAAAAGAAGTGGCTGCAAAAATAATGGTGTCCGGCTTGCGGTCTTTCAGAAACGAAGCCAGTACCTTCTGATAAGCTTTCCCGTCATAATGGGAAAGGAGCTTATGAGTGAGCACATAGACCTTGTCCGCTCCCAGGGGAATCAGGGATGCCGGGTCATCCTTCAGTGTTCCACCTACGAGCACCACATGCACCGTCTCGCCCAGCTCATCAGCCAGAAGGCGGGCTTCTCCGACCAGTTCCCCCGTCACTTTCTGAATCCCGCCGTTTACGAGAGCACCAATTACATAAATTCCTTTATATGTAGAAAAATCCATCATTGCCCTCCTATACCAGATTCAGCTTCCGCATGGCGCCAAACAATTCTTCCACTGCCTCTGCCGCCGGCTTTCCTTCAATACGGAGATTTTCCTTCTTAGGCGGCACCACAGGCCGCACCTGCCGCACCTGGGTAGGAGACCCTTTCATGCCGATACGGCCGGCATCCACCGGAAGGTCTGCTGCCGTGAGATTATGGATTTCCACTTCATCCTTCTTCAGGATGCCTTTAATGCTGGGATAGCGGGGCTTATTCAGCTCGCCGGTGCAGGTAACGACACCCGGAAGCTTCATGTCCAGCACTTCCAGGTCATCGCCAAACTGCCGCTCCACCTGTACATAGCCTTCTTTTTCATAGGAAAGGCCAATGGCAGCGCTCACATCGGAAATCCCCAGGGTCGCTGCGATTTCCGGCCCGATCTGGGCGGTATTGCTGTCGATGGATTCCATGCCGCAGAAAATCAGGTCAAAGCTGCCGATTTTCCGGATGGCACTGGCCAGGGTATAGCTGGTAGCCAGGGTATCGGCACCGCCAAAGGCCCGATCCGTCACCAGGTACGCCTCATCGGCTCCCATGGAAATGGCTTCCTTCAGCACCGCTG
The DNA here is from genome assembly GCF_000242435.1 of Dialister succinatiphilus YIT 11850. Classification (GTDB taxonomy): domain Bacteria; phylum Bacillota; class Negativicutes; order Veillonellales; family Dialisteraceae; genus Dialister; species Dialister succinatiphilus. The sequence goes on along the minus strand of NZ_JH591189.1, from coordinate 224,156 downwards.
CCGCCTGGGGCGGCCCCATGGAAATCACAGTCACCCTGCCGCCGGTCTGGTCCCGAAGACTCAGCGCTGCCTCCAGCGCATTCCGGTCCATGGGATTCAGAATACTGTTTGCATTATTTCTTTTCAATCTGCCGGTAGCCGGATCCACTTCCATCTGGGAAGTATCCACCACCTGTTTCACGCAAACCAGAAACTTCATAATAACCCCCTTTGCAACAACTCCAAGGTTTCCTTCTTTAGAAGATTTTATCTATTTTAGTATATCATATGAAAAGCTTCCGCGGCATACTTATTTATGTACGGCCGCTTTGCGGCCGAGGTTCAAAAGGTTCAGAGGGTTCAGAAGGTTCAGCGGGTGTGGAATCGCCGCCTTTGGCAGCGATTCTTTATAACTTCCATGAACCAGCCCGCTCTGTGGGCTGAACCCATCGGTCAGTGCATCAGCACATGACCCATAGAACCGGGGCGTCCAAAAGGCGCCTGAACCCGCCTGATTCCGGGAATAGTGTTCCGAATTCCTTTGTACGACGGCCCCTTTCTCACTTCCGTCCTTCCACGCAGGCATTGCCCAGAAGGCCCTTCAGCGCTTCTTCCGCTTCTTCTGAAAAGTCCAGGAAGAACCTAGGCACCATGCGGATTTCCTGACGGGTCCTCTGGATATGGAGGAATACTGGCGTGTTCCCGTGGTATTTCAGAAGGATACGGCCCAGGGCATCGCTGACCATGTTATTTTCATGCCTTTCATCCACATAGAGATGGACCGCTGATACCGGCGGGCGCACTGTCTTATGGAAGAGGGAGAGGGGAATGATTTCGTCCGCCAGGATTTTGACTTCCCTTTCATTGGACTGTACCCGGCCTCTGATGCATATCGCTGCATCTTCGGTGAGCACCGGCCTTGCCTTTTCCCATACCGAAGGGAACACCACCGCTTCCAGTTCACCATCGTAGTCCTCCAGGGTCACATAGCCCATGGGGGCCCCCTTCTTTGTCATGGTGCCCTTCACCCGGGTCACCGTGCCGCCTACGGTTACTGCCTTTCCATCATATTTGGCACTTTCTGAATTCAATTTGTAAATAGGAATGCACTGGGCCATCTGCTTTTTGTAAGCATCCAGGGGATGGCCGCTGACATAGAAGCCCAGAAGCTTTCTTTCCCATTCGATTTTTTCATTCTGCGGAATATCCGGAAGGGGCGGATAGATGATAGTTTTCGCGCTGTCCATGTCGCCGAAAAGGCTCACCTGTCCCGATTCCCGGTCTTCCCTCACAGACTGGGCATTGCTCATGGCCTCCGGCAGCACCGCCAGCAGCTGGGAGCGGTTGCGGCCCAGGGAGTCCAGGGCGCCGCAGCGGATGAGGCTTTCGCAGGCCCGGCTGTTCAGCCCCCGGCTGTCCACCCGTTCCAGAAAGTCGCTGATATCCCTGAAGGGGCCTCCCTTCCTTCTGGCCTCAATGATGCCATTTACTGCATTTTCCCCTACATTCTGGATGCCGTCCAGTCCGAAGAGGATTTTATTTCCCTTAACGGAGAAATAGGCTTCCGAAAGGTTCACATCGGGAGCGGCGATTTCCACCCCCGCCCTTTTGGTATCGGAAATATAACGGCTCACCTTCTCCCGGTCGCCGATATAGCAGGTCATCATGGCCGCCATGAATTCCGGCCGGAAATGGGCCTTCAGGTACGCCGTCTGCCAGGCAATCCAGCCATAGCACACACTGTGGGATTTATTGAAGCCGTAGCCTGCAAAGTGGACCATGAGGTCAAAGACATAGTTGGCCGTCTTCTCATCCACCCCGTTCTTCAGGGCCCCTTCGAGGAAGGTATCCCTGTTCTTCTGCAGGATTTCCGGCTCCTTGTGGCCCATGGCGCGGCGCAGCATATCGGCCTGGCCCAGGCTGAATCCACCCATGACAGAGGCAATCTGCATGACCTGTTCCTGGTAGAGGATGACGCCGTAGGTTTCCTTCAGAATCGGTTCCAATGAGGGATGAGGATACTCCACCGGGATTTCCCCATGCTTTCTCTTGATGAAATCTTCCGCCATGCCGCTTCCCAGAGGCCCCGGCCGGTAGAGGGCCACCATGGGGATCAGGTCCTCGAACCGGTCCGGGTGAAGCTTCATGAGAAGGGACGTGAAGCCGGAGGATTCAGACTGGAACACACCGATGGTGTCTCCCTCGCAGAGCATGCGGCAGGTTTCCTCATCTTCCGTGGGAATACTGTTGATATCCAGATGGATGCCCCGGTTTTTCTCTATCATTTCCAGGGCATCATGGATGACCGTCAGATTTCGGAGCCCCAGAAGGTCCATCTTCAGAAGTCCCAGCTGTTCCACCTGATCCTTTTCGTACTGGGTCTGGATGAAATTGTCCTGGGTGAGCTGGATAGGCACATAGTCGTCTACAGGCTTTGAACAGATCACTACGCCTGCTGCATGGGTGCCGGAATTTCTTGACAGCCCTTCCAGGTCCAGACAGTGGTCGATGAGACTGTGCACCTGGGGATTGGATTCATAAAGCTCTTTGAATTCCCGGGAGCCCTCCAGGGTCTTTTTCAGTGTCACACCGGGACCGGAAGGCACCATTTTGGCGATCTTATCCACATCCCGAAGAGGCATATTGGTGACACGGCCCACATCCCGGATGACCGCTCTCGCCGCCAGGGTGCCGAAGGTAATGATCTGGGCCACCTGGTCCTTGCCGTACTTCCGGGCCAAGTAATCAATGACCTCTCCCCGCCGCCGGTAGCAGAGGTCCGTATCAATATCCGGCATGGACACACGCTCGGGGTTCAAGAAACGTTCGAAGAGAAGGTCAAAACGGAGCGGATCGATTTCCGTAATATGAAGGAGATAGGCCACAATGCTTCCTGCCGCACTGCCGCGGCCCGGACCGATGGGGATGCCATGGGACTTGGCATAATGGATGAAATCCATGACGATGAGGAAATAGTCAGAAAAGCCCATGTGCTCGATGACTCCCAGCTCATAGTCCAGCCTTTCCTTCTCCTTTCCCGAAGGATGGGGATACCGCTCCGGCAGCGCCTTCTCGCAGAGCTTTCGAAGATAGGTGGTGGACGTCTCCCCCTCAGGCACGTCAAAAGAGGGCAGCTTATGGTCCCCGAAGGTCAGGGTCACATGACAGCGGTCCGCAATCTTCTTCGTATTCTCAATGGCACCGGGATACTCTCCCAGAATGGCTTCCATTTCTGCCCCGCTCTTGCAGTAGAACTCATTATTGGCAAAATGGAAATGGTAGGGATCATCTAGCGTTTTTCCTGTAGAAATACAGAGCTTGATTTCCTGACTCCCTGCATCTTCCTTCCTGGTGTAGTGGAAATCGTTGGTGGCCACCAGACCAAGGCCATACTCCCTGGCCAGCGATGCCAGCACCGGACGCACCGCCGCTTCTTCCGGAAGACCGTGATTCTGGAGCTCGATGAAATAATTGTCCTTCCCGAAAGTATCTATATAGAACTGGATCACCTTCCGGGCCTTCTCCATATCATGGTTCAGAATGGCCTGGGGCAACTCGCCGCCTACGCAGGCCGACAGGGCAATGAGGCCTTTATGGTACTTTTGCAGCAGCTCATGGTCCGCCCGGGGTTTGAAATAATACCCCTCCGTCCAGGATTTGGAGCAGATTTTGATGAGGTTCTGATAGCCCTCATTATTCTCCGCCAGAAGAATCAGATGAGCCAGCTTCTCCTTCTCTCCCCCTGCCCGCTTCTCAAACCGGCTTCCCCGGGTCACATAGACCTCGCAGCCAATGATGGGCTTGATTCCCTGGGCCATGCATTCCTTGTATAGATACACCGCCCCATACATGACCCCATGGTCCGTAATGGCCAGAGCCGTCTGCCCCATATCCTTCACATGGGACACCAGTTCCTTAATGCGGCAGGTGCCATCAAACAAGCTGTATTCTGTATGCACATGAAGATGAACGAATGGATCCATGGTCCCTCCTGAAATCATTGAAAAAGGTTTTTGTTTTATTGTATCACAATGAGGGGATAAGGGCTTATAGGAAAGGACACGCCTTCGGCGTGAGGGTTGACGGGACTTCGTCCCGAAGGTTCTTAAGTTTGACGGCCTTTCAGGCCGAGGGTTGTGGTGGCGGCTTTCGCCGCAGATTTAAAAAGGGGGGGCGCGGCTGGCGCCGCAGGTTGTGTAAAAGGGTTGCGTCGCTTCCACTCAGGGGGCGACAGCGCCTGCGGCGCTGAGGGTTGTGGTATCGCCCCCTGGACGATGAATATAAAGTCAGCGTTACGGGAATTGACTTTCTGTGTCATATGGCATGATACGCATTCTGGTGATTGACTCACTGCGTTCACCACCAAAGGGGGGAACTGCGGAATGGTACATGAAATATATGCCTCTCTGTTTTTCCTCTCCATACTTCTCGTTTCCCCTTGAGGGGAAGTCCCGCGAAGCGGAAAAGGGTGTACGGGGCAGAGCACCGATAGGATGCTCTACCGCGGTCCTGACCGCCAATCGGCGGCCTGTGTCATTTTTGTTTCTTACCTTTGGACACACCTTCGGTGTGAGGGTTCAGAGGGTTCAGAGGGTTCAAAGGGTTCAGAGGGTTCAAAGGGTTCAAAGGGTTCAGAGGATTCAGAGGGTTCAGAGGGTGCTGGTGGCGGCTTCGCCGCAGATTATAAAAAGGGGCGCGGCTGGCACCACAGGTTGTGTAGAAGGGTTGTGTCCCCACAGGGGAAACGACTCACTATGATTTGTTCGTCGCTGGCGCTCCTTCATCCTCTGCTGTCACTGACTCACTGGATTTTCAGGTCGCTGATGCTCCCTTACAAATCCAGTTCGCATAGTGCATCCACTGCTGTCACTGACTCACTGGATTTTCAGGTCGCTGATGCTCCCTTACAAATCCAGTTCGCATAGTGCAAATCATGTTCGCTGTGCATCGCTTCGCTCAGGGAGCAAGGAAACTAGAAAATTAGCCGCCTTTCCCATGGATATGCAAGGCTTTGAAACTTCCACGCATCGAAAGTTGTCCCTTTAATTCATACATTCCTAATTTTTATTTAATATCCATCTTTATCTGATACAAAACTCCCTATTTTTTCAAACACAGAGTCGGTGCTTTCCCGAGCCATCTCCGGCTGGAGCCGAAAGACTTTTTTCTCATCTTTGGCAGGGTGCCAAACTTTTGGAGCATAAAAAAATGGGGCTCCCGAGAGAGTCCCATCTTTTCTTAGTTCTTAGAAGAGCCGCAATTATTTCAGTTCTTTAATTGGAAATGTTGTTAAAAGCAAAGTTATTGATTTTATCGGTGCTTTTCTTATTCCAGTTTCACCTATGTTGGCTATTTCAATATAATTTCCAGTACTATTCGTTGAATTTTTATCGAATTTTCTTTTAAACGCACTTGTATATTTTATCACTTCTACATCAAAAGCTAAGAAGTATATATCTATCTGCACGCCTATGCAAGATAAACATGACCCAGAAATTTATGTCTTTTATTTCAGTAAGGTATTCACAACTTTATGGTCAAATTCCTGCCTCCTATAAAATATTCCTGAAAACATGGGATGATAAAAGGAAGCATTGACAAACGAATGCTTCCTTTTATCATCCCATTATTACTTTATTAATAAAGAGTCTTGCCACCCGTCAGCGCGCTATAAGACTGATTGACCCGCTTCACATAGGTCAGGTGCTGGTTGCGATACCCCTTAAGTCCGTTTTCATAATAAGTTTTCTCGTCGTCTGTCATTTTCTCCCATTGGATTTCTCTTCCGAAGCCTTTAGCCCGAGATACCTTCATATCTCCAACATCCTGAATATTGGTCAACTGGAAGGCGCCGCTGTCATTATCCCACTGTATGTCTGCCGTCTTGTCAAGCACACGCCAGGCTTCTGCATGAGAAACATTGGGCGGCCAAAATTCAAAGGTATACTCCATTTTAAGGATGCCATCTTCCACATAGAAGCGAAGTCTATGACCACCTTTCTTTTCACCCCAGTCTTCCGCATCCGGCATGGGAAGCCCTGCTTCCTTCATTGAAGTAGGCGTAATATAAGAAATGAACTGTCCATCCTTTTCTCCCACGAGCCAATAGCCATGCTGAGTACCACTGTTTCCATTGCTGTCATACACAATAGACCAAAGGCGATAAGACGGATCAGACACCTGCACTTCCGTCACTTCCACACGGCCATGTTCATAGGGAGCATCTTCGCTGTCATATATTCTTTCCTCACTGTCCTCCGGTGTAATATAGAATCCAGATGCTTTGCAGTGCATAGTAAAATGATTTCCTTCTGCTCCTTCCAAAACACAGGATGCACTTGGTTCATCTCCCCTGGTTGGCGGATAAATAGTCCTCTTCTCACCTAAAGCAAGAATACTGATTTGAGGTTTTGCAGGTTCCGTCTGGGCTGCGTCTCCTCCATGCAGTAGGCCAGACCAATAAGCTGGTACCGCTGCCGCTGCAGCACCCATGACCACCACAGCAGAAATCAATATGACTTTCAATTTCTTGTCCATTGCTTACTCCCCTTTCCGAAATAAACCATTCTATTTATCCTTCTTCTGCTGATCCAGCACGTTTCCGGAAGGAAGCTTTGAAATTCTGGATACCAGCTCAATAGCTGCCAAAACCATGCCTATCGTCACGAGTGGCGGAACAACAACAGAACCTGCCAACAGTACAAGAAATACAGGAAGCTTAACCAAGCCCCAAAAGAGGCAAGCTATGCCTTCCCACACATGGTCAAAGAAATGGATGATACCAATAAAATTGCTGATAACTGAAAATCCTCCCCCAAGCTCCGGTCCTGCCACTACGGAAACAACGAGAGTCATTACTACATCAAAAATAATGGGTAATATGTAGGTACTGGCATAGCCAGAAATGAACCCATCTTTCCACGCTACGAAATCAGAGCCGAATGGAATTACTGATATAAGCCACCCTGCCGGCTCGTACAGAACAGTATACACGAATTCCAGCAGTCCTAAAAACAGAGAGATAATATCACTCATTTGCCATCCCCACCTTTACCCATCTCAAAGCCTTTTCCTTCTGGCCCCATTAAAAGGGCGCTGGAACTGCAGGAGAATCATCCTCCAGATCATAGGATTTATTAAATGCCATCTCCCAGTATTTCATAAAAATCAGGCTGGTTGGATCTTTGGCATGTTTCTTCAAATCCAGTCCTACAAACTGATGTACTGGCATGTTCATAGTATTTACAAACACCACATTCTTAGGTGCCGATGCTCTACGGATAAAAGTATACACCTCCACCTCAGCCTTTTTATCATTAGCTTCCCCTACCCTGGCCAGCGCCATAAGCATGACATCCTGATTATCAGGATCCATGCTTCTATATTCTTCCAGAGCATGAGGTGTCGGCTTAGCCACATATACCTTTTTCCCATTCTTAGCCGTCCCTGCTAAAGCAAACAGGCTATCTGTCTTGGCGGGAGCCGTTTGTGTTACGCCTCCATCTGTTGTTCCGGACGTGCTGGATGCAGCCAATGCAGTACCGCTTCCAAACATGCCTGCTGCCAGCACGATAGCCAAGATACCTTTATAGCTTCGTTCCATTCTCATATGAATCATACTCTCCCTTTTTTCGAAAAGCTAATATACCATTGATGCCCAAGTACCAATCCTTACTTCCTAAGAATTCCACGATTTTGCAATGCATTCACCCTATTATAAAAGTCGACTTCCCTCTTATTGCTGTTGCTTACGCGTGGTGAAATGATCCGGTATCCCGTAACGATGCCTCTTCTCAGATTTGTTTCGGAAATACGGTAGATAGAGAACTGTATAAGTGTTTCATCCGAAGCCAAGTATTCAATGACATCCACTTTGCTGGCCCAGCCAGCCCATGTATGGTTATTCAGATAAATACCTTTATCATCACCGGGATTGAAGCCCATTTCTCTGAAACCCTGATAAATACTTTCATTGGTGAAGCTCAGGTAATCCACACTGTTCGTATTAATACCTCGAACCGGACCATAAACATTCATGACATCCGCCACTGTGCTCCTGCCAATCTTAATACCTTTATCCGTAGTGCCTTTCCGAAAGAAAATATCGTAGATGTAATTACTTCCCGTATCAGTCAGCACTGTAATGCTTTTGTCTTTAGAATTATAAACAGATTCATACTGGGTTCCACCTGCATAGCTAAACCCATAGTTGTTCAGAAAAGATACTGCATCTGCCGTTGGCTGGACTCCATCTAGAAAGGTATATGTGTCAGCCGCCTTTGCTGGCAATGCTGCACCAAAAGCAGCCAGTACCATGCACGCTCCCAATACTGTTTTCTTCAAAGTATTCATTTCTTTCTCCCCTTTGCCAATCCTTTGCTGCTGGTCTTTTATATTATATACCTTTATTATTACATGCTTTATGCCCCGATGCAAATTTTTCGGGGCATGCCTGACATTCCTGCTATTTTGTATCTTTGAAACGACCTTTGGGGAATTCCAGATCATTTTCAAGGAACTGCTTCAGCTTCAGCAATTTAGAAGACTGCTCCATATTATAGATACCAACCCCATCGTTACCGGCTCTTTTAGCAAAAGCTTCATAATTCACTGCCTCCCCCTTTCCTTTTTGAGGCGTGCGTCCCATGCTTTTCAGATAGAGGTCATTATTCCGTTTTATCAGTTCATCATGAATTGACCCGAACTTGGCCTGGTCCTGATGAAGTGCCTTTACATTGGATTCAACAGATTTGTATACCTCATTCACCGCATCCATTGCATCCTGACCTTCCTGCAGTGTGTAATCATTTGACATCCATGACAAATTTCCCGGATGTTTTGCCGGATCCAGTGCCCTGTATTTCACCGGATCCTTCTTGTAGTACTCACCCAGTTTCGCATCTGCATCGCTCAGTGCTTTACCGTTTGCATCCACATCTTTTTCCACTTCTGCAATTTTACTTTCATAAGCATCATGGAGGGAAACCTGTTTCCCGTCGGAACTGCATCCTGCCATCACCAGAGACGCACAGGCCGCAGCACCAACAAGCATAAGTTTCAGAGATTTATTTAATGTATTCATTTTCTTCTCCTTTCTGACTGGAACCTTTAGTCTTTAATGTCATCATGGAATTTGATGTCACCGGTCAAAGTGGGATGCGGTCCAAAGATATGTCCGTTTTCCGCTTCTGTCTTCCATTTGTTATCAATAGCCTTCCGGTACTCGCTGATTGCATTCCGCATACTCTTTTCATACTCTTCAAGTGCTCCTTTCTTTGCCCTTGTAAGCGTAATGGTTTTTCCTGCCGGGTTCGTCATCTTCAGACTATCCTTCTTATCATCAAAGAAAATCCGATAATTCCCGTTCCTGCCAAATGCAGTAATCACATTGTCATTCTTACTGCTCTTGTTGTTCTTGCTGTTCTCATTTTCATCTGCAAAGGACTTATACATAAGATAGTCTGGATAAAGCGTATATTCATAATCCGTCAAGCCAAATGTTTTTTCCTGAGGCGCTTTCTTAAAACCTGCAATAGCTCCCCACATATCCGTAGTATCTACCAGGCACTTTACACCGGAATCTGTTGTATCCGGGCCATAGCCGGAATAAGTACGTACACGATACTTCTCCCCATACGAGTAAATCACATTGGTGACTTCATAGCGGCCCCCTTTCTTTTCAATGACCACATTCTGGAAGCCTGGACTGTCAAACTTCTTTTCGGGTTCAAGTGCAACCTTATCCTGGGCGGTCCACTCTCCTTCCAACTTGCTTGTGCCACATCCCGATGCAGTAGCAAGCACCGCCGCTACGGCCAAAGCCATCATACCGATTTTGATCCTTTTCATATTGTCCTCCTTTAAAATTTCCTTCCTGCCAAATCATTCAGATTTCATTTCCGAAGTAGTCATAGTATCTGCCTTCATGAACGCCACAATCACCACCCTCAGCAATTTCTCTCAACCAGTTATCGTATGACCCAACAAATTCACTGGTTTCCATTATTCTATCTTCTGGTTCATCGTAACCCAGAAGTGCTTCCCGCTCACGTTTTCCTAACTCATAACGTCTCATTTCTTCCTCACGTTCGCGTTCTTCCTCACGTTCACACGCTTCCTCGTATTCTCGTTCTTCATCATATGCGTCTTCACATTCATCTTCGTATTCTTCTCCCGCTCTGTTAGCCGTTTGGTTAAAGCTCTTGTTTTGAGTCATTGTCATACCTCCTTGTAAAAATGAAGCCGGTGTCTCGCCAGTCTTTCAGCTTCGCTGTTCTTAATTTACATATAGTATAAAGAAAAGTATGATTTTGCACCGTAACAAGTTAATATTAAATTTCTATTTATCTGTAATTTTTACCTATGCAGCAAAAAACGCCTGCGAAGCAGACGTTTCAGTAAATAGTATGTATTTCAAAGATCCAAGCCGCAGTAATCCCTGTTCAAATGAATTTCCAGCCGCGGATTTTCTGCATATGCGTAAATTTCCTTTACCCTTGCCACGGAGCCAAACACCTGGGTAAAACGGACGGGGATGCCTTTCTTCCTGATTTCTTCTGTATAAGCATCAATTCTTCCATGATTCCTCTTCCAGGATAATTTTTCCCTAGAGGGCCAAATTGCGAGATCATAGGAATGACTGTGCAGTAGGACAAGCTGCTCCTTTTCTCCTTCCTTTCCAATCCAGGAGCAAAGAGGGATTCCTAAGCTGAAATAAAAAGATGGATGACGGAAATCCATTTGTATACCGGAAGAGCCAGGTATTTCATCATTTCCCGTCGCAGGAACCGCCCATTTCTCTTCATCTCCATCTGCCTGTCCTCTGTACACTGTAACTGACAAGTCCCCATTTTTATCTTCCCACACGATCAGCTCCCGGTCTCCCTGTTGTTTCTCACGAATAAAAAACAGCCTGTCCGCTTTAAAAACCACTTCCTTGATTTCCGGAAACTGATGGTACCAAGGTACCGATCCGCATTCACCAAAAGATAAACACTCTCCTGTCATAAGAGACACATCAAAGTGTGTAGATATTTCTCCGTCCATCTCCGCCAGATAGGAGTAATACTGATCTCTGTGAAAGCCTCTGATTCTTCCTGGAAGGGATGCTTCTGCCCAGCTATTAACCTGCTCAATATCCCTGTCTTTTCCCTGCAGTTCCATGGTATACGTATCTGTCTTTCCCTTATGAGCCCTATCACAAACTTTCTTGATCCAGTTGTCCATATTCCTGCTGTCCCTTGCCTTTGGAGAAAAATTACCTATGTATGTCTTGATACTTTCCTTATCCAGACAGAAGAATAAAATCTTAACCAGCATCCATTCCTTCTTCTCAAGCCCTGTAAATGTATAAGGTTTTAAAGGTGCCCGGTAATAGTCAAATAATTTTTCCATAAATTCTCTGTCTGGCATCATCTTCTCATGGGATTCCTGCCCCTTATTGATTGACATCTTCTTTACCTTTTCCGGAAAAGACAAGCTGACCGGACATGTGTCAATCCCAATATTCGCTGCCGCCCAAAACAATTCCAACTTTGCAGAGAAATCAAGTGGCAGCCTCTCTCTTTGCACCTTCAAGTCAGCAGCTTTTTGCTTCCACCAATAAGAGACATCTTCTTTTCGCAGGATGAAATCCGCCGCTTGGCGAAGAGCAAATTCTTTACCTTCCCATAAGTTTGCTTCCGACTTATCTGTAAGAAACCTTTGGCATCCAGGGATTCCCGCAAAAAGGCCTTCCCATTTTTCTTCCGCTTTCTCCCATGACCGGCTGTCATCCAGAAGGAAAGGAATTGCATCGGGATACCGCTTCTCCATATCCAGCCGGAAATTAGCTTCGCCTCTCACAATCATTCGTTCCTGCCGTACCAATTTGACCAACGCCGTCCAAAGGCCTTTATAAGATTCCTCCAGCTGATTCCAAAACTGTTTTCCCCTATTTTTATCGTTCTCCAGAATATCCTTCAGAAATAATTTCTGCCTATGAAAAATATCCTGCAAATCAGCTTCAGAATCTGCATGTTCCCAAATAGCTGAAATCGTACTTTCCTCTGCCATATGATTCATCCATTCCTCCAAACCAGGCTCATACGCCCATTGAAGGGAAGATTCCTGCCCTGTTTCTCTCCAATCCAAACGATTCTTGGAAAGAATCTGATCCCAGAAATCACAGTATTCTGCTATCTCATTGGGGAGCGGATCCGTTTTAGAAAAAACTGCGGCACTTCCATGAAGAAGAGCCCAAAGCTTCCAGTTATCTTTGATTTTGTGCAAAATCCCCTGACCCAGTTTACCGCTGAAGGTCCACCTGCCATCTTTTTTTTCATAACCATAAGCATGGAAATCAGAATCTGCCATATGAGATTCATCCAGAAAGGACAAGCCTGTTTCCCTGACCAGTTCCGTTATTTGCCTAAAAAGATGGTTAGCCTTTTCATAGGATATCCGACTCTCGCTTCCTGTCAGGTATCGGGCAAGAAGGCAGTCCAACCATTCTTCTACTGGCTGCTTTTCCATAAGCCTTTCCTTTTGTCTATCAGAAAATACCTTTTCTGCAGCGTCATCACGGGCATTTTTGAAGAATCTGCTTTCCTCATTAGACAAGCTTTCACCAGGTAAATTCTTCTCAAAATGACTAACAAGGGATTTCACATAATTAACAAATTCCGACTGGCTCAGCCGTTTTCGCTCCGTTTCCAAAGAAGCAGAAAATATCTTTTTAGCCAGCTCCATTTCTTTATCCCGGCATCTGTTAAGCAATTTTTCTGTATTTATGTCCGCTCTGTCGCAGCCCAACTTCTTCAAGCAGGAAGCCAGCACTGCTTTGTCTGTATCTGCTGGCGGCAGGCCAAGGATATCTCCCATGCCCACTATCTGACCGGTCAGCTGGCTGATCGCACAAGCCAATGATTTGGCAAAAGCCAGCACAGATACCGGTTTGCTGAATTGATGAGTCAGATTTCCATTCCATGCTCCCTTTTCGCCTTTCATATAATCGAGAATATTACGAGATGAAGTGCTGCACTCCATCTCCGCAAGTTTGATACGAAAGTCTTTCTCTGACCGACATAGTCCATGTGCTGAAGCAAAAACAAACCAGGCATGTATATTAGTACTGATAGCAGCATCAATGAAAGCAGGGTAAAAGCACGTAATCACTAATCTGCGTGGATGTGTTTCGTCTCCTTCCAATTTGTAGACACCTGCATCATCCAATCTCCCTGTATGTCCATTGTATAAAGGAATCTTCCTCCAAAACTCCTCATCATAACTCCCTCTTTCAGTCATGGTACTCCTCCTTTCCATAAATACCGGTAACTGCATCTTTCATATAAGAGTCCACCTTTGACATATTCTCCATCATGCCGAATGCCAGCATGAGCAGCACATAAGGGCCATTTTTACTATCTTTCGCCAATCGTGTAAGAATATTTTCTGAAAGGCCATCACTTATAGCCATGAAACAGGAATAAGCAGCAGGCTGTAACTGACAGATTCCATTCTGTATGCATTTCTGCAGCTCCGGCTCACTGGATAATTTATTTTTAAAAGACTGGACTAACTGCCCCAGCTCCAGTTGCGGTGAAACAGGCTTTCCTTTCTTCCAATTTTTCCATGGTCCCTGGCTAAACAATTCCCAAAGGATTCGACTGCAGCCAAAATATATCCGGAATACAGAACTCCTCGCATCCTTGCTATCATATCCGCCGCTGCCCATCGTAAAGGAAGATGCATCCATGGAATACGATTTCAAAGGATTAAAGCCAAAGGCATCAAAACATAAGACTCCTATCAAGTCCAAAGAATGGGACCTGCGATCCACCTTCCAGCTCCGATTTTCACCTTCTTTGTCATACCGACTGTCCAGCCAATGGTATCTGGCTTTTCGATACACCTCATCTCTGCTTTTATTAAATCTTTCCTTGTGATACTCAAAGCCTCCTTTCCCATTCTCCGGGAAAAGAACATCTGTCTTAAAATCATTTTGTATTACTTTTAACAGTTCATCAGCCATGTATCGAGCAAATAAAAAGTAATCAAGTTGTGCTCTCTCATTGTCTCCGGACTCACGGAAAAGTGCATCTACCCGATCTCCATTCATTTTGACAACCAGCTCCCTATAAGATGAAAGGTCCTCCATTCTCTGCCTGACGCCATGGTTACGTTCTTTCTGCCCCAGGATTTCGTGAATCATGAAACTGTCCCTTTCAGCATTTGCCATTTCATTGACAGCCTTCAAATCCTCCCAGCGGAAAGATTTAACAGTTCCGTATTTTCCCTTGACTTCAGCCATGAAAGGAGCCTGGTCAAAAATATTTCTTTCCTCCTGTGGCTTAGCCGCCGCATCTCTGGCATTTCTGTCAATGCATATATGCAAAGACTCATCCTTAGAGCAGCTATCCTTCAATGCATCCATAATCGGAGAATCCAGCTGCGGAAGATGAACCAGATCCTCCAACGGCCTGTGATAATAAGCACAAAGCAGAAATAAAGTCGGTAAATTCATCCGTCCCTTATTTCCCGCAGCCACCTTTGCTCCTGCCCAATTATTAAAAGACTTGTCATGAATTTTCTCCATGCCAAGAAGGTTTCGAATTTCCCCTAAAACCTCCTCCTCCCCCTCCGAAGGAGTGTTTTCTTTTCCCTTAAGCAATACTCTTTCCAGCTTTTCTAAAAGAGAAACAAGCCTGGGATTCTCAGTAGGACAGTGTATTCTCTTTAAGGCAAAGTTCTTGATCATTGAATCAATGGATTTGTCCATCTGTTCAAGCTGCTTATCTAAATAATTGTCCACTTGATTCCAGCCATCATTGCCGTTAAGCCCCTTACATGTCTCCCTCACCAGATAATAAAAGTTATCGGTTGTATTTTTATTTCCATATGCCATCCTGCACTTTCTCCTTTCATTCCGCCACATCTTTCTTTATCTATACCCATATTATACCTGAATAATTCATTTGTCCTTTCGGAATATATAGAAAATTGCTAAAAATCCGATGTAAAATGAAGCAATCCATTTGCATATAAAAAGCAGGGACATGCATTGGTTACCACTGCATATCCCTGCTTCCAGATCATTAATACAGATCAGACTCATCCAGTTCCGGTAAAAAGGATTCATCCGGAATTTCGTCAGGCAGATCATCCCGACCCTGCTCATCCGATATTTGCTGGATTTCTTCCTGTATATTCTGGGGCTCTGTACCATCGCCCTCCAAATTTCCCTCTGGTTGGCCCATGACAAAGCCTTCCTGATTAAAGGCCTCTGAACGGTTTCTGGCAATTCCACGTATCACCAGACCGCACCAGAAGCGGACGTCAGCCTCTTCCGGAAGCATTTCCATTTCTCCTTCCGAATTGTCTTTTTCCGTTTTTTCTCCACCATTCCGTGAAGACGCTGGTGATGCCTCCTTTTTAGTGAAATAGGTGACTATATCCATTACAAGCAGACGGTCAAACACTTGGGGAAGCTCAAATTCCTGCTTTTTCCCTTTTCTGTAGGACTGCTCCTTCAAAAGCATCCTCCCTAATTTTTCCGTAATATTTCCTATTATTGAGGGCACATTCCCGGAAGTTTCCTCATCTTTTTCTACCAGGCCTAAAGTATACAATACCTTCTCCTGCTTTTCACGCTCGTTTTTATTTCCACCCTCTTCTGATTTATAAAGGAAGAGCTCCCTGCCTATGGGTATCTGATGAACGATAAACTGTTGAACATCCTGTCGATCAAATGAATTAGGATCTACATCATTATTGGAATCGAAAGGGAATCCGAGAAATATGGATTTTCCATCAGCCCTTCCATATCTGGAATAAAACAAAGTTCTTCCTTCACGACGCGGATAGGCATAGTGCCCCAAATCATCTTTCTCATACATCAGCTGTCGTCCAAAATAGGAGGAAAAGGATAATCCTCGAATTCCCTTGTTTCTATTAGCAGCAGTGGTGTAAAAATGCACATCTCTTCCCGCCCGTGTAAGTGCCACGTAAGATACGCGGCAAGCTTCACCAATATCCTCCTTATTACCATAAACTGCGGGATGAAAAATATGATGCGGCAAAAAAACTTCATCATACTCCAATCCCTTTGCCTGATGAATAGTGCTCAAAGTCAAGGAATGGTATGGCAGGAAAGTCTCATCATATTCCAGTCCCTTTGCCTGGGGGATGGTGTCTAAGCTTCCTTCACCCTCGCTCGGCATCCTTCCGGGCATATCACCGGGAAATAAATATCCCCGCTTGTCATATTGACGACTGGCATATTTACAAATTTGCCGAAGAAAATCCTGTACCTGATATGAATCTGTATCTTCCTCTTGAGTTCCCATTTCTTCCCCAAATTCCGGAAAGAGGAGAGACTCCTCTTCTTCAGAAATTGGCCAAGAAGGCTCTTCTCCTGCATCCAAATTCTCCGCTTCAGAAATTGGAAAATCATCAACTCCCTCAATCATTTGTTCAGGAAACTCTTCTCCTGCATTCCTGTCATTTTGCTCATAAAATGCTTCTGTATCCATCTGGCAGCTTTCCACTGCCTCCCAATACCCCTCCGCTTTACCGGTCATGTTCAGTTTCTTCCGTATATCCGAGGGAAAAATCTTGTTAAAATGATTTATGAACCTGTTACGGCTAATAGTCTTGTCCGGATAACTGAAGAAAAACAGACCAATCCAGCCAGCCATTTCCAGCAGCCCACCCTTGTGGTCCCCATGAGAAGCCATCCTTAAAAGAAACCATGGCCTCTCCTGACCCGTTTTCCATAACTGATGGAAATGCCACATCACCAGCAAGGCTGTGTTATTTCCCCATGTCAGCACTGCATTCTTTCCTTGAGGGACACAGAGTTGCCGATCATACAATGCAAAAGGAGCCAGTCTCTTTTTGACATCTTTTTCATTACCCATACGTTCCAACAGATGAAGCGCCCATGGTCCGTCATGCCATGAAAGCGGTCTTCGGAGTTCCGCCAGCCAGGGTTCCATCCATCTCAAATCGCTTCCGTTCTTGAGGCGATGATTTTTTTCATCCAATATATACCTTCGAACAGTCTCATTCAGTGCCAGTTTTCTGAACAACGAGGTGGAGTCAATGGACTCCTGCCCTTGCTTGGACTCCTGCCCTTGCTCTTTCTCATTGGAAAAATCATAAATAGCCTGGCATGGATCTGTCATAAAAATAAATTGGCAGTTCTGCATCACTGACATCAATTGAAGAAGAAAACGCGCCCGTATCCCTCTGATATCCTGAAGTTCATCTACAATCACATACCGGAAACGAGGAAAGTTTTTCCACCATATTCCCAATGCATCCTCGTCGCCAAAGCCGGAATATCCATACTTATTATAGGCATCATTCACTCTATCAAGGAAAAGTTTGATTTGTTCCTCATACGATGAAGACAGTTGGCGCGGGGCATGTGTATCATTTCCCATTTGCTCCGACGTACTGTTTTTCTCCTGTCCTGACCCCCCAGCCTTTTGATTCGCAGCCCGATATTCAGCGTCTTTTCTAAAAGCTTCCGATCCCGCCGCCATATCATCATCCTGTTCCTCCGAATCCTCCAGCCGGTCGATTTCTTCCATAGCTATCTTAAACGCATAATTCTGCCTGCCACAGAATGAGTCAATAGTCATGACTTGATATATCCTGCCTTTATTACTGCCATTTTCATTGTCTGTCAGCTTTTTATTAATCACCGCTGCCACGGCTGCTTTAGAAAAGCAAATAACCAATATCTTTGTATCACCATTTTTTGCCTCTCCCTCTTTAACGAGTAAATCATGATGAGCAGCCAGTTTCCGGACCAGCTCTACTAGTGTTGTAGTCTTTCCCCTGCCCGGCGCAGCTGTAATAAGAAAATGGTCTGACTGTTCACCAATTACACACTGGCTAAAGTTACTATTTTTAATCTTTTTTAATTTATTCCTGTACTTTTTATTCGTATAAATTCGCCGCAGTTCCCATGTGTCATCATCCACCATCTCAGTGAATTCTGAAAAATCCAGGTTCATAGCCCGGCAGACCTTCATAACTGCTGAAAGGTCTACATCGCCATAGTTCCATGGGTATTTTAATTTCTGCAAGGTACTTTTGGAAATTCCTGCCTTTTGGCATAATGTCTCTCCCTGCATGCCTCTTTCCTTCATGATTTGGAATAACAAACTGTATGATATATGCATAAAAGCCTCCGCATCAATCACTACAATCACTACCCATCGTTCATGCTAAATATTATAATAGAACAAAAAGAAGGGAAACACAAAGTCTGCCCAGAAAGAAGCACCGCCATGAAACCCAGTTTCCAAAAACTTTTCAACCTGATGAAAACGAAAGGCATCACTGCTCAAAAGCTCAGCAGCGATGCACAGATTCCGCCATCTCTGTTGACCAAATTAAAGAAAATATCCTTTCAGGAATATCCGGACGGCTCCGTACGTATGGACAGCCTTGCCAGAATCTGTGCTGCCCTTCATACCAATCTTACGGATATCATGGAAATAATTAAAGACAACCAGACTGCTTCCACGCTGGAAGGAAAGGAAAAACTGTCTCTTCCTTCTGATTTTCATTCACTGCAGGAAGAACACCCGGATCCGGAAATCTCTGAGATGGACAGTCCCTACTGGCCAAAAGCGAAAAAATTAGATTTATCCCACCTTCCATTTATCAAGATATACCCTTACGGCTTCCTAAAACTCTGCCAACTCTCCAAAAGTGGTGCATTCATATTCCGTGTAGTCTGCCATAAACTTTCCGGCAGCAAAGGCATTAACCAATTTTGGGTTTCACTTTCCGAAGCTGATGAAGATTGGATTTTAAAAGATTCCTCCCTGGGAAATTCACTAAAAAAAAGCTCTTCAATAAAATCCTTTAAATATATCCTGTTCCGTGGGAGGAAGGAACTGATAGAAAAGGATCTGCTTTACCCTGCTATTCCTAAAACTGCCGCCAATATTAAGGGAAACGATGTGTGTGTAAATAAATACTTCATCAACTTCTTCCGATTTTTTTGTGGTGACAGGTTATCTGACTTGAATGATACTATGCCCCGTGTCATTCGTAGAAATTTTAAGAAGCCAGACTTCGACCGGTTTTTTCCCCAATTTACCCGATTCAGAAAGCAGATTAAGCATAAAAAACAACTTTTCCATAAGGATAGGATGGACCATTCCTTATTCATAAAAATCATGGCTCCCTCACAGGAAAACAAAGAAAATGGCATTGATACCATTTTTACTCTGCCTCAAGCAGGGCTAGCCGTGATGTATCTTATTTTCAACCAGATTGCGGTCACTCCTGGGAAGACCTCCATCTACCTGCCCTCCGTTAGTTCACCTCAATGGAGATATACCCTATCATCTCTAGCAAAAGTATGTCCTCAGAAGACCTATGGCCGCCAAAAGGAATATACCCCCGATGATTATGAAAGATATCTAAGAAATAAGTATCAAAGAGGCATACGCGCCTGCCTTAGTGCTAATATAATCCGACGCAGCAATCGCTCCGACCTTTATTTTGTAAATCCACGCTGCCTGTTTTACGGCAAATTTCCAAAACTCTATAAACACTAATTAGACTCTGCGGCTCTGATTTTTCTCTTCTCCTTATGAGGATAAAAGAATGATCAAAAAGAATATGATAGAATTAGAGTTTGTCAAGCAATGTCAAGATTAAGGAGGAGTATCAAATGACCACAAAAAAAGTCGTATACGATATTGTTCTGGTCATGCCAATTCAAGATGACATCTCATCACCCGGTGCATTTATGCTAAAAGAAAGCTACGACAATCTGAAAGAGGCACTTGCAAAATTCAAGGAACTCGCAAAGGAGCCAGGGAGAGGCGAAAAAGGATTCATCCTTGAAAAAGCAACTCTGGCGCATGAAACAATCGAAAGAATTGCGATTATAGATTACGAATATAAAGGATACAAAACGCTAAATGAATTTTTCGACAAAAGGACGAAAATAATAAAAGATTATATAGATGATAAAATAACTTATGATGAATTTAGAGATGAGCAGCTTAAAAACATGCCAACATTGAAAATTAATAAGAAATACCTGAAATAAAACTAGGCTGTGAAAAAAATGTCAACCATTTCTTCACAGCCTATTATATTTTATTGTGGTCGTATTCAGTTTCAGAGATAGAGTACAAATACTGGGTCCGTTGTTGCCAGAAGTTATGACGAAGACATTAGCCAACAGCCTTTATAAGCAAAATAAGATATAATTATTTATCTCTAAAATATTAAATATTACATTTGACCACACAAAAAGGACCTTGTGCCCGTTAGAGCCAAAGTCCTTTTTCTAATCTGCATGTGGCTATATTAATCTGCATGTGGCTATATATTTATAAGTAAAATTCAAGTCCTTGGGACTTCCAATAACAGATGGATCCGCTTTATCTTAAAACGGTATCTCATCTCTCATATGCCATTCCGGGTATTCTTTGCTTTTTTCATCCAGCTTCTTGATTTTCGGATTGCCTTTGCCACGGATACACTGAGGTGTCAGGATAACTTCCTTTTCACCTTCTCCTTCCACCAGCGGAAAAATGCGATACATAATCTGATCCAACACAGATGCGAGCCCTCTGGCGCCAACGTTTTCTTTTATTGCCATCTTCGCCAATAGCTTATAAGAAGCTTCCGGTATGATTAAGTTTACTCCAAAATCAGCCAGAAGTTTTGCGGTCTGAGACAAATCACTGCGATCAGAATATTTCAAGATGCGGATCATGTCCTTTTCCTTCAGCTGATCGAGCACCACCATGGCTCCCATCCGGCCTGCCAGTTCCGGAGTGAGGTCGTAATATTTGGTTAAGCCATCCAGGGTAATAGCGGACGGTCCGACTTTCTTCAATTTTTCAATCCGGCCTATATAATCCACCTTGGTCTGCGCCTTCTTAGCAGTCAGATTTGCTTCCGTATCATCATATCCCCAAGCCTGGCTTTCCAGTTCTTTCATTTTCAAGTTGATTTTCTCTATTTTCAATTGCAGCTCATCCATACCCTCCTGATTTTTCTTTTTCTTTTCTGCGATTTTCTTCTCCAAGAGACCCAATTTCTGATTTGTCTGGTCAATTTCCTCTAACTTACTATCTGCTGCCATGCGTGCCTGTCTCTCCAGTGTCGCGAAGTCACCCTCATGGATTACCTCTTCACTTGTTTTGGCAGCTGAGTCCACAAAGCCGATACGATGGACTCTGTAATCATCATTGCAGTCAGCCCAGGCAGCCTGACAGCGGGAAATAAGTGCCCTGCAATGTTCCATATCCCCCTGCAGGCCGGCCAGCTTGAATTTCAGTGATTCTTCCATGCGCATGTCCTTAAGAAGTGTTTCCTTCTGTTCAATCTGAAGCTTTGCCAACTGAACAGAAAGACTGTTTACTTCCTGTTCCAGTGAAGCCTCTTGCTTTTTGATTGCAATAACGCCTGCCTCTTTATTGGCCCTGACTTTTTCAATTTCTCCATCTAATCTGTTTACTGCATCAGCCATCTGCTGGCGTAGCTCTCTTTCGGCCGATACCTTCATAATTTTCAGATAGTTGGCAAACGAACCAACTGCGATGAAGATTGTGTTGCTCGTATCTACTTCAATGGAATCTTGATCATCAGCATTTATGTTTGACAAACCCAAACCATCTAATGTAAACGTGGCACCTTCTAAAATTTTCAAGAGACATCCCTGAGAAAAACGGGAATAATTCCTGCCACCCTCATCGGGAATAATCGCTTTATCAAATTCATCGAGAACAATGACGCACCCCTTGTTGTACATTTGAACTGCCTCTTCCATGTTACCATTTGTCTTATTGGAAGCAATGTATCTTATGGCATCAGAAATCATGGTATACCATTCATTTCCTTTATAACCTGTAGCTACCTTTGTAGAAGCATCTACCATAACACAGGGAATGCCAAATTCTTCACACACTCTTGTCACTGTTGCAGTCTTCCCACAGCCTGAAGGCCCAGTAATCAACATATTTTTCGTATGCTGGGGGATGAAATCGTAATCATTCCGATGAACGCGGTTGTAATTGATTTTTTTGATTTCCATATTCATAAAAGAGCAGATGCGAATAACAGCTTTATCCTGCCCAATAATGGTTTCCTTCACTTTTTTAATAAGCTCAGCAGTGGGGATTTCCTCAAAAATATCAGTGTCAGGAATGCAGTCTGCATCCTCATCAAGCCTAAGGGAATCCAGCGTCTTGTCATAATCATCAGTAACAGTTTCAAAAGTATTAGTAAAAGTATTCATCATAACCTCCTGGAGAAATAAAGGCGCCCGGATCAGTCCCAAGGACTTCACCGGGCAATAAAAGATTACTTGTAAGAATAATTTAGATGAGAAATCATTAGATTAAAGAATACTGTTTAGCCGTAGTAAGCACTTTGTAATTGGAAGGTGCGTAAATAAACTTGCCTTGTTTTTCTGCTCTGTGAAGCCACGCGGCATATTTATAGAGGGAATTCAGTCTCGCATCATCATTTTTTGCCCAGATATCGTAACTGCAATAAACATCGTGAAGTGTATTAATCATCTTAGATTTGGTAATGCCTGAATATGATCTCACATTATCAAGCATCTCCTGAAAAGCATCCGGAGCGAGGATCTTCATATAACCGTTTCCCTCCGGCTTCTGCACCTTACGAATTACACGGTCTCTGAAGAAATTCAGGCAAGATTTTTCACGTACTGTTTCAGGCATTGCGCAATTACGGACTACACCCTGTTCAAATGTGTGCGGATAGATTTTCATGATGTTGTTCCTCCTTTGGAACTTATAAAATATAGAATATGGAAAAAGACTGTAGATATAAGACTAATATATTAAAAACCAAGAAAAGTCAGAAACGCATGCCAGGGTGTAGACAGAAGATATCCCAAAGCGAAAAGCACGAAAAAGGGACAAAGAAGTTCGCCAAGGAAGAAACCAGCAACGAGAGCAAAGGGTAAAAGAATAAACATGATGAAGTCTCCTTTCTAAATCAGAAAATTAAATAGCAGCAATAATTGACTGCAAAATCAAATACAACATATATACAAAACCTACTGCTACAAATACGGGAGTCAGAAGCGTTCCCAGGAACCAGCAGGCCGCAAGCAAAAGAATTACTGTAATAATGAGCATGATGAACTCCTTCCCGCCCAAATGGCTATTTAACTATTAACTATTCAATACATTTCATCGTATTACTCTGTAAATTTGAGTTTGAAGATTTTTTTACTTCCTCCAATTGACGCTTTAATTGAACATAACGTTTACATAATTTGAATTTATCATTCAATTCTGAATCAGAAGCATTCAGTTCTTCTTCCAGCTTGAATAGTTCATAAGCAATGTCTAATTCATCTTTTCTCATGCTAATCACCTCTCATTGATCTATGTTGTTAAAGGACACAATTTTTCCTCTTTCAGTAGTGATGAAAGCGTCATCACCGCTGGCAGAGAATACACCGTCTACCGGGGAAGTAACTGTGAGACTGGAAGCAACATCGAAATTCATTACTTCGTAATGAGTCCCAGGTGCCGGCGAAAAATCGGCATTGGCTGTACCCCCTGCCAGAACTGTGAGAACGACCAAAATTCTTGTGAATACATTGAAATTTTTCATGATGTTTCCTCCCTGCCCCTTTTGGGAACTTTTAATAATTAAAAAAGACATTTTATAAAGGCGGAGCTTTTGCTCCGCCCTCAACCGTGGAAAGTTTTTCTTACCCAGCGGGAATACAGTGGACAGGCAGGAAAGTCTCCGGCGGCAGAGCCGCTCTTCAGGAGGGCGGCGCTTTTAGTGCCGTCCTCCTGAATTGTATGGTTTTTTGTCGCCCGAAGGGCGGTTGTATGGTTTTAAATAATTAAGAGTAACAAAGTAGAAATAAAAACATTTGTAGAATATGCTTATAATTTCATCTCATTAAGTATTTTTTATCTTTTTATTTTTTTATCGCAATTTTATTTACAATATCTGATATCCTGATTTTGATATCCTATAGAATAAAAATATCCAGGAATTTGATTATTCCTGGATATTTTTATTGGATTCTCGTTTATATCTAACGGCACATAAACAAACACGAGATTTTTAATTGCGACAGTTTCACACTTTTCGTATCCTCCCCAATTCTCTTTCCCTGATCTTTTCTATCCTTTACACACCTTACCCTATTGAATTTGACTGATTGACAACTCACTGGTTTCTAACTATAATAAAGAGATTTGACAGTGCACGGTCGAATGGCAGGCTTGGGAGACTTCACAAGGAGGTATCTTTTATGTATCGGTACGTACCAAAGAAAACTGTAAGTTCTTACCGTAGTAAATGTTCGCCGTTTCTTATCCAACTAAGTAATGAGCTGAAAGAGGAACTAGGCCCTTCACAGGTAGTTCTCGTAGGCAGCGGCGGAAGTGGACTAGTCCTTAGGGATGGAAATGGTCCATTTGACTTGGACTATAACCTTTGCTTCCACCATCTTCCTGATGAATGGCGCACTCATCCTGAGAAGCTGAAAGCACATATTCGTCAGGTTTTGGATTCCCTTTTTCCTGATGACTACTCCTACGGTAAAGAATCAACCTCTGTCCTCACTTACTTGGTCCATAAGGATGGTGCCGTCATTTTCCATTTAGACCTGGGCATCCTGATGAAAAATTCCCAAGGTTGGTCTCGCCTTATCCATGATAAAGTGGAAAATACCTATAGATGGAATCTTGTTGGGAATACAAATAAACTTTCCTCCAAAATTGACCGTATCCACAAGGCAAAGAAGTGGAACAATCTGCGGTCCCTTTATCTGAGGAAAAAGAACCAAGATCTTCACGAAGGAAAAAGCAGCTCCTCTTTTGAGACCTATGCAGAGGCTATTAACGACCTCTACAATCGTTTAACCTAAAGGAGAATTCAAATGTCTAAAGTATTTGGTAATACACATACTCAGTCCCAGATGAACCATCATTCCAATCAGTGTAATCCAAACAGCAATGCCTATCGTTCTTCCATGAATAATCATGCCAACCAGTGCAATCCCAATCACTCCACTTCCAAAGGCGAACACCATAGTGGAAAGCATTGATTTTATGATTTTGTAGTCTTTAAGGCATAAAATACCTCATGATGCTGGCAGGACATACACCACTGCTGCATAAACACAAAAAGCCACGGAAAAGGACTTTCCCTTTCCCGTGGCTTTTCCACTCCTATAATTCTGATCAGCAGATCCAATTATGCCATGTATAATTCAATGGTTGCTTACACGACCGGATATTAATACATCTGATCTGTCATAATAAATTTTAAACTCCGCTATTCCCAGTTAGATACCAGGTGAAATTTCAATATCTATTTCTCCTCGAGCTCATGCATCAGTATAACTTCCTTGATCTTTTTCCAAAAAGTTATCGTCTTTCAGGTTTTCCATGATTATCAGGAGCCATAAAATGACAGCGTTCCTTCTCATCACTAAAAGCACTGCAGCCCCAGAAGGGACTGCCAGTCCCTTTTTGACGGATTATAAGATATCCTTTGTGACACCGGGGACACCGATAATGAAATGAATCATCCAGTTTAGATGCACTCTTCTCATTGATATTTTTCCCACATAATGGGCAATGCCAGTACGGCCCATATTTTCCTGCTGCATGATATTCCATCCAGCCATGGTGACAGTTCGGACATACATATCCTTTTTCCAATTTCATTTCCTGTTTCTTTACTAGCAAGACAACCGGAGTATTAGTATGGCCTGTTTTTACAGGGTGAGGCTCCGTCACTTTTCCAATCTGTTTTCCCACCATCCTGCTTCCTGCAGCAGATTTACATGCCGTGGCCGACGGGAGTTTGTATGGCTTTTCCGCTTTAGCTGTCTCACTCACTTCGTTGATAGAGATTTTTTCCGGTGAATTCTGCACTTCCTTCACCTGCGTGTCGGCAGCCTTTCTATCTACAGAACCATTCTTGTAAGCAGACGGCAGCCCCTTTAGCTGATGAAAAGCTGCCTCCACCATATCATCCGTTTTGCATATCCAGCTAAACTGTTCCATATTTTTCATGATATCCTGCATAACTCGAATATTGGGATTGATACGCCATTTATCATAATCCCCCACTACATATAATCTGCTTTTAGCACGCGTAACCGCCACATTCACGATATTGGCATTAACGAAATTGATGGTGCCATCTCCAGAATCTGCATCGCACCCAAGAAGGAAAATAACTTCGTGAGCCCCTTGTCCCTGAAATGTGTGGACCGTACCTATATGGTTATTCATCCATTTATAGAGTTTCTTACTATCTACGCCCAACTCGTCCTTTTTCCTGGCAATATACCGTTTCATAGATTCTGCTACTGTCTTAAATGGAGAAATAATAAAAATATCCGGCTCCTTGCCTCCGCCTAATCCATTATATTTTTTGAAAGACTGCTTCACTATTTCTAATACATAAGAACCCTGCCGGGGTACAAAATGATTTCCCCCGCCCTGTTCCTTTCCTTTAATGTTAAACCACAAAGAATGATGCCAGCAGAAAAGCCGTTTTGTTTCTTTCTTGGGCTCCATGCTCTTCTTTTTCATGATTCCGCCATAAGATAACGCATTGGAAATATCATACATAGGAGAAATACAACGCCTGTGTACCACAAGCGGACTTCCCACCCAGACGCCCCGGTCTTCATCCTCCGATTCCGCATCCTTTAGATAAGTTCCGAAAGTGTTAATTGTATCTGCAAAAGATTGCACGGACAGGCCCTTTACTGTGTAGGGTGCATAGAAATCAGATTTTCTGTACACATGCTCCAGAAGAGCCAACTCATCAGTCACCACCGGCTCTACCTGCTTAGGATCGCCAACAATCATGGCACTTCGAGAACGATACATAGCACCGATTGCCAGTTGAGGTGAAGCCTGGCCTGATTCATCCACAATAAGCATGCCAATGCTCTCCTGCCCCACTCCCTCCAGGAAGCGCTTAACCGAAGCAAACGTACTTGAAATCACAGGTACGACAAGAAACAATGTCTGGAGTGCTGGTCCCATGGCCTGTTCATAATCCTCATGATACTCATTATCCGGATCGGTGAAGTTAATCTTCTTCTCCATTCCTGAAATCTTACCATTCTTAAGCATTTGAAAGTTCTGTAAATTATACTTCACCTTCTTGGATGAAAGGACAAATTCCTTTTGCAGCATCATAGCCAGCAAAAAAAGCTTCTTTCTTTCAAGATCATAGTCATAGGTAAAACCCGGATCACATACATGAGCAGCAGTAGCACATTCTTCATCATCACTAAAAAGCTTGGAGAGGAAATCTTGATCAAGAGGGATATATTTTTCAAAGTCAGCCTTCCTCTCCTGATCTCGTTGACACTGCTCCATGATATCTTTTTCTGTTTCATCAGAAAGCCGTCCCGATAGGATCTGCATGTTTTTCATATTTTTCTGAATTTCATTGCATATCTGGTCCCATTGTAATGTTTCACGCTCTGTTAAAGGCCCTGCGCTTTTTTTCTTTTCTAATTTGTGATAGTGATAATAGATATATTTCTGCCTTTCCTGTAATCGCCACAGATAATAAGAATCCATATGATGACTATGCCAAGTACTTAATTTCTTCTGCATTTCACAGACCTTATCATACTGGTTTCGGAAAAGAGTCCGAAGATTACCATATAATTTCTTATGGATTTCCAAAGACTTCTTAGAATACTCCTGGTAAATAAGACCTTCAAGCACATACTTGAAAAAAGCAGAAATATTCTGTGACTTTCCCATAGGAGCAGCAATAAGCCCCCATGCCTTGTCATTTGCCAATAATTTTCTTGTCTTAGAAGTGAAGTAAAAATCCTTGGTGTCCAATCCCTCCTTTTCTTCGTCAGAAATTCCATCCAGCCAGTCTCCCTCCTTTACCATCGTATCCAGAAAGGACTCTATGCTTTTGGAAACATCACTGTCTACCGGGATATCCGTAGTAATATTCTCTACGGCCTTATTATTGCAAGAGCATACCAGCATCCCATAGTTATTGACAACATCATCTTTAAACATAAAATACCCCGGTACATAAGGGGAATAACGATGTCCCTTGCAGGGCTTTCTTGTTTTAGGGTCCACTGCATCCCCATATTTGTATTCCTGAAGCATCAATGCATCATCAGGATTTTCATAATTGGATAACAAATCAGCTCGTTCCACGATATTGTTTACAATGATTTCCTTCAATAATGTAGTTTTACCTGTCCCTGGTGGACCATTTACGGAAAAAATCGGCCCATTCGCATTGAAATAGGATGATTTTCTCGTACCCATGATGGCAGGGTTTACCATAGCACAAGCCATATTCACCGCTACCTGCTGCATTAGTGCCGGCGGAAACGGCGAAGGCCACCTTCCCTTGGGTGCCCTCATAGGACTTAAACTTCTAAAAAGAAAATGACGCAATTGTTCTCGATCATGACCGGACATATCTTGTCGTGGAATAATATTCACCCTTCTGTTGAAGCTTTCATCCGTCTTGCGAAGACCATTGATGTAATCAACAATAACTTTGCCCATCCCGTTGGTAAAATGCTCCGGGTGCTGCTTCATCTCCTGAAGAACAATGTAAAGATCATCCACTACAAAGCTCCCCTGCAGACGAATAGGTTCAGCAGTTTTTTCATTCTTTTTATTATTGCCAGCCTTAATCGTCAGATTTGGACATTGTACAAGCACAAAAGGCACTGTCCGTGAGAAGTCAAAAACGCTGAGCTCCTTTTCGTTAAATAATTCAGTAACATAATCTTTGACAAATTGATGGTACCAATCCATCAGGTAATCACCAAGGACAGATAAGTATTTAATCTTATCCTCCATCACCGTACCGGCATATTTTTTCCCATACTTATCATTCGCAAATTTCCACTGATCCAGATCACTATAAATCTTATGAATTTTTTTATCCCACTTCTCCATTTCCATTTGGTAATCATCCAAATCAAAAGGCTTATCAGAAAGTGTCTTATCCTTCTGTACCTGCTTCAATGCCCAAAACAGCGGAGATATTTTAAATGACCCTTCTTTATATACGCCTGATGCACTAGTCTGCAATGCAAATAAAGCCATATCTGCATCAGCAGCGTTTTCAATGCGGGGATCCTGCTGACCAAGGAGCTGAATGATCTTCTTGATTATGGCATCCCTGCTGAATCTTCCCACAAAAATGGAAAGTTCTCCCGTACTTTCGACAGCTCCATCATCATATCTCTCTTTGAGCGCCTGCGCCATCCAGCCTATTTTCCCCGGAGCCTGTTCGTCTGGCCGAATCAGTACAACATTGTTTATTTTTTTGCTTATTTCTGCATCGGGAAGAGGCTCCTGATTAAGGAATTCCATCGTATACCAATAAGTCAATGCCCTTATAGCATTTTCTATATCTGAATGCCCATTACTCATTTAAAACTCTCCTGTCGCAACAAATAACACCATCGCAACAAATAACACCATATTATCAAAAAGTACATCCAATTGGGGAGAATAGTTTTCCCCTATTCTATCTTGTCTCATGTTTACATAGCTCTTCGTCAGGACCCATCCCATTTCTCCCACAGAAGTATCTGAACTCGCAGTACTTACAGAATTCCGGAATTTTACCATGAGCGGAAAGGGGCGCCCGATGTTCAAAATCATTTCTCATAATTTGATGAACGGTATGATCGAAGCTTTCCATCGTCTTTTCAACTTCCGTGGAACTTAAAGACCTTGCAGGAAAGCTAAGCCATGGCGTTGAATCATTTTCACCCATAAAATAAAGGCGCATATTTTTGACTGTGTAGGACGTTTTCTGTTCAATCAGATAGGCATAAACCTGAAGCTGTTTTTCATATCTTCTGAGCATTGGACTTTCTTCCTTAAGTTTTCGCCCTGTCTTAAAATCCACAAGATCAATAAATGCCCGGCCATCGACAGACTTTCCATCTCCTGCACTAATCAAGTCGATTTTGCCCTTAATGATGTAATCATTTCGCACCATCTCGATAGCATACTCCGCCTGCTTAATGGCACCCCATCCAATGGACTTTTCCACTTCATGCACATAGCGCATGATCTGAATCCGAGCTTGATTAAGTATAGATTCACTAAAATGAATGCCTTCCCTCTTAGCCAGAGTAGAATAATTAGCCTGCATCCAGGATTGAATTTTTCCTTCATTAATTGAAGCATAATCTTTTCGCATGGCTGCCCTGTGAATATCCTCTATGGTCTCATGAACCATCTGACCAAAAATCATACCCCCACTGGACAGCGACGAAAAGTGCATCTCCCGATTAAACTTGTACCTCATGGGGCAGGAATCATAGAGCGACACATCTGTTGTAAAGGAATACGTATCCTTTAGGATGGATTTTTTCACCTTTTCAAAATGGAACTCATTGATATCAAAAGAAGTGTCCTCAACAGATGGCACAGTCTCAAGCAGAGAAGCAAATATAGGACTGGGGCTTTCTCTTTTAATTTCCCCCCTGCGCCAGCATGATAAAATCAGCAGATCCTGGGCTCTAGAAAAGGCTGTATAGTATTTTCTCCAAAAGTCAAAATATTTGATACTTTCATAGGGCTCCCATTTGTTCCTGCCTGTATACTCCTTTACGTAATAGTTCGCAATATCAACCTGATCCAAGGGAAAATCCCACAAGGATAACACAATAACAATCGGAAATTCCAATCCCTTAGACTGATGAATAGTAAGAAAAGGCACGTATCCCTCTGGTACCGTCTCCACCTCATCCTCATACTCATTGTCTTTCATTTCTAGATGAGAGCGAAGGAAGCGGGCAAACATCTGACTCAGGTTCCATTCTAATTTCCCCGCATCCAGACTTCTGATACCATGAATAAATTCACCGGATTCTATGATTTTCACCAGTTGTGACAGATTACGGCTCTGTCTAAGCAAATGGCTGTCCGGATCAGCCATATTGACTGCAAGCATCTCATTAAATGGCCAAAAAGCAAACATTTCATACACTAAGCCGGAGAAGGTAAGGTGCAACTTCCCCTTGGCTGCACCGATTTTCTTACGTACATCATGCACCCAATAATCCAGATTTTTGCCTCTTTTTTGGGAATCATTAAAGATACAATTCTTCAGATTTAAAATGCATTCGGTATAATACTTCTTCATGTCCAAATAAAAATTTGCACGCTCATACTGCTGGAAAACCAGCTTCAGTTGAGGAAACATAATCAGCAGGCAGCCAATCACCCATTGAACCTCCACCTTATTAAAAAGTTCTCCTGCCCTGGGTGCATACACCTTGAGCCCCTGACTTGCCATATACTGCTGAAGATCTACACATTCACGCCTCTTAATAGACGAAGACAAAATTGCGACCTGATTATAATCAGATATTTTCCCGCTCTCCTTCAGGTCCAGAATAAATTCTGTGACGTTCCTTTCCCAGCTATCTTTGTCGTTCTTTATAATAGAGACCACCGCAGGACTTTTCGTCTTCACTCCCCTTCCCGGTACGATCTTCTTAGGATACCGAAAATTTTTGTTCTCCATTGACCAGGCAAAAGCTTTTATGCCATTAGCTTGAGGATAATCATTCATCCAATAATTATAAAAATCTACAATTTGGTCATTAGACCGGTAATTGGTTACCAGCTTTATCTGCTTGCAGGGACGAGGTAAAAAGAGCTCAGGAAATGTGAGGATATTTTCAATCGTTGCTCCCCGAAAGCGATACATAGCCTGGTCATCATCCCCCACCACGCACACATTCTGCCTTGCCCCTGCCAATAGTGAAATAAGCCGCTCCTGGATGTAATTCGTATCCTGATACTCATCCACCATAATATATTGGATTTTTTCCTGAATTTTGGAAAGAATAGAACGATTCCCCTGCAGCAGACGGTACGTTTCCGTTAAAATGCTTGAAAAGTCAATCATATTTCTGGTTTTAAGCACAGAATTATATTGCCTCATAATTTCGGATAAAATGATAGCTGGATCAGTATTCCTGCTAGCAGGAATATGCTCACCCTTCCGCCCCGCTCCGGAAGCCGTTTTACCTTCTGCCCATTCCTCCAGCTTATCCGAATCCACCAGCTCCTCGTTCAGCTCATTGACATAGCCGCAAATCTTCTGACATGTACAAATGGGTTTCCTCCAAATGTTTAAATATTTAGGAAACAGCTTAGGAAAACCTTCTATTTCCCGAAACTTATCCCAAAGCCGGCAATATACCATGTAGCTTTGTATAAACTCATCATCCAGCAGATAATTCTTTTCCAAATCAGAATCCTCTGCATATTCCTTTAAAATCCGGAGGCATATGGAATGAAATGTGCCTATATACATTTCATCCAGATTGATGTTAATATTGTCTTTTGTCAGCTGATTGGTCAACCGTGTAATAAGTTCCTTCGCCGCTTTATTGGTGAACGTACACACCATAATATTTTCCGGCCTAACATGCTTATCCCTAATCAAATGCATGGTACGCTCTATGAGGGTATATGTTTTACCTGTCCCTGGACCAGCAATAATTAGTACCGGTCCCTCCGTAGCATTAATAGCCTCAAGCTGCTCTTTGTTTGGTCCCTGCTGGCTCATAAACTTATACCTCCGATAAACATATTCCAGACATAATGAATCGGTTTAATATACATTATTTAAATACTTATTATAATGATTGGTCCCAATGGATACGAATACAAGATTTGCATAAAGCTCTGCCTTTGCTATATAAAAAACGAATTTTACACTAAAATCAGTGAATTTTCTAGATTAAAAGACCTATGCTTTCTATATAAAATTCTACAAGAAACCATGTGAATCAAGATAGCCGTAACCTCTTTTTCTAGAAATTAAATTCATGGTATAAAAAATAATTACCTTTTTCTCCTATTGTATACTAAATTCAACAAAAGACGGTTCCCAATAAGAGTCCTGATCTTCGTTGTACCTGCAGAAAGACAATCTTCCTTTTCATTCTGAGACTTTAACATCACCAGACTCACAAAATAAAAGCAGCTATGTTCTCTATACAAGCTATAAGAGCGGCCACAGCAGAATCAATCCTTAATCATATTCACATTTTTATTATTTATTTGCCAATAATAAATGAATAATATGGCAATATATAGTATAATTAAGTTCATATAAAATAATAATGAGAACCTGCGCATTCAGAATACCTTAAGTGAAGAAAGGGGCAATATGTATGCAAAGGAAATTATTATCAACGTTTGTTTTGGGCTCATTGATGCTGGCCGGGTTAGGGCAAGTGGAAGCCGCTGATAGTGGGCATGTTTATCAGTTAAGCCCTATTGTGGTCACAGCCACCAGAATCAGAGAAAATGCTGCGGAGGTACCCGCCAGCGTCAGCGTTATCACTGCAGACCAGATTAAGCAGAAGAACGTGCGAACAATCACCGAAGCTATCAATTATCTTCCCGGTATATACAGTGATCGCCCACAGGGAATGTCAGATAATGCCGGTGGAATAAGTATTCGTGGATTTGGAGAGAGCAATATACTGGTCCTGTACGATGGCATGCCATTGAACAATGGATTCAGTGGTGGTGTTAACTGGTCAACTATTTCAATCGATGATGTTGCAAAAATCGAGTTAGTCCGCGGTGCCGGCTCTTCTCTCTATGGTGGTAGGGCTGTTGGCGGCGTAATTAATATTGTCAGCAAAAATCCGGACAAAAACAGTGGTAAAATTTACACGGAGTACGGATCCCACGACACATGGCGCAGAGGCGTGAATATCACACGAAAACTGACAGATAAATGGTCTTTCTCTGCCGGATACGAAAACAGACGAACTGATGGATACAGGAAGAAACTTTCCTATACAAAGAAAGGCGCAACTAAGACTCCTACCGGTACAGTAGGTACTGGATATGAAGAATCCAAGAACCATGCCGGAGATACCATTTACATCCTAGGCAATCCAGGAACCACCGCCAGCAAAGATAATACTTATAATTTTAAGCTGAGATACAATTTCAGCGATACAAAATCCATGATGTACCAGTACACTCATGACTATTTTAAGTATTACAGCAAAGATCCTGTTTCCTACATCCATGATGCCGATGGGAATGAACTTTTTAATGGCAGTGTCCTTCTTCCTGACGGCAAATATTATAACTTCAGTGAAGCTGATTTTACCGACTATTATGGGAAGAAGAAAACAGACATCCACTCCTTCACCTATAAGGATGACGCCAACCAGATTCTTTTCAGCGCCGGACTCGTTAATTCCAAAGATGATGGTTATTCTACAGGCAGTGACCTGGCTGGGGAAGGCCCAGGAAGCCGTAATCATTATCCAAATAAATCCTACAAAGCTGACTTCCAGAAAACCTGGGACATCGGTAAAAATACCCTTGTCAGTGGTTTTGATATTCAGCGGGACTCCATGACCTACAACCAGAGCAAACTGGCTCACTGGCACAACTGGGGTTCTATCACAAAAGACGTTGTAACACAGGGCGGTAAGAATTTAATTTCTTCTGTATTTGTACAAGATAAGTATAAATTCAATGATAACTGGAATGCCTATGCAGGACTTCGCCTGGATCATTATAAAAAATATGGTGGATTCTTCAGAGGCACTAAGGACGGTCAGTATTTAGATATTACAAGGGATACAAAGACATATAATGAACTCAGCCCCAAATTCTCTTTGGAATACCTGCCTAACAGCTCCACCACCTATTACATTTCCTACGGTCATTCTTTTAATGCACCTACACTATATAAGCTGTACCGTTTTGATGGAAGATATATCGGAAATCCATCATTAAAGCCGGAGAAGACAGATACCATCGAAGCAGGAATCAAGAAGTCTTTCAAAAAGACGCAGATCAACTTCGATGTCTACCATGCTAAAACGAAGGACCTCATCACCACTGAGCGTGCTGGAAAATACAGCACCTTTATCAATAAAGAAAAAGCAAAGAGAACAGGGTTTGAAATGGAAGTCCGCCAGAAGTTTAATGACTCTTTGTCCGCTTATGCCAACTATGCCTATGAAAGAGCCACCGATGACGAAGGTGAGCGGATTTACAGCATCCCAAGGCACATCTTCCATGCCGGACTGAACTATCAGAAGCCTTTATGGGATGCTTATGTCGAAGCACAGTATGTCAGTGACAGAAATGAGAAAGGTGACATTCCCCATCATCTCTACTCCTACGATGCCATCTATACCATAAATCTGGGTGCTAACTATAAATTTGCCAAGGGCGCAACCATAGGCCTTGCTATTGATAATCTTCTGGATAAAGACTATTGGTCCTGGTACTACTATGGAGCAGGAAGGACGTATACGGTGAAACTCTCTTATGAATTCTAAGCTGCAACTCATTGCATTATTTCTTGCCTTTACTGCCCTCTCTCCCTGTCTTTCAGAAGCACGCATGCCAGAGCCGCTGATCGTTCCATTGGAACTGAAAGGGACAGAGCCTCATAACCCCAAAGTAATCGGCTACTATCTGCAGGAACTGGTTAATCAGAATCTTATGACCACTGAAGAAGCAGAACGGACGAAAACATATATGATTTTCCGTCACGCACGAAGGATGCAGGACTTAAAAGAAGTATCCAACATGTCTCGTGAACAACGAAGAGCCTATATGAGACACAAACGGGAACTCCGAGGTAATCCATTGGTAGAATACGCAGACTATTGTGGATTCACTTACGAACGGGCAGAAGAGTTAATGAACCTCATGCATGATTCAGATAAAGGCACTAAGTACTATAGCCAAATGAAAAAGAAAGCCGCACAATAAATTACTATTATCTGGCTTTTCTGAAAACATAAAATCGGAGCCTTATGGAACTACAAATCAGTTCATAGGGCTCCGATTTTTCGCTGTTTTTCTAAGCAAAGGGACAAAGAAACAGAAACCATCCCATCAGAATTCCGTATATTTTTTAGCATTCCCCTTTGCCTTAGAAACCGGATATTTTTCCCCATCCTGCACCAGCTTCTCTCGGATGATGGATTCCAGATCCACATTCATGGCATGTCCCATGAGAATGCAGTAAATCATTACATCCGCCAGTTCTTCTTTCATATTTTTCGAATCTTTACCTTCTGTAGAAGAGCCAGTCCACTGGAAATTTTCGAGAAGTTCTGCTGCCTCGATGGATATCGAAATGGCAAGATCTTTCGGATTATGAAACTGCTCCCAATCCCGGTCTTTTGAAAAAGCAATTACCTGCTTAATCATTTCACTACTGATTCCTTTATGCATGGTCATTCCTCCTTGGTTTCATTATACCATTCTCTTTTGTAGAGAATAGTACAGATTCATAGATGAAAGCTACCATGTTGACCTGTTCATTACGTAGCATTGTGCTACAATATGAATTAAGTTAAGGCTAAGGAGGCACCAAATGATTATTTACGAAAACACGGCCCGTGGATTTATGGACGATGTCGACAATGATGAAATCGTTGAAAAAATGATTGCCCGGTTCCGCATCATGCGCCATGGTACTGTTTCACCAAATGAACAGCGTTCATGGCAGAATTCCCTATCCTTTATGAATAACCGTGTCAGGCGTGCCCATGTTCCTGATGACTGCGGGATACTTCTTGAATATAACCTTCCAGGTACAGGAAAGAGAATCGATTTTCTTATCAGTGGCCACGATGAAGAAAACAACAAGAACTTTATCATTGTAGAGCTGAAGCAGTGGGAATCAGCCCAGGCAGTAGAGGGGTTAAATTATACGGTACGTACTTTTTTAGGCGGCGGTATGCGTGAGACCACTCACCCGGCTTATCAGGCCTATTCCTATAAGCAGTATATGACGGATATGAGTACAGCCTTGGAAAACACAGACCTTATCCCCTTCTCCTGCGCTTATCTTCACAACTATAAAGAAAATCATCCCGAACCCCTCCTGTCAGACCAGTACAGCACTATCTGCCAGGATACGCCAGTTTTTTTCAAGGACGACACAAAAAAACTGGAAGCCTTTATTAAAAAGCACGTAGGCCATGGCAAAGGCATGGATATACTGTACCAGATTGAAAACGGTAAAATTAAACCGGCAAGGCAGTTCGTAGACTACATAACCGGGTTATTCCAGGGTAACCGTGTATTTACCCTCCTGAATGAGCAGCAGATTGCCTACGACCAGATTATGAAATATGCCACCACCGCCACAAAAAGGACCACCATTATAGTCAATGGCGGCCCCGGTACCGGCAAGTCCGTCGTTGCAGTCAATGCCCTTGTTCACCTCATGCAGCAGGGTTTGAACGTCATGTACGTAGCTCCCAATGCCGCTTTCAAAGAAGCTTTGGTTGATGAGCTGGCCTCCCACAAGGTCGAAAAGAAAGGTCGGCTGAAAAAGATATTTACCGGATCTGCAGGATTCTACAACGATGATTCTGAAGTGTTTGATGTTCTTATTGTAGACGAAGCGCACAGATTAAAGGCAAAAGGTGCCTTCATGTACCGTGGTGACAGCCAGGTAGATGACATCATACGTGCCTCAAGGGTCAATGTATTCTTCATCGATGATGCACAGCGCATCCGTCCTGACGATGAGGGTACAGTCGACCTGATTGAAACCATGGCAAGACATAGAAATTCCGATATCATCAAAGTTCACCTCAGTGCTCAATTCCGCTGCTCCGGAGAAGATGGATTCATCAACTGGATTGACGATGTTCTCCAGATTCAGAAAACCGCTAACTTTGACTCCTGGAATAACAAGAACTACGACGTCCGTCTCTTCGACAGCCCCAATGAACTGGCTGATGCCATCAATGAAAAAAATAAAGAAGGATATGATGCCCGCATGGTAGCTGGATTTGCATGGCCCTGGACTTCCATAGCTGACGGCAACAGCGACGCCCAGATTCATGATGTCAGCATGCCGGAATACAGTTTTGCCAAACCCTGGAACAGCCATAAGAACCAGTACACCTGGGCCATTGACCCTGATAAAAAGGATCAGATCGGCTGCGTTCATACCATTCAGGGCCAGGAAAAAGACTATATTGGCGTCATTATCGGTAACGACCTTCGCTATGACCCGGATACCGGTAGACTTGAAGCAGACGCTTCAAACTACTTTGATGCCAGCGGTAAGAAAGGCTTGAAGGAAAAGCCGGAAGAACTGACCCGGCTGATTAAAAATATTTACAAAGTACTGCTGACCAGAGGTACCCTGGGGTGTTATATTTTCTGTAGGGATAAAAACCTTCAGAAATATTTCAAAGAACGACTGGATATCGCGCGAAAGAGCGAAAGTAATAACTAGGAGGCGCTCATATGAAGCTCTATGAAGGTCCATCAAAAGCATTCATTTGGGAAGGACTGCATGGTACCATTGCATCTAAACTGGCATTAAGCTATTACAAAGCCTTTCAGGAACAGCCCAGTAAGGGTGAATACCAATCCTGGGAAAACTCTCTTCGGGAACTGGCCAATGTCTTTGATAAGCTGGGACTCTATGACCATGGGATTCTTCTGGAATACCAGATGCCCCTGGCCTCCAAACGGCTGGACTGCCTCATTGCAGGGAAGAACAGCCGTCATGAGGACAATGCTGTCATCATCGAGCTCAAACAGTGGTCTGACTGTTCAGAAATAGATGGTGACGGAGAAGTTTTCACCCGCTTTGCAGATGGCTATAAAGAAGTCCTCCATCCCTCTGTCCAGGTGGGCCAGTACGTTTCCTACCTTAACGATGTGAACACCGCTTTCACTCAGGAGGATCCTGTCACCCTGTCTGCATGCGCCTATCTTCATAATTACCATATCAAGCCTCATGATGCATTGACCGATTCCAAATTCGACCATATCCTGGAAAAATACCCTGCCTATACCATTGACAGGGAGCAGGACTTTGAAAAATTCCTCACCTCCCGCCTTTCAGAAGGCCAGGGGCTCCCCATTGCAGACCGCATCGCCAGAAGCCCTGCCCACGTGAGTAAAAAGCTGATGGACCATGTAGGGAACATGATCAAGGGAAACAAGGACTATATACTTTTGGATGAACAGAAACTGGTTTACGACAAGATTATGTCCAAAGTGCGCCATGCGTTACAGAGCGGTCAGAAATACTGCATCCTTGTCCGCGGCGGTCCGGGAACCGGGAAATCTGTAATTGCACTGAACCTTCTTGCAGACCTGTCTCTGAAGAACATAGAAACTCACTATGCCACCGGATCCCGCGCCTTTACCAGCACCCTTCGTGCCAAAGTAGGTGCCGCATACGCCCGTCAGTTCAAATACTTCAATAACTACATGTGGGCCCAGCCCAACCAGGTTCCCGTCATCATCTGTGATGAAGCCCACCGCATCCGCAAATCCAGTAACAACCGGTTCCAGCCCCGCACCAGCAGAGAGCAGATTGACGAGCTTCTTTCTGCCGGACTGGTGACAGTCTTCTTCATTGATGATCGTCAGGTCGTGCGCCCCGGTGAAATCGGATCAGCCGCCTACATTGAGCAGCACGCTGAAAATATGGAATGCCGGGTAGCCCGCTATATTTTAAGAACAGAGTTCCGCTGCCTCGGGTCCGACTCCTTCGTCAAATGGATTGACAATGTACTTGATATCAAGAAGACAGCCAACGCCATCTGGGACAGCCATGAAGAAAGCTTTGACTTCCGCATTATGGATACTCCCCAGGAAGTGGAAGACATGCTGAAAGAAAAAGTACAGGAAGGCTATACAGCAAGAATGGTAGCCGGATTCTGTTGGGACTGGACGATTCCACTGGATCCTGATGGAAACCTTCACAAAGACGTAGTCATCGGCTCCTACAGGCGGCCATGGAACGCAAACCCTAAACTTTCTGCCAGCGTACTGAAAAGCAAAGGTATTCCCAGTTCCGACCTCTGGGCTTCGGACCCCCACGGCTTCTCTCAGATTGGTTGCATCTACTCCGCCCAGGGATTTGAATTCGACTATGCAGGTGTCATTGTAGGAAAAGACATGGTCTATGATATTTCCAGCCAGCAGTGGATTGGTCATCCGGAAAACACTAAAGATAGAACCGTTGGCCGGGCTGGAGAATCTTTCCTCCAGATGATCAAAAATACATACCGCGTCCTCTTCACCCGCGGCATGAAAGGCTGCTATGTTTATTTCCTGGATGAAGACACCAGGAAATATGTTGAAAGCCGTCTCAAGTAATCCTGACACAAAAAGCTCCCCTCCGGGAGCTTTTTTATATGATATAAAAGATTAATCCGGCAATCCCCAATCCCTATCAGGGTCATTTCGACGATTTTCCTTGAAGCTGCTTGCCTTTTTGAGTACTTGCTTCTCGCCATTGGAATCTACCCAACTGAAAACTACTTCTGAATCCTGGCTTTTGCCTGAATTACTTTTATACACGGAAACATATTTAGTTACCTCAATCCCATCTAAGACCAGTGATTCTGCACCGCGTATGGCACCAAACTTTTTCCAAAATAATTTATCTAACAGACCATATGAAAAGTCAGATTCCTTAATTTTTTCCGGATTTTCCAAAAGATACGCCCTATGCTCATCATCACGTCTAAGCTGCTCCGCTTTTTGAGCAAAGTACTTTCCTTTTTCAATATATTCCTGTAATCCTGTCTCTTTGGAAATCTTCTCTCCTTTTTTTAATATTAAATCTCCGTTATAGTACAGTTTTAAGAGTATCCTGGCCCCCTGGGGGCTGGTTCTGATTGTTTTTCCATATGGGGATGGTATTTCAATCCATAATTCATTATAATCCGCTTCTGTTAACTCTGTTTTACCTATTTTGTATCGCGAATACTCAACTCCACTGTAATCAGGACTCATAATTTCTTTTGATTTGTTAGGCATGACTCCAGGAAGACACTTTAATGCCTGAATCAGAGTCATATACTCTGTGGCTACAGCCTCTTCATAAAGATCCATTATCTCATCTCCTGTCTTTTTTATTTTGATTATATCATATCTTTTATTGTACCCTTTCATCTTATCCTTTATATGGTGGATTGCCCTTTATCTGGAGTCTCGCTTATAGGACATTCGATGCATTGGGAGGATTGACGGCACTGACCGGTACAGAAGGTCTTTTAAGGCCTGATTTAGGGTACAAAAATAGCCTGATGATGTAAACGGGTCCCTAAAGACCGGCATTGACATCATCAGGCTATTTTTGTGTGGGCCATCCAGGCCTCAAAAGGACTACCTGACTGACGCTGCGTCAGCTGACTCCAAATAATGAATTGAATGTTGTGAGATCTTAATCATCAAATCCAAATTCTTTTACCTTCAGTGTTCTGCAGTTCTCACTCACAGTCCGCACCGTATCATCGGGTGTTCCGTTCGGCGCTTCCATCTGCACATCAAGGGTGATAGTCACCTTCGCTCCATCTACTTCTTCCAGGTGGTTGATGACCTCTTTCAGGTATGTACCCATATCCCGAATAGCCCGGAGGGAATCCAGATTGGCCGACATGAAGAAATGGGTATTTCTGGCCTTTTTCTGGGAATCAGACACTGTGGAATCACTGTGGGAATTGCTTTCAATGGAAGAGGAAGGATAACCGTTGATATTCGGTTCCGGATCCGTTTCCACATTCTTTGGATGGTTTTCTTCTTTCCTTTTCCTGTCCTCTTCCAGCTGCTTCTTTGCCACATCCACCTTGACCAGAAGGTCCGAGTCATGAAGACTGAAGGCCGGCTGCCCCAGTTTCAGGTCCACATAGCGCGTTCCATCGAAATCGGCTGCCAGGGCGAAGAATTCCTTGGATTCCAGTCCGTCGCGGATAGCTCCTTCCAAAACGTTGAATTCGGAAAGTCTTGGCAGGTAGAGGTAGGTGCTTAGATAATCCCATAATCTTTTGATGGAAATATGATTGACGTCCTTCCACAGCATATCGTCCAGTGTCATTTTCAAAAGCGTCGGTGCCCATTTGATGATGAGCTGCTCCGCTCCCTCCAAGCTCCGGCTTGCTTTGGTGGGAATCGTATCAGTGCCGCCACCCACATTGATTGGATCCCATAAAACTTTCTTCATATCGCCATATTCATCGATGGATGGCACCAGCAGATGGCAGTATAGTTCCTTAAGACGCATGTCCACTGTCTGGCTGCTGCGCTTTAAATTGTTTTCAGTCTCCCGTCTCTGGTTTCCATCCAGATTGAGCTCTTCCTTTTCCTTATCGATAGAGCTCCACGCCAGATACCGTCTTGTTTCCTGCACCAGGGCGCCCAGCTTATTGGCATCCGGTGCCATGAAGACAAGCATATTCTTATACATACGAGGTGATGTGCCGCGGTTATTTAAAATATCCTCCGCCATTTTCATAGCCCTGGAATCAGTCTGCTTGTACGTATCCGCCGGCTTCAGGATGACCAGACGCACCCGCTGCTCATCGGGCACATCATTGGAAGAATCGGGGCAGATGTGGATGCCTCCAAAGGGAGGTTC
This sequence comes from Dialister succinatiphilus YIT 11850, assembly GCF_000242435.1. Taxonomy (GTDB): domain Bacteria; phylum Bacillota; class Negativicutes; order Veillonellales; family Dialisteraceae; genus Dialister; species Dialister succinatiphilus. The sequence continues at coordinate 181,736 of NZ_JH591189.1, read as the reverse complement.
TTTGCGGACCTTTCTCAGTCTTCTTTCCAGTTCTTCCTCCACATTGGCGGAAGAGAACTGGGAAGCCCTGTCTTCGGCTGTCTTCTTCAGCGTAGGCTTCGTATCATACCAGTAACGGCTGCCGTTGGGACTGGTATACAGATACACCAGCGATCCGTGGAGTGTATTCAGCGCATCCTTAAAGAGTGCCGGATTTTCTCCTGGCTGCACGGTTCCCAGCATGATTCCGGAAATCTCGATTCCCCGGATGCCCTGATTTCTCATGGCTGCCGTTCCGGGCGCACTGCCCAGCATGATGGTTCTTGCCACCCGCCGGCAGGCCATACGCTGTGCGTAATGAGGATTGGACTTTTCTTTTTCGTAGGGAACGGACTCTTTTCCATCCACTTCCTTATCTACAATACTGCTCCATGTCTCCGGCAAGTAGCGCAGCAGCTCCTCCCGCACGCCCGATGTATCCAAGGGCAGGGAGCCCGGCATGATCATGGGGCTTTCATCATTGGCCATCCACAGTGCATGAATCACCGCCGCCATGAGGCGCAGCACACCTCTGGTACGCTGGAAATCTTCCAAAGTAGCCCAGTCTTCATAAAGCCTGTCAAAAACCTCCGGATGGATAGGATAGCTGGAAATCAGACGATTTTTATAGTCCAGCTCCCTGGCCTCCACAGGAAATTCGTCGGGATGATCTCTGTACATCTGACTGAAGACTTCACACACCTTTTCCCTGGCTGCATCATCCTTGCAGCGCAGGAAAAGTCTGCGCCGTACCACTTCAAAGCCTTCGCTGGCAGCTACCGGTTTCCAGATGGCTTCCATTCTGCCGAAGGTATGCTGGATGGTCTCCAATACCTTCTGCCCTGCTGCGCCACCGATTTCAATATCGGACTCCGGAATAGATGCCACCACCAGACTGTTTGCGCTGGCTCTTGCCGCCTCCGTTACTTCCTGGATAAAGGTAATAAAGTTATCATAGGTACCCGCCGGCAGGTCATCCTTCCCATACAGTTTCTTTCCATAGGCCACCAGTTCGTCCATCAGTATGAGGCAGGGGCCGCACTCATTGAAAAGATTTTTCAGATTTTCAGAGCCCGGCGAAGTTCCCTTACGGTCTGCATCACGGATGTACTTCCCATAGAGCTCCGGTTTCCCTGCAGAGGTCACCAGCTGGAAGGCCATTTCGCCCCAGATGGTGCTCACTGTATAACCGGGAAGTGTGGCCGGATTTTTCCGTTTTGATGGATCCAGTGCCGTTCCGACCAATACAGCTACATTGGCCTTCGGCAGTGCTGTAAGCCCTGCTTTTTCCAGTGCCGGTTTCACCACGGGAATGGAATCGATGGTCGTTTTACCGCGAAGCATATGATAAAGGGCCAGCATACTGTGGGTCTTGCCGCCGCCAAAGGCTGTTTTAAGCTGGATTACCGGTTCTCCGCCCTTACCGGACACCCTTTCCAGAGACTGCACCAGAAGTGTCTTCATGCCTTCTGTCACATAGGTACGATTAAAGAACTCCACCGGATCCCTGTATTCGTAGGCACCCTCGCCTCTGGCCACCTGGGCCAGGTCTGCCGCAAATTCCGCTGCCCGATACCTGCCTTCCGCCACATCGGGATGGGGTTCCATCACATCCCGCCAGCTTGGCAGATTATCTATGACCTTGTACTTGACTACATCGGCAATGTTATCCTTATTTTTTGCCTTCAGCTGATCCACCGGTGTCGTATTTTCCGTAACGCCGGTAGTTCCTTCCTTTGAGCCATACCTAAGCTGGCGGTACAAAGCACGGATTTGTTCTGTCGCTTCCGCGTCGATGCTTTCACACAAGCGAGCCATGGTGTCCAGCGCCCGTTCCGCATCTCCCTGGGATAAATCGCCGGAGCCCCGATGAGCCACCTTATTTCGCACCCCCTGCAGCTCAGAGGCCCAGTTTCTGTGGCTGAGGGACATTTTCTGACTGAATACGTATCTCCACCGACGGTTGATGAGACGAAGGCAGTTGGACATATCCAGGGAGTCCTGCAGCATAGCATAGGTACCGTCCACCGGTACATCCGCCTCATGATGATCGGTGTCTGTCAGTGCTTCCCGCACTTCCATCCACCACTGATTTCCATAGATCCTGTGCATTTCCGCACATACATATCCGGAAAGCATGGGCAGAAGAATATTAAATCCCTCCTGCACCATATCATAATTACTTTTCTCCGGCATCATGATTCCCTCCTGTCAATTGTCTGCCTCAGAATGGGCAGCGCCTCTTCCAGTGTCATAGTGCTTCCATCTGCATTGAGCACAGACCGGAAGCTTGTAAAAATCTGGAGGCCCATACCCAGTCCCACAATATACCGATCCTTTTCATCATCCGTTCCTTCATAAGCTTTACCCAAAATGTCAGGTAATTCTCTTTTTAGTGCCGCGATGAAATCTCTCTTCGAAGCGGCCGGTCTCTTTTCCCCGCCCTTACGGAAAACCACAGCAGTCCGTATGGATTTGCCTGCCACTCCTGCCCTGGCCGTCCGAATGGGCCACAGGGCAGTAATCATAAATCCGCTGTTCATTATGCTTTTCAGCAGATAACCAAAAGGAGAAAGCCCTGCTTTCTTATTCTCAGCATTAGGCGCCTCTTCGTCCTCCTGGTACTCGAAGAAGACAAGGGATGGATACTCTGTAGAGGCAGACGGATAGAAATGGGTGAAAAGCTGCGTTAATCCATTACGATAGGCTGCCAGGGCTTTTTCCCTGTTTCCGCCATAATGTTCCGGAATAGAAGAAAGTTCATCCTTTGGCGTCTCCTTTTCCGAAAACAGCTCCGGATAGATATCCTTCAGGCATTTCCTCAGCCAAATATAGTAGTAATCCGATAAATCGGCATATCCTATATGATCATAGTAGGGAAGTTCCGTAAAAAGGACAGAGTCCTTGGGAAATGAAATCTGCAGCGCATTTACCTGCTTCACTTCAATCTTATTGGGATATAACGTCTTACACGTATCTCCCTCCTTCACTCTTATTCCCACAAAGCTGTAATAAAAGCCCGGAGCGATTTTTTTCACAAGAGAATCAAAATTACCCGAAACCGTGGAAAAAGGATTCCCCTCCCCTATGACCCATGTCATGGGAAGTGCATTCCTCGTAATGGAAGAACGTAAATATCCTTTCCGATGGTCCCAGGAGCAGCAGGTGGACTGATAATCCGACAAATAGCTGATGGCAAGTCCCAGATACACACCCAATGCCTGGCTGTAAGCGGTAGAACCTGTCCCCCCCTCTTCCAATGAGCGGGTATCAGGAGTTGTATTTCCCAAAGCATGGTCAACATCCTTCTGAATTTCCCTGATTACATCAGGAAGCAGGCTGCACATGGATTCCAAAAGATACATCTGACGGGGAAGATAAAGATCGGAGAAGTTTTTCATTCCAAAACGGGGTGTGGAAAACCAGCGGGAATTATCGGGAATCCGGCCTTCCGGCACATCCTTTGTCTTTCTCGCTTTGGCTGCACGAAGCTGCGCCTCATCGGGTTCTACAAAGATACGGCTTTCTTTGGTTTCTGCCGCCACCGCCATCATCCGGTAATGAAGCTGCCCCTTCTGCCCTGCTTCTATTACACTTTGATCCGTTGTAATAGCACCGCAGTGGGGGCAGATAAAGCGGGCGCCCCGGCTTCCATGCTTATTGGTTTTCTTATCCTCCGGGCACAGTCCCCGATGCACATGGAAATGAAGCTTTCCCTCTTCCCAGACCGGCTCTGCCCAGAATTCTTTTCCCTTCTGCTCCGAAAGGATAAAACTGCCGGCCATGGGCATTTCGTATCCGCAGGCAGGGTTGGGGCATTTCATAGTCCTTACCCACACATAGGCGTAGGCAGGGGCCTTTGTTCCATCAGGCAATGCAATGTCCGGATAGAAGGACGCCATTTTTTTGTAAACTTTCTCTTTCAGCCGTTCTCCATAGTAAAGGAGATCATCACCTGCATCTCCGATGATTGCTTCAAAATCGGACTGGATCCCAGGATTGATGGGATCCCAGTCTGCACAGAATCGAGGGAGTTCCAGAACTGCTCTGGTAAGAAGTGCGGCCACAGGATTCAGGTCGCCAGCCTTCACAGAGAGTGCCAGTTTGTCAGCCGCCAGCTCCAGGCCGCCATATCCACAAAAGGGATCACAGATGATGGGTCTCTCCTCATGAATCAGCGTGGGTTGAATGCCTCCCCATTCCCAGGAGTCCCGATATGTGTCGCCCGGATACCACTTATCCAGAATTTTCTCATCGAATTCATCATGGCAATATCTTCCATCCCTAAATCCATCCGCATGTTCTCTATCGGAATACATTACCTCATTTTCCGGCCAGAAGTCGTAATCTTTTCCCCAGGCCAGGTGGATCAGGTCCTGCTGCACTGCTTCTATTCTCTCCTCGTCAGAAGGTGCGTCCCATAAAAGAGCGGCCAGAAGAGCGGCACTGGAATACACAGGGCTCCGCTTCCACCAGGGATGCATGTTTCTGGGATGATTTTTTTTCGTCTTTTCCGTCATGGCAGAACGATTCAGCTCTTGAAGAGGAATCGTGGTCTCAATGACTTTTTTCATTTCAAGCTCCCTTCTACTGCTCATGGAAACTGCCGATTATTCAAACAGACTTGTTTCTACCATCTGTCTCGACTGCAGCTCCGCAGCCCGGCTCTGGATATCCATCCAGGAAACGATCAATGCGTTATAGGCGAAAGCTTCCGCAGTCCATCCTTTCTGCTCAGCCACCGTATACAGGCGATATGCCAAATCCTTTGCATATTCCACATTGACCCCATAAAGGGATGCTACCTGTTTGGCACATTCTTCTATGCCCCCCTTTGCCATGGCACCGGTAAGCTGCTGGGTGAGCCGCCAGACGTTGGATTCATCAGAGTCTACTTTAGGCGGCAGCTCTTCCCGCCTCACCAGGTGCACCTTGCCGGCCTTGGCGTAGAGCACCTTGCTGTCTACCATCTTAGGAATGAGCGCCCCCTTGGCATTGGCCAGGATTTCCGCTTCGCCGTAGGGGATATCTTCATATTGGGCCTGCATATACAAGTCCACGCAGAAGCGGCTTTCCGCATCCAAACTCCCTACCTGTTCATTAAAATAAGCATCTACCTGCTCATTGATGACCTGCAGGGCGCTCCGTATACTCATTTCCGAGCCATCTGCCTCCAGCACCCGGCTGTACTTGGAGAATACCCCCATGCCGGGACCGATGGATGCCTGGGCTAAGTCTACAGGAGCAATATTGCTCTGCTGCAGCTTTTTTAATGCTGACTGTAGTTCTCTCCGAAGCTCTGCTATAAAATGACGGCGAGTTGTCTGCGGCGCATCTTCCGAACGTTTGCGGCAGACAAGTACTATCGATGACGCCAAAGCATTTGAATTCATACTACGGGTCCTACCTGATCTCTCGGTTCTAATTGGCCACGTCCCAGTTATTCTAAATCCTGAACGTATTAATGCTGAAAGCATAGTTTCCCAGCCCGTTGATGAAACAAATTGTTTTTGTTGGCTAATTGTTATGGTACTTTCTTTAAATGCATAATAAATAGTTACTGGAACATCATCTTTCGAATATTTATACATTTGTTTACACGCGAGGAACATCCCATTTTCGAAATATTCTGCTGCTTTTAATTTATTCCCTTGCCTATAAGGATCTGCCACTAGCTCTTCATTTTTAGGGGTTTGAATTGTTTTAAATAAATTAGGATAAACAGATTGAAGATTTCTTCTCATCCATCCATAGAAAAAATCGGCAAAATCTGCATATGGAACATTGCTATAGTAAGGAGGATCTGTTGAAATAACTACATTTCTCAATCCTGAATCAATTTGTGCGTCAACCTGCTCAACATTTCCAGCATTTTTAGTTGGCAAATTGCGTATACTTTTTACAACCCACTCTAGCATATTATCAAATGAACCAGACGCTCCAGAAAAAGGATTTGCTTCAGCATAATCCCATGTCATCGACATCCCCGTTAATCCGAATGTATTGCGAATTTTTTGTCCAACAGCATTCCAAGAACATACAGCCGAATTATAATCTGCCAATTTGTCTATAAGAAAAGCAAGATACACTTTAATTGCTTCAGAATACGCTTTTGCGCCGCAGCCTCCATTGCTTAAACTAACATGGTCATTTTTTAATCCTGCAATAATAGCTGCTTTTTCAATGCGGTCTCCTAAATTTTCTATATTCTTTTCTAATTCTGTAAAAATTGTCAACTGCCGCGCAGTAAATAAGTCCTGAAAATTCTCTAGCCCATATGCAGGCGTATTCAAATAACCTGGATAATTTGCTATTTTCCCAAGATCAATATCTGGACGATCACAAGAATAAGCAGTTCTCTTCTGGTATTCATCAGGTGTTAAATAAATCCTCCCCTTCTTACCTTTAGCAACCACTGCCATTAGTTGAACCCCTAAATTATTTGCTTTCCCCTGTTCACGAATATATGAGAAACTAACAGGCGTATTGCAGTAAATGCAATGAGCTCCTTTTCTATTAACCGTTCCTTCCTCTATGGGGTCCTTCGCGTTGATTACCCTAAAAACCGGGTATCCGTTTTCGTCTCTTTCTACCTTCACATAAGCTTTATTTTTAGCAATTATATTTGATTTAAACAATGGCATATGGCAACCGCATGCAGGATTAGGGCATTTAATAGTTCGTGCCCATAACCAAGCGATTACTGTAGCTTCACCACCACCTTCTTCCTTTGGCAGCTGTACTTTCGGATAGAGATGACCGATTCGCTTAAAAGCTTCTTTTTTCATCCATTCCCCATAGTACCGTACATCCTCTGCAAGTCCCTGTGCCCCATGCCATTCATTAATGCGACGTCCATCATCAGGGCTTACAGGCGGTTTTCCTGCAAAGCGGGGCGGAATTTCAATCATGGCCTTATTGATCATGACGGCTACAGGATTCAGGTCATGGGCAATGGCTTTGAGTCCCAGCCGCTGGGCTTCTAGGGGAATAGCACCGCCGCCGGCGAAGGGATCCAGCAGCGTAGGGAATTCTCCATTGTTATACTTCAGGATTTCCGCCTTGGCTTCATCCAGGACCTCCTGGTTATTGGAATTTTCCCATACCACCAGTTTCTCCAAAATGCCAAAGAGGCGCTGTCTTTCTTTCGTCTGCGCTTCTTCCGTAGGGAAAAGTTCGGGATGGGAGGAAGGCGCATCTACGAGGCTGGCCCAGATGACCGCTCTGGCAGCGGCCAATGGCCGGCGTGCCCACCACAAATGAAGGGTCGATGGATGCCCATGGCGGATAGATTTCTCCCTGGCGCAAGCTTCGTTGATTTTATCCAGCGGCAGTGCCACTTCAATGAGTTTCTTCATTCCAAAATTCCTCACTTTTCCAAAAGGATTTCCGATTCTTTCACCAAGTCCCGGATATTAAAGTTGATACTGGTGGCGGTAAAATCCGGTGGATTTCTAAAGGGCTTTTTTAAGTACAGGGTATGGGTATTTTCCCCATCCACTTCCACCAGGGCCAGGATGAATTCCTCCGGCCGGTTCAGGGCTGTGAGGATTTCATTCTTGCTGACAGTCACAGTTTCTGCCCCCTTCTGCCGACCTTTCACCTCGATGAACCGCAAAGCGCAGTCACCGGAAGCGGCACGCATGGATTCAGGCACTCTGGATTCCACATCGTAGCCGCATTTCTGGGCGCTCACATCTTCCGGCTGATAGCCCAGTTCTTTTTCGATTTCCATCACCCTGTTCATGGCTGCATATTCCACGCTTTGCCGATCTCCCTGTCCCATGGAAGGCAGCGGGTCTGCCATGAGCCGGTGAATCAGCCCTTTAGGAATAATCAGTGCACCCCCTGTAATAATGGGAGGCAGGGGGGAAATGCTCCGTTCTTTACTGATTTCTTCCAATCGTTTCTGCAGACGGCTGGCCGAATCATCGGCTCTTTGGGCAGCCTGCATGGAATTCAGCCGGGCATTCGTTTTCCCTGCTGCTTCCTGTTCCCTCAAATTTACTGCCTGGTTATCCCAGTACTGGATTTCTTCGGTCAGCCTCTGTTTCACAGCCTTTTCCGTCTTATCCAGCATGGCTAATTTCCGATGCTTCACTTCTTCCATGTGCCGGGGAATCAGGTGCTCTATGGCGTAGCCTTTGGCTGCATTCTGCACATCATGGCAGAGCCATTCCTGTGTTTCCATCCATTCACCGACAGCCTTCTTCTCCTGTTCATCCGGTGCCCGGTAATCCAGGTAGGGTGCATAGCCTGCATTGATGGCGGATCCGTTTTCCTTCATTTCCACAAAGTGTATGTGCTTGGATATGGTCCGGCGCTGTCCATTTTTCAAAAGGACACCATCCTGTATGGCATCTTCCACATAGAAAAGAAGCCTTGCTTCGGTGCCATAATCCTGGTCATCGATAAAGACGGCGCCTCGCTTCATCACATCCCTGCTTTTTTCACAAATGATATCTATCACTGCTTCCAGGAGGGGATGACCGGGGCAGAGAAGTTCTGCCATGGGACGCCCCGGAATGATGCAGTCTTCTTTATCAAAGCAGACTCTTTCGTAGCTCTTCAGCACAGGGATTCCCAGGCCGATCTGCATATCCCTGTTCCGCACGGCCTGGGGAACAAAGGTCACCTGATATCTGCCTTTTTCTCTTCTGACCATCCGCCCTCCCAGCCTCTTAAAAGCCTCCAGGAAGAAAGCTTCAATGAAATGGGGCTGCAGCTTATGGGCTTCCATCCTTTCCATGTCTTCCTTGATCACATTCACCGTGTGAACGTCCATGACATCATCGGTCAATGCCTGGTCCTGAAGCATTTTCCGGAATACCTCAGGATTCACGGAAGCATCCACCACCTGTGTCAGCCTTGCCCGTACCTGGGGATCATTGCCATACCGGATGGCTTCGATCAAAAGGTCCTTCAGCGGCTTATTATCAAAGGTCATTTTTCCAAGGATGTCAAAGACTTTCCCGCCCATGGCCTGTCTTTCTTCTTCCAGCTTGCTGAAGAGCCGCTGGAAGACATAGCCTTCCCTTGTTTCGGAAGCCACCAGATTCCACAGATGGCAGACCTCGGTCTGTCCGATTCTGTGGATACGGCCAAAGCGCTGCTCCAAACGGTTGGGATTCCAGGGCAGGTCATAGTTGATCATCAGGTGTGCCCGCTGGAGGTTGATGCCTTCACCGGCCGCATCGGTGGCCACCAGGATACGGACTTCTTTATCCTGTTTAAACTGTTCTTCCACCTTGCGCCTGTCGCCGCGAAGCATGCCGCCATGGATGGTCACCACTGCCTCATCATCACCTAAGAGGGAGCGGATCTTCTCCGCCAGGTAACGGAGTGTGTCCTTATGCTCTGTAAAGATGATCAGCTTTTCCCGCTCACCATCTTTTCCTACCATGAATGTCTTATCCTGCAGGAGATTGGACAATTCATCCCACTTGCGGTCTACGCCGCTTAAACGGACGTCATTGGCCATTTCTTCCAGCCTTTTCAGGATACGGATTTCAGCCTGCAGTTCTGTCATGGTGGCCGCAGCAGAGGCGTGATCCACCACCTGCTCTTCCATCTGTTCCTGCTCTATGGAAGGCAGATCGTCTTCATCCTCTTCTTCCCAATCGGGATTTCTGTATTCTTCTGCCCGCCTGCCCAGTTTTTCCTCTTCCAGGCGATGTTCCAGGCGCTCTCTTCTGCGCCGGAGGGATTGATAAATGGCTTCCGGTGAGGAGGCCAGTCTTCTCTGCAGGATGGTCAATGCAAAGCCTACGGCAGCTTTGCGGTCATTCTGCAGCTGATCGGCACGGTTGAATTCTTCCTGTACATATTCCGTTACTTCCTGGTAAAGCTTTGCTTCCATGGGAGAAAGGGAATAGTTCACCGTATAGGCTCTCCGTTCAGGGAACAGGGGGGTACCATCAAATTTCAACAGCTCTTCTTTCACCAGGCGCCGCATCACATCGCTGACGTCGATGGAGTGCTGGCTCTTGATACGTCTCACGCCAAAGCGGTCCGCATCCACCAGGGACAGGAAGAGTTCAAAGTCCACTTCTTTTCCATTGTGGGGAGTAGCGGTAAGTAACAGGAAATTGCGGGCTACCTGGGAAAGGAGCTTTCCCAGCTGGAACCGCTTCGTATACTTGACCTCTCCGCCCCACACGGTGGCAGAGAGTTTATGGGCTTCATCGATAACCACAAGATCCCAGTCTGTATGCTTCAATTTGGCCTGTAAATCTTCATTTCGTGCCAACTTATCCAACCGGCAGATGATAAAGTTTACTTCATTAAAAATATTGCCGCTCACTGCTGATTCAATCCGGTCATTGGTGAGAATATCAAACTTCAAATGGAATTTGGAATACAGCTCATCCTGCCACTGTTCCACCAGGTTTCCGGGAGTCACGATCATGCAGCGCTTCAGATCACCCCGGGCAATCAGTTCCTTGATATACAGGCCGGTCATAATGGTCTTCCCTGCTCCCGGGTCATCGGCCAGGATGTAGCGCAGGGGCACCCGTGGCAGCATTTCCTTATACACCGCCGAAATCTGATGAGGAAGCGGCTCCACGGAGGATGTATGAACCGCTAGATAGGGGTCAAATAAATGGGCAAGGCTGATTCGATAGGCTTCTGATGCCAGTTTCATCTGGTCCGGGTCTGCATCGAAACTCCATGCCAGGTGTCTGAATGATACGGAAAGTTGGGGCTCGTTTTCCCGATAAAGGAGCTGATTTCCAAGCACGCCTTTGGAGTCCTTGTAGGTGACTTCCAGCACATTGCTTCCATACCATTGAACTGCCACAACGGAAACAATGTCACTGTCTACTATCCCTTTTACTGTACTTCCGACAGTCACGTCTTCCAATTTACTCATAGCCAGCCACACCTGCCATTCATTTGATTTCTCAGGATTCCGAATTCAACTTATATAATGAAGTCTTATTTGAAGCAAATCGTTTATTATAGTAAAAAAACTCATAAAATACAAGTATATGCTTATGACATGCACAAAGTGTAACATTTGTCAAATGAGACAAACTACTTTAATTATATCTTATTTTCCCCCCCGAAGGAAATGCAAAATACAAAATAAAGGTGGCAAGAATGAAGATGAAAAAAGTGGATGAACATGTCCGCCGCCATGTCTATCCACTTCATTCCAGGCAGTTTTTTACTGCCCCACTCCTGCTTAAAGATTGCATGGCACTTAGTAAAGCTGTCCCTCCAGCTTTTCAATGCGTTTTTTCAGCAGTTCATTTTCTTCTTTGGCACTGAGATACTTTTCTTTCCACAGGCGGTCCTGTTTCAGCATCTTATTTTCCTTTTTAAGCTCTTCGATTTCCACTTTCAGCGCGGCTATCACTGTGTCGGCGGCTTCTGCAGAAATATCCGGTTTCTTTTCGCCTTTAAGATTCCGGATCAGATCAATCAATTCACTGTGAGCATAGATAAAGGTTTTGGATACTCCCGAAGCTTTCTGCACACTATAAACGGATATTTTTTTGTGCTCCATCTCCATTTGGCTGATTACCGATTTCACATACTCGATTTTCTGCTCTGATCGGTTTTTTGAGAATTCTACCATTGCTTTACTGCGATCTGTCATGATCCGATTCCTCCATTGCTTGTATAATATTTCTTTCCAGATTTCTATATAACTGGCTTTCCCGTACAAAACCTTTCATTTCCATGTCTTCGGCTTTCTGCCGGACTCTGACCAGGTACTGTCTCATCAGGGCCTTGTCCGCTGCATCCATGGAGAACATACTGCAGGAGTAGCAGATCCATGCATCTTCACATAAATCGCTGCTGTCGGTGCAATATCCATTCACCAGCGGCACATAACGATCCTTCCCCTGCGGCCCATTGACTGCGGCAGAGAGTCTTTTCCCCTCTTTTTCAAAAAAGGCGCGTAGTTTTTCTTTTTCCATATCCCTGCTGTATTCCACATAGGGCATAATGGATTTCGGACTTCTATGACCTAAGAGTGACTGGATCATAAGAGGACTGAATCCTTGCCTTGCATAGTCTGTGGCTACGGTGTGCCTGAATTGATGGCTCTGAAATCGGAAGATTTTCCCATCGGGTCCTGTGATTTTTTCCTTGACTGCCAGGATGTTCAGCATGCGGGATACCGATTCCTGGGGATAGAGATGATTTTTCCCCCGCCCACTCTGTATGGTAAAAAGGAAAGCTGCATGGGGATCCCGTTTTTTAGTTTCCGTCTGCTGTTCCTTGATGAGCTCTGCCATGGAATCAGAGATAGGTATCCGATTGTAGTGTTCTGTCTTGTACTGGTAATACTCTATGTAGTATCCCCCTTCGCTGTCCTTTTTCAAACAGCGGATGCTCAGCCTGCATGCTTCATTGATCCTCATCCCTATTTTGGCTATAAGAATAACAATATTCTGAACCGGCTGGGGAAGTTTGGGTATTGCTTCCTGCAGCTGATCCATGACTGACTGGGGAATCACCCGAGGTACAATGTGGATTTGCTGCCTGTAATCTTTTCGCAGAATCAGATTTGTTGGTATTTCAGCCAGGTCAAGGTATATGACATTTTCAAAAAAGGTTTTCAGACATCCCTTTCTCGATTTTGCAGTGGTGTACACATAATGTCTGCTGTCAATGTACCGGAAATAGTCCAGTACAACGGGTCGTGTCAGCTGTGGGAGTTCCTTGACATCCGGATAGTACCTGCGCAGAAAATCGGAAAAAAGGTTCATTGCTTTCATATCATCCATCACTGTTGAAAGCTTTCGCAGCTTCAACCTTTGAAGAATATATTTTTTAAAGATTTTCCGTATGGGCAGCTGGGTGATACCCGTAAAGTTCAGTATATACCTGGGCCTGGATGACTGCACTGTAACCTGGAAAGGGAGCCTTTTTACATCCCATATATCCTTATCCGTTTCCGGAATATCTTTATTTTTCTGATCCAACAGGAACTGATAGAATGATTTGATTTCCAATACCGGACAACTATCCTCCAGATACACATGGTATTTCTGTTCTTTCCTTACGGCATGGTCCCTGAGTATACAAGCCTCATTCTTAGCCTTCAGAAACTTTTTATATTTTTTGTAAAGATCATCTTCCTCATAGTCCAAGGTTGACTTATTTCCCGGCAGTGAGCTCAGGAAATCTATCATATAATGACATACCTTCAAGCTGCAGATAAAGGTTCGCGCGCTCCGTCTCCTGGTCAGAATAATCTGACGATAAAAACTTTTCAGTTCTTCCCGCATAGTTATACTGCCTATTTTTCCAAAGTCAAGAATACCACGTTTTATGGTTCTCGGGAGCCTTTTACCCTTGCAGCTTTTAGCAAAGTCAAATGAACAGATATTCCAGCAGTCTTCTTCCATACGACTTTCATCACTGAGCGTTTCTTTGATCTTCACTGCTTGCTTCATCATGATCCGCCTCCAGCTCTTGAATCAGGTAATCAATCCGTTTTTTTACTTTCAAAGCGGCTTCATACCGTTTATCCTGTCCGCTTTTCTCCAGAGTATGGAGAAAGAGTGCCAGTTTTGCCGACTGCCTGTAAAATACAGGCAGAAAGTCCTTTGTAGTATGGAAATTATCACAGAAAAGGCAATGATTCGCATGGGGACAAAGGCCCAGCTTGACGGGATAGGAGCAGTATCCATTAGGAAGTATCTGGGCCATTCTTTCTCGTATCCAAAGAATTTGCCGGTCTTCCTCTCCATCTGCCAATACTTTTGTTTTGCCGGTCTTTTCCAGAAAATGGAAATATTTGTCTCTTTTTTCTTTTTCATGATTCGTAGAGTACAGCAGCGCTGATTCTATTGTGTCTGCATGCAGCAGATTCTGTACTGTCAGCAGTGAAAGGTCATCATCAAGCATGCGATAAGCCAAGTCATGCTTAAGAGAGTGGAATCGAAATTTTATGAGGTTTCCCTGCTCATCCGTAATATGATGGTTCAGAATGAAGCGGCGCATCTCTTCTTCTACTGAGGCTGAGCTGATGAATTTGCGCTTAATTCCTGGAAATAGCCAATCGCCCGGATTCTGCTTCAGTACCCGATCTCTATAGTAAGAGAGGTAATCAAAAAGTGTCTGTGGAATAGGCTGGTTGACCGCATTCTGCGCATGGAGCTTCCAGACGCGGATGTAACAAACCCCTTCCTGTTTAAGCAGACAGTCTGTTTTCAGCTGGCATACCTCTGACAGATACAGACCTGTACAGTAAACAGTCAGAAATATCATGGCAACATCAGGCCTCAGTTCATGCAGGTGAGCAAATATCTGCTTTTTTACCCTGGGAGACAGCCTTTTGAACTGCATATTTATTCGTCTGGGTTCCCTGAAATCCCTGAAATTAATTTTGATGTCCGGCAATAGATGCTCAAGATTGCAGAAGCGATAGAAATCTTCCAGAATGTAGATCATATTATTATACTTTTCCTGGCTCCGGTAAAATTCTTTCTGCTGCATAAGCAGTTCTTTTAATTTGCCAGAGTCTATCTCCTTCAAAGAGCAGGGACATCTTCTCAAAAAAGCTCTCAGTGAGTAGGATCTCGTACAAATGGATGTGTGACAGATGTTCCGGTCTTCAATCAGATGCAGCATATAAGTCTTAAAAAGCTTCTTATTGTCCGGATTCTCTATATCAAAAAAATTAATTCTGCTATTTGGTACTGATATATTGATTCGCGAAGGATCCATATGTACTTTTCTTAAATCCCAAGTATCCCGCTCATACCAGGCAGCTGCATGGAATTCATCATGCCACGTGCATCTGACATTACGCAGAAAACTACTGATCACAGGTGTTTTTCCAACTATCAGGGACAAATAGTTTTTAAAAGCCTCTATCCCCTCCATAGTCAGGTCACCCAGGGAATTGATTGGCTTAACGTCACGTGCATAATGAATAAAGAGAGATACTGCCTTAAGAAAGTCAATGAGGGGCAAAAGCCTTTTATAATGAAGATTCAACAGAAAATATAATATCACCAGCTTCATTTCCCGGCATATGGGTCTGCCTGCCAGTGGCGTGAAGTCCACATAGTAGTATCGGCTGATTCTGACTCTGATGGAATTTTTTCCGTACACTTTTTTTATTAACTCTGATAGGTCCCACGTCATGCTCTGCCATTCCCGGTGCCTCTCAAAATACGACTCAACTTCCCTGCCTGTCATCATAGATCATCCATTTCTTTTGGCATACGCAATACCTTTTCCAGCTCTGCCAGGAGTTTCTTATATACCTGACCTTCTCTTTCCATACCTTTCATCTCCAGCTCCGGAATTTTATTTCGAAGAGCCGACGCATAGTCCTGAAGTAATTTTTTATCCGTATGATCAGCAGAAAACATACTGCAGTTATAACAGATAACGGCGTCTTCACAAATGTCTCCTGCATTCATGCAGTACCCATTCGTCAGCCTTACCGCCTGGTCCTCCTCATTCCCATCTGACGGGGAGAGTATCTTTGCCAGGTAGTTTTCCTCTTTATTCCAGAATACTTCCAGCTTCTTGTCTGCCATAAGGTCATTAAGTTCCACATAGGACATGATGGATTTAATAGATTTGTGTCCCAGCATACAGGAAATCATATAAGGTGTCATCCCTGCCTGGGCGTACTGCATGGCTACGGTATGCCTGAACTGATGGAGCCGGAAATGAAAAGATTTTCCATTTTCATCCATAATATGATACTTGTAGGACAGTTGATTCAAATGGTTGGATAAGCTTTCCTGGGGATACGGTGTTTTTCCATTAATAGTAAACATGAGTCTTGTAAGGGGAAATCGTTCCAATGTCTCTCCCCTCTGTTTCTGTAATCGATCGGCAATGGCATCAGAAACTGGTACCCGGTTATAGCAGCGCGTTTTTCCCTGGTAGTACTCAATAAAATAGAAACCATCATAATCCCTTTTTAGACAGTCGATGGAAAGCTGACAGAGCTCGTTGACTCGCATGCCTACATTTTCTAAAAGCAAAATCATGGTCTGCAGCTGATAGGGCAGGTGCGGGAGCTCACGATTCAGCTGCCATAGAACCTCATTAGGGATGGTTTTCGGAATCAGCTTTACTGCTTTCCTGAAATCATCCCTGAATATAAGCTCCTGCTGAGGAACATCCTCTATGCCCATGAAGTAAGATAATTCCAAAAACTGTTTCAGCAGGCTTTTTCTTGATTTGCTGGTGGTGGTAGCAAAATTTTTCGAATCTATGTAAGAAAAATAGTGGGTGATAATATTTCTATCCACCTCTCTCAGGTGCTGCAGGTCAGGATAATACTTCATAAGAAAATCAGAAAATAGATTTACTGCCTTGAAATCACAGAAAACAGTGGACAGTTTCCTCGTTTTCAATCTTTCATATACATACCTCTTAAAAACCTTTCTGATAGGAAGCTGGCTGATATGCTCAAAATTCAACATAAACCGGGGTCTTGAAGAGATGCCTTCCACCTTAAAGGGAAGCTCCCTCAAGTCCCACACATCCTTTTCTGAAAGTGACATGCCCGCAAGCTGTTTTCTACTCAAATAATTGTAGACAGCTTTCAGTTCCAATCCCAGACTGCTGTACTCCACATAGGTATGAACAACCTGTGTTCCATGAATCTGTCGAATTCTTGATTTAGTCACCTTACCATGATCTTTAAGGAACCGGATATATTTTTCCTGCAGCCGATCCAAAGGATAATTCAGCAGCGATTTTTTTAGCTCCAGGCCTGAAAGAAACTGCAAAACCCAATGTATATAAAATAATGTGTTCGCCAGCGTTTGTGGATTTCTGGTACGGTCATTTATGACATGGGCATAGTAGGTCTTCAGCTCTTCTCGAATACCGGTATCAGCAATACAGGAGAAGTCAACCACCCAGTAACCGGAGACCTGAGATAAGGGTTTCATGGTATCCGGAATATAATCAAATTCCAGAAAGTTCCACCGATCTTCACGCATTCTTTCTTCGTCTGTTTTAGGTGAATTGATATTTTCCTTTGTAATTACTGTCATTCTGACGCCTCCAGGGACGAAATAATGAGCTGCAGCTTTTGGTGAACCTTTTCCAGCGTTTTTCTGTATTCTTCATTTTCACCATGCCCTGCCCGGTCCATCAGACAGTTGACCTTAAGAAGCTGCCTTTTCAGCACAGGAAGGAATTCCGACGTCGTCTTAAACTGATCGCAGAAAAGGCATCGATTGGCATGTGGACATACGCCAAGCTTTGCAGGGTAGGAGCAGTATCCGTTAGGCAGAATCTGACCAAGCATGTAATGCATCCAAGCTACGTCATCATGAACAGCCATTTCCTTTTCATTCAGTTTTGAGGAAATATGACCGGTGCTATCGCAGAACCGGTTATACCTTTCCTTTCTCTCCTGCTCAGACACCTTTGCATAGATCATTGACATTTCCGGTGAACTATGATGAAGGAGTTTTTGGATTTCCAGAAAAGGTATCCTGTTATTTACAAGCCGGAGTGCAAAATCATGACGGAATTCATGGGCTTTAAAGTGATATGGTGTGCCATCTTTCTCCATAATGCCTGCCAGGCTGATAAACTTATTCATTCGAACAGAAACAGCAAGTGTTTTCGCAGGAGTACAGAATCCGGATGTAAAAAAGTAAATTTCTCCCGGATACTCTGTCAGCAGCTCTTCTTTATAATCTTTCATTTTAAGATACAGACCGTAAGGAATCGGCTGCTCCACTTCTTTTTTCATCTTTAGCTGCCAGTAAACTAAATAGTACCTGCCATGAAAATCCTGCAGGCTATCCAATGTAAGCCGGCAAACTTCACTGATTCGCATACCTGTTTCGTACATAATGAGTAGAATCATAGCCAGATCTCGGGGCATCTCTTTCATTTTTGAAAAGAGCTGCCGTTTGACATAATCGGATACTCCACCAATCGTATGATAATCGCAGACATAGGAATACCGCTTCCTATAGGCATGAAAATTTAAGGGAATCGTGTCCCAGAAGCCCAGCTTTTTCCCTAATTTATAAAAAAATTCCAAGCTGCATATTTTGACATTATACGTGGTTATCTGCCTTGATGTATCAGAAAGCTCTGCCATATAAGCAGTCAAATCTTCCGTGGTCAGGGACTGGACACGTCTTTTCTGAAAGTGTTTCAGAAACTCTTTTATATGACTATAGCGGGCGTACATGGTACTGAATGAAATATGGCTTTTCTTTATCATCCAGTCAACCATCTTTTTCAGGATATATCGGTTATTTTCATTATAGATATCGTAAAAATAGAAGCGGTACATACTATTAGTGGGATTAATGCGGTCCTTTTCCATGTGAAAATCATAAATAGACCATGAATCCCTTTGGAAATAATCCTCTTCTGAAGTATATGCCATCCGCTCCAAAAGATTCTTGATCTTTCGAGGAAGCAAAGAAGCATATTTAATTCTTGACATAGTAAATTTATGATCCTGAGCAAAGTATTTCCGTATGTCGGAATCAAAGCCTTTTAAGACTTTAACAAAGCTGAATTCCCTGATTGGCTGTGATAATCCATGGGCAAGAAAATCTATCATGCAGGGATAGACTTCAATATAATAGACAATAATGGTTTGCAGCAGTAATTTCCGATTTAAAATCAGATAAAGCAAGACCAGCTTCATTTCCATTTCTGCTCTCGTACCATGAATAGCAGAGAAGTCTATATAGTAGTCCTTTGTGAAAATCCATTCCGTCTCCGGATAGGATGTAGAAACAACAGAAGCTGCATTAAAATAAGGGCCCTGTAATTCCGGATGTTTCCGGTAATACCTCTGTACTTCCTCCCATGTCATGACTGATCATCCCCTTTATCACTCCCCTGGCTTTTCTTCAGGCATTTCTGGAATTCTGCATACTTCTTCTTTTTGTATTCATCCGAGATTTTGACATAGCTGTCAATGGTAGTCTGTACATGCTTATGCCTAAGCCTGGTCTGCACATCCAGCACATCCCAATTCCCTACTTCTATCAGCTCTGTGGCATGGGAATGACGAAGCATATGGGGATGAACCTTGAATCCACATTTTTTCGAAAGCTGCTCAAATTTCTTTTCAACCGTATCTTCACTCAATGGCTGTCCCCGATGAATCCCTTTATAGTTGAGAAACACATACTTATAATCGCCCTCCGGATACTCGTCCACAATATACTTGCAGAAAAACTTCATCACGTAAGGAGGCATATCCAATGTAGCCTCACTGTGATTCTTAATCCGGGCATAGGGATTTCCCTCATGCTGACGCAGGACAAGCTGGTTATTCCAAACCTTGAAATCCTGTACCCACAGATTCAGCGCTTCGCCCAGCCGAAGCCCGCCCTCAAACATGCACATAATCAGGAGCTGATCTCTCATGTAATGGCATGCTTCAATAAGCTGCATCACCTGCTGTCGGCTGCAAGTCTCTATTTTCCGATCATCCTCCTTCAAATGGAAATAAGATGCCCGGACCCGCTGGCTCATGTACATTTCCGAAAGCATGGATTTATAGCCGCTGCGGACTTTATTCCCGGAAAAGAATCCTGTTTCAGGGATTTCATTGTTCATCTCCAGAAAATGATAGAACCCCAAGACAGCGGCCATAATATTGTTAATCGTTCTGGGGCTTCTTGCCACCCTGACGGAAGGTACATCCTTATACTTCCACTGCTTTAAAAATCCGATGAAATCCGTCAGCAGCGATACCTTTTTCCCCTTTCCCAGCAGTGTCAGATAGTTATATCCCTGGGCATCCAGAAATTCAAAATAAATCTTCAACCCATAGCAGTATGTGCGAAGAGTGAAAATGCTCCGCCCCAGAGAGTCCATGTATTTCAAATACCGATGTACCGGCTCCACAATTTGATAATCATCGTCTAAGAGCAGATATCTTGTTTCATTCCGTGGTGTGATAATCTTCTGTATAATCATTTTATTTTCAGTAGTTTAGGTAGTCTACGTATGATAAGTACTTACTGTACATATTATAGACATCCCGAATCATCAAGTAAAGGGAAAAGATAGCTGTGGTCACGTAAAAAGGCAGTGAGGAGGAATTTCCTTCTCACCGCCTTTATGCCAATGGTAAGTCTTACACAGGAGTTGAATCAAATCAACGTTTCCATAAGAGCTGCGTAAAAATCTCTGGATCTCTTAAATCAAAAATATAATTCGATATTACATTGTCACCAACAGTCTTGGAATTTGTATACTTTTTCAATGGAAGATTATATTTCTTTATGTAAGCTACTATTTTAGCAAAATCTGCCACCCATACACCTTCAAAAGGAGTTACCTCAATCTTTTCACCTTGAAATGTGACGCGTTCTGATTTCTTCTTATTCCAATGGACCCAAAAATAGATAAGGCATTTTTCTCCTCTATCTAAATACTTCCCTTTTAGGTAATTATAATCTTCTAATCCAAGTGTAATCGTATACGATGGGTCGTAACATGTCTTACTCTTCGGATTTTTTATAAATATGGATGTAAAAAAAGGAGTTCTTTGGGGTATCAAAGCAGCATAGCATTTATCATGCTCATCAGTCTCATCAATCAGCTCAATCGCTTTTATATGCCTGTTTCGATTAATTTCTTCATATGTTTTCGGCGTTTCTTTAAGTTTGCAATTTATTATAGGCGCAATTTTATCTAGGAATTCTTTTCCATATTTTCTTGCTATTATTCTGTTCTTTATATCCTGCTTTTCTCTTACTATATGAGGATCATCACGAGATGCTGGCGCATCCGGTCCATTACGGAACACTGCTGTGTCCGGCCCATTACAACGCGCTGCTGTGTCCGGCTCATTACGACGCACTGCTGTGTCCGGCTCATTACGACGCACTACTGTGTCCGGCCCATTACGACGCACTACTGTGTCCGGCTCATTACGACGCACTACTGTGTCCGGCTCATTACGACGCACTACTGTGTCCGGCTCATTACGACGCGCTACTGTGTCCGGCTCATTACGACGCATTGCTGTGTCCGGCTCATTTCCCCCTGGCATGAGGAACTTAGCATACATATGACCGTATCTGCTTTGTACAACAGAGAAAAGGACTTTATCTTGAAGGCATACATTTTCAGGTAATGAAAAAATTGTATAATACTTAAATTTATCATCACTTCTCATCACAACTCCAACTTTACCTTTTTGCCTTTCACTCCAACCATAATTTTTTCTTTCATCCAAACCATAGATATAAAGAATGGTTCCTTCCACTAATTTTTCCATTAATATCAATGCCCTCACTCCTTACTCATTAAATTAAAGAATTTATTTCCTCAATATGCCATATCCCCAAATGCTATCCCAAAATACTTTGTTTAAAATTATTATAGCGCATATTTGTACAATTGAAGCGTAGATGCAAACTTAATATTAAATAACCATTTTATAATGCCAAATCGATATATCAAATACCATATTTATGTTTCAACAAGTAATATGGAGCCATTCCCCCATATTAAATCCTGTAAAAACACCGATAACTATTGTCAATCTTCTTGCCTCCATACATGTTAATACAAAAACCGATGCGCTGATAAAACTTGTATTCATTAAGGGGAGAAATAAATGAAAAAGGTGAATGTAATGAAAAACAAAAAATTGTATATATTAGCAAGATATGTGATAATATATATAAAATATAAAATTATAAATGAACGAATATCCACAATGATCAGAAACGTAAGGCAGAGTCAATTAATCTTAGAGGAGGAGAATCATGATATACTGGTTGACTATTAATCAAGACAAGCAAAGAGAAATTAAAGAAACACTGAAAAGTCTCTGGGGAGACTTTGTAAGCGTAGCCCCATCACATGTAGGAGATTTTGACAGCCCGGACATTGATTGCAAAATTGATTGTAATTTTACGAAATATGATACAGTCTGTGATCTTATCTCTTCTGACGATTATAAAATTTATTTTACAGTTCAGGTTAATCTTAACCAATCTAAAAAAGCGGTATTCGAGGACATAGCAAAACAAATCGAAGAAATCGGAAATGAATTTGACGTAGAAGATTATGTAACAGAAAGATCAGAAACCTTAAGTGACAATGAGATTGATCTCGAAAAAGTAGATTGGGATTTCATATACATACAAAGTGATGAATTTAGTAAAGACCTTGATCGGTCCCTCCATCAAGATGGTGAAGATATTAAAGAAAGTTATGTGGGTATGGTATCAGTGCTAAGAGAATTCATCAAAGATATGCAAAGTAGATGGTTAATAAAAGCTTGATGTTTGTCTAAAATGTTGGATTACGTCAACATGCTAAAAAATAAAAATAGCGCAAAATAAAAAGGGCTGTGGAAAATGTTCAATCATCTTCTCACAGTCTCTTTTTCTCTAGCGTCAAAACTAACCGGTAGGTGTTAGGCCCACGCCGACTTTTACTACTCTCTGAATCACTATCGGCGCCAATCATTACCGATATATAAAACGCCTATTCAATTATCCCTTTAATTTCTTGCTCTGCTGCAGGTACCAACTTTGTGTTTTCGCTGGCAGTACTTTCTGTATGAGCTTCCTTGCTAAACATACCTCTCGTCTGTGCTGCATGAACAAGTGTTGATTCCACAATGTCGTCAGGCATGAAGAAATTACCATATCTATCTTTGCAGGGGCCGTTCCAAATGATCATAAAGGCAGGAATCACATAGCGTTTATGTACATCAAGCTTAATTGGGTCTCCAATCCGGACAGCACGAGCCCTATTAAATTTACTGTGCCGATGAATTTTTTCAATGAGTATATAGTTCTGACCCTCTGGTGTCACATAGCGGCCATACCTGTTTCCCGAATCGGAAAGCTTACCTCCTTTATACAGTATTTCTTCTGTTACCCGCGGAACAGATGGATCAAGTAATGCTTCCGCAGGCTTTTTTTCTGCTATTACTTCATTTCTATCGGATTCTACCTGCGCATCAATAGTATCCACAAAATACATTTCGTAAAAGCTCGTACTTGTCTGAAACCCGGAACCAACGCCAATTTTCACAATCGAAAGCAGGGAATTGCTCAGAATGGGAATCTCCACTTCATTTTCTTTATAAGATATAATTCCCAGTCCCAAACCAGGTTTTACCAGCATGGCGATATTGAGCGAATTATCGTTAAAAAGATTCACATAATTCCCTTTGAAGATATCTTTCTTAATAGAGTCCTTGATTTCCTCAACATCGACCTGCTTTTTCGGAAAATTCTGAAATGCCTTGATAATACCGAATCCTGAAACTTCTTTAAACATCACCTTTACATTTGCCATCATTGCTTCCTCCTTATGCCTCGCGCAGGCCATTTATCCCTCAGATTTGATTTCTGCAATAGAGTGTGGTGATACTTTGAGTGCCTTGGATAAGACTCTGACTGTCCTGACAGAGCTATGCCCAGTTCTTTTAATACGAATCAGGGTATTATAGTTAATTCCGGATTTTTCCGACAAATCTGCATAATTGAAAAACCTCTGGTTGAGAAGTCCGTTTAGAGCCTCAACATTCACAATAACTTGATTCTTTTTCTTCATTTTCTTCATTTTCTTCACCTCTTTTAACACTTTTGGAATCATTTTCTCTATATTACTACCATTTTTAGAATAAGTCAATTGAAAAAATAAGTATTTTAGAATACTTTGAAAAAATAAATATCATATTGAGGATCAAATTTGCGTAGAAATTTGTATTCTAACTATATTCCTGCTATCATAAAGATGTATTCCATAAGTATTATGGTGTATTTCTACATCTACCATGAATAGTTTCAGAAAATGAGGTCTTCGATTATGTCTGCCTTTGGTGAAAACCTGAGAAAATACCGAATTCAAGCCGGCTACAGATCGGCCAAAGCCTTTGCCGAAGACTTGGGCATCTCAATCACACAGTACCGGAATTACGAAACTAAAGGCAGTGAGCCCAAATTCAACATGTTAATCAAAATGGCTGATAAACTTGGAATAACAGTTGATACTCTTTTGGGCCATGCAAAAACAGTTTCTAAAGATGACTGGCTTCTCACCATTCAAAAGGCACTAAAGGATAGGGATTTAGAAATTGTGAATCAGTCAGATACAGATATTATGATTCGGATTCCTACCTTAAACTTGACCGCTTCCCTTCCTAAAAATATCCTGGAAAATATTCTCCAAACCGCCCGGGAGCACGCAGTGGATGACCAAATCTATAACGACATTCTCAAGGAATTGAAAGATACCATCCTCGCTTATGCCCTAACTACAAAAATGGAAGCCTTGCCGCCAAAAGCAAAGAAAACGCTGGAAAAATTCGGTTATGTTAATTCCAAATAATACAAATCTACACGACTCAGTAATAGATGCATATAGACTGGCTTCAGATTTTTTATTTAAATTACGGAATCTAAAAAGGCAGGAGCAAAACGTTCCTGCCTTTTTGAGTGATAATTTGTCACAAATTGTGATAAATTGTGATAAATTGGCACAAACTGGCACAATTTGACGTCATTCAATACGAGAGCTATAGTAGAGTGAAGATATACACTGGGAAATCTTTGATGGCGGACCTCCACCAGCATGACAAACATCTTCCTTGCATCGTATCTGATTTGAATGCTAAAAACGATAATCTTATAGATATCCACTCTGATATATTCTCCTGTAATTACCTAAAGAATCTGAAAGCGTAGGTAGATAAGCATGACCTAGATTCTGAAACAACTCCGTGAAGCCAAAGGGCAGACTATTGATGATATGGCTCTACTGCTGAACATGGAGCCGAATGAATACATTTATTGCGAAAACCGCTCATATGAGTTCGATTTAACCCAGGCGTACAAAATCAGTAAGCTTCTGGGAGTGGATTTTAGCGAAATTAATTGGACAAAAAATATAGAAGCGGAGCTAAAAAGAAGAAACCGCCTATGATTTACACCCTTATGCAAAAGAATGAACCAGTGATGATGCTGGATATCAATGAAAAATATGGAAGAGTAAGAAAAATTATCCAAATTGAAAGTTCGGAAAGGCTGCCATTGTCAGTCATTTATAAAGATGAAAATGATTCACTGGAAGAATCTGTGGAACAATGGATGCGTTACCGGAATGTACCCAAGACTCGTGAAGGCTTAGAAACTTTCCTCAAAAGATTTCAAGGAGATCCTATACAGGAGATGTCTTTGAAAAGCCTTGGGCTGAATCTTTCAGATCAGTATTGGTTTAAACCCGAAGGGGGACAGTTTAACTGGGAAAGAATAAATTTCTTTCAAAATGATTTCACTGGGAAACCTCTTGAAATGAGCTTTGAATCCGAAGAACCAGGACCTGATTATAGCTCCAATGGAGATCTCGCTAAGTACTGGACCATAGAAAACGAAGAAAGGGTATTGCTGAAGGCTGGAAAAGGACCATTATATCAACAGCCAATTAATGAAGTCATTGCAGATAAGCTGTTAACGAAGGCAGGAATTCCACATGTAAAATATTCACTGAACATGATTGATGGAACTCCCTGGTCTAAATGCCCAACTTTTGTAAACGGAACTACCGAATACATACCGGCATATGAAATTCTGAACGTCGTAAAAAATGAAGAAAATGAGGAACCTTACAATCATTTCATGAGATGTATGGAAGCCCTAGAAATTCCTGTGGCAAAAAAAGAAATAGATACAATGTTGCAGTTTGACTATCTTATCAAAAACAAAGATCGCCATTATGGTAATTTTGGCTTTATTCGTAATGTGGACACATTGGAGTTCACAGGCTTAGCTCCTCTTTTTGACAATGGTAATTCCCTATGGTTTGATAAACATATTACCCAGATAAATCAGTACAAGCAGCCAGCACTGCCATTTGCTCAGAAGCAAGAAAAACAGTTAAAGAAAACCGGCCAACAAATAGATTGGCTTAAAAAGCTGGACGATGATTTTGTTCGAGAAACTATAATAACTGAAATGGGTAAAAGCACATATCTTGATAATGAAAGAGCTGTGAAAATAGCTGACATGGTATTGGCGGTGAAGAATAATTCGGAAAAGGCCCTTTCGTAACCGAAAAAAAGCTGGCGGAGCACCAGCTTAAAAATTAAACATCTATAATATTGTTCAGTGTGCAATTATTGCATAAACGGAAAAATGAGTAGAGTCAATTTTTTTCATGAATATTTACTGGCAAGAAAAGCCTTATTTCTGATGGATTTATTCACTTTTCTGTATTGAAATACCGTATTAGTTCCGATAAATCGGCGTTATCGGAACTAATTATTTTATCCAATCTCTAATTCCCTACTTCAATCTACCTCCAAGCCCAGATCCTTCTTTAGCTCATCCAAACTGTGGGATCCTTTGATTTCTTTGTTCGTAGCAATCCGATTGCCTTCTTTGATTGCAGCTTTAGTAGTCTTATTTGGTTTTTCTCTTTTCCCCTCTTTAGTCCTACGCTTATATTTAGTCTCTTTCTTTTTGTTTTCAGCTTTTCTTTTTACCATACTATTTTCCCTCCCTTTTTTCCCCCAGAATAAAAATCAGCTCAAATCAAAACCGTACATGGAACCTGCCGTAAGTACAGCGTTTCCTTTTTCATCAAACAGCTATTTCATAGTATATCAGGATAAGTTATCCAATAGGAAGTAAAATATAAGATTCTGAAAAGTGCAGGAGCAAATAGCTCATGCCTTTTTTGTGTCGATATGTCACAATTTGTGATAAAATGTAACAAGTTGTGACAATTTATCATAAATACCTATGATCACCGATTAATATTATTAGTATTTAAAATTCCCAAAGGCTCATTTTTATTCACTTTAGTGGATTCAAAATGAGCCTTTCAAGATTCCAAGAGAGTGGAAGAAGCTTTTTCTCTCCCAATATTTAACCTAAAAATCTGCCGTCATGACTGATATTAATACTTCGATCTAATGCCCATAACAGCACCCTCATACGTGGGATGTGGACCAGAAAGGTTTATCATATATTCTGCCGCAGAACCTGAATATAAAGATTCCAGTGGAAGCTCTCCACTTTCCTGGAATAATACTGCTCCATTACTAGAATCATATGCTGCCAAGGACTGAGGAATAACACTAAATACCCCTTTATTCCTAATAACCACATCGGAGATAACATATGAATTATATAGGCCGGTTCTTTCTTCAGTTTTAAAGGTTTTGGAATCTAAGGGTACAACTTTCCCTTTTATCTCAAAACTCCCCCAAGTCACATATTCATTAGACTGGCCTTGATCTCCTGCATGGCTATGACAGTAATACACCTTAAAATACCTATAACTTCCATATGATGACTTCATTATTCCCAGATGATTAAGAATTAACGGGTCTCTTGCATAGTTATAATCTAATGGCAGTGTGAATTCACCGAGATACTGCCAATCTTCTGCATAGGAGTGACAAGCACCTGCTACTGCAAACGCAAATAAAAATGCCAGCATTTTCTTCAACATAATAACTCCATAACTCCCTTTCCCATCATATTTCTTTCATCAAGCGCCCAGCCAATTCATCTAACTTTTCTTTAAATGGATGATTCTCAGCGTAATTATAAGCCAAAAGCCGAACCTTGCTTATCAGCTCCACATCTGAGTCTGCCAGAATAGCGAAGGAATAATCCTTTTCCCTGCAAAAGCAGAAATGAAATCGTCCATCATCTAAACTGACAGTCCAGCCGAGTTCACCAGCTATATTCTTTACATCTTGATAGGTCATACAATACTCCAATAACTCTTCAACTATTCAGCAACGATTCTATCTGCACAAAGCCAATCACATGGCAATCCTATGATTTGAAGGTGTTAAAATGCACTAATACCATACCATATAATACATGGTACAGAACATCATAAGCAACTGAAAGAAAAGGCAACCGTATTCAACGATTGCCAAATAACGGCATATGAATGCTTCTACAATAAATTTCTCTTCGATTTCTCACGTTAAAGCCGTCTCAGATGTGACTCTTTTTATTTTACCACCAATAACTCCCGCTGCTGCCTTAAACTGTCTACAGACGTATTCAGTTATTTAAACTGCCACCTATACGCATTACAGACCGCTTCTATTTCAAGTTACTTACAAATATGGTCGAAGATATATTGAAGCGCCTCTTTAGCCTGCTGATATCTCTCTTCAGTACCACTTAAAATAACACTATTTTCGCTAGTACGCTCAGCTTTATCACTGCCAATACTCAGTGGACTGTTGGCGGTTTCAAATTCAATATACCCATTAAGAACGGTAGACTTCAACTTAGCCTGTATGGCTATTATGGATTTGAAGGGGATAACTTTGAAATTGTTATCTCCCAAATTCCATAATCCGCCTCCGGTCTTATCGATCACAACTGCATTCTCATGTACATAAAGATTAGCGCCACGGCAATCAATAGCATATAACTCCTGCCCAAGAAACTCACGTACCGGGCTTGGACGCATGCCTTCAGATGAAGTGTTGCTCCCTTTAACCGAATCAAATAAACCCATGATTAAGCCTCCTTACCTTCTCTTCATATCTCTGCTGCACCCTTTGTCATATACAATAGAGATACTGCAGGAATCACACCTATATTGGATTACTCCTCATCATCAATGATATATCCGCTTTCTATTCCTTTATTGGAGTTATAGAAATGGAACTCATCATCAGCCAGGCTCCTTATTAACTTATCTGTTGCGTCCATGTTGAGGATATTCCCGTATCCGTTTACCCAGCGAATCGTATATGGCACATTCAGAATCACACTACGTGGGAAAGCATAGTAAACGAGGCCGAAGCTATGCGGCATCAAATTCTCAATTTCTTTTGGCATCGGTACAGGGCGGATAATTGTGCCATCTTTGTCTATGACTAGTCTTTGTGTAGGCAATTGGGGAGCAATAGCACCACCGCCAAACAGGACGCTGCCACCTTCTCTGGAGAAATCAGTCCATGTGGCTACATAAACCAAGTCGTTATATTTTTCCATGATGGATTCAAAATCTGCCGGAACATCCAGCAGTCTCTTTTCACCGGTAAAAGAAATGTAACTGACAATCATTCTAGGAGTGACTAAGGAAATAGAGTTGGTAGATGCTTTGCGCCACTGTCTACTGAACAAATCAGGGGCTTCCTGATTCCCGTTGGATTTAAAGGATTTTCCTTCTTCCCAATATTCAGAATAAGTCTGCGGAGTTACGTCCTGGAAGCTGACTGGCTTTGCCTTGTTCAAGGAGAGACCCGGAACAGCCGCAAAAGCAGAACCCGCTGATAATGCTGAAGCAAGGAGAGTTGCAATGAGTAACTTTTTCATAATTTATACCTCCCACCTGATTGTTTCTAACTGCTTAAAATTTTCTTCCTTCTAAATTGCCACCGATTAACTTGTTGCCTCTATAAAAACAGGTATGATGCTATTTGGTTCCAGGCGTACCTTTTTGTTTCTGTCTACGAGGTCACAGTGATTGTTATTGTTATCGTCTGTATACCGTAAAGAATACGCCTGATAAATGCCTTTGAGCATTTCTTTGCTAACTTCAAACATTGATAGCCTTACTAATTGTTTCCCATACTTAATATCCCAGCAAGCCTGGCCATTATTTTCAGCATTACCACTGATTCTTTCTATTCAAATATTCAATATAATCCGGCTTAAGTTCAATGTAACAGCTTCCAAAAGCACCAGCAGTTAGTTCATACGGCTTGAACACCACACATACTACTCCGCCACCAGTCAAAAAATAATTAGTCGGAACTTCTTTTAAAGGGGATTTCCACATGTTTTCAGATTTTAGCTTATTGCCTTTTTGGTCATAACTGTGTCCCCACCTATATTGCTCCAAATCGGAAGGAGTAACATGAACATAATTATCCAGAGGGATTCTCTCCCCTGTATTTTTATCATAAACGAGGTCAAGGCTTTTAGAATGATTACCACAGGCACCGTATGGCAGGCGAAGTTGATACAAGGAAATGGAAAGAACGTCATTATCCTCATAATGGACAGTATAATACTCTTTACAGATGTAATATTTACCATTCTGGAAGTCCATCCGCAGCTGCTCTAAATAATCATTAAGGTCTGCATTGATAGAATTCTGGGCATCCGCATTGCCTTCGATAGAAACTATAGGATATGTGACTTCCCAATTTGTATCAGACTCCTGTCCGCTGCTTACCGCTGCATAGGATGGAAATGCACTAAGCGAACCAGCAATAAGAAGAGCACATAAAAACTTTTTCATTTTCATACCTCCCTCAATCCGAAATTTCTTCTATAGATGATGCAGTCCTCATTTAGAATTATCGCTCATCTGTATTATAGCAAAGCAAAGCGACAATCTATGTCCTTTTAAAAAATATCTTCCTTTTTACTATATTTCATCTCAACTAAGCCATCTCTATACCACTGAGGTCTCTAATGCGTAGACTGCCGGCCCAAACTTAGATAATAAAAAGGCCTGTAAAGGCTGTTTTTCTGCAGGCCATTTTTTATTTTTCCACTCCTCAACAATAAGGCTTCACACATTTCTCTTCAGCAGCTTTTATGGCCTTTATGGCATCCTGTATATTCACAAACAACCAAAGCTCATGTGTCCTCCCCTGGACGCAGATAAAGGCACTGCCATCCACTTCTGCTTTTCCTTATGCCAGGAAACACCTCTCACTCCGGATTTACTTCTGGAGGTAAGTTTTTCAGAAGTCACCTGTGCAATTGGTTCCTTCGAACAGAAAGTTCTCTTTAGCCTTTTGGGCTCCTTCTCTCAGCATGCATCCGCAGGGTAAAAAATTTTCTCTCAGCAGAATCACATTTCTAAATTCACCACACAACTATATTGTATCGCCGATTAAATTCATAGTATACCCCTGTTCTTAATTCGTATAAATCATGTTGCCCGCTATGAATCATTGTAATAAAAACAGCCACACAGAAACTATGTGTTTCCATGTGACTGTTTAAGTTCCAACAAATAGAATAGCTATATTTTTAGCTCTTGAATCCAACCATTAACCATTACATACTACCTTTGACGCCCAATGGATTTCTGCTGGAATTTTCCCATTTCCTTTTGAAGGCTATTGGATGTCACTCTTTTTTCAAAAGGTATTTCCGGATGCTGTTCATAATAATGCTGGATTTCCTTTGTATACTGACTCAACAACTGCTCATAGTTTGAATATGTAAAAACTTTTTCCTTACCATCAGCAAACTGTAAAAAAACGCACCTCGGTCTGGTTCGAATATTAATGCCCCAGGAGATACGAGTTATTTTATTGTTATCGTCATTTTCAATCTGCATTGTTCTTTCTTCCTTCAATTGATCAGCAGTATTGTTATCTACCATCTTAGGAACTGCCATCCCGTTAGAACTTTGATTCAGATCTGCACCTACTGATTCATCATCATGTCTGGCCGCCCTATCAATCTGCTCTAGTTTCAATAACGTCTTTTCAGTTTCCAGCTGTTGAGCAGTCTCTTCAAACTCAGCATCCAACTTTTGGCACTCCTTCAAATACCCATCACTTAAATCAAGCAATTGATTATATTGCTTGATTCTCTCATTGCGTTCATAACGCGTTCCTTTCATGCCGGTGCGATTAAGTTTGATATAATCTTTATACCCCACCTTGATTTGGGGAAGTCGATTACTGCCCTGGTCTTTTAACGAACGGGAATCGACTCTCGCATTTTGTCCAGCCAACTCCAGTGCCTTATTGGTAGCTATCTCCCAACTTTTACGTTTATCAATCAGCCATGCCTTTCGATTGGATCCTGTAATCATCCTATCCTTTGAATATCCGGACCGTTGCTTACAATAGTGCTCAGCATCCGGTTCCGGTTTATTTCGGTCAATCTTACGCTCGCAAAAAAATATATGAACATGGGGGTTATTGTTTTTTTGATGAATGGCAGCCGAATACGCATGGTCTTTTAGATTATCGTCGCACCACTTCTTCGTATATAGAAGCTGCTGTTCATTGGTCAATTCATTCGGAAGCGCCAATTCAATCGTTCTTCCACGACTTTGCCCAGGCTTTTCATGAGTCTCTATAGTTTTCCAGAATTGCCTTGCACTTGAAGCCCAGGATGGCAAATTTCCCGACCATGAAGTTACCAATTCCTCAGCTTTCCTGCCGTTTGAATACTTCCCTTGTCGAGCAATGTAATCAAATTTCAAATCGGCATGGGCCTTCACTACTTTGAGGGAAAAGTGATAAATCGCCATTTTGATAGCCTCCAATAGATTGTCGTTTTTAACATATCATTCGATAGATGATTTCATTTTTGATGAATCAAACCCCCGGAGGGCGCGCGTGCAACTCGGAACGAGTTGCCTAAGCGCGCATTCCCAGCTTTTCTCTCTCCAGGTACATCTGTCTGGCAATGTCTATCTAACCAAAATCACTGGTTTTGAATCACCTGGAATCTTTGATCAGGATCCTCCACCACCTCAAGGTATTTCTGCCACAGCCATTTTCGATTTGTTGTATACTTCATTCCCGGTGATTTTGACAGCGGCTCTCCATTCGAATAATAGGCGGGAGCTATGTATTTCAAAAAAAAGTCTTGGAAAAAGCCATTTCCAACGTCATCTAAATCTGCGCCAAAACTATCTAGCACCATTTTCCCCACTTCCATCGTTAAAGGATTCAAGGCATATATCGCGCTGCCCGAATCCAGTTTGAAATTCGGATCCTCTTTTTTCATAATTCTTTCAATTTCCAATCCGCCTTCGATTAAACGTTGAAAATGCTGCCTCCTCCTTTCTTTATCCAGTTCTTTCTGTATTGCTTTTGCCTGCGCAACACTTCTATCCAACTTGTCTTGATAATCCTTTCGCTGCTCACCAATTTTGTCAATCTTCTTTTGCAGACGTCTGATATTCTCTGCATGACTCGCCATAATACATTTCACCTCGTCGCTAAATAAATCACTTTTATAACCGTTCATCAAATAGCTGTTCATCAAAATGGGGATATTTATTTGACCACCATTCCGGGAGATATGGAGCATATACGTTCCATTTTACAAGGTTATGTTGGTCTTCATCCAGATCATCCCTCTTACTTTTTATCAAATCGTCTAAAGAATTCACAGCTTCCAGCCACGCCTTGTTATGAACTCTTTCATTATCTGCCAAATAAGAAGTCATAGACTTCACTAAGACCCTAATCCACTTGACTTGGAAGCTAATCTTCATTTTCAAAGATTTGTACGCATGCATTTCTTCATCCCTTGCATTTTCAACGTTTTCCACAAATACATTGAGTACTTTTTCCATTAACTTAATGTTTTCTTTCTTTGAATTACCCAACTTATAGTTGTAATAAATGACGACTGCAGCAGGAGAATGATCATCTGCATATTTGCAACCTTTTCTTGTAATAGCCAACGGAGATATTACTATTGTTTCATTATCAAAATGCTGAAAAGCTTTTCCCCTGAGATATGTTTCAAGCGTCTCACGAGTGCCATGATTAATCTTAATATACTCCAAATGGCCATTTTTATTTCGGAAGAGGCTAAACATTTTAGTTTCTATCCAATCTCCATTCTGTTTAAATCTGGTCACATAAACATCCTGAAATGTAAACTCATATGAAAATTTTTTGATAAATTCTTCCAAATTCGACATAATAATCATCCTTTCCTTCAAATCGACATTCTATCTAGTGCCAAATATCCAAACGTAATTAAGTTAGTAAATAAATTAAAGTACTCGTTTATAGCTAAATATCCCGTATTGCTTGGTAAATATATATATGGCGGGGGAAAAATACATGTACACTTTTTTTGAGCTTGAATCGCAAAGATCTCGATAATATCGGAACTTTATCCTAATTCGAGCATTGAAAAAATACCAGTCTACAGATTTTCAATCACATGAGCAATACCAATATGATACATCTGCAGTAACTACCGAATAATACAGAAATTTTCACTATTTTCGTACCGGATAAAATTTACGTGTAACTAGGCTAGTAAATTTTACCCGGTACAGAAAAATATGCATTTCAATATTAAAGACTTCTTATTCATCTGTCTTCTGATAAATACTCCGGATAATCTTATCTTGTTCCGTAGTTTTCGCGCTGCTACCAATTACCTTTGCTGCTTTCAGTCGAGCAATATCATCGGCATTTATCGTTTGCCAGCGGCTAGACATCCGATATACACTTGCTATTTTAGGAGCTACTGTCTTTCCATCAACGACAATATCGAGAAATCCAAGAATAATTAATGTTTTGCGATCACTATAAAATGTTCGTTCATCATATTTGGGATACACCCCTCCCTTAACTGCTGTCTGAAATGTAATATATGTCGTATCATCCGTAACCTTATCATAATCACTCCATCTAGTAGTTGGAGTGATGGGCGATTCATTCTTTCTTAAAGCAGCGACCAGAGCTTTAAATCTCAATCTTTGCGCGAAGAAATAGAGATTCAATTGTTTCTTGGTCAATGCTTTACATGCATCACTGTCTAATAAACCATAAGAGACCTGAATCCACTGATCATTCGGTCTACGCGATTGCCATTTTTCAAGTCCTGGATTTTTTTTCTTTTTATTTCTGTACATAAAAAAGCCTCCTAAAATTTTTAATACAACATGAGGCCACATTCCTTGCATTACGCAGATTTTCATAGTAAGATATTAATAGATAGTGGAATATGACCATTGAAGAAAGAACCGTTGTCCCGGTTCTTTTTTCAATTGTTTTCATGTGCAGATTCATGAACTTTATCTAATAGTTTTGCAATTGACTGTTCCCTATTGGGATACAAGTGACTATAAACCCGCCATGTTATGTCGGGTGATCGATGACCACAGCGTTTTGAAATTTCAAGAATTGGAACACCTTGATCAATCAGGAATGCTACTGCGGAATGGCGAATTGAATGAACCCGAATAAGCTTCACTCCTGTCTTTTTACAAACAGACCTCATTTTACGCCAAAGACTATACTTTGAAATATTGAAAAACAATCTCGTTTTTTCATCCGGTAATCGTTTGATGTATCCTGCCAACATCCGAGTCAAAAACTCCGGAATACTAATATCTCGAATAGACTGCCTTGTTTTAGGGGGTTGAATAATGTCTTGCCCTTTTAACCGTACATAAGTTTTGGTAATATGAATTAGATGACTATTAAAATCAATGTCGTCTGGCACTAAAGCAAATGCTTCTCCAATACGCATGCCGGTATAATAGAGCAATTGGAATAAGACATAATACGATATATCATCCTTAGGATTCAGCCCCTTACAAAAGTCATTAAACTCATCAAGTGTCCAAAAACTCATTTCTTTCGAATTTCTAGTACCTACATGACCAGCAGACTTAACAGGGTTTCCGTGAAGGTTGTAAAACCGCATAAAGTAATTAAAGAGTGCTGAGGCTCTTGAGTTTAAAAGAGAAATATAGGCTGGTTTATAACCTTGGGTAAGCCAGTGATTCTGAAGCTGCAATCTAATTATCTGAGGTGTTACTTCAGTTATTTTATATGTTCCAATAAACGGTTCAATCTGCTTTCGCAACACTGCTTCGGCAGACACATAAGTAGTCAACTTAACTCGAAGGCAGAGATCTTCTAAATATCTCTGAATTCCTTCTGACACTGTCATCATACTTGCGGTAATAGCAAATTGCGACAATAAGTCAGCCTCCATTTTCTTGGCTTCGGTCATAGTCCGAGCAGTACCACGTTTGATTAAATATTTCCCTGGTGCTATTTTTCCGTGCACTTGAACTCGGTAAACTCTACCTTTATGCTTGGTGTTAGATTTGTAGATAGGCATTTGTATTCTCCTTTGCTATAATAAAATAGTAATGTAATTGTTAGGGGAGAACCTTAGATTCAAAATAAGCTCTATTCACACGTCCTCGAAGAACCAGTTTACCATGGGCTTTAAGATCTTTGTTCATCTCACGGATGATTGTATATGCCCTTGATACCGGAATATTCAAAATCGTTGCAACATCCTTTGCATTGAGCATTTCTACCTGTTTCCATTCTCTACAATCAATCATTTTGGTATCTCCTTTCTAATAGTAAACAAAATACTTAATATCAAAACGTTCAGCAATTCACATCTACTGGCATATTCTAACTTTTAATACCTTCCATACATCTACGAATTATCAAATAACTTCTTTGCAATAAATGTTTTTGTTTAGATAGTTTCAAAAAGCATGGTTTTTTAAAACTGTACGTTTCATGTCTTTATTTTATTCGCTTTGTGTTTTTTTTGCAAGTGTTTCTTTTGATATGTGAGGATTTTAATATGCCCGAATATTCATATGAATTCAGTGATTACAATTTTTCAAAGAAAATGTACTTACTCAGAAATTTCTATCAGCTCTCATTTCGTGAACTTAGTTCTTTATTGAATTATAAGAGTAAAGGAAACTTAACGTTTTTCGAAAAATTTCCAATGCAAAATAAACCATCATACCAAGCATTAATAAATCTTCAACAAGTGTTTGGAATATCTATTGATTGGATGCTTGGTTATAGCAAATTTCCTTATACAAATGAGACTATTCAATGCGCTGAAGCTCAACAGGCTGACCGCTTTATAATTAAAACGTCAACTTTTGATATGCCTGATGTATCCCCAAAGAACATCGTTCACTCATTCGATAGACCTGAGTATATAATTGATTCATTAAAAAGAACTGTATTTCCAAATATTGTAATCCAAAGAAAGCTTTGCTTAGCTGATCGATTTGTATTGTTATTTTTATTAAATTTCTTATCGTATTACATGATTAAATTTTATGTAGAGCACTATAACAGTAAAATTCTCCAACAATTAAATCACCTACTTCAAGTCGTAAATGGTGAAATCACTTTAAAGTCAGAAACGATTACAAGACACCCAGACTATTTACCAGCATTTTCGAAACTTGAGAATGCACTGTTTCCACAAAATGGCGAAGAGCAGGCAAATACGCTAAACCAGTCGGTTTTAGATGAAAGATGGGACTTTCTAAAATATCTTAACGATAACAATATAGAAGTACAAATTAATAACAGAAATTAAAAATGCAGGATAGTGAGTCTGTATACTTACTCATTATCCTGCATTTTTACTATTTTGATAAAATTCAAGACTAATAAAATTGATCGAATTTTTATCGAAAAAAAATGGAGCCCTCTTAAGAGCCCCATTTAATCTTGCTTTTTGGAATAGCCGCAATTATTTCAGTTCTACAGTTGCGCCAGCGTCTTCCAGTTTCTTCTTCATTTCTTCAGCTTCAGCTTTAGCTACGCCGGTTTTAACTTCTTTCGGAGCGCCATCAACGAGAGCTTTAGCGTCTTTCAGGCCAAGGCCGGTGATTTCACGAACGGCTTTGATAACCTGGATCTTCTTTTCGCCGATTTCTTTGAGAACTACGTCGAATTCGGTCTTTTCTTCAGCTGCTGCAGCTGCGCCAGCTGCCGGAGCTGCTGCTACTGCTACAGGAGCTGCAGCGGATACGCCGAATTTGTCTTCAATTGCTTTTACCAGTTCAGAGAGTTCGAGAACGGACATATTGCTAATGGCTTCAAGGATTTCTTCGTTTGTCATTTTTGTTTCCTCCATGGAATGATTTTTATGCGTATCGATTACGCAGATTCTTTCTGTTTACGCACAGCTTCGAGAGCATATGCGAGGTTCTGGATGTTGCCGTTGAGGGCACGGGCCAGTCCGGAAATAGGAGCCAGCAGGGTTGCTGCCACCATTCCGAGGAGCTGTTCTCTGCTTGGCAGATCTGCCAGTGCTTTGACAGCGTCCTTGTCGATGACTTTGCCATCGAGTACACCTGCTTTAACTGTGATTGCTTCGCTCTTGGTTTCCTTCAGGAATTCTTTCAGAGCTGCTGCCGGTGCTACGGGATCGTCCTTGCAGGTTGCAAGTCCGTTCGGACCCTGGAGCAGATCGTCAAGGCCTTCAAGACCAAGTTCGTCAGCTGCAATACGAGTCAGTGTGTTTTTAATAACTTTGTATTCAACGCCGTGAGCCAGGAATTTACGACGCAGCAGTGTTGCGTCTTTCACTGTCAGTTTGTTGAATGTGAGAAGAACAACGCCCTGGGAGGAGAGTCTGTCTTTCATTTCTGCAACAACAGCTTCCTTTTCGGGACGAATTCTTACTTCGTACTTTTCTTCGCTCATGAGTACACCTCCTCTGCTATTGGTTTATATTTATCACGTTAGCTAAAACGACCCCGCAGAGCCTGCGAGGTCGTGTACTGGCTTTCCAGTACTCAGCCTCGGGAGGCGGGCTTTGGCCCTTTAAAATGATTTACCGCCGGTCTTAAGCTAAGTGTAAATAGGCTTATTAAGCTTTTGGTGCTGCTACGCTGGAGATATCCAGATGGATACCAGGTCCCATGGTAGAGCTGATGGTCAGGCTCTTCATGTATACACCTTTCACAGAAGCAGGACGTGCTTTCTGAATGGTGTTGAAGATAGCCAGGAGGTTCTGTTTCAGTTTGTCTTCGTCAAAGGATGCTTTGCCGATGATAACCTGTACATTGCCTGCTTTGTCGGTACGGTACTGAACCTTGCCGCCTTTGATTTCGTTGACAGCTTTGGTAACATCCATGGTTACGGTGCCAACCTTCGGGTTTGGCATGAGGCCTTTCGGTCCGAGGATACGGCCCAGACGGCCAACTACAGCCATCATGTCCGGGGTAGCCACTACGACGTCAAAGTCCATCCAGCCCTGCATAATCTTATCGGCCAGTTCTTTTCCGCCTACGTAATCAGCGCCTGCTGCCTTGGCTTCGTCTTCCTTGTGGTCTTTGGCGAAAACCAGGACTTTCTTGGTTTTGCCGGTGCCTGCGGGGAGTACGGTAGCGCCGCGGAGCTGCTGATCAGCGTATTTCGGGTTGATATTGAGATTGAAAGCAGCTTCGATGGTTTCATCGAATTTTGCGGATGCTGCTTCTTTGACCAGCTTTACAGCTTCGTCGAGGTCATAGAACTTATGACTGTCAACGATGGCTGCAGCTGCCTTCTGTTTCTTTGTCAGTTTTGCCATTGTTTCCTCCTATGTGGTCATTGGGGATTTACCCTGCCACGAACGGGTCAGTCTTAGTCTACTACTTCGATGCCCATGGAACGGGCTGTGCCTTCAACGAGACGCATTGCTGCTTCTACGTCGTTAGCGTTCAGGTCAGGCATCTTTGTTTCAGCGATTTCCTTGACCTGGGCTTTGGTGACCTTGCCAGCTTTTTTCTTGTTCGGTTCACCGGAAGCTTTTTCAATACCTGCAGCCTTCTTCAGAAGAACAGCTGCCGGCGGAGTCTTACAAATGAATGTAAAGCTCCTATCTTCATAAACGGTAATTTCTACAGGGATAATCAGGCCTACCTGCTTAGCAGTGCGATCGTTGAAGTCTTTAACGAAGGCCATGATGTTAACGCCTGCCTGGCCGAGGGCCGGGCCTACTGGCGGTGCCGGGGTAGCTTTGCCTGCAGCAACCTGCAGTTTTACAACTTTAGAAACTTTCTTTGCCATAATGTTACACCTCCTATCCGTATTGGGAATGTGGTAATTTCGGGCTGTAACGGGCCCTCCCACAGTGAGACGAGCCTAGTTCAAGACAGTCTCACAAGAGTATATTTAAGGAAGAGGTTCAAAAGAACCGGCTTCCAGCTCTATCGTAGTAGTGGTACCGAAGTTGCTGATGTCAGCCTTGATTTTGGTCTTGTCATCGGAAACTTCCAGAACCACGGCGGTCCGATCTTCGAACACGCCTTTTGTTATGCGAATCCGGTCACCCGGTTTTACATTGATTTCATTCTTTGCTGCTTTGGTGCCGCCATGAATGATTTTTTCAGCTTCTTCATCGGAAAGAGGAATCGGCTTGGTGGTGGTTCCTACGAAACCGGTAACACCGGGCGTATTTCTGACCACGTACCAGCTCCTGTCATTCACTTCCATCCGGATGAGGAGATAGCCGGGGAATACTTTACGGGAGACAAGTTTTACCTTCCCGTCTTTTTCTTCTTCCTCTTCTTCCAGTGGGAGCAGAATTTCACGGATGGTATCGTCCATTCCCATGGAATGAACTTTCCTTGTCAGCGTATCT
Organism: Dialister succinatiphilus YIT 11850; assembly: GCF_000242435.1. Classification (GTDB taxonomy): domain Bacteria; phylum Bacillota; class Negativicutes; order Veillonellales; family Dialisteraceae; genus Dialister; species Dialister succinatiphilus. The sequence goes on along the minus strand of NZ_JH591189.1, from coordinate 141,678 downwards.
TTGACCTTGTTTTCATATCCGGAATAGGTATGAATGACATACCAGCGGATATCTTTCTTGGCCCCTTCAGTAGGTTCGCCAATTTCGGTCGGAGCACTGACTTCAGCCTGATTTTCTGCTTTTACATTCTTGTTTTCAACTTCCATATCCGACATAGTCTCTCTCCTTTCAGCCCACAGCGTGTACTAACAATTTGGAGAGGCCACTGAATACGAAGTCTACTGCAACGATCAGGAATGAAACCAAAATCACGGACACGATGACGGCAATGGTGTACTGGACCATCTGGCGCTTTTCAGGCCAGATGACCTTTTTCATTTCCATCTTGGTTTCCTTGAAAAACCTGGTCCATGAAGCATTAGCTTCCTGTGCTTTCGCTGCCTGTGTCTTACGCTTCGCCTTGGCCATGCTCACACCCCAGTTTCAATCACTCAAAATTATTTGGTTTCTTTATGCAGAGTGTGTTTGTGGCACCATTTGCAATACTTCATCATTTCGATACGTTCGGTCGTATTCTTTTTATTCTTGTTTGTACGATAATTGCGGCGCTTGCATTCTGTGCATGCAAGAGTAATTCCTTCACGCATTCTTTACACCTCACTCAATCTTTCTCGGCCCGCGGCCAATTAACATGCTTGATTAGTATATCACAAGCACAATGCACAAGTCAACAGAAATTTGCAAACCTGGCATTTAAAAAAGCCGGGCCATCCCAGCAGGACTATTGTAGCATAGGGCGGAAGACTTTGCAAATATTTTTTACAGATTATTTTCATGGCAGTAACCGGCCTTTTATCTTTTTTTGTATACTTGATTTTAAAAGTTCATTCCATGAATGAACTTTCAAAACCGTCATTTTGACTGCCTTTTTTATTGTATTCCCCTGCGGGCAATGAGTTTATAGAGCTATCCTCACTGCTCTGCGGAACTCCATTCCGGTGGGATACGAAGGGTTCAAAAGGTTCAGAGGGTTCAGAGGGGTAGGTTGACGGGCTTCCAGCCCGAGGGTTGTGGCCGCCTGTCGGCGGCGGGTTGTGGAAAAGGGTTGAGGAAAAGGGTTCTTAAGATGGACCGGCCTAACGGCCGGAGGGTTCGTAAGTTTGACGGCCCTTCGGGCCGAGGGTTGTGGTATCGCCCCTTGGGCGATGAGTATAAAGTCGGCGTTACGGGATTAGCTTTCTGCGTCATATAGCATAGCAAGCATTCTGGTGATTAGCCGCTACGCGGCTCCCCCTTATCCGGCTACGCCGGACTTTCCCCCATCCGGGGGACAGAATAAACTGCTCTATGTTTTCCTGCAGAGACATGGCTCCATAGCTAAGTACCCATAGTCCCACCACGAAGCGGGGGCAAGGTGGTGGCGCCAGCCACCAAAGGGGGAATCTCCCTCGCCCGCCAGGGCGGTTGTCAAGGTTTTATTATAAGAGGGCGCCATCTATAAATTAGAGGCGCCTACCATAACCCTCGCGCCGGAGGCGCGTCAAACCTAAGAACCTTCGGGGCGATAGCCCCGTCAAACTTTAGAACCCTCACGCCCGACAGGGCGTGTCCTTTTGAACCCTCAAGCCCCCAAAGGGCCTGCCCATCAAAAAAATCCACCCCTTTCGGGATGGATTCTTTTTTATTTCTTTGCCTTTTTCCGGGTTTCTTTATCTTTCTCTTTCTCCGCTTTCCTTTCTCTCTTTTCTTCGGCCCGTTCTTCAAATTCTTCCACTATATCTTCCGGTTCTTTCACTTTATACCAGAAGGAGTAGAGGGCGGGGACGAAGAGAAGGCCCAGGGGGGTGGCCACGGAGAGGCCGCCTATGAAGGCTGCGGACATGGGGCTCCAGAAGGGGTTCGGGAGCAGGGGAATCATGCCCAGTACTTCAGCAAAGGAGGTCAGCATGATGGGGCGGAAACGGAGGACCGCCGATTCTACCACTGCGTGATAGGGAGTCATGCCGTCTTCCAGGTGCTGACGGATCTGGTCCAGCAGGATGATGCTGTTTCGCACCACCATGCCCCCGATGGCCAGCATGCCGATGATAGCTACGAAGCCCATGGGCTTCTGGGTGACCACCAGGGTGAGGATGCAGCCGATCATGCCCAGGGGAGCGGAGATGGCGGCAATAATCATAAGGCGCAGGTCTTTCAGCTCGAACATGAGGATCATGAGGATGATGAATATCATAATCGGCACGGTAGCCATGATCTGTCCCATGGAAATGTCGCTTCGTTCCAGGGTGCCGCCTTTTTCAAGGGTGTACCCTTCGGGCAGGTTATTTCTGAAATCTTTCAGTGTCTTGTCATAGACAGAGGAGGCCACGGTATCTGAGGTAGCATCACCGGTAATATCACTGCGGAGGGTGATGCAGGGTTCAATATTTCTGCGCCAGATGGTGCTTGTTTCGTTCTGGTAGGAAATATCGGCGAATTCACCCAGCGGCACGTAGCGCCCGTTTCCTACATATACCGGCAGGGAGGAAAGGCTTCCCAAACGGGCGGCGTTATCCCCTTCCAGGCGGAAGGAAATGGGCACCAGCTGGTCGCCCTGGTAGGATTCAGCCACTTTGTAACCCGACAGTTTCACATAGAGGTCCTGGGAAACGGCATAGTTGTCGATGCCCAGTTCCCGTACTTTGTCCTGGTTGATTTTCAGATGAACCGTAGGTGTCTGCTGCGGCCAGTCCAGGGACGCATTGGTGACGTGGGGGTTCTGCTTCATCAGGGCCAGTGCCTCTTCTGCCAGGGCTGCCGTCTTTCCGGCGTCAGGCCCCCGGAGTCGGAGCATTACCGGATATTCTTCCAGCGGCCCGGTCTGGATGAAGCGGGTATGGGCCCGCACTTCCGGATATCTGTCGGCCAAGAATTTCTGCACATCTTTCTGGAGGCTGTCCCTGGAGGTGGTATCTTTGGCTACGATAATCATCTGCCCATGGTCGTCTTCTGCTGCCTGGGGGCTGAAAAGAAGGATGAAACGGGGCGCTGTATCTCCGATGTAGGTGGAGAAGGAGGACACCCGTTTGTCACCGTACAGGCTGTCTGCCACGGCGCTCATCACTTTCTTTGTGTCTTTAATGGAGGCACCGGAAGGCAGGTTCACGTCCAGAATGATTTCCGGACGAACGGAAGGCGGGAAGAATTCCCGATTCACCAGGGGCAGTGTGAGGAGAGAGAAGATGAAAAGGCCTTCCACGCCCACAATGGCCGTTTTTCTGTAATGAATGAAACATTTCACCGCTTTGCGGAAGGCACTGTAAGCCTTTTCCTGCACTTTCACCTTGATGGGATTCGGTTTTCCCAGTTTAATGAACTGGTATCCCAAAACAGGACTGACAAAAATGGAAGCAATCCAGGAAAGTACCAGGGTGGAACTGATGACCCAGAAAAGGGAATTGGTATATTCTGTCACCTGCCCCACGGCCAGGCCCACGGGAATGAAGCCGGCTGCGGTAATCAGGGTGCCTGCCAGCATGGGGGCGGCACAGGCCTTGTAGGCGCCTTCGGCTGACTCCATGCGGCTGCATCCATGCTCCAGTTTCACCTGCATCATTTCAATCACGATGATGGCATCATCCACAAGAAGGCCCAGGGACACGATGAGGGAGCCCAGAGACACGATATGAAGGTCAATGCCCCGCCATTTCATGAAGAGGAAAGAGGCGCACACCACCACCGGCACGCACATGGCCAGTACCATGCCGCTCCGAAGGCCCAGGGACAGGAAGCTCACCGCCATTACGATGATGAGGGCTTCAATCAGGGCTTCCGTAAATTCGGCAATGGAATTGTTGACTACCTTCGGCTGGTCAGCCACTAGGCTCACTTCCATGCCTGCCGGAAGGTCCCCTTTCATTCTGTTTACGGCAGCCTCCAGGTTCTTGCCCAGGGTCAGGTTATTGCCGCCGTCAGCCATGGCCACGGCAATGCCGATGGCCGGTTTGCCGTTGAAATACATGAGGGACGTTTCCGGGTCCGTATAGGTCTGGGTCACTTTGGCCACATCGCCTAGATGGAAACTGCGCTCACCCACATGGATGGGAATATTTTCCAGAGCTGCCGTAGTCCCCAGAAGACCTTCCACCCGGATAGCCACATTTCGTGTATCCGTATGGATGGTACCGGCAGGCATCATGGCGGACTGCTGCTGCAGCACCTTGTAAATATCAGAAGGATTCAGTCCGAAAGAGGCCAGCTTGTTCTGGTCCATTTCCACATAAATCATCTGCTCCTGTACGCCCAGGAGCTTCACCTGCTGCACGTCCGGCACCAGCACCAGCTGCCGGCGGATATTTTCCGCATACCTGCGCTTTTCCTCATAGCTGTAATCATCGCCGGTCAAAGCGTAAATAGAGCCGTACACATCATCGAAGCGGTCGTTAATCACCGGCCCTATAACGCCGGCAGGCATATCGCCCCACACATCGGTTATGGCGTTTCGCACATCGTGCCAGCGCTGCTTCACTTCCGATGCAGGCACTTCATCCTTCAAGTCCACATAAATAACCGTCTTCCCGTCATGGGTGAAGGACTTGATATAGTCCAGGCCCTTGGTGTCCTGGAGCTTCTGCTCCAGGGGATAGGTGACCTGGTCTGTAATCTGCTCTGCCGTAGCCCCCGGCCAGGCAGCGGCCACCACCATTTCACGGATTGTGAAATTCGGATCTTCACTGCGTCCCAGCCGGAAATAGGAAAATACACCGCCAATGATAATGGAAATGATGAAGAAATAAATAATCTGTCTATGGCGGATGGCCCATTCCGCCAGATTCAGCCTTTTCATGTCCTCACCTCTTCACCTTCCGACAGCTTGGAAGCGCCGGCGGAAACGATACGGTCTCCCCGGGAAAGGCCGCCGGTAATTTCCACGGTATCATCCCCATACCGCCCCACCGTTACCGGCACCAGATGGACTTTGCCGTCCTTTACGATCCACACGGACGGATTCTCTTTCTGGGAAGCCATGGCCGACAGCGGTATCATGAATCCCTGACTGTCCTTCTGACTGCCGAATTTCACTTCTGCCGTCATGCCTACAGCCACGGTGTCCGGCGGATCCACCAGGGTCACCTTGGCATCGTAGGTGCCGGTCTGGGAATTGGGAGCGGCTGCCACATCACGCACCGTCCCTTCTACCGTCACACCGGGCAGGGCCCAGAAGGTCACGGTAGCCGGCGTACCTACACCATAGGAGCGGTACTGCTTTTCTGTCAGGGAAATATGCACATCCAGTCTGGAATCATCAATAATGGTCACCACCGGCGTACCGGCAGCCACCACCTGCCCCACCTCATAGAGAGTAGAACCGATGACTCCGTCCCGGTCTGCCGTGAGCAGGGTAAAGCCCAGATTATTCTCTGCCCGGGAAAGGGTGGCCTCCGAAGAATCCAGCTCCGCCTGGGCCAGCTGGGCCTGGTTCCTCACCTGATCCATATTCAGATCGGAAATGGCATTGGCAGCGTGAAGCTTTTCATAGCGAGCCAGCGTAGAATAGGCCAGGTCCGCCTTGGCCCGGGACGCAATGACCGCACTTTGGGCGGAAGCCACCTGCTCTTCGGCATCCTTGGAATCCACCTTCATCAGCGCTTCACCGGCGCTCACCCGCTGGCCCTGGTCCACATACCGGGCCATAATGCGTCCTCCTGTCTGGAAAGCCAGAGGAGATTCGAAATACCCATGCACCGTACCGGAGAAACTTGTCTTTTCCCCTTTGGCTGCTTCTCCTGCCACCACCGTCTTCACCAGCGGCGCTTCCGTAGATACGGCGGCTTCTTTACCGCAGCCAGCCATGAAAAATGCCATACCCGCTGCCGCGAGGCACACCCATTTCTTCCAGTTCCTCATCTCGACTTCTCCCCCTCTTTCGCAGGTGCTGCCGGACTTTGTCCATGCTCCTGCTTTTCCAAACCCTTCAGCATAATATCTTCCAGAATCTCCAGCACATCTTTGCCGGTCATATTCATTTCACGAAGGAAGGCAGGATCCGTGAGACCCTGGGCCGCGTAGAATACACACTGCCGTACCACCGGAAGATTCACCTTCCGGTACTCCCCTTTATCCACGCCTTCCTTCAGAAGTGCCACCATATCATCAAACTTCGACTCCCGGTAGCTCTCCCATTCCTTCCAGATATCCTCATACCTGGATTCCAGATCCTCATTCACCGCATCCGGCAGGTACCAGAAGGTATCAAAGAAAAGGCCGCAGAATGCCATGAGCCGTCGGTTCACCGGCCCCTCTCCATGAAGCAGAGTCTCCGCTTTCCGGTCAAACCGTTCCATGGCCCAGTGCATCACCAGACGCACCAGATCCTCCTTGGACTCCACCATCTTATAAATGGAACTTTTGCTGACATGGAGTTTCCTTGCCAGATCATCCATGGTAAACTTCAGCGATCGCGATTTCATTTCTTCCAGCGTCGCCTGCACAAGCCTGTCTTTCATTTTTCCTCCCAGTACTGATTTGGTTTTTTTAGTACTGTAGCTATTATAGGGGATACCGGCAGGGGATGTCAATCACGGGACGCGCCTCTGGCGCGAGGGTTGACGGGGCTTCGCCCCGAGGGTTGTGGCCGCCTGTCGGCGGCGGGTTGTGTAGAAGGGTTGCGGAAAAAGGTTCTTAGGATTGATGGGCCCTTTCGGGCCCAAGGGTTCTTAAGTTTGACGGCCCTTCGGGCCGAGGGTTGTGGTATCGCCCTATCGGGCGATGAGTATAAAGCCAGCGTTACGGGATTTACTTTCTGTGTCATATGGCATGAAAAACATTCTGCGGATTGGCTCGCTGCGCTCGCCTCCCCCTATCCGGCTGCGCCGGACTTCTCCACGGGAAAGCGTGTCACACGATTCTCAGGTCGCTTCGCTTCCTTACGAATCGTGTTCCCTTGCCACCCCTATTCAGGGGGCAGAATAAAACACCGCGAGACAATCTTCTCATAAATCCTCCGCTCGAGATGACGGTGGCGACGGGCACCCCTATCGTCATTTCGACCGAAGCGAAGCGGAGTGGAGAAATCTCACTCCACCATGGTTCATGAAGCATTGGGGCAGGAGATCTCTCGACTCAGAGCTTCATATTGCCTAAAGTCTTTACCACCCATACCGGCACGCAGCCCCGCTCGAGATGACGATGTCGGATGACGCCTTTGGACACGCCTTCGGCGGCTTTGCACTCCCTTTCCGGTCATCCTGCAGGCATTTTCCCCCTGCACACAGAAATTGCCACGCAAAAAGGCTGTGAAAAAATGGGAATCATTTCTTCACAGCCTCTTTTTATTTTTCCCTGTTTTATCCCAGACGGGCTACAATGGTTTTGGCCCAATTTCTGTCGATAATGAGATCATCTCTGGAAATGGCATCGATACGGGAAAGGGCCGCTTCTTTGATGGCATTGTAAAGAGCCTTGTCAAATTCCATGGACGCCACCATGTGACCTTCTTTCCGGAAAAGGAATCCATTCTCCCCGTCTTCGTTGGTGGCAAAGTAGATTTCATCAATGTGCTTATCCTTGTACCGTTCCTCCACATTGTCCCAAATGGAAGACTTAATGATTTCCACAATCCGGTCATCCAGCCCTGCATCGAAAATCAGGAGTTTTTCCTTGAAATCGTTATAGGAAAGGACGATGCGCTTCCGGTACCCGTCAAACGCATTACCTCTCTGCTTCAGAATCTTTTCCATATCCCCATAGGAAGAACCGTCGGCATCCACAAAAATAAGGATTTTGTCCTCCTGCTGGTGATAAAGGAAATTGTAATTCAAAAGAGCCGTGGCACCGCAGTCGGGGCAGCGGTAGCGGAAAGCTTCGTCGTTCCTGACCTTCTCTTTCATTTCCGGAAATTCAAGGGTATTGATACTGTCCCAAACCTGAAAGGAATGTTTCTTCCCGCACTTGGGGCAGGTGATTTCCTGCATTGCACTCTGTGACATGACAGCCTCCTAATCAACTGATTTGATTTTTATTATAGCACACCTTCGGTGTGAGGGTTGACGGGGCTTTGCCCCGAGGGTTCGTAAGGTTCTTAGGGTTGACGGCCTTTCAGGCCGAGGGTTGTGGTGGCGGCTCCGCCGCAAGTTATAAAAAAGGGGCGCGGCTGGCGCCGCAGGTTGTGTAGAAGGGTTGTGGTTCGCTTCGCTCAGGGGGCAGGGAAAGAGGTTCTTAGGATTGACCGGCCTTTGGCCAGAAGGTTCTTAAGTTTGACGGCCCTTCGGGCCGAGGGTTGCGGATTGCCCTGCGGGCAATGCTTATAAAGTCAGCGTTACGGGATTGTCGTTATGGGTCATATAGCTTGATACGCATTCTGCTGACTGGCTCGCTGCGCTCGCCCCCCT
>NZ_JH591189.1:130273-133178 GCF_000242435.1 Dialister succinatiphilus YIT 11850 | reverse complement strand
CCCTCGCCCCTAAAGGGGAAACGACTCACTATGATTTGTGCGTCGCTTTGCTCCTTCACCCTCTGTTGTCACTGACTCACTGGATTTTCAGGTCGCTGATGCTCCCTTACAAATCCAGTTCGCATAGTGCATCCACTGCTGTCACTGACTCACTGGATTTTCAGGTCGCTGATGCTCCCTTACAAATCCAGTTCGCATAGTGCAAATCATGTTCGCTTTGCACACCAAAGGCGCGTCAAACTTAAGCCCCTTAAGTACCTTCGACCCAGCGGGCCGTCAACCCTCAAGCCCCAAAGGGGCTTGTCCATATGGCACCCACTATCCATATGATATAATGCAGTAAAGAATCCATTTTATCGTATATAAAAAAGGACTGATTCCCATGACCGACACAGAAAGCCTCCTGCTCTCCTGCTCCCAGGAAATCCTTCATGACTATTATGAAAAGAACGAAATCACCCTGCTTCTTGCCTGCATGGCCCGGGATATCACCTGGACGGGAGGCGGGTCCGATATGGCTGCTTCCGGACGGGATGCAGTGACCCGTTTCTTTATTACTACCAGGGACAAGATGATTCCCACAGTCCTCTCCCATGAGCAGTGGATATCCCATCCTCTGAGCCAGGACTTTTGGCTCTACACCGTGACCGCCGATCTGGAAACGGCGCCGCAGCTCCAGTTCTTTCTGAAGGAACATATGAAATGTGATTTCCTCTATCGAAGAAATCCGGAAGCTGCCAGCGGCAATGGCTGGGAACTGGTACATCTGAACAATTCCATTTCCTACAACAAGCTGAAGGATAAGGAAACCTTTGCGGTATCCGAAGGCGTGAAAGACCTTTGGCTCCATAACCACTACGGCACCGGCATGATCGACGACAGGAAGAAAGAAGAGCTCTTCCTCACCATCAATGATAAGGTTTTCCGCTATCTGTCCGAGGCCACAAGAAAAACCCTGACAGTTCTTTCCCTTTTCGACCGATTTTCGGTGAGCAAGGCCCTTTTCATGTGCCCTGATGCAGATGTGCCCGCCATCCTTTCCAGTCAGGAAAAGAGCGGCCTTTTTCTCTATCTAAATCGGCAGACCCGCAAATATTTCTTCTTTCCCCTGATGAAGGAATTTCTCCAGTCCGAATTCCAACTCTGGAGCGAAGAAACACGGCGGCAGTACCTGGATAAGGCGGCTCACTGGTACTACTCCATGGGAAGCCTCCCCGAAGCCATGCGATTTGCCAGCCTGGCGAAAAACTATGAGCTCTCCCTCATTATTCTGGACAAAGGCGCCGACTCCATTCTGCTGGCGGGGCCCCGCATCTATCCTGCCGACCTTCTGGACCACATTCCCCATGACTTGATGAGGAAGCACATGAAAACAGTGCTTCTCATGGCCTACGACCTCTATTTCTCCGAACTTCATGCCGGCTATCGAAGGAACATGGCCCGCATCCAGCGGCTGGAGCTCTCCCTCTTGGGACAGACGGCCTTGACCTTTCTCGAAGGGGCCACCGCCTTCAATCATCTGGACACCATGACCTCCCTCTTTGCCAAAGTCCTTGAAGACATCCGCAAATTTCATCTGGAAGACCAGTTCATAGCGCCCCGTCTCGGATTCTGCTGTCCCTCCTTCCTTATGATGTACCACTCCACCCCGGGAAAATTGAAAGAAGAAACGGAGCAGCTCATAGAAATCCAGGAAATCTGCTGCCGTATCAACCGCATGCCACATAATGGAATCTGGGCCCTCTATTTCCAGATGGAATACGCCTTCAACACCGGCCATTTCAGCGAAGCAGAAGACGCCCTCTCCACCCTGGAAGCCACCGAATCCTATAGGGAGGACCTTTCCATCCAAATCCGCTGCCTCCACTACCAGGCCATGCTCTCCTACTTCTACGGAGATACCGCCGGCCTGAAAGAGTCCCGAAAAAAGCTTCATGAACTCATGAACACCGCCCAGCCTTTTCAGGCCCTCCTCGCCCGCATGAGCGATGAAAGCCTGGAAATCATCCTCCCCTCCAGAGAAGGCGGGGACCGCCAAAATCAAGCCATCAACAGCTCCATGTTCTATTTCCCTGCCCTTACCTTCCTACACATTGTGGAAGACGAACGGCTCGTCCACCCCGGAAACGGCAGAACCCTCCTGGCTTGCCAGCGCCGCTCCCTCATAGGCGAAATCCACGCCCTCCTCCACCAGGCCATCGCCTGCGACATGCTCCACGAAAACGCCCAATGCCTGGAAGCCATGGAAAAAGCCCTCCGCCTGGCAGAGCCGGACCACCTCATCACCCCCTTCCTCACCGTCAAAAACCGCCTCGCCTCCCGCTGGGCCCACCTCAAAGCCAGCCCTGCCTCCTCCCTGCTGAAAGACATCATGGACTCCCGCTTTGAATCGGCCGGGCAGATTCTGGAAAAAGAAATCCACCTGGATCAGCTGAGCAAAAAACTCACCGCCCGTGAAATGGGCATCATCCGCCTCGTCATGAAAGGCAGAACCAATAAAGAAATCGCCGCTGAAATGAACGTGGCGGAAATCACCATAAAAAAAGCGCTCTCCCTTATCTATAAAAAACTGGACATCAAAAACCGCGCCCAGCTGGTAGGGATGTTTAAAGAAAAATGAGGGGGCGGCTTTTGGACACACCCTATCGGGTGTGAGGGTTCAGAGGGTTCAGAAGGTACAGAAGGGTTCAGAAGGGTTCAGAGGGTGGTGGTGGCGGCTGACGCCGCAATTTTAAAAAAGGGGCGCGGCTGGCGCCGCGGGTTGTGTAGAAGGGTTGCATAAAAAGGGTTCTTAAGATGGATGGGCCTTCGGTCCAAGGGTTCGTAAGTTTGACGGGGCCTTTGGCCCCTAAGGTTGCGGATTGCCGCTCTGCGGCAATGCTTATAAAGTCAGCGTTACGGGATT
>NZ_JH591189.1:127498-130173 GCF_000242435.1 Dialister succinatiphilus YIT 11850 | reverse complement strand
CCAGCCACCAAAAGGGGTGCATTTCCTCGCCCGCAGGGCGGTTGTATGGTTTTATACAAACCGGCGCCTTCTATAATTTAGAGGCGCCCACCACACCCCTCGCCCCTAAAGGGGAAACGACTCACTATGATTTGTGCGTCGCTAGTGCTCCTTCATCCACTGCTGTCACTGACTCACTGGATTTTCAGGTCGCTGATGCTCCCTTACAAATCCAGTTCGCATAGTGCAAATCATGTTCGCTATGCATCGCTTCGCTCAGGGAGCAATGAGTTTGTAATTCCGCTTTGCGGAATGAAAAACCAAACAACCGGGCCTTCGGCCCGTTGGAAATGCACCCCTTCTGCCTGCGGCATCTCCCCCGGTGGGGGAGATTTGCTCTCCCCTTACCTTAGTGCTGACTTAAGCCGCTCAACGCATAGCGAAGAATAAAGTCCCCCCGCCGGGGGGAAGGTGGTGGCCCCAGCCACCAAAAGGGGTGCATTTCCTCACAACACAATCCCATCGCAAAACCCCCGGGACTTTCGTCCCGGGGGTTTATGATCCCTTTCCCCTCCGGGGGGAAGGGGCAGGGATTATATCCTCATATCACTGTCCTTCATATTAGCAGTCATCCGGCTTGGAGGGATGAAGGAGGAGTGATTGGTGAGGCTAGGCTTTTTTCTGGGCTGCCATGGCCTGGAGTTCGGGGCGGAATTCTTCAACCAGTTTCTTTTCCGCCTTAGCGCCTTTGGAGAGGGCGTTGTAGATGATTTCTGCCATTTCATAGCGGGTCATCTGCCGTTCTCCGTGGTACTTGCCGTCCTCATAGCCTTCCACGATGCCATTGCCTGCCAGACGGGAAACGGCTTCGTAGGCCCAGTGATTCTCCGGCACATCCGGGAAATCTTTCGACATATTGGGATTCAGTACGGAGAGGAGAGCGTCCATGCGGGCGGTGAGGTCGTCCACTTTAGCACGGAGTTCCTTATTTTCTGCTGCAGCTGCCTTCATCTGTGCCTCTTTGGCTTTGTTGCCGCCGTGGCCGAGACGGAGGGATACGCCGCCGCCGAACATATTCTCACCGGTGCCCATGGCTGCAGAGGCATTGACCATCACGTTTTCATTAGGCCGGTAGAATACGCCTACCGCACTGGCAGTTTCGCTGCCGGAGCTGCCTACTGCTGCTGCCACATTCCACTTGGAGTCTTCATCGAATTCCAGGGGGTGCAGGTTTGCCATAGCTGCGGCGTTGGCGCCTACCTTGTCGATCTTGTTGTCCAGTTTATCCACTCTGGTTTCCACGGTGCCCATACGGGTTTCCAGTCCGGAAACTCTGGTATTGGTTTCATAGAGCTGGCCGCCGGAAACGGCATCGGTGGAGCCTTCGGAGATATCGCCTTTGCCTACATTCCTGATGACCTGGTCATTGGCATTGATACCATTTCCATCAATGTAGGTCTTATCTCCCACTTTGTAGGAGTCAGCCGTTACGTCGCCGGCTACGGTTGCATTGCCGCCTACGCTAAGGTCTTTGGCAACAGTGACCGTATCCTGGAATTTCGCGGCTCCGGTTACACCGAGGGTGCCATCAATAGTCGCGTTGTTGGTCACATGCAGGTCTTTCGTAGTAGTCGTGCCACCGACCCTGAGGTCTTTCATGACCTCAGCATAATCCATAGTCGCTTTGCCCGTTTCGAGGGTATTGCCGGAAATGGTCGTCTTCGTAATCGAATAGTCGCCGATTGCCCCGTTGTGGTCCCTATTTTCGAAAGTCGTGCCATCCGTCGTCGTAGTCACGGTGCTCTTGCCTACCGTATCTTTGATGCTGTTAGTTGCAGTGTTTTCAATTTCTGCCGCACTGTTGGACAGTTTTTCTTCCGCCTTGTTCACCAAGTTCTTGGCATCGTTGGTAATCGTTCCCTGTTTAGCCGTGCTGGTGATATCCGTATAGGTCTGCTTCACCCCGGTGCTGGAGGAACCATCGCTATTGGAAACGGTGGTATTCACATACCCGTTTTCCGCATCCTTCAGGATGTCGATGATGTTCCCGCTGACCAGTTTCTGTTCAGAAGTGGTAGCCGTATCTGTCACCGTGTTGGATCCGCCGCTATTGTTCTTCACCTGGCTGGTGAAGCCGTTAGCCTTCTGGCTACGGCTGGAGAAGTCGCCGGTGACAGTATCGGTGATCTTAGTGGTGTCTTCAGAAACGGTCTGCACATTGTTCAGGGACTTCACGGAGTTGCCGCTGCTGTCCACTTCCTTCAGGGACGTGTTCACACTGCCGGCCAGCTGGCTCAGAGTGCTGGTCTTGGTGCCATCGGTGATGATGTTGATATCCTTTTCAGCGGTCTTGCTGAAGGAGTTGCTCTTGGTACCATCCTTTACAGATTCGGAAATCTTCTTGGTGGTCATGGTCCGCTCTACATTGGCGCCTACTTTGTCGGTGATGGAGTCGGAAGCCTTATTGAGCAGGGTCTTGGCGTCATTGGTGATGGTGCCAGTGGATGCTGTGTTGGTAATATCACCGGTTGCGGTGTTCTTGATATCTTTGGCAGTGGTTGCTATGGTCTTATCCGTTGCATTGTTTGTGATACCGCTTTTATCCCAGGTGGTGTAGATGGTATCTCCAAATGCGGACTGTACATGGGTGGTATCAACGAGGACTTTGTTATTGCCAACCTGATTTGTCACGCTGG
>NZ_JH591189.1:124201-126035 GCF_000242435.1 Dialister succinatiphilus YIT 11850 | reverse complement strand
CTCCATTCATCACGCTCTGCACTTCCGAACCGTCTCCAATCTGGGTGGTTACAGATTCACTGGCTGTATTGACAAGTTTACCTGCATCATTGGTGATAGTGCCGTTCTTTGCGGTATTGGTGATATTATTTGCATTCTGTTCGATGGTGGTCTTATTATCCCCCTCTTCTACACCCATCAGGACTTTCTTGAGGTTCTGAGTGATGTAGGACTTATTCAGGACTTTGCCGCTGTCATCCTTAAAAGAAATCTGGGAGTCTGTAGTATCCGCAGTGCGGTTTTCCACATTGGACTGATTTCCTTCTACAACAGAATCGGTAATTTCATACTTGTTATCCGTATTCTGGGACAGTACACGGGATGCTGCATTTTTCGGGTTGTTGCCTTTGTCATCCAGTGTCTGGCTGATTTCGTTGGCCCCCACTTTGACAGTGGCACGGGAATCATTATCGGTTACATATTCTTCCCGGCCGTTTTCATCAAAGGAGGATTCAGAAGTCCTGGTAACGCCCTTGTCCACTTTCAGGTTCTTGGAAGTCACATTGCCGCCGTGGATTTCGGTGTAGTTGTTTTCATCCAGTCTGCTCTTCAGCGTATTGGCATTGAATTCGCCCGTAACTTCCAGATCTTTGGTGGTCAGTTTGCCCGTTACATTGGCGTCCCCATTCACATGGAGTGCTTCCGTTTCGATGTCTTTCACACCGGTCAGCTTGCCCTGTTTCAGGGTTGCCGTGCCGTCGGTGACTTCGGCCCCTTGCAAGGTTCCCGTAGCCGTTACGTCTTTCGCCGACACATCGCCGGAGAAAGTACCATCTTTGGCACTGAGGTCGCCGGAGAAAGTGCCGTCCTTGGCACTGAGATCACCGGAGAGCGTTGCATCTTTCGCAGTGATATCGCCGCTGAAGGTTGCGTCTTTGGCGTAAAGATCGCCCTTGGTCTGGATCGTTCCGGTCCTGGCATCCAGGCTGGTCACGGTGGTATTGCCACTGGCGTCTACCGTGAATTTGCCGTTGGCCCCTTTAATCTGGCCGTCGGAGCTCATGGCTGCCTTGGCTGCGTCAAAAGTGTCGCCGCCGGTGTAGATGCCGTCGGCATCCAACACGCTGCTGTTGGTGCCAACCTTGACTCCTTTTTCATTCAAGGTAATCTGATTCTTGTTCCCCTTGTTCAGGATCATTTCGTTGGCGTCGCTCTTGGAAGTGGTCACCGTACCGTCATCGGCTACGGTGGTGGTATTCTTTTGCAACACATTGTCGTCTCTCAGGCTCAGGCCGCTGTTCACGGCTTCCGCCAGTTTTTTATCAGCCCCGATGCGGGCTTCTTTTTCGGCGGCGTCGGCTGCGTTCAGAGCCGCAAACCCATTGGCCATATTGGTGTTGATGGTATTGAATCCATCCGCCACATTCTGGTTGACCTGCTTGATAACTTCGTCCTGGGATTTATCGGCACCAATCCGGGCGGCGGTTTCTTTGGCCAGAGCAGCATCCAGGTTGGTGACGTTTTCACCGATGGTCTTAGCTGCTTTGACGATGGCTCCGTCCTGTACCGTTGCATCAGTCTTGCTCACATAATTCTCGGAAGTCTGGTTTTCCAGATATTCCTTCACATTGGTAATCCGGGTATCCAGCGCCGTATCGGCCGCCTCACGAGCAGTCGTTTCCGTATTCAGGTCATCCTGCAATTTATTCGTGGTTTCGTGGATTGCATTGGCTTCGTTGGTAATCCGTTCATTCAGTTCGTTGTCAGCTGCTTCACGGCTTGCCACTTCGTTGTTGTAGGCAGTAGCCAGCGTTGCAATGCCATTGGCTGCGTTTTGGTTCACCTGTTGGATGAC
>NZ_JH591189.1:118728-123368 GCF_000242435.1 Dialister succinatiphilus YIT 11850 | reverse complement strand
ACAGTCTGGTTTTCCAGATATTCCTTCACATTGGTGATCCGGGTATCCAGCGCTGTATCGCCGGCTTCACGAGCAGCCGTTTCCGTATTCAGGTCTTTCTGCAGCTGATTCGTGGTTTCGTGGATTGCATTGGCTTCGTTCGTAATCCGTTCATTCAGTTCGTTGTCAGCTGCTTCACGGGCGTGTTCTTCAGCTACCACTTTACGATAAGTATAAGTTTTTGCAGCATTGACTTGTGTATCAGTTCCTCCTTTGGTATATACTTCCACAGTCGTAGTGGAACCAGTACCTGCCGGTTCCACTGTCACCGTACCCTCAGCCCAGGCGAAGTTCGGGCTCAGAAGAGCTGCTGCCACCAGCATGGCTGCGGCCAGTTTCTTCAGTCCCTTTCCTGTTGTTTCGCCCTTGGTGTGTCCTTTTGCGATTTCCGATGCCACCACATAGGTGTGCTTCGCTTTACTCCAGATGACTTTGTAAATCTTATTCATGGTGTTACCCTCCTTTGAGTGGAAATGATAGATGCTCTGAATCATTTTCTGCGGCATTTAGCCGGATGTGCCGTATTTTGACTTATAAATTCCACGTGGACTTCGTCCCAGCGGCCGGCCGGTTTCCGTATATTCCTCCTTTACACGGCCTTATGATATACACTTATATTTTCAAGGCTCAGAGCGGGCCTTTGAATGCATGTATGCAGATTATACAGAACCCAGAAACCTTCTGCGCCGCCGTTTTTTGGTGTATGACTTTCTATGAAGCCTCCTCGTTTTCCACTGCTCCCGATTTCAGGGCGCACGAAATAAAGGTCCCCAGTCAATATTTTTTTCGACATATGACGCTTCTGATTTCCTATGCAATTGTTCAGCTTTATCTGTCGTTACTATATCTTAAAGGAACTAAACTTTCTATTTTTTCTGCAAAAGTGGTCATTTTTCTGCAAAAGTGGTCATTTTCTGATTCTCTGTCAAAAGAAAAACGCTGCCTTTCCTTTCCGGCAGTTTTTTTCGTTTGTCTGAAAATGGGCGACTTTAAATAATGCATATTTATGCACATTATTCAAGTCTGTAAAACTATTTTTTCTGCCGGATTTCATGGAGCTAAGGCTCCCTCTTCTATTTGTCTGAAGTATAGACTATACACAAACACACAAAAAGTATACGAAAGTATACCTTTTATTTCTCTCAACTTTTTTCTCCCCATCCGTGGCCGGCACCGCTTCATCCCACCCCGTGGGGATTTCCCGCCTTTCCGGTCTTCGAAGATATACAGGGTATCTATGAAAAAGAAATATGTCCCCTGAAAAATAAAAAAATCCTTCCGGAAAGGGAAGGAAGTATACTTTCGTATATGGGGCCTCGGAGCGGCGGGATTCAGAGGGTTCACCATGGGACACACCGTCGGTGTGAAGGTTCAAAAGGTTCAAAAGGTGGTGGCGCCCTATGGGGCGCAGATTTTAAAGAAAGGGGGCGCGGCTGGCGCCGCGGGTTGTGTAGAAGGGTTGTGTAGAAAGGTTCGTAAGATGGATGGGCCCTATGGGCCCAAGGGTTCTTAAGTTTGACGGCCTTTGGGGCCGAGGGTGGTGGTGGCGGCTTCGCCGCAATTTTTAAAGGGGCCCTATGGATGCTATGCATTGCCACATATCATAACAGGTATGGAGGGTTTTATTCTGCTCCCTGAACAGGGTGGCAGGAGGTTACATGTTTACCTTTACGCCGGACGGGTCATTCTGAATGACATGAAGAATGACCCGATGGGATGCGGACAGCCAGCCTTGCCAATGACTCGCAGGAAACCATTTCTCTTTCGCTGTTTTCCCTTTTTCTTTTCCTTTTGAGTATAATAGAGACAAAGCAGTCATTCTATGATGGGATAGGAGGAATCTTATGATACGAATTGCCCTGATCGACGACAATCCCAGTGATATTGATATTGGTAAGCACTATGTGGATACCTATTTCCAAAACCGTCCCGATGCGGCCAATATGGAAATTTCCATTTCTTCCTACATGGACGGTCCCTCGTTTCTGGCAGATTTCCGACCCGATGATTTTGACCTCATTCTCCTGGACATCTACATGCCTGCCATGGAGGGCATGGATGTGGCCAGGGAAGTGCGGCGGCTGGACGAGAGCGTAAAAATCATATTTCTTACCACCAGTCGGGAACACGCCCTGGAAGGGTATAAGGTTTTTGCGTCGGGCTATATTCTGAAGCCTCTGGCAAGCCACCGGGAGGAGCTGTTTCATGCCCTGGATTACGCCCTTCCCCGGGGTTCTTTGAAACCGGCAGTACTCTCCGCCCGCATTCCCGGCTGCGAAACCCTTCGCGTTCCTTTCAGCCATATTCTCTACATGGACTGCAGCGAAGGCAGAAACGCTTCCATTCATCTGATAGAAAAGAATATCAACACCACCAACGCCTTCCAGGATCTGGCCCGGAATCTGTCATCAGACCACCGCTTCTTCGAATGCTACCACCGGCTCATGGTAAACATGGACTACATTGAATCCATGGAAGAAGATTCCTTCCTGCTGAAAGGAAATATTTCCGTTCCCATCAGCCGGAGAAAGAAAAAAGAAGTGAAACAGCATTATATGCAGTATATGCTGTCAAAGTAACAGGGTCTGGACGCGCCTTCGGCTTGAGGGGTGACGGGCCTCTGGCCCGAGGGTTATGGCCGCCCGATGGCGGCAGGTTGTGTAGAAGGGTTGCGGAAAAAGGTTCTTAGGATTGATGGGCCCTTTCGGGCCCAAAGGTTCTTAAGTTTGACGGCCCTTCGGTCCGAGGGTTGTGGATTGCCCTACGGGCAATGCTTATAAAGTCAGCGTTACGGGATTGGCTTTTTGTATCATATGGCATGATAGGCATTCTGCCCATTGGCTCGCTGCGCTCGCCACCCCCTATCCGGCTACGCCGGACTTCCCCCTATGCAGGGGGCAGAATAAAACACCGCGAAACACTCTCTTCATAAATGGCTCTACAGTAAGCACGGGTTATAAGTGCCCCGCTTGCGGGGGCACTATAAAGCTCCGTTATGCTGTGAGCGACTTATGATTTGGCTGACCGTGTACGCGCCTCCATGACCACTTGCACCACCTATCCCTTTTTAAAAGGAGTACATTATGGATACGATTTCTTCCCTGGCCCTCTGCACGGTCCTGGTTCATCTGGCAGGCCGTTTTATCTTTTTTCAAGCCTTCCTCGATTTTCTTCCTCAAAACTGTTGGAAGAAAATGGCCCTTTCCTTTATCATTCTGGCCCTTTTAAACTTTATCTTCTACTACGTCCTCTTTCAGGGGTTCACCCACACGGTCATCCTTTACAAGGCCTCCCTGGCGCTGGGCTGGATTCCCTATGTGCTCCTTTCCTTTTACTGGCTGCCCCGATTCATTGCTCAGCAGATTTTTGTCCTTGGCATGCAGGGCCTTTGGAGTTTCTTCCTTCACACTGCCAGCATATTGACCATTATTTCCCTGGGGAAGAACATTCCTGTGGAATGGCGTCTTTCCATGCAGCTGACCTGCTTTCTTTTCTATTTTCTCCTCTCCCTGCCCCTTGCAGCCCGCATGTTCCGCCATATGTGTCCTTCCCGCCAGCTCATCAATGATAAGCCCTACGGTTACTACATCGCCTTCCTGCCTCTGCTGATTGCCTTCACTCAGCTGCCCATCAGCCTGGAGCCGGGCCTTTGGACCATGGACAAACTGCTTTCCCGGATTCTTACTTTTGTGCCTTTCATCGCCCTCTACCGCTATATCAAGCTGCAGGCCAGGGATCTGGAAACAGAGGTCCTTCTAAAAAGCACAAATGAAGTGCAGCAGAAAGCCATCCGTTTCTTCCAGAACAACATGCTCCTCATACAGGCCAGTACCAAACAGTTTTCCATTCTCCGCCATGACATGCGCCACCAGATCAATATCCTTTACGGCCTCATCAGCAGCGGGAAATCGGAAGAAGCCCTCCATTTACTCCGCTCCTTTGACGAGCATCTGGAAAAAACCGCCATTCATCCCTTCTGTCTGAATCCCTTCGTCAATGCGGTGCTTTCCGTTTACATCGTCAAAGCCAAAGACGCCGGCATACCCGTCACCTGCCGGGTAAACTTTCCGGAAGAGGTTCCAAAGGTGCAGGAAAATCTCTCCTTTGCCCTGGCCAACCTTCTGGAAAATGCCATCCGCGTATCGGAAACCCAGGATAAGGATAAACGCTTTCTCCATATCAACCTGCAGACCAGGGGCCGCCAGGTCTTCCTTTCTGTGGAAAATTACTATGCTGAACCGGTTTCCTTGAATGAAGACGGCTACCCTGTGACCCACAGGCAGGGACATGGTATCGGTATGACCTCTGTCCATCATTTTATTATGTCCTATAAAGGCTTTAAGAACTTCACCCAGAAAGATGGCGTGGTCCGCTTTGAAATCTATTTCACCCTGCCTGACACGCCATTGGACACGCCTTCGGCGTGAGGGTTCAGAGGGTTCAAAAGGTTCAAAGGGTTCAGAGGGGAAGGTTGACGGCCCTTCGGGCCGAAGGTTGTGGCCGCCTGTCGGCGGCGGGTTGTGTAGAAGGGTTGTGAAGGGAAAGGTTCTTAGGATTGACCGGCCCTATGGGCCGGAGGGTTCTTAAGTTTGACGGCCCTT
>NZ_JH591189.1:113599-118578 GCF_000242435.1 Dialister succinatiphilus YIT 11850 | reverse complement strand
CTTCGGGCCGAGGGTTGTGGTATCGCCCTATCGGGCGATGAGTATAAAGTCAGCGTTACGGGATTGGCTTTCTATGTCATATGGCATGAAAAGCATTCTGCGAATTGGCTCGCTGCGCTCGCCCCCCTATCCGGCTTCGCCGGACTGCCCCCTATGCAGGGGGCAGAATAAAACACCGCGAAGCCTCGCTTCGTCAGCTCAACGCATAGCGAAGAATAAAGTCCCCCCGCCGGGGGGAAGGTGGTGGCGCCAGCCACCAAAAGGGGTGCATGTCCTCGCCCGCCAGGGCGGTTGTATGGTTTCCCTACGGGCGAAAGCCCGGTTGTACAGTTTTCCCGCCCCATCGGTTGTTCCTTGAAATGATTCCCACTGTTTCCTGCTTCTATGCATTTCTCCATCAAGGAGTCCCTTATGAACAATCCCCCTTTGAACCGCACCTTAAAAGTCAGAGCTACCTCCCTGCGAAAAGGGATGACTCCGGAGGAGAAGAAACTCTGGTACCAATACCTCCGCTTCTATCCTGTCAAATTTCGCCGTCAACAGATACAGGCCCCTTTTATCCTTGACTTTTACTGTCATCAAGCCAGATTGGCCATAGAAATCGACGGCTCTCAGCATTACACCGATTACGGCAGGAGCTATGACCAGTGGCGCACAAAACATATAGAAAAAAAGGCATTGCTGTCCTCCGCTTCTCCAACAGTGATATCCGCCACCGCTTCGACGGCGTCCGCATCATGATTGATTTGATTGTAAAGAAAAGGGTGGAAGAGCTAAAGGAAAATCAATCTTAACCCCTATATGCCTTTAGCAAGAAAAAACAAACAACCGGGCCTATGGACCGTTGGAAATGCACCCCTTCTGCCTGCGGCATCTCCCCCGGTGGGGGAGATTTACTCTACCCTTACCTTAGTGCTGACTTAAGCCACTCAACGCATAGCGAAGAATAAAGTCCCCCCGCCGGGGGGAAGGTGGTGGCGCCAGCCACCAAAAGGGGTGCATTGTTTGAACCCGGGCCACAAGAGTGGCCCCATAGCGATACCACCACCTTCAGCGCCGCAGGCGCTGTCGCCCCCTGAGCGAAGCGAACCACAACCCTTCTACACAACCTGCGGCGGAGCCGCGCCCCTTTTTTAAATTTGCGGCGTAGCCGCCACCACCACCCTCTGAACCTTTTGAACCCTCGCGCCAGAGGCGCTATGTCACTTATCCTTGACATCCATGGTGACCCGTGGTATCATATTTCCAATTTCAAAGAAGGCAATGACAAGAAGAGTAGGGCTTCTCGAATGGCAAAGAGAGCTGCGTGTGGTGAAAGCAGTGCAGGAGGGCCGCCTGAAGATGGACTTGGAGCCTCCGGGCCGAATGGTCAAGCCCGCCGGGACTGCCCGTTACAGCAGCAGGGTATTTATGGCATTGTCCGGCGTACCTGTCAAGTCCTCTTCCGGTAACGGAGGGGAAAAGAAGAGTGGTAACACGGTGATACATCGTCTCTCGATTTCGAGGGACGATTTTTTTATTTCAACATCATTTCAGGGAGGTTTTTCATATGAATATCAAAACAATCTGCATTCATGGCAGCGATTGGAAAGATCCGACCGGCTGCATTTCCGTACCCGTTTTCCAGAGTGCCACCTTCGGCCATCCGGAGCTGGGGGAGTCCACGGGCTATGACTATACCCGGGTTCAAAATCCGACCCGGGAGTGTGCTGAAAAAGTGGTAGCCGCTCTGGAGCACGGCTGTGACTGTACCAGCTATGCCTCCGGCATGGCCGCCATTTCCATGGTCATGGAACTCTTCAAGCCGGGGGACACCATCATTTCTTCCGATGACCTCTATGGCGGCTCCATCCGTCTCTTCCGTTTCGTGAACGAAAAGAACGGTATTCAGTTCAAATTCGTCAATACCTCCCATGAAGACAAGGTGGAAGAAGCCTTCGATGAAACGGTAAAGGCTGTCTATATCGAAACCCCGACCAACCCCATGATGCAGATTACCGATATCCGGAAAACAGCAGATATCGCCCATGCTCACGGTGCCCTCCTCATTGCAGATAATACCTTCATGAGCCCCTATTTCTGCAACCCCATAGATTTCGGAGCCGATATCGTCATCCATAGCGGTACCAAGTACCTGGCAGGCCATAACGACACACTGGCAGGCTTCGTAGTGGCGAAAGATAAGGAAGTGGCAGAAAAAATCCGCTTCCTCTACAAAACCGTAGGCAGCTGCCTGGCTCCCTGGGACAGCTGGCTCGTAACCAGGGGCATCAAAACCCTGGCCCTCCGCATGGAAGCAGCTCAGAAAAATGCAGACGTCCTGGCTCACTGGCTGGAAAACCATCCGAAAATCACCAAAGTCTTCTACCCCGGCCTTTCCGATTTCCCCGGCAGAGATATCCACTTCAAGCAGTCCCGCGGCGCCGGCGCCATGCTCTCCTTCTATACCGACAGCCATGAAACAGCCCTCAAGGTGCTGAAGAATGTGAAACTGATCCGCTTCGCTGAAAGCCTGGGCGGCGTAGAAAGCCTCATCACCTACCCTGCTACCCAGACCCACAGCGACCTCACCGAAGAAGAACGGCAGTCCCGCGGCATCACCGCCTGCCTCCTCCGCCTCTCCGTAGGCATTGAAGATGTAAACGACCTCATCGCTGATTTGGAGCAGGCCCTGGGATAAAGGCCGCTTCGCTATGGGACACGCCGTTGGCGCGAGGGTTGACGGGGCTTTGCCCCGAGGGTTCGTAAGGTTCTTAAGTTTGACGGCCCTTCGGGCCGAGGGTGGTGGTGGCGGCTGCGCCGCAAGTTTTAAAAAAGGGGCGCGGCTGGCGCCGCAGGTTGTGTAGAAGGGTTGCATCGCTTCGCTCAAGGGGGCGACAGCACCGCCGGCGCTGAGGGTGGTGGATTGCCCTTCGGGCAATGCTTATAAAGTCCGCGTTACGGGATTGGCTTTCTATGTCATATAGCATGATAAGCATTCTGCAGATTGACTCGCTGCGCTCGCCTCCCCCTATCCGGCTACGCCAGACTTCCCCCGCAAGCGGGGGACAGAATAAAACACCGCAAAATATTCTCTTCATAAGCATCTCTACAGTAAGCACGGGTTGTTGTGCCACCTCGAAGAGGGGGAAAGGTGGTGGCGCCAGCCACCAAAGGGGGAATGCATTTCCAACGCCCGCAGGGCGGTTGTAAAGGTTTTAGCCGCCAAAGGCGGCATAAAAAATGGCGCCGAAAGGGCGCCCACCTCGCCAGCGGGCACGGTCAGCCAACCAATAGGTAAGCCCTTTAATGGGCAGGCTAAGGGCCTACTTTGGCTGACTTGGAGGTCCTATGCAGGACCTCCACAATACCATATAACTCCCGAGGGCGGAGCCCTCAACCCGTCCGGGAGGCGTCAGCCGGTCCCGGACAGAACCCTTGGCGCCCAGGGCCAAAGGCCCGGCGGCGCCATCAACCTTCACGCCCTGAAGGGGCTGTCAACCTTCGGGAATACGATCAAGCGCCACACATGACACCACCATTGAATCAATATACAAAGGAGTCCATCATGAAACTTTCTGATTTAGATACCATCATCGACCGCCGCGGCAGCGGCTGCCTGAAATACGATTTTGCCGTGCAGCGCGGAAAGCCTAAAGACGTGCTTCCCTTCTGGGTAGCCGACATGGATTTCAAAGTAGCAAAGCCCATTCTGGACGCCCTGGAAAAGCGGGTGCACCATGGCATCTTCGGCTATTCCGAATCCGGCGAGGCCTATTTCAAAGCCCTGGCCGCCTGGCAGGAAACCTATTTCCACTGGACCATCCGCCCGGAATGGCTGATCAAAACCCCCGGCGTCGTGCCTGCCATCAACCTGGCTGTCAAAGCCCTGACCAAACCGGGAGACGGCATCCTCATCAACCAGCCTGTATACTATCCCTTCCTCAATGCGGTCATCAAAAACGGAAGGACGCTGGTGAACAGCCCTCTGGTGCTGAAGAACGGCCATTATGAAATGGATTTTGCGGATTTGGAAGAGAAAATCGTAAAGGGCCATGTGAAGCTCGCCCTCCTCTGCACGCCCCACAACCCGGTAGGCCGCGTATGGACCAGGGAAGAACTCACCCGCTATGCAGACATCTGCCTCTCCCATGGCGTGACCATAGTGGCTGATGAAATCCACGAAGACTTCACCTACCCCGGCCACGTGCACACCGCCTTCGGCACCGTCAGCGAAGAAGCGGCTCAAAATGCCATCATCTGCACCGCTCCCTCCAAAACCTTCAACATTGCCGGCCTGCAGAACTCCAACATTCTGATTCCCAATCCCCGTATCCGCCGGGCCTTCCAGGAAGAACTGGACTCCTTCGGCTACGACCAGCTCAACGTCATGGGCCTTGCCGCCTGCCGTGCCGCCTATGAAGGAGGCCGGGAATGGCTGGACACCGTTAAGGAATACATCCGGGAAAATCTGGATTTCACAAGAACCTACCTTTCCGAAAACCTTCCGAAAATGAAACTCATCGAACCGGAAGGCACCTACCTCATCTGGATCGACGCCTCGGCCTATGGCCTTTCCAATGAAGATCTGGAGCACAAAGTCCTCTATGACTGCCACCTGTGGCTGGACATGGGGTACGTCTTCGGAAAAGAAGGGGAAGGCTTCCTCCGCTTCAATCTCGCCTGCCCCCGGAAAACACTGGAGCAGGGACTTCGCCAGCTGAAAGAAGGATTTGCGAAGTAAAACAGCAGGGCCGCTGCGGCCCTGCTGTTTTAGGGTTCAGAAGGTTCTTAAGGTTCTAAGGTTTGACGGCCCTTCGGGCCGAGGGTGATGGTGGCGGCTTCGCCGCAGGTTTTATAATGCAGCCTTCGGCGACCCCCCCTCCACCACTTCGTGGTCCCCCTCCCCCCGACGAGCGGTGGGAGGCAAGTTTGAAGGGCGTGGTCTCCTTTCCCCCACAAAATGGGATAGGCAAGTTTTGAGGGCAACGTTCTTCTCC
>NZ_JH591189.1:94421-113253 GCF_000242435.1 Dialister succinatiphilus YIT 11850 | reverse complement strand
CCCCCCGACGAGCGGTGGGAGGCAAGTTTGAAGGGCGCGGTCTCCTTCCCCCACAAAATGGGATAGAGGGTTTGAGTCAGCGTTCCTCTCCTCTTTTACGCAGCAGGGAGTATAATAAAGACAGTTGCAAAGGAGGTTTTTCTATGATGAATGAACAGGTAAAGAAAATTCTGGAAAACAATCTTTGGGAAGCAGCCACTGTATGCAGCAAGGGATTCCCCAATGTGGTGCCTGTGGGATTCAAAGCGGTGCTGGACGACGGGAGGCTGGCCATTGGCGATGTATTCCTGAAACAGACTCTGGAAAACATTGAAGCCAACCACCGCATTGCGATTTCCGCCTTTGATCCGAAAACTACGGAAGGCTACCAGATCAAAGGAAGGGCTGACTATGTAACCGACGGACCGGTGGTGGAAAAATTCAAGGCCCTGGCAGAAGAACTTTTCCACGGTGCCTGCACCACCAAGGGCGCTGTCATTATCACTCCGGAAAAAATCGTAGTCACCACCCCGGGACCGGATAATAAAAAAATCCTTCCCCTGGAATAAATGAATAAAGTAACCTGAAAGGGGCTGTGAAAAAATGGTAATCATTTCTTCACAGCCCTTTTCAATGGCTTCCTTTTCGGTAAATGACAGTCAGCTGCCCGCCGGCATCGTCATCTCGAGCGCAGCGAAGCGGAGTGGAGAAATCTCACCCCGAAAGGTAGCACGCCCCAGGGTGGCAGGAGATCTCTCGGCTCTGCGTTTCATTAGAGCCCAAAGTCCTTGCCACCCATACCGGCGCGTTCCTCCGCTCGAGATGATACCGCCCCGTCATTTCGAAGAAAGCGAAGCGGAGTGGAGAAATCTCACCCCGAAATGTGGCAAGCCCATGGTGTCAGGAGATCTCTCGGCCCTGCGTTTCAATAAAGCCCAAAGTCCTTAACACCCATACCGGCCCGTTCCTCCGCTCGAGATGACACAGGGGCTGGAAACTTACCATCAGAATAAGCCATAAAAAAAGGGCTGTGGAAAAATGGTTACCATTTTTCCACAGCCTTTTGTCCACGCAAAAAACTCCTGATTCGTCCCATACTGATGCACGGTAGGGCTCAGGCGTTCTGCTTCGATGAATCGGCCAGGGATAGCCGCCTAAACGGAATGACTGTGTCGTCAAGGAAGAACAGGTATAGCCATAGTTGCCACCAGGATTTCTAGCAGGTTTTCTTCAGGAGTTTTTATATGGTTGGCGCGCCAGAGAGGTGAATTTCATGAAGGCTTCTGTCCTTCCCTCTCCGCTTCCATGGATTGTGCGCTGCGGCATAGGAAGGATTTCGGCCCGGCCTTTTCGCCTCTCTGCTGATATAGTCCGATAAAGGGAGGAACTGTCTCTGCATCAGTCCTAAAGACAAAAGGTCCGGGAAGAAATATATGATACCGCCCCGCCCCGTCATTTCGACCGCAGCGAAGCGGAGTGGAGAAATCTCACGCCGAAATGTAGCAAGCCCATGGTGGCAGGAGATCTCTCGACTCTGCGTTTCATTAGAGTCCAAAGTCTTTGTATCCCATACCGGCGCGTTTCTCCGCTCGAGATGACGATGTCGGCGGGCAGCATACAGTCATTTCCAGAGGGACAAATTGACCAAAACGATGCCCTGCCCCGTCATTTCGACCGCAGCGAAGTGGAGTGGAGAAATTTCACTCCGAAATGTGGCAAGCCCGTAGTGGCAGGAGATCTCTCGACTCTGCGTTTCATGAGAGCCCAAAGTCTTTGCCCCATACCGACGCGTTCCTCCGCTCGAGATGACACCGCCCCCGTCATTTCGACCGTAGCGAAGCGGAGTGGAGAAATCTCACTCCGAAGTGTGGCAAACTCCATAGTGGCAGGAGATCTCTCGGCTCTGCGTTTCAATAAAGTCCAAAGTTTTTGCCACCCATACCGGCAGGTCCCCCTCGAGATGACGCCTGGCTGGAGGCTTGCCATCAGAATAAGTCATAAAAAAAGGGCTGTGGAAAAATGATTACCATTTTCCACAGCCCTTTCTGATGGCTTTCTATTTCTGATTACCAGTTTCTGAATTTAGCTGGCGGATTGTAGAGGCCGCCGGACCAGTCTACCAGGTCTTTCATGTTCTTGGCAGCCAGGAGGTCTCTGGTGGCGTCAGCAGGGTTGATGCCCAGGTCTTCCGGCAGTTTGACGATGCCTTCTTTGCGGAGTTTCTTTGTGATTTCCGGATCTTCCAGTTTGCCTACTTCCGTGTTTCCGGCCACGGCGCGGATAGCGTCCATTCTTTCTTCCATGTTGTGGCACTTATGGAGATAAGCGATACCCACTTCGGAAACGATATGGGTGAGGTCATCGGAGTAGATCATAATCGGTTCCAGGTCCAGGTTGGCGTTCTTTTTCAGTGCCACGGCGTCAAGCTGTTCTACGAAGCCCGGGAAGCCTTTGGCGGAGACAGTGGTAATCATCTGGACTACCAGTTTCTTGCCGCGGTTGGCATCGCCCATGAGTTCGAAACGGTTAGCCACTTCGGCGCCTGCTTTCTGCCATGCCGGGGTAACATGACGGCGGCCTTTGGCATCGCAGCCCATGTTCGGTGCGCCGCCGAAGCCTGCCACGTTGTTCTTGGTGGCGGTGGAGGAGTTGCCGTATTTATCGATCTGCATGGTGGAGCCGATGAACATGTCTGCTGCATAGTGGCCTGCTGCCTGGCAGAAGGCTCTGTTGGAGCGCATGGTACCGTCCGGTCCGATGGCGAAGATGTCAGGGCGGGCTTTGATGTATTCTTCCATGCCTACTTCGGAGCCGAAGGAGTAGACAGCCTGTACCCAGCCTGTTTCAATGGCAGGAATCAGGGTGGGGTGCGGGTTCAGTACCCAGTGGGTGCAGATCTTGCCCTTGAGTCCCAGGGATTCGCCGAAGGTGGGGAGAAGGAGTTCTACGGCAGCGGTGTCGAAGCCTACGCCATGGTTCAGGACTTTCACGCCGTATTCAGCATAAATGCCTTTGATGGCCATCATGGCTTTCATGATGCGGTCGTTTGTAATCTTAGCGGGGTCTCTGGTAAAGAGGGGGTTCAGCATGTAGGGGGTGGGGCTTTCGATAACGAAGTCTACCCAGTCAGCCGGGATATCCACGCGGGGCAGCTTATCTACCATTTTGTTGACCTGGAAAATCACGATGCCCTGGTTGAATTTCGTAGCTTCTACGATAGCCGGTGTATCTTCGGTGGAGAAGCCGGTGTAAATATTTCCGTCTTTATCAGCTGCATCGGCGCAGACCAGGGAAACTCTGGGTACCAGGTCGATGAAGTAGCGGGAGTACATTTCCAGATAGGTGTGGATGGCGCCCAGTTCGATGCCGTCGTTCTGTACCATCTGGGCCAGCCGTTTGCCCTGGCTGCCTGCATAGGCGAAGTCCAGCTTGCGGGCAATGCCTTTATCGAAAACATCCAGGTGTTCCGGAATGGAAAGGGTGGACTGAATCATGTGGAGGTCATGAACCTTGGCGGGATCCACTTCGCACAGTTTCTTAGCCAAAAAGTCTGCCTGTTTCTGGTTGTCCCCTTCGATGTTCACTTTGTCGCCGGGGCGAAGGACTGCTTCCAGCAGCTTTACTGTATCGGCAGGATCTACGATTTTGCCATGGGCATAGGGAGCGGCGGCAGCGATTCTTGCAGCGGTGTCGTCTCCTCTGGTATGCCAGTTTTTATTGCTTGGTTTGATTTCCAACATAATATCAATCCTTTCTTATGAAATGCGATAAGCAGAGTGATGACCTGCAGCACTTGGCTGGCAGGTTCTTTTTGATAATACTGGTTTTTTTATTATAATATAAGTCCTTTACTTTTGCAGGTGCAGGGCATTTCCTGGATGCCCCGCGCCTGAAAAAGGAAGGGAATCATTCCGGATCCGCCTCCTGTGAGAGATGGGCGCTGAAGGAAGGGGAATCTTTCAGCTCCCGGAGCGCTTCCCCGGAATGGGATAGTGAAGGAAAGGGGATGCCGTAAAAGGAATCTCTCTTTCCTATGACCGACTCAGAAGAAGAGGGTAGTCAGGAAGTAGAATACCGAGGGGAAAAGGAGGCATCCCAGGCCGGTATAGAAGGTAGCGGTCATAGCTGCATAGGGAACCAGTTTCGGGTTGACAGCGGCCATGCCGGCTGCGGTGCCGGAGGTGGTGCCCATGATGCCGCCGAAAGCCATGGCGGACTGAGGATTATCAATGGACAGTGGTTTTGCCACGAAGGGGGTCACCACCATGACCAGTACTGATTTCACCACACCTGCTGCAATAGAGATGGCGATGACTTCAGAAGAAGCCCCCAGAGCGGCTCCGGTAACCGGTCCCACTACGAAGGTAGCCACGCCGGCGCCAATGGTCACCAGGTCAACGGCGCTGGTATATCCCAGAGGATAAGCCACTGCAATACCTGCCACCAGGCAGATGAATTCGCCGAAGAACAGGGACGCTACGCCGCGCCAGCCAATTTTCTTGATTTCACGAAGATCCGCACCGAATGCAGTGGAAACGATGGCGAAATCTCTGAACATGGCGCCGCCCACCAGGCCCATGCCTGCAAAGAGAGGAATATCGGCAATACCCTTATTTCCTCCGGTGGTGACACCGCCGATGTAAGCCAGTACCAGGCCCAGGAAAATGGCAATAGCACTGCCATGTACCCGGCCCTTGGTGAGGCCGCCCAGTTTATAGGCCACAAACATGATGATGCCCAGAAGCATAAAGGCGAAAATCATGCCGTTTTTAACAAATAACTTTGTAATCATTGCTGCCATATCCATGATTTTCCCTCCTTATTTGTGATCCTTGGCCAGTTCGCTGTCCGATACCGGGGCTTCCGCTTTCTTCCTTGCGAAGAAAGGAATAGCCAGGAAACCGATGACTACTGCCAGCACACCGCCCAGAACAGCCACCACGCCGCCGGAAAGAGCAGCTGCCACGTTCTGAATGGAGCTCATAGCCACAACGATGGGAATGTACATGGCACTCCAGAATTTAATGCCCTGTTCCTCCGGTGCCTTCATATAACCCTTCTGAATGGCCCAGGTGGAAATCAGGATGAGGAGCAGCATGGCGAAACCTACGCCGCCGATATTGGCCTTCACGCCCAGAAGCGCTCCCAGCACATCACCGATGAAATTGCCTGCCATATAGCAGCCGGCTAAAAGTGCAACACCGTAAACAACCATAATAACCCTTCCTTTCTTTGAAAAACGTCCGTTTCCGCTCCCCCAGGGAGCTTCGCCTTTCAAAAAACTTGAACCCTGCAAGTCTCTATTTGTTATAATAAAAGCAAATAGGACTTATCAAAAATCCTTTGATTTCTTTCAGCCTTAGTATACCTGCTTTCGTTGAAAAATTAAAAAATTATGAGCCCAGATGCAGGAAACAGGGGATAAGATGCAAATAAAATGTATTGATTGAATAATTCATAGTTTATAAGTTATTATTTTTTCAAAACATAAAGGCTGTTGTCTATGGTTTAAGAAAGTGCGCTTCCCCTTGCGCCCCCTTGAGGTGCCAAGGGAACTTGATTCGCCGGGAGTCGAAGACGACTGAGAATCAAGTGACACGCTTCCCACCGGGGCGGAGAGGGCCACGAAGTGGCGCGGGGGTGCTGCACGGCAAGAGTCTCAAATGGCACTCCCCCAGGCAGGCCCTAAAATTTTTCATTTCCCCATCGCCAGAAGTTCCCCACTTTTCCCATGGAAAGGATGATACTATGAATTCTTCCTGGATTATCGGCATCCAGCATGTATGGTTCGGCATTTCCATTTTTCTCCTTCTCCTGCTTCTGATCTGCCGCACCACTTTTTTCCGTGAAGCCATTTCCGCCAAGCATTTCAGCCGGCGGCATATGGTGTTTTTCATCCTGCTCTTTTCCGTCCTTTCCATCTGCGGCACCTACTGGAATGTGCGGGCCGGCGGGGGCATTATCAATTTCCGTGCGGTAGGCATTATCCTGGCCGGCCTCATCGGTGGACCGGTGGTGGGTACGGTGACAGGACTTATCACCGGTTTCCATCGGGCTTTCTTTATTCCCACCGATGCCGCCTTTATCCATGGGGGCCTCACCATTATTCAGGGCATTGCGGCCGGTTTCCTTTCCAAACGGCTGAAGAAGCACCATCACCAGCTGTGGATGTGGGCTTTTCTTGACGCCTTTACGCTGGAAATCCTTTTCTGGCTGTTTTACGCCTTTCTCACCTTTCCCCAGACCATCAGCCATCCCGAGGATTTCTTTGCCCTGTCTCTGCCTATCATCGTAACCAATACCATTGCCGTTTCTCTTTTCTACATGGTGATTGAGTTCTTTATCCACCAGCGGGATTCAGAAAAGACCCAGACCACAAAGAATACCTTCGATGCGGTGGCCGCCCTTTTTGCCACGCTGCACGACGGGTTCAACGATGCCAATATTTCCAAAATTGCAGAGCTTATGACTTCTTCCCTGCCCAGTCTCATCTGGACGGCCATTTCCTACAAGGACCAGTTCTACACCCGCACCAATTACAAAACCGAAGCCGATGAGACCCAGGGGGATGCGGAAATCGCCATTCTGAAGCTGCAGAAGTCTCTGCCCGATATGCCCCATCTCATGACACTGCCGGTGACTTACAAAAATGAGACGGTGGGATATATTATCGCCGCCAAAAGCAAGGGCGATACGTTCACGAAGATGGGTATCGAATTCCTGCACGGCATCTGCCATGTGATGGAAGCCATATATGAGTACGACCGCATGAAGGAGGAGGAAAATCTTCTGGCGGAAGCGGAAATCCGGGCGCTGCAGGCCCAGATCAATCCCCATTTCCTCTATAATACGCTGAATACCATCAGCTACTATGTGAGAAGCGACCCTGATACGGCCCGAAAGCTCATCCAGTACCTGTCCGATTATTTCCGCCACAGTCTGAACAATCCTTCCAAGCTCATTCCCCTGTCGGAGGAGCTTCATGTCATTGAATGCTACACGGAGCTGGAACGGGCGCGGTTCGGCGACCGGCTGAAAATCACCTACGATTTCCCAAAGGATAAGCTGAATGATATCCAGGTACCGCCGCTGCTCTTGCAGCCTCTGGTGGAAAATGCGGTGATCCACGGTATTTTCAAGCGGCCGGAAGGCGGTAAAATCAAGGTGGGCCTCATCGAGCATCCGAAGTATTTCAAAATTTATGTACTGGATACGGGTGTAGGCATTCCCGCCAGGAAGCGGAAGAGGCTTCTCATAGATCACAAACGGCGGGACCAGATCGGCCTCATCAATGTGCATCAGCGCCTCATGTCCCTCTTCGGCAGTGCCTGCGGCCTCCATATCGTAAGTAAGGAAAACCGGGGCACCCTTGTATTTGCCAATATCCCCAAAATTGAAAAGGCCCCTGCCTCTCTGGCAGATGAGGAAGGAGCCATTACGAAAACCATCGTCCTGCCGACAAAGAAATAAGAAAGGAATATTATGGAAGAAATCAAAACGCTGGTGGCTGATGACGAGCTTCCGGCCAGAGGAGAATTGAAGTATGAGCTTTCTGCCATTCCCGGCGTGAAAATCGTGGGCGAATGTGCCAACGGCAGAGAGGTGCTGCAGTTTTTAAAGGCCCACCCCAATGTGGACATCCTCTTTCTGGATATCGAAATGCCTATCATGAACGGTCTGGAATGTGCCAGGGAGATCCTAAAGATGGACCTGCCCTTGAAAATCGTATTC
The DNA here is from genome assembly GCF_000242435.1 of Dialister succinatiphilus YIT 11850. Classification (GTDB taxonomy): domain Bacteria; phylum Bacillota; class Negativicutes; order Veillonellales; family Dialisteraceae; genus Dialister; species Dialister succinatiphilus. The sequence goes on along the minus strand of NZ_JH591189.1, from coordinate 105,543 downwards.
GCCACAGGCTACAGCCAGTTTGCCCTGCAGGCCTTCGATCTGGAAGCCTTTGACTACATTCTGAAGCCCTATTCTGAAAATCGCATCCGCCGCATCATCGAAAGGCTCACCGACAGTCTGGCCCTGCAGCGCGGGAAAATAGTGCCCGGCGAAGTGCAGGTCACTTCCCAGAAGGTATCTATCCAGACAAAAAATAAAACCCTCATGATTTCCCCATCTGAGGAAATCGTGCTGGTATGTACGGAAAAATCGGACCGCTCCCTCTTTTACACCACCAGCGGCATCGTGGAATCCAGGATGACCCTCCGGGACATAGAAAGTCTCCTCACTCCTTTGGGCTTCTTCCGTACCCATAAGGGCTATATTGTGAACCTTTCCATGATTCATGAAATCCAGCCCCAGGACAATGGCACCCTCCTTCTCACCATGACCAGCTATGAAAAGCAGAAGGTACCTGTGTCAAGGCACTATATCAAAGCCTTCAAGAGCATACTGCATATATGACATATGAAAAAGACCGCCACAGGGCGGTCCTTTTTCATAAGGTCCAGAAGGGAAGGTTCTTAAGATGGACCGGCCTGGCGGCCGGAGGGTTCTTAGGTTTGACGGGGCCTTTGGCCACGAGGGTTGTTGTGGCGGCTTCGCCGCAGATGATAAAGTCAGCGTTACGGGATTGGCTTTCTGGTGGGAGATCTCTCGACTCAGAGTTTCATCGAAGCGGTTCCCCTCTAACACCCATACCGGCGCATCCCCCCGCTCGAGATGACGATATTGGCGGGCGCCCCTATCGTCATTTCGACCGTAGCGGAGCGGAGTGGAGAAATCTCACGCCTCCATGGTCAAGAAAGCGGGTGCGGCTTTCACCGCAGGTTGTGTAGAAGGGCTGCATCACTTTTGCTCAGGGGGGCGGGGAAAAGGTGCTTAAGATTGACCGGCCCACTGGGCCGGAAGGTTCTTAAGTTTGACGGCCCTTTGGGCCGAGGGTTGTGGTATCGCCCTATCGGTGCACAGCGAACATATTTTGCACTATGCGAACTGGATTTGTAAGGGAGCATCAGCGACCTGAAAATCCAGTGAGTCAGTGACAACAGAGGGTGAAGGAGCGCTAGCGACGCGCAAAATGTAGTGAGTCGTTTCCCCTTTAGGGGGCGATGAATTTTATAATGCCTCCTTCGGCGGTCACGTCCACATCAAGTATCATAATCAGGATTACCACCGTCCACCCCTTCGCCACTTCGTGGCCCTCTTCCCCTAAAGGGGACGCAAGGAGCGTTACGGGATTAGCTATCTGTGTCATATGTAACACAATATCCAGTGCCACCTATTTTCTCGTTTCCCCTTGAGGGGAAGTCCCGCGAAGCGGGAAAGGGTGTACGGGGCAGAGTATCGATAGGATGCTCCATCGCGGTCCTGGCCGCCAATCGGCGGCCCCCCGAGCGAAGCGGTGCACAGCGAACACATTTTGCACTATGCGAACTGGATTTGTAGGGGAGCATCAGCGACCTCCCTTACGCCTTTTGCCGGCAGTCTGCTGCCAGCTCTTCTGTTTCCATTTCTTCTCCTTCTTCTTTCCGGAAGATTTTATATACGCCCACCGTGAGGAGCGGCAGGAGGAAGAGGGCCATGAAGGCGTAGGCCAGGGCCATGTAGCCTTTGGCGATGAGGTCGATGATGCCTACCTGGGCCAGAGCTACAGCGCAGGCCATGATAACTACCGTGGTCAGCCCTTTATTTCTGCGGGACAGGGCGGTTCTTCCCTTTTCTTCCAGCCCCTTGTCCACCCTTTCCAGGAGGGCATGAATCATACCGGTAGCTGTTTCCACCAGAGTCCATCCCATGATGAAGCTGAAGGCCACCATCATCCAGGAAGGCACGCCGCTTTCCTGCATCATCATCATCCAGGGCACCTGGGCGCCCAGTACTTCTTTGGAAGGATAGAAGCCCATGACGGCAAAGTAGGTAAGGAACCAGGGCACCGTAGCCAGAAGGCCGGCCAGCACACCGCTCACTACCGATTCTCTCCGTTTCGTCTGTTTCTTAATGGTGAAGAAGGAAGCAGGAAATACCACCAGGTTGCAGGCCATGTAGAGAAGGCCTGTCCAGAGAGCATGACCCATGGTGGCATCGGGCACGTAGGAATGGTCTGAAGATGCCATGACGGCTGCAATATTTCCTGTGTGTCCGGAAATGACCAGCACCGAGAAAGTGAGGTATCCTGCATAGAGGGCCAGGGTGCCGAAGGTTTCGAAGAAGGAAATCACTTTCTCACCGAAGAAATTCAGAAGGCCTGCCACCACCATAATGCCTACGACGCCAAACCAGTGGGACACGCCGAACATCTGCTGTACCACGGCGCCGGTGGCTGAGGACATGACAGCCAGAATGATAACCATGAACACCGTGTATACCAGGTCAAACACCGGATACAGGGGTCCTGCAATGGACTGGATGAAGGATTTGTAATCATACACATGGTACAGGCGGATCAGTTCATAGCACAGCACTGCCACCAGGGCAAAGCCTGCCATAATGCCAAGGCCTGCATACCAGCCGTAGGCGCCGAACTTGGCGCCGTACTCCACGATTTCCCGGCCCGTGGCATAACCGCCGCCAATCATGACGGACTGCAGCACAATGCCTGGAAGAAGATATTTCCCCAGGTTCCCATCAAACATCGAAGATACTTTCATAATAACCCTCCTTCAATATTCGGCAGGGCAATAAAAAAGCCCCTGCCACAATAGACAGAGGCGGATGTTCCGCGGTACCACTCTGATTTATCACTCAGACACAAAGCATAAAGACGATGGAAAAAGAAAAGTCCCTGTCCGAATAATCGGACAGGGGCGAAATCGCGGTACCACCCTGCATTATACTCCTATGTCATAGTCCTGTAACGGGCACTCCCGCTTTCCTTACTGCTGCTTCAGGAAAGATGCTCCCAAGTGATTGTCCATGACCCGTGTGTACCGGCTTTCACCATACGCCGGCTCTCTGGGACATCGTCAGCCATGTCCATCTTGCTCATCGCTCTTTATGGGCTATTATAGCACCATGAGACCCATTGTCAAGGAAAAACTGATTTTCGGTGCCGAGGAACAGAGTCACCGGCATGGGGCTTCCAGCTTTTAGCTTCTAGCTTTCAGGAAAACTCTACGGCCTGCGGCATGAATGACTATCGAAAATATCAAATGAAAAGTGCCACAGACAAATCAATTTTCCTGATTGCCGGAGGCTAAAAGCCCCCACGCGAATGGCTGTATCCATAAGCAACCCAGACTGCCTTCTGTTATAATACATACAAAACTCTACCTTACAAGGACGTGATTTCTTGCAATCCCAAAGCAGCATAAAAGCCTCATCTGGCATCCGTCCCCATTGGGTGCTCATGATGGTTACCTTTCTGTACATACTCATCAATATTACCCACCCGGAACTGAAGGGAGAAGCCATTGCCTGCTCCATGGGCCTCTTCATCTTTTACACCTGGCGCCGGATCCTGCTGATTCTTATCACCGCCGCCATTGCCTTTGCCCTGGTGTCCTTCTTCCCCTTCCTGGCTCCCGTGGCCTTTATTCTCATGGTTATTATCTTCATAGCCCGGCTCAGCTATATCCTGAAAAACTGGCGGGCCGTGCTGGCAGGATTCTACATGTATGCCCTGGCCTTCGGATTTGCTTTCTATGGTTCTGTATTTGGAGAATTGATCTGGGGCATTTCTTTCTACCATTACCGATTGAATGGTATAAACCCCCTTTGGGGATACCAGGGCCTGGAATACACCCTTGCCGCAATGGTAGCCCTCTTTTTCACGGTCATTTTCCATTTTATCATGCGCTGGCTCTACCGCCACCATTATACCCTGCAGCAGGCCCTGCCCATTATGGGGGTGGCGCCGCTTCTCATCATCCTCCTCTTTCTCCCCTTCATCAAAGCCTTCGACAGCTTTGAAACAGGAGTGGATACAGTGGATGCCGGCGGCCATTCCTTCGACGGCATAGATGGAAGCGGGCATACCGTGGATACAGCGGATTTCGGCCATACCGATATGGACGATTTCAGTCATCCCGATATAATCCATCATGACTCCATAGATGCCGGCAGCCACGATGTCTCCGACGCTCCCGGCGTCCACCACACCCATGATTACTTCCGTACCGGTCCCGATGGTGAAGTGCAGCATGTCCACGGCTATGAAGCCACGAATCCCGATGGCATTCCGGAAAATAACTATTCCTACCACGGGGATTCCTATGCAGACAGCACCGATGGCTCCATCCCCTCTGATGCCATAGATGCAGCTCCCATCCATGGCACTGAAGGTCCTCTTGCAGAATCTCCTGCGGATACAGCCCTTCTGGCAGGCACAGAAGGGGCCATGGAGAAGGAACGCAAAGAGCAGAAAGAAAAAGAATTGTCCCTGGACGATGCCATCCGGCATAACAGGAATGACAGCCAGGGATAGTATGAAGAGCCTCTCTCCATGCTTGTTGTGCCCCCCTGGCGAATGCATGCTGACGGGTAGAGCCACTGGCACGGAGCTGCGAGTTGCCAGCTTCCAGCTTCCAGAAAGACTCTGCAGCCCACGGCATGAATGACTGGTGGAATTATCCAGGAGGAAGCGCCGCAGGCAGATCAGCCTTCCTGGCAGCCCCCACAAGTGACTCTATCCATCAGCATAAAAACCGCCTTACCCAATAGTCATGCAATCAAAAAGAGAGAAAGCCCAAATGGCTTTCTCTCTTTTTGATGACCGGTTATTCTCCCAGCACCGCATGAACCGCTTCGGTACAGAGTTTCACTGCCTTATCCATATCTTTTCTTTCGATGGTGAGCGGCGGATTGAAGTAGATAATGTCTCCCATGGGGCGGAGCACCAGGCCCAGGTCCATGGCTTTGCGGAAGATGTGCCATCCGATACGTCTGGCAGGATCGAAGGCTTTCTTTGTCTTCGGATCTTCCACCAGTTCGATGGCATTGATGAGACCGATGTGGCGGATTTCGCCTACATTCTTATGATGGCCCAGGGCTTTCATCAGTTCTTCATGGAGATATTTCCCGTCTTCATTCACCTTTTCCAGAATATGGTCCCGTTTCATGATTTTCAGCACCGTCAGGGCGATGGCGCAGCCCATGGGATTTCCTGCATAGGTATGGCTGTGGACGAAGGCTTTGTGGGTACCGTAGTCATCGTAGAAGGCATCGTATACCTTGTCGGTGGTAATGGTCATGGACATGGGCATGTAGCCGGCGGTGAGGCCTTTGGAGGTACAGAGGATATCCGGGGACACGCCGGCATGTTCGATGGCAAAGAGGGTGCCGGTCCTGCCAAAGCCGGCGGCGATTTCATCGTCGATGAGAAGGACGCCGTATTCATCGCAGAGCTTGCGGAGTTTCCGGAGGTATTCTGCCGGATAGATGCGCATGCCTGCCGCGCCCTGAAGGATAGGCTCCACAATGCAGGCCACCGTTTCCTTTCCGTGTTTCTTAAAGGCTTCCTCGGCGCTTTCAAAGCACTCTACGCTGCAGGTTTCACGGGTCTTGCCGTAGGGACAGCGGTAGCAGTCCAGACCTTTGAAATGGATATTGTTCATGAGCATGGGGTGGAATATTTTGGCATAGAGGTCCATGGAGCCCACGGACAGGGCGCCGATGGTTTCACCGTGATAGGATTCGGGCAGGCACATGAAACGGGTCCTTTCGGGATGACCGGTCTGATACTGGTACTGGAAGGCCATTTTCAAAGCCGCTTCTACAGAGGAAGAGCCATTGTCGTGGAAGGTGAATTTGGTGAGTCCCTTCGGCAGCAGCGGTTCCAGCTCCCGGCACAGTTCGATGGCCGGTTTATGGGTGAAGTTGGTGAAAATGACATGCTCCAGCTGATCCACCTGCTTCTTCAAAGCCTCATTGATTTCCGGATTGCAGTGGCCCAGAAGATTGCACCACCAGGAGGAAATGATGTCCAGGTATTCCTTGCCATGGGTGTCATAAAGGTATACCCCTTTGCCGTGGTCTACCACTACCGGCGGAAATACTTCGTTATCCTTCATCTGCATGGCCGGATGCCAGATGTATTTTTTATCTTCCTCTTCCCAGTTAATGTCTGCCATTTTATATACTCCTTTGTGTTTATTGTCATTTGGTCTGGATGGATATGGTGTCAGTTTCCGTGAAAAGGGGGGCACGGCTTCGCCGTGGGTTGTGTAGAAGGGTTGTGTAAAAAGGTTCTTAGGATTGACAGCGGCTTCGCCGCTGAGGGTTCTTAAGTTTGACGCGCCTGACGGCGCGAGGGTTGTAGTGGCGGCTTCGCCGCAGTTTATAGCCTCCTTGCGGAGGCTGGCTCGCTTCGCTCGCAAAATCGTATAACTGCGCCGCAGGCGGCATATATACTCATCGCCCGGCAGGGCGATACCACAACCCTCAGGCTGTGCACATTCTGCAGAGAATGTGCACGTCAGTCGAAGTTGGCCCATAGCCTGCCCATAAAAGGGCCTCCCTTTTAATCGACTGACCGTTAGGCCTGTCAAACCTGAGCCCCCTCGGCCCGGCAGGGTCGTCAACCTTCGGAGCTAAAGGCTCCGTCAACCCTTACGCACATTAGGGAAGCACTGATTCATTCATAGAGTCTGCTTTTATAAGAATTTTTATGCACTGCTTCGTCATGGGACTCCTTAAATAGCTCGCTATTCGCGTCGTCCCATTCCTTGCATTGCATAAAAATCCAAGAATAAAAGCAGACAGTGATTTAATCAGCGCTTCCCCAGGGAGCACAGCCATCCCCTCAATCACTCACACTTCCGCGTAGCATCCTTCCAGCACCTTGGGGTCGCAGTGGAGGATGGTATCTCCTTTTTTCACCAGAGCAATCACCTTGACGCCGGTGATTTCTTCTATCATCTTTACATTGTCCTCTTCCATGACGCCGCCCTGCCAGTTGTTGAGGATAATGCCTTTGATGGGGATGTGGCGGTTTTTGATGTATTCGCAGGTAGTCACCACATGGTTAATGGTGCCAAGGCCAGCATCGGCCACCACCAGTACCGGCAGATGGAGCCAGCCGATAATGTCGGTGAGGTAGTAATGGGCTTTTTCATCGTGACGGATAGGGCAGACAATGCCGCCGCTTCCTTCCATGGTCACGTAGGGATATGCTTCCGTAACCCGTTTCCAGGCCTGCAAAATCACTTCTTTTTCCAGGGGATGGCCTTCCAGCTTTGCTGCCAGATGGGGCGATACGGCATGCTGGTAGAGATAGGAAAGGATCATGTCTTCCGGTTCATGAATGTCAGCAAACTTGTTTACAAAGCCTGCGTCAGAAGCGGCCACCGTAGGCGCACCGCTGATGGCAGCCTTGTAGTAGCCTGCGTTATAGCCGGCCTGCCTCATGGTTTTCACAATCAGCGCCGTTACGTAGGTTTTGCCGATATCCGTGTCGGTGCCGGTAATAAATAATCCTTTACTCATTTCAAACTCCCCCTTGCAATAAAATAAGGAAGACCTGTTTCATTCTTCCTTGTGAGACCTTTACTCATGGATGCCCAGTGCCTTCACCAGCCTCTTGGAAAGGAAGGCTGCCAGAATGCAGAGACAGATATCACCGGGTACAGCCAGCAGGAAGCAGTACAGAATCACTGCCCATACGCCGATGGTTTTCCCGATGTAGAAATTATTGATGAAGTAGACGTAAATCATGCCGAACAGATACACCACTGCCAGTCCGCAGAGATTGGCAAAGAGGACCTTGCCAAAGGACCAGGAGCCGCTCATTTCACGGAGCTTTCCTGTGAGCCAGGCGCCGGCAATGAATCCCACCAGGTAGCCGAAGGTGGGCTGGAAAATATAGGAAGGGCCGCCGCCCTCCGTAAATACGGGCACTCCCACCAGTCCCAGCAGCACGTAAAGGGCTACGGAAAGAGCCCCTTTCCGGCTTCCCAGAAGGAGCCCCGCCAGGGTGGTGAAGAGAAGCTGCAGCGTAAAGGGACACACCGGCACCGGAATACGAATGAAAGCGCCAATGGCAATGAGCGCCGTAAACAACCCAAAAAGAACGATTTCCCGGGACCTCCCCTGTCCCTGCTCCAATGCATTTTCCCGAACCATGTTCTCGCCTCGTTTGTAAACTAATTGTTATTCATTTTCCGTATACGCGGTTTACATACGTATATCATATAACAACCTTGCTTCTATTTCAACGTTTACAATGTATTTTTAAGCAAAGGAATCACCCATGGATTCATCCAGCCTTCTTAGCGGCGGGTAACCGTATCAGGGATTCCAATAAAAAAACTGCCATGGAATCATTCCATGACAGTTTTTGAAATAAGGCATCAGCGAATCACTGTGCCCCTGGTATCCTTGATGAAAAAGAGTACATTCACTGCTGCTGCCACATAAACGCAGGACAGGAGGGCGAAGGCGGCACTGAAGCCGTGAGACTGGGCCAGGGCGCCGATAATGGCAGGAGCAAAGCCCCCTACGGCACGGCCTGTATTGAAGATGAAATTCTGGGCAGTGGAGCGGGCATCGGTAGTATAGTTTTCAGAAAGAAGAGTGCCATAGCCTGCCATCATGCCGTTGCAGAAGAAGCCCAGGAAGGCGCCGCCGAAGAGAAGGGCCACCGGGGTGCCCAGGTTCACGTAAATATAAACCATGGCCGCTGCGCAGATATAGAAAATCAGATAAGGAATCTTCCGTCCCAGACGGTCACAGAGATAACCGAACACATAAATGCCGGCAATCATGCCGATAACGGTCACAATCATCCAGCCGGACATTGATTTCGTGGTAAGGCCGTGTTCCTTCAGCAGGATCATGGGCAGCCATACCATAATGCCGTAGTAGCCGAAGTTCTGCACACTGGTCATCACCGTGAGGGACAGGGTGGTTACGGTTTTGGAAGGACTGGCGAAAAGATGGGCCAGAGGGAACTTCTTTGCTTCCTCCAGCTGCTCTTCTTCCTCAGCCGTCAGGGTTTCTCCCCTTTCCTTCCGGGCAGCCAGTTCCTTCTTCATTTCCTTGCGCTTCACCCACATAGGCGGTTCTTTAATGCCATGACGGGCCCAGGCAGCCAGGAGCGCCGGTACCACGCCTACCAGGAAAAGGCCTCTCCAGCCATAATCGGGAAGCACCACAGCCGCCAGGATAGCTGCCAGCACGGCGCCGGCCTGCCAGCCCATGGCTACACCGGCAGTGGCTCTGGCCCGCTTGGCAGCCGGCCAGGTTTCAGAAACAAGGGTCATGCCGATACCGTATTCGCCGCCCAAGCCAAGGCCGGCCAGGAAACGGAGAATATTCAGATGGGTTACATTGTCTGCGAAGGCGCAGGCTCCGGTAAAGATGGAGAAAATAATGATGGTCAGAGAAAAAGTATGGACACGGCCGAAGTAGTCGGCGAATATACCGAAGAGATATCCCCCCAGCACCGTACCGATGAGGGTGTAGGTGGCAATGAGGCCACCTTCTCCCAGGGTCAGGCCGAACTCACTGACAATAGCCGCCATAGCAAAAGAAAGAATCAGCACATCCAGACCGTCCATGGCATAGCCGATGATGGAGGCCCACATGATTTTCCATCGTTCCTTCCGCGTTACACCGGTTTCTTCAAACTCCAGTTCTTCCAAAGATTTTTCCGACATAGTACCCCCCTAACAGGTCTTCCAAATGAATAAAAAACTGACTGCGCCGATTTCGGCACAAATTGTCTTATTTTATAATGGAAATCTTCATTTGTAAAGGGGAAAAAATAAAAAAAGGCCGCTTGGCGGCCATCCATATAAATGAGCCGCCAAAGGCGCCTGAACCCTCTTGCGTCTAAAATGACAGTCATCCTCCAGGAACTCCATCCTATTTCCCTTTCACCAGTCCTCCCTGGACTTCCTGCACATCGAAAACCGAGAGAAAGGCATTGGGATCAATGCCGTGAACCACCTGTTTCAGCTTGGTCACTTCCAGACGGGTCACCACACAGTAAAGCACATCCTTGTCGTCCTTCAGGAAACCGCCCTGGCCGTGGAGTCGGGTAACGGCCCTGTGCATATCGTGGACAATGGCGTCCGATACCTTGTCATAGTCCGTAGTCACGATGAAGACGCCTTTGGAAGAATCAAGACCGGTAGAGACAGCGTCAATCATGCGGGAGCAGATGAAATAGGCAATGAGGGAATACATGGCGCTGTTCCAGCTGAACACAAATCCGGCGGCGCCCAGGATGAAGAAGTTGAAGAACATAATGATTTCCCCTACGGAAAAAGAGGTCCTGTTATCCATCCAGATGGCCACGATTTCCGTACCGTCCGTAGAGCCGCCGCTCTTAATGACAATGCCTACGCCGATGCCGATGATGATGCCGCCGAAAATGGTGGACAGGAAAGGGTCCGTAGTGGCAGGCTTGAGCTGCTCAAACCAGGAGGAGCAGAGGGAAAGGACTACAATGGCATAGGTGGAAGATGCCGCCAGCCCGGCTCCCAGTCTACGATACCCCAGGTAAAAGAAGGGAAGGTTCAAAATCACAATGAGCAGGGAGAAGGGAATGCCCGTCAAAGCCTGCACCAGAAGGGAAATACCGGTAATGCCGCCGTCGATGATGTGGTTGGGGATAAGAAACAGGTTCAGTCCGGCGGAGTAAATCACAGCTCCCACCGTGAGCCCGAGTATTTTTCTAAAAATAGACAACAGGTCTATATTTCTTCCTGCCATAGTCACAGCCTCCATGAACATGATGATACAAAAAATCCGCGGTCCATGCCGCGGATTCATTTTTATGGCGGAAGGGATGGGATTCGAACCCATGAACCTCTCACGAAGTTAACGGTTTTCAAGACCGCCTCCATCAACCGCTCGGACACCCTTCCATAACGATACTATTATAGGGGAGAAAGAGAGCGTTGTCAATGGTATAGGGCCGCTTTGGTAAGTGTCAAGTTTTCCTCGGTAATTCATTTGACTGTCGATAATTACTATCTCCGTGGCTTCGGTTTTATCAGTATTTCTGTATAGCTCTGGCCAGTCTCCCCATTGGTGAAGAAGAAGCTCCATAAACGCCTATACGCCCCTCCAGGCATCCCGGCCTATAGTTTCTCATCTTACGCTTCTGCGCCTCACTCCGGACATTCTGGGCGATTTT
>NZ_JH591189.1:43419-93116 GCF_000242435.1 Dialister succinatiphilus YIT 11850 | reverse complement strand
AAGCGGAGTGGAGAAATCTCACTCCACCATGGTACAGGAAGCATTGGGGTGGGAGATCTCTCGACTCAGAGTTTCATCGAAGCGGTTTCCCTCTAACACCCATACCGGCGCATCCCCCCGCTCGAGATGACGATATTGGCGGGCACCCCTATCGTCATTTCGACCGTAGCGGAGCGGAGTGGAGAAATCTCACGCCTCAATGGGCAAAAAAGGAGCTCGGCTTTCGCCGCTGGTTGTTTAGAAGGGCTGCATTGCCTTCGCTCTGGGGCAGGGAGGCAGACCAGAGCGCCCGATGAGTCAGCCAATGCATCCAAAGCCTCTTCCCACAGGGGGTATAATAGGTAATATATTAATTATGTACAAGAATTGAGGTATCCCTATGAATACAAAAGAAACCATTGATGCGATCCTTTCTGAAACGGGAAAGGCGGTGCTGGGCAAGGATGAAGTGCTCCGCCGGATACTGACTGCCATTCTGGCCGGCGGCCACATTCTGATTGACGACATTCCCGGCGTAGGGAAGACCACCATTGCCGTGGCTTTTACCCATGTGCTGGGGCTGGACTACAAGCGCATGCAGTTTACGCCGGATGTACTGCCATCGGATATTACAGGCTTTTCCATGTATGATAAAAATTCCGGCACCTTCCGGTACATGCCGGGCAGCGCCATGACCAATTTCTTCCTGGCCGATGAAATCAACCGGGCTTCTCCGAAGACCCAGTCCGCTCTTCTGGAAGTCATGCAGGAAGGCCGGCTTTCGGTGGACGGGAAGACCTATGCCGTGCCCCAGCCTTTTATTGTCATGGCCACCCAGAACCCCTTCGGTTCCTCCGGCACCCAGGAGCTGCCGGAATCCCAGACGGACCGTTTCATGATCCGCATTACCGTAGGGTATCCGGAAAGGGAAGATGAAATCCGCATTCTCTCCGGTGAAAAGAAAAATCCCGCCGAAGGTCTTTCTTCTGTCATTACCCCCGAAGGGCTCCTGGCCCTCCGGCAGGAGGTATCCCGCATTCATGTGGAGGAAAGCCTTTACGGCTACATGGTAGATATTGCCCGGGCCACCAGAAATCATCCGGACATCCGCCTTGGCGTATCGCCCAGAGGCACCATGGCCCTTTCTGCCATGACCCGGGCCCATGCCCTCATGGAAGGACGGTCCTATGCTACTCCCGACGATGTGGCCACCGTGGCTCCCTATACCCTGGGCCACCGCATATCTCTTTCCGGCGATGCCCGGTATGCAGGGAAGACGGCGGAATCGGTTCTTTCTTCCCTTCTTTCCTCCCTGCCCCTGCCATCGCTGAAGGAGGAGTAAATGGGCCGTTTTTACTATGTGTTCCTTCTTCTCATCGCCTTTTTCCTCATGGTGATTTATGACCTCTATGACTCCTTCCTGCTCTCAGTCATGCTTCTTCTATCACCTTTCTGCCTTTACTTTTTCAGCAGAAAGGCAGGGCGCAGCGTTTCCTTCGCCTGTGAGGCTCCCAGCCGCGTAGAACGGGGAAAAGAGGCAGAAATTGCCATTTCCCTGAAAAGTCCTTTTCTTCCTTTCCTGTCTTCGCCGGAAGTACGTCTTTCCGGCTCCCCCTATGAGGCCTATGAGGAAGAAAAGGAAGGGCTTGTCTTTTATTTCACCCGGTCCATGGTCCACTGCGGCCGCCTTTCTCTGGGGAAAATCACCTTTTCCTGGAAGGACCCCTTCGGCCTTTTCCATTTTCAAAGAGAGCTCCCGGCGTCTCCCATCCTGGTGTATCCAAAGCAAGCTGGCACCTTCCATGATGCCCTGGCTGCCCTGCGCCGCATAGCCGGCAGCGAGGAGGTAGAATATTTCGGTGCCACGGAATACAAGCCCGGAGACAATCCCCATCTCATCAACTGGAAGGTCACTGCCCGGAAGGATGATGTATATGTGCGGGATTCCTATCCCGCCGGCAGTGATAGAATCGTTCTGGCCGCCGACTATGAGGAGGATGAGGTGCTCCGGGATACGGTAGGGGATGCCCTCTATTCCGCCGGCCTTGCCCTGCTGTCTGCCCGCATCCCTTTCCGCTTCGTCTTTGCCGCCCCAAAGGGGACTGCGTCCCACACCATCCGCACCAGAGAGGAATGGATGGATGCCCTGTCCGGCTTCCTCCGGGCAGGACGGACCGGCGCCCTCATGGGCTCCGGCCTTTCTCCCTATATTCCCATCTGCTATATCACAGGAAATCCGAAGCCCCCCATTCCGCCGGAACTCTTTCCTGCCATCTGGTGCGCGAAAGAAGGGGCCGAGAGGGCTGCCCTGTCGGGACGACGCGAAATTTATAAAGCGCTGGGAGGAGATGCATGATGAAAAACGTTTCCTTTTTTTCCGCCCTTGTCACCGCTTCCGGTGCCGCCGGAACGGTTTCCCTCTTCTTTTCCTATGCCGGTGGAGACACCTTCTTTTTGGCCATGGCTGCCTTTATTCTGGTACTGGCCGGGGGTTTCCTTCTTGCCGCCCTGCCGGAAAAGAAACGGTTCCCGCTGACGGCCCTTCTCTTTGTCTTACTGGCCGCCGTGCTCATCCTTTTCCATTCCACTTTGAAAGACAGTTTCACCGCCTTTTCCGTTCCCCTCTTCACCACCCTGAAGGAACCCTATGATGTGGACCTGGCACTTCCCCGCCTGCCCGAGGGAGCATCTCCTCTGGCGGCGGAAGTGTATATGGTTCTCTTCCTTTCCTGGTTTTTCCTCAGCGCTTTCCTTTCCAAAACCGGCGCTGTCTTATCTTCCCTTCTTTCCCTCGCCATTCTGCTTCTGGGATTCTACTTCGGCATCAATCCGCCGCCCCTTGCCCTTGCGCTTGCCGGAGCCTACATGATTTCCCTGCCTGCCCGGCTGAAGGGAAACGACCTTACCCATCCGGAAATCCCCGCATTCCTGGCGGCTCTGGTTCTGGGCCTTGTCCTTTCCTTTGTGATTCCGGAGAGCCGCTATGAACAGCCCGCCCTCTTTTCCAAACTCCAGGAAGAAATCGTATCCTTCGTGGACCCCTACGATCCCATCTTCCATGCCGGTAATGCCTACACCGGCATGATGAAGGGCAGCGCCGGAAGGCAGAAGCTGGGCAATGTGAAAGGCATCCGCTACTCCGGCCGCATCATTGCGGATATCGAAGCGGCAGACCAGCCGCACCGCCTTTACCTTCGCAGCTGGACCGGCGGAGACTACGGCAGCAATCAGTGGAAAGACCTGCCCGATGGCCGGTATAAAAGCGTTGCGCATTTATTTGAAAAGAATCAGGGCGAATGGTACGACCAGGGAGCCTGGCTCATGGAAGTCATTGCCCGAAGCCCTGCCCTTTCCCAGAGCCTTGCCAACTACATGAAAGATGACGAATCGGTGGAAGGCCTGAAAAAGGATTTCAACGTAGATGCGGTGTATGAAAAGACGCCTTTCTTCCTTCTTCCCTACGATACCAGCTTCGGCGCCCCCCTCTTTGCCTATGACCGCTCTCCCATGAGCCGGGAAGGCAAGGCCTACAGCACCTACCTGTGGAACCTGCCTGCCGGTGCCCTTCTCTCCATGATGGAGGAAGAAAACAGCAGCGACCCCTATTTCCGCACCTATCTGGGCGCCGAGAAGGAATACCGCCGCTTCGTTTATGACCATTATCTGGACATTCCGGATGCCGTAAAAGAGGGTCTTGCCGCCCTGGGACCCATTTCTCCGGCCCGGAGCCTTTCAGAAAAGCGGCAGCGGGTCGAGGATATCCGCCGTTTCCTTGCTGAAAATTACAGTTATACCAGAAGCCCCGGAAAGACACCGGCAGGAAAAGATTTCATTACCTATTTCCTGACAGAAAGCAAAAAAGGCTACTGCACCTCCTTTGCTTCCGCCGCGGTCATGCTTCTTCGGGCCAGCGGCATTCCTGCCCGTTACGCCGCAGGCCTCACGGTGGGAGCCGATGAAATCAAAGACGCTCCCCTTTCCGAAGGCGGCCTTCACCGCCTGTCCATCAATGACCACCACGCCCATGCCTGGGCTGAGGTCTATGTAGACGGACTGGGCTGGCGGCCGGTGGAAATGACGCCGGGCTATGAAGGCAGTGAAAACCCCTTCCCCCTTCCGGCAGACAGGCAGAAAAATGACACCGGCGCCCCTGATGCTCCGGTAGATGACAAGGATAAGACCAGCCGGTCCCAGCCGAAGAAAGACCAGTCCCCCAAAGAATCACCTCCGCAAAGTCAGGGACAGCCGCAGGCACAGCCAAAGGGCGAATCTGCTCCCCAGCCGCCCCAGCTGAATCAGCAGAACCCGGTGGAAGGGAAAAAATCATTCCCGAAAATCCTTTTCCTCCTTCTCCTGATCCCTCTCCTTTTGGCAGGCTTCCTTGTTTTCCGTCTGACAGAAGTGAGCCGGATTTTCAAAAACGGAACCTCCGGGAAGGAAGGATTTAACCGCCTTCTGGATTACATGGACCGCCTTTCCTCCTATGCCGGCCTTCCGCCAAAGGGAAGCTACGAAGAAAGAAAGGCCGCTTTCCAAAAGGACCAGCGCTTCCAGGGATGGGACCATCTGCTGGATCTTCTGGTGAAAGCCAGATGGTCCGGAAACCCCCTTGACCGGGAAGAAAAAGAAGAAGTTCTTTCCCTCATCGTGAAGGCCAGGGAAAAATGTCTTGCATCCATGACCTGGGGAGAAAAACTCCGCTTCCTCTTCATCCATAAGCTCTGAGAACGGTATGTCCGGTAATCCCCATTCCCCACAGGAAAAAGCCCCTGCTTTCGCGGGGGCTTTTTCCTGTGAAATTGTCTATACCAAGCGCAGGGCGCTATGGCTTCTGTTATCCCAGGAAGGCCATGGATTCTTTCCACTGAGCAGCCTTTTCTTTCATAGCTGCCACCGCTTCTTTCCCATGGGCTTTCTGGCGTTCTACGGATTTCGGGCCTGTGCCGCCGTAGCTTTCACGATTTTTCACGCAGTTTTCTATTTTCAGTGCTTCCAGGATATCTTCCTCAAAAAGGGGACTCATGGATTTGAATTCTTCCATAGTCAGGTCATGGAGCACTTTGTGATGTTCAATGCAGTAATGAACTGCTCCGCCTACCACTGCATGGGCCTGACGGAAGGGAAGCCCCTTCTTGGCCAGGTAGTCAGCCATATCGGTGGCATTGGAGAAGTCATGCTCCAGCACTTCCCGGGTATGCTTCCCGTTGACGGTCATGGTGCTGATCATGCCGGCGTAAATATCCAGGGCGAAGTAGAGGGTATCTATGGCATCAAATACCCCTTCCTTGTCTTCCTGCATATCCTTGTCATAGGCCAGGGGAAGACCCTTCATCACGGTGAGAAGACCTATGAGGCTTCCATAGACACGGCCCGTTTTGCCGCGGATGAGTTCGCACATATCCGGATTTTTCTTCTGGGGCATAATGGAGCTTCCTGTGGAGTAGCCGTCATCGAGCTCTATGAAATGGAATTCGCTGGTACTCCAGTAAATGAATTCTTCCGAAAGCCTGGACAGGTGCATGGCGCAGATGGAGGCAAAGGAAAGGAACTGGAGGAGGTAATCCCGGTCGGACACGGCGTCCAGACTGTTTCCATAAACTTTAGAAAAATGGAGCTCTTCCGCTTCTTCCAGAGGATTGGTGGGATAGGTGGTGCCTGCCAGAGCGCAGGCGCCGATGGGGGACATGTCAGCCATGTCATAGCATTCTTCCAGCCTCTTGAAATCCCTTTCCAGCATGGCAAAGTAGCAGAGCATGTGATGGGCAAAGAGCACCGGCTGGGCCCGCTGCATATGGGTATAACCGGGCAGAATCACATCTTTGTACTTTTCCGCAGCCTCAAGCAGCGCCTCTTCCACGGAAATCAGTTTTTCCGCTACCCGGCCTATCTGCCGTTTCATATACATATGAAGGTCCAAAGCACACTGGTCGTTCCGGCTCCTGGCCGTGTGAAGCCTGGCTCCGGCGTCGCCGATATCATCGGTCAGCCTTTTTTCCACGTTCATGTGGATATCTTCCAGCTCGATGGAGAAAGGAAACTTTCCATCATCGATTTCCTTCTTGATGGCGGAGAGGCCTTCTGTGATTTTCTCACAGTCCTCTTTGGAAATGATGCCGTGGCGGGCAAGCATTTTCGCATGGGCTTTGGAGCCGGCAATGTCTTCTTTATACATCCGGCAGTCATAGGAAATGGATGCGTTGAAATCAAGGGCATTCTTTTCTTCCGCCTTGGTAAAGCGTCCGCCCCACATCATATCACTCATTTTGCATTCTTCTCCTTCATCAGAGCCCGGATGGTCAGGGGCAGGCCGAAGAGGTTGATGAAACCTTCTGCATCTGCCTGGTTGTATACATCATCTTCGCCAAAGGTGACGAATTCTTCATTGTACAGGGAATAGGGGCTTTCTGCGCCGTGGGACATAATGTTGCCCTTGTAGAGGCGCAGGGTGACCTTGCCTGTTACGGTTTCAGAAGTCTTATCGGCAAAGGCCTGGAGTGCTTCTCTGAGCGGTGCAAACCACATGCCGTCATAAACCAGTTCGGAATATTTCACTGCAGCCACTTCCTTGAAATGGAAGGTAGCCCGGTCCAGGCACAGTCTTTCCAGTTCCGTGTGAGCATAGAAGAGGATGGAGCCGCAGGGATTTTCATAGACGCCCCGGGACTTCATGCCTACCAGTCTGTTTTCTACCAGGTCATCAATGCCGATGCCGTTTCTGGCGCCGATGGCATTCAGGGTGTTCACCAGTTCCACGCCGTCCATTTTCTTGCCGTTCACTGCGGTGGGCACGCCTTTTTCAAATTCGATGGTTACCAGTTCATCCTTGTCTGGAGCATCCTCGGGATCGCAGGTCACCAGGTACATATCCTTGTGAGGCGCATTGGCCGGGTTTTCCAGGTCGTCCCCTTCATGGGACAGATGCCACATATTCCAGTCCATGGAGTACGGGTATTTCTGGGCAGCCTTTTCTTCGTCAGTCTGCTTTTCATCGTATTTATCAATGGGTACGCCATGGGCTTCAGCGTACTTCATTTCATCTTCTCTGGACTTCATATCCCAGATTCTCCAGGGAGCAATGATCTTCATATGAGGAGCCAGGGCCTTGATGGTCAGTTCAAAACGAACCTGGTCATTGCCCTTGCCTGTAGCACCGTGGCAGATGGCGTCAGCGCCGTACTTCTTGGCCATGTCCACCAGGCATTTGCCGATAAGGGGACGGGCAAAGGAAGTGCCCAGCAGATACTTGCCTTCATACCGGCCGTCGGCCTGGAGGACTTTATAGGCATAATCTTCGATAAATTCTTTCCTTACATCCAGGGTTTCTGCCACAGAAGCACCGGAAGCCAGGGCTTTCTTGTGGATAGCATCAAAATCTTCAGGCTGGCCCAGGTTCACTGTGCAGGCAATGACCTCGCAGCCATAGTTTTCCTTCAGCCAGGGAATAATAACGGACGTATCCAGTCCGCCGGAATAAGCAAGAACTACTTTTTTTACATTTTTTACATCAGCCATAGGAATGCCGCCTTTCTTCATGGAATATAGACAATTTCAGAAGCCCTTCACGGGGGCTTTTCTTAAGATGTGATAATTATACAGCGCTTTGCATAAATGTGCAATAGGAAATTTGGATTTTTTTACATTTTCTGTATTTTTATTTTTTATAAATGCTGATTTTCTCAGTATTTATCTATCATTTCTCCATTTCAGCGCCGAGAGAAATTTCTTTTGTTTTTTATGCAGAATATACACAAAAAGAAAAAAAGCCCAGCGGGAGCTGTGGCGGCTCAGCGAGGTGATGCCCTTTGGCTGCCACGAGCCTCCGTTCTTCCCGGCTCCAGATAAGGGGAAAGGACGTGTCATTCTCCTCCATTTTCAGCTATAATAATAAGTAAGAAAACTGGATAAAGGAGGCTGTCACTATGAAAACATTACTCAAAAAATCGTTTCCCTTCCACGCCGGTCCGAAAGCAGAAGGATACCTGCTGTCGGCATCAGACCTCTGGAATACGCCCCTTTCTCTCTGGGGGCTGTCTCAGGTAACCATACCGGAGGATGCGGAAATCCTTGAAATCGGCTGCGGCGGCGGGAAAAACCTGGAGCGTCTTTTGAAGAAGGCGCCGAAAGGTCATGTGTACGGCATTGATACTTCCTTCCGGGCCGTGGACTTTGCCTACCGCCAGAACGAAAAGGCCATCCGGGAGGGCCGTTGCTCTGTGTACGAAGGCGCCCCCGATGTGCTTCCTTTCAATGAAAAGAAATTTGACTTCGTCCTGGCAGCGGAATCCTTTTATTTCTGGAAGGATCCGGAGACCTGCCTGAAAGAAGTGCTCCGGGTCATGAAGCCCGGCGCTTCCCTGCTCATCCTTCAGTCCAAAGGCGGCCTTCCTCTTCACCGGATTTATGAAAAACTGATTCCCGGCATGAAGGTCTATGGCAGAAGCGATTTGAAGGAACTTCTGGAAGATGCCGGGTTCAGAGATGTCACCATCCGCTCCCGGCTGGGGGCCCTGGCAGTGGTGTCAGAAAAGCCGGTGACCCCTCTGGATACGGCCAGGAGGAAACTCCATCTCTCTTCCATCCCCTACGGTAAGCTGACGGCCGCCGCTTTAAGCGCTGCCGCCCTGGGTCTTGCTGCCTATGGGGCCTCCAGAAAGTACCGGTCCTGAAAAGGGATTCATGTCCCAGACCTATGGTAAAGAGTCTTTACTGCTTATACTTCATTCTTGAAATTTGGTCATATGGTATCAGAATTTTGATATCATTCACCCATGAAAAAGGACGAAACACCGCCCGGTGCTTCGTCCTTTTTCTGCCGCTTCCTTCTTTTTATGCAAAGAATAGCTGTAAAAGCATGACAGAAAAAGTCACTCTCTTTTCACAATCCTTGATGCCTCGCAACTTTTCAAATCTTAAAGTTTGTTTTTGGAAATATTTCATGAATTTATAAAAACAGTATTGACTTTTGTACTATATACGCATTATAATTAAATGCGTTCTAAACGCTCCCAAGGGACTTTTGGAACGGGAATGTTTCCACATTCCAAGGTAATTCTCCCCCGGCTGGTCTGCCCCAAATAGAACCGGTCCTGCCATACTGAAATAACGCCCTTATTTCAGATGCGGCCCGGTTCCTGCCTGCCGGGGGAGAAGATGAAGGCGCAGGATCCCCCTAAGTCCTGCGCCTTTCCTTTTGCCTGAAACAGAATAAAGCAGGCCTCTATGGCTGGACAGGTGTTTACTATTTCATTAAAACTAAAAGAAATCTAAAAGAGCATACCTCTTTAAGCATATGAGCTTTTTTCTATTTCCTTTCTTTTTTCATTCTTCCCCTCTATAAAAAATAGGGGGTCTGGCAAATATGTAAAGAATGTTATCTTCTTGTCATGTCATGTTTTTACCATAACTTCCGTATTTTTACCCTTTTTCTCTTCTTCCGTCAATCTCTAAATCATTTTCCGTTTGACAATAGGGTGGAATGTCTTTTATAATAAACTAAGTCAGGGGCATTTTAGGTATATATAATGCATGTGTATACGTTTTTTGTTTAGGGGAAAAGTGAGGTACAAATTACTATGTCCGAAAAAAGGGCAGTCCACATGAAGGGTATACGGAATCAGATTCTCAGAACTGCAGAGAAGCTGTTTCTGACCCAGGGTTATAAAACCACGACCATTCGTCAGATAGTGCAGGAATCCGGTATTACATCCGGCAGTATTTACAATATTTTTGAGGATAAAGAACATCTGTTTTCCGCTCTGGTTGATGAATTCCTGACCAATGCCAAAGCAAAGATTGACAAAGCACTGGAAGGACAGCCGGCAGAAAACCGTATGGTAGGCCTTCTGGGCATGGAGCTTTACATTACGGAAAAGAATCCGGTGGTCAGGGAATTGATGTGTGCCTTCCATACATCTCCCTTCCTTATGGAAACGGTGATTAAGCGTCACTCCACTCTGGCTGAAGAAGTGTGGGCCGGCAGGAGACATCCCCGCAATTCCAAGCTTTCCACAGCCATCCTTCTTTCTGAAGGTGCCGTATCGTCCTATGTCATTTCCTTCGATTTCTCCCAGAAACTTGATTATTCTGAAATCCGTCGGAAAGTGGTGCTCTGCATCCTCCGGAACATGGGACTGGAAGCAAGGGAGTCAAGCCGCCTTGTCCAGTACATGGAAGATCATGAAGCACTCTGGCTGGATCTGGCCAACCAGGTACTGAACCATTCTGGCGAGACACCGGAAGCCTAAATGCCTTGCATAAAATAAAAAGCGGGGCGTCAGTGAAAATTCACTGGCGCCCCGCTTTTTCACGTTTCTGCCGATTCTGACTTCATCCCGGCCTCTAAAGAAACCGGATGCCGGGGATGCAGCCATGACAGAACCTCTTTCCCCTTTCTATTTTTTCAGGATATCCTTTGCCATCATGGCCCATACCTCCCTCTTCTGGTCCAGTGATTTCAGCATGGGAAGGATATCCTTTTTCTTGCTTCCCAGGACCCTGAAGGTCAGGGAAAGAAGAAGGAATTCCGCTTCTTCCACAGGGGGCGGGTCCTTGAAATAGAAGGAATTGATGAAGCCGCCCATGGCCCCCTTCACCATGTAGTTCCGGGCAAGGATCTCATCTTCTTTGAAGAGCTTCCCGTAAGATTCGCCGAAAATTTTCATTTCCAGGCGCACATGACGATTCACCGCCGCTTCAAACATGGCCGGTGATGTATAGGCCTCCTGATACAGTTCCCTCACCCGTTCATCCCGGGCAATGGCTTCCATTTCCACCAGAAGCACTGCCGCATACTGATAGAGCGGCGATTCACCGCCCGCTTCCTTCTGCACCATGCGGATGCAGTTTTCCAGCACATCGGCGGCCAGGGTATTGAATATTTCTTCCTTGCTGGAAAAAATATTGTAAATGCTGCCGGAGGTAATGCCGGAGCGTTCCACAATCTGGCGGATGGTGGTCCGCCGGCAGCCCTGCTCCAGAAAAATATCCTTCGCTGTCTGCAGAATCCTGTTTTTCGTCTGCCTCATTCTTTCCGCCATAACTGGTGACTGATTCATATCAAAGCTCCTTTGATACTAAAAATGAACCGGCGGGAAAATCAATGAAATAGGCATTCCCCGTCTATTCCTCTCCCGGGGGTGCAGAAAAGAAAATCTTCTTCTGCCCTTCCCATTCTTCTAGACAATAGAATTTTAGAACATTTTTCATTATCTTTCAGTATAGTTTCTTTCCTGGCATTTGTCAATAGGTCAAATAAATCAGATTTCATAAGCCTTATGTAGAAACAGCCTTCTGTAGAAGCTTTGTCCCCTTTTGGGAAAATGAATGACCTGAAAGATAATATTCTATGTTTTTCCTTCTAAAATGCAGCCGCTGAATATTCCTTCCTCAGGAAAAGGGGAGCATCAACCCTTTGGAACTCATCAAAAAAAGCACCGATTTCATGGAAATCAGTGCTTTTTTCATCAGAAGGATTTCTGTCCTTTGTAGAGAAGTTCTTTGATGAAATTGGGAAGAACGAAGCAGCTCTTCTGGATGTGGCGGTTGTAGTATTTCATAGGCTCCGGTGCCCCATCCCTGGGTTCTGCCGTGAGGGGGTCGTACACTTTGGAGGCCAGCATGAAGGAATGCAGGCAGGCCGGATAAATGGGCACATGGGAATAGTACATGCGCACAATGGGGAATACATCATTCATCGCTTCAAATACATCGTGCACCGTGGACTGCTGCACAATGGGGGACTCGGTCTGCTGCACAAGGAGCCCGTCTTTGCGAAGGGCCGCGAAGGCGCTCTTATAGAAGTCCCTGGTAAAAAGTCCTTCTCCCGGTCCGATAGGATCGGAGCAGTCAATGATGATGACGTCGTAGAAGTCCTTCACTTTCCTGGCAAAGGCAATGCCGTCGCCTACGTGGACATGAAGTTTTTCCGGAGGATTTCTAAGGACTTTAGAAATGCTGGGGAAATATTCCTTGGACAGTTCTATGACCCGGCCGTCGATATCGCAGAGGTCCACATGGGTGACGCAGTGGTGGCGGCACACTTCCCGAGCCACGCCGCCGTCGCCGCCGCCGATGATGAGCACCCTTTCCGGATGGGGGTGCAGCATGAGGGGCACGTGGGAAATCATTTCATGGTAGGTCCATTCATCCTTCACAGAGGTCTGAAATACGCCGTCCAGAATCAGGAGCCGGCCGTATTCCAGGGTGTCTGCGATTTCGATATGCTGGAATGGTGTCTGTTCCTCATGCACCATGTTTGTGATTTTCAATGTGAGGCCCAGATTTTTATTGGCCCATTCGGTGACGTATTTTTTTTCTTCCATCGGTTTATTCCTTATTTTCTTCCTGCGCTGCCGGATCTTCTGCTTTCTCTTCCGTTCCTTTGGCAGTGGCAGCGGCCTGGTCAAAGAGGTTGCCGCCGGCAGTGGGTTCTTTTACTTCTTCTGTCTCCTCGGCAGCCGGCGCTGCTTCCTGGGCAGGTTCTTCTTTGGGAGCGTCTGCTTCCGGTGCTTCCTCTGCGGCCGGTGCAGCTTCTGCTTCCGGTGCTGCTTCGGCAGCCGGTGCCGGCTTCGCGGTGCCTTCTTCTACAGGCTGGGGTGCTTTTACGGCTTTGGCGGCCTCGATGAGAGCCAGGGCAGATTTGAAATTGGAAAGAAGTTTTTCAATGTAAAGGTTCATGTCCCCTTCTGTTTTCAGAAGGTCACCATTCATCCGGCGGCGGGCAGCTTCTGCATCAGCCACGATTTTATGGGCTTCATTCTGGGCTTCCCGAATGGAAAGTTCCGCTTCCTTGTGAGCGTTCTTCTTCACATTGTCTGCCGTTTCCTGGGCCATCACCAGGGTATTGGACATGGTGGCTTCCATCTTTTCATAGTTTCTAAGCTTTGTCCGGATGGTGTCCATTTCTTCTTCCATTTCCCGATGTTCACGGTAAATCCGTTCATAGTCCTTGGCCAGTTCTTCCAGGAATGTATTTACTTCATCCTGTGCATAGCCGCGAATCTGGCGGGAAAATGTTTTGTTGTGTATATCCATTGGTGTAATCATATGTATATGTCTCCTTTGGAATGTCTGTGTTTACCTTGTATGGAAAGCAGGCTCCTCTATTTATATCTGTATATCAGAAGGCCGGTGCGTCCCTTTCGGCTCCTGCCGGTTTCTTCCTTGATTTCTATGCGGCCTCTTCCGCGGATGCTGATAATGTCTCCTGCCTTTACAGTTTGGGAAGCGCTTTTGGCAGGCTGCCAGTTCACTTCCGTCCTTTCATCCTCCACGGCCGCCACCATTTTGGAACGGGAAATGCCGAAGCCTGCAGCTCCTACGGCATCCAGACGAAGGGATGCCACTGTGGCCCGCACTTCTTTGGCGGTCTGCTTGGGCGGCTGAATATCAGAGAGAGGGATTTCCTCCACCTTCACCGGCACCATGGCCACTTTTTTGAAGTTGTCCATGAGCCAGTCCTTCATGGCACTGTCCACCACGATCTGGCAGCCGGCGCCCTGCATGAGGATATCTCCTGTCACAGAGCGGTCGATGCCAAGGCCCATGAGGGAGCCCAGTACATCCCGATGGCCGATGAGACGGTACCGGCCGTCCCAGGTCACCGAGAGCAGGCTTTCGGAAAAGTCCACAGGGCCATCGTAATCCACTCGCTGGAAGGCGATACGCACCCTTTCTGCTTCATGATAGCCGCCAAAGGCTGTGGATTTCACAGTCTTCATATGGGCTGCAATGGTCTGGCCGATCTGCCGGGCAAAGGGAGCCATGAACGGGCCCACTGCAAAGGGCCGTCCCCGGTCTACCGCATCCGCCAGATCCAGAAGCCGCATGGCCATGTCCTTCGATTCATCACCGGAGGCCGCAAAATAACGAAGTATTTTTTCTCTATCCTTCATTCCATCCTCTTTCCTGTCTTCAGGGAAGCGCTGATTGAATCATGTCCGCTTTCATTTCTGTATGTTATGCCAGGCAGGCAGGCGGCTCAGCTTAAGCCGGTGCTCTCCCGGGATTGAGAGGCAGGGGAAACAGAACATCTGCCCTGCTCCTATGCCTTCTTATTTCCCTGCCATAGCGTCAGATTTTTCAAGGCACGCCTTGACGCCATCCATGAGGGCGGCCCGGATGCCGTCCCTTTCCATGGCATGAATGCCTGCAATGGTGGTACCGCCGGGGCTTGTGACCTGGTCTCTCAGTTCTGCCGGATGCTTTCCTGTTTCCAGTACCATTTTGGCAGCTCCATACAATGTCTGTGCCGCCGCTTCAATGGCCAGCTTCCGGGGAAGGCCGATGAGCACTCCCGCATCAGCCAGGGCATCAATGATGACAAAGGCATATCCCGGGCCGGCGCCGGAGAGAGCCCCCAGCTCGTCAAGCTGCCTTTCTGTCACCACCGCTTCCTTCCCCAGGGCGGAGAAAATCTCTTCCGCTTCCCTGATGAAATCGGGGGATGCTTTCTTTCCCGGTGCAATGGCAGCCATGCCTTCCCCCACCGATGCAGGGGTATTGGGCATGACGCGGATCACCTCGGTTTCTTCCGGAAGGGCCCCTTCCAGAGATGCAAGGGTAACCGCCGCCGCAATAGAAAGAACCCGGGATGGATGATACCGGGATATTTCCTGAAGCACTCCGGGTACCACATTGGGCTTCACCGCCAGAATCACCAGGTCCGCCTCTTTGGCTTCCCTGCCGTCCATGGAAGCATGAACGCCGTAGCGGGACGCCTTTTCGCGGGATGCTTCTTCGGAATGCTCTTTCACATATATTTCTTCTTTTTTCCACAGCCCTTTGGCAAGGCAGCCGGAGAGGATGGCTCCTCCCATGGCGCCGCAGCCGAAAATGAGAATCTTCTTCATTTCTACGGTCCTTTCCAGGTGGGAATACCTGAAACAAAGGCCAGCCTGTCTTCATGAAGATCCACCGTAGACGGAACGCAGATGAGCACATCATCATTGAGGAGCATCACATCTCCATGGGCCATATAGACAGCGCCGCTCATGAAGTCCACAAAACGGCTGGCTGCTTCATCATCCACATTATCATTCAAAACAACGATAACCGTCATGCCCCTTGCCAGGGCATCCACGGCACGACGGGCATCTCCGTAGGAACCGGGAACCATGATATCCACTTCCTGGGGCCGGATGCTCCTTGCGGGCAGCGCGCCTGCCGCCGGTACATCTTCTCCCTCGTCCCGTTCCTGTTCCTCATAGCTGTCTTCTTCAGGAGCTTCTTCAAACTGGCTTTTCAGCCAGTTCACTCCCTTGGAAAGAAAAGACATCAGCCCTGGGGAGCCTCAGGTCCCTGAGGTGTCTGGGCGTTCCACTGAGGCGCTGCCGGTGCCTGCTGCTGATCCTGATAGGCAGCGAAATTTTCACGGGATACGCTCATGTTATTCGGCGCGCAGAGATAAATATTTTCGGAAATCTGGTCGATTCGTCCGTCCAGTGCATACATGATGCCCTGTACGAAGTCTACAATCCGCTGTGCTTCATCGGCATCGGTTTTTTCCATGTTCATCACCACCGGGCGCATAGCCTTCAGATGGTCGCCGATTTTTTCAGCATCCCCATAGCTCTTGGGGTTCACCACCACCATGGTATAGGGCTTGGCAGCCTGACGGGGCTGGGCGGTGCGGCCAATGCCTCTCACAGGGCTTACCGCAGAAGCGCGAGGCGGAACGGGAGCAGAAGGGCTGACCGGTGCAGCTTCTTCTTCCATGTCCTCTTCTCTTTCATCCTCATCCCTGTCTACAAACTGATCCTTAAATTTATCAAGCAGACTCATTTTTTTCTCCTCTCAATGGTAGTGTCTTTCGCCAAAAATGGCAGTGCCTATGCGCACCATATTGGCTCCTTCTTCAATGGCAATTTCAAAATCATGGGTCATTCCCATGGACAGAATGGAAATCTGTCCTTCAGGAAATTCTTTCTTCATGTCAGTCCACATGCTGTGGGCCTTCCGGAATACGGGGCGGGTCTTTTCCACATCCTCATAGGCCGGCGCCATGCACATGAGCCCCTTGACCCGGATATGGGAAAGGGCTTTGGCTGTGTCCAGGGCTTCCTTCATAGACTGTGGAGGAAGGCCGTGCTTTGATTCTTCTCCGGAAATATTGAATTCCAGGAGCACATCCTGCACCTTGCCGATTTCTCCGGCCCGCCGGTCGATTTCCTTCATAATATCCAGAGAATCTGCCGACTGGATCAGGTCTGCCATGGCCACCGCTTTTTTCACTTTATTTTTCTGTAAATGTCCCTGCAGGTTCCAAATGACCGGAAGCTTCAAGGCTTTGTACTTTTCTTCCATTTCCTGGACCCGGTTTTCTCCTACCTGGGTGACTCCCAGATGAATGGCTTCTTCCATATCCTCCAGAGGATGGAATTTTGTCACTGCCACCAGGGTCACTTTCTGTCCATAGGGAGAACGCTTCCTGGCCGCTTCAATCCGGTCCATTACATGGGCTAATCTTTCTTTGATTTCTGACATAGCCCCCGCCTTCTTTGCAAGTATCTTTCGTATATCCTCCATGCTATGGATAAATGGATATACCTAGAGATTATTATATCACAGTTATTTAGGAGAAAAAACAGGAAAATGGATTTTAAAAACAGTACAGGCCGGTAAAATGGTATTTTCCCATGCCAAAAGGGGCTTTGAAAAAGTGACTGCCCTTTTTCAAAGCCCCCTGGCTGATGGACTGTTTTAAACCATCTGTGCTTTCTTTGCAATTTCATCAGGAATCTTGATTCCCAGAATGTCGGCATCCTTCTTATTGATGACAATAGTGTATTCCTTCTGGTGCTGGATGGCTGCAGTTTCCGGCTTGATTTTGCCGTCCAGGATATCAGCGGCCATGTGGCCTGTCTGAACGCCCAGTTTGTAGTAGTCTACGGAAAGAGCGGCCAGTGCGCCGTCTTTGGCCATAATGTCGGCTCCCACGATGACCGGAATCTTATTGGCATCGGTGACCTTCATCAGAGTGGGGATGGAGGAAGCCAGGGTGTTATCGGTAGGTACATAGATGAAATCCACCTTGCCTGCCAGGGATTCCGCCACCTGCTGGATATCGTTCACGCTGTTTACAGTTCTCTCCTCTACGGCCAAATTGTTCTTTTTGCAGTAATCCTTCATCATGTTGGCCTGGACTTCACTGTTGACCTCGCTGGAGGAGTAAATGAGTCCCACCGTCTTGGCATTGGGGACCAGGGCCCTTCCCAGATCCATCTGGGCATCAATGGAAGCCAGATCGCTGACGCCGGTCACGTTGCCGCCGGGCTTTTCATCATTCTTCACCAGTTTGGCCGTGGTATAGTCCGTAATGGCAGTGCCTACGATGGGAATATCCTTGATTTCATTGGCCACCGCCTGGGCTGCAGGAGTAGCAATGGCGCAGATGAGTTTCGGCTTTTCTGATTTGAAGCGGGATGCGATGGTTTTCAGGTTGGACTGGTCGCCCTGGGCATTCTGCTGATCAAAGGTGACCTTATCCTCGCCATAGCCCCTTTCCTTTAAGCCGTCTACGAAGCCCTTATTGGCCTGATCCAGAGATCCATGCTGCACGATCTGCACCACGCCGATAATCGGTTTTCCGGAAGCAGAGCCGGCGCCGCCCTTGGGCTGACTGCCGCCGCATCCTCCATATACCAGTGCTGCTGCTGCCAAAGCTGCTGCCATGCTCATTTTCATCCATGTCTTCATTTCTATGTCCTCCCCTGTTCCTATACTGCTTTATTTAATGTATGTATCTTCCAGTGCATCCATGGTACCGTCAGTTTCCATTTCTGCCAGGAAGAAATTCACATAGTTCAGAAAATCCTGGTCTCCCTTGGCCATGAGGGCGCCGAAACGGCTTCTGGTAAAGGGCTTGTCCACCAATGGCGCCGCCAGCTTTTCATTCATGCGCACATACCGCCTGGCTTCCATGGTTTCCGTAATCATGATATCCGCCTTTCCTTCCGCTATGAGGGAAGGGATTTCTGCATTCTTCTCATGGATGAGAAGGGTGGCGTGGGTCAGGCGGCTCTTGGCAAATTTCTCATTGGTTCCGCCCGGATTCACCATGACCTTCACCTCCGGCCTGTCCAGGTCCGCCAGGGACTTGTACTTTCCTTCCTCTCCCTTCCGGCAGAGAATGGTCTTGCCGAAGAGGAGGTAGCCATCAGACATGGCCAGGGTCCTTTCCCGGTCAAAGGTTCTTGTAATGCCGCAGAGGGCCAGGTCAAACTTTCCTGCTGCCGTATCGGCGGAAAGGGTCTTCCATGTGGTGGGCACGTACTCCACCTTCACATGAAGGGAGTCTGCCAGTTTTTCTGCCAGTTCTGTATCAAAGCCTTCATACTTCCCATCAGCGTCCTTATAGGACATGGGCCGATAATCACCGGTGGTACCCACCCGGAGGGTCCCCCGGGCTGCAATATCTTCCAAATGGGCGGCCCAAACGCTGCCGGCGCCTCCCAGGAGAAGCCCTGCTGCCAAAACGGCGGCTCCTGCTATTTTCTTCATATCCATCTTTCCATCCTCCCATGCTTTCCTTTATGAAAATCAAAAGTCCCCTGCTTATTTCTAAGCAAGGGACGACGGGACACATCGCGGTACCACCCTGTTTACCTGAATCAACACAAAAGGGTGGTACCCAAGGGACGGATTATCCGTGGTACCACCCAAATTATCTTCATCAGATCAACTCTACGCCCGGTAACGGGGGCATGCGTCGCAGCCTACTTTTACGTTCAGCCGCGCAGTTCAGGAAAGAACTTCCTCATTCCTCCGCCGCCGGTTCCCACCCAATGCCGGCTCTCTGCTTGGCTTCCAAAATGAGTACTTTTTTCCATCAGCACTTTTTTGATATGTGTCCATTGTAGCCAATGGGACCGGTCTTGTCAAGGGTCAATCAGCGGACTGGTGGATTGGCCCGCCAGCTCACTTTTTCATTTCACCTTTTCCGGATCCATTTCCGTGAGGCAGAGATGGTAGTATTTTTTCTTATCCTGATACATTTTCCGGTCTGCCTGGTTGAAGGCAGCATTGAGATGGCTGCCGCTTTCGGCCCACTGGGCGCCGAGGGCAATGGACATATTCTCTTTGGCCTTCATGGCATCATAAAATTCTTCAAATTTCCTGTAAAAGGCACATTCAGAAATATCCGGCAGAAGGACCACGAATTCGTCTCCCCCGGCGCGGTATACGAACTCATCGCCCCAGAACTGCTGCATGGCCTTTGCCGCCCGCCGGAGGAGCCTGTCTCCTGCCACGTGGCCCTCTTCATCATTGGCCCTTTTCAGTCCGTTCACATCGCCGAATACGATGCCCGCCGGGTGTGCCAGCCCCTCCAGTTCTTCCAGCTTTTCCATGAAGCTGTTTCTGTTTCTCACACCGGTCAGCATGTCCCGGTGGCTCAGGTAGTCCAGCCGGGAAAGGAGCTTCTGGTTCACCATGCGGGCTCCCAGAAAATAGGAAATAGTTTCCAATATTTTCTGGGTATTTACTGCATCGCTGATTTCATAGTTATCGGCGCCGATGTAGCCGATAAGTTTTCCGCCATCGTAAATGGGGGAATCCATAATATTCCGTATGCCCTGCCGTTTCAGGTTTTCATAGTCCACAGGGTCATCAGCCGCCAGAACGCCGATGTCTTCCAGCACCAGACTGGTATTGCGAACCAGGTATTTTTCCCAGCCGCCGATATATTCGTCATAGGGAAGATTCTGGAGCGTGTCGATTTCAGGCTTTACCCCTTCCCGGCACCATTCAAAGGTATTGCTTGCTGTCTTTCCGTCCGTTTCCAGAATGTAGAGGCGGTCGGCATGAATAATGGTACCCAGCTCAGCCAGCATGTGGTTCACCGCTTTTTCGTAGCTTTCCCCGCCGTCCATGATTTTCACCAGCTTGATGATAATATCGTCAGTGTTGGTGGACTGGCGGAGGTTCATCCGTTCCACATGGTCCAGATCCACATTCATGAAGATGAAGGCCGCCCGGCCTTCACCGGCCGGCTCCACTTCAAATTCCAGCCAGTGGCCCACTTCCCGGCTGTACATGCGGTTCCGTATCCTTTTTCCCTGAGCCGCTTCATAGCAGTAGTCGAACCATTTTTCATCGGCATTGTCATAGACGGACAAGAAAGAGCGGCCCATGAGCTCGGACTTATCTTTCCCCACCATTTCGCAGTATGCCTTATTGACATATACATAGATGGCGTCTATGGCCTTTTTCTTTTCCTCATCCATCACTACTTCAAAAGCAGCATAGGCTACCGGCACATTCATATCCAGGTCCGGTATAAACTTGTCATCTTCCATTGCAAACTTCCATTTCTTTCTCAGCTAAGCATCATAAAAAAGTGCAGCCTGCACTGCGCCCAAAGAAAGCACTGATGAACAGAATCAGTGCTTTTTGCAATTGCTCCTTCGTTGCAGCTGGCTGCCATGTAACAGGCCCTATAGTTTTGCGTCACAGATTTTCACCTGCTTTGCCTTTATACCTATAAAGATTATGCTTATAAAATTATCACCAATTTGTTATAACAGATTTCAGCAGATATTTCCAAGAAAAATCGAATGTATGAACAAGAATAATAGAAGAATAATAAAAAAGAAAGGATCCTGCTCCCAGGCTGCAGAAGCCTTTAACGATGGGCCAGGGCTTGCAAGAGTCTCCTTTGGCAGGAGTTTTAGCAGACTGCTAAAGACCAGGCCCTATACTTTCCCCTTCTAAAAAAAACAGCTCCCTGGGGAGCTGTTTTCCACTTATTTTATTCTCACATCGGCAGGAGATGCAGCAAAGCCTTCCGCCGTTTCTCCTTCTTCCTTAAAGCTGCCGGATTTTCTTTCATGTTTTCTTTTATTCTTTTCAATGAAATGGTAGCCGATGAGAAGGATGGCAAACCATACAGGAGTCACGTAAAGGGCTACCCGGGTATCATCGCGGAAAGCGGAAGCCACCACCACACCCAGAAGGAAGAGCATGGTAAGGTATCCGGAGTAGGGAGCAAAGGGCATTTTATAGGTAAGAAGTTTCTTTTCTTCCGGCGAAAGGGTAGCACGGAATTTCTGCTGGGTCCGGAGAATGACGAACCAGGTAAAGAGAGCCCCAAAGGATCCCACGCTGGTAACATACACGAAGACCTGGGCCGGCATGATGTAATTCATGAGCACCGAGAAAAGCAGCACTGCCGCAGAGAAGAGGATGCCGATCCAGGGCAGGCGGTGACGGTTCAGACGCTGGAAGCAGGAAGGAGCGTTCCCCTGCAGGGACAGGTTGTAAAGCATGCGGCCGGAGCTGAAGATGCCGCTGTTGCAGGAGGACAGCACTGCCGTAATGACTACGATATTGATAATGTCAGCGGCTCCTGCAATGCCCAGTTTTTCAAAGGTAATAACAAAGGGACTGCCCAGATGGCCGATTTCATCCCAGGGATAAATAGCCATAATCACGCCGAGGGACAGTACATAGAAAATCAGGATACGCCAGAACACTTCATCAATGGCTTTCTTAATGGTGGATTTCGGATCATGGGCTTCGCCGGCAGTGACGCCGATGATTTCAATGCCCAGGTAGGAGTACATCACCATGACCAGAGCCATGAGGGTGCCGCCGATGCCGTTGGGGAAGAAGCCACCGTGGGTCCACAGGTTCGTAATCCCCACAGGCTCCCAGCCGTTGCCGATGCCGAAGAGGATCATGCCGGCACCGCCGATAATCATAAAGATAATGGTGCAGATCTTAATCAGGGCAAACCAGAATTCAAATTCCCCGTAAGCAGAAACGGCAATGAAATTAACCACCGTCATCAGGAGAAGGGCACAGAGGGCCGATACCCACTGGGGCAGGTCGGGATACCAGAAATTCATGTAAATCCCTACGGCCGTTAGTTCCGCCATACAGGTAACCATCCACATATACCAGTAGGTCCAGCCGGTGAGATAGCCCCACTTGGGTCCCAGGAAACGGGCGGCATGGGCACTGAAGGCGCCGGATACAGGGTAGGCCACGGACAATTCGCCCAGGGCCCGCATAATGAAATAAATCGCAACGCCGCCGATGATATAAGTCAAAAGCACCGAAGGCCCTGCCAGTTCGATGGCTGTGGCGGATCCGAGGAACAGGCCTACGCCGATGGCTCCGCCAAGACCGATCAGCTGGATGTGCCGGTTCTTCAACCCTCTTTCAAGGTTCTCATGCATTTCCTGATTATTTTCTGCCATATGAAACTCCCAAATCTGACAAAAACTCCGGATCCGCGCCCTTTCATGGGGAAGATCCGGAGAAAAGAACTACTTTTTTTATTTTATACGCAGACCCACTGTACATCAAGACAGAAATTTACATTTTCCATACTTTTTCGTACATACGGCCCTGATTTAATGACCCAGGGGATATAAATTTTATGCATTCATGACATAAAACTCATGGCGACTGTAATCAATAGATTTTGTCTATAAAAATCATCATTTCTCCTTGATACCGTTCATGAGCACGTCGAAGGCCTGGTCCATGTAGGAGGCTTCGGAAATTTCCTCCTTCACCGCAAACCGTTTCTTGATTTCACTCATAAGATAATAATAGGCCACCATGCCGGCCCAGGAAATGCAGACCTCCGTGGGTTTCAGATTATGGCGGAAAATGCCTTCCTCCATGCCCTCCGTGAGAGCTGCCCGGAGCACCACCAGCACCATGGCGAATCGTTCCTTTCCAATGGAGGCAAAGACGTCGGTGGGATGAATCATTTCCCAGGAAAAGATGCGGAGAATATAGGGATGTTCCTTCATAAGACGGAAGAAAAAGCGGGAATACAATTCCATGATTTCCATGGGCTTTCTGGTGCCGTCGGCAGCCATTTCCACGAAATCCACCAGAAGGGCGCTTCCCCGCTCCAGTATGGCGGCATAGAGTTCCTTCTTCCCGCCGAAGTAATAGGAAATGGCGGCGCTGTTCACCCCTGCTTCCTTACCGATATCCCGGATGGACACGTCGGAATAGCCCTTCAGCGCAAAGAGGCGGATGGCTGCATTTTCAATCTGCTCCTTCTTGTCCGGCGCTTTCTCCTTTTCTTCCCTCGGGAAAAGGGTATGATACAGCTCTTCCTTGGTGCCGAAATAATAGGAAATGGATGATACGCTTACCCCTGCCTGACGGCTGATGTCCCGAAGGGATGTATCATGGTATCCCTTCTCCCCGAAAAGGCGGCGGGCCTCCTTTTCTATTTTTTCCTTTTTTCCTGCTTCCATGATGAACGCCCCCTGGAGTACCTGCACAGTTTCATTCTTCCTATTATATATGATTTTCTCTTCGATTGGAACAGCAGAGATGAAATGATTGAACCGTTCAGCTTCCAGTGTTCAAAAAAGCGGCAGTTCCTGCCATCCTACGGAAAGCAGCCAGCTGCCGCAAATCATTGCTATCTTCTCAAAGGCACCAGGGATAGAGAGGCATCTTCAGGGTTTCGTCGATATCCTTCCCGGTAATGGGTGCAAAGTACACACGAAGGAGGCAGAGGCCTTCGGCAGGCGCCGTGATGCCCAGTTTCCTCCGGTCCCGGGCTTCAAGGATGCGGGTAATGTCTTCCGGAGACAGCGCGCCGCATCCTGCATCCACCAGGGCCCCCGCCATGTTGCGCACCATATGGTAGAGGAAGCCCTCGCCGGTTACGTAAACGCGATAAAGGGAGCCTTCCTTTTGAATGCGGATGTCATGGATCTTCCGCACCGGGTCCGAGGGCACGGAATTATTGCCGCGGAAGGAGGTAAAGTCATGACGTCCTTTAAGCACCGCTGCCGCCTTTTCCATGAGGGAAAGATCCAGTTTCTTCCCGGTGCGCCAGATGTACCGTTTCAGGAAGGGCGATGTTTCCCTTCCTTCCGTCAAAAGATAGCCATAGGTTTTCCCATAGTTTCTCCTTCTTACGGAAAAGTCCATATCTACCTCCCGGCTGGCAGTGACGCGGATATCATAGGGAAGACAGGCATTCATGGCGTACAGGAAGCGGTCCCCGGGAATGGTGGAATCGGTATAGAAAGTGCATTCCTGGCCGTAGGCATGGACGCCGGCGTCCGTGCGGGCCACGAAGTAGAGAGTGGTTTTCACGCCGGTCAGCGACTGAAGGCAGTTTTCCACCATTTCCTGCACGGTCATGCGGTTTTCCTGCCGCTGGAACCCGCCGTAGCTTGTGCCTTCATAGGAAAGGGTAATCCATATATTTTTCATCGTTTTCAAAAAGCCGGGGCCTCTGCCCCGGCTTCCTTTCTTTTATTTGAAATAGATATACAGTCCAAGGAGCAGGGCTGTAACCAATACCACTGCCAGGAACGCATTCCTGTCTCTCCAGGTATAGGCCAGCTGATGCATTTTGGTGCGGCCTTCTCCGCCGCGGTAGCACCTGGCTTCCATGGCGGTAGCCAGATCGTCGGCTCTGCGGAAGGCGGAAATGAAGAGGGGTACCAGCAGGGGGACCATGTTCTTCGCCCGCTGCCAGAGATTTCCGTTTACGAAATCGGCGCCTCTGGAGGACTGGGCTTTCATGATACGGTCCGTTTCTTCCAGAAGGGTAGGAATGAAACGAAGGGCAATGGTCATCATCATGGCCAGTTCATGGGCCGGTACGCCGAACCGTTTGAAAGGCATGAGCAGTGCTTCGATACCGTCAGTGAGCACAATGGGGCTGGTGGTATAGGTAAGGAGGGAAGAAAAGGCAATGAGGAACACCAGACGCAGGGTCATGATGAGGCCGTTTTGTATCCCTTCCTGACTAATATGAATGAATTTCCAGGTAAAGAGCTCATTGCCCGGTGTGGTGAGCACATGGATACCCATGGTGAATACCAGAATAATCCACAAAGGCTTGATGGCTTTCCAAATCAGGGAAACCGGCACGCCGGACAGGGCGATGGCCAGGAAAGTAAATCCGGCCACCAGAATGTAGGACCACAGGTTATTGGCCAGGAAAATGGCCACGATGAAAATCATGGTGCAGAGAATCTTGGCTCTGGGGTCCATGCGGTGCAGGAAAGAATCTCCCGGGTAATACTGGCCGAGGGTAATATCTGTTAACATGATTTTCCGCCTCCCAGCATCTGACTCATTCTATCCACCGCTTCTTCCACGGTTTTCGCATCCTCCGGCACCGGAATGCCCTTCTCCTTCAGATACAGAAGGGTCTGTGTCAAAGGCGGCGCATCGACGCCGCATTCCTGAAGCTCCCTGCGATGGTGGAGGAAAATATCCATGGGCTTTCCATCCATCACCAGATGGCCCTTGTGCATCACCAGCAGGCGGGTAGCCAGCCGTGCAATGTCGTCCATGTTATGGGATACCAGGATGACGGAAAAAACGCCTTTCTGGTACCAGCTCTGGATGCGGGAGAAAATTTCACGCCGTCCGATGGGATCAAGGCCTGCCGACGGCTCATCAAGGATAAGGAAATCGGGATGCATGGCAATCACCCCTGCAATGGCCACGCGCCGCTGCTGGCCGCCGGAAAGGCGGAAAGGCGAACGGCCGCCGAAGGTATCATAATCAAGGCCTGCAAATTTCATGGCACTTTTCACTCTTTTTTCCGTTTCCTCTTCACTGCAGCCCAGATTCTTCGGGCCAAAGGCGATATCTTTGGCCACGGTCTCCTCAAAGAGCTGATGCTCCGGATACTGGAAAACCATGCCCACAGAATGGCGCTTGGCTACCGCTTCCTTCGTCTTGGCTGCCAGGTCCACGCCGTCAATGGTCACCTTTCCGGAGGTGGGATGGATGAGGCCGTTCAGATGCTGGATCAGGGTAGATTTTCCGCTGCCCGTATGGCCGATAATCCCGATAAATTCTCCCTTTTCAATGGTGAGGCTGATATTTTCCAGCGCCACCTTCTCAAAGGGAGAACCCTTGCTGTACACACAGCTTACATTTTCGACGCATATGGACATAATGATTCTCCCAGCTCCTCATCTGTCAAACAATCTTCCGGTATATGGAAGCCCTTCTTCCGAAGTCCATGGGCCAGATCCGCCGCCACCGGCACATCCAGTCCCAGGGCCGTCAGCTTGTCGGCCTGGGAGAAAACCTCCCTGGCCGTTCCTTCCATTCTCAGATGGCCCTTGTCAATGACCATCACATGGTCCGCCGTCACCGCTTCTTCCATGAAATGGGTAATGAGCACAATGGTTATGCCTTCCTTTTCATTCAGCTCATGCACCGTATCCATAACCTCTTTACGGCCATGGGGATCCAGCATGGCTGTCGGTTCATCCAGCACGATGCAGTCCGGATGCATGGCCAGAATGCCTGCAATGGCGATGCGCTGCTTCTGCCCGCCGGAAAGCATGGCAGGAGAATGGGTGCGGTAAGCCGTCATGCCTACCTTCTCCAGAGCCACATCCACCCGTTTTTTGATTTCCTCCGAAGGAATGCCCAGGTTCTCCGGACCGAAGGCCACATCTTCCTCTACAATGGCAGCCACCAGCTGGTTGTCCGGATTCTGAAACACCATGCCCACCTTCTGGCGGATATCCCAGATATGGGAAAAATCGGAGGTCTTCATACCCTCCACATAGATTTCCCCGTCCGTGGGAATCAGCAGGGCGTTCAAATGACGGGCCAGCGTGGACTTGCCGCTGCCGTTGGTACCGATGATGGCCGTAAAGGACCCCTTCCTGATGGTGGCGGATACATCGGAGAGGGCATCAAACTTCTTCCCCTCTTCCGTCTCAAAGGTATGGGTCAAATGACGGATATCAAAAAGAATGTCTCCACCCTTTTTTTCATCCTTCATACTTTCTTTCTCCATGTTTCCTCTTTCTTATGTCCTGAGAAATATAAAAATACAATGATACTTTATGATAACAGACAATTCCTTTTTCCGTCAATGAAAAAAAGACTGTCTTTTATATAATAATCAGCAGCAGTCCTTTTGTCAATTTATGCAATTTTATCTGTTTACAATCATCCGGATAGGGTTCTCTTCCAAAGACCGGTTCCTGTTTCCCAGTCCGGTAAAGCGGGCAGAAAGTCAAAGAAAGGGCTGATACAGGAAGGCAATTTCTTCCCCCACCCCCGGCATTTCCACTTTCATATCTCTTTTCCAGCTCTTCCGCCGGTCCCGGAAAAGGGGAAGCATATTCCTGGTATCTGCCATCAGCATGTCCGCTTCTTCCTGATGACAGGCCGGGGCACTTGGATTTCTTTCCTCCAGGGCTTGCGGCCAGCCCGATTCATCAAAAATCAGGCCGGCCTGAGGGGAACAGCCTTATCCAGTCTCTTTACAAAGATAATCATTACCGGAGAATCCTTAAATCCAGCCGAAGTGGCGGCAGGCGTTGTAGATACCGTCTTCGTCGGCCCGGTCGGTGATGTAGCTGGAAAGGGCCTTCAGCTCCGGTTTGGCGTTGCCCATGGCGATGCGAAACCATTCTTTACGGAACATGGAGCGGTCATTCATGCCATCGCCGAAAACAACGATGTCCCTGTCGGAAATATGGAACCGTTTCTGTATTTCCATAATGCCCCTTTCCTTATGCACCGGCTCGATGAGCATGGTGTCCGTGCTGAACCATACGTGGGGCAGCGTATAGAGAGGAATGTCATCCCTTTCCTGTTTGCTGCAGGCCACAAAAATCTTGTGGATGGCAGAGACTTTGCGGAAGTCAAAGGAGGGATCCACTTCCGTTTCATAATACCGGTCTTTGACTTTTTCCAGATACAGAGGGGTCCTTGTAACGCGGTATTTCTTATTATAGGGAGCGGCCGCCCAGGGATGCTTTTCTTCATCAATGTCCGAAAGGGTACGGATGCAGTCCGAAAGAGGCAGGCCTTCATCATAAAGAATCTTCCCGTCAATGGTGACCGCATTGCCGCCATCGGACACCAGAGCTGATATGCCCAGGGTCCTGGCTACTTCCAGGGCATCTGCCTGCATGCGTCCGGTGGCCAGGGAAACAAAGTGTCCCCGGCGGATGAGTTCCTTCACCG
This sequence comes from Dialister succinatiphilus YIT 11850, assembly GCF_000242435.1. Lineage (GTDB taxonomy): Bacteria > Bacillota > Negativicutes > Veillonellales > Dialisteraceae > Dialister > Dialister succinatiphilus. Next base: position 65,192 of record NZ_JH591189.1, on the reverse strand, counting down.
CTGCCCTGGTGCTTTCCGGATAATCTGCTGTCAGCGGCGTAGTCAGGGTACCATCAATATCAAAAAAGAAATATTTCTTCATCCTCTGCCTCCTTTGCTTTTCATTTCCTTTCTTATAGTACCATAAGAGGAAGAGTGTTCAAAGGGGCGCGCTCTTTAAGGCGTGAAGGGTTCGCAAAATGAAGAGTCCTGCGGTGCTCGGCGTCTTAAGGCAGCGGCTCTCTTCGATCACCAGCAAAAAAGACAGTGAAGAAAATCCTTCACTGTCCTTTTTCAATGACTGTTACAGCAGTTTTTCAATTTCCGGCGCTATGGCTTCCGGTGTCTTGGTGGGTTCAAACCGTGCTGCCACATTTCCATCTCTGCCCACCAGGAATTTGGTGAAATTCCATTTAATGGAATCATCATCCAGGAAATGGGGATAGTTCTTTTTGATGAAATCCAGAAGGACTTTGGCATTGGGATGGTCCATGTCAAGACCCTTGAATCCCTTTTCCTTTGTCAGGTATTTGAAAAGGGGCTGTGCACTGTCTCCCCTTACATCGCCCTTGCGGAACATGGGGAAGGTAACGCCGTAGTTCAGGCGGCAGAATTCCTGGATTTCTCCGTCGCTTCCGGGATCCTGCTCTGCAAACTGGTTGCATGGGAAGCCCAGCACCACAAAGCCCCTGTCCTTGTAGGCATTGTACAGTTTTTCCAGTCCTTCAAACTGGGGCGTAAAGCCGCACTTGCTGGCTGTATTGACAATGAGAAGAACTTTGCCTTTGTAGTCGGACAGGGAAACTTCCTGGCCTTTTCCGTTCACTGCTTTGAAATCGTATACGTTCATATAAACCTCCCGGGCTCTCATGCCCTAAAGGCGGCGGCGCCGCCGGCTAATCCATGTCTAAGTAAAACGATATTTATCTATCTGATGGTTCTATTATATCGAATTTCATCGAATAATGCAAGCAAAAAAAGAAGCGACACCAAGCCGCTTCAAAAGGGGTTGGAGCAGTGCGCTCCTATGAGAACCTGTATAATAACATCCTTACGGAATGCTATTACCCAAATGACAGGCCATCTGCCTTTCACCGAAGGCGTATGGCAGAGCCTTTCCGGTGCGCCGCACCGGTTTATGAGGACTTCCCGGAGGAAGGGATGGTAAAAAGGAGCGATGATCATATTTCCCTTTTATGACCATCGCCAAAGGGAGATGAATCTCAGGGGGGCAGCCCCCTGTATCAGAGTGGTGCCGAAGCACCCGATATATAGGAACTTCATAAAGAAGGTATGGTAAACGGGGTGGGTGATGATGATATTTCCCTTTTACCGCCATCACCCAAAAGGAGATGAACCATGGAGAGATCCCCACAGGTATATGTAAAGCCTTCTTCAGGCGTTACATCGAATGATAGAGGGTGGGAAGATTTCCGGGAAAATGATGTTCCCTGTCATCATCTCCCGGCGGGTATGCAAAAGAAAATCCACCTTGCAGACAAGGTGGATTCAAGGCAGGCCAAAGAAATCGGCTTTATGAATACACACCTTCCCATCGCTCGTAGGTCAAACGGTGATACAAAACAGGCAGTTCTCCTGACTCTGCTTCCTCGCGCCTCCAGCCTTCCCAATTTCCTCAGTGACTTCTGTTGGATTTGCTCTGCATTACAGTGGCGGGACCGTGCCGGCTTTTCACCGGTCTTCCCTATTAAGCCCTTATGGGCACCTGCTTTACTTATGAAATTGTGCTCCTCAATAACCGAATGTTCAACCCATGAAAAAAGCTCTTTACCCAGGGCAAAGAGACATCCATACGACATCCCCTTCCCATCGCTCGTGGGTTCAAACGGTGATATAAGACAGGCAGTTCTCCTGACTCTGCTTCCTCGCTATCCGTCTTCCCGATTTCTCAGTGACATCATTGGATTCGCTCCGCATTACAGTGGCGGGACCGTGCCGGCTTTTCACCGGTCTTCCCTATTAAGCCCTCAGGGCACCTTTCTTTTCATATTCGGTTGTCATTATAGTATCACTCTTGATAGCTGTTGTCAAATAGATTTTGCGACATGGTACGAAACAGGCCGGTTCTGCAATAGGCAGGGGCATCCTGGCCTGTCTTTGCACCAGAAAGCATGATTTTGCCAAAAGGGATGCCCGGGACGTACTGATTCATGCGCTTCTTTAATATCTATCAAAAATCTTCTGTATGTCCCTGAAGTCCCCGGTCTTTGAGAGAGAAAGCTGGAGGAGAATCCGGGCTTTCTGGGGAGACAGGGATCCGCCACGGATAAAGCCTTCTTCTTCGTAGGAGGCTTCTGCGGAAATGACAGAGCCGCTGCCGGCATGGGAGCTTCTCACCACCGGAATGCCCTGGGATGCCGCCTTGGCCAGCGCCTTTTCGTCTTCCCTGTGAATGCTGCCGTTTCCGCAGCCTGCATACACAAGGCCTTCAGCGCCGGCGGACACAGCCGCCCGCACCATGGCACCATCGGCACCGGCATGGCCGTAGATAATATACACCCGGGGAAGGCGATGGAGCCCCTTCACATCAAAAGGGGCCTCTCCTTCCGGCACATGCACCGGCAGGGCGCACCAGCAGGGATGTCCGTCATTCATATAGCCCAGGGGGCCGTCGGGGGAGCGGAAAGTATCAAGGGAAAGGGTATTTCCCTTGGTCACATTTCTGGCGGAAAAGATGGTATCATTCATCATGACCAGCACCCCTTTTCCCCGGGCGGATGGATGGGCTGCCAGACGGATGGCATTCAGCAGGTTCATGGGCCCGTCTGCGCTGACAGCGGTGGCAGGACGCATGGCCCCTGTAAGCACCAGGGGAATGGAGGGCTTCACGGTCAGCTGGAGGAACCAGGCCGTCTCTTCCATGGTATCGGTGCCATGAATCACCACAAGGCCATCGGTTTCCCCTTCCAGCTCATTGGCCCTTTCTGCCAGAGAAAACCAGATATCATCGGTCATATCCTTGCTGTCTATGGAGGATATCTCCTCTCCCGTCACCTGGGCGAAGTTTTGGGCCTCCGGCAGGCTCCCCAGTAAATCCTTTACTCCCAGGGCGCCGGCCTCATAGCCGGTGGTCGCTGTTTCGGAAGCGGCCTTCCCTGCAATGGTGCCGCCGGTAGCCAGCAGATGGACCGACGGTTTCCTCTCTGCCCTCACAGAGGAAAGGGGAACCAAAAGAAGCAGGGTAATCAGCAGAATCAGGAAAAGAATCATGGTATACCTCCTGTCATAATCTATGTCAATTATATCATTTTACTCCTGTCCCGGCAGCGCCGAAACAGGGTCAAAAAAAGGCTGTGAAGAAATGATTTACATTTTTTCACAGTCCTTTTCTTATTTCTGTATGTTCTTTTCTTCCCGCCGTTTCATAAGGGAAAGTCCTGCCTCACTGACCATATCCTTTTGACTGTCCGGCGCTGCCAGAAAGAGGAAGCGGTAGCTGTCTCCCACCTTGGAGGCAAAGCCCCGCATAAAGAGGGGAAGGAGAAAGCCGTCGGCAGAAAAAGCAGGACGGATGGAAAAGCTGTAAGTTTTGGGACTCCCTTTCAGGCTGTGAAGTTGTTCCACATGGACCATGTCCACTGTCAGGAAATTATAGGGAAGCTTTTCTCCCGTCTCCCTTCTCGCCTCATCCACTGCCTGGAGGAATACTTCATTCATGGCACTTTCCAGCTTCAGGAGGCCCATATTAAAGGCCAGCATCCGTCCGCCTGCCTCCCGGGTATGGCCCCGGGGGAGGAACATGCCGCCGAAGAATTCATCGGACTCCTTCCCTTTGAAGGTGGCTCCCAGAGCTACGGCGCCGGCAGTATAGGTCTTCCCTTTCACCGTCATCATGCCCAGGTGACGGGCTATGGCAGAGTCCCCCCGGCCCAGAGGTTCGTAATGCACGTCTTTGGGCATAGATACATGGTTCAGAAACAAGTCTCCCATTTCCGAAACCGGCACAGGGGCTGCCGCTTTGACAGAATCGGCCAAAGGCGCCGTTCCTTCTATCACCGGCCCCACCCCTGGAAAGACCGGAGCCAGAGCATTCATCTCTCCCATGGCGCCGCTGCCGGCGGCAGGAAGATCTGCCGCCATGACGCTGCCTGCTGCCATCATGAATGGAAGGGCAAGGAGCGCTGCTGTTTTCTTGATGTTCATTTCCCGGCTTCCTTCAGCGCTTTATCCAGAAGAGGCTGGAAATAGCGGCCCGATGCCTGGTCTGCAGCAAAGAGGGTATACACCGTCTTCCCTTCTCCTCTGGTAATAATTCCTTTCACGTAGAGAGGAATCATGAACCCGTTTCTGGTGAGCACTGCCTTCGCATCGGCAGTGCGGTAAGCAAGGCCTTTCTCCGACTTTCTGTCTTCCCAGGAAGAGTGGTCTTCCACCTTCACCGCACCGTGCAAAAGGGTAAGGGCCCGGTCCAGCGAGTTTTCCGATGTCCCTGCTTTTTCAGAAGATGCCGCCTTAACATCCGCTATCTTCTCCCCTTCATTCCGGTCTGCCATAGCCTCCTTCCCGTAAAGGGCCAGTTTCAACATATCGCTGTCCGAAATAGAAAGGGAGACCATCATGCCCTGATAAAAGGTATCATCGGCCTGCGCCCTCACCTGGTACACCTTTCCGGTGCGGAGGATGGACACAGCCATTTCCGAAAATTCTCTGGAGTAATCCTTGTCTTTGGGGAATACTTCGGCCCCTTCCAGCGCCGCCTCCACGGTCTTTGCCGCATTCCCTTCCAGAAGCCAGTCATGAAGCTGACTTCCAAAGAAGGACCTTTCTCCGGGATATACGGAAACAGAGGACCCCATATCCAGCACTTCTCCGCCGGACAGGGTCAGAGAATCGGCAGACACCGCCATGGTACCGGCAGCCATGGCCAGAGCAGTCATGGAAGCGGCCAGCCACTTTTTCATTTTCATATATTTTCACCTTTCCTTTAATCAATGCAGAGTTATTAAAAGTATTATAGCATTTTACAAGGGCCCGTGACTATGGCAATTCCAGAACGATGTGACAGTGGCAGGCGAGGCAGTTTCCCAAAGATGTGAAGAGCCCTAGTCCCATGCCGGGCAGGAAACCGGTGGCCAAGGGGTTACAGCAGGGATGATATGCAGCAGCCCCATGACGGACGGGAAACCTGTCAACAAAAAAAGAACTCCCATGAAGGGAGTTCTTTTAGAGTGGCAAAAGATTATTTTGCAATCTTAGCTACAACGCCTGCGCCAACGGTGCGGCCGCCTTCGCGGATAGCGAAACGCTGGCCTTCTTCCATAGCGATCGGGGTGATGAGCTTAACAGCCATTTCGACATTATCGCCAGGCATGCACATTTCGGTGCCTTCCGGCAGGGTGATGTCGCCGGTTACGTCGGTGGTTCTGAAGAAGAACTGCGGACGATAGCCGTTGAAGAACGGGGTATGACGGCCGCCTTCATCTTTGGTCAGTACATACACCTGAGCGGTGAATTCGGTGTGGGGATGAACGGTGCCCGGTTTAGCAAGTACCTGGCCGCGAACGATGTCCTTACGGTCAATGCCGCGGAGCAGGGTGCCGATGTTGTCGCCTGCCATAGCCTGGTCCAGAGTCTTTCTGAACATTTCTACGCCGGTTACAACGGTTTCGGTCGGTTTATCCTGGAGGCCGACGATTTCAGCTGCGTCGCCTACTTTAACGGTGCCGCGTTCTACTCTGCCGGTAGCAACGGTGCCACGGCCGGTGATGGTGAATACGTCTTCGACAGGCATCAGGAACGGTTTATCGGTATCGCGCTGAGGAGTTGGGATGTATTCGTCAACAGCCTTCATGAGGTCGCGGATCTTCTGTTCATCTTCTTTGTTGCCGTTAAGAGCGCCGAGAGCGGAGCCAACGATAATCGGCACATCATCGCCCGGATAGTCGTAGGAGGAGAGGAGATCTCTGATTTCCATTTCAACGAGGTCGATCAGTTCGGGATCATCGACCTGGTCAGCTTTGTTCAGGAATACTACGATAGCCGGAACGCCTACCTGTTTAGCCAGGAGGATGTGTTCACGGGTCTGGGGCATGGGGCCGTCAGCTGCGGATACAACGAGGATAGCGCCGTCCATCTGAGCTGCGCCGGTGATCATGTTCTTTACATAGTCAGCGTGCCCTGGGCAGTCAACGTGTGCATAGTGACGTTTTTCGGTTTCATATTCAACGGTGGAGGTGTTGATTGTGATACCACGAGCTCTTTCTTCCGGTGCTTTATCAATGGAAGCATAGTCGAGGAAGTTAGCTTTGCCTTCTTCAGCCAGTACTTTGGTAATAGCAGCGGTCAGGGTTGTTTTGCCGTGATCTACGTGGCCGATGGTGCCGATGTTAACATGCGGCTTTGTTCTTTCGTAATGAGCTTTTGCCATTTTGGTTTCTCCTTAAAAATTATTTATTTCCGAGTCTTTCTTCCGTAATCTTCTGGGAAATAGCCTTCGGAACTTCTTCATAGTGGTCGAATGTCATGGTGAAGGTGCCACGGCCCTGGGTGGAGCTGCGGAGAGCGGTTGCATAACCGAACATTTCAGACAGCGGAACGAAGCCTTTGATTCTGGATTCGCCGTTTTCTGTTTCCATGCCTTCGATGCGGCCACGGCGGGAGTTGAGGCCGCCGATAACGTCGCCCATGTAATCTTCCGGAACATCGACTTCTACGCTCATATATGGTTCGAGGAGGACAGGATCTGCTTTCTTGGCACCGTCTTTGAATGCCATGGAACCTGCAACTTTGAAGGCCATTTCGGAGGAGTCGACATCATGATAGGAACCGTCATATACGGTAACTTTGATATCAACCATCGGATATCCTGCTACAACGCCGTCCTGCATAGCAGCTTCGACGCCGGCCTGAATCGGGTTGATGAATTCCTTAGGAATCACGCCGCCAACGACTTCGTTTGCGAATTCAAAGCCCTTGCCTGCTTCCATCGGTTCAAGACGGAGCCAGCAGTGGCCGTACTGACCATGACCGCCGGTCTGACGAATGAATTTGCCTTCAGATTCAACAGATTTGCGGATGGTTTCACGATAAGCAACCTGAGGTTTGCCTACGGTGCAGTCTACATTGAATTCACGACGCATACGGTCGACGATGATGTCCAGATGAAGTTCGCCCATACCGGAAATGATGGTCTGGTTGGTTTCCGGATCGGTGTGTACTCTGAAGGTCGGATCTTCTTCTGCCAGTCTCTGGAGGGCGTTGCCCATCTTTTCCTGGTCAGCTTTGGTCTTCGGTTCAACAGCAACGGAAATAACGGGATCCGGGAATTCCATCTTTTCAAGGATGATCGGGTTGTCCGGGTCGCAGAGTGTATCGCCGGTGGTAACATCCTTGAAGCCTACTGCAGCGGCAATGTCGCCGGTGTAAGCTACATCGATTTCCTTACGGTGGTTAGCATGCATCAGAAGGATACGGCCTACGCGTTCTTTCTTGTCCTTGGTGGAGTTGAGAACGTAAGTGCCCTGGTGCATTTCGCCGGAATATACGCGGAAGTATGCCAGTTTGCCAACGAATGGATCTGCCATGATCTTGAATGCCAGGGCTGCCAGCGGAGCGCTGTCGGATACCGGGCGTTCTTCTTCTTCGCCGTCCAGGGAAGTACCTTTAACCGGAGGAATATCCAGCGGGGACGGGAGGTAATCAAGGACAGCATCCAGAAGCATCTGGATACCTTTGTTCTTGTATGCGGAGCCGCAGAATACGGGGAAGAGCTTGCATGCCAGTACCTGTTTACGGATGGAAGCTTTGATTTCTTCAATGGAAATGTCTTCGCCTTCCAGATACTTTTCAGCCAGTTCATCGTCGCCGTCGCAAGCAGCTTCGATAATCTTTTCACGGTATTCTTCTACCATGTCTTTCATATCATCGGAAACAGGTTCCTTATGATATTCTTTGCCGTCATCGCTGTCGTAGATTTCAGCTTCCCTGGTCAGCAGATCGATGATGCCTTTGAAGGTATCCTGTGCGCCGATTGGGAGCTGCATAGCAACAGCTTTGGCATGAAGACGGGTGTCGATGGTCTTTACTGCATGCAGGAAATCTGCACCGACTGTATCCATCTTGTTGATGAATGCAATACGGGGAACATGGTAGTGATCTGCCTGTCTCCAAACGGTTTCAGACTGGGTCTGAACGCCGTCTTTAGCACTGAATACAGCTACGGAGCCATCCAGTACGCGAAGGGAACGTTCAACTTCTACAGTGAAGTCTACGTGCCCTGGGGTATCGATGATGTTGACACGATAGCCTTTCCAGTGGCAGGTGGTAGCAGCAGATGTAATGGTAATACCGCGTTCCTGTTCCTGAGCCATCCAGTCCATGGTGGCAGCGCCATCATGAACTTCGCCGATCTTATGGTTTACACCGGTATAATACAGGATTCGTTCCGTGGTTGTTGTCTTACCTGCATCAATGTGTGCCATGATGCCGATGTTTCTTGTTTTTTCAAGCGGAAATTCTCTGCCCACGATTGTTTCTCCTTATTAAAATTACCAGCGATAATGAGCAAAAGCCTTATTGGCTTCAGCCATTTTATGAGTATCTTCTTTCTTCTTTACTGCTGCGCCCGTATTGTTGAAAGCATCCATCAGTTCTCCTGCCAGACGTTCTTCCATGGTACGTTCGCTGCGCTGGCGGGCATAGTTGACCATCCAGCGGATACCCAGAGTCAGACGACGGTCTGCTCTGACTTCAACCGGCACCTGGTAGTTGGCGCCGCCTACACGGCGGGCACGTACTTCCAGAACCGGCATAACATTATTGAGAGCCTGTTCGAAAATTTCGATTGGTTCTTTGTTCAGCTTGCTGTGGCAGATGTCAAATGCGCCATAAACGATTTTTTCAGCGACACCCTTTTTGCCATCCAGCATAACCTTGTTGATGAAACGGGTTACTGTCTTATTTCCATACACGGGATCCGGCAGCACGTCACGTTTCGGAACAGCACCTTTTCTCGGCATTGTTAATTTCCTCCTTAAAACGTTCTTTGTTAGTCACATTAGTTAATGAATACGAATGAATTATTTCTTTTCGCGCTTAGCGCCGTATTTGGAACGGCCCTGCTGACGACCGGATACACCTACGGTATCGAGTGCGCCGCGGATAATGTGGTAACGAACGCCTGGAAGATCCTTAACACGGCCGCCTCTGATGAGGACGACGGAGTGTTCCTGCAGGTTATGGCCTTCACCAGGAATGTAAGCAGAAACTTCGATTCCGTTGGTCAGGCGTACACGGGCTACTTTACGAAGAGCAGAGTTCGGCTTCTTCGGGGTAGCTGTGTAAACTCTGGTGCAGACACCACGTTTCTGTGGGGACTGTTTCAGAGCCGGGGTCTTCGCTTTGGTAGCCAGAGTCTGGCGGCCTTTACGAACCAGCTGATTAATTGTCGGCAAAATGGGCACCTCCTTTCTTCAAAAGTAAATTTATAATTGATCCTCCAGGGCATAGCCCCGAAAGATATTACCGGGATGTAAGAAGAGCAGCGGATGCGGCTTTTACTTTGATACCGCAGGCACGGCCTATTTCTTTTTTAGTGAATCCCTGTTCCACAGGAATTCCTGACGACTGGCAGGCTTCCATGAGGGGACGTGAAATTCTTTCATCGCAGTCCGAGGCGATAAAAACACATGCCGCTTCCTGCTTCTCAATAGCCCGCTCAGTTTCTTTCATTCCGACTACAAATGTGCCGGATTTCAATTCTTCCAGTGTCATTCATTCTCACCTGCTTTGCAGCACACTAAATCCACGCAACATTGGAATTATATCATTACCAGCCTTCCATGTCAAACTTTTTATTGGCTTTTTTCTCCGTATTTATGCATAACTTTTTTACCACGGTTCCTGGCGTACCATTTGCTTCAAAAAGAGCCTTTTCTGCCCGGCAGATGCCCTCCAGGTCCGGAAAGCAGAAGCTTTCTCAAAAAGAGGATTTCCCTTCCTTTCCCTTTATCTATGATACAATAAATAACAGCTCTATTCCCTATGATTTGTGTAAAAAGAAGGAAAAGCCATGACTACTTATAAAAATATTACTGTCTACTGCGGTTCCCACTTTGGAAATGATGGTGCCTTCGCTTCCCTGGCAGCGCGGCTGGGAGAGGCGCTGGGGAAAGGGGGCTTCCACATGATTTACGGCGGCGGCACCGTGGGCCTCATGGGCCTTGCGGCAGATGCCGCCATGGCTGCCGGCGGCCGGGTCACCGGCATTATCCCCCGGGTATTCATCGAAAAGGAACAGGCCCACCGGGGTATCACAGAGCTTCTGGAAGTACCGGACATGGTCACCAGAAAGCAGACGCTCATCGAATCCGGCGACGCCTTCATCGTCCTTCCCGGCGGCATAGGCACGCTGGAAGAACTGGCCGACACCTTCAGCCACTACCGCATCTATGCCGCCCCGGGGAGCCGCCCGCCTATCCTTATTGCCAATATAGATGGAATATATGACCCGCTGAAAGTTCTCTTCCAAAACTGGCTCGCCCTTGGATTCATCGAAAAGGAAGACCTTTCCTCCATCCATTTCTGTTCTTCCCTGGAAGAAATCATGAAAATCCTGGAAAAATGATTTCTCTGCGAAATCGATACATAAGATCCATATATTATAAGAAGGCCCGGGCTTTTCCCCGGGCCTTCTTAGGCTGTCTCTTCTGCGGACCCCTATTTTCATAGCCATCTATGCAGTTATCTATGAATTTAATCAAAATCATATGCAAATATGTATCACTTCAAACGGTTGTTTTAAAGTTCCATGATTGTAGGATTTATCGAAGAGTGCTAAAATATAATCGAACAAGTCAATCATATGATTATAAACAACAGTATGTATTTTGTAACAGGATGTTTTTCATTGATTTTTAATGGCCAGTGGCACAGCCGCAGGCTTGGGAGGTTATTTCATGAAACCAGTCATTCACGTAGGAATCGATGTGGGCTCCACCACAGTGAAGGTGGCTGCTTTATCGCCTTACCTGAAGCTTCTTTTCGGGCGGTACCAGCGCCATATGTCTGATATCCGAAGCGCTACCATGTCTCTTCTGAAAGAACTGCAGGAGAAATTTTCGGGCTATCGCATCACCGCTTCTATTTCCGGCAGCGGCGGCATGGGGCTGGCCAAACTGATGGGTCTCCCCTTCTGCCAGGAAATTCTGGCGGAAACGAAAGCGGTGGAGACTTTCCACCCCGACACCGATGTGATTATCGAGCTGGGCGGGGAAGATGAGAAAATCACCTATCTTCGGAACGGCGTAGATCAGCGGATGAACGGCGCCTGCGCCGGCGGCACCGGTGCCTTTATCGACCGCATGGCCTCCCTCCTTTCTGTGGATGCAGCAGGCCTGGGACAGCTGGCCGCCAAAGCCGGCCGGATTTACCCCATTGCTTCCCGCTGCGGCGTATTTGCCAAAACCGATATCCAGGCCCTTTTGAATGAAGGGGTTTCCCATGAGGATATTGCCCTTTCCGTTTTCCAGTCCGTAGTGAACCAGACTATTTCCGGTCTCACCTGCGGCCGTCCGGTTCACGGCAAAGTAGCTTTTCTTGGAGGGCCTCTGACTTTCCAGCCCATGCTGCGGCAGCGTTTCCAGAAGACTTTGGACATTGCCGATGAAGATATGATCGTACCGGAGCATGGGGAGCTCTATGTAGCCATGGGCGCCGCCCTGTCCGGCCGTCATGACCGCCCCATGGACCTGGACAGCTGGCTGGCCAAAGTGGAAGAGGCCAAAGACGTAGACCTGGGCACTTCCAAAACCCTGCCGCCCCTTTTTGCCAGCGAAGAGGAATACCGGGAATTCACAGAGCGGCACAGCCGCTTCCATGCACCCCGGGGCGATATTTCAAAAGCCAAAGGGTCCCTGTGGCTTGGCATCGACGCCGGTTCCACCACCATCAAGGCCGTACTTCTGGATAAGGAAGGCCGCATTCTCTACGAATATTACAGCAGCAACAAAGGCACGCCCCTGGCCGGTGCCAGAAAGATTCTTTCCGACCTCTACAGCAAGCTGCCCAAGGGAGCTGTCATTGCCGGTGCCGGTGTGACCGGCTACGGCGAAGAGCTCATTAAGCGGGCTCTCCAGGCGGATGTGGGCGAAGTGGAAACCATGGCCCACTACCGGGGTGCCCGGCATTTCCTTCCCGACGTCACCACCATTCTGGATATCGGCGGCCAGGACATGAAATGCTGCCGCATCAAGGACGGCGCCGTGGATGATATCCTTTTGAACGAAGCCTGCTCTTCCGGCTGCGGCTCCTTCCTGGACACCTTCGCCCAGTCCCTGGGCATGGACATCAAAGAGTTCTCCCGCATTGCCCTCAAAGCTCCCCATCCGGTGGACCTGGGCTCCCGCTGCACCGTATTCATGAACTCCCGGGTACGGGAAGCCCAGAAAAACGGTGTATCTGTAGCTGATATTTCCGCCGGCCTTTCCTACTCGGTCATCAAAAATGCCCTCTACAAGGTGATCCGCCTCAGGAAGGCATCGGACCTGGGAAATAAAATCGTCGTGCAGGGCGGCACCTTCTATAATGATGCCGTGCTCCGGGCACTTGAAAAGCTCCTTGGCTGCCATGTGATCCGTCCCGATGTAGCCGGTCTCATGGGCGCCTACGGCATTGCCCTCATTACGAAGGACTCCTGCCCCGAAGGCCATGTGTCTTCTCTGGTTACACCGGAAGAACTCAAAACCCTGTCCTATACCAATGAAATGAAACGCTGCCCCGGCTGCGGCAATCACTGCATGATTACCTTGACCCGCTTCAACGACGGCCGCGCCTTTGTTTCCGGCAACCGCTGCGAAAGAGGCGCTGCCATCATGCTCACCGGCAAGACGGCGCCCCACTCCACCCTGCCCAATATTTACCGCTGGAAATACGATAAGATCTGGCACCGCCGCCCTCTGTCCCCCAGGGACGCCAAGAGAGGCACCGTAGGCATTCCCCGCACCATGAACATGTACGAGGACTATCCCTTCTGGCATGCCTTCTTCACCAAACTGGGCTACCGGGTCCTCCTTTCCAGTGAACAGCTCCGGGACATTCCTACGGAAGCCATGGAAACCATTCCATCCTACTCCGAATGCTTCCCGGCCAAGCTGGCCCATGCCCATGTGTACGACCTGGCCAGGAAACACGTAGACTTCATCTGGTACCCCTGCATCGACAAGGGACCTGACGAAGGCAGCACCAACAGCTACAACTGCCCCATGGTGGCCTCCTATCCGGAAAATATCCAGGCCAATATGGACGAAGTGCTCTCCCGGTACAAAGCTAAATTCTACCACCCCTTCCTGCCCCTTCATTCCAAAGCCATCTTCGGCAGGCTGAAGAAATTCTTCAAGCCCTTAGGCATTCCGGGCAGTGACATCGAATCTGCCATTTACGCCGGACAGGCGGCAGAAGAAGAATACCGCCAGGACCTGTACAGGGAAACGAAACGGATTCTGGAAGAAATCAAAGAAAAGCACCTCATCGGCATCGTACTGGCCGGCCGTCCCTACCATGTGGATCCCACAGTGAACCACTCCATTCCCGACCTCATCAACCAGCTGGGCATGGCCGTGCTTTCAGAAGACGGCGTATCCATGGTGGGCGGCCAGTTCCCCACCCTCCGGGTCATGAACCAGTGGACCTGGCACAGCCGTCTGTATAAAGCAGCGGACTACGTCACCCGCCACAGCAATCTGGAGCTGGTGGAGCTCAACTCCTTCGGCTGCGGCCTGGACGCCGTAGTCACCGACCAGGTACAGGAAATCATGAACAAGAGGGACCGCCTCTACACCTGCCTCAAGATCGACCAGAGTCTGAACCTGGGTGCCGTCCGCATCCGCCTTCGCTCTCTGAAATCCGCCATCAAGGAAAGGGTGGAAGAAAACACAAAGGCTGAACCCATTCTCTATCCGAAATCCGCCTTCACCGAAGACATGAAGAAAGACTTCACCATTCTGGTGCCGGAAATGTCTCCTATCCATTTCCCTCTCATCGAAGCAGCTGCCAGAAGCGGCGGCTACCATGTAAAGGTACTGCCGCCGGTGCGGGCTGACATTGACGAAGGCCTTTCCTGCGTGAACAACGACGCCTGCTACCCTGCCATCATTACCATCGGCTCCCTCATGAGAGCTCTGAAATCAGGGGAATACGACCTGAACCGCACAGCCGTCATGATGTCCCAGACCGGCGGCATGTGCCGCGCCTCCAACTACATCGGCTTCATCCACAAAGCCCTGGACGAAGAAGGGCTGTCCCAGATACCGGTGATTTCCCTCAATACCCACGGCTTTGAACCCCAGCCGGGCTTCAAATTCACGCCGGGCCTGGGAATCAAACTCATCCAGGCCGTGGTGTACGGCGACGCCCTGCAGCAGTGCCTCTACCGCACCCGCCCCTACGAAAAGGAACCGGGCAGCGCGGAGACTCTCTACCGGTCCTGGCAGAAAAAGGCGGCTGCCGCCATTCTGAAAGGCGAATCTTACCATCAGTACAAGAAAAACATTGCCTCCATCATCAAAGACTTCGACCGTCTGCCCCTTGCCGACGTGCCCCGCCGTCCCCGCATCGGCATTGTAGGTGAAATCTATGTAAAATTCAGCCCCATTGCCAGCAATGACATCGTCCACGCCATCGAGGCTAACGGCGGCGAAGCGGAAACAAGCGGCATGCTGGACTTCTTCCTCTACGGCTCCCTGGACAGCCATTTCCAAAGAAAAGAAATGGACGGCACCTTCAAGGATGACCTGAAAGGCACCTTCACCCGCTACCTCATCGAATGGTACAGAAAGCCCCTGGAAAAAGCGCTGAAAAACTCCAAACGTTTCCATGAAATCACCAGCATCGGCAAGCTGGCCAAGAGAGCCTCCCAGTACCTCTCCCTGGGCAACCGGGCCGGTGAAGGCTGGTTCCTCACCGCCGACATGATCGACCTTCTCTACCATGAATGCCGTGGCGTGGTATGCCTCCAGCCCTTTGCCTGCCTGCCCAACCACATTACCGGGGAAGGCATGATTCACAAACTCCACAGCGCCTATCCGGAAGCCGTATTCCTGGCCCTGGACTGCGATGCCAGCGCCAGCGAAGTGAACCAGGCCAACCGCCTCAAGCTGATGATGAACGCATTGACAGAAAAGAAAGAAACACCGGACGATCTGTCCTTTGTAAGAAAGACCATGAACATCAGAAAGGGTACCACATTATGAGTGCAAGAAAATTAACAGGAAAAGGTGAAAAAGTCCGCGAAAAAATGATTGCCACCACGGTGCACATCCTGCAGCAGCAGGGCTTCAAAAAAGCCACCGTCCGTACCATTGCCAGAGAAGCCAATGTAAACATTGCCTCTGTGCGCTATTACTTCGGCTCCAAGGAAGAACTCATCGGCTGCGCTCTGGAATACATGATGGGCAATCTGGAAAATATCGTTTCCTACCTGGATGACACCCGCCTCCCCGCCAGGGAACGGATGAAAAAATACATCCTCGCCTATTTCCACCTGGCCCGCCAGCACCCTGCCCTGTTCCGTTCCATTTCCAATCCCTCCAGCGAAGACGCCAAGGACACCTATTTCATTTACCTCTCCCTCCTCCACAGCCAGTGCTGGGAGAAGGTGATCCGCAATGTGGCGGAAATTACAGGCTATACCAATGAAAAGGACCTGGAGCTGAAGGCCATGCAGATTTTCTCGGCTGTGGAATTTCCCATCATTCTGGAAAGCAACCGCAGCAACTCCTTCATCTCCGGCTATACCGACGCCGACACCCTGGACCGCTACGTAGACATCCTTCTGGGCACTTTGGATGAAAAGAAAGAAACCAATCAGTATTTGAAGGAAATCCTCCAGGGCGCCAAGTAAAAGGGCCTGCTTTGCAGGCCCGGGTTCAAAGGGTTCCGCGCCGCCCGGCGCGGAAGGGTTGACGGGGCTTTGCCCCGAAGGTTCTTAAGGTTCTAAAGTTTGACGGGCCTTGGGCCCGAGGGTTCTGGAGGCCGCTGCGCGGCAATCTTATAGGGCCCGCTTTGCGGCCCCCCTTGGTGCTTTACGGCACCACCTTTCCCCCGCTTCGCGGTGGCACTATGGACACTAAGCATAGTTTCATATATTCAAGGCAGTCGGCGGCAAGCGGACAGTGGGACAGGCTCCCCTGTCCCACCAGCCCACTAGCTCACTAGCTCACTATATCCAGAAAGGACCTTATGAAATCCTATCCTGTTTTTCTCTTCGACCTGGACGGTACCATTTCCGAATCCGCTCCAGGCATTGTGAAGGCCGTGCAGTACGGCCTTTCTTTTGTAGGCATCCATGAAACAGACCCAGAAAAGCTGAAAACCTTTATCGGGCCGCCTCTTAATGTACAGATGAAAAAGCTCTATCATATGAGTGACGAAGACATTGTGACGGCAGTCACCCATTTCCGGGAGCTCTATGAAACGAAGGGCATCCTGGACTGCCGGCCCTATCCGGGACTGGCGCCCTTTTTAAAGGAGGCAGTGGACCGCGGCCATACCCTGGCCGTGGCTTCCAGCAAGCCCGAGCCCTTTGTAAAGGAAATCATAGCCCACTTCGGTTTTGCCCCCTATTTTTCCGTCATCTGCGGCAGTGATATAGGCGATGAGCTGAAGAAAAGGGGCACCCGGGACCAGAAGGCCCGGATTATACGGAAAGCCCTGTCCCTGCTGGAGAAAAAAGGGTTCTCCCCTGCCTTTCTTGCCGCCCATACGGTGATGATCGGCGATACCTTCTACGACATAGAGGGAGCCAGGGAAAACCATTTACCGGCCATCGGCGTTTCCTACGGCTACGGCAGCCGGGAAGAGCTGGAAAGGGCCGGCGCTGATGCCATCGTTTCTTCTCCCAAAGAGCTCTCTTCCCTGCTTCTTTCTTAAAAAAAGACCTGTCAGAAAATGATTTCCATTTCCTGACAGGTCTTTTTTGATTTCATGAAAGGCTGTCTTCCCGTCCCTCATGGGAACGCCGTTTTTCGCTGTACATGCGATGTTCCGCGTCCCGCATGCCCCGCACCAGCGAAGACGCATGGGGAATCCACTTTCCGCCTACCGCCACATGAATGGATCGGCATTTTGCCGCTTTCCGGAAGTTCTCTATCGTTTTTTCGAAACTGTCTTCGTCCGCCCCATCCAGAAAGGCCACAAATTCATCACCGCCCAGCCGGTAAATATCCTGGGGCGGGCATACGGATTTCATCAGGGCCGACATGTCCCGGAGACGGCTGTCTCCCACGCTGTGGCCATAGGTATCGTTTGTCCATTTCAGGTTGTTCAGGTCCACGTAGATAATGCCCAGGGAACGGTCCTCTGCCTTCAGGGACGAAAGGCGCCGATTCATGGCGTTTCTGTTATGAACGCCGATGAGGATATCGTTTTCGCTGAGATAGCGAAGCCTGTCCATAAGGTCATGGATATCCTTTTTCCAGGACAGGTACACCGCCATATTTTCCAGCAGGTACTTCATGTCCGCCGCATCCGATTCCTTATAGTTATCCACGCCCAGATAGCCGGAGAGGTTATGGTCATGGTACATGGGCGCTTCCATAAGGGAGTGGATATGCTGCTTTTTCAGGCAGTCATAGGTAATGGCGTCCGTCTGGCGGATAGCTTCAATGTCTGGAATCACCACGCTGCTGTTTGTCCTCAGGTACCGGTCCCATACACCCACATATTCTTCGTAGTTCAGGTCCTGGAGCTCTCCCATTTCCGAAGTGACCCCTTCCCTGCACCACTCAAAGGTATTGGAAATCCGATTGCCCTGTTTTTCAAATATATACACCCTGTCACAGGAAAGGAATTGCCCTATTTCCCGAAGCACCCGGTTCACCGATGCTTCATAGTCCGAAGCCGTCATGAGCATGCGGGTGAGGCGGAGGATCTGGTGTTCTGTAGACTGGTGTACCGGCTGGTCTTTCGTTTTCCCGCCGCTGCCCAGCAGCATGAGGACACAGCTGCCCCGCCAGGGCCCCGGCGCTATGATGTAGCGTACAGTCTTTCCAAGCTGAGGTACGTATTTTTCTCCGTAAAGGGTATGCTTTTCATAGGCTGCTTCATAGGCCTTCTGGCCCCAGCTGTAGTTTTCCTGGTTCAAAAGGGCAGTCAGATGGCGGCTCAGCTCCTCATTTTCCTTAAGACCCAGGGCTTTGCCATAGGCATCGTTATGGTAGCGGCAGATGATTTGGGATATGCCTCCATCTTCCCCCATCGGTGTATCCAGCAGGGCATAAGGAATCGGCAGGGCATCGAAGAGAGCTTCCCTGTCCAGCCAGCGATCCATCTTATCCCTGTATCCGTCGTCACTATCCCGCATCATGCCCACAGCCTCCCTTAAGAGGCGGCCGGTGGTAATCCCGTCGGAGCCGTAGGTGATGATGATTTCCGCTGTCACTGTGCAGCTGCTGCCTCCCACCTCGTGGATATCGGCGATGGCCTGCCGAAGTTTCCGGCACAGGAATGTCACTTCCGTCTGGTCTTCATAGTAGAAGAGGATGACAAAACCGGCACCGTCCAGTCGGCCCACGGTGCCTCTGGTACCCATGATATGGCGGATTTTGCCGGCTGCTGCCTTTAAGAGGCCGTTGGCTGTCTTTTCTCCGTAACTGTGAAGGATCCGCCGGTACTGAGGGATGGTCAGGAAAAGCATGGCATAATCGCTGCCAAAGTTCCGGTACGCCTCCTGGCAGCCGATGAGGGATTCGATGACGCCCCGGCTGTTCATGACGCCGGTGACCCGGTCGGTGACCATGACGGGCTGGCGGCCCGTTTCCTTTTCCATCTGCTCTGCATCTTCAAACCAGCCCAGAGTGCCTATGATTTCCCCGTCCCGGTAAACAGGCACCTTGCCATAAACGATGCTCTTCACCACCCCTTTCACAATAATGTCCATAGGCCGGTTCATGACCGCCGCGCCGGAAAAGACACGGCTTTCCAATTTTCTCGCCCCATGGTCATCCATGAGCCATCCCATGTCTGAAGAGGTCTTTCCCTTCATGGCGCTGATGGAAGGAAGTCCGGTATAGAGGAGGAAATTCCTGCTGGCCCCCTGGTAGCGTCCTTCCCGGTCTTTCCAGAAATAGGCCCGCCTGCTTCCGTGAATGAGCGAATTCCACAGCTCCTCAACCGAAAACATCCCCTGTTCCCTGTTTTCCAATGGAAGAGAAAGGCCTTCCGGAAAATCAGACCTGTTTCCGGAAATCCGATGAATACAGTGGAGCACCTGACTATAATTGGTCCGGGGAATGGGAATCAGGGTGTGAATCATCCACATAAACCGTCCCTTTTCCACCCGGGTGCGGAAAAAGCCGGAAAGGAATCCGGTGCCTGCCTTCTGGATCCGTTTTTCCAAGGTATCCATATCCATGAAGGCCATGTATCTTTCATAATCATCGGCATAAATGTTGCGGAGTCCATAATTTCTGATACAGTTTCCGGCATGAGGGATTTTTTCATGCTCCGACCAGTCGCCGTCGCTGACAGCCATGGGCTCCAGGGTATCCTTATCCCGGTCCAGCAGGGAAATATCGTCATATACGGCATACACATTATGGAGTACATGGTATACCCGCTTCTCTTCCTCGTGGGTCATGCTTCCGGTAATATTGGATATCCTGATTTTGATGCAGGCTCTGCCGTTGCACTGGGCGATGCAGCGCCCCACAGCCTTTATGAACTGGTCATGGATAAGATAGACAAGCTCATGCACCTTTTCGTCGGCGGTGCATTTATCCAGATATTTCCGAAAAATGGAAGAAAGCTCCAAGGTGGGATCATTGATATAGCGCTCCGCCTCCCTCACGTCATGGTCCCCCAGGGTGCGAATCATGTCAACATAGGCACTGTTGGCAAAAAGGTATCGAACGGCGCGTCCATCATATTCCAGAAGAGTCAGGGTCTCATCGGTCTGGAAATTGACCATACCGATGGTATCGTAGTAAGCCTTCCAGGCCCGGGTTTCAACCTTCAGCCCTTCCCGCATGCAGTGGTCAAGGCTTTCCTCATAGGGCATGGGCTTTCCGAAAAAATAGCCCTGCACCTTTTCGCAGCCGCTGTTCTTCAGAAATTCAAACTGCTCCTTTGTTTCCACCCCTTCTGCCAGACTGCGGGTACCGATGCTCTTATCCATGGAAATGATGGAACTGATAATCTTTCGGGCCCTTTCGCTGGAGCTTCCCAGAAAGGCCATATCGATTTTCAGCACATCAAAGAAATACCCCTTCAACAGATTTAAAGAGGAGTAGCCGCTTCCGAAATCATCCATCCAGATTTCATAGCCCGCCTTCCGAAACCGCTGAAGCCCCTGCCGGATGCGAGAATCCATGGCGTTAAGCAGTCTTTCCGTGATTTCGATATGAATCATGTCACGGGGCACATTGTACTCCAGCACCCGGTTCTCCACTTCCTGGAAAATATCACACTGCAGGAAGTCCAGACGGGACAGGTTCACCGACACCGGCACCACCGGACGGCCCTCGGCCATGCAGCGGGAAAAATTTTCGCATACCTGCCGGATGATTTCCAGATCCAGCTTATGAATCTGCCGGCTCTCTTCCAGGGCGGAAATGAAATCCACCGGCTGAAGGAACCCCTTCTCCGGATCCTCCCACCGGGCCAGAGCCTCCATACCGCAGAGAGCGCCGGACACAGTGCGCACGATGGGCTGGTAATAGGCCTTGATGTATCCCTTTTCCACCGCTTCATCCATATGACGGGATACATAATCCTTAAGCTCCACCTTCCTGTCCAGAGCCGCCGTGTAGTAAGCCATGAACCGGTCGCCGCTGTCATGGATGCTGTCGCAGGCAATCTTGACCCTGGTCACCGCCAGATTGGGGTCTGCGCCCCAGCGGCCCAGCTGGTAAATGCCTGCCTTGCAGTCCACCTTGGCAGAAGGGCGAAGAGCCAAGATGCGGCTGTGGGCCTCCCGGATTTTATCCTCCACGCCGGAGCTGTCTGCCAGCACCATGAAATGATCCACATCAAAGCGGGAAATGAAATACCCTGGAAAGACCTCTTTCAGGCAGTTTCCGATCTGACGAAGAAAAGCGTCCCCCTCCGGTATGCCGTAGGTCACATTGAAAAACTTGAAATGGACAATGTCAAAAAATAAAAGGGCATACTTTTCGGGATGGCCGCTTTCCTTCACCACCTTCTCAGAATCCGCCAGAAACTGCCGCATCCCGGGGAATCCGGTAATATGGTCCTTTTCATACACCGGTAGTTCTTCATTCACCGCCGTCACAAAGACAAAAACCAGGTCTTTTTCCTCTTCCCTCTCTCCCCGGCAGCCCTGCATATCCACCTGCCTCTGGCTTCCGTCCCCGAGAGCCACCGTGGTAACCAGGTGGAACCGCCGGCCGGGAGCCTTCATCTGCCTTTCCATGTCCTTCTCCACCAGAACTGCGTTCTCCTTCAGAAGCCCTGAAAGCTTTCCGCCAGTCAAAGCGACAAAGTCCTTTTCATCACGGCAGCCAAGGATGCGCTGCAGTTTCTGATTTCCAAACTCAAACTTCGCAGGTAAAAATCCCCTGCACCCCTTGAAAGTCCAGGCTTTGTAAACAGAAAAATAGCATGAGTCTTGCCAGTTTGGTATAATTATGTTGGCTCAAAAACATACCAAGCACCGGAGGCTCATGCTATGAAAAGTATATCACAAACCACCCAGCAGATGGAATCCATCTCGAAGAAAACTTCGGCGTTCTTCCGTCGTTATCATGTCGGCCAGATTCTGCGCGCGGCCAACGCTTGCAAGCTCAAAGGATTTTCCTCCATTCTCGTTTTCCTCGTGCTCG
>NZ_JH591189.1:6729-42605 GCF_000242435.1 Dialister succinatiphilus YIT 11850 | reverse complement strand
CTGCGTGCACAGAAGTGTGCGTGAATGGCTTTCGACATTCAGTTCAAGCTGATTTATCAAGGCATACGGGATGTTTTCCGTGTGCGAAGTTTGAGTTTCCAAATATAATTTCCTTTTCCTCATCGTCACGGTATACCATGACGCCGCCGGGAAAATGGTCACACACAGCCTCCATAAACCGGGACCGGTCTTCTTTCCAATTTTTCACTCTATCCTCACTGTTCCTATTTTCTCCAGGAAACGCCTGTGAAAGGGCTTACTGATTTTTTCAGGCATAGTATGTCCTCTAGAGAGCAGTACCATGCAGCCGGTGCCATAAATTCGCAGCACACCAGAATCTATAAATCCCTGTTTTCCTGAAGTCAATTATAAAATATAATCATTTATAAAATCTTGTGTTTTTTCATGTGACTAATGTATACCCAAAATTATCTAAAGTCAATTCCATCATTAGAAGAAATTTTCTCCCGAAAAAGAGTGATGGAGAAGGACAGCTCAGAAAAAAATGCCTCTCCGAAGAGAGGCATTTCCATTTCATGATTATTTTTTCTTCAAATCTTCGTCAATAATATGACTTTTCAGATCCTGCAGCTTATCCGACAGGTTCACTTCCATAATGTTCGGATTCAGAAGCCTTGTATACTCGGGCCACAGGGTTTCCATCTGCCTGTTGGCATAAGCAATGGTTTCATCAAGGCTTGGAAGTTTCACTGCCTTCCCCTGAAGGATGACAGGCTTTAACATGTCCTCACAGGTATAGGTGCCTGCCTTCAGTTCCTTCTTTCTCCACTTGGCCGATTCCGTAACCAGCGTAAAATCACCGCCGTCAGGGAAAGGCTCATCGGCCAGGCATACCAGGTCCGTAATCATCTTGCCGGTGCCCTTCTTGTAGAAGCGGCGCACTGCCTTGATGCCGGGATTTGTCATTTTGCTCACATCATTGGAAATCTTCATCACCGGTTCAAAGGTGCCATTCTTTTCACGGGCACTCATCTTGAACACCCCGCCCAGGGCGGACGTGCCGTCAGCCGTAATGATTTTCGTGCCGACGCCCCAGCTTGTTACCGTGCAGCCCTGTTCCTTCAGAGACTGGATCAGGTATTCATCCAGATCGTTGGAACCGGAAATGATGGCATCCGGGAAACCGGCTTCCCGGAACATGCGGGATGCTTCCTGGGAAAGGTAGCCCAGATCACCGCTGTCAATGCGGATGCCGTACTTCTTCGGCAGCTTTCCGGCTGCCTTCAGTTCCCGGAATACCTGAATGGCATGGGGTACTCCCATTTCCAGCACATTATAGGTATCTGCCAGAAGGATGAGATTGTCATGGTACTGCTTCACATATTCCTCAAAGGCCTCCAGCTCCGTATCGAAGCTCATGACCCAGCTGTGGGCCATGGTGCCCAGCACGGGAATGCCGAAAAGCTTTCCTGCTTCCACATTGGAAGTGCCGTTGAAACCGCCGATCATGGAAGCCCTGGCGCCCCAGAGTCCTGCCGAATGGCCCTGGGCCCTGCGCAGACCGAATTCCATGAGCGCATCCTTCGGCGCCACGGTACGCACCCTGCGGCACTTGGTGGCAATCAAACTTTCATGGTTCATAATCATGGAAAGTCCGGTCTCCAGCAGCATGGCCTCGGTGGTGGTCCCTTCAAACCGGAGAAGCAGTTCCCCCGGGAAAGCCACCGTACCTTCCGGCATGGCATAAATATTTCCGGTGAAATGGAAATGGGAAAGATAATCCAGAAATTCCGGATAGAAAATATGAAGGCTCCGGAGATATTCTATATCCTCATCGCTGTAGGTAAAATTCTTTACAAAATCCACCAGATGGGACAGTCCTGCCACCACGGTATAGCCGCCCTTGAAGGGATTCACCCGATAAAAACGGTCAAATACGACTTTTCTTTCATGCATGCCCTTCTTGAAAAGAGCATTGGTCATCGTGAGCTGATACAAATCAGTGATAAGTCCATTGGATGCCATAATATCCCCCTTTGTATTCCCATTGTCATGACAATAGGTAGATTGAAACCATTATAACACTTAATGCCATTAATGGCGCATTAAATCATAATTTTACAGTCTGGACAGGGCATGAAACGGCATGCCCGAAGGTTCACGCCAGCGAAGAAGGTACGGCCCTTTTCTATGACATCTGCAAAGCACAAAATGTATGACCCTTCAGGTGTATAGCCGGCACTGTCGTAATGGCTAGCCCAGATTCAGCTCTTTCTCTCTTCCCTCATTCCGGTCGCGCAGATATACACTGCCCCCATGGAGACTGAAGACAGCCATATCCTCCCTGTCCACCAGGCCCATATCCTCGATATCATCCCGGCAGGCCTTCAGCATGGTGTCCCTGGTCTCCTTCTCCTCTTCTTCCTTCAGCCAGCCCCGGAGGGAAATCCAGGACTTGTCCGGGTGCACCGCAGAGATTTCCACATGGCGGTTTCCCATGATTTCATGATAGAGGGCAGAGGACCGGGAGAAAAGGAAGCAGAGCCTTCCTTCCACCTCGCATACCCCGCTCATGGGCCTCACCCGGGGCTCCAGTCCGTCCACGGTAGCCATATAAAACACTTCACATTCCCTCAGATATTCCAGTACCAGCTTCACAGAATCCATCATAAGCCTCCTTGATTTCATTCTTTGTCATTATTATTGTACACAGAGCAGGGGGAAATGCAAAGGCTCCAGAGATTTCTGGTAAAGGGAAAGGGATGGCTCCCGGATGCCATGCCTTTCCCGCCGGCGCCTGCTCTTTTTTCTTCCCATGGCAGAAAAGGGCTGCTGCAGAGAGACTGATATCGGTATGAATCATTGCATTTCCGGACACGCAAAAAACTTCCCGAAATCCAAAAGCGGGCGCGCCAGTGACCGCTTCAGGCAGGGCCTTGAAGGATTTGCGGGAAGTTTTCGTATGTTTTGATTGTTTCAGCCGGCTGAGGAAGAAGGATAGGACAGGAAACTCCGGCATTCCCGTTTTCCATGGATGGGCGCCAGCGGGATGGGCCAGCCGGTTTTTCCGGTCTTTTCGCTTCTCTATGGGTATAGTCGGAAAAGGAGGAAGAAGTTTCCCTTAGTCCTTCAGTGCTTCTTCCCTGCTGGAAAGAATTTTGACCTTTACATCAGGCAGATGGGTAAGCACATCAATCACTGTATCCCTGGTGTCCCTGGTGGAGTTGATCTGGCAGGTGGCCCTTTTGGCGTTTAAGGTGGTGAGCACGCCCAGATATTCGTAGCCTTCGATAATGCGGTTGATGTAGTTCACTTCTTCCGGCGGGATTTCTATATATACCCTTGTATCTTCTGTCATTTCTTTGCACGCCTCCTCAGAATGGAGAAAGCAGGAAGGGTTTTGTCTCCTGTCATGGTCAGTTCTTCCAGCGGATGGGGGGCTTTGTCCACCTCTTCTCCATCCCGGTTCACCAGTCTGGTAATTTTCACAAGGCCCACCTGGCCCTGGGGCGTCAGGTATTCCAGGATTTCCCCTACCTTGAAATGATTTCTCTGCTGCACCTGGTTTGTGCCTTCTTCCCCGTGGCCCGGAAGAATGAGTCCCACAAAGTCATAGGGCTGCTCCGGCTGGGATTTCACATATTCCTGGGCGCTGTGGTCCGGATTCTGGAAGGCAAAGGCGGTGGTGTAGGGACGATGGGATACCTTTTCCAGTTCCTCCCGCCATTCCGGCCGCACCCTGTAGGCACCGCCTTCGGCGTAGTAGGCGTCGATGGCTTTTCTGTAGGCTGCCACCACGGCTGCCACGTAGTATACGCTCTTCATGCGTCCTTCGATTTTAAGGGAAGCAGCGCCGCCTTCGATGAGTTCTGGAATGTGGTCGATCATGCAGAGGTCTTTGCTGTTGAAAATGTAGGTGCCATGCTCATCTTCTTCCACCGGCCAGTACTGTCCGGGCCGGGATTCTTCCATGACCGCATAGCGGAAGCGGCAGGCCTGGATGCATTCGCCCCGGTTGGACTGCCTTTTGCCGTTGGTAAAGAAATTGGAAAGAAGGCAGCGGCCGGACCAGGAAATACACATAGCACCGTGGCCGAAAACTTCCAGGTCAATGTCCACTTTTTTACGGATGTCTGCCATTTCTTTCACAGACACTTCTCTTGCCAGCACCACCCTTTCGGCGCCCAGGTCTTTCCACATCTTCACCGTGCGCCAGTTAGCGGAGCTTGCCTGGGTGGATACATGGATGGGAAGATGGGGCGCCACTTCCCGGCAGAGGGAGAAGACTCCCAGGTCGGAAATCAGGACCGCATCGACATGAATGGATTCCAGATATTTGAGATAGTCGTCCAGTCCTTCCAGATCTTCATTTCTGGGGATAATGTTCACGGTGACGTACACCTTTTTACCCATGCTGTGGGCATAGGAAACGGCTTCCTTCAGTTCTTCCATAGAAAAATTGCCGCCGTAGGCGCGGAGGCCGAAGACCTTGCCTGCCAGATAGACCGCGTCTGCCCCGTAGAGGAGAGCCATTTTCATTTTTTCCATTGTTCCCGCCGGAGCGAGAAGTTCCATTTTCTTCATATATGTTCCTTTCTATTTTTTAAGAGAAACGGCCAAACCGTCTCCTTCTTTATATATACGAGTTTCATATTTTTCGTTCACATAATCTATATATTCCCGAAGCCTCATCACCAGGGTGCGGTACCGGTGAGGCACAGGATCCTTTGCTTCCACCAGCCCCCGGAAAAGGACGTTATCCGCCGCAATGACAGCTCGCTCGGACAGGAGAGGCTCAATAGCCTTCAGTTCTCTCAGGTACTGTCCCTTGGGGCCATCCAGGAAAAGGAAATCATAGGGCCCCGAAAGGGTAGGAATCACCTGTCCCGCATCCCCCAGAATGCAGTGGACCCGGCCCGTGAGGCCCGCTCTTTCCATCACCTGCACCGCCATGTGATATCGCTCTTCATCAAGCTCCACCGTATGGATCTGGGCCTTTGGAAAACGCTCTGCCAGAAGAAGAGCAGAGTAGCCGATGGCCGTTCCTATTTCCAGCATGCGGCGGGGCTCCGCCAGGGCTGCCGCCTTGAGGAGGAGCTCCCGCTCCGGCCCCCGGATAATGGGCACTCCCTTTTTCTCTGCGTATTCTTCCAGTTCCCTTTTCAGGACCTGCCAGTCATTTCCCATAAATGTTCTCCGTTTCCGCCTGATGCTCCTCATAGGATTTCGTAAAGACGTGGTGTCCGTCAGGCTGGGCTACATAGTAAAGGTACTCTCCCGGCTCTGCGTCCAGCACGGCTTCAATGGCATCCATGCCGGGGCTTCCAATGGGTCCTGGCGGCAGTCCTTTATGGGTATAGGTATTGTAAGGGGAGTCGATGCGGGTATCCTGTATGGTAAGCTCCGCCTTCGGACTGCCCAGGGCATACTGGATGGTGGCGTCTATCTGGAGAGGCATGCCTATGGAAAGACGCTTCAGCATCACCGATGCAATGGGCTCCTGGTCTTCCTTGAACCGGGCTTCCTTTTCCACCATGGAGGCCAGGGTCATGAGATCATGGAGGGTCAAATGCTTTGCCTGCGCCTTCTTTCGAATCTCCGGCGTCAGCATGTCATCGGTACGCTTGTACATCATATCGCAGATCTGCCGGGCTGTATACTCTTTGGGAATATTATAGGTGTCAGGGAAGAGGAATCCCTCTGCCTTTACCGATACCGGCAGCGGACCGTACTGGTATTTCAAGGGGCCGTAGGAAGCGGCCTCTCCTTCAAAATCATCGGCCCCCTTGACACCGGCTTCATCCAGAAGAGCCGCTATCTGGTGTACTGTATACCCTTCGGGCACCGTAACAAATACGGATTCTGTCATGCCTGAACGGAGCTTGGTCATGGCCTCTTTCACTGTCATTCCCTGTTTCATCTTATAGGTCCCGCTCTGCAGGCTCTTGCCGCTTCCCAGAATCCTGGAATACATCCGGAACAGGGTGCTGCTGCGGATGACCCCCTTTTTTTCCAGGGTATCTGCAATGTCCCGGCCTGTAGAATTCCGGGGCACATCCACCATGGCCGTGCCATGAAGTCCCACCCTGTCGAAGGCATAGAAATACACACCGGCCATAAGAAGGACCAGAACGAAAAGAATGCCTCCCAGAGCTGACCATTTCCGGCGGTCCTCCTTCCGGGGAAAGAGGGTCCTTTCCGTTTCTCCCGTGTCTTCTGTCTTTTTATCTTCCAAATTGCACCTCTCAAGAAATTTCAAGGGATTCCAGATCGTATATGGAAATAATCATAAATTATCTTATAATTATATCATATACTATGAAAAGGATTCATATTCTTTATTCAGCACTCTCTTTGGAATGCTGATAAAAGAAAGGAGTTTATTATGATTATCAAAGGAATCACTGCACAGATTACAAGAACCATTACCGAAAAGGATACGGCGGAAAAGGTAAGAAGCGGGTCCCTGCCCGTATTGGCCACGCCGGTGCTGTCGGCGGCCATGGAGGAAGCGGCCTGCAAGGCGCTGGCACCGCATCTTACGGAAGGGGAAACCACCGTAGGCGGTTCCATTTCCCTTATCCATAAAGCCCCCACCCTTCCGGGCCATGTGATTACCGTCACCGCCACAGTGACAGAGGTGAAGGGAAAGAAAATTTCCTTCCACATCACTGCTGCCGATGAGAATGGAGACATCGGAGAAGCAGACCACGACCGCTTTCTGGTAGATGGCGTAAGGTTTATGGAAAAAGCGGAACAAAGAA
Organism: Dialister succinatiphilus YIT 11850; assembly: GCF_000242435.1. Classification (GTDB taxonomy): domain Bacteria; phylum Bacillota; class Negativicutes; order Veillonellales; family Dialisteraceae; genus Dialister; species Dialister succinatiphilus. The sequence goes on along the minus strand of NZ_JH591189.1, from coordinate 35,880 downwards.
ATGGAAAAAAGCAGTAACCCTTCCTTTTTCATCCGCCAGGCGTCCATAGAAGATGCGCCTTCCCTTCTTTCCATTTACCGGCCCTATATGGAAAACACGGCGATTACCTTTGAAGAGGACCTGCCGGCCCTGGAAGATTTCCAGCATCGCATGACCTCTACCCTGGAACGGTACCCCTATCTTGCCGCCCTTTCTGATGGCCGGATAGCAGGTTATGCCTATGCCGGACCCTTCCACCCCCGGAAAGCCTATGACCACGCCGCAGAACTTTCTATCTATATAGCTCCTCCCTTCCATCACCGGGGCCTGGGGAAGGCGCTCTATGGCCAGCTGGAGTCCATCCTCCTGTCCCAGCAGGTATTCAACCTCTATGCCTGCATTGCCGTCACCAGAAGAGAGGACCCTTTCCTTCCCAAAGACAGTCCCCTTTTTCACAGAAGCCTTGGATTCAAAACCCTGGGCCGCTTTGAAAAGTGCGGGTATAAATTCGGCCGCTGGTATGACATGATCTGGATGGGAAAGGAAATCGGGAAACGGCCTCTCCATCCCGGAGCTTTCATCCCCTTCTCCCAACTGTCCTCCAGGCTGTAAATTTTCCTGCTGCACCGGTCAAAAACAGCAAAAAGGTCTGTGAAGAAATGATTTCCATTTTTTCACAGACCCTTTTCTATTCCTCCCTTTTCAGCACCCCTGTGCCGTCAAAGGCGGGAATGAACATTTTGTCGGAGCTGGCTTTCTGCTGGACGTAGCCGTCTACGATGCCCAGTTCTTCCATATAGCTTTCGCATTCTTCGTATTCCTCATCGGTAATGGGGCGGTTGATTTCAGGATATTCCGCTGCCCTTCCACAGGGCACATACTGGCGCATGAGGCTGAAGAGTACTTCGCCGGGAGCAAAGGTATCTGCCACATACTCCAGCACTTTCTTCGTATTCTCCACCTGTCCCGGAAGGATCAGGTGGCGGATGAGTACGCCTTTCCTGAGGATGCCGCTGCTGTCTATGTCATAGGGACCGGTCTGGCGGAACATCTGCTCAATGGCGGCGGTGGCCTTTTCAAAATAGTCCGGCGCATCGCTGTAGCGGGCGGCAGCGATGCTGTCTGCATATTTCAGATCCGGCAGCCAACACTGCACCTTGTTTCTAAGGAAGGCCACGGTGTGCACGCTTTCATAGCCGCCGCAGTTGTATACCACCGGCACGGGGAGCGGGTCCCGCAGGCTCTGGAAAATGGCATGGGTGTAGTGGGTAGGGGTGACCAGGTCGATGTTGTGGGCCCCCTTTGCGATAAGCTCGAAATAGATTTCCCGAAGCCGCTCCACGGACACTTCGATGCCCTTTCTCATTTCCGATATTTCATAGTTCTGGCAGTATACGCAGGACAGGTTGCAGCCGGCGAAGAAAACGGTGCCGGCGCCCCGGCTGCCTGCAATGCAGGGTTCCTCCCAATGGTGGAGGGCAGCCCTGGAAATGACGGGAAGCATGGCGGAGCGGCAGTATCCCACATTTCCTTTATCCTTTACCGATATTTTTCTTTCTATTTTACATGCCCTGGGGCACAGGTTGCATATACTCATGATGTACTCCCTTTCCGCCGGCTCTTTGCCGGTTATTTTTTTATTGTAGCACAGGAAGCCAAGGACTTCCTTTTCCTCATGGAAGAATGATATATCTGCATTCCATGAATAGATAAAATTCATTGATTCAAGCTGTTAAAAATCATATAATAAGAGCGTAAAAAATGTTCTATGGCGTTATTTTTCCAGACGCCGGAATACTTTTCAACACGAAAGGAGCTTATTCATGGAAAACAATGCAGGTCTCATGGAGCGAATTTTCCATCTGTCGGAAAGTCACACCACCGTAAAGACCGAAATCATGGCAGGGATTACCACGTTTATGACCATGGCCTATATCCTCGCCGTCAACCCTTCTATCATGAGTACCACCGGCATGGACAAGGGCGCCGTCCTCACTGCCACTGCCCTGGCCGGCTTCCTGGGCACCATGCTCATGGCCGTTTTCGCCAATTACCCCTTTGCCCTGGCACCGGGCATGGGGCTCAACGCTTTCTTTGCCTTTACCGTAGTAAAGCAGATGGGCTATTCCTGGGAAATGGCACTGGCTGCGGTCTTTGTGGAAGGGATCATCTTCATCGTCCTGTCCCTCACCAATGTGCGTGAAGCCATCTTCAACGCCATCCCCATTAATCTGAAGAAAGCCGTATCTGCAGGCATCGGCCTTTTCATCGCCTTCATCGGTTTAGGCTCTGCCCAGATCATCGTGGCCAATCCTGCCACCAAGATTTCCCTCTTTTCCTTCAAGCAGGCCATGGCCGCCGGCACCTTCCATACCACCGGCATTACAGTGGTGCTGGCCATTATCGGCGTTCTTTTCACGGCTATCCTCATGGTAAAGAAGGTGAGAGGCAATATCCTCTGGGGCATTCTCTTTACCTGGCTTCTGGGCGTTCTCTGTGAAATCTCCGGACTTTATGTGCCGGATCCTTCCGTAGGCGCATTCAGCACCCTCCCCAATTTCTCCGGCGGCCTTTCCGCCTTTGAACCGAAGAGCATGGCCCCCATTTTCATGCAGCTGGACTTCTCCCAGGTAGGCACCTTCAATTTCGTAGTGGTGCTGCTGGCTTTCCTCTTTGTCGATATTTTCGATACCATCGGCACCCTCATCGGCGTGTCCTCCAAAGCCAATATGCTGGATGAGAACAACAAGCTGCCCCATATCAAGGGTGCCCTCATGGCAGATGCCGTAGCCACCTCCGTAGGTGCTGTGCTCGGCGTGTCCACCACCACCACCTATGTGGAAAGTGCCTCCGGCGTTTCCGAAGGCGGCCGCACCGGCCTCACCGCTGTCACCGTGGCAGTGCTCTTCCTTCTTTCCATGTTCCTTTCCCCTGTGTTCATGGCCATTCCTGCCTTTGCTACCGCACCGGCCCTGATTATCGTAGGATTCCTCATGTTCACCGCTGTCACCGGCATTGACTTCAATGATCCCACCGAAGCCATTCCCTGCTACTTCACCATCATTGCCATGCCCTTTGCCTACAGCATTGCAGAAGGCATTTCCTTCGGCACCATCACCTACACCCTGATTAACCTCCTCACCGGACGGAGAAGCAAGGTAAGCGCCCTCATGATGGCACTCACTGTGATTTTCATTCTGAAGTATATTTTCCTCTGATTTCTACTATCCAGGCCTGCGCCGGAAGGTGCAGGCTTTTTACTTGAAAGGAATTCCGCATGGCCTATTTTCTCATGTTCTTTGCCATTGCCATGGAGCTCACCGGCACTACCTTCCTGAAAATGTCCCATGGCTTTACCCTCCCCCTTCCCACCCTGGCATGCCTTGGTTCCTACGGCCTCTGCTTTTTCTCCTTCTCCCGGGCCCTTACGTCCCTGAACCTGGCGCTGGCCTATGCCACCTGGAGCGGTGTAGGCATTCTGGCCACCACCTTCATTTCCTGGTTCTTTTTCGGCGAGAAGCTGACGGCCACTGGAATGCTGGCCATATTCCTCATTATTGCAGGCTGTGTGCTGCTGAACTTCTTCGGCACAAAGTCCTGACGGGAGGTTTCTATGACATATAAAATGTTCCTCCTGGCTCTCACCTTCACCTGTATATCCTGCTCTCCCCTCCATGCGGCAGCGCCGGACATTACCGCCGATGCCGCAGTCATTATGGACGGTTCTGACGGCCGTTTCCTCTACGAAAAAAACGGGACCAAAAGAGAGTATCCTGCCAGCATGACCAAAATCATGACCTGCATTCTTTCTCTTGAAAAGGGAAACACCTATCAAACCGTCACTGTGAGCCCAAAGGCAGCGGACGTGGAATCTACGGCCCTAAACGGCGGCGAATGGCTCTCTCTGGGGGATCTCCGAAACCAGATGATGATGATTTCCGACAACGGCGCCGCCACGGCCATTGCAGAAAACACGGCCGGAAGTCTTCCGGCCTTTGCGGATATGATGAACCAGAAAGCAAAGGATATCGGCATGACCGGCACCCATTTCGTCAACGCCAACGGCATGCCTGATGAAAATCATTATTCCACCGCCGAGGACATGGCCCGCCTTGCCCGATACGCCATGGAAAATCGAAATTTCCGCTCCATCGTTTCTACCAAAAGGAAACAGATCCGATATATCCGCCCTGCAGAAATCTTCACCTGTGAAAACAGCAATGAACTCCTCTACACCTACCCCGGCGCCACGGGCATCAAAACCGGCTACACCCGCGCTGCCGGCGGATGCCTGGCTGCCTCAGCCATCAGGGACAATCATGAGCTCATCGTCATCATCATGCATTCCCGGGATATGGACAGCCGGTTTACAGAAGCGGCCCAACTGCTGGACTACGGCTTTTCCCTCATAAAAAAAGAGCCCTCTTCTGATAAGAAGAAGGCTTAGAAAGCAGGTGCCTTTCGGCGCCGGAATACAGAGTGCTGTGAAGAAGCTCCCTTCTTCGCAGCACTCTTTTCAATGCTTATGGCCCCAGGCGGCCTGCCGCTTCACCCGGGTGACATCCACCATTTTCATTATCTGCCCCGCCCTCCGGGCCTCCTTTATGAGCTCTTCCATATCCTCTCTCTTCGTGACGGCCTCCTTTGCATCATCTCCTTGTACTATCTGCCATGATTGTACCACGGCAGATAGAAAACCGGTTGCGCTTCCCTTTCCTATTTATTAAAATAAATGGAGAAATTGATGTGTAAAATGTATATTACATGAGTCAGAATGCAAATCTGTCAAAGGAGCCCCTATGAAAAAAATCCTCATCTCCCTGTCTCTCCTGCTTACCCTGGGCTTGACCGCCTCTGCCGCCCTTCCCAAAGAAGGCGTGTATCTGGATAAAGAAGGCAGCCCCATAACGGAAGAGCAGATGGTGCCGCCTTCGGTGAAATCAACTCCCATGCTGCCGCAGTCCGCCGCTGTCCACGAAGCCCTCTCCCAGCTGCCCCATGCAGCATCTACGGTGCTCATTCTTTCCATTGATGAAGACGGTGCCGTCACCCATGAGGAAATCGCTGAAAGCTCATCCTCCCTGGTCCTGGACCAGTATGCCGCTTCCTCTGCTGCATCCTGGACCTTCCGTCCCGCCCGCCGGGGAGATAAGGATATTCCCCTGACTGTCCGTATTCCCGTCCGTTTCATGTCAGCCATGGTATCCGTGCCGCCGGCACCGGAAAAGCAGGTGATGGCAGACATGAAGGAAAAGGAAGAGCAGGCCGCCGAAAGATCCGGTCACCCTTCCTTTACGGTGAAGCTCTCCATAGACAGGAATGGAAAAATGAGCGCCCCGCCGGTAATTGAAAAGGAAGGGACCGGCCTGAGCGATGCCGATTTCAAAATCCTTTCTTCCTATATAGAACGGTCCCTCCGGCAGTGGACCTTTGCGCCCGCCAAAAATCCCGACGGTGAAGCCATCGATGCGGAAACGGCCATTTCCATAACGGTGTAGCCCATGGCAGCATGATACACTTTTGTCATTCATGACGGCAGGAAACTACTTGCGAAGGGTTTCCTATGGTGATGATACACATGGGGCATCCATACCGGCGGGAAACTGTTCGCGAAAATTTTCCCATGCCAGTGTTACACTTTGGTCATTCTTACCGGCAGGAAACTGCTTGCGAAGGGTTTCCTATGGTGATGATACACATAGGGCATCCACACCGACAGGAAACTGGCTGCGAAAAGTTTCCTATGACAGTGATACACATGGGTATCCACCCCGGCAGGAAGCCCTCATAGAAAAAGGCAGGGAAGAAACAGCAATCCTTTCTTCCCTGCCTTTTTTGGCAGCGGTGCTTTACACTTTCACTGCCTTATATTTCCCGTCTTCCACTTTCAGAAGCACCAGGTCCACTTCCGGGTCTCCGGAGTTGTTGAAGGTCATGGGGCCGGCGGCACTTTCAAAGTTTTTGATATGGGCCAGGGCGTCCCGCACCTTTTTGGAATCCGTGGTGGTGCCTGCATTTTCCATGGCTTTGGCTGCCAGCTTGGCCGATACATAGGCGCAGGCGGCAAAGTTGTCGGGGTCATGATTATACCGCTCCCGGAAGTCCTTCACAAATTTTCTTGTAGCCTCGGAGTCCCTGTCCGGGGACCACATGGAGGATACGTACACATTGTCTGCTGCAGGACCTGCAATTTTCACCAGTTCCGGAGACATGAAACCGTTGTCTCCCAGTACCGGCTGGTTCATGCCCAGGTCTCTCATTTTCTTGAGGATGAGCCCTCCTTCCTGGTAGTAGCCTGCCACCACCACGGCATCAGGATTGGCATTGTGGATTTTGGTGAGCTGGGCGGAAAAATCCGTGTCCTTATCAGCAAAGGTTTCTGTCGCCACGATTTCCACGCCCTCCTGTTCCAGTGCTTTTTTGAAGGTCTTGTACGCGGACACCTGATGCTCATTGTTGTTGGAATAAAGCACGGCCACTCTCTTATAGCCCAGGAGTTTATGGGTTTTCTCAACAGTCTGGGGGATATTTTTCGATTCCGGTACGCAGTTCCGGAACATATAGTCTCCTATATCCATAAGCCCTTCCGCCGTGGTGGCCACGCCCAGAAGGGGAATCTTCGCCTGCTGGAAAAGAGGCCCCACTGCCTTGTATTCACCGGAAATCAAAGGTCCCACCACGATCACCTTTTTAGCGGCAATGAGTTTCTGGGCCGCCGCCACCGCCTGCTGCACATTGCCCTTGGTGTCCACCATTTCCACATCCATGTGGATTTTTCCTTCTTTGTTGATTTCATCCACCGCCATGTCAAAGCCTTCTTTTTCCGCCAGGCCGTAGGAAGCCACGCCGCCGGAAACGCCGTTGATAAAGCCTACCTTGGCGGTCTTTCCGCTGCCCTGTCCTTCTCCCTTTCCGCCGCAGCCGGAAAGTCCTGCACATGCAGCTGTCATCATAAGGCCAAGGCCTGCCAGTTTGAGTCCTTTTTTCCAGTCCATCATTTTCATTTCTCCTTTGGATGAAATAGCACATGTGCAATCTTCACTCTTCCCGGAGGAGCCATAAAAAAAGCCTCTATCTGAAATATCAGACAGAGGCGCATGGCGCGGTACCACTCCGGTTTATCTCTCAGCCGCCAGGCATAGGAAGGGAGGAAACAAAAAGCCCCTGTCCACCATGGGACAGGGGCGAAATCGCGGTACCACCCTGCATTATACTCTGAAGGCCTGTCCTGTAACGGGGACTTCCGTCCTGATTTACGGAAATTCTTTCAATCAGGAAGCTCACGAGTGATAGTCCGCAGATTTTCCGCACCGGCTTTCACCATACGCCGGCTCTCTGAAGCTTCCTGTCTGTTTCCTTCTCGTTCACAGCATGTACTGGTTTTGATATGGCTATGATGATACATGATTTTCTTCCATCCGTCAACAGGTAAAAAGCAGCATTGCAGATTTAGCATAAACAGCTCTCTCCATGATTTTGACAGATATATCATTTTGTTTCACAAAGTACCTTGCATTGCAAAGTACTTTGTGATATATTGTTAGCAACGAGGGAATTGACTACCGGTTCACTCACCGGCAGGCCGATTTCCTCTTAAGAACCCCGGATTCCTCAGAAAGGAAAAGCCATGAACATCCAACTGAAAAAAGGCGTCATGGAAATTGTGGTTCTATCTATGCTCAGGCGAAAAGACTACTATGGTTATGAGCTGGTCACGGAGATTTCAAAGTACATTGAAATGTCGGAGGGTACCATTTATCCCCTGCTGAACCGGTTCAAGAAGGACGGCCTGGTAGATACCTACCTGGCGGAATCACATAACGGTCCTCCCCGAAAATATTACCGCATCACCGACGCCGGACGGGAGGAATTCACAGAATCCCTCAGGGAATGGACCGAATTTACAAAAGCCGTCAAGAAGATACTGGAAGAAGGAGGCGATATCCATGAATGAAACAGAATTTTTAGATCTGCTGCGCTACTATTTCCGAAATGCAAAAACCGAAGAGGTAGAAGAAATCCTGGCCGATTATGAATCCCATTTTGAAGAGGGAAAAAAGAGAGGCCTTTCGGAGGAAGAAATCGCCAGAGAGCTTGGCAGTCCGAAGGATATCTACAATTCCTTCCAGTCCGAAGGAGTGGTGGATGAAAAGGCCAAAGGCAGCCCGCTGAAAAGCAGGGCCCTGGACATGGCTAAGGACGCCCAGGACAAGATGGGAAAGACCTGGGATGCCGTAAGTCCCCGGCTCCCCGGAGCTGCAGAAGCCACAGCCCGCATGACTGCCCGCCTTCTTACGGCAGCCGGTATCATCATGGCCATCGTGGTCCTGGCGGCTGCGGGGCTGGTCATCGGCCTCTTCTCCACCAATCTGGTTCCTTTCCACGGCATGACTCCGCTGCCCCAGTTCAGTTTCCTTACCCTGGCCTCCATCGGAAGCTTTGGTATCTTTACAGCCCTTTCCATCTACCTTATTGCCAGGGAAGGGAGCCGGGCCATTGAAACAAGCCTGATCGGCACCGACCATGACAAAGGCGGTGAAACGAAATGAAGAAAATCATCATTTCTTCTGTTCTTGCCATTATATCGCTCATGGTAGGCACCTTTTCCTTTATCATCAATGACCTGCCCGCCTACCACCGGTGGATGGCGGACAACGGGCCCCGGATGATGGAAAATTTTGACCGCTGGGGGAAGGACCGGAAGGACACAAAGAAGATTCCTTCCAACGACCGCCTGCGGGAAGACAGGAAAGACCATCACGACAGAAATACCATGGACCAGGACCGGAAAGATATGCCCGATAACCGGCAGGACCGCCAGAAAGATACGAAAGGGCCCGATAAAGAGTAATCCTTCGTCCATCATGGCGGGGATACCAGCCCCGTCCATTGATTTATATATATCCCCAGAATAAAGTGAGGGGGTTTCAGGGAAACTCCCTCGAACAGATTGACCCATTTTGAAAGGAAGGTTCTATTATGAAAAAATTAAACGCACTCATCATTGCTTCCATGACAGGCCTGGCACTGGCAGGCGGTTTCTTCTTTGCCGGCACCGCTTCCGCAGAAGACTACAGACATCCGCCGGAAATGCAGCAGGACAATGGCCGTCCCCAGGTGCACAAGGAAAAGAAACATGTAGAAAAGAAGCAGAAAGTCCATAAGGATAAGAAAGACCGGGAAGAAATGAGAGATAAAAAAGACCAGGGTCCTCAGCGCAAACTGAAACCCTGGGAAGAAAAGTACTATGAACAGCATCCGGAAGCCAGAGAAAGGGATGCGAAGAAAGGAAATCCTGAAAAGAGAAATGTAGAAGATGATGACGGCATGACCTGGCACCGTCTGTAATAGATAGACTTACCGTCTACTTCAAAAGAGGTCTTACTATGAGAAACCTGAAAAGAACCATATTAGCCGCAGCTCTTTTGATTTCCTTCTCTGCCGCCGGCGCCGCCCTGGGAAATGATGTATCCGCCGCCTCCCTGCAGGCTGCCGAACCTGCCGGTCCCGTATCCAATACAGGCCGGGACTACCGCATCGCCTTAATCAATGCGGAAAATACCAGGGGCCCTGTCATTCATAAGCCACTGAAGGAAGAAAAGGAAAATCCTGTCTCCCGTCCCGGAGAAACAAATGACGCCAATGAAGGCAGCGCTTACAGAGAAACATCCCCTTCCCTCCGTCACCATGACAGAGAGGAAAGCCAGCGCCTGGAAGAACACCGTCAGCACCGCTTTGACAAAGACGATAATGACCGGGACCATCACTTCGATGAGCACCGTCAGCGCCGCTTTGACAAAGACGATAATGACCGGGACCATCGCTTCGATGAGCACCGTCAGCGCCGTTTTGACAAAGACAAAGACCCCGGCCGGGGCAGACCCGGCGGCCGTCACCATGACAGGGGCGAAAGAAGATCGGCCGCTATGCAGCCGGAAGATGCCCGATTCTGACGAAGCGATGATTCACTGGCACCGTCTGATTTCATAAGAAATTGTATTTGACTGTTATCATAACCCAATACCCTCTGACAACAGGGGCTGTGAAAAAATGTAAATCATTTCCTCACAGCCCCTGTTTCCTGTCTTTTATAAAAATTTTAAAATTCCTTAAACTGCAGGCCCTTCCGATTATATATAATCTGGAAAGAAAGAAGAACTCATTTATGTGCTATAATATACATTGGCATACAGCCTGACCTGGAGGATGATTATGATATCAATTGTGACGCCTGTCTATAACGAAGAAGGCAACGTGGTATACTTTCATGATGAAGTGACAAAAGTCATGAAGGAACTGGCCATGGATTATGAAATCATTTATGTAAATGATGGATCCAGGGATCGCACGGACGAGCTGATTCATCAGCTGGCAGACCGGGACCCCCACGTGCGGGCCCTGACCTTCGCCCGGAATTTCGGGCACCAGATTGCCATTACCTGCGGCATGGACTTTGCCAAAGGCGATGCGGTGATTACCATGGACGGAGACATGCAGCATCCGCCGGCCCTCATTCCCAAGCTCATCGAAAAATGGCAGGAAGGCTATGACATTGTGCAGACCATCCGCACTGCCACTGAGGACGCCGGATTTTTAAAAAAGATAACCTCCTCCGGCTACTATGCGGTGATTAATTCCATTTCCACCACCCGGGTGGTCCCGGGAGGTTCCGATTTCCGGCTGATGGACCGGAAAGCGCTGAATACGTTCCTGAAGTTCCGGGAGCACAGCCGGTTCATCCGCGGTATCGTAGGAGGCCTTGGATTCAGACAGACATCCATCGAGTTTGAAGCGCCTGCCCGTCATGCAGGGGTTTCCAAATTCTCCATGAAGAAAATGATTCACTTTGCCATGGATGGCATTATTACCAATTCCACCATCCCTCTGCGCATTTCCTTCTACATCGGCCTTTTGTCCGCCTTTGCCGGATTTCTGCTGATTCTCCACGTCCTCTACTGCGTCATTACCGGACAGGCCGTGCCCGGCTGGGCCACCATGACCATCCTGATTTCCATTTTCGGAAGTCTCAATCTCATGTGCCTTGGCATTCTGGGCGAATACATAGGCCACGTATTTGAAGAAACAAGAAACCGCCCCCTCTACTGGCTCTCCGATGACAGCGCCGCCCACGAGGACAACCCTTATTATAAAACCCACAGTAACGGGAACCCCCGGTGATTCCCCGTTTTTCCAATTTCATAAGGCAGAAGGCTGCCTTGCAGAAGCGGAGGAATGCCCCCGCTCCTTTGCAGTGTCCCCTGCCGGGAAGGATAGAGTTATGAGTGATACCCCTTTTTTTGAAAGCGAACTTTTTGCAGAGCTGAAAGAAGACCTGACCCAGTCTTCCCGTTTTACTGCCACCTACCGCATTGCGGCCCCGGACTATGAAGAAGCCAAGAAACTGGCTTTTGGCATCTGCGTCGAACAGACCGTAGAATGCCCCTACGAGCTGGTGAAAGGAACTCCCATCGGCGATACCATCGTAGGCCAGATCGAAGACCTGAAAAAAGCAGAGCCCGGCGCCTACTACGCCACCATTTCCTATGACCCAACGGCAGTGGGCAATGAAATGGCGGAGCTTCTGAACATGCTCTTCGGCAATACAAGCCTCCAGCCCGGTATCAAGCTCATGTCCTTCGACCTTCCTGAAGCCATGTATGACAATTATCCCGGTCCCCGCTTCGGCCGCACGGGCCTTCGGGATCTCTGCGGCGTACCCCGGGGCCCCATTCTCATGAGCGCCATCAAACCTCTGGGCAGAAGCCCCAAGGAACTGGGACAGATGGTATACGACCTGGCCATGGGAGGCTGCCCCATCATCAAAGACGACCACAGCCTCATGAACCAGGACTATGCCCCCTTTGAGGAAAGAGTGCTTCAGTGCGTCATGGCACTGGCCGATGCTAAAGAGAAAACCGGTAAAAAGAGCATGTACATTGCCAACTGCACCGCCGACGGCCTCCAGTTCCTGGATCGGGCTTACAAGGCAAAGGAAATCGGTGCCGACGGCATCATGGCAGCGCCTGCCATTACCGGTTTCACCATGATTCGCGACCTGGCCAGGGATCCGGACTTTAACCTTCCCATTTTCCTCCATCCCTGCTTCTCCGGCCCCCAGGTTCTTTCCAGAGAATCGGGCATTTCCCCCTTCTGCTACTACGGCCAGCTCTCCCGCCTGGCCGGCGCCGACGCCGTCATTTTCACCAGCTTCGGCGGCCGCTTCTCCTTCTCCCGGGAGACCTGCACCAACATCTGCGAAGGCACCAATGAAAAAATGGCCTACCTCCGCCCCATTTTCCCCATCCCCTCCGGCGGCATGAGATGGCAGCTCTTCAAAGACATGTACAAGACCTACGGTGCCGATACCATTTTCCTCGTAGGCGGCGCTCTCCAGACCGAAGGGCCAAACCTGACGGACAATGTGAAGTTCTTCCTTGAAAAGCTGGAAGAAGCACAGCAGTAACATCATACAAAAAGGTCTGTGAAGAAATGGAAATCATTTCTTCGCAGACCTTTTTTATGCCTTATTTTCCGAAATCCGGATCCTTCAGGATATCCTTGTACATTTCAATGTACTTATCCGGTCTCCAGTCCGTTCCGTCTACTGCGGGATTATGTTTAAAGGCATACCGGCTTGCCAGGGACAGGTCCACGGTGGCGGTGAACATTTCAATTTCCGGTGCATCTTCATCGGTAAATTTCCGTCCTGCATAGTAATAGAAAGACCATGGATGCTTCTGTCCCGGTCCGATAATGGAGCTACCGCCCCAGAAATAGTTATCCACATCCAGGCCGCCAATATTGGCAGAAGCGATGTAAATGCCATTCTGGATCACCGAGGCTTCCAGGGTGGGCGAACCGAAATAAGGGCCATGGCATTTGGCCAGGGCTGTACTGTTGATGAGGAGGCGGCAGCCCTTGGCCACATAGTAGCGGGTCAGTTCCGGGAAGGCATAGTTATCATAGCAGATGGCGCAGCCAATAGGGCCCCATTCGGAATGGAGGATGAAAGGCTTGTCCCCCCGGGTGGCCCAGTTCGGTTCCGGAGAAGGCAGGTGCATTTTGTGATAAGCCCCTTCCAGTCCTTTCGGTGAGAAAATGGCCAGCCCGTTATAGATGATATCCGGATTCTTATCGTCCCTGATGGGCATGCCGAAAATGACATACAGGCCCAGCTTCTTCGTGAGCTCTGCCACCTCCAGCGTACTTGGACCCGGCACCGTTTCCGCCAGCTTGTACTGCATTTTTTCTTTGAAAGGCTTATCTGCTTCATCGTCGTAGCCGGTGAGGCTCATTTCCGGGAATATAACGATCTGGCTGCCCTTGCGGTAAGCGCATTCGATATATTCTTCAATCCGTCTCAGGTTGGACGCCTTATCGCCCCACACAGGATGAAAAGTAACCACCGAAATCGTACAGATATCCTTCATGATAAACCCTCCTTGTAAACAAAAAAGTGCCTACAGGGAAAATCCCTATAAGCACCTTTGCTTGATTTGTATGGCTTCAGTATAGTCCCCTTCCGGAGGAAAGTCAATCTTTCTTCAGGAGACTGTGGTGGTTTTTGCCACGGGGCCATGAAAATTTTTTTCTTCCTTCACTTCCCATTTTCTTTTATCCACTTCATTTCTCCAGCGAAGCACGGCGGCGATAAGGAAGGCCAGCGCCAGCATGGCGGAGAAAAGATGAAGTGTGGCTGCATAGCCGCCGGTGTTTTCCTTCATGAAGGCCAGAATCAGGGGACCGGCTACACCGGCAATGCCCCAGGCCGTGAGGATGGACCCATGAATGGAGGAAAGCTGTTTTACGCCGAAAATATCGGACAGGTAAGCGGGCATGCAGGAGAAGCCGCCGCCGTAGCAGCTGATAATAAGAAGAACCAGGGCCTGGAAAATGAGACCTTCCGTGGTAATGGAAAGCTGGTAGAAAGCCCATACTTCCAGGGCAAAGAATACCATGTAAGTCACGCCGCGGCCGATCCAGTCAGAAACGGTGGACCATACGATACGGCCGCCGCCGTTGACGATACCGATAATCCCCACCAGGGAAGCTGCTTCCACCGGCGTCATGCCGATGACTTCCTGGGCCATGGGGGAAGCCACAGCCAGAAGACCGATGCCGCAGGTAATATTGGTAAAGAAAATCCACCACAGAGCAAACCATTTCCAGCTATGCATGGCTTCTTTTCTCGTCATCTGAGGACCTACCACGGTGCGTTTCCTGCCCATGGCCGCTTCCCGGCGAAGCACTTCTTCCAGCATAACCGGGATTTCACCCTTCCTCGGCGGACGAAGATAAGAAGCGGAAAGGGAAATAATCACCGCATAGGCAATGCCAAGGATGAGGAAATTGGCAGTCAGGCCATAGGCGTCAGTGAGATAACGCATGAGCGGTCCTGCCACAAGGGCTGCAAAGCCAAAACCCATGATAGCCAGGCCGGTGGCGAAGCCCCGGTGTTCCGGGAACCATTTCACCAGGGTGGACACAGGGGTGATATAGCCGGTGCCCAGCCCGATGCCGCCGATCATGCCGTAAAATATATAAAGGAGCATCGGCGAATGGACATGGACAGCCAGCGCTGTGCCCAGAAGGCCGGTGCCGAAGAAAACTGCCGATACCAGACCGGACCGGGACGGCCCCATCCGTTCCACCACGCCGCCCAGAAAGCCGGCAGACAGTCCCAGAAACAGAATAGCAATAGAAAAGGCCCAGGTGGTTTCCGAGAGGGAAAGACCCATAGCCGCCATAACCGGCTTCGTCAGCACACTCCATGCATACACACTGCCGATGCAGATGTGGATGCCCACAGCTGCCAGGGCAATAAGCCAGCGATTTTTCTTTTTCATTTGAAATCCCTCCATAAGCAGTAAGCAATGAAGGGAAACCGGAGACGCAAAGACCGTCTGAGTAGGTTTCCCTGCCCAGACGGTCGGCTGATTCAGATAATACCGGTTCACGTGGTCAATTCCACATTTCTCCGTCAGTTCCGGTACCTCTTTCGTTTGTGCATACAGAATACCATGGAAAGAGAAGTATGTCAAGGATTTTCTATATAGTTTAGTGGGAATGGGGATTGGGGAATGGGGATTGGGGATTGGGGAGCGCCGCTTTGGGGCAGAATCTTTGCCCTGCAGACAAAAGGCTGTATTCGCTAAGCTCTAGAGAGGGCAGCTGATTCGGGGGCCGTCAATCCCCGCCTGCGAAAGCGGGCCAGCCTTCGGGGATGCCGTTTCCCCATCAATGCAGGCAGATGCTCAATCCGCCTTCACCAGTCTGGCCCTGAAGGCGATATCCCTGGTGGTATCCATGCTGTCAAAACGGATGCGGTAGGAATTGTTCTTTTCATCCACCTCTTCAATGGTACCCATGCCAAAGACGGTGTGCCGCACCCGGCAGCCCACGGGAAAATGGCCTTTGTCCCCATCATCCTTCAGGTAGGCGCTGGTTCTTTCCACATAAGCCTTCCCCGCCTTCCAGAGGGATTCATTCACCGGCGGATCAAAGGAGAGGTATTTTCTGTCTATGTCCAGAATGAAACGGGAGGGAAAACGGGGCGTGCCGTCCAGATTCGTTCCCTCCGCCTCCGTGAGGTAGAGCTCATCCTCTGCCCGGGTCATGGCCACGAAGGCCAGGCGCCTTTCCTCTTCCATGCCTCTTTTCGTCCTTGTCTTCCGAGAGGGAAAGATTCCTTCATTCATGCCGCAGAGGAACACCACCGGAAATTCCAGACCCTTGGCGGTATGGACGGTCATAAGCCGCACCGCATCCCTCTCCGGCCCCCGGTCCATATTGGAAAAGAGGGCCGCATGGTCCAGATAGTCGGAAATGGACGTTTCTTCCCCTGCCGTTGATTCATACTCAAAAATAGACTGCTTCAGCTCTGCCAGATCATCCAGCCGCTCCTGGCTGCCTTCGGTGCGGAGCATTTTTTCGTAGCCACTTTCATCCAGAATGGCAGACAAAACCTCGGACACCTGCTTCCCTTCGCTGTCCTTGGTAAAGTATTCGATAAGGTCTATGAAATCTCCGGCCTTTGTCTTTTTGAAAAGGGGATCTTCCGCATACTTCTTCAGCGTTTCATAGAGGCTTGTGTTCTCTTCCTGCGCCTTTTCCGTGAGAAAATCCATACGGCGCCTTCCTATATTTCTCTTCGGCTTATTGACGATGCGGCGGAAAGCCATGTCATCTCTGGAGGAAATCATGCGGAGATAACAGAGAGCATCCTTGATTTCCATGCGGTCGAAGAACTGGGCACCGCTGTAAATCACATAGGGAATATCCGCCTTTATCAGCCCTTCCTCCAGGTTCCGGGTCACATAATGGGCCCGGTAGAGGATGGCTATGTCGCTGTATTTCCGGCCCGATTCATGGAGTTTTTTGACAGCCGATGCCACTGCTTTGGCTTCTTCCCCGCCGTTGGCCGCTGCCATCAGGGTCACAGGCTTTCCTTTTTCCTTATGGGAAATCAGATTCTTGGGGATGCGGTTCTCATTCTTGTCAATCAGGGAATTGGCGGCATCCAGGATATCCGGCGTGGACCGGTAATTGTCATCCATAATGATGGTTTTCACATGGGGAAATTCCCTGTCAAAATGCAAGAGATACCGCACATCGGCGCCGCGCCAGGTATAAATGGTCTGGTCCGGATCTCCCACGATGAAAAGGTTGTTGTGATATCCGCAGAGGGCCTTCATGAGCCTGTACTGGAGAGGGTCGATATCCTGGAATTCATCAATCATGATATACTCCAGCCGCTTCTGCCACTTCAGCCGGATGTCCTCGTTTTCCTCAAAAATATAGAGAGTAAACTTGATGAGGTCATTGTAGTCCAGGGCAAAGCATTTCTTTTCCTGGTACAGGTAGCCGTAGAAAATGATATCCTCCACCGTAAGGGCCTGGTGGTACTTTTCATAAAGGAGGGACAGGGGCATGGCAATCATGTCCTTGTAATACTCCGGCTGCCACACGCACTTCTTCATTTCAATCATGTCCCTGGCTTTGTTGAAGGGCATGTCCCGAAGGGTCAGGCCCCGCTCCTCGTAAATCATCTGCAGCATGTCATCAATGTCCGAATTGTCGATGACCAGGAAATTTTTCGGATAGGATACGGCATGGCTGTCTTCCTGCAGCACCGACACGCAGAAGCCGTGGAAGGTATTGATGTATCCCGTATCATTGTCTCCGGTGAGGCTGTGGATGCGCCGCGCCATTTCCCGGGCTGATTTATTGGTAAATGTAACGCAGAGAATATGACCCGGCAGGATGCCCAGCTCATTCACCAGGTAGGCAAACCGGTAGGAAAGGGCTCTTGTCTTTCCTGACCCTGCCCCGGCAATGACCCGTACATAGCCTTCCGTAGAAGTGACTGCCTCTTTCTGCTTTTCATTCAGCTCATTCCATAATGCGTCCATAGCTGCCCTCCGAACTTATATTCTAAGTCCATTATACAATAGGATGGGCATAATGCAAAGGGTGGGGCTGTGAAGAACTGCCTGGCGGCTGCAGGCTTTATCGAAGGGCTGTGAAAAAGGATTCCGAAGATTCAAAGGGTTCAAAGGATTGTGATGGCGGCTTTGCCGCATTATACAATGCCGCCCATGACTCCATTCTACTGCCACACAATGCAGGCAATCCCTGCCAGGGTAAGCACTGCGCCTGCCAGCTGGCGGAGCTTCAGCTTTTCTCCATAGAAAAGGGCGCCGGTCACCATGAGGGCCGCCACAATGAGGCTGTTAGTCAGAATAAAGGAGGTCTGCACCGTCCAGCCGGCCCGGTACATGTACACCACGCCCAGTTCGATGCCTACAATGGAACATCCAAGGCCCAGAGCCCAGGGATTCCAGGAAAGCAGTGCCTTCCTCCGGTTTTCCCCTTTCGGCGCCAGGAAGAAATATAAAAGGAAGGATGCGAAAGAGGCGGAAAGATAGGTCAGCACCAGTGCTGCCAGGGGATGGATGCCGCTGGAAATTTCCTTGACTCCCACCTGGTAGGCAGTGCTGCAGCATACAATAAGGCCAATGGGCCACCAGAATTTCATAGGCTACCTCACAATCAGAAACATGCCCGCTGCGGCCAGAATGATTCCCACATGCTGCAGAGGGCGCAGCGATTCCCCGTACATGAAATGGCCCACCATGAGCAGCACCACAATGGCCAGGGCTGTATACACAAGGAATCCGATATTCATAGGCCAGCCGGCCCGATACATGAAAATGGAACCCACCTCCAGTCCCGTTATGGCAAGCCCCACCATGAGGGCCGCCGGATGGGGCGGCCAGATTTCATGGAAAATATGGCCGCCCGGTATGAGTATTTCAAAAAGAAGGGCGCAGAGGCAGGCACTGACCAGGTAGGTCATACCCAGCGCTGCCAGCGGACTTTTCAGGGTAGACAGCCGGCGGGCGCAGACCTGGTAAAACACATCAGCCAGCACCACAAGCCCCACCGGCCACCAAAGATTCCACAGTTCCATGTTTTCCTCCTTCCTTTCCTGCGGTATAAAAAAAGTGTTTTCCCCATTTCTCCCGGCTCACTGCCGTACCTGCGGAAATAGGGAAAACACCTGGATTCATAAATCCTCTGCCCCACCCGGTGGCGAAGCAGTGTGTAATCATATTATAGCATAAGGGGAGCGGCTTCGCCGCCCCATGTTCATAAAGTAAAAAAAGGTGCCGCTTCGCCGGCGGCTGCGGCCCGCCGACGAAGGCAGATTGTACAGAAGGGTTAAGAACATAAGGTTATGAAGTTTGACCGGCCTTTGGCCGGAGGGTTCTTAAGTTTGACGGGCCCTTGGCCCGAGGGTTGTGGTGGCGGCTTCGCCGCATTATAAAATGGCGCCAAAGGCGCCCACTTTGTCTCCACGGAGTGGGCTTTATAACTTTCTTTGAATCCATTTGCATTGAGGAATTCAGCCTTCTGATGTCTGCCGTCTGACAGACTAACGTCTTCCCGCCGACCGGTATTTATCAGTATTTATCCCACTGCCTCCACGCACCGAGATCCTTCGCTCCGCTCAGGATGACAGCGTCCGGCGGAAAGCGAATAGCCGATAGCAGCTTCTACTCTCCCACTAGCTCACTAGCCCACCAGCTCACTAGGGAAGCGCTGATTAAATCATTGTTTGCTTTTATTCTTGAATTTTTATGCAATGCAAGGAATGGGCTGACGCGAATAGCGAGCTATTTAAGGAAGCCCATGACGAAACAGTGCATAAAAATTCTTATAAAAGAAAACTCTATGAATTAATCAGTGCTTCCCTAGCACACCAGTCCACCAGCTCACTTTCCTTCCAGTATCCGGAAAAATTCGCTCACCGCTGCCAGCCCTTTTTTCAGGGTTTCCTCGTCGTGGCCGTAGCCTACGCGGAAGGAGAAGGGCTCATCGAAACAGTCTCCCGGTACGGTGAAGGCGCCGGTTTCATAGTACATGCGATGGGAAAAAAGGGTAGAGGGCAGAGGGAAATCATAGTAGACCAGAGCCATGGTGCCTGCCTTTGGTTTCACGAAGGAGGCATGGCTTTCCTCATGCACCCAGTCTTCCAGAATGGGAAGGTTGTGCTGGAGGATGGCCCTGTTGCGCTGCAGGATTTTTTCCTTATGGCGAAGGGCCAGGGCTGCCACGGCTTCATCGAAGAGACTGCAGCTCACCAGGTCATAGTCCCTTACCCGCCGGAACTGGGCCAGTGCTTCCTCATCCTTTGTGGCCAGCCAGCCCAGACGGAGTCCTGCCAGGGAGAAGGCCTTAGACATGGAGCCTGTGGCAATGCCTTTCTCGTAGAGGTCCGCCACTGAAGGGCAGCGGTCCTCTTCCCTTTGGGAAACGCCGGCATAGACTTCATCACAGAACAGATAGGCCCCTGCTTCTCTTGCAATGTCCACGATTTCTTCCATCATATCCTTTGGAATCAAAGAGCCCGTAGGGTTGTTGGGGTTATTGAGGCAGATCATGCGCACCCCTTCCCTGGCTGCCTGCCTGAGTTCATCCAGGTCCGGCATGTAGCCCCTTTCTTTTTTCAGATGGAGCACTGTCACCTGGGCTCCCAGGGACCGGGGCGCCGAATAGAACTGCTGATAGCTGGGCGCATAGGCAATGATCCTGTCGCCGGGCCGGATGAGGGAAAAGAAAATATGCTGGTTGCCGCCGGTAGCACCATGCTCCGTCAGGATGTCATCAGGAGAAATATGCTCATAAAGGTGCGAAATTTCCTCCTTCAGCCCCCGGTCGCCCCAGATGGGACCATAGGTCTGCTCCCTTTGGAAAAAGGTTTCCATGAAATCCTGCTTATCTTCCCCGGAAAGGGCAAAAAGTTCATTCAGGGTCAGGGGCTTTGCACAGGTATCGGTAATATTGTACCGGGCCCCTTCCTCATACCGGTCCATCCAGTCTTCTACGCCAAACTGCTCAACAATCATGTCTTATTCTCCATCCATACCATATGAAACGCTTTTATTCCCCGCTCTGCCAGTTCTTGCATACATCCACCCAGCCTTTGGCCCGGGACGCTCTTTCCAGTTCCTCCAGCGTCAGCTTCACGGCGCTGTGGTCCGTACCGGCCGCGGGATACACAATGTCAAAACGCTTCAGGGACACATCCAGGTACACCGGCACTGCCTCGGGAAGGGCAAAGGGGCATACGCCGCCAGGGCGATGGCCGATATACCTTTCGCAGTCTGCTCCGGGAATCATTTTGGCTTTCTTATGAAAGGTTTCCTTATATTTATGATTGTCCACCCGGGCATCGCCTGCCACCACTACAATGAGCGGCGCATCGTCTATCAGGAAGGACATGGTCTTGGCAATCCGCGCCTCCTCGGTTCCCAGTGCTTCTGCCGCCAGTGCCACAGTGGCGCTGGATTCTTTCAAATCAATGCACCGGTCCGAGAGGCCAAAGGGTGCCAGATAGGCTTTTACTTTTTCAAAGGACATAAGAACCCTCCTTGCTGTAATTTTTCTCCATAATGATTAACTATACCACGAAGGGAAAGGCCCTTTCAATAGAAAAGAGACAGCTCCTCGCGCTGTCTCCATAAGGAAATCAATCTTTCACCCTGCCGAAGGGTACCTTCATCTTTAAATCGTCAGGAATGTAGTCATCCCTTCCCCACTCCCCGATATGCATGGTCCCCTCTTCCCCGATATCCACTCTGCAGAGAGCACAGTTTCCGATGGGGTGCTTCCACAAATCATTGAGCCCATAGCCGGCGATTTTGAAAAGGATGGTGCTGAGGCAGCCCATATGGGATACCAGCAGTATACGTTTTCCCTTGTTCTTCTCCGTCATGGAAAGGAAAGATTTCCACGCCCGTTCCTGCACGGCTGCAAAGCTTTCCCCGCCGTCAATGTGCACATCGCCGGGCGTGCTCCGCCATATATCATACTGCCCCGGATAAAGCTCATCCATTTCATCCGGCGAATGCCCGTCCCAGCGGCCCAGGTTGATTTCAATGAAACCTTTTTCAGAAATCATCGGGACAGCCTTTTTTCCCCGGATGATGTCCGCCGTTTCTACCGCCCTTTTCAGGGGACTGGTGTAAATCACATCCAGCGGGACTGAGGCCATCATTTTCGCCGCACAGGCTGCCTGGGCTCTCCCCCTTTCATTCAGGGGAATGTCGCTCCACCCCTGCAAACGGTGGGCTTTATTCCAGTCCGTTTCTCCATGCCGTATCATGTATACCCTAGTCATTGCCTGCCTCCTTCTCTATCAGTATCATACCACGTTTTTCCCCATGGCCGCCAAGAGGGCAGGGGAAAATGGTTCATAGAAGGCAGGAATACAACCCAGCGGTAAACGGACAGCCCCTTTTTCCCCCATTTCCTCTGCCTCACGCCGAAAGGAAGATTTCCAGTCCGATGCTCATGAGGATCAATCCGCCGGCCACGGTGGCCTTGTCCGCCAGCTTCATGCCGAAGTACCTGCCCAGAACAATGCCGGCAAGGCAGATAAGAAAAGTCACCACGCCGATGATGGCAGATGATGCCACAGCTTCCCTCGCCCCGAAAGAGGCGATGGCGAAGCCCACGGACAGCGCATCCATGGATGTGGCCAGTCCCTGAAGAAGAAGGCATTGGAAACTGGTTTCCGGACACACCTCTTCCTCCTCTCCCGAAAGGCCGTCTCGAATCATCATAAGACCCAGGGCGAAGAGAAGAACCAGGGAAATCCAGGGAATATAGGGAAGAAGGCTCTGAAAGAGATCTACCACCCAGTGGACACATATCCATCCCAGAAGGGGCATGAGGAACTGGAAAAAGCCGAAGGTGCCGGCAATAAGGGCCATTTTCCTCTTCCTCATGAAAGGCTCGTGAATCCCATTGGCCAAAGATACGGAAAAAGCGTCCATGGCTAGGCTCGCTCCCAGAAGCACACTGTTAAAAAGAAATAAAAAATCCATCGTCCCACTTCCTGAAAGAATGACCTCACGAAGCCATCAAAAAAGACTCCGTGCAGGTAAAAACCATGCACGTGAGTCTCGCAATTTCAAGGAAAGCCAGGCCGGAAATACTGATTTTTCATGCCACAGGATGTCATCAGTTTTTCCTTCACGCCAGTATGTTGACTTACTCCACAGGGTGGCTGCTACTCCCTCACTTATTGAGAATCATACCATGTTCCTCTCCCCTTGTCAAAGGAAAAGGCCCATAAATACTGAATTTTCTAATCGAAATTCATTCTCAATCAGTTTTCATTTCGCTTAGTACATCCTCCCAGCTGTCATACCATGCCTCTGCCAGAGGAACCATGCGATTCCTGTCCTTTTCTGAATACCTGTCATAGATAAGGCCTGCCGGAATGCCCGCTGCCCGGGCTGCCATGAGTCCTGCCAGGGAATCTTCAAAAATGAAGCAGTCTTCCCTTGTCTTTTCCAGGTCTGTCATGAGCTTCTCATGAACCTCCGGCGACGGCTTGATGGAAGACACATCCTCTCTGGTATAGATGGCTGTAAAGTACTTGTCCAGCGGCGCTTTGGACCGGATATTTTCATTCAGATGGCGGTATATATCCATGTTGGCCCTTTTGGTGGTGGTGGCAATGACCAGGGTCTTTCCCAGACCATGGAGCCTTTGAATCACCTCCGGCGCCCCTTTCTTGTAGTCCACCTTATGGATGAGGAAATCCCGGGAGATTTCATAGCGCTTTTGGAATACTTTTTCGCCGCTCCAGGAGCAGCCGCAGTGCCTGGCCAGAAAAAGGCAGTAGGAAAGGTAGGGGTTTTCTTCATTCCCATGGTCTGCAAGAAAGGCATCCCGCCTTCTTCCCACCGCCATTTCCTCTTCTGCCGCTCCTCCCATGGCTGCCATGAGGGCCTGGTCCACCTGGTTCCATATGCCTATGGAATCGATGAGGGTACCGTCCATATCAAAAATGATGGTATTTCTCTGAAGGAAAGATGTCCTATTTCCCAAAGGGCTTCACTCCTGCCACTGCTTCTCTGGCGTCAATCCGCTTTTCTCCGTGATCCATATCGATGAGCACGTAACGGTCATTGCCCATGCCCAGTTCCTTCATATAGGTGAGCTGGCGAAGGCCGTGGCGGGATTCCATCCGTTCCACCAGGTCATGATGGTCCTCTTCTTTCATGGCATATACCATGTCCACCGAAGCCTGGTCGATGGCAAGGATATCCAGCGATGCCAGAATGCCCACGTTCGGCGTCACCACAGGCTGGGCATTCACGCCTTCGCAGTCGCAGGATACGGACATATTCCGCATCACATTGATAAAGGCAATGTGTCTGCCGAAATAATCCACCGTGGCCTTGGCCGATTCGGTCATTCGTTCCATAAACTCTTCCTCTGCAATGGACCACTGGCCCTTGCCCGGATAGGTATGAATCATGGCCTTGCCGATACGTCCGTCGGCGCAGCCGATGCCGATATTCTTATTGGAACCGCCAAAGCCTCCCATCGTATGGCCTTTGAAATGGGTGAGCACCAGCATGGAATCGTATTGGGTCTCATGGCTGCCTACGGACATTTCGGTGAACCATTTGCCTCCTTTCACCGGAAGCATGGTGGTGCCTTCTTCGTCCATAATATCCACCGGTGCAAAGGTCCAGCCGTTGACTTCCAGCGTTTTCCGATGCTCTTCCGTAGTATAGCGGTCTCCGTCATAATAGGTATTGGTTTCCACAATGGCGGCATTGGGGATTTCCTTCTCCATCAGTTCCTTCACCCAGGGACGGGGAATGATATTGGGGCCATGCTGCTCCCCGGTATGCAGCTTCACTGCCACTCTGCCGGTAAGGTTCTCTTTGATTTTCTCATACAGCCGGATAAGTCCCTCTGCCGATAAATCACGGGTGAAGTACACAATGGATTCGTTTCCCTTTCTTTCCTCATAGGGAATGTAATGCTCCCCGCCAAGTCCTGCTTTTTTCTCCTGTTCCATTTCTTTTTCTCCTTTCATAAGAAAAACCTGCCCTTCGGCAGGCCCTTCTACTCTTCGTCCAGAAAGCGCGCCGCCTCCGGATTTTTCCGGATTTCCCGTATATTCTCTTCCGTAGGATACACCGGAATATCCCTGTCATGGTTCACCAGACAGAGAAATCCAAGGATGTCTCCCATATCCGCCTTAAACTGGTGCCATTCCCAGGGAGCAATGGTGATGAAATCTCCTTCATGGACTTCCACCACCTGATTTCCCAGAAGGGCATGACCCTTCCCTTTGAAAATCATAACCGCGTGCATGTGCTTATGGTGCTCAAAGGAGGAAAAGCCTCCCTTTTCCACCTGGAAATAGCGGAACTGCACCGGAAGGTCCGCCTCGTTGTCAAAAAGGACCTGCTTGGTCACATCCCGGAAAACGCCGGGGTTCTCTTTGTAAATATGGGGCTCCACGCCGTCCCACCTGTTTTTGTCCTGATGAAAGCGATGTATCATATGTCCTCCTGTTCTATGCTTATTTTATCATAGAGAGAAGGAAATAGGGAAAGCTTTCATCTTCTCTATAGTATAGAAAGTTAAAGTTAACTTTAGTCAAGGGGGGGGAGATAGTGGGCTAGTTCACTAGTCCACTGGTCCACTATTCCACTAGTCCACTAACTCAAAAAACGCCTCTCCAGGGGGAAGCGTTTTTGGCTGCAGACTATTTCAGCACTCCGATTTCCTTGTAGTACTTTTCAGCGCCCGGATGGAGCGGTACGCCGGCAATGTCTTTCACTGCATTTTCTGCAGTGAGGCCTTTCAGGTTCTTCTGGGACTGTCCCATTTCATCCATGTGTTCCCACAGGGTCTTGGTGAGCTGGTACACCACATCGTCAGGAAGATCGCCGCGGCAGAACATAACCATCTTAATGGCAGAAGTCTGAATGTCCTTATCCTGGTTTGGATAGGTGCCTGCCTTGATGGTGTAGCTGGTGTACCAGGGGTACTTAGCTTTCAGTTCCTTCATAAGGTTGTCGTCAATGGGCACCAGATGGGCACCGCTGGTAAGAGCCTGGGTAACAGCGGAAGCGGGAGCGCCGGACATGATCCAGGCGCCGTCGATGGAACCGTTCTGAATCATATCAGCTGCATCGCCGAAGGTAATATATTCTGCCTTGATGTCGTCAGGGAACTTCATGCCTGCCGTGGTAAGGTGAGCCTCTGCTTCGTTATACACGGAAGAGCCGGCGGAAGCTACGGCAAAATGTTTGCCTTTGATATCCTGAATGTTTTCAATACCCGAATTGGCGCTGGCCACCACCTGGTTCGGATTGAGGTACAATCCGCCGATGACCTTCAGGTCCGGATAGGCATGGTCCTTGAAGGAATCCAGTCCTTTATAGCACTGGTACACATTGCTGGCAATGGCAATGGATACCTGGGCTTCCCCGTCAGATACCATGTTCAGGTTTTCAATGCCGCCGGCAGAAGCCTGGCTGGCTGCCTGGACGCCGGGAACGTTATTGCTCCACATATTGGTAATAGCTGCCCCTACGGCATAGAGGGCCCCCGATGCTCCGGCGGTGGGGAAATTGATTTTCAGGGTCTGTCCTGCAGCCGGCTTGGCACTGCCGCCTTTTTTGTCATCTCCGCACCCTGCCAGGGCACCTGCCATCACCATGGCCGCCATGGATACAGCCAATACTTTTTTCCAGTTTTTCATACTGTTTCCTCCCTTACTGCAATTCTTCACTAATATATCACAGAAGCCCGGCGTAAACCCAAAAACCAAGGCCCCTGTTTCTGCTATGCTGCTTCGATTTCTTTCTTCTCTTTATTTCTTCTCATCCACTGGTAAATGCATACCGCCGCAATACCTGCAGCACCGGCCGCATCGGTAAGGACGCCGGGCAGAAGCAGGAACGGCGATGATACGATGAGGATAATCCTTTCCACCAATGTGCAGCGGCGAAGGATCCATCCTTCCAGCCCGGCCACCAGGGCAAAGGTACCCACCATGGCCGTAAAGACTGCCCATCCCGTATCAAAGAGAGTGGCTGTCTTGGACACGCCGATGAGAAGCACCGGATTATCCAGGAAAAAGAAAGGAATAATAAATCCGATCAGTCCCAGACGCACCGCCCAAAGGCCTGTCTTCGTCTGGTCCGAATCAGCAATGCCCGATGCCACATAGGCAGACATGGCTACCGGCGGAGTAATGTTGGACAGGCAGGCGTAAATCAGGCAGAACAGGTGAGCAATGAGAGGCATGGCCCCTGCTTTAATCAGCACCGGTACTGCTACGGCCTGCACGATAACGTAGGCAGCCACACCGGGAACGCCCATGCCCAGAATGGCGGACATAATCATGACCAGGAAACCGGCCAGATAAATGCTTCCTCCATTCACCACAGAAAGGATCAGATATCCCATATTGAGTCCCAGGGATGTGAGGGTCACCGTACCGATGATAACACCGATGATGACACAGCAGACCCCGACGGAAATGGCACTCTTGGAGCCCTCCACCACAGCTGCCAGGATCTTGTCCGGCGTCATGCGGGTATCCTTCCGAAGCCAGCTGGCTCCGATGGTAACGAAAATGGAAATCACCGCTGCATAGAGAGGTGTGAATCCTGCAAACATGAGGCCGATAAGGCTGATCAGAGGCAGTACCAGGTGGCCCTGCTCCCTGATGACCTTCATGGCATCAGGAATATTTTCTTTGGCAATGCCGGATAGGCCCAGCCTTTTGGCTTCAAAGTGAACGGCCAGAAGAAGACCCACATAGTAGAGAAGCGCCGGTGTTACCGCAGCCAGAGCCACATAGGTATAGGACAGATTCAGAAATTCCGCCATCACGAAGCCCACGGCCCCCATAATAGGCGGCGTAAACTGGCCGCCGGTGGATGCCACCGCTTCTACGGCGCCGGCAAATTCCTTCTTGTAGCCGGTACGCTTCATGAGAGGAATGGTAATGGTGCCGGTGGTAGCCACATTGGCAATGGCGGAACCATTGATCATGCCCATGAGGCCCGAGGCAATGACTGCCACCTTGGCAGGACCGCCGGAGGTGCGGCCCACCAGGGTGAGGGAAAAATCATTGATGAAATGGGAAAATCCGCTGTATTTCAAAAACGCACCGAAAACGACAAACAGGAAAATATAGGTCGCCGATACACCGATACCGGTGCCCAGAAGGCCCTGGGTGCCCCAGAACTGGGTAATGAGCACACGCTTCAGCGTAAATCCGTTATGTCCCAGGTATCCCGGCAGGTAAGCACCAAACCAGTTGTACGCCAGGAACAGGGCCGCCAGAATGGCCAGATTTCCCGAAGCACGCCGGGCTGCTTCAAATACGCAGATAATGGCTACAAAGGCGATGCCAATTTCCAGACTGCTGATGCGTCCTCCCGTCTGGGCAATGCGGGTATAGTTGAAAATCAGATACAGGAAAGACCCTGCGGACCCCAGAATAAAGAACCAGTCCCACAGCGGCGGCAGTTTCCTCCGTCTTTTCTCCTTCTTATACGTAGGAAATAAAAGAAAAGTAAATACCAGAAGGAAAATGCAGTGGATAGCCCGAAGGTTGATGGCACTGATGGCGCCGATGGTGGTGAAATACAGCTGAAAGGCTGTCCACACACATAAAAGCACCACAATGGCTTTTCCCAGAGGTCCATCATAGATCCTCATACGGGAATCGGCATCCTTATCCTCCAGCATTTTTTGAGCCTTCTTATCCAGCTCCGCTTTCGTCTCCTCCACATCTTCCAGGCGGACGTCTGCTTTTTCGTTGTTCATTTATTAAAACTCCTCCTATACTTCTATCCTCCCCCAGGGATACCCCTGCTTGGAAAGTAATTAATGAAAGTATACCACGAAAGGAAATCCTCTGCCACCCGGTCCGATGGGCCAGGAAAGAGGCCTATGAAATGGGGACTGGGGACTGGGGACTGGGGACTGGGGGAGAATTGGGCAGCCGGAAAGTGCTTCCGCCGGCAGGGAAAGCACTTTCCCGATGGACTTAGTGTAAAATTTTACTCGGTAGGGGAATTTTTCCAGAAACAATAAAAGAGGAAAGCCTCCCCTTGAGTGGAAATGTTATAATTTCCGTGCACAAATAAAACAAAGAAAGGGCTTTCCTCATGGATATTATAACAAAAACTGGAGAAATTTGGAGTGAAAATGCAATTGGTGCAGTCATTTCTCTCATTAAGGAATCTGATGACTCTATCGAGGCTGAAAGAAAGCTAACTCATTGGCTCACTGAAATGAACTGTCAGCTTATAGCTATGGCCCTGGCGCGTATTGACACTGAGCTGTATCAGATTTACAAGGTACAGGGGTGGCGTGTGGCGCGCCGGGACTCTAGGACGATTTGCTGCCGCTATGGAGAGCTGACCTATACCCGAAGACTTCTGCAGAAAGACGGGAAGAGCTTCTATCCCCTGGACTGCAAAATGGGCTTTGAGTCCAGAAAACACTACAGCCTGGGAATGATTGAGCGGATTGTCGAGGCTGTCGCAATTACCACATCTCGCAGTGCCAGCGAACTCCTGCAAAGCCTGGCAGGGATTACCATCTCCCATCAGTCCGTTATCTCACTCAAGAATTATGCCGGTAAGAAGGCAAAGGCTTACGAAAAAGCATTGGCAGAAGAGGAAAAGGTTGAAAAGCCGACACAGCCGGAAATTATAGCGATTGAAGGAGATGGAATTGTACTCAAGAACAAGGAGAAAGGCGGCGTTTCGGAAGTGCACCGCCTCCAGGTATATGAGGGAGTCAGGAAAAATGGCAACAGGA
>NZ_JH591189.1:4510-6629 GCF_000242435.1 Dialister succinatiphilus YIT 11850 | reverse complement strand
GGAGACTGGCCAGAGCTATACAGAAATACTGATAAAACCGAAGCCACGGAGATAGTAATTATCGACAGTCAAATGAATTACCGAGGAAAACTTGACACTTACCCCGATGGATGTGGGAATTTGCATTTAACCTGTAAATCTAATATAATAGAAAAAAATATTGGATTACAAGGCGGAGTCTGTTCACCGATAGGCTCCGTCTATTTCTTTATAGATGACTTCGAGCCAGTCTGCTACTTTGCCGACGGCAGGCGCGGCTACAGCCTCAAGTACATGCGCCGCGAGGAACTGCTGACCGATGTCCTGCGCCAGTACGAGCGCTATATCCGCATGATTACCAACAGCAAGCATAATCTGTACCTATTCGACAAGAAGAACGATGAGACGTAATCTCTCCTGTGAAAGGTGATGTGAGAAAATGATGTGGCGTGATCTATTCAATCTAAAGGGAGGCGCCGCCTCCATCAAAGAAATCAACCAGCGCATTCTTGCGGATGCGACGGTATCGGGGACGAATCTCATCGTCCTCGTCATGGCCATCATGATTGCCTGTGTCGGCCTGAACATGAACAGCGTCGCCGTCATCATCGGCGCCATGCTGATCTCCCCGCTCATGGGCGGGATCGTGGCCATCGGGTACG
Source organism: Dialister succinatiphilus YIT 11850 (assembly GCF_000242435.1). Taxonomy (GTDB): domain Bacteria; phylum Bacillota; class Negativicutes; order Veillonellales; family Dialisteraceae; genus Dialister; species Dialister succinatiphilus. Next base: position 5,988 of record NZ_JH591189.1, on the reverse strand, counting down.
GCATGGCCACATACGATGTGCACTTCATCCGTCAGTCCATGATCAAGCTCGCCTTCCAGGTGGGATTCGCCATCCTGACGGCCTCCCTCTACTTCGCCATCTCGCCGCTGGCCTACTCGACGGACGAGCTTCTGGCACGCACCTCGCCTACCATCTGGGATGTCATCGTCGCCCTGTGCGGCGGCATTGCAGGGGCCGTCGGCAATACGCGTCAGGAAAAGAGCAATGTCATCCCCGGCGTAGCCATCGCTACCGCTCTGATGCCTCCGCTCTGCACAGCCGGATACGGGCTGGCATCTGGCCATTACCCCTTCTTCCTCGGCGCGATGTACCTCTTTTTCATCAATGCCTTCTTCATCGCACTCGCAGCCTTCCTCGTCTTCAAAGTCCTCGGCGTCCCATCGCATGGTGATGTCGCAGCCTCACAATTCCAGCGGCAGCGAATCATCCTGGCGGCTCTCGGCATCTTGATCACGGCGCCGAGCATCTATCTCGCCTATCAGATGGTCGAGGAGAATCTGCGCGACATGCAGGTTAAGAGCTTCATCAGCGAGGACATGGACTCCCAGACGACGAGTGTCGTCTCCTACACCGTAAAGGGCCACGTCCTCACCGTCGATCTCGTGGGCACGCTGCTGACCGAGAAAGAGATTGATGCCCTTCAGGACGAACTGCACGCGCGCAACAGGCTCCAAGACCTCGAGCTCGTCGTCATTCAGGGGCAGCGCGAACTCGACCGCGAGCAAATCCAGAACCTTATCAATGCGCGGCTCGAGAAGCAGAGCACTTCCGAAAAGGAAGTCTCCTACAAGAACCTCTCCACGCAGTATTACCCGGCCTACAAGCGCGCGAGCGCAGACCAGCAGACCATCGAGCTCCTCACCCAGCAGGCCCCCCTTCTCTTCCCCAAGGTCCTGTCCATCCAGGGCGGCACATTGACATCCGTAACGCCCCAGAAGGATCAGCCAAAAACAGAAAACAAAGTGGACCACAAGCGCTTCATGGTCGAAGTCATCGTCAAAGAGCCGCTCCGCCCAGAAGAAGCCGACCGCTTGCAGAAGTGGATTGCCGCACAGGTCGATATGCCTGTCCTCATGACCGTCCAGACTGCAGATCATCCCAGTGACTTCTACGGCGACGGCATCGCCTGGCCATAAAAAAACCTGCCTTCACCATCAAGGTGAGGGCAGGTTTTTTCTCTAGGCTCAAGCCGTCTGGCTCTTGGCGCGGCGGCTCATGCAGAAGCCGGTGAGGATGACGCCTGCGACGAGGACAGCCTAGATGGCAATGGCTGCCTGCCGACGGCGCTCGTGATCATCGTGCCGAGGATCTTGTCGTGGGCAATCATGGAGCCAGCCGTCCAGCCTAAATAGCGATTGAAGAAGATGGAATTGTACTCAAGAACAAGGAGAAAGGCGGCGTTTCGGAAGTGCACCGCCTCCAGGTATATGAGGGAGTCAGGAAAAATGGCAACAGGA
>NZ_JH591189.1:0-3942 GCF_000242435.1 Dialister succinatiphilus YIT 11850 | reverse complement strand
TACTGATAAAACCGAAGCCACGGAGATAGTAATTATCGACAGTCAAATGAATTACCGAGGAAAACTTGAGGAAAACTTGACACTTACCAAGCCCATAATTCCCATAGCCCCACCGGAGTCTCTGTAGTATAATGATAAATGTGATAATTATTCTCTATTACAGGAGGTTTGCTATGAAAGAAACATACAGCAGAACAAAATCCGTATGGCAGCGCATGAATCAGAAAGAGCGAAAGGCCGTTATGGATTATGGTGAAAAATACAAAGCTTTCCTTGACACCGCCCGCACGGAACGGCTGGCAGCGGCTGAAATCATCCGCCAGGCCGAGGAAAAGGGATTCAAACCGGTATACACCATGAAATCCCTGAAGCCCGGCGACAAAGTATACTGGAACCAGAAAGGCAAATCGGTGATTCTGGCCGTCATCGGCGAAGAACCGGTGCATGAAGGCATTAAAATCGTGGGCTCCCACATCGACTCTCCCCGACTGGACCTGAAAGCCAACCCGATGCATGAGCAGGAAGGGGTGGTCTATTTCCGCACCCACTACTACGGCGGCATCAAGAAATACCAGTGGCCCACCATCCCCCTGGCCCTCATCGGCGTCATTTACACCAGAGACGGAAAGAAAGTGGAAATCAATGTGGGCATGAAGGAAGGAGACCCCATTTTCTACGTGTCCGACCTCCTCATCCACATGGCCCAGGACCAGATGAAGAAAACCCTGGCCGAAGGCATTACCGGCGAACAGCTGCAGGCCATTGCCTGGACCAACGCCGAAGGCAAAGCCAAGCCGAAGGAGCTGTTCATGAAATGGCTGAAAGACACCTATGGCATTGAAGAAGAAGACTTTGCCACCGCCGAACTGGAACTGGTGCCGGCCACAAAGAGCCGGGACGTAGGCTTCGACCGTTCCCTCATCGCCTCCTACGGACAGGACGACCGGGTATGCTCCTATGCCAACCTGGAAGCCATTCTGGACGCCAAGCCGGGGGTCAAGACCCAGGCAGCCCTCCTCACCGATAAGGAAGAAATCGGTTCCTACGGCAACACAGGCATGGAATCCTCCTACTTCGTGAAATTCGTCATGAAACTTCTCTCCCTCCAGGGACAGAATACTATCCTTGATTTCTATGAAACCATGGAAAACAGCGAAATGCTTTCTGCCGACGTAAACTCCTGCCTGGACCCCATGTTCCCCGAAGTTTCGGAAAAGGACAACGCTTCCTTCATGGGCTACGGCATTAACCTCACCAAGTACGGCGGCGCCCGGGGCAAAGCGGGCAGCAATGATGCCAATGCGGAATTCCTGCAGAAAATCCGCACCATCTTCAACGAAGCCGGCGTATGCTGGCAGATTGGCGAACTGGGCAAGGTAGACCAGGGCGGCGGCGGCACCATCGCCTTCATGATGGCCGACTGGGGTGCTGAAGTGGTGGACTGCGGCACAGCCATGCTGTCCATGCACTCCCCCTACGACCTCCTCTCCAAGGCCGATGCCTACGAAACCTACCTGGCTTACAAAGCATTCTTCGAAAGTAAATAAAAAGCAATAAAAAGAGCTGTGAAAAAATGGAAATCATTTCTTCACAGCCCTTTTTGATTGTCTTTTATAGAAAAGTGCTGCCCCTCTTCCGCTTCAGAGAAAAAACAGTCTTCCGCAGAGCCTGCCCCGTCAGGAGGGACCTTTTCCTGCGAAAGGAAGAGAACCCTTTCCCTATTTCACTATTCCCTATTTCCTTTCCTGAAACACCCGGTTCAGAAGATAGGTGAGTCCGGCAAATACAGCCATCACCACGAAAAGAAGAGGATAGGCAATCACCATTAATGCCAGCGATGATTCTACAGTCGTCATGATTTCCTCCTTATCCCAGTACGGGAATCAATGCCAGCACCAGACCGCCGGCTACCACTGACGCCACCTGGCCTGCCACGTTGACCCCCATGGCATGCTGGATAATATAATTGGACGGGTCTTCCTTCAGCGCCATCTTCGCAATGACACGGCCGGACATGGGGAAGGCGGAAATACCGCAGGCACCGATCATAGGATTGATTTTCTTCGTGAGGAACAGATTGGCCAGCTTGGCAAAGAGAACGCCTCCCACCGTATCGAATACAAAGGCCAGGGCTCCCAGCACCAGGATTTTGAGCACGTCCATGGTCAGGATATTTTCCGCTGTCATGGTGGCCCCTACAGTAATGCCCAGAAGAAGGGTGACCAGGTTGGACAGCTCATTCTGCGCCGCATTGGAAAGAGAGTCCGTGACTCCCGATACCTTCAGCAGGTTGCCGAACATGAGAGCACCGATAAGAGGAACCGAAATAGGCGCCAGAATACCGGCAATAAGCACCACCATCAGGGGAAACAGGAAACGGGCCGTCCAGGAAACAGGCTTCTCCGCCTTGAAGGGCATGCGGATCAGGCGCTCCTTCTTCGTAGTCAAAAGCTTTACAATGGGTGGCTGGATAATAGGCACCAGGGACATATAGCAGAAAGCTGTCACCGTCAGCGGTGCCAGAAGATTGGTGGCAAATTTCTGGGCCACGAAAATGGTGGTAGGACCGTCGGCGGCACCGATGATACCGATGGACGCCGCTTCATTGAAAGGAAATCCCGCCAGCGATGCCAGGAAGGCCGCGGCGAAAATGCCGAAATGGGCAGCCGCCGCAAAGAGCATCACATAAGGCGCCCGGATCAGGGGATCGAACTCACACATGGCTCCCACCGCAATGAAGATGAGCACCGGGAAAAGCTCATTGGCAATGCCTGCCTCATAAAGCACGGACAGGAATCCCGGCTCCCCGCCGCCTGTGGGAATCACTGCAAAATGACCGGGGATATTGGCCAGGATACAGCCTACCCCCATGGGGAAAAGAAGCATGGGTTCATAATCCTTCTTTACCCCCAGATAAATCAAAATGCCGCCGATGAGGAACATCATCCATACCGAAGGGTCTCCCATGCCCATGACCCCGCTGAACAACTCTTTGGCAATACTTTCCCAGGCTGTCATTGAAACCTCCCAAATGAATAAAAATACAAATAACTGCCTTTATGAAATAGATTGTCTCTGCCCATCCTGTTTGATAACCTGCCATGCATATATTCCTAAAAAAAAGACCTGACATTTTTTCAATGCCAGGTCCTTCTATCAGGATGGATTTCCTACCCCTGTGCCATACGCAGGAAACAGAATATGAAACTGTAAAACTCTTACTTTATAAATTATAACCTATAACCGAAAACAGGAAGAATGACAAATACAAGAACGGCCCAGATCACACCGGAACCGATAAAGATGCCTGCCGTAATGGCAAAGCCTTCTTTGGAATTCGGCACGCCCAGCAGACTGAAATTGCCAAACACCCCGCGGCGTACCATGAAACCATTGGATTTGCGCTGCCTGAACCACTTCAGTTTGTTTTCCTGTCCGATACTGTAGGCCACAATGATGGCCACCACGGAAGCAATCAGCCAGTACAGCAGAAAACGGGCTGCGCTGAAATCATGTACATCAGATAAATCAATTAGCTGCATAATTAGTACTCCTTATCAAGTGTAATGATATCAGCATTTCAGAGAGAATGCAAGGGGATAATGATGGCCCTTTGGCGCGAGGGTTGACGGGGCTTCGCCCCGAGGGTTCCCAGGGTTCTTAAGTTTGACGGCCTTTCAGGCCCGTCAAACTTAAGAACCCTCCGGCCAACGGCCGGTCCATCTTAAGAACCTTCCCTTCTGAACCCTCTGAACCCTCACACCCGATAAGGTGTGTCCAATGGCAGCGCCGCCAGAGCAAAAAAGCATCCTCTTTCGAGGATGCTTTTCATTGACAGATTTCTTACAGAAATCAGCCTCCGAACTGTGCCAGCATGGTGCCTGCAGCAACTGCAGTACCGATAACGCCTGCTACGTTCGGGCCCATAGCCTGCATGAGCAG
>NZ_JH591188.1:733933-758933 GCF_000242435.1 Dialister succinatiphilus YIT 11850 | reverse complement strand
CAATTTCCTGACCCGGTCAAGGTATTCTGATAATTCCATTTCTTTTTCTCCTGTCAAATCCGGGCTTTTTCAGCCCAATGGGCAGCCAGGTGGCTGTTTTTCCTTGTACCATATCCGATTTCATAATAGGAGGATAAAACCGGATAAAATGCAGCATATCCTTCCCTTGCCAACTGGCGAGCCAGCTGAAAGGCTTTTTTTGCATTTTCCTTATGAAATACTTCGCCATTGAGCGCTTCAGGACCAGCATAATACATCCATAAAAGCCGCTTCAACTGCACAGCACCGGAACTTCCGGCCTGTTTGACGGCCTTCGTAAAATCTCGTTCCCTAACCTGAAGAATGTCGCCATAGAAGAAATAAAATCTGGCCAGAATCGCCCAGCTTTCCCCATCTCCTGCAGCAGCTGCCTTCCTGTACCAGGACGCAGCTTCCTTCAAACGTTCCTCATCGCCGCGGTCAAGAGGTACCTTCATCACCGCACTGGATTCGAGAAGTCCCTTCACAGGTCCCAACGCTTTCATTGCCCGGCCGCAGCAGTAACGCACCAGCTTCTCCCGGCAGTCATCACTGCCGGCCAGGGTACCCTGTTTCAGATTTTCCTCAAATTCTTTATAATTACCCCGGCTGAGGGAAATATCTGCCAACATTTCAAAGGCATCAGCGTATCCAAAAGAAGCGGCCTGCTCCAGGTAATAAAGAGCTTTTGCCTTTTCTTCCAGCCCCTCCGGAATGGAAGGGTACGACCTCCCTGCCAGATATGACACCCGGCCTGCGTAATACTTTCCCCTGCTATCGCCCCGTTCAAAGGCCTTCAAGTACCAGGCCACGGATAAATCAATATTTTTATGAACGTAAAATCCATTGGAATACAGGTTGCCCAGCTTAAAGCATACTGATACGCTGCCATCATGGAAAGCCTGGAAATAAAGTTCCATGCCCCGCTTCACGTCGGTTTTCGTACCAATACCGTAAATGAAAAAATCGCCTGCCAATTCCCTGGAAAGATTATCTCCATGCACCGCGCCCCTCAAAAACCAGGACAAAGCGGTTTTATCACTTTTCGGCGGATCTCCGGGCAGTGCCCGCCTTCCATCTTCGATGTAAAGTTTTCCAATGGCTGCGTAGGCCTCGGTAATTCCTCCAGCAATGGCTTCCTTATACCAGCTCACCGCAATGTCCCTGATTTCTTCTGACCGGAGAGCATCGGCTGTCATCAGCCGTCCTGCCAGATAGGCGCCCCGTGGGACCCCCTGCTGATAAGCGGTGGCAAAACAGTCAAAAGCCTTCTGCAGACTGCTTGGCACCCCCCGGCCATACTCATACATTTCCCCTAAAAGCAGGGTACTTTCTCCATGCCCTTTATCTGACAGAAGCTGGAAGCAGCGGAATGCAGACTCATAGTTCAGCCTATTATAGAAAATTTTTCCCAATTCATACAGCTTTGTACCTGCCCTGCTGCTGCCCTGGATCACTGCCCGGGACAGGTACTTCATGGCACTGTCATAATTCCTGATTTTCAAATACTGCTCACCCAGATTGAGCAGTTCTTTTTTCGTAAGATTCAAGGCCTCATTGCCCACATTTCCACTTCCCTTCCCTGTCAAATCTCTTTCTTTCATTGTACCACGTCCCACCATGGGCTGCCCATAAAATCAGAGAAATCAGCAAGACAGGCATAAAAAAAAGAAGCCCCCTGGGCCCCTTTTTTGTTTTATTGAGATGCTTTTTCTACAAAAGACTTCAGATCATTGTAACCTACATTGCCATATCCGATAATCCGGTTCACCGGTTTTCCTTCATGGAAATAAATGAGGGTGGGAATGGTTTCTACTTCATATCGCTTCGCAATTTCCTCATCTTCATCAACATTAATGCCATAAATAGGCGTTTCAATTTCGCCGGAAAGTTTTTCTACCATAGGACGCAGTCTTCTGCAGTATCCGCACCAGGGAGCAGAAAATCCAAGAATCACATCACCTTCGGTGAGAACCTTATCAATATTTGCGGTGCCTGTAATCGGTGCCATCATATGCATACACTCCTTATTGTTCATAAATGAATTTCACTGTTTTTATGTATTTATTATATTCTATATATTTAAATTTGTCAATATGCTGATGTGGCAAATAAAAATAGGCCTGTCAAAAAATGATTGCGTCCCCTGTCAGTTGACTAGACAATGGGATAGCAGATTTCTTATTCCTGTTTTACAAAAGACGAATTGAAATAAGTGCTCTCCCCGCTTCCTTGTCATTTCGACCGAAGCGAAGCGGAGTGGAGAAATCTCACGCTGAAGTGAGGAGGCTCCATTGTGGCAGGAGATCTCCCGGCTCATAGCCTCCGTTGAGCTCAGATGCCTTCGTCCCCATGTCCCCATGCAGCTCCACTCGAGATGACAATAAAGGTGAACCATTTACTGTCATTTCAAAAAAAAGGCACAAAAAAGGGACTGTGAAAAATGTAAATCATTTTTTACAGTCCCTGATGATTCTGGTGGAGATGAGGGGAGTCGAACCCCTGTCCAAAAAGCCTGTCCCATAAATTTCTCCGAGTACAGTTACTGTTTGAGATTTAAGCAAAGTATCGTACAGGAACAAACTGCCTTTGCCGATTTCGGAATTGGTTTCCCTTTGAAGTCCCGAACCTCCTTCTCCGGTATCCTATTGGTTGATGTCAGCCTGAAGTCATAGGAAAACGTCAGGGGACATTAGCAGATTAGGCTGCTAAAGCAAAATCACGTTTTGCGTTTAAGTTTTTCCACCGTTTAACGGGGTAGATGGAATCCCGACTCGCTGTTTATGGCCCAGAATCTTCTGTCGAAACCGGTACATCCCCGGATGGCCGAACTCATTATATAGTAAATGAGAGAAAATGTCAAAATATCACGAAGCAGAGGCTTCTTTCCTGCTTTCATTCATCTCTGATCCTGCACTTTCCCTGTACTCATCTCAGCACCTCAGGAAAAAGCTGATTGAATCATTGGCTCTTTAATTCCGCATTTTTATGGGATAGTGAAAATGGGATGGTGAACAGAAAACTTCTTATACCATCCCATCATGCAGCAGCTCTTGCCAATGTTTATCAACACAGGCACCATGGGCGAATCACAGGTTTAGAGTAAATGAGCCCTGAGTTCTTCGCCGGAAAGGGACGAAAGGTAGGCCGGGGGCACGTCGAATACGGTGAAACATCCTTTCTTCCCTTCTTTGGCAAAACGATAGAGGGCTCTTGCATAAGCAAGGACCACATGAGTGGTAAATTCAGGATTGGAGTCCAGCTTCAGACGATATTCCATCACATGGTCATGTTCTTTATGGACACCGGTCCTGCCGCTGCGGAATACAAATCCGCCGTGAGCCAGGCCACTGTGTTTTTCTTTCAGTTCTTCTTCGGAAATAAAATGAACAGTGGTATCGTAATCAGCAAAATAGTTGGGCATGGTTTTGATGGTGTTTTCAATGGTTCCTCTATCAGCCCCTTTTTCCGCCACCACATAGCATTCTCTTGTATGCATATCTCTGGTAGTAAGCACAGGATTTTCTCCATTTCTTACGGCTTCCAGAGCACTTTCCACAGGGCAGGTGTACTGTTTACCGTCCTTCACACCGGGAACTCGGCGGATGGCATCGGAGTGGCCCTGGGAAACACCGCGGCCCCAGAAGGTGTAGTCTTTGCCGTCAGGCAGAATGACATGGCCGAAAAGACGGGCCAGGGAGAAAAGACCGGGATCCCAGCCTACAGAAATCATGGCTGTTTTGCCATGGTTCTTGGCCACTTCATCTACCTTGGCAAAATGCTCGGAAATATGGGCATGGGTATCAAAGGTATCAATGACGTTAAAAAGGGATGCATAAGCCGGTGTCTGCTCGGGGAGATCCGTAGCGGAACCGCCGGCCAGAACCAGAACATCCACCTTATCTTTCCACTTTTCCGCCTCTCCAGCTGAAACGACCGGTACTCCGGAAGTATGAATCTTCACATCTGCCGGATTTCTTCTGGTAAATACCACGGCCAGTTCCATGTCCGGATAATCTGCCAGTGCCGTTTCTATTCCTTTTCCAATATTGCCATATCCCATAATGCCGATTCTGATTGCCATGATGAGACTCCTTTCTCTGTGTATGAAATATATTGAAATTGATTGATATACAATATTATACATTAAATGCATAGCATAAATAAACTGCTTTGCAAATATGGCATAGTACGTTTCAAGGCGCAGATAGGATTCCACTTGGGTAACACCATGGGTATTTATAGTTTTACAGCTGCCGGAAACCATAGGTGAAAGGTTTCCAGTTCAGCAGGACAAGGCTGTAACTCATTCCACCAGGAAACTTATCGGAAATGGTTTCCGACACGGCATGCCACTATTGTCTTTTATCACAAAAGAAACTTTTCGCCTATAGTTTCCTACTCGGTGGAACCCCATTATTCTTCATCTCAGCAGGAAACCTTTCTCCAGTAGATTTGCCCGCTCTCTTCGAAATGACAGGAGCAGCTGGACACCATTGGTATTCATGACAGCGAAGCGGCAGGCGGGCAGCAGTCTTAAGAGCAGCCAAAAAGCGGAGCCCTTGGGCTCCGCTTTTGTGAATCATTCTTTAGCTTTCAGATGTCTGATGCCTTTATCCGCTATGTCATGGCGATACTGTACACCCTGCCAGTGGATTTTAGAAACTCCTTTGTAGGCTTTGGCTTTCGCTTCTTCCAGTGTGGGAGCCAGGGCCACCACATTCAGGACACGGCCGCCATTAACCACGTATTTTCCATTTTTCTTTACAGTGCCTGCATGGAATACGATACAGCCTGCCTTTTCTGCCTCATCCAGTCCGGAGATGATTTCGCCGGAGGAATGGGAACCGGGATAGCCTTCGGAGGCCATGACTACGTCTACGGCACATCCTTTTTTCCATTTCACGTCTTCTTTTTTCAGATTTCCATGGACGCATTCCAGCATAACCTGTGCCAGGTCACCGTCAAAGAGGGGAAGCACCGCTTCCGTTTCAGGATCGCCGAAGCGGCAGTTGAATTCCACCACTTTCGGGCCTTCGTCGGTAATCATAAGGCCTGCATAAAGACAGCCTTTGAAGGGGTAGCCTTCTTTTTTCATGGCTGCCATGATGGGACGAAGGATTTTGACTTTCACTTCATCCATCATTTCATCGGTCATCACCGGGGCTGGTGCATAGGCACCCATGCCGCCGGTATTGGGACCTTTGTCATTATCGAAGATTCTCTTATGGTCCTGGGAGGAAACCATAGGTACCACATGGGTCCCGTCGCAGAAGCAGAGGACCGACGCTTCTTCCCCTTCCATAAATTCTTCAATGACTACAGACCGTCCGGCACCGCCGAAGCTGTGTCCTTCCAGCATGTCCTTTACAGTATCAATGGCTTCTTCTTCGCTTTGGGCAATGATGACGCCTTTGCCTGCCGCCAGACCGTCCGCCTTGATGACAATAGGATACTTCCTGTTGTTTTTCAGGTATTCCACGGCCTTGTCTTCATCGGTAAATACCTCATAGGCTGCTGTAGGAATGTTGTATTTCTTCATCAGGTTCTTGGCAAATCCCTTGGACCCTTCGATACGGGCAGCTGCTTTAGAGGGGCCGAAGAAGGGCAGCCCCTGTGCTTCGAATTCGTCTGCCAGACCTTCGGTAAGAACCGTTTCCGGTCCTGCCACGGTGAGGTCCACCTTCATCAGTCTGGCAAAGTCCAGAATATCTTCATGGCCCTTCAAAGGAATCAGGTGTGCCACACTGCTCATGCCATCATTACCGGGGATAGCGTAGACTTCAGTGACAGAAGGGCTCTGTGCCAGCCGCCAGAGCAGGGCATGTTCCCTGCCGCCGCTTCCAATGACTAATACCTTCATGGGAAAAACCTCTCTTAACTGTGACGGAAATGACGATGACCGGTAAATACCATGGCAATGCCGTACTTATTGGCCATATCAATGGATTCCTGATCCCTGATGGAGCCGCCGGGCTGGATCACAGCGGTAACTCCGGCTTTGCCTGCTGCTTCAATGGTATCGCCGAAGGGGAAGAACGCATCGGAGCTCATGACAGAACCTTTTGCTTTTTCGCCGGCTTCTGCAATGGCAATATCCGCAGAACCTACACGGTTCATCTGGCCGGCACCTACACCGTAGGTCACATCTTTGCCGGTGAGAACGATGGCGTTGGATTTCACATGCTTTACAATCTTCCATGCGAATTCCATGGCCTGCCATTCTTCTTCCGTAGGAGCTCTCTTAGTCACTACTTTGCAGTCTTTTCTTGTTTCTGCGCTGTTGTCCGGAGTCTGTACCAGAAGGCCGCCGGATACTTTATGAAGCTGCAGTTCTTCTTTGAAAGCTGCCGGTACTTCGATGAGACGGATATTTTTCTTTGTTTCCAGAATATCGAGAGCTTCCTGGCTGAATTTCGGAGCCATGACGACTTCGAAGAAAATAGGTTTCATGGCTTCTGCTGCTGCTTTGTCGCAGACCTGGTTCATGGCTACAATGCCGCCAAAAGCAGATTTGCTGTCTGCGTTGAAGGCACGCTGGAAAGCATCCAGTGCATCTTTGCCAAGAGCTGCGCCGCAGGGATTGGTATGTTTAATAATAACGCAGGCCGGCTGGTCTTCACCCCATTCGCATACCAGGTCCCAGGCTGCTTCCATGTCCACAATGTTGTTATAGGACAGTTCCTTGCCATGAAGCTGTTTAGCTGCAGCAATGCCGCCTTTGGCTTCCGGATCCTTATAGAATGCCGCTTTCTGATGCGGATTCTCGCCGTAACGGAGATCCTGGAGCTTAACGAAGGCTTTGCAGTATACATCAGGCAGACCGTCTTTATCTCCGTCCACTTCCTTGGTGAGGTAGTCTGCAATGGCGCAGTCGTAGAGGCCGGTATGGAGGAATGCTTTTCTGGAAAGTTTCAGACGGAAATCTTCATCCAGGGTATCATTCTTTATCCGTTCCAGAATTTCGCCGTACTGGGATGGATCCACTACAATGGTCACGTATTTGTAGTTCTTTGCTGCCGCACGAACCATGGAAGGACCGCCGATATCAATATTTTCAATGGCCTCTGCTCTGGTTACGTTCGGTTTGGCAATGGTTTCACGGAAAGGATAAAGGTTCACAGCCACCAGATCGATACCTTTGATACCATGTTCCTTCATGGCTTTCACATGTTCCGGATTGTCACGGATGGCAAGAATGCCGCCGTGAATCTTGGGATGCAGTGTTTTCACACGGCCATCCATCATTTCCGGAAATCCGGTCACTTCGGAAACAGATTTTACCGGAATGCCTGCTGCTGCAATGGCCTTCATGGTACCGCCGGTGGAAATGATTTCCACACCCAGTTCATGAAGTCCTTTTGCAAATTCTACGACCCCTGTCTTATCAGACACGCTGATCAGGGCTCTTTTAACTGCCATATTTGACTCCCCCTTTGAAATAAAATTCTATCTATACAACACGCGTCTTATTTTTCAGGACGGCTGTGCATGCCGCTCACATGATGGCCTTCGATATGAAGCTGATCCGCACAGAAGGCAGTGACCACCCTTACGTAAGCCGGATGTTCCTGCTGGAGAATCCGGTCTGCCAGGGTGGCTTCGGTATCATCATCATATACCGGTACAGCCACCTGGGTAATGATGGGGCCGTCATCCAGTCCCGTCCCTACGAAATGGACGGTGCAGCCTGACACTTTGACACCGGCTTCCACAGCCTGCCTCTGGGCATGGAGCCCGCGGAAACTGGGAAGAAGGGCCGGATGAATATTGATAATCCGATTTGGAAAAGCATGAATCAAGTTTTCACCGCAGATCCTCATATATCCTGCGAGGCAGATGAGGTCGGGCTGATAGGATTTAGCTGCTTCCAGAATGGCATCATTGAAAGCACTCTTGTTTTCAAAAGATTTCAGTTCCAGCACAGTGGAAGGAACGCCCCATCGCTCTGCCCTTTTCAGCACCTGGGCATCTGCATGGTCACAGATAACGCCTACCACAGTTCCATTCACTCTGCCATCTATGGTGGCTTCATGGATAGCTTCCGCATTGGATCCTCTGCCCGATGCAAAAATCAGAATTCTCTTCTTACTCATTGAAAAGACCACCTGTCACAACTACATCCTGGTTTCCTTCCGTGATTTCGCCTACTTCATATACCGGTTCATGGATGGATTTCAGAATTTCCTTTGCTTTTTCTGCATTTTCCCTGTTCATGATAAGGAGCATGCCCAGGCCGCAGTTATAGGTACGGTACATTTCCCTGGGTTCCACGCCGCCTTCTTTCATAAGGAAGGGGAAAATCGGAAGGAGCGGCCATTTTTCTGCATCCAGCACAGCCCGGGTGCCTTTGGGCAGCACTCTTGGAATATTGTCATAGAAACCGCCGCCGGTAATATGGACCATGCCATTCACTTTGGTCCCTTTCAGCACAGGAATCACAGGCTTTGGATAGAGACGGGTCGGTGTGAGAAGCACTTCGCCCAAAGGCTTGTCCATATCTCCATACACCTTATCCAGGGAAAGGCCGTTATCCTTAATAATACGGCGTACCAGGGAATAGCCATTGGAGTGAACGCCGGTGGAAGGAAGACCCAGAATCACATCACCGGGAGCGATATCTTCACCGGTAATGAGGTCTTTTCTATCTACAATGCCTACGGCAAAGCCAGCCACATCGTAGTCTCCTTTAGCATAGAAACCGGCCATTTCAGCTGTTTCGCCGCCCAGAAGGGCACAGCCGGACTCAATGCACGCATTGGCTACGCCTTTCACGATTTCCGCCATCAGCTCCGGTTCCAGCTTGCCGGTAGCAATGTAGTCCAGGAAGAAGAGGGGCCTTGCGCCCTGTACGAGCACATCGTTCACACTCATGGCCACGCAGTCCTGGCCGATGGTATCATGAATACCCATTTCGATGGCCAGGCGCAGCTTCGTGCCTACGCCGTCGGTACCGGAAACGAGGATGGGGTCGTCGGAGAGTTCATCCTTCAGACGGAAGAGGCCGCCGAAACCGCCGATATCGCCCATGACGCCACGGGTATAGGTAGACTGTACTGATTTCTTAATCAGCTCCACTTCTCTTTCACCGGCATCAATATCTACGCCGGCTTCCGCATAGGTTAAGCCTTTTTTCTTTTCGCTCATGGTTCCTCCCTATTCTTCATCTTCCATGCTGCCCAGTCCGTCGTGGGGTACCTTTTCCGGGTACACGCCGTCGAAGCAGGCAAAGCACATGTCCGATGCCTTAATTTCGGAAATCGATTCCGCCAGTCCCTTCTGTGACAGGTAATGAAGAGAATCGGCGCCGATCATTTTGCAGATTTCTTCGGTGGAATACTTGGCGGCAATCAGCTGCTTTCTTTCGGCCGTATCGATGCCGAAGAAGCAGGGATACCGTACAGGCGGCGAGCTGATGCACAGCTTGATTTCCTTGGCTCCTGCATTTTTCAGAAGGTTGATAATAATGCCGCTGGTGGTGCCGCGGACGATGGAATCATCCACCAGAATGATGCGCTTGCCCTCCACGTTCATGCGGATGGGGTTCAGCTTCATGCGCACCGCCCTTTCTCTCTTCTTCTGTCCCGGCTGGATAAAGGTGCGGCCCATGTATTTATTTTTCAAAAGCCCTTCCACGAAGGGAATGCCGGAAGCAGCGGAATAACCCAGGGCTGCCACGTTGCCGGAGTCCGGCACGCTCATCACCACATCGCCTTCATAGTGGGTTTCTTCCCAGAGCTTCCTGCCCATGTTCAAGCGGGCCTGGTAAATGTCCTGGCCGTTCATGATGGAATCGGGGCGGGCGAAATAAATGTATTCAAAGGAGCAGATGCCGTGGCGGTGGCTGTCCACAGGGCAGTACATGGTGGAACGGACGCCCTTGTCATCGATAGTGACGATTTCACCGGGAAGTACATCCCTCACGAACTCCGCATCAATGGCATCCAGTGCCGGCGTTTCCGAAGCCAGCACCCAGCCGTGTTCTGTCTTTCCCAGCACCAGGGGACGGTAGCCGAAGGGATCCCGGCAGCCGTAGATAGCGTCATTGGTGCAGGCCACGATGGCATAGGCACCGTGGATTTCATCCATGAGCTCCTTGAATTTTTCCTCTTCCGTAGCCCGGCGGCTTCTGGCCAGCAGCTTAATAATGACTTCCGTATCCATGGTGGTGGAGAAAGTGGAGCCCTCCAGAAGGAGGCGGCGCCGCAGATTCTTCGTGTTCACCAGGTTCCCGTTGTGAGCCAGTGCCATGGGGCCGTCAATGCTGTCAGCCTGCAGGGGCTGCACATTCACCGGAATGGAGGATCCGGTGGTGGAATAGCGCACATGGCCGATGCCGATGTGGCCTTCCTTTTCCGGCAGATTGTGGAATACCTCCGTCACCAGGCCCATGCCGCGGAAGGTTTCCATGGTTTTTCCATCAGAAACGGTAATGCCCGCACTTTCCTGGCCCCGGTGCTGCAGGGCAAAGATACCGTAGTAGGTTTCATGTACCGCAGACAGATCCCGGTCAAAAATACCAAACACTCCGCACTCTTCATGCGGCTTGTCATCATATACATCCATACTTTTATACATTACGGAATTCTCCTGACTTTCTTATAATTCAGACCTGTCGGTCTTATGGGGGCTTTTCCGCATGGGACAGATCCATGCCACCCCATTGAGGCATGGTCCTGCCCATTTCATAACCTTAGAACTTTTCACCAGTGAGAAGTTCGTAGGCTTCCTTGTAAATGGCAATGGTCTTGTCGATGATATCCTGGGGAACCGTATCTCCCGGATGAGCCTTCAGGTAATCGCGGACAAACTGCTTGTCATAGGAAGGCTGGCCATGACCTGCTTCATAGCCCTTGGCCGGCCAGAAGCGGGAGTTATCAGGAGTCAGCATTTCATCGCCCAGCACGATATTTCCTTTTTCATCCAGACCGAATTCAAATTTGGTATCCGCAATGATAATGCCTCTTTCCAAAGCATAATCAGCGCATTTGTTATAAAGAGCGAGGGTCAGTTCAGACAGTTTTTCCATGTATTCTCTGCCTTTTCCCGGGAAGAACTTGTTCACCCAGGCTTCCCCTTCTTCCATGGAAATATTCTGGTCATGTTCCCCTACTGGAGCTTTGGTGGAAGGAGTGAAAATCGGATGAGGCAGCTTCTGGCATTCCTTCAGTCCTTCCGGCAGCTGGATACCGCAGACTTTACCGTCTTTCTGATAGCCTTCCCAGCCGGAACCGGTGATGTAGCCGCGGACAATGCATTCTACCGGAATCATGTTCAGCTTCATGGTCTTCATGGAACGGCCTTCAAATTCCTTTGTCTGGAAGAATTCAGGCATATCCTTTGTATCGATAGAAATCATATGGTTGGGAACGATGTCCTTTGTGAAATCAAACCAGAATTTGGACATACGGTTCAGCACCACGCCCTTTTCAGGAATGGGGCACTTCAGAATATTATCGAAAGCAGAAATACGGTCGGTGCAGACCATCACAAGGCTGTCGCCCAGATCGTAGAGTTCACGGACTTTACCGGATTTAAAAGGTTTATATTCTTTCATGGTTCTTCTCCTTTAAAAAAATATCAGATTTATGGCTGCTGTTATGAAATAAAAAATGGAAATAATAATTCTTTATTTCCCCAGGGATGCCTGCAGCTTTTCATCCTTGGCATAGATTTCCTGTGCCGCTTTTTCACGGTAAGCCTTATACTTTTCGTAAAGAGCCTTATCGGAAACTGCACCGATTTCCACAGCCAGGAAAGCAGCATTCTTTGTGCCGTCGATAGCTACCGTAGCCACGGGGATACCGGAAGGCATCTGCACGATAGAAAACAGGGCATCCATACCATCCAGTTTCGCACCGGAAAGAGGCACACCAATCACCGGTTTCAGCGTCAGACTGGCCACCACGCCCGGAAGCGCAGCTGCCATACCGGCGCCGGCAATGAAAGCACCGACGCCCTTCGTTTCCTCTGCTGCCACAAAATCAGCCAGTTTCTTCGGTGTCCTGTGTGCAGAAGCAATAGTTACATCATAGGTCACGCCAAAATCATCAAGAATGGCAAAGGCCTTCTTCATGACCGGTAAATCGGAATCACTGCCCATCACAATTCCAACATGCATTGTTCATTTCCTCCCTTTTCTGGGACCCTTCTCCCAAAAAAAATCTCCTTCTGCAGAAAAATGACCCAAAGTCACACATTTCCCGCAAAAGGAGTATTCATGCCAAACAAATACAACGCTCCAGCAAAAAGAGAGGCAGTCGAACAGAAGATAAACTCTTCCTTTCTTACGCCTTCGGAAATAAAAATCCTTTCAGCAGACATGGCCGCTCCTCTCCCGTTTGAGATAAAAAAGCCTGCGCTTTCCATGCACAAGCCTGCAATACCCAACATCTAATTGCTCACGTTCCTTAATTATTCTAATATTTCCATTTTCCCTTGTCAATAAATTTTAATACCCCAAGGCCCTCATACCATGAGCTTTCCGTAATTATAACGGGACCTTCAGCTTTATTTTATTTTTTCTTATTTTTTACTATTTTTATTTTTATACAATAGCAATTCGCCATTGATTTGCAGTTTTTTGAAAACAAATGAGCTGCCCTGCCCATCATAAGGGACCACTGGGAAGGGCCGCTCAATCATTCTCTTCTTTTATTCATAAAAACAGACATCATAAATGAACCGGCACTTTCCTAATGTCTATTCTTTTCATACTGATCCAGCACCTGGTTGAATTCTTCTTCTGTCAGTGCCTTCATGATGGAGCGGCGAAGAGCGGCCGCTTCCGGAAGACCGTGAAAATAACGGCTGGCGTGAGCCCGCATTTCCCTGACTGCCACATGTTCTCCCTTTTCTTCTACCAAACCATGGAGATGCTCTCTGGCCATGGACAGGCGCATGGCATTGGTGGGCGGCGGCAGAATTTCACCTGTTTCCAGATATGTATTCACCGCCTTAAAGACCCAGGGATTTCCCCAGGCCGCCCGGCCTATAGCCACACCGGCACAGCCGGTCTCTTTCATCAGCCGATCCGCACTGGGCCCATCCACCACGTCGCCGTTTCCAAAGACAGGAATATGAACAGCCCTGACCACTTCGCCGATTTTTTCCCAGTCCGCATGACCGGTGTAGAAATCTTCCCTGGTCCGTCCATGGACGGTAATCGCCATAGCGCCTGCCTCCTCCACTGCTTCTGCCAGTTCTACGCAGTTTTCCGTCTCTCTGGACCAGCCCAGTCGCATTTTCACGGTCACCGGTATGTGGACCGCCTCTGCCATGGCCTTCACCACTTCGGCAGCAAGAGGGATATTCTTCATCAAAGCGGATCCATCGCCGTTTTTCACCACTTTCTGCATGGGACAGCCCATGTTGATATCGATGATATCGGCCCCTGCCTTTTCCATTTCCTTTGCCCCCAGAGCCATGATATCCGGCTCGCTGCCGAAAAGCTGAAGGGCCACCGGGTGTTCTCCGGGGTCAATCTTCAGCATATCCCTTGTTTTTTCATTTTTATAATAGAGCCCTTTGGCACTCACCATTTCTGCAGTGGTCATGGCGGCACCCATGCGGCGCGCAATGACCCGGTAAGCCAGGTCGCTCACTCCTGCCATAGGAGCCAGCACGGCCCATCCATCAAGCTCTATCTGTCCGATTTTCGGTTTCTGATACATTCTTTCCTCCTGTCATGCGAGTCTATTTTATCATAAAACAGGGAAAACAGGGACTTGAAATCTATCCGCCCTTTTCTCTTTTCTTGACTTAAAGTGAACTGGAAGAATTATAATAAAGAGAAATTCCATCCATAGCCCAATGTCCATGAAATTCGATTTCATGAAGAAATCAGCGCTTTTCTCAAGACTGTAGAAAGGAATAACAATGGCTTACACAATTTCAAAGGCTTCCGACCTCACCGGAATTAATCCCACCACCATCCGCTATTATGACAAGGAAGGCCTTCTCCCCGGGATACAACGTATGAACGGCATCCGTCTCTTTACTGATGAAGATATCAAGTGGCTTCATGTGCTGAGCTGCCTGAAAAATACGGGCATGCCCATCAGCCGTATCCGTGAATATGCCAAGCTGGCGGTTCTGGGGGATAAAAGCCTGAAAGAAAGGCAGGCCCTCATCATGGAGCAGCGGCAGTTTGTAAAAGAGCAGATTGACCATCTCCTTTTTTATATGCAGGAGCTGGACTATAAGGAGTGGTATTACCAGAAAGCCCTGGCTCTCGGTTCAGAAAGCCAGGTCAATCCGGATGACTATGAGAAGGAAACGGGAAAGAAAAAGCCGGCCCTCTTATAAAAAAAAGACCGTGAAAAAATGGTTTCTATTTTTTCACGGTCTTTTTTTTGCAGCAGTACGATGAACGGCCTTACTGCCATTTATTTCGCTTCATAATTTCTAAGGAATGTTTTAATAAACTTCACCGGCATATCCAGCTTGTCCACTGGCATTTTCTCATCCACCTGGTGTGCTTCGCCCCAGCGGTTTGTCTTGACCCGTCCGGTGAAACGGTAGATGTGATCACAGACATCCGCATAATTTCTGGAGTCTGTAGCCCCCAGCATGAGGTTCGGTGCAATCACCGTATCTTTGCCATAGACTTCATGAATGGTCTTGGAAAGAAGATGGAACATTTCTCCTTTCACCTCTCCTGCGGGGTGAGGATTTTCCGCGAAGGAAGCCTTCACCTTCACTCCGTCGGGCATGATAGATTCCAGATATCTGGTAACGGAATCCACCGTATCCCCCTGAAGGATGCGGACACTCATGGTAGCCTCTGCATGAGAAGGAAGCACATTGGCCTGGCTGCTCCCCTCTGCCATGGTAACGGCAAAAGTGGTATGGAGGAGAGCATCCAGAATTCTGTCGTTTCCAGCCAGTCTGACCAGTTTCTTCCAGTTCTTCTTCGGATGACCTGCGATGGATTTCAGGGGCTCTTCCTGAAGAGGCGCCACCGCTTTCAAATGGGCTTTCACCAGAGGCGTGAGCCTGTAGGGCATGGGATGCGCTTCTACAGCAGCCATTGCCCTTGCCACATCACCAAGCACAGTGCCCCGGCCGGGCTTGCTGGCATGACCGCCGGCTCCGTCCTTGTAAAGCACAAATTCGTTAGGTGCCTTTTCCGCCATACCCACCAGGGCCAGCGGCGGCTCTCCCGCCCTGCCTTCCTCCACATTGCCGCCTTCATCGAAAAGGCAGGCCAGGTGGATGCCCTGTTCCTTCAGGTAGGCAGCGGTCAGAACCGATCCTTTTTTATCCGGCGTGCACTGGACTTCCTCATTGTGTCCGAAGGAAAGATAAATATCGAAATCCGGTGCAAAGCCCTCTTCCAGAAGTTCTTCTACCGCATCCATTTCCGCAGTCAGCACAGATTTACAGTCTTCAGCGCCCCTTCCCCAGAGGCATCCTTCATCCACTTCTCCTCCAAAGGGCGGATGGCTCCACTGCTCTTCATGAATGGCAGGCACCACGTCCTGGTGAGCCATGAAAAGAACAGGCTCTTTCTTCGGATTTTCCGATTTCCAGTGGAAAAGAAGACTTGCCTTTCCGATTCTGGTGAGGGACAGCTTTTCGAAAATCAAAGGCCAGGCCTCCTGCATATACTGGTGGAGCCGGTCAAACTGGGACCAGTCGGTGTTTTCATCATTCACCGACGAAACGGTAGGAATCTTAACTACCCCCTGCAGATGGGACATATATTTTTCTTCTGTATCCATCATAATCTCCCTGTCCATGATGAAGAGGGGAGAGCATTTTCACTCTCCCCTCTATAATATAATACATATATATTATGAAATCATTTACCTGCATCCTTCAGCTGATCGAAGAGATTCCGGTGATACCATTTTTCAGAAATCTTCTGCAGCGTGCCATCTTTGGACAATTTTTCAAGAGCTGCTTCGATTTCATCAGCCAGCTTCTGTTCATTCTTATTGACAATGACTACGGTCTCGTTCACTTTGATAGGCTTGTCCAGAGCCACGATTTCAAAATTCATTGCTTTGGCAATATCTTCGACGCCCAGATTGTTCGGGTAAACCAGGGCATCATACTGACCGTTCTTCAGAGACGTAATCCGTTCTGCCGGAGTGAGGCCATCCTGGATAGGAACTTCCTTCATGAGATTGTCATGCGCTGCATTCCAGTCAGTGAGGACTTTATAAATACCGCCGTTAGGCGTATTGGGCACCAGTTTGCCGCCGCCCTTGATGACATCTTCCAGGCTGTGGTACTTCTGTGCATTATCCTTGGACATGTAAACCATGACAGAGGATACACCGATAGGCGTTTTCGGGACAATATAGTCCTTTTCACGACGCGGCGTACGGTAATAGCCGCCGGAAGCCACCTTGGCATCACCGGACTCCATCATCACATCCTGGGTTTCCGGTGGAACGGCCTGGATATCCAAATGGTAATCCTTCAGGTTTTTATTCACTTCCTGCCAGATGTCGTATTCATAACCCTGGAGCTTTCCGTTTTCATCGGCCCAGGAAAGCGGACGTTCCGTACTGGAAAGCACCAGCTTCACAGAAGTTTTCCCATCAGCGGCAGCTGCCTTGGAAGAAGCAGCCTTCTGGTCACCGCCGCAGCCTGCAAAAATACCTGCTGCCAGAAGAGAAGCCAGTGCTACTGATGCCATTTTTACAGCTTTTCTCATAACAATTTCCCCCTTAGAATGATTTCAATCAAAACAAAAAGCCTCCCATCCTTTTCAGGACAGGAGACCCGTGATTCCACCTAAATTCATATATCCGTCGCCAGACATACCTTCGTGAGTTCTATCAAACCCCCGCTCTATATCGGGAGCTCCCGGGAAAACCTACTCACTTTCAGCCTTCCAAACTCTGAAATGCACTTCACCACCCTATCCGTATCCGCTTCCACCCTCCGGACTCGCTCTGCCGTTTTCAGCCTGGCTACTCTTTTCTTCATCGTTTTCTATTGATACGTCTACAGTATCATGGATACAGGCTGTTGTCAAGAGGTTCAGCCGCCGATGGGACTCGGCGAAACCGGGGTTCAGTCGGACAGCAGGCCTCGGGCAGCCGATAGCTGTCTTCTATCCTCCCAGTCCTTTTTTCACAATCCACCGGTCCATCAGATCTGCGATTTCCTCATTATTTTTATCTTCAAAGAGGAAATGGGTATTGCCGTAAATCCCTATATCCGGCAGGTGAAGGACCTTTGCATCTCCGCCATGGCGATTAATGGTTTCTGCCATGAGACGGGCTTCCTTAAGGCGTACCCGCCAGTTATCCTCTCCGCCATGGGGACTTGGATTTTCCGGAATATGGTCTCCGAAAATCATAAGGATGGGAATTTGGGTAAGCTTTTCAAAATCACTTCGAGACACGGCCACACCTTTCAAAGGTCCGAAAGGACTTGATGATTCCATAGGCGGCGGTACTTCGCCTTCTGGAAAGACAAATCCCACTCCCGGTTCCAGAGCAATAATGGCCTTTATATTCGCACTCTTCATAGCTGCCAGCCACCCCGGAGAGCCGCCCTGGGAATGGGTGACAAGGATGGTATTTCCAGCCCGGCCTGCCGCATCGGCAAGAGCAACAGCAGTGAGCTTTGGATCAAAGGCTCCCGTATTGGGTGTCACCTTTCTCCAGAACTGGTTTTCCGCTTCCTCTTCTCGGGGAATCTGTACATTTTCAAAGTAATGAGGGTAATGGCCGAAACGGAAAATATCAAACCACAGGGCTTCGTCAGCCACAGATGTTACTTTCCCTTCCACTCCGCCGCTTCCGGCTCTCCCCCTCCTTGGCTGGTCCATGATGTACACCTTGTAGCCTTTACGAAGAAAAAGAGTCTGAAAACCTTCCCTGCCATCCGGCGTAGTTTCCCAGCAGGCCCCGCTCTGCCCGGCGCCATGCAGGAAAAGAAGAGCATTCTTCCTGGCATCTGCCGGTATCTGATAAAACACATAGCCATGGTCCACATGCTTTTCCTGCCCCTCAGGAGACAGGGCATGGGCTTCCTCATAGGTTCCTTTCTCCCGGATCACAGTGCCGCCTGCAGCAAAACTCCCCTGTGCTTCAATCATGAGAGGTTTTCTAAATAGTTTCATACTGCTTTCCTTTCAATGCAAAACAGGAACCCCAAAGTTCCTGTTTTTATTATAACCGATTTAATTCATATAGAGTCCGCCATTCACATCCAGCGTAGTTCCGGTAATGAGACGGGCATCATCGGAAGCAAGGAATGCAGCAGCAGCTGCAATATCTTCCGGCTCCGCCACCTGCCTTAAGGGTATAGAAGAAAGCTGAATGCTCATCTTTTCCGTCATCTGCGTGCGGACAAAGCCCGGCGCTATGGCATTGACATTGATATGCTTTACCCCCAGTTCCCGGGCCAGGGACTTGGTCATCCCCTGCAGGGCTGCCTTGCTGGCCACATAATCGGCGGAAGTAGCAATCCCTCCGACTTCTCCGGCCAAGGAAGCAATGTTGATGATTTTCCCGCCTTCTTTTTCAAGATAGGGAATCACCAGTCCCGTAACGTAAATGACGCCATACAGATTGACCGACAGCGTCTCTTTCCAGTCTTCCTCTGTGATTTCTGTAAAAGGCGTAGAGAGGCGGCATATGCCTGCGTTGTTAATAAGAACATCAAGGCGGCGGAAATGGGACATGGCCTGACCAATCCCTTCTTCCACCGACTTTTTTGATGACATGTCTACGTTATAGCTTTTCACAGGAACGCTGTAGGTGCTGCTGATTTCTTTTTCCACCGATTGGTTGTCCTTTTCATTCCTTCCAAAAAGAATGATACTGCTTCCTTCCGAGGCCAGACGAAGGGCTATAGCCCTTCCTATCCCCCTGTTGCCACCGGTAATGAGGCTCACCTTATTTTGAAATCGTTTCATAGCCTTCTCCTTACGCCATATCAGGCAGAACACCGGGAATCGGACCAGCCACAGGAACAGGTTCCGGTGCCTCTTCCTCCACGCCGGGTTCCCTGTCCAGAATACGGCGAAGGAACTGCCTGGTTCTTGCTTCTTTAGGATGAGTAAAGATTTCCTCAGGACTGCCTTCTTCCACAATGACGCCGCCATCCATGAATACCACCCGAGTAGCCGCTTCTCTGGCAAATTTCATTTCATGGGTGACTACCACCATGGTAACGCCATCGGCAGCCAGTTTCTTCATCACCGAAAGGACGCCGCCTACCAGTTCCGGATCCAGAGCAGATGTAGGTTCATCAAAGAAAATCACATCCGGTTTGACCGCCATAGCCCGGGCAATGCCCACCCGCTGCTGCTGTCCGCCGGAAAGCTGAGACGGATAATAATCAGCCCGGTCTGCCAGGCCTACTTCCTTTAATGCTTTTCTGGCAATGGCCTCTGCTTCTTCCTTCGCCATGCCCCTGCCTACGGTGAGACCCAGCATCACATTCTGCAAAGCCGTCTTATTGGCAAAAAGGTTGTAATTCTGAAATACGAAGGCCGTATGTTTCCGTACCCAGGCTATGTCTTTCTGTTTTGCTTTATGAATGTCCAGCTGTTTGTCGCCGAAAACCATAACGCCGGCATCCGCTTTTTCCAGGAAGGTCAGGCTCCTTAGAAATGTGGTTTTCCCGGAGCCCGAGGGCCCCAGAATCACAATGACATCCCCCTTGTTGACCTTGAGGGTCACGTCTTTTAACACTTCCTGTTTTCCGAAATGTTTTTTCACATGAGATATTTCAAGCATATTTACCCCTCCAGTCCGGCAGTGCGATACAAGCCCACATGCTTTTCAAAAATTTTATAGAGAACCTGCACTACTGTGCACACAATAATATAAAGAATGAACACTTCCAGGTACGCTTCAATATAGTTATATCCATAGGCTGCCTGAATTTTGGCAGCAGCCATGATATCCTTGATTCCCATGAAGAAAGCCAGGGAAGTCCCTTTAATCAGATTCACTGTAAGGTTGCAGATATTGGGAAGGGCAGAAGTCAGGGCCTGGGGAATGATGATCTGCACATAGGTCTGGAAGCGGGAAAGGCCGATGGTGAGTCCTGCTTCCATCTGTCCTGCCGACACGCTCAGAATGGCAGAGCGGAATACTTCCGACAGAAGGGCTGTGGTATTCAGAGTAAAGACGATGATGGCATACCACAGGGGATTCACTCCATGAAATACATCAAAGGAGCTGCCCATCGCTTTGAAGGCTGCATTCAGAAGACTGGGAAGCAGGGTGTACATGAGAAGAATCTGCAGCACCAGCGGTGTCCCGCGGATGAATGACACGTAGAGAGCAATAGCCTTTTCTCCCCATCCCCGGGCACCGATTCTTTTTTCAGCCATAAGGAATGCCGGTACCATGGAAAGCAGCAGTACCAGGGCAGTAATGAAAAGCGTTACCGGAAGAGCCTTCAAAAGGAAAGGTAGGGCATGCTGCATAAATGAAAAATCCAGTTCCATAATTTCCTCCTTATGCTTTCAAACGTCCCCGCCCTAAATAGGATTCCATGCGGAGAAAAGCCTGTTCGATCAAAAAGCTGAGTGCCCAATAAATGAGGAGGCAGGCCACATAAAGTTCAACGCCGTAAGCGCCGTAGTTCTTTGAAATAATCAGATTCGTACGGCCCAGAAGATCGATGAGTCCGATAGTATAGGCCAGGGCACTTTCCTTCATCAGGTTAATTACAGAATTTCCAAAATTAGGAAGAGCAATCACCGCTGCCTGGGGAAGCATAACCCGGAAAAATGCCTGTTCTGGTGACAAGCCGATGGTCACCGCTGCTTCGTACTGCCCCCGGTCCACCGTTTCATAGGCGGAACGGAACACCTCGGACACATAGGCACCAAAGAGAAGAGTGAAAGTAATAATGACAAAGATGGCACGAGACAGATTATCCATGTCGATACCAAATTCCGCCTCCATGAATTTCGGCAGGCCATAGAAGACAATGAACAGAAGGACAATAGACGGGGTGCAGCGGATGATATAAGTATAGCCATCCGCCAGAGCACGGATCGCCTTATGTCCCGACAACTTGGCCCATGCCAGCAGCATTCCCATGATAGAACCTGTAAGGATACTGGTCACTCCCACTACCAGCGTCACTGCCAGATAGGGGAGAAGGGCCGGTATAGATGTAAAAATGATATCCGGACTGAATGGTCTGGTCTGCATAAAAAACACCTCCTTGGAAATAGTAAGTTCGTGCGCTAGTGTATTAGTGGGATAGTCAGTTGGGGAAAGGTTCTCCGGTTTGACAGGCCTTTGGCCCGAGGGCTGCAGCGGCGTCCACTTCCCGGCCTCGCCGCCCCGGCTGTAAAGTTTTATAAAATCAGCAGCAAAGCCACTCACCTTTCCCCCTCTGAAATTTTTGAGTCCTTGTATTATTTCACATCAATGAGCTTGCTTACTTCTTCTCCGAAGTATTTATTTTCCAGCTCTGCAATCTTTCCTTCCTGTTTCAGCTCGCCAAGAGCTTTATCTACCTGCTCTGCCAGTTCCTTATCATTCTTATTGATAACCGTGTAGGTAGGAATGGCCTTGTAGCGGAAGTAGCTCAGTTTATCCTTGAAATCCTTATAGGGAGCATCCGGTGCTTCCACATTTTTCTTGTAAGCCAGTTCAATGGAGAAATAGCCGTCATACCTTCCTTCCAATACCCAGGTGTAAGCATCAGCTACCTGGAAGTTTTCAGAAGCTTCCAATTTGACCGGATGATCCGGATGGGCTGCGTTGTAATCTTCAATCACCTGGTACTGTGCATTCTGTGGAGCAATAGGTACCAGTTTTTTGCCTGCCTTGGCAAAATCATCAAGATTTTTAATCGTATTAGCATCTTCCTTGCGGATGGTGACACCGATAACGCTGGCAGCAATGTTATTCTTCGGGAAAATGTATTTCTTTTCCCGGGCCGGCGTCTTCCAGGCCCCCTTGGTACCGATATCATATTTCCCTGATTCCACGCCAATCAGAAGGTCATCATCAGAGGTAGGCACGAACTGGAATTCATACTGCGGCAGTTTTTTGGCCACTTCCTTCATGACAGCCACTTCCATGCCGTCAGATTTGTTGTTGTCATCCACAAAATCATAGGGGAAATAGTGAGGTGTGTGTGCCACCTTTACGATTTTTTTGCCACCATTGCCGGAAGCTCCTTTGGCTGAATCACTTTTATTTCCACCGCATCCCGCTGCGGTCAGTGCAATACCTACAGTGCCTGCAATCAATACCGCTTTAATGGCTGTCTTCAGTTTCATCATAATCCCTCTCCTTTATTTCCCATACCTATCTGCTGCTTCACGAACCCATGCCAGATGATTTACATCGGTATCCCGCGGGATGGTGCAGTCGGCTCCAAGAACCACACCGGTGGTGCCAGCTTCGTCAAGAATATTTCTGGTTTCCTCTTCGATTTCTTCTTTGTTTCCTGTATAAATAACATCTTTTTCCGTCTGGCCAAAGCCGCCGATCACTGCTTTGCCATGGAACAGTGCCTTACCTTCCTTCAAAGACACGCCTTCCACCTTAGCTGCCCAGTTCACTGCCTTGAAAGGATAATCCTTATACCATTCCAGATGGTTGTGGAATCCATGATAGCCGCAGATGTGAAGGATATTGCTGCCGCCGGCTTCATTGGCCGCCTCCAGAATCCTTACCTCATAAGGTGCCACCTGCTTTTCGTAAATGTCCTCGGTGAGCCGGTCATAACTAATATTATTGACGGAAAGATAGATACCGTCCACGCCGCCTTCTTCAATGAGAGCCTTTGCCAGTTCCGCGTAATCTTTGGAAATTACGTCGAATACATGGGCCGTTTCTTCCGGGTAATCCTGAATCCAGGATGCAATATCCACAGGATGGCCCAGAGAAGCCTGCATGAATTCAATGGTCCTGGGCACTGCGAAGAGATTGTAAAAAAGAGGTACTTCCTTTCCATAAAGGGAAACCAGCTTTCTGGCATAGCCGATCTGGAAGCGGAACCAGTCCGAATCCCGGCCCAGAGGCTTGATATCCTTTAAGTCCAAAGGAGAGGAAACCGGTTTCTTCAACTCATCGATAGGATAACCGAAATATCCATCAGTCATGATTTTGATGAGGTCCGGTTGGAAGGCTTTGTAAAAATCAGCCTGCCCTGCCAGCACCTTGTCCGTCAGTTCCGGATGGGCAAAGGCATCAGCACCTACCTCATCTCCTAAGAAATGGTGCCAGAATCCCACTGGCACGCGGTCTGTCTTTTCATTATTGAAAACCTTTGCGATTAAATCTCTTCTGCTTACTGTCATATGATGTCTCCTATTACAAATTAAAGTTTCTTATTTTCTTTGGTTAAGGGATTTCCCTCTGACATCGGCGGTTTCCATTCATGGCTTAGACCTCCTGTATATAAAAAAGACCTCATCCAAAGGGACGAGGTCTCGTGATTCCACCCAATTTCACCGGCCTTTCACAGGCCAGTCTCAGCGGCACCGGTCAGTGCCTTCGGCTGTATCGGGCCGCCCGGCAGGACCTACTTTTTTCAATCCTGCAGCTCAGAAATGCACTTCCCCTTCTTATCCGTATCCGCTTCCACTGTCCGGACTCGCTTTTCCGTTTTCAGAAAGGTACTCTTTTCATCATCGCCTGTTATGAAAATATGTCCCCGGGCCGGTTCGGCCCGGGACATGGTGGATACAGGCCCTTCAGGTCCTGTTCCTATTCTTCTGCTCAAGGTCTTAAGGTTTCTGCGAATCGAGTTCCTGTACCCGTTCTGCCAGAACCTGGCGAAACCTGTCTGATCCCTGTCAGTCTGTAACCTTACTTCTTGTAAAACTGGTGAAACGCAGGAGAAGAGATGCCCAGGAACAGCAGGCAGCCTGCCAGACCCCATTCCAGTTCGTTCAGTTTCTTAGCAATCAGTCTGCCCATTCCTTTTCATCCTTTCTTTCTTGAAATCAAAAAGCTCCCGTCCCCTAAGGGACGAGAGCCTAAGCTTCGTGTTTCCACCCAATTTCATATGCCCGTCGCCGGACATACCTTAAAAGGTTCTATCAAACCCTGACTCTGTATCGGGAGTTCCCGGGAAGACCTACTATAGTTCAGCCTGCCTAACTCAGAAATGCACTTCAGCACTTTATCCGTGTCCGCTTTCACTCTCCGGACTCGCTTGGCCGTCATCAGAATGCTTACTCTTTTCTTCATCGTTTTGTTGTGAATACTTTAGCACCAGATACGGGAAATGTCAAGGGGGAGAAAATGTAAAAATAAGAGACTAATAATGGCAAAGAAGTATACAAATAAAAAAATCACCACATTTGTTTAGTATTATTCCCTCTTCCAAGTATGTAAAAAGCCAGACAATAATGATTATCTGGCTGGTATAAATCTCGTTATTCTATATTCTTTTGGTGCAGAAGCCGTTGAGAATATTCTTCACCGTACACCAGCTTCCATCATTACCCCAGAAGTCACAGACATCATCGCTGAAGTAATTAAAGAAGAACTGGGATCGCAGGCCTTGATTCCGCCTATTACAACTGCTGGCGGCGAAGACTTCTTCTGGTATCCCAAAGAAAAGCCTGAACTGAAAACAGGATTCATCGCTTTGGGTGAAGATGCACAGCCTGGTCTTCATGATCCTAATATGCATTTCGACCATTCTGCTCTGCCAAACGGCGTAAAACTTCATGTTGGTCTTGTAAAGAAAATTCTGGGATAAAAATAATAACTCAAACTTCGCAGGTAAAAATCCCCTGCACCCCTTGAAAGTCCAGGCTTTGTAAACAGAAAAATAGCATGAGTCTTGCCAGTTTGGTATAATTATGTTGGCTCAAAAACATACCAAGCACCGGAGGCTCATGCTATGAAAAGTATATCACAAACCACCCAGCAGATGGAATCCATCTCGAAGAAAACTTCGGCGTTCTTCCGTCGTTATCATGTCGGCCAGATTCTGCGCGCGGCCAACGCTTGCAAGCTCAAAGGATTTTCCTCCATTCTCGTTTTCCTCGTGCTCGTAAGCATCATCTTCGAGA
>NZ_JH591188.1:674251-731866 GCF_000242435.1 Dialister succinatiphilus YIT 11850 | reverse complement strand
CCACGGAAATTATAACATTTCCACTCAAGGGGAGGCTTTCCTCTTTTATTGTTTCTGGAAAAATTCCCCTACCGAGTAAAATTTTACACTAAGGAAGAAAACTTCGCTGTTCTTCCACCAATATCGCATCGGCCAGATTTTGCGGTCTGCCAACGCATGCAAACTCAAGGGCTTTTCCGCTATTCTGGTGTTCCTTGTGCTCGTCAGCATCATCTTCGAGAACCGCTCGCTTTACATGCAACGCCGGCTTCACGAGGAATCCCTGCCGTTTGGCAAGGACACGGCCTACCGCTTCTTGAACTCCTGTCACACGAACTGGCGCAGGTTCACGCTGCTCCTTGCGGCGCGGATCATCAACGAAACCATCAAACCGTTGACAGACGCCGGACGTCGTTGCGCTATCATCGTCGACGATTCGCTCTTCAGCCGCTCGCGCTCCAAGCGCGTGGAACTCTTGGCGAACGTCTACGACCATGTGAGCCACCGTTATACGAAGGGCTTCCGCCTGCTCGTCCTTGGCTGGACGGATGGGAACACCTTCCTGCCGCTCACGTTCTGCCTCCTTTCGACATCGAAGGGAAAGAATCGTCTCAACGAGGCCGACGCGTCCGTCGATGCCAGGAGCAACGGTGGAAAGCAGCGCAAGCTCGCGCAGATGGAAGCGCCTGCCGTTGTCCTCAAGTTGTTGCAGGAGGTCAAAGCCGCTGGCGTTCCCGCGCAATACGTCCTTTTCGACACATGGTTCTGCTCGCCATCCTCTCTGAAAGCCATCCATGACCTCGGTTACGACGTCACCGCCATGGCAAAGAAGAGCAAGAAGGTGCGCTATCTCTGCGAAGGGAAGATCTCGAACGTCAAGGCCATCTACAAGGAACACAAGAAGCGTCGCGGGCGTTCGCGCTACCTTCTGTCCGTCGATGCTGTCGCAATGAAACAGGGAGAATCCCTTGTGCCTGTGCGGCTGGTCTTCGTCCGAAACCGCAACAAGAGGAAGGATTATCTCGTCCTCGTCACGACAGACCTCTCGCTTTCAGAAGAAGAGGTTATCCAGCTCTACGGGAAACGTTGGGGCATCGAGGTGTTCTTCAAGGCGTGCAAGTCTTACCTGCGACTCGGCAAAGACTGCCGTTCCGTCTCTTACGATGCGATGACGGCGCATGTTGCCGTCGTCTGCACACGATATATGCTCCTGGCTGTCGAGGAACGTGAGAACACGGATGGGCGAAGCCTCGGCGAGCTCTTCTATCTGGGGCTTGATGAGCTTCCGGACTTGAAGTACATGGAAGCGCTTCGCCTCGTGTTGCAGGAGTTTGCGGAGCAGCTTCGGGCAGAATATCCGTCAGAAGTCTTGCTGGTCGAATCGCTCTTGGAACGATTCCTGAACGATCTGCCCGCTCTTTGGATGAGTCGTCTGCGTGCACAGAAGTGTGCGTGAATGGCTTTCGACATTCAGTTCAAGCTGATTTATCAAGGCATACGGGATGTTTTCCGTGTGCGAAGTTTGAGATAATAATATAAACGGACGGATTAACCACCCGTCCGTTTTATATTGCATCAAAACTCCCACGCAAAAAACAGAAAAGCCTATCAGGGGAGTCTCCAGGTAAGTTCAACCAGTAGATACGGCGTCCGCGCCTTGGCTCTCCCACAATACATGGGTGCTGCTCGATACTTGTCGCTAAAGAGAGGAAAGTCCTGCGAGCGCTCTTCCTTATTGCTTTTCTGTCTTCCGTTTTTTATCCTGCATTTGATTCTGTCTATTGCCGGCCGGCTTTAGGAGAAGGGAGGGTGGAAAGGGAAATTTCCTGACGTTTCCCTTCTTCCCTGCCCTCTTCTCTACCGCGGATGTGGAAAAAGGCATTTGAAGATGGGATTCATCATCTCATGAGGTCTTTTCATCCCTCTGATACTAACATCGCAGAAGGTTTGATTTTTTGACCCCCCCGGAGAAAAAATTTTGAATTTTTTTCTCAGCCCTGATCTCACCGCTGACGCGGAGCTCCTTTCTGTGAAAGGAATCTGCGCTGCGTTCTTTCCTTCCGCTCCACTTGCCATCTGGGACAGAGCAAATTCTCTACATAGAAGCTGTATCTGCTTTTTATAACAAATCTTTTGAGGGAGGTTGTAAAAATGAGGGGCTTATGCAATATAAATGTATGGAGAAGGAAATCAGGAAACTCCATGGAGGATTCTATGTCCCAATCTGTCATGTATGTCGCGAATATTCCGGCCGGAATGCAGCTTTGGCAGCAGGGAAATCAAGAATCCCTGTATACAGGCTCCTGATTTTTCTCCACTATTTCCCGGGGCCCGGGGAAATGGGAACGGATTCTGCAGATTCGTAAAAAGCTTCACAACCAATCGAAAGCACGGATACCATCCCTTGCAGCATGAGCCCGCATTCCCGGACGACAAGAGCAGGGTTGACACAGGTTTTTCCTGCGGTTTAGCGCTGCCGCCTGATTCCAAGAGGCCTGCAATACTGACTGGCACGGATAGGTATCCGTGTTTTTGTGCTGCCTTTTTTATTTCAGCAAAGGTTTTTTATGGTATGATAAGTAATATATTTTTTCAGGAGGTTCCCATGAAACGTCAAATTCTTATGTTTGCTGCGGCTCTTTCGCTTTCTGCATCCTGCCTGTGTACTAGAGAGGTTTTCGCCGATTACGAAACCAGTCTTTCCCGTGCTGCTTCTTCCCGTCAACTGGCGGAGCAGGAGACCATGGGGCTTTTGTGGATGCGCACTTCTGCAGAGTACCGGGCTCTCTGCTATCAAGCCTATAATACGGCTCTTTCTTCTCTGAACAAGGCCATGAAGGAGACCCCTTTCCGTCACAAGCCCTTTGCCATCATTCTCGACTGTGATGAGACGGTGCTGGATAATACCCGCGCCATGGGCACCTATGCATCCCGGGGAAAGGGGTACTGGGACGGGTGGTGGTGGCATGACCGGGTACATGAAGGAAAATCTGCCGCCATGCCCGGCGCTCTGGATTTCCTAAAGCAGGTATCTGCCAGGGGAGTGGAGATTTTCTATGTATCCAACCGGTACAAGCCGGATAATCTGGATGTGACCATAGACAATCTGAAAACTCTGGGATTTCCTTCTGCCGACAGGAATCATGTCCTTCTCTTTACGAAAAACAGTGATAAAATGCCCCGTTTTGCAAAGATAGAGAAATCTCACCAGGTTCTTCTCTATCTGGGCGATAATGCAGGCGATTTCCCTCTGGGAGTTAAAGGAAAATCTTTAGCAGAGCGGCAGCATATCATAGATACCAGCGCAAAGGACTTCGGCACCCGCTTCATCGTCCTTCCCAATCCGGCCTACGGCTCCTGGGTCAGCGCCATGGATCCCCATTATATGAAACTGCCGGTGGAAAAGAGAAATGAAGTGAACCGGAAGTATCTGACGAAATAAAAGAAGTCTAAGGAGCGTTTTCGCATGCCACCCCTCCTCTACCTGCTGACAGTTTCATATCTCACCATAAAAAGAGGCTGTGAAGAAATGATTTACATTTTTTCACAGCCTCTTTTTCTATTTGGATATATAGGGATTTCCCTTCAGCAGGAATCGCCAGGGAAAGTCTTTTCCATAAGTGGCGTAGTCTATGTTTTTTCTTTTGGTCACTTCAATGGGCCAGGGGCCGTCTTCTCTGCTTTCCACGTAAAGGGTATCTCCGGTGAGATCCATACCGTAGAAGGTCATGTCTATGCCCATGGCCTGGGTGAGGCGGCCGGGGCCGGAGGTAAGGAGCTTTTCCTTAGTCTGGTTTCTTCTTTTTTTCATGAGGTCCAGGCCTTCCAGTGGTTCCAGAGCGCGGATAAGGACGGAGCCGGACTCACCGGCATGCCCGCAGACGAAGTTGAGGCAGGTATACATGCCGTAAATGAGGTATACGTAGGCATGGCCACCTTCGCCAAAGATGATTCTTGTCCTGGGTGTGAGGCCTTTGAATACATGGGCCCCGTCGTCTTTGTGTCCCTTATAGGTTTCCCCATAGGCTTCACATTCTACAATACGACCGGCGGTGACGCCTTCTGGAGAGCGTCGAACAATGACGGCGCCTATCAGTTTTTGGGCTGTAGTGACAGCGTCACCAAGGAAGTCTTCTCTTTCCCATTTCATTTCACGTCTACCTGCATGCCCATGTCCAGGCTCTTGGGCGGATCTGTAATGACCCGGTCTCCTTCTGCCAGGCCGTCCATGACGAGGACGTAGCCGCCGGTGTCGCTGGCAATGGAAACGGATTTCATGTCCACCAGGTTGTCATCATTGACAACAGCCACGGTGCTGTCACCGATAATAGCAGACTTGGGAATCATGTAGCAGGAAACGTTCTGGCCACTTTCGATGCGGATGCTGTATTCATTGCCGATGGTAATCTCATCGTCGGGATTATCTACCTGCACTTTGTAGGTCGTCAGCTTATCACCGTTTTCATTGGGCTGTTTTTTCAGTTCACCATACCACACTTCTGAGCCGTCGCTCATGGTGACAGTCAGCGTTTTATCATCTTTGGCTTTATCCATCACGTTATCCAGCTTGGATGGAATCTGCACGGAAGCAGTGACCGGAGAATCCTGGCGGATAACGAGAGCCGGTTTTCCTGCCATAGCCAGATGGGTGTCGCCGATGTATACCTGGGAAATGACGCCGCTGATGGGGGCACGGACAGTGCAGTTCGCAATGGTTTTCTCCAGTGTCTGGAGGGAGGCCACCAGCTGGGCTGGTGCCTCTGCCGGTGCGGGTGCTGCAGCCGGTGCTGCCTGGGCGGCGCCGCCTTTTCTGCCTTTAATTCGTTCATATTCCGCCCTGGTGATGATACCCTGTTTCAGCAGGGATGCTTCCAGACTGTCATCTACAGCAGGAGCACTGTAGCTGTAGGAGGGAGACGGCGCTGCTGCCTGAGAGGCGGCAGCAATCTGGCTTCGAAGCGACGCCGCCTGGGACTCATACTGGGAGGAGTCGATTTTAAAGAGCTCGTCCCCTGCATTGACAATAGTACCTACGTCGGGAGGGTTGGAAATCAGATTTCCAGAGACCTGGGGAATCACGGGAGCCGTATGAAGAGCTTCCGGTGCCGCCTTTGTCTCCAAGGTAAAGGGTTCCCTGCTTGGTTCTGCTTTCATTACATGTACTGTGGGGCGGCT
Organism: Dialister succinatiphilus YIT 11850; assembly: GCF_000242435.1. Classification (GTDB taxonomy): domain Bacteria; phylum Bacillota; class Negativicutes; order Veillonellales; family Dialisteraceae; genus Dialister; species Dialister succinatiphilus. Next base: position 726,712 of record NZ_JH591188.1, on the reverse strand, counting down.
TCCGCAGCCTGCTAGGAGCAGGGCCGCAGAGACACAAAAGGCTGCCGCACAGGCCATCCATTTATTCATTATCATGCCTTCTTTTCTTTCATTATATCGTCAGCTATGAGCCCTGCCAGTTTTTCTAGGGTATCATCGTCGGCAGGAGCGGAGGAAATATGGACCGGTTCTCCCAGAACAGTGCATTTCTTCCAATTCTGTACTTTTTCCATCATCAGTTTACCGCTTACGTTCGGCGCCCAGCTGCTGTTTCCAACAATGGCAATGGTGCGGTTCTGCACGTCCATTTCATGGCAGAGGTCCAAGACTGCATTCATCACGGGGTTCAGGCCCATGTTCATGGTCACCGCCGCCAGCACCATATGGCTCCGGCGAAGAACCTCCGGGAAGGCTTCTGTAATGGAGGAGCTGCAGAGGTCCACCAGCTTCAGGTTTTTGACGCCTTTAGCCGCCAGCTTTCCTGCCAGGATCTGGGCAGCCATGGCCGTATTGCCATAGGGGGAGGCAAAGAAGATGGAAACAGACTGTTCTTCGGGCTCCCAGGATGCCCATTTCCTGTAAAGGGCAGTGATTCCTGCTATATCTTCCTTCCTGCGGAAAACGGGGCCGTGGAGAGAGCAGAGATACTTTATATCAAGTTTCTCTACCTTTTTCAGAGCCATCTGTACCTGCATACCGTAACGAGCCACGATATTGGCATAATATTTCCTGAAGCTCGGGAGATATTCCTCTTCATAATCCACATCGTCGGCAAAAACAGAGCCGTTCAGCACACCGAAAGTACCGAAGGCATCGGCAGAGAAGAGCACCTTTTCCGTTTCTTCATAGGTAAAGGTCACCTCCGGCCAATGCACCATGGGCGCCTTCAGGAAACGGAGCCGGTGGGTGCCCAGGGAAATTTCCAGCTTCTCGTCAGTGGAAAGGAAGCGGTCCTTCAGGGTCACATGAAAATACTGGCCAATCATCTTCTGAGCCTGAGGCGTGGCAATGATTTTCGCTTCAGGATAGGCCCTGGCCAGGGCCAGAAGGGAACCGCTGTGGTCCGGCTCCATATGGTTGATGACGATATAGTCCAGCTGCCTGCCATGGAGCAGATGGGATACGTTGTCCATAAAAACATCACGAATCACTGAATCCACTGTATCCAGTACCGCCGTCTTTTCGTCATCAATAAAATAGCTGTTATAAGAAATCCCCCGGGAAATGGGAATGAGATTCTCAAACCGGGTAGAAACGAAATCATTGCCGCCAATCCAGTAGATATGGTCTGTTACCTTTTGTTCGTTATGCATGGTGAGCCCCTTATGAAAGCCTACAAATACAGATTTTTTCGCTTTTTAAGTATACCACGAATGAGCGGTATATGCACTGTATCCGGAAGGGTTCTTCTATTTGTCATTGCCATGAGTTTTGTCCTGTTTCACGGTCTGTGACAATTTTCCTCAGGCTTTGCAAAGCTTCTCCGCATCAGAGTAGAATCCATGCATATCAGTTCTCTTTCCCATCTATTCCTGCTTCAGAAATCCTTCTTTTTCTTTCAGAAACGTTTCCACACAGTCAGCGAAGGAAAGACCATTTTCCTCCGCCAGTACAGCAAGCCACCATACGCATTCTCCTATTTTGGAAGGAAGCATGGATTCTTCGCTGCTGGGCCAGCGGCCTTCTTTGGCCATAACAAGGCGTCCGATGAGAGCGGCATCCGTAAGAAAAGCCAGTGCATCTTCTTCCGAGGTCCATTCTTTCCTGTGCATTTCCTTTTCCAGGGCATGATATATCTTTCGTATGTCCATAGTTTTTTCTGCTGTTTCCTGTAACGTCATTTTCTCATCCTCTTTTCATTGGTTTTTATTCCACAAAAAGCAGAAAAGCCTCCGACCAGAGAGGGAGGTTTTTCTTATCCTTTTATTATCTACTTTTATGGCGCAAATGCAATCCTCGGCACTGAATGGAAACCTTTGAGGAATTTTACGCATCTATCCCGGGTTTCTAAGGCAAAGGGCAGAGAAAAACATTTTCCCGGAGCATACAGGAGAACAACTTCATCCCCTATCATGTCATTATATGAACCTGCCGGTCAAACTGTCTGTATTCTGCCGGATTTCCTCAGGCGTACCCCGGGCAATGATCCGGCCGCCTTCCTTTCCTCCTCCCGGTCCCATATCTACAATGTAATCCGCATTCCTTATGACATCGAGATCATGTTCGATAACAACCAGTGTTGCCCCATGATCAATGAGGGTCTGGAAAACATGGAGAAGCGTCCTCACATCCTGCGGATGCAGCCCTATGGTAGGTTCATCGAAGACGAATACGGAATCACTCTGCCCTTTTCCCATTTCGCTGGCCAGTTTCAGCCGCTGTGCCTCGCCGCCGGAGAGTCCCGGCGTTTCCTCCCCCAGTGTGAGGTATCCAAGTCCTAGGTCATGCAGCACCTGCAGGCGCTGCTGCAGGAGTTTAAGTCCCCCCAGGGCGTTGAGCACCTGATCCACACTCATATTCATAAGTTCCGGCAGGCTGTATTCCTTTCCATCTTTGGCCTTGCGGTGAATGTCATAGGCTTCCTTTCTGTACCGGGATCCCCGGCAGTCGGGGCAGGGAATCTGAACATCCGGCAGAAACTGGACATCCAGTGAAATCTCGCCTGTGCCGTCACAGGTTGGGCAGCGGAGTTTCCCTGTGTTGTAAGAAAAATCTCCTGCCTTATAGTGATGTTCCCGGGCATCTGCCGTTCGGGCATATACTTTTCTGAGTCCGTCATGTACATTGGCATAAGTGGCTACCGTGGAACGTACATTGATACCAATGGGCGTAGCATCGATGAGCTTGACCTGGGTAATGCCGTCTGCCTCTACCTTCTTCACATGGGAAGGCAGCTTCTGTCCGCTGATTTCAGCCCTCAGGGCGGGAATCAGACTTTCCAGGACCATGGTCGTTTTTCCGGATCCGGAGACCCCTGTCACTACCGTCAGACGCCCCATCGGTATCCGCACGTCCAGAGGATGCACCGTATGGATGGCCCCAGTCTCCAGATGAATCGCCCCCTTGTCAAACAGGGCCTCTCTCTTTGTGACGGGTCGGATTCTTGATTCATAGTGATCGGACAGATAGGGGCCTATGACAGATTCCGGATTCTTCGAAATATCTTCCACTGTTCCCTGGGAAATAATCGTTCCGCCTTCCGCACCGGCACCCTTCCCCATCTCTATCATCCAGTCAGCATGCTTCAACACCTGCGTATCATGATCCACAAGGATGACAGAGTTTCCATCGGATTGCAAATCATCCATCACTCCGGTGAGGCCCTGAAGATTATAAGGGTGAAGTCCAATGGATGGCTCATCAAGAACGTAGAGCACACCGGTTGTACGGTTTCTTACTGCCCTTGCCAGCTGTACGCGCTGCCTCTCGCCGGTAGAAAGCGTAGAAGCCGCCCGGTCCAGCGAAAGATACCCCAGTCCCAGGTCCATGAGCCGCTTGGAAACATCCATAAACGATTCGCATATATTTTCCGCCATGGGACGCATCTCTTCCGGAAGCGAGGAAGGAACTCCCTGTACCCAGGGGATCAGCTCAGAAAGGGTCATGGCCGATGCCTGATCCAGCCCGATTCCTCTAAGACGGGGACCCCGGGCCGCTTCCGACAGCCTGGTTCCCCCGCAGTCTGGGCACACATCCTCTTCCAGATATTTTTCAAGCCGCTTCATTCCCTTTTCATCCTTCACTTTAGCCAGGGCATTTTTCACGGAATTCACGGCGCTGTAATAATTGAAATCCATCTCCGCCGGTTCCAGTGTATTTGGATTCACATAGTGGATATGGTGCTTCTTCAGCTCTCCGTGGTAGACGATTTCTTTTTCTTCCGGTGTCAGGTCGCGAAAGGGCACGTCTGTCCTGACGCCCATGGTGCGCACGATATCCTTCATGAGCGACCACATCAGAGTTCCCCAGACAACTACAGCTCCCTCATCGATGGTCTTGGAATCATCAGGCACCAGGGCTGCCTCATTCACATTTCGGACCACCCCTGTCCCTCCGCAGGTCGGGCAGGCGCCGCTGCTGTTGAAGGCAAGTTCTTCCGCTCCCGGACCATAAAATTTTACCCCGCATACAGGGCAGGTGATTTCCTGCATGGCTGCCACAGAAAGCGAAGGAGGGCAGTAATGGCCATTGGGGCAGCGGTGACTTGCCAGCCGGGAAAACATAAGACGCAGACTGTTCAAAAGTTCAGAAAGTGTTCCGAAGGTACTGCGGATGCCCGGAATTCCCGGGCGCTGGCGCAGCGCAAGAGCCGCTGGCACATATCTGATATCATCCACATCTGCCCGCTCCGCCTGTGTCATCCTCCGGCGGGTATAGGTAGACAGGGATTCCAAATACCGGCGGGACCCTTCCGCATAGAGCGCGCCAAGAGCCAGTGAGGATTTCCCCGATCCCGAAACACCGGCAATCGCTACGATTTCATGGAGCGGGATATCCACATCAATATTTTTCAGATTGTGGACTTTGGCCCCCCGTACCTCAATATTTCTCGGCAGCCTTTGTATCCTGTGATTGTCTTTCTTCATCATATTCTCCTTCATCTGCCCGGGATGACAGCCATTCGTCAAAGTATCTTGATTATACTCTGCCAATGGATGCCATCGGGTCCTGCGCCCTATCCAATAAGCCTTTTCAAGCTCCACCATGATCCCATACAGGCTCATGATTTACGCACGGCGTCATTTCTTTGTATCTTCAATCAAAAGCCTTTCATTGGGATGCGTTTTCGCCCATTCCCAGGTATCATTTTTTATCTTCCCATGGTTTCCAGGGCTTTCCTGACAGCGATGGGTCAACAAAAGCATACCTTTCCGGGTCTTTTCCAATTTTTCTGAAATAAGCTTTAATGTCTGTCTCATGACCGATATCATTAGGCTCATATATCTTCTCTTCACGAATCTCATCCGGAAGATACTGCTGCTTCACCCAGTGGTTCGGATAATTATGGGCATACTTGTAACCAATCCCCCGTCCCAGCTTTTTGGCACCTTTATAACTAGAGTCCTGCAGGTAGGAAGGAATCGGTAGATTTCCTGTCTTCCGGACAATGGCCAGAGCCTTCTCAATGCCAAGATAAGCAGAATTGGATTTGGGAGCTGAAGCGATATAGGAAGCGGCCTGTGCCAAAATGATTCTCCCCTCCGGCATGCCAACGCGCTCTACGCCGATTGCCGCCGATGCTGCCACACAGATTGCCATGGGTTCGGCATTACCGACTTCTTCAGATGCAGCTACCAGCATTCTGCGTGCAATATACTTTACATCCTCGCCTGCTTCCAGCATACGGGCCAGATAATAAAGGGCCGCATCCGGATCGGAGCCACACATGGACTCAATAAAAGCAGCAATGGTATCGTAATGATTATCCCCGGTCTTATCGTAGCGGATGGCCTTCTTCTGTATACATTCCTCTGCCACCTCCAGTGTGACATGTATCTTTCCATCACTTCCCGGATCTGTTGTGAGCACAGCAAGTTCTATAGCATTCAGCGCGGCGCGGGCATCGCCATCAGCGATATCCGCCAGAAAATCTGCCTCCTCCTCCGTGATATCAGCATGGTATGGTTTAACTCCCCTTTCTGAAACGAAAGCCCTGTGAATCAGAGTCAGAATATTCTCCTTCGACAGCGGTTTCAGTTCAAAAATTCTCGATCTTGAAAGAAGCGCACCATTCACTTCAAAATAGGGATTCTCTGTTGTGGCACCGATCAAAATCACCGTTCCGTCTTCCACATATGGCAGCAGATAGTCCTGCTGCGCCTTATTGAACCGATGAATTTCATCAATAAAGAGAATTGTTTTTCTTCCGTAACAGCCCAGATTCTCCTTGGCTCTTGCCACAACCTCCTCCTGATCTTTCTTTCCTGCAATCGTTGCATTCACCTGATGGAAATCAGCGGATGTAGTACCAGCGATGACACGAGCCAGAGTCGTTTTCCCCACGCCCGGCGGTCCATAAAAGATAACCGAACTGATCCGGTCCGCTTTGATTGCACGGTAAAGGAGCTTATTCTTCCCTATAATATCCTCCTGACCAACCACCTCTTCCAAAGTCTTAGGACGCATCCTGGCAGCAAGGGGAGCCTCCTTTTCTTTCAGGCCTTCCGCTGCATAATCGAAAAGATTCATCTACGTTGACACCACCTTCACTTATCTTCTGTCTCACAATGCGGCCCACCATTACAGGCACTGTGATACCAGTCTTCAGACGTTGACTTTACCAAGTACATTTATTATACTTGTTCCATAATAATATGCAAGTACTCAGTTTTTACTTGCTTAGTATCAGAAAGTATACTGGAGGAATGTATGCCATCAGACAATGCATCACAAAAGAATTCTGATCAGAACTATATGAGTTATGAAGAGTATTTGCAGAAAGTGAAAACAGGAATCTTAACGGATAGCGGAAACTGCCCCGTGACCCCTCTCCTTAAAATGCTGCAGGGGAAATGGAAAACCCAGGTTCTCTATGAATTCTGCATCTATGACACCGTACGGTTCGGCGTTCTGAAAAAAGATCTGACCGGTATCACGAACACCATGCTGACAAAGACACTGCGCGAACTGGAAGCCCATGGTCTGATCACCCGCAGGCAGTTTAACGAAATTCCGCCTCACGTGGAATACTCATTCTCTCCTATGGGCAGGGACCTGCTCCCGGTGTTCTATGCCATCATGTGCTGGGGATTTAAGCACGAAAAAGATCTTCCAAAGAGCTGATAAACTCTCTGGAGGATCTTTAACTTCAGAAGCTTCTCACTGAAATCAAAAATCTGAAGGAACAAAAATACTCCAAACGCTCCCGAGAAATCCTTTAATTTCCGGATGAATCAGTATCTGCCGGGAAGCCGGATCATTTCCTGCTGCATGTACAGAAGAAACATGACCAGTTCATGGAAGAAACAGGCCATCACCCGAAGAATCAGGATACATAATTGTACACAATCGTCCCTATGAAAATAGTAAAAATCCCCGCAAATCTTGAAAAATCAAGATTTGCGGGGATTTGAGCATTTATTCCCATTCAATGGTGCGCGGCGGCTTGGAGGTGATGTCGTAGACGACTCTGTTCACTCCGGCCACTTCGTTGCAGATACGGCGGCTCATTTCGTCCAGCACTTCCCAAGGGAAGCAGAAATAATCAGCTGTCATGCCGTCGGAGGAAGTATCCGCGATGTAAGGAGTTTCCTGACAAAGTAATGCATAAAGTTCTTATAAAAGCAGACTGCCCGGAATGGATTCGTGCTTTCCGGCAGACCGCCTTATTTCCGGATCCCCGGCGCATAGCCCTTGTCCGCCGCTTCCACAGCCAGGCCGATTAAACTTTTATGTCCTGTCTTACGAAGCATATTGCTCACATGGAAGCTGACAGTTCGTATGCTGATGTGCAGTTCATCTGCTATTTCCTTGTAAGACAGGTTGCGGCAGACCAGGCGCAGAATATCCAGTTCCCGATCTGTCAGTGTCACCCCCTGGATGCCGAAGGTCACCTGACCCCGGACATCGGGAAAAATATGCTCCCCTGCCATAGTCTTCTCCAGGCAGTCCATAAATTCCCGAGCCGTGCTTTCTTTGTAGATAAAGCTGTCCGCTCCGGCGCTTCGGGCCATTTCCAGAAAGCTGATATCCTGAAATCCGGTCATAATGATGATTTTAGGAGGGTTCTTCCGCTCCTTCAGGCGCTTTGCCAGAATAATGCCGCTGTTCTTTCCCTCCATGCAGATATCCAGGAGAATCGCATCGGGATGAAGCTGGTCACAGACCGGCTCCACCAGCTCTGAAAAGGGCAGGGCACTCACTACCTCAATATGGCTCTGCCCTTCAAAGATTTTGACCAGTCCCTCCAGCAGGATTTTCTGGTCATCCACAATCATAAGCCGAATCATAGACATCCTCCATTTCCAGAAAGCATTGAATGAATCAGTGTTTCCTTAAAATAATCATAAAGTGCGGTGCAGTCTTATACTGAAGGTCTGCTCCCAGATTCCGGGCGCACTGTTCCATGGCCCTGAGGCCGGTTCCCCGCCGAAGAGGGCCTTTTAATCCCCTGCCATCATCGACAATCCTAAGGGCTGTCTCTCCGTCCCTGCCAAAGGTCACTGTTATGGATCCGGCCTGCCCGTGGAGAAGTGCATTGGTGAGGGCTTCCCGTATAATATGAACAAATTCTCCCGCCCGAAAGGTATCATCGGGCAAAGCCCCCTTTTGGATGACCGAGACCCCCAGTCTGCCATAAGCAGCAATGAGTGCATCCAGTTCTTCCTTCGGGTCTGCCATTCTGTCCTCTCGCAGATCTGCCATCATGTCTTCCAGGCTGGGAAGAATGGTTCTGTAATCGCTGATATTCTGATTATTCAGGAGCCGCTGCAGGATGGTAATGCGCTGCCCTAATATATCATGGATTTTATAGCGCAGATTTTCCATAGTCTTCCGTGTCTGCAGTTCCACCATGTTTCCGAGTGCATCTTTCACCGCCGCATTCCGCTCCTTCAGCACCCGGTTCTTTTCGTCCAGCTCCTGGTTCAACCGATAGAGGTCCGTCACATCGGATGCAGTAATCTGCCAGCCGGACTCACTGCGAAAGTGGATGGGATGGCGCTGCAGGAGCCAGGCCTCTCCGGACTCCAGGATGAAGAGCATATCCGGCCCGTGGCGCTCCATGGAAAGACCCGGCCTGCCGTCACAAAGGGGCAGCAGGTGCCAGAAAATATTGCCATTGCGAACTACCGTGCCAAGAATCTTCTCCATCACCTCGTACATGGTGAAATTTACAAGCACCGGTTCCCCTTTTTCCTGACTGATGAGAAGGCCCTCATCCAGGCAGTCCACCGCCGTCTGGATGGAGCGGGCCGTGAGCTGCTGCCGGTAACGGCCATAAGTTTCAGGGAAAAGGCGCAGCAGCCGCCATGCCAGGAAGGCCAGGGAAAGGGCCAGGGACCAGGGCAGGATGTCATCAAATACAGGCCATAAAAGAAGGGAAGCCCCTAAAATCCACAGGCTCCGGGCCCGTCGGTCACGAAACCAGTACAGAGCACTCAGCGTACCCGACAAAACTGCAGCCCACCGCCAGATATCGGTGCCGTGGGCATAAACGATACCATCCCTGCCGTCCGTAAAAATTTCATATAACACCGCCATAACTGCCAGAAGCAGGATAAGACTGCTCCCTTCCAGACATTTCCGTCCCAGATGGCTGAATTCCGCCTGGGGCATGAGGAAATAATAAAGGACGCTGTTCACCAGGAAGAGAACCATGGAAACAACAATGAAAAGCAGGATTTCCCAGGAAGGAAGTGTGTATAAGTTAACCATAATGTTTCCCTCCTATGTGAATGAATCGGTGCTTTCCCTGGAAAGCCGAACCGTGAGTCTTGTGCCATAGCCCGTGTCATCACATTGCACAGAAACATCATACTCCGACAGAGCCTGCCAGGAAGCAGGGCGGGGTTCTCCTTCTTTTTCTTCCAGCACTACGGAAAAAATCCAGTCCTTCTCCGTCTCTTTGAACTGACAAAGCCAAAAATCTTCTCCCCGGGCCAGCACCTCTTCTCCCACATCCTCGAAAATATCATAGAGGGTCAGGGCTGCCTGCACCGGCAGATTTCCCTTTAAATCAAAGCCCACAGAGCCCCGGAGCCCAGCCTTTTCCAAATATCGCCAGGATTCCTCCACCGCCATAGCCAGTTCCCGGGCATCCAGCATGCCTGCCTCCTTTCCCTGCAGAAGAAGAATACATCGCTTTTTCAAATAGCAGGCCAGAATATGAAGACGGCTGATGACTGCATCGGTGTGGGGCCCGGGCTTTGCGGTCTTCAGATAAGCCAGCCTGTGCCGGATGGCCGGCTGCTTGCGGGCAATGATTTCCTCCAGTTCTCTGTAAACTCTAAGGGTGACACCCTGCTCAATCGCCTGACGGCGGATATCACTAAGACAACTGAGGAGTTCATAGGACCAGTTCAGATCCTGGTTAAGACGTTCCAAAAGAGCCTGCCGCCGACGCAGAGGGCCTACATCCCTGTACCAGCGCACCAGGCCGCCGGAAATGGGCATGGACTGTACTTCAAAGTCCTCTCCCCGCAGCGGAGCCGTGCCACTGGATGTATAGACCAGGTGCCCGTCATGATCATAGAGCTGCATGGCCAGGCTGGAATGGCGGAAAAAGTCTATGTACCCCTCATTGGCCGGGACGAATTTTCCCCTTGTCACCAGTTCCAGCCAAAGAAGAACAGTCCAGATCGTCACCAGCACCAGCTCCGATGGCTGGAAAGGGGAACCAGGCAAAGCATACCCGACCACATAGATTCCATATCCCACCACAACGGCCAGGGGCAGGATCATCCGGGCGGGATGGCTCACCTTCCTGGAGAGGGAGGTATAACAGAGCACGCCATTCACAGCCAGAAGCTCCATGCCATAGACAGCAGCCAGGACGAAATACAGGGGCCCATAGCCATGACGGCTGTAAGCCGCCGCCAGACCAGCAGGCAGCGTAAAGACCAGCTGGTGGAAATCATTGGTCATCACCAGGAAGGCAAGAAGCAGATTTCCTGCGAAGATTCCCTTCATCCACCGGGGACAGGGCCTGGTAAGAAAGGCATAGGACGCGCTGTAGCCGATCCATAGAAGAAAAGAAATCAGGATACCATAGAAAAGATAATAGCTGTACCAGATATAGCGTATGCCGTCATTCATGAAACCGGGCAGGCTCAGTTTGATTTCCCGGAAAAGTATCCAGCAGCACAGGGTAATGATGACCCCCAGATAGGCCCGGCGAACCTGGGGCTGCAGCACCTGCCGCCTGAGGCGTCCGCCCCAGAGGATGACAAAGAACAAAGTTACCGTATACCAGACCATATGACTGAAACCGGTGAGGATGGTGGGCCGGCAGCTTTGGAAAACATGATTGGTAATCTGCCGGGGAATATCATCGCCGGCCTGCAGAAAGGCTTCCGCATCAGAAACGAAGCGGGCCCCGGGCGGCGGGGAGAGAGCATATCCTGCGCCCTCCAGCGCCTCCGACAATTTTTGGCTGTCAAAGGATAAAGACTCCTTAGCCAGAAGTCCCTTCCTGAACGCCAGAGTTCCTTCCTCAGGGACTACCGGATGTACAGGAATGCCCTGTCTCTGCCACTCACGGACCTGGTAATCGAACAGCACATAAACATCCGCGGAAGGCCGATTTTCTCCTTCCTCCATTGAAAGCCGCCCATCCTCCTGAAGCTGCCTCAGCAGTTCCACCCCTGCCCTGCCGGATAGATCTCCTTTCAGCCCATAGCTCATGGCCTGTATGAAGAAGAGCCGGGCCGGATTGGTGCCGGTCACAGCCAGGGATAAAGGAGCGGAAGAGAGACTCTGCCATCCTGTAACCGGTACCGGGCAGCTGTCTGATACAGCCAGAACTACGGTGGCCGTATACTGGGGATACCACTGATAGGAGGTGCGGCTGCCTCCCTGCAGCACTGCCGCCTGTACATCGTAAGCTTCTACAGCCTGTACATCATCTTCCGGAAGATGGTGCAGCAGCTGGGATGACGGAATCCCCTGCACCTTTGCCCCTCTTTCAGAAAGAATGCGGCCATAGCTTTCTCCTTCGTCATGGTTGTACAGGATAACTGCTCCCGAGACCGCCGTAAGTGCGGACAGCCAGAAGAGAAGGCCAAGCCATAAAAGTCTGATCCATTTCCCCATAGCCCTCACCTGCCCCCGGGGATTCTCGAAAGAAGGATGCATCGAATAATTGTTACCTTCATTATAGCATAAGAGCCCCATACCAGAACAAAAAAGGAACGGCAACAGGAAGTATCCTGTGCGGTTCCTTTATTTATTTACGATTTCATTTGCAAAGATGATAGTCCTTTTGCTCCTTCTTAACCAAAGGCTTCTTTACGGCCTGTGTTTACATCATAGCTGTCCTGCAGCATCGCTTCAGCGTCATCGATATTCCCTGTCCAGGGACCCGCCGCTGTTTCCGGATGCATGACGAACCAGGCAATGGACTGGCCGGAAATCTGGCGGCTATACCATTTTTTATTTCTCTTTTTAAGTCCGTCATGATCCGGTGTCACTTCATACACAACAGGGATGTCTTCACTTTCCGGAGAACGTACCAGGATTTCCAAAAGACCATTGCCGTCAAGGTCAGTGACCGCAAATTCCCGTACCGGTTCCCCGTCCATGGGATAAACCTTTTTCCAGTTCTTTATAAAAATGCGGATCTGCTCAGCTTCCGCACCGCCATCGCCGGGACAGATTGTATTCCCTTCGTCCCAGGCCCGGGACGAAGCTCCCATAAGGCAGGCCGCCATCAGTCCCATGAGCAGTATCTTTCCAAATCTCATAGTGAACCTCCCGGATTTCTTTCCAAATGCCCACTGTACCAGAAAAGCACTGATTCATTCGCAGAGTATGCCTTTATAAGAATTTTGATGTACCACTTCGTCAGGAGATTCTTAAACAGCCTGCTGTTCGCGTCATCATATTCCCTGGATTGCCCCAAAATTCAAGAATGAAAGGCTGCAACGATTGAATCAGCGTTTTCCCGGAAGCCCGAATACCACCGATACCCATGATGATCCGGCCCCCGCAGGCACAGTGACCAAAAGAATGGAGTAAACAGGATGGAATATCAGAATTTACCGCCGCCTCCTCCATGGCCGGCATCGGTGCTGTCATTCTTCTTTGCTTTAGGTGTACGGGTGACATTCATATAGAGGAAAGTGTCTTCCTTATCCAGCAGCTCGAAGCTCTCTCTGTCCAGGTACGTATTCGCCGCCGGCGCAGGCACCACGTTGCTCATACCGCGGATGAGGCCGGCGCGGATGAGGAAGCCGCAGGCCCCGCCTATGGCCAGGGCGATGGCCAGGGCCAGCGGGCTGAAGCCGCTTTTCGGATCATAGGCTTTCCCGTTTTCTTCGTAATAAGCCAGCTGTTCTCCCACGCCCCGGGCATAAGCCGTAAAGGCTCCGGCATAATCACTCTTCTTGAGAGCAGGCAGGAATTTTTCTTCCAGCGCCGGGATGCCCTTTGCATCGGTAATCCGTTCCTTCATGGCCTTGTCAGTGGCAATGTAGTAATCCCTTGTATCCATGGCCAGGACAAGAACCATATTACCCTTTTTCCCATCCTTGAAAGTACTGTCCAGAAGCTTGTTGGCATAGTCTCCGATTTTCATTTTGTTTGTAGAAGGCACAGTGATAATTGCCATTCCTACACCGTAACGCTTTTCCACATCCTGCAGTTCTTTCATGACAGCAGTGCGTTCGGAGGTCTGCAGAAGCTTAGCACCGTCATGGAGTCCCAAAACGTCGGATGCCGCTGCAGTGACAGTGAGGAAAAGAGCTGCCAGAAACATAAACAGTGGTAACACATATTTCTTCATGCCTCTCCCCTCCTTACACAAACATTCTGACAAGGAAATAGAATACAGCGGTTAGTACAGCGGTGCTGCCGGCCCAGTACAGATTGGCCTTATTCTTATCCCAGGGAAGGCTGCCCACCATTTTTCCTGTCTGGCCGTTCATCATGAATGTATAGGGCTTGTCCTCATAGCGGGTGGTTAGTATCCACACCGGAGCCATGGCGTAGGAAACGCTGCCTTCGCCCTTGTTAATCACATCGTTCACCAGCTCGCGGCGCATGTATCCTTCTACCGTATCCTCCAGAACACCTACGGCACTTTTGCGTACCCGCTCATCAGCCCGGGGTGCGGCGGCTTCCGCATCCACATCGTACTTGTCGGCCAGGCACCCTGCCATGTAGGCACTGCTGAAGGGTTTGAGATCTCCGTAATCGTAGGGCTCGATGCTCTCCATATAGGTATCGTCCATTTTATTGCTGCCATCCACAGGAATCCGCCGGAAACGCATTTTTCCTCTGCGGTCGCAGCGATACACGTTCGTTTCCGTGACCCGTTCATCCTGGGTTTCATAGACCGTATCCGACTCCGCCTTGAATTCCGCCGACGCCGTCACTTCCGAATCAAAAAGCCAGAAAGGCACATACATGGGCTGGATGGATTCCACCCGGTTGCCTGCAGTAAAGGCTTTGGGCAGGAGCCATCTGCCTTTGTAAAACTCCTTCAGCTGAGCCACCGCATCTTCCTTGGTCTTCTTGAAGGGAATGACGAAATCCGGTTTCAGCATACCGTTAAACCGGCTGGGCAGCATCACCGGATTACCGCAGTAGCAGCATTCCGTGGCCATGGTGTTGCCGTCACTGACGATTTCCGCGACGCAGGAAGAGCAGGTAAAAGCCTTCATGGCAGCTGCTTCCTCTTCGCTCCATTCACCGCCTGCGCCTTCCGTATGCCATTTGGCCTCCTTTGCCGCCTGGGCTTCCGCCGCCATTTTTTCCTGCTTTGCAAAAATCTCTTCGATTTTAGCAGTCTCGAATTCCGTATCGCAGTACGGACAGGTCACTTTGGCGGCGCCGGGGGAAAATGACAGAGGACCGCCGCAGTTCGGACATGTATAGCCTACAGATGTATTGGCCATATTCCTCACCTCATTTCATGGACTACTGTTTGTCTTTATCGTCAAAAGGATCACCGCACCGGGGGCAGAATTTCGGCGGATGATGGGGATCCTCCGGCTGCCAGCCGCACTTGTCACACTTGAAGAGCGGAGCTCCTGCCGGCTTCGGACTGCCGCATTCCATGCAGAATTTTCCCTGATTCACTGCGCCGCAGCCTGGGCAGACCCAGCCCTTTTCTTCCTTCTGTTCCGGTTTTGTCTTTCCGCAGTTCATGCAGAATTTTCCTGTATTGCCCGTCTGTCCGCACTGGCAGGTCCAGGCACCTTCCGCCGGCTTGGGTTCCGGCTTTCTGGCACCGCAGCCCGGACAGAATTTGCCCTGGTTCACAGTGCCGCACTGAGGACAGGTCCAGCCGCCGGCAGCAGATCCTTCTGCTGCCCGGGCCACCTCCGCGTGGGCCTGCTTATCCATAAGCTTCTGCCGGTCCATCATCTCCTGCCTGCGGGCCATCTCATCGAGTTCCTTCTGCCGCCTCATAAACTCCTGCTGCTGAGCCATCTGCTGATACAAGCCGGCTCCTGCGTTTCCAGCCATATTCATATTCATAAAGCCGAAAGCCGCGCCGCCGCCCCCTTCATTCTGGGCAGCCATACGCATGGAATCACTGGTGGAATCGGCCATAGCACCCATGGCCATCGAAGGATCGGCAAAAGTCTTGCTCATCTGCACTTTCTGAATCTTAGCTTCATCCTCCTCATTGGCCTTGATACTGTTAATGCCGAAGGACACGATTTCCAGCCCCCGGAGCTCCCGCCAGCGCTTGGACAGCACATCATTCAGGGCATCGGCGATTTCGAAAGTCCGCCCCGGCAGCTCCACATAGTCAATGCGCTGGGCACTCAGTCTGGCAAAGGCCGGCTGCAGCGCGTTCAGAAGCTCCGACTTCAGCTGGCTGTCGATCTGACTGCGGTCAAACACATCCGCTGCATTTCCGACCACACCCGTATAGAAAAGCACTGGGTCCACAATGTGGTAGCTGTATTCGCCGAAGCAGCGCAGGCGGATGAGCAGAATCTGCCCCGTATCGGGATCTTTCATTTTGAAGGGGACTTCCTGAGGCGTGCCGTATTTGTTGCCAAGGATTTCCTTCATGTTGAAATAGTAGACCCGCTGATCCTTTCCCGTGTCGCCGCCAAAGGTGAACCGTTCCTTCATCTGGCCCCACATATCTTTTATGCCCTGCTTCAGGGTGCCGGTGAAAATGGAAGGTTCTGTGGATTTGTCATAAATGTATTCCCCCGGTTCGCTGCATACATCCACCACCTTGCCGGACTCCACTATCATCATGCACTGGCCGCTGTTGACGGCGATTTTGGAACCGTTGGAAATAATATTGTCTTCTCCGCCGGTATTGGAACTGCGATTATGGGAACTGGTCCGTTTCTGCCCCTTCATCATAAGAATGTTGGCAGGCATGCTGTCGCAGTAGAAAAACTCCTTCCACTGGTCGGCCAGTACGCCGCCGGCGGCACCCATGGCTGCTTTGATCAAACCCATAATACTTACCTCCTTTTCACTTCCCTATTGATTAGGAATCAATAAAATCAGCTTTCCTTTCATATATAGAATAGCTGATTATGAAATAAAAAAACACCTGTAATTTACTACAGGTTATGAATTCATAGGAATTAAACATAGAATTTTGCAGTTTATACACACGCAAAAAAGCATGACCTCCATTCGGTGCTGCCGATGAGGTCATGCTTTTTGAATTGTTCAAACTATTCCCATTCTATGCTCTACTGAATTTCGCCAAACTGAAATGGCTTAATTATCGCATTTCTGGTTCATCCATTTCGTAAAAACAGGTCTATCTTCGTGATTTACACTATATTTTGGTACAATTTTGGTACACTTCATCTCTGAAAAATCTCCTCATCAGAACATAGCCAAAAACAACATAAAAATTCAGACAGCTTGCCCCTTAGTTATCAATACTTTACGATTGACATAAGTGAAATATCCTTGCCTGTGCTTCATTCAAAACTAAAACTTCTGCTTTCCATATTTTCAATAGAGCATGTAATCGTTTCTGTAAAGCCTCTTGTACTGAATTACACCATTCTTTCTGATGATTTTTGATGATTAAGATGAATTGGATTTTAGGTTGAGAATATAAATGTCTTTGGAGCTCTTTCCCTAATACAATACTGCCACTCACACTTTGTACCTCACTATGAATGGCACTACAAATCAACAGGGAATCAAGAAATTTTTTAGCAATTTCATCAATGAACTGGTTGAAAGCCATCCCTTCGTGACTGTTAGGGTTCGGTGCAGATGTTTTAGCCTCGTTGAACCTCTCCCGCTTATAGAAGCGGGAGATTCTTGAGAAGTTTGATACATGGACTAACGCCTGACAGCCTATCCCAGAGGAGTTAGCTGTCAGGATATCCTTATTCTCAAAGGGCTGTCCAAAAGCCCCTACACAGTCCCTTGAAATCGAAGTTCTGCTTACTTGAGTAGATACACATTTTGCACTTCTTTTCTACCCGTCGCGATTCGCCTATTACGTCGTGCTGCGGCAAGAGGGAGTGCTCCTCCGAAAACGGCTCAAAGACCGTTGATTGAAAATACTTTTTTGTTCTTGCAGAAGTTCTAACTGCTATTGATATTATACCACAAGCCCAGCCATTCATCCCCCACCTAAGAGGTGGGAGTCTTCTGGCGGGGCTTAAGCGATAAAAGGATCTATTTTCCTCAAAAGAAAATTTCATGCTAGATTCTTCAAAAGTAAGCATACCTATCCTCCCAACGACCAATCCACTTCTTGCTGGTATAATCGAACGGATTCATCAATAATAGAATTATCAGGCATCCCGTCTTCCATATCATCATAAGATGGCTTCTTCCCATCGGCTGTTAAAGACAATACCGGAATGGACAGGCTATGCATTTTAGCTAAAAGATACAATTTTTTTACGACGAAATGTGAATGAGTCGCAATAAAGAACTGAATCCCCGCTTGAGACAATTCAAAAATCATATCTAAATAATCGGAAATGGCCTTCGGGTGAAGCGCCGATTCCAGTTCATCAATAAGGATAACTGCGTGGTTATCCAAATAACGATTAGAGAGCAATCGATTGAAAATAGCAATTTTTTTTTACCCCTTCTGAGGTCATCCCAATCGTAAAGCGCGCATTTCCTCGTTTATAGTACCATTCATTCTTTTGATCATCGTATTCTATCTTCCCCTTGATGACCTGTTCCAATTTTTTTCGTCCATCAGCAAAAGCATCAAAATTCCGCCCCCGCTGTGGAGCAATTTGCAGTGCCTTAACCAAGTCAAGATACGTATCGTCAAATCCAAATAACGAATCTTGATCTCGCGATTTCAAGATGATGTTAAAAAGCGATAAGACTTCCTTAGCAGGAATAAAAACAGATTTATTCTGACGCGGTGTATCAAAGGTATTTTGAATTTTGCCGATTTTCATATTCGTATCTTTTCCGAAAGTAAAACAAAACTCGGCCGAGTCCTCAACCATAGAAAAATTCAACGCACTCTTCCCTTTCTCAACCAAGTCTCCCAAAGCTTCCACTTGAAAAGTCTGGTCCTATGTCAAGTTTGAGTACAAATTAAATTGAGGTTTCTATCAATCAGTTATCCAGCAATCAAAGCTGTCTTTTTCTTGTAGTTTGCATATAATTTCTCATAGTCATTTGGTGACATATAGTTACAGTGACTGTGAATTCGAACGGTATTATAAAACGTGTTAATGTATTCAAACACCAGCATATAGGCTTGTTGATAATTTTCAATCTTAAATCGATTCAGCCATTCTCGCTTAATCAAGGTATGGAATGATTCTATGCAGGCATTATCCCATGGATAGCCTTTCTTCGAATAGCTGCGGCACATCTGTGCGGTTTCCTTGATATAGGATTGCGAAAGATATTGACAACCGCGGTCAGTGTGGATTACTACCAGACGGCCTGGATTCCTGGTTTGCTTTGCCGTTTGAAGCATCCTAATAATGCCAGATGCATCCAACTTCCGGGATAAATTCCAGGTAATGATTTTTCGAGAAAACAAATCCATGATACTGGCCAGATACACAAATCCTTCAGTGGTCCAAATATAAGTAATATCGCTGCACCAGATTGTGTCTGGTCTTGGCGGATTAAATTGTTCTTGCAGAATGTTAACCAATATGGCATCCAAACAACGGCTCTGGGTCGTAACGGTATAATGCTTGACCCAACAAGCACGAATCCCCATTTGCCGCATGTAAAGGCCCACTGTCCTTTCGGAAATACATTCACCTTTCTTTTGAAGCAATTTAGTAATTTTGGGTGCTCCATAGATATGCTTTGAATCTTCGTAAATGGTTTGAATCTGTTTTTTTACCTCCTTACGGTGCGTAGCTTGTTTGGATAATTTGCAATGACTCCATCCATAGTAACCTGATGTAGAAACGCCCAGTTCTGCCAGCACTCCAGATACCGAAAAATGGCGTTTCTCCTGATGGGCTTTTTCGGCTTCCTGTTTGACGCTATGGTAAATGGCAGGGATTATTTGTCTAGAATGCTGATCGCTTTTTTTAAGACATTGATGGCATCCTTGGCATCTCGTAATTCACGTTTCAAACGAGCGATTTCCTTGGCTTCATCAGATGCATAGTTTCCGGATCCGCGATATGGCATTTCCCCATTATCCCGCAATTGCTTTTGCCATCGGGACAGTGTCTGTTGGGAAATTCCTAAATTATGGGCACACCCAATCAGTCCTAAGTCACGATGATCATGGTAATATTGGACAGCATCCACTTTGAATTGTTTGTTGAACTTCGTCATACTAAGGCCCCTATATATACTTTTATTGTATCACTTTATGGAAAACCTCAGTTTGACTTGTCCTATTTATATGCTAGCACCACTTCTACGATTTATATGAGCTGACCAGTGTCTATAAAGATAAAATCGACCAGTTGCTATTGAAAGATGCTTTTCATGCCACCTGCACGAAGCGCGGTTCCCTGCTGCTTTTGACTACGGGTCCTCAGATTATCTCTGCCCTTCAGCAGGATTTCCATTTAATGGAAATGTGGAAATCTTATCAACAGAAGTATTCTTATGCCAATGAGATTTCTTACATAGACATCATGCAGTGTACCCAAAACCTCTATGAGGTTGTTTCCCGCATGTAGAAAGGAAAAGCAGCGTGACGAGGCATCTATCCAACCAATATCATAAAAATGAAGGAGGTGTTCACCATGAGTCGGGAATTGGAACAATGGCTGCTGGAGGAACAAAGAGAAGGATTTAAGGAAGGATTGGAGGAAGGGGAAGACCGAGTAACGACCTTGTTTAAACGGATGAAATCCGACGGCCGCTTGCAGGACTTCGATAACGCCCTCGACGATAAGACCCTTTCAAGACGAACGGAAAAATTATAAAATCAAAGTTTTCAACTATGCGCTTTGATTGATTATGCGATTGTCCATAGTATTTCAAAGAAAAAGGGACCGTGCATGATAGTGAAAACCATCATGCACGATCCCTTTAAGTCATTAGTAGGAATCTGCATTCATTTTACTTTTTCGATCATTATCCTTACCGGAAATCCTATCTACCCGGAAGCGGTCGAGTTCTCTGGCTTTTGAAATTTCCGTCCCAAATTCATCCATCGATCTTATCATATTTCCGTCGGAAGGTGCTCCGTTCTGCAGCGCACAATAGATGATGGCTGCATATTCATAACGGGTCAAGGCACGATTGCCTTTAAACTCGCCATCCGGATAGCCCTTCAGATATCCCTTATCTGCCAAGGTCTGCACATAAGTATACGCCCAATGGTTTCCAGGCACATCAGGGAAATTTATATTGCGCTTCATAGACGCATTCCCGTTATTACCAATTATAGACTTATACGCTTCCAGTTCTTTCGTTAGAATAGCTACCTGCTGTTGCAACGCCAGCACATCTTTGACCACCGAAACTCTCGAACGAGAAACATGGTTCTTTTGTCCAAATTTCCAGCTGATGCCTGCATTCACCATGTTTTCTCCACCACTGAAAGAACCTCCCACGTTAAACATGACATCTTTATTTGGGCGATAATAGGCACCAATAGCCACTGCATTCGCATTTTTGTAATTACCATACCCCGCTGCAAAGTCCCATTTATCATCGGGATCAAAATCTAGAGGATGGAGTCCGGCAAGAGCCGCAGCACCTGCACCTACCCGATTAATCTGACTGCCTAGACGATTGACCTGACTGTCCAAAAAATTAATTCGGTTTTCTGTGCTATACAGCTGACTTCCATTCACTGCATCAGTTGAAGTAGGAGAAATATCGCCATCCTTCAAATGAGTGATTTTGTTCCCCCCATATCAGCGCCCTGCTGACTGAGTGTAACCGTATCACCCGCTTTAATTGTATTGCCGGTAATAGTACTTGCCTTTACTGCCGTAAACACAGGAGTGTCCGACATATGTACGGTAATGGACCCCTTATCTACCGAAGTGGACAGGTTTTTCCCGCCTTTAATGGAAACGGTACTGCCCAACTGTGCCGTGTAAGGAGTCCCGGTATCTGCAGCAAAATTCATTCCCTTTGCAATGTTTTGGGCATTCGCATCAACACTCTGATTTATTGCAAATAACTGACTGCCGTTTATGGCATCTGTCGAAGAATCTGTTACACGGCCGGCTGCAACATTCGTAATCGTGCGCTTGACTGCTTCATTCCCCACACTTACCGTACTCATTGCAACTCCACCGGCCGTCTGATAGGTCTTTCCTCCGACTGCCATGGTGCTGGTTGAAACAGCTGCAGCGGTTTCTGAACTATTGCCCAAGGCAACAGACCAACCATTCGTCGCTTTTGCATTCAACCCTATGGCCACGCTATAGGAACCGGAAGAGGATGAAGCACTGCCAATGGCGATTGATTGGCTGCTCGTTGCGCTTGCCCTTTCACCAATGGCCACCGTGTCATTACTGCTCGATACGGTTTTATCCCCGATGGCGATGGCATTCACGCCTGATGCCTGTGATAAAAGTCCTGCTGATATGGATCGATCACCTGTTGCCTTGGCTGTTGTCCCTATGCCAATAGAATCTGTCCCAGAAGCAACGGTGTAATCGCCAAGAGCCGTTGCTCTATAGTTAGTTGCCTGGGATCCTGTACCAATGGCAGTTGCACCATTCGCATTATTCGGATTTAGTGGTTTTTCCTGATTCCCTGCCTTGCTTTTGTATCCATAGCAACATTAGCGCCGCCAAGAGAGCTAATCTCATTGCCAAGCGTAATGGAATTCGAACTGGAAACGGTATTATTATCTCCGTCAATAACAATGCCAGTACTGCCCTTCGTTTGGTTTGCTGCAAAAGCCATTACCGGTCCACATGCCAAATAAAGTAATAAAATAGTGGCTATATACCTTTTTTTCATCACTTACCTCCATTGTACCAACTGCATATAGATGTCGATGATTCATCACCAAATGCCCGATTGGATCTGCCACCGACTACCGTCGTGTATTCTCCAATAGCTGTATTTTCATAGCTGTCAGCTACGACATCGGCAGCCCCCGTAGCACTATTGAGCCGCTCGCTACGATTGCATCTTTTGTAACTGTTGCTGAATTCTGACTTCCGCCCCAAGTATCTGGCACAGTTAAGGCTTCAGCTGTTGGCATCATCATTGGCGAGAACGTCCCCAGTGCCAGCAGCACCGCCACCGTCAATGCTGTTTTATTTCTTGCCGTACGACTTTCTGTCGTTTTGCAGTGACTTTTAGCCAATTCCGAAACGACAACGTAGCAATGTTTTGTTTTGCTACAAATGACCTTAAATATTTTTCCATGACTTTGCACATCCTTTGCTTATAATGATTTCACCGTATATATCATGTAATATTCTCCGATATGCCTTATTCCATTATTTAGATTTTTATACAAATAATATGTGTATTTGTTGATATTATTATAGCACTTATTTTCCTTATTCAATGGCTTTATTAAGCTTTTGAATCGTCATTACCAGCTGTTATTATCTTCATTTATTAATACATCTTTATTCGTTTTATTGTAAATAATTAATATTTAGCATTAACAATATATTAATAAAATGTTATAGAAAAATTTTTTATAAAAAAAGAGCATTTTATGAACCTCTCATCAGAGAGTCTCATAAAATGCTCTTTTTTTGAATATAGGCGGCCTGCTGGAAATCAGGAAAGAAAGAGTCCTGACGTAGAAAAAACAGACCTAACTTTTAGGGTGGGCTTTGGGCACAAAAAAATATGTGGTTGAATCTCACAGCGGGCCGCCCTGTCCGGGACGGCCCCTACGCACAAGGCCAGAGGCCGTGTATTTTTTGTAGCCAGTAAACAGAGTTCCCATTTATCGCCTGGCTGCGATTCCATAGGGGACGTCCTGAACAAGGCGTCCAGCTACAGCTGTCCGTTTTGGCAACCGCCCTGCGCCTTCCTCTGGTCGGCACCTGACGGGCCAAAAAGGCCGCCTGAAATTTGTGCATAGCCGGAATTTATGACGAATGGCACATGGTCGTAAGACAATCGTGAGTTTGTCACGGCGAAGCCGCATAGAGTCCGAAAAAAGTGACGTGGCTCGTAAAAACCTGCCATTATAGCATAATGGGCTGTGGCCGCATCTCACAACGGGCCGCCCTAACCGGGACGGCCCCTACGCACAAGGCCAGAGGCCGTGTATTTTTTGTAGCCAGTAAACAGAGTTCCCATTTATCGCCTGGCTGCGATTCCATAGGGGACGTCCTGAACAAGGCGTCCAGCTACAGCTGTCCGTTTTGGCAACCGCCCTGCGCCTTCCTCTGGTCGGTACCTGACGGGCAAAAAAGGCCGCGTGAATCCCGTGTACAGCCAGAATTTATGACGAATGGTACATGGTTGTAATATGATAGTGAGTTCGTTGCGGCAAAGCCGCGTTGAGTCCGAGGTGAAACCTATTGTATTTTGGTACACTTTTGGAACTTTTGAAAAAAAAGAAAGCCTCACAAATGGCTTGGTTAAGCGATTTGTGAGGCTTGTTGCAACTATTCCCATTCAATGGTGCTCGGCGGCTTGGAGGTGATGTCGTAGACCACTCTGTTCACTCCAGCCACTTCGTTGCAGATACGGCGGCTCATTTCGTCCAGCACTTCCCAGGGGAAGCGGAAATAATCAGCCGTCATGCCGTCGGAGGAGGTGACAGCGCGGATGCCTACGGTGTAGTCGTAGGTTCTTTCGTCGCCCTGTACGCCTACGGAACGGATAGCTGCGGGGAGGATGGCGAAGGACTGCCAAATATCATTATAGAGGCCATGCTGTTTAATGACGTCTCTTACGATGAAATCAGCGCGGCGGAGGATATCCAGCCGTTCCGGTGTGATTTCGCCGATGATACGGATAGCCAGGCCCGGTCCCGGGAATGGCTGACGATTGACCACTTCTTCCGGCAGGCCCAGCTGACGGCCCAGTTCGCGGACTTCATCCTTGAAGAGTTCGCGGAGCGGTTCAATGAGCTGGAACTTCATATCCTTCGGAAGGCCGCCTACATTGTGGTGGGATTTGATGGTGGAAGCGGTGGCGGTACCGGACTCTACCACATCGGGATACAGGGTGCCCTGTACCAGGAATTTCACGTCTTCCAGCTTATTGGCTTCTTCCTGGAAGGTATGAATGAATTCAGCGCCAATGGTTTTACGCTTCTTTTCCGGTTCGGTGACGCCCTTCAAGAGGGACATGAAATGCTTGGATGCGTCGATGTGCACCAGTTTCATGTTGAATTTATTCTTGAAGGTATCCACTACCTGTTCTGCTTCGCCGAGGCGGAGGAAACCGTGGTCTACGAAGACGCAGGTGAGCTGTTCGCCGATGGCTTTATGCACCAGCACGGCTGCTACAGAGGAATCTACGCCGCCGGAGAGGGCACAGATGACGTTGTGTTTGCCAACCTTTTCGCGGATGTTTTCCACGACAATGTCGATGTAGTTGCCCATGGACCAGCCGCCTTTGCATTCGCAGATCTTGAAGAGGAAATTCTTCAGCATGGTGGTACCTTCCGGTGTGTGAACTACTTCCGGATGGAACTGTACGCCGAAGAAACGACGGGCTTCATCGGCCATGGCTGCGGTAGGCGTGAGGTCGGTATGACCGGTGAGACCAAAGCCGGCGGGCATATCGGTCACTGCGTCGCCGTGGCTCATCCATACAGCGGTCTTTTCGGAAACGCCTTCAAAGAGGGCGCTGCTGCCGTTGCGATAAAAATCAGTGTGGCCGTATTCATGTTTTTCAGGCTTCGATACTTCACCGCCCAGTTCCTTAGCCATGAGCTGCATGCCGTAGCAGATGCCCAGAATCGGTACTCCTGCTTTGAACACGCCGGGATCCACCTGGGGTGCATTTTCTGCATTAACACTGGATGGACCGCCGGAGAAAATAATGCCCTTCGGATTCTGGGCAAGGATTTCCTCAGCGCTCTTGTTGTATGGCAGGATTTCGCAGTAAACGCCGCATTCGCGGACACGCCGTGCGATGAGCTGGGCGTACTGGCCGCCAAAGTCAACAATCATAACAATTTCCTGATGTTTCATCTGTTTCCTCCTGTGGAGACAATATCAGTAACGTAAACAATGTATTCCTTATTATATCACATTTGGAAAGCGGCTGGCGCCGCAGGTTAGCCGCCTGACGGCGGCGGGTTGTGTAGCAGGGTTGCGTTCGCTTTTGCTCAGGGGAAAGGTATCGCCTTTGGCGATGAATTTTATATGCTGCCAGAGGCAGCGAAAACCGTAAAGCCGGGCTTCGCCCGATGGAAATGCACCCCTTTGGGTGCTGCGCACCACTTCCCCCGGAGGGGGAAGTTTATTCACTGCTCAGCCTTGAGCTAACTTAAGTAACTCTATGTTTTTCATAGAGCAAATCTCCCCCTCCGGGGGAGACGCCGCCGCAGGCGGCAAAAGGGGTGCATTTCCAATGTGGAGACCCTGCAGAGGGTCTACAAGTCGGGCAAAGTTGGTCCTTTGCCTGCACATAAAAGGACCTTCCTATGAATTGCCCGACCGATGCCAAAGGCGCGGTTGTATGGTTTTCCAACGCCCGTCAGGGCGGTTTGCCTGTTTTTCTCGGGCTAAAGCCCGGTTGTCTGGTTTTTACCAGCTCACTAGTGCACTAACCCACTAAAGCTGTTTTCTACAAACCGGCGGCGAAGCCGCCCACCACAACCCTCGCGCCAGCGGCGCGTCAATCTTCAGAACCCTTAGAACCTTCGGTCCACAGGGCCGTCAACCCTCACGCCCGCCAGGGCGTGTCACGGCGGCCCTGTTTTATTCCGCATCAAACAGGGGCAGCGGTTCCAGATAGATAATATCTTTCCGTTTAGCAGCATCCCCTTCTGCCAGAATGGCTGCTTCACCCACCACATGGGCCCCTGCCTTTTCAGCCAGCTGTTTCATGGCCTTCATGGATCCGCCGGTACTGATGACATCATCCACCAGGAGCACATTTCTTCCCTTCAGGAGTTCCACATCCGTATCCATAAGGTAGAGACGCTGTTTACCGGCAGTGGTAATGGATTCATCTTCCACCCAGATGGGATTTTCCATATAGGCTTTCACGGATTTCCTGGCTACGATATACTTCTTCATGCCCAGCACACTGGCCAGCTCGTGAGCCAGAGGGATTCCCTTCGTTTCTGCCGTCATGATGATATCCGTATCTTTTGGCACCCTGGAAGCCAATTCTTTGGCACAGTTTTCAACGATTTCCGTATCTCCCAGGATAACAAATCCCGCAATGGCCAATTTATCGGAAATATTCAGAATGGGAAGCTGCCTTGTGCAGCCGGCTACATGAAGTTCGTAATGTCTTTTTGCCATCATACACCTCGAAAAAAATAATGTATATCCTTTATGTAATATCCACCTGTGGCGGCGGAGTCGATGTAATTTCCACCTTCGGCGCTTCCGTAATGGTTACGGTCACTTGATCGGCATCGTCATTTCCCTTCTGGACGCTACCCTTTTCCTTCACCCCGTTTTGTGCGAGCGGAGCCTGTACATCCATCAGGGGAATCGCATCATCGGGCGCTGTTTTTCCCGGATTGTCCTTCTTTGTCTCCATGATCTGGTCAATTTCACCGGACAGCCGGTCACGGGTACTGTCATCGGTCATGGCCTGTCTGATGAAATACACGGTCAGCGCTGCGGGATCCTCCGTATTGGAAGGGATTTCCCGCCAGCGCCCGTCCTGCCCCAGGGCCCAGGCCTTTCCATCCACGCTGTAGCGTACATGAATCCAGCTCTCCGTATAGGTTTGAGCAGACTTCACATCTACTATTTTCACCTTTGTTTGAAGGCCGTCTTCAAAGACATCCTCCACCGTCAAAGTAGACAAATCAAGAAAAAGGCCTGTAGCACCGTCGTTATAAATACCACCGGTATTCTGTATCATAGGATAGGTCTTGTCCCCATTCAGGTAATAAGGCTCAAAAGCTTCGGCCATCCCTCCCCAGGAAAAAGCCAGAGAGACCCCTAAGACCAGTGTCCACTTTTGAAATCTCTTCAACCCTTATCATCTCCTGTCTGATTCAACACCTATTATATTGTACAATAAATTTGGCTGATTGAGTACTGATTTCATAGAGGAATATGATGCGGTGAGGAAAAGGTTTCAGCGGGTGTCGGATACCGCTGAAAGCAGCGGAGACCAGGGCCGTCAGTTCTCCTTAAATTTTCGGACCTATCCACAGGGCTTCGCCCAGCTCCTTCCTGTGGAAGGAGCCTGCGCTGCGGAAATCCCCTTGTGTCATCAATGCTGCATGGCGAAGTGCCAGAGCCTCCTTCCTCTGGAAACCATGCGACCAGCGGATAGCCGATAGCAGACCACTCCCACGGCTCACGAATCAAAAAAATCGGCGTCCCTTCCTAAGGAGGGATGCCGATTTGTTATGGCTGTTATTAAGCTCCCAGTTCGTCCAGCAGTTCTTCCGCTGCGTCTACAGACTCCTGAATTTCAGGGCGCAAAGTGGCGTCATCATTAAGGAAACGAACTTCCGAAAGGGCGCGGATGAGGCGGGCAATCTGGGCTGTGCGGCCGATTAAGATTTTCTGGGCTGGAGAGTATTTCTTCCAGTCGTTGCCAGCATCATTCTGAATGGATTTGATATCTTCAATGCCATCTTCAAAGTAATCGGACAGGTCGAGGAGCGCATCTTCCGCTTTTCTGGCTTCGTGGCGAACCAGCTGCATGCGGATGCACATGTTCTTCACATCCTTCTGGAATTCCTGAAGACGGGCGCTCATATCCTTCAGGGCATTCACATCTTCTGTTCCCCCGGTCACATCCAGTCCTTTGATTTCCGGTACCTTGGCATACTGATCCAGCACGCCGGCGCCAAATCCGACAGCATCCACTGCACCTGCCAGGGTAACCACACTCATGGCTTTAGCGGACAATTTTTCCATTTCCCGCCAGTTCTTTCTTTCCTTATTGA
Organism: Dialister succinatiphilus YIT 11850; assembly: GCF_000242435.1. Lineage (GTDB taxonomy): Bacteria > Bacillota > Negativicutes > Veillonellales > Dialisteraceae > Dialister > Dialister succinatiphilus. Next base: position 698,673 of record NZ_JH591188.1, on the reverse strand, counting down.
AATGTTCCAGTCCTGCCAGCGTATCGCAGTCGTGGAAGTCCACATTTTTCAGCTGGGCAAAGAGGCTGGTGAATTTTTTCATATCGCCGGACATGAGGGTGATTCTCACACGGTCCAGCTCTCCCAGTTCATCCTGGGCCCTGACCTTGGCCCGGTTGATTCTTTTCGTAGCCCTTCTTCTGGCCCTTTCCACTTCGCCGTTGATGCTTTCCGGACGGGCAGAATTGGAATTACCGCTGACTGCCCCTGCAATCATGCGCAGAATAAAAGAAATCGACATGACTCGTTCCCCCTTCAATCAGTATGATCTATCGAAACCGGGAAGCACTGATAAGTGAAATGCATAAAGGAAACAGGAATGAAAGAGCCGCCTGCAGATATACATCTGCCTACAGCTCTTCCTCATGATTTCCAGGAAATAAACCAGCGATTCCCTATATATCTATATATGATTATAACATATAAAAAGTTTCTATGGAAAAAGAATCGCACTTACCGCCCTATTCCGCTTCTTTCAGGCATCCCGGAAAGCCAGTGCCTTCTTTGCCTTTTCGATAGCCTTTTCGCTTTCCTCACTCACTTCTCCTTTGTCATTCAAGAGATGGGGGAAGAGGATGGTAATGAGCTGGGCGCACTGGATAGCCCGGGCCACCTGCATCTTTTCAGACTGGGAATAGCGGTTCCAGTCTTCTCCTTTTCTTTCCAGAATGTTTTTCAAATCATCAATGCCGTCTACGAAATAATCATGAAGATCATTGAGGCAGTCTGCCTCTTCCCTGGCCTTCCGACCAATTTCATCAATGGAGGCAGTGAGTTTTCTCACATGGTTCTGATAATTCTTTAGCTCTTCGATGAGTTCATGAATGTAGGTCATATCCATGCTGTGGAAACGTTTATTGTCAATATTCACCTTCGGCAGGATAGCAAAGCTGTCCAGGATACCAAATCCCAGGGCCATGGGAGAATAAGCAGCAGCGCTTACCGCTTCCAGACTGGCAATTTTATCTGCCCGTGCAATCATATCATCGACCTTAAAGCCTTCCTTCAGGAAGCTTTCAATTCCCGGAAGGCCTTCGCAGTCTTTCATGTTAAAATTGCGAATCATGGCGCAGTACTTGGTAAATTCTTCCATATGGCTGGAAGTAGCGGATACCTTGGCCCGGTCCATTTCACCGATTTCATACTGGGCGCGGCTGCGAAGGCGAAGCAGTCTTCTTCTTACACGACGGAATGCTTTATGAAGCTCACCCTCCAGATCCTTGATATAGGTTGGATCCTGAATTTTCCCATCTTCCATTGCCTGAAGAACCTGAAGAACATAAGTTATAGTCATATCAATTCCTCCTTTGGACTATCGGAAACCCCACCCGCGGGGATTTGGACCATGAATCAGCACAATAACAGAAACCCGTTTCTTCTTCATCCGCCACGGCTCTCTTCCTCCTGCCTTTTCGCAAGGCCTTTTCTTACACCATTAATTATACACCATTAGAAAAAGACAGATTTTATAAAAACCTTTTTTCATTACAGAAAAAATTTATAAGACGCAACAGAAAAGAAAGGGCTCTGCGGACCCTGAAGGTTCAAAAGGGACATTTGATGCCAGCTCCGCAGGCAGGGGTTCTTACGTTTCTTTGGATTGACGTCCCTATGGGGCTGAGGGGTGTAGACAGCCCTTTAGTCAATCATGATAAAGTCATCGTTAGGTCTTGCATTTGTGTCACCATGGCTGCATAACAAAGCGCCAAAGCCCCTTTTTATAGAAAGGGGTTTTGGCGTTAGAGGATAGCTGGATTTTCGTAGAAAATCCGAGACCCCAAAGAGGCCTAATAATTTTAAGGTTTCTCGGGATACGGGATTTCCTTTCCAATCCTGATCCCGCCATGAACCGCTGCCTTCATTTACCATTTTCCCACAAAGGGCACCCATACCCACATGAGGAACACATAGAAGGCGCAGCCTGCCAGGAGGCCCACCAGGGCGCCGTTGATACGGATGCCTTCCAGTTCGCTCCATACTTTGGATTCCACAAATTCATTGAGCTCCCGGTCTGTGAAGTTTTCCAGCACTTCCGTCATGGCAGGGGCCAGCCAGCCGTGTTCATAGGAGATGATTTCCACGGCCAGGTCTCTGGCGAATCGGTCCATTCGTTTTCGGAAGCCCTCGTCATGGCCGGCGGCGGTGATAGCGTGGTGCAGGGCATTTTCCAGCTGGGGAACCAATTTTTCATGGAAGGCCCTGCCTTCTCCCCATTCTTCCATGAAACGGTCCACCGCCTCTTCCACTTTATCTTCCACCGGAAAGGAAGCGAAGAGGATTCTGCCAAAATCCCCCAGTGCTCTTTCCGTGGCCTCTTCTTCCAGGAACCGTCTCACCATACTGTCCCAGCCGGAAAGGAGTGTCTTGCGGAAGGGATTGTCTTTTTCCTTCCAGGTTTCTATTTCTTCCCCCAGGGCATCCATGGCAGAATCTGCCAGGCTGTCGTAGTCTATGGCGCCGAAAAATTTTCCAAGGCCATAGACCAGGGAGCCGAAGAATCCCTTTTCTTCTTTATCTCCCCGGTCCTCCAGAAAGCGGGCCAGGGCCTCTCTATTTTTCTCGTCTCTGGTCCTTTTTTCCGCTTCCTCCAGAATTTTGTCAAGCCACTCTTCCCGATTCATTTCAGAAAGGATTTTCTCTTTAGCAAAGGCAGTAAAGGAAGCGAGCTTCTTTTCTCCTTCCCTTCTTGCCATGGAGGCGGCATCGTTTTTATGGGCTTTGACAAAGGAAACGAACCAGGTCCCTGCTTTTTCCGCCAGATTTCTTTCCAGGCCTTTCCGATTTTCTTCTTTTTCAAGACGGCTGAACACCAGACGGGAAGCAGAAAAAGTTTCCACTTTTTTCAGCATGTTTTCTCTGGAAAGGAGGGTGCGGTTGACCTCGCCCAGCTTTCTAATAATGCGCTTTCTGCTTTTGGGGATAAGCCGTCCCACCGGCAGATGGAAGGGCCGCCGGAAAAGAGCTTCCACGGCAATGTAGTCCGCCACGCAGCCGATGAAGCAGGACTGGGCCAGGAAATAGAGCACAGAAAGCCAGGTCTCTTTCTGCCAGGGACTCCAGCGGCTTAAGCAAAAGGTGACAAGAAAGAGAAGGAAAGCAGCCGCCATGAGAAGATTGGCCCGCTGATACCGTTTCATATCATCACCCCCGCTGCAAAAAAGGCGAGCCCCAGCAGAGCGCCGAAGAGGGAGCCGTTCATGCGAATGGCCGCCACTTCTTCCGACGCCGCCTCCTCTGCAAGGCGGGCCATGGCACTTCCGTCGTACTGGGAGAGCTTCTTTTCCACCACCGATGATACAGCCTCATGGATTTCCTTCACATGGGGCAGGGCCATGGAGAGAAGCCAGGCGTCGAAGCGGCGCCGTTTTCCCTCATCTTCCATCATGTTTTCAGCGTACAGTAGGATTTTCTCCGCCAGAAGGCCTGCCAGCTCTTCATGATGGACCCGCCATGCCTCCAGGAAGAAATCCTTCCCCTTTTCTTCCAGCACTGTTTCTGCCATATGGGAAATTTTCCGGTTCAGCTCCTGTTTCCAGGGGCTGTCGGTGGACAGTCTTTCCAGCAGTCTGTCATACTTTTCGCCCAATGCCTTTCTTACCTCGCTGTCCTCATGAGTCAGGGTATCAGCCAGGTCAAAAATCTTTTTCTGGATGCCTTTGATGAATTCCTCATCCCTGTCCTTTACGGCCTTCCGGAAGAGGCGGTGAAAATGCAAAGGCCCATGAGCCTCATAATGGTCCCAGGCGGCGTGGTAAATATGTCCTATTTCTTCCAAAGTAAACTCATCCTGCAGGAAATGGCGTACTTCCTCTGCCAGGGCCTCCGAAAGGGCTTCTTTTTTCTCATACTTTTTAAAGGAAAGCATCACCGACGCCAGAATGGCAGCCCAGTCGATGGCAGGCAGCAGAGCAGAAAGGCTCTTTCCTGCCATCTGCCACAGCCATTCCTCGTGGAGGGAGGAAAAGGCGGCCTCCAGACCGTCGGTCAGGATACGGCTGAGTTCCTGCCGGTGCTCCTTCAGCCACCGCTCTACCACTGCTGACGGCACATGGTTCACCAGCAGCCTCTTCAGCCGCCGTTCGGAGAGGATTTCCTCCGTCACCATGTCTCTGGCCATGGCCACGATTTTATCCCGGCTTTTGGAGATGAGGCTGGTCCGAAAAGGTACGCCCAGGGGCTTCCTGAAAAGAGAAGTGACGCCGAACCAGTCTGCAAAGCCGCCTACGGAAGCGGCAAAGGAAAGGTGAAACAAGGCTCCTGCAGCCAGACTGCTTTCCTGAAAAGGCGCCGATGCCAGGGCGGCGGCAATGGAAATGCCCAGTATGCCGTCGGCCATCGTTTTTTTACGCATAAATCCTCCTTTCAGGAATCCAAAGTAAACACAGATGTATCCATAAATGAGCCAAGAGAAGAAACCCCATGCTCCAATGACACCAGTGCCTCCCCAGGACCTCCATGTTTCAATCAGCCCTTTCCTCGATTTCTTCCATGATGTTCCGGATTCTTTCCTCATTATCCCGATTCCCGGCGGCCCTGTTCAGCGCCAGGCACACAGAAAGATTGGCCAGGATATAGTCCTTTTCCGTCATAAAGGCGCGAAACCTTTTTTCATACATGACTTTCGTATGGCAGATGGCGGGACGGCAGTCATAGATACGGCATTTTCTGCTTTTCCTGTCATAAAAGGAGCACTGTCCTTTTTCATCAAAAAAGGGCCTCAGTTCTTTCACGTACCGGGCCTTTTCGCAGCAGAGGCCGCAGGCCAGGCAGGGGAAATCCATTATCCCTCTACCTTCGGCAGGAAGGCCTCCACCTTTTTATAGGCCGTAAGGGACTCCTCTGTCACCGCCCCCTCTTTGGTAAGAATCGGCGTATCAAGCACCGCCTTCACGGCACCGGCGGTGGCAAGGGCCATGGCAATGGTTTTCTTTTCTTCTTCGCCATAGTCCCTATAGTCTGTGCCCTCTTCCTTCACCACCGCTTCCATCTTCCCGATGAGAGACTTGAAAATAGGGTCGATTTCAGAAATCAGATGTCTGAACATATTCGCCCTTTTCCCGATGGCCCGGCAGGCATCTCCGGCCAGCTTCATTTCCGCCTCCGCTTTTTCCGCTTTGGCCCGTTTGCTCTTGGCTATGTCCAGATTCTTATCGGCTTTGGCATCCATCATGAAACCCATCACCGCAATGGCAGGGCCTGCCACCAGACCGCCCAGCACAGCGGTGCCTCCTGCAATGCCAAGGCCTCCGGCCGCCAGGGTGCCGCCTCCCAGGAGGGCCAGGGTAGCATTGGTGGCCGCCGCCCCCGAAAGACCTGCAATGGCTGCTCCCGTACCGGCAGTGCCCAGAAGGCCGGCGGCGCTGTAGGCGCCGAAAGCCATGAGGCCTCCGGCAGCCAGTCCTTCCACCGTGCCCGAAACCATTTTCGAAGCAAGACTGCCCAGTTCCCCCATTTCCTTTAAGGCATCTTCGTTCACCGTAAATTCTGCCAGTTCGTCCATTCCGGCAGAACCGGTGAGCTCCACATGATGAATCTTTCCGAAGGTATCCACGAAACGGGTGACACTGCCATGAAGGATATCCACCTTCGCCTGCCCCAGATTTTCCAGGGCCCTGCCTGCCTCGTCCCGGGCAGCAAGGAGCGCTTTCTTTGCGTTCTCAAACTTTTCGTCAGCTCTGCGGTTGATTCGTTTCGCCCGGGCATTTTTATCGCTGGCATCCTTCGCCTTCTTTGCTCCCACAAGACCGGCCGCCACAGCAATACCGCCAAGAATGAATGGAATAGGCATGATGTACCTCCTTATAATTTAATGATGGTATCACTCTTCATTAATTCATCAAACTCATCCATATTATGATAGGAAACTTTGCCTCCCAGCTGCTGAATGATTTTGTCTGCCCCATGGATATAGCCGTCTGCGTCCCCCAGCTTCAGGCCCGACACCATATCCCCCAGGGCTTCATCGAAGGCCTTCCGGTTTTCCTTGAAATATGTCTCCGTGATTTCATCCAGCTCCCGCCGGTACTCCTGTATCCGGCGAATGGATTCCCCGCATTCCTTTTCGATGCGGATGCGCTCCTTTCGGGCCAGTTTTGCCGAAGACAGGGCGCCGCTCAATGCGGTAAACACCTTTCCTGACAGCATATACCCCACCATACCGCCGATGAGTGAACCGATGACAGGAAGCGGTATCAACACAGCTCCCGCATACATGCCGACCGCCGCGGTGGACGTGGCAATCCCCGTTTCCCCCAGCTGGGCAATACACTCGGAAGCGGTGATATTTCCATAGATATAATTTTTAATAATCCCTGCCGTGGCAAGAACCGCCGCCACCACCTTTCCCGGCACACCTGCCTGTCCCAGCATGCGGGCCAGGGAATTGGAAGATGCCGAAAGGCTATGGGAAATGACACTCACTGCGCCGCCGGCGAAATAGGAAAGGGCTGCCGCCGTGCCCGTCGCCTTCACCAGGTCTTTGATGGCTTCACCGGGCTCCTTCTTCCCTTCAATCACTGCCACCATATTATCCACCGCCGCCATGGCACCCGAAAACACCGCTGCTCCGACAGCGGCCTTTACACCGGCGTTATGAAACTCGGCGGCCAGATTTCCTGCCCCCTTCAAGGTAAGGGACCGGTCCACATGGCTGCGCGCCTGCCGGCCGTCCTCCAAGGCCCGCTCCTTCGCCTCTTTGGAAAGGTGGATATCCTTATCCGCCAGATACCTGTCATCACCGTAGAAATCCGAATTCCTCCGATCCCGTTTCGCATTATTCAGCTTCCGGGAAATAGTCTTCAGATTCTCCGGGCTGTTCACCGCATCCTTGATGTCGCTATTGGTGACCCAGGCATCGTCCTTATGGGCCTCAAAAATCCGGTGCACCGGTTCCACATGGTCCGCCTCCGCCAGATGCTCCGTCCACTTCTTCCCATAGGCCAGCTTCGCCTCCTGCTTCCGAAGAAACAGCTTCTTGCCCGTATAGGGATCCTTCACCGCCTTCCCCGAAGCAAAGAGATTCTCCTTCGCCAGCCGCTTCGCCATGCCGTCGTCAAAGAGCTTCCGGTTCCCCCTATACTCCAAAGGCTTCCGATACACCTCAGCCAGCCGCCGCACCGATTCATCCACCGAAGCCCCCGCTGCCAGAGCTCCCAATGCATTTTCCGCCCGCCGCCGGCGCCTTTCCTCCTCGTCCATACCTGACCTCCCCATGAAATCAAAGACTGTGAGTATTGAGTATTGAGTATTGCGTGTAATGTGTTTTCTTCATTATAACCTATTTTCAAGGAGAAAGGTTCTTAAGATGGACTGGCCTAAAGGCCGGAGGGTCCTTAAGTTTGACAGCGGCTTATGGTCACGCCTGCGGCGTGAGGGTTCAGAAGGTTCAAAGGGTTCAAAGGGTGGAGGTATCGCCTTCGGCGATGCGTTTTGTAGTCAGCGTTACGGGATTTACTTTATGTCACCAGTGCTGCACGACGAAGAGGAAAAGCCCTCCTTCCCCAGCAAGGGGGCGCCGAAGGCGACGGAGGATAGGGGAGTCAGTTGCATAAAAAGCAATTCCTCTAAATTTCGGACCTATCCTCAGGGCTTCGCCCAGCTCCTTCCTGGGGAAGGAGCCTAAAGCCGCCTCCGGCGGCAATGGTAGGCGCCCTTTAAATGATGAAGGGCGCCTCTTATGATAAAATTGAAAAACCGCGCCCTCGGCCCGCAGGGCCGTCACCCCTCACGCTAAAGGCGTGTCCCTTACGATTTCCCTCAGAAACTCTTCCACCTGTTTTGACAATGACAATCCTGTCCGGCACCAGATGGCGAAGTGTTCGCAGTTGTTGGAAAAGAGGCTGTAGTCCGTTTCTCCCAGCCTCGACAGGGCCCGCTCCACCGTTTCATTATGGCTGTAGAGGTGGTAGCCGGCGATGGGCATGGATTTCGGGAAACGGCAGATGCGATAGCCGTCACTGTCGGCCACGAAGTCGTCCAGCGCCGCCTTTCTCACCCGCACGTCGCCGCCCCAGTCGCCGTCATCGGAGGCGTAGTGTACCACCAGACCCTTGCCGATGTACACTGCAAAATGTTCATACAGATTGCCCCAGCGGGAGACAGAGAGCACGTCGCCGGGGTAGAGGCGTTTGTGGGACTCCGGATAATCATGGGCTCCCAGAACCACCCGCTTCAGGGCATAGCCCAGAAGGGCATCGCAGATATCGTCCATACTTTCACCTTCAATCATCCAGACCGTCAAAGAGCCTGTCGATTTCCTCATCCAGCTCATCCATGAGCTCGTCCGCATCGTCCAGGGCATCGAAGGCTTCGTCCGCCATGGACTCTGTCACCCTGTCCAGCGCCGCCAGCTGCTCCGGCGTGAGGGAGGAGAGGAAATCATCCAGAGCGCGGTCCCCCTTCGTTTCCTCCTCCATCTCCTCCTTTGCCTTGGCAAAGTCCACCAGCTTATGCTCAAAGGGCACCTCCTCCAATGCTTTTCCCTCAACCGGGGCCTTCCCTTTCCCTTCTCCAAAATTGCCTTTGACTACTTTCATAAGACTCATCCTTTCTGTGTATTATGAAATCAACAGCTTGTATCTTAATTGTAGCAGAGCACATGGACAGTATATGGGGTTCTGCTTCTCATAAAAAGAAAAATGAGGGAAATCCGATTCCCGTTATCTCCAACCAGCGGAAGGAGTAAAAAAACATAGTCATTTGGCAGACGGTGAAGCACTTTATATGCCAGCTTCTCCTCCTCGCTGCCATGAAAATCCACCACATGGGATGAAAAAATGGCCATACCCCACCTCATACTATCACTGTCTGTGTAAATTTTATAAATGACTGCACTCCTATGCAGCCTGTACACTGTTTATCGTATCATGCTATAATGGAGGAAAGGAGAGACTGTTTGATGAAAGGCGGTGTCATCCATGCAGATCCCGGAAAATCTCCAGCACCTGGATATAACAAATTACAATCCACTGAACGATGTTATTTTTAAATTCATCTTCGGTAAGGAAGAGCGCAAACAGATTACTATTGATTTCCTGAATGCCGTTCTCATGGACACGCTGCATCATCCCATACGGGACCTGCGGTTCTCAAATGCGGAAATGAGTCCGGAGAATGAAAGCGACAAGGCCACCCGTTTCGATATCGCCTGTGTGTTGGACTCCGGCGAACAGGTCGACGTAGAAGTCCAAGTCATCAATGAGAAGAACATGGAACGCCGCACCCTCTACTACTGGGCGCAGATGTACCTCATGTCACTGCCAAGAGGATATTCCTACAACCGGCTGAAGCCCGCCATCACCGTGAATCTGCTCGCCTTCAACCTGCTCCCGCAGAAAGAGCCCCACGCCGTGTATGGGCTGTACAATATCCAGACCGGCCACCAGCTGACGGAGGACCTGGAGCTTCATTTCCTGGAAATTCCCAAATACGCTGCGGAACCGCCCAAACCAGTCGCCGCTATGACAAAAATGGAACGCTGGCTGGCCTATTTTGCCAACAAGCTCGACAAGAAAGGAAAGGAGGAACTCGCCATGAGTGAACCCGCTATCAGAAGCGCCATGGATGCCGCTCAAATTTTCCTCAACAATACCGAAGAAAGACGCCGCTACATCAATCGTGAAATGGCCATCATGGACCGGGAAGCCCAGCTCGAGTACGCCACTGAAAAGGGAGAAGATAAACTAGGCAGACTTATCGCCATCTTGCTGAATGCCGGTAAAACCGCCGATGCGGCAAAAGCATCTATTGATAGAGACTATAGAAACAAGCTCTATGAACAATATGGCATCTGAAGAAACCGGCATGCGTAAACCCGTGCCCATTGCGGCCTGTCTGGAAAAGCCACGTGTTTGGATTGAATCACAAAACAGTCAAATTACATAATGCTTGTTAAAGGCAAATATCTATAGAAAAGCCAAAGCTGGGCACCTGCCATTTCACAATGGCAGGCGCCCGGCTTTTTTCGTATCCCCTCCCGCCGCTTCGTCATCTCGAGCGGAGCGGCATGTCGTTATGGGTGGTATGTGCTTTCTGCTCTATTGAGGCTCTGAGTCGAGAGATCTCCCGCCACACTGCACTTGATGCCATGAAAGAAATAGAATTTCCAGGCTGCATTCCCGCCCCTCGTAATGACAATGGCACATTTAACGATCTGCGCACCTCATAAAGTTTCCGCTATTTTCACAGTGCTATTTGATTTCCATGTCCCAGAAAGCGGCCAGGTCCCTGGCATTCTTCCCTTCCGCTCCCATTTGGGAAAGAAGGGCCCCACAGCCGTTCTTTGGGATATCCTCTTTCAGTGCCAGTTTCAAATAAGCTGCAGCCCTGGAGCCGCCGGTGTAAATCAGCCGTCTGGTGAAAGGATTGGGCAGTGCAGACATTTCCACGTCGACCAGGAGCACCGCCTTGGCTTCCAGTCCTTTAAAACGGTATACATTAGTGAGCCATACCTTCCCTGCTTCCGGCTCCACAGACACGGGAAAAGGCCATAGGCTTCCTCCTCCGAATTTTACTCACCGCTAACAGACATATTTGCTAGGTTTCAAAGAATGTATCATATGATTTTACACACGTATCGTGTAACTGCAAAACAACGTAATGTTTAAATTTTATGCTAGTTTCCAAAGGCCAATTAAGTACCTTTGAACACCCATAAAATTATGTGTCCCAATTTGAATACCCACTGCAATATAATGTGCTATTTGCTTCTTGGTAATTTCTGATTTGCGTAATTCCTTTTGAGATGTGCAGTGAATCATATCTCAGTTATGAGCCACAATGTAATCTCTTGTGTGAAATAATTCAACAATTAAATTATCAAAAATTCCGAACTCCCTTCTAAGACTTGAATCATCATAAAACTCTAAATGAATCATTGCTCTCATATTTACAAAGTCAAAAAAGAAAGATAAATGCACTCCGAGACCAGTTACATCTGCAGATATTAACTTGTCAGCTATACTATATTCGTCCTTTATGCATTTAATTTCTAGCCTCTCACTCATTCGCGACACAATTTTTTTATACATTCGACTTTTTAAAAGTTCTGCAGATATATTTTTTATATATGCAAAATACATTTTCCCTTCATTTTTTTGTCTATTTATCTCAAGGTTAACATCCAGGCCTCTACTAATTAAATATTGTAAGGATTTTTCTTCATACCCCTTCGGAACAGTAACCACAAAAGTAGATGGAATATGCACAGATGCCAAAAAATGATTTTCTCGTGCATATTCCGTCACAGCCTCATTATATACTTTCAATTTATTAAATATGCTGGTTGTTAACGGTACTCCTAAATCAGCAAATTGAATTGGGCATCCTTCCCTATGATATTCAAAATACTTATCTCCAGTTGAATTTATCCTGCGAACTTTGACATGTTTCCTTGCAAGGAATGATTCGACTTCTATTGCTTTCATATGAATAATAGGCCTTAATACTCTCATCCCATCTGGCAATTTAATTCCCATTTCAGATCCAAAATAGCTTGTGCATTCCAGGCTCTTATTCGCACTACTATCTAGGATATAATTCTTAATACGTGCTATAGTAGTACGATCATCTGCATTGTCACCAATAGCTAACCAACCATAATCTTTTTCACAAATTATACTTAATAACTTCTTATACATTTCCTTTTTACACAGCAAACAAGGTCGGCCACCTGTATATCCTAAAATTGATGAACAAAACTCTGCTGTAAAATCTACAATCTTCAAAGGGATTGAATACTCGCTACAAATTCTCTTGGCCTCATTAGTAGGTATAGAGGATCCCCATGCATGAATAAAATGAATAGCCTCTACATTGATGTTATTTTCTTTAAGCAAAATTGCAGTTGCAATACTATCTTTGCCACCGGAAAGCATCAATAAAACTTTGGGATTTTTTGATTCTAATACTATTTTAGCCCATTCCTTCATTTTCTCACCTACACAATTCAATATAATGTATTACATCTGTAACAATTTGGGTAAAGTCTCTTTTTATATTATTAGTGTTTATGTATTGCACACAATTTCCAAAGCTCTTTTCTTTCACATTTGCTTCAATTCTTTCCACATCTTGCGATGTAATAATTGGGTGAAACTTACTGATACCATTTATTACTGGATAAACATTCAACGTATATAATGCTTGATGTCTACTACCACTCTGTATGCGTGCATTGTACCTTTCAGCCAGTATAGGATAATCAGCCATACAACTAAAACAAATAGTTTGAACATCATTTGTTGATTCTCTTATAATCTTCCTTAATTCATCAAAATTCTTAAAATTATTATCAACAATTATATCCTTATCCGTATTTACATAATTAAGCAATTCCTTATACATATTCTTTTCGCCTTGGATGCTAAGTTTTTTCTTTTCTGCATGATTTGTAAATCCGTAGGTTTCAAAAAGTCGTATTTTGCATTCATCTTTTGAGATAACATTAATCCCTAATATCTCTCCTACCCGATTTGCAATGCTGCTTTTCCCACTTGCAGGAGGTCCCGTAAATATAATTATTAACATTTAAACTTCCACTTCCATTCCATCAAACGAAACTATTATTCCATAATTCTGCGCTATTCCACATGCCTCTGCATAGTTCACTAAACCATTATGTGAAATATGATTTGCAATAATCAGAGTTTTATCATTTATGGCATGGATACTTTGCATTTTTTTACAAAAATATACCATTTTTTCAAAGTTCATATGTCCCATATAATCAATATGCTTTTTACCTTCAGTACAATCTAACGAAACAGCATTAAAATGAAAATTTAAATCTCTAATAAATTTCCAGGTTTCATCCATAAAATAATCCGTATCATGTGCATATAAGAAAGTAGAGCCTCCCTTTTGTATGACATATACAAAAGGATTATCCCCACCATGAACGGCAGGCAATGCGGTCACAGTAAATTTTCCAATTTGTTTTCGTTCATATGCATTAAATAATACAAAACGTACACTTTTATTTTTAGTTATAAAACCCTCTTTATCAGGGCACAATGCATTCTTAACCCCTAAACTTCCATAAACGTTTAATGGAGGTGTTCCGGGTCTTAAAATTGCTCTACTTCGCTTTCGAGCTCTCAGGTCTTGTGCATATAAATGGTCATCGTGATTATGAGTAATTAAGCAATATTCAATATCAGCCAATCTAATATTATATTTCAATGTATGAAAAAATGTATCCGGTCCAAAATCAACTAATAACTCATTATCAATAAGTGCCTGCGCTCTAGTCCTTATGTTTTTCCCACCTAATACTCTCGCTTGTTCACATATAGCGCAATGACAAAATAATGCTGGAATTCCCTCTGCTGCACCGGTGCCTAAGTATTTAACTTTCAAAATTAGCCTCTCCTATTTTAATACAATTCTTTTTTCATGTGCCTCATTAGTTAGACTCGTTCTAAGCGCTTTGGCACAATAAAAAGGGATAAAATTATGTTTACTGTTGATTCTTTCTAATTCAAAGAAAAAATTAACAACGTCTCCAAGTTCTGGAGCACCACAATCTAAAGTATTCCCTTTATCAAAATGTAACACATTCGCACTCATAACAACTCCCCGTTCGGCTAAAGCTTCACATTCAGGTAACATCAAATCAACTGATTCCAGTCCTAAGACAAGGTTGCTCCATACATGCCCTTTACCAAAAATATCAACAGCAGCATTTAGCCTATCCATAAAATAATTAAATCCTAAATCATTTTTCCCTGGACAATACTTTTTAAAGCCCTCTTCGGTTACAGCTTCTAGGTTAAAAACAACATTAGTAACGCCACTGTTTTTTAGTAATCTAAGTAGATTTATATCATTAGGTGGTGAAATAACCGCCACTATCCCCTCCCTACTTTTATGCCCAGCTAAAGGCATTATAAATTGGGCTATTTCACTAAATATTCTACATTCCAAATCCAATTTATCGTTTGCTAAATTGCCAGCTATTAGTATCAAATGGAAATGTTCCTTATAACATGCATCTTTCAATGCGATATTTATCGCTTCCTGTAGATTTCTCAAATAATCATAAGATCTTTTATTCCAAAAACATATACTCGAAGCAACTGCAGTTGCTGTTACATCACCTCTTCTTATATAGTTATTAACTCCACAAAAACGGCATGGTTTCGATATGGAGCACCCCTTCCACGGGAGTATATCTAATTCATCTAACCCACATGCAGATACATACCTCTTTACTAATTCTCCGTTTGTGATTCTTTTATGGTAATAAGTTGGCTCTTGTACATAATGTATAACTACATCATCTAATATCTTTTTATTAACAATAGCAAGAAGCTCACCACTATAATCTGCATCTATAATAACAGCCTTGCTTTCATCAACCGGAGAAACACATGATACAACTGTACTATAATTATCTTTCCTATTGGTTATGATAAGCTCCTGAGGTCTGTTGGCTTCAGAATTAATAGGCATATTGTATACCTGGTTTTGAATTTTAGCTTTTTCAATCAGAGCTACATTCAATGCATTTTGTGTAAAAACAATCCCATTTGTTAATATCATTCCCTTTAGATATGTTTCATTTTGTATAATATACTTATCATGAATAATATTCATTTGAATCACCCTTTGAAAGGAATCTTACTAGACTGATCATCCATACAACATGAAATAATGGAAATATAAATTGATAAAGAAAAGCGTAAGGAAGCATTTTTAAATTTTTCCCTACAATTATAAAGCTAAGAAATATAAGATACAAAATACAAATCGGGAAAAATTTCACCAGAAGCAGTCCTGCAATTGCCCAGTTCAATATCCAAGAAAAATGATATCCCAGTCCATGTATTATAACCTTCCACCTATAATTATTTATTCCAAATACGCCTTTAAGTATTGAGCCATATCCAATTGCCCACCTTTTTCTCTGATTCCATAATCCCCAAAAGTGATTGTTTGGACGTTCGTACCCCAGGTTCTTATTTACAATATATTTTTTGCAATTATTAACATTTACATATAGGCCTAGTGCTAAATCATCTAAAAATGTATCTAAATTGATTAAATTCCCTCTAAATCGCCCGCCTTTAATACAAAAAATTTGTCCAGGAACCGATATTCCAACACCTAGACTCCATAATGTGGGTCTGATTAAATTATGTGAAAGTAATTTATCAACTCCAACCAAGTTGGATATTAACCCATGTGGAGAGTCTACATAAATACGCCCCCAACCAATATCAACTCTTTGACACATTAATTTTTTTACAAATTGTCTAATTGCAGGTATATTACCGGAAATATCATTATCAATACTCAAATAATATAAAGAGTCATCATTTTCCATTAAGGATATAAGCTTTCTGTATTTAGTCCCCTTTTTTAGGAATATATCTATTTCGTAATTACTTTGAGGAACATGAATCATCTCTTCGCAACAAATTACTACTTTAAAATCTCCCATGAAATCTTCATTTAGCTTTTGAGCAATTAAATCTATTGCTTGTGTATAACATTCATTTTTTCTGGTATAGGTAACAAGACATAATTTTTTCATTTTATTAATATAACCATGTATCCTTTCTCGCTTCCATCAAATAAGAATAATTGCAGTCTTCTTCCGTTATACCTATCAGCCCCAATACTTCATCAATATTTTTCTCCAATTGTCTTCTATCAATTGATTCATTTTTATTGTGATGCATCAAAAAAATTCCAATTGGAAGTATTGCAATATTATCATAAGTATAAATCGGATAGTTTCCGATTCTCATCACGCCCTTATTTTCATCTATATCGACATAGTGTGAGAAAAATACTACTGGAAACAAATATGTTCTTTGATTCAAATAATGAAAGGCACTAGAAAACATTGCCGGAACTCTTTGGCTTGAGGTCCCCAATAATTGTTTTTTTGTCTCAGTTATTCCATTAATGACACCATATTGATTTATACTACTCAGCAGTAAATTTATCATCCTAACCTTAAAATGTGAACTCCTAGAAAATGGCCAATCATTATTGGTAATAAAACAAAGAGGGTGTTTGATAATATGATTCAAGCCGTTATCTTGAAGCCCAAACTTATCATTTATAAAACTTACTGCCTTTCCAAATAGAAATTCCAAGCCATATTCCCTTATCTTTTGATTTAAAATGCCTTTATTTAACCAATTGCCTCGTAACATATAATATAAATCATTGATATCCTTAATAAAAGCGTGATCATGCTTAAACAAATGCGCTACCGTTATGCAGGCTAAATCCTCAGGGCTTAATTGTTCTGCAGCTTGAATAACATCAGTTCGTCCTAATGGAAATCCCCCCATATTAATATCAATCACAGCTTGAAATTGATCCTGTAAGATTTTTTCCAAATGAATATGTCCTGTAATAATTTCTTTATTTCTATGTTCAACCAATTTAAATGAAAAAGGTACAGAACCGCCTAAAACAAGTTTATAATCACAATTATTGACCAAATAATCAATTAATAAAAATGCTTCATTAAGGTTTTGAGCTAGAAAATCATAATCCATATGAGTTCTCAAAAAGCCTTGAGGATATAATGAATTAAGCCTGCTCCCCTTTACCAGTTCAATATTTAAATTATTCGAATTTATAAAATTTTTGACATTTTCAATCTCTTTATCTGCGACTTTCATACTTACGAGCTGCTTATACGCTAAAGAAACAACAGCCGCATTCGGGGATATATCATATTTATAGCAATTATTCAAAAATAAAGCTGCTAAACGAAGGCTCTTCATTTTCTTTATTTCAGTGGGTGTCATAGAACGCATGAGCTGTTCAAATTCAAGTTGCTCCTTATCTGAGAGTTGTGCCAAACCTAATTTTTGCAATCTAGATTCAGTCATATCCTCTTCTTTTCGAATTGCCTGATAAATATTATGTACCGTTTTCTTAGCATCAATGCTAGCAGAAGCAGGGATATCCCAATTAATTCTCCTCATTTCGACGCATGCATCGCAATCCAAAGAGTGGTGTTTTACAATACAAGATTTATTTTGAAAAAATAATGCTTTAAGAAGACTAACCGGCGCCTCTATGCACCCTTGTCTATTGGGGATATATTCATAGATCCAATTTTCCTTCTCGTTATAATCCCCTTTAATTAGTCTTTCCAGTTGATTTCGAATTTCAGCTTCATCTTTACCGGAAAAAGCTTTCTCTAGATAATCAGCCATTCTTCTTGAAACATTGCAAGATTTCATGAAATATTGAAAATATATTTTTCCATGAACATTAATCGCATAAAGAGATATCTTATCTCCACATGCCACTCCACTTGATTCAAGGACAAAATCAGGCGCCCACATTGGATTATAACTATGGTCTATCATTTTCTATTATTCACTCTTTCACTAATAGCATCTATAAATCGGTCTACATCAGATACATCTGTGCCAATCCCCCATGATACTCTGCAAATACTTTCTTGATGAAAAGCCTGTAACGTAGGTTGTGCACACATATGACCTGTTCTTATAACAATATGTTCCTCTGATAACAGCGCAGCAACATCATGAGAATGAATTCCATCAAGTGTAAAGGAACTTAGCGAATAACCATGTTCTGTCCCTTCAGGAATTAAACAGAACTTATGAAGATGAGCCACACTCTCTTTCAAATACCTCTTTAGATTAAAATCAGAACTTGCAATCTGAGTCATGCCGATTTCTCTCATATATTCGCACGCTTTAGCCCAAGCAAAAACAAGTCCGACATCAAATGTTCCTGCCATATATTTTCTAAAATCCTTATACCATGTAGGCTTTCCGCCTAAGCTGCTCCAAACCATACCTCCGCCTAGCATAAACGGAGGTAATTCTTCACATATATCATTTTTTATTAATAGCCCACCTATATTTTTAGGGCCATACATTTTATGAGCTGACATAAAATAAGCATCAGCATCAATTGAATCGCAATCAACCTTCGAATGTCCTACGACTTGTGACATATCAAAAACGAGTATTGCATTAGTTTCTTTTTTCAATAATTTTATTTTTTCAATTTGTGGCGTATAAGAATTAACATTAGATTCCATAGTTACAGTTATTATTTTAATTTTGTCATATAGAGAGCGCTCAATAAAATCATAATCAATATTTCCATTCGGTAATATTGGTAATTTTAGAACGATCGCATCTTTATCCGATGCTAATTTTATCCATGGCAACAGGTTACTATGATGTTCATACTCAGTTGTTACAATAATGTCTCCTGGATTTATCATGTTTACCAAAATAGATGCCAATAAATTAGCTGATTCGGTTGCATTTTTTGTGTAAATAAGCTGATACTTTTTAGTAGCATGAAAAAAGTCAAGAATTTTCATTGACGATTCTTCGAAAATTCTATTTGCTTTAGCAGATAGATAATTGCTACCTCTACCAATACTTATGCCATAATACTGATGAAAATTAATCCAAGCGTCTATAACTGAGTCCGGCATAAAGGTTGTAGCCGCATAGTCTAAATAGCATAAATCCGGATTATTCCGATACACAGCAAAATCTGCTCTATATTCTCTCATTTAAATATATCTCCAAACGACTAACTGCTTTAATCACATCTGCAACAGTAATTTTATCAATGCAATAATGATTATAATCACATTTTCCTTGCCACAAATAGTTACATATACAATGTTTTGGGACAGAAATAGTTTGCCCAATACCATATTTCCATATTCCATTAACTACCGGCGACAACGGTCCACAAATCATTATAGATGGTATGCCCTTCCATACTGCTAAATGTACAAATGCGCCATCATTTCCTATTACAATACCACTTTCCGATATTAGTTCACTTATTTTTTCCCAAGAATTACATTCTACTATATCAATATCTATCCGATTACGAATATACCTCACTAGATCACTTTCTTCAGGACCTAAGACCATTCTAACGTAATATTTATCTCTATATTTATTAGCGATTTTTATATATCTATCCGTACTCCATCTTTTTAATATTCCTTTTTTGCTGCTCCCAGGAAAGATTGTAATATAGTCTTTTTTCTTTACCTGTATATAAACAGGCTTGACATTTTTTAAAATTTTACGAGTAATGATAAAATGTCTCTCCATTCTATTAAGTTCTTTTTCTTTTACTTCTGCTATCACAGTATAAAAAAGCGATGCCCCATCTTTAGCTGTTTCTTTACTTCTTCCCAAGCGTGTTCTTATACCACATATCGCACCAAACAATGCGCTTTGAAATACACCATGTAAATCAATATACAAATCAAAATTATATTTTCTAGCTTCTGCTACCGCATCCTCTAAAATACTACAATCAAGAACTCTAGTTTCATCTTGCGTATCTGTTACAGACTTAAACCGAGGCTGAGCAATAACAACATCAATATTATGGCATAAAGCACAGGTTTCAATCATTTCCGGAAAGCAAGTAAACCCAATGAAAGCGTCCTTATATATAGCTTTGATTGCATCAATCAAAGGAAAACATCTTATAATGTCTCCATGGTTTCTCAATTGACAAATTAAAATCCTCAAGTTTACCTCCAAATCAGAAGATCCGACAATCTCAATATAAAAGAAAATTCGCAGGAATACAATCAATACACTTGATTATCAAAGTTTCCAAAGTTATCAGCATTAACTCTGTTGGAATCCCATCGTTCCTAATTGCCTAATGATTTATTTATTATAAAATCATTTAGCTTTAGAAAAGCATTGAGTTCCTTTTCCTCTACTAAATCTACTAATGAATTTTTTACTTCTTTTATTTTCGAAGAAATAAACTTTGCATGTTCTGGATGAAGTAAATATTTTGTCGATAACATATATTCACAAATATACTTAGCAACCCAATAATGATTTAAGGTTTTCTCTTTAGAATGATGTCTTTGCTTTCTCTCAGCTATTTTTCTCATTCGATCCATCCATAAGAAAGACTTTGTAATCGTCTTGCATTTATTTCCTCGCCAAAAGCATGTTTCTTCGCCTTCTATTTGAGAATTCATCAAAATATCAACCTTGTAATAGGTATCCTGATTTTTCCAAAATGCAGTTATTACACATTCCCCATGAGTATTTTTATTTATATACACAATGTCTGCACTATAAAAATAAGGAACTAACTTATCCACATTACCATTTAATGCCAAAAGGTCAATATCCTTCAGAATATAATTCTCCCTTTCAAATAATAAAACGTACGATAACCCACCACGAATAATTACATTTTCATTTTTTACAAGCTGCACTATCGCTTTAAAAATATAACCCGGAATTTCATTTTCATAAAAACGCGTTAATTGGTAATTATCTCCATTATATTGTCCCATTATGATTGTCATGAAAATAACCCTCTAACACTTTCACAATTCTTGAAGTTACAGATTTTGTTGTACCAGCTGCATTTACATAATGTACCGGAATATGATTTAACCGTGTCAGATATTCTCCCAACTTGACTTCATCTTTTTTCATTTCTGAGATTTCATCCATTTTACGTAAAGGCCCACGATTTCGAATAATAACCCTCTTATGTGCTTCTTCTACCGGCAAACGCAAAAAAATAATAGCTGTAGGAATGATAAATGCTTTTAAATCATTTTTCAAAGAATCCCATTGTTCATTGAGACTTTGTCTATCATAAGCATCTAAATTATAGTAGTATGTGGATAAAATACCTCTAGACATGATGGCAAATCTAGCCCCCTCTTTTTTAGCCTCATCCAAAGCTAAGCGCAAATCTGCTGAGATAAAAATAGGATTAAACCAGGGTGCCTTTTTCCGTAATTCATTCCATTTTGTTGGATTAGAATATAAGTTTTTTAAAATTAATCCAATTGATGATTTTGTTGGTAAATCTATGTAATACCCTTTCCCATATGAACGCTCCAATTGTTCCGTAACCAGTTTTATCTGTGTTGTTTTACCAGAACCAGGAAGTCCTTCAAAAGAAAATAATGGAATATCAGACGTCTTGTTGCTGCTATCTCCAGAAACTATTTTCATAACTTCATATAATGTATCTAAATCTGTCATATATATCGCTTCCTATATCAGCCAGGTATCATTATTAGTATTAATACCCACAATATTTAATCATTGCTATGATTGAATGTGTATATCTGGTTTGACAACCTCTACTACGTCATTCGCTCCTTCACTTCCAAGAATAACAATTAAGTCAAACAATCCTATAAATGATAATAATATAGTCTGATTACTAAGCTTATTGATGAGGAGCCTATTTTCACTCTCATTAGCTCGTATTGTAAGAATAATCTTATCATTATTTTTCTTATTTTTCTCAAGCATCATTAACCATTCACTGTCTAAAGGATTTAAACACTTATCAATAAGAACAATGTTTTTCCCCTGCTTTTTCCATGTATTAACAATTATATTAGCAGAATCTAAATCTACACATTTATGGTATTTAGCATGCATGCATTCTAATTCAAATAAACGTGATATTAAATCCTCTTGCCGTAATCTATAAGTCAATTCATTCTTGATTGCTATTCCAGCTGCAATGTTTGCTAAGCATAGATATGTTTCGACGTCAATACCTGATTGATATAGCAATGATACTATTGCCAATACGGTATCACCAGCACCTGACACATTAACTGGTAAATCTTTAACAGTTGAGACATCATAAATTTTATGATTCACAAGAGCCTTAATTCCTAAAGGGCCTCTTGTAATTATGATGTCTGTATTTGTATCATTTTGCAAATTGAAATTGTACTTAATGGACTTCGAATCATCTCTTTCATTAACTACAATCAATGAAATGTCACTAGTATCAAATTCTTCTACTTTTCTAGATGAAAATATTAAGGGGATATGATCACACAAAGACTTTTCTTTGCAACAATCTAAAACAAATTGATCTACCATTCCGAAAGAATAGTCCGCAACAACAATTACATCACACTTGCTCTTTCTAATTTCATCGCGAATCATTTTATGATTAATATATGTATATTCATTTTGGTCTAGTCTCATTACCTGTTGATGATCAATATATATACGCTTTTTAACTATACTCCTATTTGCCGGGAAGCATCGAGTTGAAATATTGTATTGAATAAGCAATTGTTCAATTTTCTTGCCTGAATCGTCATTAGCATACTGCGTCAGAAAAGAGGCATTAGATGTTAATGCTGATATATTCGCAGCTACATTTCCAGCGCCGCCAAGAGAATTCCTACTAATTTTTGCTTCTACAATCGGAACTTTTATACCGGTAGAAACTGTATTCACTTCCCCAAAATCATATTCATCCAAAAATACATCCCCTATAACCATTACTCTTTTATTGCAAAGGTTATTAATTGTCTTTAATAGATAATTGATTTTTTCTCTCATAATAGTCACTTCACAAGCGGGTAAAACACTAGTTCCTCATTTTCATTTATTTTATTATTGTACATAAAAATAATGGCATTTAGAATTTATACTTTTCTTTGAAATATTTAATCGTCTTTTCAATTCCTTCCTCGATTGATGTATAGGGCCTCCACCCAAGGACTGCTCGTGCCTTTTCGATATCAGGCTTTCGGTGAGCAGGATCATTCATTGGTAATTTCATATGAATAATATTTGAATTTGAATTTATTAGCTTAATTATGAGATTTGCCAAATCTAATATTGTCATTTCATATGGGTTTCCAAGATTTATCGGCCCAGAAAAATTATTTTTTCCCATAGCAGTTATAAGCCCACTAACTAAATCATCAATATAGCAAAAGCTTCGTGTTTGCAAGCCACTCCCATAAACAGTAATATCTTTATCCTGTAAAGCTTGAGCAATGAAATTGGGAATAACTCTCCCATCGTTAATCAACATGTTAGGACCATATGTATTAAAAATCCTAACCACACAAATATCCACTCCATATTTTCTCTTGTAATCAAAAAAAAGAGTTTCCGCAATACGCTTGCCTTCATCATAGCAAGCACGAGGTCCAGTAATATCAACATTTCCATTATAATCTTCAAACTGTGGATGTATCAAAGGATCTCCGTATATCTCGCTAGTACTAGCTTGTAGAACACGAGCACCTAAATTCTTAGCCAATTCAAGTACATTTAATGCTCCTAAAAAGCAAGTCCTTAATGTCATTATTGGATCTTGCTGATACTGAGTTGGGCTTGCTGGGCAAGCCAGGTTATAAATTTCATTTGCATCAAATTGAAGAGCATCAACAATGTTTGCATTATAAAATTTAAAATTAGGATTAGGAAGCATACTGGCTATGTTATCATATGAACCAGTAGACATATTGTCCAAACAAATTACCTTATTACCACTTTGCAAAAGCTTTTTACATAAATGTGAGCCAATAAACCCTGCGCCACCAGTTACTAATATTGTTTTCATTTTATCCACCTTATATTGGTAATAATCTTAATGGTTATCATCTCATCAATTAATTACTTATCTTTAATTCTTCCATATATATCATCAAGACGTGTAATGTCATCTTCTTCAATATATTTCCCTCTTTGCTCTTCAATAACACAAAGCAAAGAATTCCCTATATTTTCTAACCGGTGCTTAACCCCAACAGGAATATCTAGACTCTCCCCTTTTCTGAAAATCATACTCTTATTTCCAAGAGTACAAAGTGCAATTCCACCAGTTATGATCCAATGCTCACTGCGATAAGCATGAAGCTGCAAACTTAATTTGGCTCCAGGGTTGATTTCAATAAGCTTCATTTTATAATTTAGCCCCCTATATAAAATAATATAACGCCCCCAAGGTTTATGAACAATTTCATTTAGCAAATATTTACCTCCCTATTAAACCCTTTATAGGATATTGCTACATTACTGGCAAATTTTGCAAGCATGCATTATTAAGCATTATTAAAGCAGTTATGCTTTTCCAGCTAATGGCTGAATTCAACAAGGTATCAGCATCAGGGACTTGTTCGTTGTCAAAGTCAACGTGCATGAACAACGTTGTAGCATAACTATTATCGTCATACATGGTATCTTCAATAATAGCTATGCCAGCGCAGTTAAAGATATACGCAAGAGATAATTCCTAATGCCTCCGATGGAACATCGACGCTTGCAAAAAGAATAATATAAAGAACTCAAACTTCGCAGGTAAAAATCCCCTGCACCCCTTGAAAGTCCAGGCTTTGTAAACAGAAAAATAGCATGAGTCTTGCCAGTTTGGTATAATTATGTTGGCTCAAAAACATACCAAGCACCGGAGGCTCATGCTATGAAAAGTATATCACAAACCACCCAGCAGATGGAATCCATCTCGAAGAAAACTTCGGCGTTCTTCCGTCGTTATCATGTCGGCCAGATTCTGCGCGCGGCCAACGCTTGCAAGCTCAAAGGATTTTCCTCCATTCTCGTTTTCCTCGT
>NZ_JH591188.1:555209-673702 GCF_000242435.1 Dialister succinatiphilus YIT 11850 | reverse complement strand
GCCGTCGTCTGCACACGATATATGCTCCTGGCTGTCGAGGAACGTGAGAACACGGATGGGCGAAGCCTCGGCGAGCTCTTCTATCTGGGGCTTGATGAGCTTCCGGACTTGAAGTACATGGAAGCGCTTCGCCTCGTGTTGCAGGAGTTTGCGGAGCAGCTTCGGGCAGAATATCCGTCAGAAGTCTTGCTGGTCGAATCGCTCTTGGAACGATTCCTGAACGATCTGCCCGCTCTTTGGATGAGTCGTCTGCGTGCACAGAAGTGTGCGTGAATGGCTTTCGACATTCAGTTCAAGCTGATTTATCAAGGCATACGGGATGTTTTCCGTGTGCGAAGTTTGAGTAAAGAATATTATTAATCCACTCTTCCAAGAAAACCGTCTTGCCCGTGGATTTAACAAATTCGTCGCACTTTGATACCTTTTCCCCACATATCCTCACTGCAACTCTCCGCTTTTTTCATGGTGATGCCTTCTTTCCTAGTTTTTCTCTATTTTACAAAAATATGCCGTGTTAGTCATCAAATAATTATAGTAAACGACAAAAGTAACTTTACTTAAAGTTGCACAACGACCTAAGCTGGTCATTCGGCTTTGCCCAGGCCTTAAATGCATTATCAACAGTTTCCTTAAGGTCTGCCAACGATGCAAAGAAGGTGTTGTGAGTATTTTCCTTCCGTGTCTTTCGCCAGACCTGCTCAATTGGATTCAGATCAGGTGAATAAGGAGGCAGCTTTAAAAACGTAACTTTGTCCCTGATATCTGAATACTCCGGCTGTTTCTCGGTATCAATAAGCCGAATGGTTTTCTTATGCCATGGAGCATTATCCATCACAAGTACATAGTGCTTCCCTTTTGGCAATGGTCTGGCTTCCAGAAATGCCCGGATGGAAGCAATTGTTGTCTCGTAGTTAAAGGTTTCCGGCTCTGCAGTGAATAATTCTCCTGTATCCGGGATAACAAATCCGCTGTAGGAGGTCTTGAAACGTCCGGGAAACGATTTTACGGTAGGTGCACTTCCCTTTTTGAACCAGCTGCAGGTGATAGTGGTCTGGATCTGGAAATGCACTTCGTCCTGATAAACAAGGATGGCAGTATCGTCTTCTTCTATTTCAGATCGTTTTTTTAAAGTCATTCCGCTCTTCTGTATCCTCATAGCCTTTCGAAGGATACGGCTGAGGACGAATGAGTGAATAACCAAGGGCATGAAACAGCCGCTGGCATTGACGGACACTCATCGTGATGTCATAGGTACTTTTTATATATGAAGCAAGCGTTGGTCCATCCCAGTTTTTATATCCGAGCTCATTGGGATCTGACTGGAGTACGTTATCAATTGCTTTAAGTTGTTCATCCGTAAGTTTATTAGGCCTGCCAGGACGAATTTTGGACCTGAGTGCATCGAATCCCTTTTCATCTGCAGTCTTAACCCACCCGGAAACAGCCATTTTGCTGACGCCGGCCATTGCGCCGATGTCTGCAGCAGAGCATCCGGAGAGCACCATGTTAACAGCAAACACTCTGAAATGGAACTTGGACTCGTCAGTTGACGACATAATTGCTTTGCCCTGCTCCAGCAGGATTTCAGGGTCGGTATGGTATTTTCGCTTATTCATACGCTATT
Organism: Dialister succinatiphilus YIT 11850; assembly: GCF_000242435.1. Classification (GTDB taxonomy): domain Bacteria; phylum Bacillota; class Negativicutes; order Veillonellales; family Dialisteraceae; genus Dialister; species Dialister succinatiphilus. The sequence continues at coordinate 672,078 of NZ_JH591188.1, read as the reverse complement.
CCTCCGCTTATTCATATGCTATTCCTCCATTTAGAGTATAACATATGCAAGCGCTATTTCAAAGTAAAGCTATTTATGTCGTTTACTATAGTTCAGATCAGCTTTTCCCTAACAATAATTCACTACATAGGACCACCACAACGGCACCAAGTTGCGAAATTATCGCAATTATTTAAAATCAGGTTATAGTCGCATTCACCCAAGCGTGACTCTGCCCTCCTTACAATTTCCTCAGGAGAATACAAAGCTTTCTCGGTGTTACATAATATAATATCATCACCATCAGCAAAATCTTCCAATGTTGATCTTCTGACCTCTTCATCATTGTATTCTATAACACAGCCATTTCCTACATAAACAGCATGATGACTATAAAAAGACCGGTTACATTTCACGTGGTCACCAATTGAAAGTTTTTCTTCTGCCTCTTCTGGGGACATGCTGCAAAAAAGACTCTCTCCAATTCTTTTAGGAATATCCATTGCGTCTTTAACATTTTCTTCAGAGTCAATGAAATTGTTCACCTTGTTCATAAAATTTCCCAGTGTATCTGAGACTTGGCGCACGTCTTCTTCGCGCTCTCTTCTTGTCTCCCTATCCCCCAAATTAAACAATGAATATGGATTTTCATCCACTCTTCCTGGTATTCTAAACTTAAAGAAACCCATAAGAATCACTCCTTTTCATATACACTAGGAATTACACAATCTCCTACCTGATGCCTCTTAAGTAAGACTTACCTTTGATTCCGATTTCTACTGATTTCATCCAGCAGGTCTGTATCTTTCTTATTTCTATCCCGCAGTTCTCTTCTTCTTCTCTCCAAGTCCTTTTCTGTATCGTCCGTGCGGTTTCCTTTGGAGCGGTTGCAGTGGGGACAGAGGTACTGGAGATTATCCATGGTGCTTCCGCCGCCCCGACTTTGCGGGACGATGTGGTCCACGTCCATCTGGGAGGCCCTGAATTTTCTTCCACAGTGAGGACAGGTATACCAGCCGTTGTCTCCGCCGATGTTTTCCCGGGCAGTCTTTCTGTAATTGCTGCCTCCGTCCATGGCATCATTGTACATGTCCACGATTTCCCTGTTGGAACGGTGCTGTCTTCTTTCCCGTCTTTCTTTTTCCCGTTTTCCCTGATCCGCCAGTGCTTCGGCGGCGGAGCTCAATATATCAAATAGTCCCATGTTCCCTCCTCAGTAAGGAATCTTGCATTCATACTTGCTGCAGCTCTGCCAGGATTTCTTTTTCATCCGCACGGTCTTCATGCACAGTGCTTCCTTCGACATATCGAAGCGCCAGAATCCGCTGGAGCCGCCTACCGGTTCTATGGCGGAATTGGTGGGATCGTACCAGTATTTGCAGAACGCGCAGAAGCGGCAGGTTCTTTCGTGGATATTTGTCAGTTTCATGCTCATAATGTAACCTCCTCGCTTTGTAAAACCTTCACCCATTTTCCCTGGCTGCCCAGCCACATGTCCAGTCCTTTGCCATAGGCTTCGGCGGTCAAAGTATAGATACCGTCTTTATGGGATAGGATGCGGGCGGTGGGAAGGCGGTCGAGCACTGCTTCCACGGAGGGACCGCTGTAGGTGAATGTGACCCGGCGCAGGACGCCGGGGTACATGAACTGCACCCGTTTCCGAAATTCTCCATCCTTGAAACGGTCCTGGTAGGGAACCTGGAAGTGGTCCCCTGTCTTTTCCATGGTTTCTATGCGGTCCACCCGGAAGATGGTGGGAAATTCCGTTTCCTCTTCTTTGTAGGCCACCAGGTAGAAATAGAATTCGGAGAAAAGGAGGGCCACCGGCTTAGCGGTGTGCTCTTTTTCTGCCCCGTCCTGCCGCTTGTAGGAAAAACGGATGATTTCCCTGTTTTTGATGAAAAGGGAAATATCCCACAGGGCATCCAGCAGTTTCTTCCCATGCCGGGGCGGGACGTAGCAGAAAGTTTCGTTCCGTATCATGTCTTTCACTACCTTGCGCCCTTCTCTGGGACAGGCTTCAATAAGTTTGTCCAAAATGGTGTGGAGTTCTTCTTTGGCAAAGGCCCGGCTTTCCAGAAGGATTTTCGCCATGGCCAGGATTTCCTTCCTGGTGAGGCATCTGCTTTCCTCCTCCACCAGACGGTATCCTTTCGCCTGCCTGTCGTAGCAGATGTCCGCTGCCCCTTCGTCCCTGTCGCCTGCCAGGTAGCTCCGGATGTCATCGATGTCCCGCTGGATGGATTTCTCCGTGACTCCGTACTCTCGGGCCAGCACTTCCTTGGAAATCAGTTCGCCCCGGGATAGGCGGTGGTATATTCCTAAAAGCCGCTGGCCCTTGTTTTCTCCTTCTGCCATATTTCCTCCTTTATTCCTTCATTGTAGCCATTCACATGGACAGCTGGTGGGGTTCTGCCAAAAAAGGCGCAAAAAAGCCCATGCGCAGAAGACACACCTCCTGCACATGGACTTTCCATGATTTATATGAAATAGTACCTGCTTTTCCCGTTTCTTCCCACAGATAAGCGGACATGACAGCACCCCCATCAAGGCTTATTAGATAGTAACGTTCAAGAAGTTTTAACTCATAAATATTTTATATGTTCCCATGACTTAATTATAACCCATGAATCACGTCCCAGGAAGCCCCAGGTTTGATCTTATTTAACTCATTTTTTAGCATAATGAGGCGCATTGGCAGAAACCGCCCGTTTCCGCCGTCCCTGCAGCTTCCATTTCTCCATGGAATCCGTCTGTTTCCATTTCTTATCTTGTGAAGCTAAATTTTTAGCTTATTTAGGTGACATGCCTGCCCCGATTTCATCATATAATATAATAAAGAAGTCAAAGACATGAGAGGAACGGTTATGGAAACAAAGCGGGAAATCATCATGCGCCAGATTGGCGCAAAAATTGCGTATCAGAGAAAGATTCACGGCTACAGCCAGGAGCAGCTCTCCCAGAAACTTCATCTGGGCAAGACCGTGCTGTCCCGGGTAGAACGGGGCAAGTACAACCAGAATATCTCCCTCAATATGCTGCTGGATATTGCCGAGGGTCTGGGCGTGCCGGTGTCGGTGTTCGTATCTTTCACGCCGGGGGAGCAGGCCCTCTGGAACGGCTACGGCCTCCGGGATACGGTGGTGACGGAGGGAGACGTGATGAAATTCGTCCGCCGCCTGCACGAAAAGAATCCGGACTCTCCCCTCTTTCATGATGACAAGTAAGGGAGAATGGTAAATGGTAGAAAAAGGCAGCCCCCTTCTGGAAATCAAGGGCGCTGCCTTTTTTGTGTGGGATAGGAAGCGGTGGTGTTGGAATAAAATAAAACCGGATACATGCCGCTGTGTCCAGTTTTTGATTTCTGAGCTGAGCACCCATAGTGCCACCGGGGCAAAGGTGTTGGCGCCAGCCACCAAAGGGAGATACCGCCATTATCTGATAAATCTCATAAGTATCATAAGGCATAGTGCCGCTAAAAGGGGTGTATTTCTATCGCCCGACAGGGCGGTTGCAGGGTTTTATAATAACTGGCGGCGAAGCCCCCCACCACCAGCGGTCAGCCTAATCTCTTCCATCTGGCACCTTTTTAGTACAGATGTCCAAACATTTCCTCATTGTGACGATTTTGAATTCCAAGTATAATAGGAGTAGAGAAAGGCGGTGCTCCAATGAACGAACAGACCTTATCGGATTTGCAGAAACGGCGGCATACGCGTGCTCTGCAGATTATCAAAAGATGGCGTCTTATGGATGATGATTTCATGAAGCGGTGTCTCAAGAATAACATTCCTGCGGTAGAATGCATTCTGCGGATCATTATGGAACAGCCCGATCTTCATGTATTATCGGTAACCATAGAGGACACGATCCCCAGTCTTTTGGGACATGGAATCCGTATGGACGTGCATGCTGTTGACTCTGCCGGAACTGAATACGATATCGAGGTGCAGCGTTCAGACAAAGGAGCCGGTGCCAGAAGAGCCCGTTTCAACAGCAGTCTTCTGGATCTGAACAGCTTGAAAAAAGGAAATACCTATGACCAGCTGCCTGAAAGCTATGTCATTTTTATTACAGAAAATGATATTTTCAAGGCGGGACTGGCCCGTTACCATATCAATCGAATCATCGAAGAATTAAGCCGTCCCTTTAATGACGGAGAACATATCATTTATGTAAATGGAGATTATCGCGGCTCCGATGATATAGGTAAGCTGATGAATGATTTTCGTTCATCCAAAGTGGATGATATGATTCTGGAGCCGTTAAAGGAAACAGTCAATCGTTATAAAAATAACCCCAGGGAGGTGGCTGCCATGTGTGCCGATTTGGAAAAATGGAGTATGGATGAACGTTCTGAAGGACGCGCTGAAGGTGCTGAACTGCTTGCCCGGCTTTTGAAACTGCTGCAGGCAGAGGGCCGCGCCGATGATGTCAGGCTGGCTTTGGAAGATAAGGAAGCCCGGGAAAAGCTGTATAAGGAATATCATCTGGAATAAATCAGAACCGGACAAGGCTTGAGCCCTGTCCGGTTTTTGCTTTCCTTGCTGCATGTACGCAGGAAGGGGCTTAAGTTCGCTTACCATTGAATTGACATCATAGCCCTTTGCCAAGCGTTGGAAGGCTCCTGGGTTATGGCTTTTCTGACAAATAAAAAAAGCGTCGAATCATCGACGCTTTTTTATGGCGGAGTGAGGGAGATTCGAACTCCCGCACCGGTCACCCGGTCTAACGATTTAGCAAACCGTCCTCTTCAGCCACTTGAGTATCACTCCACATAGCTGACTTGTATAAGGATACACTATGAAGGGCCTCATTGTCAAGGACTTATTTTTTATTCTCTTCTTTTACGGCCTGCTGCTTTGCATCTTCATTAGATTTCGCTTCCATGGTTTCATCCGTGGTATGACTCATTATCAGTAACGTTCTTAACAGCAGTGCCCTATTTCCCTTCCTTTTTCAGCATTTCTCCTTCATGTGACATCAGGGGCAGTTCATATCCCGGCTTCCTGCGTTTCTGCAGGCGGTGCCATATAGGAACAAAAAAGACCGGAAGCCCGGTCTTTTCTTATCGTATCAGATATACATTCACTTTGGGTTTCATACCCCATTTGTAGGCCTGGTCATAATTATCCACGCCCACATCGATAATATTTCCATGAATGGCGCCGCCTATATCGTCGCAGATGGCATAGCCATAGCCTTCGATATACACTTCACTGCCCAGAGGGATAATATTGGGATCCACCGCTGCATGGCCTTTGCCTGCATAGGCACCCATGGCTGTCATCCCTCTTCCGTCTCCATCATTAGGCGTGTAGGCGGTAGCTTCCATACGGAATACTTTTTTATAGTTTCCTGTAAAGCGGGGTGCGCTGTCCAGTCTGTCCCATACATCACCGTCAGCAATGCCGGTTCTGGCCAGATTTTCTTCTGCCTGGAGCTGACGCACTGCCTCGGCAGTACCTTCCCCATAAATGCCATCTACACTGCCGGGATTATAGCCGTGAAGGAGAAGTTTGTTCTGGAGGCGGATAACTTTCTTCCCGGAGTCTCCCGGGGAAAGCACAGTTTCACCGCTCTGGGCCGCATATTCAGAGGTAATACGGGACAGGGTGTCTCCATTCACCATGCCGGTGACGGAAAGGCCTTCATCGCTCTGGAAGGCTTTCACTGCAGAGGCGGTATCGCCGCCGTAAATGCCGTCTACCGCTCCATCCAAGTATCCCATTTTCTTCAGCTTCCGCTGAATCGATGAAACATCACTGCCGCTGTCACCGATGCTGTAAAGGGAGGATCCTCTGTCGCCGCTTCCTTCCTCTTCCCCGCTTCCTTCGTAGGAAACGGAAGAGGTATCTTCATTTCTCAGGGCACCATAGGTCATTTCATCAATGACACCGGAAACAGGAATGCCTTTGGCTTTCTGGAAGGCCCTTACGGCGTTGGTGGTATCTTCACCGTATACGCCGTCAATGCCGCCTTTCAGATAACCTGCGGCCTGGAGCCGCACCTGCATGTCACTGATCATGCTGCCCCGGTTGCCCTCGGCGTAAACTACGCCGCCGCCGGGACGATAGCCCGCTCCGGCGGCCCGTTCAATCGCTGCCCGGGTATCATCATCAGCCCTGCCGGTAACAGGCAGGCCTTTGGCCTTCTGGAATAAGGCCACTGCTTCTTTTGTGGTGGAGCCGTAATCTCCATCTACTGTACGTGCAAGATAGCCTGCCGCTACCAGGTCGTTCTGCAGGGAAGAAACTTCACTTCCCGACATACCGATAGACAGGGTCTGGGCAGACGCGGTAAGAGACGCCACCAGCCAGATGGCTGCGGCGCATCCCCATGTATATAAAGCACGCATTCATATCACCTCCATAGACTCCTGTATTTTACCATTTTCTGCCGATTTTGTAAAAAAAAGAGTAAAACCCTCATATTTCATACTGCAAATGATTCGTTTTTGAGGCTTGCTTAACCGGGCAGAAATAGTGATTTTTTCGGTGGGAAATATCCTCTGAAAATACCGGAAATCGGGGGATTTCAGCCCAAGAGGAGAGCTGTTTTATCGGGGAATTGCATTTGGACAAATCTTTGGAATAAATGCAAAGAGCGCCAAGTCACCTTTGCCTCCCCTAGGGGTCATCACTCCTTTTGATTTTCCCCTTTCCAGTCATATTTTTTGAATTGTCTAAATCTGGAAATCATATTATAATAATTATGTATGCGTAGCTTTCATTTCAAGGAGGAAATATGGAATCACTGAATCAACTGATTTCCACCATTAACGGATTTTTATGGTCATCTGTTATCATCGCCCTGCTGGTGGGAGCAGGCTTCTATTTTACTGTCCGCACCAGGGCTGTACAGATTCGTTACTTCGGACGGATGTTCCAGCTCATAGCCCATACGGCCGGCCGGAAGACCGAGGGAAATGAGGTTTCTCCTTTCCAGGCTTTCTGTGTCAGCACCGCCTCCCGCGTAGGGGTGGGCAACATTGCAGGCATCGCCATTGCCATCGTATCCGGCGGTCCCGGCGCTATTTTCTGGATGTGGTTTATTGCGGTCATCGGTTCCGCCACGGGCTTTGTGGAATCTACCCTGGCCCAGCTTTATAAGGTGCCAAGAGAAGACGGCAACGGCTTCCGCGGCGGTCCTGCCTATTATCTGAAGAACGGCCTCGGCCACCGTATCTGGGCTGCCCTCTTTGCCATTCTGATTTCCGTCACCTACGGTATGATTTATAATTCCGTACAGTCCAATACCATTTCCCTGGCCCTGAACCATGCACTGGGTCTGGACCGTATGATGGTAGGCGGCGTGGTTACTGTGCTGGCTATGCTGGTCATCTGCGGCGGCATGGGCCGGGTGGCCCGGGTGACAGAATGGATGGTGCCTATTATGGCAGGCATTTACATCGTGGTTGCTCTGGGCATTATGCTCTATAATATTACCGAAATGCCCCATGTGTTCTACATTATCCTCCGGGATGCCTTCGACTGGCAGGCAGTATTTGGCGGCGGCATGGGCGCTGCTGTGCTCACCGGATTCAAGAGAGGGCTTTTCTCCAACGAAGCCGGCGAAGGTTCCGTACCAAATGCAGCAGCCACTGCAGATGCCACCCATCCGGTGGTGCAGGGCCTCATCCAGGCCTTCGGCGTGTATGTAGATACCCTTTTCATCTGCTCCGCTTCTGCTTTCATCGTTCTTCTTACAGGAGACTACAGCGCCACCGGCCTGACCGGCATCGAACTGATTCAGTGGGACATGTCCCAGTACTTCGGCAGCGGCGCTCCGAAAGCCGTTTCCTTCCTCATTTTCCTCTTTGCCTTCACTTCCCTTATTGGAAATTATTATTACGGGGAAATCAACATCGGCCATCTCACCCATAAAAAATGGCCGCTGAACCTCTTCCGCCTTCTCATTGCTGTCATGATTTTCTGGGGTTCCATTGCGGATCTGCCCCTTGTGTGGAACCTGGCGGACCTCTTCATGGCCTTTATGGTCTTAACCAACGTAAGCGCCATTATTCTTCTTTTCCCCCAGGCCCGGGCCTGCCTTCTGGATTATGAAAAGCAGCTGAAAAAAGGCATCCGGGTACCTCTCTTCCACCGGGATGTGCTTTCCGATACGAAGGGTATCGTATGGTGGGATGATAAAAACAATTCCAATCATTTGAAACGGATGGATAAATAAGGATTTCCAAAGAAAGCACGGACTCATTTACAAGTCTGTTCTTATCTATTGCTTCGTCATGGGATTTCCTAAACAGATGGCTGTTCACATCTAGTCATTCCCTGACAAAAAAACAATTGCTGCATCCATACTTGTCTAAAGGACTGTGAGGAAAGAGGGGCATCCCTTTTCCCCCACAGTCTTTTTTGCAAAGCAAGAAAAAACGAGCACCTATCTCTCTCCTCTGAAAGGATTTCTTATAGAATAAACCATTTTCCTGTTTTATATCATTTTATCAAGGAGGAAATATGATAATCAAAGCACCCTGCGGAGCCATGGAAGGCATGGAAATCCAGGGCATACATCAGTTTCTGGGTATTCCCTACGCCAAGCCGCCGGTAGGTGCCCTTCGCTTTATGCCCACAGAACTGGCAGAACCCTGGACAGGAATCCGTTCCTGCAGAAAACTGGGCCATGCTGCGCCTCAGCTCTATGTACCGGGACTTACTTTTCTGAAAAAAGAAGAGACCCTGGATGAAGACTGTCTTTATTTAAATGTGACCACCCCTAATACGATGGGAAAGCTTCCCGTGCTCTGCTGGATTCACGGCGGCGCCTTTCAGAAAGGATCTGCCACAGCAGGCATCAATCCCCCTTCCTTTGCCAGAGAAGGCATGGTGGTTGTCAATATGAATTACCGCCTTGGAGCCCTGGGATTTATGGATATGTCCGGTTATCTGGGAGATGCATACCGACAGTCCGGAAACAGCGGCCTTCTGGATATTATCGAGGCCCTCCGCTGGGTGCGGAAGAACATTGCTTCCTTTGGCGGCGACCCGGATAATGTAACCATTATGGGCCAAAGCGCCGGTGCCAAGCTCTGCGGTGCCCTGACTATCATGAAAAAAGCCAGGGGACTGTTTCAAAAAGCCATCCTTTGCAGCGGCGCCGTGCAGTGCATTCGAGATGTACATACCGCCCGGTGCATAACAGATCAGTTTATGGCCCATGCAGGTCTTACGAAAGACAGGGCCCATGAAATCCTCACCATGCCCTGGGAAGCCATTTTAAAAGCCCAGGCTCCCATGTTCCGCGGATTCAACCTGCATGCGGCAGGCCCTGTATTTGATGGCATTAATTTTGAAGGAAACGACGCCCTTGCCCTGATCCGGCAGCAAACAGGCCCGCGTATTTCCCTTCTCATGGGAACAAACAAAGATGAAACAAATCTCTACTGGCATATCTATCATGTGCATGACATGGATGAAGGGCTAGCAGAAAAACTCTTCGGCAATCGGGCACCCATCGTTATGAAAAACTACAGAAAAATTCCCAAAGACGAAAACTTCCATCAGCGTTTCGTCCACTTCCTGACAGAATACATTTACCGCGCCGGCGACATAGACATGGCGGAAACCGCTTCTGACGCAGGGCAGGACGTCTATCTCTACCGACTGGACTGGGACCGGCAGGCTTATAAAGCCTGCCATGCTTCTGAACCCCAGTTCCTCATGAGTATGGGCTCTGTCATCCACGATGTGGACCACTCGCCTGCCCATGAAGAGCTGAAAGAAGAAATGCACGGCGCCTTTACTGCCTTTATAAAAAAAGGCATGCCCGCTGCAGAGGGCATGCCCTCATGGCCGAAATTTAACAGAGAAAACCGCCGTATCATGGTCTTTGACCATCCCTGCCATGTAGAGAGAGCTGCTGCATCGGAAACAGACCTGGCCATGCCATTCCAAGTATTTGCTCTGTAAAATCTGTACATCGAAAAGGGGCTGTGAAAAAAATGGAAATTTTTTTCACGGCCCCTTTTTGATGTCTTTATTTGAGTTTAATGACAGTAAGTGACTCGCCCCATTGTCATTTCCAGCGGCATTCAATGTCAGCATCAGGGCAAAGGATTCTGAGCCGAGAGCTCCCGCCGCCATGGAGCTTCCTCACTTTGGAATGAGATTTCTCCACTTCGAAGCGCTTTCGTCGAAATGATGATATGGCAGCTGCTGCAAGCCACGCGCTGAAGTCATGTCCAACTTAAATCTCGTCCTCCGCGCAGCAGATGTCAAACTTCAGGCCCCAAAGGGCCTGCCGCCCTGATGCTCACACCGGCGGCATCAGAAGGTCTTATCCAGATGGCCTACTACTTTTTTATTTCCTTTTTTCTCATCCCGCTCTTCCAGTTTTTGCATGATGTCGTAAAGATCTACGCCGGCATTTTCCCAGAGGACGAAGAGATGGTAGAGGAGATCGCAGGATTCATCTATGATTTCTTCCTTATCTTCGTGCTGATCAGCAATAATGACTTCAGAAGCTTCCTCGCCTATTTTTTTGTCGATTTTATTCTTACCTTCCTTTTGGAGGTAATTGGTATAGGATTTTTCCTGGGGATGAATTCTGCGGTCTTTGATTTCTTCAAAGAGTGTATGAAGGATGGTGAGGCTTCCTTTCGCTTTTGTATTATCCCACTGGGCAAGGCTCCGATAGAAGCAGCTGCGGTTTCCTGTATGGCAGGCAGGGCCTTCCGGAATGGCCTCCACTACCAGAGTGTCGGCATCGCAGTCCACGTAAATGCGCTTGACATGCTGGAAATGGCCTGACTCTTCGCCTTTGTGCCACAGTTTCTGGCGGCTGCGGCTGAAGAACCAGGTGTCGCCGCTTTCCACCGTTTTGGCCAGAGATTCGGCATTCATATAGGCCACCATGAGCACTTCGCCGCTTCTGGCATCCTGCACCACTGCCGGCACCAGTCCCTTTTCATCAAATTTTATATTTCCGATGTCTACTGACTCCATAAATCCTCCTTATATCCGCACGGGAATGCCGTGGGCTGCCAAATATTTTTTTAAATCGGGAATGGCAATTTCGCCGAAGTGAAAGACCGACGCTGCCAGGGCCGCATCAGAGCCTGCTTCAAAAGCTTCCAGGAAATCTTCCATTTTCCCTGCGCCGCCGGAGGCAATAACAGGGATAGAAAGCTGCTCTGACAGGGTGTGCATGAGTTCCAGGTCATACCCCTTTTTCTCCCCATCGGTGTCGATGGAGTTCATGCAGATTTCTCCAGCCCCCAGCTCCATGCCTTTCCTGGCCCATTCCAATACGGAAATACCGGTGTTTTTCCGTCCGCCTTCGATGTACACGTCCCATCCGCCCTGGTCGTTCCGTTTACCGTCGATGGAAAGAACCACGCACTGGTTTCCAAAACGCTCGGCACTTTCCCTGATGATTTCCGGATGCATGACGGCGGCAGAGTTGACAGATACCTTGTCGGCACCAGCCAGCAGCATGGTGCGGAAATCGTCAGCTTTGCGAATGCCTCCCCCTACGGTAAAGGGGATGGTCAGCTCTTCCGCAATGGCTTTCACAGTGTCCACAAAGGTTTCCCGCCCTTCGTGGGTTGCGGTAATGTCATAAAAGACAAGTTCATCAGCGCCGGAGTCGGAGTAGTACTTTCCTAAAGCCACAGGATCATCTACGTCCTGCAGGTGATGAAATTGTTTTCCTTTGACCACCCTGCCATGATTCACGTCCAGACAGGGAATGATTCTTTTTGCAAGCATAGTTTGCTCCTTTGCGTTTTAGAAAAACAGGGGATGCCTCGCAGCCCCGGATTCAGAGGGGGCTGGAAAAAGGTTCTTAAGATTGACCGGCCTGTGGCCGGAGGGTTCTTAGGTTTGACGGGCCTCTGGGGCCCGAAGGGTGTGGACTGCCCTGTCGAAAAATGAGTATAAATTTCGCAAAGCGGTTCCTTCCCGCCGACTACTGTTTAATGCCTTTTGATTCAAACGCTGCACGTACCAAGATTCTTCGCCTGCGGCTCAGAATGACTGTGAGGGCGGGAAGGTAAGGCCGTAACGCTGAATTTATACTCATTTCCCACAAAGCAATCCACAACCCTCGGCCCGGAGGGTCGTCAAACTTACGCCCCTTCATCCGCGCAGCGGATGTCAACCCTCGCCTGCGCAGCAGGCGTCAACCGAAGCACGCAGTGGCTCCGGTTGCGGTTCCCTTATTCCTGGATTTCCCAAATTTCTTCCATAGTTACTTTTCCCTCATAGAGGGCTTTGCCTGTAATGGCTCCGTACACTCCCATGGCAGACAGTTTCCGGAGATCTTCTGCGCCGGAGACGCCGCCGGAAGCAATCAGGTGGATGCCTTCCAGAGCCTGAAGTTTTTTCATCATGTCGAAGTTCGGACCGGAAAGCATGCCGTCCCGGCTGATGTCCGTATAAATCAGCGTATTCACGCCGTGGGTCAGGAGTGTTTCTGCAAAGGTCATGACCTTGCGGCTGCTGCCGTCCACCCAGCCGTGGGTAGCCACTTCGTCTCCCTTGGCATCTATAGATACGGCAATATGATCAGCGCCAAAAGTTTTGGCGGCCTGAATGGCAAAGTAAGGGGAAGCAGCGGCTTTGGATCCGATAATGACCCGGTACACCCCCATGTCCAGGTAGTCTTTAATGGCCTTTTCATTGCGAATACCGCCGCCCACTTCCAGTGGGATGGTGAGGACTTCACACATTTTTCGGATGATTTCCTTATTGACGCCGTCCCCTTTGAAAGCACCGTCCAGATCCACCACATGAAGGGCTTTGGCCCCTTCTTCCTGCCATTTCAGCGCCATTTTCACCGGATCATCGCCGTAAACGGTAAGGTTTTCTTTTTTTCCCTGCTGCAGACGCACGCAGTGCCCATCTTCTATATCTATTGCTGGAAATATTTTCATTTCATCAACCACTTTGCTAAACGATCCCAGATGGCCATCCCTACAGAGCCCGATTTTTCAGGGTGGAACTGGAATCCCAATACATTGTCCTTTCCCACCACAGCCGGTACGGTGACACCATAATCGGCAGATGCAATGACGTCTTCCGTATCTCCCGGTGTCTTGTAGTAAGAATGGACGAAATATACATAGGAATGAAGGGGCAGGCCTTCCAGCACTTCGTGGGGCCGGTGAATGACCAGTTCATTCCATCCCATATGGGGCACTTTTAATTTCCCTTCCGGAAAATGGACAATCCGGCCGGGAAGAAGGCCCAGGGCAGGAATATGTCCATTCTCCTCAGAGACTTCATAGAGCGCCTGCATGCCCAGGCATATGCCGGCCAGCTTTTTTCCATTTTTCACTTCTTCCCGGATAAGGCCAGACAAACCGTAGCCATCCAGATGCTCCATAGCATCCTTCATGGCACCAACGCCAGGCAGGATGAGGGATTTGGCGCTTCGGATAACTTCCGGATTTCTTGTCACTTCCACAGAAAGGCCGGCCCTTTCCGCCGCCCGGACCACATTGGCCAGATTGCCTGCGTCATAATCGATAATGGCTGTTTTCATCAGAGCACTCCTTTGGTCGATAATACCCTGCCGCCTTCCACGGTAACCGCTTCCTTCAGTGCATGGCCCAGCCCCTTGAAAAGGGATTCCACAATGTGATGACCGTTTTCGCCATAAAGGCAGGCCATGTGCAGGTTCATCATACCGTGCATGGCAAAGGCCAGGAAGAATTCTCTGGTCATTTCCGTTTCAAAGGTGCCGATCCGCTCCACCGGGATTTTCACATCGTACACGAAATAGGGCCGCCCGGAAAGGTCCAGCACAATGCGGGACAGTGTCTCATCCATGGGGCAGAAGAAGGCGCCGTAGCGGCGGATGCCCTTCTTATCTCCCAGCGCTTTGAGGAACACGGTGCCCAGGGCAATGCCCAGGTCTTCAATGGTATGATGGTTGTCCACTTCCAGGTCTCCCCGGCAGGAGAGGGAAATATCCATGCCGCTGTGACAGGCAAGGAGGTTCATCATGTGGTCGAAGAAACCGATACCCGTGGTTCCCTCAAAGCGCCCTTCTCCATCGATGACAAGGGAAATGGCAATGTCTGTCTCCCCTGTTTTTCTATGAATCTCTGCCTGTCTCATGAAAGCTCCTTCCGAAATACTTCAAGGAGGGCATCATCCACATCCCTGGTGGTCACAGTAATGCGGTAGGCATTGGGGAGCTCTCCGCTGTTCCGGTAAATCTTCACCAGAATGTCTTTGGCTTTCAGGGCTTTGAAAATTTCTTCATGTTTGCTTTCCACCTGGACCAGAAGGAAATTGGTGCAGGATGGATATACGGTGAGGCCGGGAATTTTCACCAGTTCATCGAAAAGGCGGTTCCGTTCCTTCACAATGTCATCTCTCACCCTAAGAATTTCCTCCCTGTGTTTCAGTACGATGGGCGCAAAGAGCTGAGTAAAGGCATTGAGGTTGTAGGGCGCCTTGATTTTGCCGATGGCATCGATGATTTCCTTATCAGCTGCCAGATAGCCGCAGCGCATGCCTGCCAGGCCAAAGGCTTTGGACAGGGTGCGGAGCACTACCAGGTTCGGATATTTTTTGATTAAAGGCAGCACGCTTTCCTTCTGGGCAAATTCCATGTACGCTTCGTCCACGAAAACAAGATTGTCAGCCGCCTTCAGCACTTCTTCGATAAAGGAGGCCGGCAGCAGGTCGCCGGTAGGGTTATTGGGGTTGCAGATGACTGTGACTTTCGGCTGGTATTTCTTAACCGCTTCCAGAATGCCTTCCTTGTCCCGGCGATAGCCTGCCAGGTCCCTCACTTTGATGGTGCGGGCCCCCAGGGTTTCTGCTCCCAGTTCGTACATGTCAAAAGTTGGCGTATGAACCAGGATGGTATCGCCGGGGTTCAGGAATGTGCCCAGAAGGTAGGTAATCATCTCATCGCCGCCGTTGCCGCAGATGATGTTTTCCGGAGCCTGGCCGGTGTATTCCGCCAGAGCTTTTCGAAGGTCGTCAGCCATGGGTTTCGGGTAAATCTGGGGTTTAAAGGTATCCAGCGCTTCCACCAGTTTCTTTTTCAGGGATGGAATGGAAAGAACGTTGAAATAGTTTTCATTGGCATTAATCACGTATTTTTCTGCAATAGGAGCCACATAGTAGGGTTCAAAATCTTTAATTGTATTCCTAAGCCATTCAGTCTTCATCACGTACCTCCATCGCATGAGCATGAGCGGTAAGCCCTTCTGCTTTGGCAAAGAGCTGCACTTTCTTGGAAATTTTACGGAACGCTTCCTCACTGTAGCATTCCACACTGCTGTGTTTTACAAAATCATAAACCCCAAGGGGCGAGGAGAAAGCAGCGGTACCGGAGGTGGGCAGTGTATGGTTGGGGCCCGCCATGTAGTCCCCGATTGGTTCAGAAGTGTATTTGCCGAGGAAAATGGCACCGGCATTATAAATAAGGGGCAGGTATTTTTTCGGATCCGGCAGCTCTACTTCCAGATGCTCCGGCGCAATCTTATTGACGATATCAAAGCACTGTTCTGCATCTTTGCAAAGGAAAGCCTTGGCGTACTGGTCCACGGAGCTCTTCATGATTTCATAGCGGGAAAGCTCTTTCATCTGTTTTTCCATTTCCTTCTGCACCGCCAGGCCGAAGTCTTTGTCCGGTGTAATGAGGAATACGGCAGCCCGGGGATCATGTTCGGCCTGGGAGAGTAAATCGGCTGCAATCCACTTCGGATTGGCGCTGCCATCAGCCACGCAGCATACTTCTGAGGGGCCGGCAATCATATCAATGCCTACCGTACCGAAAACAAGGCGTTTGGCCATGGCTACGAAAGCGTTGCCGGGTCCTACGATTTTAAATACAGGCTCCACCGTTTCCGTGCCGTAAGCCAGCATACCGATGCCCTGAGCACCGCCGACCTTGTAGATTTCCTTCACACCGGCCACATAGGCTGCAGCCAGAATATTGGGATTCACTTTTCCGTCTTTACCGGGCGGAGTAGCCATGGCCACGGATGGGCAGCCTGCCACCATGGCCGGTACCGTATCCATAAGCACCGTGGAAGGATAGGCAGCCCGGCCGCCGGGAACGTAAACGCCTACCCTCTGGATGGGAAGAAACCGTTCTCCCAGTTCCACGCCGTCCCGGAAGGTTTTGGACCAGGATTTCCTGACCTGCTCACGGTGGAATGCTTCAATATTTCCCTTTGCTTCCTTTAATACGGCGAGGAATTCAGGACCTACAGCCTTGACTGCCTCTTCGATTTCCGACTCACTCACCCGGAAGTCCGTAAGGTCTACACCGTCAAATTTCTTTGTGAGTGCCCGAATGGCTTCATCTCCCCCCTCCTTCACCTGAGCGAGGATGGCGGACACTGATTTTTCCAAATCATCAGAGAGATTCACATTTCTATTAGTCATGGTCCT
Source organism: Dialister succinatiphilus YIT 11850 (assembly GCF_000242435.1). Taxonomy (GTDB): domain Bacteria; phylum Bacillota; class Negativicutes; order Veillonellales; family Dialisteraceae; genus Dialister; species Dialister succinatiphilus. Next base: position 655,717 of record NZ_JH591188.1, on the reverse strand, counting down.
CACTTCACGGAGGGTCAGCCCTTTTTCCGGTACTTCAATCCATTCCATTTCTATGCCTTCTTTCTGTGGTCAATCCTTTTTGACCACCTGTATGAACTGATTCAATTCATCCTGTTTCATCTTGAAGGAAACCTTGTTGCAGATGAGACGGGCGGAGAAATCCATAAAATAATCGTAGGCCTCCAGGCCATTTTCACGGAGGGTCGTGCCTGTTTCCACAATATCCACAATCACATCGGAGAGTCCCACCAGAGGAGCCAGCTCCACAGAGCCGTTCAGCTTGATGATATCAATGGGCTGGAAACGGCCGGCAAAGTACTTCCTTGCAATGGAGGGATATTTGGAAGCCACCGTGAGGATGCGTTTATTCATCACATCCCTTTTCCCCTTGATACCGGACACAGCCATGCGGCATTTGCCGATACCCAGGTCAAGGATTTCATAGACATCCTCTTCCCCGTCTTCCATGAGTACATCCTTGCCAACAATGCCGGCATCAGCGGCACCACGCCTGACATAGACCGCCACATCCGGTGACTTTACCAGAGTCACCCGGATGCGGCCTTCCTTATCGGTAAAAATTAATTTTCTGCTGTCATCGGAATAATCGGGGAACTGATATCCTCCATCAGACAGGCTTTTCATCACTTTCCTGGCAATACGCCCTTTGGCGAGAGCTATATGAAGCATATCAAAATCCTCCCAGTTTTCTTTCCATTTCCTCTTTAGACAGTGCCTCTTCCCCCATAAGGAAAGAGCCTTTCTCATAGGAAGCTATCATGCGGTAATCGCCGGGGATAATGCGGTTCTTCCGGCTCACTCCAAGGACGGAGTATCCTTTATGCCTCCAGTCCATCAGAGTCAGGATCAAATCTCTGTCCGCTTCCTCATACACCACAGCCAGATCACAGGAAGGAACCATTTCCTCCAGCAGATCCTCTTCTGCCATGACCTCGTAAAGAAGGTTCATGTTAAGGCCAAAGCCGCAGGCCGGACGAGGCACCTGGAACTGGGCGGCCAGCGAATCATAACGGCCGCCGCTGATCAGGGAGTACAGGGCTCCGTCAGCATAAATTTTAAACACCATGTCCGTATAATAACCCATGTGGGAAGTAAAGGCAAAATCAAGCTGCACGGAATCACTGTAGCCTGCTACATCCAGGTATTCGTAGACCTTCTGAAGACGGCTGAGAGCCTCCATCATGCCGTGATTCAGGCACAGCCCTTCTGCCCGCTTCAAAGTAGATTCATAATCCCCAAAGAGCCGCGGCAGCTCCAGCAGTACATCCCGCTGGATTTTCGTAATAGGAAGCCCGTCAACCAAACCATCAAAGGCCACCAGATTTCTCTTCTCCATATATTCCCGCACCTGGGACAGCTGCTCCTTTGTCAGATGGAGCTCATCGAAAAGGGCGTCCATATAGGCCACAGTGCCCAGGTCGATCCGCATATCCCGGATGCCCACGGACTTTAAAAACTCCGCTGCCATGACCATGACCTCGCCGTCACACTCCGGCGTCTCATCGCCCAGCACTTCCACGCCGCTCTGGAGGAAATATTTCCCATGGGTGGACTTTCCATAATATTCACGGAACACCATGGACACATAACCAAACTTCAAAAGCTGGGACGGATCCGGATACTCCCGGGCCACCGTCTTCACCAGAGGCACCGTCACATCCGGCCGCATGACCAGCACCTCGCCGTCGGGCCCTATGGTCTTTATCATCTCCCGCTGGAGCTGGGGAAAATAGGTGCCGTAGGTATCATAATCCTCAAAGGTGGGAGTCTGGATAATCTTGCACCCGTGCCGCCGCATGACGGAAACCACAGCGCTCTCAATGCGGTCGTAATTCTTCATTTCTTCTTCATGGACCATTTTCAGGTCATCCATTGTACGAGCCATTTGCACCCTCCTCTCTTTCTTATGGTTAATACATTACCACGCTAAAGTAAGAAAGTAAAGAGGGAAGACAGTAAAAATTGTAAAAAAGTAGAAAAAGCGTCCTCTCCGGTGTGGGATATGGCGTCAGAGGACTGGCATTTGTACCTGCTGTGCTGTATATCGCAAAATAAAAGAAGCTGTGAAAAAATGATTTACCTTTTTCACAGCTCCATGAGTCTATAGCCAGGGTTACGTAATTTCTTTATCATCAGTGCTGGCCGTCTGACGTCTACCTTCTCTCTAGTATCTTCTCCGCCCTCTGTATATCCTTCTGAATCTGCGCCGCCAGTGCTTCCGGCGAGGGAAAGCGGATTTCGCCGCGGATTCTTTCCACCCATTCCAGGGTGAAGGATTTTCCATAGATATTGCTGTCGAAGTGGAATATGAAGGTTTCTATGGTCCTTTGTTTCCCTTCAAAGGTAGGATTTTTCCCTATGTTGGTAATAGAAGGATACTTTCTTCCACCAATCAGGGCAAAGGTGGCATAGACACCGTCTTTGGGAAGCACCCGGTCTTCCGCAAAAGACAGGTTAGCCGTAGGAAAGCCTAGAATATCATGGCCCCGGTGAAAGCCATGGACCACGTCGCCCTGAAGGGTATAGTTCCTTCCCAGAAGGCAGGCGGCTTCTTTCATCTGTCCCTGCTGGATGAGCTGCCTGATGGCAGTGCTGGAAACGGTTTTCCCCTCTTCCTCTGTAAGACCGGCCACAGAGACCGGTATCTTTTTTAAGCGGGACCACTCTTTCAACAGACGGCTGTTTCCTTTGGCCTGTCTGCCGAAGGTGAAATTTTCCCCTGCCGCAAGGCCGGACAGGCCGGGAAGGCTTTCCAGCTTTTCCAGAAATTCTTCGGGCTCCTCGTTGAGGAATTTCTCATCAGGTTTAAGAAAGAGGGCAAAAGCCATGCCCGCTTTTTCCATGGATTTCGCCTTTTCTTCCCTGCTCTGGAGAAGAGGCACCTGCACCTTCGGTGCAAGGACGGCCATGGGATGGGGCCAGAAGGTGAGGACGCCGGGTATGGCGCCTTCCTTATCTGCCAGTTCCCGGGCCAGGCGCAGCACTTCCTCATGGCCCCTGTGGCAGCCGTCGAAGAAGCCCATGGCCAGCACGAATTTTTTATTTGTGGGAAGTTCTTCCCATGAATGATAGATTTCCATAAAAGCCTCAGGAAAACACTTTTTTCGGATGAATGATGCCCCTGGAAACAGAAGCGATACCAAGGAAACGGGATCCCTGAAAAACGGCCGCCGCTTCCCTGTCTCCTTCCCGGCAGCGGAGTCTTTTCCCCTGAAGAAAATCGGTTCCTTCCTTTTCAGAAAGCTCCAGTGCCGGAAGGTCGGACAGAATGGGATGGAGGTCTTTGATTACGGCCCCCTCCGGATCCTTTTCTATATCTTCCAGCATCCAGGCATCCTGCAGGGTAAAAGGCCCCATTTCCGTTCTGGTAAGGCTGCTCATGGTCAAAAGGCAGCCTGCCTCCCTTCCCAAATCCCGCCCCAGTGCACGGATATAGGTACCGGCCGAGCAGGTGACGGTTATGGAAAGGAAGGGCGGCGCTATGTCTGTGATTTCCAGCTTGTAAATCGTCACGGGACGGGCAGGAATGTCTACTTTCTTTCCTTCCCTGGCCAGTTTATAGGCCCGCTCTCCTTTGATTTTAAGGGCAGAATAGCTGGAAGGCACCTGCATGATGGGCCCCCGGAATTTTTCCGCTGCCCTTTCAAAGACAGAAAGGTCCTCCGGCAGGGGGCCTTCTTCCACCACCTGTCCGGTCATGTCTTCGGTGTCGGTGGCAAGCCCCATGCGGAAGCTGGCCTCATAGGTTTTGGTATGGATAGGGGCGTATTCGATGAGCCTGGCAGCCCTTCCGAGAAATACGGGAAGCACTCCTTCCGCCATGGGGTCCAGCGTGCCGCCATGCCCTATTTTTTTCTGGTGATATATACGGCGCAGTTTGGCAATCACATCAAAGGAAGTCCAGTCCTTCGGCTTTACCACATTGATAACGCCGTCCATCAGAGATATTTCTCCGCTGCTTTCACAAAGAGGGGCTCTGCGTCAGAAAAACTTTCATGAATGGTGCAGCCCGAAGCCTTCCAGTGGCCGCCACCGCCAAATTCAGCTGCCAGATCTCCCACATTGGCATGTTCTGTAGAGCGAAGGGAAATCCTTGTTTCCTTTTCCCCTTTGTACTTGAACAGTGCCGCAATCTGGCAGCCTTTGATGCAGCGGGGAATGGAGGCATAGTAATCCGAATTTTCGCCATCCAGCTCCATGGCTTCCTTTCCCATATAGGCGATGACGATTTTTCCATCATCATAGGAATGCACCGTACCTGCCACCAGCTGATAGCATTTCATGGCTTCCTCGGTCTTTTCATCCAGCCTGTTGGCAATGTAGTCCGGCTTGGCTCCCATGGCCACCAGTTTGCTGGCCATCAGGAGGGTATGGGCAGAGGTGCAGGAGAATTTGAAGAAGCCGCTGTCGGTGCCGATAGCCATGTACAGGGCATTGCAGGTGTCCTCGTCCATGGAAATACCGGCATCGAAGAACATTTCCGCCAGCATTTCCGCCGTAGCAGCGTATTTGTACTGGAGGTAGAGATAGTCGGTGTAATGCTCGTTGGACCGATGATGGTCAATGCAGAGGCTGTCCACATCAGGGAAATTAAAATTTCCGCCGCGTTCCAGATTTCCCAGATCCGTAAACACCAGGGCGTCATAGTCCTTTCCCTCCGGCATTTCCGTATGCACCAGGGCAGCCGTTTTGATAAGGCGGTACACATGGGGCACCGGGTCCGGCAGCAGCATATCCGCTTCCTTTCCCAGCTTAACCAGCACGTTGTGGAGAGCACAGATGGAACCTACATCATCTCCATCGGGATGCTCGTGGCCTACCAGAAGGAAACGGTGATGGGACATGAGGAAATCCCAGGCTTCCTTCTTGCCGATTTCCTTTGCATGATTCAGGGCAAGGCTCATTTGTTTTCCTCCTTGTGAATTTTCTTCAAAAGGCCGTCAATGTGCATGCCATAATCCAGGGATGTATCTTCGGCGAAGGAAATTTCCGGCGTGTAGTAAATCTTCAGCCGCTGTCCCAGTTCCCGGCGTACAAAGCCCTTTCCTTTGTTCAGCGCTTCCAGGGAAGCCGCCTTTTCCTCATCGCTTCCGAAGAGGGACACAAAGATCCTGGCTTCCCGAAGATCACCGGTCACTTCTACTCCCGTCACCGTCACAAAACCGATGCGGGGGTCTTTTAAATCATGAAGGAGCATATTGCTCACTTCCTGCTTAATAAATTCCTGGATTTTTCGTACTCGTAATTCAGACATGGGTCTCACCTCACGTTTTTATAAAAATATCCGCCTTCTATGCAGTTGGATAAAGGCGGATACGATGAAATCATTATATGTGTGGGGCCTTGCTGCCCCGGGTTCAGAAGGGTCAGTTGATGGGGCTTCGCCCCGAGGGTTCTTAAGGTTCTTAAGTTTGACGGGCCCTGTGGGCCCGAGGGTTGAGGTATCGCCGCCAGAGGCGGCGATGAACTTTTTATATACCGCTTCGCGGCTGGCCTGCTTTTCCCGGATGAAACCCGGTTGCAGTTATTTTATTAAAACCGGCGGCGAATCCGCCCACCACAACCCTCGCCCCTAAAGGGGAAACGACTCACTATGATTTGTGCGTCGCTTTGCTCCTTCAAATCATGTTCGCTGTGCACGCCAGAGGCGCGTCAAACTTAAGCCCCTTCGCCTGCGCAGCAGGCGTCAAACCTCAGGCCGCAAGGCCTGTCAATCCTCACGCCCGAAGGGCGTGTCCTTACTTCAGTTCAGCAGCTTCTTCCTTCAGTTCGAAGGCTTCCAGCTGGTCCCCTTCCTTCACATCACGGTAGCTGTCGATGGAAATGCCGCATTCAAAGCCGGCAGCCACTTCTTTCACATCATCCTTGAAACGGCGGAGGGAATTGATCTTGCCTTCGTGGATGACGATGCCGTCACGAATCAGGCGGAGCTGACAGTTGCTGGTAATCTTGCCGTCCTGTACGTAGGAACCGGCAACAATAACTTTCGGTGTATGAATGACCTGGCGTACTTCTGCATGTCCCAGGAGCACTTCGCGAATGGTAGGCGAAAGCATACCGGCCATAGCGGCTTTCACATCATCGATGCAGTCGTAAATGACGCGGTAAAGCCTGATATCTACGCCGTCTTTTTCGGCCATAGCCCGGGCATTGGCATCAGGGCGGACATTGAAGCCGATAATGAGGGCGTGGGAAGCGGAAGCCAGCATGACATCGGATTCATTGATGGCGCCTACGGCGGAATGAACGATGGAAATACGGACTTCTTCACTCTTAATGCCCTGGAGGGACTGTACCAGTGCTTCTACGGAACCCTGGACATCAGCCTTGATGATGATATCCAGTTCCTTCATTTCCCCTTCCTTAATCTTTTCGAAGATGTTGTCCAGGGTCACTTTCTGTACGTTCCGCTGTTCTTCTTCCTTGGCTCTGGAAGCCCGGAGTTCAGCAATGGCTCTGGCCTTCTTTTCATCCATTACATAGAAATGGTCCCCTGCTTCCGGCACGCTGTCCATACCCAGGATTTCAGCCGGTGCGGAAGGTTCTGCATTTTTCAGCTTCCTGCCGTTTTCATTGGTCATGGCACGGACACGGCCCCAGCTCTTGCCTGCCAGGATGCCGTCGCCTACATGAAGGGTGCCGTTCTGTACCAGCACGCTCATCACAGGGCCGCGGCCCTTATCCAGCTGGGCTTCTACAACTACGCCGTAGGCTTCGCGGTTCGGGTTGGCTTTCAGTTCCTGCATTTCAGCCACCAGGAGGATGTTTTCCAGAAGGTCATCCAGGCCGATTTTCTTCTTGGCAGAAATAGGGGTCATAATGACATCGCCGCCCCAGTCTTCAGCCAGCAGGCCTTCCTTGGACAGTTCTTCCTTGATACGGTCAGGGTTGGCACCGGGCTTATCAATCTTGTTGATTGCTACCATAATGGGCACGCCTGCATTCTTGGCGTGGTGGATAGCTTCAATGGTCTGAGGCATAACGCCGTCATCTGCTGCCACGATGAGCACTGCAATATCCGTAATCTGGGCACCTCTGGAGCGCATGGCCGTGAAAGCTTCATGACCCGGGGTATCCAGGAATGTAATCTTGTGTCCCTTGTAGCGAATCTGGTAAGCACCGATACGCTGGGTAATGCCGCCGGCTTCGTGCATGGCCACATTGGTCTGGCGCAGAGCATCCAGCAGTGTGGTCTTGCCGTGGTCTACGTGGCCCATAATGGTAACCACTGCCGGTCTGGGCTTCAGGAAACGGGGATCATCAGGAGCCGGGGTGTATTCGGTGGGATCTGCTGCCGCTTCTGCTTCCTTCAGAGTTACGCCGAATTCTTCTGCCAGAATTTCGATGGTATCCCGGTCCAGATTCTGGTTGATGGTAGCCATGACGCCGTCCATCATCAGATGTTTAATGATTTCACTGACTTCGCGGCCAAAGAGCTCTGCCAGTTCCTTCACTGTCACACTGGGCGGCAGTTCCACTTCTGTAGGATAGGAGGCAGCTTTCTTTTCAGCCATATGCTTTTTCTTTCTGGTCTGGTTCAGGGAACGGGCCATCAGAGAACCGCCTTCCTTTTCTCTGCGGCTTCTTTCCCAATCCTTCTTGGATTTCTTCTTGGCCGGTTTTTCTCTTCTCTGTACAGCAGCCGGTGCTTCTTCCACAGGAGCAGAGCGGCTGTTTCTTTCAGCCGGCTTCCTGTCCTGGCGGGAGCGGTCATTCCTGTCCCGTCTGTCATTTCTGTTCTCGCTGCGTTCCCCGTTTCTGGAAGATCTTCCGTTTTCGCTGCGGTTTCTGCCGTCCCGTCCACCATGGTCGTTTCTGTCATTTCTGCCCTGGCGGTCGTTTCTGCCGTCTCTCTGACGGTTCTGGCGGTCATCTCTCGGGCGGTTTTCCCGCTTTTCCGTCTTCGGTGCCTGTTTGGCTTCTTCCCGAGCCGGCGCTTTGACTTCTTTATTTTCTGCTTTGGGAGCAGCCTTTACGGACACTTCCGCCTTAGGAGCAGGAGCCGGTTTCGGTTCTTCCGGCACTTCAAAGGAAGAATAGGATTTTCGTCCTGTTTCCTGTTTCTTCCGGTCCGTAGGACGGCCCTCGTGATCAAAGCGGACAGTGCGCATAGGCGGCCTTTTAGCCGGTCTCTTCTTTGCAGCAAAGGCCTTTTCCAAAATGGCGCAGCCATTGTCATCTACGCCGCTCAGTCTGCTGGTCACATCCACATTGTGACTTTTCAGTACATCCAGCACCTCTTTATCTGTTTTGCCATACTGTCTGGCTAATTCATAGACTCTCTTTTTCTTCTGCATAAGCAGCCTCCCAACCTTTATGATTTCCGGTGGTCAATCTTTTCTGCAATTGCCCTGCCGAATCCTTTATCTGTAATCAGTGCTGCCGTCCTGACCCCTTTGCCCAGGGCCTGTCCCAGCCTTTCCTTTTCTCCAAAGATTTTGGAGGAAATATGGTATCTTTCAGCAGCTTTTATATATTCATCCTTTGTCCGCGGGGAGCTGTCTTCTGTAACAATCAGCAGGACGCCCTGTCCTTTCTTAAGTCCTTCCGACACCTGTTCATTCCCGGAAAGCAGTCTGCCTGCTTTCATGCAAAGGCCAAGCATCCTGTAAATCGGCTCATCCATTTTCAATCTGTGCTTTCAGTGCTTCATACACATCCTTGGACACCGGACGCTTCAGGGATTTTTCCAGGCCGTGATTTTCATAGGCTTTGTTGAAACAGTCCATGCTGTCGCACACATACACGCCGCGTCCCGATTTCTTGCCTGTCCTGTCCACTTCGATTACCCCGGTAGGGAGTACTACGATGCGGAGGAGTTCTTTCTTCGGCTTCAATTCCTTGCAGCCCACGCACATGCGCATGGGAATCTTCTTTACCTTCATTCTTTGGTTTCCTCCTCAGCCTCGCCGCCGGCTTCAATATCTCCCAGGATATCATCATCTTCTTCCTCAGCGGCCTGTCCGAATCCTTCTTCCTTCGCCTGGGTTTCGCTCTTAATATCGATCTTCCAGTTTGTCAGCTTTGCTGCCAGCCTTGCATTCTGGCCTGCCTTACCAATGGCCAGAGACAGCTGGTAATCAGGAACAATGACGTAGGAGGATTTTTCCTCTTCCCACACGGAAACGGAAATGACCTTGGCCGGGGAAAGGGCATTGGCAATATACACGGCAGGATCTTCATCCCAGCGGACGATATCGATTTTTTCATCATGAAGCTCGTTTACAATGTTCTGTACCCTCTGGCCCTTGGGTCCTACGCAGGCACCAACGGGATCCACCTTGGGGTCCATGGCATAAACGGCAATTTTAGAGCGGGAGCCTGCTTCACGGACCACGCTCTTGATTTCCACAGTGCCGCTGTAAATTTCAGGAACCTCCAGTTCAAAAAGCCGCTTCAGAAGTCCCGGATGGGTTCTGGAAAGGATGATTTCCGGTCCCTTGGTGGTCTTTCTGACTTCCAGTACGTAGCATTTGATTTTATCATTGGGATGGAATTCTTCCCCTTCAATCTGTTCCGCATAGGGAAGGATGCCTTCCACACGGCCCAGATCTACGAAAATTGTGCGGGATTCGCTCCATTTCACGGTGCCGGTAATCACATCGCCCTCGCGGCCGGAGAATTCATCATAAATAGATCCTCTTTCTGCTTCACGAAGTTTCTGAATCATCACCTGCTTGGCGGTCTGGGCAGCCACACGGCCGAAGTTCTTCGGTGTCACTTCGATGCGGAGCATGTCTCCTGCTTCATAGGACTTGTCAATCTTCTTGGCATCTTCCACGGAAATTTCATTCACTGCATTTTCAGAGTCGGGATCAATTTCTTCTACCACCATTTTTTCTTCATAAATATGGTAATCCCCGGTTTCCCTGTTCAGTGTAACAGAGGACTTGGCATTGCTGCCGGTTTCCTTCTTGTAGGCAGTGAGCAGCACCATTTCCAGTGCGTCAAAAACGATTTTCTCATCGACCTTCTTTGCCTTCACCAGGCCCTTGATTGCTTCGATTAAATCTAAATTCACGATGTCCATTTCCTCCCGGAATCAAAATGAAAAATGCAGTCTAACCTGCGAAATTTTATCTCTGCTTAAAGAAATCTCTCCCTCTTCCGTTTTCAGAAAAAGAGCGCCGTCCTCAGCAAGCCCCAGCAGTTTGGCCGTAAATGATTTCACGCCCTTCTTCCCTTCCAAAGGAGCAAAGAGCTTCACATCCACATCCTCACCGGTATAACGGATAAAATCTTTATCCTTCTTCAGCACACGGTCAAGGCCGGGCGAAGAAACCTCCAGCATGTAATTGTCAGGAATCAAATCCGCCTCATCCAGAAGCATGCCTGCTTTCTCGCTCACAGTCTGGCAGTCATTCAGATCCACGCCGCCTTCCTTGTCAATGTAAATGCGGAGAATCCAATTTCTTTCCCGCACATATTCCACATCCACAAGTTCCAGGCCCTCTCTCTCCAGGCCAGGCTCCAGCAGTTTTTCCACTGCTTCTTCCACATCCCTGCGCGCCATATGCCCTCCTTATCCTTAATATAAGAAAGAGTGAGCCGAAGCTCACTCTACAGGAAACTCTATACACACACTTACGGTTTGATTATACCACACTATGTAAAGGGTGGCAAATCATTGAGCTCTTCGCCTCTCCGAGTCGTGGCGATGAGTTCGCCGCCGTTTTTCCCTTTCTCGAGCAAATACTGATTCCATCAAGGTCTGCCTTTATTCCTGAATTTTTAATGCCATGCAGGAAGCGGGATAAACAGGACCGCAGGCTATGCAGAAAGTCCCATGACAAAGCAGTGCATATAATTCTTATGAGAAAACTTTCTGAATGAATCAGTGCTTTCTGACGCCTGAACACCTGATAGAGCTTTCATCATTTTTCGCTGCTTCCGCAGGAGAGGCGGACAGCCGCCTGGATCACCCGGGCAAAAGCAGGCGGAATCAGCTCTTTTCCCAGACTCTTTCCCAAAGTCCTTCCAATGATGACCCCTTTATTTCCATAAAGCCAGGCGAAATAGTAGAACTCCAGGGCCTCCCGATTTCTTGGATTGATATTTTTCAGCTTCACCGGAGGATAGTAACCCTTGGGCAGGCCCAGCTTGGCGCCTGCTTTTTTAATGAGGGATGTATTTACCGCATCGCCGGCGTCCTCCATGTCACCGATAACCTGGTCCAGCGCCTTTCGTCCCCGATGGGCAAGACAGGACTTCACCACATCCATTTCATAGCAGATGAAATCAGTAAAAAACACATAGGGCGACTGCCGGGTTGTCCCCATGACATCCCTGTCGTAGAGACAGACTGCCGGTATATGGAAACGCCGTACCAGCTGGGCAATTTTGGAAATGGAACTTTCTCCCCGGGCATTGATGAGGCATATGCCGTGATAGTCGAAATTAACGCCCAGAGTCTTTGCGAAATAGCCAAAGGAGCCGTATTCCGTCTCCCCTTCCACCAGGATTGTGCACTTGGAATAAAGAGCTTCCTTCACTTCGGGGAAATGCATGATCAGATGCTTCTCGATTTCCCTGTCAAAGTGGAAAGAAGCACCGCAGGCAGCCTGCACCTTTTTCCTGTCGTCCCAGTAAATGCGGATAATCTGCCGATAATCGTTGACCAGGGAGTCTGTAGAATGGGTGACCACAAAAAGCTGCCCTCTCAGCCCATCCACGCCCAGTATGGTCTGCACCAGTTTCAGGAAAAAAGGCTCTTCATTATTCAAGATGGAGCGGCAGAAAGCCAGCATGGCCCGCTGCAGATAGGGATGGAGATGCAGCTCCGGTTCATCAATGCTTACAGTCACCGGAAGGAAACGGCGCCCTCTGCTGTCAGTCACAATCATGTTTTCAAAGGAAATGGCCCGGCTTTCCTTTTTCCGAATCATCTTGATAAGAAGCGATACCCCTACGGCAATCATGAGTTTCATGGTGGAATCATAGGACGTACCAATGGCAATGGAACGGAAAATTTCATTGAACAGAACCAGGGTAGCCTTGCGGGCATCCTCTTTGGGCAGGGAAAGATGGAAGCCCTTCTGGTTCAGCAGATTTTCTACCTCTTCAATCACCTCGGGCCCGCCGGAAAGGTACCCTTCAAAAATGGAAATGGTTTTCGCAATGTCTTCCTCGGAAATCATTTTTCTGGGTACTTCATCCAGGGCGAAATCGATATAAAAGAGGCACCGCGTATACTCCAGAGGCAGCTCTTCTCCATTATCCAGATTATAAAGGCGGGGCACCACCTGCCGCACATGCTGCCGAAGCTCCAGATGGGCTGTATCCTTCAGCCCGTCATCCTCCGATGACAGGGTGATTTGTACCCTGATGGGCTTATCGGGCTCCAGAAAATCATTTTCTTTGAAACCATATCCGTGGGTAATGAATTTCAGAAGTGTCAGAAAATTACTTTTCCCGATATTATTATCCCCCACAATATAATTTACCCGGCTGTCAAAGTGAAGCTCCACATGACGGAAGGTACGGTAATTTTCCACCAGCATATGGGATATAAACATGGCCCTGCCTCCTTCGCATGAAATTTTTCCTTTTCTTTATTATATCATGGTCAAAAGGAGCAGAAAGGATTCAAACGGAAGAAAGGAGACTGCAGGCAGGGAATCCCAGGAGGCGGTACATAAAAGTCTTATCAAAGCAGGCTCCAGCAGCCCATCAGTATCCTGGTCCATTAGATACAAAAAAGGGGCTCCTTTTAAGGAACACCCCTTTTTATATGGACGCCTATCCAATGGAAGGCTGGGCTTTTTTATTTTTTCTCGAAAGGATCATCTTCCGGATTCCGATTATTCAGGATTTCATCCAGTGTCTTCATGGGGCACATGGAACCGCACATGGTACAGGTAAATTCATCTTCCGGTTTGCTGCTTTCCCGATACCTTCTGGCCTTGGCAGGATCGATGGCCAGCGGAATCATTTCTTTGAAGTCCACCTTTCTTCTGGCCCAGGACATTTTTTCATCCCACAGGGCAGCACCCTTCACGCCCTTTGCCAGGTCAGCGGCATGGCAGGCGATTTTGGACGCCACAATGCCTTCATGCACATCGTCCACATCGGGGAGACGGAGATGTTCTGCCGGAGTCACATAGCAGAGAAAATCGGCGCCGCAGGATGCAGAAAGAGCCCCGCCAATGGCGGCGGTAATGTGGTCATAGCCCGGTGCTACATCGGTAACAATGGGCCCCAGCACATACAGAGGCGCCCCATGGGTCAGCTTCTTGGCCACTTCCACATTCATGCGCACATCGGAAATAGGCATATGGCCCGGGCCTTCCACCATGACCTGCACACCAGCCCTGCGGGCACGGAGCACCAGTTCGCCCAGATTAATCAGTTCGGAAATCTGGATGGCATCGGTGGAATCATGGCCGCTGCCGCTGCGGCAGCCGTCTCCTAAAGACAGGGTTACATCGTATTTCCGCAGAAGTTCCAGAAGCCGGTCAAACTGTTCATAGAAAGGATTTTCCTTCCCGTGCATGTACATCCAGGCAAAAAGGATGGAACCGCCCCGGGAAACCAGATTGGTAATCCGCTTGTTCCGCATAATGTGCTTTGCAGTCTCCCGATTCAGTCCTGCATGGATGGTCATGAAATCCACGCCGTCTTTGGCATGCCGTTCCACCACGGAAAATAAATCATCAGCAGTCATGTCTTTCAGCCCCTTATGGAGCACGCCCTTTACATCATACATAGGTACCGTACCAATGGCGGCAGGGCTGTTCTTCACCAGCCATTCCCGGAAAGGTGCCGTCTCTCCATAGCAGGACAGGTCCATAATGGCTTCTGCCTTCATTTCCCAGGCCAGCTTCGCCTTTACCTGCTCCGTTTCATAATTGCACACATCTTCCGAAATGCCCAGATTCACATTCATCTTTGTGCGAAGTCCCTTGCCGATGGCATAGGGATGAAGAGATTTGTGGTATATATTGGCAGGAATGACAATGGTTCCTTCTGCCACTCCCTGCCGGATATATTCTGCCGGCACCCCTTCATCCCGGGCTGCCGTTTCCATTTCCTTCGTTATGATTCCCTGTCTTGCCGCTTCCAGCTGTGTCATGATTCCTCCCATGAAAAAAAGCCCGCCATAGCGGGCTTTGAACAAACAGATTTCCTGCTTCCTTACGTCGGTATAAACCGCATCAAGTTCAAAGGGTCGGATTTCATCCTCTCAGTCCACTGACTCCCCCAGCATGTATGTATTATACCATAGGAGGGAAAAAGTTCAAAAGATTCAGGTTCAGGGAAGCGGCAGGCAAAGCATCCGGCTGTCTTTCTTACTTCTCTCCCATCTCCAGACACTAAAAAAGCCGGAACCTGAAGTTCCAGCTGAATCATCATGTGGTGCCGAGGACCGGAATCGAACCGGTACGAATCTCACGATTCGAGGGATTTTAAGTCCCTTGCGTCTGCCAGTTCCGCCACCCCGGCAGGTATATATGAAGATTATAATAGTTAAAATATGGAGGCGGCACCCAGAATCGAACTGGGGATAAAGGTTTTGCAGACCTCTGCCTTACCGCTTGGCTATGCCGCCATATGGAGCGGAAAACGGGACTCGAACCCGCGACCCCAACCTTGGCAAGGTTGTGCTCTACCACTGAGCTACTTCCGCACTGGCGACCCGGATCAGATTTGAACTGACGATCTCCGCCGTGACAGGGCGGCATGTTAGACCACTACACCACCGGGCCGCACGTAAGTTACTTAATTAGTATACCCACCATCCGCCTTTTTGTCAAGGGAATGATGACTTTTGTCATTTATGGGTAAAAACGGGAGAAAATGAAAGAGAATCATAGTATACAGGCCGATTTTCCCAAACCCTTTTTGAAACTTTTCCTTTTTTATGAAAAAAGTTTCCTGCGTAAAAGAGCCAGGAAGTCCAGGTCCATGAAATTGTCTTATGCCATGGACATCCTCCTTAATTAAAAGTTTGCAGGAAAAGAACCAGGCTTTACCTTTTCCCCCTTAGGAACCACAAAGAAATCGTCGTCAAAGGTTCCCTTAGCCATCTTCCGCAAAATACCATAACCGCCATGAACCATATGAAGATCTGCTTTGAGCAGGTCCACCATAGGCTCGATGTACTTCTTCACCGGCTCCACATCATAGCAGCCGGTATCAATAATATAAAAATCATGAATTGGCGCATAAAGCTTCTTCAGATACCCATGAGCTTCGTCTCGGCCCATCTTTTTCTCCAGCTTTTCCATATCAATGGAGGATTCCTTCATGAACTCCATCCAACTTTCCGTAAGAAAAACGCCATGCATATCCCGCTTCAAATCGGCCAGGCTGTCTCCGGAAAGAAGGATATCGATGCAATCCCTGGTTTTCGGATATACCAGAGGCGCCGAAGACGCGGCGATTCCTATATTTCCTCCGCCGCAGCCTGTGGTGCACACCACGATTTTTGATACATTGTAAAAATGATCGATCTTATCCTGCACATAATGATGAAGCACCTTGGGGTCCCGGTGAAGACCGGGCGGCATGAAATAGACCACACTGTCTGACTGAGCCTCTTTCATCGCTTCTTTCAGTTCTCCTGCCAGTGTAGGGCAGGCAAGAATGACCGTCTGATTTCCCATTTCATATCACCTCAGCATATAAACAAAAGCTGCCCACATAAGAACCGTGACAGCTGCACCCAAAAACAGAATCATGCCCTTTCCATCCCCGCATCTGCCATCAGACACCGCTCTGCCAAACCGGGATTTTGCGCCATCCAGAAAAAGGAGAATGGCAAAAGCGGCTGCCTGGGCATAGAGAAAAAGAGAAAGGTTTTGATTTTCCCCCTCAGAAACAGTAATCAGAATACAGGGCGCCAGAATCACTGCCATGCAGAAGAGCTGCAGGCCCCGATACCACAGGGGATAGTGCCGCTCAGGCGCCTTCTTTTTGACTGCCATCCAGCTCCAGATCGTCATGAGGAAGCCCAGGGCAAGAAAGATAAAGTTAAATTCATCCATAAAAATCGCTCATTCCGATATCGCTTTCAGAAAAGAAATCAACATAGAATTTCCTGTCCTTATTGTGGCATACACTAAAAGATTTGTAAATGACAATTCATCCATGCTTTTCTAATGAAATCAAAGAAGTCCTCTGTCTTCATCATCTGAGCAGGGTCTCAGATGTCCGAAAGCCAAAGTCTGCATGTAGAAATTCTGCTTTTGCTGTGGGAAGACGGACTGCTTCCGGCCCGGTAAAGTCCGGTTGAAAGAGGGTTCCTTCCATAAGAAATGTCTGCTTTAAAAGGACTGCTTTTTTCCCTTCAAATTTCCAGCACAAAAAACTTCCTGTCATCCCGCGATTCACGCGCCAATCTTCAAGGGGCTTCATGAGCCTGCCCCTCAAGGGATGTCAGGAAGTTTTTCATTTGAAATTCGGCCGGCCTTTGAGGGAAGAATCATATTAGAATCCATAGGCCTCCTGTCTTCCATGGATTCGCGCCGACAGGAGGAATCGCCCATGTTTTCCGGGCCTTTCGTTCCCTCTGCTCATATAGTCAGAGATAAAGGAAGAAATTTCATTTCTCATCTTCCTGCCGCCCGAAACTCTTCATTTGACACCTCCTGTCTCCTATGCTATAGTTAGACTTAATTACAGACATGCGATGAAGAGAAGAGTAGGCAGATGCCAAGGCCAAAGAGAGCTCCCGGTGGTGAGAAGGGAGTGCCAAAGAGCTGCTGAAGATGGACTCTGAGCAGGGAAGGCCGAATGATGAGGCATCCCGGGTGCGCCCGATACAGCGCTCAAGTATCAAGGCCTTATGGCTGGCGTACCTATAGAGGTTCATGCAGCAATGCATGGATAAAATTGGGTGGTAACACGAATCTTTCGTCCCTTTAGGGATGGAAGATTTTTTTATTTTAAGGAGGTTTTATGCCTTTCTATAATGGAACTTTATTTGAAATAGACCGGAAGGAAATGCTCCGCTATGCAGGCATGAATCCCAAAGGTAAGAATTTTCCCGAAGAAGCCATACAGAGTGCCATACAGGAGGCGCTGGCACTGGCGGAGCCTAAAGGCATCTGGCAGGTGATCCCCTATTCTCCTTCTGAAGGAAAGATTGAAGGAAATCCGCCTTTGGTGCTGTCCGGAAACAGCATCCGTCACCATCTGGCCAATTCCTGGTCCACTGCCGTGCTGGCGGTGACAGTGGGTGATGAAATCGAAAAAGCATCGGATGCTGCCTTCAAGTCGGGAGACTATGTGCGGGGTCTTCTTCTGGATGCGGCGGCCACTACCGCCACCGAGCATCTGGCAGACCAGGTGGACCGGCTCATCCAGAAGGAAGCTGCAAAGGACGGGCAGAAAACGGTATGGCGCTTTTCTCCGGGCTACGGAGACTGGCCGGTAACCCAGCAGAAAGATTTCTGCCGCCTCATCGAAGCGGATAAAATAGGCATCCAGGTGACAGACCATTCCATGCTTTTTCCAAGGAAATCTGTGTCCGCCATCATCGGCATTTCCCAATGCAGCCAGCGCCCGGCGCCGGCCAAATGCCGGACCTGCTCCCTTCTCACCTGTCCCTTCAGACGTTAAGTTAGAGCAGAAAGTCCAGTGCATTTCACAGCATCGGAATTTCAGGAATCACTTCTTGAAAATATAACTTCCATAGTCCATCATATAACATAGAAAAATCATATATCACAGAAAAGGAGTGCTTTATGATACTATTTGACGGCGGCATGGGTACCATGCTGCAGAAATTCGGTCTTGAGGCAGGAAGCTGCCCCGATTATTACAATATTTCCCACCCTGACGTGGTACAGCAGATTCACAGGGCCTATATGGAAGCAGGGAGTCAGTTTATCACCACCAATACCTTCGGTTCTTCTCCGCTGAAGCTGGCCGATTACGATCTGTCGGACAAGGTGGAAGAAATCGCTGCAGCTGCAGTACGGAATGTGCGGGCTGCCTGCGGAGATAAAGTCAAAGTGGCCGGCGACATGGGCCCCACCGGAAAGTTCATCAAACCCATCGGCGATTTGTCCTTTGACGAAACCTGCGAAAATTATTACCGCCTGGCCAAAGCACTGGCCCAGGCAGGAGCAGACTGCCTCATCATTGAAACCATCATCGATATCCAGGAAATGAAGGCAGCCCTGATAGCAGCCAAAGAAGCGGCCAGCCTCCCTGTGATCTGCCAGATGACCTACTCCGAAGACGGCAGGACTATTCCCGGCACAGACCCCGTTACTGCCACCATCCTTCTGGATGCCATGGGTGCTGATGTCATCGGAGCCAACTGCTCTGTAGGTCCTGACAAGCTGCTTGAGGCCGCCCGCCAGATGGTTTCCGTCACCAATAAGCCTGTGATTATCCAGCCCAATGCAGGCATGCCGGTACTGGAAAACGGAGAAACCCGCTTCCCCCTGGGGCCGGAAGAATTTGCATCCTATGCTCCGGAATTTGCTAAAATCGGCGTATCCTACCTGGGCGGCTGCTGCGGCACCACGCCGGACCATATCCGGAAAGTGGCAGAGGTGCTGAAAGATGTCCCCCTGACTCTGCCGCCGAAAGTGAAGCCCTTCACCGCCCTCACTTCCCGGACAAAAACCGTATTCATCGGTGACGACTATGCTCCCGTCAAAATCGGGGAACGAATCAACCCCACGGGAAGAAAGAAAATGAGAGAAGATATCCAGAAGGGCAGCTTCGTTTCCGTCAAGAAGGAAGGGCTGGCCGAAGTAGCTGCCGGTGCTGATGTACTGGATGTGAATATGGGTGTTCCCGGCATCGACCAGAGAGAAGCCATGGAAACAGTCATTTCCCAGCTCTCCATGCTCTGCCCGGTACCTCTGTCCATAGACAGCACAGACCCGGCGGTGCTGGAAAGAGCGCTGAAAGTATACCCCGGCCGCCCGCTCATCAATTCCGTCAACGGCGCCGATGATGAAATTCTTGAAAAGGTGCTGAAACTGGCCAAAACCTATGGTGCCGCCGTACTCTGCCTCCCTCTGGAAAAGGGAAATCTGCCGAAAACGGCGGATGAACGGATACGCATTGCCTCTGCCATCATTGACAAAGCTCTCAAAGCAGGCCTTCGGAAGGAAGACCTCCTGCTGGACCCCCTGGTGCTGACCATCGGCTCCTCCGACACCGGTGCCAGAGAAACGCTGAAAACCATTTCTTTATATAAGAAGGAATTCGGTCTTCCCTGCGTTATGGGCACAAGCAACGTTTCCTTCGGCCTTCCTGCCCGGCCCCGGATTAATGCAGCCTTCCTCACCATGGCCTTTGCCTGCGGCATGAATGCCCCCATTATCAACCCCCTGGACAAGGATATCCAGGATGCTTTCATCAATGCCAGACTGCTTCTGGGCTTTGACCCCGGCGCCAGGGATTTCATCAGGGCCGCTGCCCTTTCTGAAGAGCCGAAAGCAAAGAGCGCCCCCTCTGAAGACCTGCCGCCGCTGGAAAGAATCAAAGCTGCAGTAAAGAACGGAGAAAAAGAAGAATCGGCCGCCCTCATCAAAACACTGCTGGACAATGGGATTTCTTCGGAAACCATTATCAAAGAAGGCCTTACCGCTGCCATGACGGAAATCGGAGACGGCTATGGTGCCGGAAAAGTATACCTGCCCCAGGTCATGATGGCGGCAGAAGCCATGCAGGCCGCTTTCAAAGAATTGAAGAAAATTCTTCCTGAAATGAACAGCTCCGCCAAGGGCACCCTGGTCATCGGCACCGTCAAAGGCGATATCCACGACCTGGGCAAAAACATTGTAGCCGCTCTCATGGAAAACAGCGGATACCGGGTCATTGATCTGGGAAAAGACGTGGATCCAGAGGTCTTCGTTTCGGCAGTCAAAGACCATCATGCAGATCTGGCCGGCCTCTGCTCCCTCATGACCACCACCCTGCCGGAAATGGAACATACCGTGAAAGCATTAAAAGAAGAAACCCCCGGCGTTAAAATTCTCGTAGGCGGCGCCGTGGTTACCCAGGATTATGCCAGCCGCATCGGCGCGCCGAACTACTGCAGAGACGGCATTGCCGCCGTTAAAATAGCAGACCGGCTGACAGGAAAAGAGGAATGATTGATGAGTACATTAAAAGAAAAACATAATCAGCATATATTTACCATCACTACGGAACTGGACCCGCCCAAAAGTGCCTCTTCCTCGGTCACAGAAGCGCAGGTAGTCAAAGTCGCCCCCTATGTGGACGCCGTAAACATTGCGGACTGCCCTATGGCTAAAATGCGCATGAGCCCCATTGCCCTTTCCTCCATCATCCAGAGCCGCTATCAGGTGGAATCCATTTTCCACCTCACCTGCCGGGACCGAAATGTCATCGGCCTGCAGGCGGAACTGCTGGGCGCCTACGCCCTGGGAGTCCATAACATTCTCACCCTCACAGGAGATCCGCCTTCCATCGGCGACCACCCCGATGCCAAGGGAGTCTTTGAAGTAGACTCCACGGGCCTCATCGAAATCGCCAAAGCCCTGAACGAAGGCCATGACATGATGGGCCATGAGCTGGGAGAAGCGGCTGACTTCTACATCGGCACCACTGCCAACCCCGGCGCCGATGATTTGGACAAGGAAATCCGGCGGCTGGAAGGAAAGAAGAAGGCCGGCGCCCAGTTTATCCAGACCCAGCCCATTTACGACATCCGACAGGCAGAAAATTTCCTTGCTGCCGCCAAAGACCTTTCCCTTCCCATCCTCTTCGGCATTGTCCCCTTAAAGAGCTTCAAAATGGCCAATTACCTGAACAGCCATGTGCCCGGCATCTTCATTCCGCCGGCGGTGATGAAGGCCATGGAAACGGGAGGCCGCGAAACGGGCATCGCCCTTTCCAGAGAACTGGTACAGGCCTTAAGAGACATCCACGCCGACGGCGCCCATCTCATGCCGGTAAATGATGTGGATGCGGTGGCAGAAATCTGCCGAACCCATAAATAAAATATCCGTAAACCAGAAAAGCAGCATCTCCCAGGATGCTGCTTTTTCATATCCACCTCAAAGGTTCTTCTTTTTCTTCTTATTGTAATACCATATACCACCATAAATCAGCGTAATCATAATGATGAGAATCGTCAGGCGGAAAGCATGCTCCTCCATATTGACCACATCATGTCCCAGCACCACTTCCATAGCCGTGGATGGCAGCTTGCCGATGAGACAGCCCAGGGCGTAGGAGCGGAAATGCATGCTGGAAAGGGCCGCAATAGCCGTGACCAGACCATTGGGCATATAGGGAATGGCTCTGGCAGCCGCCATGGCCTGCCAGGAATCATAGGAATCCAGTTTTTTCAGCGTTTTACTCTTATTGATAATATTCATAGCCATGCCCCGGAAAAGAGTACGCATGACATAGAAGGAAATAAGGACTCCCACTGTTTCCGCCAGCCAGGAAATGATAACACCCCAGAAAAGGCCGAAAATCAGTCCATTCGCCGTGGAAATAAAAATGGATGGAAGAAATCCGACGATATTGATGACCACATCAATGAAAAAGCTCATGAAGGCAGCATAAATACCAAAGCTGTGCAGGTACGCAATGGTGCCTCTCAGATCTCCATCCTTTGACAAATGATAAATGGTAGGGTAAAAAGTAGGATCAAAGAAATGGATAGCCGCCAGCACCAGTATCAGCAGCGCAAGAACAGAGAGGCGGAATTTCCGCTCCCCCTTCTCATTCCAATTTCGATATCTCATAAAAGGCCTCTGTTATATACAGAATACGCAAAAAGCAGAAGGATAGACAGCCTCTAAAGCAGAAGAGATTCACCTTTACAAATTCTCCATCCAGACAGAAAACCGTTTTCCCTTTTTCTATATTATTATCTGCTATTTTATAAATATATCATACCATTGTTTTAAATAAATTTAAATCCCATGCTTTTGGCAGCGTTCCTTTTATGATGCGAAAAAGCATCTGCCTGCGCAGGCTCCCTTAGGGCAAAAGAAAAAGCAGACCTTTGGCGTCTGCTTTTTCACTGCTCCCGAAAGTTCGGTCAATGACTGCTTCCACAGATTTCGTCCGCATAGCTGCGGATTGTATCAGCCATATCTTTCCGGTCCACTGTCTCCGTAAACCGTTTCGGACGATTTTCCAGCTCTCCCAGCTGTTTGGGAACGGGAATGCCCGTTTTATCTGTAATTTCACGGAGCGTATCGTAGGGACTTTCCGTTTCTTTGAGTCCCAGTGCTTTGGCTACTACGCCAGGGAACTTGTATGGATGGGCCGTACTGATAATGACAGTGTGGGAATGACGGGGAATCTCCCCTTCCCTTCTCAAATGGTCATAAACCGCATAGGCCACAGCGGTGTGAGGATCCATGAGATAATTATAGTTTTCGTACACCTCGCTCATGGCATGGGCCATATCTTCCGGAGAAGCCCAGCCGCCCATCATTTCCATGTCTGCCTTGGCAAAGGCCTCTTTGGAAACTTCATACTTTCCTTCCTTCTTCAATCTGTCCATACTTTCCCTCACCTGCTCTGCCGAGCCTGTAAGGTAGTAGAGGAACCGTTCAAAATTGGAGGAAATGAGAATATCCATGGACGGTGCTTCGGTCATGTAGAAAGGACGGTTGATATCATATACACCGGTTTCAAAGAAGTCCGCCAGTACTTTGTTTTCATTGGAAGCGCAGATCAGCCGGCCAATGGGGGCTCCCACCTGCTTTGCCAGCCAGGCAGCCAGGATATTGCCGAAATTGCCGGTAGGCACTACCACGTTGAAAGATTCATGTTCGCCGATGGAACCATTTTTCAAAAGCTTCAGCCAGATCCATACATAGTACACCACCTGAGGCAGAAGACGGCCAATATTAATGGAATTGGCGCTGGAGAAAAGAACGCCCTTTTCTGCTTCCTCTTTCCGAAGGCTGCTTCCGAAAACCTGCTTCAGCGTTCCCTGGGCATCATCAAAATTGCCTTCAATGCCCACCACCTTCACATTGCTGCCCAGCTGCTTCTGCATCTGATCCTTCTGCAGCGGGCTGACACCATGGGAAGGATAGAAAACCATAATATGGACGCCCGGCACATCACGGAATCCCTCCAGTGCTGCTTTTCCCGTATCGCCGGAGGTGGCAGTCAGAATCAGGATTTCCTGATCATCCTTTTCCTCTTTCTTTGCATATACAAGAAGATAGGGGAAAAGAGACAGCGCCAGATCTTTGAAAGCACAGGTCCTGCCATGGAACATTTCCGCCATGGAAAATGCCTGGGACAGGGGCTTGACCGGTACAATGTCTTTTGTTTCAAAAGTACCGGTATAAGCACTGTGAGTCAGCTTTTTCAGTTCTTCTTCCGGAATATCCGTGAGGAAATGGGACAGCACGAACGCTGCCAGCTCCTCATAGGTCATATCTTTCAGTTCATCTGCATGAAGAAAAGGAACAGGGAGAAATTCCGGCACATACAGGCCGCCGTCATCAGCCAGCCCTTTCACCAGCGCCTCTTCTGCCGTTACTGTTTCATTACTTCTGGTACTTCTGTATTTCATAGGACACCTCCGAAGAATTTTTCCCGTTTGCATTTATTCTATCATAAATGGCAGGGGAGAGACAGGGCCTTCTGTGGGGCCCTGCCTTCCCCATGAGCGTTTTCAGGTGCAATGGCCCCTGGGCAGCCGATGGGTAAAATTGCTGTTTTACAGCAGCAGTTATAAAGCAGCCGCGCCGTCACTTTCATCGGTACCCCCGCTGCCAGTCCAGTGGAGCCACGTATGACAGGCAATAAAAAATCCCACGAAAACTCGTGGGATGTAAGTTCTTGGTGGACCATCAGGGTTTCGAACCCCGGACACCCTGATTAAGAGTCAGGTGCTCTACCAGCTGAGCTAATGGTCCGTTCAACGAAAATGATTATATCATTTTCTTCATCATCTGTCAAATCTTTTTTTATTTGATTTGAAAGATTTTTCAGATGACTGCCTTCATCGGGCAACAAAGATACTATACCATAAGATGCCCGCTTTTTCAAATTAGATATTGATGAGAATTAATAATGAATGCCATATTTCTGTTTCAGTTCTTCAATATCCGCCCTCATATCCCGGTCGCAGGCTTCCAGCGCCTCTTTCAGATGGGGCATTTTCTGTCGGGCCATGAATGCTTTCTTAGCGCTGGCCATTTTGTAAATATGGGCCAGCTCCCTTTTATAGGATGCCATGAATTCCTGAAGTTCTTCTTCCGTCAGTTCTCTTTCTTCCGAAGAATCGATTTTTTCGTCCTTATCCATAGGTCCTCCTTATCAAAAAATCCTTATGCCGGATGAAAGGCATAAGGATTTCAAATTTCTGGTGCGTCTAGAGGGATTCGAACTCTCGACACCTGGTTCCGGAGACCAGTGCTCTATCCACTGAGCTATAGACGCCTAACAAGGAGTATTATAGCACAACGGGTGGATAAAGGAAAGAGGTTTTTATTTTTCTACAAAAACCCGGGGGATTCTCTTGAGGTCACAGGTGATTTCATGAGGAATGGTACCGGCGGTCTTTGCCACTTCGTCCAGGGTGATTTCCCCTTCTCCCTGCCGGCCCATGAGGATGACTTCATCGCCTGGTTTCACAGAATCATCTACTGCCACCATGAACTGGTCCATGCAGATGCGTCCCACAATGGGGCAGCGTTTTCCTCCAATGAGGACTTCTCCCTTATTGGAGAGGCAGCGTGGATAGCCGTCAGCATAGCCGATGGGGACGGTGGCGGTCTTCATGTCTTTATCAGCCACATAGGTGCCGCCGTAGCCGATGGCTTCTCCTTTATGCAGTGTCTGTACATGGGTCACATGGCTCACGATGCGCATGACATACTGGAGATCCAGTTTATGTTCCATTTCATCGGAAGGCTGGGGTCCATAGATAATAATGCCCGGGCGGGCCAGATTATGCCAGCTCTTGGGAATGTCGATGACGCCGGCGCTGTTGGCAGAGGAAATGACGAAATCATCGGTGACCGGCATCTGGGCAATGGCTTCATCGAAGCGGTCCAGCTGCTTCAGGGCTGCTGACTTATCTTTGCAGTCTGCTGTAGCCATATGGGTCCAGGTGCCATGGAGATGAAGATGGGGATAACCGGCCAGTTTTTTCAGGAAAGGCTTCACATCTTCCGGATGGGTGCCGATGCGGTTCATGCCCGTATCAATCGGCATCATGACTTCCACTGTTTTACCGGCGCCTTTGGCAATATCTTCAAAAGCGTCAAGGTCTACCGTATCGTCCACCGGAAGGGTGAGGTCATATTTTACACCCATGAGCATGTCTTCCGGAAGGGGAAGGCCCAGTACATAAATGGGGCAGGTAAATCCGGCTTCCCGGAGCTTCGCGCCCTCTTCTACCCGGGCTACTGCAGCTGCCGTATATCCTTCTTCCATTGCAATGCGGAGTGTTTCCACAGCGCCATGACCATAGGCATTGGCTTTAACCACGGCCAGTACATTCACTTCCTTGGGCAGGTGCTGGCGAATGACTCTCAGATTGTGGCGAAGTGCATTCAGATTGATTTCCATGTAAGAAACAGGCATAACAAAATCTCCCTCCAATAAAAAAAGTCACCGCAGCTGAAATTCACGGGTTTTCCCCGTCAGAAAGCCGCGATGCTTCGTAGTCCTTATGAAATTGTATTCCAAAGGGTTACCCTTATCATAATCCAACGGCACTAAAAAGAAAAGGGCCTGACGCAAAATTGTAAGTGAAGAGAAAGGGCAAGTCTCATCCCCTCACCTTTTCCCGTGCCTATTCATCTCTCAGAAACTGCTCAAACACATAATTTCCCAAAGCCGCTCCATGGTAGGTGAGGAAGAGATGACGGTCCTCCTCTGTAAGCAGTTTCTGCTTTTTCAGCATTGCCACCTGTCTGCCATACCAGAAGGAGAGAGGATGGCCGTAGCGGTGCTCGAAGTCATCCAGCGGAATGCCCTCTTTCATACGCAGGTGAAGGAAACAGTATTCTTCCATTTCATCCTTTTCCGTAAGCTTTTCTATCTCTTCTGCCGGAGCGCTGCCGGTCAAAAGATCTTTTTCATACATCCTCACGCCGGGGCTGATGGTAAAGCGGGTACGGCCGATGCGGGAAGACGCCGCCGGTCCCAGTCCCAGATAGTCAGAAAGTTCCCAGTATTTCCGGTTATGCCGGGAGCGGTATCCTTTCCGGGCAAAGCTGGATATTTCATACCGTTCAAAGCCGTAATGAGGAAGGATGCGGCACATATCCTGGTACATGGCCCAGCTTTCTTCTTCGGTAGGCCTTGGAAGCTTTCCCCTGTCTGCCAGCTGGGCAAAGCGGGTGCCCTCTTCCAGAATAAGGCTGTACACGGACACATGGGTAATGGGCAGGTGCACAGCCCAGAGAAGAGATTTTCTGAAATCCATGACACTCTGCCCCGGCAGTTCATACATGAGATCTACACTGATATTACGAAATCCCAAGTCCCAGGCCCTCTTCACCGCCTTTTCCGCTTCCGAGGCAGTGTGAAGACGGCCAATCGTTCTAAGGAGCCTGTTGTCATGACTCTCTACGCCTATGGAAATGCGGTTGATGCCAAGAGCCCTGGCATGGCGCAGGTAGGAATCCGTCATATCGCAGGGATTCATTTCCATGGTGATTTCCGGATGGTCCGATATATGGAACCGTCGCCGAATATTGTCCATCACTTCCGCAAGCTGATTTTCCGAAAGGGAAGAAGGTGTGCCGCCGCCAAGATAGATGGTATCGCAGAGATAATCCTGAAAGGCGGGGCTTCTCATTTCCATTTCCTTTGCCAGGGCCTTCAGAAAAGGGGCATCCGGTTTCCTCCCAATGGAATAGAAGCCGCAGTAGGCACAGCGGCTTCTACAAAAGGGTATATGAATATAAAGTCCCAGGTCAGTCATCTTTCAGAACCGCCATGAATGCTTCCTGCGGAATTTCTACACTGCCCACCTGTTTCATGCGCTTCTTTCCTTCCTTCTGCTTTTCCAGAAGCTTTTTCTTACGAGTCACGTCGCCGCCATAGCACTTGGCCAGTACGTCCTTCTTGTAAGCCTTAATAGTTTCCCTGGCAATAATTTTGCTTCCAATGGCAGCCTGGATGGGCACTTCAAACTGCTGACGCGGAATAATATCTTTCAGCTTCAGCGCCAGAGCCCGGCCCCGGGCAGGCGCATTGCTGCGGTGAACAATGATGGACAGGGCATCCACCAGATCCCCGTTCAGGAGGATATCCAGCTTCACGGCATCGGTCTTCTGGTATCCATCCAGCTGATAATCCAGGGACGCATAGCCTTTGGTGCAGGATTTCAGCTTGTCAAAGAAATCAAAAATAATTTCGGAAAGAGGAATCTTATAGGTCAGATCCACCCTGGTTTCATCCAGGTATTCCATGGTCTGGAATACGCCGCGGCGGTTCTGTACCAGTTCCATCACGTTGCCCACCATATCCGATGGCACCAGGATATCCACCTTGGCCACCGGCTCTTCGATATGTTCGATTTTCGTCATAGGCGGCAGTTCTGCCGGATTATCCACCGGTACCATGGTGCCATCGGTTTTGAAAACATGGTAAATAACGGAAGGCGCCGTGGTGATAAGCTTTAAGTGATATTCCCTTTCCAGTCTTTCCTGCACCACATCCATATGAAGAAGTCCAAGGAAACCGCAGCGGAAGCCGAATCCCAGGGCCTGGGAGGTTTCCGGTACAAATTCCAGCGCTGCATCGTTGAGCTTAAGTTTTTCCAAAGCTTCCTTCAGATTATCATAGTCCTTGCTGTCAATGGGATAGAGACCGCAGAAAACCATGGGGAGAGCTTTCCGGTATCCCGGCAGGGCTTCGGAAGCCCCATTTTCCGCCGTGGTAATGGTATCCCCCACTTCGCAGTCCTGGACGTTCTTGATACTGGCAGCCACATAACCTACGGAGCCGCAGGTAAGGATATCACAGGCCTTGGGAAAGGGGGAGAAATACCCCACTTCCGTTACCGTATACACCTTGCCGGAAGCCATCATGCGGATATTCATACCCGGCTTGATTTCTCCATCCATAACACGGACATAGGCAATGGCTCCCTTGTAAGAATCGAAGATGGAATCAAAAATAAGGCAGCGCAGCGGCTTTTTCGTATTGTCCGGAGGCGGCGGCACCTGCTCCACAATCCGTTTCAGTACCTCTTCCACATTTTCCCCGGTTTTAGCAGAAACAGGAATGGCATCAGACATGTCGAGACCGATGATATTTTCTACTTCCTTCTTTACCCGGTCAATATCGGCACTGGGGAGATCGATTTTATTAATGACCGGAATGATTTCCAAGTTGTGATCCAACGCCAGGTACACATTGGCCAGGGTCTGGGCCTGCACGCCCTGGGTGGCATCAATGATAAGGATGGCCCCTTCACAGGCAGAAAGGCTGCGGGATACTTCGTAATTGAAGTCCACATGGCCTGGGGTGTCAATCAGGTTCAGCTCGTAGGTATCGCCGTCTTCATACTTGTACATGAGGCGCACGGACTGCTCCTTGATAGTAATGCCTCTTTCCCTCTCCAGATCCATGGTATCCAGAATCTGGGCTTCCATATCTCTCTTCTGTACCGTGCCGGTGAGCTCGATAAGCCGATCCGCCAGGGTAGACTTGCCATGATCGATATGGGCAATAATTGAAAAATTTCTGATATGTTCTGTATCCATAATGACTCCTGTAAAAAAGAATGGTCTGTCTTCTATCATCAATTTATATTTTACTATAAATATCTCTTCTATGAAATACTTCTGCGCCCTGGCGGGCAAGAAAGCGTCGGCAATAGTTTCCTGCTGCCATGGACTGCCTTCGTGTCATGCCGAGTAGGTACCCCCTCACTCATACTTCACTTCTCCTGTCTGCTTCCCTGTCTTCCCACAAGACCCGGTGCGGCAATGGCAAGGATGACAAGCAGGATGCCCAGGGCCTGCAGAGAGTCAAAGCGGACGTCAAAAAGGAAGAAGGAGGCAATAACCGATACTGCCGGTTCCACCGTGGCGGTAACGGAGGCCTGGGCTTCACTGAGGTAATGGAGGCCCGCATTATAGCAGGTAAAAGCCACCACGGTGCCGCAGATAACGATCCAGAAGGAATCAAAGAGCACCGAACGCTGAAAAAAGCCGGAGTAATCGGTAACCGGATCAATCAGCCAGGCGGATATGGCACCGGTAAACATGCCTATGGCCAGGATAAAGGAATTGTCCATAACTGTCATCAGGTGCTTGGGATACACAGCGCAGACTGCGAAGAAAAGTGCTGAGGCCAGTGCCAGGTAGACGCAGGCTGCCGGTACGGAAATGCGATGGATATCGCCGCCGGTAACAAGGAGGAATACGCCGGCTATGGCCAGCACCACTGCCAGCAGTTCACCCCGGGCCGGAATCTTTCTATTTTTCAGAGAAACCCACAGGATCACCATGGCCGGGCAGGTATACTGGATGACCGTGGCAGCAGCCGCATTTCCTGCCGCAATAGAGGCAAAATAGGTATAGTGCATAAGCATAAGCCCCACGATACCATAAAATACCAGCTCCAGAAAAAGAAGGGGCTTTCTCTTGACGGCTCTTACCCCTGCCTTCCACTGCCCTTTCATCAGGGATACAAGAAACATGATGATGCCCGCAGAAAACATGCGGAACACCGTGAGATCCATGGCATCAAGGCTGCTCTTCCTGAAAAAATCCTGAGCTGCCAGCCCTGTCCCTGCCCACATGGTGCCGGCAATCAAAACCATGATGACTGCAAAGAGCTTCATTCGGCTCCCCTCTTTTCATTTTCGAAATCTACAGGCTCCATGGAAATCCACGAGGAAGCTCGTATAAAAAAGACTTCCTCAATGATTCAGTGCTTTCCCAGTACACAAAAACCCGCCATCACGGCGGGTCATACAATCTGGTGGGACTATTTGGATTCGAACCAAAGACCTCTTCGATGTCAACGAAGCGCTCTGACCAACTGAGCTATAACCCCGGATACTGAGGTCATTATATCATGGGATATGAGAAAAAAGCAAATTATTAAAGGGGCTCTGCGCCCCTTTTCCCTGTTCAAAGGAACCGGACCAAGCTCAAAGCGCAAAAAGGATGCGGCCCTGCTAAAAGCTCTGGAAAAGGGCTGTATATCATCACTCAAAGGGAAGGGGAAACGTTCCTCCCCCTGGCCTTCTAAATTGTCGTTTTCTTTCTCTTAGAAGTCAAAGAGGGACATCTGCTCTTCGTCAGGCAGGTCCTTCAATATGCCCATATCATCCATGGTATCAATAATAGTCTGGCTCACCTTTCCCCTCTTCCGGAGGTCTTCCTTGGAGGTGAAGGGATGGTTGTCCCTGGCTCTTACGATTTCCTTGGCTACGGAATCACCGAGGGCAGGAATGCAGTTGAAAGGCGGCAGCAGTTTCCCGTCCACCATTTTGAATTCGGAGGCTGCCGACTTGTCCAGGCTGATAGGCAGGAATTCCAGTCCCCGGAGATACATTTCCGCCGCCACTTCGATGACTGTGGCATTGCCTTTTTCCACAGCCGTAGGATGTTCCAGGGACGCAATGCGGGCCAGTTCCTGTTTCTGGGATTCCAGTCCCTTTAAAATGACCGGCGCATTGAAAGATCCCTCGGCGCGGATGGTAAAGTAGGCAGCGTAGTAGGCCAAAGGCTGGTACACCTTAAACCAGGCAATGCGGAAGGCCATCATAACGTAGGCCACCGCATGGGCCCTGGGGAAAAGATAGCCGATTTTCAGGCAGGAGTCGATGAACCACTGGGGCACATGGGCCGCATCCAGTTCCGCCTTGTTGTTGGAACCGTTCTTTTCCAGGCCTTTCCCTTTACGCACATTCTCCATCACCTTGAAGGAGGTGAGCGGTTTGACGCCATGCTTGATGAGATAGTTCATGACATCGTCACGGGTGGAAATGGCATCTTCCAGTTTGACCGTACCATTCTTGATGAGATCCTGGGCATTGTTCAGCCACACGTCGGTGCCGTGGGAGAAACCGGAAATTCGCACCAGTTCGGAGAAATTTTTAGGTCTGGTGTCTTCCAGCATGCCCCGGACAAAGGGTGTGCCATATTCCGGCAGCCCCAGTGCGCCCACTGTAACCCCTTTATTTCCAATCACCGACGCCAGCTGCTGGGGCGTAATTCCCAGAGCTTCGGTGGAGCTGAAAAGGGAAAGTGTCTTCTTGTCATCAAAGGGAATGGACATAGGGTCGATTCCCGTAATATCCTGGAGCATACGGATGACTTTCGGATCATCGTGACCCAGAATATCCAGTTTCAGCATACGGCCGGAAATGGAATGGTAATCGAAATGGGTAGTAATGGTGCCGGGAATGATATGCCCGTCTTCATCTTTCAGGTATTTTTTATTGGCTGCATACTGAAGGGGTGTGAAATTGTGGATGTCCATGTCACGAGGACATACCATAATGCCTGCCGGATGCTGACCGGTGGTTCTCTTCACCCCGGCCACTCCGGCAGCCAGCTTTTCAATGAAAATATCATTAAAGGTGAGGCCCCGGTTTTCTGCATATTTCTTTACAAATCCATAGGCCGTCTTATCCTGGATGCCTGCAATGGTACCGGCTCGGAATACATTGTCCCTTCCGAAAAGCTCTTCCGTGTATTTATGGGCCACGCCCTGGTCATCGCCGGAAGAGAAATTGAGGTCGATATCAGGCACCTTGTCTCCATCGAACCCAAGGAATACGGCAAAGGGGATATCATGACCGTTCTTATTAAGCGGCGTTCCGCACTTAGGGCATTTCTTGTCCGGCAGGTCGAATCCGCCGCCTACGGAGCCGTCTGTGAAGAACTGGCTCCAGTGGCATTTGGGGCAGACGTAGTGAGGCGGCAGTGGATTGACTTCCGTAATGCCTGACATGGTGGCAACAAAGGAAGAACCTACGGAGCCTCGGGAACCTACCAGGTATCCCCGGTCGTTGGAATGTTTAACCAGTTTGTGGGCAATGTAGTACAGTACGCCGTAGCCGTGCTTGATAATCGGCGTCAGTTCCAGAGTAAGCCGGTCTTCCACGATTTTGGGAAGGGGATCCCCATAAATGGCGTGAGCATTGTCATAGCACATTTTCACCAGTTTGTCATCGGCGCCTGCAATCTTCGGGTTGTAAGATTTCCATTCTTCTGCCAGGGGCTTTAAAACTTCACACTGCTCTGCTATTTTCCTGGTATTGGTTACCACGATTTCAATGGCCTTGTCTCTGGGGAGGTAAGAAAATTCATCCAGCATTTCCTGGGTGGTGCGGATATAAACCGGCGGATGGGATTCGATTTTCCCCGGTTTTTCCCAGTTGGAGAGCAGAATGTCCCTGTTCCGCTGGTCTTCGGCAAACATATAATGGGCATCGGATGTGGCACATACCGGACGGCCTGCCTTTTCCCCGATTTCGATGACTTTCCTGTTCAGGTCCTGCAGGTCCTTTTTCGAATTCACATTGCCGAATTTATCTTCATTGATAAGGAATTCATTATTTCCCAGCGGCTGCACTTCCAGGTAGTCATAAAATTTGGCTTTTTCAATAAGCTCTTCATCGCTTTCCCCCGCCAGGACGGCGCGGAAAAATTCACCCATCACGCAGGCGGAACCGTAAATCAGTCCCTCATGGTATTCTTCCAGAATGGGTTTGGGAATCAAGGGCCGTTTCCGATAAAATTTCAGATGGGACAGGGTGACCATGCGGTACAGATTCCTAAGGCCTGTAATGTTTTTGGCCAGGATAATGATATGGTTGTACTGCTGGCGGTCCGTATCCGGATCTTCCGGGATTTCATCAATCATGTACCCTTCCATGCCGTAAATCACCTTCTGGTGATATTTCTCCGCCAGGTCCTGAATCTTGGGAAATGCCTGAATCACACCGTGGTCCGTAATAGCTACGGCAGGATGATGCCATTTGGCAGCGGTCTTGATGATTTCTTCATTATCAATGAGACCATCCAGACTCATTTTGGTATGAAGATGGAGTTCCACCCGGGGGGTGGGGTAAGTATCCTCATGGTCAATGACCTGGACTTCCCCTTTTTCCATCTGCTGCAGTTCCAGAGTCAGGCCGCCGGAGTACTTGTCAAAGCGTACGTTGCCTCGCACCTTCACCACGGTGCCTGGTTTCAGTGACTCCACCCCCTCCGCATCCTCGGGATGATCAAAAAATTTCTTGCAGGGGATGCCGTTGCTGTCATCAGCCAGCCGCATGAGGAGAAGCTTCTTTTTGCTTCGAAGTTCCCTCACTTCAGAGCTGATGACGGTACCCGTGAAGATGACACCATCTGCTTCGTCCGTAATGGTTCTGATTTCCACAGGATCTCCGGTAATGTGCTTTCTGCCCAGATAGATGCCATTGGAAGCCCCCTTCTTTCCCCCATCTTTAGGGGAAGGAACGAAGGCGCTCTTTGGGAGCACGCTGGTCAGGTCTGGAAGTATGTCAGGCATATCCATTTCCGGCACACTTTCTGCTTCCGGCGGCAGCGGCGCTGCTTCTGGAGGAATATCATCCAGGGAAGGCAGGGGCACATCATCAGGAGGGAGCGCATAATTTTCCAGGGGTTCTTCATCGGGAAGGGGAATACTGTCCATACCAGCCTCGCCGGAAGGCACGGACTCTGCCGGTCCCTGATCCATAGGAGCGCCCATGTGAATGGCAATGGATGAAAATACTTCATCCGATACGTCTTCTCCATTGATATAAATAGACTCCACCGGCAGGATTTCCTTTCCCATATCCCTGAGAGCCCGGATAGCTGCATTCCTGTCATCGGCCTTAATGTACCAGGCCCTGCATTCTGTATCTACCTCCATCAGTGTAATCATGGAATTCTTATTCCGTGACTGCAGACGGTATTTTCCCATGTATGTACTCCTTTCGTGATAAAACCGGCCCTAAGCGGAAAGGTGCTTTCCCGCGATGATTCAGGTGGAAAGACTTTCCCTTATTCTTTCGGCAGGTCCTCCTTGTTCTTATAGGTAATCACTGTATCCACGGCTTCGTAGTCCGATTCAAAAAGGTCATGATAGACTCTGCCATCGGCCCATTTCACGCTCTGCTTAACGGTCACGTTTTTTCCTTCATGACCTTCTTCTGTTTTTTGTTCTTCCTTCTGGGAAGGATCCACGCGGTTTACGGTTTTAAAAGGCACCGTTTCTTCCTTTGTTTTGGAAATATCTACATAGGAAGGCTTGTCTTCCTTATTTCCCAAAATCCAGACAGATATGGAGCCCGGCGCATATTCCGCATAGACATAAACGCCATGTTTCAGATGGTTTCGGAAACAGAAATCAATGACTCCCTCCGCCACCGTGGCATCCCGCCCCAAGGGGACATAGGATACGGGGGAGAAGTGGCAGGTACGCTGCGTCACTTCCAGCCCTGCAAGAAGTACGGCATTGAAAAGGGTGGAACTCACCTGGCATACACCGCCGCCGGAGCCCGGTTCCAGTTTGCCGTTAATAATGACCGGCGCCTCTTTATACCCATTGGCTGCAGAGCGGGAACCGGTGGTACGGTTGTAGGAAAAATCGGCGCCGGGTTTCAGATAGGTGCCGCTGATTTTTTCTGCTGCCAGGGAAATATTGCTGCTCCTGTTGGCATCTCCTCCGAAAGAGGTGCTGTATCGAGCCAGCACCGTATTGATTTCCTCTGCTTCCTTATCGGACATGTTAGGCTTCACTTCTTCCGTCACCGGAATCTCCATTTCTCCCCCTCTGCCTGTTTCCAGCATGTCCTTTACCCCCTGCATCAGGTCTTCTTCCTGAATAGCCAGATGGGGCCGTCCTTTGGAAAAGGTAATGGAGCCGTCACTATGGAAACGGGGCATGGCGTTCTGCGGCGGTTGGCTGTATGTCTTGATCAGCTGGTCGGCCTTCTTTTTCACCGCTTCCTCATCAAAGGAAGCATCCATGTGGGCCGCTTTCCCCGAGAGAAGGGCTGCCCAGCGGTCTTTCCACTGCTGGAAAAGGCTTCCCTGTCTGCCGATGGCCATGGCTTCGTCCAAGCTGTGTTCATCATAGGAGACGTGCAGGTCCTTATAATTCCAGGTCTCCTTCACCGAATCCTTCACCAGATTCAGATTCTCCTTCTCCATGGCTTTATTTTCTTCCTGCAGGAAATCCATCATCTGCGCCTTGGAAAAACCGCCTGCCGCAACACCGTTAATTCTCACGCCCGGAATCACCGAATCACCTTTCACCCAAAGAAAGGGGGCGGCAGCTCCCGTGAGGAGCGCCACCAGTGAAATCATGCCAGCTATCCGTTTAATTCGTAATTTCAATGACCGGTTACCTTCATTTCATACAATATGTCAGAAGCAGGTCTTTCAATTCCATTTCAGAAGAACCCTGCCTTGTTTTCATCTGATAATTAAAAATCTGGAGCAGAAACCATTCTGCTTTCTTTTCTCCCACTTTGGCTGCTTCATTCTGCATATTCCGCCACATCCAGGAGCTGCGGATGCCCAGGACCTGCCTGATTTCTCCCTCAGGGCGGCGGTTCCTTTTCATTTCGTGAAAAATCTTGATTTTCCTGAATTTGGAGGAAAGGAAACCCAGGTTCTTAATGGTGGTGGAAATATCTGTGAAAACGCGGTCCGTGCTTTCCAGCACCACACTGGCCTTCTCATCCAGAAGGGCGTCGGTAAAGCGGAAAATTCCCTGGTTCATATAATCCGGAAGGGCCGCTTCCAGCAGTTTCCGACTCACTGTGTCCTGATTTCCGCACATCAGCACAATTTTATCACATTCCGTCTGGAGAAGGGGAGCAGAAATCTGCTCCCAGGAGGAAAGAACTGTCTCCAGATACCCCCGGGCTTCATAATCCACCCGTTTCCCTGCATCTGCCAGCATTCGAATCATAGTGCCTGCCGCATCTCTGGGATTCATCAGACTGTATTCCTCGCTTGTGCAGATGGAAAGGAGGGTTTTAATGATTTTCGTTCGTTTATCGGGCTTACCATCCAAAAGGATGATGAGGAGGATATCTGGAGAAAGGTCTTTCACCGTTTCAAGAAAACTTTCCTCCCTATGATCCTCCTTTTCGGACCGCCTTTTCAGAAAGGGCGGATTATGGAGGACCACTGCCGTTTCTGCAGTGAAAAGGGACTGCCCTTCCAGCGCATTCTGATAGGCTTCAAAGGTGCCGCTCCCGTCAAACAGGGTCACCTCCGGCGCCTTTCCATGAAAATAGGAATCAATGATCCTGTTCTTCCGTATATTGGCAGACACGAGATCATCGCCGTATAAAAAGAAGCAGTTGCTTTTATTTAATTTCTTCATAACCATGATGTATTTTCCAGCTCCCACTTATGCCGGAAGGATGCGGTCTGCATGCCTTCCCTGTACACATTGGCTGCCTGATAATTTTTGAATTCAAATAAATCCACATCCTCAAAGGACGAGGAAAGACGGCTTCCGCCATAAACCACGGCCTCCGCCTTGACCCGGTCCATTTCCTCCTCCCTGATGCCCGCTCCATTCTTCCGTCCGGACGCAATCCAGAGGGTGTGGGCAGGAAAGGACGTTTTCTCCATTCCCCTTCTTCCCGAAAGATAGACGCCCCTATCCCCCTCGGACAGAAGCCAGCTGCTCCCATCGGTGACAAAGGACAGGCGCCCCAGACGGAGACGGGATTTGGAAAGCGCCCGGATTGTTCCCTCAAATCCCTGCAGAAGGCGGGGCGTCTTTTCCTGTGCCCTGCCGCCGGTCACCCAGATTTCTCTCACCGGCACCGGCAGCGTCAGAGGCAGCGGTTCCTTCACGTCTTCCAGATTTAAAATGAGAATATCCGCATCAAAAATCCCTTCATAGCCAAGAATCGACTTCCATTCCCAGTCCGACGTGTGGGAGGGAATGCTGCCGCCTTTATAGTATAAGATTTTATGCTCTCCTGTGACAAGTACCGCTCCCTGGTCCGGGCCAAGGTCAGGGCAGTATACCACCCACTCCGGTCTGGTTATATAAAAGAAAAAGGTCAGACCCAGAAGAGAACACCACAGGAGAAGCGCTCCATACATCCTTTTGGGAACGGAAAAGATTTCTTTTTTAAAATAGCAGATTCCTACTGTAACATAGTACAGAAGAATCTGTACCATGGTCAGCCCGCCGGTTTGGACCTGGGCCCCCGGCCAGGAAGACAGATGAAGATTCAAATGAAGACCTGCCCAGAGAAGGTAATCAGCCCCCTGGAGTATGCCTCCTGCAAGGGGCAGACACACCGGTGCCGCAGCAGCCGCCACCAGACCTGCTATGATCACCCATTCCAGGAAAGGGGTAACAAAAAGATTGGCTGGAATGAAATAGAGGGGAAAAGTATGAAAATCATAGAGCATCACCGGAATGGTGAGCACCTGGGCTGCTGTGGACAGAGCCACCCCTTCCTTCACCCATCGGGGCAGGAAGGAAATCCTTGAAAGCTCTCCCATAAGGGGTCTGTAAAAAAGGAGAATGCCAGCTGACGCCCCGACGGACAGCTGGAAACTCACATCATACAGGTAAAAGGGATCCCATAGCAGCATGCCTGCCACCGCCGCCCCCAGGAGGTTGAGAGAAGTCTTCTCCCGCTCCAGGAATACACCGCCTACGGAAAGAATACCCATCACCGCTGCACGGATGACCGGAGGCACCAGACCGGACAGGAGGGCATAAAAAAGAACCAGCACAATGGATCCGCCCACCACCAGCTTTTTAGGCAGGTGAAGCCATTTTCCAAGGAAATAAAGAAAGCCGAAAAGAAGGGCCACATGAGATCCGGAAACGGAAAGAATATGGATAATGCCGGTGGCGGAAAAGGAAGTCATGATATATTCCGGTATTTCATTATAATTTCCGCCAAAGAGCAGGGTCATAAGGATATGGAGCCTCAGGGGGTCCATGTAGGGCTTAAACCAGGACTCCACCTTTCCTTTGATTTCGTCGGCCAGCCGGCCGGCCCTGTACTCACCGCTTTCTCCCAGAAAATGAATTTTTTCCGGTTCCTGCGGATAAATCCTTCCCATGAGCCGACGGCTTCGGTAGCGCCCTTCCAGATCGATTTTACCGGGATTTTTATAAATCCTCACAGCCGTCATCTTTCCGGTGACGGAAATGGAATCTCCCGTGCCATAAAGCTTTTCCGGATGGGTATCATAAACAAAGGCCGTACCGGAAAGTGATTTTTCCACGCCGTCGCTGTAGGTGATAGATTCCAGTTCCGTGTAGTAGCGGGCATAGGCATCACCATCCCGGTTGACCGATGGCGCCTCCTTCACGATGCCGGTCCAGCGCCCTTCGCTCCCTGCCGCCCAGGATGACTGCTGCTCGTAGTACCGGTCAGCCAGAAACATACGGCCCATACCGGCTGTGAGGATACACAGGAAAACCACCATCAAAAGGAGTCCCCTTTTCCCGCGGAAAAGGAAAGAAAAAAGAAGAAAGCATCCCGCTGCCAGGGGAAAGACCCAGGGCCAGCGCATGAAAAAAGAAGGGAAGGTGTCATAAAGCACCACTCCCAGCGCCAGAAAAAGGGCACTCCAAAGCAGGGGATACTTGGTATTCATAATGTAATTTTATCCGCCAGTTTTTTAAACTTCCCATCGCTGATAGATGGTACGCGCTTCAAATCCTCTTTTGTTCTGAAGCTTCCATGTTCTTCCCGGTAGGCCATGATTTTTTCGGCTGTCACCTTACCGATGCCGGGCAGTGTTTCCAGCTCTTTCGCACCGGCCGTATTAATATTCACCAGGCCCAGGGCACCAGGGTCTTTCATATAGGGATCCAGGGGAATCCATATTTTCATGCTTTCCGTCACCGGTTCCGCCATGTTCACGGCAGTCATGTCGGCATAGGGCAGCACATCCCCTGCCGCCTTCACGGCATCATAGTAATGACTGCCCTCCGGTATTTCATAGACTCCCGGATTCTTCACAGCCCCTACCACATAAACAAGGATTTTTCCTTTTTTCCCCTCTTCTGCCTGGCTTACCTGGAGCGCAGGCTTCCCTTTTTCCTGCCTGAGGGACAGGGGATCCAGCACAAAAAAGGACAGTCCTATGAGAATACAGGCAATGCATGCACAAAGAAGAATGGCTCTTCTTTTGTCTCCCTCGGTTCCCATAGGCCTGTCCCCCTGTTTCAAAAAGATTCAGAAAGTAAGGTAAAGAATCAACGATTGATTATACGAGCAGCGGCCAAGGCCTTTCTGCCTTTATTATTTTTTCTGTTCGTCCTGAGGCTGCTGTTCCTGCTGCTGACGGGCTGCAGCGGAATTGGAATCAATCAGGCTCTGCCGGTTTTTCTTCAGGCTGTCCAGCACGTTTTCCATGTTTGTTTCCACGTACTTCAGTACATCAGTGGCATAGGTCACAGAGCTGGTACGCAGTTCGTCGGCTGATTTATTGGCAGAGGAAATCACTTCATTAGCTCTTTCCTGGGCCTGTTTGACCAGTTCGCTTTCTTCCGTAATGCGGGCAATATAGTCCTTTGCCTGCGCTACCGTGTCTTCCGCCTTCTTTTCGGCATCCAGCATAATCCGTTCCTTATCGGCAACAATTCTTCTTGCACTTTCCAGTTCATTGGGCAGGGACTGGTTGATGGCATCAATCAGCCGTTCCACCTCATCCTTATCCACCATTTTCTTATTGGTGAACGGCACCTCGCTGGCATTGTTAATGACATTTTCAAGTTCTTCAAGAAGTTTTCTTGTATCCATAATCGGCAGCCTCATTTCTTAATAGAATTTACTTTCCTTTTTATCATTTCCTGGACAAAGGGCGGCACCATGGAGGTCACATCTCCATTAAAATGAGCCAGCTCCCGGACGCCGGTAGAAGAAAGATAGGAATAACGGCCGTCCGTCATAAAGAATGCTGTTTCCAGGGTGGGATCAATCTTTTTTATCATCAGGGCTCTCTGGAATTCATATTCAAAATCGCTGAATGCCCGGAGTCCCCGGATCAGGAGATGGCAGTTCTTTTTTGCCGCATATTCATTGAGAAGCCCATCGAAAGCATCCACTTCCACATTGGGGATATCCTTCGTGGTTTCCTTCAGCATGGCAATGCGTTCTTCCGTAGTAAACATGTAGTGTTTTGTAGGGTTTAAAAAAGCCGCCACAATCAGCTTGTCTACAAGGCTGGCGCTTCTTCTGATAATGTCAAGATGACCATAGGTGACCGGATCAAAACTTCCGGGGCATATAGCTAATTTCATTCAAACCTTCTCCTCATTATCTGCACTGCAGATAACTTACAACAATGGCCCCCACTTTTTTCTCTTTCCACAACTGGCATTTTCCCTGGAAAAGAGACAAATCAGGCGGTTCGGATACAGAGTGTTCTGCAATAATGATGGCTTCTTCTGCCGGAAGGTCACAATCGAATACCTCCTGCAGAACCTCATTGATATATCCCTTCCTGTAAGGCGGATCCATGAAAATATAGTCAAATTTCTGTCCCCGGAGCGTTTTCAGGGAGGAAGAAACATCTCCCTTCAGTATACGGCTCCGGTCTGCCACATGGCAGCGAAGCGCATTTTCCCTGATGATGGCACCGGTAGCTTTATCCAGGAATACCGCTTCTCCGGCGCCCCGGCTCAAGGCTTCCAGTCCCATGGCTCCGGTACCTGCAAAAATATCAAGTACCTTTGTCTCCAGGATGCCTACATTGGCAAGTACGTTGAAAACGCTTTCCCTTACCCTTCCCAGGGTGGGTCTGGTATTCCGCCCCGCAGGAGACGACAGCAGAGTGCCCTTGGCGTTTCCTCCGATAATTTTCATGTGTTCTACCTCATTTTCATCATGCAGAAAAGAAATCCTTCTTTCCACACTTATGTTCATTATAGCATAAACGGCTATGTAAATCGCCGGTGAGTTCAAATTTTTTTATGGCTGAAATCGTTTCCTGTCCGGCATGATACTGCTCTGTTTTATCTCAATAGGTTTCGGACTCCGCCTTTTTGGCCCGGGTCATAAGGATTTCCAGAGCTTCCCTGGCGTTATGGTCGCCTTTAATCAGATGACATACTTCTTCCGTAATAGGCATGTCGATATGTTCCCGCAGGGCGATTTCATGAACCAGACGGGCCGTGCGAATTCCTTCTACCACCATGTTGGTGCTTTTGCTGATTTCATCAGCAGTCATTCCTTTGGCCATCATCATGCCGGCCCGATGATTGCGGCTGTGGATGCTGGTGCAGGTGCATACCA
Source organism: Dialister succinatiphilus YIT 11850 (assembly GCF_000242435.1). GTDB lineage: Bacteria > Bacillota > Negativicutes > Veillonellales > Dialisteraceae > Dialister > Dialister succinatiphilus. The sequence continues at coordinate 614,538 of NZ_JH591188.1, read as the reverse complement.
GATCCCCCATGCCGGAGAGGCCGAAGAAAGTGGTCATCTGGGCGCCGAAATGAACACCAAACCTGGTCATTTCCACCAGTCCTCTGGTCATCAGGGCAGCCCGGCAGTTGTCGCCAAGGCCGATGCCGTCAAGAACACCGCAGGCCAGCGCCATAATATTCTTCAATGCACCGCCATATTCCACGCCCCGTATATCATCGCTGCGATATACCCGGAAAACAGGGCTCATATACAGGTCCTGCACAATCTGCACCGCTTCCGGCACAGCGGAGGCAGCCACCGTGGCGCAGGGAAGCCCGATGCCCACTTCTTCCGCATGATTAGGGCCGGAAAGGGCCACAATCTTATCGGTAATACCAGCCACTTCTTTCGTAATTCCTTCTGAAAGGCGATGGCCTTCATTGTCTGCCAGTCCCTTGGACGCGCATACCACCACCGCATCTTTCATGAGCCAGGGCTTCAGACGGGCTGCCATCTCCTCTACCACATGAGAAGGAGTGCAGATAATGACACAGCCTGCTCCTTCCACCGCTTCCTCCAGGTCGCTTGTAATGCGGATCTTTTCAGGAATGTGAGCCCCCGGCAGATATTCTCCATTTTCCCTGGTCTTCCTTATTTCCTCTGCTCTATCCGGGTTTCTGCAGTACATAATCAGATCATTATTCCGTCCGGCCAGTTCGATCATCATGGCAGTACCCCATCCGCCGGCTCCAATCATTGCAATTTTCAAAGGTATTACCTCTTTTCCCTGGTAATAGGCTTCTCTTCACCTCTCAGAAGCCTTCCAATATTATCTTTATGTTTTCCAATGACAATCACAGCTGCCAGGGCACCGAATGCCACATATTCCAATGGTTCTCCTTCTATCAGCATGACAAGGGGTACCACCGGTGCGGCCAGAATAGATCCCAGCGAAACAATATGTTTCCATTTGAAAACAGCAAGCCACACCAGAAAGGCTGCCAGCACGGCAGGAGCACAGATGTAGGTAAAAGCCCCTACGCCGCAGGCCACGCCTTTGCCGCTTTTGAAATGAAGGAATACAGACCAGTCATTGCCGATAATAGCAAATACGGCGCAGAGAAGCACAATCACCGGATCAGGCATCCCCAGATGCACCGCAATGAAACCTTTCATGAAATCACAGATAAAGACAGCCAGTCCTGCCTTCACCCCTAATTCCCTGTAAGCATTGGTGGCACCGATATTTCCGCTCCCCACTTTCTTCAGGTTCACACCGTAAAATACACGGCCAATGATATAGCCGCTGGGGATGGCCCCTATGAAATAAGCCAGCACAATCCACAGGATGGATTCCATCAATCGTCGCCACCGTCCTTTTTGCTCCGTACCACAATGCGAATGGGCGTCCCCTCGAAGCTGAAGGCCTCCCGAAGCTTGTTTTCAATAAAACGGACATAGGAAAAATGAATCAGGTTGGCATCATTCACAAACATCACAAACGTAGGCGGCCGCACGCCCACCTCTGTCATGTAATAAATCTTCGCTACCCTGCCGGAATGGGCGGGCGGCGGATTAATCATTTTCGCATCTTCCAGAAGGTCATTCAGCACCGAAGTGGATACCCGGAGATTCTGCTGCTCTGCCACATTGTAAATCAGATCCCCAAGACGATGGATTCTCTGTTTGGTCTTAGCCGATCCGAAAAGCATGGGCGCATAGGGAGCAAAAGGAAGGCCATTTCTAATTTCCTTTTCAAACTCATTGATTGTATGTTCATCCTTTGCAATGGAATCCCATTTATTGACGAAAAGAATCAGTCCCTTGCCGGCTTCATGGATGTAGCCGATAATTTTCTTGTCCTGCTCCGTCAGCTTGTCTTCCGCATCAATCACGAAAATAGCCACATCGCAGTTATCAATGGCACGAATGGAACGGATGACGCTGTATTTTTCCAGAGGTTCGTCTATTTTGCTCTTCTTCCTCATACCTGCTGTATCCACCAGGATAAAGGTCTTTCCCTTATAGGTCCAGAGAGAGTCCACTGCATCTCTGGTGGTTCCCATTTCATCAGCCACCAGGGATCGTTCATAGCCCAGAAGGGAATTGATAAGGGTGGATTTGCCCACGTTTGGACGGCCCACGATGGCCGTGCGGATAATGTCTTCCGATTCCTCTTCCTTCTGATTGGGGAATCCTTCTGTAATCCGGTCCAGCAGGTCGCCGAAATTCAACCGGTTCACTGCAGAAATACCGATGGGATCCCCCAGTCCCAGCGAATAGAATTCGTACACATCCATTTCCTGGTTATCGCTGTCCACCTTATTCACTGCCAGCACCACAGGCTTGCCGGTCTTTCTGAGAAGTCCCGCAATGATCTCATCATCGCTGGTCATCCCTGTCCTGGCATCCACCACGAACAGAATGACATCAGCCTCTTCCATGGCCAGCTCCGCCTGCTGGCGAATGCCGCTGGAAATCTGGTCCTTCTCATTCCGGAATTCAATGCCCCCTGTATCAATCAGGGTAAATTCCTTATCAAGCCATTTCACATCACAGTAAATCCTGTCTCGAGTTACACCGGGGATATCCTCCACAATCGATACACGCCGCTGGGCCAGTCCATTAATCAGCGTAGATTTGCCCACGTTCGGCCTGCCTACAATGGCAACGAGAGGTTTGCTCATAAGTCCCCATCCTTTCTATATACAAAATCAAATGTATTATCATAACTGCCTTGGAGCAACACTTCTCCATTTTTGTTATACTGTATTGAAATTGTATGACGGATGGAGGTTTATGTCAAGGAAAATGGTTTCTACCGGGCATGACGCTTCTGTGATTCATTGCGGAAGGAAACAGTTCCTAGGTAGTTTTCTGCCCGGCCTGGCACCGCTGCTATTCACTGCGGCAGGAATCTCTTCCCAAATGGTTTCCCGCTCGGCTTGGCACTTCTGCTGTTCACCAACGCAAGAAACTTTTCATGAAAGGTTTCTCATCGGGCCTGTGGCTTCTATCATCTGCCGCAGCCGGAAGCCTGTTTCAGCCAATAAAAAAGCCGCCCCAGAGGGCAGCTTTTTTTGATTGGTCTTATTCTTCAGCCGGAGCTTCTTCGTGGGAAGGAGCTTCTTCCAGTGCGAAGGAGATTCTTCTGCGGCCTTCATCAATGTTGATGATGCGGACTTTGAGTTCGTCTCCTACCTGGCAGATATCGCCCGGTTTCTTGTTGTGGTCGTCGGTCATTTCGTTAATGTGGAGAAGACCGGTGAGGCCGTCATCCAGTTCTACGATAACGCCGAATTCAAGGATCTTAACGACCTTGGCATCCACAATGTCATCTACTTCATGATCATGGATAGCTGTTTCCCAAGGATTGGGGAGGCAGTCCTTGTGGCTGAAGGAGATTCTCTGTTTTTCACGATCGAAGGATTTGATCTTGACATCAATTTCCTGTTCCGGTTTGAGAACATCTTCGACCTTGGCAATCTTCTTCCAGGAAATATCGGAAATATGGAGAAGGCCTTCTACGCCGTTGATACCAACGAATGCGCCGTAAGGCATAATCTTCTTTACAGTGCCTTTGAGAACGTCGCCGTTTTCATAGGCTTTTTCGATAACATCCATTTCTGCATTTCTTTCATCTTCCAGAACGGCTTTGCGGGAAAGAACCAGTCTGTTCTTAGCGCGGTCCACTTCCAGAATCTTAGCCTGGAAAGTCTTGCCTACCAGGTTCTGCAGGGAATGAACGAAGCGGAGATCGCCCTGAGACAGGGGAATGAATCCGCGGAGAGATTTAATCTGAACAAGCAGACCAACCTTAATGGCTTCAATGCCTTCGCATTCAACGGGTTCACCTTTTTCGAATGCTTCTTCGACTACATCCCAGTCAGCGAGACGGTCTACTTTAATCTTAGATACGTAAATTGTGCTATCTTCTTTAACTCCGCTGACGATCTGAACACGGAGAGTGTCACCAATTTTCAGCACATCTTTCAGGGATGCCGGTGCCGGGTAGGAATATTCATGTGCAAGAAGAACAGCTTCTGTCTTATATCCGAAAGAGATATAAGCCTTGTCGTCGGTGAGATCTACGACCTTACCTTCAACGACGCTGCCTTTGTGTACATCCAGGTTCATTTCCTCCTGATCCAGCATTTCCTTCATGTTTTCCATAATACAAACTACCTCCTCTATGATCCAGTCCGGTGTGGATGCACCGGCGGTGATGCCAATCTTGTCCCGACTGTGGAACCAGCTCGGTTTTAGTTCCCCAGCCGTTTCGATATGATAAGTCCGGGCTCCCTCTTCCCCGCAGATTTCCGCAAGTCTTGAGGTGTTGGCGCTGTTGCGCCCGCCTATGACAATCATCACATCTACTCTATCCGCCAGCTCACGAGCCGCCTGCTGCCGCTGCATGGTTGCGTCACAAATGGATTTGTTGACGTGAAGGTTTTTCACCTTTTTCCCCAGCGCTTCGACAAGCCGGTCGGCCAAGACAGCTGAAAATGTGGTCTGAGTGACTATATAGGCTTCATCCAGTGGCGGGAGTGCATCTACATCTTCCATGGTTTCTACCTGGTAAGAATGTCCCACCGCCCATTCAGCCACACTCTTCATTTCAGGGTGCCTTTTTTCACCGATGAGTATAACCTGCTTTCCGTCTTCCACCAGTCGATGAGCCATCTCCTGGTTCCTTCTGACGAAAGGACAGGTCGCGTCCATTAGGGCCAGATTTTTGCACTTAAGCATATTATAACACGAAGGCCCCACTCCGTGCGAGCGAATTATTACAGTTTCGTCAGTAAGACCGTCGAAATTGTCCACTGCCGGTATGCCCCGCTGAGCCAGCTTTTCCACTACCTGGGGATTATGAATGATGGGTCCGAAGGTAACGGCTTTGATGCCGGAATCTGCGGCTTTTTCGGCAATTTTCAGCGCTCTTCTCACGCCGTAGCAGAATCCCATCACCTTTGACTTGTATATTTCCATAGGTTATGTACCTTTTCTTTCGTCTGCTATAATCAGACTTATTGCTTTGCTATAAAAAAAATCAATATCAATGAAATTGATTTTTAAAAGGACCCCTGTCCCTTTTTCTTTTCATAGGCCTCGATCATGGCCTGAATCCTTTGCTTCACCAGTTCATCCAAAGCTGCTGTATTTCTATCATCAGGCCTGGCTTTTCTGACCGGTATGGGTTTCCCTATAACTACGGCCAGAGGACCTTTTTTTACAGGCAGAGGCTCGGCACCGATAATGGCTACCGGAAGGATGGGTGTGCCGGTGAGGATGGCCAGAAACGCCATGCCCGGATGAAAGCGGCCCAGTGCCTTTCCATGGACAAAACCGCCTTCCGGAAATATGCAGAGCACCTGTCCCTTCTTCAATTCCGCAAGGCTTCTCCGAATGGCAGTCATGTCAGCACTGTTTCTTTTCACAGGAAAGGCGCCCAGATATCGAATCAGCCGGCCGAAGAGAGGATTTCGGAAGAGCTCCGATTTAGCCATGAAACTGATTCTTCTCTTCTCCAGCGCCATTCCCACAAGGGGCGGATCGAAATAGCTCTTATGATTGGCTGCTGCAATCACCGCCCCTTTGTCCGGTATATTTTCCCTGCCTTCCACATGAAGGCCATACAGGCCGAAGAAGAAATAGAGCAGGGCCCTGATAATCTGATATCCCATAGTACCTCTTGCCGCTGGACTTTCGTGTTCAGGAAACTTTCTTCATATAGTCATCCATAAGTTTCTGGATGCGTCCTTTGATTTCATCATTTATCTCTGCCACCAGCTCATCATCGGGCCGCTGCTTCTTTACAGGCACCGGTTTTCCGATAAGCACGGCCAGAGGCCCTTTCCTGTGAGGCAGAAACCGGGAACCCACCACTGCCACCGGGATGATTGGAGTCCCCGTCATCAGTGCCAGAGAGGCCATGCCCGAGTGAAACCGTCCCAAACCATCTTTTTTAATCCGGGTGCCTTCCGGAAATATGCCCAGCGGATTGCCAGCCTTGATTTCCCGGATGGCCTGCCTTATGGCCGTGCGGTCCACAGTCCCTCTCTTCACGGGGAAAGTACCGAACTGACGAATGAGCCAGCCGAAAAGGGGGTTCTTAAAGAGTTCTTCTTTAGCCATATAATGGATAATTCTTGTATTAAAGGCCACGCCGATGAGAGGCGGATCCCAGTCGCTTTTGTGATTAGGCGCCACAATGATAGCACCGGTAGAGGGCACGTTTTCCCTGCCTTCCACATGAAGGCCGAAGAGACCGAAGAAAATAAAATTAAGAAGAGCCCTTACAATTTTATATCCCATAGGACCTCCTAAGCATCAAAGCCGGGGAATCTGCTGCGGCAGATATGAATGATGGCTTCTGCCGTACCTTCCAGGGTAAGATCGCCATTATCCAGAAGCACCGCATCTTCTGCCTGTTTCAGCGGAGAAATATCCCGATGGCTGTCCAGGTAATCCCGGCGGCTGATTTCCTTTTCCACATCTTCCATGGTCATTTCCGGATGGCCTTCAGTAAGTTCCTTGAACCGGCGCACCGCCCTGGTATGGACAGAGGCGGTGAGGAAAATCTTCACATCTGCCTTTGGCAGAACTGTCGTACCGATGTCCCGCCCGTCCAGCACGATGCCCCCTTTTTCCGCCTGTTTCCGCTGGATAGCCACCATGGCTGTCCTCACGCCGCCAATGGCGGATACTTCTGATACATGGCCCGACACTTCCGGCGTGCGGATATAGGGAGTTACGTCCTTTCCATCCACAATGACATGCATCACATCCTTATCGGGCTTGACTTCCATATCCAGTTTTTCCGTCATGGACACGATATCTTCCGGTCTTTCCAGTTTCCTTTCCAGAGCCTCATAGGTCACGGCCCGGTACATGGCACCGGTATCCAGATAGGCATATCCCAGCCTTGCAGCCAGAATTTTGGAAACACTGCTCTTCCCTGCACCAGCAGGGCCGTCAATAGCAATAGATAATTTTTTCATGATAACTCCTTTACCGCAGACAGAGCGGCCAGATGGCCGGTGGAAAAGGCAGCCTGCAGATTATATCCGCCGGTGAAAGCATGGATATCAAGCACCTCTCCTGCCATATATACATGTTTACAGATTTTGGATTCCATGGTGGATGGATTAATTTCTTTTACTGATACGCCGCCGGCAGTGACAATGGCTTCTGAAAGGGGCCTTGTGCCTGTAATCGTTAAGGGCAGATGCTTCAATATCCCTGCCAGTTTCAGCCGGTCCCCTTTTTTCAGATCGCTTACCGGAAGATCCCGGGGAATGCCGGAAAGTCTGAGTACCACATCAATCATCCTGTGGGGCATGAGGTCTACCAGGGCAGAGGCCATCTGCTTCAAATGATATTTTTCAAAATCCCGGAGAAGCCTTTTATCCAGAACCTCCAGGGACAATGCCGGTTTCATGTCTATGGCTCCCTTTACGTCATGACCCTGGGAAATCCACAGGGACACTTTGTCTGAAAGGGAGAGCACAATGGGGCCGGAAACGCCGAAATGGGTAAAAAGCATTTCACCGAATTCTTCCGCTTTGCGCCTTCCTCCGCCATCTACGGAAAAAGTCACATTCTTTAAGGAAATCCCCTGCAGCTCCTTCGGCCACGCCTCACTGCATACAAGAGGAATCAGTGCCGGCCGGATGGCAGTCACCTTATGGCCGATTTCCCGGGCCATGGCATAGCCGTCGCCGGTAGAGCCGGTGCGGGGATAGGAAGCGCCGCCGGTGGTTAAAATCACAGCATCCGCCTCATAGGTTCCCTTATCAGTGGAAAGGCCTGTGACCTTTCCTTCTTTCTGCAGGATATGGCGCACCGGTTCCTCCAGATGGAGATCCACCTTTTCCTGATGGAGAAGCTTCATAAATAAATGGCGCACTTCCTGGGCATCATCACTCTTTGGAAATACGCGGCCTCCTCTTTCCACCTTGGTGGCAAGGCCCCATGAATGAAAGAGGGAAAGAAGGTCTTCGTTATTGAATTTTTCATAGGCACTGTAAAGGAATCTGCCATTCCCCGGGGTTTTGGCAATGAAATCCATAATGGGCGCACTATTGGTCAGATTGCAGCGCCCCTTTCCCGTAATGCCCATCTTCAGTCCCACCTTGGGCATTTTTTCAAACAGGGATACCGACGCTCCCTCATGGGCAGCAGTCACCGCCGCCATGAGACCTGCCACCCCGCCGCCGATGACGGCCACTTTTCTACTGGTAGAGCTCATATAATTTTCTGACCTCCTCACTGGTAAGCCTGCGGCTCATGCCTCTGGAAAGGCCCTCCGGCGTCAGGAAAGCATAACCGGTCCTCACGAGACCGAAAACGGGGTAATGGTAGGCTGCCATCATTTTTCTGATTTCCCGGTTTTTCCCCTCATGAAGCACCATTTTGACCTTTGTCTTATTCTTTTCCTTATCATAGCCCAGCACTTCGATTTCACAGGGAGCCGTAATCCCGGTGTCAATGCGTACGCCCCGGGACATTTTATCCGCCAGCTTCGGAGAATACCGGCCCCGTACAGTTACTTCATAGGTCTTTGTCACTTCATGGCTCGGATGAGTAAGGATATAGTCCAGATCTCCATCATTGGTCATGATGAGAAGGCCTTCAGAATGATAATCCAGCCGTCCCACCGGGAAAATCCGCTCCCGCACAGTACGGAAATAGTCCATCACCGTCCGCCGTCCCTGGGGATCGGAAACAGAGGTAATCACATTGTCCGGTTTGTAAAAGAGGAAATATTTCTTCTTCTCCGGTTTGACCAGGGTGCCCATGGCTTCAATCCGATCTTTGACCGGATCCGCTTCACTGCCCAGTTCCTTCACTACCTGGCCGTTCACCTTCACCTGCCCTGCTAGAATCAGCTCTTCCGCTTTCCTTCTTGAACAGACGCCGGCATGGCTCAATATTTTCTGCAAACGTTCTTTCAAAATAATTCTCCTTCATCCGGTTTTCCGGACCATCGAGTTTTCAGCTCACTTACATCATTCAGGCCTGTAGCCTGCAGGAAACGGCGGGTGGTGCCATACAGAATGGGCCGCCCCGGCACATCCAGCCTGCCCCTTTCCTCCACCAGGTCCTTCTCCATGAGGAGGGAAATCACCCGGCCTGCCGATACACCTCGTATTTTTTCTATTTCCACCCGGGTCACAGGCTCCCTTAAAGCTATGACCGCCAGCGTTTCCAGTGCCGCCGCCGAAAGGGGCGTCTGTTTTCCCAGAAGAGAAGAAAGCCATGAGTCATATTCTTTCTTTGTGGCCAGCCCGTATCCTGCCCCTGTGTGGTGCAGGGTAATGCCTGAATCTGCCCGGTCATAGCGGGCTTTCAGATATTCCAGCCCCTTTTCCACGCTCACCGTATCTTCTCCCAGGGCCCGGGCCAGCTCCTTCAGCGTTGCCGGTGTGCCCCGGGCAAAGAGAAAGGCTTCTATCAGGGGCGAGAGCGCCGCCGCACCTTTCATAAACTGCCTCCTTTAATCACAAGTCCCTCCGCTGCCTCTTCCACCCTGGCCTTTCCCAGCCGGATCAGCTCAAGAAGGGCCAGAAAAGCCACTGCCAGATGGAGTCTTGTCTTCATTTTCTTCAGATAACCGGTCATCATGACCCATGGCTTCATCGCAAGCGTCCTTTCCCATCCTTCTATTTCCCTGTCCAGGGAAACTTCCTCTGACGGAAGAATCCGTTCCTCTTCTTCCTCCAGAGAATCATAGAGGGAAAGAAATGCCGCCTGCAGCCGGGAAAGGGAAATTTTCCCTTGAAAGACAGAAGTCCTGAATACTTCCGGTTCCCTTCCCCGATAAGGGCTCTCCTCTTCCATGAGCGCCTCGATGCGGGCTTTCACTTCCTTCATCCGCTTAAACTCTTCCAGGGACCGGGAAAGTTCCTGCCGAGGATCCTCGGATTCATCCATTTCCTCCCGCCTTTTTTCAGGAAGGAGCATGCGGGATTTGATGAGAATGAGGGTGGACGCCATGGCAAAGAAGCTGCTTCCCAGATCCAGATTGAACTGCCGTGCCGATTCCAGATACGCCAGGTACTGATCCGTAATCAGATGGATAGGAATATCGTGGATATCGATTCTGTTCTTTGTCACCAGATGCAGAAGCAGGTCCAGGGGCCCTTCAAAAAGAGGAATATTCACTTGGTAATTGTCTGCTGCAGCTTCTCCCATATCTTTTCCTTCACATAATATTTGATGAAAGGGCACACTCACCCATCATGCTTTATACATAGTACCACAGATGGGGAGGGAGTCAACCACCCACTTAGAAAAGCGAAGCCCTTCATGATATGCCCTGCGGGCATGAAGGTTGACGAGCCTTCGGTCTGAAGGTTCTTAAGGTTCTTAGGTTTGACATCCCTTCGGGCTGAAGGTTGTTGTATCGCCGCCTTTGGCGGCGATGAGTATAAAGCCTTCGTTACGAGATTTACATTTGTATCACCAGTGCTGCATGACAAAGAGCAAACGCCTCCTTCCTCTGGAAGGCAGAAGTCCTGCAGAGGGCTTCTGAGTCGGGCTATTATTCGAGTATAGCCCGCACACTAAGCGATCACCTTGATGCCCGGCCGTCGGTGGCGCCTAAAGGGTGGCAAAGGAACTGGATTCGTAGGGGAGCATAGGGACCCGAGAATCCAGTGACATGCTTTCCCGTGGAGAAACGACTCACTATGATTTGCGCGTCGCTATCGCTCCTTCATCCTCTGCTGTCACTGACTCACTGGATTTTCAGGTCGTTGGCACTCCCCTACAAATCCAGTTCGCTAGTGCAACTCATGTCCGCTGTGCACGCCATTAGGCGACGGAGGAGGAGCGTGGATTGGACGATAGAAATCAGGCTGCTTGCAAAAGAGCTGTGAAGAAATGAATAACATTTCCTCACAGCTCTTTTTATCTATGCAGCTTACCGTTTTTATTCCATGTTCTCCTTCATCTTTTCCACCGCTTCTACAGAAAGTCCGGTTCCCTTTGCCACGTCATCCACAGAAAGGCCCATGGTGAGTAAGCGAATGGCAGTTCTGCTCAAAGCTCTGTTTTCTCCTTCTTTAAGTCCTTCTTCACGGCCTAAAACACGTCCCTCTTCACGTCCCAAAACGCGCCCTTCATTCATTGCCTCTTCTGAAATATTCAAGCTCAGGTTGCACATGGTAGTCATCTCCTTTTCCATGTCTGGTGTCATATCTATACCATACTCCTGCTCCAGGACTTCTTTTTTGGAATCAAAGGACCTTTTCCGTTCATTAAAAAGAACCTGCAGCAGGTGAATCAGTTTATCCTTATCTGCTTTTTTACCAAGACTGATAACAACTATATTGGGTAAATCGTAGTTTTCTGCCGCTTCCTTATACCGGTGGAGCAGGTGTTTTTCTTCCAGCTTGTAATAGTTAATATAGCTGTTTCCACTGGGGGAATCCATGCATATCCAGATGGAATAGACTTTCTTAATACTATTATAGTCCTTCCCTTCAAATTCCCGTTCCTTTTGTGAGGAAATCAGGCGGCAGACGTAGAAGACAGCCCGTTTCATCAAATGATAACCTAAAGTGGATTCCACCTGCGTACGCTGAGCCTCCACGTTGATAATCAGTGTGATGGGCTCCCCTGTTCCCGGTGCGCGGGCATGGAAGAGGATGTCGTAGGTAATATATCCTTCCTTTGGCGCCCCATCTTCATTCCGGTCGCCCTTGATTTGAGACGGTACCGCATTAGTCAATCCCGGGTTTACAGGAATATTTCCTACCTGCGGCGCCCCTTCGATGTATTTTTCTGCAATATCCGTCGTACTGACATCGTGAAATTCCGGGACCACCTTTTTCACGATTTCCGCCAGCAGCTTCCGACTGGCCAGGAGCCGCTTGGCGTGCTGGTCATATTGTGCGTTATTGTAGCCGTATAGGGAATCCATCATACTTTCCGTTATGATAAATCGCTGTTCCTTCATGGATTCGCCCCATTTCCCTACCCTCATTTTACGGAAATTTAGAAGGAGAAGCAAGAAATAATTGCGCCATTACAGACCTTTCGAAATGACGATAAGCGGCCCGCCCCCATTGTCATCTCGAGCGGAGATATATGCCGATATGAACCCCTAAGTTTCATGTCGGCAGTGAAACGGAGCCCCGAGATCTCCTGACACAATACACTGGAACACAGGCCCGGCTGCTTTCTATCCACTATCCTCCACGCCACGAAAAAGGGGCTGTGAAAAAATGTTTAATCATTTCTTCACAGCCCCTCTTTTGCTGGCAGTCATGAGTTCAGTGTCTGCATGGTCTACGGCCACTGCTGCACCTGGGAAGCAATGATTTCCTTGCAGATTCTGATTTCATACGAATTTTCATGTCATACTGCGTCGTAGAATTCCTTAAATAGTTACTATTTTCGTTATTCCACTCCTTGTCTGCCATAAAAATTCTAGAATGAAATCAGAAAGCAATGAAATCACTGCGCCCCTGCACGACGGCGCGCGCCAGGCAGAATGCTCCCGTCATTTCTGCCGTGATAGATGGCTAGGTTCTGGATTTCTCTGTTATCTTTAGATTTACCTTCCCGGCCGGGTCAGGTAGGGAAGAAAAGCGGTACCATTTTCTACTTTCCTTCACTCCATAGAATCATTTCTTATGCGCGCTTGGAAACATATGGAGTGATTTTCTGTAGAACCGCGAGCTTTTCATGTCCCTCTACTATATACATACCGCGAGAATGAAAAATGAGAAGTGGGAAATGGAAAATTTTGATGAGAACTTTCTTTGTCATGCTAAAAGGGGGTTATGAAAAAAATAGCATCATTTCTTTCATAACCCCTTTAGCATGATATGATTATTCAGCTTAATTCCAATTCACCACGCAAAAAACAGAAAAGCCTATCAGGGGGAGTCTCCAGGTAAGTTCAACCAGTAGATACGGCGTCCGCGCCTTGGCTCTCCCACTTATGTGGGTGCTGCTCGATACTTGTCGCTAAAGAGAGGAAAGTCCTGCGAGCGCTCTTCCTTATTGCTTTTCTGTCTTCCGTTTTTTATCCTGCATTTGCTTCTGTCTATTGCCGGCCGATTGTAGAAGAAGAGAGGATTGAAAAGTGGAATTCCCTGATGATTCTTCATTTCCCTGCCCTTCTCTTTACCGCGGATGTGGAGGATGGCCGTTTGGAAATCGGATTCATTGTCTCATGAGGTCTTTTCATCCCTCTATTATTAATATCGCAAAAGATTCGATTTCTAGACCCCTTGAAAGAAAAAAATTTTGAAAATTTATTTCTGTGTTCCTCAGTGCTTCCCTGGAAATGACAGAATCCTGATGGTGCTATCTGCACATCAAAGTAAAATTTTTAAGGAAGGTTGTGAAAAAGGGGTGCTTATGCAATATAAATGTATGGAGAAGGAAATCCGGAAACTCCATGGAAGGATTCTCTGTCCCATCTGTCATGTATATCGCGAATATTCCGGCCGGAATGCAGCTTTGGCAGAAAGGACGCCATGAATCCCTGTACAGGCTCCTGATTTTCCTCCCCGATTTTCCCGGGAAAATCGGAACGAATTCTGCAGATTCGTAAAAAGCAAGACAACCAAATAAAAACACGGATACCATCCCTTGCAGCATGAGCCCGCATTCCCGGACGACAAGTTCAAGGCGGCTGCAGGACTTTCCTTTATGCTCAGCGTTGACGCCTGATTCTGAGAGGCCCGCAATACTGACTGGCAGGGATTTGTGTCCGTGTTTTTGTGCTGTCATCTTTCCATACGCAAAAAAGGTACGAAGAAATGATTGATATTTCTTCATGCCTTTTTTCCACTGTAAAAACTCCTGATTCGTCCCATGCTGATGCGCGGTAGGGCTCAGGCGTTCTGTTTCGATGAATCGGCCAGGAGCAGCCGCCGAAGCGGAATATCTGTGTCGTCAGGGAAAAGCAGGTATAGCCATAGTTGCCACCAGGATTTCTAGCAGGTTTTTCCTCAGGAGTTTTTATGAAGTTTTCGGCGCGCCGGAGAGGTGAAATTCATGAAGGCGTCAGGTCCTTCCTCCCTGCTTCCATGGATTGTGCACCGCGGGGATTGGGAGGGCCTTCGCCAGGCCTTTTCGCCTCTCTGGTCATATAGTCCGGCAGAGAGGACATATGTATCAGGTATAAAAAAGGCGCGGCTTCGCCGCAGGTTATGGCCGCCTGTCGGCGGCAGGTTGTGTAGAAGGGTTATGAAGGAAAAGGTACAGAGAGTTGTGGTATCGCCGCCTTTGGCGGCGATGAGTATATAGCCTGCGTTACGGGATTTCCTTCCCGCCTCCCACTCGTCATTCTGAGCCTCCGGCGAAGAATCTTGGTACGTGCCGCTTATGAGGCAAATGCTATTAAATACCAGTCGGCGGGAAGGCTGCCGATTGACAGTCAGCCCAAAATCTTTCGATGTTCCTCAGCCCTATCGCCCAGCTCCATTCCGGTGGGGCAAACAAAAGGAAGGTCTTTTATGGGCAGGCTAAGGGAGGGCTTTGCCCGACTTGGCAATCCTATGCAGGATTACCAGCTAGGGAAGCGCTGATTAAATCATTGTTTGCTTTTATTCTTGAATTTTTATGCAATGTGAGGAATGGGCTGACGCGAATAGCGAGCTATTTAAGGAAGCCCATGACGAAATAGTGCATAAAAATTCTTATAAAAGAAAACTCTATGAATTAATCAATGCTTCCCTAAGGAAGGAGCCTGACAGTTCGACAGGTGCCGTAGTGCCTCCTTCATAAAAACAGACTCCGCGAATAAATCAGTGCTTCCTTAGCAGCCGGCAAAATTGATATAATATTTCCTGATAAGGAGACTTCATATGAAAAAAGATAAGAATAAAATAAAATCTCTTCCGCCCTTCACGGCTGCCCTCCTGGCAGAGGCAGGAAAAAAGCGCTGTGATTTTGACACCCCCGGCCACCACAGCGGAAGCTTTTTTAACCTTACCGACGAAGGAAAAATCTTCACCACTGCCCTTGGCGAAGGCATGTTCAAAGCGGATATTTCCGATTCCTCTTCTGCCATCGGTGATCCCTCATCCCATGAAGGGGTATCGGGAGAAGCGGAGCGCCTCGCCGCTTCGGTATGGGGGAGCGATGAATGCTTTTTCGTGCTGGGCGGCACGTCCACATCCAACCGCATCTGCGCCAATGCCCTCCTCTCACCGGGGGACCTGGTCCTTTTTGACCGGAACAACCATAAATCCACCTGGCAGGGAGCACTGCTTGAAGCAGGGGCGCTGCCGGTATACCTTTCCTCCTGCCGCAACGACTGCGGCGTCATCGGCCCCATCCTTGCCGCATCTCTGGAAGAAACACACCTTCGGGAAGAAATCCGAAAAATCAGTCCCCGGCTTGCTGAAAAAAAGCGTCCCTTCCGTCTGGCCTGCCTGCAGATATGCACCTATGACGGCCTTTTTTACAATATCCGAAAAATTCTGAAAAAAATCGGGCCTCTTTGTGAATACATTCTTTTTGACGACGCCTGGGGCGGCCACGAAAATTTCATTCCCCTCCTGAAAGACGCCGCCGTCCTCCGTTTTCCCCTTTCTGAAGAATCACCGGGCATCCTCATCACCCAGTCCGTGCATAAACAGCTCTCCGGTTTCTCCATGACCTCCCAGATTCACAAAAAGGACAGCCACATCAGGGAAAAATCCTATTACCTTCCCCATGATGTGATGCAGGACACCTTTCTCATGCATATTTCCACATCTCCCTACTACCCCCTTCTGGCAGGACTGGAAATGAATGCATTTATGCATAAAGAAAAGGGCGCCATCCTTTGGAAGAAAGCCTTCCTATCTGCCACCCGCTTCAAAAAAGCTCTTTTAAAGGAGACCACCCTCTTCAGTCCTTTTCTTCCGCCGCTAGTCCATGGCCGGAAGTGGGAGGAAGAAAAAACATCGGTCCTCATGGAAGATGCTGCCTTCTTCACCCCTGGGCCTGATGAAACCTGGCATGGCTTTGACCGTTCCGCAGCCGACTTATGCCTCCTGGATCCCTGCAAAATCCTGCTCACCACCGGCACCTTTTCTGAAAGCAGGAAGCACTCCATCCCGGCCCCCCTTCTTTCCGCCTACCTGGAAAGGAAGGGCATCACCCCGGAAAAGTCCGATTTCTATACCCTTCTCTTTCTGGCAGAACCGGGAGATACAAAAAAGAAATACAAGTACCTCATGCACTGGCTCAAGCAGTTTGAAAAAGCCTATTTCCAGAACTGCCCCATGGATCGATTCATGCCCTCTGTCAAAGCCCTGCCCGGCGAAGGGCTTCAGGATTACTGCCGCCGTTTCCATGATTTTCTTCTCTCTCACCATGCCGGAGAGCTGCAGCAGTGTCTCTTCCGGGAAGAGGATTTCCCGCCCCGTCCCCTTTCCCCCAAAAGAGCCCACGAGAATTTCATCAGAGGAAACAGGAAAAAAATCCCCCTGAAAGAAGCCAAAGGTCATATTTCCTTGGAAAATATCCTTCCCTACCCGCCGGGCATCTGCGCCCTTGCCACCGGTGAAGAGTGGACGGAAAAGGTACTGTCCTACTTCCTTTTCCTGGAAGAATACGGAAAGGAATTTCCCGATTTCACGCCGGAAATCCCGGGCATCCATCATGATGAAAAGGGCGAGCCCTCTGTCTGGGTTTCTTATCCTGAGTAAAAATATATTCTTCCCCTTGACAAACAGCATCAAAGGATATAATCTTCTAATCAAGAAAC
This sequence comes from Dialister succinatiphilus YIT 11850, assembly GCF_000242435.1. Classification (GTDB taxonomy): domain Bacteria; phylum Bacillota; class Negativicutes; order Veillonellales; family Dialisteraceae; genus Dialister; species Dialister succinatiphilus. The sequence goes on along the minus strand of NZ_JH591188.1, from coordinate 597,854 downwards.
CGTTGATGCGGAGATCAAAGCAGGAAATGCGCCCAAAGAGAGTCCTACCTGGTGAGAATGGATGGAAAGGCAGCCTGCCAAATGGACCGCTGAGGGTGCGGCGAAATGACTGACAGAGTATACCGCAACGCAGGGCAGGCGTTAGCATGCCGGAGATATGATAGTATCTTGCAAAGAGCACGACATCGTGAAACAAGGTGGCACCGCGGAATGTATTCCGTCCTTGGCAGAGTTTTTTCTGCCGGGGACGGATTTTTTGTATCCCGGCAGGTACGGGAAGATCCCTTCGAGGGATTCCTGCTTCCATAAGGAGGTCATTATGTATCCAACATTAGAGGAAGTCAAAGCAATCAATGCATCCGGTGATTACCGAAGGATTCCAGTCTGCCGAGAAATCATGGCAGACCGCTTCACCACCATTGAAGTCATGCGAACACTCCGCGCCGCCAGTCATCACTGCTTTATGCTGGAAAGTGCGGAAAATAACCAGCCCTGGAGCCGCTACTCCTTTCTGGGCTATGATCCTACCCTGGAAATCACCTGCCTGAACGGCCACCTCACCATCACTAAAGGAGTAGATGGGGAACATCCGGAAATCATCAAAAAGGAAGTTACCCATCCCGGTGAGGAAATCCGCCGGATCCTTTCCCGGTATAAAAGCCCGAAGCTTCCTGACCTTCCCCCTTTTACAGGAGGACTGGTAGGCTATTTTTCCTACGACTACATCAAATACGCAGAGCCCACGCTCCATCTGTCCCATGAAGACAATGGAGACTTCAATGATGCAGACCTCATGCTCTTCGACAAGCTCATTATCTTCGATGCTTACAAGCAGAAAATCATTCTGGTCACCGGCGTTGCCACGGACGACATTACCTCTTCTTACAGGGAGGCGGAAAAAGTACTGGATGATATGGAAAATCTGCTGAAAAGCGGCGCCAGAGCTGCCTCAAAGCCCCTCCAGCTGGAAGAGGACCTCACTCCCGCCCATTCCATGGAAGAATACCGCGCCATGGTGGAAAATGCCAAACACCATATTTACGAAGGCGACATTTTTCAGGTAGTCCTTTCCAATCCTTTGACCGCCAGAGCCAGGGGCTCCCTGTTTGACGTATACCGCCTGCTCCGCATGGAAAACCCCTCCCCCTATATGTTCTATTTCACCAGTGACCAGGTAGAAATCGCCGGTTCCTCACCGGAAACCCTGGGTAAACTGGAAAACGGCATCCTCCACACTTACCCCCTGGCAGGCACAAGGCCGAGAGGCAGAACCGAAGCAGAAGACCAGGCCCTGGAGAAAGAACTCCTTTCCAATGACAAAGAACTGGCCGAGCATAATATGCTGGTAGACCTGGGGCGTAACGACCTGGGGAAAGTCAGCCGCATCGGCTCCGTGAAAGTGGAGAAATACCTGAACATCCTCCGCTTCTCCCACGTCATGCACATCGGCTCCACCGTAGAAGGTACCATTGCCCCCGGCAAGGATGCCCTGGACGTCATCGACGCCGTCCTGCCTGCGGGCACCCTCTCCGGCGCCCCCAAACTCCGGGCCTGTGAAATCATTGAGGAAGAAGAATCAAGAAAACGGGGAATCTACGGCGGTGCCATAGGATACCTTGATTTTTCCGGAAATATGGACACCTGTATCGGCATCCGGCTGGCCTATAAGAAAAAAGGCGTCCTCTGTGTCCAATCCGGCGCCGGTATTGTAGCCGACAGCGTACCGGAAAAGGAATATCAGGAATGTCTCAATAAAGCCAAAGCCGTAGTCAACGCCATTCACCTGGCAGAAGGAGGACTGGACAGATGATTATTCTGATTGATAACTATGACAGCTTTTCCTATAACCTCTATCAGCTGGCAGGAAACCTCTATCCGGACATCAAAGTCATCCGGAACGATGCATTGAGCCTTCCGGAGCTGGAAGAAATGAACCCTAAGGCCCTCCTTATCTCCCCCGGTCCCGGACGTCCGGAAGACGCAGGCATCTGCGTGGATGCCATCCGTTTCTTCGGCCCCCGCATTCCCATTCTGGGCGTATGCCTGGGCCACCAGGCCATCTGCCAGTGCTACGGCGCCACCGTATCCTACGCCAAAGAACTGGTCCATGGAAAAGCCTATGACGTGGAAGTCGATACCGAGAGTCCCCTCTTTAGAGGCATGAAATCGCCTATCAAAGCAGCCCGCTACCACTCCCTTGCCGCCGTGGAATCCACCATGCCTTCCTGCCTCAAAATCACCGCCCGCACCAGAGACGGGGAAATCATGGCCGTGGAACACAGGGACTATCCCATCTACGGCCTCCAATTCCATCCCGAATCCATTATGACTCCGGAAGGCGGGAAAATTCTGGAAAACTTCTTCACCATGGCGGAGAAGGGAAGAAAATAGGTTCAGGGTTCAGAGGGTGGTGGATTGCCCTGCGGGCAATGCTTATGAAATCTGCGTTACGGGATTTGGTTTTATGTCACCAGTGCTGCAGGACGAAGAGCAAGAGCCCCCTTCCCTAGAAAGCGGGTAGCGCCAGCCACCAAGGGGGGCATTTCCTCGCGCCGCAGGCGCGGTTATATGGTTTTCCCTCGCCCGTAAGGGCGGTTGTATGGTTTTTACTAGCCCACCAGCTCACTAGTCCACTAAAGCTGTTTTATCCATACTGGCGACTTCAATAAATTAAAAGGCGCCCCACTCCCGACCGCGATCCCGACCGCGCCGTAGGCGCCCCACATTCCCTACTCTCAAAAATATATTGACATCGCTCCATGAATCCCTTATAATATAAAAGCTGTTCATATTCGATCAGCATAATTTTTAGAGAGGTGATTTACACAATGGCAACAAACAGAAATCTCCGTTTTAAGACAAGCAGACGTTTCGGCGTAAATATTTACGGCCATCCGAAAGCGTTAAAACGGCAGGTCGCTGACGCTCGTCAGAAGAAACAGTCTGAATACGGCGTACAGCTGTCCGAAAAACAGAAGGTTAAAGCGATGTACAACCTGCTTGAAAAGCAGTTCTACCGCTATTATGATAAAGCAAGAAGAATGTCCGGCGTCGTAGGCGAAAACCTGCTGTTCCTGCTGGAAACCAGACTGGACAACCTTGTATACCGTGCAGGCTTTGCACGTTCCATCCGTCAGGCTCGTCAGATGGTTACCCACGGACTCATCGTGGTTGACGGCAAGAGAGTAGACATTCCTTCCTACCCCGTTCGTCCGGGACAGGTTATTTCCCTGAAGGAATCCTACAGAACCAATGAAATGTTCAAACAGTCCTTCCAGGAACTGAAGACCTTCGATCTTCCATACATCGAAAAGTCCTTCGACAACTGGACTGCAACCCTCACCCGTTTCCCCCAGAGAGACGAACTCCCCTACAAGGACGAAGTCAACGAAACCAACATCGTCGAACTGTACTCCAAGTAATTCGTTTTTCAGCGGACTATGGAAATACAAAAGAGGAAATGCTTTTCGCGAAGCATTTCCTCTTTTTTCATGCCTTTTTCCCAAAGGCCCCTCCCCCAACGCAAAAATCCCACCGGATAACCGATGGGATTTTTTTATTACTGTTTGAACTTGTCTATGATTTTATCAAGGAAGGAGCTCTTTCCTTTATACTGGGAGCAGTCTTCTCCCATTTCATTGGCAAAGTGAAGGAGTGCGTTCTTCTGGTCTTCGTTCAGCCGCTTAGGCACCGTCACATGGACTTCCACATAGAGGTTCCCTTTGCGGGAGGACTGCAGATGAGGCATGCCTTCGCCGGAGATGCGGAACCGGGTGCCTGTCTGGGTACCGGCTGGAACCTTGAGTTCCACTTCTTTGTCCAGGGTCTTCACCTTGATGGTGGAGCCAAGGGCTGCTACGGGATAGGAAATATTGACGGTCTTGTAAAGGTCGTCGCCTTCCCTTTCAAAGTCCGGATCGTCTTCCACGTAAATGTAGACATAGAGGTCTCCTTTCGGACCGCCTCTCCTGCCGGGCTCTCCTTCGCCGGCCACCCTCATGCGGACGCCGCTGTCGGCACCGGCAGGGATATTAACTTCAATGGTCTTGGACGCTCTGACAGTACCACTGCCATGGCATTCCTTGCACTTGTTTTTGATAATCTTCCCTGTGCCGCCGCACTGCTGACAGGTGACGATATTCACCATCTGTCCAAAGGGGCCGTTTCTTACGATACGCTGCTGACCTGTGCCGTGGCAGGCAGGGCAGGTATCTACGGAGGAGCCCGGTTCTGCGCCGCTGCCGTGGCAGTGGCTGCAGGTATCGTTCTTGGTGACGGAGAATTTCTTCTTCACACCGGTAAAGGCTTCCCGAAGGGTAATGGTCATATCGTAGCGGAGGTCTGCCCCCTGCTCGGGGCCATTGTTTCTCCGACGGCTGCCGCCGGTGAACATGTCGAAAATGTCACCCATATCGAAGCCGCCGAAGTCGAAGCCCTGGCCGTTGAATCCGCCCTGGCCGAATCCGCCGAAGCCTCCGGCGCCGGCGCCGCCGCGGGAGGCCTGCTGAAAGGCATCGTGGCCGAGCTGGTCATACTGGGCTCTCTTGTCGGCATCGGAAAGCACATGGTAGGCTTCATTGACCTCCTTGAATTTTTCCTCTGCCGCTTTGGGATTGTCCTTGTTCAGATCCGGATGGTATTTGCGGGCAAGTCTTCTGTATGCTTTTTTGATTTCATCATCGGTGGCGTTTTTACTTACGCCAAGGATGTCATAATAATCCTTGCTGTCTGCCATAAAGAAATCACACTATTCCTTATTTCTTATCGTCGTCATTGACAACTTTATAGTCTGCGTCTACTACATTGTCCTTGTCTTTTTTAGCTCCGGCCTGTGGTCCCTGCTGAGCGCCGGCATTCTGGGCCTGCTGCTGTGCCTGCTGAGCCTGCTGTGCCTGCTGGTACAGTTTTTCAGTCAGTTCATGGAGCGGTTTGGTGAGAGCTTCTGCATCGGCTTTGATCTTTTCCGTATCGTTGCCTTTCAGAGTCTCTTTCAGTTTAGCAATGGCATCATTGACTTCTTTCACTTTGCCCTGGTCTGCTTTGTCTCCCAGTTCCTTCACTGTCTTTTCAGCCTGGTAAATGAGGGCTTCTGCATTGTTCTTGGCAGTAATGGCTTCTTTGCGTTTCTTGTCTTCTGCTTCATGGGCTTTGGCATCATCCTGCATTCTCTTGATTTCTTCATCAGAGAGGCCGGAGGAAGAGGTAATATCAATCTTCTGTTCCTTGCCGGTGCCCAGATCTTTGGCGGAAACATGAACAATGCCGTTGGCATCGATATCGAAGGTGACCTGAATCTGAGGAACTCCCCGCGGAGCCGGCGGAATATCGCTCAGTTCGAAGCGGCCCAGTGTCTTGTTATCGGCAGCCATGGGACGTTCACCCTGAAGAACATGGATATCAACGGAAGGCTGGTTATCGACAGCGGTGGAGAATACCTGGGTCTTGGATGTAGGAATGGTGGTATTTCTCTTAATCATAGTGGTGAATACACCGCCCAGGGTTTCAATGCCCAGGGACAGCGGAGTCACATCGAGAAGCAGTACGTCTTTGACTTCGCCTTTGAGAACACCGGCCTGAATAGCAGCACCGACTGCTACGGATTCATCGGGGTTTACACCCTTGGATGGTTCTTTATGGAATTTGTTGCGAATCAGGGTCTGTACGGCCGGAATACGGGAAGAACCGCCTACCAGAAGGATCTTATCAATGTCGTCAATGGTGAGGTTGGCATCCTTCATGGCTCTTTCCATAGGTTCTACCGTAGCCTGTACCAGGTCTTCCGTAATCTGGTCGAATACGGCACGGGTCAGAGTAGCATCGAAGTGAACCGGCTGGCCATTAGAATCAATGGTAATGAAGGGCAGGTTGATGTCGGTGGACATAACAGAGGACAGTTCGATCTTTGCCTTTTCAGCAGCTTCTTTCAGTCTCTGATTAGTCATGGGATCCCGTTTCAGTTCAAAGCCGTTCTGGTTCTTGAAGGTATCTGCAATCCAGTCCATCACGCGGGCATCGAAATCATCGCCGCCCAGATGGCCGTTGCCGCTGGAAGCTTCGACTTCAAATACGCCGTCTGCCAGATCAAGGATGGACACATCGAAGGTGCCGCCGCCCAGATCGTAAACCAGGAAGCGATGTTCCTTGCCGTCTTTAATCTTATCAAGGCCGTAAGCCAGGGCAGATGCGGTCGGTTCGTTGATGATACGCAGAACCTTGAGGCCTGCAATGGCGCCGGCATCCTTGGTAGCCTGGCGCTGGCTGTCGGTGAAGTAGGCCGGGCAGGTAATAACAGCTTCTGTGACTTTTTCACCCAGATAAGCTTCTGCATCCACCTTCAGCTTCTGCAAAATCATAGCGGAAATTTCCTGGGGTGTGTAGGATTTGCCGTCAATGGTGACTTTGTAATCGCTGCCCATGTGACGTTTAATGGAAACTACGGTGCGGTCCGGGTTGGACACAGCCTGTCTTTTAGCCAGCTGGCCTACCAGGCGTTCACCGTTCTTGGAGAAACCTACCACAGAAGGAGTCAGACGAGAGCCTTCAGCGTTAGGAATAACGACAGGCTCGCCGCCTTCCATCACTGCAACAACGGAGTTTGTCGTACCTAAATCAATACCAATTACTTTTGACATTTAAAATGTCTCCTTTCATGCGTATATTTCTAATGGAAAACAGAAAATTCTATGTAACTGCCAATGTCAGCTGTTTTTCACAACCTGTACCTTGGCAGGCCTTAAAACGGTATCTTTATAGAGATAGCCCTTCTGGAAAACCAGGGCAATGGTTTCATCATCCATTTCATCGGATGCAACCATCATGACGGCCTCATGGAAATGGGGATCAAAAGGTTTTCCTTTGGCTTCAATTTCCTTGACGCCAAAGTCATTCATAATTTTGACCATCTGTTTCTGGAGAAGTTCAAATCCCTTCAGATAGGCCTCCCCGGAACCATCTTTTTTCATATGGGAAAGGGCCAGTTCAAAGTTGTCCAGTACCGGAAGGAAGGATTTCAGCGTTTCCGCCTTGTAGGTGTCTGCCGCTTTGGCTTCGTTGTCTTTCGTGCGGCGGCGGAAATTGTCGAAATCCGCCTGCAGCCGTACGTACTGGGACAGGGCGGTTTGCAACTTGACTTCCTCGGACTTTGCCTTGTCTTCCGCTTCCCTTGCCTTTTTCTGGGCATCGGCGGCCTGTTTTGTGAGGAAAATCACCTGCTGCTCCAGTTCTTTGGCCGTAGGCTTTTTAGCCTTTTCCGCGTCTTTTCTGTCTGCGCTCTTTTCAGATTTTGGTTCTTCCGCATTCACTTTCACTTTGACTTCTTCATTTTTCATACGGGAGCCTCCTTGTCTCATTCTTTATTCTTCAAAAGCTGATCCAGTCTATCCTGCATAAACCGCATCATACCGATAATCTTGCTGTACTGCATCCGGGTAGGTCCCAGCACTGCCACCGATCCGATGACCCTGCCGCCCGAGGAAAACTGGGCTCTCACAATGGACAGGTCCGAAAGGGATTTCATGGGGTTCTCCGTGCCGATATGGACTGCAATGGGCTGGTCTGAACTGGAGAGAAGCATGCTTTCCAGCATGTCCCGCTGTTCCAAAAGGTTCAGGATATCCTGCATTTTCTCCACATTCTTGAATTCCGGCTGCTCAATCAGCTGGGATGCACCGCCGGAATAGACTTCCTGCTGCGGGGTCAATACCCGCTGCAGGGTTTTGAACACATTCACATAGGGGCTGAGATTCTTTTCTATATCTTTCTGGAAGGTAAGGATTTCTTTCTCATCCATGCTGTCAATGTCACGGCCGTGGAGGAAATGGTTCATCCTGTCTGCCAGCAGCTGCATTTCATCAAAGGTACTTCCCTTTGGGATTTCCACCACTGCATTGGACACATCCCCCCGGTCTGTAACGACCAGCAGAATGGCTCTTTCTCCATCCAGGGGAAGGAATCGGATATAGTTGAATTTCTTCTTGATTCCCGCTGACGTTGCCACAGACAGGTTATGGGTGAGCGATGATACCGCCTTTGCCATGTTGCGGAAAATCTCATCCACCTTGGTCACATGATCCAGGAGCATGCTGTCAATCATGGATTTTTCTTCACTGGAAACGGGAGCCGGCTGCATGAGCCAGTCCACGTAAAAACGATATCCCTTGATGGAAGGGATACGTCCTGCCGAAGTATGGGGCTGTTCCAGATATCCTTCATCCTCCAGGTCCTGCATTTCATTGCGGATGGTGGCGCTGCTGACGCCCAGATTGTACTTCTTCGCAATGGTCCTGGAGCCTACCGGTTCAGCGGTATCCGCATAATCCTGTACAACGGCCCACAGTACTTTTCTTTTTCTTTCATTCAGTTCATTGGCCCCAACGTGGGGTTCATTCTTGTTTGTTCTGCGTGCTGCCATCATTATCACCTTGTTATTAGCACTCATTGGTCTCGAGTGCTAACTTACGTTATTAGAATATCATTCATGCCCCTCCCTGTCAAGACTTTCTCCCTTTCTTTTCCATTTTTCCATGTAAAAAAGCACCTCCCAAAGGAAGTGCTTTTTTAGTGAGCTGGTGGACTAGTGAACTAGTGAGCTAGTAGACTAGTGGACTAGTGGACTAGTGAACCAGTCGAAGTCAATGTTAGCGGGAGCCAAGATTTTTCGCTTCGCTCAGAATGACGATGGGGCGGTAAGGTTAGCACATAACACAGTCTGATGTCTGACCTCTACCATCTATCGTCTCCCTCACCCCACGTAACCCAGCCAGTGCCAGTAAGTGGCAGAGAATACAAGAATCATGGCATAAGCCAGCACGGTGAAAGGAATGCCGGTAATGAGGAAATCCTTGGATGTAATGTATCCAGTGCTGTAGGCGATCATATTCTGCGGGGCATTCACCGGCAGGATGTAGCCGAAGCAGATGGTATACTGAAGAATCATGGTCATGCCCAGCACATCAATGCCCGGCGTCTTCACGCTCTGAAGAACTGCAATGACAATCGGAATCATGGCCGATGCCAGCCCTGTGGCACTGGCAAAGCCCAGATGGATAATGGTGAGGAAGAAGGCCAGCACCGCAATGACCACAAGAGGAGACATGGTTTCCATGCCGAAGAGGGCCACAAAATGATTGGCCAGCCAGATGGCAGCCCCCGATTTCAGAAGAGCCGTACCCAGACTGATGCCTACGCCGAAAAGGGTGACCGTGCCCCAGTTGATATGGGGGACTGCCTGTTTCCAGGTCATAAAGCCCACTTTCGGAAGCATCATGAGCATAATGCCGGTAATGGTGACGGTGGTAGTATCAAAGGGATGGAGTTTCTTCTCCGTTACCCAGAAGAAAAGGAGCAGCGCCGAAATCAGAAGCAGTTTCTTTTCATCCCGGGAAACAGGCCCCAGATCCTTCAGCATTTTTTCCAATGCTTCCCTGCCGCCAGGCATTTCCTTCACCTCAGGAGGCATGACATGGATAAGGAGGAAATAAAGCACCACCGACATAATAGCTGCATAGGGAGCAGCGGCGATAAACCATTCCAGCCAGCTGATATCCTTGCCCAGTACCTGCTGGATAAATCCGATGGCTACCATGTTCTGGGCAGCTGCGGTCTTGATACCGATATTCCAGAGGGAATCGGCCTGGGCCACTGCCATCATGAGCACAGCAGCAAAGGTGGAGCCCTTCTCTAGCCCAAAGGCCCGGATAATGCCTACCACGATAGGCACCATGCAGGATACACGGGCCGTAGTGGAGGGAACGAAGAAGGAAAGCAGGAATCCCACGAAAATGACGCCAATCACCAGATGGCTGGATTTCACGCCGATATGGGACATGACCACCAGGGCGATACGCTTATCCAGACCCGTAATCATCATGCCTGCCGACAGGAACATGGCACCTGCCACCAGAGCCCAGGCTGAAGTGGAGAATCCGGAAAGCCCCATCTGCAGGGCTTTCCCGGTGCCAAGAAGAGTCTCCGGTTTGGCGGGATTAGGCGCCATGCCCAGAGAAAATGCCATAAACACCACAATAACAAACGCACTGACCGGATAGGAAACTCCTTCGGTCATCCAGATAATGACTGCAAACACAAGGATACCGATGAGCCGGTGTCCCTGGGTAGGCAGATCCACAGGAGTCGGGAAGAGGTACACCAGTGCCATGGCAGCCAATGCCAGGAACAGGCCATATTTCTTTCCAAATCCTTCTGACTGATTCATAAGCCACCCCCAAATATAAAAAATGAAGCACCATTCATGCGGAAACAACGGGTATCGTCTCCATTCATGAAAGAGGCACTTCCCCTAAGCAAAAAAGCTCCTGTTATCCCCTGGGGGAAACAAGAGCTTCGTTGCACTTTATGAATATATTTCAGTATATCCATGAAAGGTTGACTTGTCAATGGGAAACAAAAAAGCCCCCGCCTGAGCGGGGACCTTTGACGGTCATCAGTCAGCGCTGAAAGGAAGCAGAGCGATAGCTCTTGCTCTCTTAATAGCGAGATTGATTTTGCGCTGATGCTTTGCGCATGTTCCGGTTACACGACGGGGCAGAATCTTGCCTCTTTCGGAAACGAAACGACGCAGTGCAGCAACGTTCTTATAATCAATGGTGTCTACGTGATCTACGCAGCACTGGCAGACCTTTCTTCTCGGTCTTCTTACTCTATCTCTTCTAATCATGCTTTTCTATATCCTCCAAAATCAATGCATATCAGAACGGAATATCTTCATCTTTGGACGACGTACCGAACTGTCCAAAATTTCCTCCCGGCTGGCCTCCCTGTCCGGCTGGATTGTTGTTATAACCGCCATTTCCGCCGTTATAACCGTTTCCACCGAAACCGCCATTATTTCCACCGAAGCCGCCGCCAAAGGAACCTCCCTGCTGCGGACCATAGGAAGAATTACGCGGAGTGCCGATTGGAATGGCAATGGTATTGGCCACAACTTCTGTTACATATCTCTTTGTGCCATCCTGAGCATCATAGGAACGACTGGAAATCCGTCCTTCCACAAATACACGGGTGCCTTTTTTCAGCTGATTTCCAACAGCTTCTGCCAGGGGACCCCAGGCAACAACATTAATCCAGTCTGTAAGCTCCCGCTGTTCACCCTGGGGGGTTGTATAGGTACGGCTTACTGCTACAGAAAACGATGCTACGGAACGGCCGGTCTTCGTTGCACGAATCACCGGATCCCGTCCAAGATTTCCCAAGATTTGAACTGAATTCATTGTGCTACCTCTTAGTCATCCTGTTTTACAATGATATGACGGATAATTTCTTCATGAATCTTGATAACGCGGTCAAGTTCTTTAATCTGCGCCGGGTCAGCCTGGAAATCAACTACTACGTAGTATCCTTCACTCTGATGCTTGACTTCGTACGCAAGATGACGTTTGCCCCATTCATCAGTATTGTCAATGGTACCACCGATTCTGGTAATGGTGTCCTGTACCAGTTTGACAGCAGCCTTGATAACTTCATCATTAGCTGCATTCACAATGAACATAACTTCATACTTTTTCACGAAATTCGCCTCCTTTTCGGACCTATGTCCCGCACTCACTGCGGGCCAGGAAGTTACTTGTAAAATAACAAGCTTGTTTATTATACAAGAGCGGATGGGAAAAAGCAAATGTTTTTTGAAAGTTTCCTGTCCGGCTTGACGCTTTGGTGTTTCTTACCGACAGGAAACTATTGGCGAAAAGTTTCCTGTACGACATGGCACTATGGTGTTTCACACCGACAGGAAACTGCTTGCGAAAGGTTTCCCATCCGGCATGACACGAACGCAACTCATACCGACAGGATACTATTTCCCCTTCTTGCTTACCATGAATCCCGTAGCCTGCTGGTTGGCCATGATCACCACATCACTGATCTGCACCCGTTTGGGCTGGTCCGCCACGAAGGCAATAATATTGGCAATATCCTCTGCCTGCAGCGCATCTACGCCTTCATACACCCGGGCTGCCCTTTCCTTATCGCCATGGAAACGGACTTCGCTGAAAGGGGTCTCCACAATGCCCGGCTGGATGGTGGTCACCTTGATATCACTGTCTATGACATCGATGCGGACACCGTCGCTGAACGTTTTCACCGCTGCCTTAGTGGCGCAGTACACTGCTGCCCCTGCATAGGCATAGAGGCCGGCGGTGGAGCCCAGGTTGATGATATGGCCCTCATTCTTTTCCAGCATGGCCGGAAGGAAGGCGCGGGTCATCAGAAAGAGACCTTTGATATTGGTATCAATCATCTGAAGAATATCTTCTTCCTTTGTTTCCCCGTAAGGTTCCAGTCCCCTGGCCAGGCCGGCATCATTCAGAAGAATGCGGGGAGCTCCCAGTTCGCTAAGGCAGCGGGAAGTCACCTCACGGATGGCATCGGCATCCCTCACATCCAGCTCAAAGCAGGCAACCGGCACAGCCATGGCCCCTTCGATTTCTTTTTTTACCTCTTCCAGCTTTTCTTTATTTCTGGCAGCCAAAGCCAGTCCATACCCCTTGGCGGCCAGCGCTTTGGCACTGGCGAGGCCGATACCACTGGTGGCCCCTGTAATGAATGCGTAGGAACTCATGATAATCCTCCTTCTTTTTCTGCTATAATAGTAGGAACCGGCAGGAAATTCCCCGGTCTTATACATTCATTATACTGGTTTCATTTCCATTTTCATAATAAATAAAGGAGTTTCTATGAAATCCATTATTCTGGCCGCCCTTATGGTAACAGCTGCCCTTTCTGCCGGCGGATGCGGCACGCCAAAGGCTCCCTCTCCCTCTTCCGCCGCTTATTCTGCTGCTGTTCCTGCGGTCCACCAGATTAACGAAGAATCGGAACAGATTTACCGGAAAGCAGTTACTGCCTACGGAAAAGGAGATCATCTCCATGCCCTGGAACTTGCCAATCAGGCTCTGGAGAAAGACGGCGAAAATTACAAAGCCCTTTCTCTGAAAGGCATTATCCAGGCCTTTGATATATCACCGGAAGAAGGCATTGGGACCATCCAAAAATCCCTCTCCATCAACCCGGACTACGTACAGGCTTATTTCGATATGGCCATGGCCCAGAAACTGGGGAAACACTACGATGAATCCATCCGCTTCTTCCAGAAGGTGCTGGATAAGGATCCCCATAACACCTGGTCCTACTACGGCATTGCCACCAACTACGCTGATAAAAGGGACAAGGCAAAGGCTTTGGAATATCTGAAAAAAGCAGTTGATCTGGACCCGAAAAACGTAAAGCCCCAGGCTGCCGCCCAGGACCACTTCCAGTGGCTCCATGGCGATGCCGATTTTCAGAAACTTGTAAAATAAAGGAGTTCCCATGAAATACGCTTTTATCCTGTCCATCGTATCCCTGGTCCTCTACCATGACAATGTCCTGTCTGCCGCCGGAGCTGCCGGATACCTTTCAGCCATTTTCTTTCTGGTCACGTACCGGGAAAAGCCTGCCATGCTGGCCATTGCCTGCATAGCGGCTGCCATCATTACCATCATGTACTTTTCCTGGGACTTCTCCCTTGCAGGCTACATGCACATAGGCATTGCCTGGTCCATGACCATTACCGCCTTTACCGCCATCCTCACCCTGGTCAGTCTTGTATATAAAATAAAGAATCGCTGATTCGTGGCAATAAAAAAGCATCATTGATGAGAACATCAACGATGCTTTTTTGTTGCCTGTCAGTCGGCGTTTTTAGTAGATTTAAATTTCAGGAAAAAGCCCATAATGAGGAGCATGCATACCAGACCTGTCAGGTCTCCGAGAATACCGTTTCCTGTAATGCCGTCCACCAGATAACCGGCCACGCAGCTCACAGCCACCACGAGAACATAGGGAATCTGGGTAGACACATGGTCTATGTGATGGCACTGGGCCCCGGCCGACGCCAAAATGGTGGTATCGGAAATAGGCGATACATGGTCGCCGCCTACAGAACCGGCCAGCACGGCAGCCACCGTCATAATCATAAGATGAGTATCATTGGACACGATAGCCAGTACGATAGGAATGAGGATACCGAAGGTGCCCCAGGAAGTACCGGTAGCAAAAGCAAGGCCAATGGCCACCAGGAAAAACAGGGCCGGCAGCAGAATAGCAATGGTGGCGTTATCAGCAACCACGCTTCCTACATAGCCGCCGATGTTCAGGTAATCCTTACCTACAATGCCGGACAGGGTCCAGGCCAGGGACAGGATCATAATGGCAGAAGTCATCTGTTTGAAACCTTCTACAAAGCAGCTGCAGAAAGTGCTGAAGTTTAAAACCTTTCTGGGAATGTACAATACAAAGGTAAATACCAGAGCAATGAAAGAACCGATAACGAGGCCTCTGGCAGATTCGCAGTTTGCAAAGGCTTCTGCCACGCCCTTCCCTTCCAGAATGCCGCCGGTATAAAGCATGCCGAACACACATCCACCGATAAGGACCACCAGCGGAAGGATGAGATCGATGATTTTCCCATTTCCCACAGGCGCACTGCCTTCATCATCGGCATATTCCGCAGGAATCACCAAGGTGCCGCCGCTCTGTTTTTCATACCTGGCCATACGGGAAAAATCACGGCCTGAAGCGATGAGGATAATCATGAAAATCAGGGTGAGCCAGGCGTAAAGGTTCAAAGGAATGGTTTCCAGGAAAAGAGCAAAACCATCAATGGAACTGCCCTCCGGAAGAGAGGAGGTAACAGCAGCAGCCCAGCTGGAAACCGGAGCAATGATACATACCGGTGCTGCGGTGGCATCAATAATATAGGCCAGTTTCGCACGGGTAATCTTAAACCGGTCTGTCACAGGGCGCATCACGGTACCCACGGTGAGACAGTTGAAGTAATCATCAATGAAAATCAGGATACCAAGAGCCATGGTTACGAAAAGAGCGCTCTTCTTTCCTTTAATGGTGCGGGCTGCATAATCACCGTAAGCCTGAGAAGCACCGGACTTCTGGATGGCCGCCACCATAATCCCCAGAAGGACAAGGAATACAAGGATATACACATTGCTTCCCACCTTGTCCGACATAATGTGGAACATGGTGTCGATAGCACCCAGTATACTGAATCCTGCAAACATGAAGGCACCGATAAAGATACCTATGGCAAGAGACATGTACACTTCTTTGGTGGCCAGTGCCAGAATAATGGTAACTACAGGAGGCACCAGGGACCATACTGTTTGAGACATATAAATCATCCTCTCTCTTTTGACAATTTCCCATATCGTCAAATTGCAATAATTTTTATTATTATACAATACTTTCCCCGTTTGTAAAATGTTCGTAGTGATAAATTAGTGAACTAGTGAACTAGTGGACTAGTGGGCTAGGGAGCTGGTGAGCTGGTGAGGATTGGGGCTGGGGACCACTAGTCCACTAACTCACCAGCCCACTATTTCACATATTGCATTTTCCCCATAATGCTGTATAATATAGTACGTGGCTCTGCAGTACTGATTTATGGCAGTCTCCGGGCCCCGTGCAATGAAATCCCATGAACCCGGTCAGGTCCGAGAGGAAGCAGCCGTAAGTGGCCCTTTTCATGTGACACGGTGCATCCTGGAGGCTGTCATAAATGAGGACTGCAAGGCTTTTTTTATGTCTGGTTTTCCCTGCTGTATTGTATAATAGTAATAATAATTAATAAGGTAAGGAATCATTTCCGGTTTCCAAAATCCATACAAATCCTTTTTCATCTTTCCTGCCGGGAGGTTATTTATGGCTTATTTAGCATTATATCGAAAATGGAGGCCCCGCACGTTTACGGAGGTGGTGGGGCAGAAGCATATTTCCATACCGCTCCAGCGGGCCATCGAGCAGGACCGGCTGGCTCATGCTTATCTTTTTTCCGGTCCCCGGGGTACAGGAAAAACCAGTATGGCCAAAATCCTGGCCAAAGCAGTGAACTGCCTTCATCCAAACGGCGTGAATCCCTGCAATGAATGCCAGAGCTGCCGGGAAATCAATGCAGGCTCTAGTCTGGATGTCTATGAAATCGATGCCGCTTCCAACCGCGGCATTGAGGAAATCCGGGCCCTTCGGGAATCGGTGCGCACCCTGCCGGCAGTGAGCAGGAAGAAGGTATACATTATCGATGAAGTACACATGCTCACCAAGGAAGCCTTCAATGCCCTCCTGAAAACGCTGGAGGAACCGCCGTCCCATGTGCTCTTTATTCTGGCCACCACGGAACCGGAGAAAATTCCTCTCACCATTCTTTCCAGATGCCAGCGGTATGAGTTCCACCGGATTTCCGTGGAGGATATCAAAAACCATCTTCTCTATATTGCCAAAGAAAGTCATCTTCCCCTGACGGAAGAGGCCGCAGACCTCATTGCCGTCCGGGCAGACGGCGGCCTTCGCGATGCCCTGTCCCTGCTGGACCAGTGCTCCTCGGCCTCGGAATCCAAAGTTCTTGACGCGCCGGCGGTATATGACCTTCTGGGCCTCACAGGAAAGGATATGATTCTGGATCTTTCCCATCATATCTTTAACGGTGACAGCTCTTCCGCCCTGTCCCTCTTTTACCGGATCCTGCAGGGCGGAAAAGAACCGGCCTCCATTCTCCGTGACCTTCTGGAACATTTCAGAAACCTGATGATCTGCAAGGTCAATCCAAAGGCGCCGGAATTTTCCCAGTACGGCAGCCAGGTGGAAACGCTTCGTTCCGATGCATCCCGCCTTCCTGCGCCTTACCTGGACTCCCTCTTTGACTATCTCCACGAAGCCCTCCATGAAACGAAACGGAGTTCTTCACCAAGGCTCAGCGCCGAAATGGGCCTTCTTCATCTCTGCCGCATGAAAGGGTCTAAATCCCTGGATTCCCTGGCCCAGCGGGTAGCCCAGCTGGAAGAAGAGGTGTCGCGCCTGAAGCGCGGCGCCCTGTCCATCCCGCAATCTCCATCACCGGCCCCGGTTCCTGCGCCCGCCCCTTCCTACCCTGCTGCACCTTCTTCTCCTGCCCCGGTTCCCGCATCGCCCATACCTGCCGGGTCGGCTGCTTTTTCTGCTCCGGAGCCCCCCGCTCCCTCAGATATGCCACCAAGGCCGGCAGTGCAGAGAAAGGATAGGCCGCCGGTCAGGGAAACGCCCCGAGCCCCTGCCCCCATGCCGGCAGCCGGACCGGCTGAAAACATGCCAGGCCAGCCGGCGGCAGCACCATCATCCCAACCTGATGCTTCTCTCATAGACCCCAAAACCTACCCTGCCATCTGGCAGAAGGTACTGTCCTATTTCATGTCCATCCGCCGTATCGATGTCTTCACCTGCCTTCGGAAGAGCACCCTCATTTACTGCACCCACACCAGGGCCATCGTGTCTGCGCCGCAGCAGTTTCTGGTGGCTGCAGGAAATAATAAGTCCTACCAGAAGGTAGCCGCCGAAGCCTTTGCTAAAGTCACCGGTTCTCCCATCCAGATGCATACAGTGCTGAAGGGCGGTGAGGAAGAAGCAGCGGCCTTTACTCTGCTCCAGTCTGCCCCAAAGGCAGCCCCCTCCTCTCCTTCCACTGAGATGGCAGAAAAGCCGATGCAGGACTACCGCCCTGTTTCCAGAGACCGTATTCCGGAGAAGGACTTGAGGGATCCGTCTTTAAATGAAGCCTTGAAAATCATGGCAGACTGTGATATATATGAAAAGACTGAATCATGAAACAGGAAATTGATTCAATATTACCTTAAGGAGGATTCATTATGTTTGGAAATAAAGCACAGATGCAGAACATGCTGAAAAAAGCGAAGAAAATGCAGGAAGAACTGCAGAAGAAGCAGGAAGAACTGAAGAAACAGACCGTTGACGTATCCGTAGGCGGCGGCGCCGTTTCCCTCACCATGAACGGTGAAAAGCAGATTACCGCACTGAAAATCGCTAAAGATGCCATCGATCCGGAAGATCCGGAAATGCTGGAAGACCTCATCACCACCGCTGTCAACGAAGCCGGCAAGAAAGCCGATGAAATGGTACAGAAGAGCATGAGCCAGGTCACCGGAGGCCTGGGCCTTCCCGGCGGCATGTTCTGATGAATAAAGATCTGGAAGAAGTAGCCCTGCAGTTCAGAAAGCTTCCCGGCATCGGCGTAAAAAGCGCCCGCCGTCTGGCTTACTTCATGCTGGAACGTCCCCAGGAGGAAGTGGATCTATTTCTGGATACCATCCGCCATGCCAGGAGCAGGGTATGCTACTGCTCTACCTGCTGCAATCTGGCCACCTCGGACCCCTGCGACATCTGCAGTGATGACCGCCGTGACCATTCCATCATCTGCGTGGTAGAACAGCCCCAGGATGTGACCGCCATGGAGCAGAGTCAGGAATACCACGGCCTGTACCACGTTCTTCACGGCGTTCTCTCCCCTCTGGACGGCATAGGTCCTGAGCAGCTGAAAATCAAGGAACTCCTGAAACGGCTGGAGAAGAACGATGTGAAAGAAGTCATCATTGCCACGGATCCGGATACGGAAGGTGAAGCCACGGCCTACTATCTTTCCCGGCTCATCAAACCGTCGGGCATCAAAGTCACCCGCATCGGCAGGGGCATTCCTGCCGGCGGCGCCGTAGGCTATACTGACGGCATCACCCTGGCGGGAGCCGTGGAAAACAGAAAGGAAATCTGATACCATGATTGAATCTTTAGGCGCCCTGGGCGGATATGGCATTACCAGTGTCATCGTCATCATTGTGGCGTTCTTCCTCTTTGCCCGGTTTGTGAAAAAAATCATCGGCAATATCATTATGGGCGGTCTTCTCTTCTGGCTGCTGAATACCATCGGAATCACCCATATGACCCTTACCACCATGCATGGCATTGTGGTAGCCCTCTTCGGAGTCCCCGGCACCATTGTGCTGGCCCTTCTGAATCTGGTGGGGTAAAAGGGCAATCAAAAAATCCTGAAAAGCTTCTGCTTTTCAGGATTTTTTTGACTGCCCTTACCCGTGAGCATTCAGGACTCCGTCTTTTCCGCCAGTTCGTCCCACTTCGCGTACAGCTTGTCCAGCTTCTTTTTCGCTTCCTCATACTCATCGGCCAGTTTTGCATAATTTTCAGGATTCATGCTCATCTGCACCGTGTACATTTTCATAGTTGCTTCCAGCCGCCCGATTTCCATTTCCACATGACTTAATTTGGATACATCGGCGGCGGAAACCTCGGTTTTCACCTGGTGCTCATTTTCCCGTTTTTTTTCTTCCGTCTCTTTCTCTTCTTCTTCCTCTTTACCGTTCCTGTCCTTTTCAAAAGCCTCAAGGTCCTGTTTCTTTTCCTTGTAGTAGCTGTAGTTGCCCAGGTATTCTGTGAGCTTTCCGTGATCCAGCTCCAGAATCCGGTCTGCCACTTTATCCAGGAAATAGCGGTCATGGGATACCACCAGGCAGGTGCCGCAAAAGGCCTCGATGGCATCTTCCATGATTTCCCTGGTGGGAATATCCAGATGGTTCGTCGGTTCATCGAGAATGAGGAAATTCGGTTTTTCCAGGAACAGGCAGAGCAGGGACAGGCGGGCCTTTTCGCCGCCGGAAAGCATGCCTACCGTCTTGAATACGTCATCTCCACGGAAGAGGAACATGCCCAGAATGTTACGGGCTTCTTTTTCACCGAAGTTGAATGTATCCCGCACTTCGTCAAGCACTGTGAGCTTCGGATGGAGTCGTTCCTGTTCCTGGGAATAGTAACCCATTTTCACATTATTGCCCAGCTGGATAAAACCGGTATCAGGCTTCTTCTCTCCCGTAATCATTTTCAGGATGGTGGTCTTGCCTGCGCCGTTGGGACCGATGAGTCCCACTGTTTCTCCCTTTTTGATATGGATAGTGAGATCCTTGAAAAGAATATGGCTGCCATAGGATCCTTCTACCCGAAGCACATCGAGCACCTTATCTGCGCATTCCTGAGGCGGGTCAAAATGGAAACGAAGGGATGCCTGGTGCACCGGTTTCTCCAGCCTCACCAGCCGGTTCAGCTGGGACTGACGCCCCCTGGCCTGCTTGGCTTTGATGCCTGCTTTGTAGCGGCGGATGTATTCCTCAGTCTCCTTGATATGTTCCTGCTGTTTTTCATAGGCTTTCTCATAGGCCCGGTCCTGGTTTTCCTTCGTTTCCATATACCGGGTATAGCCGCCACGGAAGGAACGGATATGGTGATTCTCCAGATCAATGATTCCTGTAGCTGCACCGTCCAGGAAATAGCGGTCATGGGAAATCATGAGGATACCGCCTTTGTAGGAGCGAAGGTACTCCTCCAGCCATTCCAGCATGCCCATGTCCAGATGGTTCGTCGGTTCATCGAGAAGGAGGAAATCGGGATGACGCACAAAAGCAGCGGCCAGGTTGATTCTCACCTTCTGCCCGCCGGAGAAGGAATGGATATCCCTGTCCCAGTCATCATCGGAAAAGCCCAGGCCTGTCAGAATTTTCCGGGTGGTGGATTCATAGTCATAGCCTCCCAGAAATTCAAAGCGGGCTTCCGCACGGCCATAGGCTTCCACCAGTTTCTCATCGCTTTTACTGCTTTCCAGCTCCCTGGCCAGGGTCTCCATCCGGTCCTTGTAATAGAGCACATCTTTCCAGGCATCTTCCATTTCCTCCCGGATGGTATGGCTGGTGTAGTTGAAATCCTGGCGGAGGTAGCCGATAATGGCGCCATCACTGGCTTTCACGGAGCCCTTGTCCGCTTCCTCCGCTCCCATAATGCACTTCAAAAGAGTGGTCTTGCCGGCGCCATTGGCACCTACAAGGCCGATTCGTTCGCCGCTCCTTACTTCGAAGGAAACGTTTTCAAAAACTGTTTTGATTCCAAAGGATTTTGATAATCCGCTGATTTTTAAAACTGCCATTTCTTTCTCACTTGTATATAAAAGGATTCATAGGTTTAAAAGAGTTCAGACCCCGGGCAATCAGAAACTATAGCTCTTCTATTTACTTCACAATATCTGCCTTAATGACGATAACGATTTCCGATTCCTCCGTAGACGTACTGCGGCTCTGGAAGAGCCGGCCCAGTAAGGGAATGTCTCCCAGAATCGGCACCTTCCTCATGGTTCTGGCCTGTTCTTTATCGATAAGTCCGCCAATGGTAAGCATGTCGCCTGACTGCAGCCGCACCATGGTGTTGGCGGAGCGGGTAATAATGCGATAGGCCTTCATTTCCGGCACCAGGTAGGGCGTGGCCACTTCCGCATGAACATCGGCAGTGATTTCATCATTTCTGCTGATAATAGGCGTATAGGTCAGTTTAATGCCGGCATCTTTGTATTCTGTCGCCGTGGTTTTGACCCCGTTTTCCATATGTTCCACAATCACCGGGATGCGGCTGCCTATGAGGATTTCCGCTTCCCTGCCGTTCATGGTCACCACGCTGGGCCGGGCCAGTACTTTCGCCTTCCCCCTGGTTACCAGGGCATTCAGTTTGGCTTGAAAGAAAAAGGTATAGGGATGGCCTGTAAGAGACCGGCCATAGGAAATACCGGCATACCCGTCGGGAATGGTCACATCCCACCCGTTTCTTTCTATATTCCTGACCCTTGGATTGCCGTCGCTGTCGAAGAGAATGTGGCCGCTGTCATCGGTAACATAGTGCTGTTCACTCCAGCTGTCCCGGTCATAGGAAGCGCTGCCTGTAAGACTTTTGAAATCCCAGTCAATGCCCAGGTCTTTGGCATAGCTTTTATTAACAGCCACCACTTCCGCTTCCACTTTCACCTGTTTTTCCGGCACATCCAGCGCTTTCACCAGACTTTCCGCCTGCATGAGCTCCCGGGGCGTGCCGCTGGCAATGACCGTATTAGCAGAAGGGCTGAAAGTAACCTTTCCCTTGTCCATCACCTTTTCCAGTCCCATGGCCACTTCCTCTGCATTGGCATAGGACAGGCGGAACGCCCGGGTGCCGGACACCGCATTCTTTTCCAGGCGGCTGTTGAATACAATAAGAGTGGACCCTTCAGTTCTGGACGAAAGACCGCAGGAGGCAAGGATGGAAGAAAGCGCTTCTTCCGGAGTCACATGGTCCAGGCTGGCTGTCACTGTTTCCGTCAAATCTCCTGAAAATACCAGGTTCTTTCCTGTCATTTCCGCCAGGGTGCGGATGACTTCCATGGCCGGAGCGCCGGCTACATGGAGGCTGAAATCCCGCCTGGCAGACGGAGTAATTCTGACGGCAGAAGGCGCCTCTTCCCTTGGGGATGGCTGCATGCCGCCGGAAAGTTCCTCGGCCACCATGTCATGAACGGGCCGGTCCCAGGACTCTTCCCTGGCCTCCAGCCCCAGAGGAACACAGGCAAAAAGGGCGCAGCATAAAAGAATGCTGCTCCCTCTTAACGTATGGTCAAGGTAAGACTGTTTCCTCCGGAAACAAGGGTCACTTTTCTGTCCTGAATGTCCGATACGTCCCATGGACCTGCCCTCTCTCCTTCCTTTACAACTATGGAAGTTCCGTCCATTTCCAAAAGGGCCCTCCGCTGAGAGCCATAAGCCATGACTCCTTTCAGCACCGGAAGCCCCGAGGCGGAGGATGTCTCTTTTTTCTTCAGCTCCGGCGCCTTTCCGCCAGGGGCCTCTTCCCTTCCTTCTACGACCGGAAGCGGCGGCCTTCCCTTTTCTACAGGCACCAGTGCATCGGCATGAAAAGGATCCTGCAAGGGCTTTCCCCTTCGATGGAGGGCAGCATCATATTTCAGGGAGAGGCCATCCTCTTCCTCCGGCAGAACTTCCACAGGAGAAGAGGCAGCCCTTTTTTCAGGAAGAAGTGTGCCTGCAGTGCCCACGCCGTAAATGCCCCAAAGGGTAAGGCCCACCGCCGCCAGGGCGCCTAAAGGAAGAATCCATCTGCGCTGTATGGCCATAGGGATTCCTCCTTTCCCAAAGAGACAGAACCATCTTATAAAGAAGAATCCACCAGCTCACCAGTAACACTATGTCCCTTAGAACTTAAAGTCCTTCGGCATAATCATGAAGCGGGTTTCCTTTTCAATATCATCATACCGGATCCAGGCATAGAAAGAATGCATATCCCTGTAGTAGGTCCAGTACCGATGATCCAGACGCCCGTTCACGGTATCAATGGTCCAGGCCAGGCTGAAGGCATCCAGTCTGGTGGCCTGCCAGCGGAATCCCAGGCTCAGCGGTTTTTCACTGCTGTAGCTGTCGTAGTAGTAGGGAGTGTAGCCTTTCAGATCACGGTCCGTATAGTAGATCCAGGATGCCAGCGGACCGTAGCCGCCGGAAAGACCCAGGGAGTAATAGCTGTTGCGGCGGATATTGTTGGAATAACTGTAGTAATCCTTCGCATAGCCTGCCTTCCAGCTGAAATTCATGAATTTCCCCAGTTTCCAGGGATCGCCGGAAATATAAAGGTCAAAGCCCTTATAGGCTCCCTTGGGGTGTCTGCCGCCGTGGTCTTCATCCCAGTAGCCCCATTCCCCGTGGGCTCCTGTATAGAAACGGGATTTCCCCAGATAGAAATGATTTGTATCAAATTCCAGGGAGGGTCTCTTCTTTACCCAGATACCGCCGTCATCATTGGTGGAGCTTTCCTCCTCTGCATAGCGCAAGCGGGCTGTACCCAAAGGGGTGCGGTAGCGTACGCCCATGTCCGGTTTGTAGCCGGATTTGGTGTACCAGCGGTTCTTCATATAAAAGGCCAGGTCCGGATTATGGTCCAGGGGCACCGTGATTTCATTATGGAGTCCCATGCCGTTATCACTGTCAAAAACAGGGCGTGGAATCAGAGACCACAGACTCACTTCACTGTCATCACGCTTGAGGGAACCGGTATAGCTGGAAAGAGTAATGAGGGTGGTATTCTTCGCCATGAGCTTCACATTGTGAGCCACATAATGGTCATTGGGGTAAATATCGATGGAATCCGCCTCAATCCGATAATCCGGTACTTTGGCTACAGCATGTTTCGTGGTAAAATACCCTTTTTCCACCACCAGTTTATTGGCGATGCGGTCATACACGCCGCTGGCACCTTTGAAATAATAGGTTCCTGATTCCCAGCCGTCCATTTTTTCAAAACGGCCTATGGATTTAGCCCCGTCATAATCGGCCCTTTCCGCCTTCAAGCGGGTGGTGGGATTGACCCAGTGCACTTCTCCCGGTATCACATATTTCTGGGCAATGGAATTGCCATATACATATTCTGTCTGGTAGGTGTCAAGCATGTGCCGGATCACCACTTTCCCCATGGCATCCACGTCGCCGGTGGTATCGTTATAGCGCATGCGGTCAGCAGTGACATACATGGGGTTTTCTGCTGAAATCCCGCTGTCTGCTGCCGTTTCTTCCTGACCATCCTTATTTTTATTTTTGTCCTTGTCTTTTGCTTTGGCTGTATCCTTTTTATCTCTGGATGCCGCTGCTTCGGCCGCCTCGTAAGAGGTGACCGGCCGGGCTACCCCTTTGGCATCAAAGACCAATGCAGAAGAGGAAGTTTCCGGTTCCGCCGCTTCTTCTCCTAAGCCCTCCGGTTCCTCCGCTCCTGCAGGCATAGCCAGCAGAGAAGAGAAGAGGAGAGGGGCCAGCAGTTTTAAGTATATTTTCCTCATTTAATCATTTCTCACGATCACTACAGAAGGCGTCTCTTCACTGGAACCTGCTGCTTTGGCAGCATCCTTTTCCGTATCTTTTTCCCGTACCGATTCCAATTCCGCCTTCGCCTTTTCATTCATGGCAGAGGCCGATTCCTCAGCCTTCGCTTCTGCCTTTTCCTTCACTTCAGCTCCTGCCTTTTTCTCTGCTTCTGCCGGTAAAGCGGTCTCTTTGACTTCATTGTCCGAAGCGGCAGCCGTCGTTTCTTCAGTGGCTGCTGCAGACCGTACCACCCGTTTCCGGATCACCGCATTGGGCGCACCATTGGTCAGTTCCAGGCCCTTGGTGGTGACGGCTTCCTGGGTTTCAATGTAAAGAGTGCTCCCTGCCGGGAGGCTCACATCCTTGCCCTTCACGAAGAACCCGCCCACCAGACCGATGGGGCCCAGGGCCAGGGCGCCGATGGTGGATGCACCTACGGCAGCGGCTTCCATTTTCAGCTTTTCCTTAGCTTCCGGTCCCAGTACGGTAGGAATGACTTCATCATCTACAGAGAAAACCTGGTCAAAAGATACGTCCAGCGCACCACTTCTGCCAAAGCTTTTCGGGCGGCTCACCTTAGTCACCACGCCGCTTCCCTGGGAACCTTTGGGCAGGACCAGCACATTACCCACACTTACATCTTCCTGTACCGTAAAGGTTACCGGATCGCCTACCTGGTTCGTCTTGCTGCTTACATCATCGTTTAAGGAAATCTTGAATACTGTATTGGCCGGCAGCTCCACCGTTTTCATTTCATAATGCTGGTCACCGTAGACCGATTTTTCCAGATTGGCCAGCCGCTGATCCAGAGCACCTTTCTTTTCTGCGCCGTATACCTTGGTTTCCAGATCCCCGATTCTGGTTTTCAGGGAATCGGACTTGATTTCATCGGTCAGATAATATTCCATGGCATTGACTCTGGTGGCGATGGAAGGCTGGGCATCGTTATCGCTCTTCACCACATCGGTGTAAAGATTGGTAATCCGGTTGTCCAGACCGCTGGCTGAAGAATTTCCAGTGCCATAAATCAGATTGTCCGCATTGTCCACCCGGCTGATCAAGGAACCGTCCTGGGCACTGCCGTAAATGACTTCGTCCACCCGGTCAATCCGGTCTGTCAAGGTAGCCGGTTCTTCCGCATAAACCGGTGCCAGGCATAAAAGGGAAATTCCTGCTGCCAGTATTGCTTTCTTTATCATAGTATCACCCTCCGTTATACTCGTACGTCAATCACTGCAGATACGCCCACTCCCTGCACACGGCTGAAGGAAGATGGATTGACACTGTCCATGGGAATCAGGCCTTTGATACGGAAAAGTTTGTCGTTCCAGCTGACTTCCAGCTGACCCACAGCCTTTACCTTCTCTACCTGGTCCGCATCGCCGATGACCTGGGCAGCACCGATATAGCCGCTGTTGCCGATACTCACAATAGGCACCACCTTGGTGGCGTAGTTTGTGCCGGCTCCTTCCTTCATCATCACCGAGTTGATGGCGCTGTTAATTGATTCTCCATATTTCGAAACAAGGAAGCCTATGCCTCCTACCTTTGCCACACCGCCAAGGACACTGCCCAGGCTGAATGCATCTACATGTATCATGGCGCCGGTGCCGATCATGCATGCCGCCAGCGCACAGACTGCCAGTCTTTTTAATTTCATCAGTGAATCCTCCTTTGACGAAAATCCATCTTCAGAACCTGTTATCAATTTCTTTTCAGCTCTAAGGAGCTGTCAAATTTTGCCTGCACTTAAGAATATTATAAATTAAAAAGGGGCTCTGTGCAAACAGAAACCCCTTTTTCACGCGCTTTTGGCGGTCTTTTTTCTTTCGTTACTGCAGTTTTTCCTGCGCTTCTCTTTTAGCTTCAAAAGAGCCGGGCTGAGCCATGACCCTTGGCTTTTTCAGCTGATTGTAAGCCTGAATCATCATGGCGCATTCCACGCGCTTCTTCTGGATTTCGCAGGTAATATGATAGGGCTTATGGATGTCGCCGGCAAAAGCCTCATTATTGGCATGACAGCCGCCGGAGCAGAAGAATTTCGCCCAGCAGTCCACACATTCCGGCTTGGTGAATACATGGTTGGTGCGGAAATCGTGCATCATCTTCATATTCTTCAGCCCTTCGTACACATTGCCCAGCACATAGCCTTCCCGGCCTACAAACTGATGGCAGGGATAAATGTCGCCGTTCGGCACCACAGCCAGGTATTCATGGCCGGCGCCGCAGCCGCGGAGACGTTTGGGAAGGCAGGGGCCCTTCCAGAGATCCATATTGAAATGGAAGAAGAAGAAAGGACGTCCCTCCTCTTCCCGGCGGATGAAGAGCTGGGCCAGGCGGTCATACTCTTCCTTCACCCGGGGCAGGTCCTCTTCCTTAATGGAATAGGATTCCGTATCCTCCCCTACCACCGGTTCCATGGATACTGCCGGGAAGCCATGGTCCAGCATATCCTCCACGTCGGTGGTGAAATCCAGATTGTACCTGGTGAAGGTACCGCGCACATAGTATTCTTCCCCGTTGCGGTGAGCCACGCAGTACTGAAGATTCTTTACGATCTGATCGTAGGTGCCATTTCCGTTCACATCAGGCCGCATGCGGTCATGCATTTCCTTTCTGCCGTCCAGGGACAGAATCAGGCTGATATGGTTATCGGTGAGATACTTCACCTTCTCCTTATCCAGCAGCATGCCGTTGGTGGTCAGGGACATTTTGATTTTCTTGTGGTGCTTCTTTTCCTGCTTATGTACATAATCAATGGTCTGCTGTACCACATGCCAGTTCATGAGCGGTTCGCCGCCGAAAAAATCCAGTTCGCAATGTTCCCTGGGGCCGCTGTGGGCAATGAGGAAATCCACGCCCCGCCTTGCCACATCAAAAGGCATGAGCATGCGCCACTGGCCGTAGCCCCCCTGGCCTGCGAAGCAGTACTTGCAGCGGAGATTGCAGTCATGGGCAATATTCAGGCACAGGGCCTTGATAATGGGCCTGTCCTCAATGGCCATTTTATAATTGGGATCCATGGGAGCAAAAAGGACTTCCTTGCGAATCAGTTCATCCAGGTCATCCATCACTTCATTCAGTTCTTTCTCATCATAGGAAGAGGACAGATTGGCCAGGACCATGTCCCGATTTTTCCCGTTATAAAATTCCAGCACTTTATATGTTACGTCATCCACCACATGAACGATGCCGCTGTTGACATCCATGACAATGTTCATGCCATTCTGACGAAAACGATGAATCATGGGCTTTACATTATAATCCATGAATAATCTCCTTTTCATTGCGGCTTTCGTGAGCCGCCAATTACAATCCTTGTACCTTCCAAAGAAGAAATAGAAAAACCCCCGGCCTTAGGGCCGGGGGCTGGGCCGTAAAATCAGGCTCTCTTTGCTTCCTTGGCTTCTTCCTGAGTCGTGCAGATCAGGTTGCCGATGGTGCAGCTTGTCTTGCAGGCAGACTGGCAGGAAGTCTGACATTCACTGCAGCCTTCAAACTTAATGGAGTCCTGCAGAGAAGACTGATTGATTGTAACGATATGTTTGGACATGATGTCACCTCCCCGAAACAATTTTTCTGAAATAATCATATCATAGAAAAGAGGGTAAATACAAGTAAAAATTATGTTGGGCAGAAGCTATCAGACCGTTAGACTGTTAAACTTTCAGGCATCAGAACCAGCCCACCAGCTCACTATAACAGATGATACAGTCCGTACACCGCCCCCAGAGGGAGGAGGGTCATGGCCGCCAGCGCCGCCATGCATCCCGTCTTTTTTCCGTGGACGGAAAACCAGTCATCGGCAATGCTGTTCATTTCCTTATACTCTCTTTCCAGTCCCTGGATGATACGCCACAGCTCCCGGCAGTCTTCCTCCGTCAAAGACTCCTCTTCCGTTTCCACTGCCGGCGTTTCCATTTCTTTTTCCTTTTCTTCCGCTTCCTTCCGGGCTTTTTCCTCCGCCTCCTCCATCTGGCCCTTGATGTGGGCCTTCCAGCTGCCCGGTTCTTCTTCGGCGTCAGCCTTCTTTTCTTCTTCCGCTTTTTCGGCCTCGATTTCCTTTACTTTCTTTTCCTCTGCAAATTCGCCGCTTTCTTCCCCTTCATCCACTGCCTTCAGGAGCTCATCCTTCAGCTTCTGGATATCCTCGGTGTATTTGTGAGTGGCTGCATCCCAGAGAGTGTAATCCAGCTTTTTCTTCATGTCATACATGGTGCCGGAAGTGGCCTGCTGGAAAAGATACTGGGTATTATCCATATCCGCAAAGATTTCACCCACTTTGCCCTTATGCTTGAATTTGGATTTACCCACCTTTACGAAATACATGAACGTACCGATATGAGCCCTTAAATTACCGATGGGGCTCTCTTTTTCATGTCCCTTGTCAAAAAATCCCATGTGCCGTCTCCTTCTTTGCCGGAGAGCTGCTTCGGCAAGGAAGCCCGATCCCCGGGAAATGTAATCTGTTCGAACAGATAAGGTTTATCTGTTATTATAAATGATTTGCTTCCTGGTGGCAAAAGAAAGACTGTTTTCGGGCAGGAAATCCTACCACAGCGCTTCATATCCCTTTTCCACCATAACCAGTCCGATCCCCATGGCCTTCATCAGTTCGGAAAGGCAGGGCAGGTCCCGAAGGAAACTGTCCGTCTGGGCCTCTCCCCTTTCCAGCAGAATCCGGCTTTCTATATGGGAACCCTCAGGCAGCTTCATATCTTTCAGCAGCTTCTCCTCATCCAGCACCACCAGATGGGTAAATGCACGAAGCACCGCTCCCAGAAGGGTATCGGAAGACTCCGGCGTTTCCAGTATCCGCACCAGGGATACCGCATCTTTCCCTTCACCGGACATATCATGGACCATCATGGCTGGACGGCCCACCTGCTGGAAACGGCTTCCCAGAAAAACCAGATCATCCGGAAGCACCCGGCCAAAGGGCGGCAGCACCTTCTGCTTTCTTGCCTGAGCCCAGAAACCGGATTTCAGAATTTTTTCCGCCCGCGCCCCTTCTACCCAGCGGTACATGCCCCGGGGAAGGGTCATCCAGATATCCCGATGATTCAGAAGCCAGTCCCCCAGGACCTGGCAGTAGGGCTCCTCCGTATCCCAGGTAACGCCCCGACGGTTGATGTATTCCTTCTGATACAAAGACTCCGGATGGGCACCGTCCTTCTCAATGAGAGACAGGAGCTCTGCCTTCGAATACTGTCCATAGAGCGGAAGCCCCGGATTCACAGGAGCCAGATGGATACCGTGGAACGCATAGAGCTCAGACACCCCCAGCAGCACAGAAAGCCGCTGAAGAGGCAGGGAAATGGACCGCCTCTGGGAACTGCCGTACCTCTCATTGGAAGAACCCGTCACAAGCACCGCCGCCTTCAGCACAAAGGGACTCTTTCTTTCCAGGATAGACGCCAGGGTGAGCCGGTTCACCGACTCCTTCCATGACCACACCCGAAGAAGCCGGTGAAGAGGCATTTCCGCCTCTCCCTCCTGTCTCACATCATATACCGTGAGCACCCGGCCCGTCCTGTCCATGGAGGCCAACGGAAACAGGCCCCATTCCCCGGCCTGACTGTCCTTGATATGAATGGACATATCCAGAGCCACGCCCCGGGCAAAATCCTTCTGTCCAAGAATGGATGCAATCAGCCGGCCCCCTTCCTCCGACGCTCTTCTCACTGCCGTCCTGTACATGGACCAGTTTTCATCCGTCTTCACCAGACTGTCTCCATGGGCCAGAAGCCATGACAGCACCACCTCCTCATACCGTTTTCCGGTATCGGAAGTAACCCCATCCTTTTCTATATAATCCTTCGTAAAAAGCAGATCCGGATGAAGTACATCCTTCTCCACCATGGCAAGCAGCTCCGCTTCCCTGTAAGCCATCATAACCACCTCGTATTCTCCATCTATCTTACCACATATGGTGTATTAGTGGGCTAGTGGGATAGTGTGACAGTGGACTGAGGATTGGGGCTGGCCCCTCCACCAGCCCACCAGCTCACTAACACACTAGCCCGCCGGTCCACTTTTATGTTATATTTTCCTTAAACAGAACTTACAGAAAGAAGCGATACCATGGAAAAGCATTTTGATATCAACCGCGGCGGCTTCAGCATTCGGAGCCGCCTCATTGTGAATGATAATGACAAAAGCACAAGGACCTTTGACGATGTAGTCATCGTCACCCATGGCTTTGGCAGCAGCAAAGAAACGGCAGGCACCCTGCATTTCGGAGAACACCTCACATCCAAGTACAAAGGATTTGCGGTGATTGCCTTTGACTGGCCCTGCCACGGCATGGACGCCAGAAAAAAGCTGACCATCGATGAATGCCTCACCTACCTTACCCTGGTCACGGAATACGCCAAAGAAGTGATGAAAGCAAAAAGGGTATATAACTACTCTTCCAGCTTCGGCGGATATCTGACACTCCGTTACCTCATCGAAAAAGGGGACCCTTTCACCAAAATCGCCCTCCGCTGCCCGGCGGTCTGCATGTATCAGTCCATGATGAGCTACCTGTCGGAAGATGACAAAAACAAACTGCGCAAAGGCAAGGAAATATCCGTAGGCTTTGAAAGGAAAATGAAGGTGGATCAGTCCTTCTTCGATTCCCTGAAAAGTTTTGACGTCATGAAACACGAATACTTCGACTTTGCTGACAGCATGCTCATTATCCACGGCACAAAGGATGAAATGATTCCCATTGAAGAATCCCGCCGCTTTGCTGAAAACAACGTCATTGAATTCATTCCCGTGGAAGGCGCCAACCACCCCTTCCAGAATCCGGACCACATGGCCCTGGCTATCCATAAGATTATCGAATTCTTTCATGGATAAGAAAGGCCGCCAAGCACCATCAGGTTCATGGGATTTATAAGAGAAAGCAGAATACTTCGCCTGGATCCATTTCGGTCAGGCATGAAGCATATGTACCCAGATGAGCCTGGGAAAGAAGCCTGCGTTACGGGCTTACCTTTTATATCTCCACAGAAAAAGGACTTTGTACCCCTTCGGGCCAAAGTCCTTTTTCTGATTTTCACAAGGCTGTATTCATTCGCAGATCCCTATTATTTGCCTTCCATCACATCGGTGAAGTTCTTGATAATGACGATCGGTGTTTTCTGGTTGTCGTTGCCGAAGGGGTTGTCGATCAAGATTTTGGCAATCTTTTTCGGATCGAGGCCCTTGCTCCTGCCGAGGACAGCGGCCCGTTTCAGATCGTTTACATCGGCAATGACGGCACCGTAGGCGCCGGTAGCTTTTTTAATTTTTTCGCACACATTGTCTGTGTCGGCGGGACCGTAAACCAGGCATTTGTCGAAAGGCGGCATGGTGCCGGTTACATCGTCAATGAGGGAAGCCTGGCGGCAGCGGGCGTAGAATACGCCGTTTTTACCGAAAATCTTAGCCACAGCGCCCAGGGCGAAGGAGAAGAGCATATTCCATTTGCCCTCTTCGTCCATGGCTGCCTGCATGCCATAAATGCTGGCCATGGAGCCGGCGGACGGTACAAAGCGGTTCATCAGTCTTGCCTGCCAGCATACGTTCAGTTCTTCCGGACGGACGTAGCGGTTCTGGGTGATGGCTACCACCGATTCAGCGGAGCATACGATATCATGATCGGTAATCTGGTCTCCTGCATATTCCAGGATGGCATCCACAATGTTGTCATGATGGGTGAGAATTCTGGTATGGATAGGAACAAGCTTCAGTTCTGCCATTATTTTCTCACCTCCGAAGTATATTCATAGAGAGCATTCTGCAGCTCTTCCCTGGTAATTACAACTCTTGTCTTGGCATAGTAGTAGTCACTTCTTGCTACGACCTGATAAATGATATCCATGCCGAATTCCGGGAAAGTTTCCAGGTCCTGGAGGATGCTCTGGCCTTTGCCGTCGATGTCCAGGGTGATGAGGAATTTCTTTTCCTTTCCGGGATCCAGGATGAAGGCCTGCCAGTAGTCGTCATGCCTTGGCACGTCAAAATCGGTCAGGTGCCCCGTAACTCTGGCCTTGTCATACTGTTCAAAGGGAATGTAAATGCGGACGAAGGCATCCATAATGGTGCCCAGCTGTTTTCCCACATTTTTGATGGGGATGGTAAAGGACAGGCGCACATGACGCATATCCATGGACTCCACCTTCAGGGGCGTCCGTTTCGATTTCAGCATGCGAAGGACGCAGTCTCCCTTAATGACAGCCACCGCCCAGTAGGCAATGAAGCCGAGGCAGATGATAAGGACGATCACTGCCGCAATTTTAACAAGCAACAACATTCTTTACTCACTCTCCTACAAGATTTGTTTTTCCACAGCTGCCGGGCCAAAAAGCCGTTTCACCAGAGGCTCTGCATGGGCAAGGCCGTCGGTGAAATAGAATTCATCCCTGTCTTTCCCTTCTGCCAGCCTGTCCTCTCTCTGAAGGATGGCCATTCCCGCTTCCACCGTAGGCAGGGCCGGGTCAATGAAAGGAACCTTCGGAAAGACTCTGGCAAAAGCAGATGGCGCCAGAGGATAATGGGTGCAGGCCCAGTAGCCGGCATCTATACCTAATGCATGATACTCCTTTGCCGCCTTCTGCACAAGGGCAGAAATGAAATTTTCATCTTTTCCCTGCTCAATGGCAGCCGCCACACCGTCGCAGGGCACCTCCACCCATTCCACTTCAGGAAATTTCTTTTCCACATATTTCTTGTGGGCATGGGTTCTGATGGAGGCAGGCGTCGCAAAAATGCCCGCCTTTTTCGTGCCTTCCGGCAGGGTGATGTCAAGGCTCATCTTCACCACCGGCACCGGCCCTTCCAGAAAGGAAGGATACACGTTGAAAGAAATGGTGTTGCAGGCAATGATGATCATTTTTACGTTCTTTTTGATAAGGAAATCTTTGATTTCCCCGGCAAAGCGGGCGATTTCATCTCTTGTCCTTTCGCCGTAGGGATTGCGGAGGCTGTCTCCCAGAAAGATTATGCTTTCTTTGGGATATTTCTCATGCAGCACCCGGGCCACTGTGAGGCCCCCTACGCCGGAATCCATAATACCAATCGGTCTGTTGTCCATTATTCTCTATCCCCTTTGGAAAGATCAATGAGGGCTGTCAGTTTTTCCTTCGGCAGCCGCACAATCCGGCCTGTATGCATGTCCGTATAGGTATTCACCGTGTGGCCCGTGGTAAGCAGGGCGCCGGACTTTTCAGAAACCACTTCGTATTCGAAAACAAGTCTGGCCCGATCTACCTTGCGAAGATAGGTCTTAATCAGGAGCACTTCGTCATACCGGGCGCTCTGGTGGTACTTGACGTCCACTTCCACAATGGGAAATACGATGCCTTCGTCCATGAGCTCTGTGAGGTCCAGCTTTCCTTCCCGCAGGTACTCCACCCGGGCTTCTTCAAAATAGCGCAGGTAGTTGGCATGGTGCACCACCTGCATACCGTCGGTTTCATAAAATTTAACTCTTCTCTTATATATGAACATAATAAATAACCTCCATCGCTTTGGCATGTCAGAACGGCCTGATGCAAAGGCTGCTTTTCCCGGATGTTTATGTTCTATCGGAAAAGGGACCAGTAAAGCTCTCTTTGAAATCCCGCAGCCCCGGGGCATAAAAGTTCCTGTAAAGCCAGATAAGAGCAGGCTCATGAATGACTCAGCGCTTTTTTCATTATACCACAGAAACGGCCCCTTTTATGTCATGAAAAAAGCGGCCCTGCGCCGGCAGTGCCGCTTTTCCCTTATTTCCCGTAGGTGTCCCATTCCATTTCCATGAGCCGCCAGTTCTGGGTGGCGGAATGTTTCTGGAGCTGGAGGATATCCTTCTCCTGTTCCCTGTTTTCAGAAAGGGCCGTTTCTGCTTCCCAGCGGATATCATTCAGCTGGTCATCGTAGGAGGAAGATTCTATGTTCATCATCCGTTCCTGAAGATCCGTAATCAGGAACTGCTGGTACACCACCATGGCCAGAAGAACGGCCATGATGAGGTAGAAGGGGCGATTTCTCTCCCAGTCCAGTTTTTCTTTCCACTGTTTCACGGCAGTTCTTATTTCCTCATCTCATCGTCCAGCTTCTTGTCATCATTCAGCATGGTGAGATGATCTTTGGTAAATTCGATCCACAGGCGGGCTGCTCTGGAGAGGAACCGTCCCTTTTTCCAGATAGCGTAGAGGTGATGGGTCATTCTGGGTTCTGTCATCACCCTGGTCACCACCCGGCTGTCTTCGCTGTTGGCGGGGCAGAGACGGGAAGGCAGGATGGCTACGCCCAGGCCGCTGGCTACGGTCTGCAGCATCAGTTCGCGCTGGCTTGTTTCAAAGACCACCTTCGGGGTGAAGCCGATCTTCTTGCAGTTGGTCAGAATATCATCGTGAAGGTTGAAATCATCCCGGTACAGCACCAGAGGATAGTCCGCCAGAAGTTTCATAGGAACCTCCCTGTTTTCTTCCAGAGGATACCCTTTCGGCATAACCACGCACATTTCATCTTCCGACAGGAAGAAGGATTCGAAATCTTTATTCGGAATGGTGCAGATAATGCCTACATCAATAATGCCTTCCTGCACAGAGGATTCAATGACTTTGGAGCCGTGTTCATAAAGTTTGATGGCAATCTGGGGATAGGTGCGCTTGAATTCACCTAAGAGCTTGGCAAATACATGAGCATCCGTAATGGGAGGCAGACCGATTTCAATGGTATCCTGCTTCAGGTTGAATTCGTTTTCAAAATCTGATTTCAAATGTTCAAAAACGAAGAGGCACCGTTTGGCATAATTGTAGAAAATGGTGCCCGGTGCTGTGATTTCCACAGTCTTGGCATTCCGGATGAAGAGGGTGACACCCAGCTCTTCTTCCAGCGATTTAATCATACGGCTGATGGCAGACTGGGAAATATGGAGATTTCTGGCAGCTTTGCTGAAACTTTTCTGCTCTGCCACTTCCATGAAATATTTCAGATGACGATAGTCCATTCTTCTTTCCTCCTGTCCATTGGTTTTGACAGAAAGGCGATTTCTGTCATGAATTCCGGGAATCATTCATAAAATCCTGTTTCGCAGAAATGAGAATTCTGTCAATGAATCCGCTTCCCTTGTGAAAAGATTGACTTTATCCTATAATAGTGATGTGTCTATCAGGGCGCAGCCTGCATGTACAGTGCTTCTTGATTTGTATAGAACGAAGTCCGGACATCTATGCATATTTATCATAGAACTATTGTACATAATTTCCAGGCATCTTGCAAGAGAACGTGATGAAAAAGGGATGTCCCTTCCGGATTTCTGCCTTACCTGCTCTGGCAGCAGGAGCCTTCCTTCTTCCATATCCTGCAGGTATTTTCAAAGAAAAGCAGAGCGTCTGTTTTTCGCAAAAAGGAGTTGTTGATTCTGTGAGAAAAGTAAAAACAATGGATGGGAATACAGCCGCAGCGTATATTTCATACGCTTTCACTGAAGTAGCTGCTATTTACCCGATTACCCCTTCCTCCCCCATGGCGGAATCGGTAGATGAATGGGCCGCCCACGGAAAGAAGAACATTTTCGGCGATACGGTTCACGTTGTGGAAATGCAGGCCGAAGGCGGCGCTGCCGGCGCTTTTCACGGCTCTCTCCAGAGCGGTGCTCTGACCACCACCTATACCGCATCCCAGGGGATGCTCCTCATGATTCCGAACATGTATAAAGTGGCAGGGGAACTGCTGCCGGGCGTATTCCACATCGCTGCCCGCGCACTGGCCAACCATGCCCTCTCCATCTTCGGCGATCACCAGGACGTCATGAGTGCCCGTGCCACCGGCTGCGCCATGCTGGCAGAAGCCAATGCCCAGGAAATCATGGACCTGGCCGGCATTGCCCATCTGGCTGCCATCAAAGGACGGGTACCTTTCATCAACTTCTTCGATGGCTTCCGTACAAGCCATGAAATCCAGAAGGTGGAAGTCCTGGACTATGATGAACTGGCTCCTCTCATTGACCAGAAGGCTCTGGCCGAATTCCGTGCCCGTGCCCTCAATCCGGACCATCCGGTCATCCGCGGCACTGCAGAAAACCCGGATGTCTACTTCCAGCACTGCGAAGCAGCCAACCCCTTCTACAATGCACTGCCTGACATTGTCCAGGACTACATGGACAAAATCAGCAAACTCACCGGCAGAAGCTACCACCTCTTCGATTACTACGGTGCTCCCGATGCTGACCGCATCGTCATCGCCATCGGCTCTGTCACCGATATCTGCAAAGATGTCACCGATGCCCTGAACGCTCACGGCGAAAAAGTAGGCGTCTTAAATGTCCATCTCTATCGCCCCTTCTCTGTCAAACATTTCCTCTCCCAGATTCCGGAAACCGTGAAGAAAATCGCTGTTCTTGACCGTACCCGTGAACCCGGTGCCATCGGCGAACCGCTCTATCTGGATGTGGTTTCCGCCATCGCTTCCTCCGGCCGTTCCATCAAGGTATGCGGCGGACGCTACGGCCTTGGTTCCAAGGACGTGATTCCGGAAGATATTATGGCCGTCTATGAACACCTGAAAGAAGAAACACCGCGCCATAACTTTACCCTGTCCATCAACGACGACGTAACCGGCCTTTCCCTTGCGCCGGTGCCGGTACCGGAAATGCCGGGCAAGCTCGTTTCCTGCAAATTCTGGGGCTTTGGCAGTGACGGCACCGTAGGCGCCAACAAGAGCGCCATCAAAATCATCGGCGACCATACAAACCTCTATGCCCAGGGCTACTTCGCCTATGACTCCAAGAAATCCGGCGGCGTCACCATTTCCCACCTCCGCTTCGGCGAAGACCCCATCAGGAAACCATACCTTATCCGCAAGGCTGACTACATTGCCTGCCATCGTCCGTCCTACATTTATAAATACGACCTTCTCCGCGGCTTCAAGCCCGGCGGCATTTTCCTTCTGAACTCCCCCTGGAGAAAAGAAGACCTGGAACGGGTACTGCCCGCTGCCATGAAGCGGAAGCTCGCTGCTCTCCACGCCAGATTCTACATTATCGATGCCTTTGAAATCGCCAAGAAAATCGGTCTCGGCGGCCGTATCAACATGATCATGCAGGCTGCCTTCTTCCACCTCACCCACATCATTCCCGACGAAGATGCAGTGAAGTACCTGAAGGAATCCAATGAAAAATCCTACGGCAGAAAAGGCCAGAACGTGGTAGACATGAACAATGCCGCCGTAGATGCAGGCATGACCGGCATGGAAGAAGTGGAAGTACCGGCTTCCTGGGAACATGCCACCACCGGCGGCTCCATTGCCAGAGTGGCCCGTCCTGATTTCGTCAAGAACGTGTGCGACGTCATGAACCGCCAGGAAGGGGACGATCTCCCTGTTTCCACCTGGAAAGGTCTGGAAGACGGCACATTCCCCTCGGGCACTTCCAAGTACGAACGCCCTGCTGCTGCCATCAATATTCCTGAATGGATTCCGGAAAACTGTATCGAATGCAACCAGTGCTCCGTGGTATGCCCCCATGCCACCATCCGTCCGGTTCTGGTAACAGAAGAAGAAGCAGAAAAAGCACCGGAAGGATTCATTGTGAAGGAATTTAGAGGCCCCGTAAAAGGCCTGAAATTCCGCATCATCATCGATCCGGAAGACTGCTATGGCTGCGGCATCTGCGCCAACACCTGCCCGGCTCCCAAGAAGGCTCTCGTCATGAAGCCTGCGGAAACCCAGCTGTCCAAGCAGAACCTCTGGGACTACGCCATGAAGCTGCCGGCCCGCAAGAACCCGCTGGGTAAAGGCAACCTCCGGAGCGCCCAGTTCGAACCGACCTACTTCGAATTCTCCGGCGCCTGCGCAGGCTGCGGCGAAACACCCTACATCAACATGGTAACCCGCCTCTTCGGCGACCGCATGATGATTGCCAATGCCACCGGCTGCTCATCCATTTACGGAGCCAGCTCCCCCTCCATGCCTTACACAAAGAATGCCAAAGGCCAGGGACCGGCATGGGCCAACTCCCTCTTTGAAGATAACGCAGAATACGGCCTGGGCATGCATCTGGGCGAAGCCAAACTTCGGGACCGCCTCACCGGCAAACTGAAGGAAGCTCTCCCATCTGCCGATGACACCGTAAAGAATGCCATCGAAGAATGGCTGGACAAGAAGGACGTCGGAAACGGCACCAGAGACAGAGCAGACAAACTGGAAGAAGCCCTCACCGCAGAAGTGGCCGCTCATCCGGAATACAAAGAACTGCTGGACCTGAAAGATCACTTCGTCAAGAAATCCCAGTGGATCTTCGGCGGCGACGGCTGGGCCTATGATATCGGCTTCGGCGGTCTGGACCAGGTACTGGCTTCCGGCGAAGACGTGAACGTCCTCGT
Organism: Dialister succinatiphilus YIT 11850; assembly: GCF_000242435.1. GTDB lineage: Bacteria > Bacillota > Negativicutes > Veillonellales > Dialisteraceae > Dialister > Dialister succinatiphilus. The sequence goes on along the minus strand of NZ_JH591188.1, from coordinate 558,961 downwards.
ACTGGATACCGAAGTGTACTCCAATACCGGCGGACAGTCCAGTAAATCCACCCCGGCTGCTGCCATTGCCAAATTCGCAGCTTCCGGTAAGAAGACCAAGAAGAAAGACCTGGGCATGATCGCCGTTTCCTACGGCTACATCTACGTAGCCCAGATCGCCCTGGGTGCTGATATGAACCAGGCCTTCAAAGCCATCAGCGAAGCAGAAGCCTACCCGGGACCGTCCCTCATTATCGCCTATGCGCCCTGCATCAACCACGGTTTGAAAGCAGGCATGGGCAAATCTTCGGAAGAAGAAAAGAGAGCGGTGGAATGCGGTTACTGGTGCAACTGGCGCTACAACCCCACCCTTTTGGAACAGGGAAAGAACCCCTTCCATCTGGACAGCAGGGAACCGAAAGGAAACTTCCGGGAATACCTCATGGGCGAAGTCCGTTTCGCATCCCTTGCCAAACTCTTCCCTGACAAAGCAGAAGAACTCTTCGAAAAGACAGAAAGAGACGCAAAACAGCGCCGCGAAAACTACGTCCGTATCCAGAAATCCTACGATATGGAAATCGAAGCAAGAAAAGCAGCTGAAAAGAAATAAACAGCTCAGTGAAAAAGCCATGGCTCCTGCCATGGCTTTTTTGCGTGCCCTGCTGACCGCCTAAATAACGTCAGTTTGGAATTGACCACAGGCCGAAATTTATAATTTCCTGTTCTTTTCATGGTATAATATAGAATATTATTTTTAAGAAAGAGACATTCCCATGAACGAATCCATATACGGCGCCTGGAAGGACGCGCTGCCCCAAGTCCTTCACTCCCTGGTTTCCCAGATTGAAGATTTCAGCGAAAAGCGAAAGGAGGAAACGGGAGAAGCAGCCTATGAACACCTGATTTACCGCATCAAATCGGAAGAAAGCATGCGGGACAAGTGCCGGAGGAAAAACCTTCCGGAAACTCCCTCTTCTGCCCTCTATGACATTCACGATGCCATCGGCATCCGCATCGTATGCTGTTTTCTCAATGACATTTATGAAAATATCGATTTCATCCGCTCCCTTCCCGGCTGCACCATTGTGAAGGGAAAAGACTATATCAAAAACGCCAAACCCAACGGCTACCGCAGCTACCACCTCATCGCCCGGCTGGAAGCGCCCCTGGAAGACGTGAAAGGCAACAATCCCGGCCATTTCTTCGTGGAAATCCAGCTTCGCACCATTGCCATGGATTCCTGGGCCAGTCTGGAACACCAGATGAAGTACAAGAAAAACATCAAAAATCCGGAAATGATTACACGGGAGTTGAAGCGCTGCGCCGATGAACTGGCCTCCTGCGACCTGTCCATGCAGACCATCCGGAACCTTATCCGTCAGGAACATTAAGAATAAAGGAGAACCTATGCGTATACTGCTTGCTGAAGATGAAAAAGATATGGCCGACGTGCTGATAGCCATTATGAAACACCAGGGCTTCGATGTGGACTGGGCAGAAAACGGGGCGGTGGCCGTGGATCTGGCTTCCCGCACCAACTATGACTGCATGGTCTTTGACATTATGATGCCCGTGAAAGACGGCATCACCGCCCTGAAGGAAGTCCGCGCAGCCGGTGATGTAACGCCGGTGATCATGCTCACCGCCAAATCCGAAGTGGATGACCGCATTACCGGCCTGGACGCCGGTGCCGACGATTACCTTACCAAACCCTTTGCCATCGGAGAACTGCTGGCCCGTATCCGTTCCCTCACCAGAAGAGGAAAAGACTTCACCCCCTCCACCCTTTCCGCCGGCTCCACCAGTCTGGACACGGAAGAGCAGGAACTTTCCGCCCATAACTCCATCCGCCTCTCCGGCAAGGAAACAAAACTGATGAAACTCCTCATGCTCCATAACGGCAAAACCCTCTCCACCTCCTACATCTTCCAGAAAATCTGGAGCGGAGAAGAAGGAGTAGATGAAAGCGTGGTGTGGATTTACATTTCCTACCTGAGAGAAAAACTGTCTGCCATCAACTCTGACCTGGCCATTACCGGGGAAGAAGGAAAAGATTTCAAGCTGACCCTTCGGGAGGAGCCATGAACCTCATCAAAAAACTGCGCCGCCAGTTCATCCTTCTGGCCACCCTGGCCATATTCATTATCGTGGCCGGCGCCCTGGGCCTCATCAACATGATGGGTTTCTACGCCATGCGGGAGCACTGCCTGGACACCATGACCTATATCACCCAGAACGGAGGCACCATGCCCTCCCGCTACCATCCTTCCGATACTGCCTCCTGGGGGAAAGACTTCTTCCCCGGCATCACCTGGCCGGAAGATACACCGGAATTTGCCTACCAGACCCGCTACTTCTCCCTTCGACTGGACAGCAGCGGCCGCATCACCGCAGTCAACGTAAAAAACATTGTAGCCTTCTCTGAAGAACAGGCCGTGGAATTTGCCAGAATCGCCCTTGCTTCCCCCTCGGGCAGCGGCTTTCTGCAGAAAAATAAAGCCCGCTACGGCTTCATGAAAACCACCCTTGAAGACGGCTCCACCCTGCTGGTCATTCTGGACTGCACCCGTGAATTCTCCGACGTGCACACCTTCCTCTCCTACTCCGTATGGTTCGGTTTCTTCTGCATCATCCTCTACGTCCTGATTTTCGCCTTCCTCTCCAAGCGGGCCATCGCCCCCTTCGTCAAGAACCTGGAAAACCAGAAACGATTCATCACCAACGCCAGCCACGAACTGAAAACACCGCTGGCCATTATTTCCGTGAACGCAGAAGCCATGGAAATGATGAACGGCAAAAACCAGTGGACCGAGGGCATTATCAAACAGGTGCGCCGCATGTCCGGCCTCATCAGCCACCTCATCCTCCTCTCCAAAGCCGGCGAAGCCACCAGGGCCCAGCTCCAGTTCCTCTCCTTCCCTGTGAAGGATATGTTTGCCCGCCTGAAAGAGGACTTCGACCTTCTGGCCAAAGACCAGGGAAAGAAACTGACCCTTTCCGCAGAAGATGGACTCACTGCCAGAAGCGATGAAAAATACCTCTCCGAAATCCTCCACATCCTTCTGGACAATGCAGTGAAATACTGCGACGATGGCGGCACCATCCTCCTTTCGGCAGAAAAGGGAAAAAAGAAAGACACCCTCCGCCTCTCCGTATCCAACGACTACAAAGACGGCAAAGACCTGGACTACAGCCGCTTCTTTGAACGGTTCTATCGAAACGACGAATCCCACAACAGCAAAAAGACAGGCTACGGCATAGGCCTTTCCATAGCCCGGGAACTCTCCTTCCTCCTCTCCATTCCCCTCACCGTGGAATATAAGGATGGAAGGATCGCCTTCGTCATGATAGTAAAGACGAAATAATGAATAAGGTTATTAAGATGGATGGGCCTACGGCCCAAGGGTTCTTAAGTTTGACGGCCTTTCAGGCCGAGGGTTGCGGATTGCCGCTCTGCGGCAATGCTTATAAAGTCAGCGTTACGGGATTTACTTTTGGTGTCATAGGGCTTGATTGGCATTACGATGATGAGCCACCTTCGGTGGCTTCCCCCCTTTGGTGCCTTACGGCACCACCTTCCCCCCGCTGAGCGGTGGGACAATAAAGCTCTGAAAAACAATCCTTTCATAAGTCGCTCACAGCATAATGGAGCTTTATAGTGCCCCTGTGGAGGTCCTGCATAGGGCCTCCAAGTGGGGCGAAGTAAGGCGCCTAGCCTGCCCATTAAGGCGCTTTCCTTTTGCCGCCCCACCGAACTGCGGGGGAAAGGTGGT
>NZ_JH591188.1:542501-554984 GCF_000242435.1 Dialister succinatiphilus YIT 11850 | reverse complement strand
GGCGCCATCAACCCTCACGCCCGTAAGGGCGTGTCAACCTTCGGGAATACTGGAAAGCACCGCCCAGGTCCCGGTCCCGATCCCGACCGCGCCGAAAGGCGCCTGAACCCTCACGTCCCAAAGGGCTTGTCCCTCCTTGACAATTTCTGCGGATGGTAGTATCCTTTCTTTTGGAACATATGCCTGTATCGGGCGCATAGGGGCATCTCCCTGGGGAGAGCTTAAAATGACATGGACAGGCTCGCAGTTAATACCTGTTTCCTGATTATGACTGCACAGTATCTTCGGAGCTGCAGTGGTTTTCCGGAAAGGACACGGGTTTGCGGATATGGTTCCACAAAATTCATATCGCTTGGATTGTAATAACCGAGACGAATGCAGAGATTTCAAAACAGCGGGCATCCTTTTCGGATGCCCCTTTTCTTTTCCCGGGGACACGGACTTGTAAGCCAGCCGTTTTCTGGAGAAATCATGTTACAAAGCGCATTCTTCTTGGAGTGCGCCTTTTTTATTGAAATCCTGTCCCGTTGTTGCAGAAAAGCAGTTGGGAAATTTTCCCGGGAAGGACGGCAGAACATGATTCTTTGCCACAAAATCAGCGAATTGAAGGAATTTGTACACCAGTGTAAGAAAGAGGGAAAAACCATCGGTCTGGTCACCACCATGGGCGCCCTTCATGAAGGCCACGCTTCTTTAATTAAAGCGGCCCATGCAGAAAATGATGTCACCATTACCACCGTTTTCGTAAACCCTACCCAGTTTGGTCCCAATGAAGACTATGCCAAGTACCCCAGAACCCTCCCCCATGACATGAAAATCGCAGAAGCTGCCGGTGCAGACCTTCTTTTTGCCCCCAGTCCGGAAGAAATGTATCCTCATAAGGATCCCACCTGGGTAGAAGTATGCGGTCCCATTACCAAAGTTCTCTGCGGACGCACCCGCCCCATCCATTTCCGCGGCGTAGCTACGGTATGCACCAAGTTCTTCAACCTCACCGAATGTGACCGCGCCTACTACGGTCTGAAAGATGCCCAGCAGACCCAGGTCCTCCAGCGTATGGTGGAAGATCTTTTCATGAATGTAACCCTCCGCATGATGCCTATCGTCCGTGAAGCAGACGGTCTGGCCAAAAGTTCCCGGAACGTTTACCTTTCCCCGGAAGAACACAAGGCAGCCCTGGTGCTCTCCAGAAGTTTGAAACATGCCAAGGAAGCCTTTGACAAAGGCGAAAGAAGCAAGGCAAAGCTCATTGCCCAGGTTACTGATGAAATCAAGTCGGAACCCATGAGTGACATTGACTACGTAGAAATGTACGGCATGCCCGGTCTCACAGAACTGGACGATACCTTGACAGGGAAAGCCCTTCTGGCAGTAGCTGTGAAATTTGGCAAAACAAGACTGATTGATAACGTAGTACTGGAGGCATAATCATGATGTATACAATGATGCACGGAAAAATCCATAGAGCCACTGTAACCGAAGCCAATCTGGAATACATGGGAAGCATTACCATCGACCAGGACCTTATGGATGCCGCCGGCATCCTGCCTGGTGAAAGGGTGCAGATCTGCAATAACAACAACGGCGCCCGTCTGGAAACCTACACCATTCCCGGCAAACGGGGAAGCGGCGTCATCTGTCTGAACGGCGCTGCCGCCCGCTGCACCGCCATCGGCGACATTGTCATTATCATCGCCTATGCCCAGATGGACGAAAAAGAAGCCCGCACTCTGGTGCCCAAAGTCGTCATGGTAGACGAAAAGAACCATCCCATCAAAACAAGGGGCTCTGAAAAAGAAAGGGAAATCGGCTGATTTCCTCATTTTCAGAAGGAAAAGCACCGCTGAACCATTGATTCCTCTTCCTTCCGGACCTGTCCGTGAAGGCATACTCCCGGAAGGAATTCATCCATAAAGGAGTTTCCCATGATTGATAAAATCATTCGTATCTGTACCCGCTACATGGCAGTAGGCGTAATACTGGCCGGCATTTTCGGCATATTCTTCCCATCTGTCATGAAGCCTCTTTCCCCTTATATTCCCATCATGCTGGGCATCATCATGTTCGGCATGGGCATGAGCCTCACCCCCGGCGATTTCCGCAACGTGTTCAAACAGCCGAAAAATGTAGCCCTGGGAAGCCTTCTCCAATTCATCATCATGCCGGCCCTGGCAGCGGTCCTCATTCAGATTTTCGCCCTGCCTCCGGCTATCGCCATCGGTGTGGTGCTGGTAGGCTGCTGCCCCGGCGGCACGGCATCCAATGTGATTTCCTACATTGCCCATGCTGACGTGGCCCTCTCCGTTTCCATGACCATGGTAAACACCATACTGGCCCCCTTCGTGACCCCCTTCCTCATCTGGCTCATCGCCGGCGCCTGGGTGGATATCAGCTTCACCGCCATGATGATTTCCATCATCAAAATGGTGCTCCTCCCCCTGCTGGCAGGCGTAGGATTCAACTACTTCTTCCCGAGACAGGTGGCTAAGGTGACAAAGGTCATGCCCATGCTCTCCGCCCTGGTCATCATCTTCACCGTAGGCTGCGTAGTATCCCTCTCGGGCCGCACCATTCTGGATAACGGCCTCATCATCCTGGCCGTCGTCATCCTCCACAACCTGGGCGGCATGGTCCTGGGCTTCTTCTGCGCCCGGAAATTCGGCATGACCAAAGCCCAGATCCGGGCCATGGCCATCGAAGTAGGCATGCAGAACTCCGGCCTCGCCTCCACCCTGGCCCTCATGTACTTCACTGCCGCCGGCGGCATCGCCGGTGCCATCTTCTCCGTTTGGCACAACGTGTCCGGCTCCCTCTTCGCCTCCTGGTGCGTAGGACGGGACGAAGAAGAAATGGAAACAAAGACCGCTGTCCAGATACAGGTGAAATAGTCTTAAACGCTGGTAAAAAAACAGTGCTCCCTTTTTTCGGGAAGCACTGTTTTTTTTGGGGGACACGCCTTTGGCGCGAGGGTTCTTAAGATGGACCGGCCTGACGGCCGGAAGGTTCTTAAGTTTGACGGCCCTTCGGGCCGAGGGTTGTGGTATCGCCCTTCGGGCGATGAGTATAAAGTCAGCGTTACGGGATTAGCTTTCAGTGTCATATGGCATGATAAGCATTCTGCTGACTGGCTCGCTGCGCTCGCCACCCCCTATCCGGGCTGCGCCATTGGACACGCCTTTGGCGCGAGGGTTCAGAGGGTTCAGAGGGTTCAGAGGGTTCAAAAGGTTCAGAGGGGAAGGTTCTTAAGATGGATGGGCCTTCGGCCCAAGGGTTCTTAGGTTTGACGGGGCCTTTGGCCCCGAGGGTTGCGGATTGCCCTTGGACACACCTTCGGTGTGAGGGTTCTTAAGATGGACCGGCCTGACGGCCGGAAGGTTCTTAAGTTTGACGGCCTTTCAGGCCGAGGGTTGTGGTATCGCCCTCTCGGGCGATGAATATTATAATGCCGCCTTTCGGCGGTCACGTCCACATCGAGTATCATAATCATTCTTACCACCGTCCACCCCTTCGCCACTTCGTGGCCCTCTTCCCCTAAAGGGGACGCAAGAACGTTACGGGATTTACCTTTCTGTGTCATAGGGCTTGATTGGCATTCTGGCGATTAGCCGCTACGCGGCTCCCCCTTATCCGGCTGCGCCGGACTTTCCCCCATCCGGGGGACAGAATAAATCGCTCTATGCTTTCCTGCAGAGACATGGCCCCATGGCTAAGCGCCCATAGTCCCACCGCTTGCGGGGGGAAGGTGGTGCCGTAAGGCACCAAAGGGGGGATGCATTTCCCTCGCCCGCAGGGCGGTTGTGAAGGTTTTATACAAACTGGCGCCTTCTATAAATTTAGAGGCGCTCTCCACAACTCTCAGCGGCATAGCCGCTGTCAAACTTAAGAACCCTCGGGGCCACAGCCCCGTCAAACTTTAGAACCCTCAAGCCCGTCAGGGCTTGTCCATCGCCCTATCAACCCTTAAGCCCGTCAGGGCGCTCTCTTTCCACTGTTTCTCCCCAGGTTTCTATGAGTTCGCCGCCGGCAATAATGACCATGGCGGCCAGGTGGAACCAGATGAAGAGGACCACCAGGCCGATGAGGGAGCCGTAGGTCAGGCCCATGGAGGACACGTGGAGGATATAGTAGCCATAAGCGGCGGTGAGGCCGATCCAGATGAGGGTGACCAGGAAAGCGGTGGGAATGACACGGTTCCAGTCGGACCGTCTGCCTGCCGGTGCGTATTCGTAGAAGGCGGCCAGGGAGAAGGCGATGATGACGAAGGGAATGGCAAATTTGGCCACTGTCCAGAGCTGGAGCAGCATGTCGGGGACGTGGAAGTAGTAGGCAATGGCATAGACCACTGCATTGCCGAAGACGATGAGCCCCAGGGACAGGATCATGGCGAAGGAAATGAAGAGGGTGAAAATAATGGATTTGGCGTTTACCCGCACATAGGACTGCTTGTTCCGGTCGCCGTACACCGCCAGGTCTGTGGAGCGGATCAGGGTGTCCACGCCCTGGGAGGAGGTCCACAGGGCACCGGCAAGACCGATGAAGAGCCAGATGGAGCTTCGAGCCTGGATGATACGGAGGATGTTCGTTTCCATGGCGGCTGCCACATCGGCAGGCAGGTAGGAAAGGAGGTTCAGTATCACATGGATCTGGGGCGCCGCGAAGAAGAGCATACTGTTCACCAGAAAGATGAGGAATGGAATGAGACCCAGGATGAAATAATAGGTAGCTTCTGCGGCCAGGGCCGTTACGTTGTCATCGTTAAACCGCTGAATGAAGCGCTTGATAAAAAACATGGCGCTGCTGTCCGTGCTTTTCGGTTCCATGGTATGCCTCCTTTCCGTCCTTGAATGACATGGGAAAATGACGGCCTCACCGGTGTGCCCCGGGTTTTATAGAGCCTTTCCCTGATGCCTTTTAATAACAGGTATATAAGCCTTTCTTACCTGTATTGTAACAGTTCCATCCGTTCTTTCCTATGGGATTTAAAAATTATCCCTGTTCTCCCGATACACATCGGGCAGTATGGCAGCTAGATTGGTGAATTCTTCAATGCTGTGGTGATAGAGTCCGCGGGCTGCTTTTGCCGGGATTTCCGCGCCTTCCGGCAGGGTTTTCTCAATGCGGCCGTCCACCCAGCCGAAGCCGATCCAGAAGCGGGAACAGAAAAGGATACCTTCCTTATAGGGATACCATTTGTGGGTCATGGCGGCGGCTATCCGGCTTTTGCCGATGGCGCACACCAGGGAAGCGCATTTCCCCTTTCCCACCAGTGATTCGTCATAGCCGAAGTCAGAGGGTCTTTTGAAGCAGAGCTGCAGAAATTCGGGGCCTGCGCCGGTATCTTCCATAATGTAATGGTCCACGCCCCAGGTCTTTTCTTTCATGGGAACCCGGGGGTCCAGCACATAGGCTGTCCTGTCTGCTCTGGCGAAGTAATGGTCTTTAGGGTCCCAGATTTTGTATCTGAGGTCGCTTCCCACACTGTGCCAGGGAAACCACCAGTCCATCATGTCCACCGTCACACCAGGCATGTAGGTCCTGTTGGCCACAAAACCGGTACCGTCAGGGGAAACGCCATATCCCGTCTGGCAGTAACCTTCTGCCTCGTCCTCTCCGGTAAGAAACAGATTCTTTTTGTCAAAAGGCACCACCCGGTGCTGCACTTTGTCCAGAAGGGCCAGTTTTTCCGCAGGAACCGGGGCCATGTCTCTTTCGAAATACTTGAAATAGGGTAAAGCCCGTTCTTCTTTTGTGACGGCTGCTTTTTCGCCATATTTTAAAATTCTGCTCATTTCTCTATGTCCACTCCCTGTCTTTTTCCTTTCTTCTTTCAATATATCACAATGCAAATGACAGTCAAATTCTTTATCCGCTGCTGAAGGAAAACTTCCTGTCCCTGCAAAGAGCCATGAAAAAACTGTGGCAGAAGGGACCCTTTGCCACAGCTTTTCATGTCGTCAATCAGCCTTTGAAATATTTCACGCCGGCCTCGAAGAGGGGCTGGTATTTATTTCCGCAGATATTTTTGGCAATGTTCTCGCCGCGCCGTTCGGTGTGGCCCATCTTGCCCAGCACTCTGCCGTCGGGACTGGTGATGCCTTCCACAGCCCAGGAGGAGCCGTTGGGGTTGAAGCGGCTGTCATAGGTGGGATGGCCTTCAAAGTCGGTATACTGGGTCGCAATCTGGCCATTGGCGGCAAGGGCTTTGATCTGTTCATCGGAAGCGATGAAGCGGCCTTCGCCGTGGCTGATGGCAATGCGGAAGAGGTCTCCCGGCTTGCAGAGGGAAAGCCAGGGGGACTTGGTGGATACCACTTTGGTAGTAACGAAGCGGGACAGGTGGCGGCCGATGGTGTTGAAAGTCAGCGTAGGCGCGTCACTGGTGAGAGGCTTGAATTCGCCGTAAGGTACAAGGCCCAGCTTGATGAGAGCCTGGAAGCCGTTGCAGATGCCCAGGGCCAGGCCGTCTCTTTCATGGAGGAGCTTGTCCATGGCTTCTTTCAGCATGTCGTTGCGGAATACGGCGGCAATGAATTTACCGCTGCCGTCCGGTTCGTCGCCGGCAGAGAAGCCGCCGGGGAACATGACGATCTGGGCATGGCTGATGCGCTCTGCCATTTCTTCTACCGATGCCTTCAGTTCTGCAGAGTCCCGATTTCTAAAGATGAAAATATCGGAAACGGCGCCGGCCCGTTCAAAGGCTCTGGCACTGTCCACTTCGCAGTTGTTGCCGGGCATGGTGGGGATGAAGACCCGGGGCCGGGGCAGGTTGGTGTGCACGTAGAACTGAGGAATAGCAGACACTTCCGGAAGAAGGGGCGCCGGCTTTTCGATGCTTGCCGCCCTTCTTGGGAAAATGGAATCCAGCGGTTTTTCATAGGCAGCAAGGAGGTCGGAGAGGGAAATGGTTTCTCCATAGGCTTCCATGGTCTTTCCGCCCACAGTACCCAGAATCTTGGTATGCGGTTCCTTAGCAAAACGCTTAGCTTCTTCCGGCGTGGTTTCTACAATGATGGCACCATAGAAGTTGCCGAAGAATTTGGGAAGCGGCAGATTTTCCGTAAAGCGGATGCCCAGGCCGTTGCCGAAGGCCATCTTCGCTGCTGTCACAGCCACGCCACCATGGTCCACAGCCTTCATGGCAGCCACATGGCCTGCCTTCACTTCCTGATAGAGGAAGTCAGCGTGTTTCTTGAATACATCAAGGTCCGGCATGCCTTCCTTGTCCTTAGGCATACCGAAGAGGACCAGCACGTCCCCTTCCTTCTTCAGTTCCTGGCTCACTGCTTCCGATGCTTTGCCGGGAGCAATGGCAAAGGATACCAGCGTCGGAGGTACGTGGATATCATTGAAGGTACCGCTCATGGAATCCTTGCCGCCGATAGCACCAAGACCCAGGGCTTCCTGCATGTGGAAGGCTCCCAGAAGAGCTGCTGCCGGCTTGCCCCAGCTTGTTTTATCCGTCAGTTTTTCGAAATATTCCTGCAGTGTGAGGTAAGCCTTTCTCCAGTCAGCCCCCATGGCCACCAGACGGGTGACGGAAAGAAGGACCGCATAGACAGCCCCGTGGAAAGGACTCCAGGTGGCCAGATCCGGGTCAAACCCGTGGGCCATGAAGCTGGCGCTGTCGGTTTCTCCCTTTCTTACCGGGAACTTGGCTGCCATGCCGTCGGCCGGCGTCTTCTGGTACTTTCCGCCGAAAGGCATGAGCACCGTGCCGGCGCCGACAGTGGAATCGAACCGTTCAGACAGTCCCTGCTGGGAGCAGTTGTTCAGATCCCCCATGGCGGAAATCCAGGCATCCTTTATGGAAGGAACAGCTTTGGGATGGAAATACCCTTTGTCATCGGGTTTTGCAATATGGGCAGCTTTGACCTGCTGGGCGCCGTTGGTATCCAGAAAGGCTCTGGAAATATTGACAATCGGCACCCCTCTCCACTTCATCACCAGCCGTTTCGTATCGGTTACATCGGCAATGACTGTGGCTTCCAGGTTTTCTTCTGCTGCATAGCGGATAAACTGGTCCGCATCTTCCTTCTTCACCACCACTGCCATCCGTTCCTGGGATTCAGAAATAGCCAGTTCCGTGCCGTCAAGGCCTTCATATTTCTTCGGCACCTTGTCCAGGTTGATATCCAGTCCGTCAGTGAGTTCCCCCACTGCCACAGATACGCCGCCGGCACCGAAATCATTGCACCGCTTAATGAGGCGGGTCACCTCGCCCCGGCGGAAAAGGCACTGAATCTTTCTTTCTGTCAGAGGATTGCCCTTCTGTACTTCTGCGCCGCAGGTTTCAATGGATTCCGTATTCAGTTCCTTGGAAGAACCGGTGGCGCCGCCCATGCCGTCACGGCCGGTCCGTCCGCCTACCAGAATCACCACATCTCCCGGCTGGGGCGTCAGGCGGATCACATGGTCCGCAGGAGCTGCAGCCACCACTGCACCGATTTCCATACGCTTTGCAATAAATCCGGGATGGTAGTATTCCTTCACTTCCCCTGTAGCCAGACCAATCTGGTTGCCATAGGAGCTGTACCCTTTGGCTGCTTCAATGGTTATCTTCCGCTGGGGGAGCTTGCCCGGCAGAGTCTCGGAAAGAGGCGTCCTGGGGTCGCCGGCACCAGTGACGCGCATGGCCTGGTATACATAGGAACGGCCGGAAAGAGGATCCCTGATGCAGCCGCCAAGACAGGTAGCTGCGCCGCCGAAAGGTTCGATTTCCGTAGGATGGTTATGGGTTTCATTCTTGAACAGAAGAAGCCAGTCTTCGCTGCCGTTTACCGTATCGATTTTCACCTTGATGGTGCAGGCATTCACTTCCTCCGAAGCATCCAGATTATCCAGCTTTCCTTCCTTCCGGAGAGCCTTCACAGCCGCCGTGGCCATATCCATAAGGGTCACCGGGCGCTTCGTATCTTTTCCGTAAATATGGATCCTCGTCTCTTCGTATTCCCTGAGCGCTTTGGAAATAGGAGCGGTAAAAGCACCTTCCTCCACATCAATGTCGGTGAGCTTCGTGGAGAACGTGGTATGACGGCAGTGGTCAGACCAGTAGGTATCCAATACCCGGATTTCCGTCACCGTGGGATCCCGTTTTTCCTCATCCCGGAAATAATCGCGGATCATGGCCAGATCCTCATGGCTCATGGCAAGGCCCATGGAAGAAATCAGATCATCCATCCCCTTGTCATCCAGATTTCTAAGCCCTTCCACCACCGGCACCGGCTTGGGGTCTTCGATAGGAAGATCCAGCGTTTCCGCAGGAGCCAGAGAAGCCTCCCTGGATTCCACCGGGTTCACCAGGAACTTCACGATCTTCTCCCGGTCCCCTTTTTCAAAATGGCCGTGGAACGCATACACCAGAGCGCAGCGCACCCGGGCGCCATCCTTTCCCGTCACAATGGCAAGGCACTGCTCAGCCGAGTCCGCCCGCTGATCATACTGCCCCGGCAGGAACTCCACGCCCAGCACCAGGTCCCCCTTCGGAAGAGCTGTCTCTGTATCATCCACTGGAGGTTCGGAGAACACCGTAGCCACTGCCTTCTCATAATCCTCATCCGTGAGGCCGTCCACATCGTAACGATGGTAAATGGCGGAATCAGAAATCCGATCCCCCAGCACCTCCCGAAGCTGGCGAGTCAGACTTTCCTCCCCCTGGCGGAACCCTTCCTTCTTTCTTACATACAAACGTCTGATATCAGACAAGTTCAACACTCCTTCCCCTGATTCCCAAAGACGCAGACCCTGCGCCCTGTGAAATGAATGCATACGTTAGAGCCTGTAAATACATCATTATCTTACCACAATTCCCACGGCTTCGCACCGAAAAAGCAAGAAAAGGGCCGCTATGCGGCCCCGGGTTCAATAGGGAAAGTTCTTAAGATGGACCGGCCTTGGACACACCTTCGTGTCGAGGGTTCATAGGATTCAGAAGGTTCAGAGGGAAAGGCTCTTAAGATGGATGGGCCTTCGGCCCAAGGGTTCTTAGGTTTGACGGGGCCTTTGGCCCCGAGGGTTTCGGATTGCCCTTCGGGCAATGCTTATAAAATCAGCGTTACGGGATTTGCTTTTCTGTATCATATGACATGAAAACAATTCTGCTGACTGGCTCGCTGCGCTCGCCACCAAAGGGGGGAATGCATTTCCCTCGCCCACAGGGCGGTTGTAAAGGTTTTATACAAACTGGCGTCTTCTATAAATTTAGAGGCGCCCTCCACAACCCTCAGCGGCATAGCCGCTGTCAAACTTAAGAACCCTCGGGGCCACAGCCCCGTCAAACTTTAGAACCCTCAAGCCCGTCAGGGCTTGTCCATAAGCCGCCAAAGGCGGCATAAAAAATGGCGCCCGAAAGGGCGCCCACCTCGCCAGCGCAGCGATACTATATACCTCCCGAGGGCGGAGCACTCAACCCGTCCGGGAGGCGTCAGCCGATCCCGGACAGAACCCTTGGCGCCCAGGGCCAAAGGCCCGGCGGCGCCATCAACCCTCACGCCCGTAAGGGCGTGTCAACCTTCGGGAATACTGGAAAGCACCGCCTAAGTCCCGGTCCCGATCCCGGTCCCGAGTGCCGAAAGCGCCTGAACCCTCAAGTCCCAAAGGGGCTTGTCTTTCCCAGTATGACCCCCAGATCTCTGTATCCTCCTGCGCCAAGGAGTTCTTCTTTGGCCGCTTCTTTGGCCAGGTCGTCGATGGCGTAGACCAGGGGGCCTTTGCCTTCATCAGGAGTGAAAAGCATGAGGACGTCCAGGTTTTTCCCGTCGGAGCTGGGGAAGAAGTAGGCCCGGCTGTACATGGGGAGGATGAGGCCTCCTGCATTGTAGGTAATATGGGCGCCGGCGGTGAAGACGTAGGCTTCATCGGCAGTGAGGCGGCGGAAGGGTTCGATTTCCGAGATGTCCGCAGTCACATTCTGCTCCGCTACTTCCCCCAGGGCGTTGACAGCCAGGCTCATCACTGTTTTTTCCATGTTCACCCGAAGGGGCGATGCAGGATTCAGCAGGGCCCGGTTCACCCGGGAGAGTCCTTCCCACTGCTCTTCTCCCAGATTCATGCGGAAATAGGGGCGCATCTCTTCCGCCAGCTGCCGGGGCAGTTTGGCCTGCACGATATAGCCGGAGGAAAATTTCTGGGACCGTTTTCTGATAATGGAGAGCTGTCCCATGTGGTAGGGAATCTCTCCGCCCCCAAAGCTTAAGCTCTGGGTCTCTGGAATGTCTTTATAGATGAAATTTTTAGAAAGAGTCTTCCCTGCCAGGGAGGCTATGTCGTAGGCTGAGGCACTGCCGCCGGCCAGAATCAGGGCTGCCAGGATCCATGGTACCAATCTTTTCATTTGCTGCTCCTTTTCAACTGATACAGTCCGTAAACCAGGGAATCGCCCAGGGCATCCGCCGCTTCGTGACTGCCATTGACTTCAATCAGGTAGTACCGATTTCCTTCTTTATAGAGGGAGGTGTAAACCCAGAGCGGATAGGACAGACCTTTTTCATTGGTAATAATCACCTTGGCCTCCTGGGACCAGTGATAGGTGCCATCGCCGTCCCGGAAAGCATGCCAGGGATTGAATGTCAGTATCTTCACCGCCCGGCTGCCGTCTCCCTTTTCTTTCATCATTTCATCCAGAAATCCCTGAAATTCGGCAGTGGAAATCTTGGGCATGCCGAAGAGAGAGGTAGGGCGGCCGGCATCTTCCCGGAAAGCATCCCTCCAGAAAAGGGCGGCCTTCCTGCCTCCTTCATGGAAGAAATCGTCCTCGGTGCCGGAAAAGACAAATACCGCCGCCGTATAAGTGCCGGAAACGGTCCGTTTCACCAGCTGGTACAGATGAAGAGAGTCGTAGGGATAAGGCGCCTTCTCAGGATAAAGATTCATGCCTGGCGGCACGGCAAGCATGCTCCACATGAGCGCCCTTGCCGTCTTTCCGTAGCCCATCTTCTTCGTTTCTTTTTTAAACAAATCCACCATCACATTATCTTTCCCGTCGGTAATGGAAATCCGGCTGTCCAAAGGCAGCGTGCCCAGACCGGCAATGGTCAGATCCTCCGCCATGGCCGCCTGCCATCCGCCCATGAGCAGCGCTGCCGCCAGGACTATATTCCTAAGCTTTTTCATAGAAGCTCCTTCTCTATCAATAGAGGCGTCACGCCTGTTTTCTTTTTATTGTAGAGAAAAACAGGGAAATTCTCAAGGGGGAGTTGGACGCGGTAAGTGTCAAGTTTTCCTCGGTAATTCATTTGACTGTCGATGATTACTATCTCCGTGGCTTCGGTTTTATCAGTATTTCTGTATAGCTCTGGCCAGTCTCCCCATTGGTGAAGAAGAAGCTCCATAAACGCCTATACGTCCCTCCAGGCATCCCGGCCTATAGTTTCTCATCTTACGCTTCTGCGCCTCACTCCGGACATTCTGGGCGATTTTACGCTCTGCCTGCACCGCAGCCTTGTGCATGGCTCTATCCATCTTTTTGTAGCTTTTCCCATTAGCATG
>NZ_JH591188.1:494832-542401 GCF_000242435.1 Dialister succinatiphilus YIT 11850 | reverse complement strand
CTTCTTACCATTGCAAAAAGTTCTTTCCTGCTGGTAGATGCAAAGCAGCGAAGTCCTACCAGTTCTGTCCTGTTGCCATTTTTCCTGACTCCCTCATATACCTGGAGGCGGTGCACTTCCGAAACGCCGCCTTTCTCCTTGTTCTTGAGTACAATTCCATCTCCTTCAATCGCTATAATTTCCGGCTGTGTCGGCTTTTCAACCTTTTCCTCTTCTGCCAATGCTTTTTCATAAGTCTTTGCCTTCTCGCCGGCATAGTTCTTGAGTGAGATAACAGACTGATGGGAGATGGTAATTCCCGCCAGGCTTTGCAGGAGTTCGCTGGCACTGCGAGATGTGGTAATTGCGACAGCCTCGACAATCCGCTCAATCATTCCCAGGCTGTAGTGCTTTCTGGGTTCAAAGCCCATTTTACGGTCCAAAGGATAGAAGTTCTTCCCTTCTTTCTGCAGAAGTCTTCGCGTATAGGTCAGCTCTCCATAGCGGCAGTAAATTGTCCGGGAGTCCCGGCGCGCTACACGCCACCCCTGTGCCTTGTAAATCTGATACAGCTCAGCATCAATACGCCCCAGAGCCATAGCTATAAGCTGACAGTTCATTTCTTCGAGCCAATGAGTTAGCTTCCTTTCAGACTCAATAGAATCATCAGATTCCTTGATGATAGAAATGACTGCACCAATTGCATTTTCACTCCAAATTTCTCCAGTTTTTGTTATAATATCCATGAGGAAAGCCCTTTCTTTGTTTTATTTGTGCACGGAAATTATAACATTTCCACTCAAGGGGAGGCTTTCCTCTTTTATTGTTTCTGGAAAAATTCCCCTACCGAGTAAAATTTTACACTAAGTTGGACGCGCCTTTGGACACGCCTTCGGCGTGAGGGTTCAAGGGACACACCTGCGGTGTGAGGGTTCTTAGGATTGACCGGCCTGCGGCCGGAAGGTTCTTAAGTTTGACGGCCTTTCAGGCCGAGGGTTGTGGTGGCGGCTTCGCCGCAATTTTTAAAAAAGGGGCGCGGCTGGCGCCGCAGGTTGTGTCGAAGGGTTGTGAAGGGAAAGGTTCTTAAGATGGATGGGCCTTCGGCCCAAGGGTTCTTAAGTTTGACGGGGCCTTTGGCCCCGAGGGTTGCGGATTGCCGCTCTGCGGCAATGCTTATGAAGTCAGCGTTACGGGATTTACTTTTAGTGTCATATGGCAAAATAATCATTCTGGTGATTAGCCGCTGCGCGGCTCCCCCTTATCCGGCTGCGCCGGACTTTCTCCACGGGAAAGCGTGTCACACGATTCTCAGGTCGCTTTGCTCCCTTACGAATCGTGTTCCCTTGCCACCCCATCCGGGGGACAGAATAAATCACTCTATGCTTTCCTGCAGAGACATGGCTCCATGGCTAAGCACCCATAGTGCCCCCTCGAAGAGGGGGAAAGGTGGTGGCGCCAGCCACCAAAGGGGGATACACCGGAATGGTACATGAAGTATATGACGCCCTGTTTTTCTCTCCATATCCCTCGTTTCCCCTTGAGGGGAAATGCCACGTAGTGGCAAAAGGGTGTACGGGGCTGAGCAGAGATATGACACTCTATCATTTTCCTGACCGCCAATCGGCGGCCCCCTGAGCGGAGCGACGCGCAAAATGTAGTGAGTCTTTTCCCCTTTAGGGGGCGATGAGTATTATAATGCCGCCTTTCGGCGGTCACGTCCACATCGAGTATCATAATCATTCTTACCATCGTCCACCCCTTCGCCACTTCGTGGCCCTCTTCCCCTAAAGGGGACGCAAGAACGTTACGGGATTGGCTGTCTGTGTCATATGGCATGAAAACAATTCTGCTGACTGGCTCGCTGAGCTCGCCCTCCCCCTATCCGGCTGCGCCGGACTTCTCCACGGGAAAGCGTGTCACACGATTCTCAGGTCGCTTCGCTTCCTTACGAATCGTGTTCCCTTGCCACCCCTATGCAGGGGGCAGAATAAAACACCGCGAAGCATTCTTTTCATAAGTCGCTCACAGCATAACGGAGCTTTATAGTGCCACTCTGGAGGTCCTGCATAGGACCTCCAAGTGGGGCGAAGTAAGGCGCCTAGCCTGCACATTAAGGCGCTTTCCTTTTGCCGCCCCACCGAACTGCGGGGGAAGTCCCGCGAAGCGGGCAAGGGGGAATGCATTTCCGACGCCCGCCAGGGCGGTTGTATGGTTTTTTCATAAGAGGGCGCCTTCTATAAATTAAGAGGCGCCCCACCACAACCCTCAGCGGCATAGCCGCTGTCAAACTTAAGAACCCTCGGGGCCACAGCCCCGTCAAACTTTAGAACCCTCAAGCCCGCAGGGCTTGTCCATAAAAAAAACAGCCCCTTGAAAGGAGCTGTTTTTTTTATGATATTATTCCGCTTTTTCTTCAGCTGCCGGCGGTTCGTCGTTGTGAACCACTTTGAGCTTGCGGTAGCGGGACATGCCGGTGCCGGCAGGAATGAGTTTGCCGATGATGACGTTTTCCTTGAGGCCCAGGAGAGGATCTTCCTTGCCTTTGATAGCGGCTTCGGTAAGTACTCTGGTGGTTTCCTGGAAGGATGCAGCGGAGAGGAAGGAGTCGGTGGCCAGGGCTGCCTTGGTGGTGCCGAGGAGCAGGTTTTCACCGATGGCTTTCTTTCTGCCTTCGTCTTCGAGGCGTTCATTGGTGCCGCGGTATGCGACGATATCTACGGTTTCGCCGGGGAGCCAGCCGGAGTCTCCGGGATCTATGATCTTGATCTTGCGGAGCATCTGGTGAACGATGATTTCAATGTGTTTATCATTGATTTCTACGCCCTGGCTTCTATATACTTTCTGTACTTCTTTAACGATATAGTTCTGGGTAGCCTGTACGCCGAGGACTGCCAGGATATCGTGGGGGTTGACGTTACCTTCGAAGAGGCGGGTGCCTGCTTCGATGTGCTGTCCGTCCTGTACGGAAATCTTTTTGGCCACCGGAATCTTTTCGCTTTCCGTTTCCTCATCGTTAACGATGTTGATGACCTTGACGTTGGGGTTGTCTTCAGCGGAGGTAATGGATACGGTGCCGGCGATGCGGGAAATGGTAGCATTGCCTTTCGGTTTGCGTGCTTCGAACAATTCTTCGACACGAGGAAGACCCTGTGTGATATCTTCTGCGGAAGCAACGCCGCCGGTATGGAATGTACGCATGGTGAGCTGGGTACCAGGTTCGCCGATGGACTGGGCGGCGATGATGCCTACGGCTTCGCCGATTTCTACATGGCGGCCGGTAGCCAGGTTTCTGCCATAGCATTTAGCGCAGACGCCGTGAGCGGAGCGGCAGGTAAGGATGGAGCGGACTTTGAGCTTGTCGTAGTGTTTTTCGATTTCAGCTGCCTGGTCATCGGTGATTTCTTCGTTTTTCTTCGCGATGATTTCGCCGGTGTCAGGGTTCACCACATCTTCCAGCGGGCAGCGGCCGGCAATGCGGTCTGCCAGGGATTCGATGGGCTGTCCGTTTTCTTCGATCTTGCTGACTTCTACGCCTTCCATCTGGTCCATACGGACTTTGATGAGAGGAATGTCGGAGGAGAGAATGGTTTCTGCAGCTTCCGGAGTGATTTCGGTGCCTTTCGGAAGAACCAGGTTTCCTTTGCGGTCATAGGCGTCTTCTTCCAGTTTCTTTCCGGCAAAGTGGACGGTGAGGTGGTGGCGCATAGCCCGGTTGTATTCGGCTACGGCGTCAGCGGTGCCCAGGTTGAAGGTCTGCTGCTTTTCAGCTTCTTCGCCTTCAGCGGAGGGGATGATGACTTTGATTTCTTCCACCAGGTGGTGGTTCAGAAGGGTCACATCGTCGGCGTCCAGGGTCTTGCCTTTCACCAGAAGGATGTCGCCGTTTCTTCTGTCAATGACGTCTTCGTCAAGGACAGCTCCCAGAAGGTGGGGCTTCAGGGTCATAATACGGTTCTTCACTTCCGGCTGGGAGGCGATGATGCTCTGTTCTCTGTCGAAGTTCAGCACCTGTACGTCGCAGTCTTCTTCGCGGACGATGACGTCCTGGGAAACGTCGACCAGACGGCGGGTCAGGTAGCCGGAGTCTGCCGTACGGAGTGCGGTGTCGGCCAGACCTTTACGGGCGCCGTGGGAGGAGGTGAAGTAATCGAGGACGGTGAGGCCTTCGCGGAAGTTTGCCTTAACCGGCAGTTCTACGGTCTTACCGGAGGTATCGGCAATGAGGCCGCGCATGCCGGCCAGCTGTCTGATCTGGTTATCATTACCACGGGCGCCGGACTGGGCCATCATGGTCAGCGGGTTGAATTTCACCATGGAGCTCTTCATGGCAGCACCTACTTCGTCTGTCTTCTTGCTCCATACTTCAACGACTCTTCTGTATCTTTCATCGTCGGTCATGAGGCCGCGGCGGAAGAATTTCTTAATCTGTTCTACCTTGGCATCGCCGTCTGCCAGGATCTTATCCTTTTCAGGCGGTACGGCTACGTCGTAGATGCCGATGGAAATGCCGGAAACCAGGGCGTAGTGGAAGCCCAGGGCTTTGACGGAGTCCAGAAGGTCGCCGGTGGCTTTGAAGCCCAGTTTCTTGAAGCAGTCGTTTACGAGCTTGCCCATCTGCTTCTTGCCGATGGTGATGCCCAGACCGTTGTTCACTACTTCGTAGGTCTTTCCGTTTTCATCTACTCTCTTTTCATGGCGTTTGTAGAAGAAACGGAGTTCCCTTGGAATGGCGTAGTTGAAAATCAGACGGCCAGGGGTGGTGATGACCAGGTCCTTGTCATCTTCATTGAAGCCGTCGGGACGGTCTTCTTTGGGGATGCGGACTTTGATGAAATCGTGGATGCGGATTTCATGGAGGGCATAGGCCAGCATGACTTCGTCGTATCCGGTATAGGCGTGGAGGCGGGAGGTGTCCATTTCATCTTCTGCCTTTTTCCACTGTTTCATGGGGTCAAATTTCGCATTGGGGTTGGCTGCTTTTTCTTCCGGTGTGAAATCGACTTTCGCATCGTTGGCCGTTTCCACAATGGTGAGGTAGTAGGAGCCCAGAATCATATCCTGGGAAGGAATAGCTACCGGTTTGCCATCCTTGGTGGAAAGGATGTTGTTAATGGAAAGCATGAGGGTTCTGGCTTCGGCCTGTGCTTCCACGGACAACGGCAGATGGCAGGCCATCTGGTCGCCGTCGAAGTCGGCGTTGTAGCCCGGGCATACCAGGGGGTGCAGCTTGATGGCACGGCCTTCCCAGAGGATGGGTTCGAAGGCCTGGATGCCAAGTCTGTGCAGGGTAGGTGCACGGTTCAGGAGTACCGGATGTTCTTTGATCACATCGCCCAGTACATCCCAGACTTCGGGAGCCAGTTTGTCTACTTTCTTACGGGCTGCTTTCAGGTTGTTGGCTACGCCTCTCTTGATGAGCTCATGCATAATGAAGGGCTTGAAGAGTTCGATGGCCATTTCCTTCGGCAGGCCGCACTGGTACATTTTCAGTTCAGGACCCACGACGATTACGGAACGGCCGGAGTAGTCTACACGTTTACCGAGGAGGTTCTGACGGAAACGGCCCTGCTTGCCTTTCAGCATGTCGGACAGGGACTTCAGGGGACGGTTGCCGGGGCCCGATACGGCTCTGCCGCGGCGGCCGTTATCGATGAGGGCATCCACTGCTTCCTGGAGCATACGTTTTTCGTTGCGGATGATGATTTCCGGAGCGCCCAGTTCCATAAGCCGTTTCAGACGGTTGTTCCTGTTGATGACGCGGCGGTACAGGTCATTCAGGTCGGAGGTGGCAAAACGGCCGCCGTCGAGCTGGACCATCGGACGGAGGTCCGGCGGAATGACCGGAAGGACGGTGAGGATCATCCATTCCGGTTTGTTGCCGGAGTGAAGGAAGGCTTCTACTTCTTCCAGACGGCGGATGCATCTCACTTTGCGCTGGCCGCTGCCTTCTTCGATTTCCTTCTTGAGGGCTGCTTCCAGTTTCGGCAGGTCCAGTTCCTTCAGCAGTTTCTGGATAGCTTCTGCGCCCATCTGGGCTTTGAAGGAGCCGGGGCCGAATTTAGCTACAGCGTCCTGGTATTCCTGTTCGTTCAGCACCTGCTTCTTCAGAAGGTCTGTGCTGCCGGGGTCAAGGACGATATAAGCTGCGAAATAGAGGACTCTTTCCAGCTGGCGGGGGGAGATTTCAAGAATCAGGCCAATGCGGGAAGGGGTGCCTTTGAAATACCAGATATGGGATACCGGGCAGGCAAGAGCAATGTGGCCCATTCTTTCACGACGCACCTTGGAGCTGGTCACTTCTACGCCGCACTTGTCGCAGATGGTGCCTCTGTAGCGCATTTTCTTGTATTTGCCGCATTTGCATTCCCAGTCCTTGGTTGGTCCGAAAATCTTTTCACAGAAGAGACCGTCGGTTTCTGCCTTCAGGGTTCTGTAGTTGATGGTTTCCGGCTTGGTCACTTCGCCGTGGGACCATTCAAGGATCTTTTCCGGAGAGGCGATACCGATTTTCATGGAATCAAATTCGTTTACATCTAACAATTGGGTTCTTCTCCTTTCCGGGTTTATTCATCCTGGCCATCTGTATGGCCGGTTTCATTGTTCATATCCGTTTCGCCGAATCCTGCTTCTTCGTCGGTGGGAGCATTGGCTTCGGCTTCCAGGGTATCGTTGAAGGAGGCTACATCATTGTTGTCGGCAGCTGCTCCGCCGTTCATGGATGTTTCCATGGCATTTCTGGATTCAGTGACTGCACTGTCCCCTTCCATGGCTTCCTTCACTTCGTCCCGGTGCCAGCGTTCGCCGCCGCCGTAGCCCTGTTCCAGATCGCTTTCGTCCAGTTCCTTCAGAACCACTTCATCGCCGTTTTCATTGAGAATCCGTACGTCCAGTCCGATGGACTGCAGTTCTTTCATGAGGACCTTGAAAGATTCCGGAACGCCGGGGCTCGGAATGTTTTCGCCCTTGACAATTTTTTCATAAGCCTTCACACGACCGATGACATCATCGGACTTCACTGTCAGGATTTCCTGCAGGGTGTAGGCTGCACCGTAGGCTTCCAGTGCCCAGACTTCCATTTCGCCGAAGCGCTGGCCGCCGAACTGTGCCTTGCCGCCCAGTGGCTGCTGGGTAACCAGGGAGTATGGACCGGTGGAGCGGGCATGAATCTTATCATCAACCAGATGATGGAGTTTCAGCATGTATTTCCAGCCGATGGTGACCTGATTGTCCAGCTTTTCACCGGTACGGCCGTCATAGAGGTCGGTCTTGGCGTTGGCCGGAAGTCCGGCTGCCTTCAGGGTAGCTGCCAGGTCTTCATCGCGGCAGCCGTCGAAGACAGGCGTTGCAATGTGGATGCCCGATTCCGTCGGTTCAGGCATGCCGTATTTTTCAAAATCATAGCCGCAGTCGATGAGACGCTGCTTCATTTCTTCGTACTGGTCAGAGCCCTCTCCTGCTTTCAGGGCTGCGCGGATTTCTTCGCCCAGCATATGGCAGGCCCAGGACAGATGGATTTCCAGAATCTGGCCGATATTCATTCGGGACGGTACGCCCAGGGGGTTCAGTACCAGGTCCACCGGACGGCCATCGGGAGTGAAAGGCATATCTTCCACCGGAAGGATTCTGGAGCATACGCACTTGTTGCCATGACGGCCGGCCATCTTGTCGCCTTCGCGGATCTTACGTTTCTGGGCAATGTAGACACGCACCAGTTTGTTCACGCCGGGAGCCAGTTCGTCGCCGTTTTCACGGGTGAATACCTTCACGTCCACCACCTTGCCGAATTCGCCATGAGGCACGCGCAGGGATGTATCGCGGACTTCTCTTTCCTTGTCGCCGAAGATGGCGCGCAGAAGTCTTTCTTCCGGGGTCAGTTCGGTTTCGCCCTTCGGTGTCACCTTGCCTACCAGGATATCGCCGGGCCGTACATCAGCACCTACCATGATAATCCCGTTCTCATCCAGATATTTCACAGCGTCTTCGGAAACGGAAGACAGCTGGCGGGTAATTTCTTCTTCGCCCAGCTTGGTATCTCTGGCGTCGCATTCGTATTCTTCAATATGGATGGAAGTGTAGAGGTCATCCTTGCAGAGACGTTCGGAAATCAGTACGGCGTCTTCGTGGTTGTACCCTTCCCAGGATACGAAGGCTACCAGTACGTTGTGGCCCAGAGCCAGTTCGCCCTGGTCCGTTGCCATGCCGTCAGCCAGGGTGTCGCCCTTTTCAACCCTTTCGCCCTTGAATACGGTGGGGCGCTGGTTGATGCAGGTGGACTGGTTGGAACGCATGAACTTAATGAGGTCATAGGTGTCAAGCTCGCCATTGTCTGCGCGGACAATGATCTGGCGGCCTGTCACTCTTTCCACGGTGCCGCCCCTCTTGGCGAGGATGCAGACGCCGGAGTCCTGGCCTGCTACCCATTCCATGCCGGTGCCTACGAGAGGCGCTTCCGGACGGAGCAGCGGCACAGCCTGGCGCTGCATGTTGGCGCCCATGAGGGCACGGTTCGTATCATCGTGTTCCAGGAATGGAATGAGGGATGTACCGATGGAGACAACCTGCTTTGGAGATACGTCCATCAGGTCTACTTCTTCCGGTTCTGCTTCCAATACATCGGGGCCGCGGCGGCTTGCCACATTCTTATGGATGAAATGGCCTTCCGCATCCAGCGGTTCCGAAGCCTGGGCAATGATCTTGTCTTCTTCGATATCGGCGGTGACATACTTTGTTTCGTCGGTTACGTGGTATTCCTTAACGCCGGTCTTGGGATCTTCCGTCTTTTCGATAATGCGGTACGGGGTCTCGATGAGGCCGTACTTGTTGATGATACCGTAGTTGGACAGAGAGGAAATCAGGCCGATGTTAGGACCTTCAGGGGTTTCTACCGGGCACATACGGCCGTAATGGGAGTAATGTACGTCGCGGACTTCGAACCCTGCTCTTTCACGGGACAGACCGCCGGGGCCCAGAGCGGACAGACGGCGCTTATGGGTCAGTTCAGCCAGCGGGTTTGTCTGGTCCATGAACTGGGACAGCTGGGAGGATCCGAAGAATTCCTTGATAGCTGCCACTACAGGGCGGATATTCACCAGAGCCTGGGGGGTCATCTTGTCCTGGTCCTGGGTAGTCATTCTTTCACGAACCACTCGTTCCATACGGGTGAGGCCGATGCGGAACTGGTTCTGCAGAAGTTCGCCTACGCAGCGAACGCGGCGGTTGCCCAGATGGTCGATATCATCGCTTCTGCCGTAGCCCTGCATCATGTTCAGCAGGTAATCGATGCAGGCAATAATGTCGCATCTTTCAAGGATTCTGTAATTATCTTCCCTGTTGCCGGAAGAGCAGATCACCTTGACCGGTGTGCCGTCATCCTTCTGCGTCATCACTTCCACCTGGTCGAAGGAAGAGAACACGCCGCTTTCCTCGATCCGGGCAATAGCATCATCATCGATGAGGCTGTTGGCTTCAATCACCACTTCGCCGGTTTCCGTATTCACGATGGGGCCATCGGTCTTATGACCGCGAAGACGGTTCTTCCAGGCCAGCTTCTTGTTCAGCTTGTAGCGGCCTACCTTGGCCAGGTCGTAACGGCGGGGATCATAGAAGAAATTGTTAAGCAGCGTAGTACCGGATTCTTCCGTAGCCGGTTCACCGGGGCGCAGCTTGTGGTAAATTTCAATGAGAGCGGACTTGCGGTCCGTAGTATTATCCTTCTCCAGCGTCCTTTCAATGTGGATATCATGATCGAAAAGATCCAGGATTTCCTCATTGGAAGAATAGCCCAGGGCACGGACAAGAACAGTCACCGGCATCTTGCGGTTTCTGTCGATACGAACGGAAATGGAACCTGACGGATCCGATTCCAGTTCGATCCAGGCACCGCGGTTCGGAATGAGCTGGGCACTGTAGATTTCCTTATCGAAAGCGTCCCTTTCCTTCTTGTAGTACACGCCGGGAGAACGGACCAGCTGGGAAACGATGACACGTTCAGCACCATTGATGATAAACGTGCCGGTATCGGTCATGACCGGGAAATCACCCATGAAAAGATCATGTTCCTTCAGCTCTCCGGTCTCCTTGTTTTCCAGGCGCACCTTCACATAGAGAGGAGCCGAATAATTGACATCCTTCGCCTTGCACTGTTCGATATTGTACTTGCCTTTGCCGAAATAGTAATCGCCAAAGTGAAGCGCCCACTTATGTGCGCTGTCCTCAATTGGGGAAATATCTGCAAATACATCCTTCAGCCCTTCCCTGCAGAACCATTCATAGGACTTCGTCTGCAGATCGAGCAAATGCGGCATTTTCAGAACTTCCTGTGATCTGGCATAGGTGTATCTCTTCTTCTTACCAACCTGCACAGGTCTGAACATCTTGCTTTTGGGCATTCCTCGCCTCACCCTTTCGTTTCAAAACAGGGCCTCCAGGAAAGGATTCTCCTGTCAGCCTATATACATACCTTATAAATAAAATAAAAAGGAACGGTTGCAAAGGTAAATTTTACTACATTTAAAGACACAATGCAAGGATTCGTTCCTCATTTATACCAAAAACTTTTAAATAATACAGTTAAGATATTTTCTTTTATAGAATTTTTTATGCCTGCTATAGAAATTTTCTTGCGCAGAAATTTCCTATTGCATTTTCAGCGCTTTTTGTTCCAGCCAATTCTAGCATTGCAGGAGGGAAAAAGCAATAGGGAATAGGGCCACTCTGTGGCCCGGGTTCAGAGGGTTCAGAGGGTTCAAAAGGTTCAGAGGGAAAGGTTCTTAAGATGGATGGGCCTTCGGCCCAAGGGTTCTTAAGTTTGACGGCCCTTCGGGCCGAGGGTTGTGGATTGCCGCTCTGCGGCAATGCTTATAAAGTCAGCGTTACGGGAATTCCTTCCCGCCCTCACTTGCGCGCATTCTGCATAGAATGCGCGAGTCGGCCAAAGTTGGCCCTTAGCCTGCACATTAAAGGGCCTTCCTTTTATTTGGCCGACCGACCATTCTGAGCCGTAGGCGAAGAATCTCGGTACAAGGCACTTATGAGCTAATCGATAGTAAATACCAGTCGGCGGAGCCGCGCCGTCAGGCGCTCCCCAGCCACCAGCCACTAGCTCACTAGCTCACTAGCTCACTAAAGTTGTTCTATCCAAACTGGCGCCTTCTATAATTTAGAGGCGCCCTCCACAACCCTCAGCGGCATAGCCGCTGTCAAACTTAAGAACCCTCGGGGCGATAGCCCCGTCAAACTTTAGAACCCTCAAGCCCGTCAGGGCTTGTCCATAAACGCCCCTTTCGTATGCATCCTGATATCGCACACCCTTTCTACGAAGTTTTCCACGTAGGCTGCTGCTTCATGGAAGGTTTTTCTGTTGATGGGACGGGAGAAAGGGCCCTGCCAGCGGTAGTCCCGGAAGGCGGCAAGGAGGGAGAGAGCCTCGGGGGAGAGGTGGTTTTCTTCCGCTTCTTCCGGCGAGGCGGCGTCGAAGCCGGACTGGGCCAGGAGTTTCACCGCCGTCATGAAGCAGAGAGGGAGGCTGTTTCTTTTTCCTCCCATAGAGCCTGCCTTGAGAAGGGTGTCATAGGCGCCGTCGTCTTTTTCACCCTGGGGGAATAGTTTTTCGGACAGCTCTATGACGTAGAACCAGTAGGCCATGTCTTCATAGGGAAGTTTCATCATGTCGAAAAGAAGGTGTCCCTCGTATTGGGAAAGGAGGGCGTATTCCCCTTCCACCGAGGCGGTATAGCGGATGAGGGAGAAAGGAGCGGTGAGGCCGCTGCCGCAGCGGGCCATTACAGTCCTTGGCAGGGACATGACCATGCGTCCTTTCTGCATGGTAAAAAGAGAGAGGGTCTTTCCTCCCTCTCTCCCTTCTCTGCTATGGAGCACAATGGCTTCTCCGCTCTCAATCTTCCTTGTCATGGCTTTCTTCCTTTCCCGATGGCCCCAGCTTTTCCGCCCGCACCCGGACAATGCGGAAGCCTTCCATGCGAAGCACGGAGAACCGCCAGCCTGAGAAATCCACGTGGTCCCCTACTTTGGGGATTCGTTCCAGATGGGAGAATACGAAACCGCCGATGGTGGCGTTCTTGTCCTCGCCGGCCAGGTCGATTTCCAGCCGATCCGATACGTCTTCCAGAATGACGGTGCCGTCGAATTCGTAGGTGCCGTCCTTCATGCGCAGGATTTCATAGGGCGTGGTATCCACGGACTGGGGAATCTCGCCGATAAGCTCTTCCACCAGATCCTCCAGGGTCACCAGGCCCGAAGTACCGCCGTACTCGTCCACCACCACCGCCAGATAAATGCGGCGGTTCTTCATGAGCTGCAGAAGAGAAGGCGCCGGCATCACCTCCGGTACCGTGAGGATTTCCCTCATAATAGTTTTGATGTTGGACTGTCCATGGAGAAGGCTTTCCATGAAATCCTTCACATGGATGAACCCCAGAATCTGGTCCTTGTCATCCATGCACACCGGATAACAGGTATGGTGGGCCTTGGAAATCATACGCCGCATGGTTTCCATGTCATCATTATAATAGAGCACCACCATATTGTTTCTGGGAATCATTACATCCCGTACCATGAGGTCGAAGAAATCGAAGGAATTCTTGATAAGCGTATTCTCCAGCGCGTTCAGCCGGCCGCTCCTGTTGCTTTCCTCCACGATGCAGCGGATTTCATCTTCCGTATAGGTGAAATTGACTTCGTTCCTGAAAGGAATCTTGTTATGCCGGAAAATGCGGCGTACCAGGAAAAGCCCTGCCTGCACAAGGGGATGGAAAAGACGGCGGTTCCAGTGCACCACCCACCGGTGGGACGCCAGAATAGGCAGCGGCTCCACCAGGGCATGGGTACCTGGGTAAAGAATGGTGCCCGTCCAGAAAAGAAGGACCAGCACCACCACCGCTGCCGCCAGAATGAGATTCACCGCCCAGGACAGATCCTCTCCCATCAGGGCAAGAAGCAGATGGCGTCCGCTCTCCGCCATCCCCAAAAGGCTGATGGCAAAAATACCGCAGTAAATGACAAATGCTACCTGGGTGCCGCCCAGAATCTGGCTGGTGCGCTGGTAAAAAGGAGCCACCTTTCGGATCAGCTCCGGATCCTGCTCATCATTGTCCTCAATGTACTTCTTCCGCATGCGGGCAAAGGAAAAATTGACCAGCGTATTCTTATAATTAAAAAATGAAGCGGCCAGCGCTGCTGCCAGTGAAAGCACCAGCCACTGTATATCGGTAGTAATAGGACATTCCTCCTTGGATAACACGCCTGCGGCGTGAGGGTTCTTAGGATTGACCGGCCTGACGGCCGGAGGGTTCTTAAGTTTGACGGCCTTTCAGGCCGAGGGTTGCGGTATCGCCCTTGGACACACCTTCGGTGTGAGGGTTCTTAAGATGGACCGGCCTGCGGCCGGAGGGTTCTTAAGTTTGACGGCCCTTCAGGCCGAGGGTTGCGGTATCGCCCTTGCGGTGCACAGCGAACACATTTTGAAGGAGCGCTAGCGACGCGCAAAATGTGGTGAGTCGTTTCCCCTTTAGGGGGCGATGAGTATTATAATGCCGCCTTTCGGCGGTCACGTCCACATCGAGTATCATAATCATTCTTACCACCATCCACACCGACTTCGCTGGATGGCGTCTCACTGGATTCGCGGGTCGCGGGGCTCCCCTATGAATCCAGTTCGCTTGCACACCCTTCGCCACTTCGTGGCCCTCTTCCCCTAAAGGGGACGCAAGAACGTTACGGGATTGGCTTTTTGTGTTATATGTCATGAAAAACATTCTGCTGATTGGCTCGCTGCGCTCGCCCCCCCTATCCGGCTGCGCCGGACTTCCCCCTGTTCAGGGGGCAGAATAAAGCTCTGCAAAGCAATCCTTTCACTCAACGCATAGCGAAGAATAAAGTCCCCCCACCGGGGGGAAGGTGGTGGCGCCAGCCACCAAAAGGGGTGCATTTCCAACGCCCGCAGGGCGGTTGTATGGTTTTCCCACGGGCGAAAGCCCGGTTGTAAAGGTTTTATACAAACTGGCGCCTTCTATCAATTCATAGGCGCCCTACAACCACCCTCGCGCCAAAGGCGCGTCAAACTTAAGCCCCTTAAGAACCTTCGGCCCAGCGGGCCGTCAACCCTCAAGCCCGTCAGGGCTTGTCACTTTGTCACTTATGTTCCTTATATCCCAGTTCTCTCAGAATATAATCTTTATTCTTCCAGTCTTTGGTGACCTTCACCCACAGGTCCAGGAACACCGGAGCGCCGATGAGGTTCTGGATTTCTTCCCGGGCTTCCTGGCCGGCGGCTTTGAGGACGCTGCCTTTTTTGCCGATGATGATCCGTTTCTGGGAGTCCCGCTCCACGTAGATGGTGCAGCGGATGTAGACTTTGCCGTTCTCCCTTTCGGAGAATTCTTCGGTGTATACGCCGATGGCGTGGGGCACTTCGTCTCTGGTGCGGGTGAGGAGTTTTTCTCTCACGATTTCCTGGACGATATTTCGTTCCGGCTGGTCAGTCACCATGTCGTCAGGGAAGTATTTCGGTCCTTCGGGCATGTATTTCACCACGCACTTCATGAGCTCATCCAGGTTCTCGCCGGTTTTGGCGGAGAGGGGGATGATTTCAGCGAAGGGGTAGATTTTGCTGTACTGTACGATTTTCTTCAGCACCTCTTCTTTGGAAATGAGGTCCGTCTTGGAGAGGGCCAGGATGACCGGCACTTTCCGGTCCTTCAGAAGGGAGAGGATGTAGCGGTCGCCGGCGCCCAGGGGATCGTTCACGGCGCAGAGGAAGACGATCATGTCCACCTCGTCCAGGGCGTCCATGGTGCTCTGGCGGATGGCTTCACCCAGTTTGCTCTGGGGCTTGTGCATGCCCGGGGTATCCAGGAACACTACCTGGGCATTGTCGCCGTTCCACACGCCGGTGATTTTATTTCTCGTAGTCTGGGCGTGAGCGGAGACGATGGAAATCTTTTCTCCCAGAAGGGCGTTCATGAGGGTGGATTTTCCCACATTGGGCCGGCCCAGCAGGGCAGCGAAGCCGGAATGAAATTTAGTTTCTTTGTCTGTCATGGATTCTCCTTATTAAGTCAGTGTTTCAGTTCTTCAGCCCTGAAGGAAGAAGGAAACAGTTCTTCCAGGGTATAGGTGCGATAGTCTTTAGATGAATTTCCGCAGATGATGAGGGGCACATGAAATTCGGACAGCACCTGGCGGCAGATGCCGCAGGGCATGGTGTAGTCCTCATGGCTCCCGATGATGGCGATGGCGGTAAAGTCCCGCTGTCCATCAGCCACGGCGCTTCCCAGAGCATTCCGTTCCGCACAGAGGGCGGCGCCGTAGGAAACGTTCTCCACGTTGCATCCGGCATAGATGGTGCCGTCTTTGGCCATCAGGGCCGCTCCCACGGGATAGCGGGAGTAGGGAGAGTAGCTTTTCTTCCTGGCCTCCTCCGCCTTTTCCAGAAGGCTCTGGATGACCTCAGCCTTCATGTTCCGCTTCCAGCTTGCCTTCGGTCATCATGCGCGTAATGCCGCAGGCGCCGAGGATGTCTTCCTCCGCCTTTCTCATGGCCTTCTTTTCTTCCGGATCGTAGTGGTCATAGCCCAGGATATGGAGGAAACCGTGCACCGAAAGATAGGCCATTTCCCTTTCCTTGCTGTGGCCGAATTCCTTCGCCTGTTCCACCGCCCGGTCCAGGTTGATGACGATATCGCCCAGAGCCTTTTCCTCTTCCGGAATATCGTCTTCCCCTTCGTTCAGGGCAAAGGAAAGGACGTCGGTGGGCGCATCCACATGGCGGTAGTCCCGGTTCAGCTCATGAATGGTCTCCCCGTCGCAGATGAGCACGCTGATTTCTGCATCCTCCGGCACCTTCTGGAGCTCGGCCCCCTTCTCCAGCACCTTATGAATCAGTGCTTCCAGTTCCTCACTGTAATATTTCATATCGCTGTAATTAATCGTGATTTCCATGGCTGCTGCCTCCGTTTTTATTTCTTTTCCTAGCATCTTCCTCATAGGCATGGATAATGGCGGCCACCAGGTCGTGACGCACCACATCGTCCTCTGTGAAATGAACCTGTCCGATATCCTTCACCCCGCCGAGCACCCGGAGAGCGTCGATGAGGCCGCTCTTCACATGGGGCGGCAGGTCGATCTGGGTCACGTCGCCGTTAATCACCATTTTGGACCGGAACCCCAGACGGGTGAGGAACATTTTAATCTGCTCCACCGTAGTATTCTGGGCCTCGTCCAGAATGACGAAGGACTTCTCCAGCGTGCGTCCCCGCATATAAGCCAGCGGCGCCACCTCGATCTGCCCCTTCTGCTGGAGCCGCATGAACTCCTCGGGGCCGAACATATCCAAGAGGCCGTCGAAGAGAGGACGCAGGTAAGGATTCACCTTCTCCTGCATATCGCCGGGCAAAAATCCCAGCTTCTCCCCCGCTTCCACCGCCGGGCGCACCAGGATGATGCGCTGCACATCGTGGTTTCGAAGGGCAAAAGCCGCCAGGGCCACCGCCAGGTACGTCTTTCCCGTGCCTGCCGGGCCGATGCCGAAAGTGATGGAATTCCTCCGGATGGCGTCCACATAGAACTTCTGCCCCAGGGTGCGGGGACGGATGGGATTGCCGCTCTTGGTGAAATTGATAATATCCTCTTCCATATCCTCCAGAAGCTGCTCTTTTCCCTCATCCATAAGGCGCATCACCAGCCGCACCTGCCGCTCCGACAGACGGATACGCTCACGCACCATGTGGCGGAGCCGCTCCACCACATGAACCGCCTGCTCCACCGCCTCATGGTCTCCCTTCATGCGGATGAGATTTCCCCGGCCCGATATATCAATGCCGTAATGGTCTCCCATGACCTTCAGATACGAACTGTCTCTTTCAAAAATATGGGACGCTTCCTGCGAATCCCTGATGAGTATTTCTTCTACCCGTTCCGTAATCATTTTCCTTTCATGAACCCTGTCACTTCAAAAACTGCCTCACTGCCCTGCCGTCCAGATAATGGCAGCGGCAGCCCTGGGTAATATTTCTTTCCTCCAGAAGCCGGTCGATGCGGTCCTTCACTTCCCACCAAGGAGAGCCGCCGTTCACAGTGATCGTATTTCCACCCGACGCCCGGCCTACCATGCGCTGCACCACGATATCCTTCCGGAGATAAGAAAGAAAAAGCACCGCCCGCTCCATGTACTCCTCCATAGGAAGAAGCGAGACCTCCCCCTTCTCATACATGTCTGCCAGCTTCGTCCCCTTCACGATGTAAAGAGAATGAAGCTTCACCTCCGTCACCGGCAGCGCGGAAATAATCTTCGCCGTCTCCGCCACATCCAGCCGGTCATCCCAGGGAAGATCAGCAATCACATGGGTGCAGAGATCGAAGCCATACCGCCCGATGCGAAGAGATGCATCGATAAACTCCGCAAGCCCATGGCAGCGGTTCAGCACAGAAAGGGTGTGCACATTACTGCTCTGGAGCCCCAGCTCCACCGTCACATCCTTCCCATACCTTAGCGACGCCTCCTTCAGCACATCCAGGTACGCCTCATGAATGCAGTCCGGCCGGGTAGACACATCCACCGCCACCACCGCCGGATGACTCATGGCCTCCTCCACCCAGCTTTTGAAATCGGACAGAGGGGCATAGGTATTCGTAAAATTCAAGAAATAAGCAATAAACTTCCGCGCCTTGTACTTCGGCCCCACATGGGCCATACTCCGGTCCAGCTGGCGGGTAATACCCATGCCCACCGCCTTCGTCTCATAATCAGCGCCGATGGACCCGCAGAAAATACAGCCCCCCGACGAAAGACACCCATCCCGGTTCGGACAGGTCACCGGAAGAGACACAGGGATCTTGTACACCTTCTCCCCGTACCTCTCCTTCAGATAATCAGAATAATTCCTGTAACGCTCCATACGTCTCCTGCACTTCAATAAACAATGAGTCAATTTAATTATATAACAAGCCGGAAAGAATTGCACATGGGACGCGGGACGCGCCCGTGGACACACCTTCGGTGTGAGGGTTCTTAAGATTGACCGGTCTGACGGCCGGAGGGTTCTTAAGTTTGACGCCCCTTCGGGCCGAGGGTTGTGGTATCGCCCTCTCGGGCGATGAGTATGAAGTCAGCGTTACGGATTTACCTTTCTGTATCATATGGCAAAATAACAATTCTGCTGACTGGCTCGCTGCGCTCCCCCCCCTTTGGTGGCTGCGCCACCACCTTTCCCCCGCAAGCGGGGGCACTACAACCCGTGCTAAACTTAGAGTCACTTATGAAAAAATAGCCTCACGGAGCTTTGTTCTGCCACCGCTTGCGGGGGAAGTCCCGCGCAGCGGGCAAGGGGGGGATGCTTTTCCCTCGCCCGCTGCGCGGTTGTGAAGGTTTTATACAAACTGGCGCCTTCTATCAATTCATAGGCGCCCTACAACAACCCTCGCGCCAAAGGCGCGTCAAACTTAAGCCCCTTAAGAACCTTCGGCCCAGCGGGCCGTCACCCCTCAAGCCCCAAAGGGGTTTATCCATAAGTTGCCTTATTGAAATTTCTGAATACATATAGTAAAATATAAATATAGAATCATGATGTATTTCAAAAAGGAGGTCCATTATGGATACCAAAGGAAAAGGCCTGCTCTACGAAATGAAAAACGGTTACCCCATCACCATGTCTGAAGAAGAATACAAGGCAAAAGAAAAAGAAATCCGCTCCATCGCCTCTGACCTCTACGTCAATATGGACGTACTGGATCTTGTGGAAAAAGACTACAAACTGAAACTCCTGGTCCTCTCCATGGCCTCCTACTTCGGCTTCGACCGGGCCACCGGCGAAGACCTCCTCCAGGCCGCCCACCTCACCTGCCCGGCAGAACTGAACCCCATGAAATACTTCTTCATGAAAGCCGGCTGGACTCCCTATTACCTGGAATACACCTTCAAAGAAGACCTGGGCACCCACTTCCATGAAGTCATGGATACCTTCTACACCGACGTAGAATTCTACATGGACATGTCCGAACACCTCCAGTACGTGCGCCTCCCCAACGCCCTGCGGGTGATTTGAAAACATGCCTGCGGCGTGAAGGTTCTATCTGCTTTATTGTCCCCCCGCTTGCGGGGGGAAGGTGGTGGCGCCAGCCACCAAAGGGGGCCGCTTTTCCCTCGCCCGTAAGGGCGGTTAGCATGTTTTCCCGCGGGCGAAAGCCCGGTTGTAAAGGTTTTATAAAAAGAGGGCTCCTCCAATCATTGGAAGGAGCCCTGCCACTTTACTGCGCCCTTCCATGAAATAGGACTAACTGCCCCTATAGATTCTTCCGCTGCTACCTAAAAAGCCCCTCGAAAGAGAGGCTTTTTCTGTGTGCAGTTATATGAAATGGACTCTTAACCTCTACCTTTTGATGACAATGACTGTTCCATGGGGTTTACTTGTGTCCATAGCAGCTGCCAGCCCGTCAAGGGTGGTCTGCAGGTCCGTGTCCGCCGTAACCCTTGCATCAAACAGTGTTCCTTCTTTAAAGGTTACATTCTTCCCCTTCATAAGGAAGCCACCTACCACAGTAAGAGCCGTAGCCACCGCCACTGCACCGCCATCGCTGCCGGCTTCTTTCTTAGTTACATACTGGAGTGGTATCTTTACGCCATTGATTGTTTCAAATGAAGTAATCTTGAACTCCAATTTCCCCGAACGCCCGAAGAATCCGCTTTTCGTTGCTTTGGTTACTATCCCCTTTACTTCTGTACCTGCCGGAGCTACCACCACATCATTCACAATCAGGTTTTCCTTTAATGTAAGCGGTACGGGCATCCCTTTTTTCATCTTTTTTGAGCTGATTTCCTGCATCAATTCCACCGTCAGTATTGTATCCTTGGGAATATACGCATGGTCTGACGGAATAGTAGACACTTCCATTTCTTTCTGCGGATGCAGTATGGCCGCCGTTCTTGCTTTGATATCTGCAGCCTCATCTTCCCCGTTTTCCGCCTTGATAATGGGGATTTCATTGCTGGCTGTAGTCTGCTCTGCAAAAGCCAGCGGCACAAAGGGTGCCGAACAGGTCAGTATACTGACACAAAGACATGTGGAAATCGATTTTACAACTCTCCGTTTCATAAATGCTTCCTCCCCTTGGCTGCAAAATAAAGGTGTTTGATATATATTTCTCCTGCGGTTATGAGAATTAACCTTCGCAGATGAAATCTCACGCTGATTGCTGCTTATAAGACTTCCATTACAGACTTACCTTTATTCTTATTATACAGGAAGGCCATGTCATTACCTGTCTCTTTTTAAAATTTAATGAAATAAAAACACCGGACCGCAGATGTTGCAGTCCGGTGCTTTGGAAAATGCCATGAGTCGTATCCAGGTATCCCTGGAAATAGTCCGATATCAGTCGCCCTTTACCAGCAGACCGCAGTCAAAGGCATCGGGAACAATGTATTCAACGATCGTCTGTCCATAAGCGACTTTGATATGATGTTTCATCATGTCCTGAGCAACGACAGTGCCGATGCCATAGTCCTGACTTTCGACTTTCATGCCGGTATGGAGATCTTCCAGCGTCAATCTGCTGCCCTTCGGCTTTTCCACATATTGGGGAAGCACAGAGGTCTCCCCTTCCGGTTCTTCTGTTCCATAACCCTGAGGCGTGTTATTGACCACATTGGAGAAATCAATATAATCCGATTCCGTTTTGAAATGGATGCCGGTGTGAAGAGCCTCAAAATGTTTTTCTCCGCATTCGATTTTGGCATTTTCAGAAATTCTCCGTTTCGTCTTGTCCACAGTTCCTTTGGTTTCAACAATAAAATAGAGTTTCTCCTGCCCGTCATCATCAATGACTGCTGCCCAGTCCGGATTATAGGATCCCAGGGGTGTCATGATTTTAAACCAGTCCGGCAGCTTCACATAGAGTTTCACCGCCTCGTCCCGTTCAAAGGAGCGGGCAAAACGGCGCTCCACCTCGCTGTCATAAACAATATAGTCATAAACAGATTTCGTGGCGTGGCACATATTTTCTCCAAGATACCCCTTCAATTCCTCATTCAGGAAGAGTTCCTGGGAATAATAGGCGGTATCTCCGATACGCCTATACTTGATGCCATCCATAATGGCCTCATTCATTACCTGCCTGATGCGGCTGGCCGCTTTTTCCATATACTGCTGGGGATTGCGGGTAAATTGGGAAAGAGTACCGCTTTCGATAAGAATTTTGGCCAGAGTTTTCCTTGTCAGATTAGTCTGGTTTTGGAGATACATGAGAATATCCGGAAGAGGAAGTGTATCTGCATCTATTAGTTCCTCCCTCTTTCTCCTTTTGATTTCCGCATGAACTCCTGCATCCGTGATTTCTACATCCGATTTCTCATACATGAGCTGGGGCTTGGTGACGATGAGTCCCTGCATCGCCTGTACTGCATGGGCAATGAGACTGCTGCTGTCGAAATTTACATGATACACCGTTTTGTATTTGATCTTATCCCACAGTTCTTTGAACTCCGGACTCAAAATCCGCTGTTTCCGGGCCTGGGCCTGGGTACGGTTCTTATTCTTATGAACAAACCCAAAGCCTTTAGCGGTGCGTTTACAGATGTCCAAAATTCTATCTTTTAAAGGGAGAAATTCCGGAGGAATAACAAGGGTATCATCCTTCAACGCTTTTTGCATCTTTTCCTGAATTTTTCCGCCTTTGTCCAGGTATCCATACTGTTCCAGCTGCTCATAAAGCTGCTTCGATTTGGTTTCTCCCAGCGGATGCTCTTTCCCGGAACCATCAGACACGGAAATCCGGGCAAAGATATGGGGTTCCATGACACCAAATTTGATACCTTCATCCACTTCATATTCATGCTGAAGTTTGCTTGCAAAGTCATCATAGCTTTCATTAGCCATGACGGTCAGTATATTTACATTGGGATCCCGTATCCGCTTTCCATCTTGATTCACGCAGAGACGAAGTCCCCGACCGATTTCCTGCCTTTTCTTGATTTCGCTCTTCGTATCATTCAGGGTACATATCTGGAAAACATTGGGGTTATCCCAACCTTCCTTTAATGCGGAATGGGAAAAAATAAAACGTACTGGGCAGTCAAAGGAAAGAAGTCTCTCCTTATCTTTCATAATCAGGGTATAAGCACTGTCATCTGCTTTCGTATTACCGCTGGTGTCCTTCCAGAGGGCATCGTCAGTCTGTTTTTTACCGCCTTTTCCATCTACCGCAAAATACCCTTCATGCACGCTTTCCACCGGATCATCATGACAGTAGAGTTGAGCGTATTTAGGCCTGGCGATCAGTGCTTTATACTCTTCTTCAAAAATCTGCCCGTATCTGCCTTTCTTTCCCCGCTGGGAGGAGCGGTAATTACTGACACGGTCAAGGAAGAAAAGGGAAAGCACCTTGATTTTCAATTTCTTCTTCGCAAATTCCAGTTCCTTATCCAGATGTTCTTCGATGGTCTTGCGAATCATCTTGCGCTTGAATTCGATATCCTCACCATCACCGATAGGCTTATCTATGCGGAGCACCGTATCTTTATTTGTAAAACTGACATACTCTTCCCCTTCGCTACAGTAAATGTCATCGATCTGGTAACCGTCGTACACATCACGGCCGCCGGATTTCTCATAGAAATCATCTCCCGGCCTTACGGTGACTATTTTTCGCTTCACCACACCTTTTTTATCCTGCCAGTCTATTTCCACACGGGCCTTGATTTCTTTCTTATTAGAAACGCTCCTCAGGCAGAAATAAGCCTCATTATGATTTTCCAGAGACACAAAGTCGGCCACTTCGATCTGCTTCACCAGTCCCTTACGGAAGCTGTCCACCGCATCCAGTTTATAAATCAGGTCATGATGTTCGCGGTGCGTGGCAGAATAGCGGAATACACACAAAGGATGAAGCCTTGCAATGGCTTTATGGGATTTTTCCGTACTGTCTGCTGACTGGGGTTCGTCGATAATAACGATGGGATTCGTGCCTGCCAGTACATCAATAGGTCTGACACCGCCAAATCCTTTTTCATCCAGTACCCGGTTGATGATATTAGCCTTGCCCTGGGAACCGTCCTCTTCCACATCCTTCCGGAAAGCATCGATGTTCATGAGCATAATATTCAGATTATTGTCCCGTGCATACCCAAGGATATCCGCTACCCTGTCACCGCTGTACACAAAATAATTATAGGGCAGTCCGTTATAAAGACGATTGAAATGAAGCCGGGTGATTTCCATAGTCTTCAATACGCCCTCTTTGATTGCCAGACTGGGGACCACGATGACAAATTTATTGAAACCATACCGGCGGCTCAGTTCCAGGGCTGTCCTAAGATATACATAGGTTTTCCCTGTGCCCGTTTCCATCTCAATATCAAAATCGTACCGGCCGTCAACCATGGTTTCCGTCTGGCGGATGCCGTTCCGAAGCTGCACCTTCCTCAGATTCTTCAAAATCTGGTCGGAAGAGATCAAAAGGCGGTTTCCATAGCCCATGTCCTCCATAAAATCGGAAGACCCTTCCCCATTATTCGAGGACGCGGAAATAGTAAAATTGGACTCTGCCTGGGGCTGCCCTTCAAACAAATCCACTGCAGCTGCAATGGCCTCCTCCTGGTAAGGAAGGTTGGACTCAAAATGTAAGCGTAAACTCATCTCTCGCGCCCTCCTTAAATGGTCAGGAAATCCACGGGATCCAGCCCCTCACATTTGAGCATTTCCCTTACATTGGTTTTGTCCGCATCCCTGTCAAAAGCATTATCCCGGAAAACTACTTTCCATGTTTCCGGTGACAGCTCCTGGTGAAGTGCAGTCAGCACTTTCGCCACATCTTCATTCACATGGTCATCCAGACAGATGAAAAGGGCGCCCATGCCGATGCTGTAAACGGTATGTCCATCCCTCTCCAGCTTCTCCACCGGGCAGGAAAGGTCAATGCCCGTTTTCAACATGATTTCATAGACCACATCCTCTTCCGTCCGTCCTTCTACAAAATTGTCCACATAGTCCCAAAGAGACTGTGCCAGGTCCTTTTTATCCGGGTTCCAGCGCTTGATATTGGAACTGTCCAGCCGGAAAACCTTGAAGCCCGTATCCGGTACTTCCTGATTTTTTTCTTCTGCTTCCTTTTCAATGCGGACTCCTGCATTACATATACGGCTTTCCCCTAATTCACAAATATTATTGAATCCAGCTTTAAAAGCAGACGATGTGGAATTACACAATTCCGGTAATTGTACTAATAAAAACTTACGCTTTTCGCCATCATCCTTATTTAAATCCATAACAGCTTGAGCTGTAGTAGCCGAGCCAGAGAAAAAATCCATTATAATATCATCTGAATTGGTGCAAAGTTTAATAAGTTGCTTAATAAGTCGTACTGGCTTTTTTCCATTTTCAAAAACTACATTTCCCTCTTTAGAGACATTCCCCATATCTTTATAAAATTCTTTCCACCAATCTCCTCTTATTTTTCTAAGTCCAAATCCACCCGCAAAGTCATCACATTTGCCAAATGAAGCACCTAAAAATAAAAATTGCTGAATACCATGACCGTCATTGTACAAAGTGTACTTTTTGCCTTTGGCAAAGTAGTCGTTGTATATTACCCCTCTTTCAAACTTTTCCATAGAAAATCCAGTTGTCTTATCTATACGAAAAATTCTATCTCTGTGTTCATCTACAAAATTCTTAAAATTCGGTACTTCTCTATACATTGATACAATATCTTTGAGTTTAACATTAGGATATAATTCATGATAAACACTTCTTAATAATTGAAAAGATTTTTTGTCTTTACTCAAAAAATATGAATAATGTGAATCATATTCTGGCCGATAATCATAAAGCAAATTTACGCCAATATTCTTATGACCATCTCTCGTATAAACGAGAATATATTCTGCATTTTTTACGATATTGCCATTCTGAGCAGCCTTTACTTTCATACCTTGCGTAGCTGATAATTCAACATGAAGTGTTGCGACGAAACAGTTTTCACCAAAAATCATATCGCATATTCTTCTAAGATTTGCATACTCATTATCATCAATAGAAATAAAGATGACACCATCGTCAGCAAGCAGATTTCTAGCCAGGCGAAGCCGTGGATACATCATATTCAGCCAGTTGGTATGGTACCGGCCGCCGGATTCTGTATTGGCCGAAAGGGCCCTGCCCTCTGCATCCACCTGTCCGGTGACCTGTTTGTAGTTTTCAATATTATCCTTAAAATCGTCCTTATAAACGAAGTCATGACCAGTGTTGTAAGGCGGGTTGAATTTTATCTGGAGTCTCGCTTATAGGACATTCGATGCATTGGGAGGATTGACGGCACTGACCGGTACAGAAGGTCTTTTAAGGCCTGATTTAGGGTACAAAAATAGCCTGATGATGTAAACGGGTCCCTAAAGACCGGCATTGACATCATCAGGCTATTTTTGTGTGGGCCATCCAGGCCTCAAAAGGACTACCTGACTGACGCTGCGTCAGCTGACTCCAAATAACGATGTAAATCATTTTTATGGCTCGATGGTAGCTTCTCTGGAGGATTTTTAGTACTTCCAGATTATCCCCCTCGATATACAGGTTTTCTGTGGAATCCCAGTTCTTGCTTTTCTCATGGCAGGGACGGAGTGTACCCATAGAAGGTGTCTGGGAAATGTGAAGGGCCTTTCCTTTTCCGTTCCAGGTAAACTGGTATTTTTCTCTTGCATCATCTACGTATCCCCCCAGAATTTGTCGGAGTATATCGAAATTAATTTTTCCTTCTTCAAAGGCTTCCGGAAAATCCTGTTTCATCTTTTCCAGATTTTCTTTCAAAATATCCAGAGACGTTCCTTTCAGTTCTGTCATGGTTATTCTCCTTCTTTCAACTGCTGTAAACAGGCTTTCAGTTTTTGTATTTCCACATTCAGCGATACCCGCCGGGCAAAGCGGTCTTCTCTTTTCAGCTGTGCTCTTTTTTTATCGATTTCTTTTTCCAGTTCTTCCATAGAGGCCAGGCTCTCCCTTGCCTTTATCCCATCGGTCACGTGGGCCATTCCTTTTTTTGCCGCCAGATACTTTGAAAAGGTATCCAAAAGATCAGTATAGAAATCATAGAGGTTCGTAAACCGGGCCTCTGAGATAACAAAAGGAGCTTTTTCTACGTCAGCCCATTCGGAATGGACTATGTTTTCCAATACCATCTGGGAAGGATTGGATGGATTCACATGTTCACCCGTCATCCACAGCTGCCATTTTTCCCCATAAAGGAAGAAAAGCATCATGGGATAGGGAATGGCATGCATGATGATTTCCGCCAATCTGGAAGGAATCTGTTCCTCTTTCACTGCTGCCAGTAGAACCACAACGGAAGAATAGTCCCGGATTTCATCCTTGTAAACCGGTATATTGATGGTATCCGGCTGGAATACCGCATAAAGTCGGATGGATGAAATGAGGCTGTCGAAACTTCGCTTGTCCGCCGTACTCATCTGCACATTTCTGAAAAACAGTGTTTTGTATACCGGTTTATCCACGATGCATGTCCCCGGTATTTTCATATTGTCCAGAAATTCCATCACACCGCCTCCAGGATAAGGAATGCTTCCAGCGCAAATCCTGCAGATTCTCTACTCCCGCCGGAAATCCGAAGACCACCACGGGAGAAAAGGCTGGCCATGCCTTCCTCTTCTTTAAAGCCTGATGCCTGGGCGTAGGCCTGCTTGAGAAGGGAAGCATAGTGGTCCATGACCCGCCCCTCTTTTGTTTCAAGGTTCCACTTTTTCAAAGCTTCTTCATCCGGCTTAACAGCACTATGACACAGTCTTTTCATCAAATCCAGTGCTTTTTTCGAGTTAGGAACATCCCACTGCACTTTCCCGTCATCGGTTACATAAAGGAGGATATGGGGTGTAAAGGGATTCATCCCCTTTTCTTTGGACTTGTCTCTTTCATCTTTCAGCAGGAAGATGGCTCCCGGTGCAATTCCAGTATCCGACGTAACGCCTATGACAGCATGAAGACCACGGGGCGCTGTTTCCAAAGCCTTTCCATCTTCTTTCATGAATCCTGCCAGGTCCATCCGGAAATCATTAAAGGTCAAGTCGGTAATGGAAATGCTTCCGGAAATATCTTCCAAATCCAGCACCTGATGTTTCAGCTGTTCCAGCTGGGTTCTGCGGTATTCCAGGTCATGCATTTCTTCACCGCTGTTTTCTTCAATTACATTTTCTTCTCCCGTAGCAGATACATCTAGAAGAACCATGCGCCCTCGCACTCTTTTTTCCAGACTGATATATTCTTCCAGATTTTCCATGGGCCAGAAGTTCACAAGCTGGATAGCTTTATTTCGAGAGCCGATACGATCGATACGGCCAAACCGCTGGATAATGCGCACAGGATTCCAATGGATATCATAATTAATCAGGTAGTCGCAGTCCTGAAGGTTCTGGCCTTCAGATATACAGTCAGTGGCGATGAGTAGGTCGATTCTGTCACTCACATCAGGCATAGTGGAAGATGCCTCTTTGGAAATAGGGGAGAAAAGGGTCAAAAGCGTACTCATATCTGTTCTGCCGACTGATTTTCCCAGCAGCTTAATACTTGTGCGGTTTTTGCCGGAACCGACAATCACCGCCTGATGAAGCCCCAGACTTTGAGAAAGGGGCAGCAGGTTGTCATAAAGATAATTAGCGGTATCAGCAAAGGCGGTAAATATAATGATTTTTTTATTACCCCGATTGATGGGATGGATTGTTTTCTCCCTGATAATATTTGTAAGTGCTTCCAGCTTTTCATCTCTCTCTGGCGTTACCTGTTCTGCCAATGACAGGATGCGGGCCAGTTTCTTCCTATCTTCCTGCAGATCCGGTATCCAGCGCAGCGCATCAATGTCCTGGAAAAGTACTTTCACAGAGCTGCCCCAGGCCAATGTTTCAAGGGCAGAGTCATCCTCATCAAAATCGCCTATATGAATGGATGGGTCA
Source organism: Dialister succinatiphilus YIT 11850 (assembly GCF_000242435.1). Taxonomy (GTDB): domain Bacteria; phylum Bacillota; class Negativicutes; order Veillonellales; family Dialisteraceae; genus Dialister; species Dialister succinatiphilus. The sequence goes on along the minus strand of NZ_JH591188.1, from coordinate 514,461 downwards.
AAGGCCCCCTTCTGCTTCTGCATCATGTCAAGGGCCTGGTCAATTTTATCTATGATACGCCGCACCGTATCTGCAAAGGAGTGAATGGAAGATTCCATCCGTTTCAGCATTCCCACTCGGATGAGACCGATAAGCTGCTGCTCCCGGTCCAGCTGGGTAAACCTGGACTTTCCTTTGTTCACCTTCGTGTCATATCTGCTGGCATATTCCGTCAGTTTTGACAGTTTAAGATACGCCATGGGCGAATAAACTGCCAGAGTAAGTCCTCTGATTTCTGTATTGATATTTTTTATATCAGGGAATTGCTTCTTCCTGTCTATTCCGGGGTACAGATTTATGGGTGCCAGCCGCTTAGGGAATGTCCCTATTTCTGTAGAGTCATAGTATTTACTGATATGTTTTCTGGAGCGGGCAATGGTCAGTATGTCCAGCAGGCGGAAGTAGGACGGATCACGGGCAGACATGAGACTTACAAAAGAGTCTGTTGATTTGTCTGTATCCTGTGTCTTGTTCCATTGGTTAAAAACCGTCTGGGCCAGACGAAGTACATTTTCAATACTGTTAATGCCCCTGTCCTGAAGGGCCCTATCATTTCCTTCTGTAATAAAGGCAATCTGGTTTTTGATATCGTTCATCCTGTTATTGACAGGGGTAGCGGAAAGCATAAGGACCTTCGTTTTTACTCCTGCTTTGATAATATCGTTCATGAGCCGCTGATACCTGGTGATATGGCCTTTGGTGGGAACGTTATTTCTGAAATTATGGGATTCATCAATGACCACCAGATCATAGTTCCCCCAGTTCATGCCTGCCAAGTCTATATCGCCGGACATGCCGCTGGTTCTGGAAAGGTCCGTATGGTTCAGCACATCATAGTTGAAGCGGTCCTGCACCAGAACGTTGCGAACATCGTTCTGCGTATAAATGGTCCAGTTATCGCGGAGGCGCTTGGGTGCCAAGACAAGGACCCGATTATTTCTAAGTTCATAATATTTAATCACCGCCAGAGCGGTAAAGGTCTTACCCAGTCCTACGCTGTCCGCCAAAATGCAGCCGTTGTACTTTTCCAGCTTGCTGATAATTCCCTTGGCTCCATCCTTCTGAAAGCTGTAAAGTTTATTCCAGATGACTGAATGGTAGAAACCGGTACGCGTAAACCGGTCATCCATAATTTCATCCAGATAATCCTTAAATATCTGATAAAGGGTGATGGCATAAATAAACTGGGGCGGCTGGTCTTCGTACAACATCTGCAGTGTGTCAAGAATATGCTTCTTGATATCTGCCACACGGCTTTTATCTTCCCAAATCTGATCAAACATGGAAAGAAACTGTCTCGTGTATACTTCCCCATACATAGCCACGTTAGCATCCGTTCTGGCAGAAGAAACGGTTCCTAAGCCTCCGGATGTCATATCGACAGTTCCCTGAACAACAGAGGAATCTTCCCCATTCTCCGCCAGCAGTATATGCAGGGCTGCCGGGTTATCTTCCCGGAATCCACGAACAGAAAGTTTTCTCTCCACCCATTTGGCACATTCTCTGGCTATGTACGACTGGGTGAGACTATCCAGCATTTCTTTTTCATCCGTATCCCCTCCAATAAGGTTCCGTCTCAAAGCCTTTGCTTCCGTCATATCTTTCTCAGACACTGCAAAAGAAGAATCAGTCAAAATCATGCGAGCTTCACGGATGGAAGAAAGTTCTTTTTTTAGCGCATAAAAAGAATAAATAGTGAAATAAGAGGAAACAATGGAAAGCTTCGTATCTTTCCCCAACCATTTTCGAATTTCGTCGATTACTCTGCCATTGTTTTTATTATCAAGGATTTTGGGAGATTGCATAGCATAGCCTTTCTGCTACATAAGCACGAGGAAACTATCCATAAAATCACAGCTTACAAACTTTAATAATTCTATTGTAGCATGAAATGAAGTAATCATGCTGTTTACCATACATTTTAGCAAGTATCTCATCATGGATTACCTGAATTATCACCAGATAGGGTTTCAGTCCTTTTCAATAACTCTCCCAAATCTGTTAATACCATTATAGCAAACGAATATGTCAAATTTTGACATTTGCAATAATAGTCCTTAAAAAATCTAAATAGAAAAATCGGCATAACAAAAAAGGCGCAGAAAAATCCTGTGCCTTTTCCTGCAATATGAAATTTCTTCATTCCACGCAAAAAACAGAAAAGCCTATCAGGGGAGTCTCCAGGTAAGTTCAACCAATGAATCAGGCGTCCGCGCCTTGGCCCTCCCACATACATGGGTGCTGCTCGGATCTAGTCGTCAGAGAGAGGAAAGTCCTGCGAGCGCTCTTCCTTATTGCTTTTCTGTCTTCTGTTTTTTTGGTACTGCATTGTCTTCTGTCTATCATCGGCCGATTTTAGAAGAAGGGAGGATTGAAAAGATGGAATTCCCTGATGTTTCTTCATTCCCCTGCCCTTCTCCTTACCGCGGATGTGGAGGGTGGCCATTTGGAAATCGGATTCACCATCTCATGAGGTCTTTTCATCCCTCTGATATTAATATCGCAGAAGGTTCAATTTTTAGACCCCCTGGAAGAAAAAAATTTTTGAAAATTTCTCGAACCTATCCTCAGGGCTCCGCCCAGCTCCTTCCTGAGGAAGGAGCCTAACGTTACGAGATTTTCTTATGTGTCACCGGTGCTGCATGACGGAGAGTAAAAGCCCCCTTCCACAGGAAGGGGGTGGCGCCGTTAGGCGACGGAGGATAGGGACGTCAGTTCTTTGCTAAAAATTCGGTGTTCCTCAGCCCTATCGGGCAGCTCCTTCCTAAGGAAGGAGCCTGACGTTATGTGCTTCCCTATCCGTCCCATCGTCATTCTGTTACTGGAAATGACAGAATCATGATGTCGCTATCTTAATTTCAAAGCAAAATTTTCAAGGGAGGTTGTAAAAAAGGGGTGCTTATGCAATATAAATGTATGGAGAAGGAAATCAGGAAACTCCATGGACGGATTCTATTCCCATCTGTCATGTATATCGCGAATATTCCGGCCGGAATGCAGCTTTGACAGACAGGACGCCATGAATCCCTGTATACAGGCTTCCGATTTCTCTCCCCCATGTCCCGGGGCCCAGGGACGTGGGAACGGATTCTACAGATTCTCAAAGAAGTATGACAACAAAACAAAAACACGGATACCATCCTTTGCAGCATGAGCCCGCATTCCCGGACGACAAGAGCAAGGTTGACGCAGGATTTTCCTACGTTTTAGCGTTGCCGCCTGATTCTGAGAGGCCCGCAATACTGACTGGCATGGATACCATCCGTGTTTTTGTGCTGTCTTTGAGCACGCAAAAAAGCAGCCCCTTATGGAGCTGCTTTTTTCATTGTAAAAACTCCTGATTGGTCCCATACTTATGCACGGTAGGGCGTCAAGGCATCTGCTTCGATGAATCGGCCAGGGATAGCCGCCTAAGCGGAATGTCTGTGTCGTCAAGGAAGAAAAGATGCGCTATATTGCCACCAGGATGTCTAGCAGGTCATGCCTCAGGAGTTTTTATGGAGTTTTCGGCGCGCCGGAGAGGAGAAATTCATGAAGGTTCACAGTCTTTCCTCCCCACTTCCATGGATTGTGCACCGCGGGAATTGGAAAGACTTTCGCCAGGCCTTTTCGCCTCTCTGGTCATATAGTCGGGGAGCCTGGGCAGACGTATCAGCCAGGGATTTGTTGATATACCCTTAGACACGCCTACGGTGTGAGGGTTGACGGGGCTTGGACACGCCCTGCGGGCGTGAAGGTTCATAGGATTCAGAAGGTTCAAAAGGTTCAGAGGGTGGTGGTGGCGGCTGACTCCGCAAGTTTTATAAAAAAGGGGCGCGGCTGACGCCGCGGGTTGTGTAGAAGGGTTGTGTACGCTTCGCTCAAGGGGCGACAGCGCCTGCGCCGCTGAGGGTGGTGGTATCGCCCTTCGGGCAATGCTTATAAAGTCAGCGTTACGGGATTGGCTTTATGAGTCATATAGTTTGATACGCATTACGATAATTAGCCACATCCGGTGGCTTCCCCCCTTTGGTGCCTTACAGCACCACCTTTCCCCCGCGGTATCGGTCGGGCGACAAAAGGAAAGCGCCTTTATGGGCAGGCTAGGCGCCTTACTTTGCCCGACTTGCACATCCTATGCAGGATGTGCACAGTGGACAATAAAACTCTGAAGAGCGGCCCGCGAATCAAGTTTCCTTGCCACCGAACGCAAGGACGTTATGGGATTTACTTTCCTGTCTCCAGTGGTAAATGGCGAAGTGCCAAAGTCTCTTTTCTGGGGGCTGCTTCATTCACATGGGCTGCCTATGTCCGTGTTTTCGTGCTGTCCTTTTTATAGTGAAGAAAAAAGCAGCTCCCCATGAAGCTGCTTTTTCACCACAAAGAAACCCGGTGCCTTCCCATCCCCTATGCCCAATGAGTTCGGTGTCTGCATGGTCTACGGCCGCTGCTGTACGAGGTACGACGGCGCGCGCCATACATGAGTCTCCCGTCATTTCTGCCGAGATAGATGATGAAGTCCTGGATTTCTCTGCTATTTTTTCAGTTTACACTGATTTTCTACCTTTTTCCGGAAAAGGTGAGGGAAAAGACGGTACCTTTTCTGCTTTCCATCACTCCATAGAATCATTTCTTATGCGCACTTGGAAACATATGGAGTGATTTCCTGCAAAACCGCGGGCCTTTTATGTCCCTCTACTATATAAGTAACGGCAGGTCCTCATTTTTGAAAAGAAGAGGAAAAATTTTTTTTAATTCTATACTGGAAAAACCTGTGGCATCAGGATTCAAAAGGGGCAAAGGGGTTAAAGGGGACGGTTGACGGGACTTCGCCCCGAGGGTTGTGAAGGGAAAGGTTCTTAAGATGGACCGACCCCATGGGCCGGAGGGTTCGTAAGTTTGACGGCCCTTCGGGCCGAGGGCTGTGGTATCGCCCTTACGGACGATGAACATAAAGTCAGCGTTACGGAATTGGCTTTATGAGTCATATAGCATGAAAAGCATTCTGGTGATTGGCTCGCTACGCTCGCCCCCCCTATCCGGCTTCGCCGGACTTCCCCCTATGCAGGGGGCAGAATAGGCCGCTCTATGCTTTCCTGTAGAGATATGACCTCATAGCTAAGCATCCATAGTCCCACCACGGAGTGCGGGGAAGGTGGTGCCGTAAGGCACCAAAGGGGGGAAATGCATTTCCTCGCCCGCAGGGCGGTTGTAAAGGTTTTTTATAAAAGGGCGCCTTCTATAATTTAGAGGCGCCCTACAACAACCCTCGCGCCAAAGGCGCGTCAAACTTAAGCCCCTTAAGAACCTTCGGCCCAGCGGGCCGTCAACCCTCAAGCCCCAAAGGGGCTTGTCCATAAGGCGCCCACCACAACCCTCAGCGGCAAAGCCGCTGTCAAACTTAAGAACCCTCGGGGCGATAGCCCCGTCAAACTTTAGAACCTTCAAGCCCTAAAGGGGCTTGTCCACATCATTCATTTTTCCGGGAATGGGGGCCAGCCCATTTCTTTGCCGCCGATAATGTGGGCGTGGAAGTGGAAGACTGACTGTCCTGCTTTTTCTCCTGTGTTGATGACCAGGCGGAAGCCGCTTTCTTTGAGGCCTGCTTCCAGGGCGATTTTCTTTACCACCAGGAAGAAGTCAGCAAAGTTCTTGTTGTATTCTTCATCGAAGGCGAGGATATTGTCCACGTGTTTCTTCGGAATCACCAGGATATGCACCGGCGCACATGGTTCGATATCCTTGAATGCATACCAGTTTTCATCTTCATAGACTTTGGTGCTGGGGATTTCACCGGCAGCGATTTTGCAGAAAATACAATCAGCCATTCTTATTCCTCCTCTGCTAACACGCCTGACAGGCCGTCTTCTGTAATGGTATCGATCCTGACAGGATACATTTTTCCTCTTTCTATATGTGAATCCCTGATGGACACGCGGATGTATTCATCCGAAAGGCCTTCAAAGAATCCATCCTTTATTTCTTCCGCCAGTACGTGGACTACGCGTCCCATGAACTGTTTTCTGTAGTCCAGGGCGATTTCTTTTTCCAGTTCCTGTACCCGGTGCACTCTTTCTTTTTTCACCTCATTGGTCACCTGGTTGGGATAGGATGCCGCCGGCGTGCCGGTGCGGCGGGAGTATGGAAATACGTGGATGCCGGAGAATCGGATTTCTTTCAGTGTTTCCAGGGTTTCCTGGAAATTCTCTTCCGTTTCCCCCGGGAAACCGACGATCAGGTCTGTGGTCAGGGCAATGCCCGGTACTTTGGCCCGCAGTTCGGAAATGAGTTTCTTGAACTGGGGCAGCCGGTAGTGGCGGTTCATGCCTTTCAGCACGGCGTCGGAGCCGGACTGGATGGGCAGGTGGAGATGGCGGCATACTTTCGGTTCGTTCTGCATGATGGAAATGAGATCTTCTGAAAGTTCCACGGATTCCACCGATCCCAGACGGATGCGGAGAAGGTTCGGAATCTTCACCAGCTCTGCCACCAGGGTGGCCAGGGAGGTGCCGTCGTGGAGGTCTTTGCCGTAGTTTCCAAGGTGGATGCCTGTCAGCACCACTTCCCGATAGCCCTGGGCAGCCAGTTTCCTGATTTCATCCACCGCATCTTTCTGGAGGCGGGATTTCAGCTTTCCCCGGGCGTAGGGGATAATGCAGAAGGTGCAGTAATTGTCGCAGCCTTCCTGGACCTTCACAAAGGCCCGGGTCCTGACTTCGCCGGACACGTCGACGGACATGTTTTCAAAGTGATCCACTTTCATAATGTCCACGGTCTCATTGAGCGGCTTCCTGTCGGTGCGGCCCATGGCTTCTTCCACATAGTCCACAATGTGGGAGCGGTTCTGGACGCCTACAATCACGTCCACGTCTCCCATCTTTTCAAATACCTCCGGCGCCAGCTGGGCATAGCAGCCGGCTACGGCGATAATGGCGGAGGGATGGGCCCGGCGGATACGGCGCACCATCTGCCGCGATTTTCTGTCACCGATGCTGGTGACAGAGCAGGTGTTGACCACATACACATCGGCATCTTCGTCTTCCCCTGCCTGAGTGTACCCGTTCCTGATAAAGAGGGTACGCATGGCGTCACTGTCGTACTGGTTGACCTTGCAGCCAAGAGTCAGAAAGGACACCTTTTTTCCTGAGTTCAAATTATTATTTTCCATGGATTCATTATAACACGGGGGAAAGAAAAGAAGAAAGGGTTCAGAGGGGAAGGTTCTTAGGATTGACCGGCCTGCGGCCGGAGGGTTCTTAAGTTTGACGGCCCTTCGGGCCGAGGGTTGTGGATTGCCGCTCTGCGGCAATGCTTATAAAATCAGCGTTACGGGATTGGCTTTCTGGGTCAGATGGCATGATAAGCATTACGATGATGAGCCACCTTCGGTGGCTTTCCCCCCTTTGGTGCCTTACGGCACCACCTTCCCCCCGCGGTATCGGTCGGGCGACAAAAGGAAAGCGCCTTTATGGGCAGGCTAGGCGCCTTACTTCGCCCGACTTGCACATCCTATGCAGGATGTGCACAGTGGACAATAAAGTTCCGCAAAGCAATCCCTTCACTCAACGCATAGCGAAGAATAAAGTCCCCCCGCCGGGGGGAAGGTGGTGGCGCCAGCCACCAAAAGGGGTGCATTTCCCTCGCCCGCAGGGCGGTTGTAAAGGTTTTATCATAAGAGGGCGTCTTCTATAATTTAGAGGCGCCCACCACAACCCTCGCCCCTAAAGGGGAAACGACTCACTATGATTTGTGTGTCGCTTTGCTCCTTCAAATCATGTTCGCTGTGCACGCCAGAGGCGCGTCAAACTTTAGCCCCTTAAGAACCTTCGGCCCAGCGGGCCGTCAACCCTCAAGCCCCAAAGGGGCTTGTCCATATGTCCATAAAACGCAAAAAGCGGCGCTTTCGCGCCGCCTGATTTCTATTTCCTTATTCCTTCATCACTGTGCCGTCGGCCAGTTTGATGGTGTGTCCGTTATAGTTGATGGTGCCCAGGTTGGAAACCGTGGTAACTTCGCTGTCTTCAGTGAGGTCCCATGTGGAGCCTGCTGCAATGAAGATGTCCGCATTGGTGTGGTAGGCATCGCCGTTCTGGGCGTTGGGAACGATGTGGATGGCGCCGGTCCATACGGAGCCATCGGTGATGTTCATGTTTACGTCAGAAATGGAGTCTACCAGAATATTGCCGGTGAGGTTCTGTTTCACCAGTACGATCTGCACGTGGCCGCCGTTGCTGCCGGCTTCTCCCCAACCGAAGGAGCCGTCGTTGCCGGTGACAGTGAATACGGGAAGGGTTCCATCCTGCTGGATGGTGGTATTTTCCAGGGTTACTCTGCCGTGGGTGCTGGTGATGTAGAACATGCCGCCTTTATGGGAAATAAGGGTGGAGTCTTTGGCGTTGAACTGCTGGGTGCCCATGGTGCCGATGGCTGATTCGTCGGAATAGAGAACGATGTTGTAGGGCACGGAGTTGGTTTCATTGCCTTCCAGGGTGGAATTTTCCAGAGAAAGGGTATTGTTGTTCTTCACCACAGCTGCCTTGGTGGCCTGGGCGTTCACGGTGCTGCCGGTCAAAGTGACATCGCCGCTGCTGTATACGCCGTGGGATTCCTGTCCGGTGGTGGTGAAATGGCTGTTTTCAGCCAGGATGATGCCGCCGTTTTTGGAAACTTTGATGGCCGGGGAGCCGTAGCCTGTGGTGGAGGCTGTAGTACCAGCCAGTTTCATCATGGCTTTTTCAGCCGCTTCTGCAGCAGGTGCGAAGTTTCCTGTAGTGTCTACGGTAGAATCGGTGAGGTTGATGTAGGTGCCCTTGCTGTAGCCATAGGCTGCGGTGGCTCCGTTTCCGGTGGTGGAAATCTTTGTATCGGAGAAGGCGCCGTGGCCGCCGTGGGTCACCAGAAGGGCGGCGTTTTTGCCGTAGAGGTCGGAATTGGTGACGTCGTCCACGTCGCCGGATTTGGTAATGGTGTCTCCTTTGGCGCTGATGTAGGCCATGGATACGCGGAGGGCGTTTTCGTCAGCCTTGGTGGAGGTGTAGGTCATGCCGTCATAGGTGCCGTCGCTGTCGATTTCGTTGGCTGTATCCCCCTGGTCGGCGGTGTACTTGGATGCCGGCGCCGGTTCGGGTTCAGGCTCCGGTTCCGGCTCCGGCTCAGGTTCCGGTTCCGGAAGAGGCTCCGGCTCAGGAGCAGGTTCTACTACCGGCTTCGGCGCTTCCGGGGAAAGGTTCTTGAAAGTGCCCGATTCCACCGATTTTTCTACGTCCGGAAGGGTGAGAGACAGACCTTTCAGCAGTGCGTCGGTGTAATTCACCTCCGGCGCTTTGGCAGCTGTGTCCCCCGTCTGGGCAGCCGTATCGGCATCCTTCAGTGCATTCACCACCGGTGCAGATGGTTCTTCTGCCCATACAGAGGGAGCTCCAGCGCCGGCCATAGCCAGAACGCAGAGAAGAGCAGCGATTTTACTATGTTTCATATATGTCCTCTTTTCTAAATAAAGGTCCTATAAACCTATGCTATCATAATCCAATGTTTTTATTGTACATCAAATACCAGTGGTTGTCATGTGATTTTTGCGGGGACGCGCTTTCGGTGTGAGGGTTCATTGGACACACCTGCGGTGTGAAGGTTGACGGGCCTTTGGCCCGAGGGTTATGGCCGCCTGTCGGCGGCAGGTTGTGTAGAAGGGGGCGACGGCCCTTTGGGCCGAGGGTGATGGTATCGCCCTTTGGGCGATGAAGTTTTATGATTCTGCTTCGCAGAATGGAAAACCGCAAAACCTCGCTTCGCTCGTGGAAATGCACCCCTATCGGTGGCTGGCGCCACCACTTCCCCCGGAGGGGGAAGTTCTAGCGGCGCTATACAATGAGCTACTTAAGTTAGCACTAAAGAAAGCGGAGAGCAGACTTCCCCCTTCGGGGGAAGTACTGCCGCAGGCGGGGATAGGGGTGCATTTCCATCGCCGGAAGGGCGGTTTGCCTGTTTTCTTTCGCCCGTAAGGGCGGTTGTAAAGGTTTTATCATAATGGTGCCCCTTCTTTTTAAAAGGCGCCTACCGAGGCCTTTCCCCTGAGCGAAGCGATGCAACCCTTCTATACAACCTTTGGCACCGAGGGCCGGAGGCCCGATGGATGCCATATGCCCCTCTGCGCCGCAGGCGCAGGCCCCTTCGGGAATACCGGCAAGCACCGCCCAGATCCCAGTCCCGATCCCGACCGTGCCGAAAGCGCCTGAACCCTCAAGCCCCAAAGGGGCTTGTCCATGGCGGCCTTTTCTTATTTGTGTTAAAATAGGAACGGTAAAATTCGTTGATGTATATATTATTGAGGGAGGCCATTATGCAGATTCATATTATCGATCATCCGCTGATTCAGCACAAGCTCACCATTATGCGTTCCAAGAGCACCAGTTCCGGCGAGTTCCGCCGTCTTTTGAAGGAAATCACCCTTCTCATGGGCTATGAACTCACCAGAGATCTGCCGCTGGAAGATGTTGAAATCGAAACGCCCCTGGAAAAGGCTCATGGCAAAAGGGTGGCCGGCAAGAAGGTGGGCATTGTCCCCATTCTCCGCGCCGGTTTCGGCATGGTGGACGGTCTTCTGGACCTTATGCCTTCCGCCCGTGTCGGTGTCATTGGTCTGTACCGGGATCCGAAAACCGCAAAGCCTGTGGAATATTACTGCAAGCTGCCGGATGTGGAGAACCGTGATTTCATTCTGGTAGACCCCATGCTGGCTACCGGCGGAAGTGCCGTGGCTGCCATCGATATGATGAAGTCCCGGGGCGTGAAGAATATCAAGTTCATGTGTCTCGTAGCCGCTCCGGAAGGGGTGGAAGTGGTGAATGAAGCCCATCCGGATGTGCCGATTTTCACCGCTTCCCTGGACCGCCAGCTGAATGACCACAAGTACATTCTCCCCGGTCTGGGAGATGCAGGGGACCGCATTTTCGGAACGAAGTAAAATCTATATCATGAGAAAGCCCGGCGTGCCGGGCTTTTTTCACCCCTGTTTTTGCAGAAGGAGGGATATGTATGCCTTTTTTCATTTCGCGGGACGATATTACCACCCTGAAAACCGACGCCATCGTGAATGCAGGAAATCGGGAGCTCCGAATGGGCGGCGGGGTGTGCGGCGCCATTTTCAAGGCGGCCGGCGCTGAGGAGATGGAAAGGGCCCTTCAAGGCCTGGGCCCCATCAGCATCGGCGATGCAGTGGCAACGCCGGGATTTGCCCTGCCTGCCCGGTATGTCATCCACACGGCTGGCCCCATTTACCACGGGAGGAAAGAGGAGCGGGATCTTCTGGCATCCTGTTATCGAAACAGTCTCCTGCTGGCGGAAAAAATGCACCTTTCATCCGTCGCTTTCCCTCTGATTTCCTCCGGCATTTACGGCTATCCCGTGGAGGAAGCGGAGCAGGTGGCATTGGATGCCATCCTCCGCTTTTTGGAAACCCACGACATGACGGTATACCTGATTATCCTGAAGGAAAGGGCTCGAAAGGCCATGGTCTACAGCAGGCTGTCCTATTTCCTGCAATCCCATGAGGATATGGAGCCGGCATTCGGAATTTCTATCCCTTCCAAAGCGCCGGCCGTTGAACGGGACTCCCTATGCTTTGACGTCCTTGCAGATGAAGCACCGGCACAGAGGACTCGCCGCCGGAAAAAAGGGCCCCGCAAAGCACCGGTCCATGACCTGCCCCTCCCTGCGTCCGGTCCCATTCCCGATGAATTTCTTCGCACCGAAGAGTCTTTTTCCCATGCCCTTCTCCGCATGATTGATGAAAAGGGGCTCACGGATCCTGAGGTCTACAAGGGCGCCAATCTGGACAGAAGGCTTTTCTCTAAAATCAGGTCGAATGAAAACTACAAGCCCCGGAAGAATACCATCCTTGCCCTGGCTGTTTCCATGGACTTTTCGGTGGAGGAAACGGAAAATCTTCTGAAAAAGGCGGGCTACACCCTGTCAAGAAGCCTCACAGGAGACCTCATCGTCCTTTTCTACCTGCAGCGGGGAAAACCGGATATTTATGAAATCAACGAGGCTCTTTTCCACTTCCACCAGCCCCAGCTGGGAAGTGCGTTATAACAAAAAGACTGTGAAAAGATGATTCCCATTTTTTCACAGTCTTTTTGTTATGAAATTTCCTATACGGCATGAAGCAGTGGCGTTTCAACGCGGCAGGAAACTATCCGGCAGGAGATTTCTCGACTCAGAGTTTCAATAGAGCTCATTTGCCTTTCCCCTCATCACGACATACAGCCCCGCTCGAAATGACAGGGGGCGGGAAAACATTGTCTGTCATAGCAGCAGAAAACCCTTTCCAACAGCTTATTTCATTCCTTTCCGTATGGCTTCCAAGCACTCATCCACAATGACCATGTTTTTGGCAATGCCCGCCGGGGTGCGCTGGAAGGCGTAGGCACGGTCTTCGTCGATGCCCATGCGGTCTGCCGTTTCTTTCACGTCAATGTCGGCGCCGGAGAAGATGAAGGTCCAGCCCATTTCCTTTCCTTTGCTAATGAGCCTGTGGATATCATTCCAGCTGAAGCGGGTGCTTGCGTTTTCACAGCCGTCGGTGGTAATGAAGAAAACCACATGGTCCGGGCGGGCGTCCTTCGGTTTGTGGGAAAGGAGCTTTTCCATTCTCCGGATACTGAGCCCCACGGCATCCAGCATGGCGGTGCATCCGCCTGCCACATAGTCCTTTTCTGTCATCGGCGGCACGTGGCTGATATCCTCCCGGTCGTAGACCATATCCATGGTCTGGTTAAAAAGAACGACGGTCAGATAACAGGTGCCAGGCAGCTTCTTCTGCTTTTCTATCATGCCGTTGAAACTGCCGATGGTGTCCGATTCAAATCCCGACATGGAGCCGCTCCTGTCAATAATGCATACCAGTTCTGTCATTTCCTGCTTCATAGTTCTCAGTCCTTTCTGAAATATTGGTATCTCTGTACGTATGATAGCAGAAAAAAAGGCACCAATGGTCGCCCGGGAAGCGACATTTACCGGTGCCTTGAAAGATGATGGGATTCCTGTCCGACATGAGACGATGGTACTTCACAGCGGCAGGAAACTGTTTGCAAAAAGTTTCCTATCCGACTTGACGCTATAGCAAACCATCAGGGCGGGAAACTATTCGCGAATGGTTTCCTGTCCGGCATGACTCTATAGCAAAACATCAGGGCAGGAAACTATTTGCGAAAAGTTTCCTATCCGGCATGACACTATAGTAAATCATCACGACAGGAAACTGTCCGGCCGGAGATTTCTCGACTCCTCTCGAAATGACGGTAAGGCGTCTGACCTTCTGACCGTCTGATTGTCTGACATCCCCGCCTATTTCTTCAGCACTGTCAGAGTATGGCCATTGGTCACGATTTTTCCTTCGTTGCGAAGGGTATGGACCGTGGAATCGGCGGTCATGTTCCAGGTGGCTCCTTTTTCGATGGTCAGGTCTGCGCCTGCGTCTTTGTCATGTCCCTGGTCATTTGTCTCCTGAAGCAGGGCGCCGTCCCAGCGGGAGTTTTTGCCAAGGGTCATGGAAAGGCGGGAAATGGAATCCACCAGGATATTTCCTTCCATCTGCTGGTTTTGGACGATGAAACGGGCTCTGCCCCCATTGGCGCCTGCCTTTCCCCATCCCCGGGAGCCGCTGTTTCCGGAGATTCGAAGGAGAGCGCCCTCGGGATCTTCGTTTTGGATTTTTACATTATCCAGCTGGATGGTGCAGTCCGTATTGGTGACGTAGAAAACATCTCCTTTATGGGACAGGAGGCTGCCCCCTTCCATAGAGAAGGCGGAGGTTCCTTCTTCCGCATCACCGCTCATAGACTGGTAAATCATGACGGTGTGCACATTTTCTTCCTTAATGGTTTCCCCTCCCATTACCCGGGTATCCGCCATATTCCCTTCCATGCGGCAGTTTTTGAGGGCGATGCTGTTTTTCCCTTCAATCACAGCCCCTTCGGAGCGGGAAGCGGAAAGGTCGGCCCCCTCTATCGAAATACGGGCAGTGGAGTAAACGGCCGGCGAGCCATATCCTTCGGTGCGGAAGGTGCCTCCTTTCACCAGCACCGTGCCGCCCCGGTCGGAGCGGATGGCGGCGGAAGAATTGCCGGCGGTGGAAACGGTGACGTTTTCTGCCTCAGTGAGAGCGCCACCGGTGGTCTGCAGGCCGCCGGAGTGGCTGCCTTCGGTGGTAATGGTCACATTCTTTGCGAAAATCCCAGTGCCCTTGCCGTAGCTGAAAAGGCCGTTGCCATTGAGAGCGGCGCTGTGGACAGCCGAATCCTCCACTGTCACCCGGGCGCCGCCGGTGGCCAGAAGGGCTGCATTCATACCGTAGAAATCACCGTTTTCAGTGCTGGAGGAAGTGCCTTCCTCTTTCATGATTTCCACATTTTTCAATGTCACCGAAGCGCCGGTAATGCGGAGGGCATTTTCATCATTGCCGGTGGATCCGAAGACCTGATTTTCCAGCACGCCCTTTTCCGTCACATTTCTGGCGGCGCTGCCCTGAGAGACCTGGTCCGGCAAGGAAGGGGCCTTTCCTTTTTCTGCTGCCTTGGGACGGGATGCCGAATCGGATGGAACGGCCACCTTGGTAATGGTAATATCCTCTACCCGATTCTGCAGATTCCAGGTCATGGCATCGGAAAACCGCCGGGGCAGGACATCGCCATTTTTATCGGCGGCCCGGGCCCATCCGTTGGAAAGAAGAAGGGCACAGGCCAGAAGAACTGTCATTTTATATTTCATAAAGCTCACTCCTTATACTGCCTGATTTCCTGTATTATAACATACTGGCCATGGACCCATTTCAGGGATATAATGGTATCACTACGATTCAAAAAGGGAGATGGTTCACATGACCGAATACAAAAAGGGGCTCCTGGCAGCCCTTGCCTGCTACATCCTCTGGGGCGTGCTTCCGCTGTACTGGAAACTGCTGGAAGGCACCGGCGCCTACGAAATCCTGGCGCACCGCATTATCTGGTCTTTCGTCTTCATGGCCCTCCTCCTGGCGGCGCTGGGCATGGGATCCCTTTTTCGGAACACAGTAAAGGACCTTTGCAGCCATCCCCTCAAAGGAGCCCTCATGGTATCAGCCTCCCTCTTAATCACCGCCAACTGGTGCATTTTCATCTGGGCCGTCACCCATGACCACATCGTGGACTCCAGCTTCGGCTACTATATCAATCCCCTGGTGAGCGTACTCCTTGGGGTCTTCCTCTTCCACGAAAAACTGTCAAAGCTGAAATGGGCCTCCATCGTCATCGCTTTCCTCGGCATAACCGGCATGTCCATAGAACTGGGCCGTCTCCCCCTGATTTCAGTGGGTCTCGCCCTCACCTTCGCCCTCTACGGCGCCGCCAAGAAGAAACTCCATATCAACCCTTTCATCAGCATCACCCTGGAAACACTTCTGGTGCTGCCCTGGGCCCTGGGATACGCCCTATGGCTCTATACCGCCGGCGAAGGCCACTTCCTTGCGGGCAGCGCCATGACAGACGGGCTCCTCATAGGTGCCGGCATCGTCACCGCTGCTCCCCTGGTTCTTTTCTCCACCGGCGCCAACCACCTCCCCTTAAACGTACTGGGCTTCTGCCAGTACCTCTCCCCCAGCCTCTCCCTCCTTCTGGGCATTTTCCTCTACCACGAACCCTTCAGCACCGTGCAGCTTGCAGGATTTGCCACCATATGGACAGCCCTCCTGGTCTTCTCCATCTCCGATTTCAGAGAACAGAGGAGAAAAGGTTCGTAAGATGGGGCCACTCTGTGGCCCGGGGTCAAAAGGGAAGGTTCTTAGGATTGACCGGCCCTATGGGCCGGAGGGTTCTTAAGTTTGACGGCCTTTCAGGCCGAGGGTTGTGGTATCGCCCTTACGGGCGATGAGTATAAAGTCAGCGTTACGGGATTTACTTTCTGTGTCATATGACATGCTTCCCACCGAGCAAGGTGGTGGCGCCAGCCACCAAAGGGGGACACACCGGAATGGTACATGAAGTATATGACACCTTGTTTTTCTCTCCATATCTCTCGTTTCCCCTTGAGGGGAAATGCCACGTAGTGGCAAAAGGGTGTACGGGGCAGAGCACCGATATGATGCTCCATCGCGGTTCTGACCGCCAATCGGCGGCCCCCTAAGCGAAGGGCAATAAGACATAGAATAAGAGTATCATAATCATTCTTACCCTCGTCCACCCCTTCGCCACTTCGTGGCCCTCTTCCCCTAAAGGGGACGCAAGAGGCGTTACGGGATTTACTTTCAGTGTCATATAGCATGAAAACAATTCTGCTGATTGGCTCGCTGCGCTCCCCCCCCTTTGGTGGCTGCGCCACCACCTTTCCCCCGCAAGCGGGGGCACTACAAACCGTGCTAAACTTAGAGTCACTTATGAAAAATAGCCTCACGGAGCTTTGTTCTGCCACCGCTTGCGGGGGAAGTCCCGCGAAGCAGGCAAGGGGGAAGCCATTACTCGAGCGGAGCGAGGTTGGCCTGTTTTCCGACGCCCGCAGGGCGGTTGTATGGTTTTCGCCGCCAAAGGCGGTATAAAAAATGGCGCCGAAGGCGCCGTACCTCGCCAGCGGAGCGGTACTATATAACTCCCGAGGGCGGAGCCCTCAACCCGTCCGGGAGGCGTCAGCCGGTCCCGGACAGAACCCTGGCAGCCCAGGGCCAAAAGGCCCGGCGGCTGGCTCAACCCTCACGCCCGTAAGGGCGTGTCAACCTTCGGGAATACTGGAAAGCACCGCCCCGGTCCCGATCCCGACCGCGCCGAAGGCGCCTGAACCCTCAAGCCCCAAAGGGGCTTGTCCATGGCTTGTCCATATTTCCCTCTTTCTCCTTTTCTATGCTACAATATAGACAGCTTTGAATCATGTTGATAAAAGGAGGTCCTGTGTATGTCTAAGATTCTTGTTGTTTCCGGTCATCCCCGTCTGAATCAGTCTCTGGCCAATAAGACCATTCTGGAAGCGCTAAAGGAGAAGGGGGCTGATTTCACTCTGCTCCGTCTGGATGAAGAAGGGTTTGCACCCCAGGTGGAGAAGGATCAGGCTCTTTTGAAGGACGCGGATATCATTGTTTTCCAGTTCCCCATTTTCTGGTACTCTTATCCTTCTCTTATGAAGCACTGGGTGGAGGAGGTCTTTGCCCACGGTTTTGCCTATGGCACGGGCGGCACGGCGCTGAAGGGAAAGAAGTTCCAGATTTCCTTTACTACCGGTTCTCCTGCCAGTGCGTACAGGACCGGCGGCCCCAATGGCCATCCCATGGAGGATTTCCTTTATAATTTCCAGCAGATTGCTGCGCTCTGCGGTATGGAGTATGAGGAACCAATTTATACCAATGGCTGTGCTTTCATTCCCGGTGTCAGTCCGGAATCCGTGAAGGAAAGGGTGATTAGGGACTGCAGGGCCCATGGGGAAAAGCTGGCGCAGCGGTTGGAAGAACTGGCGAAATAAATGCAGTCTTGCTGCTTATGATGGCACTAAAAAAGAGCTCCTTTTCAGGAGCTCTTTTTTGATGGGCGGATTATTTTGCAATCTTAGCTACAACGCCTGCGCCAACGGTACGGCCGCCTTCGCGGATAGCGAAACGCTGGCCTTCTTCCATAGCGATCGGGGTGATGAGCTTAACTGTCATTTCGACATTATCGCCAGGCATGCACATTTCGGTGCCTTCCGGCAGGGTGATGTCGCCGGTTACGTCGGTGGTTCTGAAGAAGAACTGCGGACGATAGCCGTTGAAGAACGGGGTATGACGGCCGCCTTCATCTTTGGTCAGTACATACACCTGAGCGGTGAATTCGGTGTGGGGATGAACGGTGCCCGGTTTAGCAAGTACCTGGCCGCGAACGATGTCCTTACGGTCAATGCCGCGGAGCAGGGTGCCGATGTTGTCGCCTGCCATAGCCTGGTCCAGAGTCTTTCTGAACATTTCTACGCCGGTTACAACGGTTTCGGTCGGTTTTTCCTGGAGGCCGACGATTTCAGCTGCGTCGCCTACTTTAACGGTGCCGCGTTCTACTCTACCGGTAGCAACGGTGCCACGGCCGGTAATGGTGAATACGTCTTCGACAGGCATCAGGAACGGTTTATCGGTATCGCGCTGAGGAGTCGGGATGTATTCGTCAACAGCCTTCATGAGGTCGCGGATCTTCTGTTCATCTTCTTTGTTGCCATTGAGGGCACCAAGAGCGGAGCCAACGATAATCGGCACTTCATCTCCCGGATAGCCATATTCGGTCAGCAGGTCTCTGATTTCCATTTCAACGAGGTCAATCAGTTCGGGATCATCAACCTGGTCTGCTTTGTTCAGGAATACTACGATAGCCGGAACGCCTACCTGTTTAGCCAGGAGGATGTGTTCACGGGTCTGAGGCATAGGACCATCAGCTGCAGATACTACGAGGATAGCGCCATCCATCTGAGCTGCACCGGTAATCATGTTCTTTACATAGTCAGCGTGCCCTGGGCAGTCAACGTGTGCATAGTGACGTTTTTCGGTTTCATATTCAACGGTGGAGGTGTTGATTGTGATACCACGAGCTCTTTCTTCCGGTGCTTTATCAATGGAAGCATAATCCAGGAAGTTAGCTTTGCCTTCTTCAGCCAGTACCTTGGTGATAGCGGCGGTCAGGGTTGTTTTACCATGATCGACGTGGCCGATGGTGCCGATGTTAACATGCGGTTTTGTTCTTTCATAATGAGCTTTTGCCATTTCTTTCTCTCCTTATACAAAAAAGAATTTGCAAAAATAGATTTGCGCTTTTCTTATTATACATTGAAAGTCAACGGGAAACAAGAAATCAGCGCAATTCCATATGCATTTTCGGAAATAAAATGCTTTCTGCTATCTGCCCGAAAGGACAGATAACAGTAAAAAGAGCTCTCCAACGAGAACTCTTTTCTACGGTGTTTGGTGGCGGCTCAGAGATTTGAACTCCGGACACAGCGGGTATGAACCGCTTGCTCTAGCCAACTGAGCTAAGCCGCCATGGAGCTGATAACCAGGATTGAACTGGTGACCTTATCCTTACCAAGGATACGCTCTACCAACTGAGCTATATCAGCACATCTATATATAGGAAGTAATTAACATGGTGGCGGGGGCAGGACTTGAACCTGCGACCTTCGGGTTATGAGCCCGACGAGCTACCAACTGCTCCACCCCGCGATATTTGGTGGGCGGAATAGGATTCGAACCTATGAAGGCAAAGCCGGCAGATTTACAGTCTGCTCCCTTTAACCACTCGGGAATCCGCCCATATGGAGCTGGCAATAGGACTTGAACCTACGACCTGCTGATTACAAATCAGCTGCTCTACCAACTGAGCTACGCCAGCACGCAAGTGACGAAATATATTATACACAATTTCATTCATCTTGTCAAGAACTTTTTTCATTCTTGTTTGCTCGCTCAGAGGTTTGTCCTCATCACGTTTATAGATTATACCATCAGGAGTCCTCTCTGTCTACCCCTTTTTTACATTTTTTTTGAAAAAGGTTTACGAAGAGGAGGGGACATGATGAAACGCCGCTGCCCTAAGCCGGAGAGGAAACTTTTTGCCCATAGTTTCCTGACGCTTTGATACGCCA
>NZ_JH591188.1:418487-494518 GCF_000242435.1 Dialister succinatiphilus YIT 11850 | reverse complement strand
CATAGTTTCCTGACACTTTGATACGCCATGGCCCCACGTCGGAGAGGAAACCTTTTGCCCATAGTTTCCTGACGCCATGATACGCCACGGCCCCACGTCGGAGAGGAAACTTTTTGCCCATAATTTCCTGACGCTTTGATACGCCAATGTCTCACGCCGGAGAGGAAGCCCTACCCTTCCGTGGATTCTTCGCTTCTCTCTGCCAGAGGGGTGTCCTTGGTGACGTCGCGGTTTAATACCTTTTTGGCGCCTTTCAGAAATTTGGGGCGGGGAATGAGGACGATATGGCCGCAGCCCCGGCATTTAATCCGCATATCGCTTCCCAGCTGCAGGACTTCCCATTCCTGGCTTCCGCAGGGATGTTTTTTCTTCATCTGTACAATATCGCCGATACGAAACTGAATAAATTTCATTTTGGGTCTCCTTTGTTGAAAACAGATAGGGGGGCAGCTGCCAGCTGCTTATTTCTGGTCCAGGGATTCCTTTTCCGGCACCATGAGGAAACGGATAGGCAGGTAGGTGGCGCCGGCAGGAATGAAGCGGATGTAAAGGTCCTTCCCCATGTCCCAGGTGCCGCAGGAAATATAGTCTCTTTCGGTGCCGTTTCCAAACCAGCGCCGTCCCAGGCGGTCATCGGTGCGGTATACCCGAAGGAGCCTCGGGTTGGTGCCGATCTGGAAAGTGCCCATGTACACGCCGCCCTGGGCGTTGATATATAGATTATACTTCCCGCTGCCGCTGTTATGAAAGGTCACATGATAGGTGATGCCGTAATCTCCTGTGTTTTCCCTTTCCACATGGCTCATCTCATCCTGTCCTTTCTGGAAGGGATAGGAATTGCCGATGGAAATGTCGGCAGGTCCTTTGGCAAAGTCCCAGGTTTCGTTTTCCAGGTAAATATCTCTGGCAAAGGTGCCTCTCATTTCATGGGTATCCGGCGGAAGGGGCAGGGCTTTTTCCAGGGCCTTTTCCAGGTCTTTCATATCGCCATCGGGAAGGATGGCTGTGCCCAGGGTGACGGGCTTCTTCGTTTCGATTTCCACCATGCCGCTGACCAGGTCTTCCTCGGCAATGCCATGGGGATCATCGTCAAAAAGGATGGTTTTCTTTCCCGGAAGGAGCGTAACCGTTTCCGGCTTTTCTTCCTCTCCCACCGCTTCCCGGAAGGACAGGGTGGCGCCGGTGGGGATATAGCTGCTGCTGGCATCGCCTTTGATCCGGCGATTCACAGTGATGGGCTGTTTCTTGTCTGATTTCGCGTACACCAGCACCCGGGCAGGGCCGCCGGTTTCATTCACATGGTAATAATAGACCCGTCCCTTTCCGGGAGCGGCGGTGCCTTCATACAAAATGCCTGCCTGGTCTGCATACTCCGGGCAGTCAGAAAAAATCAAAGTGCCTTCTGCCTTCGTCTGTTTCAAAGGAAGGGTGGTATAGGTTTCATCCACCGGAGACGATGCGAAAGCAGTCAAACCGCCTGCCATGGTCATGGCAGCGGCGAGGGATGCAATAGATTTTTTTAATATGGACATGGGTTTACTTCTTTTCTGTATGTATTTCCTTTGCTATGTTAAACATTCCATGGACGGTAAAAGGCCCAGAGAACTGTGGTGGCGGCATCGCCTTTGGGGCGATACCTGTAAAGCCTGTTGTTACGTGCTTTTTCCCCTCAGCCCGTTTTTCCGCTTTCTTCCATGGCCTGTACCAGGGATTCTATTTTTTTGAAGCGGTGGGCCAGACCGGACTTGGTAATGCCGCAGATGGCTGCCAGTTCGGAGAGGCTGGCATTGGGATGGGAGAGCCGTACTTCGCAGGCTTCCCGGATTTTGGGAGACAGGGAGGAAAGGGTATTTCCCTGCAGGAGCCGCTGCACCATATGGGTCTGGTGAACGGCAGCATCCACTGTTTTCTGGAGGTTTGCGGTTTCGCAGTTCACCTGGCGGTTCACACGGTTTCTCATGTCTTTCACCACCCGCACGCTTTCAAAGTCCAGGTAGCTCTGGCTGGCGCCTACGATCTGGAGAAATTCGGACACTTCGTCTCCGTCTTTGATATAGACGATGTAATCGTTCTTCCTGTCGGTCATGCGGGCGTTCATGCGGAAGAAGGCCATGGTTTTGACGATTTCTTCTGCAAACCGCAGAGACTGGGTCACCATTTCCAGATGGTAGTCGCTCTGGGGACGGCTGACTGAACCGCCGCCCAGGAAGGCACCGGCCAGGTAAGCCCGTTTTTCTTCGCTGCTTTCCAGGAAGGGGCTGTCGTCTACGCCGGCCATGGGGGAAAGGCCCATGGTGTTCAGGAAGGACAGGCCCATTTCAGAGGGCTGTACCACCAGGGTGTATACATTTTTCTTCCGCAGGCGTCTTCCCTGGCGCACCATGGCGCTGGGCATGAAGCCGAAATCCTTTTTCAGGTACACCAGCACCCGCCGGGCTACGGCGCTGCTGCCGGTGGAAAATTCAAGGCCCCAGCGTCCCCGGGATCCGGTAACGAATGAACCGCTCATGCGCAGAAGGGCCAGAAGCTCCGCTGTGCGGCAGGCTTTATCGTCCCGCTGGATGCGGGCCAGTTCATTCTTCACCTGTTCTGTAAATGACATTAATGACTCCTCTTCAAATAATCTTCCAATGCTTCCGGCGCAATATTGGCGGACAGCAGGTTGTGAATGCGGATGATTTCATTGGAAAGCACTTCCGTGTCCTGCACGGCGCCCCGGTCCGGTCCCAGAAGGTCTGATTCAATGAGGGCGGCTCCCAGGGATTCCACCTTCTTCCTGTCAATGGTGACGGGGAAGGCATGGACTTTTTCATATTTCCGAAGCACTTCCGGAGAGGGAGTGCCGTTGTTGGCCAGGACGAAATCCACCACCCCGCCGCCGATATGGTCTACCAGGGCTTTCAGATGGTCCCCCACCGTATAGCCTGTGGTTTCCCCGGGCTGGGTCATGACGTTGCAGATATAAAGCACCGGAGCGCCGCTTTCCCTGATGGCCGAAAGGATTTCCGGCACCAGGAGATTGGGCAGTACCGATGTATAAAGGCTTCCCGGCCCCAGGGTAATGAGGTCCGCTTCCCTGATGGCTTCCAGGGCATCGCCCACGGCCATGGGCGCCTTAGGCACCGTGGTCATGCGGACGATACGCACGTCCCGTCCGATTTTTTCAGGATAGGCAGAGATTTCCGATTCCCCTTCCACGATTTCGCCGTCGGACATTTTGGCCCGGAGGCGCACTTTCTGGGAGGTGGCAGGCATGACCTGGCCGCGGATATTGAGAACCTTGCTGGCCGCTTCCAGAGCGTTCTGCACGCTGCCGAACTGCTTAATCAGGGCTGCCAGGAAAAGGTTTCCCAGGCTGTGCCCCGCCAGTTCGCCTTCGCCGCCGAAGCGGTACTGGAAGATCTGCTCCAGCACCGTTTCCTTGTCAGCCAGGGCCACCAGACAGTTCCGAAGGTCCCCGGGCGCAATGATTCCCATTTCCTCCCGAAGCCTTCCGGAAGAGCCGCCGTCATCGGCTACGGTGACGATGGCGGTAATATTGGATGTTTTATTCTTCATCCCCCGGAGCAGCATGGACAGTCCATGGCCGCCGCCGATGGCCACCACCCGGAGTCCCCGGGACAGCTCCATGCGGGACAGGAGTTTCTTGGACACTTCCTTCTGGTCCGGTGCCAGCAGTTCCACCAGCCGCTTCATGAGCTTCCTCACGGCGGTGGTCATAATCCATAAACCCAGAATGACAAAGAGGGTGCCGCAGACTGCAAGGAACGTATAGCTGTAGCTTCCTGTCATCTGGAAAGCCAGCCCCAGCATTCTTTCTTCCATGATTCCGAAAATCTGGTAGTTCAGAATCAGTGTGGCACCGAAGACCAGGAGGAGTATCCCCACTGAAAACAGGACCATCCAGCGCTTAATCGCCAATCCCGGCCGGAGCCACTGCATGAAATGTTTCATCAAACCTCATCCTTCCGAAGAATCTGTCACATCATGCTCTATATGATTTCGGTGCAGGTCCCGGTGTTCCACGTTCACATGACCGAACTTTTCTTTCAAATGGCTGCCCAGCCTTTCCGTCACAAAGACGGACCGGTGCATGCCTCCGGTGCAGCCGATGGCGATGGTGAACTGGGTTTTCCCCGCTTTTTTGAAATGGTCCACCATGAAGTCCATGAAATCGTACAGTTTCCCCAGAAATTCCCGGGTCACCGGCGCCTTTTCAATATAATCGGCCACTTCCTTCACCCGGCCGGTGGAGTACTTGTACTCCGGCACATAGAAGGGGTTGGGCAGGAACCGGACGTCAATCACCGTGTCTGCATCAATGGGGATGCCGTACTTGAAGCCGAAGGAAAATACGGTAATCTGCATATCCGTACCGCTGCCGTCCACGCCGAAGCGGCTGGACAGATATTCTTTCAAATCGCCGGTTTTCATGGCGGTGGTATCCACGATCACGTCCGCCTGGGCCCGGATGCCTGCCAGGATCTTCCTTTCCTGGGCAATGCCTTCCTGGATGCGCATATTTTTGGCCAGGGGATGCTGCCGTCTCGTTTCCATGTACCGCCGCACCAGGGCCTCATCAGAGGCCTCCAGGAAAACCACTTCATGGGGAATGCCCCGTTTCTTCAGTTCATCCAGCGCCTGGGGCAGGGCATCAAAGAAGGAACCGCCCCGGATATCCGTCACCACTGCCACATGGCGCGTATTGGATGTGCTTTTCCAGCAGAGGTCCGCAAACCGCGCAATGAGCACCGGCGGCAGGTTATCCACGCAGTAATAGCCCATATCCTCCAGTTTCTGCATGAAATTGGTCTTACCGGCTCCGCTCATGCCGGTAATAATAACAAAGCGGAAATCGTCCTGCATGGTTCATCCCTCCAGTACATATTTTTCAACAGCTCTGGCCACACCGTCCTCATTGTTGGACGCTGTTTCGTGGGCAGCGGCTTTTTTAGCGCTTTCCGAAGCATTGGCCACGGCAAAGGACCAGGGGGTCATGGAAAGCATGGATACATCATTGTTCCCATTGCCAAAGGTCATCACATGGTCTGTGGGAATGCCCCAGGAACGGGCCAGCTCCTCCACAGCCCTGCCTTTGGAGCATTCCCGGTTATTCATTTCAAAGAAGAAAGGCTTTGATTTCACCTGGTTCACCAGATTCGCATATTTCTCCTTCAGGAAATGTTCCACACCCTTCATCTTTTCCATGTCATATTCGCAGACCAGAATTTTCGTAGGCGCCTTCCGGGGCGTCCAGAAATCATCCCCTGCCACATGAGCCTTCACGGCGCACTGCTTCTCATACTCGTCGGTGCGCCAGTCCCGGAAAGGCACATAAAGCTCATCGTCAATATAGGTATGGGCATACCAGCCATGGGCTTTGATATCGGAAAGGATGGCAAGGGCCCTGTCTTTTTCAATGCGCACATCCCTTATGATTTTCCCGCTCTCACAGAGCCCTGTCATGGACCCGGTGTAGCAGATCACCGGTACATCACCAAGGCCGATGGCCTTCCCCCAGGGACGGGCCGCCTGGAACATGCGCCCCGTGGCAATGACGATCCTCACGCCCCGGGAAAGAGCCCGGGCCAGTACCTGTTTCGTGTAGTCCGAAACGGAAATATCATCCCGTAAAAGGGTATCATCCAAATCAATGGCAATCATTTGTATAGAAGACATGGTATGCTCCTTGTAATCAATTGGTTCAATAGGGAGGGTTCTTAAGTTTGACGGCCTTTCAGGCCGAGGGTTGTGGTGGCGGCTTCGCCGCAATTTTTATAAAAAAGGGGCGCGGCTCCGCCGCGGGTTGTGTAGAAGGGTTGTGAAGGGAAAGGTTCTTAAGATGGATGGGCCTTCGGCCCAAGGGTTCTTAAGTTTGACGGGGCCTTTGGCCCCGAGGGTTGCGGATTGCCGCTCTGCGGCAATGCTTATAAAGTCAGCGTTACGGGATTGTCGTTATGGGTCATATAGCTTGATACGCATTTTGCTGACTGGCTCGCTGCGCTCGCCTCCCCCTATCCGGCTGCGCCGGACTTCCCCCGCAAGCAGGGGCAGAATAAATCGCTCTATGCTTTCCTGTAGAGACATGGCTCCATTGCTAAGCACCCATAGTCCCCCCGCCGGGGGGAAGGTGGTGGCGCCAGCCACCAAAAGGGGTGCATTTCCCTCGCCCGCAGGGCGGTTGTATGGTTTTATACAAACTGGCGCCTTCTATAATTTAGAGGCGCTCCACCACTATTATACCATAGGAAGAAACGCCCGAAGGCGTGGGCGGAATCAGCAGGAGGGGAATGAAGAAAAGAAAATTTCCTCTCTTTCTCTTAGAGCAGCTTGATCAGTGCTTCCGTTTCTTCTTCGGTGGTGGCCCAGGAAGTGGCAATGCGCATGACCACTTTGTCTCCTTTATTTTCCCAGAATCCCATTTCCACTTTTTCGGAAAGGTACCGGGCTTCTTCGTGGGTGAGAGTCAGGAAAATCTGGTTGGTGCTGTTTCTTACGTCCTGGACGTATCCTTTTTCATCCAGGGCCTGTCGGATACGGTCCGCCATTTCATCGCCGTTTCTGCCCAGTTTTGCATAAAGGCCGCCGGTGAAGAGGGTGTCGAACTGCAGGCCTGCTGCCCAGCCTTTGGCCAAAAGGGCGCCGTGCTGTTTCACCATGGTGAAGAAATGGGGCACTGTCCCTTTTTTCGGGAATACCACTGCTTCTCCCAGAAGGGCGCCGCACTTGGTGCCGCCGATGTAGAAAACATCGGTGAGGCTTGCCAGGTCCTTAAGAGTCACGTCATTTCCCCGGGCGGAAAGGCCATAGGCCAGGCGGGCGCCATCTACGTAGAGCGCCAGTTTCCATTTCCGGCATACCCCGCTGATTTCCCGGAGTTCCTTCAAGCTGTAAAGAGTGCCATATTCAGTGGGCTGGGAAATATAAACCATGGCGGGCATGACCATGTGTTCATGGTTCTCATCGTTCCAGTAGGTTTCAGCCAGACTGTCAATGTCTTTGGCCCTGATTTTCCCTTCTTCCGCAGGAAGTGCAAGCACCTTGTGGCCGCCGTATTCGATGGCTCCTGCTTCATGGACAGACACATGACCTGTGGCGGCAGCAATGACTCCTTCATAGGGCCGAAGCATGGTATCAATGACAGTGGCATTGGTCTGGGTGCCTCCCACCAGGAAGTACACCTCTCCCTCCGGCGTTCCAGCAGCAGTTCTGATTTTCTCCCTGGCCGATTCCGATATTTCGTCGGATCCATAGCCGGTGAATTTTTTTCCTGAAAGTGCCGCCAGTCTTTCAATGATTTCCGGCGCTGCCGTTTCCATGTAATCGGAAGCAAAATATAATTTTTCCATGGTTGTACCTGCCTTTTCTTTTTGCCCTATTGTATATCACAGAGAAGAGACTCTGCAAATCGTTTTCTGCCGCCCTGCATCGCAATCGTCTCGCGCCAATCAGGAAATTTCATAGCAAAAAGGCCGTGAAAAATGGGCATCCATTTTTCATGGCCTTTTTGATTTCATCTAATCAGATCTTTCTTCCCGGATAGGCTTTCAGCCCTTCTCCCAGAAGATGGATGGCTTTCTTCAGGTCATCGCAGTTCAGCACATAGGCCAGGCGGGCTTCATCCACCCCTTTGCCCGGTTCTGCATAGAAACCGTTGCCCGGGGCGATCATCACGGTTTCCCCGTTTTCGTCAAAGTCCTTCAGAAGCCAGATGGCAAATTTTTCCGCATCATCCACCGGCAGCTTCACCATCACATAGAAGGCGCCCTTGGGGTCCGAGGAAATGACACCGGGAATGGCAGCCAGGCCGGCAGCAATGGTATCACGCCGTTTCTTGTATTCCTGGTTTACCGCTTCCAGATAGGATTTCGGCGTATCGTAGAGAGCGGCTGCTCCCACCTGTTCTACTGTAGGCACGCAGAGGCGGGCCTGGCAGAATTTATTAATCTGGGTGGTAAAGTCATCATTCTTGCAGAGCAGGCAGCCGATGCGGGCACCGCAGGCGCTGTACCTCTTGGATACGGAATCCACGATGATGAGGTTGTCTGCCAAATCGTCATAGGTGCCAAAGCTGGTGTAGGCGCCGTCATAGACAAATTCGCGGTATACTTCGTCCGCAATGAGGGCGAGGCCATGTTTCTTAACCACCGCCGCAATCATGTCCATTTCCTTCTTGTTATATACCACACCGGTGGGGTTGCCGGGGTTGGTCAGAAGAATGAGACGGGTCTTGTTGGTAATGTACTTTTCCACCGTTTCCTGGTCCGGCAGACGATATCCCGTTTCAGCGCTGGTAGGAACCGCTCTGACATGGGCGCCGGCAATCTTGGCAAAGGAATTATAGTTGGCATAGAAAGGTTCAAACACCAGGATTTCGTCCCCCGGGTCGCAGAGCGTAAGAGCTGCCAGTTCCAGGGCTTCACTGCCGCCGGAAGTGATAAAAATGTTCTTTTCGCTGTACTCCATGCCCCACTCTTTATAATACTTCTGAATCTGGTGAATGAGGTGCATGTCCCCCTGGGAAGGACCGTAGGCTACCGTCTTTTTATTGAAACTGCGGATGGCTTCCATAAACTGGGGCGGTGTTTCAATATCGGGCTGGCCGATGTTCAGATGATAAATCTTTTTGCCTGCCTTCTCGGCTTCTACAGCGTATGGTCCCAGCCTGCGGATAGGAGAAGTGGTTAAGCTTAATGCTCTCTGTGAAATCTTCATCATAATCCCTTCCTGTTTTCCAAAATAGTATTCCATAAAACACAGAATTACACCTTCATTATATACCCTTTTTCCCATTCTGCCATCTGAAAATTTCATGGAAGAAAAAGCGAAATGAAAAAGACTGTCCCATGGACAGGCAGCCATCATGGAAATCTCTAATGGTCACCGGGCCCTGAAAGATATAAAAAGCTGAAGAGGCAGAGGGAAATGATATCTGCCGTGCTTTCAGTCCCCCTTCCGGGATATCCGCCCCTTTCTCCGGAGAAGCACGAAAAAAGCTCTGTCATTCCTGACAGAGCTTCTGCTGTGGCGGAGAGAGGGGGATTCGAACCCCCGTGACGGTATTCGCCGTCAACATGATTTCCAATCATGCACCTTAAACCGCTCGGACACCTCTCCATGCTGCTTATTCCTGGCCTTGCGGCCAGCGCCTTGTTGTTTTCATCAGTGGTTGACTGACTTATGTAGTATACCAACGGATGCATCATATGTCAAGCATTTTTTGAAAATTTTTTTGATGAAATGATTTTATAGCTGAAAAAAGGTTTCCTGTGGTGGTAAATCCCAGCTGTTTAGCGCCGGACAGGAAACTTTTCGTAATGAGTTTCCCATCGCTTTGAATCGCCATCGTCCCACGCCGGATAGGAAACTCCATAAAAAAACAGGTGAGAAAATGATTTCCATTTCCTCGCCTGTTTTCTCGGCTTATGCTTTTTCTACAGAACCGGCTTCATGGCTCTGGCGCAGGTTACGGCGCCATGCATAGAGGCCGTAGTACAGGAAGGCGCAGGCAGCCGAGCCGACTCCTACCAGGGAATAAATGCCGGAGAAGCCCAGGGGACCTTTGAAGGCGCCCAGAATGTAGGGGCCTACGCCAAGGCCCAGGTCCAGCATAACGAAGTAGGTGGATACGGCCACGCCGATGCGGACTTCGTCTACCAGTTTCACGCAGATGGCCTGTCCGTTGGACATGAAGGTGCCGTAGCCCAGTCCTACAAAGACGCCGGCCACAAGCATTTCCCAGCTTCTGGTGGTGATGGACAGAAGCAGAAGACCCACTGCCAGGCACAGGAAGGTGGGATACATGACGAAGTCTTCACCTTTCTTGTCAAACATGACGCCTGCCACCGGACGGATGATGGTGACTGACAGGGCATAGACCACAAAGAACAGGGTGCCGGCAGTCATGAGATGGAGTTCAGACGCATAGGTGGCCAGAAAGCTGAGGACACTGGAGTAGCAGAGGGCTACGAAGAAGCCTACGATGGCAATGCCCATGACCTTCGGTTCCAAGAAGCTGGAAAGAGAAATTTCTTTCAGCTGGGCCCGGCGTTCTTCAGTAATCCGGATTTCATCCACTTTCATCACAAAGGCAGCAGCCAGGCAGGCAAGGACCACGGCCACGCAGAACATAATAATAATGCGGAAGGAGAAGAACTGCTGCATGATCATGCCCAGGAAGGGTCCGATGGCAGCTGCCAGGCTCATGCTGAGGGCATAGTAGTTGATGCCTTCGCCCCGCCGTTCTTCCGGAATCATGGCAGATACGATGGTGCTGGTGGCGGTGGAGGCAATGCCGTAGCCAATGCCGTTTAAAAAGCGCACCCCATACATGAGGGGCAGGGAATCGACAGCAAAATACATGCAGGTAGTCACCAGGTAGAACAGAATGCCGCCGTAGAGCATCTTTTTGCGGCCGTAAATTTCAACGGACCGGCCTGCCGCCAGACGCGCTGCCAGGGTGCCCAGTACGAAGATGCCTGCTGCCAGTCCCGCCTCGCTTACCGTGGCGTTCAGGGAGGAGATGGCTTCAGATGCGATGATTACCACCAGCATATAGTAAATAATGTAAATCAGGAAATTAACAAGGGTGTCCAGAATGAACCCCCGGGTCCACAAACGTGGTTTGACTGCCATAATAAAAATCAACCTCTTTCTTGCAGTACATGGGAATAAAACGTTCTTTTCGCAGGGTTTCTGCGAAACACAGACCCCATTATACAAGCCTTTCCCCTTCTTGTATAACAGATAAAAAAGATGGGTGTTATCGCGAAAAGCGATAACACCCAAAGGGGCCTGAATCATTTTTCTTTGATGGTACTGCTTTGGAAGCTGGCCAGTATCTGGTTTACATAGTCCTGTATCAGGCGGGCTGCCGGATGGTCCTTCCGATAAATGAGGTAGCCCTCTGCCTGAAGGGGCACCTCCAGGGGATAAATCCCTTCCCTATGGCCCAGGGTCTTCAGCAGACGATCCGGCAGCAGGGCACCGGCTTCATTTTCCTGGCAGTAGTGGATAATGGCATAGGGCGAGGAAAGCCTGGCGGAAATCCGGTATTTCCTGGGAGTATCCATGAAGTAATCCGTATAAATCCGGTTCATGTAATAGCTGGACGGGTAAAGTACCAGAGGACGCTCCAGAATTTCCTCCCTGGTCAGCGGTTTGTCTCCCATATCCATGCGGGGCCCGTAGTACACCATGTTATCCCGGCAGAAGCGGACGATGGCATAGTCTTCCAGACTGGCCCCGTCAGGAAGACTCTTTTCCACGAAGTAGGTGGAAACCACGTCCAGCCTGCCTTCGGTCATGGCCTGATGGATCTGGTAAGTGGGCATATCGAAAACATTCAGCTGCAGATTGGGATGAAGCTCCCTGAAACGGGCCACATGGCGGTTCATCTGGATATCCCCCAGGGACCGGAGAATGCCTACATTCAGCTCTGCCGGTTCTTCCACTGCCAGGCGGGTATCATCCACGATTTCCCGAAGTCCCTCCATCCACTTCCGGATGCGGGGAAGAAAACGCTCCCCTTCCTCGGTGAGATGGCTGCCCCGGGGAGACCGTTCAATGAGCTTTACCCCCAGAACGCACTCCAGATGCTTGATCTGGGCGCTGAAAGCGGACTGGGTAATATTGGCTTCTCTGGCAGCCCGGGCGAAATTGCCTACCCTCCCATAGATGATAAAGCACTCCATCTGCTCAATGGTTGGTAAATTTTCCCGCATACCATCCTCCATACATGAAATACAGACTTTCCGAAATCAATACACCACATCCACCAGAACCAGTCCCTGGGGCGGCGCCGTAAAGCCTGCCTCGCTCCGGTCCTTTGCTTCCAGAATGGCAGGCATCTGTTCAGCCTTCTTCTTTCCTTCCCCTATTTCTACCAGGGTGCCGGTGATGATGCGGATCATATTCTGCAGAAAGCCGCTGCCCCGATAGTCTATGATCAGCTCGCCGCCGGAAAGGGAAAGAGATATATCAGAGATACTGCGGACGGCGGATTTCTTGAAATGCCTGTTGCCGCAGAAAGAAGTAAAGTCATGGGTTCCTGTAAGAAATGCGGCGCCCCGCCTCATAGCCTCCACATCCAGCGCTTCTCCCAGCTGCCACACATAGCGGCGGCGGAATACATTCTTCTCCGCCCCCACCCGGATACAGTAGCGGTAGTGTTTTTCCACTGCCGAAAAGCGGCTGTGGAATCTTTCATCCCTGATTGCAAGACCATGAATGGAAATATCATCAGGCAGAGCCCGGTTCCATGCATCCTGCAGCATTTTCAGGTCATATTCCTCCTGCAGATGGACATTGGCATACTGCCCCAGGGCATGGACACCGGCATCGGTCCGCCCGGCACCGATCACCTGCCCCTTGGCCCCGGTAATCCTCTCCAGCGTGTCTTCCAGCTTCCCCTGGATCGTGTCCTTCGTCCTCGTCTGCCGCTGCCAGCCTTCATAGCGGCTTCCGTCATAGGAAACAATAAATCCGTAATTCATGATGGGCCCTCCTTTTTTTGCTTTACTGTCTATTATAGCATAGGGGAAAGGTCCAGCAGGTGGCGGCGCTGCCTCGGGCTATGAATCTGGCAGGCAGCCTGTGCGCAGAACTTTAACCCCTCATGGAAAATGCAGAGAATACGCGAAAGACCGTCAGCAGGCAGCGGTTACAATCCTGCTGCTTCCTGAATCTCTTTTTGTCTTTTCTTCTCATATGTTATAATAATATAGATTTCATTATGGTAACGGGAACTGATTTTTCCCGGGAAAGTGAGTAGCCCTATGAAAAAAATGATGATTGCCCTGGGCCTGGCTGCTGCCATTGCTGCAGGCTCCATGACTGTTTCTGCTGAAAATTACTGGAAATATAACGATACCATTTCCATCGACATGGACGAAACCAAAGTCAAGACCACTACCAACGGCCACGAAATCCTCCATTTCGTAGCTGTGGAAGCCATCGACGGCGGCACCTGCACTTACACCTATGCCTATGACCGCACGGCCGGCACCATTCAGGTGGTAGAAATGGAAAAGGAAACGAACACCCTCCACTATACCAGCAATTTCACCCCCACCTCCATCAATACCAATAACCCTGTCATCCGCGCAAGAGCCCAGATGGCAGAAGCCGTATACCAGAGAAAGGTGAACCATAAGAAATAATGAATGCGGAAAAGCCGGAAACAACAGTAGAAGTAGGTGAAAACCTCATTCATTTTATCGCCCGCTCCCCCTCCGTATTTCATGCAGTGCACGGAGTGAAGGAAGCCCTCCTCTATTCCGGATTTACGGAAATCCGGGAAGAGGACCCCTGGCACATTGAAAAAGGCGGGAAATATGTGGTCACCAGAAACGGCAGCGCCCTCATCGCCTTTACGGTACCGGAAGAAGGAGCCCGCTCCTTCCATATCATGGCTTCCCATGCCGATTCCCCCTGCTTTAAAATCAAGGAAAATCCGGAAATTAAGGAAGGTCCCTACGTGAAGCTGAACGTAGAAGGCTATGGCGGCATGATCATGTCCACCTGGCTGGACCGGCCCCTTTCCGTGGCGGGGCGGCTCATTGTCCGTGAGAACGGCCATCTGGCCCAGAAGCTGGCAGCCGTAGACGGCACCATGCTGGTCATTCCTTCCGTAGCCATCCACATGGACCGGAACGTAAACCACAAGAAGGATTGGAATGTACAGAAGGACCTTCTTCCCCTCTACGGCCTTGCCACGGAAAAGACCTCCTTTATGGACGTCATTGCCGCTTCCGCCAACGTGAAGACAGAAGATATTGTGGCCCATGACCTTTACCTTTACAGCCGGGTACCCGGCACCATCTGGGGAGAAGAAAAGGAATTCATTTCCTCTCCGAAACTGGATGACCTGCAGTGCGCCTTTGCAGCCTTCCGCGGATTCATGCGGGGCAAAAAAGAAAAACATATATCTGTATACGCCCTCTTTGATAACGAAGAAGTGGGAAGCGGCACCGCCCAGGGCGCCGGTTCCCCCTTCCTTGCCACCGTGCTCCAGAGGCTGTCCTATTCCCTTGGCTTCTCCTACGATGAAACCATGGCCATGACGGCAGGAAGCTTCATGATTTCCGCTGACAACGCCCACAGCGTCCACCCCAACCATCCGGAATATGCGGACCCCGTGAACCGCCCTGTCATCAACGGCGGCATCGTCATCAAGTACAATGCCCAGCAGCGCTACGCCACCGACGGCCTTTCGGCTGCCCGCTTCAAGGAACTGTGCCGGGACCTTTCCATTCCTGTGCAGACCTTCACTAACAGGAGCGACAACCCCGGCGGCTCCACTCTGGGAAATATTTCCAACACCAAAGTATCCATGCCCACCGTGGACATCGGCCTTGCCCAGCTGGCCATGCATTCCTCCTACGAAACGGCAGGCACTCTGGACACCGCTTACCTGGTGAACGCGTCCATCCAGTTCTTCGATTAAGAAAACCTCCTTCGGGAGGTTTTTTCGTAGTCCATCGTTCGATGATATAATGATGGAAATAAGGGCCGCTTCGCGGCCGGGTTCAGAGGGGAAGGTTGACGGGCCCTGCGGGCCCGAGGGTTATGGCCGCCTGCCGGCGGCGGGTTGTATAGAAAGGTTGTGTTCGCTGGCGCTCAAGGGGCAGATATCGTCCTGCGGACGATGAGCATGAAGTCAGCGCTGCGGAATTTTCTTCCCGCTCCACAGTCATTCTGAGCCGCAGGCGAAGAATCTCAGTACACGCCGCATTTGAGACAGTCGGCATTAAATACCATTCACGGTAAGCGGACAGCGGATAGCGGTAAGCCGCCCCACTGTCCCATCAGCTCACTATTCCAAAGGAGGTTATCCATGAAATTACGAATCGCACTGCTGCAGATGCATGTAGAAATGGGAAATCCCAAAGTCAATTTTGCCCATGCCAGAGACATGATGGAAAAGGCCATGGAAAAAAAGCCGGACATCCTGGTGCTTCCGGAGACCTGGAACACCGGTTTTTTCCCTAAGGAAAACCTGTCCCTGCTGGCCGATGAAGAAGGAAAGGAAACCTGCAGCCTTCTTTCTTCCATAGCCGCCTCCCATGGGGTGAACATTGTAGGCGGCACCACTGCCGTGAAAGTGGGACAGGATATTTATAACCGGTCCTATGTATTTGACCGCAAGGGAGACCTGGTCACTTCCTTCGACAAGATCCACGGCTTTTCTCTCTCTGGAGAGCCCGGGTATTTCCGCATGGGAAACCATCTGTCCCATTTTGAGCTGGATGGTCTTTCCTGCTCCATGGCCATATGCTATGATATCCGGTTCCCGGAGCTCATCCGGCGGGAAGCCCTTCTGGATGTGGACCTTTTCTTCGTCCCCGCCGCCTGGCCTAAAATCAGGAACCACCACTGGGTCACCCTGAACCGGGCCCGGGCCATTGAAAACCAGTTCTACATGGCCTGCGTAAACCAGGCCGGAAAATCGGGAGATACGGAATACGCCGGCGAATCCCTTCTTCTTGACCCCTGGGGCGAAGATATATGCCATCTGGAAGATGATGAAGATATCGCTTTCGGCCGGGTGGATACCGATGTGATTCATGAGGTAAGAAGCCGGATTAACGTATTCCGCGACCGCCGCCCTGACTGGGACAAAGTAGAATAAAATCCATTCGTAAGGAAAGAAACCGGAGGATTTACCATGAAGAGCCCAATACCTCCCGGGAAGAAGGGGCAGAACCTCATAGAATATGCCCTTCTCCTGGCCATCATCACTTCCATCGGTTTTTACATATATGATCAGAGCGGCCCGGTTCCGTCCATTCGTGCCGTTTTTAACCAGGCAGACAGTCTTTTAAAAACCGGCGCCCGCATTTCCTCTCCTGACTACAAGCCATTTCTTGCTTCCATCAGTTCCGCCATCAGAAAGGGTACCTGGTCCCTGAAGGAAAATGAATATGTCCATTCCGGCACCAGGGCTGGAGACGCCCTGGCGAAAAAGCTGGGCATCCCCTATGCAGAAGGCGACGCCTGGTCTCTGGGAAGACTGACAAATAAGAAGACAGACCTTTACGTCCTGGTTTACTATTCCGCTGCCGACAACGGCAATTATCCTATTTCAAAATTCAAAACCGGATGGGACGTCTACGGCCCCGGCGATTCAAAACTGGCCTCCCACGGGAAACCCCCTTCCCGTAGCTTATGTAACCAAGTATGGATTCAATCCGTCCACCGGAGAGGAAAGCAATGAGTATGTGCGAAGCTCCGCCGTCTTCGGTTACGGCACCACAGGCATGGTGGTAAAAGGGCCGGAGGGGAAAAATACAGTCCGCACATAACAGGGATAGACAGAAAAGGATTCATAGGATAAAATGATGAAATCATAAGGAAGAAGAGGTGAATTTTATGGGCAGAAAAGGACAGCCATTCCGTGAAAAAGGGCAGGATCTTATCGAATACGCCCTTCTTCTGGCCATTATCGCAGGCATCGGCTTTCTGATTTACCAGCAGAGCTTCATGGGCGATTCCATTCGCACCGTGTTTAACAATGCAGGAAATCTTATGGAAAATGGGGCGTCAAAGAGTTCGTCAAAAGAGGAGGAAGAGCCCCTTTCCATTCCCGACCTGCTGGGCCGGGCCATTGCCGAGAGAAACGGGGGCCTAGGCTCCCTTCTGCTTGCAGGTTCCACCCATTATGTCTATTCCGGCACCGCTGAAGGAAATCAGGTGGCCCGGGCCCTCAATATTCCTTTCAGTGAGGGCGATGCCTGGTCTATCGGACGGGTTTCGCAGGGGTCCACCGATTATTATGTGCTTATCTATTATTCTGCTTCCCAAAACGGCCCCCTTTCAGGCCATGCCAGCACCAATCCAAACTGGAGCTGGCGGGCCACCAGCAGCGGCGGATACGAATACCCCCGCCCCGGCGGTCATATCAGCGTACCGGTGGACTATTATGTGTATGATGCCGGAAACGGCATCCAGAATGCCGGGCTGCGGCAGACCTATTACACAGGATCCGCTGACTCTTCCGGCCAGGCCACCCTGGTATACGCACCGGGCACAGGAAAAGAGTATACCATCCGGTAATAAAAAACGGTGCTCCCCAAAGAGCACCGTTTTTTGCTGTCAATCTTTCAGAAATGGTAATTCAGTCCTACGCCTACGCCGCCTTCGTTATCCACGTCGTCTCTGTCGTAGTAGGTATAGTTCACATCGATATCAAAGGCTGTAGGCACCAGGTCCAGTTTCAAACCGGCCTTGTACTGCCTCTCCTCGCTGGACACAAGAAGCCCTGCATAGGCATCCAGAGGACCCAGCACATTGGCTTTCCCTTCGATGAGGCCAAACATTCTGGCATCCCTGTCGTAGTAGTTCCGGTTGCCGGCGCCTACGTAGAAATGGCCGATTTTGTACTTGGCATATACGTCCGTTTCATTGCCCCGGTTGTTCCAGTGCCGGTATTCCGCGCCTACGGCCACCTTGGGAATCGGCTTCACTTCGATATGGGCGCTGTGAATGCCGTCGGCAGCACTGTTGTACCCATACCCCGCTTCCGTATCCATAATGCCGCCAAAGGCGCCAGCCATGCCTGTGCCTGCCAGTGCCAGAGCGGCAGCCATACATAAAATCTTTTTCATAGAGGTCCTCCTTTCCAAATAGAATCTGTATATTTTTATTATATACCAAAAATGAAAGAAAATTAAGCGCTTTTAAAAGAGCCCGGGGCAAAAGGAAATAGAATCCATTGTCTTTCATAAAAGCCAATGGTTTCCTATGAAAACGGAGCGTCATAGTTCCACGGCGGACAGGAAGCCACAAAAAAGGCTGTGAAGAAATGATTGCCATTTTTTCACAGCCTCTTTTTTGTCATAAAGAGAAGTCCCTTACTGCTGGCTCTTCTTTACGTTTGCATTCTTATAGCGGGCCTGGCGGGAAAGAACCATCTTTCTCATGCGGATGCTCTTTGGTGTCACTTCCACCAGTTCGTCATCATTGATCCATTCCAGTGCCGATTCCAGGGTAAACTTGCGGCATGGCGGCAGCTTGATGGCTTCATCGGAGCCGGAAGCACGGGTATTGGTGAGGTGCTTCTTCTTGCAGGGGTTCACGTCCATATCCTGGTCTCTGGAGTTTTCGCCCACAATCATGCCTTCGTATACTTCAACCCCCGGTTCCAGGAAGAGTTCGCCTCTGTCCAGAATAGAGTTCAGGCCGTAGGCAGTGGTAACGCCTGCTTCAAAAGCAACCAGGGAGCCTCTGGTTCTTTCAGGAATATCGCCCTTGTAGGGTGCATAGCCCTGGAATACATGGTACATAATGCCGGTGCCTCTGGTGGTGGTGAGCAGTTCATTTCTGAAGCCGATGAGGCCGCGGGCAGGGATGGAGAATTCCATCTTCATGTAGCCGGCCAGTTCTTCCATGGAAATCATTTCCGCTCTTCTGGGGCCAAGGCCTTCCATAACAGCGCCCATGAATTCCTGCGGTACTTCGATGGTCAGTCTTTCCAGCGGTTCGCACTTCTTGCCATTGATGACTTTGTAAATAACCTGGGGTTTGGAAACTTCCAGTTCAAAGCCTTCACGACGCATGGTTTCGATGAGTACGGAGAGATGGAGTTCGCCGCGGCCGGACACTTTGAAAGCATCGGATGTATCGGTGTCTTCTACGCGAAGAGCCACATTGGTTTCAATTTCCTTGTAGAGACGGGCACGAATGTGACGGGAGGTCACGAAGTCCCCTTCCTTGCCAGCAAAGGGGCTCTTGTTGACATGGAATACCATGGACAGGGTCGGTTCGTCGATGTGGATGGACGGGAGGGCTTCCGGATTGGCAGCATCGGCTACGGTTTCACCGATGTTGATATCCTTGAAGCCTGCCATGGCGATGATGTCGCCGGCTTTGGCTTCCTGTACGGGAGTCCGTTTCATTCCCTGCCAGGTGAAGAGGGAGCCGATATGGTCGCTGCGGATCTTGGTGCCGTCAGTGATGGCTACCGGCATGCCCTGTTTGGCAGTGCCCCGGGTCAGACGGCCGATGGCTACTTTACCCAGATAATCATCGGCTTCCAGGGTGGTCACCATAACCTGCAGGCCGCCGTCGGGATCCACATCGGGGCAGGGGCAGTATTTAAGAATGGCATCGAAGAGGGGGCCCAGATCCTTGCCTTCATCATTCATATGGAGCTTGGCAATGCCGTTTCTGGCAGAGCAGTAAATCAGCGGGAAATCCAGCTGGTCATCATCTGCTTCCAGTTCGATGAAGAGGTCCAGAATTTCGCCTTCCACGTCAGAAATACGCTGGTCCGGACGGTCGATCTTATTGATGACAACAATCGGTTTCAGCTTATGTTCCAGTGCTTTTCTGAGAACGTACTTGGTCTGGGGCATAGGGCCTTCATGGGCGTCTACCAGAAGGAGCACGCCGTCTACCATGTTCAGGATACGTTCCACTTCGCCGCCGAAGTCAGCATGCCCTGGGGTATCAACGATGTTGATTTTAACACCATTGTGCATGACGGAAGTGTTCTTTGCCAGAATGGTAATGCCTCTTTCCCTTTCCAGCGGGTTGGAGTCCATGACACGTTCTGCCACTTTCTGGTTGTCCCTGAAAACATGACTCTGTTTCAGCATGGCATCGACAAGAGTCGT
The DNA here is from genome assembly GCF_000242435.1 of Dialister succinatiphilus YIT 11850. Lineage (GTDB taxonomy): Bacteria > Bacillota > Negativicutes > Veillonellales > Dialisteraceae > Dialister > Dialister succinatiphilus. The sequence continues at coordinate 474,902 of NZ_JH591188.1, read as the reverse complement.
CTTGCCATGGTCGACATGGGCGATAATGGCAATGTTGCGGATATCTTCTCTTTTCATTCTTTCTTTTTCCCCCTCGGGTACTATAAAATCAATGTATCTCTGTCATTATACCACAAAGATGCAAAGCTTTTCATATCTAGAAAATACAATTCATTATACCATGGTTTTTCCTGTTTGAGAAGATTTTTTATCTTCCTTCCGGAAGAAAGGCTGCCAAAGGGCTGTGGAAAAATCTCTGCCCTTTATCCACAGCTCCCTGGCGCGAAGCGCAATCCCTGCTGTCAGGGTGAAGGTTTTCATTCTTTATGAAATTGTCACTTCATCATGTTCCACCATTCCCTGAATTGCTGGGTATCATCGCCTATATGGACGGCTTCCCCGATTTCCGGGGTCAGAAGGCGGAAGGATTTACCTTCCGCCGCCAGTTTCATTCTTTCATAGGGCTCCTGCCAGGTGTGGGTGGAGAGGGCGTATTTACCATTGTGGCAGGGAATGAGCGCTCTGGCCCCGATTTCCTCCACTGCCTTTGCACTTTCCTCCGGCAGCATATGGACAGAGTGCCAATTTTGATTATACTGGCCGTCTTCCATCAAAGCCAGGTCAAAGCCGCCGAACTGCTTTCCCATGTCCCTGAATCTTCCGTCATAACCGCCGTCGCCGCTGTAGTACACCTTCCGATTCGGCGTAATGAAGGCAAAAGAAACAGGAAGGGTCTGGTTCCTTTTGAGCAGGCGCCCGGAAAAATGGCGGGTAGGAAGTACCCAGACAGAAAGACCATCCAGCTTTACCTCTTCATTCCAGTCGGCTTCATGGATTTTGGAAAGGGGATAGCCCCATTTTTCATAATAGCCTCCATTTCCAAGGCCCGTCACCACATGATGTACTTTCGGTTCTATTTTCTTCACGAAATCATAATCCAGATGATCCCAGTGATCATGGGACAGCACCATGACATCCAAATCATCGGGAATGTCCTCCGGACCGTACACATTGCTCCCGTCAAAGGCTCTGTCGATGAACGGAAAAGGCGAAGCGTACAGGGAAGATACAGGGTCAATAAGTATTTTCTTTCCGCCCAGCTGCATATAGAAGGAGGAATGCCCCAGCCACACCACCACATCGTCCCATGGGGGAATGGATTTCAGGTCTTTTTTCTCATGAACCATGGGATCCTGAGGAATATTCACGCCGGCGGCGGGGAACAAGAAGGACTTCCAAAAGGATATGTCCGCTGTCACTTTTTCATGGGGCACTTCCGGATGGAATTCACCGTCCCTGTAATGAGGTGACGCTTCGATGCGCGCCTTCCTTGCCGGCGTCATCAAAGGATCCATTTCGTCCCGGTTGATAAACCAGAAGCCCGCCAGCAGGAGGCAGGCTGCCCCCAGGGCTGAAATTTTGATCAAAGAAAGCATAGGTTCTCCTTTCATAGGGAAACGATGATGGAATCAGTACATCCATCGAGCCATATAGCCATTATTTTATTATACTGGTTAAAGCTCGATGCAAGTCAATCTATGATTGAGGAAATAAAAGATTTACAGGCCTGCTTCCTGCCTGTACAATGGAGAAAAGAACAAGATTTCATGGAAAAGAGGCTTTGTCATGATAAAAATTGCCACCGCCCAGATTGATGTGATTCCCGGAAACATCCGGGAAAACTGGAAGCAGATAGAAAAAGAAATCCAAAGGGCCAGGGAGAAAGGGGCCCATATGCTGGTGCTTCCGGAAATGTGCCTCACCGGCTACCTCATCGGCGATTTGTGGGACCAAAACGCTTTTCTCCGGGAATGCGAAGCCTATAATAAAAAAATAGCCGCCGCCTCCCGGGACATCACCATCCTCTGGGGCAGCTGCGCCATAGACTGGGAAAAGACAAACGACGACGGCAGGCCCCGGAAATACAACGCCGCCTTTGCCGCCGCCGGTGGTCATTTCCTCATTCCGGAAAACGGCAGGCATCCTTTTGTTATTAAAACCCTTCTTCCCAATTACCGCTGCTTCGATGACCGCCGCTACTTTACCTCCCTTCGCCAGGAGGCCCTGGAAGAAGGCCTTTCCTTAGAAGAGGCGCTGACGCCCTTCCTCCTTCCTGCCGGCAGCGAAACCATTCGCACCGGTGTCCTTCTCTGCGAAGACAGCTGGGATGAAAACTACAGTCTTTCCCCCATGTCCATTCTGGCTAAGAAGGATATTTCCCTTTTCCTCAACCTGTCGGCCTCCCCCTTTACTCTGGGGAAAAATGAAAAGCGGCACCGCATGCTGGGCGATGCCCTTTCCAAACTCCACATCCCCATGATTTACGTCAATCAGCGGGGCCTGCAGAATAACGGAAAAACCTGCTATACCTTCGACGGCATGACCGCCGCCTATGATAAAGAAGGGACCCTCATCGCCGAAGCCCGCCCCTATGAAGAGCCCCGGTGCCTCTTCCTTTTCCACAGGGACTCTGGAAATCTGATGTCTGAAAAGCCTATGGCTCCCTTCCAGGGCCGCATGCTTCTTCCTGCTCTCCGTTACGGAGTCAGAAAATTCCTTTCTGCCATCCACGTGGGCAAGGTGGTGATTGGCGTATCCGGCGGCATCGACTCTGCCGTAAACGCCGCCCTCTACCGTTCAGTGCTGCCCAAAGATCATCTCCTTCTAGTGAATACGCCTACCCGTTTCAATTCAGAAATGACAAAGGACCTGGCCAGAAAACTGGCCGATCATCTGGAATCCCCCTATCTGACCATTCCCATCGGTTCCTTCATTGATGAAACGGCCCGGGCCCTGGAAGGACTTCCTGTGGGAAAAGAAAAAATCCATCTCACCGGATTTATGAAAGAAAACATGCAGGCCCGGGACCGGAGCAGCCGCATTCTTTCCGCACTCTCCGCCGCCTTCGGCGGTATCTTCACCTGCAACGCCAATAAAACGGAAATGACCGTAGGCTATGGCACCCTCTACGGCGACCTGGCCGGCGCCCTGGCGGCTACGGCGGATTTGTGGAAATACCAGATCTATGAACTGGGCAGGGCCCTGAATGAATGGTACGGGCAGGAAGTCATTCCCAAAGGGATTTTCACCGTAAAACCCAGTGCCGAACTGTCGGAGAACCAGGATGTCACCAAAGGCCTGGGGGATCCTCTCATTTACGAATACCATGACTATTTGCTGAAAAGCTTTGTAGAACCCTGGCAGAGAAATACACCGGAGGACATCCTGGCCTGGTACAGGGAAGGAACGCTAGAAGAGCATCTGGGCTGTTCCGTAAAGGTAAAAGACCTCTTTCCCACTCACGCCGCTTTCATTCAGGACCTGGAGCGCTGGTGGAACCTTTTTGCAGGATTTGCCGTAGCCAAACGAATCCAGGCGCCGCCCCTCATCGCCATCAGCCGGCGTCCCTACGGCTACGATCTTCGGGAATCCCAGGCAGGCCCCTACTATACGGACCGGTATCTGGAAATGAAGGAAGAAATGCTGAAGGTCGTGAAAGGTTCTTAAGTTTGACTGGCGTTCTGCGCCTGAGGGCTGCTGCGGCAGCTTTGCCGGAGTTTGATACATTTTCATCATATCCCAAAAGGGGCTGTGAAGAAATGATGACCATTTCTTCACAGCCCTTTTCCCATGTCAAAACTCCTGATTCCTCCATACGTATGCAGTGAAATAAAGGAAAAGCAGGTCCGCAGATGAAATCATGGGCCTCTGCTTTCTACCGTCTCCCTTCTATTTCACCGCCCTGATGCAGAAAAGAGGCAGCGGGTCGTAGTCCCATTCTTTGGATAGGTGCACAAGAGGGCGTATATCCTCTTCCCATGTGACGGAAGAAAAGCCCAGAAGCCGCAGCCGTTCCACATCCCAGGCCGGCCGGCTGTGGGTGCTGATACGGATGGAGTCCTTCAGTTCCTGGCAGGTCTCTATAAGACTTTCCGCCACACCGTGGTGCGCATTTTTGGTAAGTTTCGCAGCGGCAGTGAAATCCATGGGACCGTAGTTGGAGTCCATGTTAAGAAGGACGCCCCCTTTTTTCAAAGCCCTCTGCCAGGACGCATAGGCCCTGGGCACATCGGGCAGGTTCCAGGTCACATTGCGGGTCACAATGGCATCAAAGCTGCTTTCCGGAAAGGGCAGGTTCATCACATCGCCCTGCGTGAAAGAAATGGAAACTCCCGCCTTTTCCGCATTAGCCGCCCCCTCTTTCAGCATGGAGGCAGAGAAATCAAGGGCCGTCACTCTGCATCCTGTCTTTGCCAGGATAATGGCAAGGAAGGCAGGCCCCGTGCCTGCATCCAGAACACGAAGAGGTCTTCCCTTCGGAAGCCTTTCCATCAGGAACCTTTCCCAGGCCCTGCTGTCCGGCCCGGACAGTTCCTTTTGTCTAAGACTGCTGTAGCCGCGGCTCCGCTCATTCCAATAGCCTCTGTTCTTCTCCTCGAAATTGTCCATCCCATTTTCCTTTCTTCCACAGCGAAAAGGCCGTTTCCTCTGCGAAACGGCCTTTGGTTTTTACAGGTCAAGCCTTCCGTGCTTCCTCAAATACGTCCCTCACCGCTTTTTCAATGGTATCGTAGTCCATACCCGGTTTGGCTTCAAAGTACTTCTTCCCCTCAATGAAAAGGCTGGGCACATAATAGTAATCCTTTCCATAGGGCGCCGCCAGGTCCGGCTGGGTGGTTTCATCGATTTCCTCCACCTTGATGTCTTTGTATGGTTCTTCTTCCTGCAGAAGGCCAATGGCCTTTCTGGCCTTAGCGCAGTAGGGACAGCCGGGAATTTTAATCATAATCACTTTTTTCATAGGACAGCCTCCTTTATATTTATTTCTATGAATATAGAATACACTATGTCTCCTTTTTTAACAAGTCTTTCGGCTGAACTGGCAAAAAGGACCGCAAAGCAACCTGTGCCAGGACAGGCGCAGGCGTCATATCCCGGCCCACCTTAAAAGCAGGAAGGGCACCTTCCCTTCCTGCTTTTCTATCAGTTTTCCCTGAAGTAGGGTTTGAAATTGGATTCGTGAATGTTTTTGCCGTTATTCTGACGGGGCTGGCCGGAATGGCTGTCGAAACGGCGCTGCCTTTTGCCTTCAAAGCGGCAGCCGCCTTCAGAATTTCTTCTTCTCCGGGGACGGTCTCCATCGAAGTGACGGCGGGGAGCTCCTTTGCGTCTGCGGAAATTGGGCATTTCTTCTGTAATCTTTACCGGTGTCACATCGGGCTGTTTGGTGAGCAGCTTGATAGCAGCAGCCACCAGGGATACGGAGTCCACATCATTCAGGAGATCTTCCGCGCTTTCCCTGTATTCCTCCAGGCCGCCGCCCTGGGCCGTGTCGGAAAGGCTTTCAATGGCAGCCTTCTGGTTGCCTTCGATGACTTCAGAAAGGGTAGGAACAGACCGTCTCTTGATACGGCGGCGGATGACTCTTTCAATATCCCGGAGCTGTCCCATTTCCCTGGAAATGACGAATGTCACTGCCAGGCCTGTCTTGCCTGCGCGGCCGGTACGTCCTACGCGGTGTACGTAGATCTCCGGATCCTGGGGCATATCGAAGTTGTATACATGGGTCACACCGGAAATATCAAGGCCTCTGGCTGCCACATCGGTGGCTACCAGAATATCAATGGTGCCTTCTTTGAACTGGCGCACCACAGTGTCTCTTTTCTGCTGGGACAGGTCGCCATGAAGACCTTCTGCCATGTATCCCCTCTTCTTCAGGGCTTCCGTCACTTCATCGCATCTTCTCTTGGTACGGACGAAAACGATGGCCAGTTCCGGATCCTGCATATCCAGCAGGCGGCAGAGGGCATCAAATTTCTGGCGGTCCGGCAGTTCGATGTATTCCTGTTCGATGAGGTCAATGGTCACAGTGGCCGCTTTGATTTTCACCAGTTCCGGATCTTTGAGGAAGGTCTCAGCCAGCTGGCGAATCGGTTCCGGCATGGTGGCGGAGAAGAACATGGTCTGTCTTTCTTCCGGAATGCCGGCCAGAATGGTGCGGATATCGTCGATGAATCCCATATCCACCATTTCGTCCCCTTCGTCCAGCACAAGAACCTGTACATGGGACAGGTCAATGGTGCCTCTCTTCATATGGTCCATGAGACGGCCCGGAGTGGCCACGATAATGTTGGGATGCTTCCGGAGAGCTTTGAACTGCCTTTCAATGTCCTGCCCGCCGTAAATGGGAAGGGCATGAATGGGAAGGTACTGAGCCAGATGGTTGATTTCTTCAGCAGACTGGATGGCCAGTTCCCTGGTAGGGGAAAGGACAACGGCCTGGGGTCCCGGCTTGGATGTGTCAATCCTTTCCAGGATGGGAATGCCAAAAGCTGCGGTTTTGCCGGTGCCGGTCTGGGCCTGGCCGATCAGATCCTTTCCGGTGAGGGCAATAGGAATGGCTGCCTTCTGGATGGGACTTGGTTCCTCGAATCCCATATCCTCCACGGCCTTCAGTATTTCCGGCGCAATTCCCAATTCTTTAAATGTGTCGTACATGTTTCCTCCTGTATGCGTTCATGGGTACGCGGGCATGGTGCCCAATGATAAGTAAAAGCAGGCCTTTGATATAAATAATACCTATATATCGGAAAGAGCTGACCCTGTCAGTTTCTTTCCGGTATATCTTCCCGGTTTCCTTCCGGGGCATTAAGGAAGCACTGATTGATTCACAAAGTGAATGAATCAGCGCTTCCTAAAAAAAAGAGAACGCCCCATGCGTCTCTCCCATGATTCAGATCTATGATTGTCCGTTCTCGCTGGATGCCTGCATATTATTGCCATTATATCATACTTTGTCGAAATTCTTAAGAAATATTTTCTCCGCTGCTTCCGCCTTCTTCCCATGCTGTTCTTCACCGGCAGGTGCCGGTTTCATCTTTTTGATAAAAAATTTTCCTTTCCCTCTTGCATATATATTCGTAAAGTTGTATTATTATTGCAACCAAATTTGCACACGTTTTTTGTATTTTCGCTATATTTCATGAAGATCTGTTGAGTTTCATATATTTTAGTCTATTTTACTTGAATAAATATTCATGTATATACAAAAACGCCAATTAAAGTCAGGAAAAGAGGTCGTCTCAATGATGTACGAAAAAGAAGTTAAGGAAAAAGTCACAGCCATTCTGCCACAGGTGGTGACCTGGAGACGACATTTCCATGAATATCCGGAACTCTCCGGAAAGGAAGTCAAAACTTCAGCCTATATCCAGGAGGTTTTCAAAAATCTGGGCATCCCCTATGAAACAGGATTTTTCCAGAATGCCGTATTGGGCATCATCAAAGGCAGCCATCCGGGGAAGACGGTGGCCCTCCGGGCCGACATGGATGCCCTTCCGGTGACAGAGCTTACAGGCCTTCCTTTTGCTTCCAAAAACGAAGGGGTCATGCATGCCTGCGGCCATGACGGTCACATGTCCATCCTTCTGGGCGCTGCCGCCGTACTGAATGAAATGAAGGATCAGATTCACGGCACTGTAAAAATCGTTTTCCAGCCGGCCGAGGAAGAAGCAGCCATCGGCGGCGGCCGCCACATTGCAGCCAGCGGGAAGCTGGACGATGTATCGGAAATCTATGGCCTTCATGTATGGCCGGAGCTTCCCACGGGCCAGGTGGGATTAAAGCCCGGTTCCCTCATGGCGGCATCTGATCGTTTCTATGTCCATATCAAAGGGAAATCCACCCATGCTGCCCAGCCTCATAACGGCACCGACGCCCTGGTGGCAGCAGCTCATTTCATCATTGATGTACAGTCCCTGATTTCTAGGGAAATGAACCCCATGGACAATGTGGTGTGCACCATCGGCCTCATGAATGCGGGCACCCGTTACAACGTAGGGGTTGAGGATGCTTATCTGGAAGGCACCTGCCGTACCTACCGTCCGGAGCTTCGGGACAAGATGGAAGCAAGGCTGGGGGAAATCCTGAAAGGTCTGGATGTCATGTTCCACACCCATTCGGAGCTGAACTATGTCAGAGGCCACAGCGCCACCATCAATACACCGGAAAAGATTGATTTCCTGAAGAAAGTGGGAAAAGCTTACCTGGGAGAAGAACATATCACAGAGCCAGAGTTCCCATCCATGTGCGCGGAAGACTTCTCCTCCTACCTTGAAAAATTCCCCGGCGCCTTCTTCTGGCTGGGCACCGGCGACGGAAATACGCCGGCCCTGCACAATGCATCCTTTGCCATCAATGAATCCATCCTTCCTCTGGGCATCACCCTGGAAGCAGCAGCTGCCCTGGAGGCCCTCTCCCGATGAGAATGGTTCACTCATAAACCATATATCCAGATTCCAAAAAAGTTAAAAACATACAACGAGGTATATCATGAAAAGCTTACTGAACCATTCCTTTCTCTCCATGCTGGACTACACACCGGAAGAATTCGCCTACTATCTGGACCTGGCGGAAAAGCTGAAGCAGGACAAGGCCGCCGGAAAAGAAATCAAAACTTTAAACGGTAAAAATTTTGCCCTTATTTTCGAGAAAGACTCCACCCGCACCCGGTGTGCTTTCGAAGTGGCAGCCCATGACCAGGGAGCCTTCACCACCTACCTGGGGCCCACAGGCACCCAGATTGGCAAGAAGGAATCCATTGCCGACACCGCCCGGGTACTGGGAAGCATGTTCGACGCCATTGAATTCCGGGGGTATGCCCAGAGCGCGGTGGAAGAGCTTTCCGCCAAAGCCGGCGTTCCCGTATGGAACGGTCTTACGGACTATGACCATCCCACCCAGACCCTGGCCAATTTCCTTACCCTGAAGGAACATTTCAAAAAGCCCTTGAATCAGCTGTCCTATGCCTATGTAGGTCATGGCCAGTCCAATATGGCCCACGCCCTCATGGCCGGCGCCGCCCTTGCCGGTATGGATTTCAGAATCATCGGCCCTGCCCAGTATTTCCCGGAAGATGATTTCACCGCCAAGTGCAAGAAGATAGCCGAGAAAACAGGAGCTTCCTTTACCTTCACCGATGATCCGGTGGAAGGAGTGAAGGGACTGGATGTCATTTACACCGGCGTATGGGTAACCATGGGAGACCCCTACGACCTGTGGGGCGAAAGAATCAAGCTCTTCATGCCTTACCGTATTACCATGAACATGATAAAAAATACAGGAAATCCGGATACCGTTTTCTGCCACTGCCTGCCTTCCTTCCACAACACAGAAACAAAGGTGGGAAAAGACATTTATGAACGTTTCGGCCTGAATGGCATCGAAGTGACCGATGATGTATTCGAAGCCCCCTTCTCCCTGGCTTTCCAGGAAGCAGCCAACCGGCTTCCCACTATTAAAGCAGTCATGGTAGCCACCTTCGGCGAATATCCCATGGACTGAAAGGAGGAACCATCATGAAAACACTGCCGAAAGTATTCATTGTAGGTGAATCGGGAACCACAGGACTCCGTCTTCAGGACCGGCTGTCCGAAAGAAAAGATATAGAACTCCTCCATCTGCCGGAAGATAAAAGAAAAGATATTCAAACCATTCAAGCCTTTGCAAAAAAAGCAGACCTCATGTTCCTCTGCCTTCCCGACGCCGCCTCGAAAGAAGTGGTAGAGGCCGTGAAGGATATCCCCATCCGCATCCTTGACACCTCCACCGCCCACCGCACCGACGACGACTGGGTATATGGATTCCCGGAACTTTCCAAAGACCAGAAAGAAGCCATTTCCAAAGCGCAGAAAGTAGCCGTTCCCGGCTGCCATGCCAGCGGCGTTATTTCCATCCTCTACCCCCTGATCCATGCAGGCATCCTTCCCATCAACTATCCCCTCCACTGCTTCTCCCTCACCGGCTACAGCGGCGGCGGAAAGAAAATGATTGCCCAGTACAACGAAGAAGAAGGAGCCGACTTCAAGGCGCCCCGGCAGTACGGCCTTTCCCAGAACCATAAGCACCTTCCGGAAATCATGAAAGTGTGCCACCTCTGTGAAGCGCCCCTCTTTTCCCCGGTGGTGGACGACTTCTTCGAAGGCATGGAAGTCACCATCGGCTTCCACACCCACTTTCTCCAGCTGCCCTGCGGACTGCCCGGTGATATCGACACCGATGATTTTCATATGATTTTCAAAAAACATTATGAAAATTCCAAGCTCATTCACCTCTCCCCCCTGTCTCTGGAAGAGACAAACGGCCTCTTCCTCTCTGCCAATGAAAACGCAGGAAAAGACAGCCTCACCATCCATATCGCCGGCAACGATGACCGGGTCCTTGTCATTTCCACCTTCGACAACCTGGGCAAAGGCGCATCCGGCGCCGCCATCGAATGCATGAACCTCATGCTGGGTATGCCGGAAGAAACGGGACTGGTGATCTGAAAGCGGCGAGCCGCTTTCACAGGGTTCTTAAGATTGACCGGCCTAGGGAAGCACTGATTAATTCATAGAGTTTGCTTTTATAAGAATTTTCATGCACTGCTTCGTCATGAGGCTCCTTAAATAGCTCGCTATTCGCGTCGCCTCATTCCTTGCATTGCATAAAAATTCAAGAATAAAAGCAAACAACGATTTAATCAGCGCTTCCCTAATGGCCGGAGGGTTCTTAGGTTTAACGGTCCTTCGGGCCGAAGGTTGTGGTGGCGCCCTATGGGCGCATATTGAAAAAAGGGGCTCGGCTGGCGCTGATATTAAAAAGGCGCCGAAGGCGGCAGCCAATCCCAGGCCGAACCCGGGTTCAAGCAGCCCAGGGCGCAGGCCCGGCGGCTGCTTGAACCCGAACGCCATAGGTGCCTGAACCCTCTTGTGTACGGGAATACAGCCCACTATCCCACTAGCCCACCAGCCCACTAAATAAAGGAGTCCACTATGAATACATCCAATGCAGTACGGGCGGAAATCCTGACCCAGGCCGTCCCTTACATTAAAGAATATACAGGAAAATATGTAGTAGCCAAGTATGGCGGAAACGCCATGACCGATCCCCAGCTGAAAAAATCAGTGATGCAGGACATTCTTCTTCTCCAGCTGGTAGGCGTCAAGGTTATCCTCGTTCACGGCGGAGGACCTGAAATCAGCGCCATGCTGAAGAAACTGTCCATCGAGTCCCATTTCGAAAACGGCCTCCGCGTCACCGACGATGACACCATGGAAGTGGTGCAGATGGTCCTGGCCGGCAAGGTCAACAAAAGCCTGGCGGCTGACCTGTCCGCCCTGGGCGGAAAGGCCGTAGGCCTCTGCGGCATCGACGGCGGCCTCATCAAGGTCCACCAGAAAAATGAAAAGCTGGGTCATGTAGGCGAAATCGATGAAATCAATACGAAAATCCTGGATGACCTTCTGGATGGCGGCTTCATCCCCGTCATTTCCTCCATCGGCATTGACGACGACGGAACCCCCTACAACATCAATGCCGATACGGCGGCAGCCAAAATTGCCGCCGCCCTTCACGCCGAATCCATGGTAGTCATGAGCAATATTAACGGCGTGCTCAGGGATAAGGACGATGAAAACTCCCTGATCAGCCAGATGTCCCTTGCTGACGCAGAAGAGCTGAAAAAGAGCGGAATCATTGCCGGCGGCATGATTCCCAAAGTAGACTGCTGCACCAACGCCGTCAAAGAAGGGGTAAAGAAAGTTTTCATCATAAATGGAGAAATCCCCCATGCCATCCTCATCGAACTGCTCACCGATGAAGGACTGGGAACCATGTTTACGAAATAAAAGGACCGATTCCCCGCCCCCGGGTTCAAAAGGTCACCAGCCCACTCATAAAGGAGATTCACTATGAATACAGAAGAAAAAGATGCTGCCTATATAGCCCATACCTATTCCAGATATCCCGTATGCTTTGTGAAAGGAAAAGGCTCCCACCTCATAGATGAAGAGGGAAAAGATTACATCGACATGGGAAGCGGTATCGGCGTTGATATTTTCGGCGTGGCCGACGAGAAATGGATGGACGCCGTAACCAGCCAGCTTCATGTGCTGAACCACGTTTCCAATCTTTTCTACACGAAGCCCATGGCCGGCCTGGCGGAAATGCTCTGTCAAAAGACCGGCATGAAGAAGGTTTTCTTTTCCAACTCCGGTGCCGAAGCCAATGAATGCGCCATCAAGGGAGCTCGGAAGTACTCCATTGACAAGTATGGAAAAGAAAGAAATGAAATCATTACCCTCATCAATGGGTTCCACGGCCGCACCATTACCACCCTTGCCGCCACAGGCCAGGACATTTTCCACAAGGATTTCTTCCCCTTCACACCGGGCTTCCTCTATACTCCGGCCAATGACCTGCCATCTTTCATCAAACTCTGCGAAGAACACCCCCAGGTCTGCGCTGTCATGGTGGAACCCATCCAGGGTGAAGGCGGCGTCCACCCGCTGTCCAAAGAATTTTTCGAAGGCGTCGGCCAATATGCCAAAGACCATGATATCCTTCTCATCGTGGATGAAGTGCAGACCGGCAACGGCCGCACCGGAAAGCTTTACGGCTATATGAACTATGACGTGGAACCGGATATCGTGTCCACCGCCAAAGGTATCGGCGGCGGTCTTCCCCTGGGTGTTACCATGTTCAATGAAAAGACAGAAAATGTATACACCCCCGGCACCCACGGTTCCACCTTCGGCGGCAACCCCATTGCCTGCGCCGGTGCCCTGTCCATTATGGCAAGAATCGATGATGCTCTATTAAAGGAAGTAACCGCCAAAGGGCAGTACATCAAAGATGAATTCACCGGTGCCAAAGGCGTGAAATCGGTGGCCGGCATGGGCCTTATGTGGGGCATAGAGCCGGATAAGGACGTGAAGGAAATCGTGCCCCGGCTCCTGGCCAAAGGGGTGGTGGTGCTTACGGCCAAGGAAAAAATCCGTCTTCTGCCGGCTTTGAACATTCCCTGGACAGATTTGAAAAAGGCAGTCTCCCTCATGAAGGATGTACTTGCAGAATCCATCATTTAAAACCCCTGAACCGGGCTGATTTTTCAGGAAATCAAAAAGGGCAGTGAAGAAATGTAAAACATTTCTTCACTGCCCCTTTTTCTATTTCACTATGGTCACCATGGCCCTGGCATGGTGAAGGATATACTGGCTCACGCTGCCCATGACGATGCTCCGCACAGCGCCAAGGCCCCGGCTTCCCATGACGATAAGATCCGCTCCTGTATCTTCTGCCATGGAAAGGAGGGTCTGCGGCGGAGCGCCGATACGGACCATGGTATCAAGACGGATATGGGGCGGCACCTTGCGGGCAGACCGGGAAAGAAGCCGGTACCCTTCATCCAGTATTTCCGAAGGCACATAACCGCTCATGGTGACCTGATCCAGGGCCGTCATTTTTTCATTCATGTCCACCACATGGGCCAGCACCAGGCGGGCATCATACTTTTCCGCCAGGTCCAGCCCGAAGGTGAAGGCTTTCTCTGATTCCGGTGAGCCGTCCAGAGGAACCAGGATCTTTTTGATTTCCATACTGCCTCCTGTTCTGCAATTTCTGCTGTTAAAAGAATGCCCTCTCGAAGCAAAGCGTTACGAATGAATCAGCCCTTCCTTCACGCAGTCTTTCCGGGCCTTTTCAAAGCGGAGGCAGAAAACCGCCGCAATGGCCAGGAGATAGAGGAAGAACGCCCCGATTTCCTGCATTATATCGCCAAAACCGGCGCCCCGCATGAGGATATCCCTGACGAAATGGAATTCCCAGGTCAGCGGAAAGAAATGGGACAGCACCTGGGCCCAGTAGGGAATAAAAACCAGGGGCGCCGTCTGTCCGCCCAGAATGAAACCGCCGGGGATGAAAAGAATCATGCGGCTGGAAGCCACGCCGGGGTTGGCGGCGGTCCAGCCGAAAAGAATGCTCATCATGCCTACACCCCAGATGTAGAAAATCTGGAGGGCCATGAAAAGAAGAAAGCTGCCGGATATAACCATATTGCCCCAGATGCGGAGAATGGCCATACCCACCATGAGGGCTGTAATCAGGCAGCCCATGTAGGGAAGAATCCGCACCATAAGGTCAAAGGGGGATCCCTTCTCCAGAAGGGCCTCCCATTTGTCCTCCAGCTTCAGCCTTGGCACCATGCCGATGGTGGCAAAGGTAAAGAACATACTGGAAAAAAAGAAGAGGAACCCTTCGGTTTCCGAATTGCTGGTACTGCTTGTGGGGTTGAAAAGGTAACGGGTACTCACCACCAGACCGCTTTCGGTAGAGCCGCTGTTCATTCCATTCAGCTCCGCGGCGATTTCATTCATGGCAGCCTGGATATCGGCGGTCAGGGCGATATTGGTGTAGTCGCAGTAAAGGCCTATATTCACCGAGGTGCCGGAATACAGGTCCCGTTCCAGGTCCTTCGGCAGGCAAACCACCGCATAGGCCTTGTCTTCATAGAAGAAATCCTTCGGGTCCGCCGGAGTGTACAGCACATGGCCCACCTTCATGTGGGGAGAAGAGTGAATCATTTCCACTACTTCCTGGCTCGTCCTGGAATGGTCCAGGTCCACCACCACCACATTCACATCCCTGGTATAGTTGTAGCCCATGGCCGCCGTAAAGAAGACAGTAATCACGATGGCCACCAGGAGGGATACCTTTTCATAAGGCATGCCCCTGCCGGAAAAGAGGAAATGGATTTCATCGGCCAGTGAACTCATGACGGTTCACCTCCACTGTCATTCCCGGAATCACACCGGGTACGGGGTCGATGTAGGTACGAATCTGGAAGGCTGTCAGATCAGCCGAGCTCTTTTCCCTGGACATTTTGAAATCCGCAAACCCCGGCGCTTTGGCTATGAGACGCACCGTGCCGGGCACTTCCCTGTTTCCGGACACCGTATGACCTGTGAGCCGGTCTCCTTCCTTCATCTGTCCCTTTTCTACCTCATTCACATAAATGTCATAGTAATAGCGGCTGCTTTCCAGAAGAATCACCGGCGTATTAGCTGAAACCATTTCGCCTTCCTTGGCAATCACCTTCAGGATTTTCCCGTCTTCCGGGGCCCGAAGGATCAGCCTTTTCTTATTGACCTCCTTCTGTTCCAGAGCCACCTCCAGCTGCTTTTTCTGCTGTCTCAGAGATTCCAGGTCATTGGCTTTATTGTCAGCGCTCTGCCTTTCCTGGGCAATGGTGAGAAGAGCAATATCTTCCGTATTGTCCCGGTCCTCTGCACCGCCCAGCAGTTTATGGAGAAGCTCCTGCTGAGCCCGCACATCTGCCTCGGCAGTGCGGAGACTGGCAGTTATATTATCCATTTCCAGCTGGGAAATGGCGCCGGCCTCCACCAGCTGCCGTTTCCTGTTGTAATCAGACAGCTTGTTTTCATACACTGCCTCTGACGATGCCAGCACCGCCTTCTGCTGATCGATCTGGCGATGAGTTTCCACTTCGTCGGTATCCGCTTTCTGGTAAGCCACATCAATGCTTCCTGCCATGGAGCTGATCTGTGCATCCAGCTGGGCAATCTGGGAACGGAGTTTTTTAATATCCAGGTCCGTATCCGTTGGGTCCATCACCATGAGCACATCCCCCTTCTTCACCCGGTCCCCTTCCTTCACGTTTTCCTTCAGCAGGCGGCCGCTGACAGAATCGAAGGACACCTTGATCTGCTCGGCAGTCACAATGCCATCCCGCTTTTCCTTGGCCATGGCTACGGCATCATTTCCCTTGAAGAGGAGCACCAGCCCGCACACCGCTATGAGCCCCAGAAAAAACAATCCAATTTTCACCGGTTTACTATGCATATCCATATCTTGACCTCCAAACCTGTTTAGTTAGCCGGCTGACTATATAGGGCTGAAAATACCGGTCACTTTCTATCAGAAAATGACCGGAAAATCAGAGTGATTTCCATTATTCATCCACGATTTTATGGAGAAGCCGCACCAGCTCCTTCTTTTCCCCTTCATCCAACCTGCCGATGAGACGGGAAATCCGTACATAATGGTCCGGCAGGATACTGTCCATTTCCTCCCGGCCCTTGTCGGTGAGATACACCAGCCGGGCTCTTCCATCGTCTGCATTCACCGATTTTTTCACCAGCCCGTCCCGCTCCATGCGGGCCAGCATGACGGAAATGGTGGCCTTCGTCACTCCTGCCATAACGGCCAGCTTCGACGGTGCCAGCCCTTCCCTGTGCTGGTGAAGGATAATCATGACACAGAGCTTTCCCTGGGACATGTGGTACCTCCGCTCCAGGATACCATCGGTTTTCCCTTTGATTTCCTCGGCCGCCTTCATCACCGTAAGCATGGTAATCACATCGTCAGGATGGATTTCCGGCATCTCCCGGGCATGGGATGCCAGTTCCTCCCGTGATGGAAACACAAAATTTCGATACATAAATCCTCCCGTATCAGGAAAGGCCGATTTCATGATGTGTCTTTTCCTGCCATGGCAGGAAAAGGACAGAAAGGATGCCCCGGGCTGCTTCATAATTTTCTGACCCGGCGGTCCAGACAATCCTTATAAGAACAGACTTCTTTCATGAGCGGCGTTTTTAGTTAGTAAGCTGACTAAATAAATAATAAACCACTTCAGGAAAATTGTCAAAGCCTGTCAAAAATCCTCTTGACGAAAAAAGGGAAAGAGTGATATAGTATTTTCAACTTCATAAAGGCAATGAAGAGAAGAGTACGCGGGAAGGAAGAGCAAAGAGAGCCCCCACAGGTGGGAAGGGGCCTTGGATAGCCTGCTGAACATGGCCTCTGAGCCTCTCTGCTGAATCATCAGGCAGACCGGGAATTCCCGTTACAGAAAAGAAGTATCAAGGCAGAGCCGGCGTACTTCATAAGGCTTTTCCGGCGACGGAAAAGTGAATCTGGGTGGTACCACGAATAGAATCCTTCGTCCCTTTCGGGAGGAAGGTTTTTTTTATTGATTTCATCATAGGAGGAGTATTATGAACTACAAGAAGACCCTGATCGCATCCATTGCCGCACTGGCAGCTGTCGGATTTTTAGCAGGCTGCGGAGGAGAGAAAGCCGCCGCCCCTGCCAAATCTGCCGCTCCGGACAAAGCCGTTACCATTAAAGTCGGCGTTTCCCCCGTTCCCCATGGAGAAATCCTGAATTCCGTAAAGGACCAGCTGGCCAAGGAAGGGGTCAACGTGGAAATCGTGGAAT
This sequence comes from Dialister succinatiphilus YIT 11850, assembly GCF_000242435.1. GTDB lineage: Bacteria > Bacillota > Negativicutes > Veillonellales > Dialisteraceae > Dialister > Dialister succinatiphilus. Next base: position 457,865 of record NZ_JH591188.1, on the reverse strand, counting down.
TCACCGATTATGTACAGCCGAACCTGGCTCTGAACGACAAGAGCCTGGATGCCAACTATTTCCAGCATAAACCCTATCTGGACGAATTCTGCAAATCCCGGGGCCTGAACCTGGTTTCCATCGGCACCGTACATCTGGAACCCATGGGCGTATATTCCAACAAAATCAAAGACATCAAAAATCTCCCCGACGGTGCCCATGTAGCAATCCCCAATGATCCCACCAACGGCGGCCGTGCCCTTCTGGTACTCCAGTCCGCCGGTCTCATTAAGCTCCGCGACGGTGCCCCCATTACCGCAACGCCCCAGGACATTGCTGAAAACCCGAAGAACCTTCAGTTCTCCGAACTGGAAGCGCCACAGCTGCCCCGTTCTCTGGAAGATGCGGACATTGCCGTCATTAACATGAACTTTGCCCTGGAAGCCAAACTGGACCCCAAGAGCTCCATCTACACCGAAAGCTCTGACTCCCCCTATGCCAATATCGTAGCTGTCCGCGCAGGCGATGAAAAACGTCCGGAACTGCAGAAGCTCATGAAGGCGCTGAACAGCCAGGAAGCTAAGGATTTCATCAACAAGAAATACAACGGCTCCATTAAGGCCACTTTCTAAGCCTCTCCAGGGAAATCCTGAATCAGGGCTGACCTGCCATGAAACCCTTCATTTAAAAGATGAGAAAGTGAAATTACTTTCTCATCTTTTTTGATGGAATTATAAAAAGAATCATCGCCTCTGATGATGAAATTATAAGGGAAGTGTAAACTAAAGTTAAAATTCCTTTTTCTCCCTTTCCCCAGCTTGCATTGCAGCCATTCCTATATTACACTAGTATTGATAGTGAACAAATAGTACTATAAATCAGGAAGGCAGGCCATGATTCCTGATTTCCGAAAGCCAGACAGGGAGAACGTTTATGGACCGTCGCCAGCAGAAAACAAGAGCGGCTATTTTCAGCGCCTTCAGCGCCCTTTTGTCAGAAAAGCCCTACTCTAAAATCACCATCCAGGACATTATTGACCGTGCCAATATAGGAAGAAGCACCTTCTATGCCCACTTTGAAGCCAAGGACAGCCTTTTGAAGGAAATGTGCAGCGAGCTTTTTGACCATATCATCGAAGGTGTCATGCACGACAATGTTCCCAGCGATGCCCATATGGCACCCGGTGTGCCGGATCCTGTATTCTGCCATCTGCTGCAGCATATCGATGCCAACACCAACCATGTGAGAGATCTTCTCACCTCAGAAAGCAGCGATATTTTTCTCCGTTTTTTCAAATCCAGTCTGGACAGACTCATTTCCTCCTACCTTTTAAAGGACCGAAAGCCTTCCTGCCCGGTGCCGGAAGAGTTCCTGCTGAACCACATTTCCGGAAGTTTCGTGGAAATGGTGCAGTGGTGGGTGAGACGAAATATGAAGGAAACGCCGGAAGAACTGGACGCCTATTTCAGGGCCGTTATCAGACCCCTGCTGTAAAGCGAACGGGGCTGTGAAAAAATGTAAATCATTTCTTCACAGCTCCTTTTTTCATTGGTACCGCCACAGTTCTTCCATGAGCCGAAGACGAAAAACAGCCCTCTTCCCGATCTATTCAAGCCCTTTGACAGAAAGCAGGCATCCCTCTCTGCTGCCCCGCCATGTTCCCCCTTTTCTCCCTTTCCAATATAGGCTATAATGGGTAAAAATATAATGACAGCGTAGCAGAAGGGAACCTGCAAAAAGCACTTGACCCTTTGCAAGGAAAGATGTATATTTATCCTTAATACCCTGTTATGGAATTTTTTTATTCAAGGAGGAAATGATGGCAACCTACATTAATGAACCGGCACATACCTTTAATGAATATCTCCTGATTCCGGGATATTCTGATACGAACTGCATTCCTGCAAACGTGTCCCTGAAGACACCGCTGGTGAAGTTCAAAAAAGGTGAAAAACCGGCTATTACATTAAATATCCCCATGGTTTCTGCAATCATGCAGGCCGTATCCGGTGAAAGACTGGCAGTGGAACTGGCAAGAAACGGCGGCGTTTCCTTCATCTACGGCTCCCAGACCCCGGAAGAGGAAGCAGCCATGGTTGCCAGAGTCAAAGCCCAGAAGGCAGGCTTTGTTCCCAGCGATTCCAACCTTTCTCCTGAAAACACCCTGGCCGATGTACTGGCTCTGAAAGCAAAGACCGGCCATTCCACCGTAGCCATTACCGACGACGGCACTTCCGGCGGTAAACTGGTGGGCATCGTTTCCAGCCGTGACTATCGCGTAAGCCGTATGGATAAATCGGAAAAAGTTAAAAATTTCATGACCCCTCTGGAAAAACTGATCACCGCCAAGTACGGCATCACCCTTTCCGAAGCCAACGACATTATCTGGGACAACAAAATCAATTCCCTCCCCGTTCTCTTTGAAGATGGCAAGCTCTACGGCTTCGTATTCCGCAAGGACTACGATTCCCATCAGGAAAACCCCAACGAAATGCTGGATGCCCAGAAACGCTTCATCGTCGGTGCCGGCATCAACTCCCGGGACTATGAAGAAAGGGTGCCGAAGCTGGTAGATGCAGGCGCTGACGTACTCTGCATTGATTCCTCCGAAGGCTTCTCCGAATGGCAGAAAATCACCCTGAACTGGATTCATGAAAAATACAACGGCAAGGTCAGAGTAGGTGCCGGCAACGTGGTTGACCGCGACGGCTTCCTCTTCCTGGCCAAAGCAGGCGCTGACTTCGTAAAAGTAGGCATCGGCGGCGGTTCCATCTGCATCACCCGTGAAACAAAGGGCATCGGCCGCGGCCAGGCTACCGCTCTCATCGAAGTCTGCCAGGCCAGAGATGAATACTACAAGGAAACAGGCATTTACGTACCGGTATGCTCCGACGGCGGCATCGTTTACGACCACCACATCACCCTGGCCCTGGCCATGGGCGCTGACTTCGTCATGCTGGGCAGATATTTCGCCCGTTTCGACGAATCCCCCACACAGAAGAGAACCGTAGGCGGCACGGTGGTCAAGGAATACTGGGGCGAAGGTTCCAACCGTGCAAGAAACTGGGGCCGCTACGATCTGGACGGTTCCAAGAAACTGGCCTTTGAAGAAGGGGTGGATTCCTACGTTCCCTATGCAGGCCCGCTGAAGGAAAATGTAGAAAAGACCTGTGCCAAGATTAAAGCCACCATGTGCAACTGCGGCGCCATCACCATTCCGGAACTGCAGAAGAAAGCAAAGCTCACCCTCGTATCCGCTACCTCCATCGTAGAAGGCGGCGCCCACGACGTTATCCGGAAAGAAAAAGACGGCTCCGACCGCTGATTTTCCTCACCAAAAATGTAAAAAAGCTGTGGAAACAGAAAAATCCTGTTTCCACAGCTTTTTTGATGACCACCGGCCTGACCGCTGATTTCCCATGATCTATCTGCCCAAAGCCAAGAGGGATATCCGCCCATAGGCCTTCTTATATATCAGAAGGAAAAGACCCACTTCCATAGGGAAACAGATCAGATTCTTGATCAGTCGTCCCAGAAAAATGGCAGAGGCCGCCTTGTCATAGTAAAGTACCAGCCACAGGGTATTAAGCCCCAGGTGGATCAAGACCATAATGACAAGGAACGGAATGCACACATAGGGAAAGTTGATTTTCTTTTTGTAGAAGAAATAGCCGAAAATGAAGCCTGTAAGGAAATCGGACAGGGTAAAGCCGGGAAAAAATATGCTTGTCCCCACAAGAGCCGTGCCGATCAGGTTATCCAGCGCCCCCACCAGCCCCGCTTTCCATGGCCCATAGAGGGCCCCTGCCAGAGCCAGGGGCAGGAAGCCGAAGGTAATCCTCACAAAGGGTGTCTGTATGGCCAAGACATAGGACAGAAGCACTGCCAGTGCCGTAAGAATTCCCAGAACCACCATTTCCTTTTCTCTATTTTTATGCATTATAAAAAGACCTCCTTCATGCAGAGCTGCATGGAAAGGAGTCTCCATGCAGCAGCGGGATGCAGCACAGGCACCGCAAGCATTCCTGCTTTTCGTCCGGATGACAACTCCCCGTTCATCCGGCACTGGAGGAAAAGGGCCAGCCTTTTCCTGCGCACCTGCACTTACTCTGCTAACTTATAAATTGGATACAGTATATCACTACAGTGAAAAATTGCAATCAAAAAAGCTGCCTCGTAAGGCAGCTTTTTGATTAGTTACTTCATGGATTAATAAAGTTTGGCACCGGCAGGGATATGACGGTCTACCATGAGGAGGTGAAGCTTTTCTTCCCCTTCTTCTTTATGAATGGCAGAGAGAAGCATGCCGCAGGAGTCGATGCCCATCATCTTCCTTGGCGGAAGGTTTACGATGGCAATCAGCGTCTTTCCTACCAGTTCTTCCGGTTCATAGTAGGCATGAATGCCGGAGAGAATGATGCGGTCTTCTCCTGTACCATCGTCCAGGGTGAACTTCAGGAGTTTCTTGCTCTTGGGCACTGCTTCGCAGGCCTTGACTTTGACAGCCCGGAAATCAGACTTGCTGAAGGTATCAAAGTCCACATAGTCCTTGAAGAGCGGTTCAATTTCTACTTTGGAGAAGTCGATAGGTTCATCGTCTGCTTCTTTGGCCAGTCTTTCAGCTTCCTGGGCCGTCTTCTTTTCCAGTGCTGTTTCCGGTTTCATGGCCGGGAAGAGGAGGACGTCGCGGATGGAAGCGGAGTTGGTCATAAGCATGAAGAGACGGTCGAGGCCGATGCCCAGTCCGCCTGTAGGAGGCATGCCGTATTCCAGAGCAGTCAGGAAATCTTCATCAATCGGATGCGCTTCGTCGTCGCCGTGCTTTCTTTCCTCCACCTGCAGTTCGAACCGTTTTCTCTGGTCAATGGGATCATTTAATTCGGAGAAGCCATTTGCCAGTTCGCGGCCGTAAATGTAGGATTCGAAACGGATGGTGTAGCGCGGATCTTTCGGATCCAGTTTGGAAAGAGGGGATACTTCGATAGGATGCTTTGTGATATGCACCGGCTGAATCAGGTGTTCTTCCACATAGGCATCAAAGCATTCGGAAAGAATCTTGCCGAAGCCGTCGTATTCGCCGTATTCCACATGGAGCTTGTCTGCAATGGCTCTGGCGTCTTCGATGGTCTGGCAGGCATCAAAGTCTTCGCCGGTGTATTTTTTCACAGCTTCAGCCATGGTAAGCCGCGGCCATGGCGGAGTGACATCGATTTCCGTATCTTCATAAGTGAATTTCATGGAACCGTAGGAAGCCATAGCGCAGGCAGCCACGATCTGTTCTGTCTGGTTAATGACATCTTCGATATCACCATAGGCCTGGTAAGTTTCGATGGCAGTGAATTCCGGATTATGACGGGTGTCCATGCCTTCATTCCTGAAGTTTCTGGTAATTTCAAAAATCCGTTCATAGCCGCCTACCAGAAGTCTCTTCAGGTACAGTTCCGGAGCAATGCGCAGGTACATGGTCATATCCAGGGCATTGAAATGGGTGGTGAAGGGTTTTGCATTGGCGCCGCCATAGAGAGGCTGCAGCACCGGGGTTTCCACTTCCAGGAAGCCGTGGTCTGTGTACCATTTGCGGATAGCAGACATCATGGCAGCTCTCTTCACGAAGGTTTCCCGAACTTCCGGATTCATGATGAGGTCCAGATATCTCTGGCGGTAGCGCTGTTCCTTGTCTGTGAGGCCATGCCATTTTTCAGGCAGCGGGCGCAGGGACTTGGAGAGCATAGTGAAATGGAGAACCCGCACGGTCAGTTCGCCGGTATGGGTAGTGAAGACGGTGCCTTCAATGCCAAGGATATCACCGATATCCACCAGCTTGAAAAGGGCCCATTCATTTTCAGGAAGCTCATCTCTCTTGAAATAAACCTGGATGTCACCGGTCTGGTCACGAAGCACGCAGAAGGCTGTCTTGCCCTGGCCGCGGCGGATCATGATTCTGCCGGCAATGCGGACATGGGTCTCATCCTTCTCCAGCTGTTCCGCTTCTTTGCGGATATCGGCAGCATGGTGGTCCCATTCAAATTTCTGTCCGTAGGGTTCTACGCCCAGTGCACGGATTTTATCCAGCTTTTCGCGGCGGATGATCATCTGGTCATTCAGTTTCGGACCGCTGTGCTGTGTATTCTGGTTTTTATTTTCTGTCATTCCTTAACCTCATTTCCTACCAGTCATATTATTCTTCAATCGAAATGACTTTGTATTTCAAAACGCCGTTAGGCGCTTCTGCTTCCACCGTATCGCCGGCCTTGGCTCCCATCAGGGCACGTCCTACCGGGGATTCGTTGGAAATACGGCCTTCAAAGGGATTGGATTCGGTGGAACCTACAATGGTCACCTTTTCCTGAAGATGCTCTTCCATATCTTCGATGAGTACGGTAGAACCAACATCTACACGGTCCTTAGCCACCTTTTCAATGACCTGGGCGGTGCGGATCTGCTGTTCCAGCTGGAGGATACGGCCTTCCAGGAAAGCCTGGGCGTTCTTAGCTTCATCATATTCGGAGTTTTCGGAAAGGTCGCCCATTGCGATGGCGGCCTTCAGGCGCTGTGCAATTTCCGCACGTTTTGTGGAACGGAGTTCATCCAGTTCCTTCTGCATCTTTTCAAGGCCTTCTCTGGTGACCAGAGTACGCTGCATTTCTGCCATAACAATCTGCCTCTTTTCTTTAATACTTATACCTTATATAGATATCATAGGGGAATCCTAAACAGGGCATATTTCATAGTATATAGCAAAATGAAGGGTGTAGTCAAACAATTTACGTATTGTTTCCCATTTCCCCAACATGCCTTTCTTTGGATGGCGTTTGACAGAAAACTTTTTTCTATCTCCCCTGCTCTGCCAAAACCGTGTCCACCAAAACGGTCCTTCTTTCTCCTCAGGAAGAAGGGATTTTTCCCTCTTTTTTCCTATAAAACATTTTTCTAATTGACTCAAGAAAAAATATATTATTCTCATTATTTTGCTTGTTTTCTCAATTAAAAATCAGAAATTTCCCCTGTGAGGTTATATGGGGCAATTTGGGGCTGTTTCAGGCGGCACAGGGCTAATAGAAATTTACGCCCATTTTACAAAATTGTATTTTTATCCATATTAGTTTCAATTTTATGCAGGATATTCATCCCCGCCAAATCGAGGAATTCCCCGGAATGCCCACCATGACGCCCTTCCGGGGTTTTGTTCATTTTTACCATGAAATTTCACAATACATCATGATGTATCATTCCAATCCATGCCAAACCATGATGGCAAGCATTTTTTGCTATTTTTCTTCTTTTTCCTCAAAAGTTCTCAAAAGTCCATATGAGTTCATAGAAAAAATTTTACAAAAAAAATTGTAAAAAAGTCTTGTCATATGATTTCATTTATGGTATATTGCAGTAAATAAAAATTCATCGCGCCCTGCCCCGAGAGCAGTTGAGCAGCGAACCGTTAAAAAATAACGGATGGTTTTCTTTATGCCCTGTTTCTTTCACCTTTATAGAAAGCAAATGGGGCTCGTGCATGCCTTGATGATTTTCATGACTGCATCATCCGGTTTATTCCGGGACAATATTTTTCCCCCAATACGCTTCATGCGATTTGGATTAAGAAAGAAGGGAACAACCTTGTCTAAGAGCAAAAAAATGGGAGTGGTACAGCTCACAACAGTAACAGCCATCAACATGATGGGTTCCGGTATTATCCTTCTGCCGGCCACACTGGCAGAAATCGGGACAGCTTCAATTTTTGCGTGGATTCTGGCCTCCATCGGAGCCACGATTCTGGCTTATGCCTTTGCCCGCTGCGGCATGCATACTTCCAAGGTAGGCGGCATGGGCGGCTATGCGGAGTACCGTTTCGGCAGAGCGGGAAATTTCCTTTCCAATTTCTGCTACACCATTTCATTAATCATCGCCAATGCAGCCATTGCCAGCGGCGTCGTCAGCTACGGCTCCTACGTGTTCGGCCTCACCCTTTCCCCTGTGGAAGTGTGCATGGCCACCATCGGTGTCCTCATTCTGGCAGCCACCATCAGTCTGGTGGGCCCCAAGAAATTCGGCAAATTCACTTCCCTCGGCGTTTTTTGTGTCGTATCTCCAGTGGTAGGCCTTCTCCTTTGCGGCTTCTTCTTCTTTGATACCGGTATCTATAGCGAAGCCTGGAATCCCGGAAACCTGCCATTCTACGATATCATGAAAGACTCCATTGCCGTCATCATCTGGGCCTTCCTGGGATTGGAAACTGCCTGCGCTAACTCCGACACCGTGGAGAATCCGGAAAAGAATGTACCCATTGCCGTACTGGCCGGTACTCTTCTGGCAGGTGCCTGCTACACCACTTCTACTGCTATCATCGGCGGCCTGGTACCTTACAAGGAACTGATGGCTTCCGGAGCTCCCTTCGGACTGGCTTATGCCACCATGTTCGGAGAAAAAGCAGGATATATTATTTCCTGCATGCTGGTATGCTCCTGCTTCGTGTCCCTCACTGCCTGGCAGTTCACCGTTTCCGAAGTAGCAAGAGAAGCTTCCTCCATCGGGCTTTTCCCGAAATTCCTGTCCAAGGTCAACCGTTTCCGTTCTCCCTATGTGGCTATCGGATCCCTGGTGGCCATCCAGGTTATCATGACCCTCTCCACCATGAGCCCCACTCTCTTAAAGCAGTTCAATGTGCTCATCAACCTGGCTGTCATGATTAACCTCATCCCCTACCTTCTCGCCATGGGCGCCGTATCGGATCTGCAGAAAGCCGAAGGCATTCCCCATGACAAGGCAAAGCTGGCCAATGCAGCAGCTATTGTAGGCGGTATCTACAGCTGCTACGCTGTATACGGCTGCGGCTGGACCGTCATTCTGGAAGGCGCTTTCGTAGCTGCCATGGGCCTCGTCATTTATGCCCTCATTTCCTCCCGCCTCCGCTATGCGCCGACGCCGGAAGTTTCCACCTATCCGCCTATTGATAAGAAATAAAAAATAAATAAAAGGAGCGGTGAAAGAATGTAAATCATTTCTTCACCGCTCCTTTTTGGTCTGACCGTGGGATCGCAAGTCTGCCCTTCTATAAGAAAGCAGAAACCTTTCCATCCATTGACAGAATCTTTTTCCCCATGTATTATTATATGTGTAATTTCATAAGAAACTCTTCCCTGTCACCGGATAGGGAGCCAAGAGGGTTTATTCCTGCTGCAGGTAATATGGCGAAAACCATTGAAAGGCAGGAATAAATCCTCTTTTTTTTAAGGAGGTTATATCATGAACATTAAACCCTTTGCTGTCGAAGAATGGATGAATGCCTATGAAACAGGTGCCCGGTACAATATTGCCGAAACCTGCGTGGATTCCATTTCACTGGACGAACTTTTTGAACTGTCGGGAACCCATAAGGAATCATTCCTTAACAAACTCTGTGCCCGCCGTCTCACCTATGGCTATATAGAAGGTTCTCCTGATTTGAAGGAAGGCATTGCTGCCCTGTACCACACCATCAGGCCCGATGAAATCGTTCCTGCCCATGGTGCTTCCGGGGCTAACCACCATGTTTTTTATTCCCTTATCAATCCGGGAGACAAGGTCATTTCCATCATGCCCTCTTACCAGCAGCTCTACTCCATTCCTGCCTCCCTGGGAGCAAAGGTGGAAATCCTGCATTTGAAAAAGGAAAACAGCTATCTCCCGGACCTGGAGGAACTGGAAGAAATGGCCCGAGGCGGTGTGAAGATGATCTGCCTCAATAATCCGAACAACCCCACCGGCGCCCTGATGTCTCCCGAAATTCTGAAGAAAGTGGTGGACATTGCCAAAAAATCTGACGCCTACCTTCTGGTAGATGAAGTATACCGCCATCTCACCCAGGATGACGAATGGCAGCCGTCCATTGTGGACATGTACGAAAAAGGCATTTCCACTTCTTCCATGTCCAAAGTGTTTTCTCTGGCCGGCGTCCGTCTGGGATGGATTGCCACCCATGATAAAGATGCCTTAAAGCAGTTCTGGTCCCATCGTGACTACAACCTCATCAGCTGCGGCATGATGGACGAAGCCATTGCCGCGCTGGCCCTGGCTTCCAAAAATCAGATTCTGGAAAGAAATAAAAAAATCATCCGGGAAAATCTGGATATCCTGGATCACTGGATTCAAAAAGAACCTCGCCTTTCCTATGTGAAGCCCAAAGCCGGTACCACCGCACTGGTGTATTATGATTTTCCCATAGATTCCTATACCCTCTGCCGCCGCATGTATGACAGCTGCGGCACCTTCGTAACCCCGGGGGACTGCTTCGATGAACCCCGTTCCATGCGTATCGGCTATGCCGCCGACAGGGACACATTAAAAAAAGGCCTCCAGGCCATGAGCACTTTTCTTGACTCCCTGGAAGCTGAATAATCATCTGCTTTTTTCAAGGTCTGCCTTCTATCATGGTGGCCTTGCCTTTTCCCTTCCCATATGATAGACTGCAGACAATAAAACCGTCATGGTTGTGGATTTTTTCAGAATTTTCTGTTTTCGCCGCACAGTGCATGCTGCACTGTGCTTTTCTTTTGGAGGAAATCATGCATAAAGGATTCTATGCATTTATCGTATTTTCCGCCGGCGCCTGCTACGGCATTCTTTCCACCTTTGTAAAAACCGCCTATGCCGCTGGCCTCACTCTCGCCGATGTGAGCGGTATGCAGTGTCTTTTCGGCATGCTCTTTCTATGGCTTTCCGCCATACTTACCGTAAGACGGATTCCTTCTTTCTTCCAGATTCTGTCCCTTGCAGCCATTGGCATTCCCATGGCGCTCACCACCATTTTCTACTACCATTCCCTGGAAAGTCTCTCTGCCTCCCTGGCAGTGGTTTTCCTGTTCCAGTCTATCTGGATGGGTACGGCGGCGGAATCTTTGATTTTTAAAAAGCTGCCGGAAAAGAAGCAGCTCCTTTCCATCATTCTCTGCCTCACAGGCACCCTGCTCTCAGCCGGTTTTCTGGATGAAGGCGCCGACTTTTCCTTTTCCTCCGGCATGGTGTGGGGCCTTCTTTCCGCCCTTTCCTACACTGCCATGATGTGTGCCAGTTCCCTTCTGGGAAAAGGCATAGCCCCTGCCCTGAAGGGAGCTCTCATGTCCACCGGTGATACCCTGCTGACCTTCCTTCTCCTTCCGCCGGTCTTTCTCCTTGATTTTTCCTCCTGGCCCCTTCTCCTCCCCTATGGCTTCCTCCTTGGTATTTTCGGCGTAGCCCTGCCGCCTTTTCTTCTGGCCTGGGGCATGCCCCATGTAGGCCCCGGTCTTGGCTCCGTGCTGGCCGCATCGGAACTTCCTGTGGCCCTCGTCATGGCCCTTCTGGTGCTGGGTGAATCCATCACCCCCATCCAGTGGGCAGGCATCTTCCTTATCGGAGCAGGCATTGTGGCAGGAAATATTAAGAATTCATAAGGCTTAGAGGGTTCAGAGGGTAGCCTTCGCCCGCTCCGCAGGCGAAGATTATGGCCTGCTGACGCAGGCAGGTTGTGTCCCAAAGGGGGAAATGAGGCACTTCATTTTGTGCATCGCTTCACTCAGGGCGCAGGGGCTTTTCAGGCTGAAGGTGGCAAGGCGCTGTCTGCTTTCCCGCCGTCTACCAGCCTGCGTAAAGCAGACAGCGGATAACTGACAGCCAGCAGCCTTCCCCTGTCACCAGCACACCATCTCACAATTCCATCTTTCCTTCGATTTCTTCCTTTGCCTTTCTCACGAAGGAGAGCATGTCTTCATCCAGGGGATAGCGGATGACGCAGCCCGGGGAAAGAATGACTTTTCTGCCGCCTGTCTGTTTCAGGGTTTCATAGATTTCCCGTTCGATTTCATTTTTATGGTGTTCTGTAATATCCATCCGCTCCAGACCTGCCATGATGCACTTTCCTGTCAGGAGCTGGGCTTCTGCGATTTCCGGCAGCGATTCGAAGGCATGCCAGTTGAAAACCTGCACCGGATATTTGCGAAGGAGGGGGAACATGATATTTTTGCCATGGGCATGAAGCACGTTGCACCAGCCCGACGAGGCGGAGAGCACTGCCAGATCGTAGGGCATGCCATATTCCCGATAGAAGGATTCTTCTGTGAGATTATAGGATGAAAGCTGGGTGGCAAAAAAGATACCGTCAGCCCCCAGTTCGATAACCCGCTGCACCAGGGCGCAGGTGGTTTCTGTAATCACCTTCAGCGCTTCCTTCACCTTGTCTCCATGACCCTGCCGGATATGGTCCATCATGGAGGGGCAGAGTTTATTGGCCGTGGTGAGGGGGCTGAACACCGTAAATACGACGGGCACTTCTCCCTTTGTTTGATTCAGGAGAAGCTTCAGATACTTCTGCTCCCTGGCCAGGGCCCCTTCATTCACGGATACCGGCTTGAGCCTGAGCCAGTCCTCCGGTTCCTTCACCGGCGTCTCTGTAATCCGGGCCACGCCGCCTTTGGGTACATCGCTGAAATCAGTTTTGGCTCCGAAATCCTCGACGCTGTACATGCCGTTATTCATGGTTTTCAGAATATCCACATCATATTTTTTATAGAAATCGTAGGTATGCTCGGCATTGCTCACAGGATCCAGGTCTATCATAGGCAGATGTGTCCACAGGGAATAGGGCACCCGGTCCACTTCCTCGCCGCGGATGGCCGCCTGGATGCGTTCCTTCTTCGTCATGACAGAAATGATTTTCTTTTTCATAGGATACCTCCTTAAAGAAATAGGGTTCAGAGGGCGGTGGTATCGCCCTGCGGGCGACGAATATGAAATGAGCGTTACGGGATTGGCTTGCCGCCCTGCGTGTCATTCTGAGCGAAGCGAAGAATCTCGGTAAGAACCGTAAGTAACAGAAATATTGATAAATGCCGGTCGGCGGGAAGCCCTCGTGGAAAGCCCCCGCAGCCAGCGGATAGACGACAGCCGCCTTCACTGTCCCACTAGCTCACTATCTCACTATCTCACTAATTTGTACCCCTTTATGATACCATACATATCTGCCAGGGCCCAGCCGATGGGGATGGAAATCCAGATGCCGGTAACACCGATTTCAGGGAAAGAGGAAAGAAAGTAGGCCAGCACCACCCGTGTGCCCAGGGAGAGGATGGTAAGGATGACACTCGTTCCGGCCCGTTTGATGGCGCGGTAGAAGCCGTAGAGCATGAAAAGGATGCCGATGCCCAGGTAGCAGCTGCCTTCAATGCGAAGGTAGTGCGCCCCCACTGCAATCACCTCTTCTGCCGTTTCCGGTACGAAGAAGCCCATAAGCGTTGGCGCCAGGAGGGATACCAGGCAGCTGGCCAGGATGGAGAAAAGGAAAATCATCTTTCCTGCTGTAATCACGCCCTGCCGGATACGTGCTTTCTTTCCTGCACCCCAGTTCTGGGCCACATAGGTGGAAAAAGCGTTGCCGAAGTCCTGAAGCGGCGAATAGGCAATGGTATCGATTTTCACGCCTGCCGCAAAGGCTGCCATCACAGTGGTGCCAAAGCTGTTCACCAGCCCCTGCACCAGAAGAATGCCAAAATTCATAATGCTCTGCTGGAGACTGGTCAGAAGGGAGAGCTTCGACATGTCCCAGAAGATTTCACGGCTCCAGACCCTGTCTTTCCCTGAAATATGGAACTCCCGCCGAAACAGGCAGTAAATAAAGATACCTGCGCCGGACGCGTACTGGGAAATCACGGTGGCCTCTGCAGCACCACTTACGCCGAAATCCAGATACACCACGAAAAGAATGTCCAGCGCCACATTCATGAGCGAAGAGAGAATGAGAAAGAGAAGGGGCGTCACGGAATCTCCCACGGCCCTCAGGAGTGCGGCGCCGAAATTATAGAGAAACACCGCCAAAAGCCCTGTCAATATCCACCATAAATAGTCCCGGATATAGGGAATGACCTCAAAGGGCACCTGCATGAAGGAAATGAGCTCATCCAGAAGAAGGTAAGCAGCACCGTTCATGATGACCGTCAGAAGACCGATGGACAGAAAGGAAATAAAAACAGCCTGTTTCATGCGGTCAAAATTTTTCCTGCCGAAGCAGAGGGAAAAATAAACGCCTGCGCCCATGGTAAGGCCAATCAGTATGGAAGTGAGGAAAATCATGAGGGTATAGGCGCTCCCTACCGCCGCCAGCGGCGCTTCTCCCAAAAATTTTCCCACCACCAGTGTATCCACCACATTGTAAAGCTGCTGGAATACATTCCCCACCATGAGAGGCAGGGAAAAGAGCAGAATTTTCCTTCCTACCGGGCCTGATGTGAAATCAATATGTCTCATTTTACCCCCTGCGGCCTGTCTTCCTCTGCAGCAGGCCGTCATATTCAGATTTTATATATTTATTATAGTAGGACCCCTTCAAAAATGAAATGTTTACTTGAAATGATGATTTCCCGGGCAAAAAAAGCTGTGAAAAAATGTCAATCATTTCTTCACAGCTCTTTTTCATTTTCTGTACTTATTTCATGTTGGCTTTGGCCCAGTCTGCTTTGAACCGGGCAATGCCGTTATCGGTGAGCGGATGTTTCATGGCATCCATGAGCACCTGGAATGGAACGGTAGCAATATCAGCGCCGGCCAGGGCACACTGCATAATGTGCTGGGGCTTTCTGATGGAAGCGGCAATAATCTTTGTTTCAATGCCATGGAGTTCAAAGATTTCAGAAATGGTCTGGATCAGTTCGATGCCATCCCAGCCAATATCATCGATACGGCCTACGAAGGGGCTTACATAGGAAGCGCCTGCGCGGGCTGCGAGCAGTGCCTGGTTGGCAGAGAATACCAGGGTCACATTGGTACGGATACCCAGTTTTTTCAGGCCCTTGACTGCTTTCATGCCTTCCGGGGTCATAGGAATCTTCACTACCACGTGAGGATCCAGTCCAGCCAGTACTTTGCCTTCTTCAATCATGCCTTCTGCATCGTCAGCCAGTACTTCGGCGGAAATAGGGCCGTCCACAATGGATGCGATTTCCTTAATGGTGGCATGGAAATCTTTTCCTTCCTTGGCAATCAGGGAAGGATTGGTGGTTACACCGGAAATAAATCCCATATCATTGGCCTTGCGAATGGCCTCTACATCAGCAGTATCAATAAAAAATTCCATTTGTTTTTCTCCTTTGCTTCAATGTATATAGTACATTTTCACACCATCTGCCCCTTCTGTCAATGAAAAAATGAAAACGCCATCCAATGATGGAAGCCGCCGCAAATCGCAGAGGTCACGAAGTCTGTTTTCGCAGGAAATCATGCCCTGCCGGGTGACCGGGGGCTTAAACAGCTCCTGCGGTTCCCCGGTTCCTGCATTGTATACAATTTCAGGAATAAAACAAGTCAATGATTCAATCAGTCCTCCCTTATCAATCAGTCCTCCCTTAGATGATTCTATAAAAAATTTTTATAAATACCCATTCCTGTTCCCATTTCTCTCCGGTTATTTTTCGATCCCCCCTGTTTTCTATGTTTTCCTCGGATTTTGCAAAAATGAATCATTTACCGGAATTTCTAAATTACAATGCATGATATTTTATATTCATTGATTATTGATAGAGTGAAGTGTATAATTAAATAAAAGAAACTATTGTTTTTAATTCGAACTCCACCATTGGAATTGAGGGGGATATTATGAAATTAACGCTCCTCGCTTTGAGCTATTTCCAGAAAACAGCTGAGCTCCAGCACCTGACCCGGGCGGCTGAAGCCCTTCATATTTCCCAGCCTTCTCTGTCCCACACCATCAAAGTGCTGGAAACGGAGCTGGGCGTACCGCTTTTCTCCAGAAGCGGCCGCAATATCGTACTCACCAAGTACGGCGAAATTCTTCTCCGACACACGAACCGCATCATGCAGGAACTTCACGGCGCCCAGAAAGAACTGGCAGATACCAAGGAAGCCCAGAAACTGACGGTCACCATTTCCCTTTTTGCCGCTTCCATGATTATTCCTGCCTTCCTTACCCGCTTCCGCCAGGAGCATCCGGATATCCGCTTTGAAATCCTGCAGCAGCGCAGCAAACCAGGGCAGCAGAGCCAGAATCATGTGGACCTTTTCCTGTCCTCCTCCATCAACCCCATCGAAAATGATCACTCCGTCACCCTGCTGAAGGAAGACATTATGCTGGCCATGCCGGACACGGATCCCCATGCCCGGAAATCCTCAGTCAACCTGGATGAATTTGAAAAAGCCGGCTTTATTTCCCTGGAAGCCGGAGCCAGCCTTCGAACCATCACCGATTTCTACTGCCGCATGGCCGGTTTCGTCCCCCATGTGGTGCTGGAAAGCGACAGCCCCATGACCGTGCGTGAATTTATCCGCGCAGGCCTGGGCGTATCCTTTGCGCCCCGCATTACCTGGCATGGCGTAGGCGGAGACCATGTGGCCCTGGTGCCTATTGCCTCTCCGAACTGCCAGCGCTACATCAGCCTGTCCTGGAAGAAAGGCGAGAAGCTTTCGCCGCCGGCAGAAATGCTGAAGAAATACATTATCGACAACTTCTCCGACTTCGCCAGAGAATACGCCGGCCTTCCGCCGGAAAGATAAATCCATGGGACTGTGAAAAAGACTCTTCTTTTCACAGCCCTTTTTTATTCGCCCAAGGAGCCCCTATGAAAGAAACCGCTGATTCCCGTTTTGAGGAAGAAGTCAAACAGTCCAAAACCAAAGTCATTGTCGAGGAATACGAGAAACTGTCCTCCTCCCTGATTTTTGAAATCATCCGTCATGATGGAGAAAAGGAACTGGACCGGGCCACGGTGCCCCTCATCTTTTCCGCCCTGGCTGCAGGACTTATGATTTCCTTCTCCTTTTATTTCCGCGCCGTCCTCTCCATGTATGCCGGCCATAGCCCCTGGGCCGACGCCATCAGCGGCATAGGCTACACCACGGGCTTTCTTATCGTCATTCTGGGAAGGCTTCAGCTTTTCACGGAAAATACCATTACCACCGTGATTCCCTTCTTTGAAAGCCCTTCCTGGAAAACCCTCCTTCGTATAGGGCGGCTATGGGCCATCGTCCTTCTTTCCAATATGGCCGGTACCCTGCTTTCCGCCCTCTTCATGACCTCCTCCTGTTTTGCATCGTCGGAAATCACATCCTTCCTTCTCTCCACCGCCCACCACATCATGACCCCTACTCCCCTGGAGAACATTTTCAAAGGGATTCCCGCCGGCATGCTCATTGCCGCAGTGGTCTGGATGATTCCCATGTCCCGGGGCTTTTCCTTCTTCACCATCTTCACCTTCACCTACTTCATCGCCATCGGCGGCTTCGCCCATGTGGTGGTAGGCTCCGGAGAAGCAGCCTATGCCGTGCTCATGGGCGATTCTTCGGTTTACGACTATTTCTTCCGATTCCTGATTCCCACCGGCCTTGGCAACATCATCGGCGGCACCGGCATCTTTACTCTTCTCGTCTCCGCCCAGGTGAAGGTGGAACGGAAATAAAAAATCCGTGAAGAAATGATGAATGATTTCTTCACGGATTTTTCATGCCTCTCTTCAACAGTTGATGAATGGAACCATATGGTTTATAGTGTATAAGAACAAAAATTCACGAAACCTAAATGAACATAAGGAGACATCAATGAAAAGGAAAGCAGAAATGGAAGAAGGCAGCCTCTTTTCCCAAACTGATATGCCCCCGAAAGGCACTGAGAATACAAAGACCGCCCAGCCCCTCCGCCCTGCGGAAGAAGCGGCCGCCCACGCCTGGAAGGAAAAAATCTGGGAGTTTGACCTCACAAAGCCTTCCCAGTGGATGAAGGATACCATGAAAGAAGACATGCTCAAAGAAGGCTTCGGCAAAAGGGAAGCCAATAAAGTATTCAAGGGCCTCTTCTTCAAGGAAAAGGTCTGCAATACCCGCACCCAGGCGCTGGAATACCTGAAGTCCATCCCCACCTCCTATGCCGTGAAATATAAAATCGGCATCACCCCTTCCCCTAAAATGGTATCCCTGGAAAAAAGGCTCCGGGAAAAAGAAGAAAAGCTGTCAACCTATACAAAGGAACAGAACGAGAAGAAATTCACCGCTCCCTTCGTATCCTGCCCCCACTGCAAATCCAGAGTGAACCGCAGCTTCATCCATCCGCCCCTCTGCCCGGTGTGCGGCAAAGACATGCGTTCCGACACTGCCGTCAAAAACATAACCACTTTGGAAGAAACGGTCAGGGACTTGAAAAAGCGCTATGAAGATACGGCAAGGAAATACAACAGTAAATTCACCGGAGGCGAAACCTGGATCATCCGCCTGGTGAATCCCCTGTATGAGGAAAAATGAAGCCGCGCTCTCCGGCTTCGAAGGGGTTCAGGGACTTTGACGCTGCCCCTCCGGCTCTGGGTATAGACAGGGTTCCATGCTTCCCCTTCCGCCTTTCTCCTGCAAACAGTCAAAAGGGCTTAGAAGAAATACCATCCATTTCTTCTAAGCCCTTTTTGCATGTCTCCGTCCTTCAGGGAGTCGGAGGCCAGGTTTCTGTTTTATAGGGCGCATTGGCCTGATTTATATCAAAACCGGAATAATTATTTTTATAACTGTCTATATTGCTGTCCATGTAGGAGAGGGTATAGCTGTTACCGGTGGAATCCTTTTTAATCTGCACGCCGTACCAGTAGACACCATCCTGCTTCACCGCTGCATCCTGATAATTGTGATAATTGCCGCCTACCGTATCCAACATGGTATCAAATCCAGCGTTGCCATAATCAACCAGATTTCCATTGGCATTTTTAATCCAGACCTTGCCGCCGGTTTTGGCCCCATTCATATGCAGATTATGATATTTGGAGTTTGGCTCATTCTGCACCAGCAGGTAGACAGAGCTGCCATCACCCAGCTTTATGGATCCATCAGTCACTGCATTTTTCAGCAGGTCTCCCAGATGTTCCGCATAGCTCCTGTCCGCGTTCCTGTCCGCTTCCTTTTTCGCCTCTTCCTGGGTTGTATTCACCTCTTCCAACAGGTTTCCTGCATTGTTGAAAACGGCGGAAATGTTGTCCCCATACCCCTGGGTGTAGATAAAGCTTCCGATGCCTACCACCAGTGCCAGCATGAGGGCATATTCAATGATGTTCTGTCCTTTTTCCTTCCACATGGTTCTCACCTCTTTATCCTTACCTTGATTTTCACACATTGTTCTATCTTAATTATATCATATCCCAAAATCCTCTGTCTAAAATCCCATGACACCAAAGAAAAAAGACCGTCCTGAAAGGCGGTCTTTTCCTTTGATGGAGAAAAGCAGTGTGTATGGTTTTACAATCTGCGGTTCCTTGCCCTTTCCAGCAGGCCCATGACATGAAGAGAAATCTCATAAAGGCCAATAGCAGGCAGAGCCAGGAGAGACTGGGTGAGAATATCTGGAGTGGGCGTTATCACGGCGGCCAGAATGAAAGAGCCAAGGATGATAAATTTTCTTCCCATTTTCAGTGTCTTTCCCTGTACCAGCCCCGCCAGGGAAAGGGCGGTCATAAGGAGGGGCATATTAAAGATGACTCCGAAAGGAAGAATCATGAGGAGCACAAACTCCAGATAGCTTTCCATGGAAAGAAGAGGCGTGAAATTCTCCCCGCCGAAGGCCATGAGGAAATGGAGACTTTGGGGCATGACAAGGAAATAGGAAAATCCAATGCCCCCAAGGAAAAGTGCCACCGAGAGGGGGACGAAGAGAATGGTCCAGGTCCGTTCCCTGTCCGTCATGGCCGGCAGGATAAAACGCCAGAACTGGAAGAAAACCACCGGCGACGCCAGGATGAAACCGGCGATTACTGCCGTCTTCATATAAATGACAAAGACCTCCGCCGGCCGAGCAAAGTAAAGATGGCCCGCCGGTGCTGTAAGAATTGATGCTGAAAAAAATCCTGAAAAATTCAACCGCTTCCGGAATTATATCGGTTCCCAGGTTTCCTTCATGTACATCAACCACCTGTCCTCCTTCCCTGACGGAGAAAAGCAGATTGAAGGGCTGGTAGAAAAAATTATAATCAAGGACTGAGGCTGCATCTTCCCGCCCTGTCCTGACAACAGGCCCATGTTTTGGGAAAGGCAGCAAAAAGGGGCTGTGAAAAAATGATTACCATTTTTTTACAGCCCCTTTTGAAATGCAAAGAATCAGGAAAGACTTCTCCTCCAGAAAAAGTAGTAGGCAAGGCCCAGGAGGGAAGAAGAAAGACAGATGACGCCGTACATGAAGGGATAGCCGAAGGCATTGGCTGCCACGCCCAGCACTGCTGCCGCCAGGCCTACGGAAATATCGAGAGACCAGAAATAGGTGGAAGTAGCCACCCCTGCCCGGGATGCCGGGGCGCTCTGCACTGCCAGAGTCTGGAAAGCGGGAGCCAGAGCGCCAAATCCGATTCCCAGCACCGCTGCTGAAAGGAGAAGGACCGTCAGATTTCCTGCCAGGCTGAAAAGGATGAAACCCAGGGAGAAAAAGGCAAATCCCGGATACACGGTGGCATTGGGGCCATGATGGTCAAAGAGATAGCCCACAAAAGGCCTTGTCACCACGATAACCAGGGCAAAAACCAGGAAGAAAAGGCTGGTGCTCCCGCCCATGCCCAGACTTCTGGTATACATGGGGATAAAGGTCAGCACGCCGCCGTAGGCAAAAAACACAAGACCTCCCAGGATAACGGAAGGAAGGGCTCTTTTTTCTATGAAATCGCTGATATGGAAACCCTTCTGCCTTTTTCCGCCAGGCAGGATGGTTTCATCGGGCAGCTTCTTTCCATTTCCTGCCACAATGGCTCCCAGCGCCAGCAGGGCCAGGAAAATAAAGAGGGGATGGGCTCCCAGGTAATCCATAATCAAAAGTCCCACCAGCGGCCCGATGACCATGGCCATGTTCCCGCAGACTGCAAAATAACCGATGCCCTCTCCCTTACGCCGCCGAGGAAGTACAAGAGCCGCCATGGCTGCAGAGGCAGTGGTGCCCAAAGCAAACACGGCGCCATGGACAAGGCGGAGAAACCACACCGCATGAAGAGAAGAGGCAAAGTAGAAACCGGCCATGAGCAGGAAAAACAAGAAGGACGCTCCGAAAAGAAGTTTCTGCTTGTTTACCCCATCAATAATCCGTCCCGCCAGGGGCCGGCAGAGCACCGTGCCGATCTGGAAGCAGGTCATGGCCATGCCTGCCTCCCACTGCCCCTTCCCTAAATCGTCCATGATGAACACAGGAAGAGCGGCGATCAATATGTACTGGGACATAAAATAAAAGAAATTCGTGAGTCCCATTCCCACGAATTCCCGGGTCCAGATTTTATTTTCCGACATAGCATACCTTTCATTATTACGACAACGAAGTAATCCTATTGTATCACAAAATGACGGAAAGTAAACAGTTTCAGATATTCCAGTGCTCGTGGATATCATGGTACTTTGATCCCCTGGGCCTGCCCTTTTCTTCCTGCGGTTTTCTATCTGTCATAGTATAATGAATATATTACAGGGTGAAGGGAGATAGAGTGATGGGACTTCATTTTATATTCGGCCGCGCTGGCACGGGAAAAACAGAGCGATGCTGCCGGGAAATCAGGGAATACGTGGAAGGCCATCCGGAGCGGAAGGCTTTTCTTCTGGTGCCTGACCAGGGCACATACACTGCAGAGTACCGGCTGGCAGAATCCTTCCCCGGCAAAGGATTTACCAATGTAACGGTGTGCGGTTTTTCCCGCCTGGCCTACCGCGTATTTCAGGAGCTTCATTCGCCGGTGAGCGATGCCCTGTCACCGCTTGGACAGCAGATCATTCTCCGCCGTCTTCTGGAGGAAAACAGGGACCAGCTGCAAATGATGATGAAAGCGGCTTCCCAGCCCCATTTTTCTGAAGAGCTGACGGGCTTTTTCCATCAGCTGGATATGTTCTGCGTATCAGAGAAGGATCTGGAAAACGCCGCCACAGCCCAGGGCGACACGCCGCTGGGGCGGAAAATGAAGGACCTTTCCCTCCTTTACCGCGCCTACCACCAATACCTGAAAGACCACTTCGACTACCAAGGGAGCCTTTTCGACCTGCTGGCCCGGGAAATTCCCAAATCTCCCACCCTCCGTTCCTCCCGTGTATGGATTGACGGGTTCAACGGCATGGCGCCCCAGAAAATCCACATTGTTTACGCCCTTTTACACACGGCAGAAGAAGTCACCATGACACTGCAGATGGACAGGCCGGAAGAAGCGGCAGTCAATCCCAATTTTGCCCGCCCCTTCCATCTTTTCTCCCTCCTTTCCGCAGAGGAGCGCCACTTTTCATCCATTCTCCTGTCCGAGGACTGCCGCTTTGCTTCTCCCCGCCTGAAAGCCATGGCCCGCTTTTTCTTCAACCGGCGGGCAGCCCATTCTCCCCTTCCTCCAGCAGCCAACCCGGCTTCCGATGAAGGTCTTCACCTCATCACCGCCTCCCACAGGGCTGAGGAAGTGGATTTCATTTCCAGAACCATTCTGTCCCTGGTGCGGGACCGGCATCTCCGTTTCAGGGATATTCTGGTCCTTCTCCGAAACCCGGAGGACTATGACGATACATTGGAGCGGTCCTTCAAGCGCTATGAAATCCCCGGATTCATCGACCGGAAGCATCCTATGAACAACCATCCCCTGGTGGTGCTTCTGGACAGTCTGGTCCGTTTCCTCACCGCTGAATGCAGCCGGAAAAACAGCGGCTGGCAGCGGGAAACCATTTTCCGCATGCTGAAAACCTTCCTCCTTCCGGAATGGCAGGAGGAAGAGGTGGACCGGCTGGAGAATTATGTGCTCTCCCATGGCATCCGCCCCTGGCAGTACCACGAACCATGGGAATTCCGCACCTACCGGGATCTGGATGCACCGCCGCCTGCTCTTTCCGAAAAAGAACAGGCAAAGCTCACAGAGGTCAATGCCTGGCGCACCCGCCTCACTGCCATGCTGGACGAACTGGCAGAAAAATGGAGCCAGAGCCCAAAGTCTAAAGACCGCTGCCGCCTCCTCTACCAGTGGATGATGGATAAAAAGATACCGGACACCCTCTCAGCCATGGATGAAAAGGAAGCGCTCCGCACCAACCTTCGTCCTCACCTGCAGGTGTGGAAGAAAATCCTTTCCCTTCTGGATGAAATCGTCCACACCGCTGGTGATGACGAGATTTCAGAAAAAAATTTTCTCTCCATCTTCGAAGACGGCCTCACTGCCCTCACCTACTCCACCATCCCCCCTACCCTGGACCATGTCACCGTCACCGGCATGGACAGGGGCTATGCCATGGAAGCTGCAGCTGTCTTCATTCCCGGCACCGTAGAAGGGGAATTTCCCCGCCGCGTGGAGGAAGGAGGCTTCTTCACCGAGCTGGAGCGGCAGAAGATTTTCAAAGACAGCCGCCTCATTTTCGGTGAAAGCCTGCTGGAGGAAGTGCATAAAGAGCAGTTCTTCACCTACCTGGCCCTCACCAGGGCAGAGAAGGTGCTGTACATGACCATGCCTTCCGTGAACGATGACCACAATGACACGGAGCCTTCTTTCCTCCTTTCCCAGCTCCGCCGCCTGGGCTATACCTCGGAGGAGCGCACCTTGACGCCGGAGGATAGGGAAACGGACCGCTCCTATTTCGCCAATCCCCGGCAGGCCCTCTCCCTTCTTCCTGCCCTTCTCCGGGAGAAAATCCCCGAGAAAAACTCTCCCTGGGCCGCCCTGGTCCGCTGGGCCCGGGATAATGGCTATGAAGAGGATGTGAAGGACGCCCTCGCCGGATACCAGTACAAAAACGAGGCGCCGCCCCTTCCGAAAGACCTGGCGGATCAGCTTTTCAAGCCCCAGGGCCGCTTCTTCGGTTCTGTCACCCGCTTTGAAAACTACCGCCGCTGCCCCTTCATGTACTTTGTCCGTTACGGACTTAAAATCGACAAACGGGACGAAGGGGAAATGGAATCCATGGATTTCGGCAGCTATCTGCATGCAGGACTCCACCAGTTCGGGCAGTCCCTGTCAAAAGAAAAGAAACAGTGGCGGGATGCCACGGACGAAGATATCCAGAATCTTTCAGAAACCATTGCCTCCCGCCTGGCCCCCAAGGTCCGCTACGGTGCCCTCCACGCCGACGGCGCCTCCCGTTATACGGAAAAGGCACTGAACGAAACTTTCCGCCGCTCCCTTACAGCCCTCCGCAAATGGAGTCAGAACAGCTCCTTTGACACAAAGGCGCTGGAAAAGGAATTCTACCTTCACCTTTCCGGCGAAAAGGATACGTTCACCCTGAACGGCAAAATCGACCGTATCGACAGCTGCGGGGAGGCCGTGGCCATTTTCGACTACAAAACCGGTCATACCACCGCCACCCTTCAGGAAGCAGTGGCAGGGCTGAAACTGCAGCTTCTCACCTACCTTTTGGACGTGGAAGAAGAAGGAGGCGGGGGACTTCTTCCCGCCGCCCTCATGTACATCTACCTGTCCGGCGATGTGAAGAGCCTCCCTGCCGTGCCGCCGGGAGGAAATCCGCCGCTGAAAGATAAGGAGTATACCTCCGGCTGGATTCTTTCCGACACCGACATCCTGCGCCGCCTCGATGGTGCCGCCGGAGAGGAGGACTCCTTCCTCCCTGTCAAATTGTCAGGGAAAGGCACTCTCACCCAGACCGCCTCCACTCTGTCTGCCGAAGATTTCCAAAACCTTCTCACCATAGTGAAAAGAAAACTGCTGGAAATCTATCATCACATGGAAAAAGGCCATATCCCCATCCGTCCGGTACGATACAAAAACCAGGTACCCTGCACCTACTGCCCCTTCCATGCCATCTGCCGCTTCGATCCAAAAGGTGAAGGGGAAAGCTACGACTATGTCAATCTTCCCACCGACAGGGAACTGAAAAAACAGCTGGCGGAAAGGGCAATGGAGAAACCCCAAGGACCAGAGAGTTCAGAGGGTTCAAAAGGGGAAGGTTGACGGGGCCGGCGGCCCCGAAGGTTATGGCCGCTCCGCAGCAGGTTGTGTTCGCTTCGCTCAAGGGGCATCATTGGCCTTCGCCTCCGAGGGTGGTGGTATCGCCATTTGACACGCCCTGATGGGCGTGTCGGTTCAAAGGGTTCAGAGGGGGGGTATCGCCTTCGGCGGTGAATATGTATGCCGCTTCGCGGCCCCTTTCCCGCCGGGCTCGTCATTCTGAGCGAAGCAAAGAATCTCGGTACTCGAAGCATATGAGACAATCGGTAGTAAATACTGGTCTGCGGGAAGGAGCCTGCGTTACGCTTTCCTCCCCGCCTCCCACCCATCATCCTGAACGTCAGCACCTGCCGATAGTGACACAAAAGTTAGTAAATACCAGCCAGCGTGGAGCCGGGAGCCGGAAGCCGACAGCCCCCTCACTCTCCCACTGTCCCACCAGCACACGAATACATCAGCACACTATGGCCTCACTGAAAGGAGAAATACTATGAGTAACCACTGGACAAAAGAACAGGAAGAAGCCCTTTCGGTGAGAGGGAAGAATCTTCTTCTTTCTGCTGCCGCCGGCAGTGGAAAAACAGCGGTCCTTACGGAACGGATTGCCCGTCTGGTCAAGGATCCTGCAAACCATACGGATATTAATGAGCTTCTGGTGCTTACCTTCACGAAAGCCGCCGCCAGCGAAATGAAAGCCCGTATTTCCCAGGCTTTGTCCGACGCCTTGAAGGAAGCCGACGAAGCAGATGATGAAGGGCGGATCCGCCATCTGGAAAAACAGATTTCCCTCCTGGGAAGCGCCCAGATTTCTACGCTGGATTCTTATTTCCAGTCCATTATCCGCCAGTATTTCTACCTTCTGGACCTGGATCCGAAAACAAGGATTATTTCCGACGAAAATGAGGAATTCCTGCTGGAAGATGACGTGCTGTCCTCAGTACTGGAGAAATGGTATGAAAAGGGAGATGTCCATTTTCTTGACACCGTCGACCTTTTTGCCGACCGCTACCAGGACCGGGCCTTAAAGGATATGGTGCTCCGCATTTTCCATTTTGCCTCCTCCCTCCCCTTTCCGGAGGACTGGATTCGCCGCCTTCCTTCCCACTACCGCATTCCGGAAAAGGCCACCATGGATGACCTTGCCTGGGACAGGCCAGTACTGGAAAAGCTCATGTCCCTTTCCGAAAAGATTATGGACTCCTATCGCCAGATATTTGCCATCATGGAAATGAGCCCCGCCGCAAAAGCGGTATACGGCGAGCAGATGAGCAATGAATATGCCTATTTTTCTACCCTTTCTGCCATGAAAAGCTGGAAGGACTGGTTTTCCCTGCCTTCTTTTACCTTTGACCGGCTGAAAAGTATGAGCAAGGCCCAGGCGGAAGCCTACCATTTTGCCAAACCCGCCGATTTCACCAAATCGCCGGAGGCGGAAACCATCAAGACCCTTCGGGAGGGCGCCAAAAAGCTGTGGCAGAAGGAAATTGCCCCCTTTGCCCAGATACCGGAAAAGCAATGGATTTCTGAAACGGCAGCCATGCTTCCCACAGTCACCGTCCTTTCCCGTCTGGCCCTGGATTTTTCTGCCGCCCTCAGGACCAGGAAGAAGCAGGAAGGCCTCATGGATTTCAATGACATGGAGCATTACGCCCTGGACATCCTTCTGGACAGGGATAATCCTCATTTCACGCCGGAAAAGGCGGCCCTTTTCCCTTCTGCCGCCGCCCTGTCCATCCGCCGCCAGTTCAAGGAAGTGATGATTGATGAATACCAGGACACCAACGGCGTGCAGGAACTCATTACCGCCCTGGTATCGAGCGGCAGCAGCCGCTTCATGGTGGGCGATATCAAGCAGAGCATTTACCGCTTCCGCCAGGCGGATCCCACCATTTTCCTTGAGAAATACCACACCTATTCCCTGGATAAAGACGCCCCTTGCCATCGAATCGACCTGAACCGCAATTTTCGAAGCGACGCCGCCATTCTTTCGTCCATCAATTTCATTTTCCGCCAGATCATGACAGCCAAATCCCTGGAGCTGGACTACGGCGATGCGGAAGCCCTCTATGCCGGCCGCCATGAAGAAGAAAGGCCCCTGTCCTATGTGGGCGGCAGCGTTTCCATGGACCTCATCGACAGGGAGGGCCTCAAAGATGCGGAGGTGTCCGAAGATGTGCGGGACTTGGAAAATATAGCGCTGGAAGGGCGCCTCATCGCCCGCCGTATCCATGAAATCATGGACGGCGGCATGGTGATGGAAAAAAACGGCACCTTCCGACCCATAAAGTATGGGGATATTGTCATCCTTCTCCGTTCCATTGCCGGAAAAGGGCCTCAGCTCATGAAGGTGCTGGAAGAGAACCACATTCCCGCCGTTTCTGATAAGGAAGAAGACTTCATGGAAAACAGCGAAGTGGAAGTCCTGTGGGCCCTTTTAAAAATTCTGGACAATCCCCGGCAGGACCTGGCCCTGGCAGCAGTACTCCGCTCCTTCTTTGCAGGGCTGGACGAAAAGGACCTTTCCCTCCTTTATCTGGAAAAGGTACGTCAGGGAGAGACGAACCTCTGGCCCGTCCTTACATCATCGGTCCTTTCGAAAGAAAAGGAAGAGAAGCTCCACCGATTCCTCCACCATTACCGTGACTGGCGGGAAAACGGCATGCAGGACGGCACAGCGCCCCTGCTGCGCCGTATACTGGGAGATACGGACTACCTCACCTATGTATCCGGCCTTTCCGGCGGCGCCTGGCGGGCAGGGCATATCCTTTCCTTCTACCATCTGGCTCTGGAGCGGGACAGCGCCCCGCAAAGCGGGCTCTACTCCTTCCTGAACTATCTGTCCAAGCTGAAAAAGGAAAAGAAATCTTTCAAAGCCCTGGCTATTTCTGCCGTGCCCGACTCTGTCCACATTATGACCATCCACAAGAGCAAGGGCCTTGAATTTCCCGTGGTCTTCCTGGCAGATGCCCGGAAAGAATTCAACCTTCGGGATACCTGGCAGACTGCGATTTGTCATAAAGACCTGGGCCTTGGCATCCAGTACTACGACAAAAAGAACAGGGTCCGCTGGCCCAGCCTGTACTGGTATGCCCTCAGGGAAGCGTCCCACAGAGAAAACCTGGCTGAGGAAGCCCGCCTTCTCTACGTGGCCATGACAAGGGCCCGGGACAAGCTCTTCGTTACAGCGGTCATGAAAGACGCTGCCTCGGACCTGGACCGCTGGACCACGTCCCTTTCCTCTGCCGGATCCGGTGAGGCCCTTTCTCCTCTTCCTGCCCACCTCACGGCCAACGCCAAATCCTTTTTGGACTGGATCATGCCCGCCGCCCTGCGGCACCGCACCATGAAAGATGCCTGGGACAGGGCAGGAAAAATCCCTTCCTATCGGAACGACGCCCCAAGAGACCACTCCCGCTTTTCCTTTTCCATCACCAGCCAGATGGACCTTCTCACAGAAGACGAAAAAGAGGCTTCCCCTATAAACGGAAAGGACAGCCTCCTTCCGTCACCAAAGGAAGAAAATCGGGAAGAAAAAACAGAGCTTTCCCATTTCCTCGCTCATCTTCCAGCCAAGGCGCCAGACTGGATGGACGCCCAGCTCTCCTGGACCTACCCCTGGCAAGGTGCCCTCGAAACGCCGGCCAAGCTCACTGCCACTGCCGCCGTGCACCTCCGGGAACTGGCAGAATATGCAGCAAGCGATGAGCCGCCGCAGCCTTCGGTGATACTGGCAGATGATGGAGACAGTCTGGACGCAGACTATGCGGCACCGCCCCTCTTCCTCTCAGGCGATGAAACGAAATACCAGGGCACCTCTTTCGGCACCCTCATGCATAAAGCCATGGAAATGATAGACTTCACCACCCTTCCAGCCGATGCAGAATCCCTGAAAGCCGCCCTGCGGCAGCTGGTGGAAGAGAAGGTTTTCACCGAAGAGGAAGGGAAAATCCTTCTCTCTCAAAAGAGAAAACCCAGCCCCCTGTCCTCCCTCCTTGCCTTCGCCAGAGGACCGCTGGCAGAAAAGATGAAAACCGCCTCCCACATCCGCAAAGAAATGCCTTTTTCCATCCTTCTCCCAGCCCGTTCCTTCTACCCGAAATGTGAAGAAGGAGAAAATATTTTCCTCCAGGGCGTTATGGACTGTCTTCTGGAATACGAAAAGGATTTCATCATCATCGACTACAAAACCGACCGCACCATGACAGAAGAAGAGCTGAAAGAGCATTACAAAATCCAGCTCCAGGTCTATGGAGAAGCAGCAGAAAAACTGCTGGGCAAACCGGTGTCCCACCTCTACCTCTGGTCCTTCACCTACGGGAAAGCCATAGAAGTGGAGAAGATGTAGGGGTCCTGCGCCCTTAAGGCGCAAAGGTTATTAAGATTGACCGGCCTAAAGGCCGGAAGGTTCTCAGG
This sequence comes from Dialister succinatiphilus YIT 11850, assembly GCF_000242435.1. Classification (GTDB taxonomy): domain Bacteria; phylum Bacillota; class Negativicutes; order Veillonellales; family Dialisteraceae; genus Dialister; species Dialister succinatiphilus. The sequence continues at coordinate 428,604 of NZ_JH591188.1, read as the reverse complement.
TTTGACGGGCCTAGGGCCCGAGGGTTGTGGTATCGCCTTCGGCGATGAATATAAAGGCAGCGTTACGGAATTTACCTTTGTGTCTCCAGTACTGCATGGCGAAGTGATAAAGCCCCCTTCCTAAGAAAGGGGATGGCCCCTAAAGAGTGGCAAAGGAACTGGATTCGTAGGGGAGCATAGGGACCCGAGAATCCAGTGACATGCTTTCCCGTGGAGAAACGACTCACTACATTTTGTGCGTCGCTTTCGCTCCTTCAAAATCTGTTCGCTGTGCACGCCGTTAGGCGACGGAGGATAGGGGCGTGAATTTGACGTTAGAAATCAGACGGTGTTACGGCTTTCCCTTCCCGCCGGTGTCGCCATTCTGAGCGAAGTGAAGAATCTCGGTACCCGAAGCATATGAGACAATCGGTAATAAGTACCAGTCGGCGGGAAGCGGATAGCGGATAGCGGATAGCTGTCCTGCCAGTCCACCAGCTCACTAAAAAAGAGCCCCTTTCGGGAGCTCTTTTTTATGTCTATCAGATGCCCAGGGCTTCTTCTGCAGTGGCCGGCATATCGGGGAGCGGCGTCTTGAACCATTTTTCATGAAGTTCATTCAGCGTACCCTTCTGTTTCAGGTTCGCAATGGCTTTATTGACTTCCTGCTGCAGCTGTTTATTGTCCTTGTTGAAGCCGAAGGCGAAGTACTGGACCTTGGAGTCCGGCACATCCACCACCCGGAAAGCGCCTTTGCCATCGGTGGCTACGAAGTAATCGGCCGCCGGTTTATCCAGAATGCCTGCTACAGCGCCGCCGGCTTTCAGTTCCATAATAATATCGGAAGAGTGATCGAAGTTTCTTGTTTTCATACCCTTATCCTGGGCGTAGTAGGCAGCTGTGGTGCCTACCTGCACGGCAATTTCCTGGCCCTTGTTCATGTCATCTACAGAGTGGATGTCACTGTCTGCCTTGGTGACCACTGCCAGCTTGGTTTCATAGAAAGGAGCCGCGAAAAGGATTTTTTCCGCCCTTTCTTTCGTAGCCGTCATACCGGAAGCAGACATATCCACTTCCTTAGACTGGAGGGATGGGATGAGACCGTCGAAGGCAATGTTTCTAAACTCCACATCCCGGCCCATTTCCTTTGCCACCGCCCTGACCACGTCGATTTCATAGCCTGTATAATCCTTGCCGTCCTTTGTTTTGAATTCAAAGGGCACATAGGTGGCATTGGTAGCTACCTTCAGCACATTTTTTCCGGAAGCGGAGGAAGCGGCCTGTTTTTCTCCGCCGCAGCCTGCCATCATGCCTGCCGCCAGCAGAAGAGCCGATGTAATCAATATGCCTTTTTTCCAAAGTTTCATAGGAGCACCTCATTTTTATGCAATTTATACGTTTTATGTAAATAATTATACACTCCCATGTTCCTTCTGTCTATAAGGAAGCATGGATTCATTCATAAAATCTGCCTTAATCAAAATTCTCATGCCCTGCATCGTCATAAGGATTCGTACACAGGACGGCTGTTCCCATGGCGCCTTCCCCCCATGGCATAAAAAGGGAAGAATCCAAAAAGGCCTCCAGAAAATCCGTGCTTTCTGAAAAAAGGGCTGCAAAGAAATGATTGACCTTTCTTCGCAGTCCCTTTTTTATCGGATATTTCTATTCAATTCGTCCAGTGTTTCCATGAAGCTTGAAGCAAAGTGTTTCATAAACCAGTCCACTTCTTCCATATGAAGAGCCTTCAGCTTTTCTTCCGTAGACTTGAAGGCTTCCTTGAACTCGCTGTTGCCATCCCGGATTTCTTCCATGCATTTCAGGTAGGCGCTCATGGTGTCCGCCGCCTTGGCCAGGGGCCAGAGGGGATCTTTTTCCATATCCACCACATAGGGTTTATAGGAAGGCCGGAGCCTTTCCGGCAGGGTACGGAGGAGCTTTTCCCGGGCCTGATCTTCTATCTTCTGGTACTGCTCCCGAAGATCACTGGTGAAATATTTCACCGGCGTCGGCATATCCCCGGTAAAAACTTCGCTGGCATCGTGATAGAGCGCCAGCAGGGCCGCCCGCTCCGGGTCCAGGTCCTTGTGGAAGATATCCCTTCCTATGACCGCCAGTGCATGAGCAATCATGACGGTCTGCAGGGTATGCTCTGCATCGTTTTCAGAAATGGAATTCCGCATGAGACCCCAGCGGGAGATATATTTCAGCCGGGCCATGAAGGCGAAGAAGGGATAGTTCATTCCATGTGCCCCCAGTTTTCCCCATAGAACCAGAAATGGTGCACCGGACCGTGTCCATGTCCTACGGAATCCACCGCGGCCCTTCTAATCGCCCCTTCCATATACTTTTTCGCTTCTCCCACCGCTTCGGTGAGGGAAAGACCCCGAGCCATGGAAGCTGCAATGGCGCTTGAAAGAGTGCAGCCGGTGCCATGGGTGTTTTCCGTAGAAATCCGCCTGCCGGAAAATACATGAAACTCCCTGCCATCATAGAGGATATCCCTGGCATCTTCCACGCTGTGGCCGCCCTTCACCAGCACCGCCGAAGGACCCAGGTCCATCAGGGCCAGAGCCGCCTTTTTCATGTCCTCCTCATTCTGAATGGAAAGACCCGACAGCACCTCTGCCTCCGGGATATTAGGGGTAATCAGGGTGGAGAGGGGAATGAGCTTTTCCTTATAGCTTTGAATGGCCTCTTCTTCCAGCAGCACGGCGCCGCTGGTGGCCACCATCACCGGATCCACCACCAGGGGCACCTTTCCATGGGAAGAAAGGAAATCGGCCACCGTCTCCACAATGGGGGCAGAAGAAAGCATGCCCGTTTTCACCGCCCTGGGCGGAATATCATCAAATACAGCCTCCAGCTGGGCCTTCACCATGTCCACCGGCGTATTCACCACCATGGTGACCCCCTTCGTATTTTGGGCCGTTAAAGCACAGATGCAGCTCATGCCGTAGGTGCCAAGGGCGGCAAAAGTCTTGAGATCCGCCTGGATACCGGCGCCGCCGGAAGAATCAGAGCCTGCCACTGTCAGTACTGGTATCAAGATTCAGTCCTCCTTTTTCAGCTGACGAAGATCGGAAGTGAAATAGCCTATCAGCTTTCCCTGGTTCCATTTCAGATCATAATCAATCACCGCAATGCCGGCCAGGTCAAATTTCACAGCCGCACTGCAGGTGGTCAGGAGATAGGACTGCAGGAAAGGATGGTGACTCACCAGGGCAATGGGAGAGCCCTCCTGCAGAAGATGATTCCGTACCATCTGCCAGTTGGGCTGGAGCAGCTCATCGGCCGTATGGATTTCCTCGGCAAAGCACTCCTCCGCCAGGATACCGGCAGTCTGCCTGGTCCGCACATAGGGGGATGTAAAAATCCGGATCGGATGATCCTTCAGAAAACGGGCCAGCATGCGGGAGGACCGGCGGGCCTGCCGCATGCCCTTGGGCGTAAGCCCTCTTTCCCTGTTCGTTATATCTTCCGTCTGGGGAACCGCTTCCCCGTGACGCATCAAAATAATGTACATAGGTCTCCCTCCATTTCTTATTGTTTTTCTTCCATATCCCTGCCTACGGAATAGGCATCCTTTTCCTTTCCGCTTCTGGCATATTTCACAGACAGATTCTTTCCCACTGTGGTGTAGGTCTGCTCCACCGGAGAACCATTGGCCAGCACCTTGGAAATCACCACTCTGCCGTCCTTGATATGGATCAGGGCAGTGAGGTCGTTCTTCATCCTTGTTTCCGTCTTCTTCCCGCTCTTATCCTTCAGCTGCACCCGTTCCGACAGCTCTACCACCGACAGCTTCTTCAGCTGCTCCGGCAGCATGTACATGCGGTCCGCAGGGAAGCGGAAATGTACAAGCCCGTCCGATGCAGAAACCACCCGGGTTATGATATACATACCGCCGGGCTTCCTGTCAGAGGCGCCTGTAATTTCCAGCAGCCCCTCCCCGTTCTTATCAAAGGACAGGTAGATCTCCTCTCCCTTTTCCGGCGTGGCCGTGCCCTTCCAGGGCGCTTCGGTGAGAGGAATATAAATGGGCAGATAATTTCTCCCGTAAAAATCCCCTTTGAAATCGATGGCTGCCGGTACCTCGTATTCTGCTCCGTCCATCATGGTGGAACGGTAATCACCGCGAATCCAGAAAAGGGAAACTCCTTCAATCACAAAAACCACGGCCAGAAGGATAAGGGATAACTTCTTCGATATCATCGGGATCCCTCCTCTCCCTGATTTTCCCTGTCCCTATGGACCGGCGCCTTTTTCCTGGAAGGAAGGTAGAGAAAATAACAGATTACCGCCGCCAGAAGGCCGATGCCCAGGAAGAAGAACCCTCTTTGGGCAAAGGTAAGGGCCGAGTCAATGACCCGGATGGCTCCGTCACCGGCCAGAAGGAACACACCGGCCCAGCTCTGCACCGCCCGGTCTGTCAGAAGGCCACGGATGATGACGCCTCCTGCCAGAATGCCCGTATATACGGAAACGATAATGGCCGGCAGGGCACCGGAAGTTTCAAAAATAGACACAATAGCCGAAAGGCCCATGACAAAGGGCGTGAGCCCCGCCAGCACCGAAAGCCATTCCTTCTTCAAAGCCATACGGAAAAGAAGTACTCCATCCGCCGCCAGGAAAAGAAGGAAAATGAACCACAGCGCATAGCTGCCGGAAATATCCGCCCACACAGCGCCATAGGATCCCTCCAAAAGCACGGCGAATACCGCAATACCGCCGAAGAAACGGAGTGCATCAGCCCCCAGGCCGTAGGAACGGAAAAGCCCCCCTGCCATCCAGGTAAGCGAAGCTGCCAGGGAGAAGAAGATCGTCTGCCACAGCATATTTCCTGCAGACCAGAAAATAAGAAGCAGTATGCCTACCGCCCACACCCAGGAAAAGCACACCACCGCCCGGTCCCGGTGGCTCCGGAGCATGTGGCCCAGAATTCCCAGAGCCAGGAACATGTAAATCCAGGATGCCGCCTCCGGCCAGCCCCTCACCGGCGCACTATAAAAAATGCCTACGGACACAATCATGTAAATAATCCCCATGCCCGCCGACTCCGTTACCACCGTCATGATGAGAAGAAGAAAGGCGCAGAGGGCAAGAGCCGTGTACAAATCAGAAGACAGCTTGAAAGAATCCCCCACCATCCAGAAGGCGGCGATGAGACATATGCCATGGAAAGTGGAGGCCGCCTCCCGCAGGAACACCGGCACCCGGTGCACCGGTGGCGATTTCTTCGGAAGAAGCACTTCCTCCTCCGTTTCTTCGCCATCCATCTCCTTTTTCTTTTCCTTCGGAGCCAAAAGACCTTTATCCACCAGCGCCACCGCTGCTGCCAGAATAAAAGACACAGCCAGCGGCGCCAGGGCCAGCAGGAACCGCTGATCCTGGTCCAGTCCGCTCCACAGGCTGGCACAGAGAAAGAAAATCCCACCTATAATACACACTGCAGCCAGGATAAACAGGGCTTCCCTGTAAGCCGCACTGTCCTGTCTTTTATACCGGGAAAGAATCTTCTTCCCCGCATCCTCTGTAATGACCTCTTCCTTCACCCAGTGAGGAATCTCCTGCTTCAGCCATCCTCGATTCGACATACCTATCACATCCCGATTCATTTTATCTCAACGGCAGCCGGAGCTGCCTATCCATTCATTTACTTCCTCCTTTATTCTATACAACCGCAGGGAAAAAAGCTATTACTTCGTGAAAAGCCCCGGAGCTTTACCTCGGGGCTTTCTATAGAAAATGTATATGACGCCGCAAGCCATACCAAGTCAGGCATAACGTCAAAGATTCTCATTCTTGACAGACTGTGCAAAGTAAAGGAATTTCTTCGGAAACGGCGCTCAAAATCGGTCACTCTATAATAAGGCAATGCGTCCATTATAAATCCCTAAAAGAATAACCATCAAAATCATCATAAATCCGATAAAGACGACCACCTGTCCATAAGATGCAAATCGAATCAAGTCATAATATTTCTGTACATCTTTTGATTGTTCATCATGCTTTTTGACATTTTCGTATTTGATTTTAAAGTTATATTTAACCCTGTTAAGAACACAAAGATACACAATGGATATTACAACCAGCATAGTAACAGTATCTATCTCCATGCCATTTATCGACAGCCATAAAAGCCAAGAAAAATATATAAAGCCACCGTATCCTCCAATGTAATAAGAAAGTTTCTGAATCAAACTTTCTTTCTCATGTAATCGGCTGCTTACTAAAAATACGGTCAACAGTACGATAAAAAACGCGCTAGAAAGAATCATCAAATTCCCCCTTCTTTTTCATCATTCTGGTTATTTTCCTTTTCATTTCGTTTTGAATCATTATCTTTCAATAATTTTTCCTTAACTTCTTTTATGGTTTGACTTTCTGCTTCACCGGCAACCATACTATCCATCACTCCTGCCATAGTCCCTAAAACTGGATTATCAGTCGACTTAATTACAATTGCTGATGATGCAAAGCCAATTCCTACCTTTAAAATTACCGGAATCCCAATATTAATCCCCTGTGCGCCCCACCAGTCAATACCACTATAATTTTTCCAATCGTCCTGCCACGTCTGGTAAATATCCAATGCTTTTAGCGGACCTGTTGCTAACAATTTTGCATGACCTGCATCCACACCGTATTTATTTGCAAGCGCAAACGGATAAGTGCCGATGCCTTCAACTGTATCCTTAGCAAGCGAGAACTTATCAATAGACATTGTTGTTTTATGCGAAAGCAGGGATTTCCCCATTACGTCTGTTTCAGTCCAGTCATACACCGCATCTGGATATAATGCATGATTAATCACTATATATCCATCATGCTCTCCAAATGAATATATTCCCTGAGGATGTTGGTTGCCCGAATCTGTGCGGGTAAATACCAAATCAGTCGAATAAGGATTCAGCATATTCGGATAGTCCAAACTACTAAATACTTCTCCAGTTCTGCCCTCTAAATCTATGATTCGACCTGCTCCAGACTCGTTATCTTTGATAACCAGAACGCCATTTTTATTTGATTTATCTACCTGCTGATTAGTTTAGATAGTTATACCCAAACTATACCCCCCCTATTCTCCCGTTGTCCCAACAATAATATTTTCGACATTCTTTCTTAATGTCCTTCCTCCTTTTGTCAATGAATGCAATTATTTCAAATCAACAATCATATTTATTATAATTGGAAATCATTTTACCATTAACCACTGTATTATTCCAATTCCGCCCAATGATAGAATCATCCCAGCTGCAAACTGTATCTAATAAAATCAAAGCAGCGATAATAATATCAACAATGTTCAAAACAAATGCTATCCGTTTTAATTCAATCCACCATTCGTAATCTTCAGGGAAAGGAGCATTATGTCTTTTATACGCATATTTAGCATTTAATATCTTCATCCTTATAATAAGATATCCTGAGACAGGGAATAATATTCCCATGGATAAAAGTGTTCCTACAATAAATTTCATTGAAATCACTGAATATGGCTGAGAAATGCGATAGATAAAATCAAGGATAATGAATACTGCTAAGAGTGCTCCTATATATCCCATCGTATAGATAATCTTGAATGCATTCGTTTCCATATTTTTGTATGAGGTTATCCAGTTGAATAATAGACTTATGAAGAAGGCCAGCATGGTAATAATAGATAAGGCTGCAATCATTTTTTATTATCTCCCCGTTTCTGTTTTTGCTTATCAGTTATTATAAGATTTTGCTTAATCCAATAAGCGCCGTGATCCAATGGTACTGAAATTACTATACCAGGAACTGGTGCCAATGCTCCTCCTAAGATTCCAAATGCAAGCTTAAACGTATCAATTCCCACAGCTATTTCCAAGTCTTTTCCGCTATAGGTATTAAAATCGCCGGTGATATCTACAATCCCACCCACTGCATTTCCGACTGCATTGTATTATCCAAGTGCGCCCCCCCGGGCCTCGGACTCCGTGTTTATACATTTCTGTCCATGGTTTCCCTATTTCATCTGGATGAGTTCCTGTTTTTCTTCCACCTTGGATTTATCGAAGATTTCCTTCGGCTTATTCAGGCTGCTTTCTGTATTCCGATTCAAGGTAGAAATATCCTGCTCCTGGTTCTTCTTGACCTGCTTTTCGTAATCATGGGACTCGTATTCAGGGGCTGAGGAAATATGGATATTCCGCCAGCCGCTGCCGTCACATCGTGGGAAGCAATGATCTGGGATGCAGATATTCTGGTGTCCTTTCCGAAGAGAATGGATATACTGTCTCCGGAGATGATGGCAGGCGATGCTTTCTTTTCTTCGTCATGGCATTTGACAGCAGTAATCTTGCCGGAGAGGAAGCCCTTTTCTTTGTATTTCAGGCCGTAGTCATTCCTGGCTTCATTATACCCGTTTGAAAAGATCACGTCATCCCCCGCTGCCAGGGTGACTTTACCATTTTCTGAAGCCAGGATGCTGCTTCTTGCAGAAAGATTCCCTCCGGAAGATAAGGTCATATCTTTTCCTACCATTAAGGTATTGCCCATTTCCGTTTTCCGATAGGTCCTTATATAGTGTCCCTGTTTTCCGTCATGTCTTTCCTGGCACTCAGGGTGCCGGTGTCCAGGGTGATGTTCTTTCCTGCATGGAGGATAAGGGATCCCCGGTCTCCCAAGGCTTCCAGGGTGCTTCCAGTGAGGTGGATGTTTTCTCCTGCACTAATCCCCCAGTCCCCCAAAAACGCAAATTAAGAAATAATCCCATTAAAGTATCAATACTTTCCAAAAGCGTCATTGTGGTTGTGGAGTTGCATGAAGTTTGCTACAACAGATATGTAATAGATGAAAGCAGCATAAGAAATCTTGTCTAGCCAAATATATTCCCTTAAAGTTTTCCATTATGGAATCCAACCCCAAGCACAAATATAAAAATCGCCAATCCAATATAATAAGCTTTATTTAATATCCGCAAACAGCTGATATGCCTCCTGCATTGCTTTGCTTCTTTTGAATTATCCCCATATAGTTTTATCTGTATATCATATTTTTTTCTGGAGCACCACTGAGATCTTCTATTCTGCAGAATAAAAATAGCACAAATAAAGCAGAACATGACTGCTACATTAAAATCATAATGGTTTACACTAATGTATAAAAGCCATGAAAAATATAATAAGCCTGATAAACCGCCTGCATAATAATATAATTTTTGCGTTTTCGTCTCGCCTTGCTGCAGGCGATTGCTTATCATAAATAAAACGCTGTCCATAAGCAAAATCAATCTATACTGTATCAATATAGCATCCCTTTCTTTGGATAAGACATTTAATTAATTATCCTTCTGTATCTTGACCCTTTCTATTTCTTTTTCACTTTCTTTTTCCTCATCGGTTACCAAAAGATTTTTTTGCTTTATCCTTCAGCTGTTCAGAGAGTTCATCTGATACACTTTCTCCAATAATAGATATGACTGCTCCTATGATGGGATGATTAGTTTCTGCAGCTACGTACGAAATAGTTTGTGCCATATGAGAGATATGATAAAACATAGGAAATATACATACCGTCTGTTTTGTAATCTTCCTTGTTCCCCATATTTCTCAATTTAATGCGCCAAGTACAGAGAATGGCTTTTTCAATGTAAATCGATCCTCAACGGTGAATAATTATTAATAATATTAGTTCTAAATATGCAAAATCAATTTCACCAAAACATAAACTGCATCTTTCCATAAATACAGCCAGCCAATATTAACAATCATTAAAATTGGAAGAATTAATGGATTAGCCCTTTTTTGCTTTTGGGCACATTTGGTCGAATTGCTTTGGTTATTGTTATGTAGATAATAATATAAAGCCACTGCATAATCAGCTATACCTAAAATTCCAAAAGACATAATTATAGTTCCTCTATCCATCCCATGACCAAACCCCATAATGATTTCCGTCAGATTTGTCGACGTTAGTAATTGCAACATTGCGCAATTTATTCCACTTAGAGCAGTGAAAAGGATAGGTACAATATACAAAAATATATTCAGCTCATGATTTTTTACGTTTTGACTCAAACTTCGCAGGTAAAAATCCCCTGCACCCCTTGAAAGTCCAGGCTTTGTAAACAGAAAAATAGCATGAGTCTTGCCAGTTTGGTATAATT
>NZ_JH591188.1:400829-417473 GCF_000242435.1 Dialister succinatiphilus YIT 11850 | reverse complement strand
TTCGGGCAGAATATCCGTCAGAAGTCTTGCTGGTCGAATCGCTCTTGGAACGATTCCTGAACGATCTGCCCGCTCTTTGGATGAGTCGTCTGCGTGCACAGAAGTGTGCGTGAATGGCTTTCGACATTCAGTTCAAGCTGATTTATCAAGGCATACGGGATGTTTTCCGTGTGCGAAGTTTGAGGTTTTGATATATAACAGCTAAAATAAAAAGTGCAGCATAAATTTCAACTCCGCTCAACATAAGCCAGCCTGAAATATCACTAAGTATCATTTATTATTATCCTCCCAAGCATGAGATAAGGTAGAAATATCCTTCCCCTGGTTCTTCTTGTCCGTAATAACGATAGTCCCTTTCGCAATGGCCGCTTTGGTAGTGCTGCCTGCCTTATCCTTCGCGGTGGGGCTCATCTACGGCGTAAGGCCACGGGAGTTGAGGGGCGTGGTGCTGTCTTTGGGAACATAGGAGATGCCCATTCCGCCTGCTTTGTAGTCGGCTTTATTTTCTACATTTTCCCAGCTTAAAGTACCGGTGCGGAGATTGTTCTTATCCGCATCGCCTTTGCTGTCTATGACGGCGCCTTTGTGGTGGGTATTATCCTTGACGGAAATGTCAAAGCCCTTGTCTCCGGCGTAAATGCCTGCCTGATTTGTCACGCTTTCGTAACGGGAGTTTGTGTGAGATTTACCCGTCGAAGCAAAGCCGGATACTTTGCCGGAAGGAATGTCATAGCCCAGGGAGATACCGGTGTTCTTTCCATTTTCCCGGTAGGTCTTCCTGTCCTGTTCACTTTCCATGCTGAGGCTTCCGCCTGCATCTGCCTGTACTTTTTCCCCTTCTATCCGGTTTCCTTTAAGAATCATATCCCTGCCGCTTTCCAGTGAGAAGAACCTATTTTCTCATTTAGTAAGAAAATCTCAATATCCCCGCAATCATACAGGAAAAGCGTTCTTTTACAAGTTAATATTTCCATCTTTATTAATCAATAAACTAACTCCACAAAAAATAATGGAAACATATGCTAACCCTCTTACATCTAGATATATAGCCCAAAAACAGTAATTATTCCTATTAACAGCACAGTTCCGCTAACACCTAAATGCTTTTTCATATATTTCAAAATATTCATAATCATGTCTCAATTTGAAGGCTGCTGCTAATATCTGTAGTCTTCTTTCATAATCTAGCTCCATAAGGATCCTATTAACTTAACAAACTGCAATAAATATAAATGATAACTAAAGATAATCAAAAATTGCATACCCATGATAAATGCAATAACAAGAATGCATTTCATCATTCGTTTACTAAAAATCTTAAAGCTGAAATCCTTCTTCAAAATGAAATGACTATAAATCCATCCATGAGCAAACATCCCGGCAAACTCTAATAAAAATATTCCCAGGGTAATTTCTGTATTTATATCCTCATCATCATTTATTTTCAAATTAATACTAGTCGAAATTATCCAAACCAGCGACAATAAAAAGCAATTTATCAATAGTATAAGGCTGATGAGATAGCTAATTAAATTCTCTCTACGAATCAAGTGATTTGCCAGACTGTCGTAAATATAATGGAAAATCATATAAACCAAATATAGCGAAACCGCACTGCCGCTAAAAAATAGCAGAGGAGAGCCAATAGCAAAGCTAATATCATTCATATTCTTAATCCTCCGCAGAATGATATTGATTTAGCCTTTTCCCGAACTCAATATCATTAATAGATTCGTATCCACCATTTAATAAATATTTAACATACTCACGTCTTGAATCAACTATTCTGCCAATCGCATTTCCTAAATTCCCAGTGCCATTTAACTTCAAAGCGTAATCATCCACATCAATTGAAGACTTGCCCAGCAACTCCTAATAGTCATATTATTCAGTATTATCTATAATAAATAGATTTCTTAATTGTCTTTTCAAAAGATACAGCATCCTGGCAGGTTTAATTTTCTCAATGCATTGAAGCAAAATGCGTCCCTTTATAGATGGTTATTTTATTGTTTCTTTGTATAAATATATGATTGCATATTTCATGTAAAAGAGTAGAACTCAATTCTATTATAAAATAATATATTTACGTTTTATTTCGTTTTTATATTATATATTACTTTTGTAGAAAAGGCGAGTTGAGACTATGTGCAGCCTTTCCCTTCCTGATACCTCTTCCCCTTCCCCATGACTATCCATATAGAAACAGCACCGGCGAAGTCCTCTCAGAAATCCTGCAGGCGCCCATCCATGGAGCAGGAGGGAGGGGATGGAAGGAGGCTGCTTCGCTTCAGTGCACTGGAAAATGGAAAACAAAGAGCATAACGGCCAGGAGCAAAATGAGGAGCATGGCGGAATGCCTGCCCTGTGGTATGTTCTTTTCCCTGCAAGAAGGCTTCACAGATGTATGTGAGGCCTTTTTGTGGTGCCGATTTACCATGCCCCAAGCTGCACATCGGGATGACGCAGGGACAGGCAGCATGCCATCATTTGAAGAATTTTCAGGAGAATAGGGGAGCAATAAAAAACTGTAAGGAAATGATTCATATTTCCTCACAGTTCTTTTTTATTTCACAATCAGTACGGGGCATTTGGAGCGGCTCACCATGTAGCTGGATACGGAGCCCATGAAAATACCTTTCAGCGGTCCAAGGCCGCGGCTGCCCATGACTACCAGATCGCAGCCCTTTTCTTCTGCCATATTGAGAAGCACCGGTCCCGGAGATCCCACTTCGTACAGTTCTTCGTGGGCAACGCCTTCCGGAATCATGGCGGCTGCTTCTTTCAGATCATCTTTGCACTGTTCTTCCAGATCTTCCGAAAGCTTCGTGGTGAGACAGCCTTCGGCAATGGATACCTGGTCGAAGTTGCTCATGGCAGACACCATATTGCACACAGAGGCAATATAGAGGGTCGTGCCGTCTCCTGCCTTTGCCAGGTCTATGGCATGGAGAAGTGCTTTTTTCGCATGGTCGGAACCATCATAGGGAACCAGAATTTTTTTATATTTTAACATAAAACCCCCACCTTTCTTTTCCTGTGAAACGGGGAATCTTTTCTTTTTCTTATTATATCATACGCAGGAAAGGACAGGAAAGCAGAACGGTTTCATTCCCGCTGAAGAATTTTCTAAAAGATGAAGGTATCATTTTCGGGCTTCACCTTTTTATTATGGAAAGGCACCACCAGCGGCATGTCATTCTCAGCCTTCAGGTCTTCCATTTCCTGCCAGGTGAGGTGGTTGGGCCAGAGGGCAAATTTGGCTCTTCCTGTCTGGAAGAAGCAGCGGGCTTTTCCGTAGCCGTGAATGCTTCCGGTGAGGAGGACTCCCATATCAGGATGGTCCAGAATCAGCTGACGGCTGGAGGCTCTGGAAAGCTGGGCGTCAGTGAGGAAATAGATATTTTCTTTTTCAATGGTTTCGTTATCCCAGCGCTGGAAGATGGAAAAGGGAAGTTCCGTGATTTCATCATGGACGAAATATTTTCTGTGACCCAGATGGAGCCATTCATCGTACAGTTTGGGCGACATATAAATCCCATGGTCCCTGCCGAAGGTCTCATGGAAAAGGATCCCCATGGAAAGGCCCCTTCCATAATGGGGCACCGGCAGGAGAAGGGGCGCGCCGTCCTTCATGAGAGAGGAAGCGGTGTCTGCCACCTGTCTTCTAAGGTCCCTCCCCCTATCCATCCTGCTGTAGGCAGCGTCAATGACTGCCATGTCGGCGTGAAGGCCCCGCACGGCGTCGCAGCGGTAGAAGGTATCATTTTCCCGATAATCGCCGGAGAAGAAAAGGCTTCTTCCTTCTACAAAAATATGAAACCACACGGCGCCGGCGCAGTGGCCTGTACGTCCCCATTTCACCCGAAATCCCGGCTCCAGTTCCAGTTCCGGCGCCGTGGAGTCCAGAATCATGGTATTCCAGGGTTTATAGTGAAGCTGGCGGTAGGTCTGATTAGACATGAGCACCGGCCCTTCAAATCCCTGTTTCACCAGGTACTCAATGGCCCCGGTGTGATCCCTGTGGGAATGGGTAATGAAGAGATACTCTGCCTTATGAATCTGCTCCGGTGTCAGGTCCGGTATCCGGTCCAGCCCGTCGGTAGAGGTCCCTGCATCCACTATAAAAGCGTGGCGGTCTCCCTCCACGTAGAAACAATTTCTTCCTTCATCACCGCATCCACCTGCTATAAAAAGCTGCATATCCACATCTCCATCAGGGCTCCTTGGCGGGCCCTTCCAATTTTGATTTCGCAGGCCTTTACCATGGGCCAGTGGCCGGATATTTCCTACAAAACCGTACTTTCGTATCATTAAGACAAATAAAAGGAGCCTTGCAGCATGGTAAGGCTCCTTTGCTTTGTATTTTATTAATACTATTATATAATTTTTATTTACCTTTGTAAAGGCAGAGACATGGGGGAAATGCCGGTTCCCGGGACCCCTTTGTCTTTAATAAGAAGTTTTGGATACGCGGTAAAGAGCGATGTAAATATCCTCTGCTTCGTCTGCCGGTTCATTGGGATTGCCGGGATAGGACACGGCTTTGCCATCGGGGGTATAGGCGCCTTCCAGCTTGTTCAGGATACGGTACTTGATTTTCTGCCCCAGCTGGTCTGCTCCCACCGCCGTATCATACCGGAGGATATAGTCCACCATGCGGTAATTTCCATAATCCGGCCAGGTGAGGGGATCCTTGTAAATTTCTGCATACAGGGTGGCCCGGATGACCGGAAGCTCACCGGCGGAAACAGGATCCCGCTCAATGGTATCGGCATCGGCGTAGATCCTCTCGTCGTCAGAGGTATACACCACCACATACTTATCATAGTCATTCATCAGCTTTTCCGACGAAGGCAGTTTATCAGCCGCCATGGATACGCCGGGAATCAGGGCACAGGCAAGAGCCAGCGCTGCCAGTTCTTTTTTCATGGGAAATCCTCCTTTTGAATAAGAGTCATTTTTACTAATTCTATTATACCCTATGAATCGGACCTATGGCAAAAGGGAAAGCAGTTATATTGTTAATTATTGTTATTTTATTTTGGAGATATGCTTGACAATGATAGTAAACCGTTGTATCATATAGTCGTAAACAAAAAGGAAATCACCATTGGCCGTGGTGGTTCCACTCATTGTTACCAATCTTTCTCAACAATCCAACGTCTCCAAAAAAGCCTCCCGCAAGGGAGGCTTTAGACGTGTATGGGAGATGAGTGGGCCAGTGGGCTAGTGAGCTAGTGTGAGCTGGTGAGCTGTTGAGACAGCTTTCCGCTATCTGCTGTCCGCCGACTGGCATTTAACGGCCTATGTATCACTAGCGGCAAGTACCAGGATTCTTCGGCTGACCGACCCCGAATGACGAGTCCGGCAGGAAAGGATGCACGTAACGTTTGGCTCCTTCCCGCCGACTGGCATTTAAGGAAGCACTGATTAATTCATAGAGTTTTCTTTTATAAGAATTTTTATGCACTGTTTCGTCATGGGCTTCCTTAAATAGCTCGCTATTCGCGTCAGCCCATTCCTCGCATTGCATAAAAATTCAAGAATAAAAACAAACAATGATTTAATCAGCGCTTCCTTAACGGCTGCTGTGCCACTAACGTCATGCACCGAGATTCTTCGCCTGCGGCTCAGAATGACGAGTCCGGCGGGAAAGGGAACGCGAATCAGCCGCGCAGCGGCTGTCACCCCTTCCCCTCTGAACCTTTTTCTATACTATTACTTCAGTTCTGCCGTGCAGTGAGGGCAGCGGGTGGCATCGTCGGCAATGACTTCTTTGCAGTAAGGGCATTTTCTCGGTTCTTTGGCCGGTGCCTTCGGGAAGAAGCGGTTGATCTGCTTGACTACGATGAAAATAGCGAAGGCCACAATGAGGAAGTCGATGACATTGTTCAGGAACTGGCCATAGGCAATGACAGGGATTCCCATTTCCTTGGCTTCAGCCATGGTAGAAACAGGCACCCTGGACAGAGGCAGGAAGAGATTGGAAAAATCAATGCCTCCCAGAATGTATCCCAGCGGCGGCATGATAATGTCGCTCACCAGGGAGGAAACGATCTTCCCGAAAGCGGCCCCGATGACAACGCCGACTGCCATATCCACCACATTGCCGCGAAGGGCAAAATCTTTAAATTCTTTAAGCATGCTCATGAAACAGGAGCTCCTTTCCCACGACGAGAATACGTTAAAATATTTATCTCACTATATCACAGTTTCCACAGGGAGTACAACAGGATTTTACAGGGAATTTTTCCCATGTCCCGCCGCTTTTATAATAATGACTATTAGTCATATCTAATCAAATGCTTATACAGTTTTCTCAAGAATCTTTCTCGCCTTCCTTAAAAGCGTTATAATAAGGGTGAACCAAAAGAAGGATTCCGGGTAGGGATACATATAATAGTAAAAGATACCTGTACCAGAATCGTTCTAAACAGAATAAAGGCCGGCCTTGATGCCGGAAAACAGGCAGGCGGCCGGCATCTTTCGTAAAAAGGAGGAGATTTTTATGTTCCGTTTTACACTGCCAAGAGATATCTATGCAGGTTATGGTGCCATTGAGAAACTGGCTGTGCTGAAGGGCCATAAGAGAGCCTTCATCTGCACCGGCGGCCATTCCATGCGTCGGGGCGGTTTCCTGCAGAAAGCAGAAAAGGTACTGAAGGATAACGGCATGGAAACCCGCATTATGGAAGGCATTGCGCCGGATCCCTCCATCGAGGCCGTCAGGGAAGGTGCCAAAGCTATGAGTGAATTCCAGCCTGATGTGATTGTAGCCATCGGCGGCGGCTCTCCTATTGATGCGGCCAAAGCCATGTGGGTTTTCTATGAACATCCGGAGCTGTCCTTCGACGATGTGAAGAAACCCTTCTCTTTGCCGCCTCTCCGGCAGAAGGCCATTTTCGTGGCCATTCCTTCCACCTCCGGCACCGCTACGGAAGTCACTTCCTTCTCGGTGATTACGGACTATAGTACGGGCATCAAGTATCCCCTGGCCGATTTCAACCTGACGCCGGACCTGGCCATTCTTGACCTGGATATTCCGCTCACCATGCCGCCCAAGCTCACTGCCCACACCGGTATGGATGCCCTCACCCATGCCACGGAAGCCTATGTTTCCACCTGTGCCAACGGATTCACCGATCCTTTGGCCAAACAGGCAGTTTCTGACATTTTTGACAGTATACTGGAATCCTATCACGGCGATAAGGAAGCCCGGGGTAAAATGCACATCGCCCAGTGTCTGGCCGGCATGGCCTTCTCCAATGGCCTTCTGGGTATCACCCACTCCCTGGCCCATAAGATCGGCGCTGTGTTCCATATTCCCCACGGCTGCGCCAACGCCATCCTCCTGCCCTATGTGATTCAGTACAACAAGAAGGCCTGCATGAGCCGCTATGCCGACCTGGCACGCATTGTGGGACTGCCGGGCCACACCGACGCCCAGCTGGTTCTGTCCTATGAAGATGCCATCCGGCACCTGGACCGCATGATGGACATTCCTCTTTCCCTCAAAGATTACGGTGTTCCGGAAGCGCTGTACCTGGAAAAGAAGGACGCCATCGCTCACAATGCCGTCCTGGACGCCTGCACCCCGGAAAACCCGCGGAAAGTGGATGATGAAACCATGGGCCGCATCCTGGAATGCGCTTACTACGGAAAACCAGTCACGTTCTGATAATATCTCACAATAAAAAGGGCTGTGAAAAAATGATTTCCATTTTTTCACAGCCTTTCTTGGTGCGAGCGAAGGGACTCGAACCCTTATGCACAAAGCGCAGGATCCTAAATCCTGTGCGTCTACCAGTTCCGCCACGCTCGCATGAATAGTTTTATTATATAAGAGAACTCCGCCAGGGTCAAGAAATTCCAGCTCCCCCAAAAGAGAGTATAGAAAAACAGTTCCCTAAATTGGAGGAGGATGATTGAAAATATCTTTCTGGTGGGGAACTGTTTTTGACGAACAAAGAGAGGCAGGATTTCCTGCATCTCTATTGTACACCTTTTTTGAGAAAATTTATCAAAATTTATGATAGTCATTTTCTATAAAGAGGTATAAATTTTTTGTCATCATGAGGGCCGCAGCTTTGACGCAGACTGGGGAAAAAGTTCTGCGAAACGAACCTCACCGCCCATAACCCTCACACGGTAATATCCCCTGCCACGTCAGAGAGCGTAAAGGATGCCAGCTTGTCTTCCATGGCCTTCTGCACTTCTGCCAGTTTTCCATCCAGCGCGTGGTGGATATCCCTTCCCACGGGACATCGGGGATTGGGATGCTCATGGAAGTGGAAGAGACCTTCTTCTTTCAAATTTTCCGTGGCCTCATAAACATCAAGGAGGGTAATATCCTTTGGTTCTCTGGCCAGAAAGGTGCCGCCGGTGCCGCGGTGCACTGTAATCATGCCGGCCCCCTTCAGGCGGGAAAGGAGGCGGCGGATGATGACCGGATTCACCTCGATGCTGCCGGCCAGCACGTCGCTGGTAATCTTTTCCTTATGCTGGTAAAGGGCTATATAGGAAAGCATGTGAATGGCAATGGTAAATTGACTGGAAACCTGCATGGTACCTCCTTCATTTCAATGCATCTGATACTGTTATCATAGCAGATTGCGGAAATAAAAGTAAGGCGGGCATAACCCGCCTTGTCTGTCTTCCAGGAAAGGAATCAGTGAAGAACTGCAAATCCGCCGGTCCAGGAAATCTTCTTTCCTGCTGCCAGAGAAATCTGCAGGAATCCCAGCGCTTCCATTTCACGAGCCCGCTTCAGGGAGCCTGCATCCATGACGGAAAGTCCGCTTCCTTCCAGGGCCTGGGCCAGTTTCTTTTTAGCATCTGCAGAGTCAGAAGCTGCCAGTACCACCGTCGGTTCCTTCTCTCCTACCTTTCCTGCCGAAAGCACGCCGGCGAAGGTGGTATTGAAGGCCTTGACCACCAGAGCCTCCGGCACCTTTTTCTGAATTTCAGCGGCTGCCGAGGAATCTGCCGGCACCACCAGACCGTCGAAGGTATCAAAGTTCACGGGATTTGTAATATCCACCACCACTTTGCCTGCCAGTTCCTCTTTATGGGCAGAAAGGATGCTGTCCACGGCGCCGTAGGGAACGGCCAGTACCACCATGTCTCCCAGGGCCCCTTTGAAATCGCGGCCTCCATAGGTGACCTTCTGTCCTGCCTTTTCAAAATTGCCGCCAATGGCCTTTCCCATATTGCCCTTGCCAAAAATTGTAATTTCCATTTGAATTCCTTCTTTCTATCAATGAAGAATGATTCTGTTCATTCTGTATAAAATATGTAACTTTCTGTGTTACATTTAATATAACAGACTCCCTTACATCTGTCAATCACTATATCTAAAATTTTCATATTTATTTTTTTGCAGGCAAAAAGGGCTGTGAAAAAATGATTGCCATTGTTTCACAGCCCCTTTGAGCCATTTTATTATTTTTCCTTCGGAACCATATCTTCCGCCCGAAGGGTGCCTTTCTTCCGCCGGTCTGCAAATTCAGCGGTAGCAGTGAAGAGGACATCACTGGAGCTGTTCAGCGCCGTTTCGCAGGCATCTTCCAGTACGGAAATAATAAATCCTACTGCCACCACCTGCATGGAAATATCGTTGCCAATGCCGAAGGAAGCGCAGGCCACCGGAATGAGGAGGAGGGATCCCCCTGCCACACCGGAGGTGCCGCAGGCGCCGATGGAGGAAACGATGCAGAGCAGGAAGGCTGTGGGCAGGTCGATGGCAAGGCCCAGTGTATGGGCAGCTGCCAGAGCCAGCACGGAAATGGTGATGGAGGCGCCGGCCATGTTGATGGTGGCCCCCAGGGGAATGGAAATGGTGTAGGTATCGGGATTGAGTCCCAGCCTTTTGCAGAGGGACAGATTCACCGGAATATTGGCAGCGGAAGATCTGGTAAAGAAGGCATACACGCCGCTGTCTTTCACCGTGGCCCACACCAGGGGATAGGGATTCTTACGGGTCTTCATATACACAATGAAAGGATTCATGACAAAAGCCACCAGGCCATAGGAAACGATGAGCACTCCCAGCAGCTGGGCATACCCCAGAAGCGCGGAAAGGCCGGCGGTTCCCACGGAATCGGCTACCAGTCCCATAATCCCCAGAGGTGCAAAGTGAATGACCCAGCTGACCATTTTCGTAATGGCGCCGGCCAGATCATTGAGGCAGTTTCTTGTCGCTTCACCGGCAGTGCTGCGAAGGGCAATGCCAAGAATCACCGCCCAGGCCAGGATACCGATGTAGTTGGCATGCATGAGAGCCGATACGGGATTATCCACCACGCTCAGAATGAGGGAATGAAGGACTTCCACAATGCCGCTGGGCGGTGCCAGCTTCGCATCCGGTGCCACCGTCAGATTCAGGGTCGTAGGGAAAAGGAACGACATCCCCACCCCTACCAGGGATGCGCAGAAGGTGGCAATCATGTAAAGCTCGATAATCGGCTGAATGCTGTTTTCTGCATTCTCCTTCTTCTGGGCCATGGCATTCATCACAAGGAAGAACACCAGAATCGGCGCTACCCCTTTCAGGGCCTTCACGAACAAATCGCCGAAAATCTTCACCACCGGAATCACCGGCTGGAAAAACAGGGCAATCACGATACCAATCACAAGACCTATGGCAATCTGCTTAATCAGCGCCACTCCGGTCACCCATTTTTTTATTGTTGTAAGCAAAATAAACCTCCTCTATCCCAATAACATAAAACTTCTGTCCTTCCCGCAGACAGAAGGAGCAGCCCTGCTGCCCATAAAAAAGAAAGAACCCCCCTGGACAGGCATTCTTTCCTTGAACTTTTATAGTATACAGCACCGGCCCGTATCTTGCAATCAATTTATTTTTGAATGATATTTTGGCATAGCTATGCAGGAGATGAAACAGAATTTAAAAGCCTTCCTTTCACTTGGATGCCTCTTCAAAATGCCAATAAAAAAACTCCCCAAAGGGAGTCTTCTTATTTCCTTATTCCTCATCTTCCGGAAGTTCTGCGTTGGTGTACACTTCCTGTACATCATCCAGATCTTCCAGTTCAGCGGTCAGGTGAGCCATGGTCTGGGCTGCATCGCCTTCCAGCTTTACATAGTTATCAGGCACCATAGCCACTTCGGAGGCCTCTACCGGAATGCCTTCTTTTTCAAGGGCATCGGATACGGTAAGGAATTCTTCCGGAGTTGTAGTGATTTCATAGCTGTCTTCATTGGAGGATACATCTTCCGCACCGGCATCAAGGGCAACCATCATGACCGTGTCTTCATCAGCTGCATCCTTGCTCACAATGATGGAGCCTTTTTTCTTGAACATCCAGGATACGCATCCCGGGGTGCCTACGGAACCGCCGTGATGGGTGAAGGCATGGCGGATATCTGCTGCCGCCCTGTTACGGTTGTCGGTGTTGCATTCGACAATGACTGCTGCACCGCCGGGGCCGTAGCCTTCATAGGTCACTTCATCGAAGCCTGCACCGCTGGCAGCGCCTACGCCTTTGGCGATAGCTCTCTGAATGTTTTCCTTAGGCACATTGTTCTGCTTTGCCTTGGTGAGGGCCAGCTTCAGACGCATGTTGCCTACAGGATCACCGCCGCCCATGCGGGCTGCAATGGTGATTTCTTTGGAAATTTTCGTGGTAATTCTAGCGCGGATGGCATCGGTTTTGCCTTTTTTACGCTTAATGTTTTCCCACTTGGAATGTCCGGACATAGTAAATTATTCCTCCTTTTTATTCCACCAGGGTTCGCCCAGAAGGCGGTCGAGGATAATGGCCACGGCGCTTCTCACACAGAGGTGATTGTAAGTGCCGGCGCCATAAATCGGTTCCACAATATAATCAAATTTTTTCATCATTTCCTTGGTCATGCCGAAGCCTGTACCGAAGAGAATGAAGATGGGAGTATCCTCGTCGTGGATTTTCCTTCGCATGGCTGCGTAGGAGATAGTATTAGGATACACCCTGGCGTCGGTGGTGACAATAGCCGGTTTTCTGCCGGTTTCTTTTTCAATCCATGAAATCGCATCTTCCAGTGTGGGAACCAGTTCGGTTTCTTCAAAGGCTTCCTTGCGATTGGCATTGTAGTGTACGCCGCCGCCGGTTTTCCAGTGATTCATAATGCGAAGGGCCATTTCACGCTGTGCTTCCACAGGATGCACGATGAAATATTTCTTCACGTCGTAGGTTTTTGCCGTTCTGGCAATGTCATGGAGGTCGTAGTTGGTCAGTGCCGTGGTGACGACTTCCATGTGCTTGTTGTAAATAGGATAGTGGATGAGACCTATGTATACAGGTGCCATAGTCACTCCTCCTTTTCTTCCCTGAGGAAATGCTGATTAAATCAGTGTCTGCTTTTATCTTATGAAAGCAAAATCTATGAATGAATCAGTTCTTCCTTAATTTCCGCCATGAGTTTTCTGTCTTCTTTGGAGAGTTCCTGCCCTTCCAGAAGGTCCGGGCGGTATGCCATGGTTCGGCGGAGAGCTTCTTTCCTTCTCCACCGGGCGATGTTGGCATGGTGGCCGGACAGAAGAACGTCCGGTACTTTCCATCCGTTGTATTCCGCCGGTTTGGTGTACTGGGGATATTCCAGGATGGGTTCGTAGAAGGAGTCGCTGGCTGCGCTCCCTGCATCTCCCAGGACGCCGGGCACCATGCGGGCTACCGCATCGCTGATGACCATGGCACCCAGTTCGCCGCCGGTAAGCACGTAGTCGCCGATAGAAATGAGTTCATCTGCCAGATGTTCCTCCACCCGGTGGTCCACGCCTTCGTAGTGGCCGCAGATGAGCACCAGATGGTCATAGTCTCTCTGAAGTTCTTTCGCCTTGTCCTGGTTGAAGGTCTTTCCTGCCGGTGACAGGAAGATGACCCGGTCCCTCGGGCCTTTTTCAGGGAGAACGTGATGGCAGGCATCAAAAAGCGGCTGGCACATCATCAGCATGCCTGCCCCGCCGCCGTAAATGGTGTCATCCACCTGTCTGTGGCGGCTTTTGGTAAAGTCTCTGGGATTGGTCACAGCCATTTCTATAAGTCCCGCTTCCAGGGCCCGTTTGATCATGCTCTGGTGAAAGAATGCTTCCACGAATTCCGGAAACAGGGATAATATATCAATTTTCAAGTTGACAGCCTCACAGCGGCTTTCCGCCGCCTGTCTCCTTCCGATAGGGAAGGGGCAGCCGGCACACAGGGTTAAACTATTCCCACTCCGGCAGGCGCACCGTCATACGTCCTGCCTCGACATCAATGGAGAGAACGCATGACGGTATGGCCGGAATCAGGATTTCCTTTCCTTCCGGTGTGCTGATGGAGTACACATTATTGGCTCCGGTTTCTATGATTTCCTTCACAGTCCCCACAGCCTTTCCGTCTTCCGTCACTACCTGAAGCCCTATGAGCTGGAAGTAGTAGTAGGACCCTTCTTCCCTTTTGGGGAGTTCCGAGAAAGGAACTTCCACCACTTTGGAAATCAGGGTTTCTGCCATGTTCCTGTCATCCACCCCTTCCACATGAAGGATGTACACATTCTTGTGGGGACGGGCGGAAAGGAGATGGCAGGGTTTCCCTCCGATATAGATGGTTTTGAGCTTTTTAAAAATCTCCGGCCTGTCCGTATCGGGAAGAATACGCAAATCACCCCGCACACCATGCGGGGCTACGATTCGGCCGACGATTATCATTTCATCGGGTTTCATATCAGTTACGGAAAGCGATGATCTTTCCATCTTCTACCAGGATCTCGCCGCCGGTTAAGGCGTTCATGTCATCCCCCACATGGACGGTGACGATCCGGTTCATGGGCTGACGGTTCAGTTCAGCACCGATAGCCAGCTTTTCCAGGTGTTCCTTGTCAGCATTCAGCTTATCCTTCACCTGCTGCATACGGGCTTTCTGGGCTTCGTACTGAGCGCGGAGAGGAGCGACGGCCTGAATGTTGATTTTGGCCTGTTCAGCCAGTTTGCCATTCGCTTCGAATTCAAGCTGCGCCATATCGTGTTCGACACGGCTGATATTCTGCCCGATTTCATTGAGCAGCGTGGTCTTTAATGTTTCGGTGAGCTTGGATTTCACAGCTACCGGAACTAGAATCTGCATTTCTTCCATTAAGGCACCTCTCAAATAATATCCACAGCTACCTTGCGGTTTTCACGCAGGGCACCTGCTTTGACAACGGTGCGGATTGCATTGGCAATGCGGCCTTTTCTGCCGATGACCTTGCCCATGTCTTCCGGGGCAACATGGACCTGATAAATCTCCAGGCTGCCCTTTTCGACTACGGTAATGGAGACGGCATCAGGGTTCTTTACCAGAGCCTTGACAAGTGTTTCCACTAATTCTTTCATACGCGGCCCCCATTATTTCTTTGCTTCTGCAAACTTAGCAAGGATGCCATTCTTTCTGAGAATAGAACGAACGGTGTCGGTCGGCTGTGCGCCTTTTCCAAGCCAGGAAAGAACCTTTTCTTCATCAATCTTTACCGGAGCGTCCAGTTTTGCAGGGTCGTACCAGCCGATGGTATCAGCAGGAGCGCCGTTTCTTGCTTCTCTGGAGTCGATAACTACGATACGGTAGAAAGGATTCTTCTTAGCACCCATACGGGTCAAACGAATTTTTAACATGAAATTCACCTCCTTGAATTGGTCTCGATTATTTATGGAACATCCCGGGGAAACCGGACAGATTTCCCAACTTGGATGGATTCATCTTCTTGCCCCTCATCTTCTTCATGGTCTTCTGCATTTCAGCAAACTGCTTCATCATGCGGTTCACATCCTGAATCTTGACGCCGGCCCCATTGGCAATGCGCTTCCGGCGGCTGCCGTTCAGGATTTTCACATTGGTCCTTTCTGCAGGAGTCATGGAGAGGATGATTGCCTCGATATGCTTGACTTCCTTGCCGTCCAGGTCGATGTCCTTCAGCTGATCCTTGAACTTGCCCATGCCCGGGAGCATGCCCAGGATGGACTGGAAGGAACCAAGCTTCCTCACCTGTTTCAGCTGCCGCAGGAAATCATCCAGAGTGAATTCACCCTTTCGTATCTTTCCTGCCGCATCCTTCAGGGATTCGGCATCCATATTTCTCTGGGCTGTTTCAATCAATGTTTCCAGGTCGCCCAGATCCAGAATACGGCCGGCCATGCGGTCCGGATGGAAATCTTCCAGCCCGCCGTCCAGTTTTTCGGAAACGCCAATCATTTTGATGGGCTTACCGGTGACAGTCTTGATGGAAAGAGCTGCACCGCCTCTGGCATCGCCGTCCATCTTTGTCAGGATGGTCCCGTCGATGCCAAGGTTTTCATCAAAAGCCTTGGCTGTAGTCACCGCGTCCTGGCCGGTCATGGAGTCCAGTACCAACAGGATTTCCTGGGGATGCACCTCAGCCTTGATATTCCGAAGCTCCGCCATGAGCTTTTCATCAATGGTCAGACGGCCGGCAGTATCCAGAATGACGATATCCCGGTTATAGGACCTGGCCGTATCCACAGCATAGGACGCAATGTGTACAGGGTCCACATTCGGCGGCATCCGGTACACCGGTACATCGGTCTGCTGCCCCAGCACTTCCAGCTGCTTGATAGCGGCAGGACGGTACACGTCGCAGGCTGCCAGAAGCGGCCGGTGTCCTTTTTTCTTAAACATAAGCGCCAGCTTACCGGCGGTGGTGGTCTTGCCGGCCCCCTGGAGACCTACCAGCATGATCACCGTCATGCCGGTGGATGAAAGGGTGATCTTGCTCTGGGTGCCGCCCAAAAGTTCCGTGAGCTCATCCCGCACGATCTTAATGACCGTCTGGTCCGGTTTCAGACTGCCGAAGACCTCTTCCCCCATGGCTTTTTCACGAACATGGGCGATGAAATCCTTAGCCACCTTGAAATTGACATCTGCTTCCAGAAGAGCCCTTCTGACCTCCCGGAGAGCGCCGTCGATATCACTTTCAGAAAGCTTGCCTTTCCCTCGCAGATCTTTAAATGCAGACTGCAGCTTATCTCCTAAACTTTCAAATGGCATAAGGTCACCTCAATCCCATAAACAGTCAATCAGTACACGAGCTCTGGTATGATACTGATCCGGAATCAATTCCATGAGCTCCCTGGCCGCCCTCTCCTTATCCCCTCTCATGGAAACAAGATGAAGAGCGGACTCATAAGTCATAAGCTGTTCCTCCCCGTGGCGCATGGCATCATGCACCGCCTGCCGGGAAATATGAAAATGCTCCGCAATCTCCGCCAGCGTCAGATTCTCATTATAGTATAAATCAAGACAATCCCGCTGGCGGTCTGTAAGGAGGGCCCCGTACTTATCCAGAAGCTCTCCTTTTTCTACAATATTTTCTATCGACATAGTATCACCACAACGTGAACCATTATACAGGAAGAAAGGAGACTTGTCAAGGAAATCTGCTTTACATAAGGTGGGGCGCCCTGCGCCCCACAGGTTCAGAGGGTTCAAAGGGGAAGGTTGACAGCCCCTGCGGGGCTGAGAGTTCTTAAGGTTCGTAAGTTTGACGGGCCTGCGGCCCGAAGGTTGTGGTATCGCCCTTGCGGTGCACAGCGAACACATTTAGCACTAGCGAACTGGATTTGTAAGGGAGCATCAGCGACCTGAAAATCCAGTGAGTCAGTGACAGCAGTGG
>NZ_JH591188.1:395787-400729 GCF_000242435.1 Dialister succinatiphilus YIT 11850 | reverse complement strand
TGAGTCAGTGACAGCAGTGGATGCACTAGCGAACTGGATTTGTAGGGGAGCATCAGCGACCCGAAAATCCAGTGAGTCAGTGACAGCAGTGGATGAAGGAGCGCTAGCGACGCGCAAAATGTAGTGAGTCGTTTCCCCTTTAGGGGGCGATGATTATAAAGTCAGCGTTACGGGACTTGCTTTTGTGTCTTCCGTGCTGCGTGACGAAAAGCCAAGGCCCCTTCCTTTGAAGGGCAGAAGCCCTGCAGAGGATTTCTGAGCCGGGCTAAAATATGAGCATAGCCTGCACATAATGTGCACACCGTAATGCCTGGCCACAGGCGGCGGAGGGTAGCAGGCCTTTCTTAAGGAGCCTGATGTGGCTCTATGCTTTCCTGTCATTTCGAGCGATGGTCAGCGCCGGTATGAATCTTCCTTTACATGGAGCCAGTGAAAGGTCGTCGAGAAATCTCCCATCCGAATGGTTCCTGCCAATCATGGCTGATTTTACTATAATTCCCTTTTCCCCCTAATAACGCTCCCTACTGTGGAAGGAGCCCATTTACCTGCTTTCCTTCCCGCCGGGCCCGTCAGAACACTAAGCATCAGCAAAGAATCTGGTACCTGCCGACAGCAGCCCATAAGCCGGTGAATGCCAGTCGGTGGAAAGCCGGAAACCGACAGCCGGAAGCAGGAAGCCAGAAGCCTCCCAGCGTCTGACTATCTGACATCTGATTGTCTCAATACCTTTCCCCTCTGCCTCCCATCCACTATAATAAGTATATGAAATAAAGAAAAGAGGTTATACCATGAAGAAACCTGTACTTGCTCTCACCCTCTGCGCCCTGATTTCCACGGGCTCCGTATTTGCTGCCCAGCCGCCAAGAGATAATTTCTACTGGCTGGGGCAGATTAATAAAGCCTCCGATGTCATCAATACCGACGAAGGCCTTCTCACTCCTGAAGAGGGCCATGCCTTTGCCAAAGGCATCGACAAGGTCCTCCGGGATGGAAACCTGCCCGGTGCGGCAAGGCCCCATAATGTGATTACCTTTGAGCCCTATCTCATCAAGGCTGCAGGCCCCGATGTCACGAAAATCCATGCCGGCCGCTCTTCCCAGGACATGCTCACCACCGTAGGCATTATGGAACAGCGGGAACACCTCCTCACCATGGCGAAAAAGCTGAATCAGGTGCAGGAAGACTTCATCCGTCTGGCAGAAGAAAATAAGGATACCCTTATCCCCAACTACACCAATGGCGTAGCCGCCCAGCCCAACAGCCTGGCCCACTATTTCATCGCCTATGCCAACGCCTATGGCCGTGACATGCAGCGGGTGCGGGAATATTACAAACGCCTCAACCGCTCTCCCATGGGAAGCACCGTGCTGAACGGTACCGGCTGGCCGCTGGACAGAGACCGCATGGCAGAATACCTTGGATTTGACGGTCTCGCCTACAACACCTACGATGCCGGCCAGATTTTCCCCCAGGAAGCGCCTATCGAAACCGGCGGCATCACCAACTGCATCGCCATCCACACCACCAGCTTCATTGAAGAAATCATGCAGCAGTACGCCCAGCCCCGCCCCTGGATCATATTGAAAGAAGGCGGCGGAAATACCTACGTATCCTCTGCCATGCCCCAGAAACGGAATCCGGGCCTTCTGAACAGCTGCCGTACCGACGCCTCCACCCTTCTCGGCATGTCTGTGGAAGCCATGTTCCGCTCCCATAATATTCCCGCCGGCATGGCTGACGGCCGCCTGAGCGGCGCCAGGGACATCATGCCCCAGGCCTCCAAAGTCCTCACCTCCATGGATAAAATTCTGAACAACCTGGTCATCGACCCTGCCCGTTCCCTGGAAGAGCTGAACCTGGACTGGACCTGTTCCCAGGAAATTGCCGATGAGCTCATGAAAAACCACGGCATCCCCTTCCGCATGGGCCATCACTTCGCCAGTGAAATCGTTACCTACGCCCGGGCCCATGATATCACTCCCCGGGACTTCACCTATGAAGACGCCAAGGCCATTTATGCCAAAGTCTGTGCCAGCGATCCCCATCTCCCCCGGGACTTCCCCATGACAGAAGAAGAATGGGAACACGCCAAAGACCCTGCCTCCATCGTAAGAAACAGAAAAGTCAAAGGCGGCCCCCAGCCGGCAGAACTGGACAAAATGATCCAGATGGCCAAAGACGACCTGGCCGATAACAAAGCCTGGACAGAAGAGACTGAAAAGAAACTGGCCTCTGCAGAGCAGAAACTGAACCAGGACTTTGATAAACTCCTGCGAGACTGCATGAAATAAAGCAAGAAACGCCCACCTGCGTGATGCAGATGGGCGTTTTGTGATGCTTTGCGGCTGGTCATGTCTCTTCCGCTTTCCATATGTCTTTTCCCTTACCGCTGCTGTATCCTCCGCGGATTCCCTGTATTCCTTCCACGCCAAGAGACACTCCCATATTTCCACTGGTGGAGTGGGTGTTCTGTTTTTCTTCCGTGCTATTTTCACCGGCAGTAATCAAAACATGTCGGCCTGCTTCCAGGTTCACGTCCTTTCCTTCTATCCGGCTTCCGGAAAGAGAAATTTATATTGAAGTAGTATGCTCAATTTGATGCTCCACCTTGTTCTTTGATAACTAAAGATCTTTTTAAAAATATAAAAGCCATCAATGTAAAAATGATAAATGAAATTATGCTTGGAATGAATCCCCAGATTTGGTTTATTATCCAAGCGACAATTAACATCAGTGATTTTGGTATGCTTTTAAAATATGCATAAAAGCATTGAAGCCAAACCATTATTAAAAAAGTAATATACCCTATTTCAATTATATATTGAATAAACAAGCCAATTCCATAGCAATAATCAATAAAACTAACTGTAAATATTGTTATATATTGAAATAGTGCAATGCTTATAGCCACAATCATTTTTTTCCAAAAGGCATGTATAGATAATTTTTTGTGTAATCCAAGCACGTATTATGAGCTTTAGAAAACGCTAAAACAAGCAATGCAATGATATATTCTGATAACTGGATGTAAAATACATTAACCTCTATCAAAATAATGACCTCTCTTTGTTATAAATTTCTTGTATAAAATCATAAAGATTGTCTTCATTTGAGGGATTTTCTAAAAGCTTTACTCCCGCATCTATTAAATCAAGAGTTCTAATTGTAGCGCTACCATATAATGCCGCTTTTCCATATAGGAATCCAAGCCGTCGTATTTCCGATTTTTTATAATTGTCAGTATATTCAGTTAAAGCAAATCCGTAAGCTCTGCCTCTATAATTTATATAAAAAACATCCTTAACATAAACATTATCTAGATATAAGTCACTTCCATCCTCGCCTTTTCCCTTAATATATTCCCACCCCATCTCTGGATTATCCGAATCCTGTACCCAAACATAAGCTCCCTGAGGAATCTCATCTACATAAATATCTTCTCCATCTTTTCTTCGAATAATGAATTAATTTTATGCCATTCAAAGTTGTATGCATCACCAGCTTGTCCGTAAAAATCTATGACCTCTTCCGTTCTCGTAATTTGGAGTCCCAATTTTACTTTACCATATCCAAGTTTCCCATTGAGTGGATTCGTAGGCAGGAGAATGACGACAGGACCTACGGAGGGTTATTTCTAATGCTGTGTGATGAAGTATAAGATATGACTTACGAAAAATCCAGCAAGGAACTGCTCTGCATGCTTAAAGCTGGAGCAGAATCTTTCGGGCCAGAGATCATAGAACTGGTAAAAAGTAAAGTGATTGATTGGATTCGCTCTCAGCATAGATTTTATGGGCTTTTATCCCTTGTTTTGGAGTGGGAAAGTTGAGTAAAGTATATCCTCTCTCCTTGATAGAATTACTGCTTTGATGCTGCTCAGCATGAAGATATGCTTTATCTTTAAATATTGTATTTATCTTTATCTTCACAAGGCCCCATCAATAGTTCTCCATTGCGCATAACAACAATATGATTTAAAGATACCGTGTCGACCTTACCTCTTTTTATGTCAAAGTATCCTTTCATTCCATCATATTTCTTGAAATATATCCTTCTATTATTTACTTTAATGGTGCAAAAATGCCATGCCCCACTTTTTTTCAGAGTAGGGTATATTTTATTGACTTCAAATTGTGATAAACCTCCTGCTAATGAAAGCAATTGATAATCTTGTTGAGCAATTGTACTATCAATACGTTCCATATTTTCTATTTGTTTCTCTGCTATATCAATCTGTTTCAACTCCCAAATTTTTATATAGACGACACAAAATATGACGATAATACAAACGATTAAACCAATCAATTCATATATCATAATAACCTCTATAAGCCAAACTTACTCTTTCCATATCAGAAAAATGTTAGTCCATAGCCTGATTAGTATCACTCTTAATAAGATTATAAATTTCTACACTAAACTGTCTTCCCTGTGCTTGATATCTTGATTCCAAGTCATTATATCTATCCACTTGGAAATTAAAATATTTCTGTAAATACTGTGCAAAATCAATCCAAAAAGCTATTTTAGATAAAAACTGTAATCCCCCATAAGCCTTATCCGCATCATAACCAATGTTCTTTAGTTCCCCTCCATAGTGCTCAATTGTCCATCTCGCTAGCCTTATCAGTGCATCCAGACTTTTGTCATTAATTGCATCTTTTAATATTTCGTTTAGATGATTCCTGTCTTCATCACTTAAATTTGTTATTTTGCTAGCAATACCTTCAAAAAATTCATCAGCTTGCTGTTTCTCTTCTTCTGTTAACTCCATTCCAAATATATTCCACTTAGCCCCCATCTGGGCGATATATCCGCCTATTTTCTTATCGTTGGAGATGCTTCCCACAATCATGCCTAATCCGGCTGCAATCATCTGTGCTTCATCGGGATGGTTTGCTGCCCAGCCTTTTGGCATGTGGTTATGCAGGTATCCCATGGC
>NZ_JH591188.1:392738-395584 GCF_000242435.1 Dialister succinatiphilus YIT 11850 | reverse complement strand
ACAATCATGCCTAATCCGGCTGCAATCATCTGTGCTTCATCGGGATGGTTTGCTGCCCAGCCTTTTGGCATGTGGTTATGCAGGTATCCCATGGCGTATTCCTGCACACCACCGGAAAGGATGCCGGCAAGGGCACTGCTTCCAACCGCTTTGCTAGTCATGGCGCCAAGAAGGCCATGGAGGGCAGTCTTTTCTATGGAACCCTCACCCCAGCCGTTTCTTACAGCCAGTTCGTGAATGGCTTCATTGCCTACGATGCTCATTTCTTCTACCAGCTGTTTCCGCTCTTCTGCCTTTGTCTTATCAAAGATGGTTTTCAGCTTGTTCAGGCTGTCCCTGGTATTTCTATCCAGTCCGGTAACATCCTGTTTCTGGTTCTTTGTATCGGTAATAACGATTTCCCCAGGTGCAATAGCTGCCCTGGTGGTAGAGTTTGCCGGTCCTTGTAAATTGCTTTTGTTTTAATTATGTAAAAATGCATTGTATAGAATTTCAGGCATAACCCAAAAAACTTCTCTCCATAAATATAAATAGCTCAAGTTAGCCAAAATCAGCAGAATTAGATACACTAGCCACTTAAGATGTTTCCTATTCCAGTAGTTTCCAGCTGGCACCATTTTGAGGTTATATTCATAATATAACCCGCCTGCACACAAATCAGAAAGCATTAATATGCCAAAAGAAATAATAATAATTCTACTATTTATATTATGCCCAAATCCACTAATTAAAGTCGTGATATTTGTTGCCCATAAGACCTGAAGCATAGAACACTGCACCCCTGATAGGAGAAATAGAGATGCAGGAATCAGATAAAATAAAGGATTTTTGATTTTCTTTATAAAATTATAGAAGAAAGATATTCCCACAAGAAGAATGCATCCCAAATCAATAATCACTGCTGTAAACCAGGTGGAATCAGTCTTGAATATCATCACTTTTCCTCGATTCATCTTTATTGAAATTTTCATAATACGCTTTCGCCTTTTGAGGAGACTCTTCAATATTATCCCGAGTCTCCATATATAGTTCCTTCAATGATATATCGCCTAAATGCCCTGCCTCAAACCCCGTCCCATCACTATATCCATAGGAATAGCACTGGCGAAGTCCTCTCATCAGCAGGCGCCCATCCATGGAGCAGGAGAGAGGGAATGGAGACGGAGGCTGTTTCTCCTTCAGTGCACTGAAACCAATGAAATAAGGAACATACATCGGCCAGGGGGTTGCAGGTGAATGGATTCCTCCCCTGTCACGTATGCATTTCCATATAAAAAGGCTTCACAGATTTCTTTGGAGCCTTTTTATATGGAAATTTTTATTTCCAATGGCTTTTGAGGCCGCCCAGAATGCAGACAGCCTAAGCCAAAAAGCAGGGAGACTCGTTTCTATCCAGCTGCTTAGCGTTTTTTTCAATCACCGGTTACAGAGCTTTTAGGGAGGAACATGGTGTTGGAAATCCAATCAATCCTTGCCCCATTATAATCCTGATATGACCGGTATAAACAGGTCCTCATCTTCCAGTGCTTTTTTCAACGCGTCTATACGAATTTTCGTATCTGAAGCATCTTTGCCTTCTTGTATTTCCGAATTATATTTTTCCTCCCAATAATCCAGCCAATAATTTAGATAGCGAAGTGTTACTAAACGCTGCGCTTCTCCTGTACCAATCAGCCCTAAAAGCACTTTCTTATCATTATCTGAGAATTCTTCCCATCCCTTCAAGTAAGTAAACTTATCACCATAAACTTCATCTTCCCATCTATATCCCTTAATAGAAATAATTTCTTCAGCTTCTCCTTTATATATAGGCAGACAGTAAATATGGTCTTCTTTTTCATCAATGACAATAAATCCTGATGCCCCATAAGAATATAGGCGATTATCTATCTCTATAGATGAAAATACACTACGGTCTAATGCGAATACATATTTTACATCTTGCAAAATGAATAAAGGATCTCCACCATCAAGCTGAAACCTGCCGTCATGAGAAACCTGCCTGACTGTTTGCCTTCCTTTAGGGTATATAGGTGCGTTATATTCATAAAATGCAAGCAAAATAACACTCAGAACGAAAAATATCCCTAATAGATAAAAACATCCTTTCCTTTGACTCATGATATATCACACTCTATTCGAACATACCAGGGATAAGGGACCATCCTGCCCTCAAGCTCTTCTTTCCAAGCCAGATTATTAGCAATATCAATCATTAACTTGTCATAATTATGTTCATCAAAGTCATATACATCTCCACCAAAGATTGAAATATGCCATCCGTCTTCCTGCCTTTCAGCATGCATAGTTACATCCATTTTGCCAATGGCATTTCCCAAGTCACCGAGCCCATTAAAATTTAATGTTTTATAAGCGACATCAATACTTCTTCCACCAAGATATTCTGCATCACTGATCTGGTCTGCTATGAATTTTTGCATAACAGGATGTTGTACTAGTGCACTTGCAAATTCAGAATCAGACGAATAGTCCACTTCCCATCCCGATCCCATATATCCATCCTTAAAGAATTTATAAGCCCAGGGATATTTATCTGCATTAACTTCTACACCTAAATTCAGCAGGAACGCAGGAATACCTCCGGTATCTTCTCCGCCACTATATTTTTCATTATTGCTAGATTTGCTCAATTTTTCTTGCACGATTTCCCGAATTTTATTCTCATCATTCCACTTAGCCCCCATCTGAGCAATATATTCACCTATCTTCTTATCGTTGGATATGCTTCCCACAATCATGCCTAATCCGGCTGCAATCATCTGTGCTTCATCGGGATGGTTTGCTGCCCAGCCTTTTGGCATGTGGTTATGCAGGTATCCCATGGC
>NZ_JH591188.1:329497-392524 GCF_000242435.1 Dialister succinatiphilus YIT 11850 | reverse complement strand
ACAATCATGCCTAATCCGGCTGCAATCATCTGTGCTTCATCGGGATGGTTTGCTGCCCAGCCTTTTGGCATGTGGTTATGCAGGTATCCCATGGCATATTCTTGCACACCACCGGAAAGGATGCCAGCAAGGGCACTGCTTCCAGCCGCTTTGCTTGTCATTGCGCCAAGAAGGCCATGGAGGGCGGTCTTTTCTATGGAACCTTCACCCCAGCCGTTTCTTGCAGCCAGTTCGTGAATGGCTTCATTGCCTACGATGCTCATTTCTTCTACCAGCTGTTTCCGCTCTTCTGCCTTTGTCTTGTCAAAGATGGCTTTCAGTTTGTTCAGGCTGTCCCTGGTATTTCTATCCAGTCCGGTAACATCCTGTTTCTGGTTCTTTGTATCCGTAATAACGATTTTCCCCGGTGCCATGGCTGCTTTGGTAGTAGAATCAGCTTTTCCTTTGGTCGCTGCTGTCGGTACACCTAAAAGGCCTCTTTCATTGAGAGGAATGCGGTTCTCGTCGCTAGCTCTGGTGACTTTATCGCTTTCGTTATGGGTATTCGTCCCCGGTTCTTTGTCGTACCGGCTGTTTTCTCTGGAGGACGGGGTGTCGTTATTTACGTTGCCACCCAGTTTGGCCGTATAGGAAATGCCACTGCCGCCGGATTTGTAATCAGCCTTGTTCTCTATATCTTCCCAGCTTAAAGTCCCGGTGCGGAGGGTGTTCTTATCCACGCTGCCTTTGCTGTCTATGACAGCACCTTTAAGGTAGGTATTGTCTTTGACGGAAATATCATAACCTTCCTGACCTGCATAGATTCCAGCCTGTTCTTTAACCGATGCATAGTCAGAATCCGTATAGCCTCTGGCAGTTTCTGCAGAGAGGTAGGGTTTGTCGAGCTTTTTATGGCCTGCGCTGTCTTTGAATACATCGCTTGCCAGAGCCCCGCCTTTCACATTACTTCTGCTCTTATAACTTTCGGTGTCCTGCAAACTTTCTATGCGAAGACTGCCACCAGTTGCAAGCACTACTTTACCACCTTCCATGCGGCTACCTGTCATGATTGTGTCATTGCCACCGGATACATGGAGGGTATTTTCTGCAGAAACTTCGCTTGCGGTATGAGTCAGAGATGCTGCATTTTCCATGCCTTTGGCGGATTGTCCATAAACCTTGACTCCTGAAAGGCCGCCGATGCCCCAGGAGGTGGAAATACCGCCGTTCTTTGTCTTTTCATGAATATCCATTTCACTTTTATTTTCGGCAGCAGTCAGCCGGATATCTTTCTCCGCTTCCAGGTCCACATCTTTGCCCTGGATTGTGGAGCCTTGGATGGACAGATTTTCTCCGCCCCGGATATCTGCCTTTTCTTTGGCAGTAAGGGTAGATGACTGTGCCTGTGTCTCATAGGAAGAGGCTTTGGATGTAGAGGATACAGAGCTGAACCCTACATCCACTGCCAGACCTGCTTTGACTTTGCCTGCACTGTCAAAGTTGCGAATAGCGGTACGCCCATTCATACCGGCATCAGCCATATAGAGGTTCTTCAGTCTTCCGTCCTGCACGTCACCGGATTTCTGCAGAGGCTGAATCACGCTGTTCACACCGCTGACAAAGCTGCCTCCCAGGGATACACTGAGCCCGCTTCTCTTGTACTCATGTTCTTCTTTATTGGTGTATACATTATCCTTACTGGTGATGGTCACGTTCTTTCCTCTAACCGCCAGGTCCTTACCTGCTGAAACGCGGGAGGCTTCTATATCTGCATCTTTCCCTGCGCTGATACGAACGCTTCCTTCCACGCTGCCTATGGTGCTTCCTACCTGTTCTACAGCTTCACTGTCATAGCGGCCCTTTCTCTTTTCGCTGCCCATAGTAAAGCCCAGGCCGCCTCCGGAGAGGAGGCCCCTCTTTTTGACGGATTCCCGGTAGGTGCTGCCGCTTCTTTCTTCAGTGCTGTCGGCTTTGAAGTTCCTTCCAGCCAGGAGGTTGGCATCCTTACTGCTGATGACGGCGCTTCCTGTAATGGTCATGTCTCTTCCGCTTTCCATATGGGTTTCATTCCCGGAGATAAGGCTTCCTCTCACGGTGTCCGTCGTCCCTGCTTCATAGAGGTCTTTGGTCTTGGAAGAGAGGAGGCCGGATACGTGGGAGTGGTATTCGTGGATGGTTTCGTGATGTTCCTTTTCATCCATCATAGAGATATCTTCACCGGCAGTCAAGGAGATTTTTCAGAAAGTTACATGTCCAGAAATTTTATCTTTCGCCTATGGTATTCTTCCTGCAGAAAGCCTGTATCTTCTATTTCATTACATCTATTCATATTTAATTGCGAAACAGGCAAGCATATTTGTTTATCATACTATTCCATTATTGAATTTTATATAGTATAATAAGCATAGATGAGAGCTTGGACAAGGTCCGGGGAGTGGCCACGAAAAAATACCCGGTTCCTGGTCCGGCTGCAAGCCATCTCGCATGGATGAAACCATAAGAGCTCCGGGCTTCGGTCCGTTCGATGCGTTATGAGTTTTTCTTGCATTTTCCTGATTAGGCGCCTTGGTTCATTCCGAGGTCTAAGCGAACAGCCTGAAAGAGGCCATCGTCATGATGGAGCGGTAGAAGATTGGCGCATCTGTCTTCTATCCGTCGGGCCTAGCTCTTTCGGGCTTTTCGTGTTGTCTTGAATCAATGAAAGAAATCTAAATAGAAAACCCCCGCCCTCTTATTAGAGGACGGGGGTTTTTGATTGGGATAATGAACCGGCTGATTTTATGATGGAAAATGAGCCATGCCAGGCCCCTGCAGGG
The DNA here is from genome assembly GCF_000242435.1 of Dialister succinatiphilus YIT 11850. Taxonomy (GTDB): domain Bacteria; phylum Bacillota; class Negativicutes; order Veillonellales; family Dialisteraceae; genus Dialister; species Dialister succinatiphilus. The sequence continues at coordinate 389,729 of NZ_JH591188.1, read as the reverse complement.
CCTCGGCTTTTCTACAAAAAGCCTGCTATCATCCGGCGCCACCTTCTTCCAGAGGAAGAAGGCCAAATACTCAGGCATCCTTTCTACCCAGCCCCCATAATAAAAGCCCCCATCTGCTTACAGCAGATAGGGGCTTTTATATTTCGCAGGATCCTGTGTGTTTTCCGTCACAGTCCGCAGGCGGACCATCCGCATTCTTCGCAGGTGCTGCAGTGGCCTTCTATGTGGATGTGGTGGGAATGACATTTGGGGCATTCGGGGGTGTTATCTACAGGTTTCATTGTTATTATGTTCGTTTCTTCCTGACTGTCCTCTTTTTTGCCTTCCGTTTTTCTTTCTTTTTCCATTTCCTTTTTATCTTCTTCCCCTACACCCAGGATGTTGCCCCGGCGGCAGCCGTCACGGAAGACGGTGATGCCTTTGCAGCCGCTTTCCCAGGCGGAGAGGTAGATGCGGTAGATGTCTTCCGGGGTGGCACTGTTTTTCAGGTTTACCGTGCTGGAGATGGAGTTATCCACGTATTTCTGCATGGCCGCCTGCATGCGGACGCGGTTCATGAAAGGCACGTCGTGGCTTTCGATGACCCAGGGGAAGCGGGCCACGATTTCTTCGTCGGAAATAGTGAGGGGCAGGTGATGGTATTCCAGAAGGTCTTTAATGCTGTGGGCATAGACTCTGAAATGACCGTGCACTTCTTCCATTTTATGGGTGGTCCGTTCGTAGGAAATCTTGTAGAGCGGTTCGCAGCCGCCGGAGAAGCTGCCCATGAGGAGGGAGATGGTGCCGGTGGGAGCAATGGCCAGAAGGGTACCGTTCCGAAGGCCATGCTGGTGGATGTCCTCATAAAGCTCGGGATCCAGTTTTTCCACCATGTCCATAATCGGAGATTTCTTGGTGGCTTCCCAGCGGTAGTGGCCGAAGGTGCCTTTTTCCTTTGCCCTGTCGCAGGAAGAGCGGAGAGCGGTGAGGAGCATGGTTTTCATGACGCGGCCCATGAAGTCATTGGCTTCTTTGGTACCGTAGGTGAGTTTCATGGCAATGAGAGCGTCCGCCACGCCGAAGAGGCCGAGACCCAGGGAGCGCCAGTCGTCGATGCAGGTCCGGTTGGCGTCCAGGGGCTGCGCATCATAGCCATAGTCCACAATTTCATCGAGGGCGGTGATACCGTCGTACACAGTCTTTTTGAACCGCTTTTCATTGAATACGGGGTGGGCGCTGAACTTGTCGTCAATCATGGTGTAGAGGTTCACGCTGCCCAGGTTGCAGGCATTGTAGGCGTTGCCGCCGAATTCGCCGCAGGGGTTGGTGATTTCGATGTTGTATTCATCGTAGCCTGCAAGGAGGTGGTTCTGGTTCATCCGGTCGATGAAAATGGCACCGGGATCGCCCCAGTCCCACTGGGTTTCGCAGAATTCTTTGAAAAATTCCCGGGCTTTAATGGTTCTTTCGATTTTCTCGCCGGTGGCTTCCACGGTGAAATGGAGGTTGTATTCTTTGTCATCCCGCACGGCTTCCATGAATTCATCGGTGAAAAGGATGCTGATGTTCATGGAGGACAGCTTTTCCTCGTTCTGTTTGATGTGAAGGAATTCGTAAATGTCGGGATGACTGCAGTTGAGGCCCACCATCATGGCGCCCCGCCGTCCGTTCTGGCTGATCACTTCACCGGTGACATTGAAGATTTTCAGGAAGGAAACGGCACCGGTGGAGCTGCGGGCCACGTTCCTCACTTCGCTTCCCTTGGGGCGGAGGTTGGAAATATTGATGCCGATGCCGCCGCCATAGGAAAAAATGCGGGCGATTTCATAGTTGGCCCGGAAGATGGATTCCAGATTATCCTCCGGCGATGGCAGGATATAGCAGTTGGACATGGATACCTTGAATTTTCCTTTGGCCCCTGCCGCATAGAGAGTGCGGCCTGCGGGGCAGAAGGAGGTATCTTCCAGATAGCCTCTGATCCTCTTTTTCAGCTCCGGGTCAAAGATGGAGCTCACCCGGTCCATAAATTCCTGAGGAGTCTTTTCTCCTTTATGATAATATTTTTCTTTCAGGATGCCCTGACTGATTGTATTGTCGTACCAGTGGTTCATAAGAATCCCTCGTTTCCGTAATTTTGATAAACCCATGGTAGCACATACTATGTATTGAGTCAAATACCATAAAGGCATACAATATATTGTATTTCACATGAGATATAGAAATATAGCGATATAGTGAGAATAAAGAAGAAAACAGCGGAAAAGGGGCATGAAGGCCTCTTTGAAACGCTGTCAGATGGTCAGACAATCAGACTGCAGACGCTCCCATGTCATTTCGACGATCGGAAGTGAAGTGGAGAAATCTCACTGCTCTATGGCGCGTGGCTGTTATGCCTCTTCCGCCTTCCTGTTCATCGGTATTTAAGGAAGCACTGATTAATTCATAGAGTTTTCTTTTATAAGAATTTTTATGCACTGTTTCGTCATGGGCTTCCTTAAATAGCTCGCTATTCGCGTCAGCCCATTCCTCACATTGCATAAAAATTCAAGAATAAAAGCAAACAATGATTTAATCAGCGCTTCCTTAACGACATAATTCCCACTAACATCAGGCAACGAGATTCTTCACTGTGTTCAGAATGACCGTCCCCGCAGGAAGGCTCCGCAGCGGCTGTCGTCTGTCCGTTTCCATGTCTAACTGTCTTTTTTCCCCCTCCACTGTCATTTTGGAATGTTTACTCTTAAATCTCATACAGCGCAAAAGAGACAGTGAAGAAATATCGTCATTTCTTCACTGTCTCTTTATTTCATCAAAGGATTTCTATTTATTCTTCCTCTTCGTTTTCCGCATCGCCGGAAAGAACGTCGATGGATGCGATGCGGTCGCCCTCTTCCAGTCTCTGGAGGATGACGCCCTGTCCTGCCTTGGCTTTTTTGCTGGTAATCTGGCTGGCCTTGGTCTTGATGGTGATGCCCTGTTCGGAAACCCCTACCAGTTCATCATTATCATCGGCAGCCACCAAAGCCACCACTTCGAAGCCTTTCTTAAAGTTGCGGACACCCATGCCGTTTCTTCCCTGGATGCGATAGGCATCGGCCTTGTTCCTCTTGGCGTTGCCGTCGGCGGAGATGGTGAAGATGTCTTTATCGGCAGCAATGACAGCGCCTACCACTTCATCTTCCACGCCCTTCACTTCAGAGAGGCGGATGCCGTGGACACCGGCAGCGGCTCTGCCGAGAGACCTGACTTCGCTGTCGTTGATGGAGAAGCGGATGGCCATGCCGAAGCGAGTGCCCAGGATGACATCTTCGTCACCTTTCACGCGGAGCACTGTCACCAGTTCGTCCCCTTCATTCAGGCGGATGGCGATAAGGCCGTTCTTGTTGATGTTTCTGTATTCCGCGATTTCCGTCTTCTTCACATAGCCCTTCTTGGTCACCATGAGGAGGTACTTCGTATCTTCTCCGGCAGCATCAATGTCCAGAAGTTCCGTCACCCTTTCTCCCTTGGAGAGGCTGGGAATGTAGTTGATGAGGGCGCTGCCTCTGGCTGTGCGTCCGGACTTGGGCAGGTCGATGGCAGTCTTCATGTACACTTTGCCGTAGTTGGTGAAGAAGAGGATGCGGTTATGGGTGGAGGTGTTCAGTATCTTCCATACATAGTCCTCGTCCTTCATCTTCATGCCGGACACGCCGCGGCCGCCCTTTCTCTGTACCCGGATGTCGGCGGAGTCCATGCGTTTGATGTAGTTCTGCTTGGTCAGGGTAATGGTCATAGGTTCGTCGGGCACCAGGTCGGTAATGGTAAACTCTTCCTGGGCGTCGGTGATTTCCGTGCGCCGGTCATCGCCGAAGTTCTTCTTTTCATCCTGCAGTTCTTCCTTCACCACATTCATGATTTTGTCCCTGCTGGAGAGGAGGTCTTCCAGGTAAGCGATGGTCTCTTTCACGTCCTTGTAGTCAGCTTCCAGTTTGTCTCTTTCCAGTCCGGTCAGGCGGCGCAGGCGCATATCCAGAATAGCGGTGGACTGCTTGTCGGACAGGTCGAACTTGCTCATTAATGCATTCTTTGCAATCTCGTCGGTTCTGGATTCGCGGATGGTGCGGATGACTTCATCAATATGGTCCAGTGCAATGAGCAGGCCTTCCAGGATGTGGGCCTTGGCTTTGGCTTTATCCAGTTCGAAGCGGCTTCTTCTGGTAATCACTTCTTCCTGATGCTTCAGATAGTAGTAGAGAATCTGCTTCAGGTTCAGGATACGGGGATGGCCGTCCACCAGGGCCAGCATGATGGCGCCGAAATTAATCTGCATCTGGGTATGCTTGAAGAGGTTGTTCAGCATGATTTCCGGGCTTACGTCGGCACGGAGTTCAATAGCAATGCGCATGCCCGTGCGGTCCGATTCATCCCGAAGCATGGTGATGCCATCAAGCACCTTCTGCCGCTGCAGGTCTGCAATGGAGGAGATGAGGCGGGCTTTGTTCACCTGGTAAGGAAGTTCAGTCACCACGATACGGTGCTTGCCCTTCGGCATATCTTCGATGGCGGTTTTGGCACGGACGGTAATGGAACCGCGGCCAGTGCGGTAGGCATCTTCGATACCCTTCCGGCCCATGATAATGCCGGCAGTCGGGAAATCAGGGCCTTTGATGTATTTCATGAGCCCTTCGATGGAAATATCGGGATCGTCAATCATGGCAGAAAGGCCATCCACCACTTCCGACAGGTTGTGGGGAGGAATATTCGTGGCCATGCCTACGGCAATGCCGTAGGAGCCGTTCACCAGAAGGTTGGGGATACGGGAAGGAAGCACCACCGGTTCCTGCAGGGAGCCGTCGTAGTTGGGCATGAAGTCCACCGTGTTCTTGTCAATATCCCGGAGCATTTCCAGGGTGATTTTGGACATACGCATTTCCGTATAACGCATAGCCGCCGGAGAGTCGCCGTCCACGGAACCGAAGTTGCCGTGGCCGTCTACCAGGGGATAGCGGGTAGAGAAATCCTGGGCCATGCGGACGGCCGATTCATATACCGCAAAATCGCCATGGGGATGAAATTTACCGAGTACATCGCCCACGATACGGGCCGATTTCTTGTAAGGCTTATTCGGAAGCATACCGGCTTCACTCATGGCATAGAGAATGCGGCGGTGAACCGGTTTCAGACCATCCCGCACATCCGGCAGCGCACGGGTGACGATGACGGACATGGCATAGTCAATGTAGGAATTTTTCATCTGCCCTTCCAGCGGGGTATTGATGATTTTTCCTTCCTTCCATTCAATGGAATCCATAGGTCCTCCTTTGATGAGGCATAAAAATAAGGACTTCAGGAAGCCCTGTCAGTCCTTTGGGAACTTACTTTGCTTATAGGTATTATACCATAAAATGGCTTCCAGGGCCATTTAAATGCGTTTACAGGCCCTTTTCCATTTTTATCACACAGAGGTTGAAATTCGTTTAAGATACTGGAAGCCCTGTTTCAGCCATTTCAAGGAAATGAAAATTTCTCTCTTTTATTCATTCATATTTTTTTATATAATAAGGCATAGACTCTTTTTATCTGAAGGATGTGGAATCATGAAGAAATACCTGGCAGCCATTGTGATTGCCATCGTACTCCTGGCGGGCGGCGGCTTTTTCGCCTACGTCCATTTTCTCAGCGGTGGTCCCTGGCAGGGCACCTGGTGGGGCGTGCAGGACGCCGGCGTGAACTGGTCCGGCGACCATATACGGAACCTGGAAACCCTTACCTTTACAAAAAATGATGATAAAACCATTACGGTAGAACATAAAGTGCAGCAGGGAAGCAAGGAAGTCAACGGTTCCCTGGCCGGCACGGGCACCGTAGACGGCGGCCGTCTGGTGATTACCCCCGACAAGGGCGGCAGGGAAATCGCCCTGTCCTACAATACCATGTCCAAAACCATTGAAACCCCTCTGACCAATGCCGATAAAACAGCGGTCACCCTTCAGGCTCTCACCCAAGACAACAATGATGAAATGGAGCAGATTAGGAGTGAAATCGTACAGATTTCCCAGAAACCGGAAAATAAGATCGACACCACCCTGTCCTCCTCCAAAAGCTGAATCCATGAAAAAAGGCTTTGAAGAAATGGAAATCATTTCTTCAAAGCCTTTTTTATTTTCTATGGAAAGTGATGATGACAAGCTCCCTGGGGCAGCTGAATCGGAAGGGGAACCAGCTGGCGTCGCCCCGGGACACGTAGCCCACATTCTTTCCATCACTGTAGAGCCCCCGGGTATAGGTGAAGGGCGTAATGATGGGCCTGCCGAAAAGGCCGAACTGGGTGCCGTGGGTATGGCCGGTCAGGGTAATGGCCGCCCCTTTCCGGAACCCTTCATCCAGGAACGCGGAATGATGGGCCAGAAGCACCACCGGTGCTCCCTTGGGAATCCCGCGGAACGCTTCATCAGTCATGGAATCCATTTCTATCTCCATAGCCCTTCCCCGGGACCAGGGATAATCGACACCGGCCACATAGAGGGACTCCCCGTCCCTTGTAATCGCATCATGGTCATTCACCAGAAGCTTCACCGGCGTCTTCAGAAGCTCCCTTTCAATATAATCCTTCCCCCGGTAATACTCGTGATTTCCCCACACATAGTAAATGCCGTCAGGAAAGGCAGGGTACTTCTCCTTCAGCGTATCGGCAGCCTCCGGCATATGGCGGATATCGTCGATGAGATCTCCCGTAAAGAAAAGCACCTGTGCCCCTTCGCTCCTGGCCCGGTCAATTTCGTCGGGAAGGTCAGTATACCGGAAATAGGGGCCGATGTGGGTATCCGTCATCTGGGCTGCCTTGTATCCCTCAAAGGCAGGCGGAAGTCCTTCCACATAGACATCCAGATGCTCCACCTTCTCGCTGGTATTGCCGTCAATGGCGCCATACAGGCCTATCCCGCACGCCAGAAGAAGGACACCGAGAGCCAGCCTGCGAGTCTCCTTCAAAAACCTCTGGGGCATGGACAGAAGGGACAGGATAAACAGGCAGGGCAGGGCTATGATTTCTGCCACCATGAGCCCGCAGGCCAGATATCCCACATAGAGGGACCAAAGTCCCAGTCCCTCATAGCCTCTGGCATACCAGAGGAAATAGGCGGCTGAAAGAAAGGAAACGAGCCAGCTTCCTGCCATGTAGAAATAAAACCGTTTTCTCCTGAAAATCACGGACAGAAAAGCGCCGTTCAGAATTCCCAGCAGGGAAAAAATGGTCAGAATCATCCGTTCAAACAATGGAGTCACCTCCTTTGGACCGCTTTGCGGCCCGGGTTCAAAAGGTTCAGAAGGCTCAGTGGGGAAGGTTGACGGCGCCTTCGGCCCCGAAGGTTCTAAAGGTTCTAAGGTTTCACGCAGCCTGCGGCTGCAAGGGTTGTGGTGGCGGCTGCGCCGCAATTATAGCCTGCGTTACGTGCCCTCTCCCCGCCCCTGCGGTCATACTGAGCGGAGCGAAGAATCTGGGTACCTGCCGTTAGTAATGCCAACTAGTTCACTAGTCCACCAGCCCACCAGCCCACTAGTACACTAGTACACTATTTTCTCCACGAAGGCCGCCAGCCTTGCATGGGGCCCGGCCAGGGGGATTTCCCTGTATTCTTCCGGCGAAAACCAGCGGTATTCCCCTTCCGGCACAGCCCCTTCCCTGACAGGATAGGCCTTCATATGCCATATGCGATGGGTGAAAACATGTTTATATTGCCAGAGGAAATCTTCCGTTTTGCCCGCAAGAAGCTGTTCCAGCCCTTTTCTGGCTTCCTCTTCCGTTTCTCCAAGGGCCATGGGAAATTCCCACATGGAAGCCAGCATGCCCCGGGCCGGCCTTTTGTGGAGAAGTACCCTACCCTCCTTTATCCAGATGCCGCAGGCCGCCTGTTCTTCTTTAGGCGGCTTTTTCGGCGTGCGGAAGGGCAGTTCCTTTTCTTTTCCATTCCTAAAGGCTGCGCAGTCTTCCGCCAGAGGGCAGAGACTGCAGCGGGGATTCTTCGGTATGCAGATATCCGCGCCCAGATCCATTAAAGCTTCATTGAAATCGCCGGCTCGATCCGGCAGCGTTTCATTCACCAGAGCTTCGATTTTCTTCCTGCCCCGGCTCTTTAAAATATCCTCTTCCACCTGGTAGAGGCGGGCATAGACGCGGAGCACATTGCCGTCGATGGCGCCCTCCCGCTTCCCATAGGCCATGGAAAGGATGGCACCGGCCGTATAGCTTCCGATGCCCGGCAGGGAAAGGATATCTTCCTTCCTGTCAGGCAGGCGGCCGCCATAGGTTTCTGCCATTTCCATGGCGGCTTTATGGATATTTCTGGCGCGGCTGTAGTAGCCAAGGCCCTGCCACTGGTGGAGCACCTCGCTTTCCTTAGCCCTGGCCAGGGCGGAAATATTGGGAAACCGCTCCATCCAGCTGTTGAAATAGGGCTTCACTGCTTCCGTCCGGGTCTGCTGCAGCATGATTTCAGAAATCCATACATGGTAGGGATTCCGGGGTTTATCTTCCCGCCAGGGAAGGTCCCTTTTGTGGCCGTCAAACCAGGCAAGGAGCCTTTCCTGCCAATTTCCCTCCCCTTTCTTTCCCTTCATCATGTCATCTCCTGGAAATCATAATCAAAAACCCTTTCCCCGTCTTCTGCAAAATAAATGGTCCCCCGGATTCTCTTTCCCGAAAGAATCATGGGAAGCCAGACCTTATCGGCCATCCACATGTCTTCATAGGGGAAATCTTCCACCCGGAACCAGCGGGGTTCCATTTCATCAGACAAATGGGGACTTCCTTCCCATCCCCGGGCAAAGTATACAATACCCCCATGGGACCATTCGGGATCCGAAGGCTGATGGAAATAGAGATCTGCTGCCATGATGAGCTTCTCCGGCGCCATGACCAGGCCGCATTCTTCAAAAAGCTCACGGCAGGCGCATTGGCGCATGGTCTCGCCGGGCTCTATTTTCCCGCCAAAGCCGTTCCATTTCCCATATCCCATGCCCCGCCTTTTCCGCCCCAGGAGGATGGAGCCATCGTCCCGCACCGGATACACCAGGGATGTATCTCTCACTTTTTGATTCCCTCGTAGGTGTCAAAATACAGTTCCCTGAACATTCTCTTGCCCGATTCCGTTTTATAAAGGCGGTGGTACAGTGCTTCGTTCTGCTTCAGCGGCGCACCGTCTTCATACTGGTTCACCAGCATATCCGCTTCTGCCAGGATCTGGGCATCGGGGCCGTCAATGCTGCCATAGGAATGATGATGGGCTACCAGCCAGCAGATACGGTCCACATCTTCCTTTTCAAATCCCAGCTCTTCCAGCATGGGACGGGCTTCATCAGGCCCCAGTTCCTGCTGGATCTGGCCATCATTCCTGCCAAACCGTCTCTCTCCTTCATGGATGCCGATATCATGCACATAGGCAGCTGCTTCCAGAAGGAAAAGGGTCTTCTCATCCAGCCCTTCCTCCCTGCCGATCTGGGCAGCAAAAGCGTGAACCTTCAGGAAATGGTGAATCCGCCGGGGATCCCCTTTGTCATAAGTAATCATAGCTTTGCATAAAGCCGTCAGTTTATCCATAGTGTATCTCCCTGTTTTGATAAACACATAGTATTCAAAAAGAGTATTCAAAAAGAAAAAAACGGCGCAGCCGCAGCTGCGTCGTTTCCTTTACTCATTATTTTGAAAGTTTCTGGGCAACGGCAGAAGTTACATCTACACCGCCGTCTACGACAGCACCCTGTTCAAGGATCACATCCAGCCCCTTTTCCTGGCGAACCTGCTGGATGGCTTTCATAATGTCGGAAAGGATAGGCTGCATGGCAGCTCTTTCTTTCTGGTCCATTTCTTTCTGCAGTTCGGTGGCAATCTGCTGTTTTTCCTGGTCAGTCTTGCCTGCACTGCGGCTCTTGAATGATGCTTCTGCCTTCTGGGCAGCGGTTCTCATGTCAAGCTGGGCTTTCTGCATTTTCGGATGAGCCTGCAGAAGAGCATTAGAATTTACATAGCCAATGCCTGCTGCGGAAGCAGAAAACATGGCACCAAATGCGATCATACCAGCAGCTGCAGCTGCTACTGCTTTATTCATTTTCATAGTATCCTCCTAACTGCGCCCCCGTTGTTCGGGAGACTCAAGGGAAGCGCCGATGTCATCATTTTTCAGATGAATCAGTGCTTACCAGGTAAGCATAGCTTAATTCTAATCAAAGAATCGACAGGTGTCAATGGCCTGTCCGGGATTTCTTGCAAATCCTCTATTACGGGTAAAACGGTTTATTTTCCCTTGGCTTCGATGGCCGCCGTTTCCGCTTCTTCCGCCATGGCCTCCTTGGCTTCCTTCAAAGCGGCCTCCCGCACCTCTTCCTTCTTTTCCTTCTTTTTGGTGAAATGGGAAATCACTTCCGGCACCATATTGATAACCTTATCAATGGTTCCATTGGCAGTGGCATTCTTAATGGAGAAGAGCTCCACCCTTTCCCCCTTCATGATGAGCACTGCCGTAGGTGTCACCTTTCCGCCGCCGGCGCCGCCGGAAGTATTTCCGCCATGGGCGCCGCTGCCGAAGCCGAAGGAAATGTCCACGAAAGGAACGATGGTGGCGTCTCCCAGATAGATGGGTTCTCCTACCACCGATTCTGTGGTAATCATTTTTTTGAAATCATCAAAAATCTGTTTTCTTACTTCATCATCCATTGTCATTTCCCCCTTGTCTGAAATGCCAGAATTCTCTTGCCGGTTTGGACAGGGCAAGTTTGATAAGTATATACAGTACATACAGCGGAATGAGCCTTCCCTCACTCTTTCCTGTCAGTGTACACTCTTTATCCACATAATTCCACCGGATTTCTTCTGCCGCCTTCGGCAGGAAGGAATAAACCATGCCGCAAAGGACACCAGTGGGCATGGGGTCTCCCAGCCCAAGCCCACCTTTGAACTCCAGAGTCCGGGGAAATCCATGGGCAATCAAAAGAGAGAGACTTTCCAGAAACCGCTCTGCCAGACCGTTTTCCAGGGCAAAGCAGATCTGGGAAAGATAGGAGGGCCCCTTTTTTTCTCCGGAATTTGAAATCTCTTCCTCTCGGAAGGACTTCTTTTCGGAAAAGGGAACCTCTTTCCTTTTTTCTTCTTTCCCCATCTCCAGAGGCGCTGCTTTTTCTATGGGATTTCCTTCTGCCGATGACTCTTCGCGGCCCTTCACCCTTGCCTCTAAGGCATCCAGGGCTGCATCCAGCTCTTCCAGGGCCTTTTCAGAGTCCTCCCCTTCTGCCGATGCTTCTTCATCATGGAGGGAAAAGGTCTTCCTTTTCGAAATCAGTCCTAAAAGGAGGGATATCCGGATTTCCAGTTTCCATTTTTCAAAGGAAAGGGAATAGGAAAAAGGAAGAAGTAGGAGAAGGATCACCAGACCCAGAAGGGCCAAAAGGATTTCTACGATCATCATGGCGCTCCATAGAGACGGCAGAGACCGTCAGCCGCCTCCTTGACCTCCTTCACCAGGTATGAGGGCGCCGTCACCTTCACCAGCGGCGCATGCTTCAGGGCCCAGGCCTTCATGGCGGATGCGGGAATAGTCACTTCCACCGTCACCAGATCCTGGCGGGCCGAGACCAGATGGGCCGCCTTGCCAAAATCATCTACAATGTCACTCATGAGATGCCAGTCAGCCTCAAAGGTGCATGACACCGGATCTCCTGTATACAGGCCGTGATAAGCGAAGAGAGAAGATAAGAGCTTTCCGCCCTGCGCCACGGTTTCCAGAGATGTCTGCAGCCGCGCTGGCTCTTCTGTCACTGTCACCTGGGACATCATATCGGTCTTAAAAACAGAAATGCCTTCGCTTCCTTCCTCATTGCCCAGAAGGAAGTAGCGATCATCAGAAGCCACCAAATGATAGGGACTCACCCGATACAGCTTGTCTTCGCCGGACACTGTGTAGCCATGGTGCTTTTTTCCGTCCGCCTCATAATGGTCATAGTAAAAGGAAACCTGTTTCTTCTGGGACAGGGCCCGGGTCAGAAGGGCCAGCACCTCTCCCGACTCTCCCGGCCGTCCCAGGGCAGGCAGGTTCTTGATATTTTCCTTTCCGTCGTCAAAGGTGCGGCTCTGAAGCCGTTTCAGCTTTTCCGACAGCTGCCGGACCTGCTGGGCAGGCAGATGGGAGAAATAGAGAAGGTCTATCAGTACTTTCAGATCATCCTGGGACAGTACATGGTCCCAGTACCAGTCCAGAGCAAGGGGTGCTTCCTTACCGTTCACCACCCGGGTCACCTCCCGGCACACCACAGGAAGCCCCGCTTCCTTCAGGCGGCTCAGGTTCCGGCCGATGGACTTCCGGCTCACCGTCATGGCATACTTCGTTTCCATGAAATCAAGGATTTCCTGCTGGGTCAGCGGATGGTCCCGGTCCGACTCCCGAAGGAGGACCTGCGCGATCCGCATAATGGACATCTTGCTTCCTCTGTCACTCTTATCTCCTGCCATCCCAATCACCGCCCTCTGATTCTGCGAATAGCTTCATCACTGATAAGAGAAGAAATCACGGTGAGAAAGCGGATAAAAGGAGAATGGGCTATGGACTGCAGGGCGCGGTGTACCAGGAAAGCCACGGCCGTGCCGCCCAGAAGATCGCTGGGATAGTGAACCCCTGCAAAAAGTCTGGAAAAGGCCAGAATCATGGCCATGAGGGTCATCAGCCTGGACCCCTTCATGTGCATGGATAGAAGCTCCATCACCACCACTGCGCCGTTCATGGTATGGTTGCTGGGGAAAGACGCATTGGCCTTATGGCCGGTAAAGTTCCATATCCGGTAATCCCGGGTAAACGGCCGTTTTCTGAACCATATTTTGCCAAGGGCAAAGGAAATCAGAGACGCCACGCATACGCCCAGAAACGAAAGAATGCAGCAGCGCCGCCGCACCTCCCGATCCTTCCCCGGGGTAAACCAGAGAAACAGGCCGTAAATCACAAATGCCCAATGCCCGTAGCGAGCAATCAGATCCATCATCAGGTCAAAGGGCCGCACCCTGCCGGCCAGCCCATTGATTTTTCTTACTATGTCTAAATCCGGATTCATGAAAAAGCACCTCTTTCCGGGAGAAGCCGCCGCCTCTGCCGCTTTCCTATGTTTTTAATTTTATCATAATCCCCACTGTTTGACAAAAAGGGAAGGCCCGGTTGTAAGTTCGGAAGGGATAGATTGGCAGAGCTTCGCGTCAGGGTTTTACGGCCCCACCGGACACAGTCATTCCAATCGCTTCGAAGGATCCCGGTACGCATCGATGGAAACTCTAAGTCCCTACATACCAGTCGGCAAAAAAACATTGCGGTCCATGCCCTAAGGGGCACAGACCAGACCGCCAGGCCGCCAGAAATCTCCTCCAGCCATACGGCACTGCTCTCATGGTATAATGAATCCACAAGAAAGGACTACCATGAGAAAAGTACTGATTACCCTGGTTTCCATCCTGGCGGTGGCAGGCATTATCCTCCTGAACGCCCTCACCTTTTCCGGTCGATACGCCAGGATGATGGAAACCTCCATCACCGTCACCTCTGCGGACGACAGCTTTATAGGAAAGAAAATGAAAGAATTCTTTGCCCGGGAGGATCTGAAAGAAAAACTGGCCCATGAAATGGAATCGCTTCCCCTTTTCCCTGATCATCCAGAATACCATGAAGAGCTGGCTTCCCTTGCAGTCTCCCTGGGCCGTGCTACATCCCTGGAGCAGGTACGCTGCCAGGGCCGCCGCTACTACGGCGGCTACCGCGTCTCACTCTCCCTGCCCAAAGAAGAATTTCAATTATGGAAAGACCGCTTTAAGGAAAATCTTCCGGAAGACAGGCTCTCATCCATCACCAACAGGGACAGCTCCCACATCCGCCTCCACAAATTCACTGGCTGGGAGGAAAAATTGGAAGATGGTGACATTCCCTACGTACAGGGCAGTGCCAGCTTTCTCCTCACCGGGGGCGGCATGACCCAGCTGGTCTACATAACCGCTGTCATCATAGAAAAAGAAGAGGATGTTCTCCTTGCCCTTTTCATTTCCGACCATAAACAGGATACCAGAGGCATTCCCTTTGGGAAAATGGCGGAGCTGCCCCCTGCAGGTGCAGAGGATTCATAGGGAATGAATAACGGGCCCCAGGTTCTTAATACTCTCAGGTTTGAGAGTCTTTGGGCCAGAGAGTTGCGGATTGCCCCCAGCGCGGCGATGATGTAAACCCAGCGTCACGGGACTGGCCGATGACTCATCAGTGAAAAGCCGCCTGGCGGATAGCAAACATCGGATAGCGGACAGCGTCCAGCAGATAGCGGACAACCGATAGCCGATAGCCGACAGCCGACAGCCGACAGACGATAGCGGCTATTCCTCCTATTTTCCATGAAAAAAGAGCCTTGCCGGCTCTTTTTTAGTCTTCCTTATTTTCCTCTTTTTTCTTCATAGCCTCTTCCCTCTGCTTGTGGGCCCGGTCATAGGCACCGCTCCGTTTGAGGGCCATAGAAATGACCGCCACCACAGCACAGAGAAGGATGAAAAGGTTCACCGTAGTGACGCCTTCTCCGAAGCCGATACGGTAAATGGAGTAGAAGAGAACCACCACCAGAAGAAAATCCTGAAATTTTGAGAACATACTGCCTTCCTCCGCTTCCTAAAGACTTATCCTTACAATAGCGGAAAGGAGAGGCTTCGTCAAGTCCGTTTCTATTACAGCCCCTTCACTGTATCTGCAATTTCCGCAATCGAATACAGCGCCGCCCTGCCGCCAAGGCGGACCCGACTTCCTTCCATCCGGCCGTTTTATGGCTTCAAACCACGAAGAAAGCAGTTTTCTCCGCGTATCCCTATGCTCCGCCGGAAATACGGCCCGTCTTCGCAAAGGGCTGATGATTATAAAGAACTACCTGAATCCATAAAAAAACTGACTTCCTGGCAGAATCACATTCCACCATGAAGTCAGTTTTTTCTTAAAGCTCCACCCTTCAGCAGGTATGGCAGTCCTCGTAAATGCCCTTTTCCTTCAGCAGTTGGATGACCGTTTCTCCGATATCTGCCACAGTTCTGGCCACCGGAATGCCTACGGCATTCAAGGCAGCAATCTTTTCAGCCGCCGTGCCCTTGCCGCCGGAAATGATGGCCCCCGCATGACCCATGCGCTTTCCTGGAGGCGCCATGCGGCCTGCGATGAAAGCAGCCACAGGCTTCTTCATATGTTCCCTGATCCACTGGGCCGCCCTTTCCTCTGCATTACCGCCGATTTCACCAATCATAAGCACCGCTTCCGTTTCCGGATCTTCATTGAAAAGGGTCAGGGTATCGATGAAGTCCATACCCTTGATGGGGTCGCCGCCGATACCGATGGCCGTGGTCTGGCCAATGCCTGCCTCTGTGAGCTGGTAGGTGGCTTCGTAGGTCAATGTACCGGATTTGGATACGACGCCTACATGGCCTTTTTTATAAATCTGGGAGGGAATGATACCAATATTGGCTTCATCCACAGAGATGATGCCGGGACAGTTCGGCCCGATGAGACGGGTCTTTTTCCCTTCCATATAACGATGCACCTTCACCATGTCTTCCACAGGAATATGCTCTGTGATGCATACCACCAGGTCAAGACCTGCTTCCACCGCTTCCAGAATGGCATCCGCTGCAAAGGGAGCCGGCACGAAAATGACGGATGCATTGGCGCCGGTCACAGCCACTGCGTCTCTCACCGTATTGAACACGGGAACACCGCAGCACACCTGGCCCGCCTTTCCCGGTGCCGTACCGCCTACGATATTCGTACCGTAAGCCTGCATCTGTTCTGTATGGAAACGGGCTGCCCTGCCGGTAATGCCCTGTACTATGACCTTCGTATCTTTATGGATTAATATACTCATAACCAGCCCTCCTTATTTCTTTTCCTTCTGCTCTTTCGCCAGGCGAATCACTTTCTTAGCGCCCTCATCCATGGAAGAAGCGGGGAAAAGGTTCACAATGTGGGCTTCCTCCAGAATCTTCCGTCCTTTTTCCACATTCCGTCCTTCCAGACGCACCACCACAGGAATGGGGAACTCTTCCTTTCCGCCGGAAAGGAGAGCCGCTGCCTCCACAATGCCTGTGGCAATGACATCGCACTTATTGATGCCGCCGAAAATATTGATCAGAATGCCATGCACCTGGTCATCTTCCAGCATGATTTTGAAAGCAGCTACGATTTTCTCCGGTGTGGAATCGCCGCCTACATCCAGGAAATTGGCCGGTTCTCCTCCGTTTTCCTTAATAATATCCACCGTAGCCATAGCCAGGCCGGCACCGTTCACCATGCAGGCCACATCACCGCCCAGGTTTACATAGTTCAATCCTTCTGCCGCCGCTTCTCTTTCCTTCTGGTCCTCTTCCGTAATATCCCGGAGAGCCACGATTTCGGGATGACGGGACAGGGTACTGTCATCAAAATTCAGCTTGGCATCCAGAGCCAGCACTTCATTCTCCTCTGTCACCACCAGGGGATTGCATTCTGCCAGGGAGCAGTCCTTATCTACAAACAGCTTGTACAGATATTTCATAAAAGTCTTCGCCTTCGGCACCACCGCCTGCTCCATATGAAGAGCATACGCCATGCGGTTTGCCTGGAAATCGGCCAGGCCGATGGCAGGGTCGATATATTCCTTCAGAATGGCCTCGGGATTTTCTGCAGCCACATCTTCGATGGCCATGCCGCCGGACTCGGAAGCCATCATCACCACGCACCGGGATTCCCTGTCCACCACAAAGGAAATATAATATTCCTTCTTGATATGGGCGCCTGCTTCGATGAGAAGACGGTTCACTTTCTTTCCCTGGGGCCCGGTCTGGCGGGTCACAAGGATGCTGCCCAGAAGCTCTCTGGCATATTTTCTCACTTCTTCCGGAGAATGGGCCAGCTTGACGCCTCCCGCTTCCCCGCGGCCGCCGGCATGAATCTGGGCCTTCACAACCACCACCGGTGTGCCGATCCGCTTCGCTGCAGCCACCGCATCCTCTACGGTGAATGCCGGATATCCTTCAGGCACATGAATGCCATATTCCTTCATAATGGCCTTGCTCTGATACTCATGTATATTCATAAACATCCCCCTTTTGGAAATGAAAGAACCGCCTCTGCGGTTCCAGGGGAAGGCACGAAAAACGGTCTTCCTCTCATTTTCGATGATTCAATTACATTTCCTATCATATCACCTTATGTGTCAGCAAAAAAGGTGAAACCCCATAAATAAGGTACTCTTTGCAAAATTAGCATAGCCTATATAGAATGCAGTGAGAAAAAGGGATAATATACTGGAATTGGAAGAGTTCTATCTCCATTGCATGATGGCCTTGCCTGTGCAGGAGCATTTCAGGCAGAAAGACTCTCCAGGGCGCCAGGGTCACCTCTTTCCGGGCCTTTTTGACCATATACCAGCAGGATGACAAAGCGGTTTCTGGCATAGACTCTCCCCGGGCTGATACGCCTTCCCCTTCTCCATGACTATCCCTATAGAAACAGCCAACCGGCAAAATCCTCTCAGAAATCCTGCAGGCGCCCATCCATGGAGCAGGAGGGAGGGGATGGAAGCAGGAAGGCCGTTTCCCTTCAGTGCACTGAAACCAAGGAAATATGAAAAGCATACATCGGCCAGGGGTAAGGCAGGATATGGAATGCCTGCCATGTGGTGTGTTCTTTTCCACGATAAAAGGCTTCACAGCTCTCTGTGAGGCCTTTTTGACGTGGAGATTTTTATTTCCTATGGCTTTTCAAGTATCCCAGGACGCAGACCGCCAGAGCCAGGAAAGCGGGGAGGCCCGTTTCTATCCAGCTGCCAAAAGCAGCGGTAATCACCGGGCCCAGCACCTTGTCGTGGAGGAACATGGTACCGGAGGTCCAGCCGATCATGGCGGCGCCGGCGTACATGAGGAAGGGGAAGCGGTCCAGTACTTTTCCTATGAGCTGGCTGCCCATGACGATGATGGGGATGCTCACCATGAGGCCGAAGACTACCAGAAGGAAATCACCATTGGCAGCACCGGCGACAGAGAGGATATTGTCGATGGACATGAGGAAATCTGCCAGAATAATGGTTTTCACCGCCGTCCACAGATTATCGGATGCTTCTATATGGGGATCTTCATCGCCCGGTGCCAGAAGGTGGATGGCAATGGGAATCAGGAGGATGCCGCCCAGCACCTGGAGATAGGGGATGGTAAGAAGCCATACGGCCACAGCAGTCAGAGCCATGCGGAGGCCCACGGCGCCTATGGTGCCGATGAGGATGGCTTTCTTCCGCTCCTTTTCCGGCAGGCGGTTGGAAGCCATGGCAATGACCACCGCGTTATCACCGCCCAGGGATAAATCCATCAATATAATAGCTCCTACGCTGAGCCAGAACTGCAGTGTAAATATTTCCATGGTTTCTTCTCCTCACAATAAAAGAAACGGCATGATTCACTGCCGTTTCTTTTCAATGAATAACTGTCAGTCCTTATTATAGCCGTTCTGCCTGCCCTGTCAAATGAACAGGACGCAGATGGTAAGTGCCTAGGAGCAATCCATCCTTCCAGAGCTTGAAATCATGGCTTTCCATGGCGGATGGCGGAAACAGGAGTCTTACTTCCTTTCATTCTCCACTTTCCCTATGGTTCCCAGTTCTTCCAGAAGGTCTATATGAATGGGCGTGTAGGTGCCTGGGTGCTTTCTCAGGAAGTACTGTTCTTCTTCCGGCGCTTCGTAGAAGTTTTCCAGCCTCTTCATTTCCGTCCGAATCGGCGGCCGCCTTCCACCTTCTCCTTCAAATGCATTGAATACCACTGCATCGTCGGTCATGCGGCGGTGGATGCCGCGGTTCTGCAGGAATGTCAGGTAATAGCTGATCTGCATGGTATCTTCAGGGCTGGTGTAGTAAACACCGCTCCGGAACTGAGGCCCCTCGGCTTTCCCCTGGATGCCGTCGGTATAGGGGTTGATAATGGTAAAGAAGAGGGAAAGGAGGCTGACAATGTCGATTTTCTTCGGATTGTAAATGACCTGTATGCATTCCCTGCCTTCCACTTTGCCGCTGTATATGTCTTCCTTTGAAGGGGAGTCGCTGCTGCAGTTGGCAAAGCCTGCCCGCACCCGGGCCACGCCTTTGACCCGGGAGAAAACCTCCTGCAGTCCGTAGTAGGGTCCTCCCGCCAGGTACAATTCTTTCATGAATGCTCCATTGATATACATGATTTCCTCCTTGACTTTGGATTTAGCGAAAGGGGGAGCGGCCCCGTAATGGACGCTCCCCCTTTTCGCAGGTCGGATTTCCTTATGAATCCAAATGGCGGGCGGCGGCGCGATCAAGATCGAAGGTCCTGATCAGTTCCGCCACTGCCTGGCTGGGTGATACCACCCCTGCCAGCACGGCTGCCCTCACTTCCGGAAGTCTGCCTTTGATGACAGGGTCTTCATAGAAGAGATTGTGCAGATGCTCGTCAATCATGGTTTTGACCCAGGCGATGATCTGGCGCTGGCGTCGGTTTTCAAAGGCGCCGGATTTTTTCGTCACCTTTTCAAATTCCCGCATCACTGCCCACAATTCCAGAAGTCCCGTTTTCTGCAGAGCAGAGCAGCGGTAGGCATGGGTTTTCCAGCCTTCCGTAGCGGGGCGGATAAATTCTACCATCCGTTCGTATTCTCCCTGGGTGACCTTAGCTCTTTCCAGATTGTCCCCATCGGCCTTGTTCACCACGATGGCATCGGCCAGTTCCATAATGCCTTTCTTGATGCCCTGAAGGTCATCGCCGGCACCGGTAAGAACCACCAGCATAAAGAAATCTACCATGGAACGGACTGTGGTTTCTGACTGGCCTACGCCTACGGTTTCTACCAGGATCACATCACAGCCTGCCGCTTCGCAGAGCATCATGGTTTCACGGCTCTTCCTGGCCACGCCTCCCAGGGTACCGCCGGAGGGAGAGGGCCTGATGAAACAGTTCGGTTCCCGGGACAGTTTCTGCATCCTGGTCTTATCGCCCAGAATGGAGCCGCCGGTGATGGAGCTGGTAGGGTCCACCGCCAGCACGGCTACTTTATAGCCCTGCTGACAGAGAAGCTGCCCGAAGGCTTCGATGAAGGTACTCTTGCCTGCGCCGGGGACACCGGTGATACCGATACGGAGGGAATGTCCTGTCCTGGGAAGGAGTGCCTGCAGGACGCGCTGGGCTTTATCGAAGTCTTTGGGGGCGTTACTCTCAATGAGGGTAATGGCCTTGGCCAGAATCATACGGTCCCCCTTTTTCACGCCTTCCACATATTCTTCCACGCTCATTTTCTTCCGAAGCGGTACGCGGCGGAGATTTTCCTTCGGGTAATACTTGGCACTGGTAACGCTGTTCACGGCACTGTCAATGCCGCGCATAACGGTACAGGCAAATTCAGGGTTCTTTTCCTTCGGCACCCAGCTGGGTCTCAGGTCATCATCGTTATCAGGCATAAGCACTTACCTTATCCTTCCCTGGCTTCGGCTTTGGCACGGTCCACAAGGATCTGCAGAAGTTCGATGCAGCACTTCGGGATATTGGTGCCCGGTCCAAAGATAGCAGTGGCGCCATGGTCATAGAGATACTGGTAATCCTGGGGTGGGATAACGCCGCCAATGCAAACGAGGATATCGCTGCGGCCCCGTTTCTTCAGTTCTTCCACCAGGGCTGGAAGCAGTGTCTTGTGTCCTGCAGCCAAAGAGGAGAAGCCAACAATATGAACATCGTTATCTACGGCATCCTGGGCCGCTTCTTCCGGTGTCTGGAACAGGGGACCTACGTCCACGTCCCAGCCCATGTCGGCAAAGGAGGATGCCAGTACCTTCTGGCCTCTGTCATGACCGTCCTGACCCATCTTGCAGAAGAAGATACGGGGACGGCGGCCTTCGAGTGCATCAAATTCTTCAATCAGTTTCTTAGCCTTGTCAAACTG
Organism: Dialister succinatiphilus YIT 11850; assembly: GCF_000242435.1. Taxonomy (GTDB): domain Bacteria; phylum Bacillota; class Negativicutes; order Veillonellales; family Dialisteraceae; genus Dialister; species Dialister succinatiphilus. The sequence goes on along the minus strand of NZ_JH591188.1, from coordinate 368,805 downwards.
GCCGTTATCCTGGAATTCGCTGGAATACACGCCGGATACGGTATGGATGGTGGCGTTGTAGCGGCCGGACACCTTTTCCACGGCGTCGGAAATTTCACCCAGAGAGCAGCGGTCATGGGCTGCCTGTACGGCAGCGTCCAGAAGGTTGCCATTGTCCCTGCTCTCGGCACACTTGGTAATGTGTTCCAGGTCCCGGCGTACTTTTTCTGGATCCCGGATGGAGCGGAGCTTTTCAAGGCGTTTAATCTGCGCATTCCGTACGGCGGTATTGTCAATGGAGAGTACGTTCAACGGGTCTTCCTTGGCCAGACGATACTTGTTCAGGCCTACAATGGTTTCTCTGCCGGAATCAATGTCAGCCTGGCGGCGGGCAGCGCATTCCTCGATACGCATCTTCGGAAGGCCTGTGGCAATAGCCTTGGCCATGCCTCCCAGAGATTCCACTTCCTGGATATGGGCCCAGGACCGTTTAATCATTTCATTGGTCAGGTATTCCAGATAGTAGGAACCGCCCCAGGGATCGATAATCTTGCAAACCTTCGTTTCATCCTGGATATAGAGCTGCGTATTTCTTGCCAGACGGGCAGAGAAGTCTGTAGGCAGCGCGATGGCTTCGTCCAGGGCGTTGGTGTGCAGGGACTGGGTGTGGCCCAGGGCTGCGGACATGGCTTCCATACAGGTTCTGGTGATATTGTTGAAGGGATCCTGTTCGGTAAGGGACCAGCCGGAGGTCTGCGAATGGGTACGGAGAGCCATGGACTTCGGATTTTTGGCGCCAAAGCCTTTCAGAATCTTAGCCCACAGCACTCTGGCAGCCCTCATCTTGGCTACTTCCATGAAGTAGTTCTTGCCCTGGTCCCAGAAGAAGGACAGACGCTTGGCGAAAGCATCCACCGGCAGTCCTGCTTTTTCACCGCAGCGGATGTATTCCATGCCATCAGCCAGGGTATAGCCCAGTTCCAGGTCGCAGGTAGCGCCGCATTCCTGGATGTGGTAGCCGGAAATGGAAATGGAATTGAACTTCGGCATGTACTTGGTGGTGTATTCGAAGATATCGCCGATGATACGCATGGACATGGCCGGCGGATAGATGTAGGTGTTGCGGACCATGAATTCCTTCAGGATATCGTTCTGGATAGTGCCCTGGAGGATTTTCCTGTCTACCCCCTGCTCAATGCCGGCGCAGATGAAGAAAGCCAGGATGGGAAGCACGGCGCCATTCATAGTCATGGATACGGACATCTGGTCCAGGGGGATACCGTCAAAGAGGATATTCATGTCCAGCATGGAGCATACCGATACGCCTGCCTTGCCCACATCGCCTACTACGCGGGGGTTATCCGCATCGTAGCCCCGGTGGGTAGGAAGGTCGAATGCAATGGACAGCCCCTTCTGCCCGGCAGCCAGGTTTCTCTTATAAAAGGCATTGGATTCTTCGGCTGTGGAGAAGCCGGCATACTGACGTACTGTCCATGGACGGAATACATACATGGTGGAGTAGGGGCCTCTCAGGAACGGAGGAATGCCGCTCATAAAATCCAGATGATTGCATTCTTTATAAATATCTTTGGTATACAGGGGACCTACGGGGATACGCTCCAGGGTGGTGTCGTACAAATCATTGTAGGATTTGCCCGTCGTTTCTTCCAGCCCTGTTTTCCAGACATCGTAATCACAGGAAGGATGATTTTCCAGGTCCAGTTTTGTGAAATCGGGATTCATTGCCATATTATTTTACCTCCTCTTCCGTAATCTTCATGCCTTTTTCCCTCTGAAGACTGCGGATGATCTCATAGCAGTTTGCCTTCACACTGATGAAATCGTCAATACCGGCATCACGGTATGTCTGCTCCAGGTCTTTTGGTGCAGCTCCTGCCAGGAACAGTTTCCCTTTGCCAAGCACTTCCTTCAGCCGGGGAGCCAGAGCCGGTACATCTTCAGGATAGGTGTCATCCTTGGAGCAGATAACGGCACAGTCATAGGGCGTACCCTTATCGTCACAGCCAGCTTTCAGCGCTTCCACGCATTTATCCCAGCGGGAGCCCGGTTTTCCTTCGTCATCCTGGAAGCCGTTGTTCAAATGCACATTGAATTCGCCTACCTGCAGGAACGAAGTGGAAAAATCGGCCCTTGCCTTGTGCTGCGGGATACGTCCCATATTGGCCAGGAAGACTTCCACATTCTTTCCTGTTTCTTTCTTATAATTTTCCGTATCAAAGCGGAGACGCTCAAACCGTTCTGTCCAGCGGTGTTCCGTGATAGGACGAACTTTTTCTGCTTCCCCATCCGGAATCATGGCCTTATAGACCTCGTTCTGGGTGGCACCGGCAGAAAAGGCTTCGATAGCCTTATCCAGCTTTCCGGCAACCGGAGATGCTTCCAGTTCTTCCAGCTTTTTCCCCAGGTACTCCTTGTCCATGTCCTTCCTGTAATCTTCTACCCCTTTCACAAGCTGTTTCTTGAGAGTCGGTGTATCTTCCGGTCTTGGTTCGATGAGTTCTTCCGCCATGTTCGGATACATGTTGTTTCCTACAGCCCGGTCTTTGCGGAAATCCAGTGCCTTGAAACGCTGCTTCAGGATATCAAGGATCTGTTCCTGCGGATATTCGGCTTCCAGGGCTTTCGTAAAGCCGCCCATGGACTCGATTTTCTGGAATTCCTTCCAGATTTTTCCAGCCATTTCCTTCGTCAGATGTTCCAAGGCCCAGGAACCGCCGGCAGGGTCGATAGGACGAAGCATGCCGAATTCTTCCTGCAGGATAATATGGGCATTTCTTGCTATACGGCGGGAGAATTCATCCCCCTTTCTCACCGTTTCATCATAGGGCTCGTTTTCGTAGGTATCTACGCCGCCCACCACGGCGGAGAACATGGCTGTCGTATTTCTAAGCATATTGACGCCGGCATCAAAAATGGTGCGGTAGAAATAAGCGGGACGGGAATGGATACGGCAGCTCCTGTCTGCTTCTTCAGCGCCGAAGGCCTTCATGATATTGGCCCATACTTCCCGGGCAGCCCGGAGTTTGGCGATTTCAATAAAGAATACGTTACCCACATTGAATCCGAAATTGATGGACTGGGCTATATCATGAATGGAAACTCCTCTCTTTTCCATTTCCCGGATATATTCCACCGCCATGGCGAAGGTATAAGCCACTTCCTGCACTGCATTGGCACCGCCTCTGGAGAACACTTCGCTTCTCGCCATGATGGTACGAAGATGGGGTGCATTCTTCCTGGCCCAGCGGATAGATTCTGCCATGTCGTCATAGCAGGCAGAGAGCGGCTTGATCAGAGTACCATTCTTTGCCAGCTGAGCCAAAGGATTGGCACCGATTACACCATGAAGTTCACTGGTATCTTTTCCCTTTGCTTTCAATGCAGCAGCTGCCAGTGCAATCATGCGGACAGCGGAAGGTCCGCAGTACATCATGAAAGGATAGGTCTTAAGATCAAGGCCATCCAGAAGATGAGCCATGTCTTCCAGCGTCGTAATAGATACGCCGGTGTCCCCCGGTTTTTCCGCATCCTTCACATCCACACCATCCATGGATGCACTGTCAAGACGGACATTATACACCGTGGACCCCTTATCGATTTCATGCTTCAAAAGCTCATTATTTTCGGAAGGCAGCGTCTCGTCGCAGGCCTGGGCAATGCCCCAGGGCGCTTCCTTATAGCCATTCACCGTGGACCCCCGGAGATAATCACCCATCCCTGGATAATCATCAAGAGGCAGGTCCTTATCCATAGCTACAGGACCGGTGCGGAGCGTGTAAATGGGATCGAACGTAATGCCTTCATAAGTTTTCGTATACATGAGTTTATCAAAAGGCTTGCCTTTGAGAAGTGCATTGCAGGCATCCACCCATTCTTCCCATGTGGGCGGTGTGAATTCATCAAATTTAACTGCCGGGAAATCCGTTTTTCCTTCAGATTTTTTAAGGATCGCTTCAAGCTCTTTATCTGTCAGCTGTTTTACCGGTTCCTGGGATTTCTGTTCATCCATGAATATATCCTCCTTTAACAACATGAGAGAAGCAGAGATTCCGATAGTATCAGAACTTCTCCGGACAATTCCACCATGACCCCGAGTTTCACCTCCTTCAAGGTATATTGGCATGAAAAAAGCCGGCACCTATGGATGGCAGCCGGTCAGAGGGACAATATGTCCCAATCCCCTCCCCATCATTCGCAGGTTTCTGGAAGCAGGATTTATTTTGAAAATCGAGCTTCCCTAACGGTGATTCTTTGACAGATAGTTCTCCTGGCTTGGACTCCTCATTCCTGCTCGCCTTCCCAGGTTTCCCCAGTGACATTTTTGAGCAGGAACTCCTCCTTACAGTGGCGGGACCGCTCCGGCTTATACCGGATTCTCTTTTATGCTTTCGCATCTGTCAGAAATGTGAAATTGTCCAAAAGACTACATCCACAGTATAATTCATTAATTTCTAAGTGTCAATTATTTTACTGTGATTTTTATCTAATTTTACTGTTAATTTATAATTTTATTTGCAAATAATATTTGAAATAAAGGCATAAAAGAAAGTATAATGAATAAAGAATGAATAATTCATTGGTCATTCTTTATTTCACAAATAAGGAGAATCATAATGAATCAGGAAATGGAACGTCAGAAGTCGGTAGAACTGACAAAAAAATTGGCAGACATGGAAGGCAGAAGGCCTCGTCTCTACATGGCAGACATGGAAGAAGACCATTCCAAAGAAGAAAGGAAGCTGGCTGCCACCACCTTCGCCGATGGAGGCTGGGACGTGGATGTAGGCTCCATGGAAACCCCGGAAGACACCGCACGCCATGCCATAGAAAACGATGTCCATTTCATTTACTTCAGTACCGACAGTCCCCATAGAGTCCGTCTGACAGTGGAACTGGAAAGAGCCCTCACCCTGCAAGGCAGGGATGACATCCTTATTGCTTTACAGCAGGGAGAAGAAAAAGAGAAAGAAACACTCTTCCGCTATGGCATAGCCGCTGTTTTCCCAAAGGATTATCCCCTGGAACAGGCAGGCCTCACTATGCTTGGCCTCCTCATGGCCCAGATGGAGGATGAAAATGATTAAGAAAGCAGAGAGTTGCCTTTCTTAACGGTCTAAATCCATAGAAATTACAGGCCCTTAAGCACCCAGAGAACCAAAGGGCACCTCACTTTACCCTATTTCCACGAATAGAAGAAATAAGGGAGACAAAAAGGGAGTTATCATTTCTTTTCATAGAAGAAGACCATGATCATAAGAGGCATCACAAAGCAGAAGGGGAATGAGAAATGAGCTTTGGCATAGGGAAAAAAAGCCTGCCATCATGTAAAGAGATTTTTCTTGCTCTCATACCATGAAGGCAATAAAAAAAGCAGTGCCGAAGCACTGCTTTTTCTTATGCATAGTTCAAGCTGGGATTAGCCAACGGTGAACAGCGGATCGCCGCCCTGTACGCTCTGGCCTTCGGAAACCTGCATGGAGGTTACTTTGCCATCGCATGGAGCCATGATCGGGTTGCCCATCTTCATAGCTTCGAGAACGAGGACTTCGTCGCCGGAAGCTACTGCATCACCAACATGTTTGTTGATGCGGATAACTTTACCAGGCATCGGAGCTTCAACGGATTCGCCTGCACCTGCAGGAGCTGCTGCCGGAGCGGGAGCCGGAGCCGGAGCGGGAGCCGGAGCCGGAGCTGCTGCTGGAGCCGGAGCTGCTTTCGGAGCTGCTGCCGGAGCCGGAGCTGCTGCTGCAGCGCCGCCATCTTTAACTACTACATCGTAATCCTGGCCGTTAACTGTTACAGTAAATTTTCTCATTGTCTTTCCTCCTAAATGATTGTACTTTCAACTTTCAATTAGAACTGCTGATTGCCGGAAACGCCTGCAATGCGGGCTGCGGTTGTCCAGCCGGTTCTAGCTGCCGGGCGGATGGAGACGATTTCGCCGCCACCCATAGCAACGATAGCAGCAGCAATTGCTGCTACGACTGCACCATTGTCAGCAGCTTTGGGAGCTGCTTTAGGAGCTGCAGCTGCTCTCTTGGGAGCTGCGGCCGGTGCCGGTGCTGCGGACTGATTGAGAGATGAACGTACCTGCCAGATCATGATCAGGGCAATTACTGCAACAACGGCAGCAAATACCGCGATATACATAACTGTACTGTTATCCATCTGTACCCATCCTTTCAATTAGAGTATTTAAGCGGCAAATATTAGAGCGGAATGTTTCCGTGTTTCTTTGCCGGATGTACTTCGTGCTTGGAAGCAAGCATCTTCAGTGCATTGATGATTGTCGGACGAGTGTTTCTCGGATCGATAACTGCATCTACATAGCCGCGTTCTGCAGCTTTGTAAGGAGTAGCGAATTCTTCGACATATTCCTTTGTACGCTGTTCTTTGTTCGGATCTTTCTTGAAGATGATGTTAGCTGCGCCTGCAGGTCCCATAACAGCGATTTCAGCGGTCGGCCAAGCGAATACCTGGTCAGCGCCCTGTTCACGGGAGCACATAGCAATGTAGGAGCCGCCGTATGCTTTACGGAGAATCATGGTGATCTTCGGAACGGTAGCTTCGCAGTAAGCGAACAGCATCTTAGCGCCGTGACGAATTACGCCGGCATATTCCTGCTGTTTGCCGGGCAGGAAGCCTGGTACATCGACGATGTTAAGAACCGGAATATTGAAGCAGTCGCAGAAACGAATGAAACGAGCTGCTTTATCGGATGCGTTGTAGTCAAGGCAGCCTGCCATGAATGCCGGCTGGTTAGCAATGATACCAACAGTCTGTCCGTCCATACGAGCGAAGCAGGTGATGATGTTCTTTGCAAATTCCTTAGCTACATCGTAGTATTCGCCGTTATCTACAATGGACTTAATAACATCGTACATGTTATATGGAGCATTGGAGCTTTCAGGCATAAGGGTATCGAGGGCCGGATCGGTTCTTGTGGGATCATCACCGGTTTCAACGATAGGAGCATCTTCCATGTTGTTGGAAGGCAGGAAGGAGAGCAGGTAACGAATCTGTTTAATGCAGTCTTCGTCGTTTTCAGCTGCGAACTGAGCTACACCAGAAGTACGGTTGTGGGTCATTGCGCCGCCGAGTGCTTCAGCTGTAATCTTTTCGCCTGTTACGGATTCTACTACAGCCGGGCCGGTCAGGAACATCTGAGATGTTTTCTTAACCATGTAAATGAAGTCGGTCAGAGCCGGGGAGTATACAGCGCCGCCTGCAGATGGTCCCATGATTGCGGAAATCTGAGGAATAACGCCGGATGCAATGGTGTTGCACCAGAAAATCTTGCCGTAGCCGGAGAGGGCATCGACAGCTTCCTGAATACGAGCTCCGCCGGAATCGTTCAGGCCTACGCAAGGTGCACCGACTTTCAGAGCCAGTTCATTTACGTGAACGATCTTAGCTGCATGCATTTCACCAAGGGAGCCGCCTTCTACGGTGAAGTCCTGAGCGAATGCAAATACAAGTCTTCCATCAACAGTGCCGTAACCTGTTACTACGCCTTCACCAGGGAGATCTTTCTTTTCCTGGCCGAAGTTGTGGCAGCGGGATTTTACAAGGGCATTGACTTCTACGAAAGTGCCTTCATCAAACAGAAGAGCAAGTCTTTCACGAGCAGTCAGTTTGCCTTTTGCATGCTGTTTTTCAACACGTTTTTCGCCACCCATAGCCTCTACATGAGCGAGGTTTTTATGGAGAAGTTCAATTCTTTCTTCAACAGTTGCCATTCTTACACCTCCAAAAATTTTAGGGTCCCCCACAGGGGGGATGACTTACCCAAATGGGCAAGTCATATGCCATCGTTCAAATTATTTCTTGAAGGATGGGCCGCCGGGGCGTTCTGTCAGTTCAAGCAGAAGGCCAGTTGCCTTTGGATGCAAGAATGCAATATGACAGCCGCCTGCACCAACACGGAACTTCTTGTCGATGAGCGGAACTTCTTTAGCCTGCAGATCAGCCAGAGCAGCTTCGATGTCATCTACACGAAGAGCAACATGCTGGAAACCGTTCTTGCCGTTGTTTGCTTTTTCAATGAAACGAGCAATCGGGCCGTCCGGAGTGGTAGAACCCAGGAATTCGAGTTCGCAAGCTTCGGTCTGAGCGGATGGTTTGAAGAAGCTTGTGGTTACATGCTGTTCTTCAACGGTTTCATCCGGCAGAGAAGGTTCAAGTCCGAAAATGTCTTTCATCTGCTGTTTAATCTTTGCGAGATCTTTAACAGCTACGCCAACATGATCGACAGTTAAAACTTTGAATGCCATAATAACTCCTCCTTTAAAATTATTTGAATATTTTGCCCACAATGGAATCAACGACTGTGTACGGATCAGTTTTCCGTTCAAAGACTTGTTCCACGTAGTCACTAAATTCACCCGTCTTGGAGATGGTTTCTTCAATATGACGGGAAATGCGGTCGTGAATCATCTCAAGCATTTCGGAACGAGCCCGGTCGCGTCTTCTTTCATCAAGAACGCCGGATTCTTCCAGATACTTACGATGATCGCCCAGGGCTGCTACTACATCATCTACACCCTGGTCTTTGTTCGCAATCGTCCTTTCAATCGGAGGACGCCAGTTCTGGGCTTCGCCCAGATCGAGCATCATTTCGATTTCTACATTCAGACGATCTGCGCCATCACGGTCACATTTATTGATGACGAATACATCACCAATTTCGAGGATACCTGCTTTAATAGCCTGAATATCGTCACCAAGTCCAGGTACGAGCACAACAAGTGTTGTATCCGCATTTTTGACGATATCGACTTCTGACTGTCCTACGCCTACTGTTTCGATGAAAATAACATCGAGACCGAAAGCATCCATCAGTTTTACCGCATCAGCTGTCTTGCGGGAAAGTCCGCCGAGACTGCCTCGCGTGCCCATACTACGGATATAAACACCCTTATCCAAGGTCAGGTCGTTCATACGGATACGGTCGCCAAGGATGGCGCCGCCGGAGAACGGACTGGTAGGATCGACTGCTACGATACCTACGGTCTTACCCTGAGCACGGTATTTCTTGATCAGGGCATCTGACAGTGTGCTCTTACCCGCACCAGGTGCACCAGTGATACCGATGACCTGTGCACGACCGGTATGATGATAGATATCTTTCATGATATCTTCAAATCCATCCCGTTCGTCTTCAACGATGGTAATTGCTCTCGCTAAGGCACGTCTGTTTCCATTCCAAAAATCTTTCATTGAGAATTCCATGGATACACCGCCTTTTCGAAGAGTAAAGAGAAATAATATAGTTGCAAGGGGCTGGGTATTAGTCCAGTCCCTAGCAGCTAAATTACCAAACGTCAGTCAATAACAGCTACAGGCTGATTATTTCTTAACGTTTTCTTTAATGAAGTCAATAACTTTCTTTGTTGGGGTGCCAGGTGTGAAGATAGCTTTTACGCCAGCTTTTTCAAGGCCTGGGATATCGTCTTCCGGAATTACGCCGCCGCCGATAACCAGAACGTCGCCCATTCCTTTAGCTTTCAGTGCTTCTACAACTTCCGGGAAAAGGGTGTTGTGAGCGCCGGAGAGCAGGGACAGAGCTACTACATCAACGTCTTCTGCATCTGCTGCTTCAACAATCTGTTCAACGGTCTGACGAAGACCGGTGTAAATAACTTCCATGCCTGCGTCGCGAAGTGCACGGGCAATAACTTTTGCACCACGATCGTGTCCATCAAGACCCGGTTTAGCTACGAGTACTCTGATACGTTTGTCTGCCATTGTAAATTACCTCCAGAAATATGTTCAGTAATGTAAGATTCTCTTGCTTCAGGCTGCCCTAAGATTAAAGGGTGTTGTGCGGTTTGTATTCGCCGAATACTTTACGGAGAACGCCGCAGATTTCGCCTTCGGTGCAGTATGCACGTACGCAGTCGAGGATGACTGGCATAAGGTTAACATGATCTGGACCTTCAGCCGGAGTCTGAGCTGCTTTTTCAAGTTTAGCCAGTTCTTCAGCAACTTTAGCCTGGTCACGGTTTTCCTTATCTTTAGCGAGCTGAGCTTTCTTTCTTTCGCCAACGGAAGCATCAATCTTCAGCAGGCCGGTAACCGGCGGTTCTTCCATGGTGAACTTGTTGACGCCAACGATTGTTCTTTCGCCGGATTCAACAGCCATCTGCCAAGCATAAGCGGAATCCTGAATTTCTTTCTGGATGTAGCCTTTATCAATAGCTTCTACAGCGCCGCCCATTTCATCAATCTTCTTGATGTACTGCATAACTTCTTCTTCGATAGCGTTGGTCATTGCTTCAACATAGTAGGAGCCGCCGAGCGGATCAACTACGTCAGCCAGGCCGGATTCGTAAGCCACGATCTGCTGGGTACGAAGAGCGATGGTTACAGATTCAGTGGTCGGAAGAGCCAGTGCTTCATCGCGGGAGTTGGTGTGCAGGGACTGGGTGCCGCCCATAACTGCTGCTGCGGTCTGAAGAGCAACACGGATGATGTTGTTGTTCGGCTGCTGAGCTGTCAGCATGGAGCCTGCGGTCTGGGTGTGGAAACGGAGTTTCATGGACTTTGCGTTTTCAGCATGGAATCTTTCTTTCAGGATTCTAGCCCAGATACGACGGGATGCACGGAATTTAGCAACTTCTTCGAGTACGTTGTTGTGAGCGTTCCAGAAGAAGGACAGACGTGGAGCGAATTCATCAATCTTCATGCCTGCTTTCAGAGCTGCTTCGATGTAAGCAATACCATCAGCAATGGTGAATGCAACTTCCTGAGCAGCGGTGGAACCAGCTTCACGGATATGATAGCCGGAAATGGAAATGGTGTTCCACTTCGGTACGTTAGCGGAGCAGTATTCGAAGATATCGGTAATCAGACGCATGGACGGTTTAACCGGGAAAATGTAGGTGCCGCGAGCTGCGTATTCCTTCAGGATATCGTTCTGAATGGTGCCGCGAAGTGCAGATGCAGGAACGCCCTGTTTTTCAGCTACTGCAATGTACATAGCCAGCAGTACGGAAGCCGGTGCGTTGATGGTCATGGAAGTGGAAACTTTGCCAAGATCAATGCCATCGAACAGTCTTTCCATATCGTAGAGGGAGTCGATAGCTACGCCTACCTTACCAACTTCGCCAGCGGACATTTTGTCGTCGGAGTCATAACCGATCTGGGTCGGAAGGTCGAATGCAACAGACAGGCCGGTGCCGCCGTTAGCAATCAGGTATTTATAACGTTTGTTGGATTCTTCAGCGGTGGAGAAACCAGCATACATACGCATGGTCCAGAGACGGCCACGGTACATGGTGGGCTGTACGCCACGGGTATATGGATATTCGCCCGGGAAACCGAGGTCTTTTTCATAGTCGAAACCGTCAAGATCGAGTGGTGTGTACAGGTTCTTATGTTTCAGACCAACTCTTTCCGGATGTTTTGCAACCTGTTTTGCATATTCTGCATTGTAGGCATCAAGTTTAGCTTTCAGGGATTCGTTAGACATGAGTTCATCTTCCTCCTAAAAAAGTAAGTATGTAACTATCTGGAAGTGTATCCCCTTTTCCGGGAAACCGTGGCTTTGTGCTCTTCTTGTTCTCCTGTGAGGGACGTCTTCCGTCAGGGTTCCGCAAAGCCTTTCGCTGCCGCAGCGATCGTTTGAATCTTCTTGCAGCAGCTTTCGGACTCTTGCGAGACCCATGTATATGACACTGTCTTAGACAGCTATCACCATAGGTAATTATACAATATTTGGATTATTTGTAAAGTATTAAAAGCAAATCAAATTATTTCTTGAAATGCATATCTCCGGTTTCTGCCAGGCTTTCATGGAATTTGAAAGCTTCTTTAAGCAGATGCGGGGTCTGGCTGTTGCCGCAGGCAGCGCATGCTCTTTCGTAGTAGTCCATGAGCTGATCTCTGAAGGACGGATGAGCAACGTTGTTGATAATAACCTTTGCTCTTTCCTTCGGGGTCAGGCCGCGAACATCTGCAACGCCCTGTTCGGAAATGAATACATGGGTATCATGTTCGGTGTGGTCAACATGGGAGCACATCGGAACAACAGCGGAAATCTTGCCGCCCTTTGTGGTGCTGTGGCAGAAGAAGCAGGACAGGAATGCGTTGCGGGCGAAGTCGCCGGAACCACCGATACCGTTCATCAGCTTGGTGCCTGTTACATGGGTGGAGTTTACATGACCGTAAATATCCATTTCCAGAGCGGTGTTCATGCCGATAACGCCGATACGACGAACAACTTCACCGTTGTTGGAAATTTCCTGCGGACGAAGAACGATCTTCTTGTTGTACTTCTGAATGTTTGCATAGAAGCGTTTCAGTCCATCCGGGGATGGGGACAGGGAAGTACCGGAAATCATGTCGATCTTGTCTTTATCAATCAGGTCGACCATGCCATCCTGAATAACTTCGGTGTATACGGAAAGGTTCTGGAAATCAGATTCAACGAGGCCGTGGATAACTGCGTTTGCTACGTTGCCTACGCCGGACTGCAGAGGCAGGAGGTTTTCCGGAAGTCTTCCGTGTTTCACTTCATTCTTCAGGAAGTCTACCAGGTTGTTGCCCATAGCTTCTGCGTCATCATCCAGCGGAGCCAGTGCACGGGTTACATCTGGCATATCGCATGGAACGATGGCAACGATCTTGGAGGGATCGCAGGGGATGTACGGGGTGCCTACGCGGTCGCCTGCATGGAGAATCGGAATTGGTTCACAGAATGGCGGATTCTTACGCATGTAAATATCAGCCATGCCTACCAGGTCCAGCGGCTGGGTGGTGTTGACTTCTACAATGACTTTCTTTGCAGTGTCAACATATACCGGAGAGTTGCCGATAGCGGTTGTCGGATAAAGTTCGCCGTTCGGTCCGATCTTGCAGACTTCAACTACTGCAAAATCCGGGCCTGTTACGTGTTCACCCTTCACGTTGGTGAAGAAGCCGGCACGTACCTGCTGTGCAACATGGGACAGGTGCAGATCGTAGTAGTTTACCTTGCCTGCATTGATAGCTTTTCTCAGGTTGGCATTGGTCTGATAAGGCATACGGTTTCTGATGCCGTTTACAGCAACCAGTTCGGTATCGATCTGGGAACCGGTGGAAGCGCCGGTCCAGATATCAACCTGGAATGGAGTTTCTTTCATGCGTTCTGCGAGTTCATGCATTGTAATCTTCGGATAGCCGCAGGGGGTAAATCCGGAAATACCGATGATATCGCCAGGATTGAACATTTTTGCTGCAGTCTTGGCATCGCATACCTTGGAGAGAAGACCTTTGTCTTCAATTCTGCTAAGGAATTCACTATCATTGGTGTCGATCATTACTATCATCCTCCCAAATATGAAAAATAAATTATATAAAAGTCCGCAGCCGCAAAACCTGATTACTCGCTTCAGCATTGCCGCAGAACTTTTTACCCGTAAAAAAACAGTCGCCTAATCCTTGTGGTATGAGTTTATCTTAAGATTATGTATGCCCGTAAAGTGTAATACTATAATCACAAGACCAAACCCTCCAATCGTAAGATTTTGCTGACTGCATTTTGGTTCATTCAATCACCAGTATTATTATAACACACTTTTCCTCATGAAAACCCCAAAAATGTACTATTTGCCTTACAAATTCCCTTGTACCCGTTATAGATAATTCCTATTAGACAAATTATGAATTGCGTGACCTATAACTCCATGTTTACAGATGTTTCTATTAATTGACGTGAATTTAATGGAGATATGTCTATTTATATACTTAGACGACCTGTGTATTGAAACTTATGGGTTTCGTCAAAATCATATATGAATCAGGAAAAGAACTAACCCGCCGCCGGATGCCGCCCGCTAAGCCTCTGCCTTCCTGCCATTTTCTTTTTTTCCGCAGGAAACGCAGAGGGCGGCCAGAGACCAGAAGCAGAAGGATACGGACCGGCTGAAGAGGACATGGTCCCCCATGCTGATGACAGAGAGAGCCATGACCATGAGCACGCCGCCAAGGCCCATGGACTTGGTGAAGCTGTCCTTTCCATGGCGGTAATTTTTCCAGCACAGGATGCCCTGGGCAAAGAAGGCGCCAAGGAATGCCAGTCCGCCGGGGATGCCTACTTCCGCCGGCATATTCAGGTACATATTATGGGCATGGAAGATGAGCACTCCTTCTTCCTGAATGAAAAAATTATAATCGGGATAGGCAAGAAAATAGGTCCCCCAGCCTACGCCCAGAAGCGGATGTTCCTCAATCATGGCCACCGTACTTTCCCACAGGGCGAAGCGGAGGTCCACTGATGTATCTTCGCCGGAGAAGAGGGAAAGGAACCGTTCCACTACCTGACCGTGATAGAAGGCCAGCACCACCGGCACCAGAAGGAAGAGGAATCCGAATCTTTTGTCATAAAAAAGAGTAAGCCCCAGCACAATGGCTGCCAGGCTCACCCAGGCTCCCCGGGAATAGGTGAGAGCCAAGCAGAGAAGGAGGGCAAGAAGAATCCCTGCAAAGACAGTTTTCCGTTTCACTGCCTTCTCTCTCAAGGTAAAAGCGGTGAGGATACTGATCATCATCAGCAGATAGGCGCCAAAAAGATTGGGGTTTTCCAGGGTAGAGTACATGCGACGCCGAAGGAGGGGAAACCGTTCCGGGTCCACCCAGCTCTGGGCTTCCATATCCGCCGCCATTCCCGCTGCATTGGCATACTGGAAGAAGCCGTAGGCCACGGTGACCACCGCCCCTGCCAGGAAAGCATACAAGGCCTTTTCCTTTTCTTTCTCCGTGGAAACGGTGGTATAAATCAGAAGATACAGCAGACCATACATGAGAGGCTGCAGTGCCCAGTTCATCAGAGAAAAGGCGGTGTTCTTAGATACAAAGGCAGAAAGGAAGGAGCAAAGGAGGAAAACAGCCCCCATCTGCCATAAAGGCGGAAGAGAAAGCCCCACCTCTTTCTGCCTCTTCCAGTTATAGATCCATGCCCCTATGGCAGGAAGAAGGGTGATATAAAAAAGAAAGGGATTTAAGGGCAGCAGAAAAAGTGTAGCATACAGCAGATGCAGGATATGCTGCTTCGAACAGAGACCATTTGCAGAAACTTTCCCCATTGATTCCTCCGGTATATGAAATCGGTGATTTTAGAGCTTTATTTCTTTTATTATATAAGACCCCGCCGCCGGTAGCAACGAGAGAATATACAGGGGCGGCGGGATTCACGGGGCAGAGAAAATAAAAAAGGCCAGGCCCCGTGCCTTTTGCTTTCGTTTTTCTTTTCATGATACAATAGGACATAGATAGAAAATATACGAAACCGAAGATATGTCCTTTGATGGAGGTTATGATGAACAAACGTCTGACTGTGGACCTGGGAATGCTGATTTCCTTCCTTGTCCTTCTGGATTACCGGCTGGTCCGGAATTTCGGCCATGAAACGCTGGCCCTTGTTTTCTTTCTTCTTTTTCTTCTTCACACCTGGTTTAACAGGCAGTGGTATGCTTCCCTTACCCGGGGCCGATGGAACACGGACAGGAAACTGACCTTCCTCGCAGACCTGCTGCTTCTTGGTTCCTTTGCCGCCGTCATGGCAAGCGGGTTTATGATATCCCATACCCTCCCCACAGGAATGCAGAAAGCCCCTCTCTTGGCTCACCAGATTCATCATGTGGCCGGCTATGTCATGGTCATTGCCCTGGGATTCCATCTGGGACTTCACTGGAGCGCCATTCTTCCCCGGCTGGAGAAGGGAATGGGATTTTCTAAAATCCCCCATCGCGCCATTCTCTACAAAGTGCTTGTCATTCTTCTCACCGCCGGTGGCATTTATTTCTCCTTTTACTACAGCCTGGGGAGCCGGCTCCTTCTTCTCCGCATTCCCAATGCCCGAAGCATCCCCGTGACCCTCTGGACTTTCACATTCGGCCATCTTCTGATTATGTCCCTCTATGCGACAGGGGCCTATTATGTACAGAAGTTTTTCAGGCAGAGAAAGCGGAGACCTGCCAGAACATAAAAAAAGACTGTGAAAAAATGGAAATCATTTCTTCACAGTCTTTTTTCATGCCTTATTTTTCTTCCCCATTCCAATAGGCTGTCCTGATACCCAGCACCTTTTCCGATTCGAAGGAGTCCCTATGGCCATCGGAATAATGGCGGGCCGCTCTGATTACATATTTCAGCCCCAGGTAAAGCATAGGTACGTTGCAGTATACCATGATGATATTTCCCAAATCGGAGAAAGCCCAGAGGTTTGACAGGTCGTAGCCTGCAATGTTGCAGGCAATGCCGAAGGCTGCCACAAAAACACAGAGGCAGCGGATGAAATTGATGAAACCTTTGGACGAGGAAATACGATTGGCAGAAATTTCAGAGAAGGAAACGAAGCCGATTACGCAGGTATAGGCAAAGAGGCAGAAGCAGATGGAAACCATGATCTGCACCATCACCTGCAGCATTTCCGGCGCCAGGCCGTTCACCGAAAAGAGGAATTTCCCATAGGTGCCTGCGGCTTTCCAGGCCGCAGGATCCAGTGCCCATTCATGGGCCATGACGATGATGAAACCGGTCATGGTACAGATCACATGGGTATCCAGAAAAACGCCCAGAGCGGAAATAATGCCCTGTTCACAGGGATGACGGGCTTCAGCGGAAGCGGCAGCCATGGTGATGGTGCCCTGGCCGGCTTCGTTGGACATGAGTCCTCTCTTGACGCCCTGAAGAAGGGCGGTCCCCAGAAATCCGCCGAAAACGGCTTCCGGCTTGAAGGCCCCTTCAAACACGGCCTTAAAGAAATAGGGCACACTGTCCACATTGAAAAGAATCAACAGCAGCGCGGTGACTGCATAAATGACAGCCATCACCGGTACCAGCACGTCTGCCCAGCGGGACACACGGCGGATACCGCCGAAAGCCATAAAAGCCATGAGGAGAATCACCAGCACAGAAACCACATAATAGAAAGTAGACTGCACCGGTATCTGGATATGCTGTGCAAGTCCTGCGATGGCGCCGGCCGAGGTAACCACGTTGAACCCCTGGGCAGGCAGGCACATGAGGGCATATACGATATACACCAGTGAAAGGATGGTGCCCACCCACACCTTGTTGCCGCAGAGCTTTCTGGCATAAAAGGGAAGACCTCCTACGAAGGTATCTCCTCTTTTTTCCTTGAAAATCTGGGCCAGCGTTCCTTCCGTAAAGGCGGTAGCCATGCCGAAGAAGGCGGAAACCCACATCCAGAACAGAGCCCCCGGACCGCCGGCAGCAATGGCACCGGTAACACCGATCATATTGCCCGGTCCTACCCGCATGGCCGTACTGAGGAGGAAAGCAGCCAGCGGAGATATGCCCGCCTTAATGCTTCTTCTGGAAGCCAGCGTATGAACGCCCACGGAAAACAGCCTCACCTGGATAAAGCCCAGGCGGATGGTAAAGTAAATGCCGGAACCCACCAGTACGATAATTGCCAGTGAGAAGGATCCCAGCAGGGGAATATTCTTCCAGAAACTGAACATTTTTGGAAAATCCCAGAAAAAGTCGGAAACCGGAGTGACAAAGCTCAGCACCGCATTGAGGGCGGCAAATAAGTTCTCCATATTCCTCTCTCCTTTCGTAAATACCAGACAGGCCGGTCATGATCCCCATACCATGACCGGCCCCGAATGATGCTGAGAAACGCTCGAAACTTACTGTCTGGCCCCTGCTGCCTTGATGGCCAGAGCCAGCTTATGGGCCAGCCCCTTCATCTTTTCACGGGATATGGAGCAAACAGCCAGACGGATACCTTTCTTTAAAGGTACCAGGAAGACATGCTGCTTTTCCAAATCATCACATACAGCCTGGGAGTTGGTCACAGGGATGGTGATAAAGAAACCGGAAATATAAGGTACAAATTTAACGCCCTCTTCTCTGGCTTCCTTCATGAAGATGGAAGCCCTTTCCTGAATCAGTTTGAAATAGCGGGCTCTTTCTTCATCGAGCTGGCGGATTTTATCCGGATCTTCGCAGATATGAATCATGGCATTCTGGGCTGCACTGTTGCAGTTGGACCAGGTAGCACGGCTGCTGTACTGGTTAATGTCTACGAATTCCTTAATTACATCCTTATCGGAAGAAATACCGATCATGGCACCCATGCGCTGGCCGTACATGGTAAATCCTTTGGAAAGGGTGTAGGCGCAGACCACCAGAATATTCTTCGGCAGCCCGCCAAAGACCTTGAAGAATTTCCGGCATTCCTGTTTTTCCCCGCTGTAGTCCAGATAAGCCACATCGGGAACCAGGATGGCATTCTTTCTGCCGTCTGCCACAGCGTCTTTCAGTATATCCACCGCTTTCTGCCATTCAGCCACAGACATGCAGTAGCCCGTAGGATTATTGGCAATACCGTTCAGAATGATGACGATATTATCCTGGTTCTTCAGGATGTCTTCCACTGCTTCCTTAAAGGCAGGCGCATTGAAGTGTCCCTCTTCCGTAAGGAAGGAAAAACTTCTCACCCTGCGGTTATTGTCATCAATCAGGCTGTCGTAAGCCCCCCAGTGCCAGTCCGTAATGAGTACTTCATCGCCCGGTTCCGTATAATTGTGAACTACATGATGGAGCACCCCGGTACCGCCAGGCGTAGAGCAGGCATCAATATATCCTTCCGGTCTGGATTCGCCAAAGCACTGATCAATACAATCATCCAGGAACTTCCGGTACCCCTGGATAGGTGCATAGGCACAGATTTCCTTCGGACTCAGCTTTGTCAGTGCTTCTTTCACCACATCCAGCACCACCAGGTTTCCATCTTCATCCAGAATGGAACCAACGGTTCCGTTCACCACCTGATCGTTGCCGATTTTTTCCGCCAGCGCAATGGCTCTGTTATTGGCTGCGAAAATATTATCTTCTGCACATTTTCCTTTTGCATGAGGTGCTGCCACACTGAACATAAAAAATCCTCCTTGAAATAAGAAAGAAGAAAAGCCTTCTTCCTGAACATGGAAAAATAAAGCAAATCAATGAAAAAGCCCGCGGCAAAATAGTGCCACAGGCTCCCTTGCCCATTTTTCTTATGAATTTGACGACTTTATTATAATCCATGGATACAGAAAAAGAAAGGGCACCCCGGCATTGGACACACCTTCGGTGTGAGGGTTTAAAGGGTTAAGAAGGTTCAAAAGGTTCAAAGGGTGGTGGTAGCGGCTCCGCCGCAAGTTTTATAAAAAAGGGGCGCGGCTGGCGCCGCAGGTTGTGTAGAAGGGTTGTGAAGGGAACGGTTCTTAAGATTGACTGGCCCTTTCGGGCCCGAGGGTTCTTAAGTTTGACGGCCCTTCGGGCCGAGGGTTGTGGATTGCCCTTCGGGAAATAAGTATAAAGTCAGCGTTACGGATTTACCTTTCTGCGTCATTTGGCATGATGAGCATTCTGCTGATTGGCCGCGGCGTTTCTCTCCTTTCCCGTTTCGCAGGAAAGGGGAAACGCCGGAGTGATACATGAAGTCCATGCCGTCCAAAGTCTGAAGTCTGATAGTCTGAGGTCTATGACCTCTTTCGGGAATACAGTCCCACGGCCAGCGGTAAGTCCTCCCATTCCCTAATCTCCAGTCTCCATTCCCCATTCCCCGCCAGTCCCATTTCCATTATAATAAAAAGACATCTTATTCCTGCGGAGGCTTTTCATGATAAAAAAATACACCGATTTGCTGCTGGCCGCCCTTTTGGCTCTGGCCACCGGGCTTTTTGTGCCTTTCTCCCCTGCCCTTCTTTGGGAAAGCATAAACTGGAATCTGCTGGGCATCCTGTTCTGTCTCATGACCATTACGGCGGAAATCGGAAAATGGGGCATTCCCAGGGCTCTCTGCCTTCATTTTTTTGACGGAAAAGTCACGGTGCGGCAGCTGGCCCGTTTCTTTACCGGTGCCTGCTTCTTTTCGTCCATGGTCATAACCAATGATATATCCCTTATTATCTTTGTTCCCTTTTCCATTTCCACTTTTATTGAAATCCATGAGCGGTCACTTCTGATTCCACTGATTACGCTGGAAACCATAGCTGCCAACATGGGCAGCATGTTGACACCCATAGGAAATCCGCAGAATCTTTTCATCTATGAATACTTCCATCTGCCCCTGTCTGATTTTCTATCGACCACAGCGCCGGTGGTCTTCATCAGCGGCTTTTTTCTGTATCTGGCAGGACGGCTTTCCCCGGAAACCGTCATTTCTTCCCTGCCTTCCAGGGAAATGGAACTGCCAAGGAAGAAGTCCCTCTTTCTCCTTTTCCTTCTCCTCCTCTGTGTTCTTCATGTTCTTCGTCTGATTCCCCTTGCCCTCGTCATGGCGGTGGTGGTGCCGGCCATGATTTTCCTGGATCGGAAGGCCTTTTGGGAGGTGGATTACAAGCTGCTTCTCCTCTTTTCCCTTCTCTTCATGGCTGTCGGAAATCTGGGACGCCTGGACATCCTCAGCACCTGGGCCCGGCAGACCATAGGGGGCCATGAGTTCTGGATATCCCTTCTCCTCTCCCAATTTATCAGCAATGTGCCGGCCACGGTCATGCTTTCTCCCTATACGGAAAACTGGGCGCCCCTTCTCCTGGGTGTGGATGTGGGCGGCCTGGGCACCCTCATTGCTTCCATGGCCAGCCTCATTTCCTTCAAAGCCTATACCCATATTCCTGCCGTCTCCAAAAAGGAGTACCTGGCCCTCTTTTCTCTATACAACCTGCTCCTTCTGGCAGTGCTCATCCTGTGGTATGTGATGGTGTATTAAGAAAGGGCAGAGGGACTTCCTTCGGGTTATGGCCTGCTGACCCGGGCCGGTTGTGGAAAGGGATTCTTGGTTTTAACGCCCCTGCCAGTCCGAAGATACGGTCAGGCAGCAAAAAGAAAGCGCCTTTACGGGCAGGCCAGACCCCCGCTCTCCACTCCCCGGTTCCTATTCCCCAGTCCCCACCAGCCCGCACCAAAAAACGCGATGCCATGGATTACCATGGTATCGCGTTTTTTTATTTTACATTCTTTGTACCGCCGGCATTGATGGTAGTATCATCACCGATGCGCCACCGGGTATTGACCCGGACTCTTCCGTCAGCGTCTCCGTCACTGTTATAGCGGATTCTTCCGTCTCCGCTCATTTCCAGCATCGGTTTTCCTTCGGGAATCTTTTTTTCTTCTCTGTATCCCAGGGCTTCCAGCTCCCGGGTGTATTCCTTCTTCAGTTTCATCAGACTTTCATGATCTTTGTCCTTTTCGTTATGGTGCTCCAGCATATCCTTAATCACGCTGGCCAGTTCATAGCGGGTCATGCTGCCCCGGCTGAAGAAATCGGCAGTATAGGAAGGGGCTTTCCCTTCCCGGCACAGGGTTTCCACGGTCCTGTAGTCCCAGGACTTAGGGCTTACGGAATCAAAGGAATTCGGAGCGTACAGATTATAGGCAAAACCTGTGATAGACGCTGCCGCCAGCAGGGCGGTGAGGAAAACTGTCTTTTTCATATCAGTCACATATCTTTCCTTCAATCACCTTCAGCAGTTCCTCCCGGCCCTCTCCGGTGAGAGCAGAGTAGGCAATGGGCGGGAAGTCTCCAGGGAAATATTTTTCCAGAAGTTTTTTATTCTTCACCAGTTCATTCCGCTTCAGCTTATCCCCTTTGGTCCCGATGATCTGGAGGGACGGGGCAATGGAACGGAGCCATTCATAGGCCTTCATGTCGATGGGAAGGCCGGGATGGCGGAGATCGATTAAAAGGCCGATCATCTGGAGACTGGGGGAATGTTCCAGGTAATCTGCAATGAAGGCAGACCAGCTGTCCTTGTTCTGCTGGCTTGTCTTGGCAAAGCCGTACCCCGGCAGGTCCACCAGGTACCAGTCCTGCCGCACTTCCTCTTCATTCTCCATCCTTCTGGACTGGATAGCATAGTAATTGATGGTTCTGGTCTTCCCCGGCTCCCGGCTGACAAAGGCCAGTTTCTTCCTGCCGCAGAGAGAATTGATGAGGGATGATTTTCCCACATTGGACCGTCCGATGAAGGCGATTTCCTTCTTTCCGTCGTTCACATACTGGCTGCGGTTCACTGCCGCCCGGACATAGGCGGAAGAAAATATATGAAATTCATCCATTTTTTTAATTTCTGACACAGGCTTGCCTCCTTGCTGCCGGTTGTCCGGATTCACTGAAAGGGGCTGCTGCCTGACGAACAGCACTTCCCCTGATAATGGCTTATTTCACCAGGGCGTGATTCAGCACATCATCCACATTCTTCACATATACGAAATGGAGCTTATCTCTCACCGATGCAGGCAGTTCTTCCAGATCCCGCCTGTTCTTTTCAGGGAGAAGAATCTGCTTGATGCCAAACTGGTTGGCTGCCAGCACCTTTTCTTTGACGCCACCGATGGGAAGGACTTCGCCGGTCAGTGTGATTTCGCCGGTCATGGCCGTGTCGCCTCTCACTTTCCGTCCGGTGTAGGCAGAGGCCATGGCAGTAGCCATGGTCACGCCAGCGGAAGGGCCGTCTTTAGGCACCGCTCCTTCGGGCAGATGGATATGGGTATCCAGGGTTTCGTAGAAATCATCCTTCAGGCCCAGCTGTTTAGCCCGGCTGCGGATGTAGGTATAGGCTGTTTCGGCGGATTCCTTCATTACATCGCCCAGCTGTCCCGTAAGGATCAGATTGCCCTTGCCTTTGATGGTGACCGCTTCTGTATCCAGTACTTCGCCGCCTGCCATGGTCCAGGCCAGACCGTTGACCCGTCCCACAGCATCGGGATGTTCTTCCGCCATGGGCATGAATTTCACAGGGCCCAGGTATTTTTCCAGGGTTTTCGCATTGAGAGATGGAAGGCTGTCATCCTGCAACACCATCTTCTTGCCCACCTTGCGGCAGAGGGATCCAATGGTCCTTTCCAGTTCCCGGACGCCCGCCTCTCTGGTATAGCCTTCGATGACTCGGCGGATGAGGAGATCCGTGAAACGGATATCCTTTGCCTTGAGACCGTTTCTCTTCATCTGGCGGGGAATGAGGTACTGTTTGGCAATCTTCACCTTTTCCTCTTCCGTGTAGCCCGTGAGCTCGATGAGCTCCATGCGGTCAAGAAGGGCCGGCGGGATGGTGGATACCGTATTGGCAGTGGCCAGGAAGAATACCTTCGATAAATCAAAGGGAATATCGATATAATTGTCGTGGAAAGCCTTGTTCTGTTCCGGATCCAGGGCTTCCAGCAGGGCCGATGCCGGGTCGCCCCGGAAATCGGCGCCTACCTTGTCGATTTCATCCAGCAGAATGAGGGGATTCTTCGTTTTGGCCTGGGCAATGGCTTCAATGAACCGTCCAGGCATGGCCCCGATGTAGGTGCGGCGGTGGCCGCGGATTTCCGCTTCATCGTGAATGCCGCCCAGGGAAATGCGGGCAAACTTCCGTCCCATGGCATTGGCAATGGACTGGGCCAGGGAGGTCTTGCCTACACCTGGAGGTCCTACGAAGCAGATAATGGGAGCCTTGGCATCCGGTGCCAGCACACGGACTGCCAGGTATTCCAGGATTCTTTCCTTGATTTTGGTGAGGCCGTAATGGTCATGGTCCAGCAGTTTCTTGGCTTCCTTCAAATCCAGTTTGTCCTGGCTTTCTTTATTCCAGGGCAGGCTGAAAATCCAGTCCAGGTAGTTTCTGGCCACTGCCGTTTCCGCCATCATAGGCGGCATGGCTGCCAGATGGTCGATGACTTTTCCGATTTTGGCCTTGAATTCCTGAGGGATGCCCGATTCTTTCAGCTTTTTCCGGTAGTCTTCGGCTTCCTGTTCCTGGCTTACCGTATCACCCAGGCGGTCATGGATGGACTTGATTTTCTGACGCAGGTAATAGTCCTGCTGTTCCTTGTCCATTTTGGCCCGCACGTCACCGTTGATTTCCGCTTCCAGCCGGCCGATCTGGATTTCCTGGTCCAGCAGGTGGTGAACCAGGCGGAGCCTGTCCATCACATTCGTTTCTTCCAGTACGTCCTGGCGCTGCCGGGGCGTAAGGAGAAGCTGGGCAGAAAGGAAGTCCGCCGTTTCGCCGGGGTCCGTAATCTGCTTGAGCTGATCCATCTGTTCATCAGGAAGACCCTGTTTTGTGTTTCTGAGCCATTCGAAGAAGGATTTTAAAATAGTCCTTCTGTATGCTTCTGCCTTCAGTTCATCATCGGGCATGATTTCTTCCAGGTCATCCACCTGGGCCATGAGGCAGCGGCTGTCCTTTTCATAGGAAAGGATTTTCACCCGGGATACCCCTTCTGCCAGCACCCGCACCAGCCCGCCGGGGAGCTGGAGCATCTGGCTGATTTTCACCACTGTGCCTGTGAGATATACGTCATCTCCAGATGGGTCCCCCTGTCTTTCCAGGGCCGTTACGATGTAGCGGTCGCCCCTGCTGGCAAGGCGCACGGCATCGGCCGAATCTTTCCTGCCTATATCAAGGTTTACCGTCATTTTCGGGTAAACCACAATGTCCCTCAACGGTACCAGCGGCAGGGTGAGTCCATTGTTTTCTGTTTTTGTTTCACTCATATATAATTCCTCCATACTGGGGAAACTATGATGTCTGCACAGTTTCCCCAGTTTATTGTAACACATGGAAGAGCATGAATTCCTTATTTTATTAAGGAATTATCAATCCTTGATTTCTCTTTTGTAAATAGAAGGGAACCCATCGGCCTGGAAGGTCACAAAAGCCGGAGCTTGAGAGCTCCGGCTTGCAGGAAATGGGAAATTTCCCCTTTCCATAATCTGAAGAATAAAATCAGCTGTCTTTTCTTGTGAGGATCGGTTCGGAATGGTTCTTGACCACATCTTCCGTCACTGTGCACTTCACCACGTCTTTCATGCTGGGGATTTCGTACATGACATGCTGCATGATTTTTTCAATGATAGCGCGGAGTCCGCGGGCTCCCGTATTCCTTTCAATGGCCTGACGGGCAATGGCATGAATGGCGCCGTCGTCAAATTCCAGGTCCACATGGTCCATGGCCAGCAGTTTCTGATACTGACGGACCAGGGCATTCTTCGGTTCGGTAAGGATTTTCACAAGGGCCTCTTCATTCAGCGGATGGAGAGGAACGATGACAGGGAGACGACCGATAAATTCAGGAATGAGGCCGAATTTCAGAAGGTCTTCCGGCTGTACCTGCTGCAGAAGTTCCGCCATGTCCCGGTCATCCTTCTTTTCGATGTCTGCCCCGAATCCCATGACGCTCTTGGTAAGCCGGCGGTCAATGACCTTGTCGATGCCTGCAAAGGCACCGCCGCAGATGAAGAGGATGTTGGTGGTGTCGATCTGGATCATTTCCTGGTTCGGATGCTTCCTTCCGCCCTGGGGCGGTACGCTGGCTACCGTGCCTTCCAGAATTTTCAAGAGCGCCTGCTGCACCCCTTCGCCGGACACATCCCTGGTGATGGAGGGGTTTTCCGATTTTCTGGCGATCTTATCGATTTCATCGATATAGACAATGCCCCGTTCTGCCTTGTCAATATCGTAGTCAGCCGCCTGGATGAGGCGGAGGAGGATATTCTCCACATCTTCCCCTACATAGCCTGCTTCCGTAAGGGTGGTGGCGTCGGAAATAGCAAAAGGCACGTCCAGGAACCGGGCCAGGGTCTGGGCCAGAAGGGTTTTGCCGCTGCCCGTGGGCCCCAGCATGATGATATTGGATTTCTGCAGCTCCACATCATCGTCTTCCCCTTCATGTTCAATGCGCTTATAGTGGTTGTACACAGCCACGGCCAGTGCCATTTTGGCATCGTCCTGCTCGATGACGTACTGGTCCATGTATTTTTTGATTTCTTCCGGCGTAGGCAGTTTGAAATGGGGCGCTGCTTTTTTCTTGTCTGCCTTCAGCTCTTCCCGAAGGATATTGGAGCATACTTCGATGCATTCGTTGCAGATATAGACTCCAGGGCCGGCAATCAGTTTTTCCACTTCGTCCCCGGAGCGGCCGCAGAAGCTGCAGACCGGAGTTCCTTCATTTTTCCTGTTCAATGGAAGCCTCCTTTATTTGGCAGTCAGTTTATGCAAATCATTGCGGGTAAGAATCTGGTCGATGAGGCCATAGTTCTTCGCCATTTCAGCGGTCATGAAATTGTCCCGTTCCGTATCTCTGGCAATGGTTTCCAGGGGCTGTCCGCTGTGCTTGGAAAGGATGCCGTTCAATTCTTCCCGGAGACGAAGGATTTCACGGGCATGGATTTCGATTTCCGTAGCCTGTCCCTGCACGCCGCCCAGAGGCTGGTGGATCATAATGTTGGAATGGGGCAGTGCATACCGCTTTCCTGCGGCGCCGGCAGTCAGAAGGACTGCTGCCATGCTGGCGCAGGAGCCGATGCAGATGGTCGATACATCAGGCCGGATATACTGCATGGTGTCGTAAATAGCCAGTCCTGCGGTAACTACGCCGCCGGGGCTGTTGATGTAAAGGTGGATATCCTTGGACGGATCTTCTGCTTCCAGGAAGAGAAGCTGGGCAATGATGACATTGGCCATGTGGTCTTCGATCTGGCCGTCCAGGAAAATGATACGGTCTTTCAGGAGACGGGAGTAAATATCATAGGATCTTTCTCCCTGTGCTGTCTGTTCAACTACAATCGGTACATATGCCATAGTGATAACACCTTTCTTTCTCGGATACAGGCATTTCTGCCTGAAATTTTGCTTTTTCCATATGGTCGAAAGAGACGCCGGTTATCCCCGCGTCTCTTTTTCTAAACCATCAGTTTCCTGATATGATATTCCCATGGAATGGGAGCCGTAAAAGCCAATTATTTGGATTCTGCCTTACGGATGGTTTCAATGATTTCAGCTTTTTTGGCTTTGGATTCCAGAGCAATGCCTTTTTCAGCGGCATAAGCCTTCAGGTCTTTCACTGTCATGGATTCAAAGTCGTCTTTCTTTTCTTCCGCTTTCGGAGCTTCGGGAGCCTTGGGAGCTTCTGCTGCCTTTTCTTCTGCTTTGGCTTCTTCCTTCTTGTCAGCTTCAGCCTTCTTGGCTGCGCCGTAGATGAAAGCAGCTGCTTTCTTGCGGAGTACGGAGTTCACCAGCATGCCTACGCGGCCTTCATCTTTGATGATCTTCATGACATCGTTGGGGTCAGCATTGAACTGGTGAGCCATGCTGTAGATTTCCATGGACAGGTCTTCGTTGGTAACGGTGAGGTCTTCCTTTTCAGCAATGGTTTCCAGAACCAGTCCCTGACGTACCTGTTCAGCAGCGGTCTTTTCATAGTTCTTGCGGAGCTGTTCCATGGTCTGGCCGATGCTCTTCAGGTATTCATCAAGAGTGGAGTTTCTGGATTCCACGTTCATTTTGATTTCGTTCACGATTTCATCGATATGCTGTTCCACCATTTCCTGGGGAATGTCTACCTTGGCATTGGCTACAGCCTGTTTAACGAGAGCTTCGTGGTAAGCTTCTTCTGCCTGCTGGAAAGCCTGCAGCTGCATCTGCTGTTTCACAGCAGCCTTCAGTTCATCCATGGTTTCAAACTGGCTGATGGATTTTGCGAATTCATCGTTCAGTTCAGGAAGCTGTTTGCGTTTTACGTCACTGATATGAACCTTAAATTCTGCTTCCTTGCCTTTCAGGGCATCTACGAAGTAGTCTTCCGGGAAAACGACCTTAACAGTTACATCGTCGCCGGCCTTATGTCCTTCCAGCTGTTCTTCAAAGCCGGGGATAAAGCTCTGAGAACCGATTTCCAGAGGATAGGTCTTGCCTTCACCGCCTTCAAAGGGTTTTCCGTCAACGGTGCCTTTGAAATCGATAATAGCAAAGTCGCCTTTCTTCAGTTCTGTGCCTTCTTCTGCCTTTTCCAGTCTAGCGTTCTGTTCAGCAGCGCCTTTGAGCTGTGCCATCACCTGGTCATCGGTGATTTCGGGGGATGCTTTTTCAGCTTCCAGGCCTTTGTATTCGCCCAGTTCTACTTCCGGACGTTTTACGAAAGTAGCAGTGAAAGCGGCACCTTCTGCTTCGGAGAATTTGTCTTCTTTTACATCAGGGGTGGTGACGGGAATCAGTTTTTCCTGACGGAGTGCTGAGTCTACTGCTTCGTTGATGACAATGTCCTTGGCTTCTGCTTCAATGGCTTCTTTGCCGAAATGCATTTCCAGGATTTTGCGGTTTGCCTTGCCTTTACGGAATCCAGGGATTCTTACCTGGTTGGCAATGCGGGATACCGCTTTTTTGAATCCTTTCTGTACAACTTCAGCCGGCAGTTCGATGCCTACGGAAACCTTGTGCTGATCCAGTGCCTCTACTTTTACGTTCATAAAAAATATTCCTCCTTAAGTCGGCTCACCGACAAATGATACCTTTTTTGGGTCTTTCAATGCACGATAAATCGCAAGTTATATTTTAGCATAAACCCTTAAAAAAAACAAATTTTTCGATAAAGATTCTGAAAATCCGACGATTCCATGGTTTTCTGCCATTTGGAAAATCCTGCATCTCTTGTACACCAGCACCATGAAATCAGATTCTTTCCATCAATCCCTGCTTTCCCGAGGAATCATGGCGGCATATTTTTCTGCCATCCGGAAGAACAGGAGGGCACTCTGGGCACCGGTTTCCCCCTTCCGACGGGCCAGATACAGGTCCGATGAAAGGGCCTCCTCCTGCAGGGTGCCCAGAATAAGCTCCCTGCTCTTTCGAAGCACCGTCATGGGCGCCACCGCTGCCCCCAGCCCCGCTTCTGCCCATTCCCTGCAGGTTCTGGCGTCATCGGACACGCAGTAAATATCGGGGCTGTATTTTTCCTTCCTGCATTCCTCCAGTATGATTTTTTCCCACCGCCGGTAGAGGATGAGGGGCACATCTCCCAGGTCCTTTAAACGAAGAGCCCTTCTCTGCCAGGAAGGAAAGGCACTGCCGGAAAGACCGATTCCCATGGCGGTCCTTTCCAGTGGAATCAGGTCCAGTCCATAGAGGGAAAAAGGGGAGCGCAGGAGGGACACATCGATTTTTCCCTTCCGGAGCTGCTCAAGGAGCTCATAGCTGTTTCCCTCATATACCTTGAACTGGATATGGGGATAGCACTTCCTGTATTCCCGAAGCAGACGGTACAGTTTATCATGGCCGCCGGAAGATACCAGGCCCAGGCGCAGAAGCCCCTGGTGTCCTGTCTTCAGGGTGCCGATTTCCTCCCGGGCCGCCGTTTCCAGATCCAGCATTTCCACGGCATAGCGGTAGAGTCGGCTTCCCGCTTCCGTGGGCACCACCTGCCGGGCGCCCCGTTCAAAAAGAAGGGTGCCCAGCTCCTTTTCCAGAAGGTGCATCTGGCTGGACAGGGGCGGCTGGGAAATATGAAGCTTTCTGGCGGCGCCTGTAATGGTGCCCTCTTCTATAATGGTTTTAAAATATCGCAGCTGCCTCAGGTCCATCTATATCTTCTCCATATGGTTTTTAAGGAAATCAATATTTTTCATATGCCTCTATACCTGCTATGATACATGTATTCCACGCCGCAGGCAATATGGATTTTACATCTGATGACAATGTATCCGCTGATGGATCTTACACTCTGTTCAGGAAAGGAAGAGCGCCATGAAATTATTAGTACAGCTGTTTCTGATTTTTGCAAAAATGGGAGCCGTCACTTTCGGCGGCGGTTATGCCATGCTCCCCATACTGCAGCGGGAGGTGGTGGACAATCATCACTGGGCTTCTGACGAGGAGCTCATGGACTACTATGCCCTGGGGCAGGTGACGCCGGGTATGATTGCGGTGAACGTGGCCACCTTCATCGGCTTAAAGCTGAAAGGCTTCTGGGGCGGCATTTTTGCCACTCTCGGCGTCATTACGCCATCCATGATCATTATTACCACCATTGCCATGTTCCTCACCCGGTTTGAAGAGAACCCCTATGTGGTCCATGCCTTTACAGGCATACGTGCCTGCGTGTGCGTTCTCATTCTGGATGCGGTGCTGAAGCTGGGAAAGAAATCGGTGAAGGATAAAAGGACCCTTTTCATTTTCCTTTGCATCCTCTGTCTTTCTCTCTTTGCTCCTGTATCTCCCGTATTTTCCGTGATTGCTGCCGGCGCAGGCGGTTTCTTCCTCATGCCCTCGGTGAAGAAAGAAAAGAAGGAAGGTGAGTCCCGATGATGTGGCTCCAGATGTTCTGGGAATTTTTCAAGGCCGGTCTCTTTGCTGTAGGCGGCGGTCTTGCTACGCTTCCCTTCCTTTATGATATATCTCAGCGCACCGGCTGGTTCACTGCTGAGGATATTGCCAATATGATTGCCATTTCCGAATCCACTCCCGGTCCCCTGGGTGTCAATATGGCTACCTACGCCGGTTTCGAGGCCCTGGGGATTCCCGGGGGCATCTATACCACCCTGTCCTTAACAGCCCCCGCCATCATTGTCATTTCCATAGTGTATTCCATCCTGAAAAAATTCAGGGAATCGGAAATCATGGGACGCATTTTCTACGGACTCCGCCCTGCTTCCACCGCCCTCATTGCTGCTGCCGGTCTGGGAGTGGCAAAGATTTCCCTCCTGAACCTTCCCCTCTTTGAGGCAAGCGGCACCCTGTCTGCCCTCTTCCGCTGGCCTTCCCTGATCCTGGCTCTTCTTATCTATGCAGGCCTTGTGAAATTCCGGCTTCACCCCATCATTTACATTGTCATCTCTGCCGCTGCCGGCGTGGCCCTGGGTCTTTAAAAATTCCTGTCCCTGCACACAAAAAAAGCTATGAAGAATGCTGCATTCTTCATAGCCTTTTTAGTATCTTCCTAGGCCCGGAGGATGGATTTCAGGAAAGCCCTGGTGCGTTCGTTCTTCGGATGGTCGAAGACATCCTCACTGGTTCCTTCTTCCTCCACCTTTCCGTCTACCATGAAAAGGACACGGTCCGAAACGGATTTGGCAAAGGCCATTTCGTGGGTCACAATGGCCATGGTCATATTTTCATCGGCCAGCTGCTGAATGGTCTTCAAAACTTCTCCTGTCAGCTCCGGATCCAGCGCAGAGGTGGGTTCATCAAAGAGCATGATATCCGGATTCATAGCCAGTGCCCTGGCAATAGCCACACGCTGTTTCTGGCCGCCGGAAAGGCTGCCGGGATACATGTCCTTCTTATTCAAAAGGCCTACCTTGCGAAGAAGCTCTTCAGCCACCGGCTGGATTTCCTCTTTCTTCATACCTTTCACATAGATCGGCGCTGCCATGATATTATCAAGCACCGTCATATGGGGAAAGAGATTGAAGGACTGGAAGACCATGCCCATTTTACTTAATATTTTCTTCTGCTGATTCTCATCGGCATATACCATGGCCCCGTCCTTTTCCCGGGCCAGGTAATCACCATCCACCATGATGGAGCCGCCCTGGATGGTTTCCAGATGGATCAGGCAGCGGAGCAGGGTACTCTTACCGGCGCCGGAGGGACCGATAATGGAAAGGACTTCCCCTTTTTCCATAGACATGTTCACATTGTGAAGGATGGTCTGCTTTCCGAAATCCTTCCGGATATTTTTCATTTCAATAAAGCTCATTTCGCTACCTCATCATTCCTCATACACTGCATACCGTTTTTCCACATAAGCCAGGATTCTTGTCAGCACGGCGGTGCATACAAGGTAGAATACCGCTGCCACCAGGAAGGGAGTGGTGTCGAAATCCCGCTGTACAAAAGCGCGGGTCACGCGCATGAGGTCGTTCATGGCCAGGATGTATACCAGGGAGGTATCCTTCAGAAGGGTAATGGTTTCATTGCCCAAGGGAGGGATGACCCGTTTAATCACCTGGGGAAGGATAATGTGCCACATGGTCTGCCGATAGCTGAAGCCCAGCACCTTGGCTCCTTCATACTGCCCTTTGCTGATAGACTGGATGCCGCCTCTGAAAATTTCTGCAAAATAGGCGGCATAGTTGGCCACAAAGGCAAGAATGGCTGCAGGGAAATCGCTGACCTGTACATGAAGCATGAGAGGCAGCCCGTAGTAAATGAACATGATCTGCAGCATGAGGGGCGTTCCCCGCATGACGTAAATGTATATGGCTGCCAGTTTTCTGAAAAGAGCCACGTGAGAAATACGGACCATGGCAAGAAGAATGCCGATAGGCAGAGCCAGCACGAAGGTGAGTACGAAGATTTTGGCTGAAACGCCCAGACCGGAAAACATGTTGGGCAGAATGTGAATGATATAATCCATCAGTAACTCCTTACAAAAATCAGGAGGCAGAAGGCCCCTTTGATGCATGTATGAATATCATACACTGCCTTCATTCATTTAACAAGACAGAGAAATAGAATTTTACAGAAAAAGAAATCACCGGAGGGAGGACCCGCTCCGGTGATACTTTGTTCCCACCTGACGGGCAGGAAAAGGAAATCTTATTTCAGTACTACATCCTTGCCGAACCATTTCTCGGAAATCTTGGCAGCTTCGCCGCTGGCAATGACCTTATCAATGCCCTGGTTCAGGAGATCCACCAGCGCCTGGTTATCCTTCTTGATGCCGATGGCGAAGGTATCCTTGGATACCTGATCCGGCAGTTCCCGGAAGGTATCAGGCTTCTTTGTCATGTAGTATTCATTCAGTACGGTATCGGAAAGCACGGCATCGCAGCGGCCGCTTTCCAGGTCCATGAAGCAGGCGGTCAGATCCGGATAAGCCTTGACTTCAGCAAATGCCGCCTTCAGCTGTGGATCCCGGTTCAGTGCCGTTTCAGCAGTGGAAGCTTCCTGAATGGTAATCTTCTTGCCCTTGAGATCAGCCATGCTCTGGACCGGAGAATCTTTCAGCACCACAAATTCCTGAATATTGTCCATGTAAGGTTTGGTGAAAGCCAGCTTTTTCTGCCGTTCCGGTGTCATGGTGAAACCATTCCAGATGCAGTCGATACGGCCGGAGTTCAGTTCCGTTTCCTTGGAAGCCCAGTCAATGGGTTTGAATTCGATGGGCACGCCGATTTCCTTGGAAATCGCTTCTGCCATATCAATATCAAAGCCTACGATTTTACCGCTGTCATCCCTGAATCCCATGGGAGCAAAGGTATCATCCATACCGGCTACAATCTTGGTGGGCTTTGCACCGGCAGCTGCCGATTTGGCAGCGCTTCCTGCCTTGTTATCCCCGCCGCAGCCTGCCAGAAGACCAGCGGCACCCAGTGCCAGAACCCCTGCAATAACCAATTTTTTCAGCTTCATAATCCTTACCTCTCTTTATTACTTTATTTCGTTAAAGAAATGCTATGACAATATATTAGCTGATTCGCCTGACTTTGTCAAGCAGAAAATAAACCTTCCCTGTTCTGGTCTTTTTTACTATATTTTTACAGCCGTCCCGGCGTATCCTCTCCCTGCCCTGTGCTATAATAAAAAGGAAAGCTGAGGATAAAAACATGAATACACCTATCACTTTTAATCTGGCAATCGGAAGCCGGAAACCCCATTCCGGCACCCAGAAAATCTGCCCCTTCTGCCATCCGGAAAAACTGACCGGCATTATGGAGAAGAAAGGCGATATCATCTGGCTCATGAACAAATTTCCTGTCTTTGAGCACACCTGGCCTACGGTGATTGTGGAAACGTCAGACCACAACGGGGAGCTTTCCACCTATGAACCGGAAAAGCTCCATGAAGTCGTTTCCTTTGGCCTTTCCCACTGGCTGAAGCTGGAATCGGACAAACGGTTCAAGTCGGTCCTTTACTTCCGCAACTACGGTCCCGGATCCGGCGGCTCCCAGCGGCATCCGCATTCCCAGATTATCGGGCTGGAAAACTATGACTACCGGGATAACATTCTGGGAGAAAATTTCCTTGGCTCCCTGGTCCATGAAGATGAGGACTGCTATGCCACCATTTCCGATTATCCCCTGAGCTGCATGGGGGAACTGAATGTAACGCTGAAGAAAGACGCTTCGCCGGACCGGTTTGCCGACACCATTCAGACCCTGGCCCGCTTTGTGCTTCATGATTTCCCCCTGCCCTGCACCAGCTACAATATATTCTTTTATCATTACATGAAACATATCCATGCCAAAATATTTCCCCGCTACACAGCCAGCCCCCTGTACATGGGCTACCGCATCACCCATGTCATGGACAGGGACAGCAAAAAGCGGATGATGGAAACTCTGGCATCCCCCAAATACTTCGGAGACTAACAGAATTGACGAAATTATACGCATTCAGCGATTTTCACCTATCCGGCGATCCGCCTTCCAAGCCCATGGATATCTTCGGCGCCCACTGGAAAAACCACAGGGAAAAAATTATAACCGCCTGGCTGGAAACCATTCATGAAGAAGATACAGTCATTATGGCAGGAGACCTGTCCTGGGCCATGAATATGGATGATGCCATTTCCGATTTAAAGATGCTGGGCCGCCTGCCGGGCCGAAAGATCGTAGTCCGCGGAAACCACGACTACTGGTGGGACACAGTGACTAAAATGACCCGCATGACCGATGGCATGCTGGAATTTCTCCATAATTCCGCCATCAGAACCGGTCAGGTAGCCCTGGCCGGCACCAGGGGCTGGATATCGGA
Organism: Dialister succinatiphilus YIT 11850; assembly: GCF_000242435.1. GTDB lineage: Bacteria > Bacillota > Negativicutes > Veillonellales > Dialisteraceae > Dialister > Dialister succinatiphilus. The sequence goes on along the minus strand of NZ_JH591188.1, from coordinate 334,342 downwards.
AACTTCCCCCAAACTGACAGAAACAGACAAGCCCATCATCGCTAGAGAAGAAGGCCGCCTGGAGCGGTCCCTGGACCTGGCGGAAAAAACAGGAGCCTCCCGCATTATGGCAGTGCTCCATTATCCCCCCTTTGACGAGGCAAGAAATCCATCCCACATGATAGAGATCATGAAAGCCCATCATGTAACCGACTGCATTTACGGCCACATCCATGGAGCTGCCAATTTCACCAACCTGCCGAAAGAGCTCTGCGGCATCAAACTTCACCTCACTTCGGCTGACTACCTGGATTTCAAGCCCCATTTCATCTGCAACCTGGAGGAAATTCATGCATAAACTGGCAGAAAGCCGCCTGCTGGCGGGATTCATATACGGCGACAGCCGTAATCAGGAATACATCTATCTTCCGGGAAGCGAGCTGGACGCTGCCTCTCCCATGCTGATTTATGAAATAGAAGGCCGCCTGAGCGATGTGCCTATGGAAGAAGCCCTGGACATCATCGAAAAGCGGAGCTTAAAGCCTGCCGTCCATCCCCGACTTGGAGAAAATACCTTCCGCTAGAAATAAAAAACTTCGGACCCCTGAAGGAATCCGAAGTTTTTTCATGCGCCAAAAAGATTTTTAAAAAAGAGAAGCACCGGCAGCGGAAATAAAGCAGCTCCCAGCCGCGTAAGGCGGCTCATGATACCGGGAAGAGATATTTCCCTGCCCCGCCGGTTATCTGAAAGCCCCTGACGCGCCACCTCTTTGGCTGTCAACAGACCAAGGGGATGAACAGACGCTCCCGCCTTCTCCATAAACTCTGTATCGCCGATCCAGTAAGGACAGAGCGCGGTAACCGCAATGCCCCGGCCCTTCAGTTCCCTGTGGAGGGAGCGGCTGAAGGAAAGAAGGAAACTCTTCGAAGCGCTGTACACCGAAAGCCCCGGCAGAGGCACAAAGGAGGCCGCAGAGCACACATTGATAATGCCAGAAGCCCTCTTCATATAAGGAAGACAAAGTCCGGTGAGCTTCATGGGCACCTCTGCGTCAAGTCTGACCATGTCCTCCATATCCTTCAGAGATTCCTTCTCAAAGGAAACGGCGGACCCCCGCCCTGCATTATTTACCAGAAGAGCAATGGCCGGCCGCTCCTCTTCCAGGAGCTTTTTCAAAGATGCAAAGGAATCCTCTGCCAGAAGATCAAGAGAAAGGGCCCTTCCCTTCACAGGAAGCTCTCCTGCCAGTCTCTCCAGATTTTCTCTTCTCCTGGCAATCAGCCATATTTCATCGATGCCTCCAAGACGGCCTGTTTCAAGGGCAAATACCCTGCCCAGCCCGGAAGAAGCGCCGGTAATGACAGCAATCCTTGCTCCCCTCATGGTTCCATCATCAGCACCGCCATGTGGCGCCCGGTCTTTCCCTTTTCCTTCCGATAGGAATAAAAGAAATCATTATCAGTCCAGGTAGAAATATGGCAGTCCTCGATATGATTCTCCAAAAGGCCCGCCTTCCTCATGAGATAGTAATTGGCCTTGGCCAGGCCGAAAAGATACTTCCCCTCTCCCTTCTCCCGGAAGAGGGAAGGCCATTCCTCCCTGCTGAAAAGAGGCCGCATGGCATCTATAACCTCTTTTCCCACTTCAAAATCCATCAAGCCAATGGCAGGACCAATGGCACCTAATATATCTTCCCTTCTGGAATGAAATATCTCCACCATCAGTGATACCGTTTTCCCTGCTATGTCTCCGGCAGTCCCCCGCCAGCCGCCATGAGAAAGGGCACAGACCTTTCTTACAGGATCATAGAAGAAAAGAGGCGTGCAGTCTGCATAATTCATGGTAAGCGGCACATCAGGAGAAGAAGTAATGAGACCGTCCGTATCGGGAATAGCCGTATCAAGGGAAAAAGCGCCACGGCCCCGGTCCTCTTCTGAAACCTCCTCGATATGAGTCCCATGTACCTGCCGGCAGTTGATAAGCAGCCCTTCATCTAAGCCCAGGGCCCGGCAGTACCGCTTCCGGTTCTCCAGCACATCCTCTACCCGGTCCCCCACATGAAGCCCCATGTTCAAACTGGTAAAAGGAGGCCTGCTCACGCCGCCCTTTCTGCAGGACACCGCCGCCTTTAGCGGAAGCCCCTGAAAAATGGAAAATGTAAGAAATGAAATATATCCCTTATTCTGTACAGGCAATTTCATACCTCCTTCAAAACATCAAGAGAACCCCACAGCTTCAAAATCACCTCAGTCATATCCGATGGCATGGGGGCATAGAGCCGAAGAGGCGTCCCCTTTCGGGGCTGGCGGAAAGCAACAGACAAGGCATGAAGAGCCTGCCGTTTCATCAGATCCAGGGAGCCGCCGTATAAATCATCTCCCAGAAGAGGATGGCCCAGCCATGAAAAATGAACCCGTATCTGGTGCGTGCGTCCCGACCTCAGATGAATCAGAAGAAGACTGGCCTCATCAGAAGACGCCAGCACCCTGTACTCCGTAGCCGCCCATTTTCCATCAGGCCGTACCATCCATTCCACAATACTTCCGGGCTTCCGGCCGATAGGTTTTTCGATAACCCCTTCCGTAGGCTCCACCCTGCCGGAAACCAGCGCCACATACTGCCGATAAATGCAGTCATGACTCTTTGAAAGCTCATACTGCCCCATGGCAGACTTCGCCACCACCACCAGCCCCGTGGTATTCCGGTCCAGCCTGTATACCGGATGAATCCCGGCATTCCTGTGATTTCTCTCAAAATAACCGGTCACTGCGTTCACCAGCGTATCATGAGTATTTCGGGACGTAGGATGGATAATCATGCCGGGTCCCTTGTTTACTACCAGCACATCCTCATCCTCATAGACAATGGAAAGAGGAATATCCGAAGGAACCACCTCATTCTCCTCACTCCAGGAAAGGATGACCTCGTCACCCTCATGAAGAACAGTGCGGGCATTATGAACAGCCTCTCCATTAATCAGTACCTTCCCATTCCACTTCACCCGCTTCCAAAGGGCAGAAGAAAACTCCCGCTTCCCCTTGATAAACCGTCGAAGCTCCTGCCCCTCATGGTCAGAAGCCACCTGATAGCGAACCTCCATCCCCGCCTCCTGTTCCTGTGTAATCATAGAAATAAAGATTGACTCCATTATACCCTGTGAAGAGAAGGATGTAAAAAGGGAAAGAACTGTCTATGGACACACCTTCGGTGTGAGGGTTGACGGGCCTCCGGCCCGAGGGTTATGGCCGCCTGCCGGCGGCAGGTTGTGTAGAAGGGTTGTGAAGGGAAAGGTTCTTAGGATGGATGGGCCTTCGGCCCAAGGGTTCTTAAGTTTGACGGCCTTTCAGGCCGAGGGTTGTGGTATCGCCCCTTGGGAGATGAATATAAAGTCAGCGTTACGGGATTGGCTTTCTATGTCATATGCATGATAGGCATTCTGCGGATTGGCTCGCTGCGCTCGCCTCCCCCTATCCGGCTGCGCCGGACTTCCCCCTATGCAGGGGGCAGAATAAATCGCTCTATGCTTTCCTGCAGAGACATGGCTCCATGGCTAAGTACCCATAGTCCCACCGCTCCGCGAGGGGAAGGTGGTGGCGCCAGCCACCAAAGGGGGAATGCATTTCTTCGAGCAAAGCGAGGCTGGCCTGTTTTCCCTCGGGCGAAGCCCGGTTGTCCGGTTTTCGCCGCCAAAGGCGGCATTTATACTGGCGCCCCCAAGGGCGCCCACCTCGCCAGCGCAGCGGTACTTCATACCTCCCGAGGGCGGAGCCCTCAACCCGCCTGTAAGGCGTCAGCCGATCACAGGCAGAACCCTTGGCGCCCAGGGCCGTCAGGCCCGGCGGCGCCATCAACCCTCGCGGCGAAGCCGCGTCAACCTTCGGGAATACAGCTTCCCGCCGAATCCCTCACAAAGGCCCATAACCTCAAATGATACGCACAGAAAAAAAGCACTAACCTTATCGATTAGTGCTTTTTCTAGTTAATCAGCAGCTTCCTATCCTCCCGGGCCGCTTCCAGCCAAGTACTTTCGGCGTTTGTGAGCTTAACTACCGTGTTCGGCATGGGTACGGGTGTATCCTCACAGCTATCGCCACTGAATCTTTGAGAGTCTGTTCTCTCAAAACTGCATAGAAGAAGTTCCGAAGGCTCTCGCCTCTGGTCGTGCTTTTCGTGAAATCTAAGCTAAGACCTCGACCTATTAGTACTGCGTCGCTCCATGACTTGCGCCACTTCCACTCACAGCCTATCAACCTCATCGTCTTTAAGGGGTCTTACTCATTGCTGATGAGAAGTCTCATCTCGGGACGGGCTTCACGCTTAGATGCTTTCAGCGTTTATCCTTTCCGGATGCGGCTTTCCAGCCGTGCCACTGGCGTGACAACTGGTACACCGTTGATCCGTCCACTCCGGTCCTCTCGTACTAGGAGCAGCCTCCCTCAAACTTCTTGCGCCCGCGATGGATATGAACCAAACTGTCTCACGACGTTTTGAACCCAGCTCGCGTACCACTTTAATGGGCGAACAGCCCAACCCTTGGAACCTACTCCAGCTCCAGGATGTGATGAGCCGACATCGAGGTGCCAAACCTCCCCGTCGATATGAACTCTTGGGAGAGATTAGCCTGTTATCCCCAGGGTAGCTTTTATCCGTTGAGCGATGGCCTTTCCACTCAGTACCACCGGATCACTAAGCCCGACTTTCGTCTCTGCTCGACTTGTCTGTCTCGCAGTCAAGCTCCCTTCTGCCTTTGCACTCTTCGGCCGGTTTCTGTCCGGCCTGAGGGAACCTTTGGGCGCCTCCGTTACATTTTAGGAGGCGACCGCCCCAGTCAAACCGCCTGCCTGAGATGGTCCACGAGGTTGTTA
>NZ_JH591188.1:239497-324497 GCF_000242435.1 Dialister succinatiphilus YIT 11850 | reverse complement strand
TCCACTCCCAGGGCTGCGAAGGATGGATTTTCCAGGCAGGAAACCAGTTTCATGCCGTGTTTTCCTGCTATTTCCACAAACTGTTCTACCAGGAAGAGCTGGTTTTCATGGCTTACACGGCGGGCCATGGGAAAATTCCTGAGAGTTTTCCCGTAGAGGTCAATGAAGCTGAAAATGCAGGTATAGGTATATCCTTCCAGTGCTTCTGCCAGTGTGGAAAAAGCGCGGATATGATAATTGATGTCGTAATTTCCCCAAAGAAGCACCGGGTCATAGCGCCAGCACAGATGGGACGGTCCAAGGCGGTCTGACAGGGTGCGAAAAAACTCGATAATTTTCTTTTTATCCGGCACTTGAGGCTCTATATCTTTCCCGTAAGGGGTAATGGTTACATGCCAGAGCTGCTGGAAAGGCGAAAGTATATCTCCATAGGGCAGAAGGGGACCCGGATTTTTTGTGCAGAAACAAATAAGATCCACCACTTCCGGATGCAGTGCATAGCAGGTGACCTGGGAATGGTGGAAAGGATTTCTTACCATGACGAATCCATCTTTCAGCCGGTTCAGGAACCAGGGCGTGTAAAAGGCAGGGATGTCGGTGCGCTGCCCGGTATTGATAATCATTGTTTCCTATTCCTTTTCTTCATTTTCCAGGCAGATGGCTTCTGCTTCTTTCAGCCACTTTTCCCGAAGGGAGGTGGGCGAAAGCATTTTCACCCGCTTTCCCTGGCTCAGGAGCCACATGAGGATACCGTCGCCGCGGATGACGTCGGTGATAAGGAAGCTTCCGTCTTTCTGAGCTTTTGCTTTGGCTGTAGGCAGCCTGTCCAGCACGGCTTCCAGGCTGGGGCCTCTATAGAGGAAACGGATATGCTCGGGTCTTCCGCCATACATATACTGGATGCTGTTTTTGAAAATGCCTTCTCTGAAGCGCCTGCCATAATTGACACTAAAAGATTCGCCAGTATCCATAAGGCTGCTCATACGGTCCAGCCGATAGACCCTCGTATCGGCGCCGGTAAGCTTTTCTTCTGCCTTCGGTATGCCTACCACGTAGAAATAGTACTCTGAGAAAAGGACTCCTTCCGGACAGATTTCATGGGGACTTGCTTCTTTTTCCCCCTGCCGCCGGTAATCGAAGGAAAGGACATGGTGTTTTTTCACCGCTCCTGCCGCGGTCCACAGGTTCTCCACATCCGGCTTTTCATGGGCCGGGTCCAGATAGTCGAAGAGTTCGCTTCGTATATATCGTTCCACTTCTTTTTTGTCGGTGCCCAGTACCGCTGACTGCAGGAGGCGGCGGAGCAGGGATTCCAGTTCTTTTTTATGGAAGGCCCGGCTGGCAAGAAGGATTTTCCCGATGGCATACAGTTCACTGGGACGGATCATTTCTTCTTCCAGTTCCCGGATGCGGTAGACTTTCCGGGCCCGGTCATAGTAGAGTTCCCGGTGCACATGGTCCTGCTCTTCCCTTTCCGCCAGATATTTCCGGATTTCTGCCAGATATCGGCTGGCGGTCCGCAGATTGACACCAAAGGTTTCCACCATTTCCTGCCTGCTCACCGAACCACCCCGGCTCAGCCGATCCCACAGGAAAAGGACTCGTTCCGTTTTCTTATCATCCCGATCTGTTTCTTTCTCTGTCATAACTATTCCCTGCCTCTCTTGTCCTCTATGGAAGCGCTGATGAACGCATGGCCTGCTTTGATTCTTATAAAAGCAGGTTCTATGGATAAATCAGTACTTCCCTATGTCTATATCTATCTGTAAAAGATCCATTTCTTGTAATACCTGTACTAAATAATTATAACAGATTCAATATATTTTCAAAAGGAGAAAAGACGAGAAAGTAACCATGATAAAAAGCTGCGGAATCTTCCTGTGATTCCGCAGCTTTTGCATGGCTCTTTTATCGGAAGGTCAGTACTTCTTTCAGAGGCTTTCTTTCATTGGCCGCCGGAATGACTGCCGGATGACCGACGCCAATGATGGCAGATATGTCATACTCTTCGGGGAGGGAAAGAATTTCCCTGATTTTTTCTTCATCATAGCGGCCCATAATCAGTGTTCCCAGTTCCAGCGCATTGGCGGCCAGGCAGAAATGAGCAGCTGCTACACCAGCATCAAAGGACTGCCAGTGAGTTCCTTTCGTGGTCGATGGCGTGCCGTCGGGCTCGAAGCCGGAAAGGCCTTTGATGGCGCAGAGCACCACCAGTGCCGGTGCGGCATGAATGTTTTCTGTATTCCATGGAAATTTCTTCGTGCAATCATCGGCAATCTTATTTTTCAGTTCTTTATCCAGTACTGCCACATACCGGATGGGCTGGGTATTCTCCCAGCACGATGCCATCTGGGCGATTTCCACCACATTTTCAATTTCCTGGGCTGAAATCGGTTCGTCGGTGTATTCCCTGATGCTTCTGCGTGAAATCAGACATTGAATTGCGTCCATTTTTTTCCTCCTGCTGCTGCCCCTTTACATAACAGATAATCAATCATTAACCTCTGTTTATTTTATCATAAAAGGGGCCGGTCTTCAGCCGCTTCCCTATCTCCCAAGATGGGTTTATCCAAAATAAAAAGGTCCTTTGCCACGGAATGGCAAAGGGCCTTTTTATTTTTCATTACATCATTGAAAGAATGTATGAATCAGTGAAGATTCTGAAGGATGGCTTCTGTCATGCCTTCACCGTCCACCTTTTTCATGCCTTCTCTGTAAATATCACCGGTACGGTATCCGTCTTCCAGGGTCTGATTGACCGCTTTTTCAATGGCGTCGGCTGCCCGGTCTTCGTTGAAGGAGTAGCGGAGCATCATAGCGGCAGAAAGAATGGTGGCAATGGGGTTGGCAATCCCTTTTCCTGCAATATCGGGAGCAGAGCCATGAATCGGTTCGTAAAGGCTTGTTTCCTTCCCGATGGAAGCGGAGGGCAGCATGCCGATGGAGCCGGAAAGGACAGCTGCTTCGTCGGAAAGGATGTCGCCAAACATGTTGCTTGTCACCACCACGTCAAAGAAAGAGGGATGGATGGCAAACTGCTGGGCGCAGTTATCCACATACATGTGGTCCAGCTGGATGTCGGGATATTCTTCGTCATGAACCCGGACAGCCGTCCTTCTCCACAGGCGGGAGGAGGCCAGTACGTTGGATTTGTCCACGCTTGTCACATGGCCGTGGCGCTTTCTGGCTGCTTCCATGGCAAAGCGGGTAATTCTTTCCACTTCAGGAACGGAGTAGCTTTCTACGTCCCAGGCCCGTTCCACGCCGTCATTGATTTCCGATTCGCACCGTTTTCCGAAATAAATGCCGCCCACCAGTTCCCGGACAATCATAATGTCGGTGCCTCTGGCAATTTCGGGCTTCAGCGGAGAGTATTCAATCATGGAATCCTGGATTTTCACAGGACGAAGGTTCACATAAAGGCCCAGGGATTTCCGAAGGCCCAGGATGGCCTTTTCCGGCCGCAGTGATGGTTCCAGGTGGTCCCACTGGTCTCCGCCTACGGCACCGAAAAGGATGCCGTCTCCCTTCCGGCAGGCATTCACTGTTTCCTCCGGCAGCGGCACGCCGTACTTGTCATAGGCCGTACCGCCGGCATCTTTCCATTCATAGGTGAAATCCAAATGGTAGATTTCATCTGTCTTTTTTAAGATTTCCACAGCAGCATCGGTGACTTCCCTGCCAATGCCGTCTCCCGGGATAACTACGATATGCTTTCCCATATTACCGATACTCCTTTACGTACTGAATCAATCCGCCTGCTTTGGCAATGTCCTGGATAAAACCGGGAAGCGGCGTTGCCTGGAAGGTTTCTCCTGTAGTGATATCCCTGATCTTACCGGAGGAAAGATCCACAGACAGTTTGTCTCCTGCATGAATCCGTTCCACATTATCACCGATTTCCATGAGAGGCAGTCCCACATTAATCCCGTTTCTGTAAAAAATCCGGGCAAAGGAAGCAGCAATAATCACCGGTACACCGCAGGCTTTGATAGCCACCGGTGCATGCTCTCTGGAAGAGCCGCAGCCGAAATTCTTTCCGCCTACCATAATGTCTCCGGCTTTGACTTTTTGGGCAAAGTCTTTATCAATATCCACCATGCAGTGTTTGGCCAGTTCCTTTGGATCAAAGGTATTGAGGTACCGGGCCGGGATAATCACGTCGGTATCGATATTATCTCCATAGCGCCAAACTTTTCCTTCTAAAACAGCCATTATTCCACCTCCCTGGGAGCAGCAATCCGTCCCATCACAGCACTGGCAGCAGCCACCTGCGGGCCGGCCAGGTAAATTTCAGAATCTGTAGGTCCCATACGGCCTATGAAGTTGCGGTTCGTTGTGGAAACGCATCTCTCCCCGCTGGCCAGGATGCCCATGTATCCGCCAAGGCAGGGACCGCAGGTCGGTGTGGACACCGCGCAGCCTGCGTTGATAAAGGTGTCAATGTAGCCTGCATGCATGGCGGCTAGGTAAATGGCCGGGGTGGCGGGAATTACGATGCAGCGTACCCGTGAATGCACTTTGTGTCCTTCGAAGATACGGGCTGCAATGGCCAGATCTTCCAGCCGTCCGTTAGTGCAGGAACCGATAACCACCTGATCAATGGGGATGTCTCCAAAGGTGCCTACCACCTTTGTGTTTTCCGGCAGATGGGGGAAGGAAACCACAGGCTTCATAGATGACAGATCGATGACCACTTCCCTCTCGTAATGGGCATCATCGTCTGCTTCCACCACATCATAGGACTTTGTAAACCGGCCTTCAATATAGGTCTTTGTCTTTTCATCCACAGGGAAAATACCATTCTTGCCGCCGGCTTCAATGGCCATATTGGCAATGGTGAAGCGGTCGGCCATGGAGAGGGAAGAAACTCCGGGACCCGTAAATTCCAAGGACTTGTAAAGAGCTCCGTCCACGCCGATCATGCCGATCAATGTGAGAATGACATCTTTGCCAGTAATGTCCGAAGGCTTTGTACCGGTGAGCACCACCCTGATGGCATCGGGCACTTTGAACCAGGCTTCGCCGGTGGCCATAGCCACACCCAGGTCCGTGGAACCTACACCGGTGGAGAAGCCGCCCAGAGCCCCATAGGTGCAGGTGTGGGAATCGGCACCTATGGTAACCATGCCCGGGCCTACCAGCCCTTTTTCCGGAAGGAGGGCATGTTCAATGCCCACCCGGCCCTGTTCAAAATAATGGACAATCCCGTTTTCCCTGGCAAAATCCCGGACAATCTTGGCAAGGCCGGCGGACTTGATATCCTTGGCCGGCTGGAAATGGTCCGGCACCAGTACGATTTTTTCCCTGTCAAATACAGGGCGGCCTACCTTTTTGAAAGCTGCAATGGATGGCGGCGCCGTAATATCATTGGCCATCACCAAATCCAGACTGCAGTAAATCAAATCTCCCGCTTTCACAGAATCAAGTCCTGCATGCTTTGCCAGGATTTTCTGTGTCATTGTCATACCCATTGAAAAGCCTCCTATACTACCAAATAAAAAAAGTCTCCGTCTCAAAGAGACGAAGACTCGCGGTACCACTCTTATTCACGCCAAAGGCATGCACTCATGCTGATAACGGTCAGATTCCGTCAGTGCCTACCTGTTCAGCACTGCAGCTCAGGGACGAGTTCAAAATCCGCTTCTGTCATTTTTCACCATCCAATGACTCTCTGCAAGCAAGTAGGGATTTTTAATGCTTCCTGTCAACGCTTTTGTGAAGATACGAATACTCTACCACATTCCTTTTGCTATTGCAAATAAAAATTTAAAAAATCAGGTTTTTAAGGACAGAGTATGTCATGCTCATGTTATATAATATATAAAAATCAATCACCTTTTATTTTCAAAAAAAGGAGGCTCCTTATGAAAAAAATATGCTGTATTCTCGCCTTTCTCCTGCTCCTTCTGGCAGGAAGTGCAGCAGAAGCTGCCGGTCCCATCAACAGGGACGGATATTTCAAAAACATACGTCTTGCCGGACGGGTACGGGTGGTGGACTCCTTTCCGGACCTGAAAGTACAGGTGGTTTCCTCCTTCCCAGACCTGAAGGTAAAATCAGTGGATTCCTTCCCGGATGACATCGGAGAATGGCAGTTTGTGGACTACGGGGAAGACTTTACCATCCAGTTCGTAGACAGCTTCCCGGATATCCGTATCGAATTTGTGGACTCCTTCCCCGGCGTGTGCTGAAAGGATGAAAAATATATTCTCACCACCTTCTTTCCGTGATATGATAGAAAAAGAAACCGCCCTGAGCAAAGCACCGATTAAAGTGCTCATTGATTTTATTTCTGAAACTGCAGGTAACAAAGGGAAATTTTCTGCCGCCAGAGGCCATAAAAATTGTATTGAGTCAGCTTTTTGCATGGATTCGTACTTAGGGAAAGGAGGGGCTTCCTACGAAAAAAACTCTGTGCATCGTATCTTCCCGGCCCGATGCCGGCCTGTCCAATGAAATTCTCCACCTGATCCGGGAAGATGAGATGAAAGACCGGGACCCCGCCCTGGAGCCCCACCTCCGTGTCATCACCATGAATGAAGACCAGTGGCGTCTCCATAAAAACACCATCATTGCCAAATATCCCGTGCTCTTTATCGGCCTGCCGGAGCAGGGCCGATGGCTTCCCAAAACCATGGAGGTCCGATTTACGAAATACGGCATCACCTATGGCTGGACCGGCCGATACGCTTTTCTCACCGTCAATGAAAAGGCATTGAAAGACCATGAAGTGTACAGCCAATTTCTGACAGAGCTGAAGGCCCTCTGCAGTCTGGGGGATGTCATCAAAAGCCCCCGGCGGCTGGACGCCCTGCAGCTCATAGGCATGCTCTGTGTCGCCCTGCTGGTGCCCTTCGGCAGCGTGCTGGTAGGCGGAAAGCTGATCAAAGACTGGTATGCCAATGATAACCTGGTCAAGAAGCAGCAGTATGTATACGGCATCTTCCACCTGTACCGGAATCACATGAAAGAGTTTCTGGACCAAGACATGCCGGGAAAAGAAATGCATAAAGGATGAATGAAATGAAAAGCTATGAATTTACTCCGCAGCGGGTATGTGCAAGGAAAATCACTTTTGACCTGGATGAGGAAAAAAGAATCCATCATCTGAAATTCCAGGGCGGCTGCCCGGGAAACCTTTCGGCCATCGGAAAACTGCTGGAAGGAAGAAGCGCCCGGGAGGCAGCTGACATTCTCCGGGGCAATGAATGTGCCGGAAAAGGCACCTCCTGTGCCGACCAGCTTTCAAAGGCCCTGGAAAAGGCGCTGTCCGAATAAAGAAAAGTCCCTCTTCCGGAAGTACTGATTCATCAGTTCTTCTGAAAGAGGGACTTTTTTTGATTTCTTTCTCAGCAAAGCGGGAGAATGAATCAGCGCTTCCTTAAGGCCTCCAGCTTTCTCCTCTTTCTTCTCACCCGATTGATATGCCGTTCGAACCGGCCGCTCATAATGAATTCAGCCAGCACCAGCTGATCGAACACCGGCACCGTGCAGGAATAGAACCCCACCTTTTCCTCATAGAGGGGAAGAAGGGATTCCGGAATCACCAGGTACCCCACCCGGATGGAGGGAGCAATGGTTTTGGAAAAACTGTTCATGTAAATTACCTCTCCCCCCGGCGAAAGGGAGAACAGGGTATCCTCGGGCTTGGACAGCAGGGTAAACTCCGAATCAAAATCATCTTCAATGATATATCCCTTTCTCGCCCGGGCCCATCGGATGTACTCGGCCCGCTTGGATGCACTGGCCGTAATGCCGGAGGGATAGCTGTTGAAGGGAGTCACATGAAGCACCGACGCCCGGCTGCGCTGGAGTTCTTCAGTCTCTATGCCTTCTTTCCCCATGGTGAGCATCTCCAGCGGCACCTGACTGGCCTCATAGACCTTCCTGATTTTTTCGTAGGACGGATTTTCCAGGGCATAGACACGGTTTCTTCCAAGCACCTGCACATTGAGGCCATAGAGGTATTCCGCCCCGGAACCAATGAGGATGGCCTCTGGCGATACCTCCATGTGGCGGCTCCGGGCCAGGTAGGATGCCAGCGTTTCCCTGAGCTCCACGCAGCCTTTATTGGGCGACGGATCCAGAATCTTTTCTCCGTAATTGGAAAGTACATTTCTCATGGTCCTGGCAAAGGCAGAAAAGGGAAACAGATCCCGTTCCCCTTCATCCCGTCTTTCCACCACTATCCGTTCCGACAGGCGCCGCCGGACCTTTTTCCCTTCTCCTACGGGATAGGAATCGCCTTCCTTGTAAATCACATAGTATCCGCTCCGCTCCCGGGGCTCCACATACCCCTCCTCGGCCAGAAGCTCATAGGCATGCTCCACCGTAATGACGCTGTACCCCGATTCATCGGCCAGCTGCCGCTTGGAAGGAAGCCGATCCCCTTCATGGTAAATCCGGCGGGTAATTTTTTCGCGAAGCTGGGTATAAAGTTTCATGTATCCGGTCATGGATATCTCCTTTGGATTCACTGCGCCCTCCGGCGCAAAGAGTATAGAGGGCTATTCTGATTATACTTTTTTGTCACGTTCTGGTAATTTTAATAAGTTCAGTTTCATATTATAATTCATACCATAACAAAACGCAAAGGAGATATCACTATGACTCATGAAACTGTTTCACCGTCCCTGCCGTCAGCCGGAATCCGCCATAACACAAGGTGGCTGACCATCTGCGGCCTTATGATGGCCATGAACATCGGTCTTTCTTCCTTTGGCCTGCCTGTCCCCGGCGGCCACCTCTACCTGAACGATATCATCATCGTGACGGCGGCCCTGATTCTGGACCCCGCCGGTGCCTTCCTGGTTGGCGGTGTCGGTGCCTTTCTGGGAGATTTCTTCTTTTATCCCCTGCCCATGTTCGTATCCCTTGCATCCCATGGTCTGCAGGCCATGGCCATTTCCTATATATCCCGCCACTGCTTCAGGAGCAGGCCTTTCCTGTCCCTGTGGACTGCCCTGCTCACCGGTGCCCTGATCATGGTGGCGGGCTACTCCCTGGGCCGGGCCTATGTGTACAGCACGCCTGCCTATGCCTGGATCAAGCTGCCCTACGAAATCCTGCAGGCCCTTTTCGGTGTCATCGGCGGACCCTTCCTGGTGTGGCGGCTGCATCTGGCTGAAAGGATCCAAAAGCTCCTGGAAGGAAAGTACTGACGCAGGATTGCCATGATGAAAAGGAAAAGGGGCGGTGAAGAAATGGGAATCATTTCTTCACCGCCCCTTTTTATGGTCTCCTCAAATCATGGACCTCAGGTCATGAGAGATTCTGCCGGGCCCGCTGATTTTCCATCCCCTATGAGGAATATAAGAAACCTGAATCAAGGGAGACAACCCTGCCATGGCACCATCCTTAAAACACCGGAAAGAGAATACGGGCCAGGTAAATGGTACCAGTCATGGTAATGCATGAAAGGAAGGTACTCATCATCACCAGCTCTGTGGCAAAGTCTTCGCAGTTGTGGAATTCCACGGCGTAAAGTACGGAATTCACTGCCGCCGGAACAGAAGCCATAATGAGTATGGTTTGACTCACGGCCGGTGCAAAGGATACACCCATGATGCCCCAGGCCTTAATCAGCAGGAACGCCAGCACCGGCGCCACCACCAGACGGACAAAGCAGCCCAGCCAGGCATCTATATCACCGAAGGAAATCTTACTTCTATGAATCTGCATGCCCAGGGCAATCATGACGATAGCCACCAGGGCGGAGGCGCAGTTCTGGAAAATAGGCCAGAGGAAGGTGGTGGTCATATCAAAGCCGGAATACTTGATAGTAAACACCGCCGCCAGGGTATAGAGCACAGGCATGTGGAAGACCACAGACAGGGCATCCCGGGGTGTCAGTTTCCCCTTCCCTGCCTGGTAGAGGCCCAGGGTATTGAGACACATATTCATCTGTACAAGCATCATGGTAGCCGCCGCACTGGCCAGGGTCAGGTAGGGCGTTTTCCCGTCCACCACATAGGGCGCATTGGAAAATACCAGGGCAATCAGGGCAATCCCTATATTTCCGTTATTGGAAAACATGGTCCCGTTTTTGAAGGCCTCGGTTTTGGAAATGGAATATCCCCGGATTTTCCCAATGGCCATGCCTATGAATCCCAGGATAAACATGAGTGCAAAGGACAGCAGAAATACGTGGAACATGGACATATCGATCTTTGCCACATAAATGCTGTAGAAAATAAAACAGGGAAGAACCACATAAAAGGTCAGTTTCGTCAGGGAAGATACGTCCAGCCTAAAGCGCCGGTCCATACAATATCCGATAGCCACGAAAATCAGAAGAGGCAGGATATTATCAGAAATAATCTGTAAAAAAGCCATCAATATCCCTCCTCAAAGCCCCAGGGGAAAAAGAACCCTGGACAGATAAATGGCAGCGGTCACCGTAAAAGCTCCCACCACCGTATTGAACAGAACGGACTGGGTCACAAAATCAGGATGGTTGTCGTATTCCACACTGTAAATAATCAGGGCCATGGATGAAGGAATGGCGGCATAGAGGAAAAACACCTGCTTCATCACAGGGCTCATGTCCATGAAAGAGGAAAAGAGAAGAAGAATGCACCAGTCCAGGAAAGGGGCCGCTATGAGCTTCATCAGCCCCGAAGCCAGCTGTGCAGCGCCCGGCTTCTGCAGACGGCTTCTATGAAGCTCTATGCCGATGGTCACGGTGATAAGAACGATGAAGGCCCCGTTGAAATGCTGCAGCACCGGCCACAGGAAGGTATGCTCCAGAGGAATATCCGCCGCCCGCACAAGTACCGCCAGAAGAGCGGCATAGAGAGCAGGCATTTTCAGAAGGTAGCGGAAGAATTCGGAAACCGAAGCGCCCCTGCTTCGAATCAGGGCAGCACCAAACACATTCACCGCCATATTCATGACAATCATAAGCACCGCCATGGTTCCCAAAGCTTCTGCCAGATAGGGATGGCTGTTTCCTTCTGCAAAGGGAGGATGGCTGTAAATCAGCATAATCAGTGCAGCGCCGATATGGCCGGAATAGGAAAAGGTGGATACCGCCCGGAATTCATCGAACTTTCCCTTCTGGAGGTGAAGAAGGCGTCCCAGACCGCCGGAAAGGAGGAACTGTACAAGAAGGAGCAGCACCGCCGCTGCCACCGCCGCCATTTCCATGCCGCTTCCCCGATAGCCGTAAAGACTGTAGAAAATGAAGCAGGGAAGCACCACTAGTATGGTGAGCTTGCTGTAGGTGGAAATATCGATTTTGAATTTGCTGTCCAGAAACCATCCGGCTCCGATGAAAACAAAAAGTGGAAGAATATCATTCCACAGAATGGAAAAAAGAATCATGGTACCCCCTTATGGATGCCAAAGCATCTCTGGTTTTATTTTTATGTAAAAATCGGTTCAGTAAAAGAGCCGGTTATGACCGAATGGAATGGACTGCATACTCCATGAAGGCCTCCCGGATGGACCAGGCGGGACTCTTTCGTTTCCAGCCGAAGGAAATGGTATACTTCGTTTCCCAAAGATCGATGCACACCATGTCCCGGGAAGCGCTCTCTGTGGCCCAGTGAATCATATTGGCCGGGCAGAAAAGAGCGCCCACGGACCTCATGCTTAAATCAATGAGGGTCCCCATGTTATCAGAAGAAGCAGCAATCTCCGGTTTGAAGGAAGCCCTGTCCAGATAACCGACAGCTGCCTCTCCGGCCACATTGTCCCGGCTGGTCACGACGAAGGGAACAGACCTCAGTGATTCCATGGATTCCAGATGGGAATGGGCCAGACTTTCTATATCATCCTCCGAAAAACCACGGCTGAAAAGCAGCTCCTTCGATACCAGAAAAGCAATATGTTCCTCATAGAAAGGTCTTGTCACAATGCCTTCCACCGTTTTGCCGAAACGGGCCACCGCCAGGTCCAGGTCTCCTTCCCGCACCATCTTTTCCAGATCGGTATTACTTCCTTCCACCAGCGTAAAGGACACCTTCGGATAGAGCTTTCGAAATCCTGCGCAAAGGGCAGGCATGATTTCCCGCTCCCTCATAAATCCTGTACCGATACGAAGAGTGCCTCTCTGATCATCAGCCACATCGGAAAGGGCACGGCGAAGCTCTCCTTCCTCATCCGCCAGGCGAAGGGCATATTCATAGAAAACCCGCCCGCCATTGGTCAGCTCCAAAGGTACATGGCGAAGGAAAAAGGGCATGCCCCATTCCTTTTCCAAGGAAGCCATACTGGCTGATAGAGCCTGCTGGGTCATATGAAGTTTCTCTGCCGCCCTGGTGAAATTTTTCTCCCTGGCCAGCACAATGAAATAAGAAATGCTCTGAAAATTCATGGGCCCTCCATCTGCAGTCCATTTTGACTTCATACAGTATACCGCAGGAAACAGGATTTGTTCAATGAAAACAGCAGAAAAACAGGGAAGAAGAACTTCCCTGTCTTTCCCTGCCGCTCAGATGATTACCACAGGTGGAAAGCTAAATCAATACCGCAGATGTGGCAGATTTCATCAGCCCGATACATCCTCCGGCGGGCAAACCAGAGAACAATAGCTCTTTCCTTACCCATTTCATTCACAGCGCCCATGATTTCTCTGCTCAGATTCTTTTTCATATGAATGACCTTCTTTCTATACAATACCTGGGAGGAACTCTTTATCTTTCCTCTATGGGTAGTATAGAATTTTCGGGTCACAATATCCAACTGTTGATTTATGTAATTATTACAAGCATCCCTTGTTTTCAGTCTTCAAAAGGCCATGGCTCCTCAGGGCTTAAACTTATACCCCACGCCCCAGATGGTCAGAATATGCTTCGGGTTGGACGGATCCTCCTCCACCGCCTCCCTGAGGCGATTGATATGTACCGGCACAGTGGACGTATTCCCCAAAGAATCCATGCCCCAGATCCTGGTGTACAGGGACTCCCTGCTGAATACCACATCCGCATGGACCATGAGGAACTCCAGAAGCTGGAACTCCTTATTGGGCAGCACCTTTTCCATTCCCCTCACGAAAATGCGATGGGTATCGGGCTCCAGCGTAATACCGCCAATGCTGATTTTCTTTCTCCTTTCCCCGATGCCCTTCAGCCTTTCATACTGGGCCAGCTGAGACTTCACCCTGGCCACCAGCACGCCGGGAGAAAAAGGCTTTTCGATATAATCATCGGCGCCAAAGCCCAGTCCCCTGATTTTATCAATGTCGCTTCTTCTGGCAGTGACCATCATAATTGGAATATCGATTTTATCCCGAAGTTTCCTTACAATCTGAAAACCATCCATGCCGGGCAGCATGATATCCAGAAGAATCAGATCATACTCTCCGGTGAGGGCTTCCGTCAAACCGGCAGTGCCGTTTTCCTCCACCTTCACCTCATAGCCTCCCACCTCCAGATAATCCCTTTCGATGGAAGCAATATCGTCATCATCTTCCACAATCAGTATCTTTTTTTTCATGTATATCCTCCAATGGTAATACAATATCTACCTTCAATCCATGGGGCTTTCTGCCGCTGAACGTGACCCTGCCCTTCATCAGATGCACCGCCCTTGCCACAATGGAAAGACCCAGACCGCTTCCTTTGTCAGTGCGGCTTCTGGCCTTATCGGTGCGGAAGAAAGCCTCCTTGAGCCGTCCCAGCGCTTCTTCCGGCACGCCGGGGCCATCATCGGAAAGGGAAAGGAAGGCCCTGCCATCCTTTTTCTTTACCTCTATATCGATATGCACCCTTTCCTCCGTCTTGTAGCGAATGCTGTTGGAAACCAGATTTTCCACCACCCGTTCCAGAAGGAGAAGATTCCCTTCCACCTTCACCGCCTCTTTGGCTTCTATATGGAAATCGGCGCCGTTCCTGCCCCAGTTCAGCCGGTTTTCCTCCACGAACTGGCTGACCACCCGGGATAAATCCAGCGATTCTGTAGGAAGGGCCTTCTCCCCTATATCCATTTTCGTCAGAAGCAGCAGCTGCTCCACCAGCCTTTCCAGTACATCCGCCTTTCTGCGGATAACCTGGAGATACCGCTCCTGCATGGCCGGCGTGGAAGCCACATGGTCCAGAAGCCCTTCCACATAGGCCTTGATGGACGTAAGGGGCGTACGGATATCATGGGAAATGGAAGCAATGAGCTCCTTCCGTCTTTCCTCATCCTGCTCTTTTTCTTCCAGCGACTGCTTCAGCCGCCAGGTCATGACATTGAATGTTTCAATGGCAGGAGTGAATTCATCATTTCTATGATAATCCAGCTGCACCGCCAGATTTCCCTTCCGCACTTCCTCTGCCCCCCGTTCCAGTTCCTTTAAAGGCATAAGGATGCGGCCAATAATGAAGCGGGAAAGGAAATAGCTGGTGCCCAGAATAAAGGCAAAGAGAACAGCCAGGATGAAACGGATCACTGCCCGCACCGCCTTTTCAATGGCGCCGTCAGTCCGGGCCTCGGGATGATGGGCCATGATGTAGAGATAACAGGGCCTGTCCCCTATGATTTCCTTTTCCGCAAACCGGTAATCCGGCTCATCTGTCACACTGTAAATGCCGTTTCCATCCCTGCCATCCAGCCTGTCCAGGGCTCCTTTCTTTCGCAGCATATCCAGATCCTCCCGGCCTTTTTTCTCATTGCCATAACTGTAGAGAAGGGTCCCTTCCCTCTCTACTGCCACATAGGTGGCCACAGGATCGGTGATTTCCATGACCCAGGCATACCGGGACAGGGACTCATGGTGGCGAAGGCTGTGAAACACAGCAGTCCTCAGAATCTGGGTCATTACATTAAACTGAAATCCGCTCTCCGCAATCACATGGTTTCCGCTGGCGGCATAGAGATAAAGCCCTCCAAAGGCCGAGGCCAGCACGAAAAAGGTCATAAGGAAGGGAAGGATACATACTACGATATGGCTTACAATCAGACTTTTGCGAATGGTCATCATATCACCTGCTCCATTGAGGATAAAGGCCTGGGAGCTGCCGGCAAAGGGTCTCCCTGCCCGAAAGAGAGAAGGGCTCTCCTTTTCCCTGCCCTCTCCGTTTCCCTTATCATACAAACCGCCCCTGCACCATGCAACCGGTATTTCTCCAATTTATTTTTTATTTAATGTTACATACAGAATCATTAACATCAGTCCTGTAGAGTACGGGGTGAAGAAACCATATGTCATCTCATCACTCGGGAGGATCATGATGAAAACGATTCGAAACCATCCTTATGTATCCCTTTTGCTTTTTACCCTTGTTCTTTACCTGGCAGGGAACCAGCTTTTAGCCGTGACGGATACGGCAGAATCCAACTACGCCCTTACCGCCAAAGAAATGGTGCTCTCCGGCAACTGGATTTCTCCCCAGATTTACGGCCGTTTCTGGTACGACAAGCCCATTTTCTATTACTGGGAGCTGGCCCTGTCCTTTACCCTCTTCGGTTTCAATGAAATGGCCGCCCGTCTTCCTGCCGCCCTCCTTGGCTCTGCCTCGGTGCTCTTCACCTATTGGTTTGCCCGCCGCACCTACGGGGAAAAGACAGGCTGGCTTGCCGCCATCATCCTGGCTTCCTCAGTGGAATGCTGGATACTGTCCAAGGCAGTGATTACGGACTCCACCCTCTTTCTTTTCATGAGCGCCGCCATCGCCTTTTTCTATCTGGGTTATGCGGAAAACAGAACATACTATTTCCTCTGCTATGTATCGGCTGCCCTGGCAGTCCTCACCAAGGGACCCATAGGCATCCTTCTCCCGGGCCTTGCCTGCTTCCTCTTCCTTCTTTATAAAAAGGATTTGAAGGAAATGATGCATGTGCACCTTCTGTCCGGCCTCCTTCTCTTCACCCTCATTGCCGGTGCCTGGTACGGCACCATGTGCTATCTTCATGGAAATGATTTTCTCCTGAATTTTATCGGTGTCCACAATGTGCTGCGGGCCACGGTTTCCGAGCATCCCTCTCACAATAAATGGTACTTCTACCTTATCGTTTACTTTGCCGGTTTTGCTCCCTGGAGCTTCTTCATTCCCTTCTCCCTGTACAAACGGTGGAAAGAAAAGAAACTGGATCTTCGAAGTGCCCATGATGCCACCCAGCTTCTCCTTATCTATGGTTTCGTGGTGTTCCTCTTCTTCCAGCTGGTGGCCACCAAGTACACCACCTACACCTTCCCGGCCCTGTTTTCCTTTTCCATCATAACAGCCCTTCTTTACAAAAAGCAGGATTTCCGCATTGAAAAGGCAGGCCTGGCCTGCGGTCTGGTATACACGGTGCTGGCCGTCACAGTGGCCCCCTCCATCATGCTGAATCATTCGGGCAAGGAAATAGGCGAAGCCCTGGCCCATATGGACACTACCCATAAGACCATTGCCTTTCTGGATGACTACCGCACCTCCGCCGTCTTCTACAGCGGTAAAACCATTTACCGCGCTGAACCGGAAGACAAGATAGCTTCCATGAAACCGGGAGGACTTTCCTGGAACGCCAAGAACGTGATGCCCTTCATTTCCGAAGAAAAGCTGTTGAAGGACCCCAATGTCCTGCTCATTACCAGAAATCACAGCACCTCCCCCTTCCTAGTCACCTATAATGAAGCAGAAAAAGCGGATCGCATCAGCATTCCCGGCCAGTATACCCTCTGGGTGCGATAGGCATCCATGCGTTTTACTCATGTAACCGTTTGTAAACGGCAATTACCTCATCATTGGCTTTACTTTTTCGAAAACCTGCGATATACTAGAAAAGTCAGATTTATGGCGGTGTAGCCAAGCGCTAAGGCGTGGGCCCCGCAAGGCCCTTATCCCCGTGTTCAACTCCGGGCACCGCCTCCACCAAGTACAAAGCACTGTGAATGCCTGTTCACAGTGCTTTTTGATTTTTGGGATCAACAAATAAAAAGGGGCTGTGAAGAAATGGAAATCATTTCCTCACAGCCCCTTTTCTGTTTTCTGAAAAAGCATGGACCTGCCTGATTTCTTCTTTCCCGAAGGGAGGAAAAGCCTGTCTCTTTCCCGTCAGGAAAGGATCAGCTCCTGTTACGGAGCTCCCTGCTCTTTCTGCCCATAAAAGGCAGGTAGCAAAAGATGCAGAGGAGGCCGCAAACAAGAGCCAGCAGGCCGCCGGCAAGGCCTATGTAAGGCAGGTATCCCCGAGCCGTCAGAAGGCTCCCTATATAGGTTCCGCTGCCGATGCCCATATTAAAGATACCGGAAAAAATAGACATGGCCACCGGAGCAGCGCCGGTAGACAAATGACGGATGATTTCCGACTGCATGGCTATACCGTAGAGCGTATTCACCACGCCCATAGCCAGGAGGCAGAAGAGAAGCACCGGCAGGAACGGGGCTCCCTCACGGAGAAGGAAGAAGGGAACCAAAAGGCCGCAGGCGCCGGTTATAATAATCAGTTTGGGATAGGTGCCAAACATTTTAGAAAAAGCAAAGCTTCCCAAAAATCCCGTACTTCCCAGAAAGATAAGCACCGCCGTAATGGCCGCAGGAGCCAGATGGGCCACAGCGTGAAGAAAAGGCTCAATATAGCTGTACACCGTGAAGTAGGCAGAAGCATAAAAGATCGTCATTCCGAAAATAACAGCCACCGGCCTGTTACGGAAAAGCCCGGGCAGATCTCCCGGGGTGAAAGGTTCTCCCGGAGAAAGCTGGGGAAATACAAAGAACAGATACACCATGGCTCCGGCGGTAACCAGGGCAATAAGCAGGAAGGTCATACGCCATCCCAGAGCCAGTCCAATGACCCGTCCTAAGGGAAGGCCAAAAACCATGGCCACCGCCGTACCGGCTGCCACCATGGACAGGGCAAAGGGCGATTTTCCTTTGTCCACCAGTCTCGCTGCCAGAGGCGCTGCAATGGACCAGAAGATGGCATGGGCACTGGCCACAAGGATCCGGGCGCCCATAAGCAGGGGAAAGGAAGGAGCCATGCCGCTGGCCAGCTGTCCCAGAGCAAAGAGAAGAAGCGTAAGCAGAAGAAGTGTCTTCTCCTTCATCTTCCCTGCTGCCAGCATAAGGGGCAGAGACAGGATGGCTACCATCCAGGCATAGACAGTAATCATAATGCCCGTTTCTGCTTCCGTCTGGTCAAAGGACTGGGAAATATCCATAAGCAGGGCAATGGGCATAAATTCAGAAGTATTAAATACAAAGGCAGATACAGTGATTCCCAAAAGAGGAAGCATCTGCCTTAAAGGAACAGGAAAAGTCATCCATCCTCCTTATTAACTGAAAAAAGGAAACGCTGATTCCCGGGAAGGGAAAATCAGCGCTTCTGCCAATAACAAAATCATCACTCTTTCGGCACAGGGCCGTACTTGTTTTTCTTGTTTTCTCCGGGGAAAAACGCCAGAAGAACCACGGCAGCCATAAATATCACTGCCACCACCCTGGTAGCCATGAGCTGACTGCCAAGGAACTGACCCCCCAGCTGGTTAATGGCAAAAAGGAGAAGGAAGAATACCCAGTAGTAGAGATGAGAAAGTCCAATATCCGACAGGCGGCGCATGGCCAGGCTGATAAGGGAAATGAAGCACAGGGTGCCTACCACCAGGAAGGTGAAGATGTAAAGATTCAGGTCTCCCTCAAAGAGCTCCGGCCGAAGGCAGGTGAAAGAGAAGAGAATGGCAGCCGGTATGCCGGCGCCCAGCATTTTAGGAATATAGGAACGGCGGCTGATGCGGCCCACCGGATTGAAGTAGGTTTTGAAGATTTTGTGCCCCAGCCCTTTAGCCTCTTCCGCCTGTTTTTCTTCAATGGCTTCATTGTCGGAAAGAACCTTCGCTTCTTCACTGTCCATAAGGGCAATGGTTACCACCTTTTCCCCCTTTTCCGGTTTGGTTACGAAAATGGAGGTCACCGTATCGGAGAAGATGGTCATAGCCTGTGTTTCTTCTCCTTCACCTTCCGATGCAGACAGTTTTTTAATCAGATCCTCCCTTTTGTCCAAAGGAAGCTCCATGTAAATGGCTGCGGTTTTCTTATTCCGGATGCACACACCGATGATGGATACCTCCATACCGTAGAAGGGAAACTTTTCCTGTCCCTCGGAAAGGGAATAAAATTCAATGTGCTTATCCTCGTCCATCCTTTCCCTGGTGGCCGTATATTCTCTGGAAAGGCTGCGAAGGCTGTCACCAAGACGAATTTTTCCAGCCCTTCTGGGTTTTCTGTGTTTTCCGCCGCCAGCGGCTTTTCCTGCATTTTCGCTAATGTCGGGGATATCAAAATCCATATTCATTGCTTTACGCTCCTTTATACGGGGCTCCTGGATTCACTGCATCTTATTTCCAAAGCCCTGTCAATAATCCCCTTTATTTTAACATGACCGGCAGGGAGATGAAAGATAAGAAGCCGCCCTCTGCAACCATAAAAATAAAAAAGAACCGGCGAAAAGTCACCGGTTCTTTTCTTTCAGACAGGAAATCAGTCTACCAGGGCGATGATTACTTCAGGAGCATTATCGCCAAGACGGCCGTCCAGTTTCACAATGCGGGTATAGCCGCCGTTGCGGTCTGTGTATTTCTTTGCAATTTCGTCAAACAGTTTCTTTGTAACAGCCTTGTCCATGATGAAACCTTCAGCCTGACGGCGGGCATGGAGATCGCCTCTCTTAGCGAGGGAGATCATCTTGTCAGCTACATGGCGGAGTTCCTTGGCCTTGGACTCAGTGGTCTTAATCTGGCCATGCTGGAAAAGAGCGGTTACGAGACTGCGCAGCAGGGCCTTGCGGGCACCGCTGACTCTTCTCAATCTACTACGTGCCATTTCTTTCCTCCTATAACTATATCAATCCTTGGAATCTTTGAGATGAAGTCCGTAATCCCGGAAGTTAGCCAGTTTTTCTTTGATTTCATCTACCGATTTTTTACCAAGGTTGCGTACACGGGTCAATTCATCTTCTGTCTTGTCTGTCAGTTCGCCGATGGTATTGATTTCAGCTCTCTTCAGGCAGTTAAATGCGCGGACAGAAAGTTCCAGTTCGTCAATGGGAAGAGCGCGTACAGCGTCTTCATTGGCTTTATCCTGGGCAGGAGCGGGACTTTCTTCTACTTCTTCCCCTTCTGTCGGTTCAATGCCTGGCTGGCTGATACCGATTTTGCAGAAGTTTTCAAAGCAGCTGATCAGGATATTGGCAGCTGTAGCCACTGCGTCGTCCGCATTGACAGAGCCGTCGGTATCCACTTCCAGAGTCAGCTTGTCGTAGTCCATTTCATTGCCTACGCGGGTATCGCTGACTTCGTAGTTGCACTTAACAACAGGAGAATAAATGGAGTCGATGGGGATGACGCCGATGACGTCATCATCCGATTTGTTCTTTGTAAAAGGTACATAGCCATGTCCACGGTTAATGGTCATTTCCATACCCAGATGGGCATCGGAATCCAATGTGCAGATGGCCAGATCTTTGTTGAGAACATCTATTTCTGCCGGTAAAACCATATCACCAGCATGGAAAATACCCTCTTTAGTGATATCGATTCTGACAGTGATGGGGAAGGTCGCTTCGTCGTGGGCGATGAAACGAATCTTCTTCAGGTTCAGAATCATATCTGTTACATCTTCTCTGACGCCGTTAATAGTTGAAAATTCATGAAGCACGCCGTCGATTTTGATAGACGTAATAGCCACACCGTCTAAAGATGAAAGCAACACGCGTCGTAAACTGTTTCCCAGGGTGATGCCATAGCCTCTTTCGAGCGGTTCGCATTCGAACTTGCCGTGACTCTTGTCATCGCTGAGTTCCACAGTCTTAATTGTGAAGCTAGTATTTTCGATCATCCGAAAGTCCTCCTTCTGCGCCTGACGGCGCCAAAATGAAACAGAAAGGATATACCTTAATTATACTCTTCTGCGTTTCGGAGGACGGCAGCCGTTATGAGGAATCGGGGTGACGTCCTTAATGCTGCTGACTTCGATGCCTGCTGCCTGCAGTGCACGGATAGCTGCTTCACGGCCTGCGCCTGGTCCTTTGACGAATACGTCAGCGGAACGCATGCCCTGGTCAATAGCAACCTTAGCAGCCTGTTCAGCTGCCATCTGTGCTGCGAATGGTGTGCTCTTACGGGAGCCTTTGAATCCGAGTCCGCCGGCAGATGCCCATGCAATGGTGTTGCCGTTGGAGTCAGTAATCGTTACAATCGTGTTGTTGAAAGTAGAACGAATATGAGCTGCACCGGATTCTACATGTTTTCTTTCTTTTCTTTTTGCTTTACTTTTTACCGTAGCCATTATATCCCTCCTTCAACATTACTTCTTGGTTGCAGTCTTCTTACCTGCAATGGTCTTCTTCGGTCCTTTGCGGGTACGAGCGTTGGTCTTTGTTCTCTGACCACGTACCGGCAGGCCTTCGCGATGACGTCTGCCTCTGTAGGAGCCGATTTCTACCAGACGCTTAATGTTGAGGGATTCTTCTCTACGGAGATCACCTTCGACTTTGTAGTCAGCGAGAGCGTTGCGGATCTTTGCAACGTCATCTTCTGTCAGATCTCTCACTCGGATATCAGGATTGATTCCTGCTTTGCTTAAGATTTCTTTGGAAAGAGTGGGGCCAATTCCATAAATATAAGTTAAGCCGATCTCAACGCGCTTATCTCTTGGTAAGTCTACACCAGCTATACGTGCCATCTACTCTTTAACCTCCTTTTAATTAACCTTGTCTCTGCTTATGTTTCGGATTTTCACAAATGACCATTACACGGCCTTTGCGTTTGATGATCTTGCACTTGTCGCACATCTTTTTAACGGACGGTCTGACCTTCATCTTGGTTCCTCCTTACTTACTTGTAACGATAGGTAATCCTGCCGTGCTCTAAATCGTAGGGCGTCAATTCTACTGTTACCTTATCCCCGGGCAGTATACGGATGAAATTCATCCTCATTTTGCCGGAAATAGTAGCCAGCACAATATGGCCGCCGTTTTCCAGTTTGACACGGAACATGGCGTTTGGAAGCTTTTCTACTACTTTACCTTCAACTTCAATAACGTCTGCCTTGCTCATGAGAGCCTCCTTTGGCTTACATATACTGTCCGCTGGTAACGATATCAGTCGCGCAGCGTCAGAATTTTAGGACCATCTTTGGTAATGGCAACGGTATGTTCAATGTGAGCAGACGGTTTTCCGTCAGCTGTCACCACACCCCAGCCATCGCGAAGGGTAATGATATCAGCACTTCCCATGGTAATCATCGGTTCAATGCAGATAACCATGCCTTCTTCCAGACGCGGCCCATGACCTGGCGTTCCGTAATTCGGAATTTCCGGATCTTCGTGCATGTCTGTTCCGATACCATGGCCTACATATTCGCGAAGAACGCCGTAGCCATATGGTTTCACATAGCTTTCGACAGCATGGCCGATGTCGCCTACGGTGTTGCCCACCACTGCCTGCTTGATGCCGGCAAAAAGTGCGCCTTCCGTAGCCTGGATCAGCTGCATATTCTTCTTGTTTGTATGGCCTACCGGAACGGTGATACAGGAGTCACCCATGTAACCATTTAATTCTACCACAAGATCGATAGAAATGATATCACCTTTTTTTAAAATTTTTCTTGCTGAAGGAATTCCGTGGACTACAGTGTCATTGACCGATGCGCAGATGGATCCGGGATAGCCTTCGTATCCCTTCTCTGCAGGTGTACCGCCTCTGTCTCTGATAAATTTTTCAGCCAGATGGTCAAGATCAAGAGTGCTCATGCCAGGCTTCACTGCTTTTTCCAGCATAGAGAGCGTTTCCGCAGTCAGACGGCTGGCTGCGGCAATCTTCTCTATTTCTTCCGGTGTATGGATGATAATCATTTGGACGCCTTCTTCAGTGCATCCTGGATATCAGCATATACCTTGTCCATGGACTGGTCTCCGTCGATTTCATAGTACCGGCCGCTGACCTTGTAGTAGTCAATGAGCGGTTTTGTGGATGTTTCGTAAACATCGAGACGCTGGGAGATGGTCTTTTCGTTATCATCAGCCCGCTGGTACAGTTCACCGCCGCAGTTATCGCAGATGCCCGGTGTCTTCGGCGGACGGAATTCTTTATGGAAGGAAGCTCCACATTTCTTGCAGACCAGTCTTCCGCTTACTCTCTTGATGATGTCATCGCGGTTGGCTTTGATGCCGATGACAGCAGTAAGCTGGATTCCCAGTTCATGAAGAATGGCATCCAGGGCAGAGGCCTGGGCGGTGGTGCGGGGGAATCCGTCGAGGATCCATCCCTTTTTGCAGTCGTCCTGGGCCAGTCTTTCCTTTACGATGCCCACAGTTACACTATCCGGAACAAGGGCTCCCTTGTCCATATAGCTTTTAGCTTCCTTGCCGAGAGCAGTTCCCGATTTCACAGCCGCACGGAACATATCGCCGGTTGCAATCTGGGGGATGCCGTAATCACGAATGAGCTTTTCTGCCTGGGTGCCTTTGCCGGCGCCGGGAGGTCCCATTAATAAGATATACATATCCTGCTCCTTATCTCACAAAAGCCTTATTTAATAAAGCCCTGATAGTTTCTTGTAACCATATAAGACTGTGCCTGTCTCATGGTGTCCAGTGCAACGCCGACGATAATGAGGAGCGATGTACCACCGAAGTACACGCCCTGGATGCCGGTGATATTTCCGATGAAGTTCGGAAGGATTGCAATGAATGCCAGGAAAACGGCGCCGGTCAGAGTGATTCTGGACAATACCTTATCTACATACATCATGGTGGGCTGCCCCGGGCGGATGCCTGGAATGAAGCCGCCATATTTCTTCATATTATCTGCCAGATCCTTGATGTTCACAGAAATAGCTGTATAGAAATAGGTGAAGATAAAAATGAGGAAACCGTAGCAGATGGTGTTTGGCCAGGTGCCCCATCCGAAGAAATTACCGATGGACTGTACCCAGCTCACATGGATGAACTGTGCCAGGGTAATGGGGAGCATGAGAATGGAGGAAGCGAAGATGATGGGGATAACGCCGGCCTGGTTTACCTTGAGAGGCAGGTAGGTGGAGTGACCGCCATACATTCTGCGTCCAATCACACGCTTGGCATACTGGATAGGAATCCTTCTCTGTCCTTCGTTCACTTCGATGACCATGAGAATCATAGCCAGGGCAATGACCAGGAACAGGAGAAGCTGGAAGGGGGAAATGGTGCCGACTTTCAGGTAGTCCACCACGGTGGAAATAGCCTGCGGGAAGCGGGCTACGATACCGCAGAAGATGATAAGGGAAATACCGTTGCCGATACCATGTTCCGTAATCTTATCGCCGATCCACATAAGGAGGCAGGTGCCTGCTGTGAGAACAACGATTACGAAAAAGAAATACAGCCAGCTGTTATCAACAAGGGCATTGTTGATACGCAGGGCATAGGTCATACCGAATGCCTGCACAGCTGCCAGGAAAATTGTGAAATATCTTGTGACTTTCTGAATTCTCTTGTATCCTTCGGCACCGTCTTTTCTCCATTCTTCCAGGGTGGGGATGACAGCGGTCAGGAGCTGCATAATGATGGATGAGTTGATGTAGGGAGTGATACTCATGGCAAATATGGAGAATTTGCTGAGTGCCCCGCCGGCGAAGAGATCCAGGAATCCAAAGAGATTGCCTGAAGTGAAAAGACTCTCAATCACCGATGAATCAACCCCCGGCACGGGGATATGGACCCCGAGACGGAAGATGACAAACATCAGGAAGGTGAAAAGAATGCGATCTTTGAGTTCTTTATTTGCAAAAAAGTTTGCTAAAGTAGATCCCATATCAGATCACCTCTACTTTTCCACCTGCTGCTTCGATTTTCTGCTGAGCGGACTTGGTGAATCCCTGTGCTCTTACGGTCAGAGCCTTGGACAGTTCACCGTTTCCCAGTACACGTACACCATCGAGAACGTTCTTCAGAATACCTGCTTCAACGAGAGCTGCCGGATCAACAACAGCGTTGGCATCGAAACGATTCAGCTGTTCAACATTGACTTCAGCATATTCCTTAGCTAATACATTTTTAAAACCGCGCTTCGGAAGACGACGGTACAGAGGCATCTGGCCGCCTTCAAATCCCGGACGGACGCCGCCGCCGGTTCTGGCGTTCTGACCTTTCGCACCGCGGGTAGCCTGTTTGCCCATGCCGCTGCCCAGGCCTCTGCCTACGCGACGACGTACTCTTCTGGAGCCTTCAGCCGGTTTCAGTTCATGCAGTTTCATCAGTGCACCTCCTTCTTATTATTCTGCTTCTTTGCATTCAACCAGATGCTGGACATGATGAATCATGCCTTTAATCTGGGGGGTAAGTTCTTTTTCTACAGAGGAATTGGTCTTATGAAGGCCAAGAGCCTTGATAGTAGCGATATGTTCCGGTCTGGAGCCAATCACGCTTTTTTTCAGTGTAATAATAACTTTCATGAGGGGCCCCCTTAGTTGTAAATTTCGTCCAGGCTCTTTCCGCGGAGTGCTGCAACAGTTTCTGCATTTTCAAGCTTGGAGAGACCGTCCATGGTAGCTCTAACCATGTTGATGGGGTTAGAAGAACCAAGGGACTTGGTCAGAATATTACGGATGCCTGCCAGAGCCAGTACGGCACGAACCGGGCCGCCGGCTTTGATACCGGTACCTTCGGCAGCAGGTTTCATAATAACCTTGCCGGCACCATAGATGCCCAGCATAGGATGGGGAATGGTTCCGTTCTTCAGAGCCACGGTAATCATGTTTTTCTTAGCGTCTTCAACGCCTTTGCGGATAGCTTCAGGAACTTCAGCTGCCTTGCCCAGGCCTGCGCCAATCTTGCCCTTGCCATCACCGACTACTACGACTGCAGCAAAGGAAAAACGACGGCCGCCTTTTACGACTTTAGCAACGCGGTTGATGAAAACGACGTTTTCCTGTAAGTCGGATTCCTGTTTTTCAAATCTTGGCATGTGCTTTCTCCTTTACCTTAAAATTTCAAGCCGGCTTCGCGGGCACCTTCAGCCAGAGCCTGTACTCTGCCGTGATAGATATAGCCGCCGCGATCGAATACTACGGTTTCAATGCCCTTTTCCAGAGCTCTCTTGGCAACGAGAGCACCTACAGCCTTGGCAGCTTCTGCATTGCCGCCGTAGGGGAACTGAGCCTTGATTTCTTTATCTAAGGTATTAGCCGATACCAGGGTTACGCCAGCTTCATCATCGATGACCTGGGCGTAAATGTTAGCCAGGGATCTGAACACATTGAGACGCGGGCAGGCGGCAGTACCGGAGATTTTCTTACGAAGACGCAGATGACGGCGGATAACCGCATTTCTGCTTGCATTTTTACGCATATTTTTCTACCTCCTGTCTTACTTTGTTGCGCCGGTCTTACCAGCCTTACGGCGTACGTATTCACCGGAATAACGGATACCCTTGCCTTTATAAGGTTCCGGTTCTCTCCAGGCGCGGATTTCAGCTGCAACCTGTCCAACCTTTTCCTTGTCAGCGCCGGATACGAGAATCACAACGGAAGAGGGGGTTGTAATTGTAATGCCTTCCGGCGGAGTAATGATTACCGGATGGGAGAAACCAAGAGCCAGCTTCAGGTTTTTGCCCTGCATCTGGGCATTATAGCCAACGCCCTGGATTTCCAGTTTCTTTTCAAAGCCCTGTGTTACACCAACAACCATGTTGTTGATCAGGGTACGGGTCAGTCCGTGCAGGGAACGGTTTTTGATATCATCATTCGGACGGGAAACCAGAACTTCATTGTTTTCCAGTTTAATGTCCATTTCTTCATTCAGTGTACGGGACAGTGTGCCTTTCGGACCCTTAACTGTCACTGTATGGCCGTCAATCTTGACTTCCACACCAGCCGGGACCGCAATAGGTTTCTTGCCAATTCTTGACATTCTATACCTCCAACGGATTACCAGACAAACGCAAGAACTTCACCGCCAAGGCCTTCTCTGCGAGCTGCCTTGTCAGTCATGATGCCCTTGGATGTGGAAATAACTGCAATACCGAGACCGCCGAGAACCTTCGGCAGTTCTTCTTTGCCTGCATAAACTCTCAGGCCCGGTTTGGAAATTCTCTTCAGACCTTTGATGACCTTTTCACGGTTAGCGCCGTATTTCAGGGAAACACGGAGAACCTGATGGCCTTCGACTTCGATCTGTTCTACGTTTTTGATAAAGCCTTCATCTTTTAAAATTGTAAGCACAGCTGCCTTAATTTTAGAAGCAGGCATATCTACCTTATCATGATATGCATCGTTCGCATTACGAATACGGGTAAGCATATCCGCAATTGGATCGGTTGTTACCATTATTTAATCCTCCTCCCGAATTACCAGCTGGCTTTTCTAATACCCGGAATATCGCCATTGTAAGCCAGATCACGGAACTGGTTACGGCAGATACCGAATTTACGCATATAGCCGTGGGGACGGCCTGTCAGTTTGCAGCGGTTGTGCAGACGTGTAGGGGAAGCGTTACGGGGCAGCTTGGAAAGAGCTTCCCAGTCGCCTGCTTCCTTCAGAGCCTGGCGTTTAGCTGCATATTTCTGAACGGCGAGTTCTCTCTTCTTCTCGCGTTCCAACATAGACTTCTTTGCCATATTGTCCTCCGATTATTTCTTGAACGGCATACCGAACTGGCGGAGGAGCTCGCGGGCTTCTTCATCAGTCTTAGCCGTAGTTACAACAATGATATCCATGCCACGGATTCTGTCGATCTTCTCATAATCAACTTCCGGGAAAATCAGCTGTTCCTTTACGCCGAATGCATAGTTGCCACGGCCGTCGAAGCTCTGGTCGCTAATGCCGCGGAAATCGCGTACACGGGGCAGAGCGATGTTGATCAGACGATCGAGGAATTCGTACATTCTGTCACCACGAAGGGTAACTTTGCAGCCCAGGGGCATTCCTTCACGGATGTGCCATGCAGCCAGGGATTTATGAGCTTTGCAGATCATCGGCTGCTGACCGGTGATAGCTGCAAGATCGGATGCTGCTGCATCAACTGCTTTAGAGTTTTCAGTAGCTTCGCCTACACCGATGTTGATGACAATCTTTTCCAGCTTCGGGATTTCCATGTCATTCT
Organism: Dialister succinatiphilus YIT 11850; assembly: GCF_000242435.1. Taxonomy (GTDB): domain Bacteria; phylum Bacillota; class Negativicutes; order Veillonellales; family Dialisteraceae; genus Dialister; species Dialister succinatiphilus. The sequence continues at coordinate 296,510 of NZ_JH591188.1, read as the reverse complement.
TGTAGCCGAATTTTTCGCGCATGCTGTTCTTAATCTGCGCTTTGTACAAATCGTTTAATCTGGACACTTGTTATCCTCCTTCCCGCTTAAGCCTTGTCAATAATAGCGCCGCTCTTAACGGCTGCCCTTACATAAGAGCCGTCCTTCTGCTGGACTTTCTTTACGCGGGTCGGTTTCTTGGATTCCGGATCCAGGATCATAACCTTGGAGGCATAAATCGGAGCTTCCTTCTCGATGATGCCGCCCTTGGGGTTAGCCTGGCTCGGTTTTGTGTGTTTCTTAACCATGTTGACGCCTTCAACGACTACACGGCCTTCTTTCGGCATAGCAGCTTTGATTTTGCCCTGCTTGCCTTTATCCTTACCGGAAATAACGACAACTGTGTCTCCGGTCTTTACATGCAGTTTCTGACTCATCATTTGCCTCCCTATTAGAGCACTTCCGGAGCCAGGGAAATAATCTTCATGAAATCTCTTTCACGGAGTTCTCTTGCTACCGGTCCAAAAATACGTGTTCCTACCGGGCTCTTGTCGTCTTTAATAATAACAACTGCGTTTTCATCAAAGCGGATATGGGATCCGTCGCTGCGGCTTACGCCGTTTACGCTGCGGACTACAACAGCCTTGACTACCTGGCCCTTCTTAACAACGCCGCCGGGGGTTGCATCTTTGACCGTGCAAACCACAATATCACCGATATTGCCGCTCTTACGGAAGGAACCACCCAGAACTTTAATAACCAGGACGTTCTTAGCACCGGTATTATCCGCAACGTTGAGTCTGCTTTCCTGCTGAATCATCGTGCCTATCCTCCTATAATTATCTTTCTATATCAGTTCTGACGGGCAACGATTTTCTCAACTCTCCAACGCTTGTCGCGAGACAGCGGGCGAGTTTCGACGATGCGTACCGTATCACCGACACGGCATTCGTTGTTTTCGTCATGCGCTTTGAACTTGGTTGTGGTATTAATAGATTTTTTGTACAGCTTGTGGGGAACTTTACGTTCTACAGCAACAACGACGGTTTTGTCCATCTTATCGCTGACAACAATTCCCTGGCGCACCTTGCGCAACTTTCTTTCTTCTGCCACGTTGAGATCCTCCTTTGGATTAACCGTCATGCCTTCTTGGCAGCCTTCAATTCTTCTTCACGCTGAACAGTTTTGATTCTTGCGATGGTTTTCCTTACTTCACGGATACGCATCGGATTTTCAAGCTGTCCTGTAGCGAGCTGAAAACGGAGGTTAAACAGTTCTTCCTTTAAGCCGGCAACCTTTTCATTCAATTCGGCAGTGCTCAGGTTACGAATTTCATTGACCTTCATTTTATTCACCTGCCACTTCTTGTCCTTTAACTACAAACTTTGTCTTAATCGGCAGCTTGTGACCTGCAAGGCGCATAGCTTCCTTGGCTGCTTCCACAGGGATGCCGCCCATTTCGAACATAACACGGCCGGGTCTCACTACAGCTACCCAGTATTCTACAGCACCTTTACCGGAGCCCTGACGGGTGCCGATCGGTTTTGCGGAAACCGGTTTGTCCGGGAAAATCTTGATCCAGACCTTGCCGCCGCGCTTTGTATAACGGGTCATAGCAATACGGGCTGCTTCGATCTGACGGCTGGTGATCCAGGAAGGTTCCAGGGCAACCAGGCCATATTCACCGTAAGTTACGGTGTTTCCACGATGTTCCTTGCCTTTCATACGGCCGCGGAACTGTTTACGATATTTTGTACGCTTTGGAATTAACATCAGGAATCACTCCTTTCAGAGTTTCTCGGCCTGCGTTCTCTGCGATCACCGCGGCGGCCGCCTCTTCTGTTGCCTTCGTGACGGTTTCCTCTGTCCTTGCCTGTGCGGGTGTTTTCATTTTCATCCACAAACTGGCCAGGAGCGAGTTCGCCTTTATAAATCCAGACTTTAACGCCGATAGCACCATAGGTGGTGTGAGCAGCGGTTACACCGTAGTCAATGTTGGCACGGAGAGTCTGAAGGGGAATGGAACCTTCACGGTAGCTTTCACTGCGGGCGATTTCAGCGCCGCCGAGACGACCGGAAACGGTTACCTTAATACCTTTAGCGCCTGCGCGCATGGTTCTGCCGACAGCCTGTTTAACAGCACGGCGGAAGCCGATACGTCTTTCCAGCTGGGAAGCAATGTTTTCAGCAACCAGGATGGCGCTCATGTCGGTGGATTTGATTTCAAGGATATCAATATCTACTTCCTTATCAGTAACACCGGCCAGGGCTTTCTTGATATCCTCAATGCCTGTGCCGCCGCGGCCGATAACCATGCCCGGTTTAGCAGTATAAATGGCAAGCTTTACTCTGTTGCCTACACGTTTAATGCCAATCTTGGAAATGCCTGCAACAAACAGGTGCTTCTTTAAAAACTGGCGGATTTTGGCATCTTCCACAAGCAGTGCAGCATAATCTTTTTCTGCAAACCATTTGGAATCCCAGTCATCGATCACGCCTACACGCATTCCATGCGGATTAACTTTCTGACCCAAAACGTTTCCCTCCTTCGATTACTCTTTTTCAGAAACTTTTACCGTCAGTGTGCTGGTACGTTTCATAATCCCGAAAGCCTGTCCACGGGAACGTGGATGTACACGCTTCATGATCGGGCCTGCATCTACATAAATTGTGGAGATGTAGAGATTGTCAATGTTCATATTGTTATTGTTTTCTGCATTTGCCATGGCGCTCCGGAGGGTTTTTTCAACCACGATGGAAGCTGCCTTGTGGGTATTGCGCAGAATGGAGATTGCTTCTCCCGCTTTCTTGCCGCGGACAAGGTTAGCTACGATGCGGACCTTGCGGGGAGAAATGCGGACATTTCTTGAAATTGCCTGAACTTCCATTTTATTCCTCCCTGTTATTTACCTGCAGCGGCCTTATCACTCTTGTTGTGGCCCTTGAAAGTACGGGTCGGAGCGAATTCGCCAAGCTTATGGCCAACCATATCTTCAGTGATGTAAACCGGTACATGCTTTCTTCCGTCGTGAATCGCAATGGTGTGACCTACGAAGCTCGGAAGGATGGTAGAAGCACGGGACCAGGTTTTAACAATTTTCTTATCGTTAGCTGCGTTCAGTGCGTCAATCTTCTTTACCAGAGAGAAAGCGACGAACGGGCCTTTTTTTACGGATCTGGACACTTTTACTCCTCCTTATCTTACTTGCGTCTCTTAACAATCAGTTTGGTAGACGCTTTTCTGTTGTCGCGGGTCTTCACGCCGTAAGCAGGCTTGCCCCACGGGGTAACAGGACGCTTACGTCCGACAGGAGCTTTACCTTCGCCGCCGCCATGCGGATGGTCATTCGGGTTCATTACAACGCCGCGGGTAGTCGGACGAACGCCGAGCCAGCGGTTTCTTCCTGCTTTACCCAGGGTAATGTTTTCATGGTCATCATTGCCAACCACACCGATGGTAGCGCGGCAGCGGATATGTACCTTGCGCAGTTCGCCGGAAGGCAGACGGAGCAGTGCATAATCTCCTTCTTTAGCCATGAGCTGAGCGCTTGCACCGGCAGAACGAACCATCTGGCCGCCTTTGCCGATTTTCAGTTCTACGTTGTGAACGATGGTACCAAGAGGAATATTGGTGAAAGGCAGGCAGTTGCCTACTTTAATATCGGATTCCGGACCGCTGGTAACAACGTCGCCAACCTTGAGTCCCTTAGGAGCCAGGATGTAACGTTTTTCACCGTCTGCATACTGGAGCAGAGCGATGCGGCAGGTACGGTTAGGATCGTATTCGATAGTAGCTACTTTAGCCGGAATGTTATCCTTGTTTCTCTTGAAATCGATGATTCTGTACTGACGTTTATGACCGCCGCCCTGATGGCGAACTGTCATTTTGCCGGAGCCATTGCGACCGCCATGATTATGAACAGGAGCCAGAAGGGATTTTTCCGGTTTGTCTGTTGTGATTTCATCAAAAGTGGAAACGGTCATCTGACGGCGTCCGGGAGTGTACGGTTTAAAAGATTTATAAGCCATTGATTTACTCCTCCTTACGCTTCGAAGAGCTCAATTGTTTCGCCCGGTTTAAGGGTAACAACTGCTTTCTTCCAATCACTGCGACGACCCTGGGTGCGGCCCAGACGTTTCATCTTGCCTTCATAACGCATGGTGTTCACAGCCTGAACTTTGACTTTGAAAATCTGTTCCACAGCCTGGCGGATTTCAACCTTGGTTGCAGCAAGGGGCACGCGGAAGGTGTACTTTCTTTCTTCCATGAGAGCCGTGGTTTTTTCGGTGATAATCGGTTTAATGAGGATGTCACGTGCTTCCATTATGCGAGTACCTCCTCAATCTTCTTGACAGCTTCCTGAGTGAGGAAGAGCTTGTCGTAATTTACAATATCATAGATGTTGATTCCGCTGGGAACATAAGCTTTTACGCCGGGAATGTTTCTTGCGGAAAGAACGGTGTTTTCTGCTGCGTCGCCGCCGTCAACGATGAGGGCTTTGCCTGCTGCGTTGAATGCGGAAAGCATTTTTACAACTTCCTTGGTCTTCGGTGCATCGAAATGGATGGTATCGATAACTACCAGTTCGTTAGCACGGAGCTTTTCGGAAAGGGCAGATTTAACAGCCAGCTGGCGAGCCTTCTTCGGCATAGCCTTTGCATGGCTTCTGGGGGTCGGTCCGAATACGGTGCCGCCGCCAACCCACAGTGGGGAGCGGATGGATCCGACTCTGGCACGGCCTGTGCCTTTCTGTTTCCAGGGCTTCTTGCCGCCGCCGCGGACAAGGCCTCTGGTCTTTGTGGCGTGGGTGCCGAGGCGTTCATTAGCCATCTGGCGAACCACTGCCTGGTGAATAACAGCTTCGTTGTAGTCTACGCCAAAGACGCTGTCATTCAGCTCTATTTCACCGGTTTCCTGGCCGGCTACATTATACAGCTTTACTTTCGGCATTGAGATGTTCCTCCCTTAATCAGAACAATTTTCTGTTGTTCCAGACAATATTATTTTACAGGCTTTACAGTTTCCTGTACCATGACGAGGCTTCCCTTAGCGCCGGGGATCCCGCCTTTGACAAGCATAAGATTACGGGCAGTATCAACTCTTACTACCTGAAGATGCTGAACAGTGACTCTTTCGCCGCCCAGCTGTCCCGGCATCTTCTTGCCTTTGAATACCTTTCCGCCGCCGCCGGACATACGAGCACCGAGGGATGCTGTCTGACGATGGTTCTTGGAACCGTGGCTTTCAGGGCCGCGCTGGTGATTCCAACGTTTAATGGTGCCGGCGAAACCTTTGCCGCGGCTGGTGCCGATTACGTCTACAATTTCGCCTTCTGCGAAGATATCAGCAGCCAGAGTTTGGCCTACTGTGTAAGACGGCTTTTCAGCGAGTCTGTATTCACGCAGATATTTAACCGGTTCAATACCAGCCTTTTCAAACTGACCTTTTACAGGTTTTGTCAAATGTTTTTCTTTGACAGCGCCATAACCGAGCTGAACAGCATTGTATCCATCGCTTTCAACGGTTTTAACAGCTGCTACAACGTTTGGCAGAACTTCAATAACACTTACCGGAACCAGGTCGCCGTTTTCAGCGAACACCTGGGACATTCCTAATTTTGTTCCCAAAATAGCCTTAGACATCTTTGCACCTCCTTACAGTTTAATATCAATGCTGACACCGGCTGGCAGTTCCAGTCTCATCAGCGCATCCGCGGTCTTCTTGGATGGATCGAGGATGTCAATAAGTCTCTTGTGGATACGCATTTCAAACTGTTCACGGCTGTCTTTGTTGACATGCGGAGAACGGAGAATGGTATACACATTCCGTTCTGTGGGGAGCGGAATGGGACCGGAGACACGGGAACCGGTTCTCTTGGCAGTTTCCGCGATCTTCGCTGCGCTCTGATCAACAGCTTTGTGATCATAGCCTTTCAGCCGAATTCTGATTTTTTCCTGTTTCGACATTACATAAACCTCCTACGTTCATTTCCTGAATGAACTGCTCCGTGGAAATTCCCCTGCAGTGCAGGCCACCTTCCACTTCATAGTTTTGACTGACTCGCTTCCCGCTTTCGCCCTCGTACGAAAGCCCGAAAACGTTCAGCCTTTAAATCATACTATTTTCCATGGTTGAATGCAAGTGTTTCATAAAAATTTAATATTTTTATCGATAAGTCTCCTAAATACGATAAATACTGGTGAAAGCACAATTAGGTGCGCCTTATTTTAGCATAAACACGCGTCCTGGTGTGTACCTTTTTACGTTAGACTTTGATTAAATTTTCAAATTACCATGTTTTAATGACAAAAAGAACAGCAAATCAGCGGCATTCCTCCCCCTCTACTGCTTATTTATTATTATACATATATATGGGCGCTATCCGCTGTCCGCCGGGCATCGTCATTCTGAGCGCAGCGAAGAATCTCGGTGCCTGCCGATAATGTCTCAAAGGCTGGTAAATACCGGTCGGCGGAAAGAAGATAGAAGACAGACGGTAACCCACCAGCCCACTAGCTCACCAGCTCACCAGCTCACCAGCTCACTATCATATGATATAATAAATCTGTATGAAACGGAGGTTTTACAGCATGAAAGTAATTTACGATGACCATTTATTTGATACCATTCCCGGCCTCTGCGTAGGCATCCTGGCCGTCCGGGCCCTGGACAACCGGGGCGTGAACCTGGAAGCGGAAGCCTTCCGGCGCCGCTGCTGCACGGAAGCCAACCTGCTCCTCAAAATGAACCCATCCATGGCAGAAAAAGAGCTGAAGCGCTACCAGGACGCCCTCACCCATCTGGGCATCACCGGCCGCAGCACCGCCCTGGACACCCTTTTCCGGGAATACAAAAAAGAACTGGGCCTGGAAGAAGCAGAAGAAGCCAAAGCCGATGACCACTACGAAATCCTGTCCCAGCCCAAAGCGGCCAGCCTGGACGAGCTGGCAGGCTCCGACGTCCTTCCCCGCATGAATCCGGTGATGGACATGGTGCGGGGCGGCATGCTGAAGTTCCATGTAGACATCCACGCCTTCGACATGGGCGACCGGAAGACCCCTCTCCTGGTGCACCAGCAGGAAGGAGAATGGGTGGTTTCCCTTGGCGGCCAGACGGCCCTTCACCACTGGTACTGCGAGGACGGCACTGCCGCACAGGTAGGAGAAAACACGGAAAATATCCTCATCCTCATCACCGGATTCGCGCCGAACCGCAATAAAGTGGCCGCAGCCAGGAACGAACTGGCCCGCCGCATGAAATCAGCCTTCGACCGCTCTGTGGAAGTAGGCTGGCTGGAAGCAGGTACCCATGAATTCACCGCTTCCATCTGAAAACAAACCGCTCAAATACGCAGCCCTGGACTTTGAAACCGCCTACTGGGGCCCTGCCAATGCTTGCTCTTTGGGCATCGTGGTGAGCAACGGAAAAGAAATCGTAGACGAATGGTACCACCTCATCCGTCCCATGACATTGAAATTTGACGCAGGCTGCATGAAAGTGAACGGCATCCATCCCGAAGACGTGGCAGAAGAAGAACCATTCCCCTTCTTCTGGGATGAAATCGCCAGACGGCTGGAAGGCACCATCGTCTTTGCCCACAACGCCCGCTTCGATATGGGGGTCCTGGCTTCGGCCCTGGACTTCTACCACCTGCCGGACATCCACTTCCGCTACGGCGACACAGTGGTACTGTCCCGGAAGCTGTGGAAAGACATGGAAAACCACAAACTGAACACCGTAGCAGAAAACCTGGGCTTTTCCTTCAACCACCACCAGGCCTTGGACGATGCCAGGGCCTGCGAATACATCGTCCGGAAAGCACTGGAAGAAACAGGCCTTCCCTCCGTAGAAGCCCTCATGAAAGAAACAGGGCAGAACCTGAAACGGTTCGCCGTGAAACGGGGAGAAAGGAAACTGGCTACATAGGGGGCGCAGGGCGCCCCCGGGTTCAGAGGGTGCAGAAGGTTCAAAGGGTTCAGAGGGGAAGGAAACGCCCGCATTGCGGGCGTTATTTTTATATGCCGCCTAACGGCGGCCATAGCGGTGGGCCCCCTTACGATAAAAAGGGCGCCTCTTTTGATTAAACCTTAAAAGCCCGCCCTGTCGGGCAGGGAAAACATGCCAACCGGGCTTCGCCCGTTGGAAATGCACCCCCTCTGCCGCCTGCGGCGGCGTCTCCCCCGCAGGGGGAGATTTGCTCTATTCTTCTCCTTGCGCTAACTTAAGCTGCTCATTATATAGCGGAGAGAAAAGTTTCCCCTCCGGGGGAAAGGTGGTGGCGAAGGCACCAAAGGGGGAAAGCGCCGAAAGGATACAAGAAGAATATGCCTCAATGGTTTACCCGTCCCAATCTCCCGTTTCCCCTTGAGGGGAACGCCGCGAAGCGGCAAAGGGTGTACGAGGCGGAGCGCCGATATGAAACTCCATTGCCAATCTGCCCGCCAAACGGCGGCCTGCTGTACCTTAGTGCATCTTCCCGGTTCTTACCAACCCCTTCCACCGCTCACGCGGTTCCCCTCCCCCTGCAAGCAGGGGGAGGCAAGTTTTCATGCACGTGGCCCTTTTCGCCCCGATGGGAAACATGTCACTGGATTCCCAGGTCGCTTTGCTCCCCTACGAATCGTGTTTCCTCTTCCTCAAAGGGGACGCAATGATTAATGTATCTTTACGGTACTTAGTAACGTGCTGAATTGGCCGCCTTTGGCGGCCGCCCCCTATCCCGCTTTGCGGGACTTCCCCCGCAAGCGGTGGCAGAACAACCCGTGCTGTGCCTTGTGCTACTTATGAGATAATAGCCTTGCAGAGCTTTATTGTCCCACCGCTTGCGGGGTGGCAAGGGAACTGGATTCGTAGGGAGCCGCAGGCGACTGAGAATCCAGTGACACGCTTCCCACCGGGGCAAAGGTGGTGGCACAGCCACCAAAGGGGGAAGCTCCTGAATGGTGCAGGAATCGTATGGTGTCAACGCTTTTCGTGCCTTTGTTATTTTCCACCTATATCCTATAAAAATTGCTTTTTCTCAAAAATTCCGATTACCAGTCGGAATTTTTTTGCTTTTCCGGAAAGTTCCCTGTATGTAGGAAATTTCAGACACAAAAGAGGGGCTGTGAAAAAATGTTTAATCATTTTTTCACAGCCCCTTTTCCACCTCGGTTATAAACTCAGAAAATTGCCAAAAATAACAGTATGCTGTTCTCCGCATTGTCATCTCGAGCGGAGCTGCATGTCGATATGAGAGCAAAGGTATTTGGCTCTATTGAGACTCTGAGTCGAGAGATCTCCGCCCCAATGCTGCTTGTGCCATTGGGAGAGGGAGATTTCTCCACTCCGCTTCGCTTCGGTCGAAATGACAATGAAGCGGGGTGAGCGTTTGCGTCAATTTGTTCCTTGCAGACCTATAATAAGGCGTCTGCCGCCCAATGTCTAACTATCCGAGGAGAAATCAATCATTTCTTCACAGCCCCTTTTTCCTTTTCATTCATCACAAAAACTCCTGATTCGTCCCATGCTGATGCGCGGTAGGGCCTCAAGGTTACCTTCTTCAGTGAATCGGCCAGGGGTAGCCGCTGAGACGGAATGCCTGTGTCGTCAAAGAAGAAAAAGTACGCTATATTGCCACCAGGATGTCTAGCAGGTCATCTTCAGGAGTTTTTATAGAGTTTTTCGGCGCGCCGGAGAGGTGAAATTCATGAAGGCTCCGTTCCTTACTTTCCCGCTTCCATGGATAGAGCGCTTCGCGGGATGATGAAGGACTTTTGCCAGGCCTTTTCGCCTCTCTGCTTATATAATCCGTGGGTGGGACAAGTTATCTCATTTTAGTGAAAAGTGTTCACAAGGGTTCAGAGAGTTCAAAGGATGGTGCAAAGAGCATATGGCTCACTATCTCCTGCCCCCATTCCTCATTTCCCCTTGAGGGACGCAAGGGTTTGAGCCGTTCCCCTTTTATTCATACTGGCGCCGCAGGCGCCCACCTTCATTTACCATTTACAATTTACCATTTACAATTTTCCCTATGTGTTCCCCGCCTCCCAAGACTCCACAGAAAGCGGCACAAAAAAGAAGCCCTCTTTCGAGAGCTTCTTCTTTGTTTATGAAACTATATTCTCTTTTCTTTTCAGAAATTAGAATTTGTAGTTCAGGGAAACGGTCCAAGCGTCATCCGGATCGGAGCCCTTATCAAGGTCCGCACCGAATGCATATTCAGCGTGGAGGTTTACGTTCTTCAGGAGTGTTACATCGCCGATAACATTCCAGAACTTCAGTTCATTATCACCTTTGTTAGCAGCAATTCCATCAAGAATGTTGGTGCTGAGGCCAGAGCCACCGAGGTAAGTAGCAGAACCGATATCATTGTACCAAACTCCCAGACCGAAGGTGCCAGGTTTCTTCCAGTTCAGGGTTGAATACTGGAGGCCAACATTCCAAGCATCATCGTTAGAGTAGTCAGTGGTGGTATTCTTTACATATTCGCCCTGAAGGTTCCAAGCCTTGCCGAATGGAATAGCAAGGTCGACACCGTAGAGTTCATCATTCAGTTTGTCATTGTTGTTTTCAAACTTCAGATAATCAGCAGTCAGTTTAGCGAAGTTGAAGTCATAACCAGCCTTTACATACAGAGCTTCCTGATCATCAATCAGAGCGTTTGCATCTGTCTTGGTAATCTCGCCATTATCATCAATTGTGTAAGTAGTATTGCTGTTGTAGTTGGTCTGGAAACGGCCAAAGCCTACAGCTGCGTTGAACTTATTAGCACCATAGGACAGTTCAGCGCCGTCGAAGTCATGGGAGTCGCCGAAACGCCAGCTTCCCTGGTTGCCAAAGTTGTTTGCATAACGGCCAAGGGTTACAGCAACGTCTTTGCCAAACTGATGTTTAACATTGAGGATATCCATGTACACGCCATTGTCGTCGTCGCCAAAACTTGCGCTGTCATCGCCATCTTTAATGGTGACTTTGCCGGCATTGTTGCCATCGTTGCCTTTGAAGTTCATGTTGTAGGTGAGACGGCCATTGATGGTGGTGGAGTCATTAACCTGACCCTTAACGTTGATTCTCATACGGCCATCCCATCCATCAGCTTTGTCATAGCTGTTGTCTTTATAACGCATACGAGCATCGCCGGACCAGTAGAGGTTGCCGACTTTCTTTTCCAGGTTGGAAACGCGAACGCCCAGGTTAGCCAGTTCGTCAGCGTATTCGCCAGCCAGTTTGTCGAGGGTTGCACGCTGTTCAGCGTTCAGCTGGTCTTCTTTTGCCATGAGGCGGGCAATGATCTGAGCCAGTTCATAACGGGTAATGTTTCTTTCGCCTTTGAAGGTGCCGTCCGGATAGCCTTCTACAACGCCCTGGTCGGAGAGGTCGGATACTGCCTGGTAAGCCCAGTCATCGGTGGAAACATCGGAGAATGGATTTGCGGCGAATGCGGATACGCCAGCGGTGAGTGCAGCTGCAGCTGCGATTGCGAGAATCTTTTTCATAGTTCTTCGCTCCTTTGAAATAAACAATAGAGAAAACCGAGCCCTTTTGTTGTTCAGGAGTTCAGATGAAAAGCGTCTGCGCGAGTGACCGTGTTTCCTCTGCCTGCTTTTTTCTCTTACTATCCTTCCACCATGGAAGAGGGGCCGCTCTTCCGTGGCTGTATCTACGGTACCATTTCCGAAAAAATGCCGCAATAACCGGACTCCGCTCTATGGTATGCCTCTATGTACCTCACTCTAAGTATCTGTTTTTCCCCTGTTTTTCCGTATTTCCTGCTGGATATAAAAAATGGCTCCCGGTCAATATAAAAAAATTTTATCTGGTTTCTCCGAGTCCGCAGCTAAAATATTACGCTCTTCTTTATAAATTTCATAAATAGCATACTCTATTACCCCCCCCCCGATGTACTATTGACATGTTCTCTGCTCTATGGGCTATACTTAGGTCACTGTTGGAGGAGGGAACTGCGTCATGCGGTATCTCTGCCACAGTTTTTTTGTAAGAAAATGATGATCGAGGTAATCCTATGGCAGAGCGTTTATATACAATGAAGGACGTGGTGAATCTCACCGGCATTCCGGCCACCACGCTCCGCTTTTATGACAAGAAGGGACTGCTGCAGTTTGTAAGAAGGAGCGTAGGCGGCGTCCGTATCTTCACAGACCGGGACATCGCCCTGCTCCGGCTCATCCAGTTTTTCCGGAATGTGGATATGTCCATTCAGGAAATCAGCCATTTCCTCTCCCTCTACCTCCAGGGGCCGGCCACCCGCCCGCAGCGGGAGGTGCTCCTTCGGAGCCACGTGGAACAGCTGAAGGCCGATGTGAAGGATAAGGAGGACAAGCTGGCGGCGGCCTCCTACATGGATACCCTTCTTTCTGAAAAAGGAACGTTTCTGGACCAGGGCGACCTGCCGGCCATACTGCGGAAGAAAGATATCCCCCAGGATATGGTGAAGTTCTTCGACAGGAAGTAATGGGCCTCCTTTTGCGGCGCCGCAGAGTGGCATTTCAAAAAGAAGCAATTGACAGAAACGCTGCCCCCCGCCCCCGTCATTTCGACGAAAGCCGGTCAGCCGCCAATAGGAAAGCCTCTTATTGTGCAGGCTAGAGGCCAACTTCGGCTGACTTGGAGACTCTATGCAGAGTCTCCACAGAGTGGAGAAATCTCACTTCTCAATGGTACATGAAGCATTGAGGCAGGAAATCTCCGGGCTCAAAGTATCATCGGAGCGGTTCCTGTCTGCCCCTATACCGGCACGCAGCCCCGCTCGAGATGACGATGACGGCGGGCACCAGTGGACACGCCCTGCGGGCGTGAGGGTTCAGAGGGTTCATAAGGTTCAGAGGGTTCAAAGGATTGTGGTGGCGCCCTTCGGTGCACAGCGAACACATTTTGAAGGAGCGCTAGCGACGCGCAAAATGTAGTGAGTCGTTTCCCCTTTAGGGGGCGCAGATCACAAAAAGCCGGCCCGCGCCCTCCGTCATTTCGACGGTCGGCGCGGAGTGGAGAAATCTCCCCCTCTGATGGTCCGGGCAGCATTACGGCGGGAGATCTCTCGGCTCAGAGCTTCATCAGAGCCTGAAGTCTTTACCACCTATACCGGCACGTTCCTCCGCTCGGGATGGCCATGAGGAGAGTCATTTACTGTTATTGACCTGAATAAAGACATACAAAAAAGACCGGCCCTGGCCGGTCTTTTTTGTGCCTGTTTATCGGAGTTCGTAGTTGTAGTCTTCTTTGAGAATGTGGATGGCGCCCATGTCGCCTTTCATGGCGGCTTTGATGAGCCAGCTCATGGCGGCTTTTTCGTCTTTTTCTATGCCTTCCCCGTTGGCCAGGGCATAGCCGTAGTGGGCCATGGCGAAGGGGTCGCCTTTTTCTGCAGCTTTTTTGTAGAGTTTCACTGCTTCCTCAATGTCCTCCTCTACGCCGATGCCTGCTTCGTAGCAGAGGCCCAGGGCAGCCCAGGCAGCAGGGATGCTGTTTCGGGCAGCCCGTTTGTAGCATTCGAAGGCTTTCACAGCATGATCCTTGGTGCCGCTGTGCGTGAAGGCAAGGCCCAGGCGGAGGAAGGCTTCTTTATCGCCCAGAGCTTCTGCCTCTTCTGCCATGTGCCAGGCTTTGGCAGGGTCCACGCTGCCGGCGGCGCCGGTAATGTATTCGCCGCAGGCTACGGAAAGGAAGCCCCGGAGGGTCATGTCTCCGTCAGGATTTCCTTCGTCCCGGCCTTTCCGTATCCACATTTCAGCCGCAGCCAGGTCTTTCTGGGTGCTGGTGCCCTGGGCATAGAACATGCCGGTCATGAGCATGGCGCTGGTATCGCCTCTTTCTGCTGCCAAAAGGTAGTAGCGGAAGGCTCGGTCCTGGTTGACTTTGCCCATAATGCCTTCGTCGTAGATTTTGCCCAAAAGAGAGGCGGCTTCAGCGCTGCCTTCGTCGGAGCAGTGCTCCAGCATCCTCCTGGCCTTCCGGGGATTCGGTTTGTTGCCGTTAATGCCGCGGAGGTAGAGTTTGCCCAGCGCCAGGCCTGCTTCTTCGATGCCATAGTCCACGCTGATTTTGTAGCAGTTTTCTGCTTTGCTTTCGTCTTTGTCCAGGCCGTCGCCTTTTTCCCATTGGCGGCCCAGGACGAAGATTTCATAGGCTGCTTCCCTGGCACCCATATTGGCTGCTTTCCTGAAGTATGTGACTGCCTCATCCATATCCCCCATATGAAGGCAGTCCTGCCCCATGGAGTAGTAATATTCCATCATTCGATCAGATGCCATAATAGTCCTGCTCCTTTTTGGCGGCCCAGCCGCCGTTGAAATGTCTCCAGAAAGGCTTGGCCCGGGGCCAGGCAATGGAGATTATCTGAATTCTTTGCAGAGGTCTTCGAAGAGTGCTTCGGAAGGCTTTTCTACGTGGTCGATGAGCCGTACGTCTTTGGAGGGAACAATGTCTCCGAAGGGGACGCCTTCTTTTTCTTCATAAATGACGCCGGTGACAAGGCTGTCTGTTTCCGCCAGGAGGTGGAAGGCTTCGGCTTTACTGGAGGGGTCGTAGGTTTCACGGACATCGGAAATCTTTTTCAGGTGTTCGTTGTACCACTGGACGGTGTTCATGTGGTTGAAGGTGACGCAGGGGGTGAAGATGTTCACATAGGAGAATCCTTTGTGGTCCACTGCTTTTTCGATGATGTCCACCAGGTTTCTGCCGTCAATGGCATAAGCCTGGGCCACGAAGGTGGCGCCGGCGGCAATGGCCATGGCCGGTACGGCCAGCGGGGTCAGGGGGTTTCCGTCCGGCGTGGTTTTGGTGACGAAGCCTTTGGAGGAAGCCGGTGATGTCTGGCCTTTGGTGAGTCCGTAGACCTGGTTGTCGAAGACCAGGTAGGTAATGTCCATATTTCTCTTCATGGCATGCATGGCATGGCCAAGGCCGATGGCGTAGGAGTCGCCGTCGCCGGAGCATACGATGAGGTGGGTGTCTTTGTTGGCGCATTTGATGCCCTGGGCGAAGGGAAGGGCCCTGCCGTGGGTGGTGTGGGCGCCGTAGCAGTACTGGTAGCCGCCGATACGGGAGGAGCAGCCGATGCCGGAAATCAGGGTGATTTCTTCATTGGCCCAGCCTTTTTTAGCGCACACGGCGGAAATGGCATTCTGGATGCCGTAGTCGCCGCAGCCGGGGCACCAGTTTGGTACGATGGTATTTTTATAGTCTCTCGGTGAAGCCATAATCAGAAAACCTCCTTGGCTTTGTTCACAATGGTAGAAGTGGTAAAGGGTGTGCCGTCGTACTGGAGAAGGGACAGCAGTTTGTCATGACAGTCGAAGTGAATGGCAAAGAGTTCACGGAGCTGGGCTGTCAGGTCTTCTTCTACGATGAGAACTTTCTTTGCGCCTTCCACATAGGGACGGAGGGCTTCGGTGGGGAAGGGAGAAAGGAGACGGAGCTGGAGGTGGTTCACTTTCTTTCCTTCTGCTTCCAGTTCTTCCACCGCTTCTTCCAGGGCTCCATTGGTGGAGGTAATGCCGATGAGGAGAAGGTCAGTGTCTGTGTCTTCATGGGTTACATGGAAGGGTTTCACCGCCTGGGGAACGGCTGCAAATTTCCGGTGCCGTTTTTCCATTTCCATGACGCGGTCGGCCTGGCCTTCAGCAGGCTTGCCGAATACGTTGTGTTCCAGGCCTGTGGAAAGGAACATGCCGTTCTTCACGCCGGGAATGGTTCTTGGGGAAATGCCGTCTTCGCTGTCTTCAAAACGGTGGAAGTAGGCCTTCTTCTTTGTATCCAGTTCCGGCAGGCCTTCGGTGAGAAGTTTGCCGCGGTTGATGCCTACGCGGTTCAGGTCAAAGGCCGGTACGGACTGTTTGCACATACCGAACTGCAGGTCCGAGAGTACGATGACAGGGGTCTGGAATTCTTCAGCCAGGTTGAAGGCTTCCTGGGTAATATAGTAGCAGTCTTCAATGGAGGAAGCGGCCAGCACGATTTTTTCAGCATCGCCGTGGCCCGAGGCAATGGCATAGCGGATGTCGCTCTGTTCTACCTTGGTGGCCATGCCGGTGGATGGGCCGGCACGCATGACGTCGATGATGACTACCGGGATTTCTGCCATGGCTGCCATGGAAATGGATTCCGCCATGAGGGAGAGCCCGGGGCCGGAGGTGGCAGTGAAGGCACGGACACCGGCATAGCCGGCACCCATGGCCATCATGCAGGAGGACAGTTCATCTTCTGTCTGCACCACGGTGCCATGGATTTTATGAACCACTTTAATCATGTATTCCATGATTTCAGAAGCGGGGGTAATGGGGTAGGATGCCATGAAACGGGATCCCGCGGAAATGGCGCCCAGCGCAGCGGCTTCGTTGCCCAGAAGGTAGAGCTGGTCTTTTTTCGGCGGTGTCGCCAGCTTGCCCAGTTCTACGCCGTGCATGGCAGCAATGGCGGTATCATAGCCTTCCTTGAAGATTTCCTTGTTCTTCGTAATGATGTCTTCGCCCTTCTTGGCAAAGCGGTCTGCAATGAACCCGTAGAAGGGGTTTTCCGGGAATCCCAGCACGCCGGCGCTCATGCCCAGGGCTGCAATATTCTTCATCTGCAGGCTGCCGTACTTTTTGGCCAGTTCCGTAATAGGAAGAGCCAGCACGATGCGGCCGCTGTGGGCTTCAAATTTTGGATGGAAAGCATCGTCAGCAATGATGACACCCCCTTCCGGCACTTCTTTGCCGTGGAGATCGATAGTCTCCTGGTCCAGGGCTACCAGGCAGTCTACATGCTCGCCAATGGTAGCCACTTCCTTTGTGGCAATGCGAAGAGCAATGGTTGTATGACCGCCTTTAATGCGGGATGCAAAAAGACGCTGGCTGAAAAGGGAATATCCTTCCTGTGCCAGCACACGACCCAGGATTTCGCCACAGGACTCTACGCCCTGTCCCTGCTGTCCGCCCATTTTCCAAATAAAATCACGTTTCGTTTCCACTCCATCTGCCTCCTTGGTGATGAATCACGGGAAATGTTAAGAAATCTATATAGGTGAATCGCTTTTACACATACTCACACA
Source organism: Dialister succinatiphilus YIT 11850 (assembly GCF_000242435.1). Taxonomy (GTDB): domain Bacteria; phylum Bacillota; class Negativicutes; order Veillonellales; family Dialisteraceae; genus Dialister; species Dialister succinatiphilus. The sequence continues at coordinate 279,501 of NZ_JH591188.1, read as the reverse complement.
TTTTCATTATACCACTTAAGGCCCGAGAAATCTTGAAAAAAATGGAAATCGAGAGCGCAAAAAGAAGGGAAGGCACCATAAAAAAGAGCGCCCTTTGAAGGGCGTCCTCTTTTTCTTTGCTCTATTCTCCCATCACTGTCTTTTCCCGGGGCAGTTCCGCTTGGCCTGGAATTCGTCGGCCTCCAGGCGGTACACTTCACAGCCCTTCAGCATACCGTCGGTGATGGTCCAGTCTTTTCCTGAAATCTGCTTCATGAAGGATGTGAGGATTTCTTTCTTTTCTTCCTTCCCTTGGATGATGGAAATCCGGCCGCTGCCGATGATGCTCATGTAGGCATTAGTATAGAGGGCGGGGTTGGTATCATGGGGAATGACCTTTTCTCCTGTATCCATTTCAAAACCGGCGCGGCCGTCCTTTTCTATGAGTTCCCTTTTCAGTCCGGCCGTGGCGCCGTGGAAGAAGAGGGACAGTTTCCCTCCCTCATAGGTATAGGAATAATTCACCGGCACCACGTAAATCCGTCCTTCGTCATAAAGTCCCAGGTGCACGATGCCGCAGGCATCCAGGATGCGGCGTATCTCCCCTTCCTCTGTTACCAGTCTGTCTTTCCTTCGCATAGGTCGATGTTCCATTTCCATGGCAGTATCCTCCTTTTTATGTATTATACCCTATGAAGGCAGGGAGGGTCTCTATATTTCTATTTTCCTATCCTCTGCCATGTAGAGTTTCCTGTAGTAGAAGAGGACAGCTCCCATGCCCAGGTCCGTGAGCAGCCAGCTTACAGGGTAGACGGCCATCAAGGTATGGAAGGTGGGGCTCCACTGGAAGAATGTGGCCACATAGAGAATGCGGGAGCCGCAGATGATGATGGTCACCATGATGGCAGGCCCCAGGGATTTCCCAAAGCCCCGGAGGAAGCCGGATACCATTTCGATGATAAGGTCCAGCACTTCGGCGCCCAGAATATAGGCCAGCCGGATATAACCCAAGTCAATGACACCCCTGTCGGTGCTGAAAATGGAAAGGAGGGGCCTGCCCAGGAAAAGGATAAGGCCGCACACCGCCGCCATGGCACAAAAGCCCTGAAGGAAGGTGATGCGAAAGATTTTCCGGCAGTGGGAGAAGAGCCCGGCGCCGTAGTTCTGGCCGGTGAAGGTGGTGCAGGCCTGGCCGAAGGCATTGATGACGTAGTAGGCAATGATTTCCAGGTTGAAGGCTGCCGCCGAGGCGGCCATCACTTCTGTTCCCAGACTGTTGATGGCAGACTGGATGACAATGTTGGAAAGGCTGAAAACAGCACCCTGGACGCCGGCAGGCATGCCTACGGAGAGGATTTTCTTCAGCATGGACCAGTCGAAAGCCGCTTCCTTCAAGGACAGGTGGACAGAGAGGGATGTATGGGACAGAAGGGCAAGGAGCATGAAACTGCTCAGAAGGGTGGAGCATACGGTGGAGGCCGCTGCGCCGTCTGCATCCATGCCCATGCCCAGGACGAAGAACAGGCTGGATGCCACCTTCACCATGCCGGAAATGAAAAGGCACAGGAAGGGAGTCCTGGTATCTCCCTGGCTCCTGAAAATGGCGGAGGTAAAGTTGTACATCAGTATGCCCGGCAGGGCCAGGAATATGATGCGCAGGTAACGGAGGGACAAGGGCCGCACTTCTTCCGGTACGGAAAGAAGGTCCATCAGGGGCGATGCTGCCATTTCCCCTACTGCCATCATGATAAGGCCGCCGATGAGGGAAGAAAGAATGGCGGTGTGTACGGCCCTGGTCACGCCCTGCCGGTCCTTTCGGCCGGTGAGCTGGGAAATCACCACATTGGCGCCAAGGGAGATGCCGATGAAGAGAGTCACAATGATGCCTACCACGGGCCCATTGCTCCCCACGGCGGCCATGGCGCTTTTCCCTACAAAGCGGCCCATAATGAGGATGTCCGCTGCATTAAAAAGCTGCTGGCAGATGCCTGTCATAGCCAGCAGCAGCGCAAAGGACCAGGTCTTGTCTGCGATGGAGCCATGGATCATATCCATTTTCTTCATTGTCCTTCCCCCTTTGCCATCATATACATAAAGCGCCGGCTCTTCGCCGACGCCTTTATTATATCATCACAATCACGGAACCATGAAGGAGTAAGAAACTGTCTCCTTTTTGCAAATCATGATTTGACGCCTGCCCCGGCGCCCGGGAATCATGGTTTATGGCACTTCATAGACTTCCTTCACCAGTCGGAAGGCCGCCCAGGCTTTGGGCCAGCCGGCGTAGAAGGCCACCTGGGTCAGGGTGTCCGCCATTTCTTTCAGGGTGACTCCATTATTTTTGGCATTCTGGATGTGGTACTTGAGGGAAGAATCGGTGATGCCCTGGCTCACCAGGGATATGACCGTAATCAGGCAGCGCTGCTTCACAGACAGTGCGTCCTGCTTGTTCCATACTTCCCCGAAGAGAATGTCATCATTGTAGCGGGCAAAGTCGGGAGCCGTCTGTCCCAGCACGTCCCTGCCTGCGGTCTGTACGATTTTCTTTGTCACAGGTTCTCCTTTCGTCGCTTCTGCAGAAACTTCCATGCCGGCCATGACCATGATGGCAGCAATGAAAGCAGAAAGTACCTTTTTTCTATTCCATTTCATAATTTCTCAAATCCTTTTTCGTCCACCGGCTCAAGCCATTCATTGGATACCCCTTCTCCATCCCTGGAAAGGGAAATGTGCTGGAAATGACAGCCCGGAGCGGCGCCGTGCCAGTGTTTGACTTCCGGCGGGATGGTCACCACGTCGCCGGGATGAAGTTCCCGGGGCGCCTGCCCTTCATACTGCAGGTACCCCTTCCCCGATACCACAATCAGCACCTGGCTGGTGCCGTGATGGATGTGCCAGTGAGTGTGGGCGCCGTTTTCAAAGGTCACGTTGTACACGGGAATATCTTTGTCTTCAGACAGGCTGGCAAGCCAGCTTCTGCCGGTGAAAAAGCGGGCATACCCGTCGTTGGGGCTTCCTATTTCCATGACGGCGCCTTTTTCTTCCAGTGCTTTTCTGATTTCTTCCTTGTTCATGGGGTGCGTCTTTCTTATTTCTTCAACGAATGAATCCACCCGAGCACATCATCGGTTTTCCCGCCGCCGGTGAAGCATTCACCGGGAAGCCAGGTGCCTGTTTTGGCAGCCCGGGCCAGGTTTTCCCCGCTGTCTCCCAGGGGACTGCTGTAGGAGGTGGCAAAGGGAATCACTGTTTTGCCTTCAAAGCTGTGATGTTCCGTAAAGGTATATACAATGGCCGGCGCTTCGCCCCACCAGATGGGATATCCCAGGTACACGACCCGGTAATCATCCCAGTTGGCTGCATCGCCCGTATATTCCGGACGGATGGAGCTGTCTTTATGTTCCATGGACACCCGGCTGCTGCTGTTATTGTAGTCCAGATCCGCTTCCGTATAAGGCACCTTCGGCGTAATGGCAAAGAGATCACTGCCTGTCTCTTTGGCAATGGTTTCCGCCGCCTGCTTCGTATGGCCGCTGGCGGAATAGTACACCACAATGGACTTTCCCTGGGGCACGGCCGTTCCTGATGAACTGCCGCTCCCCTGAGAGGCGCCGCCGCAGGCGCTCATTGTCAAGGCCGCTGCTGCCACTGCCATTCCCATGACTGCTTTTTTCCACATAGTAAACCTCCTGTTTCAATTCACAACCCTTTTATTCCAGAGTAGTACTTTTACCCTTTCTCCTTATTATAGGAAAAGGCCTTCTTCCTATCCAATACCTTGTTTTTACAGAAATTTATGCCCCAAAGGCATGGATGTGACAAGATGGGCAGGAAACTTCCAGAGTGTGCCATCACTTCGCAGCCCCATGGAATTTCTCCCACCAAAAAAAGACCGTGAAGACATGCAAATCATTTCTTCACAGCCTTTTTTTCCATAACGGTTTTCTGATGGCAAGATGTAGGCCCATAGGTCATCTCGAGCGGAGAAACCTGCCGGTATGGGAGAAAGATCCGGGCTCTCGAGACTCTGAGCCGAGAGAACTCCTGCCGCTATGCTCCCTGTACCATGGGGCGTGAGATTTCTCCACTCCGCTTCGGTCGAAATGACGGGCGAAATCGTATCTGTGTCATTCATGTATTTCTTCACCGCCCCATCACCAGCTTAGGAGTCCCCTATTCCTTTCCCGTGATTTTCAGCCGGTCCTGTCTGGCGTAAAGGTATACATAGTAGAGGTCTCCATAGAAAGGATTCCTGAACTTTCTGGCCGCATCGTCTACTTCGATGATATGGCCTTTTTTCGTCACCATGCGGAAGGAAAGGAAGTCAATCTGTCCCGGATTATCCGTCCTGGAGAGCTGGCGGTGGAATTCTTTTTTCATGGGATCTCTGTCATCGGGATGGACCACAGAGAAGAAGGTGCCGCCGGTGTATTTCGTGAAGTCTTCGTAGTCGTCACATTCCAGAAGGTCCACCATCACCTTGTTGGCAAAGAGGATTTCTCCTTTTTTCGTGGCCTTCAGTACCAGAATGCCGCCGGGAAGATGGTCGGCCACATCGGTAAGGTTGAAACCGAACTGGGACCGTTTGTCAGTAACCGTAATGGAACCGTCAAACTGGCGCCAGCCGGCCTTGCCATTGAGCTTGGCTCCGTAAAGGGCATAGTCGGCGCGAATGCAGAGATTACCGTAGGAATCGCCCTGTTCCGGATAGGCAGCGCAGCCCAGGGAGGCATAAAATTTCACTTCCCTCTTCTCGGCCATGAAGGTATGGGGAGTCTGGGTAAAATCATCCATGGCTCTGGTAATGGAGCTCAAGTCCTCGTAGGGGCGGAAAAGAATGAATTCATCGCCGCCATTTCGGGTGATGATGGATTCTTCGCCGAAGGTTTCCCTCATATCCCGGACCAGCGTTTTCAGGGCTTCGTCGCCTACGCTGTGTCCGTACACATCGTTCACCAGCTTGAAGTTATCGATATCCAGAGCCAGCACCATCGCTTTCTGGCCGGCATGGGCCTTCATATAGTCCGCCACCGCCTCGTCGCCGCCTTTGCGGTTAAACACGCCGGTCAAAGGATCCCTGCCGCCGCTCCGCTTCAGGTCACCATTGGCCTTTTTCAGCACCCCATTTTTCCTGAGAAGGAAGGCAATGAGGGTGGTCAGGGAAAAGCCTGATATGGTGGCGAAGAAGAGAAGCAGCCAGTTAATGTGGCTCCCTGGGGCCGCAGCACAATGGACCACAGATCTCCGGCAATGATTCTTTCCGCATGGGGATTCCCCTGTTCCGTCATGCCCCGCTCCTTCACCAGATGCGGAGTATCTTCCCAGCCATAGCGGTGATAGAGGCTGAAGTCCAGCTGCTGGGCGCCCAGATTGGAAATATTGGCAGTGCTCATGACCCGGCGCTGCTCTACGGCCAGTATAATATAGCCCCAGAAGGATTCGTTGCCATTCTCGTCATGACGGTACACAGGGCGCAGAAAGGCCATCATTTTATAGGGAAGTCCCAGGTCCAGAGAGTCCACCAGCACCAGCCGGTGTTCCATGCGCGCCGTGTCCGCAGCCTTCTTCAAGGAACCTTCCAGGAAGCGGGGAAAATCCATCTTTCTCGTATCTTCCGCCGTAAACACCACCGGTTCTCCCTTTTCCGGCAGAATCTGGATGCTCCGGATCATGGGATTCATGGCCATCACCATGGCCGGTTCCTGGAGATGGGCCATGTAGTCTGCCGGGTCAGCCTCCAGCTCGGAGGCCATAATCTTGGTTACCACATCCTACCATTTCACCATGCCGTCTATGCCCTCCAGTCGATGGATGGCATAGGGCGTAAAGATTTCCCCTTCCTTCTGCTGGTGACTGATATAAAGAAAGCAGTCCAGGCCAAAGGTCAGCAAAAGGCCGGCTATCATAACGGGTAAGCTCAGTGATTTCACAATCCACCTGATTCTACACATCATCATACCGGCCTTTCATTAAAAACCAGGATACCTTCCTATTACGGTTCCATTATACACTTTTAAAAAAGGGAAACAAGCCGCATAAACTGCGAAAAAATACCGGACCCAGGTCCGGCATTTTCTCAGTCAGGGTTTTAAAATACTAGAAAAATCATTTACCAGCGTTCTTCAGGGCAATTCTCCAATCTCTGCCCTGCTGGTGCACGTCATTCACATCGGCTTTCTGCACAGCATCCTTATTGGATTCCACATCTGCCTTCTGCTGAGCCGAGAGGTGGATATCCTGGTTCTGATCCGGCTGGCCTTTCTTTTCAGCGTTATAAAGGGCAATGCGCCAGTCTCTTCCCGGATCTCCGGCGGCGGTGCCGTCAGCGGCCTGTACGCCCATGGAAATGCAGGACAATGCGATTCCTGCAGTTGCGAGAGCCATGGTAATTTTTTTCATTTCTATCTACTCCTTTCCTGCAGCCAATGAATTGGCTGTTTATGCCATTATATTACTTAAAGTAATTATTGTAAATAGAATTTCAAAGTTTTCTTCATCATACCTCTTTCCAGGAAGGAATGCTGTTCTTTAGAACATAAAAAAAGACTGTGAAGAATGGATCGCCCTTTCTTCACAGTTCCCTTATCTTCTGGAGCGGATGAAGGGAGTCGAACCCTCCTGTCCAGCTTGGGAAGCTGGCGTTCTACCGATGAACTACACCCGCATCAGTTACCTTATCATGATATCATATCTGGGCCGCTTTTGCCAGTAGGTTTTGCGGGATGGGTCAGAGACGCGCCCAAAGGGCGCGAGGGTTCAGAGTGTTCAGAAGGTTCAAAAGGTTCAGAGGGTGGTGGTGGCGGCTTCGCCGCAGATTTTAAAGAAAAGGGGCGCGGCTGGCGCCGCGGGTTGTGTAGAAGGGTTATGTTCGCTTTCGCTCAGGGGGCGACAGCGCCTACGGCGCTGAGGGTGGCGGATTGCCCTGCGGGCAATGCTTATAAAGTCAGCGTTACGGGATTTACCTTTCTGTGTCATATGGCATAGTAAGCATTCTGGTGATTAGCCGCTGCGCGGCTCCCCCTTATCCGGCTGCGCCGGACTTTCCCCCATCCGGGGGACAGAATAAATTGCTCTATGCTTTCCTGCGGAGACATGGCTCCATGGCTAAGCATCCATAGTGCCCCCGCTTGCGGGGGGAAAAGTGGTGGCGCCAGCCACCAAAGGGGGAATGCATTTCCTCGCCCGTCAGGGCGGTTGTACGGTTTTCGCTGCCCCAGGCAGCGGTATATAAAACTCCCCTCTGAACCAGCCCGCTCTGTGGGCCGAACCCATCGTTCGGTGCGCAGCACATGAACGATAGAACCCGGGCGCCGAAGGCACCTGAACCCTCACGCCCCAAAAGGGCGTGTCCCTAAGAAGTCAGCGTTACGGATTTGGCTTTCTATGTCATAGGCCATGATAGGCATTCTGGTGATTAGCCGCTGCCCCCCTTTCAGCAAAGCATGGGACGCAAAAAAGGCTGCAGAGTTTTCTGTCTCTGCAGTCTTTTCCTTGTCAGTATTTATCGCCGTAGAGTTCTTTGTTTCTCTGGACGATGGCCATGATGCGGCTGGCCGTTTCTTCGATGGCCTTGTTGGATACGTCGATGACCATGCAGTGGAGCTGGCGCATGACTTCCTTGGCGTAGGAGAGTTCATCTTCTATGCGGGCAATGTCGGTGTAGTTGGCAGTGCCGGAGAAGCCCAGGGCTTTCATTCGTTCGCTCCGGATGGTATTGAGTTTGTAGGGGTCGATAATGAGGCCGATAATGCGGTAAGGCGGAATGTGGAAGATTTCTTCCGGCAGCGGCACTTCCGGTACCAGAGGAAGGTTGGCTACTTTGTATTTCTTGTGGGCCATGTACATGGACAGCGGTGTTTTGGAGGTACGGGACACGCCGATCAAAACCACATCGGCCTTGGAGAAGCCGGCAGGGTTTTTGCCGTCGTCGTATTTTACCGCAAATTCGATGGCTTCCACTTTGCGGAAGTATTCTTCATCCAGTTTATGGATAATTCCCGGTTTCATTCTGGGTTTGGTGCTGGAAATGGATCCCACCATGTCCATCATGGGTCCCAGGATATCCACATACCGTACGTTTTTTGCTTCTGCCATTTTTTCAAAGGTCTGGCGGAGTTCCGGGCTCACCAGGGTGTGGCAGACCACGGCGTGGTGCTGGGCTGCTTCTTCTATGACTTTCTGTATCTGTTCCGCATGGCGGATGAAGGGGACCCGCACAATGTCTATGTCTTCATCAAACTGGCTGATGGTGGCTTTGGCCACGCTTTCTGCCGTATCGCCCAGGGAATCAGAAACCACATAGACTTCCGGTATTTTATTCAAGGGCTTAGCCTCCTTATCTTCTGCCTTTTCCCAGTTCCAGGAAAAGGCGGGTAATATTGGTTTTGGAAATCCGGCCTTTCAGCTGGAATTTCCTTTCTCCCTCCACATCTCTGAAGGTGCCTACGGGCAGGCAGTCGATTTCGTAATCGATGAGTTTCTGTGCAATGGAAACCATGTCTTCGTCGGGCTCTGCGTAAATCATTTTGGAGCGGGATGTCATGACCATGGAAATGGGCACTTTGGCCAGGTCTTCCCGGCCCATGGCGGATTTCAAAAGGTCCTTCCGGGATACCACGCCCAGTACATCGTCTTCTTTTCCTACGAAGAGGGTGCCTATGTCTTCGGTGAAAAGAAGGACAGCGGCATCGTAGGCATTGGAATCGGCATTCACCAGGACGGGGCGGGACATACAGGCTTCGGCGGTGCAGGAGCGGATTTCTGCTGCTGCAGGGTCCTCTCCGCCGCCAAGGTAGTAGTAGCCCAGACGGCGTCTGGCAGCAATCACTTCTCCCGAGAGAAGGACTGCCAGGTCGCCGCGAAGGGCGCTTCTGGTCACGTGAAGCCGTTCTGCAATCATTTCACCGGTGATGGGGCCGTTTTCCCGCACAATGCGGGTAATTTCTTTCTGGCGGCTGGTGAGCTGCATGTTGACTCCTTTCTTTTCGCTGTAGTAAGAAGCCGGGGCTGCAGAGCAGCCCCGGCTTACAGAATATTCGTCATATTCGTCAGGCTGCGGAATCTGGCCTGATTACCAGTTGTAGTCTTCTACTTCTTTCAGACCTCTTCCGGTAGCAGCGTCCAGCATGAGTCTCTGTTCAATGCGGGCCACATTTCTCTTGGTGGCCTTCACCATATCCGGGTTGACGGATACGTAGTCGATGCCGCTCTTTACCAGGAATTCGGTGAAATCAGGATATACGGAAGGTGCCTGGCCGCAGATGGAAACGGTCTTGCCGTCTTTGTGGGCGGTGGCGATGAGGTGGCGGACAGCTCTCTTGATGGCCAGATTTCTTTCATCGAAGAGGGCGGACACGGTGTCGTTGTTTCTGTCGCAGCCCAGGATGAGCATGGTCAGGTCGTTGGAGCCGATGGAGTAGCCGTCGATGTACTGGTTGAACTGGTCAGCCAGAATGATGTTGGACGGGATTTCAGCCATGAGGAAGAGTTTGAAGTCCGGACCTCTTTCCAGTCCTTCTTCTTTCATGATGGCAGTGACTTTGGCTGCTTCTGCTACGGTGCGGCAGAAGGGGATCATGCAGTTCAGGTTCTTCAGGCCGTATTCTTCACGGACTTTCTTGACAGCTTTCAGTTCAAGACGGAAAGCTGCGGTGTACTTGGGATCGTAGTAGCGGGATGCGCCTCTCCAGCCCAGGAGGTCAGCCGGTTCTACCGGTTCGTATTTGTCGCCGCCTTTGAGGTTTCTGTATTCGCCGGACTTGAAGTCGGAGAAGCGGAGTACCACGGGCCGCGGAGCCAGGGCACGGCATACTTTGGAAATGCCTTCGGCCAGCATGTCGATGACTTTTTCCGGTTTGCCCTGTTCGATGAGGTAGAGCGGATGTTCATGGATGAAGGTGGTCCAGATGAATTCTTCACGCATCAGGCCGATGCCGTCGCAGGGGAGGCTTGCGTATTTGTCAGCCAGGTCCGGATCGCCCAGGTTCATCATGACGCCGGTGCCGGTGGGTGCGAAGTATTCAGCTGCCACAACGGTGGTGCCTGCTGCGCCGGCTGCCTGTTTCGGTTCGTCCTTCTTCACCAGGTCTTCTACAATGCCTTCATAGACTACGCCGTTCTGGGCATCAATGGTGATGTCCTGACCGGATTTCAGTACCTTGGTGGCTTCCACGCTGCGGCTCTTGGTGCCTACCACACAGGGGATGCCCAGTTCACGGGAAACGATGGATGCATGGCAGGTCATGCCGCCGGCATCAGTTACAATGGCAACAGCCTTCTTCATGGCCGGTACCCAGTCCGGGGAGGTCATGGTGGTAACGAGGACTTCGCCTTCCTGGAATTCATCAATATCTTTCGGATCTGTAATTACGTGGCATTTGCCTGCTGCCATTCCCGGGCTTGCAGGAAGACCTTTAACCAGTACCTTATGATCAGTTGTCATTTTCACTTCTCCATTTCCAGCTTTCTTTTCTTTATTCTTCTTGGACCATACAGTTTCCGGACGGGCCTGGAGGATCCAGATGCGGTCCTGGTGGTCTACAGCCCATTCCATATCCATGTAGCAGCCATAGTGTTTTTCAATGGCTTTGGCATAGCTTGCCAGTTTCACTACCTGGTCATCGGTGAGAGCCTGGGATTTAGCCAGCTCTTCGGGCACCTTTCTTTCTTCTACATCGCCGCCGGGCTTACGCACCAGTTCAATGGACTTTTCATTCACAATGCGGGATTTAATGGTAAGGTCTGCTTTGTTGACGATGAAATTATCCGGTGTCACAGTGCCCTGGACCACGTATTCCCCAAGGCCCCAGGAGCCTTCGATCATGACGCAGGAATCGTCGCCGTTGGCAATGTTCACGGTGAACATGACGCCGGCCACCTTGGAATCGGCCATCATCTGGACAGCAGCGGAAAGGGCTACATTTTCATGGTCGAAATGTTTCTTTGCGCGATAGTATACAGCACGGTCGGTAAAGGTGGATGCGTAGCATTCCTTCACCTTGCGGATTACCATGTCACGGCCGGTGACATTGAGGTAGGTATCCTGCTGGCCTGCAAAGGAAGCATCCGGCAGGTCTTCGGCAGTGGCGGAAGAGCGGACAGCCACATAGGGGTTTTCCTGGTCCACTTTTTTAGCCAGTTCTTCGTAAGCGTCGCCGATGGCTTTGGCCAGGTCTTCCGGCATTTCAGCGGAAACGATGCTTTCACGGATCTTGGTGCAGACTTCATGAAGTTCCACAGAATCTTCCACGTCTTTCAGATCCTGCAGCAGTTCATGGATCTTCTTGTTCTGTCCCGTGGTTTCCATGAAATAGCGGTATGCATGAGCTGTGGTAGCGTATCCGTAGGGAACGGGAACACCGGTGGAGGTGGTCAGTTCACCCAGGGAAGAAGACTTCCCGCCTACCAGTGCTACATCCTTTCTGTGCAGTTCATCAAACCATAAAACATAAGCATTTTCTCTTGCGTCCATCATAGCCCTCCTTAAGGTATGAAGATAAGAAATAAATAAGCTTGAATTTCTTGTACACTATTTCGCATCAGCAAATTTATAGTATACCTTTATACAACAAAAGTCAAGGTACTTTATGATACAAAGACAGCCTTTTTAGAAAAACAATGATATCCTTATGGGGCCACTGGGTGGCCCGGGTTCAGAGGGTTCAGAAGGTTCTGCCTGCCTTTGGCAGGCGGGTTCAAAGGGTGTGGTGGCGGCTCGCGCCGCAGATTTTAAAAAAAGGGGCGCGGCTTTGCCGCGGGTTGTGTAGAAGGGTTGCATCGCTCCGCTCAGGGGGCGACAGCGCCTGCGGCGCTGAAGGTGGCGGGTTGCCGCTCTGCGGCAATGCTTATAAAGTCAGCGTTACGGGATTTACTTTCAGTGTCATATGGCATAGTAAGCACTACGGTAATCAGCCACCTCCGGTGTCTTTTCCCCCCTTTGGTGCCTTACGGCACCACCTTCCCCCCGCTGAGCGGTGGGACAATAAAGATCCGCACGGCATATCAAACTCCCCTCTGAACCAGCCCGGAAGGCGAAGCCGTTCCCAGGCCGAACCCATCGGTCAGTGCGCAGCACATGACCGATAGAACCCGGGCGCCGAAAGGCGCCTGAACCCTCTTACTTTCGAGAATACACCACAGCACCGCTATGACGCGAAAAAAGCGCCCCCGGGAGGGCGCTTTTTGTATGTCACATAAGTCCGCGGATCAGAATGACCAGGATGAGGACGGGGAGGATGAACTGGAAATAGGGTTTCATCCAGCGGGGCATTTTCATGCCGCTCCCTTTATTGACTTCTTTGATGTAATTGTCAAAGCCCCAGCCGAAGCGGGTAACGCAGAAGAGGAGGTACACCAGGGCACCGCCGGGGAGGAGGAGATTGCTGACTAGGAAGTCTTCGCTGTCCAGCACGTCCCTGGCTCCGATGAAGTGCATGCCGGAGAGGACATTGTATCCCAGAACGCAGGGAATGGAGAAGAGGAATACAATGACAAGATTCACCAGTACCGATTTCTTCCTTGTCCATCCGAAATTATCCATGGCGCAGGCAATGAGGTTCTCAAATACTGCCGTCACCGTAGAGAAGCTGGCAAAGGTCATGAAGACGAAGAAGAGGGTGCCCCAGAGCCTGCCTGCGGTCATGTCGGTAAAGATTTTTGGCAGGGTAATGAAAATCAGGGAGGGGCCCTGGTCGGGATGCACGTTATAGGCAAAGCAGGCCGGGAAAATGATGAGGCCCGAAAGGAGGGCCACGAAGGTGTCCAGAGCTGTAATGCGCACCGCTTCACCGGTTAAGGTGAAGTCGTCGGTCATATAGCTGCCGAAGATTTCCAGGGCGCCGATGCCCAGAGACAGGGTGAAGAAGGCCTGGTTCATGGCCGCTGCTGCCACGTTGCCAAGACCCGCTTCCACGGCCCTGTCCCAGTCGGGAAGGAGGTAGAAGACCAGGCCCGGCTCTCCGCCTTTCAGGAACAGGCTGTGAAGGGCCAGCACCACAATGAGGATAAGGAGGCAGGACATCATGACCTTCGTAATCCGTTCCACCCCGTTGTGAAGGCCCAGTCCGCACACCAGGAACCCCAGGAATACGGTGAGAGCCATGAAGATGCCCATTTCCCAGGGACTTCCCAGCATGGCGGTAAAGACCTGCGGTATCTCATCCTGGGTCACGCTGCTGAAGGTGCCGGTGAGAAATTTCCAGAAATAGGCCACCATCCAGCCGGATACGGTGGTGTAGTACATCATGAGGAGGTAGCATCCAAGAACGCAGAACCAGCCATGAATGTGCCAGAAGCTTCCCGGTTTTTCAAGGCTCCTGTAGGCACCGACGGCGCTCTTCCTGCCGCCCCGGCCTACTGCCAGTTCCATGGTCATCACGGGGATGCCCATGAGAAGAAGGAAGCAGAGGTAAAAAAGGACAAATACGGCACCGCCGTATTCTCCAGTAATATAGGGGAATTTCCACACATTCCCTATGCCGATGGCACAGCCGGCACTGACCAGAAGGAAGCCCAGCCGGGATTTAAAACTATCTCGATTTTCCATACGTCTCTCCTTATCATTTGATATGTATAACAGGTATTATACATCGGCCGGGGTCATGGCGCCAGCGTCCGCACACGTCTTTGGCCGTGCCGGCACCCATGGAGCCGGGATGCCGTAAGACGGCTGCTTTTTCTTCCTTTTCGGAAATACAGCCAAAGGTCTTATATCATAACTCCCTTAAAATACTTTTCCACAAAAGGCACACGGGAAAGGCGGATGGTCTTTCCGGAGAGGTAGGAAAGGGCTCCCCCTTCTTCCGCGAAATCAAAGGTGGTCTTATAGGAGCAGAGAAGCTGGCGCCTTTCTTTTTTGTCCCGGTTCCATTCCTTGGAGCCGTACTTGTCATCGCCCAAAAGGGGATGGCCGGCGTGGGCCATCTGGCAGCGTATCTGGTGGGTGCGTCCGGTGAGGAGATGGCATTCCACCAGAGAAAGGCCCTGGCGGAAGGATTTCACTTCATATTCCGTCACCGCCGTTTTGGAGCCCTTCACCGGATGGTCCACCACGTAGACCCGGTTCTTTCTGGCATCCTTGAAAAGCTGGTCCTCCAGACGCCCTTTGGGTGGCGTCATCCGCCCTTCTGCCACGCAGAGGTAGGATTTCCTGATTTTCCTTTCCCGGATCAGCCGGTCCAGCAGGTCCCTGTCCTCTCTCTTTTTAGCCAGAAGAAGGATGCCGCTGGTATTGAAATCAATGCGGTGCACCGGGAAGGCCGCCGTTTCTCCCCTTTCCGCCAGAAGACAGTTCACCCGGTCCAGCATGGTGTCTTTTGTTTTTCCTGTCACATCCAGGGAAAGAAGGCCTGCCGGCTTATTGACCGCCAGGATATGGTCATCCTCATAGATAATATCCGGCGGCGGCAGAGGCCTTTTCTCATCCAGCACAAAGGAGCGGAGCCTGTCCCCCTCCTTAAGCCGGTAAGAAGGCTCTTCCCTTTTCCCGTTCACTTTGATTTTTTTCGTGCGCAGGGCTTTCATAAAAAAAGACCGGCTCCAGCCCTTTCTTTCCATAAGAAAGGCGTCCAGCCTCTTCCCGGCTTCCCCGGCCCTGATGGTCCATTCTTCCATAGATTATCTCCTGTTACTGCCGCCGGTCACGCCATGGGGCCTGCCGTCCCTTTCCCGGATGCCCCGCAGGGTCAGTTCCCGGATGGCACGGTAAACAAGGCGGTCATGTTCGCCAGCTATGTCAAAGGCACCGCACATGGCCTGGGACAGGGATATCATCAGCGGCCTGTACTGCTCCTTGTCTATGATAATTTCAACTTTTCCCTTGTCCTTTTCAATGACCTGGATTAAGGCATTCTGTTTTTCTTCCATCATTTCCCCCGGAAACCGATTTATCTTCCATCTTCCCTGTAGGACCTGGCCAGCACGGAAAGAAAAGCATCCACGTCCTGTACATGGTCTTCGGGAATCCCCTGCAGAGAGCAGAGAGCCGCCGTGAGCAGCGCCTTTGTTTCCTTCCTTGTTCCGTCGGAATGAAGGGTGAGCCCCTCTTCATCCATGGTGATGGCTATGGAAATCCGATTCTTCCAATTTTCCATGGTCTCCCTCCCTGCAAAGATTTATATTATATCACACCATTTATGCTACACGATAGAGAGAATAAAGGCAATACTTTGGGGACCACTCTGCAGCGCCGGTGCAGTTTGGACACGCCCTTGGGGTGAGGGTTGTGGTGGCGGCTTCGCCGCAGTTTTATAGTGCCGCCTTTCAGGCGGCCCCCCTTCCACCGCTTCACGGTCCCCCTCCCCCGATGGAAAGGTGTTGGCACCAGCTGCCAAAGGGGAATGCATTGCCTCGAGCGTAGCGAGGTCGGCCTGATTTCCCTCGGGCGAAGCCCGGTTGTTAGGTTTTATCATAAGAGGGCGCCTTCTATAAATTTAGAGGCGCCACCACAACCCTCGCGCCGTAGGCGCGTCAAACCTAAGAACCCTCGAGGCGATAGCCCCGTCAAACTTTAGAACCCTCAAGCCTGTCAGGGCTTGTCCGTAAGGCGGTTGTATGGTTTTCGCTGCCCCAGGCAGCGGTATATAAAACTCCCCTCTGAACCAGCCCGCTCTGTGGGTTGAACCCATCGTTCGGTGCGCAGCACACGAACGATAGAACCCGGGCGCCGAAAGGCGCCTGAATCCACAGCGGGGCCCAGTACGCCAGCTCATTCATACAATAATCACATATGTATCATGAAATTCTCCTATTTTTATTATATCTTCTCCGGGGCTATACTACAGACAGGAAGAATGTTTCCTCTTATCCTCCGGTGAAATGCGGAATTTATCCGGTAAGATGCAAAATATAATCTTTAGGCTATCATAGATATTTTTTATTAGATTTATTCTATGCGTTTTCTTTATAATAAAATCAGAACATGGCATACAGTTTTTGGGCAGTACGGGAGGTTTGCTATGAATAACAAAGAGTACATGGAATACGAAGGATACCGGGTCATTGAAGCGGCGCTTCTTTCCTATACTTCCCCTGCCGGCAGCCTGCTGTCTGCCGCCGGACCTGTAGACCACGGCCTGGTATGGGACTACATTCTCTTTCGCCTCTACCTGGCTGAAAAGGCTATCCGCCGTTTCCCCAGCGGCTTTGGCTGCATGGATGAAATGGCCAGCGGCCTTCGGGAAGGGCTGTCCCACCTTCCCCTTACTCTTCGCACGTTGTCTCTTTTGAAGAATCTGGAAGGGTCTTCCCTGATTCTGGGCATAGGGTCCCTGCCGGATGAAGGAAAGGTGAAGCAGCGGTTTCATGAATTTCATGAGCTGGAAAGAGCCTGCAGCGGTTCCATGGAAAAAATGGTGGCTGCCCTGGCTTCCCTTTCCGGATGCCGGGCCGATGGGAAACTGATTTCCTACCTTTCTGCTGAAACGAAGGCTTTCCTTTCCCACCTGTCCGTGAAACTTTCCTCCCTTACGCCCTGCCGCATCTGCCAGGGGGCCAGAAAATTCACCCCTTCCCTTCCTGCTTTTGCAGAAGAAGCGGGGGAAAATTCCTCTCTTTTCGCCCTGCTCACCGGCCTGGCCCTGAGCTGTCTGGTGATGCTCCTGTAAATCCACTATCCAAAACGAAACGCCTGGAGTACAATGAGATCATAGGAAATAAAGAAGCATGGATTCTGAAGGATCCATGCTTCTCTGATAGAAAGGGAGGTCTCTTTAATGGATATGACGGAATACCTGGAAAATATGGGCATCACCATATGCCAGCGGGCCTTCTTTTCCTACATGGCCAAGCCCCAGGGCAGCTACGGGCTCCATATGATTTTCCGTCTGTTCCTGAAAAAGAAAAGGATCATCATGCTGGAACGGGACCGGGCAGGCTGGTGCCGCTTCCTTGCCGATTACGCAGTGCTTCGCCTCTATATCGCCCGATTCGTGCTGAAGGACTTTGCCCGGGACTACCCTCCCCTTTTGAGCATATACGCCGGTTTCGACAGGGTGGAGAAGGATTTCCCGGAGTTTCTGAAAAAAGAAGCGGACCCCGGAAGGGGCGTAGGTGACATATCCCTCCTGCCGGACAATCTTCCCTTCCTTTATTCCGAAGAAAAAATCAAAGCCTGCCACGAGCTCTTTGACCATATGGCGGCCAAGGCGGAAAGGAAGCTGGACAATCCCGATGAAATTTTAAAGAGCCTCATCACCGAAAGTCTTTCCTATCTCTGTACCCGGGACAAGGCACCGCTGTACACGCCGGTATTCTGGTTCTTTTCCAAGGAAACCCTGGCCTATGCCCAGTACCTGTCAGAACTTTACAAAGGTCTCATTCCGGAAAGCCATTATGAAAATCTCCATGCCCGCCCCTACCAGGAAGTGGAGCGGGAGGAGGATACCTTCTACACCGACTACCGCCTGCCGGCCTATATCCTCTTCTTCCTGGCAGGGCTTATTTTCCTGGTACTGGCCAAGGCGTGAGGGGGGCCGCGCCTGTTGGGCGCGAAGGGGCACGGCTCCGCCGTGGGTTGTGTAGAAAGGTTGTGGAAAAAGGTTCTTAAGTTTGACCGGCCCAATGGGCCGGAGGATTCGTAAGTTTGATGAGCCCTGTGGGCCCAAGGGTTGTGGTATCGCCCATGGGGCCACTGGGTGGCCCGGGTTCAGAGGGCTACGCCCGTGGACACGCCCTGCGGGCGTGAGGGTTGACGGGCCTTTGGCCCGAGGGTTATGGCCGCCTAATGGCGGCAGGTTGTGTTCGCTTTCGCTCAGGGGGGCAGGGAGAAAGGTTCTTAGGATTGACCGGCCCTTGGCCGGAAGGTTCTTAAGTTTGACGGGGCCTTTGGCCCCGAGGGTTGTGGTATCGCCCTCTTGGGCGATGAGTATAAAGTCAGCGTTACGTGCTTCGCCTTTCTTTCATATCGCAAAAACCTTCTGGACTTCAAACAGCCTGACAGCCATCAGTCAGCGGACAGCGGATAGCGGATAGCGGATAGCAGACATTGGGCACGCCTGCGAACGGTCAGCCGACAAGAGGAAGACACCTCTAATTTTCTCGTTTCCCCTTGAGGTGGCAAGGGAACTGGATTCATAGGGGAGAGAAGCGACCCGCGAATCCAGTGACACGCTTCCCTGTGGGTGAAGTGCCACGAAGTGGCAAAAGGGTGTACGTGGGTAAGAATGACAATGTTGCTCCAATACCATTCTACGCAGGGCCAACTTCGGCTGACTTGCGCATTCTATGCAGAATGCGCACATGAGGGTTCAGAGGGTGTGGTGACGGCTCGCGCCGCAAATATAAAAAGGGCGCCGAAAGGCGCCTGAACCCTCTTACTTTCGGGAATACAGCCCGCCCTCCAATTTGACACTAAAAAACGCCCCTTTCGGAGCGTTTTTTTTAGTGGATATCAGAATACATCCTTGATTACGATAGTCTGTTCACGGCTGGGACCTACGGACACGATGCCGATGGGCACGCCGATGAGTTTGGAAATGCCTTCCAGGTATTCCTTGCAGAGAGCCGGGAGTTCGTCGTAGCTGCGGATGTCGGAAATCTTCTGTTTCCAGCCTTTGAAGGTCTTGTATACAGGAGTAATCTTTTCCAGGAAATTCAGGTCAGCCGGATATTCTTCCACTTCTTTGCCTTCGTATTCATAGCCTGTGCAGACCTTGATTTCTTCCATGTCATCCAGAATGTCCAGTCTGGTAATGGCCAGGTAGTCGAAGGAGTTCAGGGCAGCAGCGTAACGGACAGCACGGGTGTCCAGCCAGCCTACACGGCGGGGACGGCCGGTGACGGTGCCGAATTCGTGAGCCGTATTTCTGATGTAGTCTCCGGTCTCATCCAGAAGTTCCGTGGGGAACGGGCCCTGGCCTACGCGGGTGCTGTAGGCTTTCACTACGCCGAAAATGTTCTGCATCATATGAGGTCCGATGCCGGCGCCGATGCAGGCACCGCCAGCGGTAGGATGGGAAGAGGTAACAAAGGGATAGGTACCGTTGTCGCAGTCCAGCATGGAAGCCTGGGCGCCTTCAAAGAGTACGTTCTTGCCTTCCTTCACCAGGGTCTGCACGGTGTAGTTCGTATCCTTTACATAGGGACGGAGCTTTTCCGCATAGCCCAGGTAGTCGTCCAGCATGGTTTCATAATCAAAGCCTTCCATGCCGTAGAGCTTTTCCAGCAGCATATTCTTCTGGGCCACATTGTATTTCAGCTTTTCTGCAAAGGTTTCCTTATCCATAAGGTCGCACATGCGGATGCCGATGCGGTTGATCTTATCTGCATAGCAGGGTCCGATGCCGTTCTTGGTGGTGCCGATCTTGCGGCTTCCCTTCCTTGCTTCTTCCGCTTCATCGAGACGGATATGGTAGGGGAAAACCACCTGGGCACGGGTAGAAATCTGGAGATGGCGGGCATCGATTCCCTGGTCTTCCAGCCGTTTCATTTCTTCCAGAAGGCTCTTGGGATCCACCACTACGCCGGTGCCGATAATGCAGATGGTGCCGGGATACATGATACCACTTGGCATAAGGCGGAGAGGATATGCCTTGCCGCCGGTGACTACTGTGTGGCCTGCGTTGTTCCCGCCCTGGGAACGAACCACCACGTCTGCCTTTGCGGCCAGATAATCTACAATCTTGCCTTTGCCTTCATCGCCCCACTGGGCACCAATTACCATTGCTGTTGCCATTATTCATTCTTCCTTCCTGAATCGGAATTCCCATCCCAGGTGATGGGAAAATTTACATGTACGCTTTTTTCGCACAATTACGCCTATATTATACCATCTCCATGGAAATGGGGCAAAGTGATGGGCTGCCGGATTCAATGGGTTCGTAGGGTTCATAGGATGGTGGACTGCCCTTTGGGCGTGAAGGTTCTTAAGATGGACCGGCCCTATGGGCCGGAGGGTTCGTAAGTTTGACGGCCCTTCGGCCCCGAGGGTTGTGGTGGCGGCTTCGCCGCAGATTATAAAAAAGGGGCGCGGCTGGCGCCTTTGGACACACCTTCGGTGTGAGGGTTCAGAGGGTTCAGAAGGTTCAAAGGGTTCAAAGGGTTCAAAGGGTTCAAAGGGTTCAAAGGGTTCAAAGGGTTCAAAGGGTTCAAAGGGTTCAAAGGGTGGCGGTATCGCCCTTTCGGGCGATGAGTATGAAGTCAGCGTTACGGATTCACCTTTCTGTGTCATATGGCATAGTAAGCATTCTGGTGATTAGCCGCTGCGCGGCTCCCCCTTATCCGGCTGCGCCGGACTTTCTCCACGGGAAAGCGTGTCACACGATTCTCAGGTCGCTTTGCTCCCTTACGAATCGTGTTCCCTTGCCACCCCATCCGGGGGACAGAATAAATCGCTCTATGCTTTCCTGCAGAGACATGGCTCCATGGCTAAGCATCCATAGTCCCACCACGAAGTGGGGGGAAAGTGGTGGCGCCAGCCACCAAAGGGGGAATCTCCCACGCCCGCCAGGGCGGTTGGCCTGTTTTCCTCGGGCGAAGCCCGGTTGTCCGGTTTTCGCCGCCAAAGGCGGCATTTATACTAGCGCCCTTGGGGGCGCCAACCTCGCCAGCGCAGCGATACTATATAACTCCCGAGGGCGAGAGCCCGGAGCCCGCCTGTAAGGCGAAGCCGATCACAGGCAGAACCCTGGCAGCCCAGGGCCGAAAGGCCCGGCGGCTGGCTCAACCCTCACGCCCGTAAGGGCGTGTCAACCTTCGGGAATACTGGAAAGCGCCGCCAGTGACGCAAAAAACTCCACCGCCAGGGTGGAGTTTTTCTTATTCTGCTACAACCGATACGTGGACGGTGCTGGTCACCTGCTGGTGTACCCATACTTCCACATCATATTCGCCCAGGGTCTTGATGGGGCTCTTCAGGCGGATATTTTTCTTTTCCAGCTTGAATTTATACTGTTTTTCCAGAGCTTCGCTGATGTCCTTGCCGGTGACGGAGCCGAAAATTCTTCCGTCCTCGCCGCACTGGACCTTGATGACCACTTTCACTTTTTTCAGCTGGGCTGCCATGATGACTGCCTCATCAGCGGCTACCTGGTCCTTGAATACCTTGGATTCCTGACGCTGGGCTGCCGTATTGAGGTTGGCCTTGGTCCCTTCTACGCCCAGGCCTTTGCGGATGAGCACATTGCGGCCGTAGCCGTCGGAGACTTCTACTACGTCTCCTTTTTTACCCATTTTTTTGACATCCTGTAAGAGTACGACTTTCATTCTTTTTCCTCCTTTATTTGTTTGCGGACCTGTGCAATAATCACTTTCTCCGCACTTTCTTTATTTCCCTCTTTCCCCAGCTGGGCGCCGGCAACGGTCAGGTGACCGCCGCCGCCCAGAGCTTCCATGACGATCTGTACATTGACAGAGCCGTCGGAGCGGGCGGAAAGACAGAGTCCCTTATCGGTTTGGTAAAACAGGAAGCTAGCCCGGATTTCCTTGATGGTGACCAGGTAGTCTGCCACCTGGCCTGCCAGAATCTGGGCTTCTTCCACATGATCCGGGCAGGAGGCAATGGCAATGGTGCCGTCTACGAGCTGCATGCCTGCCAGGATTTCCGCCTTGCACTTGATACTGCTGATATCTTCTTCAAAGAGGCGGTGTACCAGCTTCGTATCGGCGCCGCAGCGGCGCAGGAAGCTGGCTGCGTCGAAGGTACGGACGCTGGTCTGTACGGCAAAGTTCTTGGTATCCACCACAATGCCTGCATAGAGGCAGGACGCTTCCAGTTCATTCATTTCCTCTTCGCCGCCGTAGTACTGTACCAGTTCGCTCACCAGTTCAGAAGCTGACGAAGCAGAAGGTTCCATATAGGTGAGAAGGGTGCCTGTAATCATGGAGCTGGCTCTCCGGTGGTGATCGATGACCACCTTTTTCTTGGCCTTTTTCAGCACTTCCGGCGCTGCAGCCAGTTCCGGTACATGGGTATCCACCACGATAACCACCGTTTTATCTGTCACCATGCCTTTGGCCTGGCCCTCATCGATAAGGAGCCCTTCCGCCACGCCGCTTCCTTCGATGGCTTCCACCATTTTGCGGCAGGTGTCCCTTTCTTTCGAAAGGACGATATGGGTTTCCTTATGGGAAGACCGGGCCAGATGGGAAACGCCCACGGCTGCGCCCAGGGCATCGAAGTCTTCGTGGGCATGGCCCATGATGAGCACCATATCGGCGCCGTCGATGATTTCCTTCAGCGCCTGGGCTACCACCCTCACCCTGACACGAGTGGAGCTGACGGCTGTAGGCGATTTACCGCCAAAAGCCTTCACATCCTTGCCGATGCGGACAATGGCCTGGTCCCCGCCCCGGCCCAGGGCCAGGTCCAGCGATACCTGGGCTTCCTCGAACTGCCTTGCGAAGCTGTCTTCGCTCTGCACCACGCCGATAGACAGGGTGACAGGAATGCGGTTCACCGTATGGATTTCCCGGACCCTGTCGAGGATATCAAAATTCTCCTCCATCATATCTGCCAGAGCCTTCTGGGAAATACAGGTCACAAAGTCGGTGGTGGAGTACTGCTTGATAAATCCGTCACGGCTGGAAAAATAGGAAAGCACCCTTTCCGTCACATCAGAGAGAAGGGCCGACTTTTCCATATCCGTCATATCTGCTGTCACTTCCGACACGTTATCGATGCGGATAATGCCGAATACCGGCCGGGCTTCGGTACATTCCTTCACCGCCACTTCCACATCGGTGCGGTCCATGAAGTAGAAAACCATGAAAGGCGACTGGGTGCCGCCGCCGATATCCACGTCGATAAACTTGTGAAATACCCGGAAGAACGTACCTCCCGCATGGCAGTCAAACCAGCCGGTTTTCCCCCATATTTTGGAAATCTTCTGGCCAGTCACCAGATTCTGGAAACGCACCCCTTCCTGGGCATCCTTCCCTATCCAGTTCTTAAATACATTATTGGCCCACACAAGCTCCTTTTTTTCATCCATCATGGCAATGCCCACAGGCAGATTCTTCACGGCATACACCGTGCCTGCCGATACGCCGGCGGACAAATCGTCCAGATAGCGGGACAGCTTTTTCTCCTGATAGAAATCACATCGCTTAATATACACGATGCAGCCTGCAATGATGATGAAAAGAAGAAGTCCCAGCTGCCAGTTCTGGGTAGAGAGCATAACCACTGCAATCAGCAGCAGCGCCAGCATAATACGGGATGTCTTTTTATACACCCAGATATCATTCAGCATTTTCTTCTTGTAACCTCGATTTCTGAAAACCGGTTCTATGCTGCCGGCTTTTGCCGGCCTACTCTAATCCTACTCGAAATAAGAGATGAATGCAAATGTATGTGTATGGACACGCCTTCGGCGTGAGGGTTCATTGGACACACCTTCGGTGTGAGGGTTCTTAAGATGGACCGGCCTGACGGCCGGAGGGTTCTTAAGTTTGACGGGGCCTTTGGCCCCGAGGGTTGTGGTATCGCCCTCTTGGGCGATGAGTATGAAGTCAGCGTTACGGGATTGGCTTTCTGTGTCGTATGGCTTGGTAAACAGTCTGCTGAATGATCTGCCTGCGGCAGATATACCCTCTATCCGGCTGCGCCAGCCGCGCCCCCTTTTTTATAATCTGCGGCGTCAGCCGCCACCGCCACCCTCTGAACCCTTTGAACCTTCTGAACCTTTTAAACCCGGGCCACAGAGTGGCCCATACAGCCGCCGCTCCTGTCTCTACTGGTAATTCCGCTTCTTCCTGTAACTGGCAGCCATGTCCGCAATGCCCAGGAACACCGCAAACATCTGGATAACACCAATGAAAGCAGAAAGGATCATAATGAACAGCCGGAGCGGTTTCATGAAGGGATAGCGGTGAGGCATCCACCAGAGCACCGACAGCCCCTGGAGCCAGAAAATGGAAACGCAGAGGGTGCCCAGATTATAAGCCACATAGGACACCTGCTCCTGATCCTTGAAGAAATACTGGGCTGCCAGCACCAAAAGGTAAAGGGCCAAAGTGCCCTTCGGAAATTCCCACCGTTCAAAAGGAGGAAGATGGGGAATATCGGTAATGCCCATTTTCTTGAACACATGAGCTCCCAGGGTCATGGAAGCCCAGGAGTAGAAAACAGAAACAGCCACCAGCGTATAGGGCACCGATTTTTCCATGGCATCCATGAGGAACTCCACCTTTTCCTTCGCCTGGTCCAGGGCCTCGCCGCTGTAGAAGGAGGGCAGCGTTTCCAGCATGCTGTCCCTGATCTGGGAAAGGCCTTCGCTGCCAAAAATCAGGCTGGGGAGCCCCAGGAGATAGAGGGTGGCCATGCCTTCCGCCACCAGGGCCAGAAGAACCACCACGGCGCCCGCAATCAGCGTCTTGGCGGCAGACACCTTAAACCGGTAGCATATCCCCATGGTGACCCCCAGAAGGCCGAAGATGGCACACACAAAAGCGGCGGACACCACGCCGAAAAAGGTGGAGTCCAGCACCAGCACGCCGGTGGTTACCACAATGGACCATTTCACGCCTTCTTTCATGCCCAGATAGGCAATGGGAAGGGGAATCAGAAGAAAAACTACGGTAGAAAGAAGGGGCATGTAAAACCCCAGAAGGGAAAGCACCACTACCAGCGCCGTACACATGCCGGCCCGCACAATGGCATGATTGTCTCCGGAAATCCGATCGTTCATATAAAACTCCTTCATAAATATGATGATATAGATATTATATTTTACCACATTTAGATAAGTTCATGCAGAACCCCCCAATCCCCGGGCTTGGGGAGCCTCCTCTTCCCCTGAGGCAAAGGGGATGGAAAAGCGGCAGGGCCTTAGGGAAGCACTGATTCATTCGCAGAATCGAATTTCATATGTATTTTTATCCAATGCTGCGTCATAAGCCTCCTTAAATAACTCGCTATTCGCGTCGACTTATTCCTTGCATTGAATAAAAATGCAAGAACGAAATCCGATAACGATTTAATCAGCGCTTCCTTAGAAAAGGATGCTCCATATGTCCCGTTCCCACTAAAAAAGACGCCGGAAAGGCGTCCTTTGACGGTCCCACGGGCACAGCGCAGTCCCTTTTTTCCCCATGTCCCTTCTTTCGCAGCATAGCTGCCACGGATTGGATTTCTTCTGCCCTTTTCTTTCCATGCCCGCTCAGGAAATCCTGTAAAATCCCGATTCTTTCTCTACCGCTGCTTTCTTCCCTTATCTCTGGAAGTCTGTTTTGTCCTTTTCCTCCGCCCTCTTTGTATCGGCCGGTTTCTTCTTCTCTTTTCTTCCGATTTCCTCATCGGTATAGGAAATGGGAAGCAGCTGTGCTTCCTCAGCAGCGCAGGTAAAATGATGTTCGCTCCAGTCTCCCAGTCCAATGAGCAGCAGCACCAGCAGCAGTATGATTTTCGTTTTCATGTCATCTTCCTCTCCTTTCAGATGTCTTGTCATAAGGCTTTATGAAACAGGGAAACCCAAAGGCAGCAGGCCGCCATCGGTGCCCCTATCCGCCCTATCAGGATGGAAAGCTGCCGTCATGGATTACCTGTCTGCCAGCGCTTCCTTACAGAAACGGAGAAATGCCTTCACCGCCGGCGTGCGGGGCACATCCCTCTTCCAGGCAATGGCGGTCTGGATGCGCCGCTCCGGATATAAAGGAATAAACTTCAGTTTCTTCTCGTCGTACATGGGCACGGCCCCTTCGGTAGACAGGGCGCAGAAGCCTGATGCTTCCACGAAGAGTCCCGCATTGCCGCCCAGATTCTCTGTCACCGGGACGGTCATACTCTGGAACTCCTCCCCCAGCCAGCTGATGATTTCCTTTTTCAGCTTTTTTCTGCTGGGAAGAATCAGTGCCCGCCCGTGAAGATCAGAAGGCTTGATATGGTCTTTGGATGCGAGCACATCATCTGTCCGCAGGTAGACTCCCCACCGGGCATCCGGCCCCACAGGTATATAATCAAAGGCTTCTGTATCAAAAGGGCAGACCAGAATGGCCGCATCAATCAGGCCATGATTCATCCGTTCATCAATTTCATCGGTAGTCCCGGTGAAATAGTTGAACCGGACAAAGGGATGCTGTTTTTGAAATGCAAAAATGAGAGAGGCAAAACGCTCCGTCACCATCAGCTCTCCGCCGCCCACCATGATGCAGCCTCTCAGCTTTTTTTTCGCTGGAAGAGAGTTCTTCTTCCGTCTTTTCCATGAGTTCCATCATTTCCTCCGCCCTTCTCCGAAGAAGATGACCCTCCTCTGTCAGAACGAGCCGGCGGTTTCCCCTTTCAAAAAGGTGAACGCCCGTCTCTTCTTCCAGTTCTGCGATCTGCCTTGACAGGGTGGGCTGGGTGATGTGGAGGCTTTGGGCCGCTTTGGTCATACTTCCCAGCCGGGCTGTCATCAGGAAATATTTCAATACACGAAATTCCATTTTTCTATCCCTCTCCTTTTATGATGTACCCAGAGCCGGTCTGCCGTTTCTCCATGCTTCGTTAATCACGGCCGCCATGTCCTGCTTGGCCCGCCAGTCCCCATGCAGGCCGTCTAATGCCAGGGACGGAGGCATGACCTCCATTCCCTCAAAGGGGGCCGCCGTATCAATATGCTTCCTGGTTCTGATAAAATCATTCACCCTGCGGAAAGAGGTCTGCCAGTCCTCCGCCGTAGGTTCCTGAAAGGCTCTGGCAATGGAGGCGGGGTTGATGGGAGGCAGCGTGAGAAATACAGGGGTTATGCCGTGGGCATAGCTCATCATTTCCAGCGTTTCCAGGTCATGAATCACCTCTTCCGCCGGAACGCCGGCGCGAAGGCTGTTGGTCCCTCCCATGATGAGCACTGTGCGCAGATGAAAGGGGACTACATCCTTTTCAAACCGCTCCACCATCATGGCACTGGTGTCGCCGCTTTGAGACAGATTCACCACTGGAAAAGACAGATAGGATTCATAGCTGTAGGCCCTGTCCGCCGGACTGAAGGACAGGTGGCCTCCGCCATGGCTGATACTGTCACCAAAGACTCCCACTGTCCAGCCATGTACATCCAGTGTCCTTTTCTGGGGAAGGCTCCAGATGCCTACCGGATGACCCTCCCGGTCCAGTCCCCGCACCCTCCAGTAATACGTTCCTTTCCTGGGTGCCGGATCATAGAGATCAGTGAGCGTAGTGACCCCTGCATAAACGCGATACCGGGAAGGGGCATATCCATCTTCATTTTCCGGATACCGGCTGGTCACTTCTACTTCGTAGGAATCTGCTCCAGGAATACCGATGTAGGAATATACGGGATACAGAAGGGCTGCTCCCTTCTCCCCTTCGTCATAGGGACGGGGAAGCGGCGCATAGCGATGAATGGGGACCAGGGCCCCTTCCAGCCGGCGAGGCGCTGAAAAAGGCCCTGCCGGATTCCCGTCCAAATCAAAGGGTCTCACCCTCCAGTACAGATGATCCTTTGTCTCTGCCTTCAAGGGAAGCGCCGAAGAAGAAACCATAATGCCCGGCACATACACCTTCGGCACATGGTACACCGCCTTTCCGGAAGGCTGCTCTTCATCCCAGGCCCCCTCTTCTTCTGCAATTTCCAGCTCATAACCGACGGCATCGACATTTTCATCCCAGGAAAGGAAATACATATCCCCTTCCTTGATTCCGGAATTTTCTTCCTGGTGATACACCGATGCATGGAGCTCCCGGGAATGTCCATAGTAAAAAGGAACTTTCTCTGCATTCATAACCATTGGAAGAGCTGCCAGCAGCAGTCCGGCAATCAAACAAATTCCTGTCCTTTTCATGGCAGATTCCTCCTTTGTCTCTTTCTTCCTATGCCATCCAGAGGGGGGGCTCTTTCGTCCCTCTCATCCTTTCTGCCCATATTCTAATATAGAAAGATTTGAATATCCAATAGTTATAGGCAATGTTCTCCTATGCCTTGTAAGCATGGGATGCCCCCCTGTTTCTGATAAGAGCGTTCTGTTATCAGGCCGTTGAATCCTTAGACCCAAAGGCCCGATGATCTTTACCACAGGGCTTCGCCTCTCCATAAAATATTTCCCACTCCCCCTTCCCCCTTGTGCTATAATATGAGAAGCGACTATGGAACGGCTTTTTTATTTTTTACATACATAATATTTACCATTATTTTTCTGCTTATTTCAAAAACATAGGCACCAAACAATTGAATAGGAGGATTTGAATCTTGGCAAAAGCTAGATTACAGATTATTCCCCTGGGAGGTCTTGGGGAAATTGGAAAGAACATGACTGTCTTCCGTTACGGCGACGAAATTATCGTAATTGATGCAGGCATGGCCTTTCCGGAAGAAGATATGCTGGGAATTGATATTGTCATTCCCGATTTCAGTTATTTAATCGAAAACAAGGATAAGATCAAAGCCATTCTGATTACCCATGGTCACGAAGATCACATCGGCTCTCTGTCTTATCTTTTAAGGGATGTATCGGCGCCGGTCTATGCCACCCGCCTCACCTGCGGCCTCATTGAAGGCAAGCTGAAGGAAGCCCATATTTCCAATTATGATTTACACGTAGTCAAATCTGGAGATGAATTCAAAGCCGGTTCGTTTAAATTCGGATTCTTCCATGTCTGCCATTCCATTCCTGATTCCTGCGGCATTTACCTGCGTACCCCCATCGGTACCATCGTCCACACCGGCGATTTCAAGTTCGATCACTCCCCGGTAGACGGCGAACAGACCGATATGTACAAGCTGGCCGAACTGGGCCATCGGGGCGTGCTGGTGCTCTGCGCCGACTCCACCAATGCCCAGAACCCCGGCTACACACCGTCGGAAGCCGTGGTCACCCGTTCCCTCATGGAAGCCTACGGCGAAGCAAGGGGCCGTATCATTCTGGCCACCTTCGCATCCAACGTATCCCGTATCCAGATGGCTGTGGATGCCGCCGTCCATTACAAGCGCAAAGTCTGCGTCTTCGGCCGCTCCATGGTGAATGTAGTGAATATCGCCCTGGAAATGGGCTACCTCACGGCGCCGGAAGGCACCTTCATCGAACCGGAAGAAATCAACCGGTACCGGGATGACCGTCTCTGCATTCTCACCACCGGCAGCCAGGGCGAACCGATGGCAGGGCTGTCCCGTATGGCTGACGGCAGCCACCGGCAGGTCACCATTCACGCCGGCGATACGGTCATTATCTCCGCCTCCCCTATTCCCGGCAATGAAACAAGCGTAGGCCGCACCATCGACAGCCTGATGAAACTGGGTGCCCATGTGGTAACCAGTGCCACCACCAGGGTCCATGTATCAGGCCACGGCTCCCAGGAAGATCTGAAAACCATGCTTTCCCTGGTACACCCGAAATTCTTCATCCCTGTGCACGGCGAATACCGCATGCTCTGCAGTCATGCAGAACTGGCTGAAAGCCTGGGCGTCAAGAAACAGAACATCCTCATCGGCGAAAACGGCTCTGTTTTCGAATTCACCAACCGCAGCGCCAAGATCAACGGCAAAGTACAGGCAGGCCCTGTATTCGTTGACGGCCTGGGCGTAGGGGATGTAGGAAATATCGTCATCCGCGACCGCCAGCAGCTGGCCCAGGACGGCGTAGTCATCGTAGTCATTGCACTGGAAAAAGGAAGCAACCAGGTCCTGGCAGGTCCGGATATCGTTTCCCGCGGATTCGTCTATGTACGGGACAGCGAAGCCCTGCTTACGGAAGCCCGGGACCGCATCGAATCGGTACTGGACCGCTGCGAAGCCGGCAATGTGACCGAATGGAATGCCATCAAAACCCAGATCCGCGATACCCTGGGCAAGTATTTCTACGACCGCACCAAACGGCGCCCCATGATTCTTCCCATTATCCAGGAAGTGAAATAACCATCACCACTCCCCGCCCTGCCATGGGCGGGGATTTTTGTAACAAACCCTTTCCTGCCGGCATGCTCCGCCATGGTGCCGCGCCGGACAGGAAACCTATTGAATTCCCAAGGAGCCCTGCCATGATTACCATTTTCCCTACCTTCTTTCCCTCCTTTGCCTGTAAGGCGGACAAATGCCGCCACACCTGCTGCCAGAAATGGGAAATCGATATTGATGAAGACACGGCCGAAACATACAGGCACACCCCCGGTCCTCTGGGCGATGAACTCCACGCATGGATTACCACCGGCGACGAAGGCAGCGCCTGCTTCCGGCTGAACCATCAGGGATACTGCCATTTTCTGAATGAAAAAGGGCTCTGCCGGCTCATTCTGGAAATGGGACCTTCCAGTCTCTGCCAGATCTGCCGGGACCATCCCCGGTTCTACAAATTTACCTATGACAGCCAAAGGGAAGAAGACGTAACCCTTGCCGGTACAGGGCTGGCCTGCGAAGAAACGGTGGAACAGCTTCTGGCGGAAGAAGGAGAAATGGTTTTTGCGGTGAAGGGAGAAAAAGGACTCCTTTCCTTTGAAGACCTGCTGAGCCGCCTCTCCCTCTCCCTGCCCCGCCGCCTTCTTCATGTCCATCCTTCTTTCCAAAAAGACCAGGTGCACCAGGTGCTGCAGCTTTTGGAGGAGACAAATCCCATTGACCGGGAGTGGACAGAATCCCTGTCCTTCATGGAAAACCATGAAGAAGAACTCAGCCGGAAAGCAGGACGTCTCGCAGAAAACCTGCCGCCCCATTTCCTTACCAATCTGTACCGGTACATTTTCTACCGCCAGCTGGATGAATGCGAGGCCTACGACATAGAAGATGCCGCCTGCTACAGCAGCGAAAGCGTGACTTTCATCCTTCTGGAATATGCCAGAACAGGAAATCTCATCCGCTCTGTCACCCGATGGTCTGAACAGGTGGAATATGATACGGAAAATGTGTACATTCTTCTGGACAACATTTGGACACACCTGCGGAGTGAGGGTTCATAGGGCTCAAAAGGGAAGGTTCTTAAGATTGACCGGCCCTATGGGCCGGAGGGTTCTTAAGTTTGATGGCCTTTCAGGCCAAGGGTTGTGGTATCGCCCTCTTGGGCGATTGCTTATAAAGTCAGCGTTACGGGATTGGCTTTATGGGTCATATGGCATGATACGCATGCTGGTGATAGACTCACTGCGTTCACCACCAAAGGGGGAAACTGCGGAATGGTACATGAAATATATGACTCTCTGTTTTTCCTCTCCATAATTCTCGTTTCCCCTTGAGGGGAATGCCTCGAAGAGGCAAAGGGTGTACAAGGCAGTGCGCCGATTTGACACCCCATCGTTATCCTGACCGCCAATCGGCGGCCTGTGTCATTTTTGTTTCTTACCCTTGGACACACCTTCAGTGTGAGGGTTCAGAAGGTTCAAAAGGTTCAGAGGGTGGCGGTGGCGGCTTCGCCGCAGATTTTAAAAATGGGATAGAAAAAAGACTGTGAAAAATGATTTACATGTTTCACAGTCTTTTTTGCTGCCTTTTTCAGGTCAAGCGGATTCTATTATTCTCCCATTTCCTGGAGTACATGGGCGCAGCGGGCGCAGACATGGGGATGAGCGGCATCACTTCCCACATCGGGGGTCCGTTTCCAGCAGCGTTCGCATTTTTCCAGGGTGCATACGGCTACGGAGCACTTCACGGTGCCTTCTTCATTGGAAGCTGCGCCTTCCGGTGCTTTTTCGGTGCCTTCTTCAATCTTTGCCTGGGATACGAGGCAGAAGTCGGCCAGTTCTTTTTCCATGTCCTTCAGCACCTGGAATTCATCGCCGTCGGCGTAGACGGTGACTTCAGCGTCCAGCGGATGGCCGATGGTCTTGGCCTGTCTGGCTTCTTCCAGCGCTTTGGTGACTACGCTTCTGACAGCCAGCCGTTTCTTCCACTTTTCGTCCAGTGCTTCATCCAGATATTTCTCATTGGCTTTCGGCATGTCTGCCATATGGACAGACCATTCTCTTTCTTCCTTATTCGGGAGAGCCTGCCATACTTCTTCGGAGGTGAAGCAGAGAACCGGTGCCACCAAACGTACCAGGGTGGTAAGGATTTCATACATGGCGGTCTGGGCGCTTCTTCTCAGTTTGCCGTCCGCCTTTTCGGTGTAGAGGCGGTCCTTCAGAATATCCAGGTAAATGGAGGACAGGTCGACGGTGCAGAAGTTGTGCACTGCATGGTACATCACATGGAACTGGTAGTCGTCATAGGCTTTGAGAACCGTTTCCTTCACCTGTTCCAGGCGGAGCAGTGCCCAGCGGTCCAGTTCTTCCATATCTTCATAGGCTACGCTGTCTTTCTTCGGATCGAAGTCATAGAGGTTGCCCAGGAGGTAGCGGAAGGTATTTCTGATTTTCCGGTATACGTCGCTCATGGCCTTGATGATCTTGTCGGAGAGGCGTACATCGCCCTGGTAGTCCACGGAGGAAATCCAGAGGCGCATTACGTCGGCGCCGTACTTGTTAATCACATCCTGGGGAGCCACTACGTTGCCTACGGATTTACTCATCTTGCGGCCTTCTCCGTCCATGGTGAAGCCGTGGGTGAGGACTGCCTTGTAGGGGGCATAGCCGTTGACGGCAACGGAGCAGAGGAGGGAGGAATGGAACCAGCCGCGGTGCTGGTCGGAGCCTTCCAGATAAAGGTCGCAGGGATATTTCACGCCTTCCCATTCCTTGTGGGGATAGCGGAGGACGCCGTTCCAGGTGGAGCCGGAGTCAAACCATACGTCCATAATGTCCTTTTCCTTGTGGAAATGGGTGCCGCCGCAGTGGGGGCATTTGAAGCCTTCCGGCAGCAGTTCTTCTGCACTGTGGGCCCACCATGCATCGGTGCCTTCTTTTTCCACGATTTCTTCCACTTTCTTCATGGTTTCCGGTGTGATCACCCATTTGCCGCAGTCATCGCAGTAGAAGGCAGGAATCGGCACGCCCCAGGAACGCTGACGGGAAATGCACCAGTCCTGACGGTCGCGAATCATGTTGTACAGACGGTCATGGCCCCAGGAAGGAATGAAACGGGTGTCGTCTACGGCTTTCAGTGCTTTGTCTCTGAAATCATTGATAGATGCAAACCACTGTTCTGTAGCTCTGTAGATAATGGGGTTCTTGCAGCGCCAGCAGTGTGCATACTGATGGTGAATGGATTTCTTGCCCAGCAGCATGCCTGCATGAGCGAGAGCGGAAATGACAGGGCCTTCTGCTTCCCAGATGGTCTTGCCTTCCAGGCCCAGACCGGCTTCCGCGGTCATATGGCCCTTTTCATCCACCGGGCAGATGATGGGCAGATCCAGCTTGCCCTTATTTCTGTAGTCCTGGCACACTTCAAAGTCGTCGACACCATGTCCCGGAGCGGTATGAACGCAGCCGGTGCCGGCATCCAGGGTGACATGGTTGCCTTCCAGCACGTAAGCCAGACGGTCCAGCAGGGGATGATGGAAAGTAGCCAGTTCCCATTCAGCGCCGGTCATTTCACGGCCCACAAATTCATAATCTTCTACTTTGCATTCTTCCAGCGCCTTCGGTGCCAGTTCCTTGTTCATGAGGTAGTATTCATCGGCTGCCTTGTTATGTACCCATACATAGGTGAACTTCGGGTTCACGCAGATGGCTTCATTGGCAGGAATGGTCCAGGGAGTGGTGGTCCAGATGACGGCAAAGAGCTTGTCCTTCGGCACCCCTTCAGGAGCAAGGCCCTTCAGGTCCACTGCCGGGAATTTGACATAAATGGAAGGAGACTTTCTGTCTTTATATTCGATTTCTGCTTCGGCCAGAGCGGTTTCGCAGTGGGGGCACCAGTATACAGCCTTCTTGCCTTTGTAAATGTAGCCCTTGTTGGCCATTTCGCCGAAAACTTCCAGTTCCTTGGCTTCCAGATGGGGATCAAAGGTGACATAGGGATTGGCAAAATCGCCCACCACGCCCATACGGATGAAATCGGCCTTCTGGATGGCAATCCATTTCTTGGCATAGGCCAGGCATTTTCTGCGAAGTTCCAGAGGAGTCATGTTGGCCCGGTCTTCGCCGGAATCCTTCAGTACCGCATATTCGATAGGAAGTCCGTGGGTATCCCAGCCGGGGATATAGTTGGCTTCATAGCCGGCCATATGCTTGTAGCGGACAATGATATCCTTCAGTGTCTTGTTCAGTGCATGGCCGATATGAATCTTGCCATTGGCATAAGGAGGTCCATCATGAAGAACAAAGGTCGGTGCGCCGTCCTTTCTTCTCTTTTCCTGTCTGGCATGATAGAGGTCATGTTCCTGCCAGAAATCCACAAAGCCCGGTTCCTTCTTCGGCAGATTGCCGCGCATGGGGAAATCCGTCTGCGGCAGATGTAAAGTCTTGCTGTAATCCATTTCAATTCCTCCTATGGAAATCAGAAATTTCCAAAATAAAAAATTCCCGCCCGCAAGGGGCGAGAATTCATTTCCCGTGGTACCACCCTCATGACCTTCCGGCCACTTGGTACAGTTAACGATGTCCCGTCAGGGCTTTTCTTCCCTGAAGCTCCGAAGTGATCCTCCCGCAGGCTGAACGCTCCCTTTCACCAGACGGAAGCTCTCTTTGGAATCAATCCATGCGAAACGTCTTCATCCACGCTTGTCAGTATTTTTATATTTTACTTATCATAAAGCCATAAGTCAAGGGGATTTTAAAAAAGACGCGCCTTTGTGGCGCGAGGGTTCAGAGGGTTCAGAGGGTTCAGAGGGTTCAGAGGGTTCAGAAGGTTCAGAGGGTTCAAAGGGTGGCGGATTGCCCTTCGGGCGTGAAGGTTCTTAGGATTGACCGGCCTGAGGGCCGGAGGGTTCTTAAGTTTGACGGCCTTTCAGGCCGAGGGTTGTGGTATCGCCCTTACGGGCGATGAGTATTATAATGCCGCCTTTCGGCGGTCACGTCCACATCGAGTATCATAATCATTCTTACCACCGTCCACCCCTTCGCCACTTCGTGGCCCTCTTCCCCTAAAGGGGACGCAAGAACGTTACGGGATTGGCTTTCTGTGCCACAGGGCTTGATTGGCATTCTGGTGATTAGCCGCTACGCGGCTCCCCCTTATCCGGCTGCGCCGGACTTTCCCCCATCCGGGGGACAGAATAAAACACCTCGAAGCCTCGCTTCGTAAGCGGCTCTACAGTAAGCACGGGTTATTGTGCCACCTCGAAGAGGGGGAAAGGTGGTGGCGCCAGCCACCAAAGGGGGATTGCATTTCCTCGCCCGCAGGGCGGTTGTATGGTTTTCGCCGCCAAAGGCGGTATAAAAAATGGCGCCCGAAAGGGCGCCGTACTCCTCCAGCGGAGCGGTACTATATACCTCCCGAGGGCGGAGCCCTCAACCCGCCTGTAAGGCGAAGCCGATCACAGGCAGAACCCTGGCAGCCCAGGGCCGAAAGGCCCGGCGGCTGGCTCAACCCTCACGCCCGTAAGGGCGTGTCAACCTTCGGGAATACAGCTTCCCGAAGGTTCCTCCCAAAAGCCCATGGTTTTCGCCGCCACAGGCGTGTCCAATACCTCCAACGCCCTTATGTATCTTCGTCCTGGTTGATGACCCGGTTCTTTGTCTTCATGAAATTCGGTGCCACCAGGACCACCAGCACCAGGGCCATGAGGGCGTAAATGCCGAAGGTTCCCAGGAAACGGTAGGCCATGGACAGGGCCATGCCTACCACGTTGAAGTCGAAATCGCCGAAGGTGGTATTTTTGAAGCCCAGTCCTTCAAATACAGGAATGAGAAGGGCGGCGGCAAAGGTGATGAGGAGGCCGTTGGTGAAGGCCCCCAGTGCGGCGCCCCGGCGGCCGCCGGTGGCATTTCCGAAAATGCCGGCAGCAGCGCCGCAGAAGAAGTGGGCCACCAGACCGGGAACGATGAGAACGCCGCCTGCAAAGCCCAGGAGGAGCATGCCCAGTACGCCGCCGACGAAGGAGGACACAAAGCCCAGCACCACCGCTGTAGGAGCATAGTTGAAGAAAGCCACGCAGTCCACTGCAGGTACCGCATTGGGAATCACCTTTTCCGATACCCCTTTGAAAGCAGGGATGAGGTCGCCCAGCATCATGTTGATGCCGCTGCTTACCACCGCCACGCCTACGGCAAATTCAAGGCCCGCCATGATGGCGAAGATGACCGGGGACATGCCGTGGGAAATTGTGGATACATAGTCCGGGCCGGCGGCAAAGGCAGCCAGCAGGAAAAAGACAATCATGGTGAGGGCGGTGGACACGTTGGTATCCTTCAGGAAAGCCCACTTTTCCGGGATTTCCATGGATTCGATATTATCCTCCGCCTTGCCGGCCTTAGAACCTACCCAGGCGGAAATATAGTACGCCAGACTGCCGAAGTGGCCCAGGGCGATGTGGTCGCCGTGGGTGACGCGGTTCGTATATTTCTGGCCAATGGCCGGTGATATGGAACTCCAGGCCCCCAGAAGGAACCCCCCCGCCAGCACCAGTTCCACGCCGGAAAGGCCGATGGTACCCAGTACGGCAGACAGAAGGCAGGCCATGAAGAAGCTGTGATGCACCGTGAGGAACACATACTTGAATTTCGTAAGCCGGGCAATGACCAGGTTCATCATGAGCCCTGCCACCAGGATAAACATGGTTTCCGTGCCCAGAAGGCGGGAAGCGGAAGCTACGATGGCTTCATTGCTGGGCACTACGCCGGTGATATGGAAGCCTTCATGAATCATCTGCCCCAGGGGCTCCAGATTGGCCACAATGATATTGGCTCCGGCCATCATCATGATATAGCCCAGAACCGGCCGAAGGGTTCCTGTCAGTACCTTGTGAAAAGGCTTCCGAAGAGCCATGAGGCCGATAAAAGAAAACAGCCCCACAATCAGCGCCGGCTGCTTCACCACATCCATCAAAACATCCAGAATTCCCATGCCTTACCTCTCTGCTTTCCTATAGAGACAATCAAATAAAACAAATTTGATTTTACGCTTTTCTATCAGGGCCGTCAAGAAAAAAGAAAACGAAAGTTTCTTGAGATGGAAGGCCCGGGACAAGGCCATTTCCAAAGCCCCTGTCTGCAAAAAGAGCTTTTCCGGATATGTCCTTTCACCGCTTTCCATGCAGTCCTGGACATCCCCTGCCCTGCTGCCCTTCCCGAAGAAAATGCCGGATAGTCAATCATTCTAATCATATACTTATCATTCCGTATATAAATTCATAAATCTGTAAATCTATGGTTCCCTGATTCCTATCTTTTTCTTTTTCTATTTACTTATCTGTATCTAATGAAAAATTGATGCGGAAATAATTTAATTTGCCCCATAGCCTTTATATACCAGAACATTTATGATAGATTTGTACATTATAGACTATCCTATTCGAGTGTTATAAAAAATAAATGTACCTTAATCCATAACAATCTTTTATTGCAAATATTTTAAGAGATGAATTTTTATTCATGAAGGAGCTTTTATGACCCAGGAGTCATTGACTTATACAGCCATTCTGGAGCACGTCATGGATGGCATGCCCGGCGGTGTTCTTATGTACCGGGCTGATGAAAAGGAAGAGATTCTCTATGCCAATTCCTGGCTGATTCATATGTTCGGCTGCCATGATATGGACGATTTCATGGCTGTCACCGGCGGATCTTTCAAAAGTCTGGTCCACCCCCGGGATGTGGAGAAGGTGGAGAAGGATATAGAGCGCCAGATTTCTTCCGGAACCAATGTATTTGATTACGTCAACTACCGCATCTTCACAAAGGAGGGAACGGAAAAGACGGTAGAGGAGTTCGGCCATCTAATTCATGTACCCGGTGGCCGAACTCCTCCACCCGCCTGAGAGAACCGTCCTTTCGGACAATGCGGTAATTGACGAAATCCAGCTTTTCCGGACTGCCGGAAATCTGGTCCCGGATATCCTTATCTACCCGGCACCGGTCCTCCGGATGCACCAGGGTCACAAAAGAACCGCCGGTGGTCTCAATGAAATCTTCAAAGGAAGAACAGCCAAACATACGGATCATCCAGGGATTGGCATATAAAATTGTCTACTCCCCATCATCGCGGTAAATCAGAATCCCGCCGGGCAGATTTCTATCCAGCTGCGAAAGCAGCGTACCCGTTTCATCTATCCCTGACAAAATCAATCACCGTTCCTTTGGTATAGGATATTCACTGACCGGAAGAACCCGGAAATATTCGATAGCCCCCAGGGACTTATCACCACTGAAAAGAGGCTCTGTATGCACCAGAACGGGCACCCGCTTCCCTGCCTTGTTCTTCAGGAAAACCGGCTGTTCCCGGGACTGGCCGTCAAAAATGGTAGACATCATGGGGCAGAAATCATGGCATAAATGAAGGCCCGTGCTGTCGATATGATCCAGGCCGCCGTTGAAACAGTGCTTTCCCAGCATCTCCTCGCTGCTATAGCCGGTAATATGTTCCGCTCCCTGACTCCAGAATATGATTTTCCGCTCCCCATCCAGCACGTACATGCCAAAGGGCGCTTCATCCACCATCTTCCGGAGCAGATCCACCATTTCTATATCCACGCTTCTTTACTCCCTCGATATATTTATAAATATCAATCTCACAATATGATACACCTGTCACTAATAGCATAATTCCACTGAGACAAAAAATCTATCATAATCTATTACAACCGGTAGTCATGCTCCCTATGGACATGTCCTGCCGACATGAGGGTTTGGCGCCTTCGGACCGGATGTCATCATTGTCCGCCCCGCCTTTGCCTCAACCAGAGGACTCAGCAAAGAGGAAAAGCGCTCCCTTGCCGGAACCTATCTGGACATGGGCATCCGCTTCTATCAGGGCGCCTGCAGAAATGACGCCAAGGCCCTGGCCTTTTTCCGGGAAGCAGACAGACTGGGCCACATGAAGGCAGGACGCTGGATCGGACTTCTCTATGCCAATGGAAAAGGGGTGCCCCGGGATTTCAAAAAAGCCGCCAGCTGGTATAAAAAATCAGCAGACAAAGGCGATATCACCGCCACCTGGCTCTTAGGCGAGCTCTATGAAAAAGGAGAAGGCCTTTCCCAAAGCTATGAAAAAACCTTCTCCCTCTACCAGCGGGCCGCAGAGCGCACCGACATCATCGGCGCCCCTGCCATGACAAGGCTGGGACGGCTCTATGAAAAGGGTCTAGGCTGCCCGAAGGATACAGCCAAAGCCGAAGAGCTGTACCAAAAAGCGGCGGAGGCAGGCTATGAAGAAGCCAAAGCCGACCTGGCCCGGCTTCATGGATGAAATCGAAGCAGTGAAAAAAGCACCGGCTTTTACCGATGCTTCTTTCACTGCTTTCTTTTTTCAGGGAAGCGGAAGTCCCAAACCTCACAGCGCGGCGCTGCTTTGCCTTCCTGCTTAAGGAGATGAAACAGCGTAAGACTCCCTTACGCCGCAGGCCGGAATGATCCACCGCTCTCCAAAGGGCAAACCGCCGGAAATCTCCCCGGTGCCAGATATAGGATTTTCTGCCTTCCTTTATCCCACGCAAAAAACTCCTGATTCGTCCCATGCTGATGCGCGGTAGGGCTCAGGCGTTCAGCTTCGATGAATCGGCCAGGGGCAGCCGCCTAAGCGGAATATCTGTGTCGTCAAGGAAGAACTGGTATAGCCATTTGCCACCAGGATGTCTGGCAGGTCATCTTCAGGAGTTTTTACAGGTTGTTTTCGACGCGTCAGAGAGATCTGATTCATATGAGGAAGTTCTTCCCGTCTCCATCACCTGTCCCTTGATAAGGTGTGTGCACGTAACAGGCAGGGAGGCGGGCGCCCCTTCCGGGCCCTTTCAGTTCTCTCTGTCTATATAATCCCTTTAAAGGAGGAAAGTTCTCATGGAAAGAGGAAATCTCAGGGCCCTGCACCCCGCTTCTCATATGCCTTTCCTGCCTTCCAGCCCATTTGCAGCGTCTCACTGTCTGACTCCCCCTTCCTTTACCTTTCTTTTACAGGAATGTTATATAATAAGACTCAAACTTCGCAGGTAAAAATCCCCTGCACCCCTTGAAAGTCCAGGCTTTGTAAACAGAAAAATAGCATGAGTCTTGCCAGTTTGGTATAATTATGTTGGCTCAAAAACATACCAAGCACCGGAGGCTCATGCTATGAAAAGTATATCACAAACCACCCAGCAGATGGAATCCATCTCGAAGAAAACTTCGGCGTTCTTCCGTCGTTATCATGTCGGCCAGATT
The DNA here is from genome assembly GCF_000242435.1 of Dialister succinatiphilus YIT 11850. Taxonomy (GTDB): domain Bacteria; phylum Bacillota; class Negativicutes; order Veillonellales; family Dialisteraceae; genus Dialister; species Dialister succinatiphilus. Next base: position 239,501 of record NZ_JH591188.1, on the reverse strand, counting down.
CTGC
>NZ_JH591188.1:236027-238629 GCF_000242435.1 Dialister succinatiphilus YIT 11850 | reverse complement strand
GCAGAATATCCGTCAGAAGTCTTGCTGGTCGAATCGCTCTTGGAACGATTCCTGAACGATCTGCCCGCTCTTTGGATGAGTCGTCTGCGTGCACAGAAGTGTGCGTGAATGGCTTTCGACATTCAGTTCAAGCTGATTTATCAAGGCATACGGGATGTTTTCCGTGTGCGAAGTTTGAGTAATAAGACAGAATATATTTGGATTTCATCAGTGAAAGGAGCCTTTCCATGATTAAACTTCTGTTCCTGTCTCACACCGGAAGCGGCGAGCCGCCAATGGCGGAATTCATTATGAAACATTTGGTGAAAGAAGCAGGCCTGTCGGAGAAAATCTATGTCTCCTCCGCCTGCCTGGAAAAGGAAGGCTCCCCTCTCTGCCAGGAAGGAAAGGATGTACTGGCAGCCCACGGCATCCCTGCCACCAATAAGAAAGCCCTGCCCCTGGAATGGAGCACCTATGACCAGTTCAACTACATTTTCCTCATGGACAATCCCCAGGATCCCCGGCTTTTCAATACCATGGGCGGCGATGTGGACAATAAGATTTCCCTCCTGTCCGCGGCAGCCGGTTATGACGGCGGCATTGCCAATCCCTATAAAGGGGCCTCCTTTGAAGAAGCCTTCCAGGCTTCAGACATTGCCTGTCAGAAACTCTTGGAGAAATATAAGGACTGGATTGAGTAGGGCCCCTGCGGAAAGGCTGCGACCTGCCATGGGACGCCAGACAGGCCCCCGGGAGCGTGTTCACGGAGGAACAGATGGATACAAGAATGCGCTATATGGCCATGGCCAGAGAAAATGAAAAAATCATCAACCAGGGATTTTATGAAGCAGGGGGAGCGGTATTTCATTTTGCCTCTCCCCTTTCCAGACTGGAGGAAGCGGAAATCTACGGGCCGAAGGTGCTGGAAGAGATGATCTCTTCCCTTTCCGCTCCCTTTGGGGAAGGAAGAATTTCGGTGGTCGAAGGAGATACCCTGGCCTACGGAGCAGAGGGAGTCTTGAATTTTGCCAATGCCTTTACCCCCGGCGGCGGATATCTTTACGGCGCCTCTTCCCAGGAGGAAGCCCTCTGCCGGGAGAGTACCCTCTATGCATCCCTTTCAGGGAAAAAGGGACTTCCCTATTATGAAGAGAACCGGCGGCGCCAGAGTATGTACGGCTCTGGCAGCATGGTCTTTTCTCCTTTCGTAGAAATCTTCCGAAGCGCCGACGGTACTCTTTTCGGGCCGCCCCGCCAAACCGCTGTCATCACGGCGCCGGCCATAGACCTTCGGGGACCGGCAGGAGAAATGGATAAAAAGGAAATCAACCGCCGGCGGATACAGCGCATACGACGCATCCTAGCCCTGGCAGCGGCAAAGGGTATCCGGACTCTGACCCTGGGCGCCTGGGGCTGCGGCGTATTTCTCAATCCGCCGGACCAGGTAGCCTCTGATTTTTACAGGGTACTGGTGGAGGAAAGGTATCGCTTTTATTTCGACTCTATCCTCTTTGCCATATACTGCCCTGGAGACAAGAGGAATCTCCAGGCCTTTCGGGAAAGGTTTTCCCCATAGGCTTCATCCTATGGCGGCAGGCTCCCTGCTCCTTCGGCGAGAAACCCTCTCTTTCTCATGAAGTGCTTAAAGAAAAATTCAATAAGCCCTTTTTGCCGGCAGCAGCGGCATTTTTTACCATTTCCTCCTTTAAAAGATAACAATCGCCTTTAATAAAATCCTAAATGATGTATAATAGAGACAGGTTAAGGTGATAAGTATGGTTTCCATGCTGTACCGCCGGTTCCTTTTTCTTTTTTCCCGCTGGCCCGGCCCTTTGATTTCCGGCAGGTTTCCCGGCAGATGAAACGTACGATCCTTTGGGGAAGGGGAGAAATGAGAACCTTTTGAGGTCTATCCTCCGAAGTATTTCGATTGTGAGATCCGGATTCCTCAGCCACTCTGCCACAGGCAGGCTGGAGGGGCAGCGGCTGGAAGGGTCCGCGAATCTGCCGCTTTTGAAATCGTTTGACTGTTACAGGGTTTCAAAGCGGAATCATTTTTGCTGAAGGTAAGGAAGAGGCATCTTCCTCTTTCCTCTTTTTCGGCCAAGCCTTTCGTAGGGGCTGACAGGGAAAAAGGGCAGATGGAGATTGGCCATTGCACAGGAATGCATTCATTCCTTCACCCCGCACAGGTCAGTGTTTCGGCAGAAGTGACAAATTCAGCATGCGCCCTGTCTTTCTCCCGTACCCGGCTGACGGTATGACAGCCGCAGGAAATGGAAAGTTTCCTCCTTTCCCCTTTCTGCAGGGATTCTCCCCATACCTCTTCATAGGCTCATTTTCTATGGGTCCATGATTACACCATTCCCAAACTCCAAAAATACAAAGGCCTTCACCGGCTGCCATCCGGTGAAGGCCTTTTACGTGTGGATTCTATGGAGATTCTTTGGGGCTTGAGGGGTCTAAAGTTTGACGGGGCTATCGCCCCGAGGGTTCTTAGGTTTGACGCGCCTCCGGCGCGAGGGTTGTGGTGGCGCCTCTAAATTTATAGAAGGCGCCCTCTTATGATAAAACCTTAACAACCGCCCTGCGGGCGAGGAAATGCATCCCCCTTTGGTGG
>NZ_JH591188.1:210442-235840 GCF_000242435.1 Dialister succinatiphilus YIT 11850 | reverse complement strand
CATTGCCCCCTAAAGGGGAAACGGCTCACTACATTTTGCGCGTCGCTAGCGCTCCTTCATCCACTGCTGTCACTGACTCACTGGATTTTCAGGTCTCTGATGCTCCCTTACAAATCCAGTTCGCATAGTGCAAAATGTGTTCGCTGTGCACCGAAGGGCAATCCACAACCCTCGGCCCTATGGGCCGTCAAACTTAAAAACCCTCCGGCTCCTGGCCGGTCCATCTTAAGAACCTTTCTCTGCACAACCCTTTTTCACAACCCTTCTACACAACCCGTCGCCGACAGGCGGCCACAACCTTCGGGGCGCAGCCCCGTCAACCCTCACGCCGCAGGCGTGTCCGTGGGCGAAGCCGCCAGCACCTTCCCGCCCCGTTTTCCCCGCGAAAAAAAACTGTGAAAAAATGCAGATCATTTCTTCACAGTCTTTTTTATCAGTTGGTCTTGGTGCCGTCGCCCTCAGAAGGTTTGGCGCCGCCTTTCCCGGTAATCCGGTCAAGGAGTTTGTTTCCGGCGTTTTTATTGTCTTTCACGGACTTATCGTCTTTCTTCTTGTCCTCGTCCTTCTTCTTGGTTTCTGCCGCCTTGGCCGCCTGGGCTGCTCTTGCCCTTTCGTTTTCGGCTCTCACCGATTCAGGGATATCAAAGCTCTTGGTCTTGTAGGCAGAGAGGGCCTGTTTCATGAAGTCTCTCCAGATGGCTGCCGGAACGGTGCCGCCGGTGTAGCCTGCGTTGCTGGAGGTATCGTCACCAATCCATACGGCTGTCACCAGTTCAGGGGTATAGCCTACGAACCAGGCATCGTGTTCGTCATCGGTGGTACCGGTCTTGCCGGCTGCGGTGCGGCCGATGTAGGCGTTGCCGCCGGTGCCACGGGAGACCACTTCTTCCAGAATGCTGGTCAAACGGTAGACTGCATTTTCACTGACCACCTGCTTGCCTTCCGGTTTTCCGGAATGGTCTTCCAGTACATTGCCGTTTCTATCTACCACTTTCATGATGGCCGTAGGTTCGATGAGTTTGCCGCCATTGGCAAAGACGCTGTAGGCCTTGGCCATGTCGTATACGGAAACGCCGTTGGTGAGGCCGCCGATGGAGGCTGCCAGGTTGTCATCGTTTCTCTTTCCGTCCTTCACCAGGGTGGAAATACCGCAGGCTTCCGCAGTGTCAAGAATTTTCTTCATGCCCACTTTGTTGGCCAGGTCAATGGTAGGAATGTTCATGGAGTGAACCAGGGCTTCTTCCAGTGTCACTGATCCGCCGGAGGTGCCGCCGTAGTTCTTCGGGGTCCATCCGCCGCCGTAGGTCTTCTTTTCGTTGCTTACGGTATCATAGGGGCTGAATTTATTTTCAAAGGCTGTGAGGTAGACGAAAGGTTTGAATGCAGATCCCGGCTGACGGACCATCTGGGTGGCGCGGTTGAAGTGGTCTTCGCCCCGGCCGCCTACCATGGCTTTGATGTGGCCTGTGCCGGTTTCAATGGTCATGAGGGCGCCCTGGGGCTGGGTCAGTCCCTTGGCATCCTTATTTCCGGCAGGAAGGTCTGCCTTCAGCACCTTTTCGGCTTCTTTCTGCATATCCAGGTCCAGTGTGGTGTACACCTGGAGTCCTTCTTTATAAATGGCATCAGAATCGTACTTGTCGCTGATGGTCTGGATCACGTAGCTGATGAAATAGGAAGCGGTGCTGTTTGTGCCTTTGGCAGCCTGGGGCTTAGCCAGGTGCAGGTCTGCTTTCTTGGCAGCCTGGGCATCGGCTTCGGAAATATAGCCATACTTGGCCATCTGGTCCAGTACGATGCCCTGGCGGTACTTGGCCGCTTCCAGACTCCGGAAGGGAGAGTAGTAGTTCGGGCTGTTGGGAAGTCCGGCCAGCATAGCGCACTGAGGCAGTGTCAGGTCTTTCACGTCTTTTCCGAAATAGACGCGGGAAGCAGTCTGGATGCCGTAGCAGCCCTGGCCGAAGTAAATCTGGTTCATGTACATTTCCAGAATCTGTTTCTTGGTGTACTTGTTTTCAATCTGCAGTGCCAGTACCACTTCCAGCAGTTTTCTTTTCAGTGTCTGTTCCTGGGTAAGGAAGGCATTTCTGGCCAGCTGCTGGGTAATGGTGGAGCCGCCCTGTCCTGTGGCGTTGCGGCTGAGCACGTTGTTCCAGACGGCGCGGAGGATGCCCCGGGGATCAATGCCGTGGTGTTCATAGAATCTCACGTCTTCCGCTGCCACAAAGGCATTCTGCAGGTTCTGGGGAACCTCGGTAATAGGCACAGGAATGCGGTTTTCCTCGGCATGCACCGTGGTAATGAGCCGTCCTTTATCATCGTAAATGCGGGATGATGCATTGGGCTGGATATTGGCCGTCACATCGGGCAGATGCTTGGAAACAGACACGAAAAAGCCCGCCGCCGCTCCAGCGCCGGCAATCATCACGATAACCACAAGAAATACGAAAATCCTCTTCAGAAAGGACGATTTCCTGGGCGGTCTCTCGCGTCGTATATCGGAATTCTTCATATAATACGCTCCTATATATAAATCACTTCACCGCCCTGCTCTCCGCCAGAGAGACAGAAGCAGGCATATAGTCGCTTATATTATACCACAAGGTGAAAAGAGAAAGAACATGGCGGCTTCGCCTTTGGACACGCCTTCGGTGTGAGGGTTCAAATGGACAAGCCCTATCGGGCTTGAGGGTTCAGAGGGTTCAGAGGGTTCAGAAAAAAGGTTCTTAAGATTGACCGGCCTGTTGGGCCGGAAGGTTCTTAAGTTTGACGGCCTTTCAGGCCGAGGGTTGTGGTATCGCCCTTTTGGGCGATGAGTACGAAGTCAGCGTTACGGGATTGGCTGTCTGTGTCATATGTGACACAATATCCAGTGCCACCTATTTTCTCGTTTCCCCTTGAGGTGGCAAAGGAACTGGATTTGTAAGAGAGCGAAGCGACCTGAAAATCCAGTGACATGCTTCCCACCGGGGCGAAGTCCCGCGAAGCGGAAAAGGGTGTACGGGGCAGAGCGCCGATTTGACACCCCATCGCTATCCTGACCGCCAATCGGCGGCCTGTGTCATTTTTGTTTCTTACCCTTGGACACACCTTCGGTGTGAGAGTTGACGGGGCTTCGCCCCGAAGGTTCTTAAGGTTCTTAAGTTTGACGCAGCCTACGGCTGCGAGGGTTGTGGTGGCGCCCTACGGGCGCAGATTATAAGAAAAGGGGCGCGGCGTTAAGCCTTCATTCTTTTCCAAGAGCCAGTTTCATAAATTCTCCGCGCAGGGCGCTGTCGGTTTTGAAGGCGCCGGAGGAGGCAATGGTTCTTGTCCGGGTACCGGGTTTCTTAATGCCCCGGGCGGTCATACAGGAGTGTTCTCCTTCGATGTAGACGATCACATCGGGAGAGTCGGTGACCATTTCCATGACGTCCCGGATATCGGTGCCGATGCGTTCCTGGATCTGGAACCGCTTGGATACGGCGTCGGCAATGCGGGCGATTTTGGAGAGGCCGATGACTCTTCCATGGGGAATGTAGCCCACGGCGGCTTTCATGTTGTACATGAGGGCAATGTGATGTTCGCAGTGAGAGAAGATGGGAATGTCTTTCACCACCACCATATCATTTTCCGGGGTGGCAAAGGTTTTTTCAAATTCTCTGGCAATGTCTTCATTGGAAACAGCGGTATAGGCAAACTGCTCTGCCATCATGTCTGCAAAGCGCTTCGGCGTTTCCCTGAGGCCTTCCCTGTCCGGGTCATCGCCTACGGCTTCAATAATCAGCCGGGCGGCCTGTTCCAGTTTTTTTAAATCCATATCAAACACCTCTCCTGTCCGGGTCCCAGATGATTTTATGAAGCTGCACCTGGACCCGTACATCCTGCAGCTGATGATTTCTTACATAGTCTACCAGCTTATCCGGCTGGATTCTTCCCCATACGGGGCTTACAAAAAACTGGGGATGACGGGCCGCTGTGAAATGGTGCTCCACCACGTCCTTCATTTCATCCAGATCTTCTTTTGAGCTCACCACGAACTTCAGTACATCGCCGCCGTTGAGGAGCTTGAAATTATCGAGGTTCATATGAGATTTCATGCCGCTGCCGCTGCATTTGAAATCCATGGTGTAGAAAACCCCTTCCGGCCGCTCCCGCCACAAAGGCACAGCGCCGTTGGTTTCTATATTGATGTCGTATCCTTCCTGTCCCAGCGTCCGGCACAGGTGGTGCAGGGGATGGAGCATGGGTTCCCCGCCGGTGATGGTGAGGCGCTTCCAGGGATAGCCATGAATGCGGCGGATCACTTCTTCTTCCGTGAGGGCCTCTGCCGTGTCCTCCAGGGTGAGGGAATAGGCGGTATCGCAGTAATTGCAGCGGAGATTGCAGCCTGCCAGGCGGAGAAATACAGCCATGAATCCGGTGCGCTTTCCTTCTCCGTCAATGCTGTCAAAAATCTCGGTGATATGGAAAAGGCCGTCATCATAGGCATAGTTACTTTTCATAGGTGGCTACATTCCCTTCCGTTTCCTGCACGGACACCCGGATACAATAGGGAATATGGTCGCAGATCCACTTGGCCATGTTCTCGGCAGTGGGGTTCAGATCTCCCAGCACATCATTAATCAGGTGATGGTCAAACTGATTTACGATTTCCTTAATCTTGCTGAAATCCACCACCATGCCATTCTTGTCCAGGGTATCATTCTGCACGGTCACTGTAATGATCCAGTTGTGACCGTGGAGATTGGTGCATTTGCTTTCATAGTCCAGGTGCAGAAAATGGGCACCGGACACTTCCATTCTTTTCGTTACTGTAAACATAGTATTCCTTTCATAAGAGGATTATAAAATATAAGTTAAAAGGATAAAAAAGGGGCGCGGCTTCGCCACAGGTTATGTAGAAGGGTTGTGCAAAAAGGTTCTTAAGATTGACCGGCCCTGGGGCCGGAGGGTTCTTAAGTTTGACAGCCCCTGCGGGGCTGAGGGTTGTGGTGGCGCCCCTGGACACACCTTCGGTGTGAGGGTTCATAGGGTTCAGAAGGTTCAGAAGGTTCAAAGGGTTCAGAGGGGAAGGTTGACGGGGCTTCGCCCCGAGGGTTATGGCCGCCTGACGGCGGCAGGTTGTGTTCGCTGACGCTCAGGGGGGCAACAGCGCCTGCGGCGCTGAAGGTGGCGGATTGCCGCTCTGCGGCAATGCTTATAAAGTCAGCGTTACGAGATTTACTTTTCTGTATCATAGGGCATGAAAACAATTCTGCTGATTGGCTCGCTGCGCTCGCCACCCCCTATCCGGGCTGCGCCGGACTTCCCCCTGTTCAGGGGGCAGAATAAAACACCGCGAAACACTCTCTTCATAAATGGCTCTACAGTAAGCGCGGGTTATAGTGCCCCCGCTTGCGGGGGTGGCAAAGGAACTGGATTCATAGGGGAGCTCTGCGACCCGCGAATCCAGTGACATGCTTCCCACCGGGCAAGGTGGTGGCGCCAGCCACCAAAGGGGGGATTGCATTTCCTCGCCTGTCAGGGCGGTTGTATGGTTTTCCTGCCGCCACAGGCGGCATTTCAAACTCCCCTCTGAACCAGCCCGCTCTGTGGGCCGAACCCATCGTTCGGTGCGCAGCACACGAACGATAGAACCGGGGCGCCGAAAGGCGCCTGACCCCTCTTGCTTTCGGGAATACTGTCAACCGTCCGGTTGACAGCTAATTCAATGCCGGGTCCTTCACTCCGTTGGCGGCGAAGGCAGCGGCCCGGTCGATACAGGTACCGCAGGTGCCGCAGGGTTTGTCTCCCCCTTCATAGCAGCTCCAGGTCAGTTCGTAGGGCGTCTTCAGTTTCAGTCCTGTGGCTACCACGCCAGCCTTATTCATTTTCGCAAAGGGAAATACCAGGTGCACTTTGCCGTAGGTGCCAATGCGGATGGCTTCTCCCATATGCTGCAGGAAGGGTTCGCTGCAGTCTGCATAGGCATCGCCGGCTGCATCATCGGCATGGGCGCCGATGTAAATGTCCACATCTTCCTCTTCAAAGAGAGATGCCGCCAGGGATGCGGCGGTGGAAAGCATGAGACCGTTGCGGAAAGGCACATAGGTGGACACCTTTCCCTCCCCGTTTTCCGCAATCTGCCGGGCATAGCTCTCGTGGACGATTTCCTCGGTGGAGTTTGCCAGAAGGGAACAGTTGGAATACTGGAAAATCTGGGACAAATCAAACTCATAATGCTTCAGATGATAATACTGTGCCACCTTGCGGGCTGCCAGAATTTCCTTCTTATGCTTCTGCCCATAAAAAATAGAAGCAGTCACAACGTTTTCTGCTCCCAGTCTGTCAACAGCCAGAGAAACGCAGGTGGTGGAATCTACGCCTCCGCTGGATAATATAATCGCTTTTTTCATCTTTCCTCCTGTTTTTTAGAGTTGGTTAACAGATGACAACTGAGAAATATAGATATGGTGTATTATAGCACTCTTTGGGCCTTGATTGCAAAGTAAAAGATTCTGACGCGCCTCTGGCGCGAGGGTTCAAAGGGTTCAAAAGGAAAGGTTCTTAGGATTGACCGGCCCCATGGGCCGGAGGGTTCTTAAGTTTGACGGCCCCTCGGGCCGAGGGTTGTGGATTGCCCTACGGTGCACAGCGAACACATTTTGTACTATGCGAACTGGATTTGTAAGGGAGCATCAGCGACCCGAAAATCCAGTGAGTCAGTGACAGCAGAGGATGAAGGAGCGCTAGCGACGCGCAAAATGTAGTGAGTCGTTTCCCCTTTAGGGGGCGATGAGTATGAAGTCAGCGTTACGGGATAACCTTGCTGTATCATATGGCATGATAAGCATTCTGCTGATTGGCTCGCTACGCTCGCCTCCCCCTATCCGGCTTCGCCGGACTTCCCCCTGTTCAGGGGGCAGAATAAAACACCGCGAAACACTCTCTTCATAAATGGCTCTACAGTAAGCACGGGTTATAGTGCCCCTGTGGAGGTCCTGCATAGGACCTCCAAGTGGGGCGAAATAAGGCGCCTAGCCTGCCCATTAAGGCGCTTTCTTTTTGCCGCCCCACCGAACTGCGGGGGTGGCAAAGGAACTGGATTCATAGGGGAGCCCCGCGACCCGCGAATCCAGTGACATGCTTCCCACCGGGCAAGGTGGTGGCGCCAGCCGCCAAAGGGGGAATGCATTTCCTCGCCCGCAGGGCGGTTGTAAAGGTTTTATCATAAGAGGGCGCCTTCTATAAATTTAGAGGCGCCACCACAACCCTCGCGCCGAAGGCGCGTCAAACCTAAGAACCTTCGGGGTGATAGCCCCGTCAAACTTTAGAACCCTCAAGAAAATCCTCAAGCCCGTCAGGGCTTGTCCATAAGGCCGACAGCCGGTAGCTGTCTTTATTCCCCGCTCTCCTGTCATGTTCTGAAAAAGGTTTCCGCTGCCTTTTTGAGATAAGCTGCCGGTTCTTTCATGGCTTTTTCTATTTCTTCTCCCCACGCCGCTCCATGGACAGCCAGGGCGCCCTGCTGCCGCAGGATTTCCCAGCCCTTTCCCAGAGAGCCGGAAAGCACAGCGCAGGGCACTGAGCAGCGGGCGCAGTGTTTCACAATGGTGCCTGTCATTTTCCCCTCGCCGCTTTGGGCATCGCTCCGTCCTTCCCCGGTCACCACCAGATCCGCCTTTTGTATTTTTTCATCAAAGCCGGAGAGTGCGAGAAGCTCCTCTGCACCGGAAACCATGGAGGCTCCCAGAAAAAGGGAGAGCGCCGCCCCCAGTCCTCCGGCAGCGCCGCTTCCGGGGATGTCATCGGGATTTCGGCCAAAGGTTTTCTTAAGAAGCTCCCGATAATGCACCATGCCCCGTTCCAGTTCCTCTGCCATAACTTCATCCGCCCCTTTCTGGGGAGAAAAGGCAAGGGCGGCGCCCCGAACTCCGCAAAGGGGATTTTTCACATCGCTCAGCACCACCAGGTCCGTTTCCTTTAACAGAGGATGACAGGAAGAAAAGTCTATCCTGTCCACCCGGGAAAGGGAATCACCCCTTCCGGGCAGTTCCTTTCCCTCCTTATCCAGGAAACGGAACCCCAGCGCTTCCATGGCGCCCATGCCGCCGTCGCAGGTGGCCGAACCGCCGATACCCAGGAAGATTTTGCGGGCGCCGTCTTCCATGGCCCGTGCTATCATCTCTCCGGTACCCATGGTGGATGTGAGGAGGGGATTCCTTTTTTCCTTTGGAACCAGCATGAGCCCCGAAGCCTCTGCCATTTCCATAATAGCCCGGTTTCCGGAAAGCCGTCCGTAGGAAGCCTGCACCGGTTCTCCCAAAGGACCGGTGACTGTGAAAACTGCCTTTTCCCCTGCGGTGCAGTGAAGCACCGCTTCCACCGTCCCTTCGCCGCCGTCTGCCATGGGAAGTACTTCTATGGAGGAGCCGGGAAAAACAGACAGGGCCCCTTCTTTGATGACATTCCCCGCTTCCAGAGAAGAAAGGGTGCCTTTGAAGGAATCGGCGGCGATGATGATATGCATAATGGCTCCTTTCGTAATAAGGCCGCTTCGCGGCCCGGGTTCAGAAGGTTCAAAGGGGTAGGTTGACGGGGCTTCGCCCCGAGGGTTGCGGAAAAAGGTTCTTAGGATTGACCGGCCCCATGGACCGGAGGGTTCTTAAGTTTGACGGCCCCTCGGGCCGAGGGTTGTGGTATCGCCCTCTCGGGCGATGAGTATGAAGTCAGCGTTACGGGATTTACTTTCAGTGCCATATGGCATGATAAGCATTCTGGTCATTGGCTTGCTGCGCTCGTCACCAAAGAAGGAAACGCATTCTCTCGGGCGAAGCCCGGTTTGCTTGTTTTTTCTCGGGCGAAAGCCCGGTTGTAAAGGTTTTATCATAAGAGGGCGCCTTTTATAAATTTAGAGGCGCCACCACAACCCTCGCGCCGAAGGCGCGTCAAACCTAAGAACCCTCGGGGCGATAGCCCCGTCAAACTTTAGAACCCTCAAGCCCCATAGGGGCTTGTCCATAAGGCGTGTCAACCTTCGGGAATACAGCCCAGCGCCACACTAACAGCCGACAGCCGACAGCCCGCTATCTCACTCATCCACCGGATGAATGCCGTGGATTTCCTTTACCACTCTGTGCAGGCGGCAGGAACCGTAGGCCGAGAGGACCTGAAGGAAGGCGTCCCTTTTTTCTTCGCTCTGGAAATGGGCATCAATGAAGACCGTGCCTGTTTCTGTTTCGTAGCAGTGCAGAATATGGAATTCCGTGGTGTGGACGAAGCGGTAGAAGTCGGCGACCCGGTCCTCTTCCAGCCGGAGGGTGAAGAGGCCGTGGACGGTGTAGCCGAACACGGGGCAGTTCACATTCACCGTATACCGTTCCACCACGCCCAGATCCTGGAGCCGCTCCAGCCGGTTTTTGGCAGCCTGGCCGGTCATAAATACCTTTTTCCCCAGTTCCGTCATGGAAATGCGGCTGTTTTTCTTCAGCTCCTTAATAATTTTTCTGTCCGTATCATCCAGTTCTTTCGGAATCATGGATTCTTCCCCCTTCTTTTTTCCCTTATTATATCATTGCAGGAAAAGAAGCGGGCCGGCGCTCCAGAAATGGATCGACACCACCCGGGAAGTGCTCGGCATTTCCCCTGTTTCCCGTCCCCTTCCCCCTCCGCCCATGCATGAGTAAAAATTCCATCAAACTCCTGTAAATTTCTGTTGGCAGGAGAGGGGAAAATGGTATAAAATATAAATGACCGAGTTTTGAGAAGTCTGTAATGCAGGAAAGGGGGGAAATGATGACATATTTCTATCCCGCCATATTTAAACATGATGCTGAAAAGAAAATTTTTACCGCTGTATTTCCGGATCTGCCGGGCTGCCAGGCCCAGGGCCGTTCCATGGACGAAGCAGCGAAAAAGGCCAGAGATGCCATGGCTGCCTCTCTTCTGGAAATGGAAGAAAAGGAAATTTCCATTCCCCTGCCTTCCGATGAACGACTTCTCCAGCACCGTCTGAGACATGCCAAAGTGTGCGTCATGCTGGTAGATATGAATTCCTACCGTGCCTTCAGGGCTTATAAAGTGAAACATGCAGAATCCAAATCCGCTGAATGGGCTGCCTCTGCCAGGAAAAGCAGAAAAAGCAGTTTCCTTTCCCGGGTATTTGGGCTGAGATAATATAAAGAGCGATGAAAGGGTCTCCTTTCACCGCTCTTTTTTTGAAGGCCCGCCCGGTCATAAAAAACCACAGGCTTCCCCGAGGAAACCTGTGGTTTTTGCATGCATTGGAAAATCTTTACAGCGCCCTCATAATGGTGCCGCCGCCAATTAAGCGGTCATCATCATAGAACACCACAGACTGCCCTGTGGTAATGGCCCGCTGGGGCTCATCAAACTTCACCACTGCCCGGCCGTTCCTTTCCAGCGTCACCGTGCAGTCATGGACTTTGATGCCATAGCGGATCTTCGCCTGGCAGCGGAATTCTTCCGCCGGCGCTTCGCCATCGGTAAAATGAAGCTCATCAGCCAGAAGGCGGGTGCGGAAGAGGTCGTCATTGTCCCCTACCACCACCTGGTTCTTGTCGGGGCGAAGGGCCGTCACGTACAGAGGCGTCCGGGCCGCAATTCCCAGACCCTTCCGCTGCCCTATGGTGTAATAGGGAATGCCCCGGTGCTGTCCCAGGACACGGCCTTTTTTGTCCACAATATTTCCAGGCCGGAAAGCTTCGGGCGCATGGTTTTTCAAAAATTCCACATAAGAACTCTCACTGGTGAGGAAGCAGATATCCTGGGACTCCGCCTTATTATAGGTAGGAAGTCCCTTTTCTTTGGAAATCCGGCGGGTATCTTTCTTATATGTACGGCCCAGAGGGAAAATGATATGAGCCAGCTGATCCTGGGTGAGATGGTACATCATGTAAGACTGGTCTTTCCCCAGGTCGATGCCCTTGTGCACTTCATACTTCTGCCGCTCCGGATTGTAAAGAATGCGGGCATAATGGCCGGTAGCAAAATAAGGCGCATCAAAGGCCCTGCGCACTTCGTCATAAAAAAGGCCAAACTTCACCTTGAAATCGCACATCATGCAGGGGTTCGGTGTCATGCCCCGGGCATAGGCATCAATGAAATAGGAAAGCACGAACTTCTGATACGCCTCCCGCACATCCACCACCTTGAAAGGGATGCCGATGAACTCAGCCATGCTGCGGGCTCCTTCGATTTCCTCATCCTGCCCGTCAAACTGGTACATGGTGGCGCCATACACATCATAGCCCTGGTCCAGAAGGAGCCGGGCCGTCAGGGTGCTGTCCACGCCGCCGGACATGGCCACCACGACTTTTTTCTTTTCTGTCATTTTGAAATCCTTTCTCGGGAAGCCCCAGGCTTCCCATAAACCATCATTCCGGGAAAACCCGAAAAAATCGCATCGGAGTGAAAGTCCGAAGGATACTTTAACATTATATCATTACGGTGCAAGGGGCCGCGCCTTCGGCGTGAGAGTTCATAGGGTTCAGAAAAAAGGTTCTTAAGTTTGACGGCCTTTCAGGCCGTCAAACTTAAGAACCCTCGGGGCGATAGCCCCGTCAAACTTTAGAACCCTCAAGCCCCATAGGGCGCCAGGGCGGTTGTATGGTTTTCGCCGCCAAAGGCGGTATAAAAAATGGTGCTGAAGGCACCGTACCTCGCCAGCGGGCACGGTCAGCCAACCAATAGGTAAGCCTTTTAATGGGCAGGCTAAGGGCCTACTTTGGCTGACTTGGAGGTCCTATGCAGGACCTCCACAATACTATATAACTCCCGAGGGCGAGAGCCCTCAAACCGCCTGTAAGGCGAAGCCGATCACAGGCAGAACCCTGGCAGCCCAGGGCCGAAAGGCCCGGCGGCTGGCTCAACCCTCACGCCCGTAAGGGCGTGTCAACCTTCGGGAATACTGGAAAGCACCACCCTTTGAGCCCTTTGAACCCTTTGAACCCGGGGCGGCTGCGCCGCCCCTATTTCTTCATGTCCCACAAATACTGATTATATTTTTGCTGGTAAAATTCGGCTTCCTTCTTTTTACGCCAGTTGTCCCGGTCCTCACAGATAGCAAGCATTTCGTCAGCAATATCTTCCGCACTCCGGGGCTCACTGTGGGAGAGCCAGCCGATCATGCGGGTCATGGCCTTTTCGCTGCCCAAGCTGTCTGCTGCCAGAGCACCCAGTTCGCCGGGATATCCCTTTTCTTCCACCAGTTTTATGATTTGATTTCTCAGTCTTTCCAGTTCTTCTGTCATCATCAATCCTCAACGAAAACATACACCAGGGTCATTACGATAAAAAATCCGAGGAAAAGGAGGAACAGGGGGTATTTCTTTTCCTTCTCCTCCTTCACCTCCGGAATTCGTCCAAGAGCAGCAGGCACGCTCTGCCAGGAAAGCCCCCGGCTCGAAGACGCTTCGGCCGGCCTTCGTCCTTCTTTCATGTCCTTCCTGTCTTTATCCGCCCTTTCCTGGAACTCCGGCCATGGCGTGAAGAGGGGAAAGAGGGCCTCCCCCAGGGCCCGGCTGTCATCTTTTCTCCCTTTGTCCCAGAGGGTAATCATTTCTTTCCTTACTCTTTGGAAGGCAGTCTCCAGAGGCCAGCAGCCGCTTCTGATAGAGAGGGGCAGCGCCAGGTCCTTCATGGCTTTCAGAGTATCCCCTGCCAGAAGGAGTCCCTGGGGAAAATGGCGGTCCGTCAGGCAAAGGGCATAGTCCAGATTTCTTTCCAGCTCCTCCCTCTCTTTCCGGCTCATTTCCTCATAATCCATCACAAAGAGCCGCCAGGGGAAAGTGTCCTTTTCTTTTCCCAAATCCCCCAGAAGGCAGGCCCAGTCAGACAGTTTCCTCTCCTTTACCATCCGGTGCACCGCTTCCAGGAGCTCACCGGGGAGCTCCCGTTTCCACATTTCCACATGGGATCCATTACGCAGCACCGGCAGATGGGCCTTTCGGCGACCTGCATTCAAAAGGGCAGTCACCTCCACCGGGTAGATGTGATCGTAATTGGCGCAGATTTCCTGCAGGAAAAGGCGGGGGCTGTCACATCCATAAAACAGGCCGTTCATGGCCAGCACCACCCGGGATAAAGGGGACAAGGACAGGAAATCGGAGGACGAAAGTGTCTTTGCTGCTGTGACTTTTTCCACCAGCCCCCATGCTTCCTCCCGTGAGAGCTCGGGCAGCCAGAAAAATTCGGCGCCGCTTCGCTTCACGCTTTTCTGCAGGACATAGGCGGCATCCAAAAGGCGGTCTCTTTCCGCTTTCTCCGAAGCGGCATGCAGTTTGTCCCAGAGCGCCTCTTCCAAGCGGTCTCCGCTGTCTGTGGTATGTACCCCCAGCAGGTAGAAAGGATTGTCTTTGAAAAACAAGGGGAACTCCTTCGTGAAATCAGTAGAATCATATGATATGTTTATTATAATACAGGATTTGCAGGGTGCGAAAGAGTGCAGTGCCCTTTGGGCGTGAGGGAAAGGCTCTCGGCCTTTGGACACACCTTCGGTGTGAGGGTTGACGGGGCTGCGCCCCGAGGGTTGTGGCCGCCTTGTCGGCGGCGTGTTGTGTTCGCTTCGCTCAGGGGGCAGGGAGAAAGGTTCTTAGGATTGACCGGCCTGATGGCCGGAGGGTTCTTAAGTTTGACGGCCTTTCAGGCCGAGGGTTGTGGTGGCGGCTTCGCCGCAGTTTTATAGTGCCGCCTTTCAGGCGTCCTCCTTCCACCGCTTCGCGGTCCCTCTCCCGCCCCGCTGGAAAGGTATTGGCGCCAGCCACCAAAAGGGGGAATGCATTTCCTCGCCCGCCAGGGCGGTTGTAAAGGTTTTATCATAAGAGGGCGCCTTCTATAAATTTAGAGGCGCCACCACAACCCTCGCGCCGGAGGCGCGTCAAACCTAAGAACCCTCGGGGCGATAGCCCCGTCAAACTTTAGAACCCTCAAGCCCCAAAGGGGACAGCCGATGGCAGCCATAGGCTCCACCAGAATGCCAGAACTCTCGAACACCATTTCAAAGGAGGTTTTACCATGAATTTCAAGGAATTATCCATTCAATGCCGTACTTACCGTCGTTTCAGCCAGAAACCGGTGGATCCTGCCATTTTGCAGGAGCTCATGGAGAACGTTCGCATTGTGTCCAGCGCCATGAACGGCCAGGTCCTGCGCTATGTACTGGTGAAGGATCCAGCCCTGGTGAAGAAGCTGCAGCCCGCCATCCACTGGGCCGCCGCCCTCCCGAAGGAGCTGGGGACTCCGAAAGAGGGGGAACAGCCCACTGCCTTTATCCTGGTTTGTAAGGAAGGAAGAGGCAATCCCTGGGATGATATCGACGCCGGTATAGCGGTAAGAAATATCGCCCTGAACGCCTGCGCCTACGGTATCGGCTCCGCTATTTTAGGGGCTGTGGAATGGAACAGGGTAAAGGATATCCTTTCGGTGCCGGAAAACTGGAACCCCCGCCTCCTCATGGCCCTGGGCTATCCGTCCTGTGAAAGCCATATTGTGGATGTGCCGGAAAGCGGAAGCATTAAGTATTTCCTGGACGAAAATAAGAATTACTGCGTCCCCAAGAGGGCTCTCAAGGATATCTGCCTTGTAAAATAGGATGGGGCCGCAGAGCGGCCCGGGTTCAGAAAGTTCAAAAGGTTCTGCCCGCTTTCAGCGGGCGGGTTCAGAAGGTGGTGGTATCGCCCTGTCGGGCGATGAGTTTGTGATTCCACTTCGTGAAATGAAAACCACACAACCGGGCAACCGCCGATGGGCGGCATTTATATTGGCGCTGACAGGCGCCATACCTCGCCAGCGGCAGCGATACTACATAACTTCCTTTGAACCAGCCCGCTCTGTGGGCGGAACCGGGGGGCCTCCAGGGGCAAAGCCCCGGCGAGGCCTTGAACCCGGGCGCCGAAGGCGCTTGAACCCTCTCGCTGTCGAGAGTACTGTATGTCAGACGTCTGATATCTGTCTTCTGTCTTCTATCTTCTGCCAGTCCGATGTTGACAGGGCACCGTTTCCTGTTTATAATATGACTTGTAGTCAATTTTATAGGAGGAACTGTATATGAATAAAAAGTGGATTGCCTTTTTAACAGCCGGCGTCATCGCCTTTTCCTGCATGACAGCCCAGGCGGAGGAACCGGCCAGAAGAAGCATTACCGTCACTGGGACCAGTGAAGTCACTGCCAAAAGCGACATGGCCACAGTCAACGTTTCCGTAGAAACTTCCTCTCTCAACGTGAAGGCAGCGGTTCGTGAAAATGCCAATGCCATGACATCGGTCAAAAATGCAGTCATTGCTGCCGGCGCCGATGCATCAAAGATTGAGACCCAGAATTATAATGTCTATCCCCAGCAGACCTATGACAGCAAGGGAAATGCGAAAACGAAGGAATACCGCTGCACCAATACCATGAAAATCGTGGTAAACCAGCTTTCCAAAACGGGAAACGTCATGGACGCCGCTGTGGAAGCGGGGGCCAACCGCATTGATTCCGTAGATTTCTCCGTAAGCCATCCTGAGGTGTACAAGGATGAAGCCCTGCGGAAAGCCACGGAAGATGCTTACCGCAAGGCAAAAATCATCGCTGCTGCCCTGGGCAGAAATGTGGTCAATGTCATTTCCGCCAGCGATGATCATGTGAACGTAGTTCCCTACCGCATGATGAATGTGAAGCTGGCTGCTGCCAGAGCAGAAAACGACGCCACCACCCCCATCGATCCCGGTGAATCGAAAATGCAGGGACAGGTAACTGTGGTATTTGAAATCGACTGACCCATCAAAAAAGCGCTCCCGAAAGGGAACGCTTTTTTATTGGGAAAATCGGCTGTCCGCTGATAGATGACAGACGACAGAGGTCTCACTGTCCCGCCAGCCCACCAGCTCACTAGCCCACTAGCCCACTAGCCCACTAGTCCACTAGTCCACCAGCCCGCCAGAACACTAGAGCTTCGCCTCTCCCATATCAATGGCAATGAAGCCGCTGGCGTAGGGACCGATTTCATAGGGCTCAAACACAAGATACACATGGTTATCTTTCCCTATATAAAATAAATCCGGCAGTTTTCTCACCTCATGACGGGCAAAGAGGTGGATATTTCTTTCCCCGCACTGGATATCAATCTGTCGGTTCACTTCTTCCACCGTCAGATTTCCCATGGTCTTCTTCAAATCCTTCAGTGTGACCCGGTGCCCCAGTCTGTCGAAATTCATGGCCACGGCACGGCTCATGGGATGGGCCGCCCGGTCGGGATAGGAGGATTCCACCAGAAGGAAGCTGGTAACGGGGCTGTCCTTTCTGTCCATGGCGGACTGCCAGGTCACCCAGCCCGAGGTTTTCCAGATTTCATTTCTTTTTTCAATGGTTCTAGTGAAACAATCCGTTTCCACTTCCACTGCCGCATTGATGCGGGCCCGCTTCAGCAGGTTTTCATCTTTGGAAACGGGTATGTTCACATTCATGGTGCCCTCCTGCCAGCCCTTCGTGGAAAAGGCGGGGTTGGTGGGAAGCGGAGGCGCAAGGCCGGGCCCCAGGGTCCATTCAGCTTCTGCACTTCCTGCGGAAAGCGCCAGAAAAAGGGAGAGGGCCAGGGCGGCAGTTTTCCATTTCATAGAGATTCCTCCTTTTCATGAAATCAAGTTTTGAAAGTTCTATACCTTCCCGATGGGAACGGAAAAGACCCCTTCACGGAAGGGTGTCAGGTCATCCTGCTGGTAAAGGGCGTAGACCACCCGGTTCTTTCCTACGTAAAAATTGGTGGGAAGCTCCGTTACCTCATGGTTGGGAAGGAGGGTAATGCCCTTCTTCTTCGCCGTCAGTTCAATGCAGGCATTCACGTCGGCCACCGTCAGGCGGGGCAGCACCTGGGGCAGGTCGAAAAGATCGCCGGCGCCGTTGAAATTGAGTCCTTTGGCAAAGGTTTTCCCGTGCTCGTCGCCGGCTGACAGCTTCTGCTCCACCAGCACGATGCTGGTTATGCCTTCATTATTGCTGATGAAATTGCCTATGAGCCCTTCGTGCCAGATCATCCACCCTTCCGTCGGTTTTACCTGATTATCCGCTGCCAGCTCCTCGGTGAACCGGTCCTTTTCCCGGGCAATGGCCGCATTCACGCGCCCTGCAAAATCGGCATTGTTCAAATGGGTCACCAGGTAGGGGCTGCGGAGGGTCATGGATCCCTGATGGAAATCGTCGGTACGGAAGGCACCGGATTTTTCAGATACCTTTGACGCCAGCCCCGGCCACAGGGAGGCTTCTGCCACCTCACCGGACAGGGAAATCAAAAGCGCTGCCAGCATGGCGGCTCCCAGTTTTTTATATGTCATGGTTCATACCTTCCCTTCTCTTTTCTCTATTATACCTGAAAAAGAGCCGCTCGGCGGCTTTTTTTATAGGGTTGACGGGGCTGCGCCCCGAGGGTTGTGGCCGCCTGACGGCCGGAGGGTTCTTAAGTTTGACGGCCCTTCGGGCCGAGGGTTGTGGTGGCGGCTTCGCCTTTGGACACACCTTTGGTGTGAGGGTTCATAGAGTTCAAAAGGTTCAGAAGGTTCAGAAGGTTCAGAAGGTTCAAAGGGTGGTGGTATCGCCCTTACGGGCGATGAGTATGAAGTTAGCGTTACGGGATTCACCTTTCTGTGTCATATGGCATGATAGGCATTCTGGTGATTAGCCGCTACGCGGCTCCCCCTTATCCGGCTGCGCCGGACTTTCCCCCATCCGGGGGACAGAATAAAACACCGCGATACACTCTCTTCATAAGCAGCTCACAGCATAACGGAGCTTTATAGTCCCCTGTGGAGGTCCTGCATAGGACCTCCAAGTGGGGCGAAGTAAGGCGCCTAGCCTGCCCATTAAGGCGCTTTCCTTTTGCCGCCCCACCGAACTGCGGGGGTGGCAAAGGAACTGGATTCATAGGGGAGCTGTAGGCGACCCGCGAATCAAGTGACACGCTTCCCACCGGGCAAGGT
Source organism: Dialister succinatiphilus YIT 11850 (assembly GCF_000242435.1). Lineage (GTDB taxonomy): Bacteria > Bacillota > Negativicutes > Veillonellales > Dialisteraceae > Dialister > Dialister succinatiphilus. Next base: position 217,909 of record NZ_JH591188.1, on the reverse strand, counting down.
GGTGGCGCCAGCCACCAAAGGGGGAATGCATTTCCGACGCCCGCAGGGCGGTTGTATGGTTTTTCCTCGGGCGAAAGCCCGGTTGTTAGGTTTTATCATAAGAGGGCGCCTTCTATAAACGTAAGGCGCCCACCATAACCCTCGCGCCGGAGGCGCGTCAAACCTAAGAACCCTCGGGGCGATAGCCCCGTCAAACTTTAGAACCCTCAAGCCCCAAAGGGGCTTGTCCATAAGGCGTGTCAACCTTCGGGAATACTGGAAAGCACCGCTCAGATCCCGATCTCGACCGCGCCACAGGCTCCTTACATGTCCACCATGCTGTACTTTCCGTCCTTCATTTTCATGAGGATTAGGTCCACCACTGGATCTCTCTTGTCGTCGAAGCTGAAGGTGCCGCAGACGCCTTTGAAGTCCTTCATCCGGGCCAGGGCGTCTCTGATTTTCTTGTGGTCTGTGGTACTTCCAGCCCGTTTCATGGCGTCCACTGCCATGTACACGCCATCGTAGGCGCTGGCGGCGAACTGGTCCGGTGCGTGGCCGTATTTCTTTGTGTAGGCGTCCATAAAGTTCTGTACTTTGGCATCCTTTCTTTCTGCCGACCACATGGAGGATACGTATACATTGTCAGCGGCGCTGCCGGCCATGCGGCCCAGTTCCGGGGAGACGAAGCCATTGTCTCCCAGTACAGGCTGGTTCATGCCCATTTCCCTCATTTTCTGCAGAATGCGGGAGCCTTCCTGGTAGTAGCTGCATACCACGATGACGTCGGGGTTCTTTGTCTGGATATTAGTGAGCTGGGCTGAAAATTCGCTGTCCTTGCTGCCGAAGGTTTCCACGTCCACCACTTCTACTCCTTCTTCTTCCATGGTCTTTTTGAAATATTTCTGGGCGGTTACATGCTGTTCGTTGTCATGGGCATACATGATGGCCGCCTTCTGATAGCCCAGCAGTTGATGGGTTTTCTTCACGGTCTGGGGAATGTTCTTTGATTCCGGTACGGAGTTTCTGAAAATGCAGTCTCCCATGTCTGTAATATTTTCAGCGGTGACGGAAATTTCCAGGGACGGCACTTTGGCATTCTGGATAATGGGACCGGCTGCCTTGGCTTCATTGGAGGTCATGGGGCCGATGAGGATGGACGCTTTATCCTGGATCTGCTTCTTGGTGGCGTTCATGGCTTCTGCCGGCACGGCTTTGGTATCATCTACCATGAGGTCGATAGGGAAATCCCCTTTCCCGTTGATTTCTTCCACTGCCAGCCTTACGCCTTCTTCTTCCGATTTCCCGTAGGCTGCAGCACCGCCGGTGAGGGCGGCGGTGAAACCGATTTTCGCTGCATTTTTGGCGCCGGAGGATACATTGTTTCCTGCTTTCCCTCCGCAGCCTGCCAGCCCTGCCATCATCACCACTGCCATGGAGCAGATGCCTGCCATTTTCATTGCCTTCTTGAAATTCTTCATTTGATTTCCTCCTGTTCTTCTTTCCTGCTCCATCAAAAAAGCCCCTGATGGAACGAATCATTCCACCAGGGGCGGGGAAACCGCGGTACCACCCTGATTTATCTCTTCATAGAAAGTACGGATGATGATACAAAAAGCCCCTGTCCCGTTTTGGGACAGGGGCATAGCTGCGGTACCACCCTGCATTGTACTTTCTTTTCTGTCCGTAACGGGGACTGCCGCCTTCACTACTTTCTTCGCTCCGGTGCTCATGGGAGAGTTCGCCTTATGCTCCATACCGGCTTGCACCATCCGCCGGCTCTCTGCCATGGCCTTCATCAGACTTTTTCCCAATCATCGCTGTTTTGCGGGGAAGCGCTGATTAAATCATTGTCTGCTTTTATTCTTGATTTTTTATGCAATGCAAGGAATGGGACGACGAGAATAGCCAGCTATTTAAGGAGTCCCATGACGAAGCAGTGCATAAAAATTCTTATAAAAGCAGACTCTATGAATGAATCAGTGCTTCCCTGAGTTGAGATAGATATTACAGGATTTCCCTGATTCTGTCAATCCCCATTTCACTTCATTCTTTTTCTGTATAAAAAACGCCTTTTATGATTTCAGGGAATATCAGGAGTCCCGCCTGCCTGCTTTCAGCCGCTTCAGGATTTCCACGCCGATTTCCTGGTTCAAATAGGCATAGCAGTAGGCGTTCAGGATAAACACCAGGCCCAGCATCACCATGCCGGAGGTGGTAAATGCCGCCTTTCCGGGATCCGGGTCCAGATGGAAGAGGAATGACAGGGGCTTCCAGATCCACTGGATCATGGAAACAAAGCGGTCAATGGCGCTGGTCAGGGCGTCTGCAATGCCCAGAATGTAAATGGACACGGCAATCTTATAGGACATTTCCACTACATAGGCCAGGGCTGTGAGATGGAGGGTTTTGGCAAAGGACAGTTTATGCCTGAATCCATATCCCATGGCCATGCCCAGGGCAGCGGCGTAGAAGGCGGTGGTAAAGCCAATTTCCGGTCCCCCGATGATATTGACCAGAAAGATTTCCGCCAGGCTGGTGCCCAGGCCCCACTTCATGCCGTGAAAGCTGCAGATGACGGCAATGGGCACGGCCGACGTGAGCATGGTAATAAAAACAAAGAAGGGCGCCACCAGTTTCAGCAGTACCAGCAGTGCCGCAATGGCTGGCGCTGCCGCCGCTTCCGTCAGATATTTTGTCTTTTGTACCGAAGAGTTCACTGTTTCTTATCCTTTCCAAAGGAAGCAGCCAGGGCCTCCTTTTCCTTCTTTGTCTTCTGTTTCATGTGCCACTCCAGGGACCGGGCTTCATGTTCTGTGAAAAAAGTGCGGTACCACACCAGGGTCACCGGCAGGCGGCTTCTGGTGTAGCGGCTCCCTTTTCCACTGTTGTGGGTTTCGATGCGCTTTTCCAGACTGTCCACCGTATACCCGGTATAGAGGGACCCGTCAGCGCAGCGCACCATGTAGGTAAAATATTTCCGCTCTTCAGAACCACTCATTGATCCAGTTCTTTTCTGCCGGCAGCAGGCTTGCGGCCAGGGAAAGCACCTGGTCCTTCTCTTCTTCATCTGCCGTAAGCCAGCTGATTTTTTCCAGTCTGTCCAGTTCTGGAAGGTCTGCGGCCCCCATGAAAAGCTCTGCCAGACTGCCTGCACCGATGCAGAAGGAGGGCTCCGGAATGTCTTCTCCCAGACGGACGCCGGAAATATCTTCAATGTGGCATTTCAAGCTGTAGAAAACATCTTCCTTCAGCGCACTGATTTTCCCGCCTTCCGCCCGAAGCACATAAATCCCGTTATTTTCCGGCAGGAAGGAATCCACCAGCTGGAATGCCACGGTGCCATGGATATGGTCATTGCAGGGCAGTCCGTCAAAAGCGGTGACCGGATCGGTGAGGCGGGCAAGCATGTAGGGGAAAGAGCGGTTCCGGATATAGGTATGTTCCGCCCCGTCTTCCCAGTACCGGAAAGACCGGTCGTCCAGCGGTTCATACCAGATGCATTCATCCACGGATCCCCGATGGCCTGCCATAAAGGCATAGAGTCCCTGCCTTCCTTTTTCACTGGCAAAAGCCATTTCCGTCACAATCAGGCGCCGGTCTGCCAGGCTGTAGAACATATAGCCGGCAGGCCCTTTTTCATCATAAACCAGGGCGATGAATCCGTCTAAAAGCTGTCCATGGATATGGGATTTCCAGGACTTTTCATCCCGAAGGGTAAAGCCGTTTCTGCCTCTGGTATAGGCATCATACACCCGGGCCAGTTCCTGCCAGCCTTCCCCATCCGTCAGCACCCGGCAGGAAACCGGTTTCTTTCCCAGCGGCGCCAGATGCTCCGGCGATGATTTTCTCTCCCACTGGTGCACGAAAAAGCCAAACCCCATGGGCAGGTAATAGGAAGCAGCCGAAGGCATAAGGGTCACAAAGGGCTTGCCTTCCCGGGCAGCCAGATGGAAGGCGCTGCGAAGAAGGGATGACGCATACCCCTGCCCCCGGGCAGCGGGATGGGTAGCTACGCCCACAATGTAATCCGTATCAAACCGGCGGCCTCTCACAGACATGGTGTAAGGCCGGCGGTGAAGGTCACAGGCAGCCTGCCCGTTTTCCTCTCCTACCAGCACCGTTTCCGGTGTATACAGGTCTTTGAAATACCACTGGAAGAAAGGATCCGTCGGTTTTTCAAAGCAGTAGGCCCAGAGGGCCTTCACGTCTTCTGTATCGGAAGCAGACGCTTTTCTGATTTTCATGGGTACCTCCTTGGGGCCAGAAAACGGCCCTGCGCCCTTGGGGCGCAAAGTTTCTAAAATTTGACGGGGCTTCGCCCCGAAGATTCTTAAGGCGCTGAGCCTTTGAAGGCGGAAGGGTATGGTATGTCCCTTTGGACGATACCTTTTCTATGCTGAATGCCCCCTTCCCCGGTGCACATCCTGCATACGGATGCGCAAGTCAGCCAAAGCTGGCGCCTGGCCTGCCCATTAAAGCGCTTTCCTTTGATTTGGCTGACCCTGTTCGCGGTCCCCTTCACCCATAAACGGGGCAGGGGATAGGAAGCGCGGTCCATGACAAAGGGCTCCCCGGAGCCTTCTTATTTCTTCAGCACCACATCAAATTTTTCTGTCAGATGATCCGGATTATACCCCATCTTTGCTTCCCGAAGGCCGGGAATGCCCAGATCTTCTTCTCTGTTTACAAACTCCGTGTCCGCAAATTCATGAATCAGGAAATCCCGGTTAATGGCCTGATAGAGACCGCGGATGTTGGGATTGGCCTTTTCAAAAATAATATGAGCCATTTTGTCATTCACCAGATCGCCATTGGTGAAAGCCTCCACCTTGCCGTAAATGCGGATAATGGCGCCTTTCACGCCCAGGGCATCCCAGTTGTCAAAGCACAGCTTCATGGCTTCCTCTTCCTCTTCAATGTCTCCATGACGGAGGAACCATTCATGAATACCCTCTTTGGCATCTTCCATATTATCCTTTGTAATGGATTCATACTGATAATCGGAATACTGGCGAAGGAAGGAGTTCAGGTGATTTTTCTTCATGCGCAGTTTCTTGCCGGGAAGCGAAATCATGTCGGCTGTGCGGTACACATATTCTTCATTATCCCGGTCTTCAATGAAATCATATTTTCCGGGGCAGAGCCTTTCAATCTGCTCCATCACCCAGCGGGACGCAGATTTCAGACGGAACTCCATGCCCGCCTTGTCCAGTTCTTCATGAATCAGGTCAAGGCCGTGAACGAAATCTTCTTCCTTATGGGCAAAGGGCGGCAGGAAAAACATGTCCTTTCCACTGCCGGCGCGGATGAAAAGAATATCATCCTGCACCGCCCACTTCGTCTGGTGAGCCTCCTGCCACAGGAAAAGGGTATTAAAAGTGCAGTCAATCTGCTCATAATGATGAACCTTGAAAAAGCCGTCAATCAGCGGCTTATCTTCTATGCGAAATGACTTGAATTCTATGATGTCCATCTCCTTATGAATGGAAAAAGCTTCTAAAATATATTTAAATTTTTGAATACTATACCATTGTACCACAGCAAGGCAAGGGAGAAAAAGAGGGGCGCGGCTGGCGCCGCAGGTTGTGTAGAAGGGTTGAGGAAAAGGGTTCTTAAGATGGACCGGCCTGCGGCCGGAGGGTTCTTAAGTTTGACGGCCTTTCAGGCCGAGGGTTGTGGTATCGCCCTCTCGGTGCACAGCGAACACATTTTGAAGGAGCGCTAGCGACGCGCAAAATGTAGTGAGTCGTTTCCCCTTTAGGGGGCGATGAGTTTTATAATGCCGCCTTTCGGGGTAGTGTAAAATATTTTGTGTAAATGAATCTTGCTCAAAATATTTTCATACCTCATACTTAAGGGGAGCCTCATACTTAAGGGGAGAAAGAGGAAAAGGAGTTACTACCATGGCAAAGCGTACCCCTACCCCTGGCGAAAAAATCGCGCAGGAAATCTACGAAACCTACAAACCGACCACTGTCGAAGAGATGCAGTCCGCCTTAAAGAGTGTCTTTGGACCATTGTTTGAAGCAGCTCTTAAGGGTGAATTGGATAACCATTTAGGCTATCCCAAGAACGGCAGCACCCCTGAGGATTCCCAGAATACGAGAAATGGGTATTCCAGGAAGAACCTGAAGACCTCCATGGGAACGGTACCCATCCAAGTCCCTCGTGATCGGGAAGGTACTTTTGAACCCCAGTTAATCCAAAAATACCAGCGTGATGTTTCCTCTATCGAAGGGAAAGTCCTTGCCATGTATGGCCGTGGAATGAGCCAGAGAGACATCTCTTCGACCATTGAAGAAATCTACGGTTTCTCCATCTCCCATGAACAGATTGCCCATATTACGGACCGGATCCTGGACGAAGTATATGCGTGGCAGAATCGTCTACTGCTTCCTTTTTATACCTTTCTCTTCATCGACTGTCTGTATGTTCCCATGAAGACTGACAGAGCCCTGAAACAAAAGGCTGTCTACGTCATCCTTGGGTATGACATCAATGGTGAGAAGGATATCCTTGGTATCTGGATCAACGAAACGGAAGGTAAGCATACCTGGATGCAGATTTTCGATGAAATCAAGAACCGGGGAGTACAGGACATTGGTTTCATCTCCATGGATGGTGTCAGCGGCCTTGAAGAAGGCGCTGCTGCCATCTTCCCTGGCACAGTGGTGCAACGCTGCATTGTCCATCTGATCCGTAATTCCATGCGGTATATTCCCTGGAACAAATCCAGAGAGTTCTTGAAAGAACTGAAAGAAATCTACAAGGCTACCAATGTAGCAGAAGCTCGCAGATTGTTTGAAAAGTTCAAGGGAAAATGGGCAGCCTATCCTGGGGCTATAGCGGTCTGGGAAAACAACTTCCAGCACGTGGAACAGCTGTTTAACTACGGCTCTAATGTACGGAGAGTCATGTACACTACTAATGCCATAGAAAGCATCAATTCCAGTTTCAGAAAGGTAACCCGTAAGGGCTCTTTTGCCAATGACGAGGCCATCCTGAAGCTTCTCTACCTCCGTGTCCTTGAGCTCAAGAACACCAAATGGAAGGGCAAAGGAAAGGTCTTTAACTGGCAGGCTGTTATGAACCAATTATTGATTGACGAACGTATGAGCAAACTAATCGCTAAATACGATTGGTTAATCTAAAAACACAAAATTCTTGACATCCCCCCTTTCGGCGGTCACGTCCACAGCGAGTATCATAATCATTCTTACCCTCGTACATCCCTTCGTCACTTCGTGGCCCTCTTCCCCTAAAGGGGACGCAAGAACGTTACGGGATTTACTTTCAGTGTCATATAGCGTGAAAACAATTCTGCTGATTGGCTCGCTGCGCTCGCCTCCCCCTATCCGGCTTCGCCGGACTTTCCACCTAAAGGTGAAACGACTCACTATGATTTGTGCGTCGCTGGCGCTCCTTCAAATCATGTTCGCTGTGCATCCACGGGAAAGCGTGTCACACGATTCTCAGGTCGCTTTG
>NZ_JH591188.1:195903-210342 GCF_000242435.1 Dialister succinatiphilus YIT 11850 | reverse complement strand
GGCAGCCCAGGGCCGAAAGGCCCGGCGGCTGGCTCAACCCTCACGCCCGTAAGGGCGTGTCAACCTTCGGGAATACTGGAAAGCACCGCCCAAGTCCCGGTCCCGGTCCCGATCCTGACCGCGCCGAGAGGCACCTGAACCCTCCTGCTTTTGAACATACCCTTTCCCACCCCCATATTTCCCATATCTCCCATATAAAAAGCAGGCACCGAAATGCCTGCTTTTCTTTGAAGGAAAGATGTTTTTTCTATTAAGCGAAAGGAACCCACTTGCCGTCTTTAACCTGGAGAACGTCCAGATCCATCTTGGGATCCCGGTTTTCATCAAACTGGAACTTGCCTGTAGCGCCTTCGAAGTCTTTAATCTGGGCCAGGGAATCACGGAATTTCTTTCTATCCGTAGTGCTGCCTGATTTTTCTGCTGCTTCGTGCATAACGTAAATGGCATCGTAGGCCTGGGCAGAGAACTGGTCCGGTTCATGACCATACTTGTCTTTGAAAGCCTGACGGAAATGCTGGGCTTTTTCTGTCTTCCGTTCTGCATTCCACGGGGTAGCTACCAGGGTTCCTTCGGCAGCGGCACCGGCCTGTTCGATGTAGGCAGGGCTGTTGAAGCCGTTGTTGCCGATGATAGGCTGTTTCATGCCCATTTCACGGGCTTTCTTAACGATGAGGGCGCCTTCCTGATAGAGGCCGGCAATGCAGATTACATCAGGGTTGGCAGCCTGAATCTTGGTGAGCTGGGCGGAGAAATCGGTATCCTTGTCTGCAAAGGTTTCGGTATCAATGATATCAATGCCCATCTTCTTGAACAGTTCTTCGTAAATGCCATGTTCCCCTACCATCTGGTCGTTATTGTTGGAGTACATGATGGCTACATTCTTGAAGCCCAGTTTGTCATGGGCTTTCTTTACGGTAATGGGGATAGCCATTTTGCCGGGGATAGCATTTCTGAAGATATAATCACCCAGGTCTGTAATTCCGGGGGCCGTGGTGCCGGTACCGAAAGCAACGACTTTAGATTTCTGGGCAATGGGGCCTGCGGCGAACATGGAACCGGAAAGGGTAGGTCCTTCGATAGCCAGTACTTTATCCTGCTCAATGCACTTCTTCATGGCGTTGATGGCTTCTGCCTTGTTGCCTTTGGTATCATAGGTTTTCAGATCGATTTTCATCTTGGTGTTCGGATCTTTGTTGATTTCTTCTACAGCCAGTTCCGTGCCTTCTTTCATGGCCTGCCCATAGGCAGCGGCCGGTCCGGTATAGGCTCCCAGGAAACCAAATTTCACGGTCTGCTCTCCGCCTGCACTGCCATTGGCCTTCTTGTCACCGCCACATCCTGCAAAAGCTCCGCAGATTGCTGCTGCTGCCATGATTGCTGCCATACCTTTTAACCATTTTTTCTGCATAATGAAAACCTCTTTCCTTTGACTGCCTTCCTACAAATAATTCTTGACCAGACTTCTGAGGGGATAAGATGAAACAAAAAGCCCCCACCGGCAGCATATGCTGCCAGCAGGGGCGGATTTCCGCGGTACCACTCTGATTTGTCTCTTAACCGCCTGCAAAGATAGAATCTCCCTGTAAACAGAAAGCCCCTACCTCCAGCCTGCGCCGGAGATAGGGGCGAATTGTTTCGCGGTACCACCCTACATTATACTTGCGGTTCCATATTCGTAACGTGAATGGACGTTCCTGCTTACTATATTCGGCAGAAAAGCTCTCGAGTGACTAACAGTATGCCCTCATCTACCGGTTTTCATCTCCCACCGGCTCTCTGCAAGATCAAAAGCAACCTTTTTCTCGTTCATCGCTTATCTATATTACTTTCAGAAGCTTGTAGAAATCATAACGCCGGATTTTGATTTTGTCAAGAGGATTTTTTGAGTACGTAAGCCAGTTTTCATCTACCCATTCCGCGCCCGGCCCGCAGGGAATCGCATACATGAGCTTTTTTCGCTCCTCTTCCGGCAGAGAAATCTCCGTCTCTTCCTTCAGAAAAGGAAAGAGCGGCGACGTCAGAAGCACATGAGCAAAGGAAGAAGCAAGGCGCCACAGGAAGACAAAGGAAGGGCTGCCCTCTTCCTTTTCCTGGAACCCCAGATCGTAAAGAGCCTGCCAGCGGTCTTCCTCAAATCGCTGCTTCCATTGCTTCATGGAATCGGTCAGTTCGCCGCCTTCTTCATCTGCTGCAAATCCCCATTCCGTAAAAATAAAGGACAAGCCTTCTTCCTTATCCTTCATTTTCCAGTCCCTTTTCCATCATCATTTCTTTTCCCCATCCGCCGGTGGGGATGATAAAGCTGCCAGCCGTAGTGGATGGCAGCCACCCGGAGAAGCAGCACCGCCCCGAAGGCAGTCCAGGACACCAGAGACAGCGGCAGGACACCGTGAAGAATGCACATGAGAAGCCCGCCGGCCACAGAGGCAATGGCATAGACGTCCATGTAAAGCACCACCGGCATGCGGCGGGCCATCATATCCCGGATCACCCCGCCTCCTACGGCAGTGATAAGCCCCAGCATGGTGGGAAGCACATATTCATAGGACGGCCAGGCATAGAAAGCAGTGAGCACGCCGGTTACCGTAAAGGCGGAAAGACCGATGGTATCAGACAGATGGTAGAGAAAGGAAATAATCACCCTCCCCTTTTTAGGAATGCGGAAAAAGGGATAAAAGAGGCTCACCGCCAGGGCCGTACCGATGGAAACCAGAAGACTCATGGGATGGGTCAGCGCCGACGGCGGAATGATGCCGCAAAGCACGTCCCGGATCATGCCGCCGCCTACGCCGGTCATGACTGCCAGCACCGTAATGCCGAATATGTCCATGCGCCGGTAAAGACCTACAATGGCGCCGGAAAAGGCAAAGGCAATGGTGCCCAATATTTCAAAAATCATCCAGGTAACAGACATGGGAATGCCTCACTTTGGAAAAAGGGCCGCTTGGCGGCCCGGGTTTAGAGGGTTCAGAAGAAAAGGTTAACGGCCCTCCGGGCCGAAGGGGCGCCGCTGACGCGGCAGGTTGTGTAGAAGGGTTATGGAAAAAGGTTCTTAAGATTGACTGGCCCTTTCGGGCCCGAGGGTTCTTAGGTTTGACGGCCTTTCAGGCCGAGGGTTGTGGTATCGCCCTATCGGGCGATGAGTATAAAGTCAGCGTTACGGGATTTACTTTCAGTGCCATATGGCATGATAGGCATTCTGCTGATTGGCTCGCTGCGCTCGCCTCCCCCTATCCGGCTTCGCCGGACTTCCCCCTGTTCAGGGGGCAGAATAAAACACCGCGAAACACTCTCTTCATAAATGGCTCTACAGTAAGCACGGGTTATAGTGCCACTGTGGAGGTCCTGCATAGGACCTCCAAGTGGGGCGAAGTAAGGCGCCTAGCCTGCCCATTAAGGCGCTTTCCTTTTGCCGCCCCACCGAACTGCGGGGGTGGCAAAGGAACTGGATTCATAGGGGAGCTCTGCGATCCGCGAATCCAGTGACATGCTTCCCACCGGGCAAGGTGGTGGCGTTAGCCACCAAAGGGGGAATCTCCTTCGCCCGCCAGGGCGGTTGTGAAGATTTTTTCATAAGAGGGCGCCTTCTATAATTTAGAGGCGCCCTACCACAACCCTCGCGCCAAAGGCGCGTCAAACTTAAGCCCCTTAAGAACCTTCGGCCCAGCGGGCCGTCCACCCTCAAGCCCGTCAGGGCTTGTCCATAAGGCGTGTCAACCTTCGGGAATACAGTCCCCGCCGCCATCGGGAAGCGGTCAGCGGATAGCGGTCAGCGGAAATTTGACTGTCTGCCATCTCCCCACGTTCGGGAATACCCGACAGCCGATAGCCGACAGCCGATAGCCGACAGCCGACAGCCGCCTCACTCCCACCAGCCCACAGGTACGCTGGCTAAAACACCAGGTACACCACATAGCTTGCAAGGGAGATGAAAAGGTTGGCCAGGGGATTGATGATGCGGTTGATGAGGCCGCTGAAAACCACCACCATCAGGAGGACGAAGCCGTACTGGGCGTTGAAATTTTCGTATTTGAAGGACAGCTCTCCCGGCAGGAACATGGAGAGGATTTTGGAGCCGTCCAGCGGCGGCACGGGAATGAGATTGAAAAAGGCAAACCACACATTGTACATCATAATCCAGTTCAGAAAGAGGGCGCTTTCCCGGCTGAGCATGCCCAGCTTGAGCAGAATGGCAGAAAGCAGGATGGAAAGAAAGCCCAGGAACAGATTCATGCCGGGGCCGGCAAAGGACACTTTCAATAGGCCGCTCCGGTAATTCTTGTAATACCTTGGATTAATCATCACCGGTTTGGCCCAGCCAAAACCACAGAGCACCAGAAGGATGGTGCCCAGCACATCCAGATGGGCCAAGGGGTTGATGGTGAGCCGTCCGTCCAGAGAAGGCGTGGGGTCCCCCAGGGCGTCAGAAACAGCAGCATGGGCATACTCGTGGAAGGACAGGGCGATGAGAAGGGCCGGCACCCGGTAAATCAGGGTGCTTATATCAAGAAAATCAAACATGGCAGACTCCTTTCCTGTTCATGATTTGATTCTATTATACATGGTTTCACCGGGCCGTCATAGCCTGTGAATTTCGTCCTGTCCCATAGACATGGCAGCTGGAAACGGGGCTCCGGGCTGGAATCCATGATGCCCTCTGTTTTGAAATCAAAAAGCATCCCTGAAAGGGCCTGCCCCTTACACTATGAATATCTTCCGTCGCCTGTCTTTTCATAAAAGGCAGGGGCCTGCCATTTCCATGCATAACAAAAACTGTCCCTTCCATACGGATTCCCCATATTTCTTGACCCCGGGGCCCTGTTCCTTTATACTTTAATCTGTAATTAAAAAATGGGAGATTGACTATGGAAATCAATTTAAACATGTACCAGACCCTGGCAGCTGCGGTGGCTGTCTTTTTTCTGGGCGGCTTTCTGAAGACGAAAATCAAGCTGCTTCGGAAATACTGCATTCCGGCGCCGGTCATCGGCGGCACCATCTTTTCGATTCTGAACTGTATTTTATACACCAGAGGCATCTGGACCTATACCCAGGACACGGTGATGCAGAACTGGTGTATGATGCTTTTCTTCACCAGTATCGGCTACATGGCCAGCGTGCACCTTATCCGAAAGGGGGGCCTTCTGGTCATCAAAATGGCCCTGCTGGTAGGCATCCTCATTATCATGCAGAACCTCATCGGCATTTCCCTTTCCCGCTTTTTCGGTGAAAATCCCCTCATGGGACTGGCCGACGGCTCCATCCCCCTGGTCGGAGGTCACGGTACCTCCGGTTCCTTCGGCCCTGTACTGGAAAGCATGGGACTTTCCGATGCCACCACCATTGCCTTTGCTGCCGCCACCTTCGGCCTGGTGGCCGGCTCCTTTATCGGCGGTCCTATCGGTGAACTCCTGATCCGTCGTTTCCGTCTCACCTCTTCGGAAGGAAAGGTCATCGATGCTTCCCTGCCCGGCGGCAAAATGGGTCCCCATCCGGAAACAGAGAATGATGAAGACGCTGCTGCCAATTACCTCAACATGGACAATTTCATGTACGCCTTCGGCCAGCTCCTTCTGGCCATGGGCATCGGCACCTATGTGAGCCAGTTTTTTATCGATATCGGCCTGGTGTTCCCGGGCTACATCGGCGCCATGATTGTGGCAGCGGTGATTCGGAACATAGCAGAAGGCACCGGTCTCTACGGCATTTACCAGAAGGAAAGCGAAGTTCTTGGCGGCATGTGCCTCAATATTTTTATTTCCTGCGCCCTCATGAGCTTGAAGCTCTGGCAGCTGGCGGACCTGGCAGTGCCGCTCATCATCACCCTTCTCATCCAGACAGTGGTGATGGCCCTCTTCGCTTACTTTGTCATTTTCCGGGTTATGGGCGGAAATTATGAAGCCGCCGTCATGGCTTCCGGTACCTGCGGCTTCGGCATGGGCGCCACGCCTAATGCCATCGCCAACATGAATGCCATGTGCGAACGGTTCGGTCCTGCCCACACCGCATACTTCGTCATTCCCTTAATCGGCGCTTTCGTCGTAGATTTCCTGAACGCTTCCATTCTCATGATTTTCATGAATCTTCTGAAATAAAAAAGGGACTGTGAAAAAATGTAAATCATTTCTTCACAGTCCCTTTTTCCTTTACCTATAGGTATTCAGCGATTTTCAAAAGGGTACAAGTTCCATATATCCAGATTTCAGTTTCTCACAGAGTTCTTCCCATATCCAGCGCCATCTGCTTATCCTTTTCCGGCGGTCTGCCGGCAATGGTGAGGTAGCCGCCGATCATGGCGCCGTTCAGGCCTGCGGCCAGAGCAAAGGCCTGCAGGTCCCGGAGGGCCGTTTCCCTTCCGGCGCACACCCGCATGATTACATGGGGCAGAATGAACCGGTACAGGGCAAACATGCGGAGTACATCCACCGGCTTGGGCGGTTTATTTTTGCCGAAAGGCGTACCGGGAATGGGGCTGAAGATGTTGAGAGGCACGCTGGTGACATGGTGGCTTCGCAGGGCAAAGGCCATGTCCAGGCGGTCATCTTCTGTTTCCCCCAGGCCCATAATGCCGCCGGAGCAGACTTCCAGTCCTGCCTTCTGGATGCGGCGGATATGGTCTTCCTTTTCCTCATAGGTATGGGTGGTGCAGATATGGGGAAAATACCGCTTCGCCGTTTCCAGGTTGCAGTGAATCCGCTGGCATCCGGCTTCCTTCAGCTGCCGGAGCTGGTCATCGGTCAAAAGGCCCAGGGAGCAGCACACGGACAGTTTCGTCTGCTGGGAAATGAGCTTGACTGCCTTCACAATGGAAGCAAACTGCACAGGGTCGCTCTGGCCCCGTCCGCTGGTGACGATGCCGAACCTTTCCGCGCCGTAGGCTTCTGCCTGCTTTGCTTCATGAAGCAGGTCTTCCGGGCTCCGTAAAGGATATTCCTTCACGCCGGTATGGTACCAGCCGGACTGGGCGCAGAATCTGCAGTTTTCCGTGCATCGGCCGCTTCTGGCATTCACGTCGCTGCAGAAACGCATCTTGTCTCCGCAGAAGGTTTTTCGAATCTTGTCGGCTGCCGCCATCAGGAAGAGGGGCTCCTTCTTTCCCGCTTCATTGAGCTTTCCTGCTTCCTCCCTGGTGATATCGGTGCCTCCAAGGATTTTGTTCATACAGTCTTCAATAAATTTTACGTTTTCATCCATATGGCTATGTTTCACTTCTTTCAGGTTATCGGGAGGCTGCCCAGCAGCCCGGGTTCAGAGGGTTCAGAGGGAAAGGTTCACGGCCTTTCAGGCCGAAGGGGCGCCGCTGACGCGGCGGGTTGTATAGAAGGGTTGTTGAAAAAGGTTCTTAAGATGGACCGGCCTTGGGGCCCAAGGGTTCTTAAGTTTGACAGCCCTTGCAGGGCTGAGGGTTGTGGTGGCGCCCTTCGGTGCACAGCGAACACATTTTGCACTAGCGAACTGGATTTGTAAGGGAGCATCAGCGACCTGAAAATCCAGTGAGTCAGTGACAGCAGTGGATGCACTATGCGAACTGGATTTGTAAGGGAGCATCAGCGACCTGAAAATCCAGTGAGTCAGTGACAGCAGTGGGTGAAGGAGCGCTAGCGACGCGCAAAATGTAGTGAGTCGTTTCCCCTTTAGGGGGCGCATGAGTATATATGCCGCCGAAGGCGGCAATAAAATGGCGCCGAGAGGCCCCCACCTCGCCAACGCAGTGGTACTTTATAACTCCCCTGGGCGGAGCCCTCAAACTGTCCGGGAGGCGTCAGCCGGCCCCGGACAGAACCCTGGCAGCCCAGGGCCGTAAGGCCCGATGGCTGCCTCAACCCTCGCGTCCGTAAGGACGCGTCAACCTTCGGGCAGACATCCCATGTGATGTCTGCCATCTGATTATCTGATGTCTTCCCGCCGACTGGTATTTACCGATTCCCCCTCACTTACTATTCTTACCGAGATTCTTCGCTGCGCTCAGAATGACCGGTGGGAGGTGGGAAGGGGGGCAGCGAACAGCCGTTTCACCAGCCCACTAGTACACTAGCTCACCAGCCCACTAGTACACAAATTAATTCAGATTCGGAGCGGTCTGGGTGCGGCCCAGGTCATGGAGCATAGCGATATCGTCCTGAGGATCGGATCCTTTACTGGTAAGGTAATTGCCGATCATGACGCCGTTCATGCCGCCGGCCAGAGCCATGGACTGCAGGCTCCGGAGGTTGATCTGCCGTCCGCCGGCGGTACGGATCTGGGCCTTGGGGAGAACGAAGCGGAACATAGCAAAAGAGCGGAGGATTTCAAGGGGAGAAAGGCGCTTGTTGTGCTCAAAGGGAGTACCGGGGATCGGATTCAGTACGTTCAGCGGCACGGCGTCAATGTGCATTTCCTTCAGATGGAATGCCATTTCCACCCGCTGGTCCAGGGATTCGCCAAGACCGATGATGCCGCCGCAGCAGACACGGATGCCTGCTTTCTGGGCACGGGCTACGTTCTCCGCCTTTTCCTCCGCTGTATGGGTGGTGCACACTTCCTTGAAGAAGGAAGGAGCTGACTCGATATTGCAGTGCAAGCGGCTGATACCGGCTTCTTTCAGCTGGTAAGCCTGTTCCTGGGTGAGGAATCCGAGGGAGCAGCATACTTCGATGCCTACTTCCTTGCGGATACGACGGATTAAGTCGAGAATTTCCGCAAAGTCCTTCGGATTTCTCTGGTCACGGCCTGCAGTAACAATATCGAAACGGGCAGCTCCGGCTTTTTTCGCTCTTTTAGCCGCTTCAATGACCTCATCTTCCGGAAGGAATTTATAGGTTTTTACACCTGTATTGTAACGAGCAGACTGGGCACAGAATTTGCAGTCTTCCTGGCAGGAACCGCTCCTGGCGTTGATAATGGCGCAGAGGTCTACGCTCCGGCCGGAAAATTTCTGACGGATCTTATCAGCGCAGGCCAGAAGAAGCATGGTGTCTTCGTCTCTGGTACGGATGAGGGCTCTGGCCTCTTCTTCGGTCAGTTCTCCGCCATTCAAAACTTTTTCAGTCCACTTCAAAATCTGTTCACAGCTGCTTTCCATTGCAAACCACTCCTTTTATAAAATCACCTGCCGTCAAAAGACAGGGTATTGCCTTGATGAAACCTTACGTGTATGTGCGTAATAGAAATATTCGTGTTTCACAATGGTGCGGAATATTTCTATCTGTATGAAATTGTATATGAAATCAAAGCTGAGGCTGGGTCATAGAGCGTCCCAGGTCTTCGGTCATCCGGATATCCTCCTTCGGATCTCTTCCGCCGGTGGTAAGGTAGCCTCCCACCATAATGCCGTTCAGGCCGCCGGTCAAAGCATAGGCCTGCAGGCTCCGGAGGTTCACTTCCCGGCCGCCGGCGGTGCGGATGAGCGCCTTCGGCAGGACGAAGCGGAACATGGCGAAGGTGCGGAGCACTTCCAGCGGCGGCAGGCGGCGGTTCGTATAGAAAGGCGTGCCTTTCACCGGATTCAGAATATTCATGGGGATGGAATCGATGTGCATGGACTTCAGTTTGAAGGCCATTTCCACCCGCTGGTCCAGGGATTCGCCCAGGCCGATGATGCCGCCGGAGCATACCCGGATGCCCGCCTCCTGGGCGGTGCGGATGATGACTTCCTTATCTTCCATGCTGTGGGTGGAGCACACTTCCGGGAAATAGGAAGGTGCCGTTTCGATGTTGCAGTGGATTCTCGTGATGCCTGCTTCCTTCAGGCGGATGGCCTGCTCTTTGGTAATGAGTCCCAGGGAGCAGCACACTTCGATGCCTACCTGCTCACGAATCTTCTTCACAATATCGATGATTTCCTCAAACTCATTGGGATTGTCCTGGTTTCGTCCGCTGGTAACCAGGGAGAAACGGACAGCGCCGGCTGCTTTGGCTTTCTTCGCCGCTTCCAGAATTTCATCTTCCGGAAGGAGCCGGTATACTTTGGCACCGGTATGGTACCAGCCCGACTGGGCGCAGAACTTGCAGTTCTCCTGACAGTGGCCGCTTCTGGCATTGATAATGGCACAGAAATCTACTGCATTGCCATTGAATTTCTGGCGGATTTTATCCGCCATAGCCAGGAGCAGCATGGTATCCTCATCTTTAGTACGGATTAATTTCTTTGCTTCTTCTTCTGTAATCTCACCGCCATCCATGACTTTTTCAGCCAATTTGATAATTTCTGCACAAGCACTGTCCATAATGAAAACTTCCTTTCACAATCGGAGCACCTGCGTTTCAAATTGTTACCTTGTGATTAAGTATAAAATAAACAATCAAATCTGTCAATCCTGTTATTTGGAGTAGTTGACAAATGTTGACATAATTGTGCTGGTGCTGCTTTTTAATATTTCTTTATCTTCCTGCCGTCCGCCTTATTCTATAATAAAGAAAAGACAGAGAAAGGAGGTATGGACCATGGCAGGAAAAAGAGAAACCAACAGGGTATCCTACTATTTTCTAAAGGAGAAAAAGATACTGGCCATGACGGCCTTAAGCGGCATCCTTTACAACCTGGGCCTCGTCGCAGTCCCCTGGTTTGAAGGGCACATATCCCAGTATCTGGCAGACATTTTGGAAGGGACCCGCCAGCCTTCTTCCTTGGTATTTCTTGCCCTTTCCTACTTTTTCACCGTCCTTTTCGTACAGGCCATGCGGTATGTGAAGCGCCTCTATGTGCGCCGTTTTGCCAACAATACCATACTGTCCATGAAGGAAACGATCTATACCAGGCTTCTTCAGGAAAATCGGCAAGACCTTGAGGGCCAGGGCGCCCGCTGGATGACCCGGGTCATTTCCGATGTGGAAGCCTGCGCCGAAGGCATGCGGAAATTCACGACGGAACTCTTTGATACCGGCGTAGCCCTTCTCGCTTACAGCGCCTTTCTCTTCTACTACGACTGGCGCCTCACCTTTCTGGTGCTTCTTTTCCCTCCGGCCGCCTACCTTCTGGCAGACAGGCTGAAGAAACCGGTCACCAGCGCCAGCCGGCGGGCTAAGGAATCAGCGGAGCGTCTGGCCCGGGGCACCATGGACCGGCTGCGCCATGCCCTGACCTACCGTCTCTATGGAGAAGAAGAAACAGCCGATGAGCGCTACCATCGCCTGCTCACCGATTATGAAAAGCGGCGGATCCGCCAGGGCCTTTGGGAAAACAGCATGGAACCGCTCTACCGGATCATTGCCATGACCGGGTCTCTCCTCATTCTCTGGCTGGGCGGGAACAATGTGATGGGCCAGGGCTGGGAAGACTGGAACATTGCCGCCTTTGCCGCATACCTTGCCTGCTTTACCAGGCTGGCCGTGAAATCCTCCCATGCGGCCCACCTGTTCAACGCCCTGCAGAAAGCGGACGTTTCCTGGCACCGCATCCGTGATTTCCTGACGCCTCTTTCGGAGACGGCCCTGCCGCCGGCAAAGCCTGACCGCCTTACCGTAAGCCATGTATCCTTTACCTACCCCGGCGCCAGCCATGCTGTCATTCAGGACTGCACCTTTTCCGCCGCCCCCTCAGACATCATAGGCATTACCGGAGGCACCGCATCCGGCAAGTCCACCCTGGGCCGCCTTTTCCTCATGGAATCTCCCCATGAAGGGTCGATTACCTGGGGCAAAAAGGAGCTGGGCCGGGACATATCCCCCCTGTCTCTCATAGGCTATATGGGCCATTCCATGGAGCTCTTCAATGCCTCCCTGGAAGAGAATATAGGGCTTGGAAAAAAAGGAAATCTGGACGAAGCGCTGTGGGGCGCCTGCCTTGACGAAGAGGCCGCCGCCTTTCCCCGAGGCGTCAAAACGGTGATAGGCGAAGGAGGCATCCGCCTTTCCGGCGGTCAGCAGGCCCGGGTAATGATTGCTCGCCTTCTCTATCACCGCCGCCCCCTCATTATTCTGGATGACCCCTTCGCGTCGGTAGACAGGGAAACGGAAGACCAGCTCTTTGACCGCATCCATGCCCTGTGCCCGGATTCCATTATCCTACTCATTTCCCACCGCCTCCGCACCTTCCCAAAGACCAGTCAGGTCCTGTGGATAGGAAAGGATGGCCGGGTCACCACATCTACCCATGAAAAACTGCTGGCAGAAAATGAAGACTACCGCCGGCTCTGGGCTCTCCAAAACCCAGAGATGCATGAAAGTCATTGCGAGGAAAGGAGGTAACCCCATGGACCATCCCACTTCGGGCCTGAAAGAAATCATTGCTTCCTCTTTCACCGCCCGCCCGGCGCTGACCGCAGCCCTTTCAGGAACCATTTTCCTCTCCCTCTTTCTCAGCATCCTTCCGCCGCTGGTACTGCAGAGAGCCATTGATGCCCTGACCGCTGGAAAAGCAGAGAGCTCCCTCCTTCTCTTCTGGGGCCTGCTGTACTTTATTCTCACCGCCCTTAGCGGCCTGTCAGAGGGAATAAGGGAAACGCTGATTACCATGTTCGGCCAGTCCGTCACCAAAAGGATACGGCAGGCCATGGCAGCCAAGCTGAGCCGCCTTCCTGCCGCCTTCTTTACCAGCCGGGGCGAAGGCAGCACCGCCTCCCTTTTTGTCAATGATGTGGACACTCTGGAAGACCTCTTCGACTCCGGCATTATCAGCATGGCCGTAGACAGCTGCCGCCTCTTTTCCATACTGGCTGCCGTATACTGGCTGAGCTTCGGTCTTTTCCTGCTGCTCCTGGCAGCCCTTCCCTTTCTCTTCCTTCTCACCCGGACCTTCCAGCATCACATGCTGGCTGCCCAGATAGAAAACAGGAAAGCCATTGCCTCCACCAATGAGCTCATTCCCGAAACCTGCCGCAATATCCGCACCATCCGCCTTCTTTCCTGTGAATATTTCATGAAGAAAAGATACGCTGCCGCCATCAAGAAAAGTTTTCAGTCCATGGAAAAAACAAACTTCTACGATTCCATTTACTCTCCCATCATCCTTACCACCAGCGCCCTTCTCATATCCCTCATGGCCATTTTCTCTGTGAGCCCCCGGGGAGCCACCCTTTTTGGCATGACCGCCGGCACCGCCGCTGCCCTCATCGCCTATGTGGGAAAAATCTTCTCCCCTCTGGAAAGCCTGGGCATGGAAATAGAAAATATCCAGTCCGCCATGGCCGGCGTCCACCGGATCCGGGAATTTATGGAAGAGGAGGAAATGGCCCTGCCTGCCGGGAACGGAAAGAAAAGTGACCTGCCCCTCTGTATCAGCCATCTCTCCTTTGCCTATGAAAAAGGCCATCCCCTTTTCAAAGATTTCAGTCTCACCCTGGAATCCGGCTGCCATCTGACTCTCACCGGCCGCACAGGCAGCGGGAAAAGCACCCTCTTCAAACTCATTACCGGCCTCTGCCTGCCCGACAGCGGTACCATTGCCCTCTTCGGCATGAATCCCGCTGCCATTCCTCCCAAAGAACGAAGAAAAATCTTCGGCATCGTGAGCCAGTCCTTCCCCATGATTGATGGCACCGTGAGAGACCAGATCACCCTGGGCGATATGCGCATCACTGACACCATGACCGCATCAGCCCTCAGGATTTCCGGACTGTATGAAACAGTGATGGCCCTTCCCCAAAAACTGGACACCCCTTTCCAGGACAGCCTTTTTTCTGAAGGAGAAAAGCAGCTCCTTTCCATTGCCCGGGCCCTGGTATTCCAGCCGCCCCTCCTCCTTTTGGATGAAATGAATGCCCATCTGGATTCACTGACAGAGCAGAAAGTGCTGGATGCCCTGTCCCGGGCCTCCAGCCACCGCACAGTACTCTCCATTTCCCATCGTCTGGGAAAGGCCTGCCAGGGGCCGGTACTCCGTATAGGAGAAGGAAGAGAGGAAGGGAAGCCATAATTGAACTGTGGTCTTGGGGGACACGCCTCTGGTGTGAGGGTTGACGGGACTTCGTCCCTCTGTGATTGTCCCACCGCCTGCGGGGGGAAGGTGGTACGCAGTACCAAAGGGGGAAAGGGTTCTTAAGGTTCTTAAGTTTGACGCGCCTTCGGCGCGAGGGGTGGTGGCGGCTTCGCCGCAGATTTTAAAGAAGGGGATGTCAAGAATTTTGTGTTTTTAGATTAACCAATCGTATTTAGCGATTAGTTTGCTCATACGTTCGTCAATCAATAATTGGTTCATAACAGCCTGCCAGTTAAAGACCTTTCCTTTGCCCTTCCATTTGGTGTTCTTGAGCTCAAGGACACGGAGGTAGAGAAGCTTCAGGATGGCCTCGTCATTGGCAAAAGAGCCCTTACGGGTTACCTTTCTGAAACTGGAATTGATGCTTTCTATGGCATTAGTAGTGTACATGACTCTCCGTACATTAGAGCCGTAGTTAAACAGCTGTTCCACGTGCTGGAAGTTGTTTTCCCAGACCGCTATAGCCCCAGGATAGGCTGCCCATTTTCCCTTGAACTTTTCAAACAATCTGCGAGCTTCTGCTACATTGGTAGCCTTGTAGATTT
>NZ_JH591188.1:177055-195803 GCF_000242435.1 Dialister succinatiphilus YIT 11850 | reverse complement strand
TCGAAGAGATGTCTCTCTGGCTCATTCCACGGCCATACATGGCAAGGACTTTCCCTTCGATAGAGGAAACATCACGCTGGTATTTTTGGATTAACTGGGGTTCAAAAGTACCTTCCCGATCACGAGGGACTTGGATGGGTACCGTTCCCATGGAGGTCTTCAGGTTCTTCCTGGAATACCCATTTCTCGTATTCTTGGAATCCTCAGGGGTGCTGCCGTTCTTGGGATAGCCTAAATGGTTATCCAATTCACCCTTAAGAGCTGCTTCAAACAATGGTCCAAAGACATTCTTTAAGGCGGACTGCATCTCTTCGACAGTGGTCGGTTTGTAGGTTTCGTAGATTTCCTGCGCGATTTTTTCGCCAGGGGTAGGGGTACGCTTTGCCATGGTAGTAACTCCTTTTCCTCTTTCTCCCCTTAAGTATGAGGCTCCCCTTAAGTATGAGGTATGAAAATATTTTGAGCAAGATTCATTTACACAAAATATTTTACACTACCTTAAAGAATGCGTTTCTCTCCTCCCTGTTACTTGCCCACCCCCATTCAGGGGGTGGGTGGTGAACGCAGTGAGCCAATCACCAGAATGCGTATCATGCCATATGACACAGAAAGTTAATCCCGTAACGCTGACTTTATGCTCATCGCTCCATAGGGCGATACCACAACCCTCGGCCCGAAGGGCCGTCAAACTTAAGAACCCTCCGGCCGTCAGGCCGGTCCATCCTAAGAACCTTTTCCTTCACAACCCTTCTACACAACCCGCGGCGCCAGCCGCGCCCCCTCTTTTCCCCACGAAAAAAAGCTGTGAAGAAAGGATTGCCCTTTCTTCACAGTCTTTTTTTTATTCGCTAAGGGAGGTGAGGTAATTTTCCAGTTCTTCCGCCAGGCGGTGGTTGCCGGTGAGGCCCGGCGCCAGGGGGATGAAGCGGAGGCTGTAGTCTTCGTCGCTTTTCCCCGGGATTTCTCTGGGGAATACGGCCCACACCTCTTTCACCGGACGGCTGTCCCGAAGGGAGGCGGTTTCGTCCAGATCCCGGTAGAAGCGGGTGTTCATGTCGCGGTAGGCGTTGAACTGGCGGCGCAGGCTGGCGCTTCTCGTTTCGTCCTGCCAGAGGAAGAGAATGTCCCGGTATTTGAAATCTGCCACCAGGGAACCGTAGTAAAGGCCGCCTTTGTAGTAGTCCAGCCGCAGGTCCGGCTGGCGGTGGGAGTTATTGGTGTACAGGGGATGGTTTTCCCTGTCCGTGTCCGCCGAGGAGGCGGGAAGGATGCCGTCGTAGGTGAGGTGTACTTCTTCCCCTTCCCGCCGGAGCTTGATTTCCGTGCCCGATTCCAGGGAGGAAAGGCGGTAGCGTCCTTCTTCCCGGATTACGGAGATCCCTTCTTCCAGTTCCCAGCCCTTGGCGGTGAGGGCTTTGATGAACTGGAGGAAGCTCCACATTTCATAAAGTTTGTCCGTCCGTTTCCACTGGAACTGGTAGAAGCTGGATACATCCAGGCTCTGGGCCGGGTCGGACAGGTTCTTGTACAGGCGGTACAGCACGCTGTACCTGGGGTCCATGAAGACGGTCATAGGCACTTCGCCTTCCGTGGCCGTCCCTGCTTCTTCAAACCAGGGCGCTCTGGATACGCGGCTTATGCTGTCTTTGATGCGGCGGGCCCGCCGGCGGTAGAGGGACAGCCGGGAAAGGGCTTTTTCCCCTGTTTTGTATTCCAGGCCCCAGGTGTATTTCCGAAGCTCTGCCTGTTTTTCCTCCAGCCGGCGGATGGGACCGTCGATTTCTTCCAGAAACTGCTGCAGAATATGGTCCAGGGCCAGAAGGATGGACTTGGCAAAACGATTTTCTTCCACGTCCCTGGTGATTTCCGTGCGAAGGGCCGGCATGCGCTCTGCCCCGGGCCGTTCTTTCACATGCTGCGGCCGGATGTGGGGGTCCGGGCGCCGTCCTTCTTCCTGCCGTATCTGCTTGAGCCGGAGCACCATGCGGGCATTGGCGGTATGGGACAGTTCGTCCAGCACGCTCAGCACCACCGACGATTCACTGCTGATGGTATAGAAACGGAGAAGCATGGAGGTGTTTAATCCCAGGGCTCCTTCTAGGGCTTTGGAAATATGGATATTCTTTTTCATGAAATCGAAGGACAGCGTCCTGATTTCATCGGTCAGTTCGTCCCGCATATCCTGCCAGCTCTGCTTGCCCATGTACTTGGGCGTGATTTCCATGAGGCCGTACCAGCTTCTGCCGCCGCCTTCCACCGTAAGCACATAGTACCCCGGCACCAGGGGAAAGTCCTGTCCCTCGAAGAGAAGGAGGGGCTGGTCCTGCCGCCGGAAAGGGGCAATGTAGGTCTGGCCGTTTTCTCTTTCCTCGCCGGGAATGGTGACCACGTCCAGGCCGTCCATAGTGAAGCGGAAGCCCCGGGGTGCGTCGAAGCGGATGTAAATGTCCTGGTTTTCCGTGAAGGTCAGGCCCGGCGCCCGGTCTTCGGCCAGCTCTTCCGGGTTGTCGGTGAAGCGGTTGAAATAGCGCACTCCCTTGTCCCAGCCGCCGGAGAAGGTGAGGGTGAAGGGAAGTTTAGATGGTGTAATCATAGAGTTTCAGCTCCCTGGCTTTTTCCTCCAGTACCTTCCGGGCAGCAGTGAAGGAGGACAGGCGGCTGAACCGTTCCAGCACCTCCGGGAGGGAGCCCGTCAGTTCCCCTTTGTCGCTGGTGGATACCAGGGCCGCCAGCTGCTGGGCGGAGCCCCGCAGTTTGGTGAGAATGCGCTGCACCACCTGGGCATCCAGTCCTTCTTCCCTGGTAAAGGAAAGGCCCTGGGGAATATTTTCCAGATACCGTCCCATCTGGCAGGCAATGCGGAAACCGATGCCGCACTGGATGCCGCTCTTGTGGAAGGCATCGTTCAGGGCGTCCAGAAGATCCAGCTCTTCTTCCTTAAGGCCCAGGCCCTCATGGACACAGAAGCTCTCGAACAGGGAGGCCGGCATTTCGGGCCACTCTGTTTTTTCTTTCTTTCCCAGAGACAGAAGGTCATGGAACCGTCCCTGATGGAGGGTAATCACATTGGCCCGGTCCAGGATTTTATCAGAAAAGTGGTAGGTGGATTCGTCCACGTTCACCGTGCCGGTGAAGAGGACGTTCCTGCCGATGGGGATTTCCGCCGGATAGGCGTCGCCGTTGTAGAGTTTGGCCCGAAGGCTGGGATTGTAGAGGCGGATTACCGGATTTTCTTCCTTTTCCAGCACCGAAATGAACTGGGCAAAGTAGTGCTCTGCCCGGGCCAGGTTCATTTCATCAAAGCAGATGAGGAACATTTCATCGGGATGGGCGGCAGCATTGATGAGGAGCTCCGCCAGTCCCGTATCGGCACTGCGGTACACCATGTTCTTCATGTCCACATAGCCCAGAATGTCGCCATCGTCCATCCAGGAAGGGCGTACGGCCAGGAAACGGACCCGGCTTTCCGGCAGTCCCAGGGCCCGGCCGTAGAGGCGCACCAGTCCCGATTTCCCGGTGCCGCTCATGCCGGCCAGAATGGTGAGGCGGGAGGATTTCAGGGAAATATGGAAATTGATGAGGTCATCCTTGTCATAGAGAAAGCCTGACCGGTCGGCCGTTTCAGACAGCCTTTCCAGGAATCCCGCTTCGCTCAGGGTATCCTGCTCCTCCGAGGTGATTTCCTCTTCCCCGCTGCTCACAGGCTCCCCGTCTTCCCGGGATATGAAGCTCTGAATGATCTTATCTACATCTTCCGGGCTGAACCTTTTTTCTCCATTCTCTTCACTGCCAAGGGTGATGGGTTCGCCGTCGGCAAAGGGGTTCACCAGCACGCCGCTGTCTGCCAGAAGGTCGCCGCCAGAAGGCACAGGCTTCAGCTTCAGCCGGAGATCCGGAATGAATTCCTCCGGCACATACCAGAGGGGCGAATGGGTGCAGCGGAGGATATGGGAGAAAAGCTCCGAATTTTTGAAATCCACCACGCCGTAGCCCAGGGGACCGTTATTCTTCACATGGAAATAAGCGCCCCCTTCGCCGATGACGGTGGAGTCAAAGGCATCATCATAGAGCGGTGCAAACACCACCCAGGGCCCCAGCTTCCCCTCAAAATTCTTCGTAGCCGCCACGATGACCCGGGGCTGCACATCATTGTTCCAGTATTTCTTGGACAGTCCCGGCAGCGGCTTTCCGGTGAGGATATGGCTGCAGAACTTGTTGATATCTCCGGAAAAAGGCGGCTGGTCCACAGTGCCGAAGGCAGGGATGGGATAAAAATGGCTGTCCACATCCATGAAGGACGTGGTGCCTTCCAGCTGCATATCATCGAGCACAAAGAATTTATTATTTCTGATGGCCGGCGTAAAGGTGACGAAGGCATCGCCAAAAACGGTCTTCAGGTAATGCAGGGCATCGGCCTCATTGGCAAAGGCATTGTATCCGCAGCCGATGCGGCTCATGAAACCGGTAAACCCGTGCTTTTCCGAATCCTCAAATCCCCGGGGCAGCGGAGAGAGAGGGTCCACAAAAAAACGATAATCCTTCATCCCCGGCTGGGGTGTGGACAGCTTCACGCCGGGACGCACCCGCCCCAGCACCTTGCCGTCAGCCTGCCGAAGAGCAAAAAAAGAACTATCGCCATTTCCATAATTTGAGTTATAACTCCCCATATTCAATTTCCTTCTTTCCCGGGCAGCCCCTTTCCCAGGCATGGCTCTTTATGACACCATAAAGTTTGATTTCCCGAAAAGACTGCCTTCTTAAAATTCTGTACGAAAAATCTTTCGTATCAACCCATGGAGGAAACCTCCGGCGAAATGAGAAAGTCCCGTCATTTCGCGCCTTTGCGGCTTACACTTCTTTGACCCCTAAAACTCTTAGGGATTCTTTATATTTTAACATATAAGAAAGAGGGAGAAAAGAAAATAAAGCAAGGATGAACCCCTGTGTTACAGGCAAAGAAAAAAACGAAGGAAGAGCCCCTCTCTTCCTCCGTTCTCCTACTTCCATTCATCCCATTGATTCGGGAAAATCAGGGCCAGCACCGTTCCCATGACCAGGATGACGTACTTGATGCCCGAGGGCATGAAAAGGTCCGCAATGATGTACATGAGAATCACCACCGCCGAAAGCTCCCGGCCCCGGGGATAGACCCGGTACCGCTGTATCCAGGAAGCTCCCAGAATCACATTGGCCGCAAGGGTCATGCAAAGCTGGATGGCCCCGATGAGGATGAGATTTTTGGCAAAATCCAGCCGCAGGAGATAGACCCCTGTCATGAGGAGGATGGAAAGCACCACCGCTCCCGCCGCCAGAGGCAGCCGCTTCAGGAAGGCCTTCCGGGAAATGGGACGCCGCACATCAAGGGCCGTCTTCTTATAGGTCAGAAAAGCGATAATCAGGGCGGACAGCACATACTCCGCCGTAAAGAACAGATTGGAATCGTAAGGTGTCAATGGTTTATCCTTTCAAGAAATTCATTCATCCGCCAGGGCTTCATCATTGTCCGGAGGAAGCTCTGTTTGTCCCGCCTGCCGGATATACCGGGCGATTTCGATGAGATTGCCGTCGGGATCCCGAAGATAAATGCTCTTCATGGGCCCTCTGGCGCCATGACGGTCCACCACATCCGTAATCACCGGCGCCCCCTTCGCCAGAAGCTCGGACCGCACCTTCTCTATGGGCGTCTCCGTTATGATGCAGAGATCGATGCTGCCGGACACGGGATAAGCCGCCGCCGGCTGGAACTCTCCGGGCCGCTGGTGGATATTGATTTTGCAGTTTCCAAACAGAAGGGCATATCGTCCCTTGTCAAAAACCACGGTCATGTCCAGGAAATCCCGATAAAAATGAAGGCACTCCTCCAGGTGGCTGGTGGTGAGAACAATATGATCAAAATTTTTCAGTTTCATAGCGCAGAAACGCTCCTTGCTCCGTAAATTTTATAAATATACTATATTCTATCTGTTTAGGAAGGATTAGTCAAAAGGCGCCGCCGGAATGGCAGGCGCCGTCATGACTCTCCCCCATAGTCCCCTGTGGAGGTCCTGCATAGGACCTCCAAGTGGGGCGAAGTAAGGCCGAGGAGAACGATGGTGAGTTTCATTAGTATGTTTAACCTCGTACACCCTTTTGCCACTACGTGGCATTTCCCCTCAAGGGGAAACGAGAAATTCAGAGGCGCTTTCCTTTTGCCGCCCCACCGAACTGCGGGGGGATGGCAAGGGAACTTGATTTGCAAGGAGCCGTAGGCAACTGAGAATCAAGTGACACGCTTCCCACCGGGCAAGGTGGCAGCGCCAGCTGCCAAGGGGGGAGCCGCCGGAATCATAAGCGCCGTCATGACGCCCCCCCCATAGTGCCCCTGCAGGCAGGTGGAACAGAGGCATGGAAAAAGGGACCTCCGAAGAGATCCCCCATGGCAGACAATGGATGATAATAATGACAATGAATCGGATATCCCTATTTGGCCAGGGCGTCTTTCCCGCCTGCAATACCGGGATGGGTCATTTCATAGGGCGAGAGGATGCGGGTCATGGCTTCTTTGGTGACCAGCTGCTTCTTCAGAATGATTTCACGCACCGGTTCGCCGGTGGTGTAGGCCTCTCTGGCAGTGGCAGCGCATTTTTCGTAGCCGATATGGGGCAGCAGGGCTGTGATGACGCCGACGCTGTGGTCCACCCAGTACTGGCACTGTTCTCTATTGGCTTTCATGGTTTTCAGCAGCTTTTCATTGAAGGTGTTCACCGCATTGGTGAGGAAGCGGAAGGAGTTGAAAATGTTGAAGGCAATCACCGGTTCCATGACGTTCAGCTCCAGCTGGCCGTTTTCTACAGCCATGCTGATGGCCAGATCGTTGCCGATGACCTGGTAGCAGGTCTGGTCAAGCACCTCTGCAATCACCGGGTTTACCTTGCCCGGCATGATGGAGGAGCCGGGCTGACGGGCTTCCAGCTTGATTTCATTGAGGCCGCAGCGGGGGCCGGAGGCCATGAGGCGGATATCATTGGCCATTTTGATGAGGGACAGAGCTGTCACCTTGAGGGCGCAAGATACATCGGCATAGCAGTCGGTGTTGTTGGTGGCATCGATCAGGTTCGGCGCCGTTTCAAACCGGAATCCCGTGATTTCCGACAGGGTATAGGGGAAAAGCTTGATGTATTCCGGTTCTGCATTGAGGCCGGTGCCTACAGCAGTGCCGCCCATGTTCAAATCCTTCAGGGCCTCCAGGGAGCGGATGATCCTTGCCATGCCCCGGCGTACCATGGAAGCGTAGGCATTCATTTCCTCGCCCAGGGTAATGGGCACAGCGTCCTGGAGATGGGTGCGGCCCATTTTCAGCACATCCTGGAATTCCTTTCCCTTCGCCTCAAAGCCCTCTGCCAGCCGTTCCAGCGCATCCGTGAGAGCCACCGCCTTGTGGCAGAGGCATACCTTGATGGAAGTGGGGAATACGTCGTTGGTGGACTGGGCCATATTGGCATGGTTATTGGGCGAAATGATATCATAGCGGCCCTTTTCATAGCCAAGAATTTCAAGAGCCCGGTTGCACAGAACCTCATTCATATTCATGTTGATGGAAGTACCTGCGCCGCCCTGGATGGGGTCCAGAGGAAACTGGTCCAGCATTTTGCCGTCCATGATTTCATCAGCAGCCTGGATAATGGCTTCTCCAATGGTCTTGTCCATGCGGCCGGTCTTCAGGTTGGTGAGGCAGGACGCCTTTTTCACGGAAGCCATGGACTTGATGAAATCCGGATCCAGATGAGCTCCGGTAATCTGGAAATTTTCCTTAGCCCTCATGGTCTGAACCCCATAGTAAACTTCATCAGGTACTAATTTTTCTCCCAGAAAATCATGTTCCTTGCGCATTTTTAAATTCCTTTCCATGCAGATTCTGCAATAATACAAAATTTTGAAAAATAAGTTCAATGCAATCGGAATACTCAAATCTATTACTTAAAATCATGCCTATGACCAAAAGCGGCGGGGAAGCCTGTCCCCCCGGAAGGCCTCCCCGCCACGTAAAAAGGCGTCTGATAAAAAGCATATCAGACGCCTTTGCCAGTCATATTCACTTTGAAGAAGAAAGCCTTACGGTTCCTTCATCTGTGGCTAAGTGTACACCTGTCACTGAAATCTGTCAAGTGGTATCTCCGATTATGTATGAGAACAGAAAAAATGATAAACTATAAATAATCAGAGTTTTCATGGCCCGCCGCCGGAAAGGAGTTCCTATGAATACATCCCCCATACCGCTTGCTGAATTTTCCAGGGAAGAAGGCCTCATTTCACCTGATTTTGAGCACCTTCCCCTTACGCTGCCCCGCCGCTGCCTCATGGCTTTTCTGGGAGAAAAACGGATTGCCGCCTTTGCAGAAAAGAGAGGCGGAAAGGTGCTGGGCACCTTCCTCTCCCTCACCAAGCCCTTTCCCCTCTATGAAGTCCCCGGAGAAAAAGAGCCCCTCCTTCTGGTACAGGCGCCTGCCGGCGCCCCGGCGGCAGTGCTCATCGAAGACCGCCTCTTTGCCTACGGCGCAGAAAAAGTGCTGGCCATCGGCTGCTGCGGCTCCCTTGCCGACATTCCGGAAAACTGCTTCTTCCCCATCGAAAAGGCCCTCCGGGACGAAGGCACCTCCTACCACTACCTGCCGCCATCCCGCTTCATTGAGCTGGACAAAGAGCCCCTTCTTCACCTGAAGGACTATTTCCGAAAGAAAAACCTTCCCTTCTCCCCTGCCGTCACCTGGACCAGCGACGGCTTCTTCCGGGAGACAGAAGAAAAAATCCGGCGCCGCCGCCAGGAAGGCTGCAGCCTGGTGGACATGGAAGCCAGCGCCCTGGCCGCCTGCGCCAGATACAGAGGAAAGGAATTTGCGGAAATCATGTTCACCGCCGACACCCTCTCCTCCCTCACCCACGACCAGCGCCGCTGGGGAAAAGAAAGCCGGAACGCCGCCCTCCTGCTGGGCATGGAAGCGCTGGAGGAAATCTAAAGGGGCTGCCCTGGCAGAGGGTCCAGAGAGTGGCCGCAGCGTATGATGGTGCAATGATAACAGCCGCTTCGCAGCCAATGCGCCCATTTCCCAGCATCCATGGTCCCACCGCTTCAGCGGGGAAAAGTTGGCAGCACAGCTGCCAAAAGGGCCTGCCAGGACGATTCTCTGCCAGAGCGGCAGGCAGCCTGCCATCCTATGGCGGACATCAAAAAGGCTGTGAAACCATTCAGATTTCACAGCCTTTTTGATGTCATCATCCCAGGTCTTTCAGCAGGTCATCCACATGGGATGGGGCCTTGACCTTTCTGTATTCCTTCACCAGATTCCCTTCTTCGTCGATGATGAAGGTGGATCTTTCGATGCCCATATACTTTCTGCCGTACATGCTCTTTTCCTTGAGCACGCCGTAAAGGTTCACCACTTTCTCTTCTCCGTCTGAAAGGAGGGGGAAGTTCAGTTCATTTTTATCCCGGAAATTGCAGTGCTTTCTGACAGAGTCCCGGCTCACGCCGACGACTGCATATCCCAGGGCTTTGAAGTCTGCCAGGTGGTCCCGGAAGGCCTTGGCCTCCAGGGTGCAGCCCGAGGTATTGTCCTTGGGATAGAAATAGAGAATCACCTTCTGTCCTTTGAAGTCATGAAGGGATACCTCTTTCCCTTCGTCGGAAGGAAGGGTAAAGTCCGGTGCCGGTTTTCCAATTTCAAGTGCCATATAGTCCTCCTTTAAAAGAATGAGCTCTTTGTGAATCATTCTGTTAATTCGATTTCTTTCAATATAGTACCACAAAACAGATTTTTCTGAAAGTCTTTTCCATCATAAAAGCGGCAGCCCGGAAGGCGCCGCTTTTTTCATTTCTATTGTATTCCGGAAAGAACCATTTCCTTCCTGCCTTACATGAGTCCTCTCACCAGAATAATGAGGATGAGAAGAGGCAGCACATACTTGAAATAGGGACGAATCCAGCGGGGCATCTTCAAGCCTTCACCAGTATTCACTTCCTTCAGATAATTGTCAAAGCCCCAGCCGTATTTGGTAACGCAGAAGAGGGCGAAAATGATGGAGCCCAGAGGAAGGATCAGGCTGCTGACGATGAAGTCCTCCGTATCCAGAATGCCCCGGCTGCCCAGGATATGCACGTCGGACCACAGATTGAAGCCCAGCACGCAGGGAATGCTGCCGAAGAAAACCAGGGGCAGCAGCACCAGCACCGCCTTTTTGCGGCTCCAGCCGAAATTGTCCATGCAGTTGCCGATGAGAGCTTCAAACACCGCCGTTACCGTAGAGAAGCTGGCAAAGGTCATGAACACAAAGAAAAGGGAGCCCCAGAGCTGACCCATGGGCATATGGATGAAAATATTGGGCAGGGTTACGAAAATCAGGGACGGTCCCTCCGACGGCTCCACGCCGAAAGCAAAGCAGGCCGGAAATATGATCATCCCTGCCAGAAGAGCCACGAAGGTATCCAGCGCCGTAATCCGCACCGCTTCTCCGGTGAGCGCATGGTCACGGCTCATGTAGCTGGCAAAGATTTCCATGGACCCCTGGCCCACGGACAGGGTAAAGAAGGCCTGGTTCATGGCTGCTGCCGCCACATTGCCGATGCCCGCTTCCACAGCCCGGTTCCAGTCAGGCAGAAGATAAAACTCCAGCCCCTTTCCGGCTCCCGGCAGAAGGATGCTGTTCACCGCCAGAATCACGATGAGTCCCAGAAGGCCCAGCATCATGCACTTCGTCACCTTTTCCAGACTTTTGGCTACGCCGCCGGCGCATACCAGGAATCCCACCAGCACATTGATACCCATGAAAATCACCATTTCCACAGGATCCGCCACCATGCTGTCAAAGGCTTTCGCCACCTCCTGCGGCGAAAGGCCGTGGAAGGAGCCATCCAGAAAACGGACAAAATAATCTACCATCCACCCGGAAATGGTGGTGTAGTACACCATGAGGATAAAGCTCCCCAGAAGGCACACCCAGCCATGGATATGCCACCAGCTGCCCTTGGGCTCCAGGGCCTGAAACCCCCGAAGGACGCTCTTGTGACTGGCCCGGCCTACGGCCAGCTCCATGGTCACCACTGGTATGCCCAGTAAAAGCAGAAATACCAGGTAAAACAGGACAAACACGGCACCGCCGTATTCCCCGGTAATATAGGGGAATTTCCACACATTCCCGATGCCGATGGCGCAGCCTGCACTGACCAGGATGAATCCCAGCCGAGACTTAAAGCTGTCTCTTTCTTCCATTCTTCTTTCCTCCCATTTCCAGATTCTGCAGGAAGATACCCCATCCTGCCGGAAAAGTGAATTTCACGCGCGAAAAAACTCCCTCTCCCATTTCTTGGCAGAAAGAGGGCCGGCTCCTTTACCGGCATGAAATACACATACTTTTATATTATACAACAGGTTCTTGAAAAGGAAAAGACGCCCTTCTTCCATACAGAAAGCCCTCACCGCACTCAGAGTCTCCCCTCTTTCCGAAAAGAAAGGAACAGAGCAAGGAACTGCAGGAGGGAAAGGAAAAGGAGTACCAGTAACGCTTCAGCGGTCCCCAAGGCGGTGGCCCGGGCGAAATCCCCGGCCCCATCTGTCTGGGCGGCAGACACAATGGCCGCAGCCACGGCAGTGCCCACG
The DNA here is from genome assembly GCF_000242435.1 of Dialister succinatiphilus YIT 11850. Classification (GTDB taxonomy): domain Bacteria; phylum Bacillota; class Negativicutes; order Veillonellales; family Dialisteraceae; genus Dialister; species Dialister succinatiphilus. Next base: position 184,173 of record NZ_JH591188.1, on the reverse strand, counting down.
GCACCGGAAAGCTGCTGGGCCGTGTTGCAGATGGCGTTGCCGTCAGGCTTCATGGATCTGTCCAGCACCGAAAGGCTGTAGGTCAGAATATTTCCTACCGACATCCCCTGGCCGGCAGCAAAGAAAAGGTAACAAACCGTCAGAATCCCGGTAGACGCAAAAGGCAGGGCGGCGTTGAACAAAACCATGGACAGGATGAGAAACATACTTCCCAGAAGCACCGGACGCCTGGCACCGAAGCGGTCATAAATCCGGCCCGACAGGGGAGCAAAAAGGGCGCCCAGCAAACAGCCGGGCAGAAGGATGCAGCCGGCGGCGAAGGCATTTTCCCCGGTCACAATCTGGGAAAAACAGGGGAGCAAAAATCCCAGAGCCAGGCACAGGAACTGGAGCAGTGACAGCCCCAGCGCCCCCAGCACGAAAGGCCTGTTTTTCAAAGCCCCCATATGGAGAAGCGGCCGTTTCCCCTGATTTGCCAATTTCTTCTCTTCCTTCCGGAAAAGGAAAAGAGCCAGTAGAAAACCGGCAAAAAGAAGGGCCGCCGTAAAAGTGATGCTCCCATGGCCCAGCTCCGTGCAGCCCAGAAGAAGACAGGTGAAGGAAAGGGCCAGGTACAGAAGGCCCATGGCATCAAAGGAAGGCCGGCGAAGATTGGAAGACTGCCGCACCGACAGACCGCCCAGCACAAAGGAAAGAAGAAGCAGCGGAAGCACGGCCCAGAAAATCATGCGCCAGCCGAAAAGGCTTACAATGTATCCGCCAATGGAAGGCCCCACCGCCGGCGCCAGAGCGCAGACCAGCATGGCCGCCCCCACCATGAACCCCAGCCGGTTAAGAGGCGCCTGGTCCATAATGATATTAAACATGAGCGGCAGCGCAATGCCTGTGCCTGCCCCCTGAAGAATCCGACCCAGAAGGAGCAGCAGGAAATCCGGCGACCAGGCCCCCAGAAGCGTGCCCAGAATGAAAAGGCCCGAGGCCGTGAGAAAAAGCCTCTTCATCAAAAACCGCTCCTTCAAGTATCCCGACAGCGGAATCACCACCGCCAGCACCAGGAGATAGCCTGTGGTAATCCACTGCACCAGGGCCGTGGAAACGGAAAACTCCTTCATGAGAGAAGGAAAGGTAACATTCATGGCCGTTTCAATGACCACGCCGGTAAAAGAAAGAATGCCTGCGGCAATGATGGAAAAAACAAGCTTCCTGTCCAGGCGGCGTTCAAACTGCATAGTACGGCTTCCTTTCAAATAGAGTTTTGGGACACACCTTCGGTGTGAGGGTTGACGGGGCTGCGCCCCGAGGGTTGTGGAAAAGGGTTCTTAGGATTGACCGGCCTGAGGGCCGGAGGGTTCTTAAGTTTGACGGCCCTTCGGGCCGAGGGTTGTGGTATCGCTATGGGGCCGCAGAGCGGCCCGGGTTCAGAAGGTTCAGAGGGTTCGGCCTGCCTTTGGCAGGCTGGTTCAGAGGGTGGCGGATTGCCGCTCTGCGGTGCACAGCGAACACATTTTGAAGGAGCGCTAGCGACGCGCAAAATGTAGTGAGTCGTTTCCCCTTTAGGGGCAATGCTTATAAAATCAGCGTTACGGGATTGGCTTTCTATGTTATATAGCATGAAAAGCATTCTGCTGATTGGCTCGCTGCGCTCGCCTCCCCCTTTCCGGCTGCGCCGGACTTCCCCCTGTTCAGGGGGCAGAATAGGTTTCTACGCTTTCCTGCAGAGACATGGCTCCATGGCTAAGCACCCATAGTGCCCCCGCTTGCGGGGGAAAGGTGGTGGCGCCAGCCACCAAAGGGGGAATGCATTTCCACGCCCGCAGGGCGGTTGTATGGTTTTCGCCGCCAAAGGCGGTATAAAAAATGGCGCCGGAGGCGCCGTACCTCGCCAGCGCAGCGATACTATATAACTCCCGAGGGCGAGAGCCCTCAACCCGCCTGTAAGGCGAAGCCGATCACAGGCAGAACCCTTGGCGCCTAGGGCCAAAGGCCCGGCGGCGCCATCAACCCTCACGCCCGTAAGGGCGTGTCAACCTTCGGGAATACTGGAAAGCACCGCCCAGGTCCCGGTCCCGATCCCGACCGCGCCGAGAGGCGCCTGAACCCTCAAGCCACAGCCGATAGCGGATGGCCGACTTGGGCCTCATCGTCTGCCCGTCACCCAGGGCATCCTTCTGCATCTATTTATTTTAGATAACTAACGACGTCTCTTAGTATACACTGATTCCAAATAAAGGGGAAGCAGTTTTTATATTCTATAAAAAAACACGGCCTGCGCCGCGTTTTTTTTGGGGATTATTCAAAAGAGCTATGATTAGCCCGGGCTTTCAGGAGGATTTCCTTGACCTGGTGAATGGTGTCTACCATGTTCTTTACATGCTCCTCCGGTATGTCTTCCATCTGCTCACAGAGCCAGCCCTGGAAATGATTTACATAGACATCATAATAGTGATTTCCCAAATCCGTCAGTTTCAAGATATATACCCTTCTGTCATTCCGGCTCTGCCTCTTCTTCACCACTCCCATGTCGCAGAGCTCATTCACCAGCTTTGTAATGGAGGGCATGGTACCGTTCATGGCAGATGCCACATCACTGACCCGGACAATCCCCTTTTCCTCGTAAATAATATGAATACACCGGATAATACGGATGTGCCGGGGCTTTAACCGTTCCGGCAGATTCGGCAGAATCTCACAGATTCTGCGAGCCTCATGACAGGCATCCAAAAATTGTCTGGTTAAATCATTGTTCATGGCAATCCCTCTGTTCCTACTCAATGATTCGAGATAAAAATCTGTTTATCCTTTAATTTAAAGTATACCACAATTCAATTTCCTATGAAATCCGTACTGTCATATATATGCAAATAAGAATCACATGCACGAATGCAGGCTGCCGATAGAGAAATGGGTGTCTGATGCCCATGGCCCCCATGAAGGACTTCCTCATGGCATACAGGAAACTTCCATCGCCCAGGACACGAAACGTCAGCCGGCAGATGGCAGATCGTCAGACAGCGCCAGCCCCCTTCTGCCGCCTGCAGATGCCCCTCTTCCTCTGTGGAAAATCCCGTCCCTCTCTCGCAGCGAGACAATCAAACGCCGCAGCGCCGTCCACCCACAAGGAGCAGAAAAAGCCTTTCCCCTGCTTTGAGGAAGGCTTTTTACTAAAAATATGTGAGAGGAAACCGCCTGGCAGCCCTTCCTGCTTCATTTGACCCTGTAATCATCACCGAAAGCCGCAAAGCCGCCAAGGATTGGCGGCTTTGCAGCGTCACAGAAAGGATGTGCATATGACATGGAATTCATACGCACCAGGCGCCTCATTGCGGGGGGATAGCCCGCTGACCGGCACCTGTCATTATAGGCTGCGCATAAGCTATACGGTTATGCGCTATGTTTTAATTTTATCATAGGCTTGAGGAACCTGTCTATGACATCTTGAAACTATGGCCTATTTCCCCTGTCTCTTGAAACACCAGCCATCCTCAGGCCTTTCATTCCAGCCATACTCCATGCTCTCTGCCAAGGAAAGGGCCCTTTCCCGGCCAAACCGATCCGCCACAAATCCCAGGGCCATATCTATTCCGGCAGACACGCCGGCAGCAGTGTAGAACTTCCCGTCCCTCGTCCAGCGGGCATCCCGCTGCCAGAGCACCTTTTTCCCCATGGACATGGTCCAGTCAAAGGCCTTCTTATTTCCTGTGGCATGAAGCCCGTCCAAAAGCCCTGCTGCCGCCGCCAGGGCAGAACCGGTGCACACCGTCATCACAAGCGTTGATGCCAGAGCCGCCTTACGAAGGGCAGCAAGAAAATCATCCTGCAGCACCAGCTGCCGGCTTCCCATACCGCCGGGAATGAGAAGGATATCACCGGGTCCCGGAGAAGACAGCGCCTCCGTCATCACCACCAGGCCCTTCTCATTGGACACCGGACCGCCGGAAAGAGAAGCATACCGGATTTCATAGCCGGGAAGCCTCCCCAGCACCTCCAGCGGCCCCAGCGCATCCAAAGCGGTGAAATCATGATAAAGCAGAGCCGTAATTCGTTTCATAAAAAGTACCTCAACATTTCCGATAAACGCCCCGACTCACAAATCGGATAAGCCCCCGGTCCCTGAGCATCTGCAGCTGCTGCCGAATCTTAGCACGGATATTGTGATTATCGGGATGAAGAATGGCGAGCCTTTCCTCAAAGCGGTACATATCGGACAGCGTAAACTCTATGCTTCCGATTTCCTCCATGCAGCGGAACACGTCCATGAGCCAGCCCCGGGAAGACAGATTCATGTCCCCCAGGAAGGACGTGCTCCTGTACTGCCGGCACACCTCCTCCTTATCTGCCACCAGGCCGCCGCGGATGATGGCAATGCGCCCCCAGGAGGGCACCTCATCCAGCAGGATGCTGCATCCCGTCCACCCGGCCCTCCGGGCTGTGGCGGCCAGGGGTTTCCTCTTTTCAATGAGACTGTCCACAAAGAAATGCTTCGGCACAATGAGGAAATCCTTCACCCTGCCCAGGTCCAGATCGTAGGCCATGAAAAGGAAATCGGGATTATTGGATTCATGAATCCGCCGGATCATGGTGTCATAGGCACCGTCCGCAATGGTGCGCCCCAAAGCGCCCCGCTGGGCCTTGGACTCAAAAATTTCCCCGCACTGGGGGCAGGCAAAATCCGCCACCGGCCGATTCGCCTTCAAATGTTCCAGATGACCGGAGCCGCAGCGGGGGCAGTACATATTCCGCTCCACCCAGTCCTCCGTCACCACCCGGGCCCTTTGGGAATGGCTGGTATAAGCCGCCGCCAGAGACATATCAAGACAGGTATCCATAAAAGCCCTCCTTTTCCTTCATTATAAAAGAAGAGATACACCTGTCAATCTGCCTTTTCCTCTTCCAGAACCTGAAATCTCACTTCCACCAGATTTCCCGGCTCCAGCACCCACTTTCCCTGCCGATACAGCCGCCGAGCCTCCTCCAGCGCTTCCTCTTCATTCTCCGCCTCCAGAGTCAACTCCTCAGAAACCGTTTCTTCAATGATAATGGTATATTTCATAACTGTTCACCTCTTCGAATCATCACCCGCCCTGCTTCACCACGATCTTATGATCTGCCGTGGGAAAAAGCAAAGATCAGAAAAGCATAACCGAACAGGACAATCAAAAAAGTCTTCCCCCACGGAAAGACTTTTCTTGATCAATCGCTATGAAATAAGATATCCCACGCAAAAAACTCCCGATTCGTCCCATGCTGATGCGCGGTAGGGCTCAGGCCTTCTGTTTCGATGAATCGGCCAGGGGCAGCCGCCGGAGCGGAATGTCTGTGTCGTCAAGGAAAAGCAGGTATAGCCTTATTGCCACCAGGATGTCTAGCAGGTCATCCTCAGGAGTTTTTATGGAGTTTTGGCGCGCCGGAGAGGTGAAATTCATGAAGGCTCCGTCCCTTTCCTCCCCGCTTCCATGGATTGTGCACCGCGGTGATTGGAAAGGCCTTCGCCAGGCCTTTTCGCCTCTCTGATGACATAGTCTGATAAAGAAGAAAGGCGTATCAAGCAGGGGGAGTATTCGCCTTCCAGGCACAAAAGGGTACGGCTTCGACGCAGGCTGCAGCCGCCTTCCTCCTGGTGTTTAATACCTTGTATCCTCCTTGCTTCATGTGGTGAAATTCTTCACTGCGTTCAGGATGACCTGTCAGCAGGAAGGCCCATGCGGTAAGCAGTCAGCGGATAGCGGCCAGCAGTCTCATTATCTCCGCAATGTATCAAAAAAGCCCCGGATTTTCCAGGGCTTTTCTTTATTTCATAGGATGATATTTCTCGTACACATAGTACAGCTTGTCTGCCATGAAGGCCAGAGGTTCGCTGCATTCCAGAATATCGGACCAGTAGGAGGGGATGAAGCTTCTTCCGAAGCGGACGCCTTCCAGGGCGCCGGTGATGGCGGCGGTGGTGTTGCTCTTGCCGGAGTGGTTGGCCGAGATAATGAGAGCATCCAGCGGTTCGTCGATGGCCAGGGTACAGTAGACGGCAATGGCCAGGGCTTCTTCGGCGTTTTCGCCGCTCCCCAGGGAGGCAATGCTGTCGATGTGGTCCCAGGTGCCGGTTTTACCGGCAGGGTGATTGTTTGCCTGTTCCTCGGCCGCTCCCAGAAGGGAGAGGATGGGGTCTGTCTTGTGGACTTTGCCCAAAAGGGTTTCTGCCCGTTCCAGTGCTTTGGGCAGGGTGAGGCCATAGGCCAGACAGGAAATCATGGCTGCCAGACCGCCGGCGGCGTAGTAGCCTACGGGGTCGGAGTGGGAGAGGGCTGCCGCTTTGACGCCTTCGTCAAAAGCAGCTTTGCTGTCTCCTGCAAAAATAAGTCCGATGGGAATGGCCCTTGCCAGGGCGGCGCTCCCTCTGCAGTCGTTGACTTTAACTTTCGTGGAGCCTTTCACATCTTTGGAAAAGGCACCTAAAAGGCCTTCCTCCGGATTCCGGCGGGCATGCATGAATTTTTCTCTAACAAGGCAGAATTCCCGTTCATGGGGCTGCCGCCTCATCCAGGTCCTCTGCCCCCGGCGGGGTTCTTCCCCGGTCTGACTGTAGTACCATCGCATGTATCCGCGGTAAATGCCGTCCACCAGGTCTAATTTCTTGGCATCAGCCCATAGAATCCCATCTATGGTGGCCAGTATCATCTGTGTGTTGTCTGAAATCGGCGCCTTCCTGCCATTTCTGGCATCCCGCACCAGGGTGCGGAGACCGAAGGGGCCGAATCTGCGCTGTATGCGCCCCACAGAGAAATTCTGCAGGGGATAGCCCAGGGCATCCCCGCAGGCACTTCCATGCAGTGCCCCGCGAAACTTCTCTATATCCGCCATGTTTTCCTCCTTTTCTCCAGTTTGGCGCCGCCTGCCTCTCCATGGGCGGGGAAATCATTCTCCTCTTTTCTTTCCTTCGGGAAAATAAAAGTTTCTGTAAATCAATTCACTTCACAGAAACTTTTAGAAAAATAATGAGCAGAACGGCCTACTCCTGATTTTTATCCTTTTAAATATATTATAGCATAATTTCGTAAGAGAAATGTAGAAAAAGTAGGAAATAAGGGCCGCTTTGCGGCCCGGGTGCATAGGGTTCAGATTGGACG
>NZ_JH591188.1:164040-176690 GCF_000242435.1 Dialister succinatiphilus YIT 11850 | reverse complement strand
ACTCTCTGTTTTTCCTCTCCATACTTCTCGTTTCCCCTTGAGGGGAACGCCTCGAAGAGGCAAAGGGTGTACAAGGCAGAACGCCGATTTGACACCCCATCGCTATCCTGACCGCCAATCGGCGGCCTGTGTCATTTTTGCTTCTTACACTTGGACATACCTTTGGTGAGGGTTCAGAGGGTTCAAAAGGTTCAAAGGATTCAAAGGGTTTTGGAAAAGGGTTCTTAAGTTTGACGGCCTTTCAGGCCGAAGGTTGTGGTATCGCCCTCTCGGGCGATGAGTATTATAATGCCGCCTTTCGGCGGTCACGTCCATATCGAGTGTCATAATCATTCTTACCACCGTCCACCCCTTCGCCACTTCGTGGCCCTCTTCCCCTAAAGGGGACGCAAGAGGCGTTACGGGATTTACTTTCAGTATCATATGACATGAAAACAATTCTGCTGACTGGCTCGCTGCGCTCGCCACCCCCCTATCCGGGCTGCGCCGGACTTCTCCACGGGAAAGCGTGTCACACGATTCTCAGGTCGCTTTGCTCCCTTACGAATCGTGTTCCCTTGCCACCCCTGTTCAGGGGGAAGAATAAAACACCTCGAAGCATTCCTTTCATAAGTCGCTCACAGCATAGCGGAGCTCTATAGTACCACCGCTTGCGGGGGAAAGGTGGTGGCGCCAGCCACCAAAGGGGGAATGCATTCCTCGGGCGAAGCCCGGTTTGCATGTTTTTCCACGGGCAAAAGCCCGGTTGTAAAGGTTTTTCATAAGAGGGCGCCTTCTATAAATGTAAGGCGCCCACCACAACCCTCAGCGGCAGAGCCGCTGTCAAACTTAAGAACCCTCGGGGCGATAGCCCCGTCAAACTTTAGAACCTTCAAGCCCCAAAGGGGCTTGTCTATAAAACCAGCAGCATGGCTGCCGCCAGTTCCAGAAGGCCTATCAGCGGCACGCCGTATACGAATTTCTTATGCCTTGTCTTATGGTGGAAGAAGTACATGCCGGTGAGGGCGCCGGCGAAGCCTCCGGCCAGGGCGGCAAGGAGGAGGGTCCTTTCGGAGATGCGCCAGCAGCCATGGACGGCTTTCCATTTGTCCAGGCCGTAGAGGGAAAAGGAAGTAAGGTTGATCAGGAGGAAGGCCAGGGCCCAGGTCATGGGTTTCTCCTCCATCCTCTCGGCCTGTTCTGTTTTATCCAGTCCCCTCTTCTTTCCATGTTTTTCTCCTTTACCATGTTTCTTCGCTGCCGCAGGTTTGCAGATACTGAACGACCGCCTTGTCCAGATCATCCAGAAAGTCCGCCGGCCGGGAGGGGAGGCCGGATATCTGGGCGAGGCTGTCCGCGCTGCCGCGGGAGATGAAATATTTCAGAATATCTGTATATACATGGTGTACCTGGAGAAGTACCTCTCTGTTGCCCGGCGCCGTCTCCGAAAGGCGGCGGATGCTTTCGCAGAGACTGCCGAAGGCAAAGCTGTTGAAGGTTTCCCGCTCTTCCAGGTAGTAGGTGAAGCTGCCGTTATTTTTTCTGTAATTGTCATAAAGTACCAGTTTGGATTCCATAGGTATGCCCCCTTTATGAAATCGAAGGATTCCCTGTTTCCGCCGGGGCCAGGGAGAACCAGCGGAGCGGCTCCTTCTTTTTACTCACGGCGCAGAAGAAGGCCTGCCCCTTCATTTTTTTCAAAGATTTCAGTTCCACCGGCTCCCCGTTGGCGGCCAGAGGATAGAGATGGCCCTGAGGGCTCAGTTTCTTCACCGTTGTCCCTCCTGTTTCTTCGTCTTCCATGAAATAGAGGGGGCTGAAATCGCCGCTTCCAGCCTTCTTATCCCGCCGGGGAATCAGGAAAGGCACTGAGATGCCCGTGATTTCCTGCTCCATGTGCCAGCCTTCCCCGTCCCGGGTAAAGATAAGGAGCTCCGGCTTCCCATCCCGGTCGGTGTAGGGGCTTTCAAGAAGTACCAGGGCCTCTTTGCCGCCGTCACCGGAAAGGTCGGTGAAATTGCAGGCGTAGTTCATCAAACTTTCGTCATAGGTGGAATCGGCAAAATAGTCCAGTACCGCCTGCCGCAGTCCCTGGTCCTCGGTCTGCAGGGAGGACTCCTTCCGCACCTTCTTCGGTATCCAGGCCTCCAAAGACACCGGCGCCGGAGCCGGTGCCTCCACCATGTCTCCATTTTTCTCTATGGAAATGGTGGATATGTCCTCCCCCTGACTGAAGAAGGGAAAAAGAAAAACCATGGCTACTGCCAGAAATTGAATTTTGTATGTCATAGATATGCTCCTTCTGTCTTTTCTTTATTATACCATGGAGGGGCGGAGCTCTTGGACACACCATGGACACGCCTGCGGCGTGAGGGTTGACGGGGCTTCGCCCCGAAGGTTCTTAAGGTTCTTAAGTTTGACGGCCTTTCAGGCCGAGGGTTGTGGTGGCGGCTGACGCCGCGAGTTTTAAAAAAGGGGCGCGGCTCCGCCGCAGGTTGTGTAGAAGGGTGGTAGAAAAGGGTTCTTAAGATGGACCGGCCCTATGGGCCGGAGGGTTCTTAAGTTTGACGGGGCCTTCGGCCCCGAGGGTTGTGGTATCGCCCTCTCGGGCGATGAGTATGAAGTCAGCGTTACGGGATGACCTTGCTGTATCATATGGCATGATAAGCATTCTGCTGAATTATCTGCCTTCGGCAGATACACCCCCTATCCGGCTGTGCCGGACTTCCCCCGCAAGCGGGGGCAGAATAAAGCTCTGAAAAGCAGTCCTTTCATAAGCAGCTCACGGCATAACGGAGCTTTATAGTCCCCTGTGGAGGTCCTGCATAGGACCTCCACAGGGGCGAAGTAAGGCGCCTAGCCTGCCCATTAAGGCGCTTTCCTTTTGCCGCCCCACCGAACTGCGGGGGTGGCAAAGGAATTGGATTCATAGGGGAGCCCCGCGACCCGCGAATCCAGTGACATGCTTCCCACCGGGCAAGGTGGTGGCGCCAGCCACCAAAGGGGGCACACCGGAATGGTACATGAAGTATATGACGCCCTGTTTTTCTCTCCATATCTCTCGTTTCCCCTTGAGGGGAAATGCCACGTAGTGGCAAAAGGGTGTACGGGGCTGAGAAAAGATATGGCACTCTATCATTTTCCTGACTGCCAATCGGCGGCCCCCTGAGCGAAGCGATGCACAGCGAACACATTTTGCACTAGCGAACTGGATTTGTAAGGGAGCATCAGCGACCTGAAAATCCAGTGAGTCAGTGACAGCAGTGGATGCACTATGCGAACTGGATTTGTAAGGGAGCATCAGCGACCTGAAAATCCAGTGAGTCAGTGACAGCAGTGGTTGAAGGAGCGCTAGCGACGCGCAAAATGTGGTGAGTCGTTTCCCCTTTAGGGCGATAAGACATAGAATAAGAATATCATAATCATTCTTACCACCGTCCACCCCTTCGCCACTTCGTGGCCCTCTTCCCCTAAAGGGGACGCAAGAACGTTACCGGATTTACTTTCAGTGTCATATGACATGATAAGCATTCTGCAGGTTGGCTCGCTGCGCTCGCCTCCCCCTATCCGGCTTCGCCGGACTTCCCCCTGTTCAGGGGGCAGAATAAAACACCGCGAAGCATTCCTTTCATAAGTCGCTCACAGCATAACGGAGCTTTATAGTGCCCCCGCGAAGTGGGGGTGGCAAAGGAACTGGATTCATAGGGGAGCCACGCGACCCGCGAATCCAGTGACATGCTTCCCACCGGGCAAGGTGGTGGCGCCAGCCACCAAAGGGGAATTGCATTTCCTCGCCCGCAGGGCGGTTGTATGGTTTTATACAAACTGGCGCCTTCTATAATTTAGAGGCGCCCTACAACAACCCTCAGCGGCAAAGCCGCTGTCAAACTTAAGAACCCTCGGGGCGATAGCCCCGTCAAACTTTAGAACCTTCAAGCCACAAAGCCCCAGGCAGCAGTAAGCCACCCCATTCCCCATTCCCCATTTCCCGAATCCCGAATCCCCAGTCCCCCATCCCTTATACATAGCTATAGAAAAATTCCATAGGTTCCTTTTCGACCCCTTCCGATTTTCCAAATTCTTTCCTTTTCAAGGAATATCGGCATTTTTCGAAATTTCCTGCCGGCGAACGTAAAATTAGAGGATTCGAAAGGACCAAAATTGTCTATTCCCTTTTCTCTCCAGTTGGTGTATGATTATCTCCGGCACAATATGTTGTGTCTTTATTTGCGCGTTTGAACTATATTTAGTAGAATGCATGATTTCATCTACTATTCACATCATTTTTATCGACATAGCAGGCTAGACAGGCTGAAATCGTAACTTAGAGGAAACAGGGGAGTGTCTTACATGGAAAACAGGGAGTATACCGACGTGATTCACGTAAAAACGAACGTAATCAAGAGAAACGGACAGGAAGTGTCTTTTGATATTTCCAAGATCATCAATGCCATCGGCAAGGCCAATAAGGAAGTGGAGTCCATTCACCAGATGAATGAATTCCAGATCCGTGCGGTAGCTGACAACATTGCCAAAAAGATTGCCTCCTATCCCCATGCGGTGAATGTGGAAGACATTCAGGACATGGTGGAAACGGGCATTATGGAAATGCGGGGCTACGAGGTGGCGCAGAAGTACGTGCGCTATCGGTATAAGAGAGAGATTTCCCGCAAGAGCAATACCACCGATGACGGCATTCTGTCCCTCATCGACCTGTCCAATGAAGAAGTGAAGCAGGAAAATTCCAACAAGAATCCTGTCATCAATTCCACCCAGCGTGACTACATGGCCGGCGAAGTGTCCAAGGATCTCACCAGAAGACTGCTGCTGCCGGAGGAAATCGTGAAGGCCCATGAAGAAGGCATCATCCATTTCCATGACGCCGACTATTTCGCCCAGAGGGAACACAACTGCGACCTCATCAACCTGGAAGACATGCTGCAGAACGGCACGGTCATCAGCCAGACTCTGATTGAGAAGCCCCATTCCTTCTTCACCGCCTGCAATGTAACCACTCAGATTGTGGCCCAGGTGGCCTCGAACCAGTACGGCGGCCAGTCCTTTACCCTGGCTCATCTGGCTCCCTTCGTGGATATCAGCCGCAAGAAAATCACAAAAGAAGTGATTGCAGAAAGAAAAGAAACCGGCGAATCCATGGATAAAGGCATCATTGAAAAAATCGTGGAACGGCGGCTGAAGGAAGAAATCAAATCGGGCATCCAGACCATCCAGTACCAGCTCATTACCCTCATGACCTGCAACGGACAGGCGCCTTTCGTCACCATGTTCATGTACCTGGATGAAGTGCCGGACGGACAGACCCGGAAGGACCTGGCCATGATCATCGAAGAAGTGCTCCGTCAGAGAATGCAGGGCGTGAAGAATGAAAAGGGCGTATGGATTACCCCGGCTTTCCCGAAGCTCATTTACGTACTGGATGAAGACAATATCCATGACGACTCCCCCTACTACTACCTCACCAAGCTGGCTGCCGAATGCACCGCCAAGAGAATGGTACCGGACTACATTTCCGCCAAAATCATGAAGAGTCTGAAGAACGGCGACGTATACCCCTGCATGGGCTGCCGCAGCTTCCTCACCCCCGATACCGAAGGCCTGGGACCCCATGGGGAGCATAAGTACTACGGCCGTTTCAACCAGGGCGTAGTCACCATCAATCTGGTAGACGTGGCCTGCTCTTCTGACGGAGACATGGACCGCTTCTGGAAGATTCTGGAAGACCGTCTGGAACTCTGCCACCGTGCTCTCCGCTGCCGCCACGAACGGCTTCTGGGCACCGTGTCCGATGTGGCCCCCATTCTCTGGCAGTACGGCGCCCTGGCCCGTCTGAAAAAAGGCGAAACCATCGACAAGCTCCTTTTCAATAACTACAGCACCATTTCCCTGGGCTATGCAGGCCTCTATGAAATGTGCGTCCGCATGCTGGGCGTTTCCCACACCACCGAAGAGGGACGGAAATTTGCCATGGCTGTCATGCAGAAGCTGAACGATAAGTGCGCCGAATGGAGAAAAGCGGAAAATATTTCCTATTCCGTCTACGGCACCCCCATGGAATCCACCACCTACAAATTTGCCAAATGCCTGCAGAAACGGTTCGGCATTATCCCCGGCGTCACCGACAAGAACTACATTACCAACAGCTACCACGTCCATGTGGCAGAAAAGATTGACGCCTTCCATAAGCTAAAATTTGAATCGGACTTCCAGAAACTCTCCCCCGGCGGCGCCATTTCCTACATCGAAGTGCCGAACATGCAGACCAATATCCCTGCTGTCCTCACGGTGATGAAGTACATTTATGAAAATATCATGTACGCCGAACTGAACACCAAGAGCGACTACTGCATGGTCTGCGGCTACGATGGAGAAATCAAAATCGTGGAAGATGAAAACGGCAAGCTGGTATGGGAATGCCCCAACTGCGGCAACCGGGACCAGCACAAGATGAGCGTAGCCCGGAGAACCTGCGGCTACATCGGCACCCAGTTCTGGAACCAGGGCCGTACCCAGGAAATCAAGGATCGCGTGCTGCATCTCTGATACAGGGGCAGGGGCCTGGGCCTCCGGGCAAAGAATTCCCGGACCCCATGCCGATCCCGATCCCGATCTCCATCTCATGAATCCGGAGGCGCTCCGCGCCTCCTTTTTCACACTTATATAAGCAAAGCAAGGAGTCCATCCATGAAATACGCCAATTTTAAAGAATACGATATTGCCAACGGTCCCGGCATCCGGTTTTCCCTCTTTGTGTCCGGCTGCACCCATCATTGCAAAGGCTGTTTCAACCCGGAAACCTGGGACTTCAACTATGGCAAGCCCTTCACGAAGGACGTGGAAGACTATATCCTGAAAGAATTGGGCCATGAATTCTATGAAGGCCTCACCCTCTTAGGCGGTGAACCTATGGAGCCGGTGAACCAGAAGGGCCTCCTCCCCCTGGTGAAACGGTTCAAGGAACTCTATCCCCACAAGACCATCTGGTGCTTCACCGGCTACCTCTTCGACAAAGACCTTCTGGGCCATTTTGCCAAAGTCATGCCGGAAACCATGGAACTGTTAAAGCGCATCGACGTCCTGGTGGACGGGGAATTCATGCTGGACAAAAAGGACGTGACCCTTCTCTTCAAAGGCTCCTCCAACCAGCGGACCATCGACGTACAGAAGAGCCTAACCACCGGCAAAATCGTCTCCTGGGACCCCGGAGACACCAGCATGTCCCCCAATTCAAAAATCTAAGGTCCCTTCGCGGCTCGGGCAGAGTTTTCTGCCCGCCGGAAGCGAGCCGGTTCATAGGATAAAGAGGCTTTGAAGAAAGGTAAAGTATTTCTTCAAAACCTCTTTTTTATGACTCTCATATAATGATATACTGCCTGCCGCTTCATCATCTCGAGCGGGGCTGCCTGCCGTTATGAGCGCTGGATTTGTAAGGAAGCATCAGCGACCTGAAAATCCAGTGAGTCAGTGACAGCAGTGGATGAAGGAGCGCTAGCGACGCGCAAAATGTAGTGAGTCGTTTCCCTTTTAGGGGGCAATGAGTTTTATAATGCCGCCTTCGGCGGTCACGTCCACATCAAGTATCATAATCAGGATTACCACCGTCCACCCCTTCGCCACTTCGTGGCCCTCTTCCCCTAAAGGGGACGCAAGAACGTTACGGGATTTACTTTCAGTGTCATATTGAAAAATAACCATTCTGCTGACTGGCTCGCTGCGCTCGCCCCCCCTATCCGGGCTGCGCCGGACTTCTCCACGGGAAAGCGTGTCACACGATTCTCAGGTCGCTTCGCTTCCTTACGAATCGTGTTCCCTTGCACCCCTGTTCAGGGGACAGAATAAAACACCGCAAAACACTCTCTTCATAAATGGCTCTACAGTAAGCACGGGTTATAGTGTCCCTGTGGAGGTCCTGCATAGGACCTCCAAGTGGGGCGAAGTAAGGCGCCTAGCCTGCCCATTAAGGCGCTTTCCTTTTGCCGCCCCACCGAACTGCGGGGGTGGTAAAGGAACTGGGTTCATAGGGGAGCCCCGCGACCCGCGAATCCAGTGACATGCTTCCCACCGGGCAAGGTGGTGGCGCCAGCCACCAAAGGGGGGAACACCGGAGTGGTACGTGAAGTCTATGCTGTCCAAAGTCTGAAGTCTGATAGTCTGAAGTCTAGGGCCTCTTTCGGGAATACCATCCCACGGGTAGCGGTAAGCCGAAAGCCGACAGCCGTCCAGTCCCCAGTCCCCAGTCCCCAGTCTCCATTCCCCTCGATCCGTAGGAACATATATGCCCTTTCATCCTCCACGTAAAAAAGCAGCGGACTTCCAAGTCCGCTGCTTTGATTTCTACCATTAATCTTCCATTTCATCCAGTCCGGCAGACAGTTCTGCTGTTTTTTCCAGTTTCGCCTGTTTCCGCTGATGGATAATGGTGCGATAGCCTTCCACGGCCAGTTCCAGAGCCAGGCCGATGAGAAGGATGCCAATGCCGGCCTGGGCGTAGGGGCCCCAGTCGGTGGTGCCGTTCATAATCATGATAATCTGGTTTCTTACGATGATGACCAGGGAGCTTAAGGTGACGATCATCATGAAGGTCATGGGGATGAGGAACATTTTGTTATTCTTTCCTGCATTGCCAAGCCAGGTGGCTACAGCCAGGAGGCCGATGCCGGCCAGAAGCTGGTTGGCTGCGCCGAAGAGGCCCCAGATTTTCATGAAGCCGCCCATGCCCAGAAGCACGCCCAGGATGACGGTGAGGATGGTGGCAAAGTAAGGATTCACCATGAGTTTCTTGAAGCTGCCGTCAATGTCTTTCGGCGTCTGCCCTGGTTCCAGCCAGAATTCCTGGAACATGAAGCGGGCCAGACGGGTGGCGGTATCCAGGGAAGTGAGGCAGAAGGCAGAATAGGTGAGCACCAGCAGGGTGTACATGCTTCTTTCCATGGATTCCAGTCCCGGAATGGCGCCGATCATGGCCGCAATGCCGCCGGCAAAAATATCGGTAGCTCCTTTGACATGGCCTGTTTCTCTGGCGTAGGCAATGGCGCAGAGGGTAATGATGGCCAGTACGCATTCCAGCAGCATGCCGCCATAGGCAATGGGTTTGGCATCAGATTCTTTATCCAGCTGCTTGGAGGTGGTGCCGGAGGAAACGAGGGAATGGAAACCGGAAATAGCGCCGCAGGCTACGGTGGTGAAAAGGATGGGGAACAGGTACTGGGTACCGTTTCCATTGTCTACAGAAAATCCGGTGTAAGCCGGGAAGAGGTCCGGATTAATATCCGGGTGAGCTCCTACAATCCCTATGATGGCCACGATGAGCATGGCGTAGAGCAGGAAGGAGGAGAGGTAGTCCCGGGGCTGCAGGAGAATCCATACGGGAGTGACTGAAGCGATGGTAATATAAAGGCCGATGAGCCACATCCAGGTATGGGTGGAAAAATAGAAGGGATGGAAATTCATGCCGATGGCCATGCAGAGGACAATGGCACCTACGCCAAGGATGGTGGAAGCCACCATGCCGGTGTGGCGGCGGTACACCGCAAAGCCGAAGACAATGGCCACGGCAATAAAGAGCAGGGATACCATGGCCACGGACGCCTGGGTGGCACTCTTTGCTTCATTCACCACGCCGTTTTCATAGACAGCGCCGAAGGTGGAAGCCACGATGGCTGCAAAGGCCGCCACCACCAGGATCAGAGTCAGATAAGAGAAAATAATGAAAAGCTGCTTGGCCCTTTTGGACATATTGGCGGAAATGATTTCGCCAATGGACTGGCCGTTGTGCCGGACCGAGGCAAAGAGGGCGCCGAAGTCATGGACGCCGCCGAAGAAAATGCCGCCCACCAGCACCCACAGGGTCACTGGCAGCCAGCCGAACATGGCTGCCCCAATGGGACCTGTAATAGGACCTGCGCCGGCAATGGAGGAGAAATGGTGCCCCATGAGCACCGGCGCCTTGGCAGGCACATAGTCCACACCATCTTCCATGGTATGGGCAGGGGTGGGGATATCGCCCTTCCCTACGCCCCACTGCTTCACCAGCCATCGGCCGTAGAAAATATAACCGCATAAAAGAATAACAAGACAAACTGCCAGTAATACAAGGGTATTCATAAAGGAGCCCCCTTTCCCTGGGGTTGACGAACCGGCACTGGAAACCGCAGAATGTCACAGTTTCCCCATGTCATGGATACACCGGTAAATGATCAGGCATCTTTTCTCATAAACGGATAATCAGCAAATACTTTTCGAAGTCCCTTTTCCATGCACCTTCCGGCCCGGTTGAAACAAAACCGGCCTCTGCCAAGCTCCAATGCGCCTGCATGGAATTCCATCCATCCGTGGAAGGAGAATCGGAAGGATTTGTAGTAATGGCACTTCATCAGCGCCTTCGCCGCCTCCTCATCCATGGAATCACAGATAAATACAGGGGAAATATAGGTATACATGTGGCCCGGCCCGATATGAGCCATATCCATGCCCGCCTCATAAGCAAAATGGGCCAGCTCCATGAACACTGTCAGGGTGAGGCGGGGCACCTGGAAGAGGAACACAAATTCCTCCTGGGCCGTGGACCAGAGCTTCGCGGAATGGAAGAGGAAATATTTCTCCCCCGCTTCATAATACTCACATACCGCCGAAAGCTCCGCCTGTCCTGAAAAGAAAGGCTTCTGTATGTGGACTGCCTCCTGCAGTCCCCGGGCTTCTTCCTCCCGTCCTCCATCAAAGCGGGTAATGGTGTAATACCGCCGGTATCCGGCGAGCAGCCTTTCCACCGCTTCTTCTCTTCCCATGAGCCCCTCCTTTCATAACAAAATATCATCTGAACTGAACATAATTAGATGGTGTTTGTTTAAATATACTATTCTTCATCCTTTTTGACCAATAAAAGAAACTTATAACTACTGCAAAGAAAAATGATGTGCATTTGTGGTGGTGCGGGAAAAATTTACGCTGAAAGAGAGATACTTTTGTGCTTCGACGAAAGGTTTCCTACGGGAGTGATACGCACTGGCTTCCCTTACCCACAGGAAACTGCTGGCGAAAGGTTTCCTGCTGCGGTGATGCACTATGGTCTGCCATACCGACAGGAAACTTTACTCCAGAACGTTTTGACTCTGGTTCATTATCATTTAGTACTTTGCGAAGGCAACAAAAAAAGCCTGTCGGCGGGGAAACCGACAGGTTTTTGGAGAGAGGGTAAATTATTATCAAGAAAATCCAAGGTAAAAATGATAAGAATCAACGCACCTCCTTTTCTTCGCTTGGCAGCTGTATTTCCTTTCATCATGGGGATTTGAATCGGGGAAATTTTCTGCTTTGCTTTCAGTTGACCATCGGTCAACTTATGTACATATTATATCACCTTTTCCCCAAGTTGCAAGCCCTCTTTCATCATTTTTTCAAAATTTTATGCAAACAAAAACACCATGGCTGTTGGACTATGACGTTTTTGATTATCTTTCATAATAAAAAGGAGGGCCGCTTAAAAAGCAGTCCTCCCTTTCTGTTTTTGAGAGATTCAGGCCATCATATTTTCCAGCTGGCTGATAAATTCTTCCTGTGGAACAGCACCGATCATGCGGTTCACTTCTTCTCCATCTTTGAAGAGGATAATGGTAGGAATGGACATAATGTCAAACTGACCGGCCAGGTCCTGCAGCTCATCCACATCCACCTTGCAGAAATGGATTTTGTCGCCCAGCACCTTTTCAGCGTTTTCCATAACCGGCGCCATCATGCGGCAGGGTCCGCACCAGGTAGCCCAGAAGTCAATCAGGCTGTACCCCTTGTGGCTGGCAATTTCTGTATTAAACTCTTCCTGGCTGTGAATTTCGGTAATCATAGGTTTCTCTCCTTTTAAAATTATATATTTAACTTATTCGATGTATTTATTATAACACAGAAAGTCAAACAGTCAAGAGCAGGGAAAAAGCCCCGGGTCCGTGGACACGCCCTGCGGGCGTGAGGGTTCAGAGGGTTCAAAAGGTTCAAAGGGTTCAGAGGGTGGTGATGGCGGCTGACGCCGCAAGTTTTAGGCTCCGCCGCGGGTTGTGTAGAAGGGTTGTGGAAAAGGGTTCTTAGGATGGACCGGCCCTATGGGCCGGAGGGTTCGTAAGTTTGACGGCCTTTCAGGCCGAGGGTTGTGGTTATCGCCCGCAGGGCGATGAGTATAAAGTCAGCGTTACGGGAATTGACTTTCTGTGTCATATGGCATGATACGCATTCTGGTGATTGGCTCACTGCGTTCACCACCAAAGGGGGAAAACTGCGGAATGGTACATGAAATATATAACTCTCTGTTTTTCCTCTCCATACTTCTCGTTTCCCCTTGAGGGGAACGCCTCGAAGAGGCAAAGGGTGTACAATGCAGAACGCCGATTTGACACCCCATCGCTATCCTGACCGCCAATCGGCGGACTGTGTCATTTTTGCTTCTTACCCTTGGACATACCTTTGGTGTGAGGGTTCATAGGGTTCAAAAGGTTCAAAGGATTCAAAGGGTTTTGGAAAAGGGTTCTTAAGATTGACCGGCCTTGGACACACCTGCGGTGTGAGGGTTCTTAGGTTTGACGGCCTTTCAGGCCGAGGGTTGTGGTATCGCCCTTACGGTGCACAGCGAACACATTTTGAAGGAGCGCTAGCGACGCGCAAAATGTAGT
>NZ_JH591188.1:161943-163940 GCF_000242435.1 Dialister succinatiphilus YIT 11850 | reverse complement strand
GAATGGTACATGAAATATATAACTCTCTGTTTTTCCTCTCCATACTTCTCGTTTCCCCTTGAGGGGAACGCCTCGAAGAGGCAAAGGGTGTACAATGCAGAACGCCGATTTGACACCCCATCGCTATCCTGACCGCCAATCGGCGGACTGTGTCATTTTTGCTTCTTACCCTTGGACATACCTTTGGTGTGAGGGTTCATAGGGTTCAAAAGGTTCAAAGGATTCAAAGGGTTTTGGAAAAGGGTTCTTAAGATTGACCGGCCTTGGACACACCTGCGGTGTGAGGGTTCTTAGGTTTGACGGCCTTTCAGGCCGAGGGTTGTGGTATCGCCCTTACGGTGCACAGCGAACACATTTTGAAGGAGCGCTAGCGACGCGCAAAATGTAGTGAGTCGTTTCCCCTTTAGGGGGCGATGAACATAAAGTCAGCGTTACGGGAATTGACTTTCTGTGTCATATGGCAAAATAACCATTCTGCTGACTGGCTCGCTGCGCTCGCCACCCCCTATCCTGGCTGCGCCGGACTTCCCCCTATGCAGGGGGCAGAATAAAACACCTCGAGGCCTCTCTTCGTAAGCGGCTCTGCAGTAAGCACGGGTTATTGTGCCCCTGTGGAGGTCCTGCATAGGACCTCCAAGTGGGGCGAAGTAAGGCGTCTGGCCTGCCCATTAAGGCGCTTTCCTTTTGTTCCCCACCGAACTGCGGGGGTGGCAAAGGAACTGGATTCATAGGGGAGCCGTAGGCGACCCGCGAATCCAGTGACATGCTTCCCACCGGGCAAAGTGGTGGCGCCAGCCACCAAAGGGGGAATGCATTTCCGACGCCCGCAGGGCGGTTATGAAGTTTTCGCCGCCAAAGGCGATATAAAAATGGCGCCGAAGGCGCCGTACCTCGCCAGCGCAGCGATACTATATAACCCCCGAGGGCGAGAGCCCTCAACCCGCCTGTAAGGCGAAGCCGATCACAGGCAGAACCCTGGCAGCCCAGGGCCAAAAGGCCCGGCAGCTGGCTCAACCCTCACGCCCGTAAGGGCGTGTCAACCTTCGGGAATACTGGAAAGCACCGCCCAGGTCCCGATCCCGACCGCGCCACAGGCGCTTGAACCCTCACCCGAGTCCCCATTCCCCAGTCCCACGGACAGCAGACAGGCCCAGATGGACTCATCAGTCCACTGGCTTTCGTGTATGGACGATTCATGTTTTGTTTCATGATAAGAACAAAAGACGGGCCCTATTGTTTCAAGGAGAATACAATAGGGCCCGTCTTTTATCTGATAAATAAGACAGGAACCTTATTTTCCGGTGTACACGGTTTTCTTATGGCTTCCATAGAGGTCCAGGAATACAGCATCCGGATCGTAGCGGTTCATGCGCACTGGCGCTCTGTCCGCATAGCCTACGGCAATGATGCAGAAGGGATCCAGCTCGTCGGGAATATCCAGAATGTGGCAGAGGTGGATTTTTCTGTCCTGGTAAGGATAAACCTGCATCCACAGGGTGGACAGTCCCAGATGTTCTGCTTCCACCAGAATATTCTGGGCAGCCGCAGCACAGTCAAAGGTCCATTCCTCGGGGAAGGAAATGCCATCCTTCTTTCCCACAATCACAATGGCGGCAGACGCTTTCCGGGCAGGTCCGGCAATGATGCTGTTGTGGGAAATGGCCTTCACCAGATCCTCCCTAGTGACGATGATGAAATCCCTTGATTTCTGGTTCCCCACAGCCCGGGCCTGCATGCCCGCCTTCACCAGAGTAAGAAGTTCATCATCCGGTACTGGCATTTTTTCCTTGAAATACCGACAGGTTCCTCTTCTGAAAATTTCGTCCATGATTCTTCCTCCTTTTATGTTTGATTATGCTTTCGCCTGATTCTTTCTTGCTTTTATTATACCATATGCAGGGGCCGCAGAGCGCGCCCTTTGGACACACCGTAAGTGTCAAGTTTTCCTCGGTAATTCATTTGACTGTCGATAATTACTATCTCCGTGGCTTCGGTTT
>NZ_JH591188.1:112806-161843 GCF_000242435.1 Dialister succinatiphilus YIT 11850 | reverse complement strand
GGTAGATGCAAAGCAGCGAAGTCCTACCAGTTCTGTCCTGTTGCCATTTTTCCTGACCCCCTCATATACCTGGAGGCGGTGCACTTCCGAAACGCCGCCTTTCTCCTTGTTCTTGAGTACAATTCCATCTCCTTCAATCGCTATAATTTCCGGCTGTGTCGGCTTTTCAACCTTTTCCTCTTCTGCCAATGCTTTTTCATAAGCCTTTGCCTTCTTACCGGCATAATTCTTGAGTGAGATAACGGACTGATGGGAGATGGTAATCCCTGCCAGGCTTTGCAGGAGTTCGCTGGCACTGCGAGATGTGGTAATTGCGACAGCTTCGACAATCCGCTCAATCATTCCCAAGCTGTAGTGTTTTCTGGGCTCAAAGCCCATTTTACGGTCCAGGGGATAGAAGCTCTTCCCATCTTTCTGCAGAAGTCTTCGAGCATAGGTCAGCTCTCCATAGCGGCAGCAAATCGTCCTAGAGTCCCGGCGTGCCACACGCCACCCCTGTACCTTGTAAATCTGATACAGCTCAGTGTCAATACGCGCCAGGGCCATAGCTATAAGCTGACAGTTCATTTCAGTGAGCCAATGAGTTAGCTTCCTTTCAGACTCAATAGAATCATCAGATTCCTTGATGATAGAAATGACTGCTCCAATTGCATTTTCACTCCAAATTTCTCCAGTTTTTGTTATAATATCCATGAGGAAAGCCCTTTCTTTGTTTTATTTGTGCACGGAAATTATAACATTTCCACTCAAGGGGAGGCTTTCCTCTTTTATTGTTTCTGGAAAATTCCCCTACCGAGTAAAATTTTACACTAAGGGACACACCTTCGGTGTGAGGGTTGACGGGCCTTTGGCCCGAAGGTTATGGCCGCCTGTCGGCGGCGGGTTGTGTAGAGGGGTTGTGGAAAAGGGTTCTTAAGATGGACCGGCCCTATGGGCCGGAGGGTTCTTAAGTTTGACGGGGCCTTCGGCCCCGAGGGTTGTGGATTGCCCTACGGTGCACAGAGAACACATTTTGAAGGAGCGCTAGCGACGCGCAAAATGTAGTGAGTCGTTTCCCCTTTAGGGGGCAATGCTTATAAAGTCAGCGTTACGGGATTTACTTTCAGTGTCATATGGCATGAAAAACAATTCTGCTGATTGGCTCGCTGCGCTCGCCTCCCCCTATCCGGCTGGGCCGGACTTCCCCCTGTTCAGGGGGCAGAATAAAACACCTCGAAACCTCTCTTCGTAAGCGTCTCTGGCTCTGCAGTAAGCACGGGTTATTGTGCCACCGAACTGCGGGGGTGACAAAGGAACTGGATTCATAGGGGAGCCCCGCGACCCGCGAATCCAGTGACATGCTCCCCACCGGGCAAGGTGGTGACGCCAGCCACCAAAGGGGGATTGCATTTCCGACGACCGCAGGGCGGTTGTTAAGGTTTTATACAAACTGGCGCCTTCTATAATTTAGAGGCGCCCTACAACACCCCTCGCGTCAAAGGCGCGTCAAACTTAAGCCCCTTAAGAACCTTCGGCCCAGCGGGCCGTCAACCCTCAAGCCCCACAGGGGCTTGTCCATAAGCCGACCGCCGCCCCTATCCCAGGGTCTTCTTCATATTTTTAATAAACCGGTCCACGATTCGTCCGTAGAGGTCTTCGGGATGGGTTTCCGACCCTCTCAGTCTTTTGTCTTCGCTGGAAGCAATGAGGCTGCCTGTTTTGGTGTCGTACCATTCGAAAGTGACTGTCACTTCGGCATAGGGGACCCAGTAGTCCGGCACGTATTCGGGGTAGGTGATGGTGCGGTAGTATTCGTGCCATCTTCCATCTTTATCGCGCCAGGCGTCGCGGATTTCCCGATTTCTCCATTCTGTATGGGCCGGTACCAGGTAGGAGTCTGTCTGCCAGGTGGTGATCCGGGGCAGGATGTAGATGTCTGCTCCTTTTTCTACGGCTTCTTTGGGAATGGCGGTGTCGCTGCCGCCTATGAGGGCGTCTTCTGTACCGGTGCCGGAGGCGAGATGTCCTTCCGGTTTTGGTTCTTTTATGAGGATGGTGATATCTTTGATTTTTGAAATTTTACGGTAGAAGGTGTCTTTCAGTTTCCATTCTTCCACAGGGGAGAGATTTTCCACCTGGGCGGTGTCCACCTGGTCCAGGTAAATGGTTTTGGCTGCGGAAAAAGGATAGCTGCTGTCTTTCCATTCGGTGTAGTCTGCCCAGGCGGCGACGCCGGAGAGAAGAAGGAAGAGGGCGGTGAGGAAGGCGGTGAGTTGTTTTCTCATGGTCATGCTCCTTTCTTTTTCTTTATCTTACCATATGAAAAAAGGGGCTGTGAAAAAATGGAAATCATTTTTTCACAGCCCTTTTTTTCCAAAAGCAAAAGAGCTGCAGAAATCTGCAGCTCCTTTGTAGGAATTAGAGACTTTTCGTTGCGGAAAGACGGATGAGGGCACGCATGAGGGCCAGTCTGGCGCGGTCCACGTCGATATCTTCGGCGCGGCTGGCCAGCCGGTCTTCGGCGCGCTTCTTAGCCGCCTGGGCACGGGCTACGTCAATGTTTTCCGCCAGTTCAGCCAGCGGGGCAATGACATTGACTCTGCTGTTCTTGGTTTCAAGGAATCCGCCAAATACAGCAATTCTTTCCTCCTGGTCCGCTTTTTTAATGCGCACAACGCACATGGAAAGAGCGGCAGCAAGGGGAAGATGGCGTTTCATGACAGCGAATTCGCCATCTTCTGCACGGGCTACCACCATGTCTACGCCGTCATCCTGGTAGATGGCGCCGTCAGGACTGATGACTTCCACGTGCATAGGATTAGTAAGGGTATCAGCCATGGCTTATTCCCCTTTCTTCATCTTTTCAGCCTTTTCGATTGCTTCATCAATGGTGCCCACCATGTAGAATGCACCTTCCGGCATATCATCATGCTGACCTGCAAGGATTTCCTTGAAGCCTCTGATGGTTTCTTTCAGCGGTACATATCTTCCTGGGGAACCGGTGAACTGTTCAGCTACGAAGAATGGCTGAGACAGGAATCTCTGAATCTTTCTGGCGCGGGCAACGATGACTTTGTCGTCGTCGGAAAGTTCTTCCATACCGAGGATGGCGATGATATCCTGCAGTTCTTTGTAGCGCTGCAGAATAGCCTGTACGCCGCGGGCTACTTCGTAGTGTTCCTTGCCGAGTACGTTCGGATCAAGGATACGGGAAGTGGAGTCCAGGGGGTCAACGGCTGGATAGATACCCAGTTCTGCAATGGAACGGTTCAGTACGGTGGTAGCATCCAGATGGGTGAATACGCCAGCTGGAGCCGGGTCGGTGAGGTCATCGGCCGGTACATAGACTGCCTGTACGGATGTAATGGAGCCTTCCTTGGTGGAGGTGATTCGTTCCTGCAGTTCGCCGATATCGGTGGCCAGGGTTGGCTGGTAACCTACGGCAGATGGCATACGGCCGAGCAGTGCGGATACTTCGGAGCCTGCCTGTACGAAACGGAAAATGTTATCTACGAAGAGAAGTACGTCCTGGTGTTCTTTATCACGGAAGTATTCTGCCATGGTGAGGCCGGTGAGGGCTACTCTCATACGAGCTCCCGGCGGTTCGTTCATCTGGCCGTATACAAGGGCTACCTTGTTTAATACGCCGGAGTCTTTCATTTCGCCCCAGAGGTCGTTGCCTTCACGGGTACGTTCGCCTACGCCGCAGAATACGGAGCAGCCGTTATGTTCGGATGCTACGTTGTGAATCAGTTCCTGAATCAGGACTGTTTTGCCTACGCCTGCACCGCCGAACAGACCTACTTTACCGCCTTTTGCGTATGGGCAGATAAGGTCAACGACTTTGATGCCGGTTTCGAAAATTTCAGCTGCCGGGGACTGGTCTTTGAAGGCCGGTGCCTGACGGTGAATGGGCCAGTAGTCTTTTGCTTTGACCGGTGTGGGGTCTTTATCTACGGTCTGGCCTAATACGTTGAAAATACGTCCAAGGACGCCGTCGCCTACCGGGGTAGCGATTGCACGGCCGGTGTCGACAGCTTTCATTCCACGTACCATGCCATCTGTGGAGCTCATGGCTACGGTGCGGACGACGCCGTCGCCGAGGTGCTGCATGGTTTCACAGATAACATCTACAGGAACGCTGCCTTTGTCGTCTTTTACATGGATTGCATTATAGATGGCAGGAAGTTCTTTGTCATCGTCGAAGGCGATATCGACAACGGCGCCGATAATCTGGACGACTTTACCCACCTGCATCTCCTGTTCATTTGCCATGAAGAAGCATTCCTCCTTAATCGATATAGGTTATTCCAGCGCAGCTGCGCCGCCGACAATTTCGGAAATTTCGTTGGTGACCTGGGCCTGACGTGCTTTGTTGTAGGTAAGGTTGAGGTCGGCGATTCTTTCGGTTGCGTTGTCGGTGGCAGCGGACATGGCAGCCATACGGCTTCCCAGTTCGGAAGCGGCAGACTGGAGCATGGCGTTGTAAACCTGGACCTGTACATATTCAGGAAGCAGTTTGGAAAGAACCTTGTTTGCGTCAGGGAGGAACATGTATTCATCGCTGGCAGCAGATTCTTCAGCTGCTCCTTCTGCCGCACCGTCATCGGGGGTTTCAATCGGCAGAAGCCGGTCGCACCGTACCTGCTGACGGAGGGCAGTGATAAATTTCGTGTAAATAAGATAAACTTCATCCACATCTTCGTCAACGAAGTATTTCACCATTTCCTTGGCGATGTCAATGGAGTCCTGGGCGGATGGTTTATCAGAAAAGCCGAAATGGTAGGATGCCAGTTCGTAGCCACGGAATTTCAGGAAATTTCTTCCCTGTTTCCCACACATATAAATGCTGTAGCTGGCCGGATCCTTACCGGAGATTTCCTGTATGGTCCGCTTCATAACGTTGGAGTTATAAGCGCCGGCAAGGCCTTTATCAGAGCTGATAATGAGATAGCCGACCTTCTTCACCGGTCTCGTCGCAAGGAGGGGGCTGGTGAAGCCTGGGGTTACGGAAGAAGCCCGGCGCAGAAGTTCTCCGATTTTTTCAGCATAGGGACGGGAGCCGTTTGCCTTTTCTTCTGCTTTGCGCAGACGGGCAGCGGCTACCATCTTCATTGCTTTTGTGATCTGCTGGATGTTGGTGACAGACTTAATGCGCCCTTTTATATCACGCGTACTTTCCAATCAGATCACCCCTCTTTCTTTTCCGACTTTTCTTCAGATTCAGCTGCTTTGTAGCGGTCTTTGAATTCAGCGATGGCATCTTTCAGTCTGGCTTCATTTTCGTCGGTCAGTTTCTTTGCCTTCTTAATGTCTTCGCCAACTTCCGGATGGCTGCTGTGCATGAAATCAATGAACTTGTGTTCAAAGTCCACGACCTGGCTGACTTCGATGTCGTCCAGGGCACCTTTAACAGCGATGTAGATAGCCAGTACCTGGTCTTCGACGGGGTACGGGGAATACTGCGGCTGTTTCAGGATTTCGGTGGTTCTCTGGCCGCGGTCGATCTGGGCTTTGGTGGCCGGATCAAGGTCAGAGCCGAACTGTGCAAAGGCTGCCAGTTCTCTGTACTGGGCAAGGTCCAGACGGAGGGTGCCGGCTACCTGTTTCATGGCTTTAATCTGGGCAGCGCCGCCTACACGGGATACGGAGAGGCCTACGTTGATTGCCGGACGGACACCGGAGTAGAAGAGGCCGGTTTCCAGGTAAATCTGGCCGTCGGTAATGGAAATAACGTTGGTCGGAATGTATGCGCCTACGTCGCCTGCCAGGGTTTCAATGATAGGAAGTGCTGTAATGGAGCCGCCGCCCAGTGCATCGGAGAGGCGGGCTGCACGTTCCAGCAGTCTGGAATGCAGATAGAATACATCGCCCGGATATGCTTCACGTCCCGGTGGACGACGGAGCAGCAGGGACATGGCACGGTATGCTACAGCGTGTTTGGAGAGGTCATCATAAATGATGAGCACATCTTTGCCCTGGTGCATGAAGTGTTCTGCAATGGAGACACCGGAGTATGGTGCCAGGTACTGCATCGGGGAACCTTCGGATGCGCCTGCATGGACGATGATGGAGTAATCCATGGCGCCAGCTGCCTTCAATTTTTCGTATACACGAACAACGTTGGAGTTCTTCTGGCCGATGGATACATAAATACAAATGACGTTCTGACCCTTCTGGTTCAGAATGGTATCAATGCCGATGGCTGTTTTACCGGTGCCGCGGTCGCCGATGATAAGTTCACGCTGGCCTCTTCCGATAGGAACCATGGAGTCGATAGCTTTAAGACCTGTCTGCAGGGGGACATTAACCGGCTGTCTGTCGGCAATACCCGGTGCTTTGATTTCAATGTCGCGATATTCGTCGGTTTTGATTTCACCTTTGCCATCAATCGGCTGGCCCAGTGCGTTTACAACGCGGCCGATAACTGCGTTGCCTACCGGTACCTGCATAAGGTGGCCTGTTCTTTTAACAGTGTCGCCTTCCTTAATGGTTTCAGAGTGACCCAGAAGTACGGCACCTACGTTGCTTTCTTCCAGGTTCAGTGCCATTCCGTAAACGCCGTTCGGCAGTTCAAGGAGTTCGCCGGCCATGCAGTTCTGCAGGCCATATACATGGGCAATGCCGTCGCCGACTTCAAGGACTGTACCAACTTCATCGACATTGAGGTCTACTTTGTAGTTTTCAATCTGTTTTTTAATGACAGATGTGATTTCATCTGAACTGATTTTCATTTCCTATAAGTCACCTCAATTATTGCATCATTTTCGCTTTCAGTGTCTGCAGGGACCTTGCTACGGAGCCATCGATGAGGCGGTCGCCCACCTGGACGGTGAATCCGCCGATTAAGGCTGCATCCACTTTCTGCTTCAGGAGAATCTTCTTGCCGGTAATGGCAGAGAGTTTTTCCTTCAGCGTTTCAGCCTGAGACTTGCTGAGCGGGAGGGCGGATGTTACCACCGCTTCTTCCACGCCCATGCCCTGGTGGGCCATGGTCACGTAGTAGTCAACCATCATGGGGAATACCTCAAAACGGTCTCTGTCCATAACCACGTAGCAGAATTGCATGACAACCGGCTGTACCTTGTCTGCAAAGAGTTTTGTTAACGTATCTTTCTTGACATCCCTGGCAAGCAGAGGATGATTCAGAAAATCCTTGAGGTTCTGATTTTTGCGGATAGCATCTGCAATCAGTACCAGATCTTCTTCTGTTTTTTTCAGGCTGTTCTGCTGAGCAGCGATCTCATAGATAGCACGTCCGTACTTTTTTGCAAGGATTACGTTCTTATCCATGATTACTTACCTGCTTTGCGGGCATCCAGCTTGGCGATGCTTTCCGCAATCAGCCGGTCATTTGTTTCCGGCGTCATATTTTTGCTGATGATCTTAGCTGCGATTTCGCAGGAGAGTCCGGCAACCTGAGATTTCAATTCTTCAAGAGCATCCTTGCGTTCTCTCTCAATCTGTTTGGTTGCGTTTTCTTTTTCCTTCTCAATAGCGGCATGAGCTTCCTTAATCTGGGCATCTGCCTGGACTTTGGCTTCTTTTACAGCCTTGTCCACAATTTCCTGGGCTTTAGCCTGTGCATCGCGGAGCTGTTCTTCATAGGATTCCTTCAGCTTTTCAGCATCTGCCTTGGAAGCGGCAGCGGAGTCCAGGTCATTCTTAATGCGGTTCTTACGTTCATCAAGAACTTTCAGTACCGGTTTGTAGCAGAAATGACCGAGAATTGCACACAGAATAACGAAGTTGATGATCTGAATCAGCAGTGTACCATTCAGTTCTACCAATTCGATCCCTCCTTAAGGTAATATTGAGTAATATTATTTAAGGAATGGGTTAGCGAATACGAGAACCAGAGCGATAACGATAGCAATAATCGGAATAGATTCGATAAGGCCGATGGCAACCAGCATGTTGGTGAAGAGCTTGCCTGCCATTTCAGGCTGACGGGTCATGCCTTCGAGAGCATGGGAAGCTGCCTTGGAGTCGGAGAAGGCAGCTGCGATAGATGCCAGGCCAGCAATGAAAGCGGCTGCGATAAGAGAATACTGTGCGACGATTGTCTGATCCATAATAATAATTCCTCCTGAGAATCACTTAAATATTTCCGGAGACGGCCGGTACCGATAGATTGACAAGCCGTTTGGACGGACGGTGCCGTGCCGTTTGATAAAGAGCGGCGCTCTGCTCCACCGAAGATTAGAGGCTTTCCTTCATGTACACGGAAGCCAGGGTGGTGAAAATGTATGCCTGAACTGCTCCGACAAACAAGCTGAAAGCAATCCAGATCATAGGTACGAACCACGGGCAGAGGAAATACAGAATTTCCAGCAGGATTTCGCCGGCCAAGATGTTGCCGAATAGACGCATAGCCAGCGTAACCGGCCTTGCAATCTCTTCAATCAGGTTCATCAGAACGAAAACCGGGAACGGTTCAAAAAAGTGCTTCAGCCAGTGTCCAACACCTTTATTCTTAATGAAGTAGAAGTGAAGGAGCAGAGAACTGGCAATAGCCAGACCCAGTGTGGTGTTCACGTCATTGGTTGGTGAAGCAGTCAGATGCTCCGTAGGCAGAAGACCGATCTGGTTGGCTGTAAAGATAAACAGGAAAAAGGTCAGAAGAATGTTGACTACCTGACGGTATTTATGCCCCAGATTGCTGTCAAACTGATTGCACAAACCTTCAATAAGCCATTCCACCATATTCTGCCAGCCGCCGGGAATCAGTGATTTGCCCCGGGTAGCGGCAAAGACAAGGATGAAAACGATAAGGGCTGTAAGCCACGTGGTAAAAATCGTGTCCATGTTCACAGACATGCCGAAAAGCTGCTCTACAACGTGTGTACCTGTGTGCAGATGCATAATCTCACCCCCTCTCTCTTACAAGGATGTCAAGAAAAAGTCCCTATTCCTTAATTAAACCGACCACGCGCTCTGCCAGAGTCGCGACGGGCAGTGTAAGTAAGCCACCTAAAAAGGCCAGTATATCCAGCGGGCTAAATACCACCGCCAGGGCGCAAAGTATTTCCAGAATGAACCGCATTGTAGTGAATATGAATAGATGCTGTCCAATAAACTCCGGCTCCCTTTCAGCTTTAACCCACTGGTTAAACTTGACCACCATTAATTTATAGAAAAGTATATGGAAAAGAGTCCCCAGGGCCCAGGCAGCGCCGTAGGTCCAACCCTTCCACGCAAAGAGGATTCCTGTGCCGACGATGAGAAATACAAGGAGAAACCTGGTCATGCGAGCTGCATACTTTGGAAATGTAAGATCAAATTTCATGCTATTTCTTTCCCAAAATCTGTTTAATCACCGAATACATGCCGGACATGGCTCCTACAATGGAGAAAATGATGATGCCAAAGGGTGTGGTCCCCAGATATTCATCACACTTCATGCCAAGCCAGAGGCCTATGCCGATGGAACAGAGAATGGTGAGGCCTGCCCCCGACGCTACCGCAATGCTGTGCAGCGGGTCAAAATCATCGGCCTTCCTGTCCTTCCTCTTATCCATGTCCTCTCCACTGTCTCCGGCCGGGCCGGATTTGCATTTTCAAAAATGGGCACGTTAAACACAAATTGCATTTATACTGCTACAGTATACCATAACCATTGTCACTTGGCTATAAATTTAGCAGGTTTTTTGTCACTAATTCCTTCAATCCACAAAAGAGCATCTACGATACGACCGGCCGCATGTCCGTCGCCATAGGGATTGACTGCTTCCGCCATGGAGCGGTACTCCTTATCATCGGTAAGAAGTTTGTAGGCTGTTTCAAATACCTTGTCCTCATCGGTTCCTACCAGGCGGACAGTGCCCGCTTCTACCGCTTCCGGACGTTCCGTGGTATCCCGGAGTACCAGTACCGGCTTGCCAAGGCTTGGCGCTTCTTCCTGGATTCCGCCGGAATCGGTGAGTACGATGGCGCTTCTGGCCATCAGGTTGGTGAAGGGTTCGTACTCCATGGGTTCCACCAGATGGATGCCCGGCACCCCTTCCAGTTCTTCCGATACAGCCTCCCGCACCAGCGGATTCCGGTGAACCGGGAAAACCACTTCCGTATCAGGAACTGCTTCCACCAGACGGCGCAGGGCCCGGTATACCTGGTGCATGGGATCTCCCAGGTTTTCACGGCGGTGGGTGGTGACGAGGATGACCCTTTTATGTTCTTCAATGGCTTCGATTTCCGGGTCTTCGAAATGGTAATCCTTTTTCACCGTATGCAGCAGCGCATCAATCACCGTATTTCCCACCACAAAAATAGAGCTGTCTTTCTTGTTTTCACGAAGCAGGTTCTGTCTGGCCGTTTCGGTGGGCGCAAAGTTCACATTGGCCAGTACGCCGGTGAGCTGGCGGTTTGCTTCTTCCGGATAGGGCGAAAGAAGATTGCCCGTGCGAAGGCCTGCTTCCACGTGGCCCACTTTGATCTGCTGGTAAAAAGCAGCCAGGGCGGCGGTAAAGGTGGTGGTGGTATCGCCATGCACCAGTACGTAGTCCGGTTTTTCCCGTTTCAATACTTCCTCCAGCCCCCGAAGGACCCGGGCTGTAATATCATAGAGCGTCTGTCCGCTCTTCATGATGTCCAGGTCATAATCTACAGGAAGCTGGAAGAGGTCCACCACCTGGTCCAGCATTTCACGATGCTGGGCAGTGAGGCACACCTTTGTTTCTATTTCCTTGTGCTTCAAAAGCTCCTTCACAACAGGGGCCATCTTAATGGCTTCCGGCCTTGTGCCGAAAATGGTCATGACTTTCATACTATACCTCTTTATAAATAACAGCTCTCCCCTTTCCGGAGAAAGAGAAAGGCGGCAAATGAAATCTTATTTCTTCTTGTCTTTCTTATGTTCCATCTGGTAGGGAGTAGGAACGATTTCCTTCATCACTCCCAGCTTTCTCGCCCACAGGATGAAAAGGATGAGGGCAATGACCACGATGGCTATCCCCACCAGCGTGCGGAGATGGATAACCAGAAGGGCCACACAGGAGAAAAAGGCGGTGAGGGCATACATGATGAGCACCACCTGCTTCTGATTGAGCCCCTTCGCCAGAAGGCGGTGATGAAGATGGTTCTTATCCGGTGAGAAAATGGGCACGCCGCTGCTCTTCCGACGGATAATGGCCAGGAAGGTATCGGTAATAGGCACAGCCAGTGCCACCAGTGGAACCACCAGTACCGCTGCGGCAGCGGTCTTCATGGAACCCATCACGGAAACGGCGGCAATGATGTATCCCAGGAACATGGAGCCCGTATCACCCATAAAAATCTTGGCAGGGTTGAAATTATACTGCAGGAAAGCCAGGCAGGCGCCGGTCATGGCCACCATGGCAGCAGCCGCCGTCCACTGGCCCATCTGGAATGCCAGAAGGGCAATGGCAATGGAGGCAATGGTGGCAATGCCTGCAGCCAGCCCATCCAGGCCGTCGATGAGGTTCACCGTATTGATAAACCCGATAATCCAGAAAATGGTGAGCGGCAGGGAAATGATTTCCGGCAGGTAAATAATCCCCAGCCGGGGAATGTGAATCCAGTCGATGTTGATGTTGAAAATCACCACCGGAATGGCAGCGGCAATAATCTGTCCCAAAAGCTTCACCTTCGGCGGCAGGGATACCACATCATCTGCAATGCCCACAATGATGAGGAACGTGGCCCCCAGCATAATGCCTACCATTTCATAGGTAAACCCGATGGTAGCCACGGCGGATACCATAAAGCCCGCATAAATGGCAAGGCCTCCCAGCCGCGGAATCAGTCCATGATGCACCTTGCGGGCATCGGGCTTGTCCACGGCGCCGATACGGATAGCCAGGTTCTTCACCACCGGCGTCAGTACAAAGGTGACTACCAGGGCCGTCAGGAACGTGAACGCATAGGCGAACAACGTAACACCTCCTAAAAAAGACAATACTTCTACGTTATTTTATCACATAGGCCCCTGTTTGTGAAAGAAGAGAGGGAATCAGGGGACACCTGCGGCGGCGAAAATCATGAACTTTTGTGAGGAATCGGCAGAAAGCTGTATTCCCGAAGGTTGACACGCCCTTACGGGCGTGAAGGTTGAGCCAGCCGCCGGGCCTTTCGGCCCTGGGCTGCCAGGGTTCTGCCTGTGATCGGCTTCGCCTTACAGGCGGGTTGAGGGCTCCGCCCTCGGGAGGTATATAGCACCGCTCCGCTGGGAAGGTATGGCGCCCTTTCGGGCGCCATTTTTTATACCGCCTTTGGCGGCGAAAACCATACAACCGCCTTATGGACAAGCGCCTTCGGCGCTCGGGTTCAAAAGGTTCAAAGGGTGGTGGTGGCGGCTTCGCCGCAGATGATAAAGTCAGCGTTACGGGATTGGCTTTTCTGTGTCATACGTTATGAAAAGCATTACTTCGATCAGCCACCTCCGGTGGCTTCCCCCCCTTTGGTGCCTTACGGCACCACCTTCCCCCCGCTGAGCGGTGGGACAATAAAGACCCGCAAAGCAGTCCTTTCATAAGCAGCTCACAGCATGACGGAGCTCTATAGTGCCCCCGCTTGCGGGGGTGGCAAAGGAACTGGATTCATAGGGGAGCTGTAGGCGACCCGCGAATCCAGTGACATGCTTCCCACCGGGCAAGGTGGTGGCGCCAGCCACCAAAGGGGGAATCTCCATCGCCCGCAGGGCGGTTAGCCTGTTTACCCACGGGCGAAAGCCCGGTTGTAAAGGTTTTCGCTGCCTCAGGCAGCGGCATATAAAACTCCCCTCTGAACCAGCCCGCTCTGTGGGCCGAACCCATCGTTCGGTGCGCAGCACACGAACGATAGAACCCGGGCGCCGAAAGGCGCCTGAACCCTCAAGCCCCAAAGGGACTTGTCCATAAGAAGTCAGCGCCGCGGGTTGGCTTTTTGTGTTATGCGGACAGCGGTAAGCGGATGGCGAAACTGTCTGAAGTCTGATAGTCTGAAGTCCATGGCCTCGTTCGGGAATACCATCCCACGGTCAGCAGGCAGCGGTAAGCCGACAGCGGACAAATACACTGCCAGTGATACACCTGAAATTCGAAACGAGAAGGCGGCGTCTATCTCCCCCTCACCCTGTGTCCCCATTCATGGTATGATGTAGGAAACAGATTTCCAAAAGGAGGAATTCATCTTGAAAAAACCAATCGCTGCGGTCACCGCCGACACCCTTCTGGCAGACATGAAGCCCATAAACCAGAAAATGGCGGACTATGCGCCCCGGCCTCTTTTAAATGCTCTGGGAAAGGCAGGCCTTCTGCCCGTGATTCTGGCTTATGACGACTATGCGGATCCCGAGGAGTTTGTGGAAACCTTTGACGCTCTGGTGATTCCCGGCGGCCCCAATCCGTCGCCTCGCTTCTACGGAGAAGAGCCGCTGTGGTGCATCGGACCCACCTATGAAAAAAGGGATATCTTTGAAATCAGGCTCATCAAGGCCTGCTTGAAAATGGGAAAGCCCATTCTTGGCATCTGCCGGGGCATGCAGATTCTGAACGTGGCCCTGGGCGGCACGCTCTGGCAGGACATGCCCTCCCAGAACCCCAAGGCTTTCATCCAGCATATGCAGAAGGCACCGGGAAACATAGCCACCCATTACGTGGAAATCAATAAGGAAAGCCGTCTCCATGATATTCTGGGCGACGGCCTCTATGTGAACTCCCGTCACAGAGAGGGCATCAAGAAACTGGCGCCTTCCCTGAAGGAAGCCGCCCGCGCCAGAGACGGCATCATCGAAGCGGTGGAGAGCCGGGATAATGAACTGGTTGCTGCGGTGCAGTGGCATCCGGAAAATATGGAGGATGGTGTCATGGATCCCCTCTTCCGTGCCTTTGCAGATAGAATCATACGGCTGAAATAGGCGCAGCCGGGACGGCATAGAGCATCATTTCCCCTGCCGCCTCAGGGGCAGGCGGAGCTTTTCGCCCGGCCCATGCCATAAAAAAAGAACTGTGAGCCCCTTCTCTCACAGTTCTTTTTATTTCTTATGAATCAGCCCATATCCAGGTTTTTCATAATACGGCTGAGCACGCCCTTGAACACCTGCATATCGCTTTCCGGAATGCCTTCATAGAAAGATTCGTCCAGATCCTTGGACGCCTTCTGGCTGGCCTGTTCCACCTGCTTTGCCTTTTCTGTCATAAAAAGGCGGTACTTCCTGGCATCATCGGGCATTCTTTCCTTGCGGATCAGTCCCTTTTCAATCATGGATTTCACCATGACCGTAATGGTGGGATTGGTCAGGTGAAGGTGGTCTTCCAGTGTTTTCTGGGTAACCACTTCCTTTTTATGGGTAGACAAATAGGCGATAATCAGAGACTGGCGGGCTGTCAGTCCAAACTTCTTCATAATGCCCGACTGGCGGAGAAGCATCATTTTATGGGCCTGCCCCAAGTTGTAGGTCAGTCCCAGTTTATCGCTTCCTTTTAAATCTTCCGGTTTTAAGTGTATTTGTCTTTTCATAACTCTCACCTTACTCTAAGACGCTAATGAAATTCTTTTCCAATTCCTCTGAAACAATTCTTTTATAATAGCATACGATAGGATGTTTAACTCAGATTGTGTTTTTATTATACTACAGATTTCTACTGCCAGTCAAAAAATTGGGAAAATATTCAATTTCAGTGCAAAAATCATTTATTCTGCTGTTAAAGCATGAACAGGCAGTGTCTTTCTGACTTCCTGCACATCCCAGCTGTCGTCTCCGGTAATTTCGCCGCGATAGGTATGTTCTCCCATGGTGATGAGAAAATAAATATGTCCTTCCCCTTCTCTACGGACCACGGAGAAATCATCATTTTTCACGTGGCAGCTGCCTTTCCACACGATTCTCATATTCTGCCGTATGGTCACGGTCATTACATGATTGTCAGATACCATATGAAACTCGGTCATCCGGCCAAAGCCGTCATTGAAATACAGGGTCGATTCCGATTCTCCGCCCTTTTCTACGGAAGAAAAGGCCGAGGAAAACTGTATGCCCCTGTCCTCATTTCTATCGGGGACTCCTCCCTCCGTGGCGCCAGCCGCAGCAGGAAGAAGGCAGAGCGCCAGGAACAGCCCTTTCACGATAGAGCGTTTCATAAAAACAACCCCCAAATAAGCCATGGAATTCATAGTAAAATCTATATGCATTTATTATAATGCATGGACTTATGGAAGAAAAGAATCATCCCATTTCCCCGGGAGACCGGAAATTTTCCAATGATATCTATGCATATCCGTTTTTCTTTTCAGTACTTATAAATAGATTCTATAGCAAATCAGCGCTTTTGATTCAGAAAGTGAGCCGCATCTGGTACCACACCACATGGCCGTGGGTGGAGGTGGAAACCCCTTCATTTTCAAAGCCGAATCGGGCATAGTAATGAACCAGCCTGTCCTTGCAGGTAAGGACCATGCCCTTCCGGCCTTCTTCCTTTGCCTGCTTCTTGAAGGCTTCTATGAGCCGTCCGGCGCAGCCTTCCCTTCGGAAAGGAGGAATGGTATTCAGGCCGAAAATCATCTGCCAGGCCCCTTTCTCGTTGTGGAGGGATGCCTTTTCATACATTTCATCCCGAAGATCCTTTTCATCAGTGACCATACCGTCAATAAATCCTGCCAGCTTCCCGTCCCGGTAAAGGAGAAGGAAATGGGTGGGATACACGGAGAGTCTTTCTCCGATTTCCTCTGCCGTGGCCGCTTCCGCCGCCGGAAAGCATTCCGCCTCCACTGACGCCAGCGCCGCTGCGTCCCCTGCCCTGCCCTGTCTGATGGTATACGATATCATATATATCCCCTTATCTGTCATTAAAATACCGCAGGTCATACCTGCGGTATCATCCTGTGCTGTTTTATTATACCATCTCTACCTTTTTAAAACAGAGGGGATGAACCTTCGGTTCCATGAGAAGATGAAATCCCGCTATGTCTCCGGCGTCATCGGCGTAAAACGTAAGGGGCAGACGATACAGGTCCGTATCCTCCTTCACGTTCTCCACGCTGAAGGTGTCGTAATAGAGATGGGTCATGGGCCGGTCCTTCACCTCCCGCTCCTGGAGATAGAAGCGCCCTTCCCGTTCCGTTACCCGGAAGGTGCCGTAGCCGGGATGGAAATAGGTGCCCCTGTAATCTTCTGCGCCATGGGACAGGGGCCCCCGGGCGCTGCTCTTCGGCAGACAGTCAAACTCCAGATGATGGTACATATCCTCGGGGGCATGGGATTTTCCTTTTTCCGTGTACATGCCATACCAGTCCTCCTCTTCCCGCCCAA
Organism: Dialister succinatiphilus YIT 11850; assembly: GCF_000242435.1. Taxonomy (GTDB): domain Bacteria; phylum Bacillota; class Negativicutes; order Veillonellales; family Dialisteraceae; genus Dialister; species Dialister succinatiphilus. The sequence continues at coordinate 145,618 of NZ_JH591188.1, read as the reverse complement.
GGAAGGCATCCAGCAGGAATCCCTGCAGAGCAAAAATCAAAGGATTGTCCGGCGCATGAAGATTCTGGAGGTACACGGCGCCGGAAGATAAAGAGGGAATGTAGAACTGGAAGGCGCTGTATCCTTCAATCTTTCCGGTGTGCTGCTGCACCAGGGCGCCATGGTATTCCATCACCCGCCAGCCGAAGCCATAACCCAGGCTCCGTCCGCCCCGCACATGGGGATAATCCATGAGAATCTGGGGCCTGTGCATTTCCATGAAATCAGAGGGAGAAAGAAGATAGGCTCCCTCTTTCTTTCCCCCTTCCATATGAAGGGAAATCCATTTCACCATATCTTCAGCGCTGCTCATCACAGAACCGCAGGGCCCGGCCTGGTCGATGTTCCAGCGGGGAATCTCATGAAGGCCCTGATTCCAGCGGAAGGGCATGGCGCAGTTTTCATCAGACGCAGCCTCATCCATAAGGCAGAAAGTGCGGTCCATTCCCAGAGGCTCGAAAATTTCTTCCCGAAGAATAGTTTCCCATTTCTTTCCCGAAACCGCTTCCATAATGCCGCCGATGGCCGCATACATGACATTGCTGTACTGGGCCAGGCTGCGGAAAGGGGCATTGGGCTCCAGATACTTCAGCCGCTTCAGGTAATCCACACGGGAAATGGAATTATCCGGCCAGGCTCCGTCGTGACCGCCCACCCCCGTCCGGTGGCAGAGCATATCCCGAAGCGTCACCTGCCGGGAAGCCGCCTCATCCCAGAGGGCAAAGCCGGGGATATAGGAAGCCACCGGTTCATCGATATCCAGCAGTCCCTTCTCTGCCAGTCTCATCACCGCAAAGGCCGTCATGGACTTGCTGCAGGAGCCAATACCGCTGATGGTATCAGGTAAAAAAGGATGGCCCGCTCCGTCCCGGATGCCAAAGCCTTCCGTATGCACCTTGTCCGGCGTAATAATCCCCAGCGCCATGCCGGGAATGGAGTAATAATCCATCATCTGACGGATGAGAGAAAACAGTTTTTCATAATCCATGGTCATGGATGGCACCTCCTTATATCTTATATAAAGGGCTGCGGCTGGCGCCGCAGAGCGGCCCGGGTTCAGAGGGTTCAGAGGGTTCAAAGGGAAAGGTTCTTAAGATGGATGGGCCTTCGGCCCAAGGGTTCTTAAGTTTGACGGGGCCTTTGGCCCCGAGGGTTGTGGTGGCGGCTGACGCCGCAATTTTTAGAAAAAGAGGCGCGGCTCCGCCGCAGGATGTGTAGAAGGGTTTGTTCGCTAGCGCTCAGGGGGCAGGGAAAAGGTTCTTCCCATCGCTCTTATTGTCCCACCGCTTGCGGGGGGAAGGTGGTACGCAGTACCAAAGGGGGAGCCCCAGGTCTCGGAGGGCTGGCAGGTTTTCCCCTGCCGGTTCCCCTCCGCCCCGCGGGGAATCGTATCACTTGACAAGCAGGGGAGCGAGTGGTGTCAGGGGATTGACTTCCTGTAACATTAGGATAGCAGCCGCAGACTCCCCCAGCACAGGATCTCACGATCTCGCCCATCACCCCAATTCCATAATTCTGTCCGGCGGTACGAAGGGTTTCCCTATCATAGGTACGGCCGCTATGAGTTCCCGGGTATAGGGGTCCCTGGGATGGGTCAGAATTTCATCGGACCCACCGATTTCCACGATTTTTCCCTTCTGCATGACGGCGGTGCGGTCGGAAATATAGCGCACCACTGCCAGGTTGTGGGAGATGAAGAGATAGGTGAGGTGAAGTTTTTCCCGAAGGTCCATGAGGATGTTCAGCACCTGGGCCTGCACTGACACGTCCAGGGCAGAGGTGGGCTCGTCAAGAATCAGGATTTCCGGGCTGGTCATGAGGGAGCGGGCAATGGAGATGCGCTGGCGCTGGCCGCCGGAAAATTCGTGGGGATAGCGGTCCATCACGTTTTTCCGAAGACCCACCATTTCCAGCAGCATTTCTGCCCGCTCTTTCCGATGGGCTTCGGAAAATTCGCCCATTACCCTGGCAGGCTCCATGAGGATGTCCCCTATTTTCATGCGGGGCGACAGGGAAGAATAGGGGTCCTGGAAGACGATCTGTATTTTCTTCCTGATGTCTTTCAGTTCTTTTTCCTTTACATGGGAAATATCTCGTCCGTAGAGCAGAATTTCTCCGGAGGTAGGCTCTGCCAGACGGATGATAAGGCTGGCCAGGGTGGATTTGCCGCAGCCCGACTCCCCTACGATACCTAAAGACTCCCCTTTGGCCAGGGAAAGGCTGATGCCGTTTAAGGCATGCACGGTCTTTGATTTTCCCCAGAAGCTCCGGGTATGAAAGGTTTTCGTTACGTTCCTGATTTCCAGTATATCCATGTCACACCTCCTCGGGATGACAGCAGTACACCCGGTGGCCCGGGCGGATTTCCAGAGGCGGCGGCAGGCCTTCCCGGCAGGCGGCGCTGGCCTTCGGGCAGCGGGGTGCGAAACGGCAGCCCCCTATGTGTTCCGACGGATCCGGCACCATGCCGGGAATGGCGGTGAGCCGGTCATGGGTATGGCTGCCGGTGAACCTAGGCAGGGCGCCGATGAGAGCCCGGGTATAGGGATGAGAAGGGGCTGTCAGTACCGACGCCGTGTCACCGGACTCTACAATGTGGCCGGAGTACATGACGGCAATGGAATCGCAGATTTCCGAAATCACTCCCAGGTCGTGGGAAATGAAGAGCACCGCCGTTTTCAGTTTCCGGCAGGCTTCTTTAATAAGGTAGAGAATCTGGGCCTGCACCGTCACGTCCAGGGCGGTGGTGGGTTCATCGGCAATGAGGAGCTTGGGATGGCAGGACAGGGCAATGGCTATCATCACCCGCTGCCGCATGCCGCCGGAAAGCTGGTAGGGATAGCAGGAAATCACGTCGTCCCCGTTCCGTATATGCACCGCTTCCAGCATGGCCAGGGCTTTCTTCCGGGCATCGCCTCTGGTCACTTTTTCATGGGTCCTGATGACGTCCATCATCTGGGTGCCTATGGTAAAGACGGGATTCAGGCAGGTCATGGGTTCCTGAAATATCATGGACACGTCCCGCCCCCGCACTTCTTCCATGCTTTTCCTGCTGATACCCAGAAGCTGCCGGCCGCAGAGGCGGATGGAACCGTCAAGCTCCGCCTTTTCTCCGCCGGGAAGGAGGCGGGTCACCGCAAAGGCGGTCATGGATTTGCCGCTGCCCGACTCTCCCACCAGTCCCAGAATTTTTCCCTCTCCCACATGTAGGTTCACATCGTGAAGGATAGGCACCATGCCCTTCCTGGAAGGAAGGGACAGGGATAGATGTTCGATTTCAAGTATATTTTTCATATCATCACTCTCCACTTCCAGGACCTATGAATGATTAGACCCTTCCCGGGGATCCAGAATGTCCCTGAGGCCATCACCCAGCAGGTTGAATCCCATCACTGTGACCAGGATGAACAGCCCCGGGAAAGCGGCGTACCACCACTGGTCAATGGCATAGACCCGGGCGGTGGAAATCATGGCGCCCCACTCCGGCATGGGCGGCTGGGCACCAAGGCCGATGAAACTCATGGAGGAGGCAATGAGGATGGCATCCCCAATGCCCAGAGTCATCTGCACCATGAGGGGCGACAGGCAGCTGGGCAGGATATGGTGCACCACCATCCAGGCGGGCGAAGCGCCGAAGGTTCTGGATGCCTTCACATAGGGCTCCTCTTTCAGGGACAGCACCTGCCCCCGCACGAGGCGCACATAGAGGGGAATCCTGACGATGCACACCGCCAGCATGGTATTGAAAAGACCTACCCCCAGGGCGGCGGTCAAAGCCAGAGCCAGCACCATGGAGGGAAAGGACAAAATCATATCGGTCAGCGCCATAATGATGCGGTCCACCCTCCCGCCGCAAAAGCCGGAAACACTTCCGATGGCCACGCCTGCTGCGGCGGCAATGATGACGATGGACAGGCCTACGGTAATGGAAATCCGGGCGCCGTAAAGGATGCGGGAGAAAATGTCCCGTCCCATTTCATCGGTACCGAAGAAATGATGAAGGGAAGGTGCCTGGAGCCTGCCTGCCACGTTCATGAGATTGGGGTCCCAGGGACTGATGAGGGGTGCCAGAAGTCCCAGCAGGATAATGAGGGCCACAATGACCATGCCTGCCAGGGTGAGCTTGTTCTTCAGAAGGATATCCAGGGATTTATGGAAAAAGCCTTCCCCCTCTTCCCGAATTTCCTCTGCCTTCACGTCAGTCATGGCCATCACCTCCGCTGATCTGTGGATTCAGGATATTGTAAATCATATCCACCACCATATTAATCACCACATAGCCCACGGACACCACCAGGGTAAAGCCCATAATGGCCGGAAAATCCAGGTAGGCAATGGAATCCATCACATACTTTCCCATGCCCGGCCAGCCGAAAATGGTTTCCGTAATGACGGCGCCGCCCAGAAGCTCTCCCATGGTAAGGCCCGTAATGGTGACTGTGGGGATCAGTGCATTTTTCAAAGCGTAGCGGTAAATGATGCGGCGCCTTGGAATGCCGCAGGCCCGGGCGGTGCGGATATAGTCCTGCTCCAGCACGTCCACCATGCCGCTCCTGACCTGCCGGGCAATGATGGCCAGCTGGGCATAGGCCAGACAGAGGGCCGGGAGAAGGAGATGATGGATGGCAGAAATCACTACGTCCATATTTCCAGAAAGAATCCCGTCAATCACATAAAGTCCCGTCACCGCAGGCGGCGGCGTCAGGAAGGTGTCCAGCCTGCCGGAAGCGGGGAAAAGGGGAAATACTTTGTAAAAAAGAATGAGGCACACCACGCCGGACCAGAAGAGGGGAATAGATACGCCCACCATGGAAATCACCCGGCAGATATGGTCGATCCAGCAGTTCCGATGCACCGCCGACAGCACTCCCAGGAAAATGCCAAAAAACACGGCAATCACCATGGCCGCCAACGTGAGCTCCAGGGTGGCGGGGAAATAGCGGGCCAGTTCGCCGGCCACAGGCATCTGGGTGCGGATGGACACGCCCATGTCTCCGTGGAAAAGGCCTTCCATGTAGAGAACGTACTGGGTAAGCACCGGCTTATCCAGTCCCAGGGACTGCCGCGCCGCCTCCAGCGTTTCCGGCGACGCATGAGGCCCCACCAGCATGCGGGCCGGGTCACCGGGAATGACATGGGAAATGCAGAAGGTAACGATGGAAACGCCTATAAAGACAAGGATGAGATGAATCAGTTTTTGAAATACAAATCGCCATGAAATCATAAGCCCTCCTTGTATGATAAATGGACATGAGTAACACTTGCGGGAAATGACTGTACTCCCGAAGGCTGCCACGGCCTCGCCGCAAGGGCTGCGTCAGCTGCCAGGGGAAATCCGCCTTACGGCGGTGACTGCAGGGAGTCACACAGCGAATAACGGATAGCAGACAGCGGTTCTTTTCTTCGGCCCCAGGCATCCGTAGTTCCCGTGCCCGCAGCCCCTGTCCGAAAAGGGCCCTTTATTCCTTGGAAAGGTGCTCGAAATCGAACATGCTGTCCAGCATGGGGTTGTAGGCAAATCCTTTGATATTGGCCCTCATGGGGGTGAGTACCTTGGTCTGGAAAAGGAAGAGGTAGGGAGCATCGTCAAAGGCGATATGCTGCACTTTCTTGTAGATGTCCGTCCTCCCATCCTTGTCGGTCATCACCTCTGCCTCACGGAGGAGCTTGTCCACTTCGTCATTCTTATAGAAGGAACGGTTCCCCGGAAGGCCCCAGTAGGAGGAATCAAGCCAGTAGGAAAGGAAGAACTGGGGATCGCTGTAGTCCGGGCTCCAGGTGCCCAGGGCCATCTGGAAATCGCCTTTGTCCGCTCTCTGCCGGAACGTAGCCCAGGCCACCTTTTCCAGGTTCACCTTGATGCCCAGCTGCTGGAGATTATTCTGGATAATGAGGGCTTCCGCCTCGTCGAAGGCTGCGTGGCCGGAGTAGAGAAGATTGATTTCCGTCACATTCTCGCCGGATTTGGCCAGAAGTTCCTTTGCTTTGTCCAGGTTGTAAGAATAGCCCTTGATAGATTCATCTTTGCCCCACATGCCTTCCGGCACAGCACTGGTAAGCTGCTGGCCCCGGCCTTTCACAGCGCCGTCGATGATGGCATTGTAGTCAATGGCATAGGAAAGGGCCTGGCGGAATACTTTATTGCTGGTAGGCAGTTTCTGATTGTTCAGGTATACGATGGAGCAGAGGAGGGAAGGATCTTCATAAATATGGATGGCTTTGTTATCCTTCAGCTGGTCGATCTGGTCCATGGGAATGCCTTCGGCAATGTCAATATCCCCCTTTTCCAGCTGCAGCCGCTGGGCCGAGGGATCTTTGATGCTGTTGAAGAGGATATGCTTAATAGAAGGCGCCTTGCCGGCATAATTTTTCTGTACATCCAGTTTGATGGACTGGCTGGGGGTGTAGGACGTGATTTCATAGGCACCGGAACCCATGGTGTGGGTGGCCAGGTAGGAGGAGCCCATATCGTTATCCTTTGCCTGGTCCATGACCTTCGGATTCACGATGGAAGAGCCATTCACCGCCAGGGTGTAGAGGAAGGGCGCAAAAGGCTTGTCCAGCTGGAAAATGACAGTCTTATCATCAGGCGTTTCGATGGATTTCACCACTTTGAAATAATCGGAAGGTCCTTTCTTCATTTTCTGTACCCTTTCGATGGAGAACTTCACCGCTTTGGCGTCCACCGGAGAACCGTCGGCAAATTTATGTCCCTCATTCAAAGTAAAGGTCCAGGTGAGTCCGTCATCGCTGACGGTCCAGGACTTGGCCAGGGACGGTTCCACCTCCGTAGTGGCCTTGCCGTCTGCCACCTTGTATTTCACCAGCCGTTCATAGGCGGGATAGGTAATCTGCCAGCCCTTATTGTCCATGGTCACCGCCGGGTCCAGAGTCTCCGGATCCACTGCCATGCCCACCACAATGGTGTCCTTAGGCACGGAACCGCCGGAAGAAGAACTTCCCGACTGCCCGCCGCAGCCTGCAAAACCAAGGACCGTCAGGCCCAGAAGGGAACCGGTCAGTACAGCTTTCAGAAGTTTTTTCATAGTCTCTCCCCCTTACGAAAAAAGGCCGCAGTCATCAAAGATGAGTGCAGCCTCTTTGCCATGAAAGACAGAAAAGCCCTTCCTGCCTTGCGGCAAAAAGGGCACCTTCGTCTTTCTATCAATATGTATACAGTATAGTTGATAAGTATGCGCTTGTAAATAGGGAAATGGCAGAAAGTAAGAAAACAGAGGGTCCTCTATTCCTGCCTGCTATAATAAAGACAGGAACAGTACAGCCGCGTAAAAGCAGAAGGAGGCATCTCATGAAAATTTTACTGATCAATGGCAGTCCCCACAGAAGAGGCTGCGTGTACACTGCTTTGGAAGAAATCGCCAAAACGCTGGAAGGAGAGAACATAGACACGGAAATTCTTCAAATCGGCCGGGAACCGGTAACCGGATGTATCGCCTGCAATTACTGCCAGTCCCATGGACGGTGCGTGCAGGATAAGGACTCGGTGAACAGGGTCATTGAAAAGCTGGACACCTGGGACGGGCTGATTTTCGGTTCTCCCGTATATTACGGCGGTCCCAACGGCCAGATTACCTCTTTCATGGATCGTCTTTTCTATGCAGCCGGAAACCGCATGGCAGGAAAAATCGGTGCTGCCGTAGTCAGCTGCCGCCGCGGCGGCGCCACTGCCGCTTTTGACAGGATGAATAAATATTTCCTCATGAACCGCATGATTGTGCCCGGTTCCCAGTACTGGAACCAGATTCACGGCCTCACCAGGGAAGACGCCCTGAAGGACAAGGAAGGCCTGCAGACCATGCGCACCCTGGCCCGGCAGACCGCCTGGATTCTGAAATGCCTGGACGCAGGGAAAAAGGCAAGCGTCCCCCAGCCCCTGCAGGAGCCCTGGATTCCCACCCACTTCATCCAAAACACATAGGAAATCCGGATACAAAAAATCCCCCAGCCTGGCTGGGGGATTTTTGCTGCTCCATCAGAAGGTAAACTGCATGCCCACCTCAAAATTGCGGCCCGGTGCGGAATACCAGCCCTTAGACTTTGCCGGATCGGCACTGGGACCATAGAAGCTGCCTACATCGGTATAGAACTGGTCAAAAATGTTGTTCACCTTTACAAAAAGGGATGCCTCTTTGTTAATCCGATAATTGGCACTCAAATCCCATACCCAGAAGTTTGCATAGTCTTTCATGGCAGGATATTTGGGAGATGTGTATCTATCTATAATGCCTCTGCCCCAAAGGGATGCTTTAAAGCCGGCATTATGATAGTCAACCCCAACATTCAGCTCATGTTTCGGCAGATAGGAAACATTAATATTATGTGTGTCAGCATCAATATAACTATATCCTACAGTAGCAGTTACGTGATCACCAAAGTCTTTATTCAATGAAGCATTCACACCGGTTTGAATCATTTTCCCCGTATTGATGTACCCGCTTTCCGGCCATGTAATCTGATTATCTGACCACTGGCGATACACGCTGAGTGTTCCGGAAAGGGTATCATTAAACCGATGGGCAGCGCCCAGCTCCACTGTATATCCGATCTCAGGGTCCAGATTCGGATTACCGCCGTTGGGATAGTATAACTGCATTAAGCTGGGTGCACGGAAGAATTTCTTATAGCTGATATAGTAATTGGTTGCTTCACCAGCCTTATATCCCACAGTCACGCTGGGAGAAGTATGATTTCCATACTGGCTGTTATGGTCAAAGCGAATCCCCGGCGTCACATTCCAGCGATCATTAATATCCCATTTATCCTGGATATAATAGCCTGTATTGGTAACTGAATGGCCTTCCATAGCTGAATGCCCGTAATAAGATGCATAAGGAGGATGTGTCTCATACAGGGTTGTCAGATAAGTAGGAATTTTATCTTCATACCAGTCAACCCCGCCGGTAATGGTATGGTGATCCATACGATATACCATCTGGTCAGAAATACCGATGGTCTTCATGCGAATATTGGTGACACCGCTGGGTCCCGCATTATAGTTATCATTGATATGATTTCTGTTTCTATACACGGAGAAGCGATTGGTCAGGCGCCGGTTGATTCTGGAATCATACTGCAGGCTGATTCTGTCCGTGTCCTGTTTTCCTAAATCTGCGGTCTTATCGTTCGTCCCATTGTCCGGACGCGTATACTTCCCATCATATGTCTGATAATTAAAAATCAGGTCATTATCATTTTCAAAATCATATCCTAGCTTAACGCCATAGGACTTGCTGTTCAAATGGTTAATCACATGGCGGTCCCAGCCATCCTTGTATTCCCCCATAAGCTCCTTCTGTGCATTCACTGCCCAGAAGAATCCATCTTTTCTCCCCTCATTGTAGAGACTGTATTTTTCACCATCATAGCTGGAACGGGAAATGGTCACCTTGGATTTTACGGTTCCCTCTGCCGGTTTCTTTGTAATAATATTGATAACTCCGCCTTCAGCATCAGAACCATAAAGAGTAGAGGCGGCCCCTTTCAAAACCTCAATGTGGTCAATTCCGTCCATATTGGTCAGCGTGGCTATAGGAGCATGACCACCCATGGTACCATTCGTATTCACTCGCATACCATCCACCATGACCACCACATTTTCAGACCCGTTAATCAAGAGCGGATTGCTAAAACTGGTCTGCCCGGACGCTCCCTGATATCCTACCATCACCCCCGGCACATGGCGGATGGCCTCACTCACATCGTCATAGTGCTTCTCTTCGATTTCCTTCGCCGTCACCACGGACACATCGGCGTTGGAGTCGATTTTCTTTTCCGGCACCCGGCTGGCGGTGACCACGATGCCGTCTAAGGTGTACACCGGCATATCGGATGCTTCCACGCAAAAAGCGCCGCCGGAAAGTGATAAAACTGCCAGTGACGCTGCCATAATTTTCCTGTTCATAAAAGTTCCTCCCTCGCTGCCCAATCAGGGTATATGAAACCATGCCGCCCGCAGGGAAGCAGTATACATCGTACCCCTTATCCTGCAAGGCGGAAAACCGGTTCCATAAGGCAGTTCTTCTGACTCAGCTTCCTCAGAGATTTCGTCTTCCCAGTTTCCCAGTGACATCATGAAATTTCCCTGGAAAGGGCCGATTCAATCATTGCCTGCTTTCCGAAGCTTCACAGCGGCGGGACCGTGGCGGAATCGGGTCTCCCCTCACCGCGCTTCCCTTTTCATCTCCTCCGGGAATCTCCCGGATTCAAACCATTACGGAATTCTTAATAAACTTACCTCTTTATTATACATAAATCTCAGATTTTGTAAACTATTTTTTAATATTTCGGACTGAATCTTTTCTTCTATGCTATAATGAAGCTGATATTTTCGTGCAGAAGAACGGATTCACTCATGGAATCCGCTTTTCCAGGGAGGTTATTATGAAATACGCAAAAGCCGGCGCTTTATGCGCCAGTCTTCTCATTCTTCTGACCCTTTCCGGCTGCGGCATGAAGCAGATGGCCCCTTCCGGAGAAGGAAAAAGCTATACCGTCACCGATGCCACAGGGAAAGAAGTGGTAATTCCTGCCAAGCCGAAGAGGATTCTGGGAAATTCCGCTTCCATCGACACCATGCTCCTTTCCGTGGTGACGCCGGACAAACTGATGGCCGCCACCGAAGCAGACCGGGACCCCAATATTTCCTATATTGCCAATGAAACGAAAGACATTCCCCTCACCGTCCCTCTTACCGGTCTTTCCATGGAAGTGGTGACGGAAGCAAAGCCGGACCTCATCGTGGCCTCTACCTATACCGACGGCAAAGAACTGGATCTCTACCGGAACCTGGGCATTCCGGTGGTGGTCATCGACGGCCCCCGGTCCATTGACCAGGTGAAGGAGGATGTGCGCATCATTGCTACAGCAGTGGACGAAAAAGAACGGGGAAACCAGGTGATTTCCCAGATGGACAAGACCCTTTCGGAAATCCAAAGCCGCCTTTCCAAAGAAACAGGAAAAAAGCCGGTGGTATACCTGGTATCCCAGATGACCCGCTACGGCGGGCCCGGCTCCATGTTCAACGAACTCCTCACGGCAGCCCGCATTGACAACGCCATCACCCTGGCCGGCGGCGTCAACGGCCAGGCCACATCGCCGGAGCTTATTATCAAGACAGACCCGGACATGCTCTTCGTATCCACCGACCGCACCTCTGATACCACCGGCGCCGCCAAATACAGGGATGATTTCCTCTCCAATCCCGCCATCGCCTCCATGCGGGCCGCCAGACACATTGTACCGGTGGAAGACCGCTACATTTACTCCGCCTCCCAGAACTGCGTATGGGCCATCAAAGGCCTGGCCAACGCCGCCTACGGACCCATTTTCGACATGAGCGGCGAAGGGCAGATAAAAGGGTATTAAAGGGCCGCTTCGCGGCCCGGGTTCAAAGGGTTCAAGGGGTGCGGCTTCGCCGCAGGTTGTGGCCTGCTGACGCAGTCAGGTTGTGTAGAAAGGTTGTGAACGAAAGGGTTCTTACGTTTAATGCGTCTAACGGCGCAAAGGTTCTCAGGTTTGACGGCCCTATCGGGCCGAGGATTGTGGTATCGCCCCTTTGGGCCATGAGTTTTAATGCCGCCTGTCGGCGCCTTTGCGCAGCAAAGGTCTATCCTCACCGCTATCGCGGAGCTCCTTCCAGAGGAAGGAGCCAGCGTTACGTTCTTGCCTCCACTGCAGTCATTCTGAGCGCCAGCGAAGAATCTCGGTACATGCCGTATATGAATCATTTGTCATTAAATACCAGTCGGCTGGAAAGAGCCGCTGCATGCAGATCCGAAAGCAGTCAGCTTCCGGCTGCGGGCTGATTCCGACTTGTACTTTTAAAACCATCAACAAGAACAATATTCCGATGATTGGTACACCGGAGAGGTGGGATTAAGGAAGCGCCCTTTTCCTTCCCCTTTTCCATGGATCAAGGGCTTCGGGAAATGGATGGAATAAAGCCCGGATCTTTCGGTCTCTCTATTCTTATAGTATCTCCATGGGACAAAATCTTATCGTCTTTCTCCGTACCAGTCGATGTCGTGCCTGAGCTTATGCACCTTGTCCTTTGCTTCCTCGGCATCCCTTCTCAAGTCTTCTACCATGCTTGTCACCGTTGCCAAATTCTGCCGAAGCATTTCCTTTTCCATCTGGAGCAGCCGGATCTGGCCCTTCAGTTTGATGATCTCCAGGCTGGCACGGCCTTCATGATCCTCGTCTTCATCATCATAGTCATCATCATAGTCATCATCATAATCATCATCGTTATCGTCCAGGCGTTCTGCCAGATTTTCCATATACCGGGCATCCAGCAGGATCTTTTCCATCAGGTATTCCACGTTTCCAAGGGTACTGTCCAGGGGTACATAGTTGTCGTCAATGAGGTATTCCATCATAATCTCCTTGCTGATAAAAAGGCACCTACCGGTGCGAATGGTTCAGACCCTCCGGTCCCATGGGCCGGAGGGTTCTCAGATTTAACAGGCCCTGCAGGCAATGAGCGGAAAGTCTGTTACATACCTTCCCAGCGGTCAGCGCCCCTTTACTTCCCGTCTTCCCGGGGCGGTTCCTGCTTGTCCGCTTCCGGATGGGCTTCTGCTTCCATTTCATAGGACCACATGTGAGTGGGAATCATATTTCCATCCTTATCGCAGGTATAGCGCACGGACTTGGGCATGGTTCTGGCAGTGGAAAGGGGGCTGGTAAAGCCGCGGCCTATGACGTCGGTGGTATTCATGATGAAGAGGAAGGCCGAAGGGTCTATGTCTTCGATGAGATGGCGCACCCTGGTAATCTGGGTGAGGTCCACAATGGCGAAGACGATTTTCTTTTCTACGCCAGAGAAAGCGCCCTGGCCATAGAGAAGAGTGGCGCCGTGATGGATATTCCGAAGGATGGCATCGGAAATTTCCAGAGGCTTGTCGGACACGATGAAGGCAGCTTTGCGCTGGGCAAAGCCGATGACAATGCGGCTGGAGAGATTGGCATTGATATACATGGAAATCAGGGTGCAGATGGCCGGTTCCAGAGTAAAGATGAAGGCGCCGGCAGTGACAATGACAAAGTTCAGGGCGAAAACCACGTAGCCGATTTCCAGATTGTAATATTTCTTCAAAATGGCTCCCACAACATCCAGGCCGCCGGTGTTGCTGTTATATCGGTAGAGGAGACCCATGGAAAGGCCCAGCACCACGCCGCCGGAAATAGCTGCCACCAGCGGCTCTTTCACCACATTGTAGTCTGCCAGGAAGGATGTCAGGTCAATGAAAACGGAGCAGCACACGGTGCCCAGAATGGTAATGAGGGTGTAGAATTTTCCCATGAATTTCAGGGAAAGAAGAAGGATAGGAATGTTCATAAGCAGGTTTGCCATGCCGATGGGGAAGCCGGTGAGATAGTAAAGCACCATGGCCATACCGGTGAGCCCGCCGGAAAGGAACTGGTGAGGCACCAGGAAGGCATTGACGCCTACGGAGTATAAAAAGGTACCCACCAGGGTAATCCCGATAATAAAAGCAAGCCGCTGCCAGAACGTGGGGCTGCGGAAATCCGCTCCTAATGTGGTTGACATAGTATTGTCCTTTCTCCTTTGCCTTTGAAAGCTTTGAATTATTTATTATTATATCATTCTTCAGGAAGATAAGCAGAGGATAAACGGGGTACGGGACACGCCTGCGGCGTGAGGGTTCAAGGACGCGCCTTTGGCGCGAAGGTTCAGAAGGTTCAGAGGGTTCAAAAGGTTCAGAGGGGAGGGTTGACGGGCCTTTGGCCCGAGGGTTCTTAAGTTTGACGGCCTTTCAGGCCGAGGGTTGTGGTATCGCCCTATGGGGCGATGCTTATAAAGTCAGCGTTACGGGATTGGCTTTATAGGTCATATGGCATGATACGCATTCCGGTGATTGACTCACTGCGTTCACCACCAAAGGGGGAAACTGCGGAATGGTACATGAAATATATGACTCTCTGTTTTTCCTCTCCATCCTTCTCGTTTCCCCTTGAGGGGAATTCCCGCGCAGCGGGAAAGGGTGTACGAGGTAAAACACCGATTTGATACTCTATCGTTTTCCTGACCGCCAATCGGCGGCCTCCTGAGCGAAGCGATGCAACCTTTCTACACAACCCTTGGCACCAAGGGCCGGAGGGCCACCTTCGGCAGTCACGTCCACATCGAGTATCATAATCAGGATTACCACCGTCCACCCCTTCGCCACTTTGTGGCCCTCTTCCCCTAAAGGGGACGCAAGAAGCGTTACGGGATTGGCTGTCTGTGTCATATGTGACACAATATCCAGTGACACCTATTTTCTCGTTTCCCCTTGAGGGGAAGTCCCGCGAAGCGGGAAAGGGTGTAGGGGCAGAGCACCGATAGGATGGTCCATCGCGGTCCTGACCGCCAATCGGCGGCCCCCTGAGCGAAGCGATGCAACCTTTCTACACAACCCTTGGCACCGAGGGCCAGAGGCCCGATGGATGCCATATGCCCCTCTGCGCCGCAGGCGCAGGACCCTTCGGGAATACTGGAAAGCACCGACCAGGTCCCGGTCCCGACCGCGCCACAGGCGGACAGGGATACTTGAAAGAATCAAGTTGCCTGTTTTCTCATTTTCCTGTACAATATTGTTATAATAATTTAATGTTTTAATATTGTATTTTAAGGATTTCCTATGAACTGTTACGACAGACATTACCTGAAAATCGCACTGCCTGCCGCACTGGAGGGGCTTTTTATGATTCTCCTTGCTTCCACGGACCTCATACTGGTGGGAGCTCTGGGGAGCCTTTCGGTGGCTGCAGTGAGCATCTTTCTCCAGCCTCGTCTCATCCTTCTCTGCTTTTCCCGTTCCCTGGCGTCGGCGGTGACGCTGGTGTCCTGTAACTATGCAGGCCGGGGAGAGAAGGAGCCGTCGGCGGATCTTCTGAAGAAGTCTCTTTTCCTGGGTGCCCTGGCCCTGGGACTGCTGCACGGGATTTTTTTCATTTTTCTTGAAGATATATTAATCCTCATGGGCGCCTCTTCCGACTACCTGCCCATGGCCATGGAGTACAGCCCCCTGGCCCTTCTGGCGGTGTATTTCACTTCCCTTACCCTCATTCTGCAGGCGGTGCAGCTGGGGTATGGAAATACGGCTTCCATCATGAAAACCAATATCTGCGGAAATCTGCTGAACGCAGCGCTGAGTTTCCTCCTCATCCGGGGGCTGGGGCCTGTACCTGCCTATGGCGTTTTTGGTGCTGCCATAGGCACCGCTGCCGGCACTCTTTTCTCTCTTCTCTATGCCTGGTTCCTTCTGAAACGGGAAGGCTTCTTCCATGGGGGCCGCTGGATTCCCGATACCGCCTATTTCAAAAAGGTGGGTCCCCTTTTCGGCAGTGTATTAAGCGAGCAGGGCAGCGAGCGCATGGGCATGGTGCTCTTTTCCCGTATGGCCGCCGGTCTTGGTACGGTGCCCTTCGCGGTGCACAGCATCTGCATGAATATCTGCGATATTTACTATGATTTCATTATGGGCTTCGGCAAAGCAGGCATGGTGAGCGCCGGGCAGGCTGTGGGCCGGGGCAGCATGGCCGACTGGCAGCAGTACCGGAAAAGAGGGCTCCGCTGGTGCCTGCTCCTTTCCACGGCAGCCTGCGTCAGCATTCTTTTCTTTGAGGACTCCCTCTTTTCTATCTATTCTTCCGATCCCGCCCTTCACGTGCTGGCGGGCCCCATCATGGTTTTCATCGCCCTGGTGAGCTACCCCGAGGCGCTGGCCCTCTGGGGCGCCGGCATCCTTCGGGGCAGCGGACAGACGGCCCAGGTGGCGGCCTATTCTTTCCTGTCCATCACCTTCCTCAGGCCTCTCATGACAGCCTTCTTCATTTATGTGCTGGACATGGGCCTCATCGGCACCTGGTGCGCCCTTTTCATTGACCAGGTCATCCGCGCCTCCTGCGCCGCCTTTCTGGTGAACCGCCTTTCCGCAAAGAGGGGCTTCCTTCCCGATGCGGGATAAAAGAAATCAAAAAACTGTGCAGAAATTTCTCATTTCCGCACAGTTTTTGATTGGCCTGTGATGGGTTCATTCTTTGTCAGCCGCTTTGACAAAGAACCATTTATGGGCCAGGCTGTCATAGGTGCCGTCATCCATCATGCTTTTCAGGGCCTCATTGATTTCTTTCTTCAGCTGAGGATTATCTTTGGAAAGGGCAATCGCAAAATTGTCTTCCGTAGGAATGGTGCCGGACAGGGACAGCCGGCTGCTGCCGCCATGCTCCAGTTCGTAAAGGGCCGCCTGGTCTCCTGTAATGCCCACGTCCGCTTTTCCTGCTTCCAAGGCTTTGAAAATGTCCTCATAATGGTCCATGGATATGATTTCTTTGGGATTTTGGGCTTTTGCCCTGGCTTCACTGGTAGATCCCCTTTTGGCCGCCACCACTTTGCCAGCCAGTTCTTCTTCATTCCGCACCGGTGGATTTCCTTTTTTTACAAGGAGAGAGTATCCGCTCAGCCGGTAGTAGGAGTCTGAAAAGGCCACCAGTTTCTCTCTTTCTTTCGTCACTGTGATAGCCCCTATGGCCATGTCCACCTGTTTTCCGGCCACCGCGTCCAGCAGTCTGTCAAAGGGCATATCCCTGAACTCGATGGTCGCTCCGGTTCTGCGGCCGATTTCCTTGAGCAGGTCCACCTCAAAGCCCACCAGGTTGCTGTTCTCATCCACATAGCGGAAGGGCGGATAGGCCGCTTCCGTGGCTGCCTTCCATACCTTGCCTTTTTCCATGCTTTTTGCTTCTTCCCCGTTTCCGCCGCACCCCTGAATCATGACGACGGCCCCTGCCAGCATGACGGCAACTGCCAGTTTCTTCCAGTTATTCATAGAAGCCTCCCTCTAATTTTTATATTATAACGATTTATAAATCATTTATATTAAATATATATTATTCCCTCTAATTTTTCAGCTTTAATTATTCAATTCTTTTTAATCGTGTGCGTATAAAAAACTTATAAAGCAGATGGCGGCCCGATGCCCCGGAGGAGGAAGGAAATCCCATGAATCCTCTCCCGGGTACGAAAAAAGGCTCTGCCCTGGAAGGCAGAGTCTTTTTCATTGGTACCGGCATCCCGCAGATGAAGCTACAGGAAATCCCCATCAATATTTATAGTTCAGTGCCAGGGTCCAGGCTTTATCATCAAATCCATCCTTCTGATTGTCCAGGTCAAAGGCATATTCACCATGGAGGGACACATTCTTCATGAGAGCCACATCACCGAATACGCTCCAGTAGGTAAGGGTCTTGTCTTTCGCTATGCCGTTCCAGATTTCCCCTGTATCATAGGTGGTGCCGTCCAGATTGGCATTATAGCCCACCTTGTTGTAAGCCACATTAAGGTCAAAGGAGCCCGGTTTCTTCATGGAGAAATTGCTGTATCCCAGGCCGGCCTGCCAGGACTTGTCCGCCTTTTTGGCATTGGAATCCCAGTATTCGCCGAAAATCTGGAAATTGTCCACCGGAATGGAAAGGTGGGTACTCCACATATTGTCAAAGTGGGCTGTTTCCTTGCCCTTGTCTCCCGGCAGCTTCACATAGGCTGCCCGCAGTTTGGCAGCACCGAAGTCATAGCCTGCTTCCGCCAGGAAAGTGTCGAAGGTGGAGGAGTCATACAGCCATCCATTATTCATGAGACGTCCGAAGGAAACGGAGGCATCAAATGCATTCCTGCCGTAGGCCAGTTTTGCCCCCTTCAGGGTTGCGTCGAACATGAAGCCGTCATAAATGGTGACAGGCATGCGGCCCAGGGTCACATTGGCATCGCCGAAGGTATGATTCACATAGAGCCAGTCCATGACGGTCTTAGACGTATCGTCCCCTTTGAAATCCATCTGGTTCTTGATACGGCCCTGTACATAGGTAGAGTCATTCACCTGGCCCTTCACTTTGATTCTCATACGGCCTTTCCAGGTATCTGCGCGGGTTTCCTTGGAGTTGTTAATATACCACATTTTAGCATCGCCGGACCAGTACAGATTGCCCGCTTTCTTTTCCAGATTGGATACGCGGACGCCAAGGTTGGAGAGCTCGTCGGCATATTCACCGGCCAGCTTATCCAGGGTGGCACGCTGCTCTGCATTCAGCTGATCTTCCTTTGCCATAAGGCGGGCAATGATCTGGGCCAGTTCAAAGCGGGTGATATTTCTTTCCCCTTTGAAGGTGCCGTCAGGGTATCCTTCCACCACTCCCTGGTCAGACAGGTCGGATACCGCCTGGTAAGCCCAGTCATCGGTGCTTACATCGGAAAAGGGATTGGCTGCCAGGGCGGAAACGCCGGCAGTCAGGGCTGCCGCTGCAGCCAGGACCATGATTTTCTTCATAATGTACTCTCCTTTGATATAATAGGTTTCCTGTCCGGCTTGGGAACAGTGTGTTTCTTGCCGGCAGGAAACTGTTCGCATAAAGTTTCCTGTCCGGCAGGACACTGATGGTATTCCTTACCCGCAGGAAACGGTTTGCGAATGGTTTCCTGTCCGGCGTGGCACTATGGCCTTTTCTGCCGGCAGGGAACAAGCCAGCCCCTGCTGCCTTTCAGCCGAACAGTTCATCCGGCAGGACTTTGTTTTTGCCTTCTTCAATGGTGAAGACGGAGGCCAGCAGCTTTCTGGAATAGGGATCTTTCGCTTCGGACAGGTCTTTGATTTTTTCTACTACCCTGCCATGCTGCATGACCACGATGTTGTCGCAGAACATGTTGGCCAGGGCCAGGTCGTGGCAGATGAAGAAGTAGGCCACTCCTGTTTCCAGCTGCAGACGGTGAAGGAGTTCGATCACCGTCTTCTGTACCGACATGTCCAGGGCACTGGTGGCTTCGTCACAGATAATGATTTCCGGCTTCAGCACCAGGGCCCGGGCAACGGCGATACGCTGCCGCTGTCCGCCGGACATGCTGTTGGGATAGCGGTCTGCAAAGTCCTCGGGCAGATCCACGAGGCGGAGCATTTCCCGCGCTTTTTCATCCACCTTTTCTTTTCCGATGAGGCCGTAGTTCCTGAGGGGCTCGCAGATAATATCCCGGACCCGCTGTTTGGGGTCGAAGGCTGTAGAGGGGTCCTGGAAAACCATTTGGATATTCTTCCTGGCCTGCCGGAATTCCTCGCCCTTCAGGGCAGTCATGTCTTTCCCGTGAAGGAGGATGCGCCCGCTGTCCATGGTGTAGAGCCGGGTCAGAATTTTGGCCAGGGTGGATTTCCCGGAGCCTGACTCGCCTACGATTCCCAGGGTTTCTCCTTTGTGGAGGCTGACGGTCACATGATCGGAAGCTGTCAGCTTTTTCCCGCCGCCAAGGTCGAAGGTTTTGACAATATCTTCCATGCGGAGGATTTCTTCTCCATATCCCTTCATGCCGTTTCACCTCCCAGCACCGGTACAGCAGCCAGAAGCATTTTCGTATAGTCTTCTTTGGGATGATAAATAACGTCTTCTGCTTTCCCGTATTCCACTACCCGGCCCTGTCTCATCACCATGATGCGGTCTGCCATATAGGCTGCCACCCCCATGTTATGGGTGACGATGATAATGGCGGTGTTCATCTTTTTTCTTACTTCCATCATTTCCTTCACAATGGCTGCCTGGGTGGTTACATCCAGGGCGCTGGTGGGTTCGTCGGCCAGGAGAAGTTTCGGATGGAAGGCCATGGCCATGGCAATGCCCACGCGCTGGCGCATGCCGCCGGAGAGTTCGAAGGTGTAGCTTTTCAGAATCTGCTCCGGGTCCGGCAGCCGTACCATGGAGAGCATGTCCACCATGCGCTGGTGGGCTTCTTTTTCATCGGTCATGCCGTGAAGGGCCAGGTACTCCCGGAACTGGACGCCAATGGGCCGGATGGGATTCATCATGGCCCCGCTGTCCTGGAATATCATGGAAACGTCCTTCCCATCCAGACTGCGGTGCTTTTCGGCAGACTGCTTCCTGGTGTCTTCTCCTTCAAAAATCATGGTGCCCTCCGCAATGTGCCCGCCTCCAGGCAGCACATGCTGGATGGCACGGATCACCGTGGTCTTTCCTGACCCCGATTCCCCTACAATGGCAAGGATTTCTCCCTGGTCTAACGTAAAGGAAACGTGGCGTACTACAGGCTCTGCCTTACCATAGGCAATGCCCAGATCTTTGATTTCTAACAGCATATTGGCTCCTGTGAATGATGAATACTATGGATGCGCCTGTGGGCGCGAGGGTTCAGAAGGTTCAGAGAGTTCATAGGGGAAAGGTTCTTAGGATTGACCGGCCCTTTGGGCCGAGGGTTGTGGTGGCGGCTTTGCCGCAAGTTTTATAGTACCGGCTTCTACCGCTTCGCGGCCCCTTCCCGCACAGGCGGTAAGCGGACAGCGGACAGCAGCCCTTATTCCGCCGGAACGATGCTCTTTGTTACCCAGTAATAGTCGCAGGGCTTAATGTCCGCATTCTTTACCTTCTTACTGGAAATCATATTGGTCTGGGGGTAGCCAAAGACCAGGGTAGCCGCATCGTCCTGAATGATTTTTTCCATCTGTTCGATAATGTCTTTTCTCTTCGCCGGATCAAATTCCTGGCTCAGCTGGTCAGAGAGAGCATCATAGGCAGGATTGCTGTAGCCCGAGCCGTTCTGGGGGTTGCTGCCGTTTACATTGGTCTTCCAGTACATGTTGATGAAAACTTCCGGATCCCCTGCCTGCTCGGCCAGTACGTTGGAAATGAGCAGGTCGTATTCGCCGCGGGTGCCAATGCCGTCAAGGACGTTGTAGTCCACGTTCTTCAGGTTCACCTTGATGCCTACTTTCTTGGCATCCGACTGGGTGGCTTCTGCAAAGAGAGGCAGTTCTGCGCGTCCACTGTAGTAAATGAAATCCAGTTCCAGGTTCTTGCCGTCTTTATCCACATAGCCGTCGCCGTCGGTATCCTTCCATCCAGCGTCTGCCAGCAGTTTCTTCGCATTTTCCACATTGTAGTTATCCGGATATTCCGCCTTCAGTTTGTCAAAGCCATAGTCCACAGACGGCGGAAGGAGAGGACCGCCAGGAGTAAAGGTGTCTTTCAGGAGCACCTTGCAGTAGGTGTCCCGGTCCAGGGACTGGAGGAGTGCCTTTCTTACATTCTTGTCAGCCAGGGGCTTGCCATTGGAAACGTTCAGGCGGGCCAGTACATCGCGGATGGAGGAAATGGTGCTCACGGTGAATTTATTCTTATCCTGGAAAAGCTGCATATCGCCGGGGGCAATGTTGACAGCCACATCGATTTCCCCCTTCTGGAGAGCCATGGCCCGGGTATTGGGATCATCAATGGTATTGATCTGGGCGTGAGCGAAGGGCACCTTGTCATAGTAATGGGGGTTGGCATCCAGTTCTGTCTTGGACTTGGAGAAAGATTTCACCATGTAGGGGCCTGTGGAAACGGGGCCCTGCTTGGCAAAGTCCACCTTGCCGTCAGAATCAGTGTCTACAATAATGAAGAGCGGATCCCCCAGCATGCCCGGCAGAGTAGCCACCGGTTTTTTCGTATAAATAGTCACGTTCTGGCCGTCAGCGGTGATGTGGTCCAGCTCAAACATGGCTTTCGCCCGGGGCGCCTTGGCAAAGGTACGTTCAATGGATTTCTTCACTGCTTCGCCGGTGACCGGTGTGCCGTTGGAGAACTTGATGTCCTTGATTTTGAAGGTCCAGGACATTTTGTCATCGGACACCTTCCAGCTTTCTGCAATCCAGGGTTCTGCATTCATTTTGTCATCAAAATGGACAAGGCATTCGCCGATACCATAGCGCATGACCTGCCAGCCGAAGTAGTTGTCTGTCGGTTCCAGGCTGTCTGCAAAGTTCGTTACCCCCACGGTGAGGGTGTCTTTGGCTGTTTTGGAATTGGATCCTGATCCGCCGCACCCCGTAATGGCAAAGGCCATCAAAGCAGCTGCAGCCAAAAGAGCACCTTTCTTGTAAATTGATTTCATCTGTTGAACGCTTCCTTTCTATATGGAAATAAACGCCATAGGCGTGAAAAAAACGATGGGAAGAGCCGTTTCGCGGCCTACCGGCTCACCATACCGCCGACCCGCTATTGATCTCTTGGATCCAGTACATCCCGGAGCGCATCGCCCCAGAGGTTGAAGATGACCACAGAAATGAAGATGGCAAGCCCCGGGAAAACCATGAGCCAGGGGGCTGTCTGCAGCTGCTGACGGCCCTCGTTAAGCATGAGGCCCCATTCCGGTGCCGGCGGCTGGCTGCCAAAGCCCAGGAAGGACAGGCCTGCCAGTTCCATCATCATGGCACCGATGTCGGATACCGCTGTAATCACCAGAATAGGCACTACGTTGGGCATGATATGGGTCCAGAGGATATGGGAACTGGTACCACCGCTGACAATGGCAGCATCCACGAAATCCCGTTTCCTGATTTTCAAAACCATGGACCGGGACAGGCGGGCGTACTTGGTCCAGGTCACCGCTGTCAGGGCAATCATGGCATTCACCAGACTGCCGCCCATGATACCGGCAATGGCAATGGCCAGGATAACGCCGGGGAAAGAAATCATCATATCTGCTATACGCATGATGACGGTGTCAATGAGGCCGCCAAAGTAGCCGGCCACAAGGCCCAGAAAGGTGCCTACGCAGAAGATGATGGCCACCAGGGCCAGCACGCTGGACAGGGAGTAGGCTCCGCCGTAGAGAATGCGGGACAGCACATCTCTCCCCAGCTTGTCCGTGCCGAAAAGATGGGCCATGGAAGGCGCCTGGTTGGCGTCCTTCATCACCGTTTCCAGGGGGTTATAGGGAGCAATCACCGGCGCCAGCACCACCAGGGCGATAAGCAGGATAACCAGCAGGCTGGTGAACCGGAAGGTTCGATGTTCTTTGAATCCTTTCCAAAGATTCCCCATATTACCGGCCTCCTTTTCGAAGTCTCGGATCCAGATGGCGATAGGACAGATCCACCACCAGATTAATCACCATGTACATGAAAGCAATCCAGAGCACAATGGCCTGCACCGTTTGGAAATCGCGGTAGGTAATGGCTTCTACCACCATATATCCCAGGCCCGGCCAGGAAAATACGATTTCCACCACCGCTGCGCCGCCCAGAAGGGAGCCGAAAGCCAGCCCCAGCAGGGTCACCAGCGGAAGCAGGGCATTGGGAAGCACTTCCTTCCAGAGGATATGGGATTCCGAAAATCCCCGGGCCCTGGCGCCCATGACGTAGTCCTGGTTCAGCTCCTCCAGCACCGCCGCCCGTACCTGCCGGGTGTACTTGGACGTCATTACCACGCCCAGCGTCACCATGGGGAGGATCAGGTTTTCTAAAGAAATGCTGCCGCCCACGATGGGAAGCATTCCCAGCTTCAGGGCAAAAATCCAGAGAAGCATAAGGCCCATCCAGAAATTGGGCACCGAAACGCCCAGGAAGGAAAAGCCCCGGACCAGGTAATCAAACCAGCTGTTTTTCTTCACCGCCGTATAAATCCCCAGAGGAATGGAAAAAACAAGCATAAACACAGTAGATGCCAGCGCCAGAATCAGGGTAGCCGGCAGGCCTCCCATGAGGGCCTCCAGTACCGGCTTCTTCATCATGAAGGAATAGCCGAAATTACCATGAAGCACCCTTCCCAGCCAGTCCAGATACTGGAAAAGGAAAGGCTTATCCAATCCCAGCTCATGACGGAGCGCATCGATTTCTATCTGGCTCACCACAATATCTTCATTGCCTGCAATCATCTGACGCACCGGATCCCCCGGCGCCAGCATGACCAGGCAGAACGTGATAAAGCTGATGCCCAGAAGAACCAGCACCATTTCTCCCAGCCTCAGGGCCAACTGTTTCTTTCCCAAATCCCACCATCTCCTGTTTTAGTCAACTCACATTTCAAAAAAAAGCACGAAAAAAGCAAGGCCGGAAACAGGGACCTTGTAGAAACATAAACAAAAAATAAATGCTTGCTTTACCCCATAACAGATAAAGAGCTGTTTCCTCATCACTCTTTAAATTTCCCAACGATACCGGCTGCGTCCTTCTTAGCGTGACGTCTCGCCCTCGCTATCATTGGTTTTTTATGAAAACAGTATATCATTATATTTTGAAATTCGCAATAATTTATTTAACAATTATTTATGAAATGCTAATATTCAATCATGGCATGATTTTATTTCATGGTTTAGATTCCCTGCTTTTTTCATAAAAAAAGCCCCCTGAAGGACAGACCTACGGTGTGAGGGTTCAGGGGACACGCCTGCGAACGGTCAGCCGACAATAGGAAGGCCCTTTTATGGGCAGGCTAAGGGCCAACTTCGGCTGACTTGCGCATTCTATGCAGAATGCGCACATGAGGGTTGATGGGTCTTCGCCCCGAGGGTTCTAAAGGTTCTTAAGTTTGACGGCCCTTTGGGCCGAGGGTTGTGGTGGCGGCTTCGCCGCAAGTTTTATAAAAAAGGGGTGCGGCTGGCGCCGCGGGTTGTGTAGAAGGGTTGTGTTCGCTAGCGCTCAGGGGAGCGACAGCGCCTGACGGGCTGAGGGTGGTGGATTGCCCTGCGGGCAATGCTTATAAAGTCAGCGTTACGGATTAACCTGTCTGCATCATATGGCAAAATAACCATTCTGCGGATTGGCTCGCTGCGCTCGCCTCCCCCTATCCGGCCGCGCCGGACTTCCCCCTGTTCAGGGGGCAGAATAAAGCTCTGAAAAGCAGTCCTTTCATAAGCAGCTCACAGCATAACGGAGCTTTATAGTCCCCTGTGGAGGTCCTGCATAGGACCTCCAAGTGGGGCGAAGTAAGGCGCCTAGCCTGCCCATTAAGGCGCTTTCCTTTTGCCGCCCCACCGAACTGCGGGGGTGGCAAAGGAACTGGATTCATAGGGGAGCCCCGCGACCCGCGAATCCAGTGACATGCTTCCCACCGGGTGGCAAGGGAACTGGATTCGCAGGGAGCCGTAGGCGACTGAGAATCCAGTGACACGCTTCCCAGCGGGGCGGAAAGGTGGTGGCGCCAGCCACCAAAGGGGGGGGGATTCATTTCCAACGCCCGCAGGGCGGTTGTAAAGGTTTTATTATAAGAGGGCGCCTTCTATAAATGTAAGGCGCCCACCACAACCCTCAGCGGCAGAGCCGCTGTCAAACTTAAGAACCCTCGGGGCCACAGCCCCGTCAAACTTTAGAACCTTCACGCCCATAAGGGCGCCAGGGCGGTTGTAAAGGTTTTCGCCGCCAAAGGCGGCATAAAAAATGGCGCCCGAAAGGGCGCCGCACCTCGCCAGCGCAGCGATGCTATATAACTCCCGAGGGCGAGAGCCCTCAACCCACCTGTAAGGCGAAGCCGATCACAGGCAGAACCCTGGCAGCCCAGGGCCGAAAGGCCCGGCGGCTGGCTCAACCCTCACGCCCGTAAGGGCGTGTCAACCTTCGGGAATACCGGCAAGCACCGCCCCGGTCCCGATCCCGACCGCGCCACAGGCGCCTGAACCCTCAAGCCCCCAAAGGGACTTGTCCATAAGGAGTCAGCGTTACGGGCTTACTTTTTATGCCTCCAGCAGTGCATGACGAAGTGCAGGAGCCTACCCTTCCAGTCTTCCTTCCTGGATTTTCAGCACCCGGGTATGGTATTTATCCAGTGTAGACCGGTGGCCTACGCTGATGACGGTGATATTGGGAATGGAGGTGAGGAGGCGGTAGAGGTGATTTTCCGTTTCTTCATCCATGGCGGAGGTGGCCTCATCCAGGAATACCCAGCGGGGACGGGTGAGGAAAATGCGGACGAAGGCCAGTTTCTGCTGTTCTCCCAGGGAAAGGATATGGCTCCAGTCTCCTTCTTCTTCCAGATGGTCCTTCCAGCGCAAGAGGCCGCATTCTTCCATGAGTTTCACTAGTTCTTCCCTGTTTCCTTTTCCTTTGGGATAGAAGGCGGCTTCCTCCAGGGTGCCCATGGGCATGTAGGGTTTTTGGGGAATGAAGAGGACTTCAGAGGTCAAAGGCAGTTGGATGACTCCTTCGCCGTAGGGCCAGAGGCCGGCCAGCAGGCGGAGGAGGGTGGATTTTCCGGAGCCCGAGGGGCCTTTCAGAATCACCTTTTCTCCTTCCTGAATGGTGCAGGAAAGGGAAGAGAGCAGTGTTTTACCCTGGGGCAGGCGGACGGTGACGTCGGAGAGGATGAGGGATGAACCTCCTTCTTTCCGCGCCAGATGGCCCTGTTCTTTTTCCGTTTCCCGGAGCATATGGTCCATATGAGCATCAAAGGTGAGGAGTCGTTCCACGCAGGACATCCATTCCGCCAGGGAGGAGTAGACATCCACGAAGTAGGACATGGATTCCTGTACTTTTCCAAAGCAGTTGGCCACCTGCATCAGGCCGCCCAGGGAAATATTTTTCGACAGGTACCGGGGCGCCGCCACCACGAAGGGGAAGATAATGGCAATCTGTCCATAGGAATTGGTGAGCCAGGACAGCTGTTTCTGTTTTCTGATAATGTACACCGTATTCACCAGGAGTTTATGGAAACGGCCGGAGAGAATTTTCTTTTCTTCTTTCCCGCCATGGTAGAAGGCCACGCTTTCCGAAGTTTCACGGAGCCGCACCATGGCATAGCGGAAGTCGGCCTCCAGTTTCTGCTGCACAAAATTCAGCCCCACCAGTTTATGGCCCACTTTGTGGGTAATCCAGGTGCCTATCACGGAATAGGCCAGGGCGGTCCATACCAGGTAGCCGTAGATGTGGATGGTGAAGCCCGGCAGAGGAAGGGTGAGCGGTTCCGACAGGGACCAGAGGACGAAGATGAAGCAGAATATGGTGGTAATGGCTTTGAGCAGGCCGGCCATGAAGGACAGGGTGCGGGTGGTGAATAGATTGATGTCTTCGGAAATACGCTGGTCCGGATTGTCCGAACGGCCGCCGGAAAACATTTCCAGCCGGTAAAACATGTGGCGGGACGTCCAGCGGGACAGGTATTTCTCCGTCATCCACCGGCGCCAGCGGAGGGCCAGGGTCTGCTGCAGGTAGTAGGCATAGACAGAAAAGGCGATGTGCCCGAAGGCAATGGCAGTGAACCGGATGAGTCCGTGGTACACGGCGGTGCTGTCGTAATTCTGCAGGGCGCTGTAAAATTCATTAAACCAATCATTCAAAAGGAGCGTCATGTACACTGCTGCCATGGTAAGGATAATAATGCCCACAAGGTACATCCAGGCGCTTTTCTTTTCTTCACTTCTCCAATACCGGCTGGTGAGCTGCCATAAAGCCTTCACCGTCTCCCGGTTCCACTGCCCTGAAACCATAGGTCCTCCTTCACAGTTATGATGAAAATATTTTTTATTATACTACAGGCAGAAAGGCGGCGCGAAAATCCAGCGGTTTAACCTCCATGCCCCTTGCCCGGCATGTGATGATCAGACTTGATAAAGGAATCCGGCCAACGCAGAAGGCCCGGAAAAGAGGAGCGCTCTTTTCCGGGCCTTTCAGGGGTGGTTAGTATGAACAAATATTTTGGGATTTGGGAGGGAGATAATTTGTAAGAAAAGCAATCGTTTCTTTGCAGGAGAGGAATCATAGCCGCAGCCGGCGGCAGCGGCATCTGCCTTTCTCTCCTGCGAAAGGGGCTCTGCCCTTCCAAGGGCAGGTCCCTATAGAGGATATTCCTGCCGCCTGACCGTGCTTCAGCCGGCAGGAATCATACCTCTGGAGTTACCATTTTCATTGGCATCACCAGGAATCTTCGTTTCACAAACAGAATCAATTATTCAATGGTAATCCGATGGGATTCTTCCACTTTCTTCTGATCTTCTTTCGGAAGGGCAATCTTCAGCACGCCGTCTTTCAGGCTGGCTTTGATGCCGTCTTCCTTGATGCCTTTCACAGAGAACTGACGCTGGAATCCAACGGCGCCTCTTTCGTGACGAATGTAATGTTTCTCTTCGTCTTTCGTTTCTGTCTTGTTCTCTTTCTTAGCAGCAATGGAGAGGATGCCGTTTTCATAACTGATATGAACTTCATCTTTGGTGAATCCCGGCATATCGCAGGTAATTTCATAACGGTCTTTCAGATCCTCGATATCTACTTTCGGTACTGCTACATAATCTTTATAAATGGTGGGAACATCATCAAAGAAATGATCCAGAACGCTGTCACCAAACAAACCATCAAACGGAATCATGCTACCCATAATCAAAGACCTCTTTCCTTTATTTTTCATGTGATGTTCAGGTGTCCGGGAACCTTTCCGGTTTCCCTGTCCGGTTCCCTTCCCTCCTGACAACTATAGTATAGCACTTTTAGCACTCTTGTCAAGCGAGTGCTAAAATATTTTTGACTTTTCTTTTTAATGTATTGACTATTCCGATAATATCTAATGTTTTTGACTATTTAAAGTCGTTTATTTGACTATTTTATACTCAGATTTCCAGAAATTTTTCACAATTTTTTTGATGGGGCCCCACGGACAGGCCCTGGGAAACTTCATGCTTCAGATTTTCTTCCCCGCTATGATATGATGAGAGAAGATATTTGTATTCCGGAAGCCTGCGCTTCCTTAAAGGAGCCATTATGCTGGACATAGAAAACCTGTATTTTTCCTACACTGGCAGGGAGCCCTGGCTATTGGAGGATATTTCCCTCCATGTGCCGAAGGGGTCCTATATTTCCATTGTAGGAAACAACGGCAGCGGCAAAAGCACCCTGCTGAAACTGATCCTTCATTTTTTAGCCCCCGTGAAGGGCACCATCCGCTGTGAGGCCAGTCGGATCGGCTATGTGCCTCAGATGCCTTCCCGGGACCATGCCTTCCCCATTACGGTGGCCGAGGTGATTCATTCCTATGGAAAGCTGCTCCATTTGAAATCCATTTCCCTGAAGGATGTCCTTTCCGTCACCGGTATGGAGGATTATAGAGGAGAGCTGATGGGAAATCTGTCTGGCGGGCAGCACCAAAAGGTACTCATTGCCCGGGCCCTCATGGGCAGCCCGGACCTTCTCATTCTGGATGAACCTTCCACAGGCGTGGACCTTGCAAGCCAGCGGGAGATTTACGGAGAGCTGTCCCGGCTGAACCGGGAGAAAGGGCTCACCGTGCTGGCGGTGGAGCACAATATGGAGGAAGCCGGCCAGGTGTCTTCCGGCCTCTACCATGTGGACGGCGGAAAAGGCCACCTCTGCAGCGTATCCCATTATATAGAAGAGTATATCAAAAAGGAGGGCGGCCATGTTCAGTTATGATTTCATGCAGAATGCCCTTTTCATTTCCATCTGCATCGCCATCCTCTGCCCCTGCATCGGTATTTTCATCGTACTGAAGCGCTACTCCATGATTGGGGACACCCTGGCCCACTCATCCCTGGCCGGCGTCACCCTGGGCCTTCTCTTCCGGGAAAGTCCGGTGCTGGCTTCCTTTGCCTTCACCGCCCTCTCGGGGCTTTTTATCGAATTTCTGCGCCAGTATTTCAAAAAATATACGGATCTCATTCTTTCCATTGTGCTGTCCGTATCCGTAGGCATTGCCATCACCCTCATCAGCTCCGGCCATCTTCATGCCAACGCCGACGCCTACCTTTTCGGCTCCATGCTTACCGTGTCTCCCATAGACATGGCTGTCACCGCCGTGCTGAGCCTTTTCGCTGTGGTGACGGTCATCCTGAACTACCACCAGCTTCTCTACATCACCTATGACGAAGAGGCCTCCCGCATTGCCGGGGTCCACGTGAAGCGGCTGAACTACCTCTTCGCCTTTCTGGTGGCCGCCGCTATTTCCGTATCCATCCGCTCCGTAGGCATTCTGGTCATTACGTCCATGATTACCCTGCCTGTAGCCAGCGCCCTGCAGCTGCAGAAGGGATTCAAAACCACCTTCCTGGCTTCCCTTGCATACAGCTTCCTTTCCATTCTGTCCGGTTTCTTCCTGTCCTACTTCATCGGTGCTGCCCCCGGCGGCGTGACAGCCCTCACCGCCGCCTTCCTGCTCCTTGTGACCATCTTTGTAAAGCAGGTGCTCCGCCCATGAAATCCTATTTCAAGAAAGAAATGGCCCTTCTCCTCACCCTGCTGGCCCTCACGGCCGGTTGCGGCAGAGAAGCGCCGCCGGCGGAAGAAGGAAAAATCCCGGTGGCCGCCTCCTTCGGCGCCATGGAAAAACTGACAGAAGCCATCGGAGGAGACGCCGTCTCCATTTCCGTCATGGTGCCCGAGGGCATCGAGCCCCACGACTTCGAACCCCGGGCCGGGGACCTGATCAGGCTGAAACAGGCCAGAGTCTTCGTCTACAACGGCATGGGCATGGAACACTGGGCAGAGAAGGCCCTGCAGAGTGCAGGCGCCGAAAACCAGGTGGTGGTCAAGGCGTCCGAAAAGGTGGCTCCTATCCCTCTGGAAGATGAAGAAGAGCGAGAAGAACATGGCGACTACGATCCCCATACCTGGCTGGGCCTGTCTGAAGCGAAAGAAGAGGCCCGTGCCATCCGGGACGGCCTCATCGCCGCCTCCCCGGAAAACAGAGACCGCTTCATGAAAAACTACGACACCTTCGCCAAAAGCATCGACAGCCTGCAGCAGGAATACAGGGAAAAACTGGCCAAGGCCCCCCGGAAAGAGCTGGTCACCGGCCACGCCGCCTTCGGCTACCTGGCCCGGGACTTCTCCCTTACCCAGGAAAGCGTGGAAGATGCCTTCGCCACCGGAGAACCGCCGGCCAGAAAACTGGTGGAACTCATCCGCTTCTGCCGCGCTCATCATGTGAAAACCATATTTACCGAAGAAATGATGGACCCCGCCCTGGCCCGCACCCTGGCCAGCGAAGCCGGCGCCAGCGCCGAAACCCTGTCCACCCTGGAAGAGCCGGGCAGCGAAGGCTACCTGGATACCATGAGGGACAATCTGGAAAAAATAGATAAAGCCTTGAACTAGAGGATTTGGGACACCCTATGGACACGCCTGCGGCGTGAGGGTTCAGAGGGTTCAAAAGGTTCAGAGGGTGGTGGTGGCGGCTCCGCCGCAAATAAAAAAAGGGGCGCGGCTCCGCCGCGGGTTGTGTAGAAGGGTTGTGGAAAAAGGTTCTTAAGATGGATGGGCCTTCGGCCCAAAGGTTCTTAAGTTTGACGGGGCCTTCGGCCCCGAGGGTTGCTGTATTGCCGCTCTGCGGCAATGCTTATAAAGTCAGCGTTACGGGATTTACTTTCAGTATCATATGGTATGAAAAACAATTCTGCGGATTGGCTCACTGCGTTCGCCTCCCCCTATCCGGCTGCGCCGGACTTCCCCCGGTTCAGGGGGAAGAACAACCTGTGCTTAAAGTAGAGTCACTTATCAAAAGATAGCGTCACGAAGCTTTATTGTCCCCCCCTGCCGCAGGCGGTATAGGCATATATATGATGGCGCCGAAGGCGCCGTACCTCCCCAGTGGAACGGTACTTCATACCTCCCGAGGGCGGAGCCCTCAACCCGTCCGGGAGGCGTCAGCCGGTCCCGGACAGAACCCTTGGCGCCCAGGGCCAAAGGCCCGGCGGCGCCATCAACCCTCACGCCCGTAAGGGCGTGTCAACCTTCGGGAATACTGGAAAGCACCGCTATGACCCTCAGCATCCTCTGAGGTCTGACCGTCTGATGTCTCTCTGCTCTCGGGAATACGGTCCGGAGTCATCAGTCGGCGGACAGCGGATAGCTGACGCCGGACAGCAGCCGCAGACTCCCCCAGCACAGGATCTCACGATCTCGCCCATCACCCCAATTCCATAATTAACCACGTCCGGTTCATAAAGAACCTAAAGTTATTATACAACAGCTTTAGGAGGGAATAACCCCGAAAAAATTAGATTTTCCAGGGGCTTTATAAAGTTACCCTTAAAGCAGGCTTGTTGTCGGGAGCTTATGTTTCAAGCTTCTTTCCTTATCATGCAGGCCCTTAGAGAAGGGTCGCGCCAAAGGCGCAGGATGGATTGATGGGTCTTGAGATGATGACAGACCGAAAGAGCCACATCGGTGAAGACAGTATACCTGATGTACGAGACCATCCCGCTCCCCGTCATTTCGAGCGGTGGTATCATGCCGCTTGAGGATACTGCCAAAGCCGCTACAGCTACGAGGAGTCGAGAAATCTTTCTTGTGGTCGGGAACACAGGTAGTGTAAAATATTTTGTGTAAATGAATCTTGCTCAAAATATTTTCATACCTCATACTTAAGGGGAGCCTCATACTTAAGGGGAGAAAGAGGAAAAGGAGTTACTACCATGGCAAAGCGTACCCCTACCCCTGGCGAAAAAATTGCGCAGGAAATCTACGAAACCTACAAACCGACCACTGTCGAAGAGATGCAGTCCGCCTTAAAGAGTGTCTTTGGACCATTGTTTGAAGCAGCTCTTAAGGGTGAATTGGATAACCATTTAGGCTATCCCAAGAACGGCAGCACCCCTGAGGATTCCAAGAATACGAGAAATGGGTATTCCAGGAAGAACCTGAAGACCTCCATGGGAACGGTACCCATCCAAGTCCCTCGTGATCGGGAAGGTACTTTTGAACCCCAGTTAATCCAAAAATACCAGCGTGATGTTTCCTCTATCGAAGGGAAAGTCCTTGCGATGTATGGCCGTGGAATGAGCCAGAGAGACATCTCTTCGACCATTGAAGAAATCTACGGTTTCTCCATCTCCCATGAACAGATTGCCCATATTACGGACCGGATCCTGGACGAAGTATATGCGTGGCAGAATCGCCCACTGTTTCCTTTTTATACCTTTCTCTTCATCGACTGTCTGTATGTTCCCATGAAGACTGACAGAGCCCTGAAACAAAAGGCTGTCTACGTCATCCTTGGG
>NZ_JH591188.1:64844-112706 GCF_000242435.1 Dialister succinatiphilus YIT 11850 | reverse complement strand
TCAGCCGGTCCCGGACAGAACCCTTGGCGCCCAGGGCCAAAGGCCCGGCGGCGCCATCAACCCTCACGCCCGTAAGGGCGTGTCAACCTTCGGGAATACTGGAAAGCACCGCTATGACCCTCAGCATCCTCTGAGGTCTGACCGTCTGATGTCTCTCTGCTCTCGGGAATACGGTCCGGAGTCATCAGTCGGCGGACAGCGGATAGCTGACGCCGGACAGCAGCCGCAGACTCCCCCAGCACAGGATCTCACGATCTCGCCCATCACCCCAATTCCATAATTAACCACGTCCGGTTCATAAAGAACCTAAAGTTATTATACAACAGCTTTAGGAGGGAATAACCCCGAAAAAATTAGATTTTCCAGGGGCTTTATAAAGTTACCCTTAAAGCAGGCTTGTTGTCGGGAGCTTATGTTTCAAGCTTCTTTCCTTATCATGCAGGCCCTTAGAGAAGGGTCGCGCCAAAGGCGCAGGATGGATTGATGGGTCTTGAGATGATGACAGACCGAAAGAGCCACATCGGTGAAGACAGTATACCTGATGTACGAGACCATCCCGCTCCCCGTCATTTCGAGCGGTGGTATCATGCCGCTTGAGGATACTGCCAAAGCCGCTACAGCTACGAGGAGTCGAGAAATCTTTCTTGTGGTCGGGAACACAGGTAGTGTAAAATATTTTGTGTAAATGAATCTTGCTCAAAATATTTTCATACCTCATACTTAAGGGGAGCCTCATACTTAAGGGGAGAAAGAGGAAAAGGAGTTACTACCATGGCAAAGCGTACCCCTACCCCTGGCGAAAAAATTGCGCAGGAAATCTACGAAACCTACAAACCGACCACTGTCGAAGAGATGCAGTCCGCCTTAAAGAGTGTCTTTGGACCATTGTTTGAAGCAGCTCTTAAGGGTGAATTGGATAACCATTTAGGCTATCCCAAGAACGGCAGCACCCCTGAGGATTCCAAGAATACGAGAAATGGGTATTCCAGGAAGAACCTGAAGACCTCCATGG
This sequence comes from Dialister succinatiphilus YIT 11850, assembly GCF_000242435.1. Lineage (GTDB taxonomy): Bacteria > Bacillota > Negativicutes > Veillonellales > Dialisteraceae > Dialister > Dialister succinatiphilus. The sequence goes on along the minus strand of NZ_JH591188.1, from coordinate 111,694 downwards.
GAACGGTACCCATCCAAGTCCCTCGTGATCGGGAAGGTACTTTTGAACCCCAGTTAATCCAAAAATACCAGCGTGATGTTTCCTCTATCGAAGGGAAAGTCCTTGCGATGTATGGCCGTGGAATGAGCCAGAGAGACATCTCTTCGACCATTGAAGAAATCTACGGTTTCTCCATCTCCCATGAACAGATTGCCCATATTACGGACCGGATCCTGGACGAAGTATATGCGTGGCAGAATCGTCTACTGTTTCCTTTTTATACCTTTCTCTTCATCGACTGTCTGTATGTTCCCATGAAGACTGACAGAGCCCTGAAACAAAAGGCTGTCTACGTCATCCTTGGGTATGACATCAATGGTGAGAAGGATATCCTTGGTATCTGGATCAACGAAACGGAAGGTAAGCATACCTGGATGCAGATTTTCGATGAAATCAAGAACCGGGGAGTACAGGACATTGGTTTCATCTCCATGGATGGTGTCAGCGGCCTTGAAGAAGGCGCTGCTGCCATCTTCCCTGGCACAGTGGTGCAACGCTGCATTGTCCATCTGATCCGTAATTCCATGCGGTATATTCCCTGGAACAAATCCAGAGAGTTCTTGAAAGAACTGAAAGAAATCTACAAGGCTACCAATGTAGCAGAAGCTCGCAGATTGTTTGAAAAGTTCAAGGGAAAATGGGCAGCCTATCCTGGGGCTATAGCGGTCTGGGAAAACAACTTCCAGCACGTGGAACAGCTGTTTAACTACGGCTCTAATGTACGGAGAGTCATGTACACTACCAATGCCATAGAAAGCATCAATTCCAGTTTCAGAAAGGTAACCCGTAAGGGCTCTTTTGCCAATGACGAGGCCATCCTGAAGCTTCTCTACCTCCGTGTCCTTGAGCTCAAGAACACCAAATGGAAGGGCAAAGGAAAGGTCTTTAACTGGCCGGCTGTTATGAACCAATTATTGATTGACGAACGTATGAGCAAACTAATCGCTAAATACGATTGGTTAATCTAAAAACACAAAATTCTTGACATCCCCGGAACACAGGGCTTTTCAACGCCTTCCATCTCAGCCGCTTCGCGGCAAATGCACCCCCTCAGCCTTCGGCAGCTCACCCTACGGGAAAGCGACTCACTACGATTTGTGCGTTGCTTCGCTCCTTCAAATCGTGTTCGCTGCCACCCCGATGGGGGAGCCAAGTTTTAACGGCGTAGTCTGGACCTTAATTTTCTTCACTCAAATCTCAATTCTTTCTTTTTACACCGGCACCCCTCCACCGCAAGCGGTCCCCCTCCCCTCTAAAGAGGGGAGGTTGGGTGCCTTCTGCGGCGAAGCCGCGGGAACTCAACTCTCAACTCTCAAATCTCAACTCTCAAATCTCAACTCTTTCTTTTCAATGCTCCCATAGGTTTGTATGCTCACTCAGCCACCAGGACAAAAAGAGCTCCCCATCAAGGGGAGCTCTTTTTGTAGTTTCAAACCTTATTTGATATGGCTTTTCAGTTCTTCCAGTGCTTTCTTCAGTTCCTGGATTTCCTTTTCCTGGTTCTGGATCTTCTGGTCCTGGGCTGCGTCGTTTGCTTTCAGTTTCTGGTTTTCTTCTGCCAGTTCTGCCTTGCTCACGCCGGCATAGGAGCTGCCCTGGCCCAGCTTGAAGCTTACGCCTGCGTTCACCATGTTTTCTCCGTTGCCGAAGTTGGTGCCTACGCTGACCATGGTATCCTCATTGGGCCGATAGAAAGCGCCTACGGCCACGCTGTTGGCATTGCGGTAGTTGCCGTAGCCTACGGCGAAGTTCCATTTGTCGGAGGGGTCAAAGTCCAGCGGATGGAGACCGGCCAGTGCGGCTGCACCGGCACCGACCTTGTTGATCCGGTTGTCCAGGCGGTTCACGTGGCTGTTGATGTTCGTGATGGCCTGGCTGTTGCTGTCTACCTTGGACTCCACATCCTTCAACTGGCCATAGTTCACGGCGTCCGTGGTTTCTGTGCCAGCCGCCACATGGGTGATCTTCTTGTCCCTTGCATTGATGCCGTCCTTCGTCATGGACGGGCCATCCTTGATGCCGATGGAATCTGTTGCATTGACTGTCTTGACGCTGATATCATCGTTGAGTTTCACAGAAATGGCGTTGCCGTCGACCTTCGTAGCAATATTTGTCTTATCGCCATTGATAGTGAGCGTTTCAGACGGTTTCACTGCAGCAGCCGTACCTTCGTCAGCAGCAAACTTCGTCGGATTCGTTTCTGTCGTTACGACCAGTCCCTTGCCGTTACCGGAAGTATCTGTATTTCCTTTGTCTGTGCTGGCAGAATCGCCGGAAGTACCGGAATTCGAATCTTTAGGCGTTACGGTAGTCGTATCCGTAGCCGTTGTACCGCCCGTAATATTGGCACTAATCGTATAGGTACCGTTATTCGTATCAATCTTGATACCGTCTCCAGCGACGAGATTGATGTTCGAGCCAGCATTGCTCATGGCTGCCTTCAACTGTGCTACGTTGACTGCATCAGTCGAATCGATACCAGCAGCAACGTTTGTCATGCGACGCGTATATCCAGCACTGCCCACGGAGACAGAGGCCAGATTCGACTGCCAAACATAATCCGCATCAGACGCATTACGTTTAACATAGCCAAATCCATATTTATTTAGATCTTTCCCTGATTTATCGCTGTCCCCAACTGCGGAGTCACTGCCCAAAGCTACGCCGCCATCTACACTGGCATTAGCGTTATAGCCGAGAACGGTGACATTCTTATTCGTCGTGGCCATTGTTTCCTTGGCAGAACCCACGATGACAGAGTTATCCGCGCCATCAACATCCCGGTTATCGCCCAACAGCTGGGCTTTGGCCGTATTTTTCAAGCTGTTTTTGGAACCCAGGATGGAGACATTAGTAGCGTTATCGACGATGTTGCCGTTACCTACAACAGCCGCCGCACCGCCGCCGTTTTGTGCCTTGATGGCCGTACGCATAGCATCTGACAAAGAATTAGGATTATCAAATCCCGTCGTTTTCTGAAAGTCTGTTGCATCAAAATCCTTAATGGAGTTGGTCACCACGTTACCAGCACCGACCATAACCGTACCATTAGCATTTTTCGTCTGGTTAGCAGAGCCCAAAATACTATCAGCCATACCAGAAGATTTATACTCTTTACTTGACAGACCTTGCACACTATTCAAAGAACCCACGACAGCAGCCCCTAGGTTCTGAATTCCATGTGGATTTTCGCCCCATTTGGCATTTTTATATATACCGGATACAGCCGTATAACTGCCCAGAACAGTAGAAAAGGTACCGTTGTTATAGCTGTTATTGCCAATCGTAGTAGCATTAATACTTGCCTGATAATTACCAATACCAGAAGGGCCTTCACTCTTGCCTTTCGTAAAATCGATATCTATATCACCTAATTGTCCATGATAATCATGGACACCAATCATAGTACTACCAGAGCGGGCATAGGAATTTTCACCAATAGCAATACTGCCATAATAATCCTTGCCTTCCGCTGTACCAAAAGCAAAATTATTTTCTAAAGTACCAGCCATATTAGCAACTGTAGCCTTCTTGCCAATAGCTATACTGTCGCTCTGATTAACATAACTATTGATATATGCCTGGCTGCCTATGGCCACATTGCCTGTACCAAATCCATAATTCCCGGATCCATCGCGCTTAATGATAACATTATTACCGATAGCAACACTTTCATTTGAACGATGGACCAAATTGCTGTCGCCAATACTGACGACTTTGTCCTGATCATATAAATATCCGTATCCATCTTTGATAGTTCTACCATTTCCAATGATGACAGAATTCGTAGTTCCATGGATATAGCTTGGACCGCTGTGATTATCGCCAATCACGATGGTATTTTGGGTATTATCGATTTTGTTATTAGCTCCGACCACATAAGTATTCTGTACTTTATCTACATTATTTTGGAACCCATCCACCAGGTTGTACTTGCTGGCGGCATCCTTTGTCCCCTTCAGGATATTGCTGACACCCATCACCTGGGAAGCCTGGGCATAATCTACGGTGTTGCCACCACCCATAACCATGACCTGACCACCACTATTGGGAACAGCTTTCTGCAGGATTTCCGTTACTTTATCCATCTGTCCTTTCTGATAATAGCCCATTATTTTATTGATGGTAGCCTCGTCCAACCCAGATACATCCCGATAGGAATTGGTGACCTTGTTGCCGGCGCCCATGATGATAGCGGCGTTGGCATTCTTCGTATAGTTTACCTGACCGATTACACTGCTGGCTGCTCCATCAAACGGTGCATTGGCATCCGCGTCGACGATATTCAGCGTCCCTACAGCCAGAGACGTTGCTCCCTGAAAACGGTTCGCATCGGTATTGGAAGAAACGACATGATCACCAACACCAACGGCAATGCTGGCAATCCCATCCGCCTTACTGGCTGGACCATGTTCAGTGGCTGCCGGACCTGCAGCACCAACGGTTCCACCAATTCCCAGTGTAAAGATTACAGCTGCCAGCAGGGCTGCTTTCTTACCTCCCCATTTTTCGGACGGGGACTTCTTACCGTGTCCCTTTGCGATTTCAGAAACCGCCACGTAGCAGTTTCTGACTCTGCTCCATACCACCTTATAAATATGATTCATTGCAATTCCCCTTTACTATGAACGAACATATGAAACAGGAATGCGGCCCCTTCATACCTCCTTACCAGAAAAAGTATGCCATTGCCGCCGGATAAAGAGATGGCATACCTATATGTAAAATTAAATCAATAATTGAATTACTAAGGTATTTTTATTATACCCCTCGTTCTAAAATAGTGCCAATACCTTGATGTAAACGTTAAAGGTATCTGTATAAGAAAATGTCATAGCATGTGATTGTTACAGTCTTTTGGCAGTAACAGGAACCTCGCCGCCACTTCATAAGACGGCCTTCGCACTCCTGTAGAAAGCAGGAAAGAGTGACCGCCACGACAGGATATACTATTTCTATAGCGCCGTACCTGTGATTCCACATATAGTTCCCTTTGGTAAATAAATATAATAGAGTATAGAGAGAGTTGAGGCCCCGCGGCTTCGCGGCCATTTCTTAACCTCCCCCATCCATGGGGGGCTGCTGACAAATACCATTTCTGTCGTATAACTATACAAATGCATACATTTGGAAACGCCCCCTCAGTCGCCTGCGGCGCTTCTATCGGCACCCCTCCACCGCAAGCGGTCCCCCTCCCCTCTAAAGAGGGGAGGTTGTGGTGCCTTCTGCGGCGAAGCCGCTGGACCTCAACTCTCAATGTTACCCTCAACTCTTTCCCTATCATGCAGCCCCTAGAGAAGGGCCGCACCAAAGGCGCAGGATGGATGGTTAGGTCTCGAGATGACGATAGGCGGAAAGAGACACATCGGTGAAAGCGGTATACCTGATGTATGAGACCATCCCGCTCCCCGTCATTTCGAGCGGTGGCAGCATGCTGCTTGAGGATACTGCCAAAGCCGCTACAGCTTCGATGAGTCGAGAAATCTTTCTCGGGCGCGGGAATACAGGGCTTTTCAACGCCTTCAGCTGCTTTGCAGCTCCCGCCTCTTCGAGGCGGATCCATCCCCTGCCCTTCGGGCTGCCCCCTTCTCTAAGGGGGCACTTGCTACCGATATTCTCAATAGTTGGGGTTATCCACCGGAATGCAGGCCTTTGGAGAAGGGCCGCGCCAAAGGCGCAGGATGGATTGATGAGTCTTGAGATGATGACAGACCGAAAGAGCCACATCGGTGAAGACGGTATACCTGATGTATGAGACTATCCCGCCCCGTCATTTCGAGCGGTGGCAGCATGCTTGATGACTCTACCTACAAGAATCGCTACAGCTCCGAGGAGCCGAGAAATCTTTCTCGTGGTCGGGAATACAGGTTTTTCCCCTCCTCAGCTGCTTCGCAGCTCCCGCCTCTTCGAGGCGGATCCATCCCCCGGCCTTTGGCCGTCCGCCGTTTGGCCTAAAAGGAAGGCGCTTTGATGGGCAGGCTAAGCGCCTTTTGTATTCAGGCCAAACTTGGACATCCTATGCAGGATGTCCATCTCTAAGGGGGAACTTGCTTACCGGTATCCTCAATAGTTGGGGTAATCCACCAGAATGCAGGCCCTTGGAGAAGGGCCGCGCCAAAGGCGCAGGATGGATTGACGGGATAACACCAGAATCCTCTGCTGTGCGGCAACCCACCCACCCGAAGGGAAAGGGATCACTGCATTCTCAGTCGCCTGCGGCTCCTTACAGCACGGCTATCAGCGACTCACAACAATTTGAGCGTTGCTTCGCTCCTCCAAATTGTGTTCGCTGCTGTGACTGCAGTTCGCTGCGCACCGCTAACGCGTTCCCCCAATCGCCTGCGCGATGAAAGTGTCTCACTGGATTTTCGCTCGCCTTCGGCTCCCTACAGCACGGCTATCAGCGACTCACGACAATTTGTGCGTCGCTGGCGCTCCTTCAAATTGTGTTCGCTGCTGTAACTCCAGTTCGCTTACTTTTCCCTTGCAAGCAAGGGAGGGTCAACTTCTGCGGCGAAGCCGCTGGACCTCAACTCTCAAATCTCAAATCTCAAATCTCAACTCTATCCCTTTCTGCTATAATGACAATATATTGACTGAAAGAAAGGAACTTCCATGGCCCTGTCCCATAACTTTACGTCCGGTCCCATTGCGGGGCCCCTTTTCCTCTTTGCCCTGCCCGTCATGGGGGCCCTGCTGCTGCAGTCCCTCTACGGGGCGGTGGATCTTTTCATCGTGGGCCATTTTGCCAGTTCCGCCGATGTGTCCGCCGTGTCCACGGGGTCCCAGATTCTCCAGACCTTTACCATGCTCACCGCCAGCTTCTCCATGGGCATCACCATCCTCCTGGGCCAGTACATAGGGGCGGGCCGGGGAAAGGAGGGAGGCACCATTGCGGGAAGCGGCATCTGCCTCTGCCTGCTGCTGGGCCTGTTCTTCACATTCTGCCTCACCGTCTTCGCCCCCACCTTTGCGGGATGGATGAATGCGCCTGCCGAGGCTTTTGAAAAGACGGTGTCCTATATCCGCATCTGCGGCGGCGGCATGGTGGTCATCATCTGCTACAACCTCATCGGCAGTCTGTTCCGGGGCATTGGGGACTCGAAGACCCCTCTCATGACCGTGGCCATCGCTTCGGTTTTCAATACCTTCGGCGATCTCCTGCTGGTGGCTTTCTTCCACCAGGGCGCCGCCGGAGCAGCCCTCGCCACCGTGGCTGCCCAAACCCTGTCGGTGGTGATTTCCTATGTCATCATAAAAAAGAGGGGACTTCCTTTCCCCTTCTCCCTGTCCATGGTCCGCCTCCATGGGGCCACGGCCCTCCGAATCGTGAAACTGGGTCTCCCCATCGCCCTGCAGGACCTGCTGGTGGGGCTGTCGTTCCTTCTCATCATGTCCATCGTGAACCGCATCGGCCTCACGGCGTCTGCCTCCATCGGGGTGTCGGAGAAAATCTGCGGCTTCATCATGCTCATTCCCGGATCCTTCATGCAGTCCATGAGCGCCTTCGTGGCCCAGAACGTGGGGGCCCAGAGGTTCGACCGGGCGGAGAAAGCCCTGTTCTCCGGCATCGCCATGGGCCTGGCCGCGGGGGTATGCATGTTCACCCTTTCCTTCTTCTACGGCACCCACCTCACCGCCCTCTTCACCTCCGACGAGGCGGTGGTGCTGGGCGCAGCGGATTATCTGAAGGCCTACGCCATCGACTGCCTCCTCACTTCCGTGCTCTTCTCGTCCATCGGTTTCTTCAATGGCCTCGGCATGACGAGGTTCGTCATGGTCCAGGGCATCGTGGGAGCCTTCGGCGTTCGGGTACCGGTGTCCTACCTCATGAGCCTGGAAGTACCGCCCCGGCTCTTCCACATCGGCCTCGCCACGCCGGCATCTTCGGCGGTACAGATCCTGCTCTGTGTGATCGCTTTTCTTTACGTGAAGGAGAAAAGAAAGAATTGAGAGTTGAGTGAAGAGAATTGAGGTCCCGCGGCTGCGCCGCAGGCTGACGTCTTATCTTTCGGGGTGCATTGGCGGTAAAGCTGCTTCCTGTCTGATATCTGACTGTCGGAGCCGTCTGACGTCCCAGCCGTGGAGTGGCTGGATTTCAACTCTTTCGGAGAAAATGTCATAGTCATCTACCAGAAAGATCCCTCGACTCATCGAAGCTGTAGCGATTTTTAATTTTGCAATCATTCAGCCTGCAGCCACCCGAGGGGAAGCGTGTCACTGGATTCTCAGTCGCCTGACGGCTCCTTATGAATCCAGTTCCCTTGCCACCGCTCGAGATGACGGGGACTGGTCGGTGTTATCAGGGAAGGTGACGAAGTCACTGGACCTCAACTCTCTTTCCTCAACTCTCAACTCTATTTCCCCAACTCTCAAATCTCAACTCTATTTTTTCCCAAAAGCAGTATAATAAGGTTACCTTACATCAAAAAGGAGGGGAGACTATGAAAAATTGGAAGTCCATCGTGTACCTGGTCTGCGCCATCCAGGTGGGCGCCGGCATATCCATGGTGGGAGTCATGTCATTCCTCCCCCTTTTCCTGTCGGAGCTGGGACTGACGGACCCCGGGGAAGCGGCATTCTGGGCGGGCCTCATTACCGGGGTGACTCCCTTCATGATTGCCCTGTCCGCTCCTTTCTGGTCCATCCAGGCGGACCGGCGGGGGCCAAAAGTGGTGATGACTATCGTCCTCTCTGCGGTGACGCTGTCCTCCCTGGCCTCCGGCTTTTCCACCGCCCCCTGGCAGATTCTCATTTTCCGCACCCTCCAGGGCCTGGTGGGAGGCTTTGTCCCCATCGGCCTTTCTATCGTAGCCACGGTGACACCGGAGCATAAAACCTCCTGGGCCATGGGCTATTTCCAGGCCGCCATGGTGATGGGCATCATGTTTGGCCCTCTCCTGGGTGGGTCCATTGCCGATACCTTCGACTATCGGACGCCTTTCTTCTTCTTTGCCTTTCTCGCTTTCCTCTGTCTCCTTTCGGTGCAGTTCTTCCTGCCTCCCATCCATCGGAAAGGGGCCAGTAAAGACCGGTCTTCCACCTTCAGCCAGATCCTGTACTTCATGAAGATCCCCCGGGTCCGGATCATGACATTCATGCAGTTCCTCTGTAACTTCGGCATCACCGGCATCGGACCTATCCTTCCCCTGTACCTGAAGCAGATGATCGGCACCAGCTCGGACCTAGTAGCCACTATCGTGGGATTCATCATCTTTATTTCCGGAGGCTGCAGCGCCTTCATGTCCCTGAACGTGGGCCGCCTCACAGAACGGATCCGTCCCCACCGCCTCCTCATCGGCGCCACGATTTTTGTGGGATTTACTTTCTTCATGCAGTACCATATGCATACCGTAGAAAGCCTCGGCTTCTGGCGGGCCATTACCGGCATGGGCATGGGACTCATTGCCCCCTGCACGAATACCATCATCGCCAAGTCCGTACCGCCGGAAACAAGGTCCATCGTCTTCGGCGTGGTGTCCAGCATATTCCTCATGGGCAACGTGGCGGGTCCGGTGTGCTCCGGTGCCCTGGCCCGGTGGCTGGGCTACCCCTCGGTTTTCTGGTCCACGGCCATAGCCTTCTGGCTCGCCGCCTTCGTGATTCTGTGGAATTTCAGGAAGGAATGATCGAGGCCCTGTGGCCAGGCAGCGTGTAAACAGGCGAGGGCTCCTAGCTGCTAGCAACTAGCTTTCAGGAAAGATGGTCCGCCTGCGGCGCAGATCCCGCCTCTTCGAGGCGGATCCATCCCCTGCCCTTCGGGCTGCCGCCGTTTGGCCTAAAAGGAAGGCGCTTTGATGGGCAGGCTAAGCGCCTTTTGTATTTCAGGCCAAACTTGGAGGTCCTATGCAGGACCTCCATCTCTAAGGGGGCACGGGTAGACGGTTTCTTTCACAAAAGTAAGAGTCTCCATGTTAGACAGTCCCCAGCATGCAGCCCCTTAGAGAAGGGGCGCGCCAAAGGCGCAGGATGGATGCGGCGCAGCCGCGGAATCTTGACTCTCAATTTTCCCAATAGCTTTTATTACAACTATAGAGGGAGGGTAAATCATGCGTATCTGTAAGAACACCGATTTAAAAAAGCGGGCCAGGGAATTGCGTAACCATATGACGCCCCAGGAAACGCTCCTGTGGAATGCCTGCCTCAAACGGCTTCCCGTACAGATTTACAGACAATACATCATAGAGAACTACATCGTCGATTTCTTCTGCCGAAAGGCGAAACTCGTCATCGAAGTCGACGGACTGCAGCACTACTCTATGGAAGGCATGAAGTATGATGAACGTCGCAGCAGCCGGATAGAGAAATATGGCATCCTTGTCCTTCGTTTTTCAAACCTGGATATCGACCATAACCTGAAGAATGTGGGGCAGTATATCGATAATATCATTCGGGAACGCATGGAGCGTCTGGATGATGAATCGGATGAATAATCAAGAAATTCCCCTGCTTCGCAGGTACCGCCTCTTCGAGGCGGATCCATCCCCCGCCCTTTGGGCTGCCCCCTTCTCTAAGGGGGCGCGCTTTTAACGGTTGCCTCGATAGAAGGGCTAACGTTCCATGTGAGACAATCCGTACCCATGCAGGCCCTTGGAGAGGGGCCGCGGCAAAGCCGCAGGATGGATTGATGGGATTTGTACGAATCCCCTGCTTCGCAGATCCTGCCTCTGCGCGGCAACCCACCCACCCGAAGGGAAAGCGACTCACTGCATTCTCAGTCGCCTGCGGCTCCTTACGAATGCAGTTCGCTGCGCACCGCTGACGCGGTCCCCCCTCCCTTGCGAGCAAGGGAGGGTTAACTTCTGCGGCGAAGCCGCCGGACCTCAACTCTCAACTCTCAACTCTTTCTTTTTCAATTCAAAAAAGCCGTGAAAAAGTTTTCTTACTTTTTCACGGCTTTTCCTATATGCTCAGTACAGGATATGGGCGATGACGAATCCTGCCACGCAGGCGGTGAAGACGCCGGTAAGACCGGGGAGCATGAAGGAGTGGTTCAGTACGAATTTCCCGATTCTCGTGGTACCGCTCCGGTCAAATCCGATGCACGCCAGGTCCGACGGATAGGTGGGCAGGAAGAAGTAGCCGTAGCAGGCGGGAATGAAGGACAGGACCATCACCGGGTCCATGCCCAGTTTCAGCGCCATCGGCATGACGATAGCCACGGCGGCACCCTGGGAATTGACCAGTTTCGACGTAAAGAAGAGGACCAGTGCGTAGGCCCAGGGGTAGTTGGTCACCACGGTGCCCAGGAAGCCCTTCAGCACCCCCATCTGGCTGGCGAAGTAGGTATCCGCCATCCAGGCTACGCCGTATACGGAGACCAGAGCCACGATGCCGGCACGGAAGACCTGGCTGTTTCCCACTTCCTTCGCCTTCGTGTGGCAGGCGAAGAGGATGATGGAAGAAACGAAGAGCATCACCATCTGGATGACGGTGGTCATGGAAATGGCCTTCATCTTACCCTTGGCGTCGGCAAAGTGAGGCAGGAGATCCGGGAAGTTGCCGAGGATGGCAATGCATACGATACCCAGGAGGAAAATGATGGTGGCCCGGTAATAGGAGGCGGGCAGCTTTTTCCCCTGCAGGGATTCCTGTTCCCCGTATACGTAGTCCCGCTGTTCCGGGTCCTGGATCATTTTCTGGAAATTTTCATCATCCGCCAGGTCCTTGCCCCGGTGGTAGCTGATGAGGGCCGCGCAGAGGACGCCGATGAGGGTAGCCGGCACGGAAACCGCCAGGATCTGGAGCAGGGAATACTGGTATCCCGCTGCCGCCATGAAGCCTACGATGGACACTACAGCCACCGATACGGGAGAAGCGGAAATGCCCATCTGGGAAGCGATGGAAGAAACCGCCATGGGCCGTTCGGGACGAATATTTTCTTTGATGGAAATATCATAAATAATGGGGAACATGGTGTATACCACGTGACCCGTACCGCAGAGCACCGTCAGGAACCAGGTAGTCACCGGTGCCAGTATGGTAATATGCTTCGGATTGTTCCGCAGGAACCGTTCCGCCGCCTTCAGCATCACCGTGAGACCACCGGAGGTCTGCAGGAAGCCGGCACAGGTCACCACGGCGAGAATGGTCAGCATGACACCGATAGGCGGAGAACCGGGCTTGAAGTGAAAAATAAAAGTGTACACCATGAGGCCGATGCCGGAAATCACAGCCAGCCCGATGCCTCCGTGCTTGATGCCCATAAACAGGCAGGCAAGCAGCACAATAAACCCCAGAATCAATTCCATTCGAATCCCTCCATAAATAATATACTTTTATCCCCATCAGATGAGATTAAGTATACTATATTATGGAATTTTATCTAATATCTATTACGCATAGCAAACCTATTATCGTATGCTATATAATCATGCATGGAAAAAGAAGAACAGAGGAGCAAGAGGGAAGAGAATGGTCTGGCAGGGACGCCGGGTCTCAATGTTTCACTCAATTCTCAATTCTTTCCCAATCATGCAGCCCCTTAGAGAAGGGGCGCACCAAAGGTGCAGGATGGATTGATGGGATTTGTACGAATCCCCTGCTTCGCAGGTCCCACCTCTGCGAGGCGGATCCATCCCCCGGCCTTTGGCCGCCGCCGTTTGACTTAAAAGAATAGAGTCAAACTTTAGCCGCTGCGCAGTTCGCTGCGCACCGCTGACGCGGTCCCCCCTCCCTTGCAAGCAAGGGAGGGTTAATTTTTGCGGCGAAGCTGCGGGGCCTCAACTCTCAAATCTCAATGTTACTCTTCTACGTCCTATGGAGCCGTCGGTTTCGTCATATGCATAAAAAATAAGAGTGCCACCCATTGGATGCAGCACTCTTATACGCGGCGAAGCCGCTGTAGATCTAGACCTAGACCTAGACCCTATACACTATGCGGACCCTTCCATACTTTCCCGGTCATGAGATACCGTACCGCTTCTTCCAGCCGTTCGGCGCCGTGGACGAAGTGGTTGCCCCGGTTGGCCTGGTAGAGGACTTCCTTACCTTCTTTTGCGATGATATCCCGCACCGCCAGGGTATCTTCTTCTACCTTCGCCATTCGGGGGTTGCGGACTCTTTTTTCTTTATCCCCCAAGGACAGGTAGATTTTCTTTATGCCGGAAGAAAGGGGATGGGCTTTCAGGTAATCCACAAACCCATCGAACCAGAGGGAGCCGGAAATGGAGGCGATGGCCTCAAGGCTGTCCTTTTTCGTACCCATGTAGAGGGCAAAGAGGCCGGACATGGAAATGCCTGCCATCATGCGATGGAGGGGCCTGCCGGAAAAGGTGCTCTCCTTCAGAAATACTTCCTGCTCCAGGAAATCGGCAAACCGGTCTGCGCCGCCGGAGAAGTCTTCTTCCCCCCTGAATACCTTCGGCGCCGGCCAGGGAGAAAGGTCCCCGTTCCAGTCCATGCCATCGATAGAGGCAAGGAGCACCGGGAATTCATCGGTGAGGAAGTATACCTCCTCCGTCACCGGTTCCGGCTGGGGAATATAAATAATGGATTCTGCCTCCGCTTTTCCGTACACCCTGATGGAAAGGGGACCGGCGGTAAAGGATGTGAGATGGTTCATGGTGGGCTCCTGAAAATTGAGATTTGAGGTCCAGCGGCTTCGCCGCGGTTTGTCATGCAGATGGACAGAGTCAATTGTGCGGGGGCTTCTAGCTTCTAGCGTCTAGCAGCTAGGAAAGCTGATTCGCCTATGGCGCCAGGCCTGCTGGTTCGATGGCTTCTCATGCCATAGGCTGTCCAGTTTTTCCTAACAGCTAGAAGCTAGCAGCTAGCTGCCCCGTGCTGATGACTCTGCCCATCAGCATGCTCCCCATTACTTTCCCTTAAACTCAGCCTTCCTCTTTTCCAGGAATGCCGTGATGCCTTCTTTGAAGTCTTCGCTGCCGGAGCACTGGGCGAGGTACACTGCTTCGTCCTTCATATAGTCCTCAAATCCCTTGTACAGGCTGGCGAACATGAGCTTTTTCATATTTCCATAGGCCAGGAGAGGCCCTTCCGTCAGTTTTTCCGCAAAGGCCATGACAGTGGGCATGAGGTCTTCCTTCGTGGTCACTTCTTTCACCAGGCCGATTTCGAGGGCTTCCTTGGCGGAGACCGGGCGGCCGGTGACGAACATGTCGAAGGCCCGGTGGCTTCCCACCATGCGGGGCAGGAAATAGACGCCGCCGGTATCGGGACAGAGGCCGATGCCTACGAAGGCCTGCAGAAATTTCGCATCGTCGGCAGCGAAAATGAAATCACAGGCAAAGGCCAGGTTGGCAGCCCCGCCGGCTGCGGCACCTGCCACAGCGCAGATAATGATTTTCCTCATTTTCTTCATGTACAGCACGATTTCCGACAGCTTCCCTGCCAGAGGCGCCATGGACTTCTTCGAAAAATCCGGTTCATCGCAGTGGGCCTTCATATACCGGATATCGCCGCCGGCGGAAAAGGCCCGGCCGGCACCGGCAAGCACCAGTACCTTCACCTCCGGATTTCCTTCCGCTTCCTCCAGAGCCTCTGCCAGCTCTCCTGCCATCACCATGTCCAGCGCATTCAGAGTAGGCCCGTAATCCAATGTAATAGTTTCGATGCCTTTTGAAAGGGATGTATGAATTCTTTCGTAAGCCATGACTGCCTCCTTCGGGAAACAACGGGAACATCTTTATATATTATATCATTCATATAAGGACCTTTTACAGAAATATCTTTTCCGCCAGAAAGGCCCCCAGGGCCACCAGCAGCAGGCCGCAGGCCAGCTGGGCGAACAGGTACCCCAGCCCCTCCAGCCATCGCCCGGAAGCCCAAAGCTGCAGAGTTTCATTCATAAAGGAGGAAAAAGTGGTGAGGCCTCCCAGAAATCCGGTGATAAGAAAAGCCGCCGCCCCCGGCAGAGGATACACCCGGGAAAAAAGGACCCCCAGTATGCCTATCAGGAAGGACCCGGCACCGTTCACTGCCAGGGTGCCGTAAGGGAAAGACGTCCCCATCCAGCCTGCCATAACAAGGGTAGTCATATACCGGCACAGGGCGCCCAGAGCCCCGCCGGCAGCCACCAGCAAAGGATATACATAGTTCATCATCATGCCTCCATAAAAAAATCTCCTGCCCCCTGAAGGAAATGGATTCGCAGAAGAACCCGATTCCAGGGGGACAGGAGTCATCAGCTCAAAGAGCATTCGGCCTACGCCCGGCGAACTCCATCGCCGTTTGCGGGTTTTATTGTACCACAGGGAAAGGGGATTTGAAAGGGTACTTGCGCATCCTTTCAGACGGTGAGCCGGCAGAAGGAAGGCACCTCTAATTTTCTCGTTTCCCCTTGAGGTGGCAAGGGAACTGGATTCATAGGGGAGAGAAGCGACCCGCGAATCCAGTGAGTCAGTGACAGCAGAGGATGAAGGAGCGCCAGCGACGCGCAGAATGTAGTGAGTCGTTTCCCCTTTAGGGAGCGATGAGTCTTATCATTCCGCTTCGCGGAATAGTGGAAAGCCTTTATACCCGCGCCCGCGGCGGCCCCTTCCCTTTCGGGAATGCTACCTGTCTCATGTCTGCCGTCTGACTATCTGATATTTTCCGGCGGTCAGCGGATAGCTGACAACGGAAGCCACCTCCACCGGCCCGCTATTTCACCATGTCCCAGAACCGATCCTTTTCTTTCCGGAGAGCGGCGAAGAGACGGGCCCGGAGGCGATAGTAGGAAGCGCGGCTCATGTTCATTGCCTTTCTCACATCTGCCGCCTTCTCTCCCCGAAGAAGGGCCGAAAGAAGATCCCTTTCCTTCTTTGAAAGAGGAAGGTCTGCTGCGATTTCTTTCAGCACTTCCAGGTGATCCCTGCCGCCTTCAGATTCGTCGGCTATGTTCTCTATGCCCGCCAGAGACTGGAGCTCCACCGACCGCCGGCGCATCATTCTTTCCACCAGATGCACTTTTTCCCAATAGAGCCGCTGCCGGATGTAGTAGGGAAAATAGGTACCCCTTTCCGGCGTAAAGGCCCTGACGCCTTCCAGAAAAGACACCGCCAGATCCTGCCGGATATCCTCCCAGTCCATCCGGGTCTCTCCGGCGCACAATTTTCTAAAAAGAGGCTCGTAGCGGTCCATGAGATCCTCCATGGCCTTCCGGTCTCCGCCTTTGGCTTTCTCAATCAGTTTTCTTTCTTCTTCATAGAACTTTTCCTTTGTCATATGCTGTCCGTTTCCGGCATGCCTTTTTGTATTCCGCGGTTGTACTCAGCATATTCGGAAACAGCATAGAACGCAAGTTCTATAAAGCATCATGGAAAGGGGCATTCCCCTGTTCCATCTTCTATAAGGAAAAGAAAGGCCCCTGCGTTTCATGGCAGGGGCCTTCAAGCTCTTGGGTAAAAAGAGGAAACTGATTTTTGGGGGACACGCCCTTTCGGGCGTGAGGGTTGACGGGGCTTCGCCCCGAAGGTTCTTAAGGTTCGTAAGTTTGACGGCCTTTCAGGCCGAGGGTTGTGGTATCGCCCTTCGGTGCACAGCGAACACATTTTGAAGGAGCGCTAGCGACGCGCAAAAAGTAGTGAGTCGTTTCCCCTTTAGGGGGCGATGAGTATAAAGTCAGCGTTATGAGGGAGGGTTCTTAAGATGGACCGGCCCTATGGGCCGGAGGGTTCGTAAGTTTGACGGCCCTTCGGGCCGAGGGTTGTGGTATCGCCCTTTGGGCGATGAGTATGAAGTCAGCGTTACGGGATTGGCTTTTTGTATCATATGGTATGATAAGCATTCTGGTAATTGGCTCGCTGCGCTCGCCTCCCCCTATCCGGCTTCGCCGGACTTTCCACCTAAAGGTGAAACGACTCACTATGATTTGTGCGTCGCTGGCGCTCCTTCAAATCATGTTCGCTGTGCATCCACGGGAAAGCGTGTCACACGATTCTCAGGTCGCTTCGCTTCCTTACGAATCGTGTTCCCTTGCCACCCCTATTCAAGGGGCAGAACAACCTGTGCTTAAAGTAGAGTCACTTATCAAAAGATAGCGTCACGAAGCTTTATTGTCCCCCTGCCGCAGGCGGTATAGGCATATATATGATGGCGCCGAAGGCGCCGTACCTCCCCAGCGGGCACGGTCAGCCAACCAATAGGTAAGCCCTTTAATGGGCAGGCTAAGGGCCTACTTTGGCCGACTTGGAGGTCCTATGCAGGACCTCCACAGTACTTCATACCTCCCGAGGGCGAGAGCCCGGAGCCCGTCCGGGAGGCGTCAGCCGGTCCCGGACAGAACCCTTGGCGCCCAGGGCCAAAGGCCCGGCGGCGCCATCAACCCTCACGCCCGTAAGGGCGTGTCAACCTTCGGGATTACAGCTTCCCGCCGATTCTTCACAAAACCCATAGTTTTCGCTGCCTCGTCAGCGCCTTTGTATCACTTCCCGAATTTCTCTTCGAAGGCTTCTTTTTCCGCTTCTTCTCTTGTTTTTCCCTCTTTCATGAAGCGGCGGATTTCTTTTTCCATGGCTTCATAGTCTCTGGGGATGATGCGGCTGATTCTGGGGAGGAAGCGGTTCCACTGGGCCAGGATTTCTTCTGCACTTTCGCTTCTGGTGGAAATGTAGTGCTCTTCGATGAGTTTCCTCACTTCTTCCGCTTCTTCTTCATGATCCAGGGGGCCGGTGTGCACCATTTCGTGGTTCAGTTTCCTTTCGTCCAGGTCCACTACGTAGGCCACACCGCCGGACATGCCGGCTGCCAGGTTGAGGCCTGTGCTTCCCAGAATGACCACCCGGCCGCCGGTCATGTATTCCAGGCCGTGGTTGCCCACGCCTTCCACCACCACCGTGGCGCCGCTGTTTCTCACACAGAACCGTTCGCCGGCCCGGCCGGAGACGAAGGCTTTGCCGCCGGTGGCGCCGAAGAAGGCTACGTTTCCGATGATTACATTGTCTTCTGCTTTGAAGGCGGCTTCCCGAGGCGGATAGATGATGATTTTGCCGCCGGAAAGGCCTTTCCCTGCGTAGTCGTTGGCATCCCCTTCCAGGGTGAGGGTGAGGCCCCGGGGAATGAAGGCGCCGAAGCTCTGTCCGGCAGAGCCGACGAAGGAGAGATGGATGGTGTCTTCCGGCAGTCCTTCTTCGCCGTACCGTCTTGAAATTTCACTGCCCACCAGGGTGCCGGTGACGCGGTTGGTATTTTTGATGAATAGCTTGGCCCGTACCGGCTTGCCTTCTTCCAGGGCCGGCCGGCACATGCGTACCAGTTTGGCCATGTCCAGGGTCTTTTCCATCTGGTGGTCCTGGGGGGTTGTGAAATGGTGGCCCACGGAAATATCGGTATAGGGCCTGAAGAGGAGGGCGTCCAGGTGGAGGGTGTCAGCCTTGGCGTTGCCGGTGAGGCCTTTCTGCTTCAGCCGGTCGTTTCTTCCTACCATGTCTTCCAGGGTATGGAAGCCCAGGCGGGCCATGATTTCCCGAAGGTCTTCGGCCACAAAGCGCATGAAGTTTTCCACATATTCCGGTTTTCCGGCAAACCGTTTCCTCAGTTTTTCATTCTGGGTGCAGATGCCTACGGGGCAGGTATTCCTGTTGCAGACCCGGTACATCTGGCAGCCCAGGGCGATGAGGGGGCCGGTGCAGAAGCTGAAGCGCTCTGCGCCCAGAAGGGCCGCCATGGCCACGTCCCGGCCGGTGAGAAGTTTTCCGTCCGTTTCCAGCTTTACCCGGTCCCGGAGCTGGTTCAGCAGGAGCACCTGCTGCACTTCGGCCAGTCCGATTTCCCAGGGAAGACCGGCATGGCGCATGCTGGTTCTGGGGGAGGCGCCGGTGCCGCCATCATAGCCGCTGATGGTGATGCCGTCGGCCTTGGCCTTCACCACGCCGGCAGCAATGGTGCCTACACCGCTACCGGCAGTGAGTTTCACATTGATTTCCGCCTTCGGATTGGCATTTTTCAAATCGAAGATGAGTTCGGCCAGATCTTCGATAGAGTACACATCATGATGGGGCGGCGGGGAAATCAGGGATACGCCGGGGGTGGAGCGGCGAGTGCGGGCAATGGCAGGGTCCACTTTGCTGCCGGGAAGGTGGCCCCCTTCGCCGGGCTTGGCCCCCTGGGCGCACTTGATCTGGATTTCCGAGCCATGCACCAGGTAATTACCGGTGACGCCGAAGCGGGCAGTGGAGACCTGCTTGATTTCATCGTTCAGGCTGCTGCCGTCGGGCAGGGGCGCAAAGCGTTCGGGGTCCTCGCCGCCTTCGCCGGTGTTGCTGCGGCTGTGAAGATGGTTCATGGCTTTGGCAATGCATTCATGGGCTTCCTTACTGAGAGCACCGTAGCTCATGGCACCGGTGCGGAAGTGGGAAATCAGGGAGTCCGCGCTTTCTACTTCTTCGATGGGAATGCTGCAGCCGGCAGGATAGGTGAAATCCAGGAGATCTCTGAGCCGGATCAGGGGCCCGTTCACCTTTTTGGCATAGAGTTTGTAGATTTCATAGCTTCCGGTGCGGCAGGCCTGCTGCAGAAGGCGGATGGTTTCGGCCGAGAGGATATGAGGTTCGTCGCCGTTTCTGCGGTATTTGAACACATCGCCGGGCGGAAGGCCTCTCTTCCTTTCATAGGCCTCTTCATGGCGTTTCCTGTTTTCTTCTTCTATGTCCATAAAGCCCAGGCCGCCTACGGGAGAGGTGGTTTCTCCAAAGCAGGTGTCTGCCACTTCCTTCCCAATGCCCAGGGCTTCAAAAATCTGGGCGCCGTGGTAGCTTTTGACTGTGGAAATCCCCATTTTCGACATCACTGCCAGGATGCCTTTCACCGAAGCGTCCATGTAGTTCCTGAGGGCTTCCTCCACCGTCACCGGTCCCAGTTTTCCTTTTTCCGCCAGGTCCGCTGCCGTGTCCAGGGCCAGGTAGGGATTGATGGCGGTGGCGCCATAGCCGATGAGGGTGCAGAAATGGTGTACTTCCCTGGGTTCTCCGGACTCCAGGATAATGCCCACATCGGGCCGCACTTTTTCACGGATCAGGAAATTGTGGAGTCCTGCCGATGCCAGAAGGGCAGGGAGGGCCAGATGGTCTTTGTCCACGCCCCGGTCCGACAGGATGAGGATATTGTGGCCCGACTTCACCGCTTCCAGGGCTTTATCAAAGAGAGCATTCAGGGCTTTCTCCATTTCCCCTTTCCCGTCGGTGTAGAGAAGGGACAGCACCACCGGACGAAGACGGTCGTCCTGCAGCTCTTTCACCGCTTCCATTTCCTCATTGGTCAGAAGGGGCCGGTCCATGGCCAGGGCGGCGGTACCCTTTTCGTCGGGGTCCATAATGTTGGCCATATTGCCCACATAGACGGTGGAAGAGGTGACGATGGACTCCCGGATGGCGTCGATAGGCGGATTGGTGACCTGGGCGAAATTCTGCTGGAAATAATCGTAGAGAAGCCGGGGCTTTTCCGACAGCACCGCCAGCGGCGAATCCATGCCCATGGCTCCCACCGGGTCCTTGCCGGTCTGGGCCATGGGGATAATCATATCCCGCATATCTTCCTGGGTATAGCCGAAGGCCCGCTGCTCTTCCTCCAGATGCGCCGGTGCCTTTCTTTCTTTCTTCGGCAGGTCTTTCAGGTCCAGAATATGCTCCCTGCACCAGGTGCCGTAAGGATGGGCCCTGGCCATGGTATGCTTGATTTCCTCATCACTTACAATGCGCTGCTGAGAGGTGTCGATGAGGAAAATCTTTCCCGGCTCCAGACGGCCCTTGTAGAGCACCTCTTTCTGGTCCACCGGTACGGCGCCTACCTCGGAGGACAGAATGACCCGGTCATCTTTCATCACATAGTACCGGGCCGGACGAAGGCCGTTCCGGTCCAGCATGCCGCCGATGGACACGCCGTCACAGAAGCAGATGGCCGCCGGTCCGTCCCAGGGTTCCATCATGAAATTGTGGTACCGGTAAAAATCCTTCTTCTCCCGGCTCATGGAGGAATCCTTCTCCCAGGGCTCCGGAATCATAACCATCATGGCATGGGCTAGGGAATGGCCTGCCATATGGAGATACTCCAGGCAGTTATCAAACATGGCAGAATCACTGCCTGTATCGTCTACCACTGGGAAAGCCCGGGTGAGTTCCGGATAATCCGAGGGCCGGGACTTGCTCTCCCGGGCATTGAGCCAGTTGATATTGCCGCGGATGGTATTGATTTCCCCGTTATGCACAATGTAGCGGTTCGGATGGGCCCTGGCCCAGCTGGGGAAAGTATTGGTGCTGAAGCGGGAATGAACCATGGCCATGGCGGTCTTGAAATCCAGATCCGACAGGTCCAGATAGAAATGGCGCATCTGGTCGCTGGTAAGCATGCCTTTATACACAATGGTTTTGGAAGACAGGCTGGCAATATAGAAATCCGTACCCATGCCCTCGGAGAGAGGAATGATTTTCTTCTCCGCCCGCCGCCGGATAATGTACAGCTTCCGCTCGAAATCCATGGACTCTGCCAAGTCCGGATTTCTTCCGATAAACACCTGCAGGAAATGGGGCCGTATGCGCTTGGCCTCCTCGCCGATGAGACTTTCATCGATGGGCACCTCCCGCCAGCCCAGCACCGTCTGTCCCTCGTCCTTCACGATATCCTCAAAAATCTGCTTCTGCTCCTCCCGGAAATCATGATAGCGGTGAGCAAAAATCATGCCCACCCCGTACTGCCCCTCCGGAGGCAGGCGGAATCCCAGCACCTCGCACTCCCGATGGAAAAACTCATGGGGAATCTGGGTCAGTATCCCGGCGCCGTCGCCGCTCTTCTGGTCCGCTCCCTCGCCGCCCCGGTGCTTCAGGTTTTCCAGAATCTTCAAGGCATCATCCACAATGCCATAGGAACGCTTTCCCTTGATATTTGCCACAAAACCGATACCGCAGGCATCATGCTCATTCCTCGGATCATACAGCCCCTGGGGCTTTGGTAAATCTCTCCATACATCTCCCATACTCCGCGCCTCCCGTAGAAACAAAAAACCGGACAGGCAGCTGAAAAGCTGCTTCGTCCGGCATCGGAAAACTTAAGTTGTATTTTGTATTATAGCACTATGATAAAGTGAGGTAAATAGGGAAATCGCAGCCTGCGGCACGAGGGTTCATAGGGTTCAGAGGGAAAGGTTCTTAAGATGGATGGGCCTTCGGCCCAAGGGTTCTTAAGTTTGACGGCCTTTCAGGCCGAGGGTTGTGGTATCGCCCTTTGGGCGATACTTATAAAGTCAGCGTTACGGGATTTACTTTCAGTGTCATATGACATGATAGGCATTCTGCGGATTGGCTCGCTCGCCTCCCCCTATCCGGCTTCGCCCTTGGACACACCTCCGGTGTGAGGGTTCATGGGGTTCAGAGGGGAAAGGTTCTTAGGATTGACCGGCCCTTGGCCGGAGGGTTCGTAAGTTTGACGGGGCCTTTGGCCCCGAGGGTTGCGGATTGCCCTTCGGTGCGCAGCGAACACATTTTGAAGGAGCGCTAGCGACGCGCAAAATGTAGTGAGTCGTTTCCCCTTTAGGGGGCAATACTTATAAAGTCAGCGTTATGAGGGAGGGTTCTTAAGATGGACCGGCCCTATGGGCCGGAGGGTTCGTAAGTTTGACGGGGCCTTCGGCCCCGAGGGTTGTGGATTGCCCTTCGGTGCACAGCGAACACATTTTGAAGGAGCGCTAGCGACGCGCAAAATATAGTGAGTCGTTTCCCCTTTAGGGGGCAATACTTATAAAGTCAGCGTTACGGGATTGGCTTTCTGTGTCATATGGCATAGTAAGCATTCTGCTGATTGGCTCGCTGCGCTCGCCTCCCCCTATCCGGCCTCGCCGGACTTCCCCCTGTTCAGGGGGCAGAATAAAGCTCCGCGAAACACTTTCTTCATAAGCGGCTCTACAATAAGCACGGGTTATTGTGCCACCTCGCAGAGGGGGTGGCAAAGGAACTGGATTCATAGGGGAGCTGTAGGCGACCCGCGAATCCAGTGACATGCTTCCCACCGGGCAAGGTGGTGGCGCCAGCCACCAAAGGGGGAATGCATTTCCTCGAGCGAAGCGAGGCTGGCCTGTTTTCCCACGGGCGAAAGCCCGGTTGTGAAGGTTTTTTATAAAAGGGCGCCTTCTATCAATTAAAAGGCGCCCTCCACAACCCTCAGCGGCATAGCCGCTGTCAAACTTAAGAACCCTCGGGGCGATAGCCCCGTCAAACTTTAGAACCCTCACGCCCCAAAGGGCGTGTCCCCATCCCTATCTTCCACTCCCCCTATTCCCATCCATAGGATATAATAAAGGAAATCTATTCCCTAAGGAGCACGAAATGATACAGGAAACAGCCTATGCCAAAATCAACCTCACCCTGTCTGTAGGTCAAAAAAGGACGGACGGATACCATGACATTGATTCCGTCATGCACTCTATCTCCCTCTCCGACACCATTACCCTGGAAAAGGCAGACACCACCACCTTGACCGTCGTCAAAGGCAGCGCCCCGGAGGGCAGGGACAATCTCATGGTGAAGGCAGCGGAGCTTTTTCTCCGGAAAAAGCAGCTGCCCGGCGTTTCCATGACCCTTGCCAAGGAAATCCCCTCCCAGGCGGGTATGGGTGGCGGATCCTCTGATGCGGCCGCTGTGCTCCGCGGCCTCGCTGCCCTGTATGAAACCGGCGACTCCCCTTCCGACCTGGCCGCCATGGGTGCTTCCCTGGGCGCTGACATTCCCTTCTGCGTGGCCGGCGGCGCCGCCCGCTGCGAAGGCATCGGCGATAAGCTCACCGCCCTTCCCCCCTGGGAAGGGCTTCCTCTTCTCATCATCCGCCCCCAGACCTCTGAATCCACCGCCAGAGCCTACGCCGCCATCGACGCCCTTCCAAAGCGCCTGAAAGACAATACCGGCAGCTGCATCAGGGCCCTGGAAACAAGAAACCTTCCCCTTCTTCTTTCCTCCCTGGCCAATGACTTTGAACCGGCCCTTTTCCCGCTGGACCCCATCCTCCGGGAAACTGCCTGCGCCCTTCACGCCCTTTCCCGCCCCGTCCTGATGACCGGCTCCGGCTCCGCCTTTTTCATGATATTGGAAAATGAAGGTGAAGGAGCATCCCTCCGCCGGGAGCTCCAAAAGGCCCATCCCCTCTGGTTTGTAGAAGAAGCAGAAACTACGGGCCCCGCCCTGCCCGAAAAAGGCTGAACCCATTCCTGCCACCGGGCGAAGCAGGAATGTTGCCCGCAGTAAGTGAAAATCGGAAGGCCTTCGCTGCCTTTGGAATCACCGGCAAGAGGACGCAAAACCTCCCATGGCTTCTTTTTCACATTTCAAATTCTTTCACGCAAAAAGCCGCGGATTTCTCCGCGGCCTTTGCCTTTATGCCTCAGCCTTCTACGAGGTCACCGGTATCGATTCTCCGAATCCCTGCCAGAGGCATGGAGGAGAGACCTGCCAGGGCGGTCCCTGCATCCAGGAGCTCCTGGTCGGTGGCGCCCAGTTTGATCTGTCCCAGAGACATGGTCTTCACGGCGGTTTTGCCGTAGCTGTTAGTCCCGTTTTCGAAACGAATCTGAACCTTTACGTCGTATGCTTCCTTTTTCACTGCCATAGTATGACTTCCTTTCTACCTTCACAAAAACTTACGCCAGCTCTTCTTCGGAGGTGGTAATCACAGTGGCTTTTTCCAGGCCCGTCACATCTGCTCCTGCGCTGGTGACGAGGACTGGAATCATTTTCGCTGCTGCCGCTTTGACTTCGTCCAGAGTCACATTATCCCTGGGATTGGCCAGGGTAATGGTCATGGTGGATTTACTGTTGGTTTTGAATACGAGTGCCAGATTTTTCATGGGTATCCTTCCTTTCTAAATGAAATCTCCAGGAGAACCGCAGAAAGCCTACCGCCCGGGCCGGCTCCGCTCTCTCCGTTTCTCTGTGTACATAGTCCGGTGATGGAATGGCCAGTCTCAAAAAAAAGGAAATAAAAAAACTCTCCCCTGCTTTTCCATTTCCCCTGTGCCGGTTCTTTTCAAAATTCACTGCCGAAGCACTTTCCCCTGCGCCGCCAGGAAACATCTGTCATTCCCTCCGCCCCTCCTGCCGGACCTTTCAGGAAAGAGCGCCCTTCCTTGCGGCCCTTATTTCCATTTGTTATGATATGCTCGTAAAACAGACTGAAAGGATGATTCGATGACTGCTGATAGGAAAAAAGGGCTCCTCTCTGCCTCTGCCGGCTCCGTCTTCTGGGGCAGCAGCGGCATTGCAGGCCAGTTCCTTCTAATTAATGAACATATAGCCCCTGCATGGCTTACCTTTTTCCGGCTCCTGACCGCCGGATTTCTTTTACTTCTTCTGACCCATTTCTTCAAAGGAAATCTATTCGCCCTATGGAAGGACCGGAAGGATCGCCGGGACCTCCTCATTTTCAGTGCCTTCGGCATGCTGGGCACCCAGTACGGCTACTTTGCCTCCATCCAATACAGCAATGCGCCTACTGCCACCATTCTGGAATACCTCATGCCTATCCTCATCATTTTCTGGTACTGCCTGTCAGAAAAGAGGCAGCCCCGGATGATGGAGATTTTCTGCGCCTTCTTCGCTATAGCCGGCACGGCCCTCATTGCCACGGGCGGTGACTTCAAAAGTCTCGCCATTTCTGAAAAAGCCCTTTTCTGGGGCCTTCTGTCGGCTCTGGCCTGTGCCCTCTATACGGTGGAACCGGTGCGCATCATTAAGAAATACGGAGCGCCCCTAGTGGTAGGCTGGGGCATGTTCACGGCCTCCTTCTTTCTCCTGCCGGTGACAGCCCTCACGCCTTTCACCGGCACCGTGGATACGTCCGTGCTCCTTGCCTTCGCTTATGTGGTCATTTTCGGCACGGTCTGCTCCTTTGTTCTCTACCTCAGCAGCGTGGCCTATATCCTCCCCACGGAAGCCAGCATTATTTCTGCCATCGAGCCGCTGTCCTCCATTCTTTTTTCCTTTCTCATCTTCCGCCTCACCTTCGGCTTCTGGGAGCTCCTCGGCATGGCCCTCATCATCCTGGCCGTGGCGGCAGTGGCAAGGAAATAAGGGCCCATCCGCCAAAAGACTCTGCCCGCCGTCATCCATGCGCTTTGCAGATTTGCGGGGAAACCGTATTTCCACAGGCAGTAAGGCTCAGACGCCTTTGGCGCCCAGAAGTAAGCCGCCCCCTCACACCGAAAGCGTGCCCTTTGGGCGCGCTTTTTTAAACCCTTTGACCCTCTCCCGAGCCAGCGGCTCCGCAGCATCAGCCCTCCCTGTCCCCTGTCCTACATATTGACGCAGGTCAATCTATGTGCTATGCTCTTCAATATATTGATGTCGGTAAATACGAGGAGGTCCCTAAACCTATGCCAAAAGAACAAATCATCATGCTGAAGGCCATCACCGATGAAAGCCGCCTTCGCATTATCAAACTGCTTGAGCAGGGCGAACAATGCGCCTGCGTGCTTCTGGAAAATCTCCATTTTTCCCAGCCCACTCTGTCCCACCACATGAAAGTACTCTGTGAGGCCGGTCTGGTTAACAGCCGAAAAGAAGGCAGATGGGTGTACTACTCCCTGAACCAGACCAAAGGCCGGGAGCTCGCCCGGTTCATCGAGGAGCTGTTTCAAGTGACAGACACAGGAGATGACCATCATGCATGCTGCTGATACAGAAAAAAATATGAGCTTTTTCCAGCGCTATCTCACCCTGTGGGTGCTGATGTGCATGGCACTGGGCGTGGCCCTGGGCCATTTCCTTCCCGCCCTGCCCCGCTTTCTGGGGCGCCTGCAGATAGACGGCATTTCTCTTCCCATGGCAGTGCTCATCTGGGTTATGATTTACCCCATGATGATTAAAGTCGATTTCCAGAGTATCAAACAGGCCGGAAGAAATGGAAAAGGCCTTCTGGTGACCTGGGTGACGAACTGGCTCATTAAGCCCTTCACCATGTACGGCATTGCCGCCTTTTTCTTCTTCCACCTGTTTGGCGCCTTCATGGATCCGGAGCTGGCCAGACAGTACCTGGCCGGCGCTGTCCTTCTGGGCGCCGCCCCCTGCACGGCCATGGTCTTTGTGTGGAGCACTCTCACCCATGGAAATCCGGCGTACACAGTGGTCCAGGTAGCCACCAACGACCTGATCATCCTGGTGGCCTTCGTGCCTATTGTGAAATTCCTTCTGGGTGTTTCCCAGGTATCCGTTCCCTACGACATTCTCTTTGTCAGTGTCTTTCTTTTCGTAGTCATTCCTTTATCCGGCGGCGTACTGACCCGCCGCCTGGTGGTGAAGAACCGCGGCGAAGCCTATCTGGATAAGGTTTTCGTCCACAAATTCGACCATGTAACCACGGCAGGCCTTCTTCTCACCCTGGTCATCATCTTCAGCTCCCAGGCGGACATGATCCTTTCCAATCCCCTGCACATCCTTCTCATCGCAGTGCCCTTAACCATTCAGACCTTCTTTATCTTCTTCCTGGCCTATGGAGCTGCCCATATGCTGAAGCTTCCCTTCTCCATCGCCGCCCCTGCCGGCATGATCGGCGCTTCCAATTTCTTTGAACTTTCCGTAGCGGTGGCTGTAGCCCTCTTCGGTGCCTCCAGCCCCGCCGCCCTGGCCACCACCGTAGGCGTCCTCACGGAAGTCCCGGTCATGCTCACCCTGGTCAGAATCGCCAACCATACGAAAGGATGGTTTTCCCATGAATCATAAACCGGTGATAGCCTTCCTCTGCACCCACAACGCCTGCCGCAAGGGGCCTCCTCCCTTTGAAGTGAGATTTCTCCGCACCCCAGCACTTTCGTCTATATGACAGGGAAACGGAAAGAATACCTGCGTCAATTCGTTTCTTGTAATAAGTATAGGAAACAGCTGACAAAGACAATAAAATGAATTTCATAGTGACCGCTGCAGCAAAAAAGCACCTTTGAGAAATCTCAAAGGTGCTGATTTTATCATGGTGCGCTTGGGGAGATTCGAACTCCCGACACACGGTTTAGGAAACCGCTGCTCTATCCAGCTGAGCTACAAACGCATTAGTTTTATTTTACAAAAAGAATGGGATTTTGTAAAGGGTGACATATGGCCTGCTGTCCGCTTACCGCCGGATGGTGCGCCCCATTCCTGAAAGCAGGGACGCCTCGGAAGAAGAGCGAGAAGCCCATAACAGTCAAAACAGGTCCTTAATCCTGTCCAGCAGTCCCTTCTTCTCTTTTCTCGAAGGCTTGGGCATCACCGGCTTTTCCGGTCCCGGCCGGGGCACCTTGGGCAGAGGAGGCGTGTTTTCGCTGGGGCGGAAAGGCGGCGGCGCCGTGAAGGTGGGCATACGGAGCACCGGTGGCGCCATGATTTTCGGCTTCACTGCCGGCGTCCGCCGCAAAGGCGTCCTGGCCTCGCTCCTGCCGTAGGGCACGTAGTGATAGGATTTGGAAGACGGGTCCGGCACGTTGCGGTCCGCAATGTAGCGGGTGCCGTTAAAATCCCGCCCCCGGAGCCGTTCCAGCAGCATGGATGCCATCATCTGGGGCGAAAAATAGGAAAAAGGCAGCCTTGGCGCCATGCGGGCAATGGAGGACAGGAAGGATGTCTTCACATCTTCCAGCGTCAGATGTAGTTCTTTCCGTATTTCATCCATGAGAAGGATCATGCCCTTCTGGGTGGGGAACAGGTTCTCATAGGGCACCAGGTTATTCTTATTTCCCATGCCCGACATATCCATGAAAAAGACAAGGTACAGGTATGGCAGGGCATGGGCCTTGTCCTTGATGCGCAGGTAGAAATTGGCCACCGTGTAGTACATATTCCGAAGCTTGGACCATTCCCCCGCCATGGTATACAGAGCGATTTTCTGCTGGAAAGCGCGGTACAGAATATCCCGGGCCGTAAAAGGTTCCCCCCGCTGGGTCAGGGCATTCTGGGACTCCCCGATTTCCCCTTCCGTTAATCCGTAATTTTCCCGCACATTCAGCACATAGGCCATGTGATGGCCAATTTCCGCCTTTCCTTCTCTGGTGAGTACGTAAATCCGGGGCACTCCATGGGCATAGTCCTTCTCCGGGATTTTGGAAATCACCCGACCCGTCAGCTCCGCATGGGTTCCTTCGCCGGACAGGTCATAGCGCTTCAGGAAATCAGAAAGCACCTTGTCCGGAAGCATGTTCACCGTCTCCTGAGGCCGGCTGGACCGTATCCATCCATCTTCCATGAGGGCATCAATCCGGGTATTGGCATCGGGGCCGTAGATATGCAGTTTATAAGGCGGTATCCGATGATGCAGCGGCTTTCCGTCAAAATAATCCAGTATCAGTATATCCCTGATGGATAAACCCATGATGTCCCTCCTTTCCGGACCGGCGCGGGAGAATGGTCATTCCCTGCGTACCCTAATTTTCCATTCTTAATTATAATCCAGATACCGCTCTTTTGAAAAGGGGAATTATGAGGGGGCGCGGCTTCGCCGCAGGTTGTGTAAAAAGGTTGTGTAAAAAGGTTCTTAGGATTGACCGGCCTGCGGCCGGAGGGTTCTTAAGTTTGACAGCGCCGTTGGCGTGCACAGCGAACATGATTTGAAGGAGCAAAGCGACGCACAAATCATAGTGAGTCGTTTCCCCTTTAGGGGCGAGGATTGTGGTATCGACGCCTTTGGCGTCGATGAGTATATAGCCGCCTCTCGGCAGCAGCGCTACGGAATTGTCTTCCCGCCCTCACAGTCATTCTAAGCGCCAGCGAAGAATCTCGGTGCATGACAGGCATGAGACAAACGGTAGTAAATACCAGTCGGCGGGAAGATTCGGGAAAAGGTTCTTAGGTTTGACGGCCCTTTGGGCCGAGGGTGGTGGTGGCGGCTTCGCCGCAATTTATAGTCCCTTATCGGCCTTTGGGGACCGGGCCGCAAAAATCCGGCAGCTGCCGCAAGGCAGTCTGCCGGAATATAATCTCCTCATTTATATCCCCATGGAATCAGCCCTTCCCCAGAAGTGCCGGAATGGCTCCGCTGGCGCCGATGCGGGAGGCACCGGCGTTAAGGAAATCTTCCATTTCCTGTTTGCTGTGGATGCCGCCGGCGGCTTTGATTTTCACCTTTTCTCCCACGTTTTTCCTGAAGAGTTTCACATCGGACAACACAGCGCCGGCGCTGCCAAAGCCGGTGGATGTTTTGATATAGTCTGCTCCCCCTTCAGTGACACAGCGGCAGGCAGCGATTTTTTCTTCTTCCGTAAGATAGCAGGTCTCCACGATGACCTTCAGGATATGGTCCCCTATGGTCTCCTTCACAGCTTTGATTTCACCGGTCACGTAGGAAAGATTCCCCTCCTTCAGGGCACCGATGTGGATGACCATGTCGATTTCATCGGCACCATCCCTGATGGCCTCTGCCGCCTCCACCGTTTTGGCCGCCGTGCTGCAGTTCCCCAGCGGAAACCCCACCACTGTGCAGATAGTGAGGGACGGGAAGTGCTCACGGATTTTCTTCACAAAAGAGGAGGGGACGCACACCGAAGCCATGTGATACCTTTCCGCCTCTTCGCATAAAGCGCAAATGTCCTGCCAGGCAGCGGTGGCTTTCAAAAGGGTATGGTCCACATGGGAAAAGATGAAGTCGTTAGTCATGGAAATGCTCCTTTCTGCGTGATCTGTTTCTTCCTGCATTATAGCAGAAAAAGGCAGGGGCTTCCTGCCTTTCCGCTTTCAAAGAGACACGTCCCGCTTCCCTGTGAGCTTATAGAAAAGAAGCAGGGAAATGATGGAGGTCACCGTAAGTATGGTGGCATAAGCAGAAGCATTGCCGTAATTGCCCCGGATGACTTCCGTATAAATAGATACGGTCAGTGTTTGTGTGGAATTCGTATAAAGGATAATGGACGATGACAATTCACTGATAATGGTGACCCAGCTCATAATGGCGCCGGACAGGACGCCGGGAGCCATCATGGGGATAGTGATTTTCCGAAATGTGGTCATTTCCGAAGCTCCCAGAGACACAGCCGCCTCTTCAATGGAGGGGCTGATATTACCCAGTGCCGCCGTGGAGGAGCGTACCGTATAGGGCATACGCCGGATAGCAAAGGAAATAATCATGATGATGGCCGTACCGGTAAGAATCAGCGGCGATTTGTTAAAAGCGAATACGAAGGAAATGCCAAGTACAGAACCGGGGATGATAAAAGGGAACATGGTAATCACGTCCAAGGCGCTGTTCAGCGGATTCTTCTTCCGTACCGACAGATAGGCGATGAGAACGCCCAGCACAAGAACGATGCAGATGGCACAGAGACCTAGGAAATAAGTGTGCCAGATCACATCATTGTCTTTGGCAAAGAGAGTGGCTTCATAGCTTTGAAGGGCAAAGCCGCCGGTAAATACCTGTCCGCCGTTGGATGCCAGGAAGGAGGTATAGATAACCACTGCCTGAGGAAGTACTGCCAGCCCCACCACAAGGTAAATCACTGCATGAGCCAGCAGATTCTTTACTCCCCTCGCCTTTTCTGCCACCATGGGCTTCAGCGCATTCATAGCATAGGTATTCCGGTTGGCCAGGAAACGCTGTACAAAGAACATAACGATGGTCAGTCCGATAACGATGCAGCAGACAGCTGCCGCAAAGCCGTCATCCCCTCCGACTTCTCCCATGAACTGGTTGTAAATGAGCACAGGTAGTGTTTTATAGCCTTCACCGATAAGCATGGGTGTACCGAAGTCAGCAAATACCCGCATAAAGACCAGCATGGAGCTGGCAAGGAGGGTAGGCATAACCAGGGGAATGATAATCCGGCGAATCCGGCCAGCCTTTCCACAGCCAAGACTTTCCGCCGCTTCATTCAGTGAATTATCCAGACTTTTCAATGCTCCCGATACATAAATGTAAACAAGAGGGAAAGACTGGAGCGTGAAAACAAGGACAATGCCGGCGAAGCCATACACCCCGCCGAAATGGGTACCCAGCATATGGTTCAGAAACTGGGTAATGACGCCATTTCTTCCCAGAAGCTGTATCCAGGCATAGGCTCCGATAAATGGCGGCGACAAGTAGGCGATGACAATCAGTATGTTAAGGAAACTGCTTCCCCTGATTTTCAGCCGACCCATGAGGTATGCCAGCGGAAGTCCCAGCGCTGCCGCCAGAGCCGTAGAAACCACCGTTACCTTCAGGGAATTAATCATGGTGCCCCAGTAAAATTTCTTTGCAAAGAAATGGGCAAAGTACTGCAGCGAAAAGGCACC
Source organism: Dialister succinatiphilus YIT 11850 (assembly GCF_000242435.1). GTDB lineage: Bacteria > Bacillota > Negativicutes > Veillonellales > Dialisteraceae > Dialister > Dialister succinatiphilus. The sequence goes on along the minus strand of NZ_JH591188.1, from coordinate 79,514 downwards.
GGTATCCCCGGAAATGACGCTCTTGTACAGGATGAGGAAGAGCGGATAGAGGATGAAGAGAGCAAAGAATGCAAAAATCATGACACTGAACAGGTCCCACAGGGTCAGTTTTTTCTTCATGATGGTTCACCTTCAATCAAGGATGTGCCGGATGCCTTATGAAAAACGTTGATGAACCGGGGTTTTACTGTCAGTGTCACGACACTACCGTCCGGAATGATATCATGGTCCTCCCTGGTTTCCAGCACCTCAATATCCTTTCCGTTTTCCAGATGGATGAAATAGTGGGTGGTGAGTCCCAGGAAAATGGAAGAAACGATTTCCCCGCGAATACCTGCTGTACCACCATCTGTATGGATATCAAATTCCTCCGGGCGCACAGACAGAATCACCGGCTCCTTATCCTTCGCTTCTGCCGACAGATTGTCCATCACCGTTTCATAGGATGTTCCATCAAAAGACACTCTTCGAGAGCTGCCGCTGCCATGAACCCTGCCATCAAGAAGATTGGAAAGACCGATAAATGTGGACACGAACACATTGGCCGGCCGCTTGTAAATATCGGCAGGTTTTCCAATCTGCTGGATAATGCCGCCGTTCATGACCGCAATGCGGTCTGACACTGCCAGTGCCTCTTCCTGGTCATGAGTTACATACACTGTGGTAATATCCACCTTCTTCTGTATCTGCTTAATGGCGCTTCTCATTTCGATACGGAGCTTTGCATCCAGATTGGACAGAGGCTCGTCCATGAGCAGCACCTCCGGCCTGATGACAATAGCGCGGGCCAGTGCCACCCGCTGCTGCTGTCCGCCGGAAAGGGCCACCGGCATGCGGTCCTTCAAATGGTCAATCTTCACCACCTTCAGCATATGATCCACTCGTTCTTCGATGTCCTTTTCCAGGATATTCCGCATACGAAGGCCAAAGGCCACATTGTCTCTGACAGACATATGGGGAAATATGGCATAGTTCTGGAAAACCATGCCCATATTTCTCTTATCCGGAGACACGTCATTCATCACCCGTCCTCCCACAGAGATGGTTCCTCCTTCAATGGAATTAAACCCGATAATCATGCGGAGCAGGGTGGTTTTACCACAGCCCGACGGTCCCAGAAGAGTAAAAAATTCTCCCGGCTTCACCGACAAAGACAGCCCGTTAATCACTGTATTGCTGCCATATTTCTTGACCACATGGTCAATATCAATGGATACGCTCATAGATAACTCCTTTATGAAAGAAAACAGGGCGCAGAATTTTTCTGCGTCCCTTTTTCAGTCTGCTTTATCATTACTGCCGTGAATTTTCCAAGTGCTGGTTCCAGAGGGCCACGATTTCCTTCTTGTGCTGTGCTACCCATCCTTCATCATAATTCTTAAACAGATGAATCTGATCCTGGGGCGTCATATAATCAGCCAGCTTCACGCCCTTTCTGAGTGGGCGGACTGTCAACGTCTTCCCTGCTTCCTCCTGGATTTTCTGAGAAAGCATGAAATCTACAAACTTTTTAGCATTTTCCATATGCTTGGCGCCTTTGATAATTTCCACTGATTCCCCCGGGAAAATAGCCCCTTCCTTCGGGAATACCACCTTCACCGGCGCCCCGTTCTTCACATAGGTAGCTGCCGGGTCCTCCCAGGTAAGACCCACGGTATATTCTCCATCAGCGGCCCCTTTATGGACAGCGCCGGAACTGTTCAGGAACTTGCCATCCACGTTTTTGATGAAATTATCCACATAGGCCCAGGCCTCCGGGGACAACGGATCCCCGTCCTTTCCCTTGGCATAGAGCATGGCCATAAGGCTCTGGAAGGCCGAAGAGGAATTGGCCGGATCCCCAAAGGCAATCTTTCCCTTCAGCGCGGGATTCAGAAGATCGTCAAATCCTTCAATCTTCATGTCCCCTGCCAGGTTCGTATTTACGATAAATACGGTAGGATCTGCAAAGGCAGGAGTGAAATAGCCGGTCTTGTTCTTTGCATTATCCAGCATATTGGCATCTTCCGGCGATACATATTTTTCAAAAAGGTCCTTTTGCGATTCCAGCATGGTCTGATCGGCAGCCCAAAGCACATCGCCCTGAGGGTTATCCTTTTCCGAAGCCACCCGTTTCACCAGAGGACCTGTGCCTGCTACAATCATATTCACTTTAATGCCCGTTTCCTTTTCAAAAGCAGGAATGACCAGATTATTCAAGCTTTCGCTGCGGGCCGTATAAACGGTGAGCACCTTATCCCCTGCTGCCGCCTTGTCATCCTTCTTGTTATCCCCGCCGCAGCCTGCAAAAATACCTGCCGCAATAGCCGCACATGCCAGTACGGCCGCCATCTTTTTCAAACCTTTCATTCTATGTGCCTCCTTATGTCCCGGAAACATGCCAGATTCTCCATTTTTCACGTCAAAAAGTGCACCCCAATCAGTACACCCTATGTCCGGCTTTTAATCTTATTGTATCATAGTATAATCAAATATCTAGATATCATAAGTATTTTGTATAGATTTTGTAAAATAATATGCTCTTTTGTAATGTTTATGTAAATTCCATGGAGCTTATAAAATTCTCCCCTGTTTTCCATGCAAAAACGGCATTTCCCTTATCAGAGAAATGCCGTTTCAAAGATGAAAAGAAGTTCCTTCTCCTATTCCTTACGGTTCCAGGGCACCAGTTTCCTTTCCAGAAACTGGAGGAACAGGCTGAAGATGAGGCCCAGTACGGAGAGGACGATGACTCCCGCCATGAGGCGTTCGGTGATCATGAGGTCGCCGTAGTGGAGGATCAGGGCGCCGATGCCCTGTTCAGCGGCAATCATTTCGGCCGCCACCAGAAGGAGGAGGGCGGTGCCGGAAGCTATGCGGAGGCCGGCGAAGATCATGGGGAGGGCGTAGGGCAGCACTACGTTTCTCATGGTGTAGCCCCAGCCGGCATGGAAGCTCACGGCCACTTTGATGAGCAGGGTGTCCACGTTTTTCACGCCGGAGTAGGTATTCATGGCCACGGGGAAGAAGACGCCCAGGGCGATGATGGTGACTTTGGATACTTCACCGATACCCAGCCAGAGGATGAAAAGGGGGAGCAGGGCGATTTTTGGAATGGGGTAGAGGGCATTGACGATGGGGTTGGCCATGCGATCCGCCAGGGCGGAGGTGCCGGTGACCAGGCCCACCAGAAGGCCGAAGGCGCTGCCCAGGAAGAAGCCCAGCAGAATGCGATACAGGGAGGCCGCCAGGGAGACGCCGATTTCTCCATCCTGAATCATATCGATCAGAGCGGAAATTATGAGGGTAGGCGGCGGCAGGAAGAGGGATGACACCACCCCTGCCCGGCAGATGCCTTCCCAGATGAGAAGCAGCACCGCCACGGAAATCAGGGAAACGGCGGGGCTGTAACTTTTCTGCCACCGTTTCATTTTATTTTCAACCATGTACTTATTCATCGCCATTCACCTCCGTCATCGCCTCCAGGGCGTCTTTGCTGATATGTTCCCAGATGGTACGGGTGAGGCGGTCGATTTCTTCCGCATGTTCCGGTTTCTCCCGGTCGCCCCGGGGGATGGTAATGGAAAGGATATTCCGCACCTTTCCCGGGCGCCGTGAAAGAAGCACCACCCGGTCCGCCAGCATGACCGCTTCCTGGATATTGTGGGTCACGTAAAGGGTGGTGAGCCGCGTCTTTTCCCACAGGTCCACCAGTTCCTGCTGCATGATGATGCGGGTCTGGGCGTCCAGAGCGGAGAAAGGTTCGTCCATGAGGAGCAGGTCCGGATTGATGGCCAGGGCCCGGGCAATGCCTACCCGCTGTCTCATGCCGCCGGACAGCTGATGGGGATAGGATTTCTCAAAGCCTGAAAGGCCTACCAGGGAAATATAGTGGTCGATTCTCTCTTTCCATTCTTTCTTCGGCAGCACATGGCCGGCGTCCAGTCCAAAGGCGATGTTGTCATACACGTTCCGCCAGGGCATGAGGCCTGTCTCCTGAAATACGATGGATACCCGGGGCTCGCTTTTCAGATCTTCCCCTGTGAAATAGACGGATCCTGCATCCGGCGACAGAAGGCCGGCGCAGATATTAAGGAGGGTCGACTTTCCGCAGCCCGAGGGTCCTACGAGGGCCACGAATTCTTCCTTGTGCAGGGTAATATTGATATCCTCCAATACCGGCAGGACCTTTTTGCCGTTCCGGAAGGATTTGCTGACTTGATCGATAATAACTTCCATAGATGACTCCGTTTTTATATTTTTATAACACGCCCTGTCGGGTGTGAGGGTTGACGGGACTTCGTCCCGAGGGTTCTCAGGGTTCGTAAGTTTGACGGGCCGTTGGCCCGAGGGTTGTGGATTGCCCTACGGGCAATGCTTATAAAGTCAGCGTTACGGATCTGACTTTTGTATCATATGGCATGATAGGCATTCTGGTGATTGGCTCTCTGCGTTCACCACCAAAGGGGAAATTGCGGAATGGTACATGAAATATATGACTCCCTGTTTTTCCTCTCCATACTTCTCGTTTCCCCTTGAGGGGAACGCCTCGAAGAGGCAAAGGGTGTACAAGGCAGAGCGCCGATTTGACACCCCATCGCTATCCTGACCGCCAATCGGCAGCCTGTGTCATTTTTGTTTCTTACCCTTGGACACACCTGCGGTGTGAGGGTTCAAAGGTTTCAGAGGGTTCAAAGGGTGGTGGCGGCTGACGCCGCAGATTTTAAAAAAGGGCGCGGTTTCGCCTGTGGGAAGGGCGCCCCATAACGAAGGAAGCGCCGCTGGTTTCGCGGCGCTTTTCCTTATTTCTTCATAGCCTCTTCCAGGAAGGATGTATTCACCACATCTTTGGCATCCAGTTTCCCGTCGATCATGCCATGGGAGGAATACCAGTCGATCTGGGTCTTGATATCATCAGCCATGAGCACGCCGTTCTTATCCACATAGGGCAGGCCCAGACGGATGTCCGCTTCCGGCGTCTTCACGTACTTGGCAATGATTTTCACCACTTCGTCCAATTTGGCAGGGTCCTTCTTATCCACCACGGCATTGTAGTATTCATTGCAGGCTTTGTTGTAGGCCTTCATGAAACGGACCGCAGCGTCCTTATTCTTGGCAAATTCCGGGGAGTAGAAAATACCGCTGGTCTGGTAAGGCATCACGGCGCTCACCTGGGTGATTTCCTTTCCGTAGCCTTCATTCTTGACCTTGGTAATGTTCGGTTCATTCAGGATGCAGGCATCGATCTGACCGCTCTGGAGTGCCGCCATGACAGCGGACAGCTTGCCCAGGGGCACAATGGTCACATCGTCCAGGGTCAGGCCTTTGGATTCCAGCATCCGTCCCAGCATGTAGTGGAAGGTGGAGCCTTTCTGGGTAATGCCCACCCGTTTTCCTTTCAGCGCTTCAATGGAAGTAAGGCCATTGTCATATTCTGCAGAAGAAGCCAGAAGCGCAGAGGAGGAATATCCCTTTTCTTCCCGGCCTTTATCAGCCACAATGTAAAGTTTCTGTCCCTTAGCGGCCATATTGTACAGGCCTGCCGTAATACCGGTGGCGCCTACATCTACCTTGGAAGAAGCGGTGGCCACCGCAATGGGCTGGGCTGCATCGAACCACTGGGGATCGATTTCAATGCCCTCTTCCTTGAAATAGCCCTTATCCATGGCAATAAAAAGCGGTGCGCTGCTGGTGAGCCTGAGCATGGCCAGGGACACCTTCACCGGCTTCTTCTCCCCGCCGGACGATGACCCGCCAGAGCTGCTTCCGCAGCCTGCAAAAGACAGGGAAACGGTCAAAGCCATCAGCCCTGCCAGAATCATGGCAAATACTTTTTTGAAATTCATTCTTCTATTCTCCTCTCCTACCGCCGGGCAGCCCCGGTGAATCAACGATTGCCTGTATTTTACTCCATTTTCAGGAAGAAGAAAAGGGGTCAGGGGGGCTATGGGACACACCTTCGGTGTGAGGATTGACGGGGCTGTGCCCCGAGGGTTCTCAGGGTTCGTAAGTTTGACGGGCCGTTGGCCCGAGGGTTGTGGATTGCCCTACGGTGCACAGCGAACACATTTTGAAGGAGCGCTAGCGACGCGCAAAATGTAGTGAGTCGTTTCCCCTTTAGGGGGCAATGCTTATAAAGTCAGCGTTACGGAATTGGCTTTATAGGTCATATGGCATGATACGCATGCTGGTGATTGGCTCACTGCGTTCACCACCAAAGGGGGAAACTGCGGAATGGTACATGAAATATATGACTCTCTGTTTTTCCTCTCCATACTTCTCGTTTCCCCTTGAGGGGAACGCCTCGAAGAGGCAAAGGGTGTACAAGGCAGAGCGCCGATTTGACACCCCATCGCTATCCTGACCGCCAATCGGCAGCCTGTGTCATTTTTGTTTCTTACCTTTGGACACACCTGCGGTGTGAGGGTTCAAGGGGAAGGTGGCCAGCCCCTGCGGGGCTGGAGGTTATAGCCGCCTGCGGCGGCGGGTTGTGTAGAAGGGTTGTGGAAAAAGGGTTCTTAAGATGGACCGGCCCTTGGCCGGAGGATTCGTAAGTTTGACGGGGCCTTTGGCCCCGAGGGTTGCGGATTGCCCTGCGGGCAATGCTTATAAAGTCAGCGTTACGGAATTAGTTTTCTATATCATATGACATGCTTCCCACCGGCAAGGTGGTGCCGTAAGGCACCAAAGGGGGAATGCATTTCCTCGAGCGGAGCGAGGCTGGCCTATTTTCCCACGGGCGAAAGCCCGGTTGTTAAGTTTTATCATAAGAGGGCGCCTTCTATCAATTCATAGGCGCCCACCACAACCCTCAGCGGCAAAGCCGCTGTCAAACTTTAGAACCCTCGGGGCGATAGCCCCGTCAAACTTTAGAACCCTCAAACCCCATAGGGCGCCAGGGAAGCCGACAGCGGACAGCCATCCCTCCCATGGGGTATAATAGAATTATCTATTCCAGTCATTACAAGGAGGTTCCCATGGTTGATCCATTTATCTATCACAATCCCACCAAAGTGTACTTTGGGAATGACGCTCTCTCCCATCTCCACGAAGAGCTGCCCCGCTGGGGGAAGAACGCCCTTCTGATCTACGGCGGCGGTTCCATCCGGGAAAACGGCATTTACGATACTATTGTAGAGGAAATCCGGAAAGCCGGTATTTCGGCCTATGAAATTTCCGGTGTAAAGCCGAATCCCGAGATGCCGCTGGCCCGGCAGGGCGCCCGGTTCTGCCGGGAAAGGGGCATAGACCTGGTGATTGCCGCAGGCGGCGGCAGCGTCATTGACACTGCCAAGGTCATTGCCGGAAGCGCCCTCTACGATGGAGACCCCTGGGATTTAGTGAAATCCAGAGCGCAGATTTCCCATGCCCTGCCTATCATGGCCATTCCCACCATGGCTGCCACAGGCTCCGAAATGAACAGCTGCGCCGTCATTACCAATCCCGACACCCATGAAAAACTGGGCTGGACCACGGAAGCCCTCCGTCCCCGGGTTTCCTTCCTTTCCCCGAAGAATACCTTCACCGTTCCCCCCGCCCAGACGGCCTACGGCAGCGCAGACATTCTCTCCCACATTCTGGAAGTCTACCTGAACCGGGCCGAAGGCTTCGACGCAGTGGACGGATTCATGGAAAGCATGATGCGCTCCGTCATCCGCTGGGCGCCGCTGGCCATGGAAGACGGCTTCCATGAAGAAGCCCGGACCAATCTGCTCTGGGACTCCGAATGGGCCATCAACGACCTCATCGACCGGGGTCACTCCGTGTCCTGGACCTGCCACGCTCTGGAGCACGAGCTCTCTGCCTTCTTCCCCATCCCCCACGGCCTGGGCTTGGCCATCCTCACCCCCGCCTTTATGGAGTATGTGCTGAACGAAGAAACGGCGCCGCGCCTTGCCCGCTTCGCCGTCCGCGTCATGGGCGTAAAAGAGGGAAAGAATGAAATCAAAACCGCCCGGAAAGGCATCAGGAAACTTCGGAAATTCTTCACCAAATCCCTTTACCTCCCAGGCCGCCTTTCTGAAATCGGCCTGGACGACGCCCTTTTCGAAGATATGGCGGCCCACGCCATGGCCTGGAAAAGCACAGACGGCATCCTCCATGGCTTCTATCCCCTTACGGAAGAAGACTTCGTGGCTATTTATAAAAAGGCATTATAAAACCCTTTGACACGCCCTGCCGGGCGTGTCAAAGGGCAGGGTAAACGGGGCTTCGCCCCGAGGGTTATGGCTGCCTAATGGCGGCAGGTTGTGTTCGCTTCGCTCAGGGGGCGACAGCGCCTGCGGCGCTGAGGGTTGTGGATTGCCCTGCGGGCAATGCTTATAAAGTCAGCGTTACGGGATTTACTTTCGGTGTCATATGGCAAAATAATCATTACGATGATCAGCCAGCTACAGTGGCTTTTCCCCCCCTTTGGTGCCTTACGGCACCACCTTCCCCCCGCTGAGCGGTGGGACAATAAAGATTCGCAAAGCAATCCCTTCATAAGTTGCACTACAATAAGCACGGGTTGTTCTGCCACCGCTTGCGGGGGAAGTCCCGCGAAGCGGGCAAGGGGGGGGGAAGCCGTTACACGAGCAAAGCGAGGCTGGCCTGTTTTCCGACGCCCGCAGGGTGGTTGTATGGTTTTATACAAACTGGCGCCTTCTATAATTTAGAGGCGCCCTACAACACCCCTCGCGTCAGAGGCGCGTCAAACTTAAGCCCCTTAAGAACCTTCGGCCCAGCGGGCCGTCAACCCTCAAGCCCCATAGGGCGTCAGGGCGGTTGTATGGTTTTCGCCGCCAAAGGCGGTATAAAAAATGGCGCCGAAGGCGCCGTACCTCGCCAGCGCAGCGATACTATATAACTCCCGAGGGCGAGAGCCCGGAGCCCGCCTGTAAGGCGTCAGCCGGTCCCGGACAGAACCCTGGCAGCCCAGGGCCGAAAGGCCCGGCGGCTGGCTCAACCCTCACGCCCGTAAGGGCGTGTCAACCTTCGGGAATACTGGAAAGCACCGCCCCGGTCCCGATCCCGACCGCGCCACAGGCGCCTGAACCCTCAAGCCCCTTTGCGTTCGGGAATACAGCCCATCTGATATCTGCCGTCTGACCGCCTCATGTCTTTCCGCCGGCGGTAAGCGGATAGCGGCAGGCAGACAGCCGTTCCCTAACCAACGATTTCGCCCATTTTCTCATAGAGCACTGTCAGAGGCAGGCCTACTACGTTGTCGTAGGAACCGGAAATGGAATCCACCAGAAGGGTGCCCAGGCCCTGGATGCCGTAGGCGCCGGCTTTGTCCATGGGTTCTCCTGTTTCTATATACTTCCTGATTTCCTCTTCTTTAAGGTGTCGGAATCTGACTTTGGTGGCGGTGACGGAGAGGCTGATTTTCCCTCTGTACAAAATGGCCATGCCTGTTTTAACCACGTGGGTTTTCCCTGAAAGGCTGCGGAGCATGGAGAAGGCTTCTTCCCGGTTTCCGGGCTTCCCCAGCACCCGATCCTCCAGCACTACAATGGTATCGGCGCCTACCACGGGGATCATATCGCCCCGTCGGGAAGCGGCATCTTCGGCCTTGCCGAAGGCGTTGACGGCGCACACCAGACCGGCCCGGGAGAAGGGGGCAAATTCCGTTTCCAGCCTCCTCTTTCGAATGAAAGCCAGGGCTTCTTTTTCATTGGTCACTTCCGGGAAATGGCCCGGTTCTATGTCCCCTTCCCAGCGGATCTGATGAATCAGTTCCCGGCGGCGGGGCGAGGCGGATGCCAGTATGATATGCATGATTTGGATTTCCTTTCTTGTGAAATACGAAAAACGGCGCAGCGAAGCGCCGTTTCTTTTATTTGTTGCGAAGTGCCCGTTTCAGGATTTTCCCTGACGCATTTTTCGGGAGGGCGTCCATGGGAATGAAGCGGCGGGGGATTTTGTAGCTGGCCAGGTTTCTGGACAGGTATTTCCGGATCCGGTTTTCGTCAAAATCGTATCCTTCCTTCATCACCACATAGGCCCATACCACCTGTCCCCGGAGAGGGTCAGGATGGCCGATGACGGCGCATTCGGAAACCCCTTCCACTTCATAAATGCAGTCTTCCACTTCACCGGGATAGATATTTTCCCCATTCACGATAATCAGGTCCTTCAGCCGGTCCACAATGTAAATGAACCGGTCTTCGTCCATGTAGGCCAGATCGCCCGTATGGAGCCAGCCATCCGGCTCCAGCACCTTCTTCGTTTCCTCTTCCCGATGCCAGTAGCCCTTCATCACATTGTCACCCCGCACCAGAAGCTCGCCTACGGTGCCCGGTTGATAGGGGCCTTCCCGGTCTGTCACGATTTTCACTTCCACGCCGGGAATGGCGGGCCCTACAGTCAGATATTTCAGCCGATCCGACGGCAGGACGCTCACCACCGGCGACGCCTCTGTGAGGCCGTAGCCTTCCCGCACGGGATGGTGGAAACGGTCGTAAAAGGCCTGGGCCACAGGCTGGGGAATGGGAGCGCCGCCGGAAATGAAATCATGCACTGTCTGCATCACCGACGGTTCACCCCGGCGGGCCAGCAGGTTGTACATGGGCGGCACCATGATAGCCATGGTGACACTGTGCTCCACAATGGCATTGATGATTTCCGAAGGATTCTTGGAGCGAAGGATAACGATGGTGCTTCCATGCATGAGGCCTGCGTGAATGACTGTGGTCAGACCGTAGCAGTGGAACATAGGCAGCACACAGAGGATTTTATCCTCCGGCTTGAAAATCACCATCTGGGTAAACTGCTCCACATTGCGCACCAGATTCCGATGGGTCAGCATGGCGCCCTTGGGGCTGCCGGTGGTGCCGGAGGTATACACAAAGGCGCACACCTCATCCTCCGTCAGGTCTGAAGGAAACGCCGGCGCCTCCGATGCCTTCCGCTGCCGGGCCTGGAAATCCAGGTCATGGATATCCACGGAGGGGATGGAAACGGAAAGTTTCGTATCCGTCACCAGAAGCGATGCCTCCCCGTCCTTCAGGATGTAGTCCACCTCCCGGTCCACCAGGGAGTTGTTAATGGGGATAATCACGGCCCCCAGGCTGATCACCGCCAAATGCACATAAATAAACTCCGCCCGGTTGGCAGAGTACAGTCCCACTTTCATGCCCCGTCGGATGCCCATCTCATACAGCTGATTCCGATACAGGGAAACCAGATTCCTCAGTTCCCCGTAGGTTACCCTTTCATCGCCCTCAATGGCCACATGGTCTGAAGGCGCCTGGTTGATGATTTCATGAATAAACATAGCGCACCTCACTTTGGTTCTATTGTAGCAGATTACAAATGGCATCTCAAACGATGGACACACCTGTGGTGTGAGGGTTCAGAGGGTTCAAAAGGTTCAAAGGGTTCAGAGGGGTAGGTTGACGGGGCTTCGCCCCGAGGGTTGTGGCCGCCTGTCGGCAGCGGGTTATGTTCGCTTCGCTCAGGGTTCAGAGGGAAAGGTTCTTAAGATGGACCGGCCTGCGGCCGGAGGGTTCGTAAGTTTGACGGCCCATAGGGCCGAGGGTTGTGGTATCGCCCTTACGGGCGATGAGTATAAAGTCAGCGTTACGGATTAACCTGTCTGCATCATATGGCAAAATAACCATTCTGCTGAATTATCTGCCTTCGGCAGATACACCCCCTATCCGGCTGCGCCGGACTTCCCCCGCAAGCGGGGGCAGAATAAAACACCGCGAAACACTCTCTTCATAAGTCGCACTACCATAAGCACGGGTTATAGTGCCACTGTGGAGGTCCTGCATAGGACCTCCAAGTGGGGCGAAGTAAGGCGCCTAGCCTGCCCATTAAGGCGCTTTCCTTTTGCCGCCCCACCGAACTGCGGGGGTGGCAAAGGAACTGGATTCATAGGGGAGCCCCGCGACCCGCGAATCCAGTGACATGCTTCCCACCGGGTGGCAAGGGAACTTGATTCGCAAGGAGCCGTAGGCGACTGAGAATCAAGTGACACGCTTCCCATCGGGCAAGGTGGTGGCGCCAGCCACCAAAGGGGGAATGTATTTCCAACGCCCGCAGGGTGGTTGTATAGTTTTCCCTCGGGTGAAAGCCCGATTGTAAAGGTTTTATCATAAAAGGGCGCCTTCAATAAATATAAGGCGCCATACTACAACCCTCAGCGGCAGGGCCGCTGTCAAACTTAAGAACCCTCGGGGCGATAGCCCCGTCAAACTTTAGAACCCTCACGCCCATAAGGGCGTGTCCATAGGGTGGTGGCGGCTCCGCCGTGGGTTGTGTATCGCTTTCGCTCAGGGGGCAGAGGATAGCGGACAGCATTCCCACGGTCTCCCCCAAAACTTTCTCAGCAAAAATTTTTATTTCCTATATAATAGAGTTAAGAAAGCATTAAGGAGTGATATTATGAAAGAGATATACAAAAGGCGTATCGCCGCTGTCCGTGAAGGACTGGCGGAGATGGGCCTTTCCTCCCTTATCATTTCAGAGACGGCCGCCCTCTTTTATCTCACCGGGGAAATTATCCACCCCGGCGAACGGCTCACAGTGCTGGTGATTTGTCGGGAAGGACCTTCCTTCTGGATCCGGAATCGCCTGTTTCCGCTGAAAGAAGGCATGGGCCTTTCCATGGAAGACGCCGAAGCCTCGCTGGAGACGGCGGATATTTCCTTTGAAGACGGAGAAGACGGCCCTGCCCTTCTTTCCTCCCGCCTGCCCAAAGGCACGGTGGGCATTGACAAGACCTGGCCGTCCCATTTCCTTCTCTCCCTCATGGCCCTCCGCCGGGACCTTTCCTTTATAAACGGCTCACCTCTGGTGGACCGCCTGCGGGCAGTGAAGGGCCAGGAGGAAATCAAAGCCATGCGTGTGGCCTCGGCCATCAATGACCGGGCCATGGAGCGGATTTCCCGCTGGATTCGTCCGGGCGTGACAGAAAAGGAATGTGCCGACAAGCTCCTTGCCATATATAAAGAAGAAGGGGCCGAAGGCTTTTCCTTCCCACCCATTGTTTCCTTCGGTGCCCACGGCGCCGATCCCCACCATATGCCCGATGACACGAAACTCTCCGAAAGCGAAGTGGTGCTCTTTGACATAGGCTGCCGGAAGGACCATTACTGCTCCGACATGACCCGCACCTTCTTCACCGGCCTTCCCACGGAAGAAGAGGAAAAGGTGCACCGTCTGGTACGGGAAGCCGGTGAACTGGCGGAATCCCTGGTACGCCCCGGCATTCCCCTGGCGGAGCTGGACCGGGCCGCCAGAAAGCACATAGAAGACGACGGCTATGGTCCCTTCTTCACCCACCGTCTGGGCCATTTCATCGGCCTGAAAGAACACGAAGAAGGAGAAGTCAGCGCCTCCTCCCCCCTTATCGCCCAAAAGGGCATGATCTTTTCCATTGAACCGGGCATTTATCTGGAAGGCCGCTTCGGCGTCCGCGTGGAAGACCTGGTACTGGTCACCGACACAGGCTGCGAAGTACTGAACCATGCGCCCCGGGGCTGGCAGATTTCCTGAAAGGAGAAAATTATGATTCAAATCAGACATATGGTACTCGGCGAAGGCAGACCCAAAATCTGCGTCCCCCTGGTTTCCCCTTCCTTTGACGAACTGGACCGGGAATGCGCTGCTCTGGAAAGCCAGCGCCCCGACATGCTGGAATGGCGGGTGGACTACCTTCTGAACAAAGAAGACTTCAACGCCACAGCAGACCTGGACAAAGCCTTTCGCATCATCCGCTCCCATTTCCAGGACACCCCGCTCCTCACCACCCTCCGCACCAAAAGCCAGGGCGGCGTCCATAAAACCCCCGGCGGCGACTATATAAGACTCATCTCCCTCATCCTCGCCTCCCGGTGGGCCGATATCATCGACATTGAATACGGCCACGAAATGCTGGACACCAAAATCCTCATGGCCCGGGCCAGAGCCCAGAAGATTCCCACGCTCATGAGCTATCACAAATTCAAACGGGCCCTTTCAGAAATGGAAATCGTGGACACCCTGGAAAATATGCACTCCTTCCATCCGGACATCCTGAAAATCGCCGTCATGCCAAAGACGCCCCTGGACACCGCCGCCCTCATAAACGCCGCCGCCCGGGTAGGCCAACGCTTCCCCGACACCCCCATCATCACCATAGGCATGGGCCCCACAGGCGTCCTCACCAGAGTCGCCGGGAACCGCCTGGGCGCCCCCCTCACCTTCGCCGCCGGAAAAGAAGCCAGCGCCCCCGGCCAGCTCACCGTAGAAGAAGCACGGACCCTGCTGGAAATACTGTATAAATAAAGGACACGCCTGCGGCGTGAGGGTTGACGGGGCTGCGCCCCGAGGGTTGTGGCCGCCTAATGGCGGCAGGTTGTGTTCGCTTCGCTCAGGGGGCAGGGTGAAAGGGGCTTAAGATTGACCGGCCCCATGGGCCGGAGGGTTCTTAAGTTTGACGGGGCCTTGGGCCCCGAGGGTTGCGGATTGCCCTAGGCAATACTTATAAAGTCAGCGTTACGGGATTTACTTTCAGTGCCATATGGCAAAATAACCATTCTGCTGATTGGCTCGCTGCGCTCGCCTCCCCCTATCCGGCTTCGCCGGACTTCCCCCTATACAGGGGGCAGAATAAAGCTCTGAAAAGCAGTCCTTTCATAAGCAGCTTCACAGCATAACGGAGCTTTATAGTGCCACTGTGGAGGTCCTGCATAGGACCTCCAAGTGGGGCGAAGTAAG
>NZ_JH591188.1:58151-64744 GCF_000242435.1 Dialister succinatiphilus YIT 11850 | reverse complement strand
AGCAGTCCTTTCATAAGCAGCTTCACAGCATAACGGAGCTTTATAGTGCCACTGTGGAGGTCCTGCATAGGACCTCCAAGTGGGGCGAAGTAAGGTGCCTAGCCTGCCCATTAAGGCGCTTTCCTTTTGCCGCCCCACCGAACTGCGGGGGAAAGGTGGTGGCGCCAGCCACCAAAGAGGGGGGGGATGCATTTCCTCGCCCGCCAGGGCGGTTGTAAAGGTTTTATACAAACTGGCGCCTTCTATAATTTAGAGGCGCCCACTTTCACCCTTTGAACCCTCTGAACCTTTTGAACCCGAGCGCCAAAGGCGCTTGAACCCTCAAGCCCGTCAGGGCTTGTCCATAAGGCGTGTCAACCTTCGGGAATACCGAAAAGCACCGCCTAGGTCCCGGTCCCGATCCCGACCGCGCCGAAAGGCGCCTGAACCCACGAAAAAAGCTGTGAGAAATGTGCTTCATTTCTTCACAGCCTTTTTTATTTCCTTATTCTTTCTGTTCTTCTGCTTCCGGAGCCGATGCTTCTTCGGCCGGCGCCGCCTCTTCCGGAGCTTCCGCAGTTTCTGCAGTTTCAGCAGTTTCGGCAGTCTCTTCCGTTTCCACAGCCGGTGTTTCTTCCTTCTTTTCTTCCACCGGCGGATAGCCTGCTATCTTGGGCGCCTCGATCCGGTCAAGGGCATCAATGGCTGCCAGCGCCAGCTGCAGTTCCTTGCGGATCTTCCCTACATAGTTCTTCATATTTCCTTCCGTACGGATCATGTTTTCCACCAGACGGCGGCGGGATTCTTCGGCCTCCCGGATCTGACGGTCTCCTTCTGCGTGGGCATTGGCAATGAGGATTTCCGCATTCCGTTTCGCGTTCTTCTTCACATTTTCTGCGGTATCCTTCGCCAGCTGCAGGGTATTGGTCATGGTTTCGGAAATCTTTTCGTAGTTGGCCAGCTTCGTCTTCATCTGGTCCATCTGCTCTTCCATTTCCCGATGTTCCCGGTAAATCTGTTCATAATCCGCTACGATCTGCCGGAGAAAGTCATTGACCTCTTCTTCGCTGTAGCCCCGAAGGCCTTTGGAAAAGGTCTTGTTATGAATATCCATTGGTGTAATCATGGGTGCGCCTCCTTGAAGTGATGTGAGTTTCTTTTTCTATTTTACTTGTTTTCACAGATTTCGGCAAATTTCCAATCAAAAAGGCCGACTATGCGGCCTTTTTTGATGAAACAGCCCGGGTCCGAAAGCGCAGGTGCGCCTTTAACGATTTCCTTTTTCTTAGTCGTCCCGGTCGACTTTATACTTTCTTTCCAGCTGTTTATACGTATCCAGTCCGATAATATGGTTGAAACGGCCAAATTCGATCATGTCCTTGGCGCTGGCTTCGGTGGTGCCGTTCTTTTCCAGTCCGGAGAAGAGGTCATAGAGGGCCTTGGAAATAGTGTATACAGCGCTGCATGCCCAGAATACCACAGAGTATCCCATTTCTTCCAGTTCCTTGGCAGGGATGAGCGGTGTCTTGCCGCCTTCGATCATATTGGCTACCAGGTACGCGCCGGTGCCCTCCATGCCCCGGGCAAATTTTTCCAGTTCTTCCCGGCTTCCAATGCCGTCGGCAAAGCAGATTTCTGCGCCGGCGTCAGCATAGCGCTTGCTTCTTTCGATGGCGTCATCAATGCCGTAAACAGCACGGCTGTCGGTGCGGGACATAATCATGGTTTCCTTATCGAAACGGGCATCCACGGCAGCCCGGATCTTCTGGGCATGTTCTTCAGCGGAAATGACCTGCTTGCCGTCCATATGGCCGCAGCGTTTCGGCCATGCCTGGTCTTCGAAGAAAATGCAGGCAGCGCCGGCCTGTTCAAACATTCTTTCCGTACGGATGATATTCAGTGCATTGCCATAGCCTGTATCGCCATCAGCCACCACAGGAATATCCACGGCATTGCAGATGCCCGTCAGCTGCTCCGCCATTTCCGTGCAGGAAAGGAGGCCTACATCCGGCTGTCCCAGACGGGATGCAGATACAGAGTAGCCGCCCATGGCCAGACAGGGAATGCCTGCCATTTCTGCGATTTTAGCACCCAGAGCGTCGCCTACGCCTGGAGCAATCATAATTTTTCCGGATTTCAGATTGTTACGGAATGCGATACGTTTTTCTGTTGCTGTTTTCATAATGACAACCTCCTGATACATATACAGATCAAATAAAAATAACCAAAGTGATGAGACAGGAAAAGAGAAATCCCTTCGCCAATGATAGAAAAGAAAAAGCCCCTTTCCTGCTGAAACGGCAGAAAAGAGGCGCTTTGGCGCGGTACCACTCTTACTTATATCTCAAGGAGCATACACAAAGATGGAAATAAAAAAAGCCCTGTCCTACGGACAAGGGCGCAATCGCGCGGTACCACCCTGCATTATACTCCATATCCCTAACGCGGACCTACGTCGGACTTACTGCACTTCAGTTCGAAGCTCCCAGGGGACACGCTTTCCTTCCATACCGGTTTCCATCCTCCCGGCTCTCTGTCATTTCCGGTCAAGCTCAATCCTGTTCATCGCCTTTAATATTTACCAAACATTATAATAGCCCCCGTCCCTCCTGTCAAGAAGGGGCAGAAAAAGAAAAATGAAAGCCTTCCCGCCGGTCATCTATTCTCTGCCCCATGACATGCGCTCCTCGCAGCCATAGCAGCCTCATGAAAAATCCCATTTTAATAAAGTGCGGCATGCCGCACTTTATTAAAATGGGATTTTCTCCTTCCTATGGAAAGGGGGAGAATCGATGAAAAAGTCCGGTCCGCCGCCAGCCTCACTGTTTTTCCCTCAAATCTCTACTCCCCCAGCAGAGAAGGATCCGTGAGAAACTGCTCCACTCCCACATACAGAATCCCCTGCTCATCCTGCCAGGGAATGACCGCATCCCGCAGAACCACGATCTTCCGGAAGGAATCATCGATACGGTGCAGCGATTCCGTTTCCTGTTTCCTTTTCTCCTCCGTATCCATACGGAAGGCAGACTGGATATACCAGCGGCTGCTGCCCCTGTTCACCACAAAATCCACCTCCAGGTTTTTGCGCAGTTTATGGCCTGCCACATCCCGGTAATTATACTCCACCATGCCTACATCCACATCCAGCCCCCGGCGCCGCAGGTCTGTAAAAATCACATTCTCCATAATATGAGTAGGCTCCTGCTGACGGAAATGGAGCCGCGCATTCCTGAGCCCCACATCAGTGAAATAATACTTGTAAGGAGACGCCATATACCGCTTCCCCTTCACATCATACCGCTGCGCCTTCTCCAAAAGGAAGGCATCCATGAAATAATCGATATACCGGGAAATCGTGGGCCCCGATATCTGGATATGTTCCGTAGATGCAAACGCCCGAGACAACTTGGCCGGATTTGTCAAAGAACCGGTGGACGAAGACAGGATATCCAGCAGTTCCTCCAGCACCCCTTCATCCTTGGCAATTCGATTCCTTTCCACCACATCCCGAATATAGGTCCTACGAAAAAGATCATTCAAATACCGGCTCTTCTCCTCATGGGACGAAAGCGACTGCACCACCGGCATACCGCCATAGGTGCAGTACGCATTGAACGCAAAGCGGATATCCCCCTGCCACACGGACAGAAATTCCTCATAGGACAAAGGATATACCCGCACCTCATCCCCCCTGTCCCGGAACTGGGTCAGTACCTCCGAAGACAGCATGCGGGAATTGCTCCCCGTAATGTAAATATCCACATAAGGCAGCTTCATCAATCCCATCACTACATCCACAAAGGTAATCTCCGTCGATGGTAGATAGGGATTGGGGATGCTCTCCACAAACTGAATCTCATCAATAAAAATATAATATCGCCGCCCATCCTTCTTCAGCCGGCTTCTGATCCACCGATCCAGCTCCACAGGATTCCTCTCCCGGGCATTGGCCAGCTCATCCAGCGAAATGGAAATCACACAGTCCTCCGGCACCCCCTTCTGGAGAAGATTCTTTCGGAAAAGCGTAAACAGCAGGTATGACTTCCCGGCCCGACGCATACCCGTAATAATCTTAATCCGTCCGTTATCCTTCAGCCGAAGCAGACGATTCAAATAAAAAGGCCGTTCAATCTCCATGACGCCCTCCATTTTACAAAAGTGCGGCATGCCGCAAAATAATAAAATGACATCTGTCCCTATTGTATACGACCCTGACTGCGATAGCAACCTCATGAAAAATCTCATTTTACAAAAGTGCGGCATGCCGCACTTTCTTAAAATGGATTTTCTCCTTCCTATGGAAAGGGTAAGAATCGATGAAATAGTCCGGTCCGCCGCCAGCCTGACGTCAGACCGCCCCACTCAGAAGAAGCCCTGAACAGAGGCCTGGCCCAGGGCCGCAAAGAAGGACGCACGGAAGGTCGACTGGCGGGTCTGAATGAGACCGCCCTCCGCCTGCTTTCCATGGGCCTTTCTGTGGAAGACGTATCAAAGGGTACCAGTCTTCCTTTGGAAACTGTAGAAAAAATCAAAAAGCAGCTGATAGAGAAAAATAAATAAAAAGAAAAAGAGGCATCCTGAAAAGCAGGATGCCTCTTTGGTTAAATACCCATCTCTGCCCCCTCATTTCGAGCAAGGCGAAGCGAACCCCCGAAATCTCCCTGCTCTACGTGACTTGCCGTAAACGGGGATACATTTCCAGGCCCCATGTCAGTCTGATAGTCTGACCGCCACTCAAATCTCTCTGATTCAGTCCCGTTCGAAGAGATCCCGGGTATACACCTTGTCCCTCACATCATCCAGCACTTCATCATAGCGGTTCGCAATGATAGCACAGCTCTCCTTCTTGAACTTCTCCATATCATTCACCACCAGGCTGCCGAAGAAAGTGGTGCCATCCTCCAGCGTAGGCTCGTAAATGATAACCTCCGCCCCCTTGGCCTTGATGCGCTTCATAACCCCCTGGATGCTGCTCTGGCGGAAATTATCGGAGTTCGATTTCATGGTGAGGCGATACACGCCAATTACTACAGGCTTTTCTTTGGCCGCATCATAGCTGCTGCCATCATGGTAATAGCCTGCCTTCGCCAGTACCTGATTGGCGATGAAATCCTTTCTGGTGCGGTTCGATTTCACAATGGCCTCGATCAGATCCTCCGGCACATCCTGATAATTGGCCAGAAGCTGCTTCGTATCCTTCGGCAGGCAGTAACCGCCATACCCGAAGGATGGATTATTGTAAAACTCCCCGATTCTTGGATCCAGGCACACACCGTCGATGATTTCCCGGGTATCCAGACCCTTCATTTCTGCATAGGTATCCAGTTCATTGAAATAGGAAACACGCATGGCCAGGTAAGTATTGGCAAAAAGCTTCACCGCCTCTGCTTCCGTGAATCCCATGAACCGGGTGGGAATATTCTCCTTGATGGCCCCCTCCTGCAGAAGACGGGCAAAAGTATGAGCCGCCTTCACCAGCCGGGGATCCTTCAAGTCCGTACCTACGATGATGCGGCTGGGATAGAGATTATCGTAAAGAGCCTTCGACTCCCGCAGGAACTCCGGGCTGAAAATAATATTCTTCGTCC
The DNA here is from genome assembly GCF_000242435.1 of Dialister succinatiphilus YIT 11850. Lineage (GTDB taxonomy): Bacteria > Bacillota > Negativicutes > Veillonellales > Dialisteraceae > Dialister > Dialister succinatiphilus. The sequence goes on along the minus strand of NZ_JH591188.1, from coordinate 59,177 downwards.
CCATTTTCTTCCGGATTTCCTCCGTGTATCCCACAGGAATGGTGGACTTAATCACCATAATGGCATTCGGATTATACTTCATCACCAGCTTAATAACCGCCTCCACAGAAGAAGTGTCAAAGAAATTTCGCCGGCTGTCATAATTGGTAGGTGTGGCAATGATGACAATTTCCGCATCCCTGTACGCCGCCTCTGCGTCCATGGTGGCCGTGAGATCCAGATCCTTCTCAGCCAGATACTTTTCTATGTATTCATCCTGGATGGGCGACTTCCGATGGTTCACCATATCCACCTTTTCCGGAATGATATCCACTGCCATCACATGATTGTGCTGTGAAAGAAGAGTAGCTAATGAAAGACCTACATATCCAGTACCTGCTACTGCTATATTCATGACTGTTCCTCCCTGTTAAGAACTATTGCTCTATATATGATAGACGTCCTAATGTATTAAATATATTGTACATCATCTTTGTTATAAAAGCAGACATGGATTGCAGATGTTTTTAATTTCAAAATAAGGCTATGTTGAAATCAACGATAAAATAGGATTGGAAATTTTATATTTTACTTTGTTTTATGTCAAACAGCATAAACATCTTACGCCTTTATGGAATTCTTTAAATAATTTTCTATTCCTTTTTCTATTTATTGAATTGAATAAATAATTAAAGGATTAAACCCGTGAGTGATTTATTCATCGCTTCTCCAGCTAATATGGTATAATGCTAATTAGCCTTTTTTAATATCACAATTTAGTAAAGCAACTCAAACTTCGCACACGGAAAACATCCCGTATGCCTTGATAAATCAGCTTGAACTGAATGTCGAAAGCCATTCACGCACACTTCTGTGCACGCAGACGACTCATCCAAAGAGCGGGCAGATCGTTCAGGAATCGTTCCAAGAGCGATTCGACCAGCAAGACTTCTGACGGATATTCTGCCCGAAGCTGCTCCGCAAACTCCTGCAACACGAGGCGAAGCGCTTCCATGTACTTCAAGTCCGGAAGCTCATCAAGCCCCA
>NZ_JH591188.1:54293-57736 GCF_000242435.1 Dialister succinatiphilus YIT 11850 | reverse complement strand
TCTGCTGGGTGGTTTGTGATATACTTTTCATAGCATGAGCCTCCGGTGCTTGGTATGTTTTTGAGCCAACATAATTATACCAAACTGGCAAGACTCATGCTATTTTTCTGTTTACAAAGCCTGGACTTTCAAGGGGTGCAGGGGATTTTTACCTGCGAAGTTTGAGTAAAGCAATTTAGTAAAGCAGGAGTCTGTAATGTTAAAGAAACCGATTATATTGTCGGAAGGATTTCCATTTATCCTTGTGACATTCTTTTCCGGTGCTGCCTTATACTATATGAAATGGTATTACTTGGCAGTCATTCCTTTCATTTTGTGTCTATACTTCACTTATTTCTTCCGCTGCCCGCCGAGAAACAACAAAATTCCTGCAGGTGATGATACCCTCGTCTCTCCTGCGGACGGCACAGTAGTGGATGTATCTCAAGATGTGGAAGAGGACATGTTTCTTGGAGAAAAATGCCACAAGATTACCATTTTCCTTTCCATCTTCAATGTCCACTGCAATAGGGCTCCTATGGAAGGAGACATCAAATATCAGTCCTACACTCAGGGCCGATTTCTTCCCGCCTATAAAGAAGGTGTAGGCTTCGTCAATGAACAGGGTGCCATCGGTATTACCGGCAAGAAGCGGTCTATCCTGGTCATCCTCATTGCAGGCATCCTAGCTAGGCGGGTGGTGTCCTGGAAGAATCTGGGTGACCATTTGGAAAAGGGGGAACTCTATGGTATGATTAAATTTGGCTCTTGCACGGAGCTCTATATTCCCGGAGGCTGCGATATTCTTGTCAAAAAAGGTGACAAGGTGAAAGGCGGACTCACGGTGGTAGGGAGGCTGAAATAAGTGAATAAATCATGGGTAGCAAATACAGTGACCGCGGCAAATGCATTTTTTGGCGGGCTGTCTATCATGATGTCCATATCCGGAAATTTTAAAACCGCTGCTGTGTTCATTCTGATTGCCATGGTGGCAGACGCCCTGGACGGCCGTGTAGCCCGGGCCTTGCATACCGCTGGTCCCATGGGAGTAGAACTGGATTCCCTTTCCGATGATATTTCCTTTGGCATCGCTGCTGGGGCCCTCATATACGCCTACCAGCTTCATGAAGTGGGCCCCCTCGGATTCATTCCCTGCGCCCTGCTTGGTACATTCTGTGCCTTTCGACTGGCCAGATTTAATGTAAAAGTCACCAGCGTTCACGGTTATTTCGAAGGGCTCCCCTGCCCAATAACCGGCATCATCGTGGCATCCTATGTCCTCTCGGGGGCTAAGATCTGGAACTGGCTGACCGTAATCTGCGTGCTCATCCTGGCCTTTCTTATGGTCAGTGAAATCCACTATCCCGATAACAAGGGCGCAAGTGCAGACCAGCTGCACTTGCCGGCCATCATTATCTGTCTGGCATTCTTCATTATCTGCACTTTCTTTTACTGGCCCATTTGGGCAGCAGCTTTGTCTGCGGCCTTTATCCTCTTCGGTATGATGAATACATTCCTGAATCGAAAGCAATTAAAGAAAAATTGAAAACCTTAAAAGCAAAACGGTATGAACTGAATTGTTCATACCGTTTTGCTTTTCAAGTCTTACTGACATTTTGTATCAGCTCTTCCCACATAGTCCACATACAGTCTGGCTTGTACTGCTGCACTAGTTCACGACCTATCTTGCCCATCCGGATTCTAAGATCTGCATCATCCATTAATGCAGACAAGACCTTGGATAATGACATCTGTTCATTATCCACCAAAAAGCCAGTTTCTCCTTCATGAATCAGCTCATTGGTACCACCGCAGGTCTTGAGCCCGATACAAGGAAGCCCTGCCGACATGGCTTCCGCCAGTCCCTGTGGAAATCCTTCACTGGTACTGGGAATGCAAAAAATGTCACTCCGATAATATACCTCTTCGATGTGGTTTGTTTTACCTTTCAGTAAAATTCGCTCCCCCAGATGCTTCGCTTTGATTTCCTCTTCCATACTTCTGGCATAATGGGAACTTTTCTCTCCCCAGAATTCTACATTCCAGTCCGGATACCGATCTGCTAGTGCTGCAAAGGCCTGGACCAGCAATTTCTGATTTTTCCTCCCAGATACGTTTCCTACACAGGAAATAAGGTGTTTTTCCTTTTCTTTTCCTGGAGTGGCCTGGTACTTTGCTGGAAAGACTGCATTTCCGATTGCCACCACCGGGACACCGGGAAAATATTTCTTCGCAACTTCCACCTTCGACGGCCAGAGAACCTGGATGGCTGCACTTTTAGCAACTGCCTTTCTTTCCTCATCGGAAAGAAGGGGCATCTGCACCGCCGGATCCCCGCGGAACATGGTAATTACAGGTCCCTGATAATCAGCATTAGTAATTACATACTTCGTAGAAGGTGCAGAACAGGAAAGAATGACATCTGCCGGATATTCATTCAGGAATCGGCGTATCCGTGGACCATACTGTCTTCCTTTAAATTCTGCATTGATGCCCTGCGCCTTTTTCTGACTGAAAAGCCGAGCCAATTCTCGATAAACTCGCAGGGTAAAAGGTAATTTTTCCGAGACCACTTTATGTCCATTTTCAAAGAGAATATTGAGCTGCCTTACCTTCGAATCAATGGGAAAATGGGGTTGCCCTTCTATACCATCCCGATACAGTACAGTCACATCATATCCTTTTTTCACAAGGTCACTGGACAGGTAGCAGGTCAGCTTTTCTACTCCTCCTGGCATATCCACATAATGAGTCCCAAAATGAGCTATTGTAATCCTCATGATTCTCCTTTAAAATCCTATGACTACGAACTTAGAACTTACGCATTTGCAAATTTGTTAATAAATAATTCAGCTTTACCCATATGGAAATCCAACAGGAATGCTGATAATTACGGGGAATCACCTCGATGAAATTGATTTTTTGACATAGAAAAGGTACCTTTTGTTTCGTATCATATAAGTCCTCAATCTCAAAGGTTCAAAAAGAAAGGTTCTATCCTTATGATATCCTAACCCATGAAAATTAGCCAGCTTTAAAAATCTATTAACATTGCTATGAAAGAGCTTAAACTGCCAGCAAGGGCGTTTGATCACCTAATTGGTCAATACTGTGAAGTCTTCAACGTGTCGATACTCGGCTTGACTGATAAATTCAATTTTTAGAGCCTGGTGTAAAAAACAAGTGTTTACGTGCATTTCAAGCACAAACATCACGCTGAAAGCATAGGAAATCGCTAAATATTGCTTTCATTTAAAAAAAGATTTCAGATTTCAGAATAAAGTCTATTCAACAGCTATATTAAACACTTTACCAGCATCATTCCGTTATTGTATACTGTGATTACAATTACTATTATATTATTAGATTCTCAAACTTCGCACACGGAAAACATCCCGTATGCCTTGATAAATCAGCTTGAACTGAATGTCGAAAGCCATTCACGCACACTTCTGTGCACGCAG
>NZ_JH591188.1:37245-54193 GCF_000242435.1 Dialister succinatiphilus YIT 11850 | reverse complement strand
CGACGACGGCGAGCAGAACCATGTGTCGAAGAGGACGTACTGCGCGGGGATTCCTGTCGCCTTGACCTCCTGCAACAAATTGAGGACGACGGCTGGCGCTTCCATCTGCGCGAGCTTGCGCTGCTTTCCGCCGTTGCTTCTTGCATCGACGGATGCGCTGGCCTCATTGAGCCGGTTCTTTTCCTTCGAGGTTGAAAGAAGGCAGAACGTGAGTGGCAGGAACGTGTTCCCGTCCGTCCAGCCGAGGACGAGCAAGCGGAAGCCCTTCGTATAGCGGCGGCTCACATGGTCGTAGACGTTCGCCAAGAGTTCCACGCGCTTGGAACGCGAGCGGCTGAAGAGCGAATCGTCGACGACGATGGCACAACGCCGGCCGGCATCCGTCAGCGGCTTGATGGTTTCGTTGATGATCCGCGCCGCAAGAAGCAGCGTGAACTTGCGCCAGTTCGTGTGGCAGGAGTTCAAGAAGCGGTAAGCCGTGTCCTTGCCGAACGGCAGCGAATCCTCGTGAAGTCGGCGCTGCATATAGAGCGAGCGGTTCTCGAAGATGATGCTTACGAGCACGAGGAAAACGAGAATGGAGGAAAATCCTTTGAGCTTGCAAGCGTTGGCCGCGCGCAGAATCTGGCCGACATGATAACGACGGAAGAACGCCGAAGTTTTCTTCGAGATGGATTCCATCTGCTGGGTGGTTTGTGATATACTTTTCATAGCATGAGCCTCCGGTGCTTGGTATGTTTTTGAGCCAACATAATTATACCAAACTGGCAAGACTCATGCTATTTTTCTGTTTACAAAGCCTGGACTTTCAAGGGGTGCAGGGGATTTTTACCTGCGAAGTTTGAGTTAGATTATTTCTATATTTGTAAAAAAAATTCAAGTCATAAAATGAATGTTTAAAAACCAAGAGAAGGACAACACTAATGACCCAAAAATTATTATATAAATTAATTGCCCAAGAAACTCTACATAAATTAGAAAAGTACTGCCTCTTAATCGGCCTTTTTTTTATTCCTATTACGAATGGATTTTCTAGCAGGGTCCATTTCTTAGATGACCCCTTTCACTTTTTTATATATCTTGGTATCTATTTAATCATTTTCGAATCTATCAGATACAGAGTTTCTATATCACGAATGGCCATGATTTTTATCATAGTTTTTACCATATGGCAGATCATATGCCTCATTTTAGGATTATATGCTTTTCCGTACTTTGATGAAATGAATCCAAATCAATTTTCCAACCTACAATCCACAATAAATAAATGGAATAATTGGGGAATTCCTTTGAATACAATTGATGCCGAAAATTTAGCATTCTTAACTAAAGGAATAAAGACGATCATAATTAAAAGCAATCGATTATTTTATATTGCATTTTATATTTATCATTTATATAAGAATGATTTTAAAAAAGGGTTTCAGGATTTTCGATTCGTTATATTACTTATATCTATTATAATGGGGCTATATTCAGTCATTGAACTGGCTTGGTTAAAATTTAATTCTCCTTCAGCACAAGCCATACTAACGTTTTTAAATTCCTTTTTACTTGATCCAGGTATCGCATACGGATGGTGGCCACCTCTTCTCTGGCCCCATCAACTGAGAAGTATTTTTCGCGAACCCTCCTATTTTGGTATTGCCAGCCTCTTCATTCTTCCATTTCTGTGGAGCTACATAATAGAGAAAAAACATGTCGTTCTTTCTGGATTTTTTATCACCTATTTTACATTGATGATTTTTGCCACAAATTCAAGAACTGCTGTTATTCTGACATTCATTGCATGTTTCCTTTTATTATTTTCTATTGCATTTGTCCGCCAAAAAGAATTCACCAAATCAGTTCTTTTAATTGAGGTTTTTACCGTTTATGCATTTGGATTTAACCTTATTCAATTTCATAGCATTTCCCAGTCCACAATAATTTCTGCTATTTCTCCTAACTTTTTCATTATTATTTTTTCTCTTTTCATACTGTTTCTCACTATTCAGTTAAGCCAAAAAGTTCAGAAAAAGCCTCCGATGAAATACGTATTGGTAAGTATTATCATATTAAGCGTCAGCTCCGCCTGCCTATTCGGAATAAAAAACTCCGACATTAAGATATCAGCCCTTTACACTACAGGACTAAAAATTTCTACTCAAATCCAATCTTATATCAAAGAAAATGTTTTAAGCGTGAATGGATTGGGACAGCGTTCTAACGGAGCACGTTATGCTATTTTTTATGCACAATGTAATACTACTAAAGAACATCCAATAGTCGGTGTAGGAAATGGACTGACTTCAGCATATACTTATCACCATCTTCCCACATATTCCATAAATAATCCTGAAGTAATCGGATGGAATAAAGTGCTTTTAGAAAAGGGATTCTATCACTCCAGCTATCCGGCTGTAAACAAATATACTTTATTAGCTGCAGAGAATGGATTAACTGGACTTTTAATATATCTTTTGCCTTTTATATATTTTTTCGTCATATTATTCACTACAGCCAAAAGCAGGCTACTGGTAAAAATACACCCGCAGCTTGTCTTATTAGCAATCAGTCTTTTCTGTCTTCTTGCTGCTGGACTAAGTAGTGCCAAATTTAGCGAATTGACCGGCATCTTACTAGGCTTATTGTTCTGTGCATTACATGTCAGCAGAAATAACCAAAATTAAGCGTAATCAGCAAAGCTCCTTTTTTATTAAGACAAAACCAACGTTCACTTGCTACGAATAAACTATGGCAAATTTATAAATGTCAAGTTAGCTGAAGATAATCATCAACTGACTTGACATTCTAAGAACTAATTTTCGCAGATTACAGACTTTTATTGTATCTTTTACCAGCCCTTCTCTGAAAATAAATTTCCAATAATGATTATTTCTCACTATCATAGCCTCTTATGTACACATTCAAGTGCACTTTTAATAACATCATCCATATCATAATACTTATATTCTGCCAAACGCCCACCAAATATAACATTTTGTTCCTGTCTACCAAGGATAGCATACTGTTGATACAATCTTTGGTTCTGTTCACTATTGACTGGATAATACGCTTCTTCTCCGCGTTTCCATTCTGCCGGATATTCACGTGTAATATATGTAACCGGCTGAGTGCCAGATTCAAAATGTTTATGCTCGATTATACGTGTATAAGGCACATCCCGTTCCGTATAATTAACAACGGCTACTCCTTGATGATTTACTTCTTCCAATCGCTCCGTCTCGAAATGAAGACCTCTGTACTCAAGCTGTCCCAGTTTATAGTCAAAGTATTCATCAATGGAACCTGTATAAACAATAGTTTTCGCAACATTTCGGTACAATGCCCTTTCCTTAAGATAATCAACGCCTGTGCGTACTTCAACTCCTGCAAGTAGAGCCTCAATCAGCTTATTATATCCTCCAATTGGGATTCCTTGATAGCGATCATTAAAATAATTATTGTCAAAAGTATATCGTACCGGTAGCCGCTTAATGATAAAAGCAGGCAATTCCGAGCAGCTTCTGCCCCACTGCTTTTCTGTATACCCTTTAATGAGCTTCATATAAATATCCGTACCGACAAGAGAAATAGCCTGTTCCTCAAGGTTCTTTGGAGTTCCTGTAATAGACCTGCGTTGCACTGCAATGATAGCCTCTGCTTGAGCCGGTGTCACTATGTCCCAAAGCTCGCGAAAAGTATTCATATTGAATGGTAAATTATAAAGATGCCCCTGATAGTATGCAACAGGGGAATTGATAAAATTATTAAATTTTACAAACTGATTTACATAGTTCCAAATATCTTCATAGCTTGTATGAAAAATATGTGCGCCATATTTATGAATATGAATTCCGTCTTTTGTCTCACAGTAAACATTGCCTCCAACATGATCCCGACGTTCCAATACTAAGACAGTTTTTCCTGCCTGCATGGCTTCATGAGCAAAAACAGCGCCAAAAAGGCCACTGCCGACAACCAAATAGTCATACATAGAGTCTCTCATTGCTTTCCCCTTTCGATTGCCTGATTTGTTACATATCTACACTACTAGTGTATTTTCTACAAGTTTCGAATCACCACAAACAAATAAATGTTATCAAAGACTGATAAACGCAAAGAATTATGAATCATTTACTCAGCATTCATTATTAGCCAACTACAAGCACATCTGAGAAAAATACCTCTTCGTATTAACCCATAGGCTTCGTTTCTTTTCCTCCAAAAATACTACGGGAACATTTTTTATTTTTAAATCTTGTTGATTAATCCATACGTTGAAAAGCCTCTCGGCAAGAAACCCGTAAACTCTTGACTGATGAGCATCATATGAAGAAATATCAATTGTTTGCTCCAAAGTGAAAAGAATATCAAATATCCAGGAACAATAATTATCAAAATAGCATTTTTTCATTGCAAACATATTATAATAATATATCTCGCTCTGATGAAAGAAACTATTAACAGTATCTTCATAATCAGGGTATTTCTCAATAATGATCTTGATCGCTTCGTCTAAATCGCGAACGTTATGACTCTTAGCGTATTGTTCTTTTACCGTTTTATCCCTTATGCGATGTTTTGGAGGAAGGATGATGTCATAATTTTTAAAAATATCGACATAATCTTCCTGCTTCAAAATGAGTCTCTTCATTTTTTCCGGGGAAGTATAGATTCCATTATGTGCAAAATAACGTCGATAATGACATAAGCCGATATAATCGCAAGAAAGATTTTTCCAAGCCCAATACAAACCAGTAAGTTCACAAAAATAAGGATTTTTATTAGAAATATTATCCCCACTATCATCTTTAGTAATTCCTAAACCATTTTTACCCTCCGCCCCCACTTGAAGAGGAAAATAAACCGGATCATCAGGTAACCAGTATTTTTTATGCGCTGCTATAAGTATTTTGATATCCATTACTGTACTCCTCCATAACTACTTAGATTTCGGCAGAAATTAATCATTTCTCTTTCCAAAACTGTTTCCGACTCACCAAAGAATCAAGAGATTGTCTCCATACATACCACATTTTCTTTGACCTTTAATTTAGTGTAAATCTATATGCCTTTTCACATATCTGAACACACTGCATCAGATATCGGCCTCATCAAGCCATCTAAGCCTTCTACAAAGCTTTTAGCTGTATCATCTATAGCCCCTTTTCACATTCTAAATTCATGTGTTTTTGCCTTCAGAAATTTTAAGTCTCATTCACCGGAATGCTACAGTCATCGCCTTTGATAATCCCCATGGAAGCCATTCGTTCGGACTGGCAATAGAAAAATATATTCCTTTGTCTTTATGCATTGCTAATTTTTGTATTTTCACCATTAAAAATATTCCTTTTCCCATATGATAACTATGAATGAGGTCTTTCAACTGCTTTGCATAGGAGGAATCCTTCTCCCCTCAAAACGCTTAATTTCATTTAGTACACTTATCGGCCAGAATTAAGAATGATTTCAAGAGCAGCTTTTGATTTTTTCTGAAATATTGCCTACGCAAGGAATAAGGTGTATCTTTTTCTCCCAATCAAGTTTCTCCATGGATTCTTCAATTCTGATGAAATATGGCATCTCTGTCGCCCTTTTTAAAGATCAAAGAGCCTACATAACCCTACTCTTACTTACAACTTCTTTTTCTTTCAGAGAAAGAAGTTGCATTGTTTTTTTAGAATCACTCCGGAACCAGATCACCAACAGCAGTGTACATTCTGTATCCGTAATCACAATTTTATAGGAAGTGCGGAACATGAAATGACAATCTCAGCAATATATTTCACTTAAGTTTCGGAGCATGCTGATATCCTTTAAAGAGGGCATGAATTCCCTACGCTTTCACCAGACTGAAACCGGCAAAATTCACGATTCAACTGTAAACAGCTTGAAATTTCCAGAAACAAGCTTTCTCGTTTCTAAGAAAAGCATTATACGGTCTGACCCTTTATTTATTAGAAAATAAAGCAATTCTTCTACTCCATCCCGATAAAGAGATAAAGAATCATTCTCCCATGCGCTCTCTTCACCAGTACGCTAAATAGGTAGCAGATAATCTTTCCCGCCCCCACATTCCTTCATAGAGATTTCCAAAATAAGGAGCGAAAATTCTCATATCGTACACCTTTTAACGGCTTTATGAATAAGCTCTTCCCATAAATCCCATGTTTTTTCCGGACTGTAAAATTTCATAGCATCCCTTGCGCTGTGACCCATATGCAGCCTTAATGTCTGATCATGCATCAAGAGAGCCAGGCGTTTTGCAGCTTCATTAACATCTTCCACTAAAAAGCCATTAATGCCATCCTGAATCAGCACTGCTGAAGACGGGCAATCCTTCCATGCCACCACAGGGAGACCTGACGCCATTGCTTCAGCCAACGCATTAGGAAATCCTTCAAATGCACTAGGAAAAGCGAAAATATCAGAACTTTCATACACTTCCTGAATATTCTGTGTTTCTCCGCAAATTTTAACTTTTTCAGCAATATTTAATCCATTTATTTCATTTTGGACGTCATCTACATAAGAAGAATGTTCCTTCACATCTCCCCAAAATTCCAGCGTCCAATCAGGAAAGTCTTTGCTCACTAAAGCAAAGGCTTCCAATAATAAATTCTGCCTTTTTTGTTTTTTGTCAAATCTAGCTACATTGATAATCTTAAAAGAATTCTTATGGGTAATACCTCTGTTAATTTCCAGAACCTGCTTCACAGGATTGGGAATTACCATCATGGGAACAGCGCCGCATCTTGCCTCAATCTGTTCTCTAAAAAAAGGCATTTGTATCTGCAGCATAGCGCTATTTTTTATAGCTTCAATTTCTGCCTGCGGTGCTACATCTAATATATATCGAGGTTCTATGCGAAACAGAGTGATAATAGGAGTACAAACTCCCGCCCCAAAAAGATATCCACTCATATCCGGACCGAATGAAAGAATAGCATCCGGCTTGAAGCACTCAATAACTTTTTTAATGCCAGGCTCAATAATTTTAGCTTTGCAACGTTCATTCCATGCTCTAGCCTTCTTTCGACTAATTAAGCGTAAGATTTCCCGAATTGACTTATCAGAACGTGATAGTTGATTGCCAATTTTCCCACTCATAATCCCAGAAAGGCTTAAAAATGAGTTAACCTTTACATCTTTATTTAACTTAAAAAAGGATGCAGAATCAGAAATATCCCCATAACATATATGTATAGTATGACCTCTTGCTGATAATCCATTCGCCAAAGTGATACATGCTCGTTGCATTCCGCCACTTGTTGAGATATCTCCCGCAAAAGAAATAAGAATTTTCATAAAATCACAAACCCCTTTGCTATACATAAAAGCATTTCAGGACTCAGTATAATTTCAAATTATATTCCTACGATTCAATGAATATCTCTGTCTATCCGCTCTTGTCCGTGCTTTGTAAGAGCTGTCCCTGCCGTTAACTCATAAGACGTACTAAATAAATCATATTTACTTTCATACTGATTATTTTCAGCAGCAATCATTCCGGAAATCGTATCATATAACAGGTCATTTGTGAAAACCTTTTTTTTGTTTCTTTTTAGGTTTTCCACTTTTTTCTCATACGCCTGCATATAGTCTGGTGATAAATAAAAGAAAATCGGGATACGAACCATATCATAAGTAAACTTACCTGCGCCATGGCTGTATACCATATCTTCGCCGTGATCAGAAGAATAGACAAGAGCCTGAAGGTTCAAATTCTGCTGTGCATACTCAAAAATTTCTTTCATGACTTGATCTGTATATAAAACAGTGCTGTCATATTCATTTGTCCGTTCAGGGTTCCCTTCTATTTGAATTCCCTCAAAATCTGCAGGCACTCTTTCTGCATAGCGAAGGTGACTGCCTCCCAAATGAATAATAATGAAATGATTTCCCTCTTTAGGCACATTCTTTAAAAGGTTAAGCAATTCCATATCGTCGCCCATAGGGTGATTTGTCCATACATGATGATCAGTCCAGGATGCCACTAAGCCGGCAGCTGTTGTGCCATCACCCATTTTGGATTGATTGCTGAGCCACCAGGTATCATAACCGGCAGCCTTAGCAACATCCACAATATTAAAAGCCGTTTCCAAATTCTGATGATTGTATTGGTTTACACCGGTAAGAGCCATCTCCAAAGAAGGTGTAGTTTGAGGATAGTTTGCATATCCATTAGCAAGAAGAATAAAATTCCTGTTTTGGGACTCCCGACTAAGCCAAGGCGTGGTCTCTGCCGGATAGGAAGGATTGAAAGCAGACATGTGATCCCTATTTTCACTTTCTCCAATGATAAAAATTACCGTGCCGGGGAGCTGCTTCGGCAATGTTTGATTTGTGCCATGGAGGAGCTCAAGTTTCTTTACGGCTTCTCCATGCTCTTTTTGGGCTCTTTGTACTACGCTAACATAACTTTTGGCCATACGATATTCATTGTATGGATAGCTTTTGCCTCCCCAATAGCATATCAAATAGCCACAGACTAAAACAATGACAGCGCACAATAATTTTCTTTTTTGATTATCATTTACCGCATTGGATTTCTTTGCCTTTGTATGCGTACTCAGTTTTATCAGATATGCAAACATTCCTGCAAAAGAAACTGTTAAAATAACCCCTAATAAAAGTGGCAAAAGGCCAATCTGACCTTCGATGAACTGTCTTGCTTCGCTTGCGTTCGTCTGTATTATAGCCAGCATATCTGCTGCCACAAAAGGAGTATGATAGACGCAAAAATATCCTATATAAATTAACGTATTCAAAAACAATAGAGTAGCAAGGAATGTTGCTAAAAAATTAAATAGATAGCCCAACTTCCGGCTTGCCTGTCCTAAATACAGAAAAACAGTTATAAGGGATGCAGCTGAAACAGCAATCAAAAAATAGGGAGCGGCAAAATCAAAATCGGTAATCCACCCTTTACGACCAATGCTGATAATTGTTGGGTAAACCAAAGCATACATAAATAGAACCATGTAAGCAGGACGCCACAGTTTTTCTTTTAAACTGCATTGAGTCATTACGGAAACCGCCCAAAGTATTACAATGGCTTCTAATCCTTTACGCAGACTATGCCACTGCAGCCCCCTTTCGTAACCAATCCATGAATAGACAGCAAAAAAGCCTGCCACTAAAAGAATCGGTAGCATAACCATTTCAATCCATTTTCTATAATTATTTCTTATAATTTTTCCCATTTACAATTAATCGCTCCTTGCTACTGAAAAAAGCATGAACACTCTCTCCCAACACATAGTTACCGCTTGATTCAAAGTTAATTTGTAATCTTTTTCCCTAAATCATATTCCGTGCTGTAGTAACTGTTAGAAATATGATAAATTCCGCATAGTGTGCCATATAGCAAATCATTGGTGAAAACACAATATGCATGATTCTTCAATTCATGTATCATTTCCGGATATAAACTACTCATAAGCTGAAGATAAATAATGGAACAGTACGGAATCACATCTGCAGGATGGGTATCCAAGAACTTCTGAATTTGCAAGCCATGTTGTTTTCCTTTGAATTCCACATTTACTGCCTGGGCAGAAAGCTGTTTAAAAGGTCGAACCAGTTCACGCATAATGCAAAGCAGCGAGAGAGTTTGTCGGAGACCACCTTTTCCTATTTTCCAAAGTATATAATTCTGTTATAACTTTTCATCTTCATCAAAAGGAAAACGGGGATTTCCTTCTTTATCATCCTAATACAGGGATTATAACTTCATGTCTTCTCTCCATCAGATTATTTGCCAGATTGCAGGTAACCTTCTCTACGTCACCAGCCATATTCACATATTAGGTCCCCCAATGAACCATGATGATTTTCATGAAATCCCTCTCCTGGCCATTCAATCAGATAAACCAGTATCTTCTGCTATGCGAATTTTTCCATATTTCGTCACAGCCATATCTTTCCGGAGCCCATAATCAGCGCTAGTAATATCATATTCTTTATCATATTCATTATTCGGAGCTGCAAAGATGCCACAAACCATGTCATAGACCAAATCATTGGTAAATATACGATTCTCATTTACTCTTAGATTGTTAGCCACAGCGGAATGGTTATTTTTATATTCCGATGACAGATAAACGAAACAGGGGGAATGTATCATATCCCACGTAAATATTCCATCTCCATGGAAACGAACCATATCTTCTCCATGATCCCCAAAGTACACCATGGCTTCTAGATTTAGATTATCCTTTGCATACTGATATATATTCTTCAGCACTTCATCTGTATATTTAATGCTGGAATCATAATCATCGACTTTTTCCGAATTCCCATCCACATGAATTCTGTCAAAATCAGGTGGTATCCGATCCCGATACCGATCGTGACTTCCTTCCAGATGAATCACAATGAAATTGCTCTCTGTTGTTGGAACTGTCTTAAGATAATCCATAACCTTCATATCATCCCCGCCAGGATGAGTGGTAGTGAAGCTCTTTTTCGATGAACCAGAAACAAGAGCTAATGTCATATTTCCTGGTGATGGAGCCTGATTGCTGATAAAGTAACTATTATAACCAACTTTATTCGCCACATCCGTAATCGTTATCATATCATTCCTATCTACTCCATTATACTGGTTAAGATTTGTCAGCGCCATGGAAAGGGATTTCTCGGTCAGCGGATAACAGGAATATGTATTTTTTAGAAGATAAAAATCAGCGTTATCTTTTTGGGAAGAAAGCCATGGAGTTGTTTCAGCCGGATAGGCCAGATTAAATGCCTTCATATGGTTCCGATTTGCACTTTCGCCAATGACAACTATGATCGTTCCCTGCATTTTATCTGGTGCGTTCCCTATGAAATGGAACTTTTCCATATTTTCATCATGTTTAGCCATAGCTGCCTTTGCTCTTATCAGGTACTTGTGAGCTACATGATAGGGCCAGGCCGGGAAGATCCGGGGAATCCAGTGGGCTATGGTCACCAGCGCTGCCATGGTCAGTACAGCAATAATAATCTTTCTTATCAGCGCAGGAGATGTAACTCCCCTGATTTCATCCATTCTGCTTCCCTTGACAATGAGCCAGCCGATAAAAATCATATAGACCGCAAACAGTGCCAGTACCACTGCCAAGGAACCAAAGCCCAAGTGGGACTGGAGGAATTCCATGGCCTCCTTCGAATTGGTAAGGAGCACGGAAATCATGTCCGTAGAAGTAAATCCGGCGCCAAAAATTTTGTAATAGGTCATGTAGACAAAGACGCTGAGCGATAAATATCCAATCAGCAAAAAGTTGAAAATCCTAAGTAATAGCCTGATTTTCTGACAGAGGGAACCTATATATTCCATCAAAAACGTGAGCACTAAAACGGGCATAAGGGTAAGCACATCATTGTTGAGTGCCTCTACCCGGATGCCCCAGTTCCCACCGGATTTTGCCTGGATGTAAGAGAACGCGCCAAGCCAAAGATAAAAAATAACCAAGCCCGGCCTCCAGGAAGGATGAAAGAGGCTCCGTCCCGTTACCAACTGGGCGGCAAATACAAAAATCACGCCTGCCAACGCATTGCGTAGTCCATGATTCCAGTTGCCCAGATCTGTCACACCTACCGCTGGATACCATACATATAAAATGGCCATGGAAATCACGGCCAGCATAAAATATTTTCCTATTTCTTTTACCTTCATAACTCTCTCCCATCTCATAATGCATCTGTTAGCAGGGATACGCCAACCCTTATCCCCATAAGGAGTCTTATATTAAACAGCGTTTTCCCTTATCCCTTTTATTATATATGTATTCTACTAATAAGCAAGATAATTCCTGCAATGATACATATTAGTTTTCCACCTCAAAGCCGCAGAACATCTGCGATCTGCCGGCCTTTCATAAGGTTGCCCAATCAATGCATTTCCCAGCTCTTTGTCCCAATTATTTTAATTCAGCATTCTAACGTTACTTCACGTTACCTTTTACGTTAAAAATTGACCGTCAATAAAATCAGGCATTTTTACACCACGTTAAAACACCTGAATTTATCGTATTTATTTTTTAACTCGTCTTTAACTCAAAATGTTGAGTAAAAAAAAATTAACTTCACTTTTTAATTGAGCTAAAATGGCAGATTTGAGATTGCAGGGCTGCTCTGCGGCCCGGATTCATAAGTCTCAAAGGATGGCGGCGCCTTTGCCTCAGTATGCAGGGGCTGTGAAAAATATGCAGGGGCTGTGAAAAATATACAGGGGCTGTGAAAAAAATGATGGAGTCCCTTTCAGATGGTTAAACGATCAGACAGCAGATGCCCCATCCTTCATTGACAGGGAGCGAATTGACACAGCTGCTCTCCCCGTTTTCTTTTCATTTCCACGAGAGCGCTGCAGGGTGGAGAAATCTCACTCCGACGTGAGGAGGCTCCATGGTGATGGGAGATCTCTCGACTCAGAGTCTTCATAGAGCCCAGAACCATTTCTCCTGATACCGACAGGCAGCTCCGCTCGAGATGACAATGAGGACGAGCTGCTTGCTGTCATTTGCAAAAATAGTGGCATAAAAAAGGGCTGTGAAGAAATGTTAATCATTTCATTTCTTCACAGCCCCTGACCATTCGGCATGTGCTTTTTACCACCTGTCGCGAGCAGCGCAGAGTGGGAAGATGTCTCGATTTCGCTTCCGCCCCCCAAAATGACGGGGGTGAAGTCCCACTCCTGACATCTGACATCTAATCGTCTGCCAATCTGTCATCTCCCTCAAATCTCAAATCTCTTTCCTCAAATCTCTCTTTTCCCCACGTCAAAAACTCCTGAATCATCCCAATGCCGCTGCACGGTTGGGCTCAGGCCTTCTGCTTCGATGAATCGGCCAGGAGCAGCCGCCGAAGCGGAATATCTGTGTCGTCAAGGAAGAACAGGTATAGTCATATTTGCCACCGTCATGTCTGACAGGTCTTTCTTCAGGAGTTTTTATGGGGTATTCCATTGTCGGTGCACCGGGAGCGGCAGAACTCACTTGTGATGGCTTCGGTTCTTCTGTCCCCGTTTCCATGGAATGCGCGCTTCCGGGAAATGAAAGAATGTCGCCAGGCCTTCCCGCCTCTCTGTTCATATAGTCCAAAGGAATGAAAGCCGGTATCAGCAGGAGACCGGGGAATGGGGAATGGGAAATGGGCCTGGGGGCTGGGGCTGGGGACTCGAAGACAGGGATACGTCAGACGGTCAGGCTTCAGAGAGGCGTATCACAGAATGTCTTTCCTAACAATAGAGACAGAGCTATATGGAGCGGGGGATTTTTTAATTTACCTTCCGACCCTCGAAATGACGAGGTGCGTAGTCCCGCTCCTGTCATCTGATATCTACCGTCTGAGTGTCTGCCCTCTGAGCTCAAATCTCTAATTTCAAAAAGCGGCCCCTCTGGCAGGGTGCCGCTTTTTGTATCAGATATGATAGTAGGTCTTGTACCATTCCGCAAATTTCCGGAGGCCTTCGCGAAGGGTAGTGGCAGGGCGATAGCCGTAGTCTTTTTCCAGGGCTTCGGTATCCGCATAGGTGACGGGAACGTCGCCGGCCTGCATGGGCACCAGTTTCTTGTGGGCTTCGAAGTCGTAGTCTTTGGAAAGAACGCCGGCGCGAATGAGTTCCTGCTGCAGGATGTCTACGAATTGGAGCAGATTTTCCGGCCGTCCGCCGCCGATGTTATATACAGCATAGGGCGGAATGGGAAGGCCGTCTTCGCCGTTTTTCTTTTCCGGTGCCCCCTGCATGACGCGGATGATGCCTTCCACAATGTCATCGATGTAGGTGAAGTCCCTTTCGCAGTGGCCGTAGTTGAAAATCTGTATGGTCTTTCCGGCCCGCAGCTTGTCGGTAAACCCGAAGTAAGCCATATCCGGCCGTCCGGCAGGGCCATAGACGGTGAAGAAGCGGAGGCCTGTGGAGGGGATGTTGTAGAGTTTGGCGTAGCAGTGAGCCAGAAGTTCGTCTGATTTCTTGGTAGCCGCATAGAGGGAGACGGGATGATCCACTTTATCTTCGGTGCTGAAGGGAACTTTGGTGTTGCCGCCGTAGACGGAAGAGGAGGAGGCGTATACCAGGTGTTCTACGCCTTTGGCTCCGCCGTCATAGGAGTGGCGGCAGGCTTCCAGAATATTGTAGAAGCCGATGAGATTGGATTCGATGTATACATCGGGGTTGGTGATGGAGTAGCGTACACCGGCCTGAGCAGCCAGGTTCACTACGATGTCCGGATGCCATGTGCTGAAGATGTCTGTAATGCAGTCTTTATCTGCCAGATTGCCACGGATGAAATGGTATTCACTTCCTTCTGCCAGGGCAGCCTCTTTTTCCAGTTCCTGCAGGCGGTATTCCTTCAGGGATACATCATAGTAGTCATTCATGTTATCAATGCCGATGATGCGGATATTCTTCACTGTAAGGAGCCGCTTCACCAGATTGGCTCCGATAAATCCGGCAGAGCCGGTAACAAATACGGTTTTTCCTTCTAATGTAATCGGTGTTTTCATATGTTTCTCCTTTATGCAGATGACAAGTAGATTAAATTCTCTTTGCAGCTCCCAAAACCTTACGCTTTGGATCCCAGATATTTCAGATACAGGGAAATCATGTCTCCGTATTTTCCCTGCATACGGGCGGTACGGGCAGCCTGGTGGAGGTTTTTGTGTCCTTTGGGCGGCACCAGGGGTACGTCTTTCCAGGGGGACTTCTTCTGGATGTCGGCGTATTCCTGCACCACTGGCCATGCCTGCACCCAGCTGTGCCAGGGTTTGGCGTGGCCGGCGAAGTGGATAATGACCTGGCGATGATAGTCCTCATTCACCGGCTGTTTTTTGAAAAGGGACTGGCGGTCCAGGTTGTAGAGGTAGTTGTATTTCTTTTCAATGAAGAGGCATTTGCCGTCCAGCATTTCATTATGGATGTCTTGGTCATGGTGGGAGAGGCGGTTTCCTACCCGCTTCACATTTTCCTCTGCCCGGCGAACGATATCATCGAAGAGGCCTTCTTCCATCCACTGTTTCACGTTGATGAGCATCATGCCTGCATTGAAATAACGCTTCGTGTGAACCCGTTTCATCTGCAGTTCTTCTTTGCGGTCTGATACCACCGCCACATCATGTCCCTTGAAATCCAGATTTCTTAAATAGTCCAGAGAGCCGCGGCACATCATGTCTCCGTCCAGATAAAGAACCCGGTCTGTCACAGGAGCCACTGTGGGAGCCACCAGGAAACGATAGAAAAAGGCAGCCACGCCGTCAGAGAGAAGAAGGGGCTTGAAGGCGCTGTCGTCAATAAGATGCACTTCCAAAGGGCTCTGCATAATCTGCGCCGCCTTCTCCAGTTTTCCCTTTTCTTCGTCTGTCAGGTGATTCACAAAGAAATGGTAGCAGATGGGCATGTCCCCATTGTGGGCATGGACCGTAAGGGCCACCATGCCCATGTGGGGGATATAGTCTTCCGTCCCGGTGAGGGCGATGTGGAAATCTTCTTTTTCTGCCTTTCTGCCCAGATGAATGGTGTCTGTAACAGCATGGGAAAGAACGTTGCTCATGAATGTCTCCTTGTATTTCATGGAAATCGATTTTTGTAATATCAGAATCGGTTATATTTTATCATATTATAATGGCTTCTGTGTTCCATCTGCTATAATAAAGGCAGGTTTATCTCAAATTCATGAACGGCAGGGAGCAGAATATGAATCTTTTACTGGCAGATCTTCACAAATTCGTAGGCTACAGCGGCGGTATCGAGCATGTGCTGTCCCGCATGGCTTTTGCTATGAAAGAAAAAGGCTACCATGTGTCGGTGGTCATGGCAGATGAGAAGGAAGGATCTTCTTTTTACCCCTTCCCCGAGGACTGCCATTTTTACAATCTTTTCCATATGGCCGGCCTGAAACCCGTCCGCATGAGTTCTTTGGGGAAAGGGCTTCGGGAAATCACCCGCCTTTTCAGCAAGGCCGGCGCCAGGGAGCGGAATTACAGAATGCTTTCCGCTGCAGAGCCCCAGCTGGAGAGGGTGCTGGCGCTGGAGAAGCCGGATGTAATCATTTCATTCCGGGAGCCCACTGGCCGTCTGCTGCTGGAGGGGCTGGACACGAAGGTGCCGGTGATTTCCATGCTTCATAATGATCCCGATGAAATCTTCGCCCATGCGCCGTCAGGGGAAATGAGGGCTCTGGAAAAAAGCGCCCGTATCCAGGCTCTCATGCCTTCTTTCATAGAGAAGGCAGAAAAGTATCTCCGCTATGACCGCTTCGTGTACATTCCCAACGCCGTATCCATTCCTGCCATCTCCGCCCAGCCCGGATCTGCCCGCAAAGTCCACACCATCACCAATGTGGGCCGCATTACCGGCCGCACCAAGAGACAGCACCTGCTGGTGGAGGCTTTTGGCCTTCTGGCAAAGGATTTCCCTGACTGGCAGGTCAACCTCTGGGGCGATACCTATGACAAAACCTATGTCACCACCCTGAAGGGCATCATCAAAAAGCAGGGACTGGAAGGCCGGGTCCATCTTCGGGGCACCACAAGGGACATGGCTTCCGTGTGGAAGGAAACGGATATTTTTGCCTTCCCCAGTCACCATGAAGGCTTTCCCCTGGCCCTTACCGAAGCCATGGGCGTAGGCATACCGGCCGTGGGATACAGGAGCTGTCCGGCAGTGAATGAGCTCATCCATGACGGCGAGGACGGGTACCTCACCGACGACGGCGCCGCCCCCTTTGCAGAGGCTCTCCGAAAACTCATGGAAGATGCGGATCGAAGGACGGCCTTCGGAAAAAGGGCGAAGGAACATATGAAGCCCTTCGCTCCGGAAGTGGTGTGGGATGAGTGGGATCAGCTGATCAGAGAAGTCTTGAGGTCCGGGGACTAGTGGCCCTCCGCCTTTGAACACACCTGCGGTGTGAGGGTTCAGAAGGTTCAGAGGGGAAGGTTCTTAAGATGGATGGGCCTTCGGCCCAAGGGTTCTTAGGTTTGA
>NZ_JH591188.1:12582-37145 GCF_000242435.1 Dialister succinatiphilus YIT 11850 | reverse complement strand
GAGGGTGGTGGTGGCGGCTTCGCCGCAGTTTTAAAAAAAAGGGGCTGCATTTCCTCGGGCGAAGCCCGGTTTGCATGTTTCTCCTCGGGCGGAAGCCCGATTGTGAAGGTTTTATACAAACTGGCGCCTTCTATCAATTCATAGGCGCCACCACAACCCTCGCACCAGAGGCGCGTCAAACTTAAGCCCCTTAAGAACCTTCAGCCCAGCGGGCCGTCAACCCTCACGCCCGACAGGGCGTGTCCATAAGGCGCCCACTAGCCCTCTCAGGCTATCTATTGCTATAATAAAATAAACATTTCTTTGCGATTCTCTATGGGAGGATAGTATGGAGGAAATCAGGACAGGTTCGGCGGAAAGAGTGCTGGAACGGATTCTGGAGTGCGCCGCGTCAGAGGGAGCCAGCGATATTCACATGGAGCCCCAGGCGTCTCTGGTACGGGTGAGGTTCCGTGAAGACGGCGTGCTGTATGAGCGTTTCCATCTGCCCCTGCAGATGCTTTCCGGTCTGTCGGTGCGGTCCAAGGTCATCGGCCACATGAATGTGGGCGAAAGCCGGCTGCCCCAGGACGGAAGCTGCAGTGCATCTTTTGGCGGCGTGCCCTATGATCTCCGTATTTCTATCCTCCCTTCTTTATATGGAGAAACCATAGTCATCCGCCTTCTGTCAGGACAGGTGGATTTCATAGAGAAGAATGAGCTGGGCATGCTCCCCTTGCAGGAAGCCGTTTTCCGGAAATGCCTTTCCCGAAAAAGCGGCATGATTCTCACTGCCGGTCCCACAGGCAGCGGAAAAACGTCCACCCTCTACGCGGCCTTGAAAATGCTGAACCGGGAAGGGGTCAGCATTATATCCGTGGAGGATCCGGTGGAGTACCGCCTGCAGGGGGTGACCCAGGTACAGGTGAATGAGAAGGCGGGGCTGACCTTTGAAAAAGGACTCCGGTCCATTGTGCGGCAGGATCCGGATATTGTGATGATTGGGGAAATCCGGGACCGGGAAACGGCGGAAATTGCAGTGCATGCAGCCCTGACCGGCCATCTGGTCCTGTCCACCATCCATACGAATCAGGCCTCCGATGCGCCGCTCCGCCTCATGGATATGGGCATTGCTCCCTACCTTCTTTCCGCCTCCCTGTCCCTGGTCATAGCCCAGCGGCTGGCAGGCCGTCTCTGCCAGCACTGCAAAAGCCCCTATATCCTCACGGAAAAAGAGCAGCAGGCCCTGGGCCTGCCGGAAACATGCCGGGGACGCAGGGTGTATCAGAAGAAGGGCTGTGAGAACTGCCACGAAGGACTCAAAGGGCGCACCGGCATTTTTGAAATGATTTCCATAGGGCGAAAAGAGCGGGACCTCATTCACCACGGCTTCTCGGCGGACCGGTTCCGGGAATGCATGAAACGCCAGGGCCAGCCCTCCATGGGAGAAGCGGCCCTCGCCCTGATGGCAGAGGGTGTGATAACACCCGAAGAAGCGTCTATGATTGCAGCAGGGGAGGATTGATTTCTATGGATATGGAAAAAATGATCACTGCCTATCCCGCCA
Organism: Dialister succinatiphilus YIT 11850; assembly: GCF_000242435.1. Classification (GTDB taxonomy): domain Bacteria; phylum Bacillota; class Negativicutes; order Veillonellales; family Dialisteraceae; genus Dialister; species Dialister succinatiphilus. Next base: position 35,599 of record NZ_JH591188.1, on the reverse strand, counting down.
TGACGGATATCCACGTGACCGAGGGAGAACCGGTGTCTATCCGGGTCTATGGCAATCTGAAGAAATTGAAGGAAAAGGGGGAAGATTCCTTTTTCACCTCTCTCTTTCATGATTTCCTGGGCCCAGAAAAGGAAGAGGAGTGGACCCGCCGCGGCTCCTGCGACGGCGGATGCACCATAGGAACCTCCCGCATCCGTATACACATGTACCACTCCTTCGGGCGGAAAGCAGCAGCTCTCCGCATCCTGCCCTCCCTGACCGCTCTGGCCCCGGACCCGGACAGGGAATGGCTGGAGAAAACCGCTGCCCTGGAGCACGGCCTGGTGCTGGTCACCGGCCCCTCGGGCAGCGGCAAAAGCACCGCCCTGGCCCGCATTCTTTCTCTGATTAGCAGCAGCCGCCCCTGTCACATGGTGACCCTGGAAGACCCGGTGGAATATGTGATTCCATCAGACAAGGCCCTGGTGCACCAGCGGGAAGTGGGTATCGACGTCCAGGACTTTGCCTCCGGCGTCCGGGACGCCCTCCGGGAGGACCCGGACGTCATCGCCCTGGGAGAAATGAGAGACAGCGAAACCATATCCGCCGCCCTCACCGCCGCCGAGACAGGACACCTGGTGCTGGGCACCCTCCACACCACCCGGGCCGCCGACTCCATCGGCCGCATCATCCACGCCTTCCCTGCTGACCGGCAGGATGAAATCCGAAGCCTTCTGGCCGCCAATCTCCGCTCCGCCATCTCCCAGCGCCTCTACCGCACAGGAAAGGAAACCTGGCTCCTCCGTGAAATCCTCACCAATATTCCCGCCACCGCCCACCTTATCCGGGAAGGCAAGGAAGCCCAGATTCCTTCCTATATGGAAATGGGACTTCACCAGATGAGAACCATGAAACAGGCCGCCTACGGACTGAAAGGCCTGTCCGAGCGGGAGCGGGAAAAGATGATGAAGCTGCTGGAACTATAGGGGCCACTTTGTAGCCCGGGTTCAAAGGGTTTGTAGGAAAAGGTTCTTAGGATTGACCGGCCCCATGGGCCGGAGGGTTCTTAAGTTTGACGGCCTTTCAGGCCGAGGGTTGTGGTGGCGGCTTCTCCGCAGATTAAAAAAGGGAGCGCGGCTGACGCCGCGGGTTGTGTAGAAGGGTTGCACCCCACAGGGGAAACGACTCACTATGATTTGTGCGTCGCTGGCGCTCCTTCAAATCATGTTCGCTGTGCATCGCTTCGCTCAGGGAGCGACAGCGCCTGCGGCGCTGAGGGTGGCAGATTGCCATAGGCAATGCTTATAAAGTCAGCGTTACGGGATTGGCTTTCTGTGTCATATAGCATGATACGCATTACGATGATGAGCCACCTTCGGTGGCTCTCCCCCCTTTGGTGCCTTACGGCACCACCTTCCCCCCCGCTGAGCGGTGGGACAATAAAGCTCTGAAAAACAATTTCCTCATAATCGATTCTATTGTGCCCCCGCATAGGGGACGCCAGCCACCAAGGGGGAAATGCATTTCCGACGCCCGCAGGGTGGTTGAATGGTTTTATACAAACTGGCGCCTTCTATAATTTAGAGGCGCCCACCACAACCCTCAGCGGCAGAGCCGCTGTCAAACTTAAGGACCTTAAGAACCTTCGGCCCATCGGGCCGTCAACCCTCACACCCATAAGGGTGTGTCCATGCCTGTAATAGCGTGACAAAGGAGCAAGCCATGAAGGAATTTATCTTTAAAGCCTGCAGCGACGATGGCACGATTATGGAGGACAGCCTCCGGGCGTCGTCTCGACAGGAAGCGGCGGAGGAAATCTTTTCCCGAAATCTCCATCTCATTCATCTGGAGGAAAAGAAGGAGCCCTCTTCCTTTTCCTTCCGGCGCCGCCCCTTCAGCTCCCGGCAGAAGCTCTCCCTTTTTGCCGAGGAGTGGGCCTCCCTTCTGGATGCAGGACTGACTATCACCGATTCCATTTCCCTTCTGGAAAACCAGATGGAGCGAAAAGAAAGGGATGTCCTTTCTTCTATTACAAAAACCATTTCCTCCGGCCACAGCGTAGGCGAAAGTTTTGAAAGGGCCCGCTGTTTTCCGCCCTTTTTTCTTTCCCTCCTGTCTGTGGGAGAGCTGTCCGGCACCCTGCCGGAAGAGCTCCACCGTCTGTCACGGTACTATCTGAAGGAAGACCGTTTCATCAGCCAGCTGAAAGGCGCCCTGGCCTACCCCCTCTTTGTCACCGCCTTCGCCCTCTGCCTTTTCATCGTCATCCTGACCTTCATCCTTCCCTCTTTTGCCCTTCTTTTTGATTCCCTTTCCATCCCCTTCCCTCCTGTGGCATCCCTGGCCCTGTCATTGGGCCTGTGGCTGAAGGACTATGGCCTGCATCTGGCTCTGTGTTTTCTTGCTGCCCTCCTGGGCGCCATCCTTTTCTTCTTCACCCGGGAAGGCCGGCGTACCAGCCAGGATCTGCTCTACCGTTCCCGGTTCTACCGGCGCATCCTGCTAGTCCGTTTCTGCGCTGCCCTGTCGGCCCTTCTGGAAAGTGGCCGGACCCTGTCCGAATCCCTCCGGGATACACGGGAGGTGCTGGGAAATCGGAATGCGCAAAAAGCCCTTTCCTTTGTGGCCGCCCATCTGGACAGAGGCGAGGACTTTCCTGATACCCTGGAAAAGAGCGGTTTCTCCCTCCCTCTGGTCCACCACCTCTGCCGGGTAGGCATGGAAAGCGGTGAGCTGCCCCGCTTCCTCCGGCAGGCAGAAGAAATCCTCACCCATGAAACCGAACGGAAAATCCGCCGCTTCCGTACCATTCTGGAACCCTCGCTCCTCCTCTTCACCGGCGCCGTCACAGCCCTCATGGTTTTCACCGTCATGCTCCCCGTCTTCCAGGCCGCCGGAAGTCATATGGGATTTTGATGCGTTATGGGACACACCTTCGGTGTGAGGGTTCTTAGGATGGACCGGCCGTCGGCCGGAGGGTTCTTAGGTTTGACGGCCTTTCAGGCCGAGGGTTGTGGTGGCGGCTTCGCCGCAGTTTTTTATGCCGCCTGCGGCGGCATAAGCCGAAAACCATACAACCGGGCCTGGGGCCCGTTGGAAATGCACCCCTTCTGCCTGCGGCATCTCCCCCGACGGGGGAGATTTGCTCTGCGCTTACTTTAGTGCTGACTTAAACAACTCAACCCATAGCGGAGAATAAAGTCCCCCAGGGTGGTTGTATGGTTTTTATCATATAATTTGGCGCCTTTTATAATTTAGAGGCGCCTACTACAACCCTCAGCGGCATAGCCGCTGTCAAACTTAAGAACCCTCGGGGCCACAGCCCCGTCAAACTTTAGAACCCTCGGGGCCACAGCCCCGTCAAACTTTAGAACCCTCACGCTCGCAGGGCGTGTCCATTTGAACCCTCAAGCCCCAAAGGGGCTTGTCCATTTCCGAGGTATCTATGCACAAACAATCTGTTATTTTTGATATGGATGGCACTCTTTTTGATACGGAGACCATTTTCCAGGAGGAATGGAACCGGCTGGCCCGGGAGCGGGGCCTTGCCCTTCCTCCCGATTTCAAATATGCCATATGCGGCACCAGCGGCGAGGCCATGAACCGCATCATTGAGAGGTACTACCATGTACCGGAGGGCGGCGAAATCCAGCGTCTCTGCAAGGAGCGGGTGGCCCGCCGGCTGGCGGAGCATGTGCCGGAGAAAGAGGGCGCCAGGGAGCTGATTTCTTTTTTCCATGAAAAGGGATGGCCCCTGGCCATTGGAAGCAGCAGTCCCGCTCAGCAGATCCGGGCGAATCTTTCCGTAACCGGTCTTCTTCCCTTTTTTGCTGCCATAGCCAGCGGTGATGAGGTCCAGCGCGGGAAACCGGCGCCGGATATTTTCCTTCTGGCTGCCCGGAAACTGGGCGCCTCTCCCAAGGACTGCTTTGTATTCGAAGACAGCCCCAATGGCATCCTCGCCGCTTACGCCGCCGGTATGAAACCGGTGATGGTGCCGGACCTGATGCCGGCCACCGAAGACATCCGGCAGAAGTGCTTTGCCCTTTTCCATAGCCTCACCGAAGCCCGCCCATTTTTTATGAAGAGGCTGAGATAAAAAACCAGCATCTGTCTGTATATTTTTAAGCTTACACTGTACATCATTTGCTATACGATTTATGTATGAAAGCGCCCATTCATAGAGAGGCTGTGAAGAAATGATTTACATTTTCACAGTCCCAATGATGTAATCAGCGCTTCTTACCAATTTCATCTTTCTTGCGCCATTTCCCCTATTCCGTGCTATACTTGTCATTGGCGCCCAAAAGCGCAAATACAGTATAAGAAGGAATATCCATGCACGGTTTACATATATGGTTTAAGAAATACGAATTTTACATTCTGCCCCTCCTGATCATAGGCGCTGTCCTGCTCCTGGTCCGTCTCTTTTCTGCTGCCCCCGATACAGGAACGAGGGAGCGGGAAAAGGTGCTCCCTTTAAAAGAAGGGGATACCATAGGCATTCTGGCACCCGCTGCCCATGGAGGCATGACTGATTACAACCGGTCCATCGAGCTTCTGGAATCTCTGGGATACAAAGTGAAACTGGCTCCCTCCGTCACCGATGATTACGGCTACCTGGCAGGAAGCGACGAAGAACGGGCGAAGGATTTGAACGATTTCTTCAAGGACGATTCGGTGAAAGCCATCGTCTGCCTCCGGGGCGGCTACGGCTCCGCCCGTCTTCTGGACAAGCTGGACTACGACATGATTGCCCATCATCCAAAAATGCTCATCGGCTTTTCCGACATTACCGCCCTCCATGCGGCCATCGGCGAAAAAAGCGGCATCGTCACCATTCATGGGCCCATGATGTCTTCCTTCAAAGGAGATAATTACACGGCCTTCACCCTCTATAACTTTGAAAACGGTCTTTCCGGCAGTCTGCCGAAGGGAGACATCCGCCTTCCTGCCGGAAAAACGCTGAAAACCCTCACCCCCGGCGACGCCACGGGCATAGTGGAAGGAGGAAATCTGACAGTGCTTGCATCCCTCTGCGGCACTCCCTATGAACTGAAAGGAAATGGCGCCATCCTGCTTCTGGAAGATACCGGCGAAGATCCCTACCGGGTGGACCGCATGATGGAACAGCTCTACCAGAGCGGCCTCCTCTCCCGGGTCAGCGCCATCGCCTACGGCGACTTCTACGGCGCCTCCCCGGTGGGAGAGGAATTCTCCATTCACGACGTGCTCGCCTACTACGCCAAACTCTCCGGCAAACCGGCCATTGAAGGCGTTCCCGCAGGCCACGGCCCGGACAACCTCTTCCTGCCTCTGGGCGTCAAAGCCACCATACACGCCAAAGAAGACGGCAGCGCCGTCTTCAGCTACGATGAGTCTTATTTGAAGTGACACACCGCTGGACACGCCTTCGGCATGAAGGTTCAAAGGGTTCAGAAGGTTCGGCCTGCCTTCGGCAGGCTGGTTCAAAGGGTGGTGGTAGCGGCTCCGCCGCAGGTTTATTAAAGTCAGCGTTACGGGATTGACTTTCAGTGTCATATGACATGATAAGCATTTTGCTGCTTAGCCGCTACGCGGCTCCCCCTTATCCGGCTGCGCCGGACTTTCCCCCATTCGGGGGACAGAATAAATCGCTCTATACTTTCCTGCAGAGGCATGTCTCCATTGCTAAGCACCCATAGTACCCCCGCTTGCGGGGGTGGCAAAGGAACTGGATTCATAGGGGAGCCCCGCGACCCGCGAATCCAGTGACACGCTTCCCACCGGGCAAAGTGGTGGCGCCAGCCACCAAAGGGGGAATGCATTTCCGACGCCCACAGGGCGGTCGTAAAGGATTTTATAAAGGGCGCCTTCTATCAATTAAAAGGCGCCGTACCTCCCCAGTGGGCACGGTCAGCCAACCAATAGGTAAGCCCTTTAATGGGCAGGCTAAGGGCCTACTTTGGCTGACTTGGAGGTCCTATGCAGGACCTCCACAGTACTTCATACCTTCCGAGGGCGGAAGCCCGGAGCCCGTCCGGGAGGCGTCAGCCGGTCCCGGACAGAACCCTTGGCGCCCAGGGCCAAAGGCCCGGCGGCGCCATCAACCCTCGCCCGCGAAAGACCACGGTCGGCCGACTAAATGGAAGGCCCTTTAATGGGCAGGCTAAGGGCCAACTTCGGCCGACTTGCACATCCTATACAGGATGTGCACATCAACCTACGGGAATACTGGAAAGCACCGCCCAAGTCCCGATCCCGACCGCGCCGAAAGGCGCCTGCCATCGATTTTCTTTTCCAAAGGAGTGCATCATGAATCAGGAAGAAACTATGAACTTACCTATCCGTTACGTCAGCATCACCACAGTACCTAAAGAATACACCCCTCATCCCGTGCTCCCGGAAAATCAGGAGGTGGACATGGGGACCCTTCTTTCCGCCATATCATCGGCCAAATCCCAGGTATCCGCTCTGTCCCCCTACCTTTTCGTCCTCTTTGAAACAGAAAAAGGCGGCGCTTTCTGGCAGTATCTGGACATGGCCGGCGAACTGTCCCGCATCCACTTTACCAGCAGTGGCAGTTATGTGAACGCCACTAAAGTCACTTTCCCCAATGGTGCGTATATGTACCGCATCAATCAGGTTTTCCTGCAGCGGAAATAAAAAATCCTGCCGGTATGACAGCGCTGTCATACCGGCAGGATTTTTTAAGGTTCCCTATTCGGCTTGCTGCTTCTGCGGTTCATCGCGGCAGGAAACTTTTTGCTCGGAGATTTCCGGGCTACGCTTCGCTTCCCTCGAAATGACGGGGTGCGGCCTTATCCACCTGCCACTCAAACTGAAAGAAAGCTCTTCTCATCCAGTCTTACCACGTCCACCACCGGTTCTTCGTAGGGGTGGGCTTTTTTTATGGCGCGCACCACTGGTTCTATGTGGGCTTCATCCACCCGGCACTGGAGAATATATTCCTCTGCTTCCGTCCGTTCCCCCACTTCCCCATGATAGGGATGGGCGCCATCCATGGTCACCCAGGAAGAGCGTACTTTCCACCAGGACATGCAGCCTTCATAATTTCCGATTTTCCCACCCCCTGCCTGTTCTACAGCTTTTCTGATCTTGCGGAGAGATTCCGGCGGAAGATAGACTTGGATTTTGTACATAGCAGCCTCCTGTCTGGGCCGAAAAGCGGCCCTGTTTTAAAGGGTTCTTACGTTTTAAAGGGGATGGTTAACGGGCCTAAAGCGCGAGCACAGGGACAATAGAACCTGCGGCGCCAAAGACGCCTGGATCCTTTTGCCTGCGGGAATGCCGCCTCCCGCCGCCGGTGATTCCATTTCCTTACAGCGTCACTGTCCTCGTAAGCTGGTCCATCCATTCTCCTTTCTTATGGTCATAGGTTTTAATCACGATTTTATCCTTATAGAGATAGAGGGAATTGGTCCACACCTGCTTTCCATCCCAGGTAGGATTGTACACATCCAGCAGTTTCCCGTGGTAGTAGTTCACCTCATTGGCAAAGGTGGGCTGGGTAGGCGGCGTGTGGGTATGGCCGGACACCCACAGTTTCACCTGGGGATTGGTAAGGAGAATCAGATCGATATCTCCTGCAGGCTGGGCGAAATTTCTTGGATTTCCGATTTTATCATTATAGGGAATCATGGTATCCGACAAAGGGGCATGATAGAAAATAATGGTGGGGCTGTTCTTATTTTCCTGCAGCGTCGATTTCAGCCATTCCATTTCTTCTTTGGACATGGCTACCGGAAATTTGCCTTCTGTATCTTCCGGAGACAGGAAAACGAGCAGGTACTGGCCCAGTTTCTTTGTGCTGTGAAGGGGGCCGAAGACCTTTTCGTAATTTTCTTCATGAGCTTTTCTGAGAGATGGATCCGCCATGACGGGCTTGCCGTTTTTCAGTTCTTCCCTGTAGAAGAGCTCATGGTTTCCTGCCAGAAATGATTTTTCTCCATGGAAACCGTCAATAAACTGTTTGGCCTCTTCCATCTGCTTCATGGAGCCATACATTTCCACCATATCGCCGGTAAAGACTTTAAGATCCACATCCTTCCAGCCATTGATTTCGTCCCGGGCTTTCGCTTTGTTATCCATAATGGCCTGCCTTTTAGCATCATCGGTGGCCTTGCTGGGATAATGGAGATCTGACACTACAACGATTCTTTCATAATCCTTTGCCGACGGAGCAGGTGCCTCCTTTCCGCAGCCTGCAAAGGCCAGACAGCAGAGGGACAGGAAGAAACAGGTTATCAAACGAAACATGGAAAAAGTCCTTTCTATAACAGAACATGTGGACACACCTTCGGTGTGAGGGTTGACGGGGCTGCGCCCCGAAGGTTCTAAAGGTTCTTAAGTTTGACGGCCCTTTGGGCCGAGGGTTGTGGTGGCGGCTTCGCCGCAGTTTTTTATGCCGCCTGCGGCGGCAAAAGCCGAAAACCATACAACCGGGCCTGGGGCCCGTTGGAAATGCACCCCTTCTGCCTGCGGCATCTCCCCCGGCGGGGGAGATTTGCGCTGCGCTTACTTTAGTGCTGACTTAAACAGCTCAACCCATAGCGGAGAATAAAGTTCCCCCAGGGTGGTTGTATGATTTTTATCATATAATTTGGCGCCTTTTATAATTTAGAGGCGCCTACCACAACCCTCAGCGGCAGAGCCGCTGTCAAACTTAAGAACCCTCGGGGCGATAGCCCCGTCAAACTTTAGAACCTTCAAGCCCCACAGGGCGCCAGAACGGTTGCCTCACAGGCCGAAGATTTTCTTGAATCCTTTGAGCAGCGGATTCTTTGTCCGCTCATTCCACCGGGAATCGATGAAATCCTCGGGCCGCCTGAATCCGATATTGTAGGCAAAGTACATGGCGTGGCTCACTGTATTGATGTAGGCCGCCGTTTCCTGGAGAAGGAAATTCCGGTCCCGTTCAGAGAGGGTAAACCGGTCTGCCTGGCAGAATTCATCTAACAGCAGATTAATCCGGTCTCCAAAGCTTTCATCTTCCATGCGGTCGCCGATGTAGGAAGTGAAATTGGGGTAGTAGCGGTAGTAGTGTTCCTTCCGTTTCGGATCGAAAATCGCCCACTGCCGCATGAACATATTGATTTTCAGATAGAGCCGCTGGTTCATGATGAAATCCTCATCCGCCAGGAAATGGATGGCCCTGGCAGTGCGGATGAGCCGCATCACGGGGCGGCTTTTCATGACGCCTTTATAAATGGAGTCCCGGAGCTTTCTGTCCTGATACATATAGGACCCGAAGAAGGAAAGCACCATGGCCCGGAAAACAATGTAATGGTAAAAGAAACGGGCCCCCGCAGGCGTTAGTTTCTTCTTTGCCATGTAGGGCGTCACCTCTGACAGGGGCATGAGGATTTGCGCGCTTTCCGTCACCAGTCCCCCCTCCTCCATGCCCAGGTTCTCGCAGATGCACTGAAGAAGAAGGAAAGGCAGCTTCAATGCGGTGGTATCGTGGAAATCGGGATTGCAGAAGGACAGGGCATCCATGAAAGAAGCACTTTCTTCCTTCACCCTGGCCATGTACTCCTCTGTTTCCTTCATCAGATAGTCTGTCAGCGGCGAAAGGGACACACCCGTTTCTGCAGACAGATAGGTAATGAGGGGAATCACCATGCCGCTTTCCATGGAAAAAGGAGACTTGAAGGGCAGAAGGGCTCGGCGCACATTGTCAAACTCACCACTGAAGGAGCGGGTAATGTCAAAATCCAGACTGTTCTTCACCGTTTCCGCCAGGAAATCAGAGCACCTGCTGTCCGATTTCACCATAAGAGAAGCCAGCTCCAGCCGGAAATGGACGTACTTCCGAATGACGCTGTTCCGTACCTTTTTGTTATCAGCCCAGGGCAGATTCTTCTTCCGGGCCATAGCCGTCACCGCCCGGTCCACCGTCATGTCAGGAACTGCAAAGCTCTGGCAGGCCAGGGGATAAAACCGGCCGGTCATGTGGGAAAGCAGGAGATGGATAATCTTTTTCTTCTCCTCGGTCATCTGTTCATCATGCATGAAGGACACCTTCTCTCGGGGAAATGAAAAGGGAATTTTTCTTTATTATACACCAGATAGGAGGAAGTGGTGGTATAGCTATGGGACACACCTGCGGTGTGAGGGTTGACGGGGCTGCGCCCCGAGGGTTGTGTAAAAGGGTTGCGTCGCTTCCGCTCAGGGGGCAGAAAAAAGGTTCTTAAGATGGACCGGCCCGCTGGGCCGGAGGGTTCATAGGTTTGACGGGCCCTGCGGGCCCGAGGGTTGCGGTATCGCCCTTACGGGCGATGAGTATGAAGTCAGCGTTACGGGATTGACCTTTCTGTGTCATATAGCATGATAGGCATTCTGGTGATTAGCCGCTACGCGGCTCCCCCTTATCCGGCTGCGCCACTGGACACACCTTCGGTGTGAGGGTTCAGAAGGTTCAGAAGGTTCAAAAGGAAAGGTTCTTAGGTTTGACCGGCCCCATGGGCCGGAGGGTTCTTAAGTTTGACGGGGCATTCGGCCCCGAGGGTTGTGGATTGCCCTTCGGGCAATACTTATAAAGTCAGCGTTACGGGATGACCTTGCTGTACCATATGGCATGATAAGCACTCTGCTGTGGAAAACCATACAACCGCGCCTGCGGAGCGAGGTCGGTCTGTTTTCCCTCGGGCGAAAGCCCGGTTGTAAAGGTTTTATCATAAGAGGGCGCCTTCTATAAATGTAAGGCGCCCTACAACAACCCTCGCGCCAAAGGCGCGTCAAACTTAAGCCCCTTAAGAACCTTCGGCCCAGAGGGCCGTCAACCCTTAAGCCCGACAGGGGCTTGTCCATCAAATCAAAAAGCACCGCTTCCGCGGTGCTTTTGCCTATATTTATGCCTTATGATGTTCAATGGCTGCTTTCACCAGTCCCACGAAGAGGGGATGGGGACGGTTGGGGCGGCTCTTGAATTCCGGATGGGCCTGGGTGGCTTCGAAGTAGGGGTGATCTTTCAGTTCGATGGTTTCTACCAGACGTCCATCAGGGCTGGTGCCGCAGATGGAGAGGCCTGCTTTTTCCAGTTCCGGACGGAGGGCGTTGGATACTTCGTATCTATGACGATGTCTTTCGTATACGATTTCCTGGCCGCCGTAGAGTTCCCGGGCTTTGGATCCTTCGGTGAGTTTGCAGGGGTAGATGCCGAGGCGCATGGTGCCGCCTTTTTCGGTGACGTCTTCCTGGTCAGGCATAAGGTCGATGACGGGGTACGGGGTTTCTGCGTCGAATTCGGTGGAGTTGGCGTCTTTCATGCCGCATACGTCACGGGCGAATTCGATGACGGCGCACTGCATGCCCAGGCAGAGACCCAGGAAGGGGATGTTGTTGGTGCGGGCGTACTTAATGGTTTCGATTTTTCCTTCTACGCCGCGGTAACCGAAGCCTCCGGGCACTACGATGCCGTCGATGCCTTTGAATACTTCGCGAAGGTCCGGTTTTTCTTCTTCCAGTACTTCGGAATTAATCCAGTGGATGTTGACTTTGGTGCCGAAGGCGTAGCATGCATGGGAGAGGGCTTCCACTACGGAGAGGTAGGCGTCGTGGAGTTCCACGTACTTGCCTACCAGGGCGATGTCCACTTCTTTGTCAGCGGACAGGATGCGGCCCACCATGGCTTTCCAGTCGTCCATATCGCAGGGGCTGTCGTCCAGTCCCAGTTTTTCCAGGGCAATGCGGTCCAGTCCTTCTTTCTGGAGCAGGAGGGGCACTTCGTAAATGCTCTGGGCGGTGAGGTTGTTAATGACTGCATTCGGTTCCACGTCGCAGAAGAGGGCGATTTTCCGTTTCATATCGTCCGGCAGTTCCTTCACTGTGCGGCATACGATAATGTCCGGCTGAATGCCGATGGAGCGCAGTTCCTTGACGGAGTGCTGGGTGGGCTTGGATTTCAGTTCATCTGCCGCTTCGATATAGGGTACCAGGGTGACATGGATATAGAGCACATCGTTCCGGTTCGGTACGTCCTTCTTTACCTGACGGATGGCTTCCAGGAAGGGCAGGGATTCGATGTCCCCTACGGTGCCGCCGATTTCGGTGATTACGATGTCGGCGTTGTCGTTTCTGCCTACCCGGAGTACCCGGTCTTTGATTTCATTGGTAATATGGGGAATGACCTGGATGGTGGAGCCCAGGTATTCACCTTTTCTTTCCTTATTGATGACGGACTGGTATACTTTGCCGGTGGTGACGTTGGAGGCTTTGGACAGGTTCTCATCAATGAATCGTTCATAGTGGCCCAGGTCCAGGTCTGTTTCCGCACCGTCGTCGGTGACGAAGACTTCGCCGTGCTGGTAGGGGCTCATGGTGCCCGGGTCAATATTGATGTAGGGATCGAATTTCTGGATGGTAACCTTGTATCCTCTGTTCTTCAGAAGTCTTCCCAGGGATGCGGCGGTAATGCCTTTGCCCAGGGACGAAACAACGCCGCCGGTTACGAAGATATATTTAGTCATGGGACCTCCTTATGAAATGATTGATGCAATGGAAAGAAAATCTATCACATATGATCCGGTGCCGTAACCCCCAGAATGTGAAGGGCATGGACCAGGATATACTGTACGGCTGTAATGAGGCCCAGTCTGGCCTGCGTGGTTTCGCTGTCTACGCCCAGGATCCGGCATTCTCTGTAGAAATGATGGAAAAGGGCAGCCAGTTCATAGGCATATTTGGCAATGCGCTGGGGTGCTCTTTCCGCTGCGGCGCCGGCCACGAGCTGATGGTAGTTTTCCATCTTTTTGATGAGATCCAGTTCGCATTCTTCGGTAAGTTTTGTGAAATCGGTATGTCCAAAGGTGCTGTCCCAGGATACGCCGGCTTCTCTGGCCTGGTTGAACAGGCTGTGAATACGGGCATTGGCATACTGGATGTAGTATACCGGGTTTTCATTGGAATGCTTCTTGGCCAGGTCGATATCGAAATCCATCTGGGAATCCAGGGTTCTGGCGCAGAAGAAATAACGGGCTGCGTCGGTGCCTACTTCATCCATCAGTTCCCGCAGGGTCACAGCCTCGCCGGTACGTTTGGACATTTTCACCGGTTTGCCGTCCCGAAGGAGGGTAACCATCTGGAGAAGCATGATTTCAAAATCATCGGGATTGTAGCCCAGGAATTTCATGGCCGTTTTCAGGCGGATAATGTATCCGTGGTGGTCAGCGCCCCAGATATCGATGAGTTTATTGTAGCCCCGATGAATCTTATTTCCTACATAGGCGATATCGGAGCAGAAGTAGGTGGGCACGCCGTTGGTACGAATCACCACCCGGTCCTTGTCATCGCCGTTTTTCGTGGTACGGAGCCACAGGGCACCGTCCTTTTCATACATATTGTCTTCATCTTTCAGCACCTTGAGCGCTGCGTTCACCTGGTCCGGATAGAGGGACTTTTCGGAGAACCAGTTGTCAAAGTCCACGTTGAAATCATGAAGGTCTTTTTTCAGGGCAGCCAGCTTTTCTTTCAGTCCCAGTTCCTTGAAAATGGAAAGCCTTTCCTTTTCATCCATGTCCAGGTATTTCTTTCCGTCCCTTTCCAGAATATGGCGGGCGGTTTCCACAATATCCTGGCCATGGTAGCCGTCGTCCGGGATTTCGGCGTCAATGCCGTTCAGCTGGAGGTAACGGGCATTGATGGATTCGGCCAGATGGTCGATCTGATTGCCTGCATCGTTCACATAGTATTCCGACAGTACATCATAGCCGGCAGCCCGAAGCAGATTCACCAGGGCAGAACCGTAAGCAGCGCCCCGGGCATGGCCGATATGAAGGGGACCTGTGGGATTGGCGGAAACGTATTCCACCAGGATCCGGTCCTTCCGGTCCTTCGGCAGGTCGCCATAGGAAGGGCCCGCTGCCAGAATATTCTTCAATTCGGTGTACACCGTATCCTTGGCCAGGAAGAAATTGATAAATCCGGCGCCGGCAATATCCATGCGGGACACCAGCGGTGTATCCATATGTTTCACAATCACGTCTGCAATCATGCGGGGTGCCTTATGAGCTGTCCTGGCCCACTGCATGGCTGCATTGGTGGAATAATCGCCGAAATCCTTTTCCTTCGGGACTTCCAGCCGCTGCACCGGAGCGTAATCTCCCTCCGGCAGCTCCCCTGCCGCCACAGCGGCATCCTTTGCCTTTTCAATGAGTTCTTTCAGTTCTTCTCTGACTTCCATGAATATTCCGGATCCTCTCGAACATCAACAATAATTTCATTCAAATGGGTAAACAGACCTTCCAGCTCCACATCGTAGGAAAGACGCATCCGTCCTTTCCCATGGACAATGGAATTTTCGATTTCCCTGGTCACCACAGTCACCTTCAGGGCCCCCATGGGCGTCACATAACCTGACTCCGACGGTTCCCCCAGCCGGTACTCCTGGTTCTGCAGGAAACTGCCATCCCGTATGAGATTGACATGATCATCAAAAATACGGAGAGTGGTAGTGGTGCCTTCCATGCCTGCCAGCTTCGTTTCCCGGTAGCTGATGTACTGCATATCCCCCTCTTCTCCGTAAATACCCGGAGTTTCCAGGGAAATGGTCTCATCCTTCCCGTTCTCGTCCCGCTGCAGGGAAGTCACATTGATAATGACATGCTTTTCCAACACTATCGCCTCCCCGGTCTGTAAAATATATACATTATTATATCATAGATAGAGCCCTTCTTTTTCAGAAGAATTCTATAAATACAAGACTACTCATTATACCATGGAAGGAAAGAAAGTGACAAGGGTGGCAGGACGCGCCTGCGGCGCGAGGGTTCATAGGGTTCCGAGGGTTCAAAGGGGAAGGTTCTTAGGATTGACCGGCCCTATGGGCCGGAGGGTTCGTAAGTTTGACGGCCCTTTGGGCCGAGGGTTGTGGTATCGCCCTGCGGGCGATGAGTATAAAGTCAGCGTTACGGGATTTACTTTCAGTGTCATATGGTATGATAAGCATTCTGCGGATTGGCTCGCTGCGCTCGCCGCCCCCTATCCGTCTGCGCCGGACTTCCACCTAAAGGTGAAACGACTCACTATGATTTGTGCGTCGCTGGCGCTCCTTCAAATCATGTTCGCTGTGCATCCACGGGAAAGCGTGTCACACGATTCTCAGGTCGCTTTGCTCCCTTACGAATCGTGTTCCCTTGCCACCCCATCCGGGGAACAGAATAAATCGCTCTATGCTTTCCTGCAGAGACGTGGCTCCATGGCTAAGTACCCATAGTCCCAACACGAAGTGGGAGAAAGGTGGTGGCGCCAGCCACCAAAGGGGGATTGCATTTCCTAGCCCACAGGGCGGTTGTATGATCTTCCCACGGGCGAAGCCCGGTTGTGAAGGTTTTATACAAACTGGCGCCCTTATATTTCCAAAAGGCGCCCACCACAACCCTCAGCGGCAAAGCCGCTGTCAAACTTAAGAACCCTCGGGGCGATAGCCACGTCAAACTTTAGAACCCTCAAGCCCCATAGGGGCTTGTCCATAAGGCGTGTCAACCTTCGGGAATACTGGAAAGCACCGCACGGTCCCGATCCCGGCCCGCCGAAGGCGGGCCCTTTTGCTTTTTCCCTCAAAAACTACTACACTAAAGACAGAAAACACAGAAAGGAAGTGCATCCTATGGATACGACCTGTATGGCGGCAGGGCTCTTCCCCCATCCGCCCATTATGATTCCGGAAATCGGCGGAAAAGAGCTTTCCCGCATGGCTCTCACTGTAAAAACGGAAGAAGAAGCCATGAAGCGCATGGTAGAAAAAGGTATAGACACAGTGGTGATTATATCTCCCCATAACCTCTGTTTCTATGACGGTCCCGCCCTCTTTCTGGCCCCTTCCATTTCCGGAAACCTCTCCGCCTTCGGACGGCCGGACGTGTCCATGACCCTTTCCATAGACCCCATGCTGTCCGAAGCTATTCTGAAAGAAGCAGAACCCCTCATCCCCCTGCACCGGGTGGATGAAGCGGAAGCCGCCCGATACGGCAAAACCCTTACCGTGGACTGGGGTACCTTCGTCCCCATGTACTACCTGCTGAAAGCCGGCTTCCAGGGCCGGGCCGTCATGCTCTCCCCCTGCTTCTCCAATTATGAAATCAATGAAATACTGGGAACCATTGTGGAACGGTCCGCTGCCAAACTGGGGCGGAAAATCGGCGTCATCGCCTCCGGTGATTTATCCCACAAGCTGACGAAAGATTCGCCAAACGGTTATACCCCCAAAGGCATCCTCTTCGACCAGGCCGTCATGGACGCCCTGAAGCGCCGTGACAAGAAACCGCTCACCTCCATGACCCCCGATTTCATCGATGAAATCGCCATGTGCGGCCTGCCGTCGGTATACTTTCTCTTCGGCGTTCTGGGGCATCGGAAAGCCGCCATGCCCTGCTTCTCCCATGAAGGCCCCTTCGGCGTAGGCTACGGCGTGTGCCTCTACCTCCCCGAGAAGGAACCGGAAAAGGAAGAAATTCACGATGAGCGGGTGAAACTGGCCCGGGAAAGCATCCGTTATTTCCTGGACCATGGGAAAATCATGAAAACGCCCCATGACCTTTTGCCGGAACTGAAAAGCCGGGCCGGCGCTTTCGTGTCCCTCCACAAATTCGGCGCCCTTCGGGGATGCATCGGCACCTTCCTTCCCTGCTATGATAATGTGGCGGAAGAAATCATCCACAACGCCAAAGCCGCCGCCTGCGACGACCCCCGCTTCCCGCCCCTTTCGGCCCGGGAACTTTCTGACCTCACCATTTCCGTAGATATCCTTTCCACGCCAGAGCCGGCCTCCCTGTCCGACCTGGACGCCAAAAAATACGGTGTCATCGTGGAAAAAGGCACTCGCCGGGGCCTCCTCCTGCCGGACCTTGACGGCGTGGACACGCCGGAAGAACAGATTGCCATTGCCAAAAGAAAAGCCGGCATTGAGCCGGAAGAATCGGTCAAGCTCTATCGGTTCCATGTGAAGAGATATTATTGACGTGCCATTGGACACGCCTGCGGCGTGAGGGTTCTTAAGTTTGACCGGCCTAACGGCCGGAGGGTTCTTAAGTTTGACGGCCTTTCAGGCCGAGGGTTGTGGTGGCGGCTTCGCCGCAGTTAAAAAAAAAGGGACCGCATTCCCTCGGGCGAAGCCCGGTTGTTAGGTTTTATCATAAGAGGACGCCTTCTATAAATTTAGAGGCGCCCTACCACAACCCTCACGGCCGCAGGCCGTGTCAAACTTAAGAACCCTCGGGGCCACAGCCCCGTCAAACTTTAGAACCCTCAAGCCCCATAGGGGCTTGTCCATAAGGCGCCCTACAACAACCCTCACGGCCGCAGGCCGTGTCAAACTTAAGCCCCTTAAGAACCTTCGGCCCATCGGGCCGTCAACCCTCAAGCCCCAAAGGGGCTTGTCCCTAAAGGAGGTCACCATGGAATGTGCATTATATGATAAAAACGAAAAGGGCATCTGCACCTGCCGTCTCTGCCCCCGCCGCTGCCGGATTCTTCCTTCTCAGAGGGGCTGGTGCCGCACCCGCTGGAACGACCACGGCCTCTTGAAATCACTGACCTACGGTCTTGTCACCTCCGCCGCCCTGGATCCCATAGAAAAGAAGCCCCTGGCCTATTTCCATCGGGGAAGCTTCATCCTTTCCCTGGGAAGCTGGGGCTGCAATATGAACTGCTCCTTCTGCCAGAATTTTGAAATTTCCCAGGAGGAACCGGAAAGCCGGAAAGTGACGCCACACCAGGTGCTCCGCCTGGCCCGGGCCTTTACAGCCGAAGGAAATATAGGCATCGCCTGGACCTATAATGAACCGACCCTGTCCTTTGAATTCATTCGTGACACGGCCCCTCTCATCAAGGAAGCAGGCCTGGTGAACGTGATGGTATCCAACGGCTTCATCAGCTCCGAAGCGTTGGACAGACTTCTTCCCCTTATTGACGCCTGGAACATCGACCTGAAAGGCTGGCAGCCTGATTTCTACAGAACCCTCTGCGGCGCCGCCAGAAATCCGGTGCTGGAAACCATTCGAAGAGCAGCAGAAGTATCCCATGTGGAACTGACCAACCTGGTCATTCCCGGAGAAAACGATGACCCCAAAGCCTTTGAGGACATGGTCCGCTGGATAGCCTCCCTGGATCCCGCCATGCCCCTCCATATCACCCGCTTCTTCCCCCGCTGGCGCATGACCCGCCTTCCGCCCACACCGGTTTCCACCCTGGTTTCCCTGGGAAACAGGGCCAGGAAATACCTTTCCCGCGTAAGGATAGGAAATGTAACGGACGAAGAACTGGCGGAGTATCACTGGAAAAATTAACGGGGCTGCGCCCCGAGGGTTCTTAAGATGGACCGGTCCTTTGGACCGGAGGGTTCGTAAGTTTGACGGCCTTTCAGGCCGAGGGTTGTGGTATCGCCCTTACCGGCGATGAACATAAAGTCAGCGTTACGGGATTTACTTTCAGTGCCATATGGCATGATAAGCATTCTGCAGTGGAAAACCATATAACCGCGCCTGCGGAGCGAGATCAGCCTGTTTTTCCTCGGGCGAAGCCCGGTTGTCAGGTTTTATCATAAGAGGGCGCCTTCTATAAATGCAAGGCGCCCACCACAACCCTCAGCGGCAGAGCCGCTGTCAAACTTTAGAACCCTCGGGGCAACAGCCCCGTCAAGCTTTAGAACCTTCACGCCCCAAGCCCCATTCCCCATTCATTTAAAGAAAGAAGGAAAATCTTATGCTTCCAAAAATTCCACCCAAAATCATTGAACATGCCAACGGCGGTAAAGGCCGCATCATTCTCCAGCCCATTGCAGGGCCGGACATACTGAAAGACAAATGCCGGGTCTATGTGAAGGCCACATTGGAAAAGGGCTGCTCCATGGGCGTGCACCAGCACAAAGGAGATGGAGAAATCTATTACATCCTCTCCGGTCATGGCCTGTATACCGACAACGACACCACCTATGAGGTGAAACCGGGGGATGCCATGTTCTGCCCAAACGGCAGCCGCCACGGGCTGGAAAATACGGGAGAGGAGGACCTGGTTTTCATGGGCCTCATCATTTATGACAACTGAATGGAGCAAACAAAAAGCAGCGTCATCATAACTCTGCTTTTTAAGTGGAATTTTTCCTGTCTTCCGGGCAAAAGGGTGGATCCGATGGCGGCACCCTCACCATTGACTTTTTTTACTTTCTTACGCTGATTCTTTCTCTGATATGATTTCCCTTTTCCGCCTCGTCCACCAGGGCCAGGGCATAGTCGGCGTAGGAAATATAGCTTTCTCCCTTTTCATTCACTGTGAATTCTTCTCCTGCCAGCACGTAGGATCCAGTCTTCTTTCCTTCCGGATCAAATTCGGCAGCCGGGCTGATGTAGGTCCATTTCACATCGTTTCTCTTCCGCAGTTCATCCAGCGATTTTCCCTGGCCTCGGGATACAGGCAGGTATTCTTTGGGGAAATCGGCGGTTTCAAACAGTCTCTGGCTGTGATCCTTATCCATGTACAGGCTGCCGGCGCCGCCTACTACCAGAAGACGGGTGCTGCTGCCGGAAAGAATATCTGCCAGGTGGTTCAGGGTCACGCTGTGAAGATTCATTTTTTCATCGTCCCAGATACCAAAGGCATCTACCACCACATCAAATCCTTCCAGATCTTCCCTGGTCAGAGCCATGATATCCTTCTGAATCACCTTTTTTGCTTCTGTCCGATTGGCGCTGCGGACAATGGCAGTCACGTCCATGCCTCTTTCCAGGGCTTCCTTCACAATCAGTCTTCCTACTTTGCCGTTTGCTGCGATAACTCCGATTTTCATAATCATGTCTCCTTTTTACATACTTACATACTGCATCGAATTGATGTAATTGATTTCTTTACAAGTATGATATCACAGTCATATTGTAACGTCAATAGTTACATTTAAATTTCTTCAAAAAAAATCACAGCCCCCTTCCGGCTGTGATTCCTCATTCATTTTATTTTACTTATATCCTGTTTTCCTTCAGAAACTCTATGTACTCCTCACCCCATACCTGGATGCTGTCAAGCACCGGCGCAAATCGCCTGCCCATAGCAGTAAGGGAGTACTCCACCCGTGGCGGCACCTCGGGATACACGGTGCGGTGCACCAGTCCTTCCTTTTCCATATACTTCAGCTGGGACGACAAAGTGGCATGGGTGATTTGGATGTCCCGCTCCAGTTCGTTGAATCGTTTCGTGCCTTCGTTCAAGGCATGCAGAATCAAAATGGCCCATTTCCCCTGCAGCAGCTTCTGGGCTGTCACAAAGGGGCAGACGCCGAATAATTCGTTTGTCATGATTTCCTCCTATTGCGCAAGTATTTCATACCAGGTCAAGGGAAATATCCTTCTTGTCAGTTATTTTATATCAGTCATATAATGAAAGCAAGTAAAAAAAACATACCATATGGGCCATATGGGGCAAAACATACCCGGCTTCGGCCGCCCAGAGGCGGAAGGTCAGAGGTCCGACATCTGACCTCCCTCCGACGGTGACTCACAGGAAACAAGGACCCAAAGCCGCCCCACTTCACCAGCTCACTGGTACATCACAAGGAGATGATTTCATGACAAAAATGCCTGTTATTTTTACGGGACACGGAAGTCCCATGATTGCTTTGGAAAAGAACGACCTTACCCGCACCTTTCATGATCTGGGAAAGGAAATCATAGATACCTTCGGCCGCCCGAAGGCCATTCTGTCTCTGTCCGCCCACTGGTACACCAGGGGAAGCCATGTACAGTCCAGCCCTTTTCCCCGGCAGATTTTTGATATGTACGGATTTCCCAAAGAGCTCTATGAAGTAAAGTACGAGCCCAAAGGATTCCATCCCCTGACAGAACGGGTACTGTCCCTGCTGCCTTCCGCTGATATCAATGATGACTGGGGCATCGACCATGGCAGCTGGACGGTGCTTACCCATTTCTTCCCTGACGCTTCCATTCCGGTGGTGCAGCTTTCCATAGACGGGAAGATTTCTCCCAGAGCTTCCTATGACATAGGAAAGGCCCTCTCGCCGCTCCGGGAAGAAGGGTACCTGATTTTCGGCAGCGGAAATATTGTGCACAACCTGTACAAAGTGGAGTGGAACAATGAAGGCGGCTCTCCGGCAGCAGACCGGTTTGACGCCTTCATTACCGAAGCCGTAAAAAAGCGGGATGACGAAAAAGTCATAAACTACGAAGACCATGACGACGCTGCCTATGCCGCTCCTACGGCGGACCATTTCCTGCCCCTTCTCTACACCCTGGGGGCCGCAGAAGGAGAAAAGCCCCTTGTTTTCAACCAGGTCAGAAACCTGGGTTCCATTTCCATGACCGGATATGCCTTCGGTCTTAATTCATGAAGGAGGAAACTGCCATGTCCCTTGCATTCCACGTGTACCATCCCGGCGCTAAAGCCATTTTTGATGTCACCTCCACTTTAGTCACCGGCGAAAAGGACGCTTTCCTGGTAGACGCCCAGTTCCAGAAACAGTACGCAGAGGAGCTGGTACAGCTCATCAAAGACAGCGGAAAAGAGCTGAAGGTGATTTACATTTCCCACTTTGATCCGGACTACTACTTCGGCCTGGATGTACTGGCTGATGCCTTCCCAAAAGCCCGCATCCTTTCCACCGCTCAGACAGCCTGGATGATTTCCGCCAGCCGGGACGACAAGCTCGTCGTCTGGAAGAAGGCGCTGGGAAAAGACGCTCCATCCCGTTTCATCCTGCCCGAGGCGGTAAAGGAGCTGCCAAAGCTGGAAGGGGAGGAAATCAGAATCATCACCTGCCCCGATGACGAAATGCACAGCTTCCTCTATGTACCCTCTGAAAAAACAGTGCTGGGCGGCGTGTCCCTGGCTGAAGACAGCCATCCCTGGATGGCTGACACCAAGGGGCTTGACGAACTGGACAAATGGATCCGCCAGGTAGAAACCATGGCATCCCTGGCTCCGGAAAAGGTCATTGCCAGCCATCACTACAATGATGAGAAGAAAGGAAACCCCGCCATCCTTTCCTGCACTCTGGAATACCTGAAGTACTACCGGGAAGCTCTGGCCAGCGGAAAGACCGCTGACGCTATCGTTTCCATGATGACTGAAAAATACCCTTCCCTTGGCGGAAAAGACACCCTTGCCTTCGGCGCCCGGGTCATCACCGGCGTAGAGCCCTGGGTACGGAAAGACCTCTACCCTGGCATCGGCCACCATGTCATCATGGACTTTTCTCCTGCCGCCGTATTTGATGTGGAATTCAAAGACCACAAAACCCTGACCTTCACCCAGACAGAAGGCGAAAATAAGGGCTACGCCGACACCATGCCCTTCACCGCCGAGGAAATCGCTGATCATGTGTACATGGTGCACTGGCAGGAAAATGCAGGCATCGCTGTGGTTCACGTGCAGAACTGGAACACCCTGGAGGTATGGACTAATATTTACGTCCCTGGACAGCCGGGCATCCATATGAAGGGAAGAATGAGGCTGTAATAGAAGGGGCGAGGCTTTGCCATCGGACACACCTTCGGTGTGAGGGTTCAGAAGGTTCAAAGGGGAAGGTTCTTAAGATGGATGGGCCTTCGGCCCAAGGGTTCTTAAGTTTGACGGCCTTTCAGGCCGAGGGTTGCGGATTGCCCTAGGCAATGCTTATAAAGTCAGCGTTACGGGATTTACTTTCAATGTCATATGACATGATAAGCATTCTGCTGATTGGCTCGCTGCGCTCACCTCCCCCTATCCGGCTGCGCCGGACTTCCCCCTATGCAGGGGGCAGAATAAAACACCGGGAAACATTCTCTTCATAAGCACTAAGCACCCATAGTGCCCCCGCTTGCGGGGGTGGCAAAGGAACTGGATTCATAGGGGAGCCCCGCGACCCGCGAATCCAGTGACATGCTTCCCACCGGGCAAGGTGGTGGCGTCAGCCACCAAAGGGGGAATGCATTTCCAACGCCCGCAGGGCGGTTGTAAAGGTCTTATCATAAGAGGGCGCCTTCTATAAATGTAAGGCGCCCACAACAACCCTCAGCGGCAGAGCCGCTGTCAAACTTAAGAACCCTCGGGGCGATAG
>NZ_JH591188.1:10860-12482 GCF_000242435.1 Dialister succinatiphilus YIT 11850 | reverse complement strand
TAAATGTAAGGCGCCCACAACAACCCTCAGCGGCAGAGCCGCTGTCAAACTTAAGAACCCTCGGGGCGATAGCCCCGTCAAACTTTAGAACCCTCAAGCCCCATAGGGGCTTGTCCAAAAGGCCCTCACCAGCTCACTAAAAAAGCACCGGTTTCTGCCGGTGCTTTTCTTTTATAATCCCGTTTCCCGGATATCCCCGCTGCTCTGGGCGGCGCCCAGCATGACGGATAATTCGTAGAGTTTCTGTTTGAACGGTTCCTTTTCTTTTTTGGCCTCTTCATAGGAAATGATTCGTACTTCGCCTCGATGCATGCCTGCCAGGGCCCCTGTTTCTCCTTCCAGCAGTGCTTTCACTGCCGCCGCTCCCAGGGTGGATCCCAGGATGCCGTCCCGGGCCGTGGGCTGGCCGCCCCGCTGGATGAAGCCAAGGATGGTGGTGCAGATGTCGATGTCCGTCCGCTCGGTGAGCCATTCGGAGAGGGCTCTGCCGTCATCGGCACCTTCCGCACAGATGATGATGCTGTTCGTCCTGCCTGCTTCCATCTGGAGTTTCAGGCTTCTGGCCAGTTTTTCCCGACTGAAGGGCACCTCCGGCACCAGAATGTATTCAGCGCCGGAAGCAAGGCCGGCGTCCAGGGCGATATTTCCTGCAAACCGCCCCATCACTTCGATAATGGCTGCCCGGTTATGGGCGGAGGCGGTGTCCCGGATGCGGCTCACAGCAGATACCACGGCATTCACCGCCGTATCATGGCCTATGGTTTCATCAGTGCCATGCATGTCGTTATCAATAGTCCCCGGCAGGGTAACCGTAGGTATGCCCAGGCGGGACAGCTTTTCCGCTCCCTGGATGGACCCGTCGCCGCCGATAACGATGAGTCCTCCGATGCCCCGCTTCCGGAGGATCTGCGCCGCCTTTTTCTGGTTTTCCTCTTCAAAAAAGGCTTTGCAGCGGGCTGTCTTCAGCATGGTGCCGCCGTGAAGCACGATGCCGCTGACGGAAGATGAATTCATGGAAATCATGTCATCTTCCAGAAGGCCTGCATAGCCTCGATAGATGCCGTAAATTTCCTTACCCCAGTACAGCGCCGTCCGCACCACGCTCCGTACCGCCGCATTCATGCCCGGTGCGTCGCCGCCGCTGGTAAGAACTGCCAGTTTGTCCATAGTATCCCTCCTTTATGTATATAGATAGAGTCCTGATTATCATAGAGGCCTGATCATCTGCGAAACTGTATTCCCGTGAGTAAGGGGGTTCAGAAGGGGAAGGTTCTTAAGATGGATGGGCCTTCGGCCCAAGGGTTCTTAAGTTTGACGGCCTTTCAGGCCGAGGGTTGTGGTATCGCCCTTACGGTGCACAGCGAACACATTTTGAAGGAGCGCTAGCGACGCGCAAAATGTAGTGAGTCGTTTCCCCTTTAGAGGGCGATGAACATAAAGTCAGCGTTACGGGATTTACTTTCAGTACCATATGGCATGATAAGCATTCTGCAGTGGAAAACCATACAACCGCGCCTGCGGAGCGAGATCAGCCTGTTTTTCCTCGGGCGAAGCCCGGTTGTCAGGTTTTATCATAAGAGGGCGCCTTCTATAAATGTAAGGCGCCCACAACAACCCTCAGC
>NZ_JH591188.1:0-10760 GCF_000242435.1 Dialister succinatiphilus YIT 11850 | reverse complement strand
ATCAGCCTGTTTTTCCTCGGGCGAAGCCCGGTTGTCAGGTTTTATCATAAGAGGGCGCCTTCTATAAATGTAAGGCGCCCACAACAACCCTCAGCAGCAGAGCCGCTGTCAAACTTAAGAACCCTCGGGGCGATAGCCCCGTCAAACTTTAGAACCCTCAAGCCCCATAGGGGCTTGTCCATAAGGCGGTTGTATGGTTTTCGCCGCCAAAGGCGGTATAAAAAATGGCGCCAAAGGCGCCGTACCTCGCCAGTGGGCACGGTCAGCCAACCAATAGGTAAGCCCTTTAATGGGCAGGCTAAGGGCCTACTTTGGCTGACTTGGAGGTCCTATGCAGGACCTCCACAATACTTCATACCTCCCGAGGGCGGAGCCCTCAACCCGCCTGTAAGGCGAAGCCGATCACAGGCAGAACCCTGGCAGCCCAGGGCCAGAGGCCCGGCGGCTGCCTCAACCCTCACGCCCGTAAGGGCGTGTCAACCTTCGGGAATACTGGAAAGCACCGCCATGGCCGCCAGCGCCCCTATTTCCTCCGTTCCGCGAAGGTCACGTGGTGCTGATCGATATACCTTGCAATGAGGAGAGCGGTCTGCTCGGGATGGCAGTTGGTGGTATTGATGACCAGGTCCACCCGGTCCCTCCATTTGGCCCATTTCCGGAGCATCTGCCTCACGTAGCCGTCTACATCGGAATAGTCCATGGTGGGCCTTTTGCCTATGCGGCGCCGCACCCGTTCCGCCAGACGGAAGGGACGGGCGTAGAGGAGAATCATCAGTCCGTATTCGGAAAGGAGATGGAATTTTTCCTCGGTCATGGGATAATTTCCCCCCATGGCAATCACCGCTTCATGGTAGTAGCGCACATGGTTGATGACCTGCATTTCCTTTTCCGCAAAGGCTTCGGGCCCTGCTTCTTTATAAATATCTGCTATTTTCTTTCCGGTTTCACGCTCCATCATCCGGTCCGTATCCGCCAGCTGCCATTCCAGTCCGTCAGAGAGTATTTTCGCCGCCCGGCTCTTGCCTGTGCCCATGGGACCGATGAGGACTATATTTCTCTTTTTCATAGGTACCTCGGATTTGGAATGTCTGAACCTCCATTTTATAGGCCAGCCCTTTTGGCGACCGCTTCAGTTCCCTGAGGTTCACGGCATTCCATCTTTCTTTGCCTTTTATTATATCAAAGGTTTGCACGATTTGTGCATAGGTACCGGTGCCGGAAATATGAAAAATATGAAATATTCCATTTTCTCCTTCCTCCACTTTTTCAGAAACGGCGTCCACCTTAAGGCCTCCTTCTTCGGCTGCATTCACCAGAAAAGCGGGGGAAGCAGGGGAGAAAAGACTTTCCAGAAAGGGAAGGCACGAGGGGCGGCTGGGGGCTTGGGAAAAAATTTCTACCTGCCTGTTTTCTTCCTCCAGACTCCGGGACAGGTTTTCCTTTTCCAGAGCCATCAGTTTGAGATAGCCGCCGGAAAGGAGGAAGAAAAGGGCAAGGAGCAGGAAGGTTCTCCCGTATTTCCTGTCATTCATGAGTCTCATCGGGTCCATGATTTCCTCCTTTCAGGGAAATGGTGAAATCTACCAGTCCTGTGACGGGGTCTGCCTTCCGGCTGCCATTCCGGGCAGCCATGCCCCAGGAGGCGGAAAAGGAGTTCCGAAACAGGCTGAGCCGCTCGTTTGACTGGGCTGTGCCCTCTATGTGTATGACGTCTCCCTCCTGTCGGATGGAGGAAATCACAATGCCCGGAGGCACTGACTCTGCCAGAAGGACCAGTTTTTCTTCCCACCGGCCATCCTTCTTTTCCAAATCGCCCAGCAGCTGTTCCAGTTCCCTTTCCCTCACGGCCGTCCGCCTTGCTTCCACCAGCTGTTCTTTCTGCGGCTTCAGCCGGCCCTCTTCCCGGCGCAGGGCGGACAGCCGGTTTTCCGCTGAAAGGAATTCTCCCCCTGCCAGGAGGAAGAACAGGAGAGACACAAGGCACAGGCCCTGGGCAGCCCGAAGGGTCCGGTTTTCTTCGGTGATAAAGGATTTTCTCTTTTCCGTGAGAGGAAGGGTGAGCCTGCCGGAAGACAGGCGGCGGAAAAGGATTTCCATATCCGCCCAGCCGCCGTAATCAGATAGAAAATTTTCCGCCATGGTCAGGCTGCCTGGCAGAAGACCATTCTCTCCCTCTCTTTCAATTTCCTCCTTCATCCTTTCTTTCCAGAAAGTTTCTTCTTCCCTGCCGCAGTCCGAAAGGGGAATGAAGAAGCATGTCCCTTTCTGTATATTGAAATTGGCCAGGCAGCGTTCCATAAAGAGGGCGCCCTTCCCTTTTTCTTCCCTTCGTAGAATACGGCTTCTTAAAAGGCGGTCTTTCCGGAAAATGAGGATGGCCGACCGTTTCCGTCCATAGAGGATGAAATGGGGTTCTTCGGAAAGGGGCACCGCCGTCACTGGCAGCGCTTTTCCCACATGGCAGCCTGCCAAGGCGGCGCCCTTTTCCCACAGGGAAAGGGTTTCCTTCTTCACCGCTTCCACATGTACTTCCCAGCCCAGGGGACTGTGGGACGTCACCTCCCAGCCCGGGGCCATGGGCTCTTCCGTACGGAAAAGGCGGTCTTCCTCCCAATACATGGTTTCTACCATTTCTTCTTCCGTCATGGCCGGATACTTCCTGTTTTCCAGACGAAGGTCTGGAAAATTGACCAGAAGGAGGATTTCCTTACGTTTCATGCCCTGCTCTGCCAGCGCCCGGAAGGCAGCAGCCACGGCATTTTCCGTCATTTCTTCCAGCGGCACCGAAGCGGTGCGAAGGAATCTCCCCTCCTTGAGGTCCGCCGCCCACAGCTTTCCTGCCAGCAGGACACAGACCATACCAGGGTGACGCCAGGCCTGCCACCGCTGCCACAAGGGGTGGGCTGTCATTTTCTTCATCCATTCTCCATGGTTCATTTCTGATATCCTCCACCTGAATCCTTATCTTTCCATGATTCACTTCTGATATCCTCCACCCGAATCCTTGTCTTTCCCTCTTCTTCATCCTTTTTGTATGTAAGTCTCACATAACGCCGGTAATCCCTGTTTCCATCTTCCGCCCGGGACAGGATGACTCCCTCCCGGGGAAAAGATACCGCCACGGTCCTGTCATTCAAGGAAAAGGAAATCTCCCCGGCTGTCCCCTTCCGGGAAAAGGAAGCCAGGGCCCAGTTGGCGCCGCTTTCCGCCGCATACACCGAAACAAGCCCTTTCCGGTAGCGGAGAACCGATTCCCCGCTCCGCCCTTCATAAAAAACAAAGGCCACCGACAACGTGAGAAGGGCTGTCATAAAGAGGAGGAGCATCATGGAAAGACTTCCCTTTCTCCTATTCATAGGCTTCCCCCTTTTTATAAAAATCGGCGTAGGGAATCACCGACGTTTCAAAATCCCGATCCATTCCCATCATCTGGTGGTGCATGGTAAAGGAAATGGTCACCGGTCCTCCTTCGGCCTGCCGGAAAAGGGAGGGCCTCCCCGGAAGGAATGCGTAGGCCTCAGGCCCTGTGTATTCACCGGTAAGAGGCTGGATATTGTCATTGTAGAGCCGGAGCTTCAGCTTCTCCCGGTCCACGAAGAAGCGGTAGGTTCCCTCGGTGCCCCGGGCAGTGAAATCTCTGTAATCATAAGAATTCCCCCTGACACCACCGGCAGCGCTATGGCGGTTATTCCTGATTTTCTCCACCATGAAATCCATGGCAAAGAGCCCTGTTTCCGAAAGTTTCGTCCCTGTCCTGCCCCTTTCCAGAGCAGAAAGCCAGGATCCCGCCAGCGGCAGAACCATCACGGCCAGGGCGGAAATGAGGAAAAGCGCCATCAGCCCGTCCAGAAGAATCACGCCTTTCCTTCTCATAGCCCATCCTCCACCAGTGTTTCCAGAACAAAGCCGCCGCTTTCTTTCCCCTTCACCAGACAGCGGACCCGCACCATAGGTACCTCCTGCAGCAGCTCCTTCTCCTGCCGCACCTCTATATCATAGGTGCGGCCATTCCTTGTCACCGCTCCCGAATGAGGCATGGCGCCTTTCCCAAAGCGGAGGAAATACTTCGCCCTTTCCATCACATCCTGGGCAATGAGAGCCTCCTCCAGCTCTGTCTCCCGCCTGGCCTCCAAATTCAGGGCCCAGTAAAGGGAAAAGGCCATGCCGGAAATCAGAATTCCTCCCGCCGTCAGGGCCGTAATCGCCCAGATAAGAAGAAAGCCTTTCCGTTTCATAGGACCTCCTTGGGGCCGCAGAGCGGCCCGGATTCAAAAAGGTTCAGAAGGTTCAAAATGAAAGGTCCTTAGGATTGACCGGTCCCATGGGCCGGAGGGTTCTTAAGTTTGACGGCCCTTTGGGCCGAGGGTTGTAGATTGCCCTTCGGTGCACAGCGAACACATTTTGCACTATGCGAACTGGATTTGTAAGGGAGCATCAGCGACCCGAAAATCCAGTGAGTCAGTGACAGCAGAGGATGAAGGAGCGCTAGCGACGCGCAAAATGTAGTGAGTCGTTTCCCCTTTAGGGGGCAATACTTATAAAGTCAGCGTTACGGGATGACCTTGCTGTATCATATGGCATGATAAGCATTCTGCAGTGGAAAACCATACAACCGCGCCTGCGGCGCGAGGTCGGCCTGTTTTCCCACGAGCGAAGCCCGGTTGTTAGGTTTTATCATAAGAGGGCGCCTTCTATAAATTTAGAGGCGCCACCACAACCCTCGCGCCGGAGGCGCGTCAAACTTAAGAACCCTCGAGGCGATAGCCCCGTCAAACTTTAGGACCCTCAAGCCCCATAGAGGCTTGTCCATAAGGCGTGTCAACCTTCGGGAATACTGGAAAGCACCGCCCAGGTCCCGGTCCCGATCCCGACCTCGCCCCAGGCGCCTTCGGCGCCGAACCCTGCTAATTCACCCTCACCCTGCCGGTATACATAGCCACGGTGACCTGCCTTTTGTACTTTCCATCCCTGGTGGTGAGCACGGCAGAATAGGTCTCTCCGTCACCGGCAAAATCCTTGCGGAAAGCCAGCTCCAGTCTGCCGGACAGGCGGATGGAGGCGGGCAGCCTTCCCTCCGGCTCCATACGGCTCACGCCGCGGCGGGTATAATAAATCACCTCTCCCCTGTCATCGGGCAGACAGAAGAAATAATATTCGTTGGCCGTATTTCCATAACGGCCGGTGTCATTTCTGGACAGCACCTGCACCTGCCGGATAGCGGCTGCCAGTGTTTCCGCCGCCAGGTCCAGTTCCTTTTCCTCCTGCCAGGAGCGGATGGACGGGAATGTCAAAGCCCCTGCCAGGGATACCAGAAAAAGAATGACCAGGGCCTCAGCCAAAAGGAAACCAGGGCGGCAGGAGAGGACCCCATATTTCCTGCCATCCATAAGCCATCACCCCTCCCAAGGCAATAAAAGGGCCGAACCGCACCGGATCCCCTGCTTTTTTCCTTCCCAAAAGAAGGGGAATCGCCAAAAAGAGCAGGGCGGACAAGGCGGAAAACCAGATAAAAAGGAGAGCCGTCAGCGGCGAAAGCCAGAAGGCGACGCCGGTGGAAAGCACCAGATCCCCGGTGCCCATGGACTTTTGGGAAACCAGGTACAGCACCACATATATGGTAAAAACAAGGGCCGCCGATAAAAGACTGTCCCCGGCGCCCTGCCGCCGGAAAGCGGTCATGAACCCGGTCACCGCCAGAAGCAGGCTCCAGCCGTCGGAAAGATAACCGGTACGACAGTCCTCCAGCGCCGCCAGCGTCAGCAGCAGCACAAAAAGGGCAGGGGAAAAGAAGGATGGGCCCCTCACAAGGAGGGCGCCATAGCCTAAGACGCCTCCTGCCCAGAGAGCCTGCCATTTCCTGTGCCGCCAAAGGCGGTCCCAGAAAACCGTTCCTTCTTCCCCTGCCCTTTTCATCGTGCCTCCATGGTCCGCTAACCGCTGACCGCCTTCCGCCGACCAGTCCACCAGCTCACTAGTCCACTAGTCCACTGATCTCACTAAGTCACCGTTCCAAAAGAAGAATAGGTCTTCCCCTTGAACGACGCCACCACTTCCCCTTTCTCCTTCATTTCATAGGTCACCGTCTTATCCGGCGGCTCCGGCACCTTTTTCAGATATCCCTCTTCCCTGCTGCCTACCAGGCTGTCTAGGGATGCAGGATAGACCCCATTCTTCACATAGTACATCTCCGCTGCCGTGCCCAGGGTGGAAATATCCGACCGGATCCGTGCCACCTTGGCCTCATCGGTGAGGCCCGTCAGGTTAGGCACCGCCATGGCCGCCAGCACCCCGATAATAGCTACCACAATGATAAGCTCCAGAATCATAAAGCCTTTTCTTTTTCTTTTCCTTCTCTCTTCTTGCATGATGTGACTCCCTGCCGGTGCAGCTTTTCCGCCGGAAATGACTGCACCCTTTCTCTTTGAACCTGTAAGAAACCAATCAGAAAAAAATCCAAATCCCCTGTATGGATATGGAAAGAACCATCTGCCATGACCTGCTAAGCTTCCCAATCCTCCTCTCCCACAAAGCGGCCTACACGCAGCCTGAATGCTTCATATTTTCTCTGAGCCACAGGAAGAATCCTGCCGCTCTTCAATACCACCCGATCCGGTCTGATTTCCGATATTTCATTCCCATTCACCAGAATGCCCCGGCAGGGAGAAATAAAAAGAAATGGCGAAGCATCGGCAAGCCGTTCCTCCAGCTGCCGCATACGGCCCCGCACCTCCAGCTGCCGGCCATCGGTCAGACAGAGCACCTGGTGATGATCATCGCTCACCACGGCCTCCAGGGTAGACAAATCCACCACTGCCTCGCCCTCTGCCATTTTAAACACCATCTGCCTGTGCCAGTCCCGTTCCACAAAAGCAATCCCCCGTCTCAGCCCTTCCAGAGCCTCCTTTTCCGACAGCGGCGTCACAAGATAATGGACCGCCGCCAGCCGGAAAGCATCCATACAGTACCCATCGGTGGCAGACAAAAAGACAAGAGCCGGCTTCTCCGGCATCTTCCGGAGCGCCGATGCCGTATCCACCGCATTCATGCCCCGCACTGACGTATCCAGGAAAACGATTTCAAAGAACTTCTTCCGATTCTCCACTTCCTGCAGAAACACATAGCTGTTTTCATAGGACACAAAGCCCAAAGACAGGCCCTGGCTCCTCATGAACTCACCGCATACCTTTCGAATCATGCCCACCGTATCGGGCTCATCGCTCACCACTGCCACATGAACCATAGACTCCGCCTCCCTCCGGGAAACTCCACGGCATAAGAAACAATGCAAAGGAATCCTGAAAATACATGGGTTTATGAAATGAGATAAAGCGGAAAACCAACGAAGGATTTTCTTTCATTATCATATAATTTTTCATATGAGTCCAATAGAAAAGAATCATTGTGTATAAAGATAGAATGCGTTTATTGCATAATAGAATGTTTTATCCGTATAGGAAAATGAAATCCCCCGGTCCCCCTCCCGGAACCATCCTGTTTCCTATCTCATTTCCATACTGTTATGCCTTTTTGGAAATATAGCCATCCACTGGAAGTGATATAATAAAAGTTAACTACAATCATTCATATCCCTGCCAGCGGCGGAAAACCTGTCCCGCTGCCCAACAAGCAAAGGAGGAATCATTATGGCATTAAAAGAATTTGAATTCGGTTTCGGCCATGGCATCCAGAAAGTCAGTCTGCCGGAAGAACATATTCTGGACGTACTGGAAGGGAACCCCACACCGGCCTGCGACGTAAAAGAAGCCACCCTGGAATGCATGCGTCATCCCATTGGATCCAAATCCCTGCAGGAAATCGTCTCCAAAGGAGACAAAGTCTGCATCGTCTGCGCCGACGTCACCCGTATCTGGAACCACTCGGACCAGTTCGTCATCCACGTGGTGAACGAACTGAACCTGGCCGGCGTACCTGATGAAGACATCTGCATCCTCTTTGCCCAGGGCACCCACAGAGAACAGACACCGGAAGAAGACATCATGGTAGTAGGCGAAGAACTGACCAAACGGGTGAAACTGTACCAGCACCACTGCATGAACAAGGACGAACTGGTCCACGTAGGCGACACCAGCCGCGGCACCCCCGTATGGATCAACAAACATGCCGTGGAAGCGGACAAAGTCATCGTGATTGACGGCATTACCACCCACCTCTTTGCCGGCTACGGCGGCGGCAGGAAACTGATTCTTCCCGGCGTGGCAGGAGACGACACCATCCAGATCAACCACTGCCATGCCCTGGGAGAAAAATTCGGCAGCGGCATCAACCCCAAAACCCGCTCCACCCTCCTTACGGACAACCCCGTTTCCGACGACATGCAGGAAGCCAGCGACATGATTAAGCCCTGCTTCCTGGTTCACTCCATCATCAACTCCGAAGGCAAAATCTGCGCCATGGTAGGCGGCGACCCCTACAAAGCCTGGCTGGAAGGCACCAAAATCGTCTACCGCATCCAGAAAGTCCCCTTCAAAGCCAAATGCGACGTAGCCTTCGCCTGCGCCGGCGGCTACCCCAAAGACGTATCCCTCTACCAGGGCTGCAAATGCTATGACCCCTCCGACGTAGTCACCAAAGAAGGAGGCATCATCATCGCCATCATGGAAGCCAGCGACATTTACGAACCGCCGGCCTACATGGGCAGCTTCAAATACGACACCGAAGAAGAAATGGAAAAAGCCCTGCGCCACCATTTCACAATCCCCTTCTTCGTAGCCTTCAACCTCTTCTGCATGACCCACAAATACCACATCATTCTGGTAACCAAGCCCGAAAACTTCGAAGCCATCAAAAAGACCAACCAGACCCCTGTGGCTACCGTAGAAGAAGCCTGGCAGCTGGCGCAGAAAATCCTGAAAGACCAGGGAAAAGACGACTACACCATCACCATCATGCCCCACTGCGCTGCCATCGTTCCCTACCTGAAAGACTGATAATAAGAAAATTCAAAATACGGAACAAAAAAGCAGGATACCCCGCTGGCATCCTGCTTTTCTGATGCTTTGTCCTACCCACAAAAACGCGGTTTTTCATTGACAGAACCGCCATTTCTGACTATAGTAAAATGTGTAGAAAAGAAAGGGGGCGCGCCATGCTTCGAGCTTACAAACATAATGAAAACCATATACTCTGTGAAGTACCGCTGGAGCAGCTGGAAAAAGGCTCCTGGATCAACTGCGCCGCCCCGGATACAGCGGAACTGAATAAACTGAACGAACTCACCGGCATTCCCGTAGACTCCCTGCAGACCGCACTGGATAGAGAAGAACGGTCCCACGTGGAACTGGAAGACGACTACATCTTCGTCGTCGTCAATACGCCGGTGGTGCTGGAAACAGATGCCTACGACGCCCTGCCGCTGGGTATCTTCATTACCCGCCAGTACTTCGTCACCGTCTGTCTGGAAACCAACTCGGTGATACAGAAATTTCTGAACAACTCCTTCACCTCCTTCCAGACCTATAAAAAAACCCGGTTCCTCTTCCAGATCCTCTCCCAGGCATCCTCCTCATTCCTGTTCTTCCTGCAGCAGATTTACAAACAGACCGACGTCATCGAAACCCAGGTCCGGAAATCCCTGCAGAACAAAGAACTCTTCCGCATGCTGGAACTGCAGAAATCCCTGACCTACTTCAACTTCGCCCTTCACGCCAATGAAAACGTGATGGAACGCCTCATGCGTCTCCGCAACAGCCCCCTTCACTCCCTTCTCAAAATGTACGAAGAAGACGAAGACCTGCTGGAAGACGTAATCATTGAAAATAAGCAAGCCTTGGAAATGGCGGAAATCTATACCAACATTCTCATGTCCATGATGGACTCCTTCTCCTCCATCATCTCCAACCGCCTGTCCCAAATCATGAAATTCCTCACCTCCGTCACCATTATCCTGGCTATTCCCACATTGATATTCAGCCTCTGGGGCATCAACGTCCCCGTCCCCTGGGCCGATGCGCCTTTAGGATTTGCAGAAGTCATCCTCATAGGCATACTCGTCACCATGGTGGCCACCTTCGTCCTGTGGAAAAAAGATATGCTATAAAAGGAAAAAAACCGGCTTTGGCCGGTTTTTTTATTGAGCGCGGCTGGCGCCATGGGACACACCTGCGGTGTGAAGGTTGACGGCCCTTTGGGCCGAAGGTTGTGGCCGCCTGTCGGCGGCGGGTTGTGTTCGCTAGCGCTCAGGGGGCGACAGCGCCTGCGGCGCTGAGGGTTGTGGTATCGATGAGTATAAAGTCAGCGTTACGGATTAACCTGTCTGCATCATATGGTAAAATAACCATTTTGCTGACTGGCTCGCTACGCTCGCCTCCCCCTATCCGGCTTCGCCGGACTTCCCCCGCAAGCGGGGGCAGAATAAAACACCGCGAAACACTCTCTTCATAAATGGCTCTACAGTAAGCACGGGTTATAGTGCCACTGTGCACATCCTGCATAGGATGTGCAAGTTGGTCAAAGTAAGCCCTAAGCCTGCCCATAAAAGGGCCTTCCTTTTGATGGACCAACCAAACTGCGGGGGTGACAAAGGAACTGGATTCATAGGGGAGCCCCGCGACCCGCGAATCCAGTGACATGCTTCCCACCGGGAAAGGTGGTGGCGCCAGCCACCAAAGGGGAAATGCATTTCCGACGCCCACAGGGCGGTTGTGAAGGTTTTATCATAAGAGGGCGCCTTCTATAAATGTAAGGCGCCCACAACAACCCTCAGCGGCAGAGCCGCTGTCAAACTTAAGAACCCTCGGGGC
>NZ_JH591187.1:1252931-1256220 GCF_000242435.1 Dialister succinatiphilus YIT 11850 | reverse complement strand
CCGAAGGCTCTCGCCTCTGGTCGTGCTTTTCGTGAAATCTAAGCTAAGACCTCGACCTATTAGTACTGCGTCGCTCCATGACTTGCGCCACTTCCACTCACAGCCTATCAACCTCATCGTCTTTAAGGGGTCTTACTCATTGCTGATGAGAAGTCTCATCTCGGGACGGGCTTCACGCTTAGATGCTTTCAGCGTTTATCCTTTCCGGATGCGGCTTTCCAGCCGTGCCACTGGCGTGACAACTGGTACACCGTTGATCCGTCCACTCCGGTCCTCTCGTACTAGGAGCAGCCTCCCTCAAACTTCTTGCGCCCGCGATGGATATGAACCAAACTGTCTCACGACGTTTTGAACCCAGCTCGCGTACCACTTTAATGGGCGAACAGCCCAACCCTTGGAACCTACTCCAGCTCCAGGATGTGATGAGCCGACATCGAGGTGCCAAACCTCCCCGTCGATATGAACTCTTGGGAGAGATTAGCCTGTTATCCCCAGGGTAGCTTTTATCCGTTGAGCGATGGCCTTTCCACTCAGTACCACCGGATCACTAAGCCCGACTTTCGTCTCTGCTCGACTTGTCTGTCTCGCAGTCAAGCTCCCTTCTGCCTTTGCACTCTTCGGCCGGTTTCTGTCCGGCCTGAGGGAACCTTTGGGCGCCTCCGTTACATTTTAGGAGGCGACCGCCCCAGTCAAACCGCCTGCCTGAGATGGTCCACGAGGTTGTTAGTCTCCGTGTTAGAATCTCAGCAACATAAGGGTGGTATCCCAACATCGGCTCTGTAACACCCAAAGGCATTACTTCTTAGCCTCCCACCTATCCTGTGCATATGTCACCGGGATTCAATCTCAAGCTGCAGTGAAGCTCCATGGGGTCTTTCTGTCCAGTCGCGGGTAACCTGCATCTTCACAGGTATTTCAATTTCACCGGGCCCCTCGTTGAGACAGTGCCCAAATCATTACGCCTTTCATGCGGGTCGGAACTTACCCGACAAGGAATTTCGCTACCTTAGGACCGTTATAGTTACGGCCGCCGTTCACTGGGGCTTCAGTTCAAAGCTTCGCTTTCGCTGACCTCTCTCCTTAACCTTCCAGCACCGGGCAGGCGTCAGCACCTATACTTCAGCTTTCGCTTTCGCAGGCACCTGTGTTTTTGGTAAACAGTTGCTTGGGCCTCTTTTCTGCCACCCTTTTCTGTTCCGGGGGTTTCTCCCTTTCGCCTACTCAGGGTCATCCTTCTCCCGAAGTTACGGATGCAATTTGCCGAGTTCCTTAACGAGGGTTTTCCCGCGCACCTTAGGATTCTCTCCCCGCCTACCTGTGTCGGTTTACGGTACGGGCGGATTTCGTCTCGCTAGAAGTTTTTCTTGGCAGTGTGGGATCCATGAGTTCGTCAAAGTCTCCTTTAACTCCCCATCATGTCTCTGCTTCTGTAAAGGGGGATTTGCCTCCCTCTACGCATACGCACTTGGACGCGCTCTTCCAGCCGCGCGATCATGTGCCCTCCTGCGTCGCTCCTTTGCTCAATTGACTCCATCCGGTACAGGAATTTCAACCTGTTGTCCATCGCCTATGCGTCTCCGCCTCGGCTTAGGTCCCGACTTACCCTGAGTCGACGATCGTTGCTCAGGAACCCTCGGGCTTTCGGTGGAAAGGATTCTCACCTTTCTTTTCGATACTCATACCGGCATTCTCACTTCTTATATGTCCACATCTCCTTACGGTAATGCTTCTTCCTTATAAGAACGCTCCCCTACCCATGACATTGCTGTCATGCCATAGCTTCGGTTCCGTGCTTGAGCCCCGGACATTTTCGGCGCAGCGTCTCTCGACCAGTGAGCTATTACGCACTCTTTAAATGGTGGCTGCTTCTGAGCCAACATCCTGGTTGTTTATGAAACGCCACATCCTTCGCCACTTAGCACGGCATTTGGGACCTTAGCTGATGATCTGGGCTGTTTCCCTTTTGACCACGGCCCTTATAAGTCGTAGTCTGACTCCCGAGTATAATTGCAGCCATTCGCAGTTTGACTGGGTTTGGTAACCGGGTAGGTCCCTCTCCTGATCAGTGCTCTACCGCCTGCAATCTCTACCTCGAGGCTAGCCCTAAAGCTATTTCGGGGAGAACCAGCTATCTCCACGTTCGATTGGAATTTCACCCCTACCCACACCTCATCCTAACCCTTTTCAACGGATATAGGTTCGGCCCTCCGCACATTTTTACCTGTGTTTCAGCCTGGACATGGGTAGATCACTGTGGTTTCGGGTCTATGCAATCCAACTTATCGCCCTATTAAGACTCGCTTTCGCTTCGGCTCCGCATTTCCTGCTTAACCTTGCTGGACCTCATAACTCGCCGGTTCATTCTTCAATAGGCACGCCGTCGACCTGGTATATATACGGTCTCCGACTGCTTGTAAACATACGGTTTCAGGTTCTGTTTCATTCCCCTCCCGGGGTGCTTTTCACCTTTCCCTCATGGTACTATGCGCTATCGGTCGATATCTGTGTTTTGCCTTGGAGGGTGGTCCCCCCGGCTTCCCACGGGGTTTCTCGTGTCCCGCGGTACTCTGGTGCCGTCTGTCCTTATCCGCCCTTCGCCTACATGGCTTTCACACTCTTCGGCTCTCCTTCCCAGGAGATTCGGCTAAGCTTCCTTATCGTCTGACGGTCCTCAACCCCGGAAAAGTTTCCTTCTCCGGTTTGGGCTTCTGCCCCGTTCGCTCGCCGCTACTTGGGGTATCTCGTTTGATTTCTTCTCCTCGGGCTACTTAGATGTTTCAGTTCGCCCGGTTCCCTCCCATACTCAATGGCATGGGTGACTGTGCATGACCACAGCCGGATTGCTCCATTCGGAAATTCACGGATCAAAGGTCATTTGCACCTCCCCGTGACTTATCGCAGCTTGTCGCGTCCTTCGTCGGCAGATATCGCCAAGGCATCCGCCGTATGCTCTTACTATCTTAACTTAGTAAGATTCACACCTTGACCTTCTTGGCTTCTTAACCTTTCGATTAAGTCTTTTTGAGATTTCCTTCGGTACGTCGGAAAAACATTTCTTGTGAAATATCTTTCTTTCGTTTCCTTCTTCTATACAGTTTTCAAAGAACAGGCTGAGAGAGTCTTTTTTGATGATTCTCTCAAAACTGAGCAGTACTTCGAACTTGCCGATGTTCGACCTACACTTCTTAAGGTTTCCCTTAAGCGTGTCTCCTTAGAAAGGAGGTGATCCAGCCGCACCTTCCGATACGGCTACCTTGTTACGACTTCACTCCAATCATCAGCTCCACCT
>NZ_JH591187.1:1200191-1249844 GCF_000242435.1 Dialister succinatiphilus YIT 11850 | reverse complement strand
AGGTTTTATCATAAGAGGGCGCCTTCTATAAATGTAAGGCGCCCACAACAACCCTCAGCGGCAGAGCCGCTGTCAAACTTAAGAACCCTCGGGGCGATAGCCCCGTCAAACTTTAGAACCCTCGGGGCGATAGCCCCGTCAAACTTTAGAACCTTCAAGCCCGTCAGGGCTTGTCCATAAGGCGTGTCAACCTTCGGGAATACTGGAAAGCACCGCCCCAACCCCGACCTCGACCTAAGTTATTCCTTACAAAATCTTTTCATTTCTGTTACAATAAGCTAGCTAAATGATTCATATTCTTATACTTATATAAGGGAACGGAGGCATGCCTGTGGACGCAGGAAGGATACAGACCATGGCGGAGCAGCTGATCCGGGAGAATCCGAAGCGCCGGATACTGGATTTCACGCTGGAGGGGCAGAAGTACTGGATCAAGCGGAAGCTGGGAAACGGGCGGAACCAGCTGGTCAAGTATTCTGTAGAGAAGGAATTTTATTATGAAATCGCCCGCATGACCATTGCCGGCCGGTTTCATCCGGAGCTGGTGCCTCATATGGTATGCCTTACGCCGGACTACATGGTCACTTTGGACGGAGGCCCTACGCTGAAGAATGTGCTAGGCTCCAAACGGGAGGAGGCGGAAAAGGAAGGGATTCTGGAGGATACCGGCGCCGCCCTGGCTTCTCTTCATCATGCCGGCATCATCCACGGCCGTCCTGCTCTCCGGGATATCACCTATCTGGATGGAAAGCTCACGTTTCTGGACTGGGAGAATAGAATGTATGCCCGGGACCGGGAAACGCTGAAAGCCCTGGATTTCCTCCTGCTTCTCCAGGGCATCTGCCGGGAAAATTACAGGGAAGAGAGGTCTCGCGTTGCTGCCGTCATACGGGGGTATGAGGAAAACGGCGGCGCCTCTTCGGTGAAAAATGCCCGTCAGTTTCTGAAGCTCCACAGCATCATCGGCTCTCTGGTACACCTGCTGTCTCCTTTCCAGATGAAGGATATCGAATCGGTACGAAAAATATATGATTATTTAAAATAAAGGGTTCCTGTTCTCATGGCATTTCCTGTGATGAGGACAGGAATTTTTTCTACAGTTTTTCCCAAAAGCGCTCTTCCTCTTATCCCCGGAAATTCGCCTCTTGCCGCCGGAGCTCCACTTCTCTATACTTAAGGAAGTATGATAACAGGGGGAAGTCAGATGCTGTTTTTAGAACAGGAAAAAGAAAAGTTCATGGCCTGGTGTCATGATATTTCCATGAAAGAACTGGCGCTGTATTTCGTCAGCGCTCTTGGCCTGCTGCTTATAATATTCCTATATTATGATGCGCTGGGGATTACCGGCCTTTTTCAGTGGTACCGGTTTGGAAGAAATATGGGAGAGTGTTTCCTTCTGATTTTCTTGACGGAGCTTATGACCGGAAAAAATCTACTCCATCCTTTCTGGCGCATCGGGTACATTCCCTTCTTTTCCTGGGTCCTGGTATTTCCTTATGTGCTGATTCATGCGGTGAACGGCATGAAGGATCCCACATTTAACCACCTGAGTCCCTATTTCCTCACTGCCATCGGTACGCTGCTTCTGATTTTTTTCATGATGAATGTGATCTGCCGGGTCTATGTAGGGCGGAAGCTGGCTGCCTCTATCTGTCTTCTGGCAGTCTGTTTCTTTACTTTCAGTGCCTTCATATTTCTCATGCATTATGCCTTTATGCATATTATGATGTCTCCCCGGGAAATGTTTTTTGCCCTATACCAGCCGGTGCGCTGGTTTCACCGCATTGTGCTGCCTCATGTGGGCCTCTGGAATCTCCTTCTCATGGGCGCAGGCCTGGTGGCCTTTGTGGTTTTGTACTGGCAGTGGATTTACAACAGTGCCTATAACCTGTCTCCCCGCTGGAAGAAGCAGGGAAGGAAATCCTATTCCTGTATCCATCGCATCCTCCAGTTCCTGGTCTTCTTCGGCTGCCTCTGGCTCCTGATACGCTGGCTCAGCGAATGCTTCCCGCTCCATGATTACGAG
Organism: Dialister succinatiphilus YIT 11850; assembly: GCF_000242435.1. Classification (GTDB taxonomy): domain Bacteria; phylum Bacillota; class Negativicutes; order Veillonellales; family Dialisteraceae; genus Dialister; species Dialister succinatiphilus. The sequence continues at coordinate 1,247,818 of NZ_JH591187.1, read as the reverse complement.
CTGGCAAAGCAGTATAAGGAATATATCGATTTCATCCAGAATACAAGGCTCTGAGGGCGGCGGAGCCGCCGGGTTCCGCGCCCTTTTTTCGCATGCAGGGATACAGGCATCTCTTCCTTTTGCCTCAATTTATGAAAGAAGGCTTATATTGGAAAATATAGATAGAAATAACCTCACCATCCGGGATAAGATGAAGCTGATCCTGGACACGGGGCAGCTTTTGATGGAGAATGGCTCCGGCAGCAAGCGTATCGTCAGGGATATGCTGGAAACTGCCGCCTATCTTGGTATTTACTGGCAGGATGTGCAGATTCATCTGACCTACTCCACCATTATGATTAATGTGGATGACGGAAAAACCACGCATACCATGTTTCGAAAATGCTACCGCCACGGCATCAATATGACTGCCGTGCTCCAGGCCAGCCGGGCTTCCCGGAATGCCCTCTACCAGAATGCGCCTTATGACCGGTTTGTGACCCATCTGAACCATATCCAGGAGTCCAGCACCCGCCGCATTTATCCGGAATGGATGGTGATTCTGGCCATCGGGCTGGCCTCTTCTGCCTTCTGCCTCATTTTCGGCGGTCATGCGGTGGAAGCGCTCTATACCATGCTGGCAGCCATGGCCGGCGCCCTGGTGCGCTACCTCTGCAGCCGGGTGGAATTCAATGTGTATGTCACCATTGCAGCCTCCGCTTTTGCTGCTACAGTAACCGCCTATTTCACCATGTACCTGCCCGGTGCCATTTCCCCTTTCCTGCCCATTGTGGCCTGCGCCCTCACGTTGATACCAGGGGTGCCCCTCATTAATGCGGTAGACGATTTTCTAAACAATTACCTCACCTCCGGCATGACCCGCATTACCCATACCCTTCTCATCATGCTGGCCATGACCTTCGGCATTGCCGGTGCTGTGGGAATCACCGACGTACCCAGCTTCACCGACGTGAACATTGCACCGGAGAGCCTGTACCTGACCCAGGCACTGGCGGCTGCCATGGCGGCCCTGGGCTTTTCCATCATGTTCAATGTGCCCAGACGCTACATCCCCGCCGCCTGTCTGGGGGCCATTATCACCGTGGACGTGCGGGACGTATGCATGGTGCTCTTTCACACCGGCATGGCCAGCGCCTCCTTCTTCGGCGCCGCCGTGCTTTCCCTGCTCTATTTCAGTATTTCCAAATATTTCCACGCTCCCGTATTTGTAGTCACCATTCCTGCCATTATCCCTCTCATTCCCGGCGTACTGCTGTACCGCTTCCTCTTCGCCATTATCGACATTTCCCATATGAACTTGCTGGAGCTCATGATGGCCTTCCGGACCGGCGTGGAAGCCATGCTCATCCTTCTGGGCATATCCCTGGGCGCCACCCTGCCCGACGTGCTGGCCCACCAGTACATTGAAAGATCCAAGCGGAAAAAGCTGCAGAAGTTGCTGATGAAGCGGGATGGAAATCGGGAAATCCTGAAAAATGCGGCGGATCTGGACAAGGCCAGCGGGAGAGGGTGATGGGAGCGCTTTTGGACACACCTTCGGTGTGAGGGTTGACGGGCCTTTGGCCCGAGGGTTCTTAAGGTTCTTAAGTTTGACGGCCTTTCAGGCCGAGGGTTGTGGTATCGCCCTCTCGGGCGATGAGTATTATAAGCCGCCTGCGGCGGTCACGTCAGCATAGGGTATCTATTCTCTCCGCTTACCTCGTACACCCTTTCCCGCTACGCGGGACTTCCCCTCAAGGGGAAACGAGAGCGTTACGGATTTACCTTTCTGTGTCATATGGCATGATAAGCATTCTGCGGATTGGCTTGCTGCGCTCGCTTCCCCATCCGGCTTCACCGGACTTCTCCACGGGAAAGCGTGTCACACGATTCTCAGGTCGCTTTGCTCCCTTACGAATCGTGTTCCCTTGCCACCCCTGTTCAGGGGGCAGAATAAAACACTGCGAAACACTCTCTTCATAAATGGCTCTACAGTAAGCACGGGTTGTTGTGCCCCCGCTTGCGGGGGAAAGGTGGTGGCGTTAGCCACCAAAGGGGAAATCTCCATCGCCCGCCAGGGCGGTTTTCAAGGTTTTAATATATGATGGCGCCGAAGGTGCCGTACCTCCCCAGTGGAACGGTACTTCATACCTCCCGAGGGCGGGGCCCTCAACCCGCCTGTAAGGCGAAGCCGATCACAGGCAGAACCCTGACAGCCCAGGGCCGAAAGGCCCGGCGGCTGGTTCAACCCTCACGCCCGTAAGGGCGTGTCAACCTTCGGGAATACAGCTTCCCACCAATTCTTCACAAAAACCCATGGTTTCCCTGACGCCGCAAGTTTTATAAAAAACAAAAAAATCCCCTATCCTGCCGGAATTCAGAGGAGCAGGATAGGGGTTGTTTCTCACTTCCGAAGAAGTGAGGGGGGACAACGATATGGAAGATGAACCATTGTTCATCGCGTCCCTGCAGGGTGAAGGGTGGTCTCAGATATGAGCCTTTGCGCCTTCTTCTTTAGCAGCCAGTGCTGCTTTTTCAGCTCTTTCCTTAGCAAGTACGCCCTGGAAGCGGACGACTTCTTCTTTAATGACAGGAGAGAGAACGAGCAGGGAAATGAGGTTTGGAATTGCCATGAGTGCGTTGGCAATATCGGAGAGGTTCCATACCAGATCCAGGGTCTGGGTAGCACCTACGTAAACAACCAGGGAGAATACAACTCTGTAAATCATATTGAATTTATGGGTTCCGAAGAGGTATTCCCATGCTTTTTCGCCGTGGTATTCCCAGCCAAGGATAGTGGAGAAGGCGAAGAGGATGATACCAATAGCTACGATGTAGGTTCCGATGACGCCGATATTGGTAGAGAAGGCTGCCATGGTGAGGGCAATGCCTTTCAGAGGAGCGCCGCTGGCATCGGTGGTGCCCAGGACGCCGGAGGAGGCAATGGTAAGACCAGTAATGGTGCAGACAACGATGGTATCCCAGAAGGTACCGGTCATGTTGATGTAGCCCTGACGGACGGGATCATCGGTGGTGGCAGCAGCAGCGGTGATGGCTGCAGAGCCCAGGCCGGCTTCATTGGAGAAGCAGCCTCTGGCCACACCGTAACGCATGGAGTTCATCACAGTGACGGTAATGGTGCCAAGGACGCCGCCGCCGATAGCCTGCGGATTGAAGGCCATCATGAAGATCAGATAGAGGCCGTGAGGTACGTTCTGGATATTAATAAGAATGCAGATAACGCCTGCGATGATGTAGAACACAGCCATACCGGGAACAACGACAGAGGAAACTTTGGAAATTGTCTTGATACCGCCTACGATGATGATGAGAGACAGGATGGTCAGAACCACGCCGCAGACTTCCAGCGGAATGCCGAAGACTGTCTGCACAGCTCCGGAAATGGAGTTTGCCTGGGTCATGTTGCCGATACCGAAAGAAGCGATGACAGAGAAGAGTGCGAAGAGGAAACCGAGGGTGCGGCCGGCCATTTTATTTTTGAAGCCGTTTTTCATGGTGAACATGGGGCCGCCCTTCATTTCACCTTTGGCATTCACTTCACGGTATTTAATAGCCAGCATGCATTCGGAAAATTTGGTGGTGAGGCCGAAGCATGCGGAAATCCACATCCATACCAGGGCGCCGGGGCCGCCGGAGAACATGGCGGTGGCAACGCCTACGATATTGCCGGTGCCGATGGTGGCAGCCAGGGCAGTCATTAATGCGGAGAATGGAGAAACATCGCCTTTGCCTCGTTTGGTGGTGCGGGCTTCTTTAGAAAGGACGCTGTGGATTGCATAGGGCAGATTCCGCCAGGTCTGAAATTTCAATAAACAGGTGAGGTACACGCCGGTACCGACAAGGAGCACCAGCATTACCGGGCCCCAGACTATGCCGTCAATGGTATTGACGAGCGAGTTGATTGCAGCCATGTCCATAATAATATCCCCCTTACATTTGACCCGTTTTTCTGAGAAAAAAACAACCGCCGCACTCAGGCTGCTGGTGAAAAAAGTCTGAGGCTGGCGGTTATATGTATGTATGCATCCATGCATAGCGGGAGTTACCCGGCTGCCAGCCCTGTCCTTTTGCCTGAGAGATTCGGGATTTACGGGTGAAATCCCTTTACACCTTCGGCGCCCAATCGAATGGGACTCTCCAGAGTTGTGTCCGTACACAGTTTCGTGTTCTTCTGAACGCCTGATAGTATTACTCCTTCGGCAGAGGGGCTTTGAACCTCTCATTTTTCAGTGTACATCATCCACCATATTTTGCTGTTTGGCTTCTTCGGGACCAGATCTGAATTCCCCCTACCAAAGCCTGCCGTGCATTACGGCATATATTCACAGGCATTGCCTGATCCTATACATACATTAAGGATATTGATCTTATGGAACCATTTTTAGAAAAGCAGGGCCTCCACTTCGGGAAATATTTCCAGGGATACTTCCCGAAGCCCGGCACTCCCTGATGAATCAGTTTAGGAGGGCTTATCCACCAGGGTGCCCTTTGCCGGATGGGGTGTCATATTAATCCCGGCGGAAGGAAAATGGGAAAACCTTTCCGTCTGGAAATAATATGTAATATCAGTGCCCGATTGAAAGGCTCAGTCTTCCGCATTGGCGGAAATTTTGGCCTTTACTTCCTTGCTGGGGTCCTGGTCTACGTATTCTTCGTAGTCCTTGCCTGTCTTCAGGTGGTCGAAATACTTGGCAGTTTCTCTTACCACCACGCCGGACAGGGCCAACAGGGCAATCAGGTTAGGAATAGCCATGAGTCCATTGACAATATCTGCCAGAACCCAGATGGCTTCAAGTTTCAAAAATGCGCCGCTCGCAACCAGTGCGATAAAGATGATACGGTAAGGAAGAACTCCTTTGGTACCAGCCAGGTAAATCATGCAGCGTTCGCCGTAGTAGTTCCATCCAAGGATGGTGGTGAAAGCGAAGAGTACCAGGCCGATCATGAGCATGTAGCCGCCAAAAGCGGGGAATGCATCTTTGAATGCGGCATTGGTCAGGGCTGCACCGTTCAGGCCGTTCAGCCATTCACCGGAAACGACGATGGTAAGACCGGTCAGTGTGCAGATGATAATGGTATCAATGAAGGTACCGGTCATAGAAATAAGTCCCTGTTCGGCAGGCCATTTGGTTTTAGCAGCGGCTGCTACGATAGGAGCAGAGCCCAGGCCAGATTCATTGGAGAATACGCCTCTGGCGATACCATTTCTCATAGCCATGATCATGGTAGAACCAAGGAAACCGCCAGCTGCTGCACTGCCTGTAAATGCGTTGGAAATAATAGTTTCCACAGCGCCAGGAATCTTATCAGCGAAGAAAATCAATACACCAATGGTTGAAATGAAGTAAATCACTGCCATAGCCGGAACGATTTTGGAAGCGGCTGCGGCGATGGACTGGAGTCCGCCAAGAGTAATGGCTGCTACCAGAACCGTGAGAATCACGGCTGTCCACATGGGATCCAATCCGATAGTCATCCGGGTGATATCCACAATGGAATTCACCTGAGCAAAAGTACCGATTCCGAAATAGGCTACCAGAACGCCGAAGATGGCGAAGAGGGTGCCCAGCCACTTGTACTTCTCGCCCATACCGTTTTTAATGTAGAACATAGGGCCGCCGGCGATTTCACCTTTGGCATCTACTTCGCGGTACTTGACGGCCAGAAGACCTTCTGCATACTTGGTAGCCATTCCGAAGAATGCGGCAAGCCACATCCAGAAAATGGCGCCCGGGCCGCCGGCTGCGATGGCTGTTGCCACGCCTACAATGTTGCCGGTACCTACTGTGGCAGAAAGGGCTGTGCAGAGAGCCTTGAAAGAATCAATATCACCACTGCCTGCATTCTGTGCTTTGAAAATCAGCTTCAGTGCCTTCGGTAATTTGAATACCTGCAGCAGCTTCAGTCTGATGGTGAGCAGGATACCGGTTCCTACAAGAAGAACCAGCAGCGGCGGCCCCCAGATAAAACTATCCAGCGAATTCAACACATTCATGTAATTCAAATCCATTTTAACAACGCCCTCCAGATCATAAGATAGATACAAAAAAGCCGGCTTTCCATGAAAAATAAAACTCTGGAAGCCGGCATTGTCTACCTTAAAGCGGAACACATAGTGTGACGCTGCTTTCTCTGTCCTTTTGCCTGAGAGATTGGGATGCTGCCATCCTTACACCTTCGGCGCTCTTTAATCGAGACTCTCCAGAGTGTGTCCGCATACGGTACTCATCTTTTCAGATACCTGAGAGTGTCACTCCTTCGGTAAGCCTTACGGCTTTCTCCCATATGTTTCATCCACCTGTATGAATTTGATGTTTGCATTATAGGTCCCCTTGTAAAATTTTGCAAGAGGTTTTTTCGCATTTAATCATTTTCTAATTTGTAGGGACACACCTTCGGTGTGAGGGTTGACGGGGCTTCGCCCCGAAGGTTCTTAAGGTTATTAAGTTTGACGGGGCCTTTGGCCCCGAGGGTTGTGGTGGCGGCTTCGCCGCAAGTTTTAAAGATTTCATACAAACTGGCGCCTTCTATCAATTAAAAGGCGCCATACTACAACCCTCAGCGGCAAAGCCGCTGTCAAACTTAAGAACCCTCGGGACGATAGCCCCGTCAAACTTTAGAACCCTCACGCCCATAAGGGCGTGTCCATAAGCAGGCCTGCTCTCCCCTATCCCAGGGCCACATCCAATGTCATCATCACCATGAAGCCCAGGGCGAAGGTGAGGACACCTATATCGGAATGCTCTCCTTCCGACATTTCAGGAATCAGCTCTTCCACCACCACATACATCATGGCGCCTGCCGCAAAGGAAAGAAGATAGGGCATAAGAGGCACCACCAGTGACGTGAGGAGAATGGTGAGCATACCGCCTACTGGTTCCACCGCCCCTGACAGCATACCGCCGACGAAGGATTTCATCTTTCCCATACCAGCGCCCCGAAGAGGCATGGAAATAATGGCCCCTTCCGGGAAATTCTGAATGGCAATGCCGATGGAAAGAGCCATGGCTGATGCATAGGTAATATCCCCGTGGCCTGACAGGAAGCCTGCCAGCACCACCCCCACGGCCATACCTTCCGGAATATTATGGAGCGTCACTGCCAGTACCAGCATAGTGGTGCGGGCCAGATGACTCCTGGGCCCTTCTGCCCTTTCCGCCCCCATATGAAGATGGGGAATGATGTGATCCAGGAAAAGCAGAAAAAGAATGCCTCCGCCAAATCCAATCACTGCAGGCAGAAAAGCCAGCTTCCCCCAGTCCGACGATTCCTCAATGGCCGGAATGAGAAGACTCCAGATGGAGGCTGCCACCATGACGCCGGAAGCAAAACCTGTGAGCCCCCGCTGCACGCCGCGATGCATTTCTCCCCGCATAAAAAACACACAGGCCGCCCCCAGAGAGGTGCCCAGAAAGGGGATAAAGAGTCCCCAGAAAATATCCATATTCATTATGTTCTCCTTTAAATAAAATTTTGAATTAACTTATCCTAACAATAGGCTAACTGAGAGTATTTGTCAATATGGTTTCTTTGAGGTTTCCTGTCCGGCTTAGTTCACATGGCGTTTCTTACCCACAGGAAACTTTTCGACAGAAAACTTTCCATTCACTACATATTCACAGATTGTGAATAACTCTGTTGTGAATCTCTGTGACTAACTTTGTCGATAAAATCGGTAATTCAGAACTTTTTTCCTGTGAATTTCTACAGGAATTCACAGAGTTTTGAACAAAATGTGGATAACTTAAAAGGGCCGCTTCGCGGCCTTTGGACACGCCTGCGGTGTGAGGGTTCTTAAGATGGACCGGCCTGCGGCCGGAGGGTTCTTAAGTTTGACGGCCCTTCGGGCCGAGGGTTGTGGTATCGCCCTACGGGCGATGAGTTTTATATGCCGCCTATCGGCGGCAGTAAAAACCGTACAACCGGGCTACGCCCGTTGGAAATGCACCCCTTTTGGTGCTGCGCACCACCTTCCCCCCGGTGGGGGGACTTTACTCTCCACTTACCTTCCCGCCTGGCAAGGTCATTCTGAGTCGCAGGCGAAGAATCTCGGTACCTGACGATAGTGACTCATGTGTTATTAAATGCCGGTCGGCGGGAAGTCTGATGTCTGACGTCTGAAGTCTCCCGGCATTCGGGAATACAGCCCGGCGGTAAGCAGACAGCGGAAAACTGTTCACTGTCTCACTAGCTCACTAGTACACTAGTACACTAATACACCAGCTCACTAGTCCATTATTTCACAAATTCCCCTATATGCCGGTTAATCATATCTGCCATCCTCTTTTTGGCTTCCACGTCGCCGTGGAGGCCGTCCAGAGCCAGGTGTTCCGGCATCAGGTTATCGTAGAGGAAGGCCGCTGCCGTGTCGATATGGGGCTGGGTGCGGATGAATGCATTAACCTTTCGGAAGGCTTCTTCCCAGCCTTCTGCTGTCGGTTCGTGAAAGACTTTATCTATGCTGGACGGATTGATGGGCGGCAGGGTGAGAAGGATGGGCACAATGCCATGGTCTCTGCACTTCTGCTGGATTTCCTGCAAATCACGAATGACCTCTTCCGCCGGCACGCCGCCGCGGAGGCTGTTGCTGCCGCCCAAAATGAGGAGGTATTTCAGATGAAAGGGAAGGACGTCCCGGTCGAAGCGCTCCACCATGTCATGGCTCGTATTTCCTGAATCCCCCAGATTGATGGTGTCAAAGTCCAGATAGTGGCCATAGCTGTATTCCAAGTCATTGGGGCCATAGGACATGCGGCCGCCGCCATGGGTAATGCTGTCGCCAAAGAGGCCGATGGTATAGCCTTCCGTAGAAAACTGCCGCTTCTGGGGAAGGCTCCACTGGCCCACCGGATTTCCTTCCTCATCCTTTCCCCGCACCCGCCAGTACCAGGTGCCGAATCGGGGAGTGTCGTCGTAGAAATCGGTATAAAGGAAATCTCCGCCGCCTATATGGTACATGGAAGGGGCAGTGCCTTCCGTATTTTCAGGATAGGCAGACAGGACTTCGATTTCATAGGAGGAAGCTCCGGGATTTCCTATGTAGGAATAGACAGGATAGAGCAGAGCCCCTCCCCTTTCTCCGCTTCTGTCCGGCCGGGGAAGGGGCGCGTTTCTGGAAACAGGAGTCACCGAGCTTTCCAAGGGCCGGGAGCTGCTTTCCGCTCCTATGGGGTACCCGTCAAAATCAAGGGGCTTTTCCTGCCAGTACAGCTCCTGCAGGTCTTTGAACTGCCCGTTTTCAGGAAGAAGCATATCGCTCATATAGGCGGTGGTTTTCCAGGTGCCTGCCATTTTTCCTTGATCCTGGCGGCTGAAGGTGACATCATACTTCACGGCATCATAGTCGGGCTTCCAGGACAAATGAAGCAGCCCCTCTGCAGACACGGTGCCTGCGGCAAGAAGAGCTGCCAGTACAGTAGAAATGATGATTTTTGAATTCATTGTTTATCTCCATTGTTTCACGTGAAACAAATGGGGCCGCTCCGCGGCCCTTGGACACGCCTGCGGCGTGAGAGTTGACGGGACTTCGTCCCGAGGGTTCTTAAGGTTCTTAGGTTTGACGGCCCTTCGGGCCGAGGGTTGTGGTGGCGGCTTCGCCGCAAGTTTTAAAGATTTCATACAAACTGGCGCCTTCTATCAATTAAAAGGCGCCATACTACAACCCTCAGCGGCAGAGCCGCTGTCAAACTTTAGAACCCTCGGGGCAATAGCCCCGTCAAACTTTAGAACCCTCAAGCCCCAAAGGGGCTTGTCCATAAGGCGTATCAACCTTCGGGAATACTGGAAAGCACCGCCCAGGTCCCGATCCCGACCGCGCCACAGGCTCACTATTTCATAAACTCTCCCATGTGCCTGTTGATTTCTCCAGCTATCATCTGCTTGGCGTTCCAGTCTCCGTGGATGCCGTCCATGGCCAGTTCTCCCGGCATGACGGGGTAGTCTGCAAAGGGAGCGGCCGTATCTATATGGGGCTGGGTGCGGATCCAGCTGTTCACGGTGTCCACCGATTCCTTCCAGCCGCTGTAGGTGACGTCGCCGTAGTATTTCTGTATGTTTTCCGGGTTGATGGGAACGATGGTGAGAAGAATGGGCACAATATGGTGTTCTATGCATTTTTTCCGGATGGCTTCCAGATGACCGATGACTTTCTGGGGGTCTGCACCCATGCGAAGATCATTGATGCCGCCCATGATGAGAAGGTATTTCACATGGAAAGGCAGTACGTCCCGGTCAAAGCGGTCTTCCATCATTTCCGTGGTGTCGCCGCTTCTGCCCATATTGACAGCCGGAAAGTCCAGGTAGGTCACATAGCTGTAGGCCATATCGGCCGGACTGTGGTACAGGTGGCCGCCGCCCTGGGTAATGCTGTCGCCGAAAATGCCCACTTCGAAATGCTCTTCCGGATTGGTGCGCACTTTTTCCGGAAGGCTCCAGATGCCCAGGGGATTTCCATTTTCATCCATGCCTCTGACCCGCCAGTAGAAGGTGCCAATGCGCGGATTATCATCATATACGTTGGACAGGCTGGTTTCTTTGGAAAATACCCTGTATTTCGAAGGTCCTGTGCCGTCCCTGTTTTCCGGATACTGGTCCGTCACTTCCACTTCATATTTCACAGCGCCCGGATTTCCTGCATAGGAATAGACGGGATAAAGAAGGGTGGAGCCGTTCCCCGGACGGTACACATGGGGATAGGGGGCGTTCCTGATGATGGGCTTCATGGTGCTTCTTACTTCCATGGGCGAGGAAAAAGGTCCCATGCCTTCCCAGTTGGCGTCAATGGGCCGCACCCGCCAGTAGAGGGGCGCTTCTCCCGGCGGGAAGGTGGACAGGTCCACCAGAACCTGGTTCGTATAAATGCGCTGGTTATCGTACAGATGTTTTTCCACCGGGCTGTTCCGGTCCAGGTTCTCCGGCAGTCCCCGGAAAATTTCCACTTCGTAGCGCACTGATTCCGGATCTTCCTGCCAGGTAAGAAGGATGAGCTTTTCCTGGGGTCCCGTCTTTTCTTCTATCTGGGAAGGAAGGGCCCCTTCTTCCCTGCCCGCAGCCAGGGCACTCTGGAGGAGCTGGTCTTCTATAGATCCATCCTGTGCTGAAACAGGAAGGGAAAAGGACAGGGCCAGAAGGGCAGCTGCTATGATTTTCGAAGAATTTTTACCAATCAGGGATTTCATGATTTCATTCCTTTAATTTCGTTATAGAGATACTGCAGGGCCTGTTCTGCTTCCCGGCTTCCCAGGGAGGCCGCTTTTTCCAGCCACTGCACAGCGGCCAGACTGTTTACCTCTGTACCATAGCCGTACTGATAGCAGGCGGCCAGCCAGCCCATGGCTTCCGGAAATCCCCGGTCTGCGGCCTCTTTGAAAAGGGCAAAGGCTTTATCATCATGTCCATCTTCATGATACATGACTCCCAGCTGGGTGGTGGAGGAGTCCATGCCGGCATCGGAGGCTCTGCCATACCATTCTTTGGCCAGGCGCCGGTCTTTTTTCGTGCCATTGCCATAGTAGTAGCAGTTGGCCAGATTGCCCATGGCAGTAGGCTCTCCCCCTTCGGCCGCCTTCTTCGTATACCGGAAGCCTTCTTTTTTGCTCCCCCCTTTTTCATCAAAGAGATAGAGCATGCCCAGGGCGGTGCCTGCCTTCAGGTGGCCTTTGGAAAAGGCTTTCTTAAAGAGGCGAATGCCTTCCTTTTCATCCTTCGGCATACCGTCGCCCAGGTAATAGAAATAGGCCAGGCGGTTCATACTGTCCGGATAGCCGGCTTCCATGGATTTCCGATAGCAGGAAATGGCTTTTTTATCGTCAATATAGGGTTTCAGGAGAGGATTGTTATCCTTCACATGGCGGTCATGGAACTGGCCCAGGTCATTCCAGGCTTTCCAGTACCCCTGCAGGGCAGCTGCTTCCAACAGATGAAGGCCCGTATGTACCTCTTCGGCTGTTTCCCCATGCACCACGCTGAGGCAGCCCAGGGCTTCCAGGGCAAATACATCGCTTTCCTTTTTAGCAGCGTCTATCCACTTTTCTTTAGCATCCATAATTTCATGGAATTCCTCATGGCTCAACAGGTCGTAGTGGAGCATGCAGAAAACGCCGCAGAGCCCATCATTGGCCCGGGCGCCTTCAAGCGCTTTTCGTATGGCTTCTTTGGGGTCCGGAGAAACCACATCCAGAGGATACTGCTCATAAAGCGCCAGAAAATAAAGGGCCCGGCTCTGTCCTTCCCCTGCCAGCTTCTGGAAGAGAGGGTATGCTTCTTTTACTTTATAGGACTGAAATAATTTTTCGGCATTTTCTAATTCCGTCATTGTGATTCCTCGTTTCTTGTGGATATATTGACACGCCTGCGGCGTGAGGGTTGACGGGACTTCGTCCCGATGGTTCTAAAGGTTCTTAAGTTTGACGGCCCTTCGGGCCGAGGGTGGTGGTATCGCCCTCTCGGGCGATGAGTATGAAGTCAGCGTTACGGGATTGGCTTTCTATATCAAATGGTATGATAAGCATTCTGGTGATTAGCCGCTGCGCGGCTCCCCCTTATCCGGCTGCGCCGGACTTTCTCCACGGGAAAGCGTGTCACACGATTCTCAGGTCGCTTTGCTCCCTTACGAATCGTGTTCCCTTGCCACCCCATCCGGGGGACAGAATAAACTGCTCCATGCTTTCCTGTAGAGACTTCGCCCCATGGTTAAGCATCCATAGTCCCACCACGAAGTGGTGGCAAGGGAACTTGATTCGCAAAGAGCCGTAGGCGACTGAGAATCAAGTGACACGCTTCCCAACGGGACGGGAAGGTGGTGGCACCAGCCACCAAAGGGGGAATGCATTTCCTCGAGCGGAGCGAGGTTGGCCTGTTTTCCGACGCCCGCAGGGCGGTTGTATGGTTTTCCTGCCGCCGCAGGCGGCATATCAAACTCCCTTCTGAACCAGCCCGCTCTGTGGGCTGAACCCATGGTCCGGTGCGCAGCACACGGACCATAGAACCCGGGCGCCGAAAGGCGCCTGAACCCTCAAGCCCGTCAGGGCTTGTCCATAAGGCGTGTCAACCTTCGGGAATACTGGAAAGCACCTCCCAGGTCCCGATCCCGACAGCAGCCGCAGGCCCGCTATATTTCATAAATCCCCTGTTTCTTTAATTCTTCCGCTGCTTCCTTCGAGCCATGGAGTTCTGCTTCCCGCAGGTAGTCTATGCCTTTTTCTCTGTCCGGTTCTGTTCCTTTGCCATAGAGGTACATCATGCCTGCCAGGTAGAGGGCCCGTTCTTCTCCTTTGGCTGCGGCGGCTTCCATGTATGGCAGGGCCTCGTCCTCTTTTCCTTCGTCCAGGTAATGAAGGGCCAGGGAGAAAAGGGCTTCGTCATAGCCGCAGCCCACGGCGTCTTTCAGAAGGTTTGCCGCTTTTTGGCTGTCTTTGTGTACGGTGATGCCCTTTTCGTAGAAGAAGGCCAGTTCTGCCAGGGCTTCTCCATTTCCTTTAGCCGCCGCTTTTTCAAACCAGGCTCTTGCCTTTTCCGGCGAAGGAGCCATTTCTATGTCTGTATCTACGGTTCCTTCATACAGTTTCCCCAGAAACAGGGCGGCCTCTTCGTTTCCCTCCTCCCAGGATTTTTCCATCCATGAAACAGCTTCACTCATGTCTTTTTCCGTCCTGGCTTTCATGGCCAGCATAAGACCCAGCATGTATTGGCTTTCTTTGTCATGAAATTCTGCTGCCTTCTTGAAGCAGACCATAGCTTTTTCTTCGCTGTCGGCGTTGGTGTTGAATTCATAGTAGAACATGCCCAGGTCATAGAGGGCTTTCCAGTATTCATAGAAAGCGCCTTTGGCCAGCCATTTCACTCCTTCTTCGTAGTCCAGAATGACGCCGCCTCCGATGTAGAAAAGGCCGGCTTCGTCCATAGCCAGTACGTCGCCATGGTTGGCGGAAAGAAGGACCCGGGAGAAATCCTGGTTCACCGTGTCCCACATAGTCTTTCCCGTTTCTCCCTGGAACAGGGCCACGCTGCAGAGAGGGTCGCCCTGTTTCTTTCCTTCTTCAAAGAATTGACGGCTCTTCTCTTCGTCCGCCTTCCGGTGGCCATAGCCTTCCCGTTCTATGAGGCCTAACAGATAGAGGGCCCGTCCTGTTTTCTCTTTTTCCAGCACTTCATAGGCTTCATCAATTTTTCCCTGTAAAAACAGACTTTCTCCTTCTGTCATGGTTTGGCTCCTTTTGGTAATCTAAAAAGTTTACTCCCCGGCGGGGCACCGCTGTGCTTCTTACCCACAGGAAACTTTTTGCCGCTGGATTTCGGGGCTCCGCTTCCGACCCTCGAAATGACGGGGCGGCATGACGCCGCCGTGTTTTATGAAAAATGGATTTTCAATTCCTTTTCTGCCTCTTTCTGTCCCTTCAGGGCAGCCCGCTGAAACAGTTCCTGTGCTTTTCTAAGGTTTCTGGGAACGGCGGTGCCGGAGAAGTAGCAGTATCCCAGGGCAAATTCCGCATTCGGTTCACCCATGTCCGCTGCTCTGCGGAAGTATGGCAGGGCTTTGTCCGGCTCTTTCTGATTCATATACCAGTTGCCCAGAGCAGTTATACTGAGGGGCTCATTTTCTTCTGCCAGCTTTTTCAGTATGGCAAGTCCCTGGGATTCGTCCTTTGGTATACGCCGGCCATAAAGGATGCAGAGAGCCATTTCCCGGAATGCATCAATGTCACCTTCCTGACCTGCCTGATAAAAGTAGGAAATCCCCTTTTTTGCACTCTCCTCATCGTCGAAGCCATAGATGTAAATGAGACCCAGCATGGTACCGGCCATGGGATTTCCAGCGTTCCAGGCTTTCTCATAGCACTCAATCGCTTTTTCCGTATCCGCCTCTGTCCCTTCCCCCTGATAATACATATGACCCAGACGCATGAGAGCTTCGCTTTCCCCCTGCTTGGCGGCCATCTTCAAATAGGAAAAGCTCTTTTCCTTATCGCGGAGCTCAAGATCTTCTTCCCCTTCTGCCCCTTCACCGGAATAGATTTTATAGAGCAGCATGGCTGCTTCGGCAGATCCATGGGACGCTGCTTTTTCAAGGCAGATGAGGGCCCGGTCCATATCCTTCCCAGTACCGATGCCATCACGATAGCAGAAGCCCAGCTGGCACTCGCCGTTTCCATAGGCCATGGCCGCACTTTTCAGATACCAGAGAAAGGCCTTATGGTCATCATGGTCCTTGAAACTGTGACTCTCCCAAATCCATCCGGCCTTTACCATGGCATCCACATGGCCCAGGGATGCGGCCTTTTCATACCAGACCAGCGCTTTTTTCAGATTCACTCTCCGGTGGTAGCCGTATTCAAACATGAGTCCCATCTCTATCATGGCCAAGGTATTTCCCTGATCTGCCAGCTTTTTCAGCTTTTTCACCAGCCTCTCAAACTCAGCCGATGAAATATCGGGATCTTTGGATTCCACCAGAAAGAGGCCCAGAGGACTTTCGAGCCTGACGGCTTTGGCCAGGAAATCGTCGGCCAGCCGGTCGTTTACCTCCCCTGTCATACTGCATCCATACATATGGGACAGCATGGCCGCAGCGGTGCCTCTGTCTTCATCACTGTCAGAATCGTTGTATATACGGTTATACATGGCCAGGGAGGCGGAGAAATCGCCTGTCAGAAGAAACTGCTGTGCTTGTTCGATGGTATCAGTCATAAAGGTCTCCTTTGGAAATCGTATTTGAGGCTTGAGGGTTCAAATGGACACGCCCCTTTGGGGCTTGAGGGTTGACGGCCCTTCGGGCCGAAGGTTCTTAAGGGGCTTAAGTTTGACGCGCCTTTGGCGCGAGGGTTTTTGTGGGCGCCATTATGGACACGCCCTGCGGCGTGAGGGCTCTAAAGTTTGACGGGGCTGTGGCCCCGAGGGTTCTTAAGTTTGACAGCGGCTATGCCGCTGATGGTTGTGGTAGGCGCCTCTAAATTATAAAAGGCGCCAAATTATATGATAAAAACCATACAACCGCCCTGGGGGGACTTTATTCTCCGCTATGGGTTGAGCTGTTTAAGTCAGCACTAAAGTAAGCGCAGAGCAAATCTCCCCCGCCGGGGGAGATGCCGCAGGCAGAAGGAGTGCATTTCCAACGGGCCCCAGGCCCGGTTGTTTGGTTTTCGGCTTTTGCCGCCGCAGGCGGCATTAAAAACTGCGGCGTCAGCCGCCACCACAACCCTCGGCCTGCAAGGCCGTCAAACTTAAGAACCCTTGGGCCGAAGGCCCATCCATCTTAAGAACCTTCCCTTATAAACCCGGTCCGCAGAGCGGCCCTATTGTTTCACGTGAAACATTTCTAAAAAACGCAGCCCGTCTCTATGACGCGCTGCGTTTTTATCAATAGTTTCCAGGCAGGAAGTAGGTAGGATCCACGGCGTCGCCGTTAATCCTTACTTCATAGTGGCAGTGGGGACCGGTGCTGTTTCCTGTGCTGCCGGCCAGGGCGATGACGGTGCCCTGTTCCACCTGCTGTCCCACGGACACCAGAAGGGCGGAGTTATGGCCGTAGCGGGTAACAAGACCGCCATCGTGTTTGATTTCTACCAGATTGCCATAGCCTCCCACCCAGCCGGCCTGGGTTACCACGCCGGAGGCGG
Source organism: Dialister succinatiphilus YIT 11850 (assembly GCF_000242435.1). Lineage (GTDB taxonomy): Bacteria > Bacillota > Negativicutes > Veillonellales > Dialisteraceae > Dialister > Dialister succinatiphilus. The sequence goes on along the minus strand of NZ_JH591187.1, from coordinate 1,231,205 downwards.
TGGCTTCGATGGGACTGCCGTAATCGACAGCAATATCAATGCCTTCATGGTAGGTAGAGCCGATGCCGCCGGGACTTGACCGGAAGCCGTAGGTACTGGAAATGGTGCCCTTCACCGGCCACATATCAGGGGTGGTGGAAGAGGTATGGAGGAGCGGAGCCTGCATGCCATAGGTTTCATTGATCAGCTTTTCCCGGAGGACGATCATGGTTTTAATCTGGCTGTCCAGCCGTTTATCCAGCTTCCTCATGCTGCTCAGCAGCTGGCCGGGGGTGGAAATTTCACTGTCTCCATCCTCTGCTCCATTGTCATGTTCCGAGGCCTTCACATCCCTTGCTTTATCGGGCACTGTGGAAGCACCGCCCTGGCCGCCTTCACCAGAAGCAGAAATATTCTGTCCTGCGCCGTTGTTATTGGCTTTAATCATATCCTGCAGCTGGGAGGACAGTTTTTCAATGGTTTTCGTCTTATCGGACAGGGCGTTCATTTTTTCTTCCGCCATTTTCAGCTGGTTCTTATAGAGCTCATTTTCGCTCTTCAGGGAGTTCATGGAAACAGCGGCATACACCGCTGTGCCCAGGCTCAGGACGAAAACAGCCGCGCCTGCCAGGGATAGGATTTTCAGTTTTTTGATTTCTTTGTCTGTAAAGGAGAAGGTCACTTCTCCTGTGTCTTTATTCAGTGTCTTTTTCATGGATTACCTTTTATCTGAAATCAACTGCCGGAAGTATCCCCATATTCCGGAGGTTACATTGTAGACTTGGGGTACCTTAAGGTATTCCCGATTACATGAGGCTCATAGGATTCATACAGCCCATAGCCGTCAAAGGCAGTGCCTTTTACCGTCCCTTAGCGGTATCGATCTTATGCTGCTGGGGCTTGGATTCCGGAGAAACAGGGGCTGCCTGATTTCCTGCTTCTTCTGCCATATCGGGCATCAGGGTATCCAGAGCGATATTGATACTTTCCGCTTCTTCCGAAGAAAGGGCTTCCCGGCACTGGCCGTTCACTACTTTCTTGGCGTAAATGCGGGAGGTATCATGACCGGCCAGGGAAGACAGGATGAAGCCGTTATTCTTCCCGTCCAGCACGGTAAGGGAGAAGGACAGCTTGTCTCCCGTATCATCGAAGGCATCATAGCGCACCAGACCCACCTTTTGGAAGGACTGGAGCTGCATGGTAGCCAGCAGTTCCTGCTGATGAAGCATATTTTCAGAGGAAGCCACCATTTCCCGAAGCTCCCTGACTTCGGTGGACAGTTTCAGCTCAATGGAACCGCCATCTTCGCCGTTCATGAAATATTTATATTTCTTGGCCAGACGGTTCAGTTTATTTCTAAGCAGTACATACTGCAGGAGAATAAAAAGGAAAACTACAATGACTACGCCGATAGCGGCATACATGAATACATTGGGATTAATCATATTCGCAGAAACTCCACCTATCTTGACTTATGATTCTGATTCAGAATATCGGCAATGCGCTGAAATTCCTCGTCATTGCTGAATGAAATAGAAATGGTGCCTTTGTGGGCATTCTTTCCCTTTCCTATTCGTATACGTACTTTGGATCCTACAGAAAGACCCAGTTTTTCTTCCACCGCCTTCATAAAGGTTTCAGCCGGCGGCGGATTGTCTTTTTTCTTCGATTCCCTGCCCTGCCGGATGATTTCTTCCACCCGCCGGGCCGAGAGTCCTTCTTTCACAATGCGGCGGGCCAGCTGCACTTTTTCCGCATCGCTTCCAAGCCCCAGAAGAGGCCTTGCCTGGCCGGCAGTGAGCTGTCCTTTGGAAAGGAAATCCTTCACTTCCTCCGGCAGTCCCAGAAGACGCACCATGTTGGCCACATAGGGCCGGCTCTTTCCCACCTTCCGGGAAATGTCTTCCTGGGTGAGACCGTAGTCGTCCATGAGCTTCTGGTATGCCAGGCCTTCATCCACAGGATTCAAATCCTCCCGCTGCAGGTTTTCCACCAGTGCCATTTCCGCCATGGACCGGTCATCATAGTCCTGGGTCACGGCAGGAATAGTCTCAAGGCCTGCCAGTTTGGCCGCACGCCAGCGTCTTTCGCCGGCTGCCAGCTCATAGGTGCCGTTTTTCTTCTGCCTCACCACCACCGGCTGGATGAGACCGTTTTCCTTAATGGACTCCGCCAGCGCCGTGAGGGATTCCTTCGGGAAATCCCGTCTGGGCTGCCAGGGATTGGGGGAAATGTCACGGACAGCAATTTCCATCACCCTGCCTGTATCATCCAGGGCATCTCCCAGAAGCTCGCCGAGGCCCCGTCCCAATTTTTTCTTATTCACGTTTTAAAACCTCCCGACTCAGCTTCTTATAGGCTTCTGCACCCTTGGACTTGGGGGCATAGGTCAGCACCGGCTCTCCGAAACTGGGCGCCTCCGACAGCTTCACTGTCCGGGGAATCACCGTCCGGAACACCTTGGAACCGAAATATTTCTTCACTTCCTCCGCCACCTGGAGGGACAGGTTCGTCCGGCCGTCAAACATGGTGAGAAGGATGCCCAGAATATGGAGACGGGGATTCATCCTGCGGGAAACCACCTGCACCGTCTTCACCAGCTGGGACAGCCCTTCCAGGGCATAGAACTCCGCCTGGATGGGAATGATAATGGAATCGGAAGCCACCAGGGCATTCAGCGTCATGAGCCCCAGAGAAGGAGGACAGTCGATGATGATGTAATCATACTGCTCCCGGAGCGGCTCGATTTTCCGCTTCAGAAGAGACTCCCGCTCCGCCAGCGGCGCGATTTCGATTTCTGCCCCCGCCAGATCAATGGATGCCGGCAGAAGATGGAGCTTGCGGATGGCGGTCTTCACCACCGCCTCCTCCGGAGAGGTATCATTCAGCAGTACATCATACAAGCTTTTGTCAAAGGTCACAGACCTGCTGAGACCGCTGGTTGAATTTCCCTGCGAATCTTCGTCGATAAGAAGAGTCTTTTTCCCCTTGTCTGCCAGGTACGCCGACAGGTTCACCGCCGTGGTAGTCTTCCCTACCCCGCCCTTCTGGTTGATGATGCTGATGATAGTTCCCATGGTCTTTTCCTTTCATAGATAGTCCTTTATATTATAACATAAAAGGGGCAAAAGGGCCGATGATTTCTAAAAGAAATATGAGGTTTCCTGCTCGCTGGGGCTCCATTGTGTTTCATAGCGGCAGGAAACTTTTCAACGGGGAGATTTCTCGACTCCGCTCGAAATGACGGGAGTGATGTGATTCCATTGTATTTCATAGCGGCCCTTCTCCCATTTGACAAACTCTTTCATCTCTGATACTCTCACTATAGAAATAATTCTATTTATCACAGGAGTTCAGATATCTTATGGAAAAAATTTACATTGATACCGCCAAAATCCTGAAGGCCATTTCCGATCCTAAAAGGCTGAAAATCGTGGATATGCTTTCCTGCCGGGAGCAGTGCGCCTGCAAGCTGCAGAAAGCCTTTGCCATTACCCAGCCCACCCTGTCCCATGACATGAAGGTGCTGGTGGAGTCCGGGCTCATCATTGACCGCCGGGACGGCAAGAATATTTTCTATTCCCTCAATCCTGAAGCCTTAAAGGAATTCCACACCATTATGGGCGAGATTTTCAAAAATAAGCTGCACTGCGTCTGCGACGGCCATGGCAGCCATGAAAAAAAAGCCGCCGGACAGCCGTAAAGAACGGTTTTCTCAAACCTTCATGCCATCCTTTCATAAAGAATGACAGAACTTAAAAACCTTTCCATTTCCTTCCCATAAAAGGAATTTTCCTTTTTTTACAGAAAAAAAGAAATATTTCCCCGGGAAATCTTCTGTTTATCATGAAAAAGTGGTAAACTATATAAGGAAATAGCAATGGTTCGTTGCTATAAATTGGTCGTAGAGGTGATAAACATGGCAGAAGTAACTGAAAAAAGTATTGTTGTGTGCGGCGTTGATAAATACGCTGTAGCAGATCTGAAGCGTGTTTACGGCAGCGTAACATACCAGGGTGCAGAATATATTTTCCTGCAGTTCCCGGTAGTTGGCGACACAGTCAGAGAATATCGTCCGGACAGCTATACCACAGCTATTCAGCTGGGCGATGAAATTTTCGATGGCCAGACTTTCCATTATCATGTAACCCTCACTTATGACGGACATGTAAGAGAAGTGGCTTATCTCGGTCTTGATGATGCAGGCAGACCGGATACTGTGGATATCGAAGCCTGAAACCAATGAAAAAAGTCCCCGGAGTAATCCGGGGGCTTTTTTTGTTTTTGTGCCACATGAGCGGCGGGTGGCTGTATTCCCGAAGGTTGACACGCCCTTACGGACGTGAGGGTTGAGGCAGCCGCCGGGCCTTTCGGCCCTGGGCTGCCAGGGTTCTGTCCGGGACCGGCTGACGCCTCCCGGACTGTTTGAGGGCCTGGCGGCCCAGGGTAGTTATATAGTATCGCTGCGCTGGCGAGGTAGGCGCCTACCGGCGCCATTATAATCCGCCTGTCGGCGGATGTGACTGAGTTCCATGCAGCTATTGCCGCGAAGCGGCATATAAAATGGCGCCCCCAGGGGCGCCGTACTTCCCTAGCGGGCACGGTCAGCCAACCAATAGGTAAGCCCTTTAATGGGCAGGCTAAGAGCCTACTTTGGCTGACTTGGAGGTCCTATTCAGGACCTCCACAATACTTCATAACTCCCGAGGGCGGAGCCCTCAGAACCTGTCCGGAAGGCGAAGCCGCGTCAACCTTCGGGAATACAGCTGCCCGCCACCCATGACTCTACAGCCCGTAATCCTTTGTGCCCGGTATCTTCTTTATCCGGATTCCCGGAAGAATGAAAATCACACTGGCTATGAGACCCACAAAGAGAGGCTCCACAGGAAGACCCATGAAGACAGACAGAAGAGCGGCCAGGGTACTTCCGGCCATGGAAATCACGGCCCAGGTCTTTGTCAGATGACCCGGCAGGAAAACAGCCAGGGTGAAGGGGATGAAAATGCCGCCGCCGCGAAGGGCCATGGAGAGATAATTCCAGAAAAGCACTTCCGAGCCCCTGTTGGCAATGGAAATGAGGCAGGCCAGAATCATGACAGCCAGTACCGTCAATTTCGTCACCTTCAGCAGCTTCAGATCATCGGTGATTTTTGTAATAGGCATGATGATATCATGGGAAATCATGGTGCCAATGCCCAGGGACAGGCCGCCGATGCTGCCGATGAGGGAAAGAAGGATGCCGCCCATGGCCAGACCGCCGATGAGGGTGGAGCTGTGATTAATCAGATAAGACGGGAGAACCAGAATCGGTGATACGTTTGGATCAAAGGCATGCATGTACATGCCGATGGCCACGCTGGGAAGACCTACCGGAATGACAATGAGGGCTGCCGCAAAGCATCCGAAGGCCGCCGTCACCGGTGTGCTGGCAGAGAAGATGCACTGGATATAGGTCTGGGTGCAGAGAACCCCTACAATCACGGAAAACAGATTCGCCATGGAAAGCTCGAAGCCCCGTCCGAAAAGGTCCATGTCCGCGGCTGGAAGAGAAGCCCATTCCGGAGTGCCGTAGAGAGATTCCATGGCTTCGAAGCCTGCCACAAAAAGGGACACCCAGATAATGACCATTTTCATAATGCCCCCTACTGCCGCACTCTTCATGCCGCCGAAAAAGGTATACCCAATGACCATGACAATGAGAAGCACCGATGAAATCACCGGATCCAGCCCCGACAGACTGGAAATGATTTCAATACCCGGCAGACAGCTGGCCACGGCGGAAAAAAGAATGCCAATGGATGAAATCACGGAAGAAAGCTCCTCTGCCTTCTTTCCATAATTGAGAGACAGAAACTGGGGAATAGTTTCCAGCCCCGTGCCCCTCATGCGGCGGGCATAGAAAAGACCCATCAGAATAAAGGCAATCCCGCTTCCCAGCGTAAACCACCAGGCAGAGAGGCCGAAATTAAAAGCCAGCTGCGCCGTACCGATGGTAGCGCCGCCGCCTACCACGGTGCCCGCAATGCTGCCTGCCACCAGAGGCACCCCGGCGCTCCTGCCGCCTACACTGTAGCCGGCAGCGGACTTGATGGACCGGGAATGATAAATACCGATGCCGATGACCAGGGCCACCGTAAACAGGATGATAGCGGCATGAAGGGTTGTGAGATTCATGATATTATCCTTCTTTCCTATGAATCCTCAAATATTTTTCAAAAGCATTATAGCAGAATCCAAGGCAAGCAAACAATAAGAAATGAACCGAAAATAACTATATTTATTTTTCCTTATGATGACAGGAAAGGATATAATGGGGAAAAGGGTTCTTAAGATGGATGGGCCTTCGGCCCAAGGGTTCTTAGGTTTGACGGGGCCTTTGGCCCCGAGGGTTGCGGTGGCGGCTGACGCCGCAGGTTGTGTAGAAGGGTTGTGAAGGAAAAGGTTCAGAAGGTTCAGAAGGTTCAAAGGGTTCAAAGGGTGGTGGTATCGCCGCTTTGCGGCGATGAGTATGAAATCTGCGTTACGGGATTGCCTTCCCGCCCTCACTTGCGCGCATTCTGCATAGAATGCGCGAGTCGGCCAAAGTTGGCCCTTAGCCTGCACATTAAAGGGCCTTCCTTTTATTTGGCCGACCGACCATCCTGACCCCAGGCGAAGAATTCTGGTACATGTAGATAGTGACACTTACTAGTCCACTAGTTCACCAGATCACTAGCCCACTAGCTCACTAAAGAATCCCAGTCGGCGGGAAGACTGCCAGCGGTAAGCCGACAGTGGATAGCGGCCAGCCGCCTCACTGTTCCACTCGTTCCGCTGTCCCACTGTCCCGCCAGCTCACTGATAAAGGAGACATACCATGTATAAAGCAGTTATTTTTGATATGGACGGCACCATTTTAAATACCATCGGCGACCTCACGGCCGCTTCCAACTATGCCCTTGAGAAAATGGGGAAGCGCCATGATTTCCCGGAGGAGAAAATCAAGCTCTGTTTCGGATGCGGCATTGATGCGGACATGGAGAAGGTGCTGGCCCTGGAAGGGGGCTGCCCGGAGGAGGAGCTGGAATACATAGGCAGTTCCATCCCCTTTTCCCGCTATCACTTTACCGGGGAAGATGTGAAGAGGCTGAAAAGTCTTTTCGTACCCCGCTATGCCGCCCACTGCCGGGAAAAGACGGCGCCCTATGAAGGCATACCGGAGGTGCTTTCTGCCCTTCGGAACCATGGCATTCTGACTGCCGTGGCTTCCAATAAGGATGACCGGGATGTGCAGGTGCTGGAACGCGCCCTTTTCCCCCGCCTCTTTGACCGGGCCATGGGCAATCATAAGGAAATCCGGCGCAAGCCGGCGCCGGATATGGTACTGGCCATTCTGAAGGACCTTCATGTTTCCCCTGCCCAGGCTGTGTATATCGGCGATTCGGAAGTGGATCTGGAAACAGCGAAAAACGCAGGGCTTCCCTGCATTTCCGTGGACTGGGGCTTCCGCACCCGTCCCTTCCTCCTTTCCCACGGAGCCAGGGTGATCGTCTCGTCCCCCAGAGAACTGATTCCTCTCTTGATGGGATAAATAAAGGGGTTCCGAAGTTTTAAAGAGAAAGGTTGACGGCCCTTTGGGCCGAAGGTTCTTAAGGTTCTAAAGTTTGACAGCGACCTTTGGCCGCCGAGGGTTGTGGTACCGCCCATAGGGGCGATGAATTTTATATACCGCCCTTGGCGGTATGGGCTCGCTTCGCTCCCCTGCAAATCCAGTTTCTTTGCCATCCCTGAGGGGCGCTATGGATGATTCCCATAGATTCATATATCCGGACTGCGGTCAGCCAAACTTCCGCCTCCTTTTCGCCGACCATCAGTTATCATTTTTTCTCACTTCCCCGGAAAGCACGTAACGTTGATTATATACTCATCGCCCCAAAGGGGCGATACCACAACCCTCGGCCCGCAGGGGCCGTCAAACCTCCGAACCCTCCGGCCGGAGGGCCGGTCAATCTTAAGAACCTTTTTCCAAATAAAAAATCCCTGTGAAACCATCTGATTTCACAGGAATTTTTTATTTCTCATTCATTATTTATGTTCGAAAATATCCACGCGCCGTCCTTCAGCTCCGCTTCCATCTTCCGAACCCTTCACCATGGCCACCAGCTTGGAGGCATCCACACCATGGTCCAGGGCGTACTGTTTCACGCTGTCAATGCGGCGGGCAGAGAGATCCCTGTTATAGTCGGCACTGCCGGTAGCATCAGCACGGCCTACCAATTTGAAGGTATGGCCCGTTTCTTTCGCCTTTTCCACGAAAGCGTCCAGGTTTGCCTTCTGGGCATCGTCAATGGATGCAGAATCGCTCTTGAAATGAATGCTGTTGAAGTAGTAATCATTTTCCGGAGCTTTCACCGGAGTATCAGCCGGTACTTCCTGGGTGTCCGCCTTTCCTGCAGCAGGCTTCACAGTCACCGTGGACGGTTCCGTTTCTTCTTCAAAATCGTAGTTCTTTTCTTCTTCCACAGGCTGCAGGGTTTCATTGCTGCCGCCGAAGCGGTAGGACAGGCCTGCCAGGAAGCCCTTGTAGGAAACATTGTGGTCATCATCGCCCCGGGTATTGAGGTAGCGATAGCCGGCGTTGAGGTCTACATTCTTGTCCACTGCCAGGTTCACGCCCGCTTCCCACAGGGAGGTGGATTCGGTGCCTACAGCGCCCTTGGCGTATACGTCCACCACATCATTCACCGGCTGCCGGGCAATGATACCCAGCTGGGCAATGTTATTGGTGGTCTCGGAAGAACCGAAAGCGCGATCCGGGAAGTCCTTCATGGAAATCCGGTTCCAGCCGGCAAAGGCAGCCACCTGGGGATGAAGGGAATACAGGGCGTTCACTTCATTCATATTGCCATTGGTATGGTCCGTATGAAGGCCGGTGTACTGATACTGGGCAGCCCAGCGATCATTGATGCCGTAGGTCAGGCCCCCAAGAAAATTCCATTCTCCGTCTGATTTATAGCCGTTGGAATGGGCAGATGCATCCCACATGCCCACATTCACTTCCGTTTCTCCCTTCTGGAAGGAAGTCTGGGGAGAGGCATAGGCCGCACCGGAAATGGAGGCCGCCAGGGCCAGCATAAGAAGTATTTTTTTCATATCATTCACCTCACGAATTGACACATTCATGGATTCAGTCTTATGGATATTATATCATATGGGACACGCCTGCGGCGTGAGGGTTGACGGGACTTCGTCCCAAGGGTTCTAAAGGTTCTTAAGTTTGACGGCCCTTTGGGCCGAGGGTTATGGTGGCGGCTTCGCCGCAAGTAAAAAAGGGGCGCTGCTGGCGCCGCAGGTTGTGTAGAAGGGTTGTGTTCGCTTCGCTCAGGGGGCGACAGCGCCTGCGGCGCTGACTTTATAAGCATTGCCGCTCTGCGGCAATGCTTATAAAGTCAGCGTTACGGGATTTACTTTCAGTGTCATATGGTATGATAAGCATTCTGCGGATTGGCTCGCTGCGCTCGCCTCCCCCTTTCCGGCTGCGCCGGACTTCCCTCTATTCAGGGGGCAGAATAAAACACCGCGAAACACTCTCTTCATAAGTATCTCTACAGTAAGCACGGGTTGTTGTGCCCCCTCGAAGAGGGGGAAAGGTGGTGGCGCCAGCCACCAAAGGGGGAATGCATTTCCACGCCCGCAGGGCGGTTGTATGGTTTTCGCCGCCAAAGGCGGTATAAAAAATGGCGCCGAAGGCGCCGTACCTCGCCAGCGCAGCGATACTATATAACTCCCGAGGGCGAGAGCACTCAACCCGTCCGGGAGGCGTCAGCCGGTCCCGGACAGAACCCTGGCAGCCCAGGGCCGAAAGGCCCGGCGGCTGGCTCAACCCTCACGCCCGTAAGGGCGTGTCAACCTTCGGGAATACTGGAAAGCACCGCCCAGGTCCCAGTCCCGAAAAGCGGCTTTAAACCTTCGGGAATCCTGTTTTTCTATGAATCGTTTATTCCTTCTGCAGCACGTCTTCCATTTCTTCGATCATGCCCACATTGCCGCTTTCGATGAGCTTTCTGAATTCTTCCAGCTGTTCCCTGATTTCCTTTGACATTTCCGGAAATTTCGGCGCAATGTCCTTCAGTGCCCGGATGACGATCTGGGAGACCACGTAGCGGGTGTACCATTTGTTGTCTGCCGGCACAATGTACCAGGGCGCTTCTTCGGTGGAGGTGGCAGATATCATTTCGCTGTACAGTTCCTGGTACCGGTCCCAGTACCGTCTTTCGTTAATATCGGCCATGGAGAATTTCCAGTTTTTCTTTTTGTTCAGAATCCGCTGGGCCAGGCGGTCCCGCTGTTCATTTTTCGACACATGAAGAAAAATCTTAATCATGTGAAAACCGTTTTCCCCCAGGTACCGTTCCCAGTCCCGGATCTGGCGGTAGCGGATATCCCAGATATTTTTCGTAATCAGGTTCTTCGGCAGCTTTCCCTGGTGGATGAGGTCATGCACCCTGGTCACCACCACATCTTCGTAGTGGGAGCGGTTGAAAATGCCGATATCTCCCCGCCGGGGCAGGGCTTTATTGATACGCCACATGTAGTCGTGGTCTTTTTCCTCGCTGGTGGGCTGCTTGAAGGACACCACATGGACACCATTGGGGTCCAGATGGGAAAAGACATGGCGGATAGTGCCGTCCTTGCCGGCGGCATCCATGGCCTGGAGGACGATGACGAGGCCGTAGGTGCTCTGGGCATAGAGCTTGGCCTGCAGCAGGTTCAGCTCCTCCAGTGCTTTGGGAAAGGCACTCATTTTGACTGATTCCTTATCCACATTCACATCGCAGGCCGTAGGGAATTTCTTCAGATTGATTTTCTCCCCCTCCCTGGCCCGATAGCGGTCAATATCGATTTTTACAGGGCCGTCATATTTCTTTTCCGGCACAGATTCCTGATTCCCTTGATTTTCCATGATGGTTTCTCTCCTTGTAATCCTATGATGCGGAAATGATTTGTCAGTAAAAGCGATTTTCCTTCGGGCTATGGCATATCCCCGGCCGCCCTTTCTCTCCCCCTTAGCGGAGAAAACGCAGCCTGCCCCGTCAGCGCCGCCCCTTTTTGCCTTTGGAAATCCCATGCAGCAGCCTGCCCTGCCAGCTGCTCCTTTTACTTCTTATCTATGGAATTCTTGATTTCTTCCAGCGATTTGATATCCACTTCGGAAATGAGTTTCTTGAACTGTTCCAGCTGTTCCTGTACTTCCGGCGCCAGCTTCGGGAACTGGGGATTGATTTTCTTCAGGGCCTCAAGGGTAATGAGAGCCACCACGTAGCGGGTATACCACTTGTTGTCTGCCGGCACAATGTACCAGGGAGAAATGTCCTTGGAGGTTTTGGTAATCATTTCCTCATAGAGTTCCTGATACCGGTCCCAGTACTGTCTTTCATTAATATCGGACATGGAGAATTTCCAGTTCTTCTGCTGGTTGATAATGCGGTCCATAAGGCGGCGCTGCTGTTCCTTCTTCGATACATGAAGGAAGATTTTTACCATCTGGAAACCATTCTGGTGCAGATACTTTTCCCAGTTGTTAATCTGCTCATACCGCTCTTCCCAGAAGTCCTTGTGAATCAGGTCCTGCGGCAGCTGGCCCTTATGGATAAGGTCGTGAATGCGGGTGACAATGACGTCCTCGTACTGGGACCGGTTGAAAATGCCGATGTCTCCCCGCTCCGGCAGGGCCTTGTTGATACGCCACATGTAGTCATGGTCTTTTTCTTCACTGGTGGGCTGCTTGAAGGACACCACCTTCACGCCGCCGGGATCCAGGTTGGCGAAGACATGGTTCACCGTGCCGTCCTTGCCGGCGGCATCCATGGCCTGGAGCACGATGATGAGACCGTAAGTATCCTGGGCATACAGCTTTTCCTGCAGGTCCTTCATTTTTTCAATGACCTCCGGGAAATAAAGAGATTTCACCTTGGCCTTGTCAATGACCACATCGCAGGCCGTGGAATATTTCTTCAGATTGACTTTCGTTCCTTCCTTGATACGATACCGCTCAATATTCACTTTGCCATCTTTGATTTCATCCATCACAGCATCCTCCTGTCTATCAAAATCACACTCTTCCTTTTATTATAAAACACATGTCCTTTTATCGGCATAAAAAGAATTTCTATTAACCCTTATCAGTCATAGTATAATAAAAGCAGAAAGGAGGAGCGCCATGGAAGAAGACAAGAAACCGGAAGGAAAAAGGTACCGCACCATGGAAAGCATTGCCGGAGTCTTTACGGAATCCGATGTGAGGCAGAAGCTCTTCGGAAATAAGGGCTTCCAGTTTTACCTGTTCCAGAAAAGGTGGAAAAAAATCGTAGGCAGCCTCATGGCGGAGGAATCCTACATTTCCGGCTGCAAAGGCCCCCTCCTCTTCGTCCGGGTCACCAACTCCGCCTTCCTCCAGCAGCTTTTCATGATGAAGGCGGACATTCTGAAAGAGCTTTCCAAAGATGAAATCGGCCGCTATTTCACGGATATCAAATTCCTTGCCGGTTCTCCCCAAAAGCCCTACAAGCCCTTCACCACCCTGGATCCTGTAAATTCGGCCATTGAAAAGGAACAGAAACGGTACAGCCAAAGCCTCTCCGAAGGAGAAGAAGCCTGGATACAGAACTGGGTCAAAGGTCACGTCAAAAAAGAGGCCGTCCGTGCCCCCTTTGCTGAAATGATGGAAGAAGTGCTGAAAATCCGAAAGGGAGAACTGGCCGACGGCTACCACCCCTGCTCCATCTGCGGCAGCCTCTGCCCGCCTGCATCCCCCATCTGCCCTGCCTGCCAACGGAAACTGGCCAGAACAAAGAAAAACAAGGTCATCCTCATTCTGAAGGAAAATCCCCACTACACCTATCAGCAGGTCCGCGCCATCCTCCCCTGCGAATACAGCCTCTATGAAGAAGCAAGGGATATCCTCATTCATCGGGCCAAAGAAAAAATCTTTCGCAAAGAGTCGGCAGATGAAGAAAAGAGAAAACTTCTTTCCCTCCTCCTCCACCGGCCTCTGTCTGATATTACGGTAAAAGAAGCAGAAGACATGCTGAAGCACATGCCCCAGAAGAAATGGGACTAAAGCGCCTCACAGCGCAGATGCAGAAAGCTCAGAATCAAGGTCCATCTGCGAAGCTGCCAAGGGGAGGTCACTTCCTATGATGGAATAAAAAATTGTTTCACGTGAAACAGGCCCGGCGCCAAAAAGCGCCGGGCCTGTTTTTTTGCAGTAAAAAACTCCTGATTCGTCCCATGCCGATGCATGGTAGGACTCAGGAACACCGTCTTCAGTGAATCGGCCAGGAGCAGCCGCCGAAGCGGAATATCTGTGTCGTCAGAGAAGATCGGCCGAAGCCATATTGCCACCGTGATGTCTGACAGGTTTTTCCTCAGGAGTTTTTTCAGAAATTTTTCAGTTGTCGGTACCGAAGAGAGGCTGAGTCATGAGAAGTTTCCTTCTCTCCCGCCGGTTCCTCAAGGATAGGCGCCTGCCGGAAGGAAAAGGAGGGCCCTTCGGAGCTCCCTCAGCTCTCTCTGTGTACATAGTCCTTTTGAAAAAAGGAGTGTCTCAATGGTTTGGGATGGGGCCGCTCTGCGGCCCGGGTTCAAAGGGTGGTGGTGGCGGCTTCGCCGCAGGTTGTGTAGAAGGGTTGTGGAAAAAGGTTCTTAAGATGGACCGGCCCTTGGCCGGAGGGTTCTTAAGTTTGACGGCCCTTCGGGCCGAGGGTTGTGGATTGCCGCTCTGCGGCAATGCTTATAAAGTCAGCGTTACGGGATTAGCTTTCAGTGTCATATGGCATGATAGACATTCTGCGGATTGGTTCACTGCGCTCGCCTCCCCCTATCCGGCTTCGACGGACTTCCCCCTATGCAGGGGGCAGAATAAAACACCGCGAAACACTCTCTTCATAAATGGCTCTACAGTAAGCACGAGTTATTGTGCCCCCGCTTGCGGGGGAAAGGTGGTGGCGCCAGCCACCAAAGGAGGAATCTCCCTCGCCCGCCAGGGCGGTTGGCCTGTTTTCCGACACCCGCAGGGCGGTTGTAAAGGTTTTTTCATAAGAGGGCGCCTTCTATAATTTAGAGGCGCCCTACAACAACCCTCGCGCCAAAGGCGCGTCAAACTTAAGCCCCCTAAGAACCTTCGGCCCAGCGGGCCGTCAACCCTCAAGCCCGTCAGGGCTTGTCCATAAGGCGTGTCAACCTTCGGGAATACGGTAAAGCACCGCCCAGGTCCCGATCCCGACCGCCGCCTGCTATCCCAGGGCCACCACTTTTCCTTCTCCTTCAAACATTTTCTCCGTCCCTGTGACCAGGGTCTGAATGTCCTGTTCTGTGAGGAAGGAAAGGAGGGCGGCCCGCCGGCTTCTGTCCAGTTCGCTTCCTATGTCGTCCAGAAGGAGCACCGGGTATTCCCCTGTTTCTTTTCTGATGAATTCCATTTCCGACAGTTTCATGGACAGGATGGCCGTCCGCTGCTGGCCCTGGGAGCCGTAGGCGGATATGTCCAGTCCGTTCAAGAGGAACCGGAGGTCGTCCCGGTGGGGTCCCAGGGAGGTGTGGCAGAAGCGGGCGTCTTCTTCTCTTCTCCGGGAGAGCTGCTCTAAGAACCATTCCATGTCATAGCGGGGGCTGTCGCTGCCCTGCTGGATGTAGCGGATAGAGAGGCTTTCTTTGTTTCCTGTCAGTCTTTCTTCCATGGCCGGCACCATGCGGTTCATCTGGTCTATGGTTTCCAGTCTTTTCCTGACCAGGTAGGAAGCGGAGGCAGCGATCTGCATGTCCCATATGTCCAGGTCCGGTTTCCGGCCGGTGAGCTGGGCGTTTTTCAGTGCGCTGTTCCGCTGCTGCACCGCCCTGGTGCAGCGGAGAAATTCTTCGTAGTACCGGGGGGATACCTGGGAAATTTCCATGTCCAGGAAACGGCGGCGCAGCTGGGGAGCGCCTTTGATGAGCTGCAGTTCATCAGGGGTGAAGAGGACGGTGCGGAACAGGCCCAGCAGTTCCTTTTTACGGATAGCCGTGTCGTTCAGGAAGATTTTCTTTCCCTGGCTTCTGGTGAGTTTGATTTTAATGGTCTGCACCGTTTTTCCTGCTTCAAAGTCCACCAGTATGGTGCCCTCCTCTTCCCCCAGACCGATGATTTCCCCATCGCTTCCGGTGCGGAAGGATTTTCCGGTGGAGGCATAGGACAGGGCTTCGATGAGGTTCGTTTTGCCGCTGCCGTTGGGACCGGTGAAAAGGGTGAGCCCCGGGGAGGGCTCCACCTTGTAGTCCTGAAAGCTTCTCACCTGGATGAGGCGGAGGGATTTGCATTTCATGGCTAGGCCCCGGTCATGTGGAATTCTTCGCCGTCAATGGAAAGGATATCATCCTTTCTGATTTTCTTTCTTTTTTCATGGACTTTGTTTCCATTCAGGGTGATGGTATGTCCTTCCAGAAAGGCGCCGGTTTCTCCACCGGAGGAAATATAGTCTAATTTTTTCAGAAACTGGTCCAGCTGGATGTAGTCTCCGTAAATCGGGATATCTTTCATCAGTATTTCCTTCCTCTCATAGGGGTGAGCATGTAGCTGTAGCTCTTGTCCTCTTCCTGTTCAATCACAATGGGGCCTGCTTTCTGCAGATTCAGAATGATCACGTCCCCTTTGGAATGTTTCAGAATGTCTTCAATGTAGTTGCAGTTGAAGGTGAGGCTGATATTGTCTCCTTCCAGTTTCACGGGAATGGAGGTGTCCGCCTTGCCGATGTCCGGATCTTCTTCGAAGATTTCCAGGGTGTCTCCTTCGAAATGGAAATTAATGGTCTGGTAGCTCATGTCTCTGGAAATGGGGCTCACGAAACGGACTGCTTCTTCAAAGTCCTTCAGGTTTACTTCTGCCCGAGCATCGAAATGGGTGGGGATAATGCGGTGGTAGTCCGGATATTCCCCGTTCACCAGGCTGGCAATGAAGTAGGTGTCTCCGAAGGTGAAGGCCACATGGTTCTTGGACCAGGAAATTTCTACCTGGGCTGTGTCGTCATCCAGTGGAAGGATACGGCTCACGTCAGAAAGGATACCGGCAGGAACGATGAAACGGCCTTCTGCTGCCGCCTCTTCATCCAGGGTAATTTCCTTGGCTGCCAAGCGATGGGTATTGGTAGCAGCCATGGTGAAGGTGTTCTTTGTGACTTCAAAAAGAATACCGGAAAAAATGGGTTTCTGTTTGTCATTGGCAGCAGCAAAGGAAACGAGGGATACCATGTCTGCAAAATCCCTGCATTTCACCAGGCAGTGGTTCCGATGGTCCATTTCCTGTACATCCGGAAATTCTACCTGATCCCGGGTAGGAAATTTGGATACATAGGATCCGCTCTGGAAGGAAACCAGATTTTCATGGTCTCCTTTTTCCATAGTAATGTCTCCTGCCGGCATCATGCGAATGGTGCTCTGCAGCTGAGGTGCTGCAATGACGGTAACTCCTTCTTCTTCTATGTTGGCAGGACAGGAGGTTTTGATACCGATGGTGTAATCATTGGCCTGGATGAGAATGTTCCCTCCGGCAGCAGAAATGAAAAATCCATTATTTGTATTGGATGTGACTTTGGTCTGAGCAGCCCGCTGGACACGATCCAGGGTACTGACGAGATCGGATTTGTTGAAGATGACTTTCATGGCAGCTCCTTTAAAAAACGACGGGGATATATAAAAGATAGTAGTAGTAGTAGTAGTACGCTGTGAAAAAGTGAATAACTTTGTGAAAATCCAGATTTTCTCGAATTTCCCGGTTTGTCAGAAAGGAGTGAATAACTTTTTTCGCTATTCACAGAATTCACAGCTTTTTGGGAAATCCCCTTTATTCACAGTGTGTTAACAGGAATATCCCCTGCCCCTGGTCCCATTATTCACAGTCATTTGAGAAGGGGCAGGAGGAACGTTTCCTGCTGTACTTAGGGGTGATAGTGCTTCCTATATAATACAGGCCGCACTATGGCTCACCTGTTTCGAAGCAGTTTCTTTATGGCTTCCACGGCGGCCCGGGTCTGGGGGTCTTTGGCCATATCGTTTTCTACCCTTTCGCAGGCATAGAGGACGGTGGAATGATCCTTGCGCTTGAAGCAGTCCCGGAGGGTGGGATAGGATTCATGAAGCTCGTTGCGGCAGAGGTACATGGCAATCTGCCGGGGAATGACGATCCTCTTGGGGCGGCCGTTTCCCAGAAGCTTTTCTTTCTTCACGCCGTAGTACTTGCATACCGTGTCGATAATGAAATCTACGGTGAGCTCCTGTCCGCTTTCAATGGGAATCTGGTCCTTCAGTGCTTCCCGGGCAAAGGACAGGGTAATAGGTTCCTTTTTAATATGAGAGAAGGTGACCAGCTTGTTGAAGGCCCCTTCCAGCTCACGGACATTGGTATTGATGTGGCTGGCAATGTAGTCCACCACATCCTTGGGCAGGGTGATGCCCATTTTTTCCGCCCGTTTCTGCAGGATGATACAGCAGATTTCATAGTCCGGCGGTGAAATGGGAGCCACCAGGCCGCTGGAAAAGCGGCTCTGCAGACGGTCCTCCAGCTTGTCAATGTCCGATGGCGTGCGATCACTGGTCATGATGATGTATTTCTTCTTATCAAAAAGCTCGTTGAAGGTATTGAAGATTTCCATCTTGGTGGAATCCTTGGAGCCGAAGAACTGCACATCGTCGATGAGGAGGAAATCCAGATTCCGGTACTTGGCCCGGAACTTGGGCATGGTGTGGTTCTGGATGGCATCGATGAGCTCGTTGGTGAAGGTTTCGCTGGAAACGAAGAGCACCGACAGGCTGGGCTTATAAGTATGGATATAGTTGCAGATAGCATGAAGCAGATGGGTCTTCCCCAGTCCCGACGGGCCGTAGATGAAAAGAGGATTCATCTTCTGGTCCGCCTGGTTCGGATTGGTGGCGGTCTGGGCCACCGCATAGGCGGCCTGGTAGGCGATTTCGTTGCAGTTGCCGTGGACGAAGGTTTCAAAGGTGTATTCCTCGTTCACCGGATTGGGCTGGAAATTTTTCTTCGTCTCCACCGTAGTCCCCAGCGTATCGAAAAGGGAAGGCTCGTGGAGACTTTCATAATTCCGGATATCCGGCAGAGTCACCTGGTCCGCTGTTTTCGGTTTGAGGTTGGAGAAATCGGGCGGCGCCACTTCCTTCGGGAAGGGGTCCGTTGCCGGTGTTTCCGGAAGGGGCTGCGGAACCGGTGTTGGAAGAGGCTCTTCATCCTCCGGCAGAGGAACGGCAGGCGCCGGAGAGGGAGCCGCTGCTTCCTTTTGTGCCGGAGGCACCGGCATCTGCGGTGAGGGAGCCGTGGAATCAGGAGGCGGGGCCACTTCCACCTTCATCGGTTTTCCCGCAATCCGGCTCACAATCTGCTCCAGCTTTTCCCTGTACACTCCGTTGATCCACCGCACCAGGTAAGGCTTATTGGGCGTAATGACCAGGGTGGTGTCGGTCATGGATGTGGGAAATACATTGTATGAGAACATCTGATAGTACTGGCTGTCATTTTTATTAATGTAGTCCAGCACCTGTTCCCAAAGCAGAAAAAAATCCATAATATCTCCTTTGGATAATATGTGAATACCTGTGAATTTCTGTGAAAAAGTTTTTCGCGGAAAATTCTGTAAAATCCGATAAATACGGAAAATTCAGCTTTTGAATAAAGCTGTTCATAAGTGAAGAATCTTGTGAATAACTTAATTTTACCATCTCTTTCCCCTTCTGTACATTCACAAGATAATGGGAGAAAATCCTTTTGAACCTACTAGGGGTAGTAGAAATCACTGTTCACAGGAATTCACAGGGTTCAAAAGGCGGTGCTTTCCAGTATTCCCGAAGGTTGACACGCCTTATGGACAAGCCCCTATGGGGCTTGAGGGTTCTAAAGTTTGACGGGGCTATCGCCCCGAGGGTTCTTAAGTTTGACAGCGGCTTTGCCGCTGAGGGTTGTGGAGGGCGCCTTACATTTATAGAAGGCGCCCTCTTATGATAAAACCTTGATAACCGCCCTGGCGGGTGATGGAGATTCCCCCTTTGGTGGCTAACGCCACCACCTTTCCTCCTCTTGGAGGTGGCACAACAACTCGTGCTTACTGTAGAGATGCTTATGAAGAGAATGTTTTGCGGTGTTTTATTCTGTCCCCCGGATGGGGGACAGTCCGGCGCAGCCGGATAAGGGGGAGCCTCGTAGCGGCTAATCACCAGAATGCTTACTATGCCATATGATACTGAAAGTAAATCCCGTAACGCTGATTTTATAAGCATTGCCCACAGGGCAATCCACAACCCTCGGGGCTGAAGGCCCCGTCAAACTTAAGAACCCTCCGGCCAAGGGCCGGTCAATCTTAAGAACCCTTCCCCTCTGAACCCTCACGCCGCAGGCGTGTCCAAAGGCGTCAGCCGCCCTCTGCATTTTCTCAATGACTTCCCTGACCAAGTGTGATACAATGAAAACGATTATTACTAGAAAGGAATCACGCCATGAAAAGACCGCAGAAAGTGACCCGGGAGACCAGGCCCAATCAGTATGCCCGAAAGATGTACGGCAAAGAAAAGACGGAAAAAATCATGGAAGATGAAGACATGGAAAAGATACAGCCCAGCAGGAACGGCACAAAGAAGAAAATACGGACCCTGCTGAACAGGAGACTCCGCCATTCCATGAAAAATAAAGACCTTCCCAATGGAGCTGCTTACCGCAGGGAAACAGCCTGGGAAGAAGAGTAGTCAGGGCGCAGGGAAGGCTGCGCTTTTTTGATAGGAAGTGACCAGAATGAATAAAAGCGACATTCTTGTACTGGATACGGAAACCACCGGCTTTCTGGGAGACGCAGAGCTTCTGCAGGTGTCTATCCTTGACGGCCAGGGCCAGGTGCTCATGAATGAATATTTCAAACCAGACCACACGGTAAGCTGGCCCGGTGCCATGGCGGTGAACCACATTACGCCGGCCATGGTGGCGGACAAGCCCTCCATAGGGGAGCGGAAGGAAGCTATTTCCCATCTTCTCCGCCATGCCCGGATAGTGGTGGGATACAACATTTTCTTCGATCTGAAAATGCTCCGCCAGAACGGCGTCTTCGTCCCCGGCCGCAGGCAGCTTCGGGCCATCGACCTCATGGGCCCCTTCTCCGACCGTTACGGAAAAGAAAAGAATCTTCCCCTGAATCAGTATGGCCACTACCGGTACCAGAAGCTCATCACCTGCGCCGGCTACTACGGCTATGAAGGCAGCGCCTGGCATGACAGTCTGGAAGATACCAGGGCCACCCTCTTCTGTTTCTGGAAAATGGTGGAAGACGGAACTGTTATATTGTAAACAAGCACGGATTCTTTCAGGAATCCGCGCTTCTTTTTTCAAAACAGGAAATAGATATGCAGCGTAAAAATTTCAAAACATCGGCCAAAAAGAAATATTATATTGTCAAAAAAGGTAAAAATCCGGGGGTTTACTACAACTGGCCGGACTGCCAGAAACAGGTGCAGGGATTTCCCGGCGCTGTGTACAAAGGATTTGTGACTCGGGAGGAAGCGGAAGCCTGGTACGGAAAACCGGTGAAGGAAGCCTCCCATGCCCCCGTCTTGGCTCCCAAAAAAGAAATCCCCGACATCAGGAAACAGGAAGTCCTCTACCCGCCCCACATCCACCCCCTGGATAACAGTATCCTTTCCTATAACGGCGTTTCCATGGCCCTTTCCCTGCCCGAAGAGCTTACCATCTACACCGACGGCTCCTGCCTGGTGAACCCCGACGGTCCCGGAGGATTTGCGGCGGTCTTCCTGAGCTGCGAAGGAAAAGAACTGCTCACATTAACCGGCGGCGAGCCTTCCTCCACCAATAACCGCATGGAACTTCGGGCGGCCTATGAAGCCTTGAAACTGGCAGACGACGGCACAGTCCACACCATTTCCTTCCACACCGACAGCAAGTACCTCCAGCAGGCCTTCACCAAAGGCTGGGTAGAAAAATGGAAGAAAAACGGCTGGAAAACCGTGCAGGGCACACCGGTGCTGAACCGGGACCTGTGGACAGCCATCGACGGCTTCATGGAAAGACACCGCATCCTCTTCCAGTGGGTCAAAGGCCATGTGGGTACCAGGTATAACGAACTCTGCGACCGCCTGGCCAAAGAAGAAGCCAAAGACCATAGATAGCTAGCGGCTGTTCGCTGCCCTTTGGCAGCGGCATGATGGACAGTATTCCCGAAGGTTGACATGCCCTTACGGGCGTGAGGGTTGAGCCAGCCGCCGGGCCATTCGGCCCTGGGCTGCCAGGGTTCTGTCCGGGACCGGCTGACGCCTCCCGGTCGGGTTGAGGGCTCCGCCCTCGGGAGTTATATAGTATCGCTGCGCTGGCGAGGTACGGCGCCTTCGGCGCCATTTTTTATACCGCCTTTGGCGGCGAAAACCATACAACCGCCCTGCGGGCGAGGAAATGCAATCCCCCTTTGGTGGCTGGCGCCACCACCTTGCCCGGTGGGAAGCATGTCACTGGATTCGCGGGTCGCAGAGCTCCCCTATGAATCTAGTTCCTTTGCCATCCCCTCTTCGAGGGGGCACAACAACCCGTGCTTACTGTAGAGATGCTTATGAAGAGAATGTTTCGCGGTGTTTTATTCTGTCCCCCGGATGGGGGAAAGTCCGGCGCAGCCGGATAAGGGGGAGCCGCGCAGCGGCTAATCACCAGAATACCAATCAAGCCCTATGACACAGAAAAGCCAATCCCGTAACGCTGACTTTATAAGCATTGCCCCCTAAAGGGGAAACGACTCACTACATTTTGCGCGTCGCTAGCGCTCCTTCAAAATGTGTTCGCTGTGCACCGCAGGGCAATCCGCAACCCTCGGGGCCAAAGGCCCCGTCAAACTTACGAACCTTCAGAACCTTCGGGGCGAAGCCCCGTCAACCTTCACACCGAAGGTGTGTCCATAGCGTGCCCTTCTCTCATATACTGCAAAAATTTATTTTTTCTCTTGTGCTTGTTATGAATAGCGCCTATAATAAAAAATGAATAGGAGGCAAATCTACTTTTCACATATTTTCAACTCTGTTTTTCTTTAGGAGAAAGAAGGTACTATCATGACATCGGGCAAGGAAGATTATTTAAAGGCAATATATCTGCTCAGCGAAAACCATGATATTGTCACAAATAAGGAACTTTCGCAGACCCTCCAGGTCTCCCCTCCTTCGGTGAGTGAGATGATCACAAAACTGCAGAAACAGGGATATGTGGACTATACAGCCTACAAGGGAAGCAAGATGACGAGAAAGGGCCGGAAAGAAGCAGGCCGCCTGCTCCGCTACCATGCCCTGTGGGAAGTATTCCTGGTAAACTACCTCCACTTCTCCTGGAGCCAGGCCCATGAAATGGCGGAAGGACTGGAACACCAGACCAATGACATTCTTTCTGAAAAACTGGAAGCCTACCTGAACCACCCCACCCACTGCCCCCACGGCGATCCCATCCCCCGAAAAGATGGCAGCCGTCTGGGAATCACCCGCGAGCGGCTGGCTGATCTGGAAGTAGGAGATACCACCCACATCCGCCGTATCATGGAAGACTACAGCCTCATGGACTACCTCCAGAGCCGGGGCATCGACATTGACATGGAAGTCAAAGTGAAGGAAAAAGAACCCTACGAAGGCCCCATCCTTCTGGAAACACCTAAAGGAGACATTTCCCTGAGCTACAAAGCAGCCCAGCGGATTTTCGTAGACGATAAGAAATAATATATCCCGCCGGACAAGAATGAATTTCATGGCCGGCGGGATTTTTTAGTGTAAAAAGTTTCCTGCTGAGGCGGCACGCAGCGGCCCCATGCCGCTCCCGTCATTTCGAGCGAAGCGAAGCGGAGTCGAGAAATCTCCTGTACCCAAAAGTTTCCTATCGAGTTGAAACGCAGCGGCTCCAAGCCGGACAGGAAACTACATAATATATACCTTATCGCCCGTAGGGCAATCCACCACCCTCAGCGGCAGAGCCGCTGTCGCCTCCTGAGCGAAGCGATGCAACCTTTCTACACAACCCTTGGCACCGAGGGCCAGAGGCCCGATGGATGCCATATGCCTCTCTGCGCCGCAGGCGCAGGCCCCTACGGGAATACTGGAAAACACCACCCTCTGAACCTTCTGAACCTTTCTGAACCCGGGCCGCGGAGCGGCCCCTTTTCCCCTTGCTTTTTCCTTTCCGTTTCTGTAAAATGAAAAAAGGGATAATCTTTTCAGGTTATCCGGCCCCGGATGGGGCTTTTTTGTTGCCTGCTTTCCCCCAGAAAGCGCATATGCGTGATAAAGCAGGATGATTTTATGCAAACGGGGTGTTTTTTATGGCAAAATCCTATGATGTAGTCATTATCGGTGCCGGTCCTGCCGGTATTTTTACCGCACTTGAGTTGGCGGATACGGGCCTTTCCATTCTGATTCTGGAGAAGGGCCTGGATATCCGGGAGCGCATTGCCTTAAACAGGGACAGGACAGCACCGGCCGCTGACCGTCGGGCCAATATCGTGTCCGGCTGGGGCGGTGCTGGCGCCTTTTCCGATGGCAAGCTCACGCTGACCACCGATTATGGCGGCAATCTGGATGATTATATGAATAAGGGCGAACTGGCCCGGCTCATTTCCTATGTGGATTCCGTATACTGCCGGTTCGGCGGCGAGGGGCGCCAGGTGTACGGCGACGAGCACCGGGATAAGATTCACGAGCTGAAAAGGAAGGCGGCCGCAGCGGATCTGGCCTTCATTCCGGCCCGCATTCGTCATCTGGGCACCGACGTGAATGGGGAAATCCTTACCCACATGCGGGACAGCTTCCCTTCCCATGTGACGGTGAAGGCAAATTGTCCGGTGGACCATATCCTGGTTAAGGACGGGAAGGTGGAAGGCGTCATAGCCGGCGGCGAGACCTATCTCTGCAAATACCTGGTGGCTGCACCGGGCAGAGACGGCGCCGAATGGTTCACGAAGGAAGCGGAGAGCCTGGGGCTCCATACCGCCTCCAATGCGGTGGATATCGGCGTTCGGGTGGAATCTCCGGCGGAAATCTATGAACCTATCACCGACATCTGCTATGAATCCAAACTGGTTTATTTCTCCAAATCCTTTGACGACCGGGTGCGTACCTTCTGCATGAACCCCTACGGCTTTGTGGTAACAGAAAACAACAACGGCCTTATGACGGTGAATGGCCATTCCTATGCCCATAAGAAAAGCGGCAATACGAATTTCGCCATTCTCGTTTCCAAACAGTTCACCCAGCCCTTCCACGAACCCATCGAATACGGCAAGTACATTGCCTCCCTGGCCAACATGCTGGGCGGCGGCCCCATCGTGCAGCGGCTGGGAGACCTGCGGGACGGAAGGCGGTCCACGGCAGAACGTATCCGCCGGGGTCTGGTGCACCCCACCATGCCCTCTGCCACACCGGGAGATTTATCTTTGGTCTTGCCATATCGCTTCTTAAAGGATATTATGGAGATGTTCGAAGCGCTGGATAAAGTGGCGCCGGGAGCCAATTCACGGCACACCCTTCTCTATGGTGTGGAAGTGAAATTTTACTCCTCCCGCATCGAGCTTTCAAACCAGCTGGAAACGAAGATCCCCAACTTCTTCGCTATTGGTGATGGAGCCGGCATCACCAGGGGCCTGGCACAGGCCTCCGCCGCCGGTGTAGTGGTGGGTCGCGAAATCTGCGCCCGCATTGGGAAACCGAAGGGAGAAATCTGACAAATGATACCAAGGTACACACGTCCGGTCATGGAAAAGATCTGGAACGAAAGAAATGAATGGCAGACCATGCTGAATGTGGAAATCGCTGCCTGCGAAGCAAATGCTGAACTGGGCCGCATTCCGAAGGAAGCAGTGGAAGTGATCAAAGCCAAAGCAGACTTTGACGTAGACCGCATCCATGAAATTGACCGCGAAATCAACCACGACATTATCGCCTTCCTCACCAACGTAGGTGAACACGTAGGAGACGAAGCCAAGTACATCCACATGGGCCTCACCTCCACCGACGTGAAGGACACCGGCCTCAACGTACAGCTCAAACAGGCCTCCGAAGTCCTCATCGACGACCTGGAAAAACTGGCAGAAGTACTGAAGAGAAGAGCTGTAGAATTCAAACATACCCCCACTATCGGCAGAACCCATGGCGTTCATGCAGAACCCACCACCTTTGGACTGAAACTCCTCCTCTGGTACTCCGAAACCCTCCGGAACATCGACCGCATGAAACGGGCCGCTGACGAAATGGCCGTAGGCAAACTCTCCGGCGCCGTAGGCACCTATGCAGACATCGATCCCTTCGTAGAAGAATACGTATGCAAAAAACTGGGCCTGAAACCGGAAATCGTTGCTACCCAGGTCGTACAGCGCGACCATCATGCAGAATACGTAGCCACCCTGGGCGTCATTGCCGGCGTCCTCTCCCAGATGGCCCTGGAAGTCCGTCATCTCCAGAGAACGGAAGTCAGAGAAGCAGAAGAATACTTCAGCCCCAAGCAGAAAGGCTCCTCTGCTATGCCTCATAAGAGAAACCCCGTGAAATCCGAAAGAATCTGCGGCATGGCCCGCCTTATCCAGGGCTACAGCCTCCCTGCCTTCGAAGACATCCCCCTGTGGCATGAAAGAGATATTTCCCACTCCTCTGTAGAAAGAGTGATCCTCCCCGATGCCACCATTGCCCTTGACTACATCCTTGACCAGACCACCAGCCTCATCGACAAACTGCTGGTTTATCCGGAAAAGATGATGGCTGACCTGAACCTTACCGGCGGCCTGATCTACAGCCCGAGAGTCCTCCTGGCCCTGGTTGCCAAAGGCGCCTACAGAGACACCGCTTACCGCTGGGTACAGAGAAACGCCATGAAACGCTGGCTCCAGGGAGAAGACTTCTACGAAAACCTCTGCAAAGACGAAGACGTCAGAAAGTACCTCACCCCCGAAGAAATCAAAGCCTGCTTCGACTACAAACCCATGCTCAAGCACGTGGACGAAATCTTCGCCAGATTCGGCCTGTAATCTGATATGAAATCAAAAAATCCTCTCCATGAAGGAGGGGATTTTTGTTTTCATAAAGTTTCCTGTCCGGCGTGGGTTCAATGTGTGTCATCACCATAGGAAACCTTTCAGACAGGAGATTTCTCGACTCCGCTTCGCTGTGCTCGAAATGACGGGAGCGTCATGGGGCCGCAGCGGTCCACTTCAGCAGGAAACGATTCCCTGTATGCCTATCAGGTATCACAGAAAAGTGGGAAATATAGTATATTAATAAAGTATGAAAAATTCATGATATATTTTCATAAAAGAAAGGACATTTGTATGAAACGAGCATCCCTATCTCCCGAAGACCAGGTCCGGAGCATCCATTTCAAATATGAAATCCCCGAAGACAGAGTGCAGGCTGCCTTGGACAGAGGATTCCGCTTTGGCGACGTAGACCAGGCGGCCCTTCTTTCCTGCCTCTCCGAAGCCTCTATGGAAGACATTCTGGCCATGCGGAAGGACGATCCCTGGGGCGTGATAAAAAAGAAACTGGGCCTTACGGCAGCAGTCTACGAAAAAACCTATCTTCTCCACCGGGCAGAGCGGCTGGAGCGGTTCTACGGCATTTCCGCCCAAAGGGCCCTCACCCTTCTGGAAGAAGGCTATTCCAACCACTGGATCCGCCTGGCCTATCTTCTGGAACAGCACACCGGAGTGAAGACGGAAGATATCGTTCACAGCCGGAAGAAATCAGAAAAATGGAAACCCTGGGCAGAAAGAGTACTCCATGTGTCGCCGGAAGACTTTACCGCCTGGATTGCAGAAACAAGAAATCCCTCCCTGGCGAAAAAGCAGTGAGCCGGTGGGCCTATGAACAAGCGCCTATGGGGATTGAGGGTTGACGGCCCGCTGGGCCGAAGGTTCTTAAGGGGCTTAAGTTTGACGCGCCTTTGGCGTGCACAGCGAACATGATTTGAAGGAGCAAAGCGACGCACAAATCATAGTGAGTTGTTTCCCCTTTAGGGGCGAGGGTTGTTGTAGGGCGCCTCTAAATTATATAAGGCGCCAGTTTGTATAAAACCTTAACAACCGCCCTGCGGGCGTCGGAAATGCAATCCCCCTTTGGTGGCTGGCGCCACCACCTTCCCCCCGCGGAGCGGTGGGACAATAAAGCTTTGAAAAGCAGTCCTTTCATAAGCAGCTCATAGCATAACGGAGCTTTGTAGTGCCCCCGCTTGCGGGGGAAAGGTGGTGCCGTAAGGCACCAAAGGGGGGAAAGCCACCGGAGGTGGCTGATCATCGTCATGCCTATTTTGCCATATGACACCGAAAGTAAATCCCGTAACGCTGACTTCATACTCATCGCCCAAGAGGGCGATACCACAACCCTCGGCCCAAAGGGCCGTCAAACCTAAGAACCTTTAGAACCCTCGGGACGAAGTCCCGTCGCCCCTCACGCCGCAGGCGTGTCCAATGAACCCTCACACCGCAGGCGTGTCCATTTATCCCCTTGTTTCCTGGGCGGAAAGAATTTCCACGCCTTCCGAAGGATGAGCGCCTTCATCCGCCATTTTCCGGGCCACCGATTCCGTAGGCACAGGAGTCATGGCTTTGAAAAGTCCCAGACTGCTGGCCAGCTGAAGCAGTTTCACCGACACCGTTTCAGCCGGCCTTTTGGCATGCTTTCGAATCAGGGACGGGGGCCGGAAAATGGTAAGGCTGGGAAACTGGAGAGCTTCCACATCCTTTTCGATGAGCCCTTTTAATTGCAAATAGAAAAAATGGGAAGAACTGTCTGCTCCTACCGACGAAACCAGCACCATATGGGGCACGCCGTTTTCCCTGGCTGCCCGGGCAAAGGAAAGCTGGTAGTCGTGGTCTACCCGGTACTGGGCTTCTTTAGAACCCGCCTGTTTCAAAGACGTACCCAGGGCGGAGAAAAGTACATCCCCCTGCACCAGATGATACCAGGTGTCGGGAAGGTTGAAATCAACGATAAATGATTGGATTTTGGGATGGGTAAAACCCAGAGGACGACGGGTAAAGGTGGTCACCGTTTCATAACGGTCATCATAGAGAAGCGTTTTCACCAGATCCTGCCCTATCGCGCCGGTGGCACCGATTACAATGGCTTTCATGGGGCCTCCTTGCAATTATGAACGATTGGCGTGAATCATTTCCTGCACTGCCCGGAAATCGGGGTCCCTGTCAAAATCATAGTTTGACTTTTCCCCCACCTTCCAGCGAATCCACACAGCGCCGTCAGCCATGATTTCAGAAGAAAGGGCCCTGAAACGGAGGGGCTGGTCTTTGGAAAGGCCTTCCTTTGCCATGAAAAGGGTCTGGGTATGGCAGCTGCCGTCGGCGGCAGGCGCTATGACCTGGCTCACCTCATCTGCCAGTCCGGCCTGCAGGAAGCTCCAGTTCAGCACGCCGCCGCCGCCCAAAATCATGGTGTCCACATGGAGGAGGTTCTTGATTTTCCTGCAGGCCAGGGGAAGGTCCACCTTGTCTTTGCCGCAGATCAGGTAACTGATACCTTTCCGGCGGAGAAAATCTTTGTACCCCATGGAAGCAGATTCCGTCAGGATTTCCACAATGTCCATGGAAATCCCGTTTTCCTCGGCCCTCTTTTCCTCCCAGGCCAGTTTTCCCTTCCCGTCCACCGCTATGAGGAAGGGCCCCTTGGCGCCGGTAAGGAAATCTCCCTCCGGCAGGGGAACGGCATTTTCATAGATTTCCGGCTTTTTGTACAGGGTCCTGTTGTCATCGATGGTGGTGCGTCCCATGATGATGGCTTGGAAATTAAATTTCCTCTGCACTGCATAAAAGGAATCCTCCACACCCTCCGGGCCGGGGAGCCACAGATACTTTCCCATGATTTTGCCGTCCAGGCTCGTTTCCATATGACAGATAATATAAGGTCTTTCCATGATGGTCTCCTTCCTTCTGGGAAAACAGGTTCGCTAGGGAAGCGCTGATTAAATCACTGTCTGCTTTTATTCTTGGATTTTTATGCAATGCAAGGAATGGGACGACGCGAATAGCGAGCTATTTAAGGAGTCCCATGACGAAGCAGTGCATAAAAATTCTTATAAAAGCAGACTCTATGAATTAATCAGTGCTTCCCTAGAAGCGGCGGGAAGCATTGTGTATAGATACCGCAGATTTATCGTTAAGGAAAATACGCAGAAAATGGAATCATCTCAATTTTGTCTTTTCCTCAATTAGAGATTGGGCGCGGTGCGCCACTGAATATCAAAGAAACGGGAGTTGTCTAACATCACTTTCTATTGGTTTTATCCCCTATTGGGGTACATACTTATGGTGGATGGGCGGATATACTACATAAACCCGTGGAGCTGAGTGGTGGGGCTGTGGCAGCAACTACCCCGTTCAATTAAATATGGAGATCATTCTTTGGAATTGAAAATTGGTGCCGCCAGGCTTCGGCCCGGCAACAGAGCCCGTAAGCTTATATCTTTGTACAATCGTCTCGATTGATTCAGAATGATCAGTCAATGTCCGCTACATTCACCTTTACTTCTTTATTTATCCTTATTGTAGAAAGGAGGAAAGATGCAATGCATGAACGCATAGAAATTGGTGACAGGAATGAATATATTCATCCCATATGCTGTGGGCTTGATGTCCATAAGAAATCAGTATTTGCAGCCGTCTTTATCTATGACAATAGTGACAGTCCGGTTAAATATTATACCGCCCAGTTTACTACGTATCCCAAAGACCTGAAGAAAATGACTGATTGGATCATTTCCAAAAACTGTCATGATGTATGTATGGAGTCTACCGGACAATACTGGCATCCAATATATGATGCAGCGGAAGAAGCCGGATTACATCCCCTTGTGTCTCATCCCAAGTACACCAAACCATTAAAAGGTAAAAAGAGTGATCCCGCTGATGCAAAATGGATTGCAAAATCCTATGCCAGTGGACGTGTGGTTGCAAGTTTTATTCCATCAAAAGAATTCAGAATCATGAGGTCAACAATTCGGTACTGCCAGAAAATTCATAATGCAATGACTGGAGAGAAAAACCGCATACTGAATTGCTTAACTGGGGAAGGCATCAAGCTTGATGTTGTTTTTTCAGATGTATTTGGGAAGACATCAAGATCAATCATTGACTATATGCTTAATCATCCTGGTGAGAAATTTAATGTGGCCCCATTCATTGGAAAACGATGCAAGACGCCAATCCCTGTTATCCAAGAAGCAGTAGCAAAGGCATCATCTGTAGATATATCTTCTTTGTCCAAACTCAAAGTGGCCTTCAGCAGGTTAGATAGAACTGTGAAAGATGAAGCAGTGCTCAA
Organism: Dialister succinatiphilus YIT 11850; assembly: GCF_000242435.1. Classification (GTDB taxonomy): domain Bacteria; phylum Bacillota; class Negativicutes; order Veillonellales; family Dialisteraceae; genus Dialister; species Dialister succinatiphilus. Next base: position 1,200,872 of record NZ_JH591187.1, on the reverse strand, counting down.
GCAGGACGTTGCAGAGAGAATGAAACCCTATGCTCATCAGCTGGAGCTGATCAGGACGGTCCCAGGATTTGACAGGGACCCATTTACCGCTATGCGGGTGCTGGCAGAAATTGGTCCGGACATGAGTGTATTTCCTTCGGCCAGACATCTTTGTTCATGGGCAGGTGTATGTCCGAGCCATGATTCAAGTGCCCACAAGGTAAAAGGCAGAAAAATATCCCGGGCAGGGAAATATTTGAAACCGCTGCTGGTTAATATTGCCAGATCAGTTGTGCGTTCAAAAGACCACCCGGAAATTACAAGTCGCTTTAACCGTATAAAAAGCAGACGTGGTTACATGAAAGCCATCATCGCAATCTGTAAGATGTTCCTGACTGCCATCTGGCACATCTTAAGTAAGGACGAGCCTTACAAAACTGACGGCTACATGACTGCGAAGAAGCCTAAAAAGGCTAAAAGGGTAATGACGAGGACTCAACTCGCTGAATACCTTGCTTCGCAGGGGATAACTGTTGTTGATTGACAGCAGCAATCCGTTAACCACGTCCGGTTCATAAAGAACCTAAAGTTATTATACAACAGCTTTAGGAGGGAATAACCCCGAAAAAATTAGATTTTCCAGGGGCTTTATAAAGTTACCCTTAAAGCAGGCTTGTTGTCGGGAGCTTATGTTTCAAGCTT
>NZ_JH591187.1:1192224-1200091 GCF_000242435.1 Dialister succinatiphilus YIT 11850 | reverse complement strand
AGGAGGGAATAACCCCGAAAAAATTAGATTTTCCAGGGGCTTTATAAAGTTACCCTTAAAGCAGGCTTGTTGTCGGGAGCTTATGTTTCAAGCTTTTGTCTTTTCCATTTTCTGTGGTATAATGGGCATAGAAAGAGACAGCTGACATCCGTGGTAGGGAAATGGCTCTCTCATAATTTTTTGAATTTGAAAGGAGCCTTCCAAGCCATTGGATGGCTTTTTTCAATTGCTGCTTTTTAACAAGCGCAATAATGGCGACCACTAAGGCCGCGAAGTTAATCATGACCATAAAGGCCTGATATAAGTCTTGGCTCATAGTGAATCACCTCCTCTTACAGGAAGTAAGAGAAAGCCCTGCCAGCTGTTTCATGTAAATATTAACATGCTTTTTAGAAATTTGGCAAATATTTCAAAAACAGGGGTAGGTGCACATACGATATATCCATAGCATTTATGATTACACCCGCAGGGCGCTGAATCTTTATTACTGCGGCGGAGCCGCCACTGCAGCCCTCAGCCCTGAAAGGGGCTGTCAAACCTCCGAACCCTCCGGCCAATGGCCGGTCAATCTTAAGAACCTTTTCACTTCAAAGTGATACAATATATACAGGAAACGAGCCCTCACGGCTCATACTGTCAGAAGGAGGTTGACACAAATGGAAATCAGAAAAATTACCATTGCCGGTGCCGGTACCATGGGGTATTCCATGGCGGAAATTTTTGCGCGGAAGGGCTATGATGTGATTCTCTGGAACCACCGGAGCGCTACGCTGGAAAGGGCAAAGACGAAGATCGCACCGGATATGGTGAATCATATTTCTTACACCACCGACCCGGCGGCCTTCCGGGGGCGGGATCTGATTGTGGAAAATATTGTGGAAGATCTGGCGGTGAAATCGGATTTCTACCAGACCTATTCTCCCCTGGCCGATGAACAGACCATCATTGCCACCAATACCTCCGGCCTTTCCATCAATACCCTGGCAAAGTCAGTGAAGGGGCCCGAGCGGTTTCTGGGCATGCACTGGTTCAATCCGCCGACCCTGATTCCGCTCATTGAAATCATCAAGAATGACCATACCCAAGATGAAGTGGCAAAAACCATTTATGACCTGGCCCTTTCCATCGGGAAGAAACCGGCCATTGTGGAAAAAGATGCTCCCGGCTTTGCAGCCAACCGCATCCAGCTGGCAGTGATGCGGGAGGCTCTTTCCATGGTGAAAAAAGGGATTATCAGCAAAGAAGGCGTTGATGCGGTGATGAAGTACGGCCTGGGCTTCCGCTGGGCCTGTCTGGGACCGCTGGAAACGGCCGATTTCGGCGGGCTTGATGTATTTGCCCATATCAGCGAATACCTGATGCCGGACCTGGAAGACAGCCATGAGGTGCCTTCCCTTCTGGCGGAAAAGGTGAAGGAAGGCCATCTGGGCGTGAAAACGGGAGAAGGCTTCTACCGGTATGACGGAGATAAAGCGGCCAGAGCTACCAGGGAAAGGGACCGGAAACTGAAGGCTCTCTATGACGCATTGTATAAATAGTGTCCAGTTCTTCTCGGGGGAGTGCTAAAGACTCTCTGTAAAGGCAAAGGGGCTGTGAAAAAATGGTCATCATTTTTTCACAGCCCCTTTTTTATAATCTGCGGCGAAGCCGCCACCACAACCCTCGGCCTGAAAGGCCGTCAAACCTAAGAACCCTCCGGCCAAGGGCCGGTCCATCTTAAGAACCTTTCCCCCTGCCCCCTGAGCGAAGCGAACACAACCTGCCGCCGACAGGCGGCCACAACCCTCGGGCCAAAGGCCCGTCAACCCTCACGCCCGACAGGGCGTGTCCGCGCCCCTTTTTACTTAGCAAAATGTTCTTTAGCAAATCCCATTTTCTGTACGATTTCCAGGGTTCCCAGGAAGGTGCCTTTGGCGTCCCGCACTGCCATGTATCGTACCAGCACCGGCTCTCCGTTTTTCTCCATCCATACATCGAAAAGGTCCTGCTTTCCGGTGCGGAAGGATTCAATCAGGTTTTTCACCATGGGCACCACCTTCGGCGGGTGGCAGGTATAGACTTCCCGGCCCAGGGCGGTGGCGGGGCGGGAGAAGAGTTTGGGGGCGCCGTCGTCGTTCCAGTAGCGGTTGATGTCATGGGCATCTACGAAGGTGATTTCAAAGGGAAGGGTGTTCAGCAGGGCGGTGAGTTCCTTCAACGTGAGCCGTCCTGTGGGAAGATGGATGATTCCGTCAGAGAGAGAGCTTTCTTCTTTTTCCTGTGGGAAGGCTTCCTGCCAGCGGGGCTGGGGAACAATGAGACAGGGTTCCATGTGGGCGAAGTCCCGGGCAATGCTTTTCCATTCTTCTTCCTTGAAATTCTTGGCGCAGAGGGGGAAGAGGATATTCTTTTCTTTGTAAATCATTTCTTCAGCTCTGGTGAGGGCAGAGGAGAGACGTTCCCGCCACTGGGGCGTTTCACGGACAGCGGGGCTGGCAAGGCCCCGCTTTTCCAGATTTTTCAGGGTGTCCCTGATTTCATCGTCCACGCTCCACATGACGTCCGAGGGGCCGGAGAAACCGTAGTTCATCTTCAGGATGGGGTAAAGGACGTTCTTTTTGTTGTAATGGAAGGAAATCCGGCGGAGCGCTGCCAGTTCTTCCATCAGATTGTCTCCTGCTTCCATCGCTTTCCGCACCTTTTCCAAGTGACTGCCGAGGGCTTCGTTTTCCAGGGAAAGGATGGACAGGGGATGTCCCGGAATGGAGCGGAGGGTTTCGTAAAGGCCGTCGGCGCCGTCTTTTCGTTCCAGGGCGGCAGGGGAGCGGCGGCCCAGGGATTCCTGCACTTTGGCTTCGGCAGCAGCAATTTTTTCCGCTCTGGTGGTGCCGTGGAAGAGGGCGGAGTGGACGTCGCAGAGCCGCTGCACATCCCGGAGGGGGACACCGCCTTTCAGAAGGGACTGCTCAGCCAGGGCGATTTCACCGGGGTCCACGTCTTTGAAGTGCTTTACAAAGTCTGCCCGCACCTTTTCCAGATCCTCTCCGGCGGAAAGGCGGCGGATATATTCGGTGATTCTGGCGGTTCTTTCATTCGGTGCAGTTTCCTCGGAAGGAGCCGCTTTCTCCTCCGGCGCCTGGGCGAAGGAACCGCCCAGGGTAAAACCGTGGGCCAGGAGGGTGGAAATTACTTTCCCCATGTCAATGTGCATCATCATGGCTCCTTTGGGAATGGTCATGAAACGGCCCAGGGTGTTGAGAGCCGTTTTCTCGGTAATGCGGGTAAATCCCAGCTCCTTCATAAGGGGAATCAGTTCCGGATATTCCTTCACCAGATCATGGACACTTTTGGTGAGATAAATGATTTTTGGGTCTGCCATAGGGGCCTCCTTATATTTTATAGATGATTTTCAATGGATAAAATCATTGTAACATGAAAAAAGGGGGGATGTCACTACAGGACATCCCCCGGGGAAAAGGCAGATTTTGGGAAATCTATGATAGAAACAGCTTTATATAGTCCTCACCGCTTTCCGGCAGCGGGTGAAGATTTTTCCAAAGGCCCAGGCTGTGGCGGCGGTGAAAGCCATGCCGGGTGCGGCAGCTATGAGCATGAGGGTGAGGCCCTTGCCCAGAAGGAAGTACATCACCACCCGGGCCAGAGCGGTGCCAAAGGGACCGGAAAAGATGTAGAAAAGTTTGTTAGACCCTGAAAGGAGCCAGAAGGCACCTACCCCCAGACGGAAGGACATCTGGATGGCCACATTCAGAATGGTGCAGGTGCCGAGGGAAAGGCCCATAAGAGAAGCCAGAATGCCGGCGATGATATATTTCTTGAATCCGAAGACACCGCAGATGGCCACAGCAATGGGCGCCGACAGCTGGAACTCCGTGCCCGGCACAATGCCGGGAATGCGGAAGGTGCCGCTCACGGCAATGAGCACGGCCAGGAGGGCTGTTTCGCAGCAGTCTGTAACCATGGTACGTTCTTTGTTAATGGACATGGTTTTTTCCATGATGTTCTCCTTTGAAATTTGAGATTTTAAGATTTGAGCGGTGCTTTCCAGTATTCCCGTAGGGGCCTGCGCCTGCGGCGCAGAGGGGCATATGGCATCCATCGGGCCTTCAGCCCTCGGTGCCAAGGGTTGTGTAGAAAGGTTGCATCGCTTTGCTCAGGGGGCCGCCGATTGGCGGTCAGGACCGCGATGGAGAATCATATCGGCGCTCTGTCCCGTACACCCTTTCCCGCTTCGCGGGACTTCCCCTCAAGGGGAAACGAGAAAATAGGTGGCACTGGATATTGTGTCACATATGATACAGACAGCCAATCCCGTAACGCTCCTTGCGTCCCCTTTAGGGGAAGAGGGCCACAAAGTGGCGAAGGGTGTGCAAGCGAACTGGATTCATAGGGGAGCCCTGCGACCCGCGAATCCAGTGAGACGCCATCCAGCGAAGTCGGTGTGGACGGTGGTAATCCTGATTATGATACTCGATGTGGACGTGACCGCCGAAGGCGGCATTATAAAACTCATCGCCCCCTAAAGGGGAAACGACTCACTGGATTTTCAGGTCGCTGATGCTCCCTTACAAATCCAGTTCGCATAGTGCAAAATGTGTTCGCTGTGCACCGTCAGGGCGCTACCACCACCCTCAGCCCGTCAGGGCTGTCGCCCCCTGAGCGGTAGCGAACACAACCTGCCGCCATTAGGCGGCCATAACCCTCGGGCCAAAGGCCCGTCAACCCTCACGCCGCAGGCGTGTCCAAAGGCGCCAGCCGCGCCCCTTTTTTATAAAACTTGCGGCGTCAGCCGCTACCACAACCCTCGGGGCCAAAGGCCCCGTCAAACTTAAGAACCCTTGGGCCCTGGGCCCATCCATCTTAAGAACCTTTCCCTCTAAACCTGGGACTGCGTCAGCAGTCCTCTATAAAGCACTCTTTCATCACCTTCACAGCCCGGTCCAGTTCTTCTCTGGTATGGGCTGCGGTGACGGTGAGGCGGATGCGGCTGGTGCCGGCAGGCACGGAAGGCGGGCGGATGGCGGAGAGGAGAATACCCCTTTCCCGGCAGCGGGCGGCGTATTCCATGGCCGCTTCTTCCCGCCCCATGACGATGGGGATGATGGAGGTATCACCGGGAAGGAAGGGGATGTTTGCTTCTGTGAGCTTTTCTTTCATATACCCGGTGTTCCGGCGGAGGGCGCCCATGTATGTTTCCGGATTTCTTTCCAGCAGGCGCAGGGCTGCCAGGGCGGCGGCGCCGGTGGCAGCGGAAATGGAGGTGGAGAAGATGAAGGGGCGGGAGCGGTTGCGGAGGTAGTCGGTAATCTGACGGCTGGCAGCTGCAAATCCCCCTTCGGAGCCCAGGGATTTGGACAGGGTGCCCACCTGAATGTCGATGCCCTCCATGTGGTAGTATTCCGCCGTGCCCCTTCCGGTTTCACCGATGACCCCTGTGGCGTGGGCGTCATCCACGATGAGGCAGGCGTTGTATATTTCCTTCAGTTTCACCAGGGACGGCAGGTCTGCCACGTCGCCGTCCATGCTGAATACGCCGTCGGTGACGATGAAGCGCTGGCCCTCTGTCTCCGTTTCATGCAGGAGTTTTTCAAGGGCTTTCATATCAGAGTGGGGGTAGACTTTCACGGCGGCTTTGGAAATACGGCAGCCGTCTACAATGCTGGCGTGGTTCAGGGCGTCGGAGAAAATCACGTCCCCCGGGCCGGCCAGGGCATAGAGGACGCCCAGGTTGGTCATGTAGCCTGTATTGAAAATGACGGCATCTTCTTTATGCTTGAAAGCAGCGATTTCTTTTTCCAGATCTGACAGTTCAAACACTGCGCCGCTGGTGAGCCGGGCACCGCCGGAGCCGGTGCCGTAGGCTATGGCATTTCTGACCGCTTCTTCCACTTCTTTTTCGTGGGTCATGCCCAGGTAGTCGTTGGAATTGAAGACAATGTATTCTTTCCCTTCCCGGTCCACGCCCCGGGAGGCGGTGATCATGCGGAGGTCACGGACTTTCCGGAAACGGCCTTCCGTTCTGATTTCTTCTAGTTCCTTTGGAATGTCACTGATCTTCATGGGGCAGCCTCACAAGAACGGTCTGGTTCTGCATGTAATCATCATAGGCGGCTATATCGGTGCCCGGCTGTACGAAGAATACCCGGCCTCCCACGGGGTCCCTCATGTCCTTCATCACCGTAATGCGGCCATAGCCGAATTTCCGGGAGCCCACGTAGCCGGTGACATAGTCCGGGTCATCGGACCAGCAGAGCTCTGCCACCGTGCCGGGAGCATAGGCCACCTTGGACGCCAGCACCAGCGCTTCCCGGGGATGGTCTCCGCCAAGGCCCTTCCTGCCCATGATTGCATCGTAAAGGGCAGTGTCTTCACAGTCCATATTGCTGCACCGTACGCCCCGTTCATGACGGTCGTCCAGCCGCTTCCCTGTGACCGCGTCCATGACGATGGCGCCCCGCATGCTGTCGGTGAGGGACTCTAGCTCATGAAAGGCGCTCTCAATGGCAGCCTGGCTTACGCCGATGCGGGCAAGCTCTTTCCTGGCCGCCCGCCGTCCCTCTTCTTTGGTGGAAGTATGGATTTGGTAAATGGGAATCATGGGGCAGTAGGTAATGGTCTGGGGCTTCACCTCTTCCACCTTCACCTGAATGAAATCGGCGGCGCCCCGTTCATGGGTCCGGGCCCGGCGAAGCATGGCAATCACATCAGCCTCTACCTGATCCTCCGGCACGATTCTCTCGGCCCCGGAAATATGACGGCCCCCTTCTCCATGATAACCGCCAAGACTGGAACGCATTTTTACACTATACAGCAACGAAACCACTCCTTTTGTCAACTTATTATAGTCTTATTGTCAACTACAAGGGTATAAAATAATCCGAAGTTATCGCACTTCGGCTGTTATTTTTTAGTGTAAAACTGTTAACTCTTATCTGTCAAGTGAGAAATATTATTTAGTTTACAATACAAGAAAAATGGCAGAGTATGGACATGCCCTGTCGGGCGGTCGGGGCCGGGGCCGGGATTTGGGCGGTGCTTTCCAGTATTCCCGAAGGTTGACACGCCTTATGGACAAGCCCTGACGGGCTTGAGGGTTCAAAAGTTTGACGGGGCTATCGCCCCGAGGGCTCTTAAGTTTGACAGCGGCTCTGCCGCTGAGGGTTGTGGTGGGCGCCATAGGGACAAGCCCCTATGGGGCTTGAGGGTTGACGGCCCTCTGGGCCGAAGGTTCTTAAGGGGCTTAAGTTTGACGCGCCTCTGGCGCGAGGGTTGTTGTAGGGCGCCTCTAAATTATAGAAGGCGCCAGTTTGTATAAAACCATACAACCGCCCTGTGGGCGAGGAAATGCATTCCCCCTTTGGTGGCTGGCGCCACCACCTTTCCCGTGGATGCACAGCGAACATGATTTGAAGGAGCGCCAGCGACGCACAAATCATAGTGAGTCGTTTCACCTTTAGGTGGAAAGTCCGGCGCAGCCGGATAAGGGGGAGCCGCGTAGCGGCTAATCACCAGAATGCTTATCATGCTATATGACACTGGAAGTAAATCCCGTAACGCTGATTTTATAAGCATTGCCCGAGAGGGCAATCCGCCACCCTCGGCCCAAAGGGCCGTCAACCTTTCCCTTCACAACCTTTTTACACAACCCGCGGCGTCAGCCGCGCCCCTTTTTTTAAAATCTGCGGCGAAGCCGCCACCACAACCCTCGGCCTGAAAGGCCGTCAAACTTAAGAACCCTCCGGCCGCAGGCCGGTCAATCCTAAGAACCTTTCTCCCTGCCCCCTGAGCGAAAGCGAACACAACCCTTCTACACAACCCGCGGCGCCAGCCGCGCCCCTTTTTTATAATCTGCGGCGGAGCCGCCACAACA
>NZ_JH591187.1:1186070-1192124 GCF_000242435.1 Dialister succinatiphilus YIT 11850 | reverse complement strand
GCTCCCTTACAAATCCAGTTCGCATAGTGCAAATTGTGTTCGCTGTGCACCGTAAGGGGCCACAACAACCCTCGGGGCCAAAGGCCCCGTCAAACTTAAGAACCCTCCGGCCGTCAGGCCGGTCCATCTTAAGAACCCTCACGCCGCAGGCGTGCCCCTCCCCTCTTTATTATTTGAAAGAATTCTATTTTTTTGCTAGAATGGTACTGTTATTAGTTAGAGAGGTGCGAAATGTTTTTACATGAAATTATAAAAGGGGCAGATCCTGCCCATGCGGTGTTTGAAGGAGAATCCAGGGTAACCTACGGAGAACTGGAACAGGACCTTCGCCAGTACCGGAACTGTCTGTACCATATGGGCGTAGGCAGGGGAGACCGGGTGGCCCTTTATTCTTCAAACCGGCCGGAATTTGTGTATGTGTATCTGGCTGTGGTGAGTCTGGGAGCCATTATTATTCCGGTGAATAATTCCCTGGTGGACCGGGAAGTGGACTACATTATCAGAGATGCGGGCGCCAGACTTCTGGTCACCGATACGGCTCTGGAAGTATCCTGTCCGTCTATTGATATCCATGACCTGGATTTCCAGGCTTCCAGGGATACCTGCCCCGAAGCACCTCAGTTTCCGGAAGATATCACCGAGGATGACGTATGTGCCCTGGTGTACACCTCCGGTACCACCGGCAGCCCGAAGGGGGCTATGCTCACCCATCGAAACCTGGTGGGCAATGTGGAGCAGTTTATTTCCCGCATCGTCTTCAAGCCGGAAGACAAGGTGCTCTGCGTACTGCCCATGTTTCACTGCTACGGCCTGACCACTGTGGTGAATGCCGGCCTCTATGCCCATTCCACCATCGTCATTCTCCGGTCCAAGAGTCCGACGGAAATCATCAATACCATTGTGGAACATTCCGTTACCATTGCCATTATGGTGCCGCCTATGTACAACCTGCTGGCAAGACGGGGCGATCCTTCAGTCATGAAAACGGTTCATACCTTCATTTCCGGCGGCGCCTCCATTCCTCAGCCTGTGGCCCAGGCCTTCTATTTCCGTTTCCGCCATCCCGTGCAGGAAGGCTACGGCCTCACTGAAGCGTCACCGGTGGTATGCGTCCTGCCCAGTGCCAAACCGAAATACCTGACCAGCGGCCCTGTGCTTCCCGGCGTGGAAGCCTATATCCGCACCGAAAACGGCGGCCCCTACGTGGCTGGTACCGTGGGCGAACTCATGGTGCGGGGCTCCAATATTATGAAGGGATACTGGAACAAGCCGGAGGAAACAAAGAAAGTCCTCTCCGAAGACGGCTGGCTCCATACCGGCGACCTGGCCTACATGGATGCAGATAAGTACATTTACATTGTGGACCGCATCAAGGACCTGATTATCGTCAATGGGGAAAATATCTATCCCGGCGAAGTGGAAGACTGCATTTACGAAGTGGAAGGCATAGCGGAATGCGCCGTCGTAGGCCATCCGGATCCCCTTCGCGGCCAGGCAGTGTGGGCCTATGTGGTCATGAAAGAGGGCTATGATTTTGATGAAAATAAAATCAGAAAGCACATGTCCAAAAACATTGCCAGCTACAAGATTCCCCGCCGTTTCATCCCCATGGACGCTCTGCCGAAGAACGCCACAGGCAAGATTCTGAAACGGGCCCTCCGGGATAATTGAAATCACCAGCATAGAAAAAAGAGCAGCTCCAGGCTGCTCTTTTTATGTTATTAACGGCGCTTTTTATAGACGCGCCCTTACGGACGTGAGGGTTCAGGCACCTCTCGGTGCGGTCGGGACCGGGACCGGGACCTGGGCGGTGCTTTCCAGTATTCCCGAAGGTTGACACGCCCTTACGGGCGTGAGGGTTGATGGCGCCGCCGGGCCTTTGGCCCTGGGCGCCAAGGGTTCTGTCCGGGACCGGCTGACGCCTCCCGGACGGGTTGAGGGCTCTCGCCCTCGGGAGTTATATAGTATCGCTGCGCTGGCGAGGTACGGCGCCTTCGGCGCCATTTTTTATACTGCCTTTGGTGCGCGAAAACCATACAGCCGCCCTGACGGGCGAGAAAATGCAATTCCCCTTTGGTGCCTTACGGCACCACCTTCCCCCCCGCGGTGCGGTGGGACAATAAAGCTCCGTTATGCTGTGAGCTGTTTATGAAAGGACTGCTTTTCAGAGCTTTATTCTGCCCCCGCTTGCGGGGGAAGTCTGGCAAAGCCGGATAGGGGTAGGCGAGCGCAGCGAGCCAATCCGCAGAATGCTTATCATGCTATATGACACTGAAAGTAAATCCCGTAACGCTGACTTTATACTCATCGCCCGTAAGGGCGATACCACAACCCTCGGCCCGAAGGGCCGTCAAACTTACGAACCCTCCGGCCCATAGGGCCGGTCAATCCTAAGAACCTTCACGCCCGAAGGGCAATCCACAACCCTCGGCCTGAAAGGCCGTCAAACTTGAGAACCTTAAGAACCTTCGGGGCGCAGCCCCGTCAACCCTCACACCGGAGGTGTGTTCAAGGGCGCAGTCTTCACAGCTCCGGCAGTTCCCTCCCTTCCAGCATTTTCTGTACCATGCGGATATGCTTATCCACGGTTTCCAGTTTCCAGCGGGTTTCCAGTTCTTCTTCCCCGGCCAGGCGGAGGACGCATTTTCCGCTGTCTCCGGTGTAGAAGCCGCGGATGGCGTCCAGGCGGACGTAGCCCAGGGTGGGCACTCTGTCGGTCATGCGGATCTGTACGAAGATGCTGCCGTCGTTTAAAAGGATGCCGGTGCCCCGCTTTCTGTCGAACAGTTTCCGGCAGGCCCGGTTGTCATTTCCCATGAAGGCGGCCAGGGTGTTCATGTACCGCTCTACGCTGCAGAAACGGCGGCAGCGGCGGCCGTCTTCGTAAACCACCATGCAGCCTTTGGCAGGGCCGTTCATGATGGGAATCAGTGCTGTAATCTTTGATGGTTCCATATATCCCTCCTGCGTTTCCATACTGTTCCTGTTTGTATTGGGGAGAAGGCGGCTGGAGGCCTTCGGCATCGCTCCTCAATAAGAACGTTAGTTCTTTATAGATTATAATAGAACTGATGTTTGAAATCAAGGGAAGGAAATGGATTTCCTTCTTTGCAGGAGAATCAGAGAGCATGTATCTCTAAAAGGAATGAAAATCATGGAAATCGATGAAAAACAAATATATATTGACATATTGCAATTTCAAAATTCTAGTGTATAATTTGGATAAATCACTTTTCTGCGGGAATTCAGACAATGCAGGGGTGATGGAGAAATGTACGGGAAACCGTACCATACTGGTGGATGATGTACACTGAAAAATGAGGGATCTTATCTCTCTGCCGAAGGAGTAATACTATCAGGCGTTCAAAAGAACACGAAACTGTGTACGGACACATCTCTGGAGAGTCCCATTCAATTGGGAGCCGAAGGTGTAAAGGAATTTCACCCGTAGAAATTCCGAATCTCTCAGGCAAAAGGACAGGGCTGGCACATGGGTAACTCCCGTGTTTTCTGTTACGCCAGCATCAGTCTTTTCAGAAGCCTGAGTGCGGCGATTTTTTGTTTATTACAACAATTACGGGAAACAAGGGGGACATGATTATGGACATGGCACAGATTAATCAACTTGTAGGTACCATTGACGGGTTCGTATGGGGACCGGTCATGCTGATTCTGCTGGTAGGCACGGGCATTTATATGACCGTGAGCCTCCGTTTTCTGACCTGGCGGAACCTGCCTTATGCGCTGAAGAGCGTATTCGGCCATGATGCCCGCACCACCAGCCGCGGCAGCGGCGACGTATCGCCTTTTTCCGCCCTCATGACGGCTCTGGCTGCCACCATCGGCACCGGCAATATCGTCGGCGTGGCTACGGCCATGTTTGCCGGCGGCCCCGGCGCCCTGGTATGGATGTGGCTGTCTGCCTGCTTCGGACTGTCCACCAAGTTTTCCGAATGTATGCTGGGCTTCAAATACCGTGAAGTGAATGCCAAGGGCGAAATGAAGGGCGGCCCCATGTTCACCATGAAGAATGGGTTCAAGAACAGAAAAGCGGGCCTTGTCATGGGCACACTCTTTGCTTTCTTTGCCGTCATTGCTTCTTTCGGCATCGGCAATATGACCCAGGCAAACTCCATCAGCACCGCTGTGCAGACTACCTTCGGCATTTCCACCACCATCGTGGGCGCCGTGCTGACTGTCCTTACCCTGGCAGTCATCGTAGGCGGCATTACTTCCATTTCCAAAGTTTCTTCCGTGGTCGTTCCCGGCATGGCTGCCTTCTATATCCTGGCCGGCCTGCTCTGCATTGCCATTAATTACGAAAATATTCCTCACGGCTTATACCTGATTCTTATGATGGCCTTTGACCCCTCTGCCGTAGAAGGCGGCGTGGTAGGCACCATCACCGTTTCCGTCATGAATGCGGTCCGCTTCGGCGTGGCCAGAGGCTGCTTCTCCAATGAAGCCGGCCTGGGCTCGGCTGCTATTTCCGCTGCGGCTTCCACCACCGACCGTCCTGCCAGACAGGGTTATATTTCCATGACCGGTACCTTCATCGATACCATCGTAGTATGCTCCATCACCGGCCTCACCATTGCCTCCTCCGGCGTCCTGGGCACCATGGGCGCTGACGGCAAGCCTTTAACCGGCGTAGGTCTCACCATGGCCGCTTTCTCCACCCACCTGGGAGTGGTAGGCAGCTACATCGTCTCCATCGGCATTATCCTCTTCGCCTTCTCCACCATTCTCGGCTGGGAATACAATGGCGAAAAAGCCTGGGAATACCTCTTCGGCACCCATAAATACAACATCATTTATCGCGTAGCCTTCTCCCTTGTGGTATTCGTAGGCGCCACCCAGACCCTGGATCTGGTATGGAACCTCTCCGATATCGCCAACGCCCTCATGGCTATCCCGAACCTCATTTCCATCCTGGTTCTCTCTCCGGTCATCAAGGAAGAAGTCTTCTCCTTCCAGGAAGTGATCCGTCAGGAAAAAGCAGCTAAAAAAGCACTGGCCCATGAAACAGCTAATGAATCTGTGAAAATCTGATACCCCCTGCGCTGCTGCCCCCCGGCTTTGAAAAGCCGGGGGCTTTTGATTTCGCCGGGAGTTGATATGCCGTCTTTGGCGTCAGGGAAACCATGGGTTTTTGTGAAGAATCGGCGGGAAGCTGTATTCCCGAAGGTTGACACGCCTTATGGACAAGCCCCTATGGGGCTTGAGGGTTCAGGCGCCTTCGGCGCGGTCGGGATTGGGGCCTGGACCTGGGCGGTGCTTTCCGGTATTCCCGAAGGGGCCTGCGCCTGCGGCGCAGAGGGGCATATGGCATCCATCGGGCCTCCGGCCCTTGGTGCCAAGGGTTGTGTAGAAAGGTTGCGTCCCACAGGGAAAACGACTCACTATGATTTGTGCGTCGCTGGCGCTCCTGCATCCTCTGCTGTCACTGACTCACTGGATTTTCAGGTCGCTGATGCTCCCTTACAAATCCAGTTCGCATAGTGCATCCACTGCTGTCACTGACTCACTGGATTTTCAGGTCGCTGATGCTCCCTTACAAATCCAGTTCGCATAGTGCAAATCATGTTCGCTGTGCATCGCTTCGCTCAGGGGCCGCCGATTGGCGGTCAGGAAAATGATAGAGTATCAAATCGGTGCTTTACCTCGTACACCCTTTCCCGCTTCGCGGGACTTCGCCCCGGTGGGAAGCATGTCACTGGATTCGCGGGTCGTGGGGCTCCCCTATGAATCCAGTTCCTTTGCCACCTCAAGGGGAAACGAGAGATATGAGGGAAAAAAACAGCGAGTCATATACTTCAGGTACCATTTCGGCGTTTTCCCCCTTTGGTGGCTGGCGCCACCACCTTTCCGCCCCGCTGGGAAGCGTGTCACTGGATTCTCAGTCGCCGGCTCCCTGCGAATCCAGTTCCCTTGCCACCGCAAGCGGGGGCACTATGGGTGCTTAGCCATGGGGCCATGTCTCTGCAGGAAAGCATAGAGCCCTATTCTGCCCCCTGAACAGGGGGCAGTCCGGCGTAGCCGGAAAGGGGGGCG
>NZ_JH591187.1:1181892-1185943 GCF_000242435.1 Dialister succinatiphilus YIT 11850 | reverse complement strand
CGGGGCGAAGCCCCGTCAACCCTCACACCGCAGGTGTGTCCCATGGCGCCAGCGGCGCCTTAATTGATAGGCAAAATGATGCAATTTCATGAATTATAATTCAAATGTTATTATTTCCATATTTTATTGACTATTCAATTTCAATATATATAGAAATGTATGAAAGATTTTACAAATATATTGGTTAAGTGATATATATTTGCTATAATAGGGTAAATATCAGGTACAAGTGTATGAGGGAGGACACGAAATGAACTTATCTGTACAAATTTTTATTTCCCTGGTTCTATCCGTGGTGGTAGGACTGGTGCTGGGGGACGGAGCGGCGGCTCCGGTGAAGACATGGATTGCGCCTATCGGCACCATGTTTATCAACCTCATCAAGATGATGATTGTTCCTGTGGTTTTCTGCTCCCTGGTAGTGGGCATGACTTCCATGGGGGATATGAAAAAGCTGGGCCGTATCGGCGTGAAGACCCTGTGCATCTACATGGTGACCACGGCCATTGCCATTGTCATCGGCTTTGCAGTGGCCGGTGTCATCGAGCCTGGCGTGGGCATGGCCCTGCCTACCGATGCAGCGGCGCCGAAGGTGAAGGAAGCGCCTTCCATTATGCAGGTATTTGTCAATATGATTCCTGCCAACCCCATTGCGTCCATGGCTAAGGCCGATATCCTTCCGGTCATTATCTTCGCCCTCTTCGTAGGTGCCGGCATTGTTTCCGTCGGCGGCAAACGGGCGGAAACTCTGATTTCCTTCTTCGACGCATCGGCGGAAGTATGCTACAAGATTATCGGCATGATTATGAAAACTGCGCCGGTAGGTGTGTTCTGCCTTCTCCTTCCGGTGGTGGTACAGAATGGTCCCAAGGTGCTCCTGCCGCTTCTGTCTGTCATTATCTGCATGGCCGTAGGCAGTGTTATCCATGCGGTATGCGTGTATTCTTCCCTTACGGCTGTATCGGCTCACATGAGTCCCCTCACCTTCTTCCGGGGCATGTCGGAAGCCATGGCCATTGCCTTTACCACCTGCTCTTCCGCCGGCACCCTTCCGGTGAATATGCAGAATGTGCAGACAAAACTGGGAGTGAAGCGGGATATCGCATCCTTCGTCCTGCCTCTGGGTGCCACCATCAACATGGACGGCACGGCGCTGTACATGGGGATCTGCTCCCTTTTCATTGCTAACGTATTCGGCATTCCCTTGACCGTGGACCAGATGATGATGATCGTCCTCACCGGTACCCTGGCTTCCATCGGTACCGCCGGCGTTCCCGGCGCGGGACTCATTATGCTGGCCATGGTGCTCCAGTCCGTAGGCCTTCCCATGGAAGGGCTGGCTCTGGTGGCAGGCATTGACAGGGTGCTGGATATGTTCCGTACCTGCCTGAACATTACCGGCGATGCCGCTGTGGCAGTGGCCGTGAATGCTACGGAAAAAGAATAAACTTTTTGAAATCCAAGTCATAGAATCATATTGTTTATTTCTTCATGATAATTTATAATAGTGACAACTTCACAAGTGGATGATGCATGTGGAAAAAGACCGTAAGGTCTGCCGAAGGAGTAACACTATCAGGCGTTCATGGAACACGAAACTGCATGCGGACAAAACTCTGGAGAGCCCCGGGCATTCCCGGGCGCCGAAGGTGCACAGGCCGGATTTCCGGCTGTAATCTCTCAGGCAAAAGGACAGAGCCGGGTGGTGATTCTGCATGATGACCGCCGGCTCTGTTTTGTTTTACGGAGCCGGCGGTTTTATTGTGGAGAGGTAGAATGGAAGGATCATCCATCGTTCATAGGGTAGTGAATCTGACAGATTCGGGGAGGTTGTTTTATGCTGGTAGATGTATTGAACCAAATCGACAGTATCGTATGGGGGCCCTGGCTCCTCATTCTTCTGGTAGGCACCGGTGTATTCCTGTCCTGCCGGCTGGGTTTCCTGCAGGTCATGAAACTGCCCCGGGCGCTGAAGCTCATTTTCTTCGCCCGGAACAAGGGAGACGGGGACATTGATTCCTTCAAAGCCCTCTGCACCGCCCTGGCAGCCACCGTAGGCACCGGCAACATCGTAGGCGTAGCCACCGCCATCAAACTGGGCGGCCCCGGCGCCCTCTTCTGGATGTGGCTGGCCGCCTTCTTCGGCATGGCCACCAAATTTTCCGAAGGCTGCCTGGCCGTGAAATTCCGGCAGGTGGATGATCAGGGAAATATCGCCGGCGGCCCTATGTACTACATCGAAATGGGCCTGGGAAAGAAATGGAAGCCTCTGGCCATAGCCTTTGCCCTCTTCGGTATTATGACCGCCATGCTGGGCAGCGGCACCACCACCCAGATGAACGCCATCGTTTCCTCGGTGAACGCAGGATTCGGCGTTTCCACCTACATTACCTGCGCCATCGTCACCATCCTGGTAGCCATCATCACCTTTGGCGGCCTCCAGTCCATTTCCAAGACCGCCTCCAAAATCGTACCGGCCATGGCTGTGATTTACTTCATTATCACCGTCATTTTCCTCATCATGAATGCCTCTGAAGTCCCCCATGCAGTGAGCCAGGTCATCACCGGCGCCTTCAACGGTACCGCTGCTGCCGGCGGCTTCGCCGGAGCCGGCCTGATGCTTACCATCCGAAGCGGTATCGCCAGAGGCCTCTACTCCAACGAATCCGGCTTAGGCTCTGCCCCCATCGTGGCAGCTGCCGCCAAAACCAAGTGGCCCGCAGAACAGGGCCTCATTTCCATGACCGGTACCTTCATCGATACCATCATCATCTGCACCCTCACCGGCCTCACCATCATCGTATCCGGCGTATGGACCGGCACCACCAACGGCGCCGAAATGACCCAGTCCGCCTTCGCCACCACCTACGGGAGCCTGGCCCCCTTCATCCTCACCATTTCCCTCACCCTCTTCGCCTTCACCACCATTATCGGCTGGAACTACTACGGCGAGCGGTGCTGGGAATACCTCTTCGGTACAAAGACCATCAAGCTCTACCGTATCGGCTACATCGCCATCCTGGCCTCTGCCGTCTTCCTCAAGCTCGAAGCCATCTGGTCCCTGGCTGATATCGTCAACGGCCTCATGGCCATCCCGAACCTCATCGCCCTCCTGGGCCTCTCCGGCGTCATTACGGCGGAAACGAAGAAATACTTCAACCACTTGGCCATCAGGGACGCGAAGCTGAAAGCCTACAAAGCAAGAAGGATAGGAAAGAAATAAGAAAAACCGGGCGCCAGCCCGGTTTTTTACGTAGAGGCACTGGCGATATGACAAGCCCCATAGGGACAAGCCCCTATGGGGCTTGAGGGTTCTAAAGTTTGACGGGGCTATCGCCCCGAGGGTTCTTAAGTTTGACAGCGGCTTTGCCGCTGAGGGTTGTGGTGGGCGCCTTACATTTATAGAAGGCGCCCTCTTATGATAAAACCTTCACAACCGGGCTTTCGCCCGTGGGAAAACCATACAACCGCCCTGCGGGCGAGGAAATGCATTCCCCCTTTGGTGGCTGGCGCCACCACCTTGCCCGGTGGGAAGCATGTCACTGGATTCGCGGGTCGCGAGGCTCCCCTATGAATCCAGTTCCTTTGCCACCCCCACTTCGTGGGGGCACTATAAAGCTCCGTTATGCTGTGAGCTGCTTATGAAAGGACTGCTTTTCAGAGCTTTATTCTGCCCCCGCTTGCGGGGGAAGTCTGGCGCAGCCGGATAGGGGGTGGCGAGCGCAGCGAGCCAATCCGCAGAATGCTTATCATGCCATATGACACTGAAAGTAAATCCCGTAACGTTCTTGCGTCCCCTTTAGGGGAAGAGGGCCACGAAGTGGCGAAGGGATGTACGAGGGTAAGAATGATTATGATACTCGATGTGGACGTGACCGCCGAAAGGCGGCATTATAATACTCATCGCCCGTAAGGGCGATACCACAACCCTCGGCCCGAAGGGCCGTCAAACTTACGAACCCTCCGGCCGTCAGGCCGGTCAATCCTAAGAACCTTTCCCTTCACAACCCTTCGACACAACCTGCGGCGCAAGCCGCGCCCCCTTTTTATT
>NZ_JH591187.1:1178213-1181792 GCF_000242435.1 Dialister succinatiphilus YIT 11850 | reverse complement strand
AAAGTAAATCCCGTAACGTTCTTGCGTCCCCTTTAGGGGAAGAGGGCCACGAAGTGGCGAAGGGATGTACGAGGGTAAGAATGATTATGATACTCGATGTGGACGTGACCGCCGAAAGGCGGCATTATAATACTCATCGCCCGTAAGGGCGATACCACAACCCTCGGCCCGAAGGGCCGTCAAACTTACGAACCCTCCGGCCGTCAGGCCGGTCAATCCTAAGAACCTTTCCCTTCACAACCCTTCGACACAACCTGCGGCGCAAGCCGCGCCCCCTTTTTATTGCGGCGTCAGCCGCCACAACAACCCTCGGCCTGAAAGGCCGTCAAACCTAAGAACCTTAAGAACCCTCGGGGCGAAGCCCCGTCAACCCTCACACCGCAGGTGTGTCCAAAGGCGGAGCCGCCCCCTTTTCACCCACATGTCCAAGTGCTATGCTATACATAAATCATTCCATACAGGAGGCAGCGATGAACTACACAGAGGACAAATCATATCGGAAATGGATACTGGCAGCCCTTTTGACGGCGGCGGGGGTGCTTCTTTCGCCTTTGTTTTCCTTTCCCCTGGGGGTGACCCGGGCTTTTCCACTGCAGCACATGATTAATATTTTCCTGGCCGTGCTCTGCGGCAGCCGGTATAGCACTTCGGCGGCGTTCTGCACGTCGGTGATTCGAAATCTTCTGGGCACCGGAAGCCTTCTGGCTTTCCCCGGATCCATGGTAGGCGCCTTCCTGTCTGGGTTCCTCTACAGCCGGCTTCATACCCTGTGGGCGGCGGTGCTGGGCGAGTTTGTAGGCACCTCCCTCATCGGCGGCCTTCTGTCCTATCCCATTGCGGCCCTCTTTATGGGCTCTTCCAAAGGGGCTCTCTTCTATGTATCCCTCTTTTCTATTTCCTGCGGCGCCGGCTGCGTCATTGCCTATGTGGTTTTGAAAAGTGCCCGGTTAATTCAAACGGAATTCATCAAAACGAAATAAAATACAGCTTCTTTATGAAATGAAATGCCCTTTCAAAGGGAAAAACAGAGAAATATTCTCAAAAGAGACCTGAATCAGGTCTCTTTTTTTATGGAAGCTATATGATTTTTAGTGCGAAAAATAGGGTATCCTTGCTGTTTTAGCATCAGGTACTAATTCCTATTGACAAACTATTTCATTCCAGTGTATAATGTTTTAGTTTCATGAGCTGAAAATCATTCAATTTCATACTAACGTTTTAAAAATAAAAATCCATTTGAGAATTTAGAGAGCTTACCGAAAGCTCCGGGGAGAGAAAATGAACCACTGCCTTCTGAAAACCACACTGGCTGCCCTCTTTGCAGCCACCGCCTTCAACGTTTCCGCTGCCAATCCCTTTGCTGATGTAGATACATCCTCCTGGGCCTACCAGGCTGTATCCCAGCTGTCTGATCAGGGTGTGGTGGATGGATATCCTGACGGTACATTCAAAGGGGATAAGAATGTAAGCCGTTATGAACTGGCCCAGATCATTGCCCGCCTTATGGCTAAGGAAGAAAGCTTGAATGACAGCCAGAGAGCCACAGTGCAGAAGCTTTCTGCTGAATACGCCGGCGAACTCCAGAGCCTGGGCGTCCGGGTGAAGGAACTGGAAAAGAAGACAGGCAATCTGTCCAACATTACGGAAATCCGGGTGCAGGACATTCCCCGCTATGACAATGTATACAAAGACAATAAATCCAGCCACGATGAACTGAGCCTTCGGGTACGTCTCAATACCATGGCCACTGTCAATGACAGAAGCACCGTGTACAGCCAGCTGGAAACCACGATGAGTATGAATGGCTCCACTCCCTTTGCTCCCAACCGTCAGGACTGGTCCAGCCGTGAAAGCACTGATTCCGACAAAACAAGGACCGGATACGGCGACGGCGACTTCCACATGAACCGCCTGTGGGCTACCTACCACTTCGGACCGAAACAGGATACCTCCAAGCTTCCCTTCGGACCGTCCAAGAACCTCATCGGCATCGGCCAGTTCCCCGTTAAAATGGGCGTTACCGGCTACACCTACGACGGCCAGTTCAAAGGCGCCTTCATCTCCTTCGGCGACTACCGCCAGGGCGGCCGCTTCACCATCGCCCATGGCCGGGCTACGGATATCAACTATAACTACACAGGACCCATGGTAAGAGGCATGCCATTAAAAGACAGCACTGGAAGTGCAGGTCTTATCAGCGCTATGATGGATGCAGGAAAAAATAATCCAAAACTGCAGGCTATGCAGAAGCAGCTGGCTGCTGGAGTTGAATCTGCAGTTCAGCAGAAAATAACAGAAATGACAAATGCTGGAATTAAGCCAACCCCTGCACAGATACAGGCTATTAAATCTGCAGCAAAGGCAGCAGCTATGGATAAGGCAGTTACAGCGCTTACCAGTCAGAGCGGAATGTACGTCAATAATGATTATTACTATCCCATGGGACAAGATGTTCAGGAAAGCTGGGGACAGGACGAAGATGTTCCGGTAACCTATGCTTCCTACATTTTCAAGAAACCCCAGCAGTGGGAATTCCATGCCTACGGCATGACTGCCAATGGCCCGGTAGGTAAAATCTGCAGAGCCTACGGTTTTGCCGGCGCCTACTATGTCACCCCCATGTGGCATGTACAGGGCGAATATGTGAAGAACGTAAGAAAACTGCCGCTGAACAATGAACGGCCCTACAGCTTCAACTACGGTCTCCACTACGGCACCGCCGATGTACTGAAAGGCGGTTCCTATGAATTCGGCCTGGACTATGTGTACAGCCAGGCAGGCACCTACTTTGGCGGCTCCTCCGATGACATTGTGGACCAGTACATGGGCCATATTTATAAAAACTGGCATGGCATGAAGAACGTACCTGCCTACATTGCCAATGTAATGGAAGATAAAGCAAATGGTACCTACTCTTCCAATAAGAACTACGGCGGCGCCAAGTTCTTCCTGGCCAAAGCCTCCTTCGTTCCCATGAGAGGCCTTATCATTGACGCAGAATACGGCTTCAACGCCAAGGACATGGGCGGCCGGAAGATGGACAACATGTTCATGCTGAAAGCAACCGCTTATCTGAAATAAAAAAGGCATCAAAAAACCGGATGAGAAATCATCCGGTTTTTTCGTGTGCATGGTATGGATAAGCCCCTTTAGGGCTTGAGGGTTCAGGCGCCTTTCGGAGCCAGGGAAACCATGGGTTTTTGTGAAGAATCGGCGGGAAGCTGTATTCCCGAAGGTTGATGTGCACATCCTGCATAGGATGTGCAAGTCGGCCGAAGTTGGCCCCTAGCCTGCCCATAAAAGGGCCTTCCATTTAGTCGGCCGACCGTGGTCTTTCGCGGGCGAGGGTTGATGGCGCCGCCGGGCCTTTGGCCCTGGGCTGCCAGGGTTCTGTCCGGGACCGGCTGACGCCTTCCGGACGGGTTGAGGGCTCCGCCCTCGGGAGGTATGAAGTATTGTGGAGGTCCTGCATAGGACCTCCAAGTCAGCCAAAGTAGGCCCTTAGCCTGCCCATTAAAGGGCTTACCTATTGGTTGGCTGACCGTGCCCACTGGGGAGGTACGGCGCCTTCGGCGCCAT
>NZ_JH591187.1:1175974-1177807 GCF_000242435.1 Dialister succinatiphilus YIT 11850 | reverse complement strand
AAAGTAAATCCCGTAACGTTCTTGCGTCCCCTTTAGGGGAAGAGGGCCACGAAGTGGCGAAGGGATGTACGAGGGTAAGAATGATTATGATATGCGATGTGGACGTGACCGCCGAAAGGCGGCATTATAATACTTATCGCCCCCTAAAGGGGAAACGACTCACTACATTTTGCGCGTCGCTAGCGCTCCTTCAAAATGTGTTCGCTGTGCACCGTAAGGGCGATACCACAACCCTCGGCCCGAAGGGCCGTTGCCCCTTGAGCGAAGCGATGCAACCCTTCTACACAACCCGCGGCGTCAGCCGCGTCCCTTTTTTAAAATCTGCGGCGAAGCCGCCACCTCCACCCTCTGAACCTTTTGAACCTTCTGAACCCTCACGCCGCAGGCGTGTCCGTATCTTCCGCGATTTCCGATACCTTTTCCCATACCAGACCCAGCAGGAAGCCGGCGGCGAAGAAGAGGATCCAGGACATATTGGACGAAGAAAGGGGAAGGGATTCCATAAAGCGGGCCATGGCAGGCACCGAGAGGCCCGCAGCTTTCAAAGCGTCGTAAAGAGCGGGGACCATGGTGAAGAGGGTGGCCAGCGCGTACACCTTCCGGCTGCCCTGGAAAAAGTCATGAAGGAAAGTGAGGACAATGAGTGAAATGGACAGGGGATAGAGGAAAAGGAGCACCGGAATGGCGCCTTTGATAATGGCGGACAAACCGAAGAGGGCGATGGCAAAGGAAAGGACCGTGAAGAAGGTGGCCCAGGCCTTATGGGAGAAGCGGGGCAGGAGGGTGTGGAAATAGGCGGCGCAGGAAGCGATGAGGCCGATGGAGGTAGTGAGGCAGGCCAGGATGACGATGAATCCCAGAAGGAGACTGCCCATAGGTCCGAAATAGAAAGACGCAGCCCCTACCAGCACAGGCGCCCCGTTTTCCACGTGGCCCAGCACGGACACCGAAGAGGCGCCCAGGGTGCAGAGGGCGGCGTAAATGAGGAACATGAAGAACGTGGAAATGAGACCGGACTTCAAGGCAGCGCCGGCGATTTCACGATTGGAAGACAGGCCGTAGAGACGGATGGATTCCACCACGATGACGCCGAACACCAGGCCCGCCAGACAGTCCATGGTATTGTAGCCCTCCAGCAGAGCCGAAGAAAAGGCCTTCACCGGCGTGTCATAGGCAGAAGACGGCGCCTGCCAGCTTCCCATGGGCAGGAAAAGAGAAGCGGCGATGAGGATGAAAAGGAAAGAGAGAAGCATGGGCGTAATGCACTTGCCGATGCGGGGCACCAGCTTGGAAGGGCTGATGGACAGATACCAGGAAAGAAGGAAGAAAAGAAATACAAATCCGTAAAGCCCCAGGTCCCTTATGTCAGCAGGAAGGAAATGGGAAATGGCGATTTCATAAGACACCGTGGCAGTCCGGGGAATGGCAAAGAAAGGCCCGATGGTCAGATACAGGGCGCAGCTGAAAAGAATGCCGTATAGCGGGCTCACCCGTCCGGCCAGCTCCCTCAGATTTTTCCCGGAAAAACAGATAGCCAGCACCGAAGCAAAAGGCAGTCCCACGCCGGTGATCAGAAATCCTGCCGTGGCATACCAGGTATTCCAGCCGGAATTCTGTCCCATAAAGGCAGGAAATATCAGATTTCCCGCACCAAAAAAGAGGGCAAACAGCATGAGCCCGATAGCAATGTATTCATTCGAAGTTTTTTTCATACAATTCCCATTTCTTTATTTAAATACGTCGAAACAACATAATGATATTTTATCATAAATTCTAATGTTTTGCATGAAAAAAGTGAATAATATATAAGTATATAAATAGGCTGGAGGCGGG
>NZ_JH591187.1:1167602-1172677 GCF_000242435.1 Dialister succinatiphilus YIT 11850 | reverse complement strand
CCGGAGTGAGGCGCAGAAGCGTAAGATGAGAAACTATAGGCCGGGATGCCTGGAGGGGCGTATAGGCGTTTATGGAGCTTCTTCTTCACCAATGGGGAGACTGGCCAGAGCTATACAGAAATACTGATTAAACCGAAGCCACGGAGATAGTAATTATCGACAGTCAAATGAATTACCGAGGAAAACTTGACACTTACCACGCCGCAGGCGTGTCCAACTCCATAGTGACACTGCTGCCATGAGGCTGTATAATAAAAAGAAAATCCGCCGTTTTGGCGGAAGGTGTACAGATGGAGGATACCTATGGGTCTCAGAGAATACAAACTGGCCTATGGCCATGGAACACAGTCTGTCATGCTCCCGGAGGAGCATATTTCCGATGTGCTGGAAGGGGTGCCTACGCCTGCCTGCGATGTGAAGAAAGCCACCATTGAGTGCATGCGTCATCCCATCGGCACGAAGCCCCTGCAGGAATTGGTGAAGAAGGGTGATAAGGTATGTCTGGTAGTGGCCGACATTACCCGTGCCTGGAACAGGGCATCGGAATTCACCATTCATGTGGTGAATGAGCTGAATCTGGCCGGCGTGCCGGATGAGGACATTTACATCGTCTTTGCCCAGGGCACCCACCGTCCCCACACGGACGAGGAAAACGTGACCTGCGTAGGTGAAGAAGTGGCCCGCCGCATTAAAATGTACCAGCATATTTCCACGGACAAATCCATGCTCACCCATATGGGCGTCACCAAGCTGGGCACCGACGTGTGGATCGATACCCGGGTGGCAGAAGCGGACAAGGTCATCCTCATTAATGCCGTTTCCACCCACGACATGGCCGGCTTTGGCGGCGGCAGAAAGCTCATCCTTCCCGGCGTGGCAGGATTTGAAACAGTGCAGCAGAACCACTGCCATGCCCTGGGACCCACCCTGGGCAGCGGCCTCAACCCGGATGCCAAACTTTTGAAAATCGAAGGAAACCCCGTATCCGATGACATGCAGGAAGCCTGCGACATGGTGGGCCCCTGCTTCCTGGTTCATTCCATCATTAATGAAGAAGGGGAAATCTCCTCCATGGTGGGCGGCGATCCCTACAAAGCATGGCTGGAAGGAACGAAAGAAACCTACCGTATGCAGAAAGTGCCCATGAAACAGCAGGCCGACGTGACCATCGTATCCGCCGGCGGCTACCCCAAGGACACCAACCTCTACCAGGGCACCAAGTGCTACACCACCGCTGAAATCGCCACGAAAAAAGGCGGAATCATCATCACCATGATTGAAGCAGAAGACGTCATGGAACCGCCGGCCTACCTGGGCAGCTTCAAGTACAAAAACCTGGAAGACATGGAAAAAGGCCTCCGCGGCTGCTTCACCATTCCCTTCTTCGTAGCCTTTGAAAACCTCATCACCGCCATGACCCATACCGTTTACATCGTGACCCGGCCGGAAAACTTCGACATCCTCCGTGAAAAGACCCACCAGATCCCCGTGGCCACTGTGGAAGAAGCCTGGGAACTGGCGAAAAAACAGCTGGCAGAAGAAGGAAAGACAGACTACTCCATCAATATCATCCCCCACGGCAGTGCCATTGTGCCGTTCCTGAAAAAATAAGAGACAGCCCATGAAAAAAGAAATCCTTACTCTCGCTGCCGCCCTAGCCTTTGCCCTGCCCTTCACTGCTGGAGCTGCCGATTTCATCCATCTGGACGAAGCATCCTTCGATACCCTGTGGCAGCAGGGGAAAACCATCAAAAAACATGGCTCCCTGGAAAATCCCATGCACTACGGCGTAGAAATGCGCCACGGCACCATCGGCTCCAACCAGGTGGTACTGGTGACACCCTACACCGCAGGACTCTATATTTCCTCCACAGAAACCCTGCGCCTCCTGGACGTGCCCCATGACTTCAGGGACCGGCTCCTCCAAAACCAGGACATCTTCTTCATCGCCCCCGCCTACGTGCCGGTGCACCACCTCATCTCCTGGTCCACCGAAACCAAAGGCAGCGGAAGAGCAGAACACCTGGCCCTGGTAAAAGAAGGGAAAATGATTTTTCCCCGGTACACCATGGACCCCGTGGTAGACAGCCTCCTGCCCCACAGCCACTTCGTCCGCTACTTCGGCTTCACTAGAAAAGAAATCCTGGATGTACCTTACGAAGTGCGCTACGTCAATGGCGAAGGAGACCTCATCTCCTTCAAAGTGGATGAAAAAGATCTGGAAACGCTGATTCGAGAAGAAAAGAACTTTAAAGCCTGAATAGAGAAACAAAAAAACTGCGAGATAACTCGCAGTTTTTTTGTTTCCAACTCGGACAAGCCCCTATGGGGCTTGAGGGTTGACGGCCCGCTGGGCCGAAGGTTCTTAAGGGGCTTAAGTTTGACGCGCCTTTGGCGTGCACAGCGAACATGATTTGAAGGAGCGCCAGCGACGCACAAATCATAGTGAGTCGTTTCACCTTTAGGTGGAAGTCCGGCGAAGCCGGATAGGGGGAGGCGAGCGTAGCGAGCCAATCCGCAGAATGCTTATCATACCATATGACATAGAAAGCCAATCCCGTAACGCTGACTTTATAAGCATTGCCGCAGAGCGGCAATACCGCAACCCTCGGGGCCAAAGGCCCCGTCAAACTTAAGAACCCTTGGGCCGAAGGCCCATCCATCTTAAGAACCTTTTTCCACAACCCTTCTACACAACCCGCGGCGCCAGCCGCGCCCCTTTTTTTAAATCTGCGGCGAAGCCGCCACCACCACCCTTTGAACCCTCTGAACCTTTTGAACCCTTTGAACCCTCACGCCCGAGAGGGCGTGTCCCATGAACACTCACACCGCAGGTGTGTCCAATGGCCTACCACATAATATCTCCATCCACTAACTGGCCGTCCAGGGGAAGGGTGCTGGTGAACTGCCAGAGCCGGGCGCCGGGCTGGCTGCAGGTGCTGCCCCACTGGGCGCACCAGAGAGGGGTGTCCTTTGGCAGGGAGGGGAGGTGGATTTTTTCTTCCAACCAGGAATAGCTGCTGTAGAGGCCGTCGGGATATCCTTCTTTTTCCATTTCCAAAAGAAAGGCCCGGCAGAGGGCGGTGATTTCTTCTCTGCCTGCGATGCCCCGCTTTTCTTTATAGCCGTCGGCGTCTTCCATGTCCAGCCAGCAGCCCGCCGGGAGCCGGTCTTTGGACAGGCCGCAGTCTTTCAGCACGGCGGCGGTGAAGCGGGCTTCTTCCGCTGCTTCTTCTTCGGTGAGGGCATAGCTGTAGTAGTAGATACCCAGCTCCAGTCCGGCGGCGAGGACGCCGTTTACCTGTTCATAGAAACGGCTGTCCAGGTGGCCTTTTCCCCAGCCCAGACGGACGATGACGAAGGAAGCGCCCTGCTTTTTCAGGGACTGCCAGGAGAGGGGCTGGTTGTGTTCCGATACATCGATGCCCCATTTCATTTTCTGCCTCCTTTCATGTGCTTCAGCATGAAGGTGACAGAAGAAAAGCCTGCTTCCGACAGATTTTCCATGACAGAAAGGGCTTCGGCAGCAGTCAGGTATCCCACGGCCAGGGATACCATGGCCGAGGGGAAGCCACTTTCGGAGAGAAGATAGTCGGCGCAGGCGGAAACCAGGACGCACAGATTATAAAGGATGAGCTTGGACAGGCCCTGTTCTTTCATGACGCTGCTGCAGATGAGACCCAGGCGGCGGGCCCGGGGAATGGCCCGGATCATGGAAAGCAGGGTGGCCTCCGATTTCCCTTCGGCCCTGAGCAGAGCGGCGCTGATGGCAATCCAGCGGGACAGCAGGTCTGCCAGTACCAGCAGGGAAAAGCAGAGGAACATGAAGGCGTGGTGCACCAGGGCAAGAAAGAAAATAGACAGGGCCGCCTTCAACGGAAAGTGGGAGGCCAGGTCCTCCCCGGGGTAAAATGATTGATTCATAGGAAACCTCCTTTCATGAAATCCATTTCCTGTTTCTATAGTCATGAAAGGGGTGGATTGTCACCGGAGGCCCTTTTTGTGGTAAAATACGCTTGATGAAAGGGAAAGGAGAGGTTTCTTTGAACCATTTGAAATTGAAAGCGGCATCTCTTCTGTTTTCTGTTGTCCTGCTGGCAGGCTGCGGACTGACCGATGAGAAAATCACCATGAAGCCGGAGACGGGAGAGAACATCCAGGTCACCCTGGACAGGGGCGATGATTTTTCCATGGAAGAATCGTCCGGTGTTCTTGTGGTGTACCAGAAGAAGAAGGTCATGATGCGCTGTGCCTTCATCAGCAGGGAGCAGGAACAGGCCCAGCGGGCCTCTATCATTACCATGCCCTTTGAAATCCACAGGGAAGAGGAAAACTATATTTCCTACAGCATGGCCGGCCCCGATGGCATGGTGAACTACTACATGTATCCCGTGGGAAAAAAGACCTGGCTCTACGCCGCCACCCACCTGCCTCCGGAAGCAGCGGAGAAGGTGCTTTCCCGCATTCATTTCAAAGAGGGCAGTGAGTAATTCATTGCCTTCACGCAAAGGGGGATATCATGAGAGTTCTGGTGAGCGCCTGCCTTCTGGGCAGGAACTGCAAGTACAGCGGCGGGAATAACAGAAATGAAAAGGTCCTGGCCTTTCTGCAGGGAAAAGAAGTGGTCCCGGTGTGCCCGGAAGTGGAAGCAGGCCTTCCAGTACCCCGGCCGCCTGTGGAAATCCGAAAGGGCCGGGTGGTCCGTAAAGATGGCAGGGACATGGATGAAATCTACCGCCTGGGCGCAGCCCGGGTGCTCTCCCGCATGGGAAAGGTGGACCTGGCCATACTGAAATCCGGCAGTCCCACCTGCGGCGTCCACGATATTTATGACGGCACCTTCAGCGGAAAGAAAATCAAAGGAAGAGGCGTGCTGGCAGAAGCCCTGGTCAGGGCAGGAGTGCCGGTGGTGGATGAAAAGGAGCTGCTCAGCGGCCGGGATGCAGAGGGGTTGACGGCTTTTAGGGACAAGCCCTGACGGGCGTGAGGGTTCAAGCGCCTGTGGCGCGGTCGGGATCGGGATCGGCGCGGTGCTTTCCAGTATTCCCGAAGGTTGACGCCCGCTTTCGCGGGCG
>NZ_JH591187.1:1156140-1167355 GCF_000242435.1 Dialister succinatiphilus YIT 11850 | reverse complement strand
TCAGCCAAAGTAGGCCCTTAGCCTGCCCATTAAAGGGCTTACCTATTGGTTGGCTGACCGTGCCCACTGGGGAGGTACGGCGCCTTCGGCGCCATTTTTTATGCCGCCTTTGGCGGCGAAAACCATACAACCGCCCTGCGGGCGAGGAAATGCAATTCCCCCTTTGGTGGCTGGCGCCACCACCTTTCCCCCGCAAGCGGGGGCACTATGGGTACTTAGCCATGGGGCCATGTCTCTACAGGAAAGCATAGAGCGATTTATTCTGTCCCCCGGATGGGGGAAAGTCCGGCGCAGCCGGATAAGGGGGAGCCGCGCAGCGGCTAATCACCAGAATGCTTATCATGCCATATGGCACTGAAAGTAAATCCCGTAACGCTGACTTTATAAGCATTGCCGCAGAGCGGCAATCCACAACCCTCGGGCTGACGGGCCGTCAAACTTAAGAACCCTTGGGCCGAAGGCCCATCCATCTTAAGAACCTTTCCCTCTGAACCTTTTGAACCTTCTGAACCCTATGAACCCGGGCCACAGAGTGGCCCCCACTGCCCTTAATTTCCCATTGCAAGAAGAGTCAATATATTATAAACTGATACGAGTGATATTTCCAAAAGCGTAAGAGCAGGGAGGCGTTTCAAAATTTTAATCGGCGGTATAGAAGCAGGCGGTACTAAAATAATTTGCGGCGTGGGAGAAGTGAAGGATGGCACCATTCGCATTCTTTCGGAAATGCGGTTTCCTACCACCACCGCATCCCGGGTGCTGCCGGAAATCATTGCCTGGTTTAAGCAGTATTCCATCGAATCCCTGGGAATTGCCAGCTTCGGGCCTCTGGACCTGAAGAAGGACTCCCATACTTACGGCTACATCAAGGCGACACCGAAGAAGGGCTGGCAGGATGTGGACTTTGTGGGACCCTTTGCCCGGGCTTTTGCGATTCCTATCGAGTTTGATACGGATGTGAACGGGGCGGCTCTGGGTGAATCGGTCTACGGCGCCGGCAAAGGATGCCAGGTGGTGGCCTATATGACTGTAGGCACCGGCATCGGCGTAGGCCTTTACACGGAAGGAAAGCTCCTCCATGGTCTGGTGCATCCGGAAGCAGGGCACATGCTGATCCAGCGCCATCCGAAGGATACCTATGAAGGAAGCTGTCCTTTCCACAAGGATTCCTTCCTTCCCGGCGGCTGCCTGGAGGGATACGCCTGCGGACCGGCTATCCAGCAGCGCTGGGGCGCGCCGGGAGAGACGCTGCACAACCGGAAGGAAGTATGGGAAATGGAAGCCTATTACCTGGGACAGGGCGTTTCCAATCTGGTGCTCCTCTATTCTCCGGACAAAATCATTATCGGCGGCGGCGTCATGCATCAGGACAACCTGTTCCAGATGGTGAGAGATGAAGTCAAGAAAAATCTGAACGGTTACATTCATTCGGATATGGTGGAAGGAAATCTGGAGAATTACATCGTTCCGCCGATGCTGAAAGACCATGCCGGCCTCATCGGTGCCATCGAACTGGGCAAGAGGGCCTGGGAAAACGAAAATAAACAGTAATGACACAAAAAAACTCCAGCTTTGAGGGCTGAAGTTTTTTGTGTATTTTCTTGTGCCAAAAGCGCAGCTTTCCACTCCCGTCCTTTCGACGGTCGGGAAAATTCTGGTTTTTCTCCATAGTGCTGGATGCATTGAAGTGGGAGATCTCTCGACTCAGAGTTTCAATAAACCCCGAAGTCTTTACAGTCCATACCGGCATGCAGCTCCGCTCGAGATGACGATGGCGGCGGGCAGCATAGAGTTATTTCAACGGGGGATCAATGAAAGAAGCGCAGCTTTGCACTCCCGTCATTTCGACGAAAGCGTTGCGGAGTGGAGGAATCTCCTTTCCGGGAAGTTTCCTGCAGCGATGAGCTTTCATAGTATCAAACTGTACAGGAACCCCTTATCTCACCCATTCCACCGATTCGGAGAGGGGCTTTCTGCTCTTGTCCCGGTGCGGGGTTTCGGCCCGATAGCCGAAAGCGGCCATGACGGCGATGCCATAGTGCCTGGTGTCGAAGAGGTGATGCTCTTCTCCCAGAAGGCGGGTCATGTCGGCGGGATTGAAGCCTTCCAGGGGGCAGGAGTCGATGCCCATGTAGGCCATGACGATGTAGGCTTGCTTGGAGGTCCAGTCCAGGGCGGTGCGTTCGGAGTCAAGGATTTTCATTTCCTCTTTCCCGAAGCGGGTGTACACCTGGCTGTAGAAATCGTATACTTCCGGCGGCACCTGGTGGATGTCCTTCAGCATGTGGTCTGCATAGGGGGAACCGAAGGTGATGTCTTCTCTCTTGTTGGCCAGGAAGACTACGAAATGGCTGGCGCCGGAGAGGCCGGCTCTGGCGCCCCAGCCGTAGGGCATCATTTCCTCCCGGATTTTCCTGTTCTGGATGACCAGGATTTTCCAGGGTTCCATGCCAAAGGAGGTGGGAGACAGACGGGCCGCTTCCAGCAGGGTTTCAAAGTCTTCATCGGAAATGATTTTTTCCGGATCAAATTTCTTCGTGGCATAGCGGTACTTCATGGCTTCCAGAAGGACCTTCTTATCATTATGGGGCTTGGGTGTATCTTTGGTGGGGATCGTAATGGATTCGGTATTCATGATTGACTCCTTTATATCTATAATTATCTATAGAGAGATAGATTAAATATAGCATTTTTTCTATGTTAAGTCAATGGGATGCTTTATGGACACGCCCTTATGGGCGTGAAGGTTCTAAAGTTTGACGGGGCTATCGCCCTGAGGGTTCTTAAGTTTGACAGCGGCTCTGCCGCTGAGGGTGGAGGTGGGCGCCTTACATTTATAGAAGGCGCCCTCTTATGAAAAAAACTTTACAACTGCACTTATTAAAACGAGTGCCACCTGCTTGCAAGGGGGAGAGGACCATGAGGTGGCGAGGGAGGCCGCCGATTGGCGGTCAGGATAGCGATAGAGCATCCTATCGTTGCTCTGCCCCGTACACCCTTTTGCCACTACGTGGCATTTCCCCTCAAGGGGAAACGAGAAAAAAGGTGGCACTGGATATTGTGTCACATATGACACAGACAGCCAATCCTGTAACGTTCTTGCGTCCCCTTTAGGGGAAGAGGGCCACGAAGTGGCGAAGGGGTGGACGGTGGTAATCCTGATTATGATACTTGATGTGGACGTGACCGCCGAAAGGCGGCATTATAATACTCATTGCCCGTAGGGCAATCCACAACCCTCGGGGCCAAAGGCCCCGTCAAACTTAAGAACCCTTGGGCCGAAGGCCCATCCATCTTAAGAACCTTTCCCTCTGAACCCTCCAAACTTTCATATTAAAAAAGCTCCCCGAGGGGAGCTTTTTGCATTCGATTTCATCCTATTCCTGCACGGCTTTGGCGGGCTGGAAGTGGGAGAGGATGATGCCCAGGATGAGGCCTGCCAGGCAGAAGGACACCCAGGAGAGGCCGTAGCCTGCAAGGGGCAGGGAGGCCATGAAGGTGTCCAGGCCGCCCAGGGAAAGGCCTGCGGTGTGGAGGCCGTCATAGAGGGAGGGGAAGAAGGTGAAGAGGGTGGCGGTGCGGTATACGCTGCGGTAGCCGCCGTAGAGGGAGTGGGTGAACGTGAGGATCACCAGAGAAATGGTGAGGGGATAGAGGAACATGAGCACCGGAATGGCTGCCTTGATAATGGTGGTGAGGCCGAAGAGGGCTACAAAGAAGGAAATGATAGAGAAGGCAGATACCCACAGGGTGTAGGAAAGGGCAGGAATGAGACGGGAGAAATATTCAGCGCAGGCGGTAATGAGTCCCACACTGGTGGTGAGGCAGGCCAGGAGCACGATGACACCCATGACGATGCGGCCATAGGAGCCGAAGTAGTAATGGGCGGCACCCACCAGCACGCCGGCACCGTTTTCCTGCATGCCCAGTTCCGTCACAGAGCTGGCGCCCAGGAAGCAGAGGAAGATGTAAATAATGCCCAGGCAGGCACCGGCAATGAGGCCGCTTTTCAGGGTAGAAAGAGCCACTTCTTCATTGGTGTCGGCGCCGTACTGACGGACGGAATTGACTACGATAATGCCGAATACGAAGGCAGCCAGGGCATCCATGGTGCCGTAGCCGTCCAGGAAGCCCTGGGTGAGGGCTTTCATGGTGTCCCGATAGCTGTCGGCAGCAGGCTGCCAGGGTCCCATGGGATGGATGGTGGAAACAATGAAAAGAAGGGCCAGGAAAAGGAGGAGTACCGGCGTAATGACTTTGCCGATACGGCTGACCAGCTTATTGGGGCTGATGGAAAGCCACCAGGAAACGACGAAGAAAAGAAAGCAGAAAATATAGAGAGCGCTGGATTTCATGGCGCTTCCGAAGAAGGGGGAAATAGCGATTTCAAAGGATGTGGTGGCCGTACGGGGAATGGCAAAGGCCGGCCCGATGGTAAGGTACAGAGCCACGGTGAAGAAAATGGCATACTTGGGGTGGATGCGGGAAGCCAGGGCCTGCAGGTCATTGCCGGAATAACCGATGGCCGCTACCCCCAGGATAGGAAGGCCCACACCAGTGATCAGAAAGCCGATGGTGGCGGGAATGGTATTGACGCCGGAATTTTGACCCATGAATACGGGGAATATCAGGTTGCCGGCGCCGAAGAAGAGGGCGAAGAGCATGAGCCCGATGGGAATGAGGGAATTGGCTGATTTCTTCATGACATACACTCCTTTGACAATAGAATGCAGAGGCAGGACATCAAAAAGCCCTGCCGGAAACAATCCGACAGGGCACAAATGCGTGAGGTACCACCTTGTCTTGCGTACTCAATTGGGCTGTAACGGCGCCGCCGCTTGCTCCTGGTCATGGATAGACTCAGAGAAGGACTCCCGGGTGACGCGGCTCGTTCGCTTCAGCAGCTCGCACCATCCGCTGCCTCTCTGGGAAGATTCCCGGGCCTGATTCCGGTCATTGTCATGATATAAGTTAAATTAATTCTAGCATGAGAAAATTAGTAAGTCAAGAGGCTTTTGGGGACACGCCCTGTCGGGCGTGAGGGTTCTAAAGTTTGACGGGGCTATCGCCCCGAGGGTTCTTAAGTTTGACAGCGGCTTTGCCGCTGAGGGTTGTGGAGGGCGCCTTACATTTATAGATGGCGCCCTCTTATGATAAAACCTTCACAACCGCCCTGGCGGGCGAGGGAAATGCAATCCCCCTTTGGTGGCTGGCGCCACCACCTTGCCCGGTGGGAAGCATGTCACTGGATTCGCGGGTCGCGGGGCTCCCCTATGAATCCAGTTCCTTTGCCACCCCCCCACTTCACGGGGGCACTATAAAGCTCCGTTATGCTGTGAGCTGCTTATGAAAGGACTGCTTTTCAGAGTTTTATTGTCCCACCGCTCAGCGGGGGGAAGGTGGTGCCGTAAGGCACCAAAGGGGGGAAGCCACCGGAGGTGGCTGATTACCGTAGTGCTTATCATGTCATATGACGCTGAAAGGTGAATCCGTAACGCTGACTTTATACTCATCGCCCGTAAGGGCGATACCACAACCCTCGGCCCGAAGGGCCGTCAAACTTAAGAACCCTCCGGCCGTCAGGCCGGTCCATCTTAAGAACCCATTTCCTCAACCCTTCTACACAACCTGCCGCCATCAGGCGGCCATAACCCTCGGGGCACAGCCCTGTCAACCCTCACACCGAAGGTGTGTCCAATGGCGGAGCCGCCACCACAACCCTCGGCCCAAAGGGCCGTCAAACTTAAGAACCCTCCGGCCCTCAGGCCGGTCAATCCTAAGAACCTTCCTCTTTGAAGCAAAAAAACTCCCCTTTCGGGGAGTCAATCCATAAAGGGGAGGATAGTTATCTGTCTCTGGTACGGCAGAGGCCGCGGTCACAGTTGCGGAGGAAACGGAGGAGGTGTTCGATTTCCGGAGTGGAAGGAAGTTCCTGTTCCATTTCCAGGATGGCATCGTTCAGCTTCAGGCCGGAACGGAAAATGAGGCGGTATGCCTTTTTCAGGTAGCTCTTCACTTCCGGCGTAATGTTGTTGCGGGCAAGGCCTACGCTGTTCAGACCTACCACCCGGGAGGGGTTGCCGTCTACGATGACGAAGGGGCATACGTCCTGCACGATCTTGGACATGCCGCCTACCATGGCGCAGGCGCCGATTTTAACGAACTGGTGGATACCGCTCATGCCGCCGATGACTGCATGGTCTTCTACGGTGACGTGGCCTGCCACGCCGGAGAAGCTGGACATGACGATGTGGTCGCCGAAGTTGCAGTTGTGGGCTACATGGGTGTAGGCCTGCAGCATGTTGTAGGAGCCTACCCGGGTTTCGCAGTTTTCGCCGGTGGCCCGGTGGATGGTGACGTATTCGCGGATCAGGTTGTGGTCGCCGATGACTACGGTGCTGTATTCGTCATGGAATTTGAGGTCCTGGGGATCTTCACCGATGACGGCATGGGGGTAAATGTGGTTTTCTTTACCCATGCGCACGTTTTTGGCGATGACGGCGTGGGCGCCGATGACGGAGCCTTCGCCGATTTCACAGTTCTCACCGATCACCGCATAGGGCCCGATGACAACATTTTTATGAAGGATGGCCGTCGGATCGATGACGGCGGTTGGATGAATTTTCGGTTCTGCCGATTGAATGACTTTTAATTCCATAGTCTCATTCCCCTTTATGGTGGCGGCTGTTTTGACTGACAGCCGATTTTTTTAATTTGTGATTCTCTTTATACATAAATCCCTGATTCATGATCGTTTTGAAACAGCGGTTTTGGAGTGTTTATAAGGGGAATCCTTTATTTCCTTTGACTTTCTTTCATTTCCTCTATTTATTAACTGTTTTTGATTAGTTTAAGGAAACTTATTTTTTCTGGGCTTCCTGTTCCTTTTCCTTCTTTTCCGGGGAGTCGTTGGGATCCATGAGGTAGAAGAGGAAATCGGCTTCTGCCTTGTGCACGCCGCCTGCCTGGCATTCGCAGTGTACTTTGCCCATACGGCCGATGATTTTCTTAATCACTGCCTTGGTGACCAGCTGGTCTCCGGGGAGGACAGGGGAACGGAAACGGACGTGGTCCATGCCGGTGAACATGGGGATGAGGCCCCTGTTTTCTTCCGGATACTGAAGGGCTACGCCGCCGACCTGGGCCATAGCCTCGCAGATGAGGGCGCCGGGCATGACGGGATGGCCGGGGAAGTGGCCCTGGAAAAAGGGTTCGTTCATGGTGACGCATTTCACGCCGATGGCATATTTCATGGGAACCATTTCAATAATCTTGTCTACCAGCAGCATGGGGTACCGATGGGGCAGGATTTCCATAATTTCTTCAACATTTAATTCCATAACAGTTCCTCCTTATCCTATTCGTATATTCGTATCTTATTTTTTCAAAGCCTGCAGTTTTTCGGAAAGTTCCGCATTCAGCTTGTGACTTCCCAGGACGGCGATGATATGGGCATGGAGCGGTCCGATGAGGGAAATATCGCCCAGAATGTCCAGAATCTTGTGGCGTACCAGTTCGTCTTTGAAACGGGGCACTGAGAGGCATTCCGTTTCAGAGTAGACCACTGCATTTTCCAGGGTGCCTCCCTTGCCAAGGCCCATTTTCCTCATGGCTTCCAGCTCCCAGGTGAAACCGATGGTGCGGGCGGATGCGATTTCCTTCATGTAGGAATCGTGGTCAATGACGATATCCACCATCTGGGTGCCCAGAAGGGGATGGGGATTGATGGAAGTGAAGGTAATGCGCAGGCCGTCATAAGGAAGGGCGGTGATGAATTTTTTCCCTTCGTAAATGGCTACGCTTCTGTCCAGGGTGAGGACAGGGATCTCTTCGTCCTGTTCTTCAATGCCTGCTTCCTCCACCATGTCCACAAAGGTCTTCGCACTGCCGTCGCCTACCGGCGGTTCCGGCGAATCCATTTCAATGATGCAGTTGTCGATATTCAAAGCGTAGAGAGCGGAGAGCAGATGCTCCACGGTAAACACCTTGGCCGGCCCTTTCTCCAGGGTGGTGGCACGCATGGTGCTTGTAATGTACCGGCTGTCGGCAGGCACTTCCGGCATACCGGGAAGGTCGCTTCTACGGAAGAGGATGCCCGTCCCCGGTTTGGCGGGATGCATGGTCATGGTTACCGGCATGCCGGAGTGAAGACCATTGCCTTTGTAGGAAACCGGTTTTCTGATTGTGTGCTGTTTTCTATTCACAATGAGACACCTTTCATTATTGAATTACACCTTTACAATTATTTTATTATATCGTTTTTTGAAGAATAGTACAAGGTTTAGGGACAAGCCCCTATGGGGCTGAGGGTTGACGGTCCTTCGGGCCGAAGGTTCTTAAGGGGCTTAAGTTTGACGCGCCTCTGGCGCGAGGGTTGTTGTAGGGCGCCTCTAAATTATAGAAGGCGCCCTCTTATGAAAAAACTTTACAACCGGGCTTTAGCCCGTGGGAAAACCATACAACCGCCCTGACGGGCGAGGAAATGCATTCCCCCTTTGGTGGCTGGCGCCACCACCTTTCCCCCGCAAGCGGGGGCACTATAAAGCTCCGTTATGCTGTGAGCTGCTTATGAAAGAACTGCCTTTCAGAGCTTTATTCTGCCCCCTGAACAGGGGGAAGTCCGGCGCAGCCGGAAAGGGGGAGGCGAGCGCAGCGAGCCAATCCGCAGAATGCTTTGCATAACGTATGATGCAGATAGGTTAATCCGTAACGCTGATTTTATAAGCATTGCCCGTAAGGGCAATCCACAACCCTTTGAACCCTTTGAACCCTTTGAACCTTCTGAACCCTCACGCCCGACAGGGCGTGTCCAAAGGCTCCTTTACGCACAATAAAAAATCCGCTAAACTGCTGTTTAGCGGATTTCATGGTGACCCAAGAGGGATTCGAACCCCCGACACCTTGATTCGTAGTCAAGTGCTCTATCCAGCTGAGCTATTGGGCCAAATTGGCAGGGGCAGAGGGACTCAAACCCCCAACCTACGGTTTTGGAGACCGTTGCTCTATCAATTGCGCTATGCCCCTAGACGCATGTTTCTTGCGACTGTATTATCATAACAGATAGATTCTAAAATTGCAAGGGGTTTGGAAAATATTTTTTCAAATCTGCGGCGAAGCCGGATAGGGGGCGAGCGCAGCGAGCCAATCCGCAGAATGATTATCATGTCATATGACACAGAAAGGTGAATCCGTAACGCTGACTTTATACTCATCGCCCGAGAGGGCGATACCACCACCCTCTGAACCCTTTGAACCTTCTGAACCTTTTGAACCCTCACACCGCAGGTGTGTCCAATGGCGTGTCCGCAGTTTACTTATTCCTCACAATGTATTCCCGGATATCCTGGTGGAGGATTTTCTTATAGTCCTCCACGCCGGGCTGGTCGTAGGCATTAATGCCTGCCAGGGCGCCTTCGTAAGCGATGGTGAGGAAGAAGAAATACATGAGGGCCCCCATGTGGAAGGGGGTGATTTTCCGGATGTGGATGCTGCAGCTCATGCGCCCTTCGCAGGCCAGGGCTTTTTCGTTGGCCTTGCGGGCGGATTCCAGCATGTAGTCCATGGGGACCATGCCCTTTTCGCCACCCTCTTCACAGGGGACGGAAAGGGTACTGCGGCTTTCTTTGACGGAAATGAACTGCACCAGTTTATTTTTGGCTCCCTGCTGATGTTCCTGGGTGAGGGAATGCATGTCCGTGGTGCCTACGGCAGCTACGGGAATGCGGCCGTAGTGGATTTCTCTGCCCCGGATGTCATATTTCTTTCCCAGTGATTCTCCCAGAAGCTGGGCGTACCACCAGCCGAAGGAACGGAGGGTGTCGCCGTAGGGCATGATGATTTCTGCGGCAGTGCCGTATTTCCTGCTGGCTGCGTATTTCAGGGATGCCAGCAGAAGGGCTGGGTTTTCCTCTGCCTTTTCGCTTTGGCAGGCTTCTTCCACCATGCGGGCGCCGGAGAGGAGGGCTTCGATGTCCACGCCGATGAGGCGGGCAAAGACGAGGCCCACTTGGGAAAGTTCGCTGAATCGGCCGCCGATGCCGTCGGGCACAGTGAAGCAGGGGAGGTGGTGCTCATTGGCATAGTGCCTAAGGGTTCCTTTTTCCTTATCCGTAATGGCAAGGAGGGACAGGTCCGCAAAGGGAGCAAGGATGGTCCGCAGGGCCTTCAGGGCGCTGGAGGGTTCGATGGTGGTGCCGGATTTGGAAATCACCAGGAGAAGGACCCGGCATTTTCTTCCAAGGCGCCGGCTCTGGCGCTCTACTTCCTCTGCCAGCTGCAAAAGGCCATGGGGATCCATGTTCTGCCCTGCGAAAAAGACCTGGGGAAATCCCTGGCGCTCTTCCCGGCTCATCATGTTCCAGTAGGGACCGCAGAACACGTCGAAAAGCATCTGGTTTCCCAGATAGGAACCGCCGATGCCGATGGAAATCAGGATATCCGATGCTTTGGACAGTTCATGGACATGGGAAAGGTGCTCCCTCTCTTCTTTGGACATGAGCCGTTCTTCTTCCAGAATATAGGGCAGACGTGGAAAAAGGACCAGGCTGCCGTCGGGTCCTTTTCCGCTTTTACGGAGTTCTGTCAGTGACCGTCCTGCCTGGTGAATACGGTCTTCCATGTTCTTCAGGTCTCCCTCTTTCACGCTCCAGGGATTTCCCAGAAGATTTCGTATATCAATATCCAGCTCGTTCTGAATGGTCATACCTTGCACTCCCTCATTGCCTATATATAATAAGATACTGTCAAAAAATAATTATACAGGATAAAACAGGGGAATACAAGTTATAAAAGAAGGGGCTGGGGGCGGTGCTTTCCAGTATTCCCGAAGGTTGACACGCCCTTACGGGCGTGAGGGTTGAGCCAGCCGCCGGGCCTTTCGGCCCTGGGCTGCCAGGGTTCTGTCCGGGACCGGCTGACGCCTCCCGGACGGGTTGAGGGCTTTCGCCCTCGGGAGGTATGAAGTACCGTTCCACTGGGGAGGTACGGCGCTTTCGGCGCCATTTTTTATGCCGCCTGCGGCGGCGAAAACCATACAACCGCCCTGCGGGCGTCGGAAAACAGGCCAACCGCCCTGGCGGGCGAAGGAGATTCCCCCTTTGGTGCCGTAAGGTACCAAAGGGGGGAAAGCCACCGGAGGTGGCTGATCGACGTAATGCTTTTCAAGCCCTATGACACAGAAAGCTAATCCCGTAACGCTGACTTCATAAGCATTGCC
>NZ_JH591187.1:1109614-1156040 GCF_000242435.1 Dialister succinatiphilus YIT 11850 | reverse complement strand
CCAAAGGGGGGAAAAGCCACCGGAGGTGGCTGATTACCGTAGTGCTTATCATACCATATGATACAAAAAGCCAATCCCGTAACGCTGACTTCATAAGCATTGCCCTACGGGCAATCCATAACCCTCGGGGCCAAAGGCCCCGTCAAACTTACGAACCCTTCGGCCAACGGCCGGTCAATCTTAAGAACCTTCACACCGCAGGCGTGTCCTTACTTAATCTGATTCAGCCGCTCTGCCAGGGTCTGGGCGGAGGGATCGCCGTTTACGGGGGTCATGATGGCCTGGCTGCCCAGGTAGACGGTGCCGTTTCTGTCTTCTGCAGGCTTTTTATTTTCTCCATGGTCATAGGCGGCGGCCAGGTTGCCCATGACGAAGTATTTCCTTTCGGCGCTGCTCATGTCTCATGCCGGAGCGGGAGTGACGAATTCTTTGCCGTTGACTTCCAGGGTATTGGTATTTTCTTTCAGGGTGACATGTTTTTTGGAAAGTGCGGTGAGCCGCTTTTCATAGGTGTCTCTCCGCTCGCTGTTGGAGGGGTGGTCGGAGGGGGAGAAGACTTCCTGGGCGAAGGTGGGGTCGTTGTCACCGTTTTTTTCTATGACCCGCTGCCACACGGCGGCGGTGGCGCCGGGGTTGTAGCCGGCACGGTAGATGTAGTCGAAGGACAGTTTATCTGCTTCTTTTTCATCATTTCTGCTGATCTGTACCGTTTCTATCTGGTTGACTGCAAGGCTCAGCACTTCCTGGCTCAGGGCGTTGTCTCCCAGGGCACCGGAAATGACGGCGGCGCCCAGATTGGTTTTGGCTTTCTTGTACATGGCGTTTCCTACATGGTTTTTCTGGCCGTGTCCCATTTCATGGCCCAGCACCACGGCTATTTCATCGGTGTTGGTGAGGTACTTGAAAATGCCGTCATTCACTATCATCACATGGCCCATGGAGCAGGCGGCGTTGAAGGATTCGTCGGGGCAGATGAAATAGAGGTAAGGCTTTTTGTAAATGTCCGGGTCTTCGGCGCCGATGCTTTCTGTGAGGCGGTTCATAATGCCTGCCAGTTCGTCTTCCTTTTCTTCATCGTGAAGGACACCCAGTTCCTGCTGATAGGATTGGAAGAGTTTCTGCCGGCCTTCTTCGGTATCGTTGTAATACTTGAATTGTTTGTCCAGCATGGCGTACTGGGCAGCGCCCTGGGCAATGCCGATAATGTCTCCGAGGCTGAAGGCTTCTGCTGCCGGGGCGGGGGCCAGGGAGCCGCAGAGCAGGGCGGCGGCTGCCGCCAGGCAGAGGATTTTCTTTTTCATAAAACTGTCTCCTTTCTGTCATGTCCGGGAAAGACGATTTCATCATGGTGACGGGATCTCCTCTTTTCGTGCCATTCCGTGACGGGGCATGGCCGATCACGGGAGAGGCGGCGATGAATCGGTGCTTTCTTTGTCTCTTTCTATGATACTCCATTATAGAGAAGAGGGAAATGGGAGGCACAGCGGCTCTGCAGCAAAAAAATCCCGGAACCTGTTGGCTCCGGGAATGGTGGTATTTCTTTATTTTGTCCAGTCGTGGTTGTAGACGTCGTAGTTTTTCTTGGATTTCAGATAGCGGATGCTTTCGTCGATGTCGGCGAGGAGCTTTTCCTTATCTCTGGGGAGGGTGGCTGCCAGGCGGATATAGTTGGATACATGGTTGCTTCTGAAAATCATGTGTTCCGTTTCCGGCAGGTCCAAGTGTTCCACAATGACCTTCAGTTCTTCCATGAGGCCATAGGGGGGAAGGGGAGTGAATTCGCCCCGCTCGAACTGGTCCTTCAGCTCGCTGCCCCGATAGAGCATGAGGGAGAGGGCGGAAAGGTGGGTCGGTTTGATTTCGTTGATGGCATGGGCGGTGGCCAGGGCGTGTCTTTCACTGCCCGGTACGCCGGCAATGCCGAGGATGATCATAATGGACAGATCCATGCCTGCTGCGCGGACCCGTTTGCCCACTTCGATGGACTGCTCACCGTTCACCCCTTTGCGAATGTCCTTCAGGGTCTGGGAGTCACCGCTTTCCATACCGTAGTACAGAAGCTGGAGGCCCGCTTCCCGAAGCTGTTTCAGTTCGTCCAGGGACTTTCTGAGAATGTCTCCCGGTGCTGCATAGGAGGAAACGCGCTCTAGGTTGGGGAAATATTTCTTCAGGGTGTTCAGAATCTTGAGAAGTCTTTCCGTAGGAAGCACCAGGGCGTCGCCGTCAGCCAGGAACACCCGGCGTACGCCGTCCCGGTCCACAGAG
This sequence comes from Dialister succinatiphilus YIT 11850, assembly GCF_000242435.1. Lineage (GTDB taxonomy): Bacteria > Bacillota > Negativicutes > Veillonellales > Dialisteraceae > Dialister > Dialister succinatiphilus. Next base: position 1,153,775 of record NZ_JH591187.1, on the reverse strand, counting down.
TAGGCGATGGCAATCTGCCGCATGATCTGCTCGTCGGAGAGCTTTTCAAATTTCACGCCCCGGTACATATTGCAGTAAGTGCAGCTGTTGTGGGCGCAGCCTCTGGTAACCCGGAGAATGAAGCTGTCCGCTTCACTGGGCGGACGGAAAACGGGGGTATCATAATCGTCAAAAAATAAACCTGCCATGTGCTCATATCCTTTCGCGGAAAAGAAAAATCCTTTTCCTATCAAACGGGAAGTTCTGCTTCCCAGAGTAAGAAACGTTACGAATGTCATTATACAGTATGGGAAAGAAAAATACAACTAAAAATTTAAATATGTTAATGTAAGATCGGCGAGACGGCTGACTGCCTGGGCTTGAGGGTTCGGGCGCCTCTCGGGGACACGCCCCTATGGGGCGTGAAGGTTCTAAAGTTTGACGGGGCTATCGCCCCGAAGGTTCTTAGGTTTGACGCGCCTCCGGCGTGCACAGCGAACATGATTTGAAGGAGCAAAGCGACGCACAAATCATAGTGAGTCGTTTCCCCTTTAGGGGCGAGGGTTGTGGTGGGCGCCTCTAATTTATAGAAGGCGCCCTCTTATGATAAAACCTTTACAACTGCACTTATTAAAACGAGTGCCACCTGCTTGCAGGGGGGGAGAGGACAATGAGGTGGCGAGGGAGGCTGCCGATTGGCGGTCAGGAAAACGATAGAGTATCAAATCGGTGCTTTACCTCGTACACCCTTTCCCGCTGCGCGGGAATTCCCCTCAAGGGGAAACGAGAGATATGAGGGAAAAAACAGCGAGTCATATACTTCGCGTACCATTCCGGTGTTTTCCCCCTTTGGTGGCTGGCGCCACCACCTTGCCCGTTGGAAAGCGTGTCACTTGATTCTCAGTCGCCTACGGCTCCTTGCGAATCAAGTTCCCTTGCCACCCGGTGGGAAGCATGTCACTGGATTCGCGGGTCGCGGGGCTCCCCTATGAATCCAGTTCCTTTGCCACCCCCGCAGTTCGGTGGGGCGGCAAAAGGAAAGCGCCTTAATGGGCAGGCTAGGCGCCTTACTTCGCCCCACTTGGAGGTCCCATGCAGGACCTCCACAGGGGCACTATAACCCGTGCTTACTGTAGAGCCATTTATGAAGAGAATGTTTCGAGGTGTTTTATTCTTCCCCCCGCTTGCGGGGGAAGTCCGGCGAAGCCGGATAGGGGGAGGCGAGCGTAGCGAGCCAATCAGCAGAATTGTTTTTCATGCCATATGACACAAAGAGCCAATCCCGTAACGCTGACTTTATACTCATCGCCCCCTAAAGGGGAAACGACTCACTACATTTTGCGCGTCGCTAGCGCTCCTTCATCCACTGCTGTCACTGACTCACTGGATTTTCGGGTCGCTGATGCTCCCTTACAAATCCAGTTCGCATAGTGCAAAATGTGTTCGCTGTGCACCGTAAGGGCGATACCACAACCCTCGGCCCGCAGGGCCGTCAAACTTACGAACCCTCCGGCCCATAGGGCCGGTCAATCCTAAGAACCTTCCCCTTAAGTATCTTACGAACCCTTGGGCCGAAGGCCCATCCATCTTAATAACCTTTTTCCACAACCCTTTTACACAACCCGCGGCGAAGCCGTGCCCCTTTTTTAAAATTCTGCGGCGAAGCCGCCACCACAACCCTCGGCCCAAAGGGCCGTCAATCCTAAGAACCTTAAGAACCCTCGGGCCAAAGCCCCGTCAACCCTCACACCGCAGGTGTGTCCCTCTCATCACTGACATTTCACAGAAAGGGGAGTATAATGAAGCAATAATAGACTGATGTTCTGTTACCTGCTATGGTCAAGAGATATGGTTATGGTCAAAAGGAGTTTCTTATGAAAAGTACATTTTTCCCCCATTTCACTATCGGCACCGATGCCTATGATGCCATTCCCGGTATCTGCCGTGAGTACGGGAAGACGGCGGTGATTGTAGGAGGCAATAAGTCCAGGGCTGCAGCGGAACCGCTGATCCGGAAGGCCTGCGAGGGGACCATCGAAATCACGGGGTCTTTTCTTTACGGCGATGATGCCACCTTTGAAAATGCCGAGGCCCTGACGAAGATTCCGGAAATCCAGAAGGCCGATATGATTTTTGCGGTAGGCGGCGGACGGGCAGTGGATACGTCCAAGTGGGCCTCCCATCTTTTGAAGAAGCCTCTCTTCACGTTCCCCACGCTGGCATCGAACTGCGCTTCCGTGACGGCGGTGTGCATTATGTACAATCCGGATCACAGCTTCCGGGGTTCCATTTACCGGGACCGCAATGCCTACCATACGTTTATCAATACAGAAATTATTGCCCACTCGCCCCGGGAATATTTCTGGGCCGGACTGGGCGATGCCCTGGCCAAGCAGTATGAAGTTCCCTTCTCTGCCCGGGGCATGGATCTGACCTGGGTGCAGCAGACAGGGGTGCGGAATGCCCAGAATGTGGCACCGGGGATTTTGAAATACGGCAAGGAAGCGCTGGCGGCAGTGGACCGGCAGGAAGTGAATGACGCCCTGGAACCGGCCATTCTTTCCATCATTGTGGCACCGGGCATGGCCTCTGTGTGCATTGAGGATGACCTGGATTCCTCCCTGGCCCATGCCATTTACAACAGCCATACAAGGACGCCCCATAAGGGAAATCACCTCCATGGCGCCGTGGTGAATTACGGCCTTCAGGTGATGCTCACCATGGACGGACAGCTGGAGGAAAGGGATAAGATTTACAATTTCGCAAAGTCCATCGACTTGCCCCACTGCCTGGCAGATATCGGCATCGACCCGGCCCATCCGGACGAACTGGTGCAGAACTGCCTTCACACCAAGGATATGCGGGTGAAGCCCTATGACATTACTTTTGATATGGTGTACAAGGCCATGATGGATCTGGAGAAATTAAATCACTGATTAGCAGGTGGTTTCAGATAGCAAAAAAAGGGGCGAAATTTCTTCAATTTCCCCTTTACAAACCGGTAGAGTCCATGTATACTATTTCCAACTTCAATTTTGAATAAAGCTTCACAGCACACTTGTGCATGAAAGACAAGGAACGGAAGCGAGTGAACCGGCTTTCTTACAGAGAGCTGCCGCAGGGTGGAAGGCAGCAGGAGGTCCTCACAGAGTCGTCCGCAAGTCCTGTATCTGAACAGAGTAAGATATGGCGTTTGGCACCGTTACAAAGCCGCATGAGTATAGTGCGAGGTGGTACCGCGTAGATGTGACGCCCTGGTTGATTTTAATCAATCAGGGCGTTTTTTGTAGTTTGGCAGGCTGGTACAGCTTGATTTGAAATGGGGAACACAAATGATTTTTATTAAAGGAGGATTTCACTATGGGTATGTTTAAGAGAAGTCATAAGGTAGTTTTAGCAGGTTTAGCAGCCCTTGCCATTGCAGGCGTGATGACAGGCTGCGGTATGTCCGGCGGCGATCAGAAACAGGCCGCTGCATCCGGCAATGGACAGAAAGTGGAATTGAAGCTGGCTTACCAGCTTCCTGCAGAACATCATTTGTCCAAGAGCGTTGAAAAATTTGCCAAAGAAGTAAACGAAAGATCCAAGGGCCAGATCGACATCAAAGTCTATCCGGCAGGCCAGCTGTATAACGACCAGAACATGAACGACGCCCTCATGAGCGGCGGCCTGGATATCGGCATGAACTCCACCGCCCGCTGGTCCATGGTAGTGCCGGCACTGAAAGTACTGGATATGCCTTTCGTCCTCACCTCCTATTCCGCTGTAGATAATGCACTGGACGGAGACCTGGGCAAGGCACTGAACCAGGAAATGGAAAAGAAAGGCGTTCATCCGCTGATCTGGGCAGACTACGGCTACGTACAGTTCTGCAACAACGTGAAGAAAATCGAAAAACCGGAAGATTTCCAGGGCATGAAGATCCGCTCCTACTCTGAAACCTCTGCCGACATCATCCAGGCTCTCGGCGCATCCCCCACGACCATGAGCTCCTCTGAAGTATACATGGCCATCAAGAACGGCACCATCGACGGCCAGTCCTCCGGCCAGACCGCTATCCTGTCCCGTAAGATCTACGAAGTGGCCAAGTACCTCACTGTGACCAACAACTCCTACGTAGAATTCCTGGTATCCATGAACGACAACTCCTGGAAGAAACTGACACCGGAACAGCAGAAGATCATCACCGACACCGCCAAAGAAATCCAGGATGAAATCCGCAAGGAAACCAAGGCAGAAGACGAACGCTGCCTGAAAGAACTCTCTGACAAGGGCATGGATGTCTATGTAATTCCGAAGGATGAAATCCACCTCTGGCAGGAAGCTACCGCTCCGGTAGTGGCCAAGTTCGAACAGGAACAGGGCGACTTCGGTAAGAAACTGGTAGATGACTGCCTGAAAGCCAGCGCTGCTGCGAAGGACTGAGGGACACGCCCGTAAGGGCGTGAAGGTTCTAAAGTTTGACGGGGCTATCGCCCCGAAGGTTCTTAAGTTTGACAGCGGCTTTGCCGCTGAGGGTTGTGGTGGCGCCTCTAATTTATAGATGGCGCCCTCTTATAAAAAAACCTTTACAACCGCCCTGACGGGCGAGGAAATGCAATTCCCCCCTTTGGTGGCTGGCGCCACCACCTTTCCCCCCTCTATGAGGGGGCACTATAAAGCTCCGTTATGCTGTGAGCTGCTTATGAAGGGATTGCTTTGCGGATCTTTATTGTCCCACCGCTCAGCGGTGGCAAGGGAACTTGATTCGCAGGGAGTCGTAGACGACTGAGAATCAAGTGACACGCTTCCCAGCGGGGCGGGAAGGTGGTGCCGTAAGGCACCAAAGGGGGGAAAGCCACCGGAGGTGGCTGATCGACGTGATGCTTATCATGCCATATGACATAGAAAGCCAATCCCGTAACGCTGACTTTATAAGCATTGCCCGCAGGGCAATCCGCAACCCTCGGGGCCAAAGGCCCCGTCAAACTTACGAACCCTCCGGCCCATAGGGCCGGTCCATCTTAAGAACCCTCCCTCATAACGCTGACTTTATACTCATCGCCCGTAAGGGCGATACCACCACCCTTTGAACCAGCCTGCCAAAGGCAGGCCGAACCCTCTGAACCCTCTGAACCCGGGCCGCGGAGCGGCCCCCTGGGCCCATCCATCTTAAGAACCTTTTATGTCCCACTATTTCACTATTTCACTAGCCCACTAGCCCACTAGCTCACTAATAAATTATTTCACAAAGGAGGGCTGTCCTGTGCGTTCTATTTACCATATATATGACCGCATTCTCGGTTATATCACCAATTTTGCCGCAGCCATTGCAGGGCTTGCCATTTTATTGACAGCCTTCATGATCTGCTATGAAATCATTGCCCGCAGTATTTTCCACAGTCCCACGGTGTGGGTCATGGAAATTTCCACCTACCTTCTGGTGCTGGCCGGCTTCTTCGGCATGGCCTATACCATGAGGAAGAACGGGCATATTACCGTTGATTTTCTCTACAGTCGTTTCCCCAGACCCCTGCAGCGGGGACTGGACATTGTCACATCCATTCTTTCCCTTTTCGCTGTGTACGTATGCATGACGGAATCCACCAATTACATGCTCATGAGCCAGGCCATGGGAGTGGTTTCTCCCTCCCTGCTCCGGGTACCCATGTGGATTCCCCAGACCTTTATGGTCATAGGCTTCGTACTGCTGTTTCTGGAAATCATCAACCATCTTCTGGGTGATTTCTTTAAAGAAGAAAAGGAGGGGAAATAAATGGTTCTGGCAGGTTTCGCACTGTTTATCATTGCCCTCCTCATTATAGGCATGCCTGTGGCCTTCACCCTGTCCCTGGCAGGCATTCTGGGTATCATCCAGTTCGTGGATATGTCCACCCTTTCCCAGGTACCGGTGATTGCCTTTAAGACACTGAACTCCTACGTACTGACGTCAGTGCCCCTTTACATCCTCATGAGCCAGATCATGCTCACCGGCCGGGTGGGCAGCGGGCTCTTCGACCTGGGCAGCAAATGGATGGGCCACCTTCCCGGCGGCCTGGGCATTGCCACCATCTTTGCCTGCGCCATTTTCGCCGCCATTTCCGGCTCCTCTGTGGCTACCGCCGTCACCATCGGCGCCATGGCCATTCCGGAAATGCTCAAACGGGGCTATGACCGCAGACTGGTGGTAGGCTCCGTGGCCGCCGGCGGCACCCTGGGCATCCTCATTCCGCCGTCCATCCCCATGATTCTCTATGGCACCATCACCGATGAATCGGTGGGCAAACTCTTCATGTCCGGCGTGGTGCCCGGCGCCCTTCTCACCCTGGCCTTCGTGGCCTACATCGTCTTTGCTTCCTGGAACAAACCCCGGGAAGAAAGGGCTTCCCATGAAGCCAAGATGAAATCCCTTCGGGAAAACATCTGGGGCCTCCTCCTGCCGGTCATCATTATCGGCGGCATCTACACCGGTATCTTCACCCCCACCGAAGCCGCTGCCGTAGGTACAGTGTACGCCCTTATTATTACCTTTTTCATTTACCACAGCATAACCATCGAAGACATGCCGGCCATCCTCCGCGCTACCATCAAAACATCCTGCATGATTTTTGCCATCATGGTAGGCGCCATGCTCTTCGGCTACATCTTAACCGTGCTCCAGGTACCACAGGCCCTGATGTCCCTGGTTACCGAAGGACACTTAAACAAATGGATCGTCCTCATCGGCATCAACATTGTCCTCCTGATCCTGGGCTGCGTGCTGGAAACCGTTTCCATCATCCTCATCACCCTGCCTATGCTTTACCCGATTATCAAAGCCCTGGGCTTTGACCCCATCTGGTTCAACGTAGTGCTCCTGATCAACATGGAACTGGCCCTCATCACACCGCCGGTAGGCATGAACCTCTTCGTCATCAAAGGCATCAGCGAAGACAGCTCCATTCAGGACATCATCGTAGGGGCCGCGCCATTTGCAGTGATTATGGTCCTGGAAATCGCCCTCCTCTGCTTCGTCCCAGGCATTGCCACCTGGCTGCCCTCCGTTCTGAAATAAGGACAATCAAAGAGGCAATCAAAAAACCGACACATAATGTGCCGGTTTTTTGATATGATGGACAAGCCCCTTTGGGGCTTGAGGGGTGACGGCCCGCTGGGCCGAAGGTTCTTAAGGGGCTTAAGTTTGACGCGCCTTTGGCGCGAGGGTTGTTGTAGGGCGCCTCTAAATTATAGAAGGCGCCCTCTTATGCAAAAACCTTTACAACTGCACTTATTAAAACGAGTGCCACCTGCTTGCAGGGGGGGAGGACCATGAAGTGGCAAGGGAGGCCGCCGATTGGCGGTCAGGATAGCGATAGAGTATCACATCGTTGCTCTGCCCCGTATACCCTTTTGCCACTACGTGGCATTTCCCCTCAAGGGGAAACAAGGAATTTGAGGAGAAAAACAGAGAGTCATATACTTCATGTACCACTCCGGCAATCCCCCTTTGGTGGCTGGCGCCACCACCTTCCCCCCCACTTCGTGGTGGGACTATGGATGCTTCACCATGGGGCCATGTCTCTACAGGAAAGCATAGAGCGATTTATTCTGCCCCCTGCATAGGGGGAAGTCCGGCGCAGCCGGATAGGGGGAGGCGAGCGCAGCGAGCCAATCACCAGAATGCTTATCATGCCATATGGCACTGAAAGTAAATCCCGTAACGCTGACTTTATAAGCATTGCCGCAGAGCGGCAATCCACAACCCTCGGGCCAACGGCCCGTCAAACTTAAGAACCCTTGGGCCGAAGGCCCATCCATCTTAAGAATCCTCACACCGCAGGTGTGTCCAATGAACCCTCGCGCCCGTCAGCTCTTCAGGAACTGTCCGATTTCCTTTACCGGAAGGGTATAGAGGAACCCTTTTCCGATTTCCTTAATCAGGGTGATCTGGATCACATCGCCCTTGATTTTCTTGTCATGCTTCACAGCCTCATAGAGGATATCATAGGGCACCGTGGTGCTGACAGGCAGGGACAGGGACTTCAGCACATACTCCAGCCGGGATGTGGTGCCCCGTTTGGTGAGGCCCTCCAGCTCCGAACGGCGGGTAATGAGGTACATACCGATGGCTGTAGCCTCGCCGTGGGTGATTTCCGCATCATTATACCGAAGGCACCGTTCGATGGCACCGCCGATGGTGTGGCCGAAATCGAGGATGCGCCGCTCTCCTTTGGAGAAAGGATCGATTTCCACATAATGAGCCTTGATGGCGCAGCAGCGGCGGATGATTTCCGGAAGCACCCGGTAAATATCCATGTCCGACGACACCTGTTCAAAGAGCTCGAACAGCGCCTTGTCTGCCACGCAGCCCAGCTTCACCGCTTCTCCCAGACCGTTGTGGAAATAACGGCGGGGCAGGGTTTTCGCCATGCCCGGGTCAACGAATACCGCCTTGGGCTGGTAGAAAGTGCCCACCACATTCTTCCCTGCCGGGATATCTAGATCCAGGGTCACCTTGCCGCCGATGGAACTGCCGATCTGGGACAGCACGGACGTGGGGAACTGGACATAGGAAATCCCCCGGTGGTAAGTGGCTGCCGTAAAGCCGGTGATATCGCCCACCACTCGCCCGCCCAGGGCGATTAATGTATCGCTGGAGCCCAGGCCGAAATCCACCAGAGCCCCGTACACCCGGCGCACCACCTGCAGGGTCCGGGATTTTTCACTGGAAGGCACTACGATCATCTGGGTGCGGACCCCCGCCTCCTCCAGAGACTTCACCAGACTCATGCCGTAAAGCTTATCAATGCCGTCCTCCGTAATAATGGCCGCCTTCTCCGCGCCCGTCAGATCCCGGATAGCAGGCCCCGCCTTGCGCACCAGCCCTGTATCAATGAGGATGTCGTAAGAATCCTTACCAAGGTTAATATGAATTTTATCCATATCCGAAGCACCTCTTTCAAATACTCTTAACTTACCTATATTATACATCATGGGAGAGAGGAGACGATAGGGGGCGAAAGTTCCCCGTTTTCCCGTCGGAACGGGCAGCTTCGCCGATGCTTTTGTTCTGGTCACCTCTTACATCCCATAAATCCTAAGTGTTATAGTAATAAAAGAAATCGGATCATCAGGAGGCAGAGCATGAAACAGTCAGTGAGCCATTACATGATGCCCCATGACAGGGAAGAAGACATAGAAAAGACCCTGAGGAAACTCCATCTGGATGGCATAGAAAACCTCATATACGGCACGGAGCCCGCACTCCATCCGGCGGACAGAATCACCCTGGGCTGCCATCTGGCCTATTGGCCGGACTGGATGGATTTCTACCTGGGGAAAAAGGATTTCTACGAAAAAGATTTCCCCACGAAGCAGTCCCTGATAGACACCTTCGGCGGCACCACGGTGGAAGACTGGATAGATAAAATCCGCAGGAATATCCGCGCCGCCCTGGCGGAAAAACCGGAATACCTGGTATGGCACGTGGCCCACTGCTCCCTGGACGAAATCTGGACCCGCCGCTTCCGCTACAGCAGCCATGACGTGCTGAAAGCGGCAGCCGAAGTGTATGGCGCCGTGGCGGAAGAAGTGCCGCCGTCGGTGACAGTACTTTTTGAAAACATCTTCTGGCCCGGCCTTTACACCCTGGAGCCGGAGGAAGTGGACTATTTCTTCTCCCTTCTTCCCGGAAAGAACACCGGCATCATGCTGGATACGGGACACCTGATGAATACGAACCCCCGTCTTGCCACAGAAGAAGACGGAGCCCGCTATGTGAAAGGCGTGGTGAACCGCCTGGGCTCCATGAAATCCCTCATCCTGGGCATCCACCTCAGCTGTTCCCTCTCCGGCGCCTATCAGAGAAGCCTCCCCGGCACCATCCCGGCCTCGGTGACACCGGATATCATCAGCCGCCACATTATCTCCATAGACCAGCACCGCCCCTTCACCACCAGCGCCGCCAGGGACATCGTGGACTGCGTAGAACCCCGATACGTGACCCACGAACTCTTCGGCAGCGATTTCTCCATACCCGAAGACAAAGTGCGCCTCCAGATGAAAGCGGCCGGCCTGTGGAACAGGTCATGAGAGGAAACCGCATCCCTTTGGACTATATGGACAGAGAGGCGAGGGGAGCCCATCCCCGGCCGCCAGATCCCGCCAGCGCGCAACCATGGAAAGCGGGATGACCGGGCATCGGAATGTCCGCTTCTCTACTCAGCCGGCTGAAAAATATAAGAAATCAATCGAAAAACTTCCTGAAATTTCGGAAAACCAGGGGCCCTTAGGGGCCTGCCTGGGACATCCGGAGATTTCAGGAAGTTTTTGCGCGTTCAAGAGATGAGCATTCTTTGGAAACAGGATGCTCTTTTATTTTTCCCATTTTTACATGGATACTTTCATTATTTTGACTATAAATTGCCACATTAGTAAAATATAGATGAAGTGTTTTAACAGCAGCTATAGTTATTACATTATGCTGATACAGGAAAAGGTTCGGACAAATTATCTTTAATTTTTGACAGGTGACGCCATTGATAATCAATATATCGGACGACATGATCGAATTGAACCGGGCAGGGCTTTTGAAAAAGCTTCTGGAAGATAAAACCACGAAAGGGCAGATCCTCTGGGGAACGGATGCATATAGAGAGCGGGGGCCTGCTTTTGAGAGGGAGAGGGAAATGGATACGTCTCTCCTTCTTTATGAAAATGCAGGGCTTTTGAAGACCCGGGCACGGAAGGCCTTTGAGCAGCAGTCAGAACGCACAAGGCAGCATGGGGAAGTGTTCACGCCCCGGTGGATCTGCGATGTTATGATTGATCATCTGGATAAGGAATGGTTTGGCGTAAAAGAAATCGATTTTCTTTCCTCCATGGATGTTCTTTTCGTGAAGAAGAAATGGAAAAAATACGTGGACTCAAAACGGCTGGAAATCACCTGTGGCGAAGGGCCTTTTCTGGTGCAGCGGTATGACGTGTCCACAGGGAATATAATTCCTGTGCCGGAGCGGAAGGGCATACTGGACAGGAAGCTGCAGGTAGTTTCCCGATATGCGGAAACAGAAGAAGAATGGAAAATCTGGGCTAAACGGGCCTATGAAGCCACCTATGGCTATGAATTTCAGGGCGACAATCTTCTCATCTCCCGGGTAAATTTCATGATGACTTACCGGGAATTTTACCAAAAACGCTGGCAGAAGGAACCGGAGCTTTCAGAATGGGAGAAAATCGAGAATATCATTACCTGGAATCTGTGGCAGATGGATGGTCTTACCGGCGAAATCCCCTATGCAAGAATGGACCCGCTGGGACCCGACCTCTTTCAGCTGGCGGATCCTGCTTTTAAGGAAGAGGATATACATCCGGCCTGCCGGATCTATGACTGGAGAAATGAGAAAAAAAGCGTTGCGTTTAATGAAATAGGAAAGAGGAAAAAGGGTATGAAATTTGATTACATCATCGGAATTATTTGGAGTCAGCTGACGCAGCGTCAGTCAGGTAGTCCTTTTGAGGCCTGGATGGCCCACACAAAAATAGCCTGATGATGTCAATGCCGGTCTTTAGGGACCCGTTTACATCATCAGGCTATTTTTGTACCCTAAATCAGGCCTTAAAAGACCTTCTGTACCGGTCAGTGCCGTCAATCCTCCCAATGCATCGAATGTCCTATAAGCGAGACTCCAGATAAAATTCAATCCGCCCTATCAGGATGAAACAAAAGGGGAAAACGAAACATATGCGCCTCCTGTTTACCATCTTTTTATGGATGAAGCCTATAAAATTGCAAATAAGGTAGAATTAATTCATCCAGCTCGTTTTTTATTCAAGGCCGGAAGCACGCCGAAGGACTGGAATAAGAAGATGTTGGAAGACCCGCACTTTAAAATTCTCTATTATGAAGGCATTAGTAATAAAATCTTTCCCAATAAGGATATTAAAGGCGGTATCGTTGTTTCATACCATGATAATAAGAAGGATTTCGGAGCCATAGGCATATTTACTCCCTATGCCGAGCTGAATTCCATTTTGAAAAAAGTAAGAAGCAGCGCTGATTTTAAGAGTATGGAAACCATTGCTATATCACGTACTGCATACCGCTTAACGGAGAAAATGCATGAAGACCATCCGGAGGCAATTTCTCAACTAAGTAAAGGGCATCGATATGATATGTCTACCAATATTCTTGAGCTGCTTCCGCAGATTTTCTTTGATAGAGCTCCTGATGATGGGCATGAGTATTTAAAGATTCTGGGAAGATTAAATAATGCACGAGTAAATAAATATATCCGTAAGGATTACGTTGATGACGTTTCCGATATGGACAAATTTAAGCTGTTTATCCCCGAGGCATCAGGTACGGGTAAATTCGGTGAAACTATTACAAAACCCGTGTTGGCAGAACCTTATGAAGTATCGACAGAAACTTTTATGGACATAGGTGGATTTGATACAAATGAGGAAGCACAGAATGCACTAAATTATATCATTGGGAAATTTGCAAGAGCTTTACTGGGCGTTATGAAAGCGACACAACACATTACGCCCAAATCTTTTAGATATATTCCTCTTCAAGATTTCACATCCCATTCCGATATCGACTGGTCAAAGTCCATTCCAGAGATTGACCAGCAGCTTTACAGGAAATATGGGCTGGATGAGAAGGAAATCTCCTTTATTGAATCCCATGTAAAGGAGATGAAATAAATGAAGACGGTGGATATGATTCAGCCCTATGGCCGCATTATTCCCATGATTTACGCCTATACCACGCCAGGGGTTTCTTATCACGAGGGCTGGACGAAAATCGGGTATACAGAGAAGCAGAAGGTGGAGGACCGCATCCGCCAGCAGACCCACACGGCAGATATTCAGGTGGAGCTCCTTTGGAAGGACAATGCCATTTTCAAGGATGGCAGCGGAGAAAGTTTCACGGACCATGATTTCCATGAGTATCTGGAACGGTATAAGGGTGTAGATCGTCAGCCGAAAACGGAATGGTTCCACATCGACGGCAAGAAATCCAAAGATTATTTCGATGAATTTGCCCAAAGAAACTTTAAGGTAGATGTAGAAAAGGGCTTGTCCTATGTGCTTCGCCGGGAACAGCGGGAAGCGGTGGAAAAGACGAAGGCCTATTTCGAAAAGGGCGGCCGGGAGTTTCTCTGGAATGCGAAGCCCCGCTTCGGCAAGACTCTTACATCCTATGATCTTATCCGCACCATGGGATTTAGAAATACACTGGTGGTGACGAACAGGCCCAGCATTGCCAATTCCTGGGCTGAGGATTTCCAGAAGTTCATCGCCTGGCAGACGCCTCTTGATTTCGTGTCCGATACGGATGCGCTGAAGGGAAAGAAAGGGGTCATGACAAGGGATGAATTTCTGGATGCCATGGGGCATGATGAAGAGCACCATCAGGGGATGGTGGCTTTTGAGTCCCTGCAGGGGCTGAAGGGCTCTGTCTATTTTGGCGGTGGCATCGATAAGCTGAAGTGGATTTCAGATCTTCATTTCGACCTTCTTATTGTGGACGAGTCCCAGGAAGGGGTGGAGACCTACAAGACAGAGCGGGCTTTTGACAAGGTCCACTGCGACCACATTCTCTATCTGTCCGGCACACCCTTCAAGCAGCTGGCTAAAGGGCAGTTCTCTGACAGCCAGATTTATAACTGGTCCTATGCTGATGAGCAGGAAGCCAAGGAAAACTGGAAGGGCGATGATTTCAATCCCTATGAAAGGCTGCCGCAGCTTGCCATGTTTACTTACCAGATGTCTCCCATGATTACAGGTGAAATCAAACAGGGCGCATCGATTCGGGCGGAGGGGGAAGATTTCACTGATTATGCCTTTGATCTGAATGAATTTTTCCTGACTAACAGCAGTGGGAAATTCATTCATGAAGAGGAAGTGAAGAAATTCCTTCATGCCCTTTCTACCAATGACAAGTATCCCTTTTCTACGGAGGAGCTGCGTAAGAAGCTGCCTCACACCCTGTGGCTCCTGAATTATGTAAGTTCGGCCAAAGCACTGGCTAAGCTTCTTCAGGAGGATCCGGTGTTTAAGGATTACCATGTGGTGCTGGCGGCAGGAGACGGGAAGCTTTCAGCAGAGGAAGAAACAGTGAAGGCCTATGATAAGGTGAAGAAGGCCATTCATGACTACCCGAAGACCATCACCCTTTCTGTGGGACAGCTCACGGTAGGTGTTACCATTCCCCAGTGGTGCGGCGTGCTGATGCTCTGCAATATGAAGAGCCCCTCCTCCTATATGCAGGCCGCCTTCCGTGCCCAGAATCCCTACGAATTTATCGGAGAAAGGGGGGAGCGGTTCCGCAAGGAGACGGCCTATGTATTTGATTTCGACCCGGCCAGGACCCTCACCATTTATGATGAATTTGCCAATGATCTTTCCAAGGATACGGTGGATGGTCATGGAACAAAGGATGACAGGGCAAAGAATATCCGCCGCCTTCTGAATTTCTTCCCTGTTATCGGCGAGGACAGTCAGGGCTCCATGGTGGAACTCAATGCGGCCCAGGTGCTCTCTATCCCCAGGAAACTGAAGTCGGAAGAAGTGGTGCGCCGGGGCTTTATGTCCAATTTCCTCTTTGCCAATATAGGCCGTATTTTTGCAGCGCCCCAGGAAGTCAAGGATATATTGGATAAGCTCACTCCTGCCAAGGAGGAAATTCATAAGGAAGACCACTTGGACGAACTCACTGACGGCTCGGTCCCGGTAGATGAGAATGGACAGGTAGATATCCCCGATGAAAAAATCATCGGCACGGCCCATGACATTTTCGGGCCGAAGATTTATGACACCATGAATGAAGGCATCCAGGATGTGGTGGACAGTTTCCATGAAATGCCGAAAGATGAAGCTGCGGTGGCGGATAAGGTGGACCATCTGGTTCATACCACTGTGGAGACCGTCACTACTTCCCTTATCACTCCGCTGGCCGGACAGTACCATATCCCCAAGTCCAAGACGAAACAAATCACCAGGGATGTTACAAATCAGATTGAAATCACCCTGCAGAAGCGGAAGGACGATTTCCTGCAGAATAAACGGATAGCGGAAGCGGAAAGGGATCAAAAAATCCGGGAAGCGGAAACTTCTGAAAATCAGGAAAAGGTGCTGAAGGACTTTGAAGCCCGGATGAAGGAGAATGAAGAAAGTTTCAACCAGGGCATCCACCAGGATATCCAGAATATCGTGCAAAGCCAGCCCGTTGAACTGGTGCGCAGAATAGAGGAAACCAAGGCGGAGGAAGCGAAAGATTCTATCGAAGACACGGTCCGTGACCGTCTCCGCGGTTTCTCCCGCACCATCCCCAGTTTCCTCATGGCTTATGGCGATGATCAGCTTACCCTGGCCAATCTGGACGATTACACCGAAGATGATGTGTTTAAAGAAGTAACCGGCATTACGGAAGATGAATTCCGTTTTCTTCGGGACGGCGGCGATTGCGAAGATCATGAGACCCATGAAATGAAACACTTCGACGGACACCTCTTTGATGAAGTGGTATTTGATGATTCCATCAGGCAGTTTATGGCTAAAAAGAAGGAATTGGCCAATTATTTCGAGGAAAATCAGAGCGAAGATATTTTCAACTATATTCCGCCCCAGAAGACGAACCAGATTTTTACACCCCGCTGGGTCGTAAAAAAGATGGTGGACCTTTTAGAGAAAGAGAATCCCGGCTGTTTTGACGATGATACCAAAACTTTTGCCGACCTTTACATGAAGTCTGGCATGTACATCACGGAAATCGTGAAGCGTCTCTACAACAGCCCAAGGATGAAGACTCTCTATCCGGATAAGGAAAAGCGGCTGAACCATATTTTTGCCAAGCAGGTCTACGGCCTGGCGCCTACGAAAATCATTTACCGCATCTGCTGCGCCTATATCCTGGGATTCAGCGACAAGATTTCTATCAAGGAAGACCATATCCGCCTCTGCGACTCTCTGGCTTATGCAGAGAAAGGGACCCTTGCTATGAAACTGGAAGAACTGTTTCCGGAGCTTGCTAAGTAAGCAGGATATGTTTGAGAGCGCTGCGATTCTTGATAGGTTTTCAAAAAGGAGGCAGAACCTTTGGAGGCTCCCGGGCTTTTCTTCTGCCTCCCGGGGCCCTTTTCTGTCCTTGACTCCGGATAAGCGCGTCTGCTGCACTGACTGTATAAGAAGCGTTTGGCCCCTGTAAATCCTCCACTGGCTTGTCGGTGGTTGGGGTCACCGCTTCTTTTTTGATTACATGAGTCGCTTCTCTCGCGGGAAGCGAGGGACAGAACCTTTGGCAGTTTCCGGGCTTTTCTTCTGCCTCTCCGGCCCCATTGCCTCTTGACAAAAGGGGCTCTGTGAGCCTATACTAAGCTAACTTCTAACGAAAGGAGAGGGAATGATGAGACTGGCTTCCGTGAACGCAGGAATGGCATATGATGTCTTTGGCTGGAGCTATTATTATGGCTTCGGTTACTTTTGCTGCGCCCGTGATGAGTCCCGTTCCCTTTCCAGATAAGATATTTCCAGAATGAAAGGACAGACTCATCAGAGCCTGTCCTTTTCTTTTATGGAGGATGGAAGGATAGGAGTTAGAAGAGAGGGGACATGGGTCCCGGAGAATTGAAGGTGCCTTGGAGAAGGCAGAGGAGGAATATCATGATTATTGTAATGAAACAGAACGCACCGCTTACAGTGATTGAGCAGCTGGAACAGGAAATGAGGGACCGGGGTTTCCAGGTGGACCGCAGTAAGGGTTCCAGCAAGGTGGTGCTGGGTCTGGTGGGGGATACGTCTGCCCTGGATGAAAGGGATTTCCTCAGCAATCCCTGGGTGGATAAGGTGATGCGGGTGCAGGAGCCTTACAAACGGGCCAGCCGGGCTTTCCATCCGGCCGATACGGTGGTGGATGTGAAGGGCATCAAAATCGGCGGGAAGAAGCTGGTGGTCATGGCCGGTCCCTGTTCTATTGAAACGCCTGAGCAGATCGGCGGCATTGCGAAAGCGGTGAAGGCGTCGGGGGCAGCTATCCTTCGCGGCGGCGCTTTCAAGCCAAGGACTTCGCCTTACTCTTTCCAGGGATTGGGGGAGAAGGGCCTGGATCTTCTCATTTCCGCTGCCCATAAGGAAAATATGCCGGTGGTGACGGAGCTGATGAGCGCTGATAAAATCGGTATGTTCCTGGAAAAGGGCGTGGATATCATCCAGATCGGCGCCAGAAATATGCAGAATTTTGACCTTTTGAAGGCGGTGGGCCGTCTGAATGTGCCGGTGCTTCTGAAGCGGGGCATGTCCGCCACCATTGAGGAATGGCTCATGAGCGCGGAGTACATTATGTCCGAAGGAAATCACAATGTGATTCTCTGCGAACGGGGCATCCGCACCTTTGAGAAGGCTACCAGAAATACGCTGGATCTGTCGGCAGTGGAAGTGGTGAAGGAAAGAAGCCACCTGCCCATTATCGTAGACCCCAGCCATGCTACGGGCCATCGGGAGATGGTACCGGCCATGGCCATGGCGGCCATTGCTGCCGGGGCTGATGGGATTATGTGTGAAGTTCATAATGATCCGGAACATGCATGGTGTGATGGAGCGGAGTCCATTACGCCAGAGACTTTTGATGACCTCATGGGACGGCTGAAACAGCTGGCTCCTATTGTGGGAAGGGAATTGTAATCAGAAGCCCTGCATGTTCTTTCGGAGTGGAGAAAAAGGCAGGGTTCATGGGAGCTCTGCCTTTTGCGGCGTTTGGGGGCGGTGGCAGTGCGGTCGGGATCGGGACCTGGGCGGTGCTTTCCGGTATTCCCGAAGGTTGACACGCCCTTACGGGCGTGAGGGTTGATGGCGCCGCCGGGCCTTTGGCCCTGGGCGCCAAGGGTTCTGCCTGTGATCGGCTTCGCCTTACAGGCGGGTTGAGGGCTCTCGCCCTCGGGAGTTATATAGTATCGCTGCGCTGGCGAGGTACGGCGCCTTTAAATTATAGAAGGCGCCAGTTTGTATAAAACCTTTACAACCGCCCTGCGGGCGAGGGAAAACAGGCCAACCGCCCTGGCGGGCGAAGGAGATTCCCCCTTTGGTGCCGTGAGGTACCAAAGGGGGGAAAGCCACCGGAGGTGGCTGATCGACGTAATGCTTTTCAAGCCCTATGACACAGAAAAGTAAATCCCGTAACGCTGACTTTATAAGCATTGCCAAGGGCAATCCACAACCCTCGGGGCCAAAGGCCCCGTCAAACTTACGAACCCTCCGGCCAAGGGCCGGTCAATCCTAAGAACCTTTCCCACTGAACTCTCAGAAACCCGGGCCGTGAGGCCCTGCTATATACATAAATAAAGGAAACCATTATGAACAGTGACTTTAGAAAGATTCCCATTGCCGTCATCGGCCTGGGCCTCATGGGAGGCTCCTTTGCCAGAAGGCTGAAAGAGCTGGGCCATCCGGTGATTGGCCTGAACCGCACGAAAAAGGTGGCGGAAGAGGCGCTGGCCATGGGAATCGTTGATTCCATTGATCCGAAGGATTTGAAGAAGGCGGAAATCGTCATTTTCTGTACGCCGGAGAGGGGGACTCTTTCTTTTATCAAAGAGCATTTGTCCCTTCTTCATGAAAAGGCGGTGCTCACGGATATTGCGGGCGTGAAGAATGGCTTTGCCAAAGAGGTGGCCGCCCTTCTGCCGGAAGGCATGGATTTCGTTTCCGGCCATCCCATGTGCGGGAAGGAAGGGGCCGGGCTGGCCCAGTCGGACGGCGCCATTTTCGACGGTGCCAATTATGTGCTCATTCCGGAGCCCTGGAACAGGAAGGAGCATCTGGAACTGGTGAAGGACATGGCCAGGGAGCTGGGCTGCGCCCATGTGCCGGTGGTGACGGCAGAGGACCATGACCGGGCCATTGCTTACACCAGCGATCTTACCCACGTGGTGGCCACGGCGCTCATGAACAGCAGCTCCTATTCGGAGAAAACGAAGTATTTCATCGGCGGCTCTTTTCGGGATGAGACCAGGGTGGCCGATATTAATGGAAAGCTGTGGACTTCCCTTTTCCTTTCCAACAAAGATAAGCTGCTGGAGGAAATCGACCGGTTCAGCGCTTCCCTCTCTACCCTGAGGGAGGCCATTGCAGCAGGAGATGAAGAGGAAATTATCGCCTTTCTGGAAGAGGCGGGCAGAAGAAGAAGGGAAATGATGCATCGTGGCAACAGTTAAAGTGAATTTGGGAAAAGATTCCTATGAAATTGAAATCGAGCGCGGCCTTCTGGACAGGGTGGGCGAAAAAATCCGGGCTCTCACGAAAGCGGAGAAAATCGCCGTCATTACTGATGACCATGTGGAGCCTCTCTATGGGGAACGGATCCGGAAGGTGCTGACCGAGGCGGGCTTCGATGTGCGGGTCATCGCCATTCCTGCCGGCGAGGCCAGCAAGAACATGAAGGTCCTTTCTGATGTGTATGACGCGCTGTCGGAGTTCAATATGTCCCGCAGTGATGCGCTGGTCACCCTGTCCGGCGGCGTGCCGGGGGACCTGGGCGGCTTTGCGGCAGCCACCTACATGCGGGGCATTCCGTTCTTCCAGATCCCTACCACCATTTTGGCCCAGATTGACAGCTCCGTAGGTGGCAAGGTGGCCGTGGACCTGCCCAGCGGGAAGAACCTGGCCGGCGCTTTCTACCAGCCGAAGGGCGTTTTCATTGATCCGGACCTTCTGAAGACCCTGCCTACCCGCTACGTGCACGACGGTCTGGCGGAAGCGGTGAAGTACGGATGCATCGGGGACCGGGAACTTTTTGAAATCTTTGAAGCCCTGGAAACGGAAGAGGATCTGGAAAAGCATATAGAGGAAATCATTCTCCACAGCGTGCTGCAGAAAACGAGGGTGGTGGAAGAAGATGAATTTGACACCGGCAAAAGGCAGGTCCTCAATTTCGGCCATACCATCGGCCACGCCGTGGAACGGTATTTCCACTATTCCACCTTCACCCACGGCGAAGGGGTGGCCATTGGCATGAGCCTTTTGACGGAACAGACGGAAAAGATGGGCCTTACGGAAAAAGGCACCGCCAGCCGTCTCATCCGGGTGCTTCATAAACTGTCCCTGCCCACATCCATCGGCGTGCCGGCAGAGGATCTCATTCCCCAGATTATGCATGACAAGAAGAGAAGGGGAAAGAAAATCACCCTGGTGGTGCTGAAGAAAATCGGGGAAGCCGAGCTTCTCACCATTTCCACCGATGAACTGTCCCGGTATATAGTGACAGAGTAAGGAGGTTTCCATGAACATCACCATCCGCCCCGCCCCCCTTTCCGGCACCTTACGGGTGCCTTCCTCCAAAAGCATGACCCATCGGGAAATCATTGCCGCTGCCCTGGCTAAGGGGGAGACGGAGGTTACCGGCGTGACCTGGTCCGAAGATATCGAAGCCACGGTGCGTATCCTGTCCCTCTTTGGCGCAGCCATTGAGAAAAAAGAGGGAAAGGAAGGCATTACCCTTTCCATTCGGGGAGGGCTTGCGAAGCAGGAAGGCCTACTTCATGCCGATGCCGGCGAATCGGGCTCCACCCTCCGCTTCCTAATTCCCCTGGGTCTTTCCTCGGGAAACCATGTGGTCTACACCGGCCGCGGACGGCTGTCGGAGCGGCCCCTGACGCCCTACTATGATATGTTTGACAGGAAACAGATTTCCTACCATACCGAAGGCGGCTTGCCCCTGGAAGTACAGGGCACCCTTCCGGGCGGCGCCTATGAGCTCCCCGGTGACGTGAGCTCCCAGTTCTTCACGGGCCTTCTCTTCGCCCTGCCTCTGGCAGATGAAGACTCCACCCTTCGAAGCACCACGCCTCTGGAGTCCAAAAGCTATGTGGACATGACCCTGGATACCCTTGCCCGCCACGGCATCACCATCCATGAAAAAGAAGAGGGACTGTATGAAATCCCGGGACGGCAGCACTACAAAACCGGCACCTTCGCCGTAGAAGGTGACTACTCCCAGGCTGCCTTCTGGCTCACCGCCGCCCTTTCCGGCGGCACCATAGCCCTTACCGGCCTGTCGGACACCTCCCTTCAGGGAGACCGGGCCATTGTCACCCTTCTGAAAGACATGGGCGGCCATATAGAAAAGAAAGAAGGCCGCCTTCTGGCAGAAAAAAGCAGCCTCCACGGCATCACCATGGACGCGGAAAACGTGCCCGACCTGGTCCCCGCCTTCGCCGCCCTGGCCGCTGTGAGCGAAGGAGTGACAGAAATCATCCACGCCGGCAGGGTGAGGCTCAAAGAATGCGACCGCCTCCATGCCATGGCAGTGGAACTCACCAAGCTGGGGGCAGAGGTGGAAGAAAAGCCCGAAGGCCTGGTCATCCGGGGGAAACCCGTCCTTTCCGGCGGCACCGTATCCTCCTGGAACGATCACCGCATAGCCATGGCCCTGGCATCCATTACCCCGAAACTGACGGGCCCCCTCACCATAGAAGGCGCAGAAAGCGTAAAGAAATCCTACCCCCGTTTCTGGGAAGACTTCCGGAAAGTGGGAGGGAAGGTAGTAGAGGCATAGCGGCGCTTGCTGGTATTCCCAGACGCAAGGGGAAAGGTTCTTAAGATTGACGGGGCTTTCGCCCCGAAGGTTCTTAGGGGTGACACAGCCTGCGGCTGTGAGGGTTGCGGTGGGCGCCTCTAATTTATAGAAGGCGCCCTCTTATAATAAAACCTTGACAACCGCCCTGCGGGCGTCGGAAAACAGGCCAGCCTCGCTCCGCTCGTCTAACGGCTTCCTCCTTGCCCGCTTCGCGGGACTTCCCCCTGCATAGGGGGAAGTCCCGCGAAGCCCGGATAGGGGAGGCGAGCGCAGCGAGCCAGTCAGCAGAATGCTTATTTCGCTCTATGACACAGAAAAGCAAATCCCGTAACGCCTCTTGCGTCCCCTTTAGGGGAAGAGGGCCACGAAGTGGCGAAGGGGTGGACGGTGGTAAGAATGATTATGATATTCTTATTCCATGTCTTATCGCCCTAAAGGGAAAACGACTCACTACATTTTGTGCATCGCTTCGCTCAGGGGGCCGCCGATTGGCGGTCAGGACCGCGATGGAGCATCCTATCGGTGCTCTGCCCCGTACACCCTTTCCCGCTTCGCGGGACTTCCCCTCAAGGGGAAACGAGAGATATGAGGGAAAAAACAGCGAGTCATATACTTCAGGTACCATTTCGGCGTTTTCCCCCTTTGGTGGCTGATCACCAGAATGCTTTTCATGCCATATGATATAGAAAGCCAATCCCGTAACGCTGACTTTATGTTCATCGCCCGTAAGGGCGATACCACAACCCTCGGCCTGAAAGGCCGTCAAACTTACGAACCCTCCGGCCCATAGGGCCGGTCAATCCTAAGAACCTTTCCCCTTTGAACCCTCTGAACCTTCACACCGCAGGTGTGTCCAGTGAACCCTCACATCGAAGGTGTGTCTAAAGGCGAAGCCGCATCCCATTCACAGATACAGGAGACAACCATGAGCAATACATTTGGAGAAACATTGAAAGTCACCATTTTTGGCGAATCCCATGGCACCGCCATCGGCGCTGTCATCGACGGGCTTCCGCCGGGGATTTCCATTGACTGGGATAAGGTCCGCCGGGAAATGGCCCGCCGGGCGCCGGGGAGTTCGAATCTGGCCACGCCGCGGAAGGAGAAGGACAGCTTTGAAATCCTTTCGGGTTATTTCAACGACCACACCACCGGCACGCCGCTGGCCATGGAAATCAGGAATGGCAATCAGCATTCCAAAGATTATGATATTTTAAAGGACCACATGCGTCCGGGACACGCGGACTATACGGGATACGTCAAATACGGCGGCTTCAATGACTACCGCGGCGGCGGCCATTTTTCTGGCCGCATTACGGCGCCTCTCACCTTTGCCGGTGCCCTGGCCCGGCAGGTGCTGGAGAAGGAGGGCATTTTCATCGGTGCCCATGCCCTTGCGATTCACGGCATCCAAGACCGGCCCTTCCATCCTCTGGGGGAGGAAAAGGCCCTTTTCGAAAGGCTGGATGCCATGAAACTGCCGGTGATGGATGAAAAGGCAGGGAAGGCCATGGAAGAGGCCATTCTTGCGGCGCAGAAGGAGGGGGATTCCGTAGGCGGCGTGGTGGAATGCATGGCCCTGGGTCTTCCGATGGGACTGGGGGATCCCTTCTTTGATTCCCTGGAAAGTGAAATGGCTCACATGATGTTTTCCGTGCCGGCAGTGAAGGCCATTTCCTTCGGTGAAGGTTTCGGCTTTGCGTCCCGCTATGGATCCGAGGCCAATGACAGCCTTCATTATGAAGGGGGAACACCGAAAGCCCTGACCAATCATAATGGCGGCGTGCTGGGCGGTATTTCCAGCGGCAGTCCCCTTCTCTTTACGCTGGCAGTGAAGCCCACCGCTTCCATCGGGAAGAGGCAGCGCACCATCGATATTTCAAAAAAGGAAGATACAGACCTTTCCATCGGCGGGCGCCATGACCCCTGCATCATCCCCCGGGCCATTCCGGTGATTGAAAATGCGGCGGCCCTGGTGATTCTGGATCTTCTTTTGACGGACAGGAGGAATTCCCATGTCGGATAAAGTACTTCGTGTAGGCTGCTACGGCGCCAAGGGTTCCTATACCTATGAAGCCATGGAGCAGCAGTTTGAAAATAGAAAAAGAGAGGAATCCTATTTCCCTCTCTTTGAAGATGTGGTGAAGGCGGTGCAGGAAGGGGATATCGACTACGGCGTGGTGCCCATCGAAAACTCCTCCACCGGCGGGATTACCGAGGTGTACGACCTGATTCAGCGCTACGGCTGTGCCGTGGTGGGAGAGCAGATCGTGAAAATCGAGCACAACCTGCTGGGCCTGCCGGGGGCGAAGCTGGAAGACATCGACACCGTCTTCTCCCATCCTCAGGGCTTTGCCCAGTGCCGTCCCTTCTTCAATAAACACAGGGACTGGACATTGAAACCCTATTTCTCCACTTCCCGAAGCGCTGAAAAGGTGGCCCAGGACGGAAAGAAAAACCAGGCCGCCGTGGCCAGCCGCACCGCTGCCCGGCTCTACGGTCTGTCGGTGCTGGCGGAAAACATTTTCTTCAACTCCAGCAACTACACCCGCTTCTTCATCATCGGGCCGAAAATGGAAATCAAGCCGAACGCTGATAAAATCACCCTGGTCATTTCCGTGCGCCACGAACCGGGGGCCCTCTACCATGTGCTGGGCTACTTCTTCTATGGCGGCATGAACATGACCCATCTGGAATCCCGCCCCATGGAAGGAAGGCCCTTCGAATACTTCTTCCACATCGACGTCATGGGCAAACTGGAGGACCCCTCCAATGCCCAGACCCTTCGGGGCTTGAAGTCCATGTGCACCTATTTCAAAATTCTGGGGAATTACCCGTCCTGTAAGGCGTAAGGGACAAGCCCCTATGGGGCTTGAGGGTTCTAAAGTTTGACGGGGCTATCGCCCCGAGGGTTCTTAAGTTTGACAGCGGCTTTGCCGCTGAGGGTTGTGGTGGGCGCCTATGAATTGATAGAAGGCGCCCTCTTATGAAAAAACCTTTACAACCGCCCTGGCGGGCGAGGAAAACAGGCCGACCTCGCTCCGCTCGAGGAAATGCATTCCCCCTTTGGTGGCTGGCGCCACCACCTTTCCGCCCCGCTGGGAAGCGTGTCACTGGATTCTCAGTCGCCTACGGCTCCCTGCGAATCGTGTGACACGCTTTCCCGTGGATGCACAGCGAACATGATTTGAAGGAGCGCCAGCGACGCACAAATCATAGTGAGTCGTTTCACCTTTAGGTGGAAGTCCGGCGAAGCCGGATAAGGGGAGGCGAGCGCAGCGAGCCAATCAGCAGAATGCCTATCATGCCATATGATACTGAAAGTAAATCCCGTAACGTTCTTGCGTCCCCTTTAGGGGAAGAGGGCCACGAAGTGGCGAAGGGATGTACGAGGGTAAGAATGATTATGATACTCGATGTGGACGTGACCGCCGAAAGGCGGCATTATAATACTCATCGCCCGTAAGGACGATACCACAACCCTCGGCCTGAAAGGCCGTCAAACTTAAGAACCCTCCGGCCCATAGGGCCGGTCAATCCTAAGAACCTTCCCTTTGAACCTTCTGAACCTTCTGAACCCTCATATAATATGTTTGGAAGGGGAAGATTAGAGGATTTATCCCTGCTGGATCTTTCCCCTTTACAACATGAGCATGCCTTTGGAATAATGGTTATAGGAGCCATAGAGGATATTCCGCTGAACCCTGTTTGACGATGCGTGCGTCTATTCTTTCAAAGCTTGTCTCCTTTGGCTGGTGGTAAACTACTAACACATAGGCTGTTTGCTGCGTCATCCGGTTCCTTATAGCAGGAAGGAAGAGTGTATTCCCGGTACGCGGACTATTCTAATAATGAGGCTGTATTGCGCCAGTCCCAAAGGCATCTGCTCTGTTGGCTCCTTACTCTGTGTGGAAGGGGAGGTGAGATTTATGAATAACACACTGTTCGTTGGCATTGACATCAGTAAACGTTCCAATGTGGCTACTTTCATGAATTGCGAGGGAAAAGTTGTTGGAAGGCTGACCTTTTCCAACAATGGATCAGGTGCAGATCGGCTGGTGGCGAAAATCCTTTCATACTATGAGAAGGAAGATTTTGAAGCAATTAGGATTGGCATGGAAAACACCTCCGTTTATAGCAAGAACCTGGTATGGTTTTTGTACGAGCACGAAGCATTGAATGAGCATAAGCTTTCAATTATTCCGCTGAATGCCATAATGGTGGCGAATTACAAGAAATCATTTTTGGATATGGACAAAGACGATATCACCGATTCTTTCGCCATAGCCGACTTTATAAGGATCCGCCCAGGTCTTCTGCCATTCAAGTTGGATGACAGACAGGAAGCACTTAAGATTATGACCCGAAGCAGATATAACTACGTGCAGGCATTGAGTCGGATGAAGAGCCAGTTTTTAACCCGACTGTTCCTAAGCTTTTCAGAAATGGAAGCGGGGAAACCGTTCTACAGCATTTTTAGTAAAACATCCCTGTCGCTCTTAGAAGAAGAGTTTACGCTGGATGAGCTGGCGGAAAAGCCGATTCCGGAACTGGTGGAATTTCTCCAAGAGAAGGGAGGAGGAAAATTCCAGAATCCGGAAGAGATAGCCAAAGTGCTTAAAAAGGCAGCCAGCAGCTCGTACAGAGTGCCCGCCATGGTAAGAGAATCACTGAACAGAACGATGGCCAGTGATATGGAAATCATGAGGATACTGGAAAACGAAATTCATAATTGCGACAAAAACATTGAGAAACTGATGAAAAGTGTTCCCGCAATCTTAGTCTCAATACCAGGAATCGGCCCAGTCCTTGCAGCTGGAATCATGTCAGAAATAGGCGATATAAGCAGATTTCAGAAACAGGAAAGCCTGGGTAAGATGGCTGGTTTCAAATGGAAGCGGAACCAGTCTGGAAAGAAAGAGTCTGAGGATAAAGCTGCAGTACTTTCTGGAAATAAGAAGCTGAGATATTATCTAGTCGAAGCCGCAAATCGGGTTAGAATACACGATCCGGTTTTTGAAGCTTATTACCGGAAGAAATATGCAGAAAGCAAAACACACGCACATAAACGAGCCCTCATTTTAACAGCCCGGAAGTTAGTACGAGTTATTTTCTACCTGCTGAAAGAAAATAAACTGTACAAACCCGATGTTGGAATAAGCTGAGGACGCCTTCGAAAAAATCGATTTTCGAAGGGCGTGGTTAGAGTGCGCCATTTTCAAGTAATTTAATTAAATCCCAACGCAAATGCGATGATTTTAATTAAAGCTTAACTTGCAGTCTTACCATAGGGCTTTGAACCCTCGGGCCAAAGGCCCGTCCCCCCCACACCGAAGGTGTGTCCAAAGTCCATAGCAGAAAGGAGCCAATCATGAAACTTGGCCTTTTGGGAGAAGTGCTGGGACACAGCCTGTCTCCTGTGATTCATGAAAAATTATTTCAAAAACTGGGAATTTCATCGACCTATGAGCTCATCGAAATTCCAAAGGATACATTTCAGAAAGACCTGCCGGCCCTTCTTTCTTCCTATGACGGGCTGAATGTGACCATTCCCTACAAGGTGGACGTGATCCCCTTCCTGGATGGATTGTCCCAGGAAGCCAGGACCATTGGCGCTGTGAATACCATTGGCCGGAAGGAGGGGAAGCTCTGGGGCTTTAATACGGACTACACCGGATTTGCCCGCACCCTTTCCCGTATTGACTGTGACGTGAAGGGAAAGAAGGCGGTGGTCCTGGGCCACGGCGGCGCGTCCCGGGCCATTATCCAGTGCCTCTTCGACGAGAAGGCCGGAGAAATCCATGTCATCAGCCGCCATCCGGAGAAGGTGGACCGGGATTTCCTTTCCTTTGCCCGCCAAAGAGGGGTCATCATCGAAGGCTATGACAGTCTGAAAGTGGAAAAGGACAATTATCTTCTGGTGAACGCCACTCCCGTGGGCATGTATCCCAAAACAGGGGTATCCCCGGTTTCATCAGACCTCACCGCCTCCTTTGCCAAGGTGGTGGACATCATTTATAATCCTGCGGAAACGAAGCTCCTTCAGGACGCCAGAGGCAGCGCAAGCAATGGCATGTACATGCTGGTGATGCAGGCCATGGCGGCAGAGGAAATATGGATGGAAAGAGAGATTCCCCGGGAAATCATCACAGACATTGTGGAGGAAATGACCCAATGAAAAATATCGTCCTTATTGGCATGCCGGGATGCGGCAAAACCACCTTCGGCAGAGCGCTGGCGGAAAGACTTCACCGCCCCTTCATAGACGCCGACGCCTATCTGGAGGAAAAGGAAGGAAGGACCATTCAGAGCTTTTTCGCAGAAAGCGAAAAGGCCTTCCGGGATGCGGAAGAAAGAACGGTGGAAGACCTTTCCGCCCGGCAGGGCCTCATCATCGCCACCGGCGGCGGCGTGGTGAAAAGGCAGAGCAACGTGGTAAAACTTCATGCATCGGGACTTATCATCTTCATCGACCGCCGGGCCGAGGATATCGTCACTGACGTGGAAGTAGAAAAAAGGCCCCTCCTGAAGGAAGGACCGGATAAGGTATTCACTCTTTATAAAGAGCGGATTGCCCTCTATCGGGCAGCGGCAGATCGGATACTGGAAAATCGGGGCAGCGAGAAAGAAGTGCTGGCCCGCCTGCTGGATATGGTCAAAGAGTGAGGGACTGATGACTGACACGGCCTGGGGCCGTGAGGGTTCTAAAGTTTGACGGGGCTGTGGCCCCGAGGGTTCTTAAGTTTGACAGCGGCTTTGCCGCTGAGGGTTGTGGTGGGCGCCTATGAATTGATAGAAGGCGCCCTCTTATGATAAAACCTAACAACCGGGCTTTCGCCCGTGGGAAAACAGGCCAGCCTCGCTCCGCTCGAGGAAATGCATTCCCCCTTTGGTGGCTGGCGCCACCACCTTGCCCGGTGGGAAGCATGTCACTGGATTCGCGGGTCGCGGGGCTCCCCTATGAATCCAGTTCCTTTGCCACCCCCACTTCGTGGGGGCACTATAAAGCTCCGTTATGCTGTGAGCTTATGAAGGAATTGCTTTGCGGATCTTTATTGTCCCACCACACAGTGGGGGGAAGGTGGTGCCGTAAGGCACCAAAGGGGGGAAAGCCACCGGAGGTGGCTAATCACTAGAATGCTTATCATGCCATATGACACTGAAAGTAAATCCCGTAACGCTGACTTTATACTTATCGCCCGTAAGGGCGATACCACAACCCTCGGGGCCAAAGGCCCCGTCAAACCTAAGAACCATCCGGCCCATAGGGCCGGTCAATCCTAAGAACCTTTTTCCACAACCCTTCTACACAACCCGCCGCCGGCAGGCGGCCACAACCCTCGGGGCGCAGCCCCGTCAACCCTTACGCCGCAGGCCGGTCCATCTTAAGAACCTTCGGCGCCCAAAGGGCGTCGAACCCGCGGCCCCTTTTATTTCTTCCTCTTTTCCCTGGCCACCAGGATGGGGTCGCCGCCGAGGCCCCAGTTTTCCAGGGGCACTTCGTCAATGACCACCACCGTGGTGGCAGGATTCTTGTGGAGCACGTCGGCCAGCAGGTCGGTGACACCTTTGATGAGCCGGGCTTTCTGTTCCGGCGTCACCTGTCCTTCTCTGGTAATCTTGATGTTCACATAGGGCATAATGAACCTCCTTGTTAAAATAAACAATGGAAACTCTGTTTCTATTGTACAGTAAGAAACATTATGGAGCAAAGTCCTGCAGGAAACTCTCTGCGGCCCCTTGTGCCTCTCTTTGGCCAATGGTATGATACAGGAAGAAGTTTCATATTGTCTGCATGGCGCGGGTCCTCATGGCCGGCGCTTTTTTGTTTTATGCGGGAGGGCACCATGAAATATATTGATTTCCACTGCGACACCATCACCGAGCTCCATGACCATCCGGAGAAGGGGACTCTCATGGAAAATTCTCTCTATATAGACCTGCAGAAGCTGAAAAAGGGTGGCTGCTTCATCCAGGATTTCGCCCTCTGGGTGGACCGGAAGGAAACGCCGGATCTCTGGAAGCGGTATGAGGACCTGCTGGGCACTTTTCAGCGGGAGCTGGAAGCATATCATACCTGCCTCTGCCCTATCCGGTGCCGGGAGGATATACGGGAAGCGGAGGAAGAGGGGAAAATAGGGGCCCTTCTTTCCGTTGAAGGGGGCGAAGTAGCGGCAGGCAGCGTGGAGAAGCTGGAACAGCTGTATAAGGATGGCGTCCGCCTCATGACGCTCACCTGGAACTATCCCAACGAAATCGGATTTCCCAATGGCATGGAAGGAAAAGACCGGGGGATTACGAAGAAGGGATGGGAAATCATCAAAGCCATGGAAAGTATGCATATGATCGTAGACACCAGCCACCTCAATGATGAAGGGACCAGGGAAATCCTGATGACCTGCAAAGTGCCGCCGGTGGCGTCCCATTCCGATGCCAGGGCGGTGACGGCCCACAGGAGGAATCTGCCGGACGACCTGATCCGTCTCTTCGGTGATAAAGGGGGACTTATAGGATTGAACTTTGCCAACCACTTCACCGGCACCGGCGAGGTGACTACCCTGGAAAATCTGGTCCGACACGCCCGCCATATCCGGGACATAGGAGGCATCGACGTGCTGGCCCTGGGCAGCGACTTCGACGGCATTGAACCGAAGCTGGAGCTGAAGGATGCCTCTGATATGGGCCGTTTGGCAGAGGCGCTGAAGAAGGGAGGATTTCGGGAAAGGGAAATCGATAAAATCTTCTGGTGGAACGGCCTGCGGTACCTGGAGGATGTGCTGAGGTAAGAGATTTGAAATTTGAGGGTTCAGGCGCCATTTGGACAAGCCCCTATGGGGCTTGAGGGTTCTAAAGTTTGACGGGGCTATCGCCCCGAGGGTTCTTAAGTTTGACAGCGGCTATGCCGCTGAGGGTTGTGGTAGGCGCCTCTAAATTATAGAAGGCGCCCTTTTATGATAAAACCTAACAACCGGGCTTTCGCCCGTGGGAAAATAGGCCAGCCTCGCTCCGCTCGAGGAAATGCATTCCCCCTTTGGTGGCTGGCGCCACCACCTTGCCCGGTGGGAAGCATGTCACTGGATTCGCGGGTCGCGTGGCTCCCCTATGAATCCAGTTCCTTTGCCACCCCCACTTCGTGGGGGCACTATAAAGCTCCGTTATGCTGTGAGCTGAAGTGGTAAACTAAAATTGGACACAGAGGGGGTAATCTTTAGACATACAAGTGTACACTGCATAGGCAGTGCAAAATAAGCACTGGACAGAGTATCCCCTTTACTGGACAGGAGGTTTGCCATGAAGTACACGAAAGAACAAAGATTGGACATCGGTCGACGAATTTACTACAGCGAAATAAGCCGGTATGAAGCCGCAGAAGAATATGGCATCAGTGAGCAGACCTCACGGAATTACATGAGAATGTATCGGGATGCCAATCGGCTGCCGCCCAAACGCGGACAGAGATCCATCAGCGCACTTTCTTTCAAGAAAGAGCCGGCAGAGCTGGATGAACTGAAATCTATGACAAAGGAGGAATTGATCCAGGAGCTGATTAAAGCCAGGATCACAGAAGCAAGGCTAAAAAAAGGATACGAGGTGAAGGGAGATGGTACGGTCATTCTATACGCCAGCAAGACTACCAAGTGATTATGGAACTGTCAGGAGAAATCCCAGTGAAGATTCTATGTAAAGCAATGGGCATCCAGCGGAGCAGTTTCTACGCATGGAAGAAGCATCTTTCTCATCCTTCGGAAAGAGAGAAGAACCTTGCAAGCAATGTCAGGCTGTTTCAAGAATACCACTTGAAGTATCCATCGCATGGTTACCGCTGGCTGAATGCCAAGATACGCCTGGACAAAAATATTGTCCTGTCTGACCCCTATGCTCATAAGTGTTGCAAGATTGCGGGAATCAAGAGCAAGTCTAAGCATTACCGCTACAAGAAGGCTGGAGATCCGGCGCGAATATTCCCCAATCTGCTCCTGTCAGAAATGCAGATTGACGGGCCAATGCAGTGCATCGTGAGCGATATGACAGCGTTTTATGTGAAGGGCACCTACTACGAACTGACTCTTTACATGGATCTCTGGAACGATGAGATTGTCAGCCATTCCCTTTCGGCAAAGCGTGGCGACCGCATGACCTATATCAGTGGGCTGAAAGATCTGATTGCATGGAAGGAGCAACATCCGGAGCACCAAATGATTCTGCACACGGACCAGGGATCTGTCTACGCATCTAAGGCCTACAACGACCTGTTGCCCATGTACGGCATTACCCGGTCGATGTCACGTGCCGGAACGCCGACAGATAACGCTGCAATGGAATCTGTCAATGGATGGATTAAGGCCGAGATGTTCATGGACTTACACGTGACCGGGGAGAAGTCCGTCGCGGAAGAGGTGGATAATTACATCCATTTCTTTAACGAATATAGGCCGGCCTATACATTGGGCTACCTGACACCGAAGCAGTACCGAGAACGCCATATTTCTAACTGCTGAACTTATTCAAGTTATAGTTGGCATGAAGTGTCTGTCGGTCCCCGAGGCAATGTTGGAAGATTCACTGCGCCTTGTACAAGTATTCAATTTTTATGCCTAATTTTTTTAGTTTCGTGTCCAATTTTTGTTGACAAGTGCAGAGCTGCTTATGAAGGGAGGCCTCGAGGTGTTTTATTCTGCCCCCTGAATAGGGGTGGCAAGGGAACACGATTCGTAAGGAAGCGAAGCGACCTGAGAATCGTGTGACACGCTTTCCCGTGGAGAAGTCCGGCGGAGCCGGATAGGGGGAGGCGAGCGCAGCGAGCCGCAGGATGCCAATCAAGTGAAAGTAAATCCCGTAACGCTGACTTTATACTTATCGCCCGTAAGGGCGATACCACAACCCTCGGCCCGAAGGGCCGTCAAACTTACGAACCCTCCGGCCCATAGGGCCGGTCCATCTTAAGAACCCTCCCTCATAACGCTGACTTTATAAGCATTGCCGCAGAGCGGCAATCCGCAACCCTCGGCCTGAAAGGCCGTCAAACTTAAGAACCTTAAGAACCCTCGGGCCAAAGGCCCGTCAACCCTCACACCGAAGGTGTGTCCAAGGCCCGCAAAGCGGCCCCATAGCCCCTTGCATTTCCATTTCAAAAAGAATAAAATGGTAAGGATGAAAATTTTACAGTGATTCAGGAAGGAGGGTCTTCGGAAGTTTCGGAAGCCTTCCTTTTTTCTGAGTCTTTTTTCCCGGGAGGAATGTAAACATGAGTAAACGCATTATTGAGGTGGAGGAACGGCTTCCGATTCTGCCCACCATTCCCCTGAGCCTGCAGCATTTGTTTGCCATGTTTGGCTCTACGGTGCTGGTGCCTTTTCTGCTGAATGTGGATCCTGCCACCTGCCTTTTTATGAACGGCATAGGCACTCTTTTGTACCTGGCGATCTGCAAATGGAAACTTCCGGCGTATCTGGGGTCTTCGTTTGCCTTTATTTCGCCGGTGCTGGCGGTGACGTCTACGGCAGGCATGTCTTATGCCGATGCCCAGGGTGGGTTCATTGCCTTCGGTCTCTGCTTTATTTTCCTCTCGTTCCTGGTGAAGAAGGCGGGGGTGCACTGGATTGATGTGCTCTTCCCGCCGGCGGCCATGGGTGCCATTGTGGCCATTATCGGGCTGGAGCTGGCGCCGCTGGCTATGACCATGTCCGGCTTTATCGGTGAGCCTCAGGGTATGTCTTCTGCCACGGCCATTACGATTTCCATGTTTACTCTGGTGGTTACCATTCTGGCTACGGTGCTGGGACGGGGGTTCATTTCCATTATCCCTATCCTGGTAGGCGTCATTGCCGGTTACATTCTCTCCGTGATTCTGGGGGTGGTGGATTTCCACCATGTGGAGGAGATGCCCTGGGTGGCATTCCCCACTTTCTATGCTCCCCATTTCAATCTGTCCGCCATTATGATGATTCTGCCGGCGGTATTCGTGGTTTTCGCAGAGCATCTGGGCCATCTCTTTGTGACCAGTGATATTGTGGGAAGAAATCTGATCAAGGATCCCGGCCTTCACCGGTCTCTCTTTGCCGACGGCCTGTCCAATATTATTTCCGGCTTCGTCGGTTCTACGCCGAATACCACTTACGGTGAAAACATGGGCGTCATGGCCATGACCGGCGTGTACAGCACCTGGGTCATTGCAGGGGCTGCGGTGTTTGCCATTATTTTCTCCTTTATCGGAAAGATTGCGGCTCTGATCCATGCCATCCCCACTCCTGTCATGGGGGGCGTGTGCATTCTTCTCTTCGGCTTCATTGCTGCTTCCGGTATCCGCATGCTCATTGAAAAGAAAGTGGATTACACGAAATCCAGAAATCTGATTTTAACAGCAGTGACCATGATTTCCGGCCTCTCCGGCGCCACCATCGTGGTGGGCCCGGTACAGCTGAAGGGCATGGGTCTGGCTACGGTGGTAGCTATGATAATTTCCATCTGCTTTTTGATTTTTGATAAGACCCATATGTCCAATGATGAGTGAGGCTAGTGGACTAGTGGACTAGTGAGCTAGTGGGCTAGTGGATTAGTAGGCTGGCGGCTGACGGCGGTTCACTTGTCCGCTGTCTGTCGGGCGCTGGGCGCTGTTTCCTTCCCACCGGCATGGTCATTCTGAGCGAAGCGAAGAATCTCGGTATGCGGCGCATATGGGACATTTGTCGTTAAATCCCAATCGGCGGGGAGGCTGCCGTTTGGCAGTCAGTTCAGCGTAGAGTATCATTCCATCTTGAAGCCTCGTACACCCTATGGCCCCTCAAGGGGCAAAGATGTTACGCGCTTTACCTTTTCCCACTCCCTAGCTCACCAGATCCCTAGCTCACTAGATCACTTACATATGTTATAATACCCATAGACATCGTGATTGACCGGAAAAAGCCGCCGGGAAGTGCTTGTCAGCATTTTCCGGGCGGCTTTTTTCGTGGTTTTTATTTAATTGGTTTTTATTTAATAGGCAGAGGGGGAAGGTGGGGCCGGGTAGAGCTGCACCGCTTCTTTGATGCACTCCAGCAAGATTTCCTTATTTTTCCGCTTCACCATGCCGGACATGCGGAAGAGGTCCACGATCCACCAGATTTCTCCGATGAAACAGAAGCAGAGGAGCCAGAGAAGGATGTTTTTGAAGGGGTGGCCCAGATAGAAGTAGTACACGCCGAAAAGGATCCACAGAATGTAGGCGGTGGATTTTTTCTTTTCCCGGGCGGTGTAGAGGGTGAGGGCATAGTCTTTCTGCTTGTCTGAGAGCTGGTTCAGCAGGGCAATATCTTCGCTGTCTAAGGTGGCGTCCATAGTTTCCTCCTTTATAAAGGCAGGGGATTCCTGTCAGAAAAGGCGCTGTTTCAATTTCATGGCCTTCCATTTGGCAAGGGCCTGGCGTGCGTCTTCCGGAGCCTTTTCGGCAAGGCGGATATTGCCGGCCATTCTGTCTTTCATGGAGACGGAAGGGTCAATGTAGGGCTCAAAGGTTTTGTACAGGTTCATTTTGGTTATTTCTTCTGTAATGTCCATGGCGGCCTCCTTTGGAAAATGGTTTCTTTTTCTTTATTGTATCACAGGAAGAGGATGTCGGTATTTACAGGAAAAGGGAATTTTAGTATAATGAAATCACAATATCGAATTTATTCGTTTAAATGAAAGGACGCTCTATGAACTACAGAACCGGAAAGATTCTGCTTATCACATCCCTCCTGCTTTTGCCGGCTGCGTGGTCCCCTGCATGGGGAGAGGAACCGGCTTTTTTGTATACCCATATTCATCGGGAAGGGTCATCGGTGACCAGGGAGGAAAGCCGGGTGGAGGAAAAGACTTCTTCCAAAACCACTACCCATTCCGAGGTGTCAGTGAACCTGCCTTCTGCGCCGTCGGCAGGCGGCATGGTGTATCCCTATCTGGCAAAGAATAAGCTCCCCGGGGCTTTTGTCCAGAGGGAGGGCGGTGATGCCTGGGACTACGGCGTATCGGCAGCCTTCAAGGGAGAGAAGGGCTGGGGCCTCCTGGGCAGACAGGGGGAGGAACTGGTGCCTCCGGTGTACAGTTCCATCCGCTATGAGGGAGAGGGCCTTTTCCTGGTGAAGGGAAAGAAGGGCTTTTCCTATATCACAGCTGACGGCAAACCGGCGCCGCCGCCCATAGAGGAGGGGCCTTCTTTTTATAGAGAAAAGGGGAAATACGGCATTTCGGACAGGGCCGGGAAAAGGGTGACTGCGCCCCTGTACCGGCAGGTGCTGGCTCCTTTCAGCGAGGGCATAGCACTGGTGGAGTTTTCCAATGGACAGAAAGGCGGCATTGATGAGACGGGGAAGGTTCTCTTCACTGCTGATTTTGACAGCGCCGGTCCCTATAGGAAGGGGCTTGCGGAATACCGGCGGAAGGTGAACCGTTTCAACTGGGGCGTAGTGGCCGGTGCCGTGCTGGGGGGCCTTGGCGGCAGCGGCGGCAGTGATGACATGCTGCCCCTTTCCTACGACGGCGTGAAACGGGGATACATGGACAGCCGTGGCCGTATCATTGTGGACAGCCGGGCGGATGAGGTGTATCCCATGACGGACTGGGGGACCTTCGTAAAAAATAAGGGGCTTCTGGGTTTTGTGAACCAGAAGGGCGAGTACATCATCCCGCCGGGGCGCTATGATCTGTCCGGCGGCATGCTCTATGAGAAGGAAGGCCTTGTGACACTGAAGGACAGGGCGAGTGGAAAGATGGGTGCCTTTCGTCTGGAAGACGGCCGGCAGATCATGGATTTCCTCTATGACCGGATCGCATTTCTTGGAGAAAACCGCATGATTTACGAAAAGGCGGGGAAAACGGTGCTGGCTGCGGCAGATGGTACAGTTGTGAGGGAAATTCCCTCCGGTGCTGTCATGCTGCCCTATTCGGAAGAGGGTATGGCCTGGCTGGAAAAGGGAAAGGATATCCAGGCGGTGGACCTTAAGGGGCAGACCCTTTTCACCCTGCAGGAAGGAGAGACGGTGCGTCCTTTCCGGCACGGCCTGGCACCGGTGAAGCATCGGGGACGCTGGGGGCTTATGGATAGAGAGGGGCAGTGGGTAAGACCTCCTGCCTATAAGGATTTACAGATGATGTGATACTGTACGGATTGTGCTACAATATGATCAGATACATGCTGATTCGTTCATAGAGTCAGCTCTTCCGGGAGGCGGCATTTTTGTAAAAAGCCGCTTCTTTAAGGAAGCACCGATTAATTTCATAGAGTTTTCTTTTATAAGAATTTTTATGCACTGTTTCGTCATGGGCTTCCTTAAATAGCTCGCTATTCGCGTCAGCCCATTCCTCGCATTGCATAAAAATTCAAGAATAAAAGCAAACAATGATTTAATCAGCGCTTCCTTAAGCAGATAGATCATTTCTTTCAGAAGGGAGTCTTTCCATGTATGATGAATTAACAGCAGAACGGGAGAAAAGTATTTCCATCAATATGACCGGTCTCATGAAGGATGTATATGCCTGGATGGCCATCGCCCTGGTGGTGACAGGATTCAGCGCCTGGTTTGTGGCAGATAACGCCCTGCTCCGGGGGCTCTTTATGGGAAGCCGCACAGGCACCCTGGTGCTGATTGTGGCCACCTTTGCCCTGGTATGGCGTCTGTCCTCGGCCATGGGGAAAATGTCCCTGAAAACGGCGGCAGCCATGTTCCTGGTGTATTCGGTGCTGAACGGCATTACCCTGTCGGCGGTGTTCCTCACCTACACCCTGTCCTCCATTGGCGGCGTATTCTTCATGACCGCCGGCACTTTTGGCATTATGTCGGTGTACGGCTATGTGACCAAAGCGGATTTGTCCAAAATGGGAAATATGTGCCTTATGGGCCTTTTCGGCATCATCCTGGCCACGGTGCTGGGTTTCTTCTTCGACAGCACCCTGCTGCAGATGCTGATTTCCTATGCAGGCATCCTGATTTTCACAGGCCTCACCATTTACGACACCCAGTCCATCAAGAGGCTGGCCCTGACCTATCATTCCCGGGCCACCGATGAGGGACAGAAGGTGGCCATCATGGGCGCCCTCACCCTGTACCTGGATTTCATTAATATCTTCATTTACCTCCTCCGTCTTTTCGGCGACAGGAAATAGGAACATACAAAAGGAGCTGTGAAAAATGTAAATCATTTTTCACAGCTCCTTTTTTTTACCATCCGCTCCGTTTCCAGAAGGAGGGAATGAAGATGGCCAGAAGGGTGACGGACTCCAGCCGGCCGAAGAGCATGGACAGGCACACGATGACTTTGGAAAAGTCCGGAAGGGCTGCGTAGGTGCAGGTGGCGCCGAACTCTCCGAAGGCAGGACCGGCGTTGCTCATGGTGGAGAAGGCAACGCCAAGGGCATCCATGAAATCCAGGCCGTCAAACATCATGGCTCCGGCCCAGAGGGCGGAGAGGGACATGTAAATGAAGAAGAACGCCAGTACCTGGAGCACCGTATTCCGGGAGAACTGCTCCTTTCCTACGGTCATATGGAAAATGGCCCGGGGGTGCATATGAAGTTTCAGAATGCCGGAGAAGCATTTGAAGAGAAGAATGAGGCGGATTACCTTCAGCCCGCCGGCAGTGGAACCGCCGCAGCCGCCTACGATGATAAGCAGCAGAATGATGAATTTGGCAAAGGAAGGCCACTGGTCAAAGTCCGCCGACACGAAACCGGTGGTGGAGGACAGGGAGGCAGTCTGGAACAGGGCTTCCCGCAGAGACTCGGGGAAAGACATGGACTGCTGCAGCACCAGGGAGGCAGTCATCAGAAGAGTGGCCAGAGCCACGATGAAAAGGTATACCCGAAATTCCGTATCCTCGTAAATCACGCGGAAGCCCCGTTTCCAGGCGCTCACATAGATGCCGAAGTTGGCACTGGAAATCACCATGAAGAACACCATGATCATTTCCAGAGAAGGGCTCCCGTAGTAGGCCACGCTTTCATTGCGGGTGGAAAAACCGCCGGTGGCAATGGTGGAAAAGGCGTTGTCCAGGGCCTCCAGAAAACCCATGCCCCAGAGCATGTAGGCGGCAGTGGCGGCGGCGGTGAAGCAGAAGTACACGCAGAAGAGAGCCAGCGCCGTTTCCTTGATGCGGGGGAGCGCTTTGGAGGAGGTGGGGCCCGTGCTTTCCGCATCCACCATTTTGGCACTGCCCCGTCCGGCCTGGGGGAAGAGAGCCACAAAGATGACCATGATGCCCAGTCCGCCCAGCCAGTGGGTCATGGCCCGGAAGAACAGAATGGACGGCGGCAGGGGCGAAAGATCAGTAATCACCGTGGCTCCCGTGCCGGTGAGACCGGACACGCTTTCCACCAGTCCGTCAAGGAGGGGCAGGGTGCCGGAAAGGATGTAGGGAATGGCGTAGAGCAGAGAGACGGACAGCCAGGAAAGGGCCGTAATGGCCGTGCCTTCCCGGGGCGTGAGGCTCACATTGGGGGAAATGTTCTTCTTCCTCAGCATCAGGGACAGCACAAGGGCCAGCAGGGCGGGAATGAGGAAGGACAGCACCGGGCCGCCGTAGTAGAGGGACAGCAGCAGGGGCAGAAGAAGCACGGCACCGGAGCCCAGAATGATGCGGCTCAGCATGGATTGGATGATTTGCCTGTTCATACTAATCCCTGCCTTTGAAATAGGAAATCACGCTCTGGGCATGGTCCGCTTCCACGATAAGGATGACGCTGTCACCGGCGGAAAGGACGGAATGGCCATCAGGAATATACACATGGCCATTCCGCACATAAGCGCCCACCAGACAGGACCGAGGGATATCGGCCTTCATCAGAGGCAGGCCCACTGCCTTGGAACCTTCGGTGAGAACGATTTCTATGGCCTGTACCCGGGCTCCTTCCAGAAGGGATACGGAAACCACACTGCCGCTTCTCACAAAGCCCAGCACTTCACCGGCGGCCAGAAGGCGGGTGGACAGGACGATATCGATGCCTACCTGCTGCATGAGGGAAATATATTCTGTGCGGGTCACCCGCACCATGGTCTGCCCGGCGCCCAGATGTTTGGCCAGCAGAGCCATCATCAGATTCAGCCTTTCATCCTTGGTGGTGCAGATTACCGTGTCCGCCTCCGACACCCCTTCATGGGTAAGAAGGTCCATGTCCGTACCGTCGCCGCAGAGGACCATGCCTTTTTTCAGCTTACTCGCCATCTGCTGGCAGTGGTCTTCATCATTATCGATGACCTTCACGGAAATGCCCTGCCGCTCCAGCATGGGAGCCAGAGCCTGCCCTGTGCGGCCGGCGCCAATGATTAAGGCCTTCTTCGTCCGGCGCTGGTACTTGGCGCTGCTGTGGAGAGATAACTTCTCCAGAGATTCCGGATTTCCCAGGAAATACACGTTGTCCAAAGGCAGCAGACGGTCATTGCCGTGGGGGATAATCATATGATGATCCCGGAGAATAAGGGCAATGAGCACCGAAGGCGGCAGTTTGATATCCTTCAGCTCCCGGTGGGCATAGGGAGACCGGGGACTGATTTTCGACTCCAGAAGCCGCACCCGGCCGCCGGCAAAATCCTCCACATTGATGGCGGAAGGCGTCATGACAAGTCGGCTGATTTCACGGGCCGTAATGAGCTCGGGACTTAATACGAGGTCAATGTCGAAATTTTCCTTGATATAGTCCACCGGCTCTGCCAGGAACTTGGGATCCCGGATGCGGGCAATGGTATGGGGGATGCCGTTCTTCTTCGCCAGAATGCAGGCAATGATATTCACTTCATCTATGGCGGTGACTGCTACCAGCAGATCGCTGCCCCGTGCCTGGCTCCGCATAAAAGAAGGGCTGGTGCCGTCAGCCAGGACGGTGAGTACATCCAGATCATTCCGCACGGCCTCCAGCTTATCGCCGTCCGAATCCACCACCACCACGTCGTAGCCTTCATTGGACAGAAGCTCTGCAATGATATAACCCAAATGGCCGGCGCCAATCACAATAATGCGCATATCCATACTCCTTTGCTGGAAATTCATACCTGCTCTCTGGTTCCTATTGTATCACGATGGGGATAGAAGTATATGGCGCCTCTCCGCGGCTCGATGGATGGTGGACTGTATTCCTGAAAGTTGACACGCCTTATGGACAAGCCCCTATGGGGCTTGAGGGTTCTAAAGTTTGACGGGGCTATCGCCCCGAGGGTTCTTAGGTTTGACGCGCCTCCGGCGCGAGGGTTGTGGTGGCGCCTCTAAATTTATAGAAGGCGCCCTCTTATAATAAAACCTTTACAACCGGGCTTTCGCCCGTGGGAAAACAGGCCAACCTCGCTTCGCTCGAGGAAATGCATTCCCCCTTTGGTGGCTGGCGCCACCACCTTCCCCCCACTTCGTGGTGGGACTATGGATGCTTAGCCATGTGGCCATGTCTCTGCAGGAAAGCATAGAAACCTATTCTGCCCCCTGAATAGGGGGAAGTCCGGGCGCAGCCGGAAAGGGGGTGGCGAGCGTAGCGAGCCAATCCGCAGAATGCTTTTCATGCCATATGACATAGAAAGCCAATCCCGTAACGCTGACTTTATAAGCATTGCCCGCAGGGCAATCCGCAACCCTCGGGGCCAAAGGCCCCGTCAAACTTAAGCCCCCTCCGGCCATCAGGCCGGTCAATCCTAAGAACCTTTCTCCCTGCCCCCTGAGCGAAGCGAACATAACTCGCCGCCGACAGGCGGCCACAACCTTCGGCCCGGAGGGCCGTCAACCTTTCTCTTCACAACCCTTCTGCACAACCTGCGGCGTCAGCCGCGCCCCTTTTTTATAAAACTTGCGGCGAAGCCGCCACCACAACCCTCGGCCTGAAAGGCCGTCAAACTTAAGAACCTTAAGAACCCTCGGGCCAAAGCCCCGTTAACCCTCACGCCCTTACGGGCGTGTCACCTCAGTTCCTTTTCCAGACAGTCCAGAAACCGTTCCATGCCCCGGGACAGGCGGTGGCCCTTCAGGCAGAAGAAGGTGATGGTCTGTTTATAGGCCGGGCCGGCCAGGGGTCGGAGGGTCATGGTATCCGGCAGCGTATCCCAGGGAGCCCACATGACGATGGCGGCGGCCAGGCCTTCTTCTGCCAGGTGGAGGGCCGAGGCGCGGGCGTCTATGGAAAAGAGGATGGAAGGCCGGAGGCCTTCATTCCGGAAGAACTGGCTCACCTGATCCTCGGTACTCCGGCTCACGGCCAGTGGTACCGAGGAGAGGTCCCGGGCCGACAGGGTTTCCTTTTGGGGGAAGAAGGGGGAGTCCTTTAAAGCGGCTGCCGCTAGGGATGATGTTTCTTCGTGGAGCACCTGGAAAAGGAAGGGGTCCGGCAGGGGCGCATTGGTAATGCCTGCTTCGGAAATGCCCCGGCGCACTTCTTCCGCCAGCGGCACCTGGTAGGATTCCCGAAAACGGAAAGTTACATCCCTGTACTTTTTATGAAAAGGGAGGATGCCCTTTTCAATGACCATGGGCATGAGGGAAGGGGTCAGGGACAGACGGAGGGTGCCGGTCAGCCCCTTTTCCAGGGCAGAGATTTCCGCATGGGCTGTGCGGTCTGCTTCGCATATCTGCCGGGCCTGGCGGTACAGAATCCAGCCTGCCTCCGTGAGTTCCAGGGTGTGGCGTCCTTTCCGGGGTTTCACCAGCACAGCGCCATATTCCTTCTCCAGCACCTGGAGCTGCCGGGTCAGGGCCGGCTGGGCCACATGGATTTCCCGGGCGGCCCTGTTCATACCGCCGGCTTCCACCATGGCAATGAAATTTCTATAAAATTCAGTATTCATGGACCATCACCTTATATCAGGAACGAATAGGATTTATAAAATAATTAAATAAGTTTCATTATAAAACTATATTATTATTATAGGATAGGAAGGGATATACTGTAAAGGAATGAAAACGGGGGATCTGGTTTCTGGTTCGCATGGGCTCATGGAGCCAGCGGGAAACTGGAAACTGGAAACTTACACCCCTTTTGCTGAAAGGAATTTCTATGGACGCTGTGCTGCAAGGATTATCAGGTATATTTGAAGTGGTCCTCATTGCAGGGCTTGGATTTTTTCTGTCCCGTACAGGCTGGTTGTGGGAGACGGCGGGGAAGGATCTCACCCGCCTCACCATGACCGTGGCTCTGCCGCCATTCATGATTTATTCCCTGAAATCCAATTTCACCCGGCAGGGGCTGATAGAAACGGCGCCGGATCTGCTCCTTCCCTTTGCCTCCATCTTCGTGGCCTATATAGCCGGCCGCCTGTGGGCAGCCATCCTCCATGTGTCTTTCGAGCACCGGGGTATCTTCACCTGCACCTGCTGCATAGCCAACGCCATTTTCATCGGTCTTCCTGTGAACGTGGCCCTCTTCGGCGAAAAGAGCGTGCCCTCCGCCATGCTCTACTACATAGCCAATACCGCCATGTTCTGGGGACTGGGAGCCTACCTGATTGTGAAAGATGCAGGAAGCGGCAGGAAATTCACCATTGCGGAAATGGCGAAGAAACTCCGCACGCCGCCTCTTATGGGGTTCCTGGCCGGCGTGGTGCTGGTGCTGCTGGACATTCCGCTGCCTGCATCTGTGCTGACGGCCTGCAGGTATGTGGGAAATATGGCTACCCCCATGGCCCTCATGGTGGTAGGCATCCAGATGAGCCAGATACCCTTCTCCTCCATCCACTGGGACCGGGACCTGGCAGGCGCCATGGCCGGGCGGTTCATCCTTTCACCGCTCTGCCTTTTCCTGCTCCTTTCCTTCATCCCCGTCAGTCCCATGTCGGGTCGGGTATTTCTTCTGCAGGCCGGTATGCCGGCCATGACAAACATGACCATCCTCGCCGCCTCGGTAGGCGCCGATGTCCGCTACGCCACCACCATCAACTGCCTGTCCCTCCTCCTCGGTATCTTCTTCATTCCTCTCTACATGTTCCTCCTTTCATAGACGAAAATGATACAATAAAGATAAGAGATTTCATAT
Source organism: Dialister succinatiphilus YIT 11850 (assembly GCF_000242435.1). GTDB lineage: Bacteria > Bacillota > Negativicutes > Veillonellales > Dialisteraceae > Dialister > Dialister succinatiphilus. Next base: position 1,110,312 of record NZ_JH591187.1, on the reverse strand, counting down.
TTTATTTCTATATAAGAAAGGAGAATTCCTATGAAAAAAGGATTCAAACCGGCATCCTGGATATATCCCCAGCCTGCCATTGTGATTGCCACCTGGGATAAAGAAGGACACGCCGACGCCATGACCGCAGCCTGGGCCGGTATTTATGATACCGACAAAATCGGCATTATGCTGGACCATCGCCACAAAACCATGGAAAACATCAAAGAAACCGGCGCCTTCACCGTCAGCATGTCCACCGTGGAAACCATGGCACAGTCCGACTACTTCGGTACCGTCTCCGGAGCCCGCGTGGAAGACAAAATCGGAAAAGCCGGCTTCCACACCGTAAAGAGCGAATACGTCAATGCGCCGGTGATTGAAGAATATCCCCTCACCTTTGAATGCAAAGTGGAAAAACTCATTCCCGAAGGCGAAGACTTCCACGTGGTGGGCGATATCGTTCACATCCTGGCAGACGAATCCATCCTGACCGGAGGCAGACCGGATCCCGCTAAATTCCATCCCCTCATTTTCGACGGAGTGAACGGCACCTATCTGGAAACAGGGAAAACCGTGGGAAAAGCCTGGAAAGAAGGAAGGAAATTTGTGAAATAAAGGGGAGAATCATTTGCCCCTGATATCGCCTTCGTCAATTCGCAGGGAAGCTGTATTCCCGAAGGTTGACACGCCTTATGGACAAGCCCTGACGGGCTTGA
>NZ_JH591187.1:1071954-1107566 GCF_000242435.1 Dialister succinatiphilus YIT 11850 | reverse complement strand
GAATCATTTGCCCCTGATATCGCCTTCGTCAATTCGCAGGGAAGCTGTATTCCCGAAGGTTGACACGCCTTATGGACAAGCCCTGACGGGCTTGAAGGTTCTAAAGTTTGACGGGGCTATCGCCCCGAGGGTTCTTAAGTTTGACAGCGGCTTTGCCGCTGAGGGTTGTGGTGGGCGCCTTTTAATTGATAGAAGGCGCCCTTTTATAAAAAACCTTTACAACCGCCCTGCGGGCGTCGGAAATGCATTCCCCCATTGGTGGCTGGTGCCACCCACCTTTCCCCCGCAAGCGGGGGCACTATAAAGCTCCGTTATGCTGTGAGCTGCTTATGAAGAGAGTGTTTCGCGGTGTTTTATTCTGCCCCCTGAACAGGGGTGGCAAGGGAACACGATTCGTAAGGGAGCAAAGCGACCTGAGAATCGTGTGACACGCTTTCCCATGGAGAAGTCCGGCGCAGCCGGATAGGGGGAGGCGAGCGCAGCGAGCCAATCCGCAGAATGCTTATCATGCCATATGACACAGAAAGGTGAATCCGTAACGCTGACTTCATACTCATCGCCCGCAGGGCGATACCACAACCCTCGGCCTGAAAGGCCGTCAAACTTAAGAACCTTAAGAACCCTCGGGGCGAAGCCCCGTCAACCTTCCCCTCAGAACCCTTTGAACCCTTTGAACCTTCTGAACCCTCACGCCCGAAAGGGCGTGTCCAAAAAAATTTCAAAAAACCTGTTGACACAAAGAGCCATCCGTGATATCATCATACCTGTCGCCGCGAGAGCGGCGGCCCCGCGAAGTTCTTCTTCAAAAACATTTTAAAAAATGCTTGACAGAAGATACCGAGATGTGGTAAGATAATCAAGTCGCTTGAAGAGCGATGATTCTTTGAAAACTGAACAGTACAGCGAACGAATCAAGCCGATGTGCGAGGTAGTAATACCGAGCAATTTTAATGAGTAAGGCAAGAAATAAAGAGCCAAACGAACAATCTATCATGGAGAGTTTGATCCTGGCTCAGGACGAACGCTGGCGGCGTGCTTAACACATGCAAGTCGAACGAGAGGACAAGAGAAGCTTGCTTCTTTTGGAATCGAGTGGCAAACGGGTGAGTAACACGTAAACAACCTGCCTTCAGGATGGGGACAACAGACGGAAACGACTGCTAATACCGAATACGCTTGGGAGACCGCATGATCTTCCAAGGAAAGGGTGGCCTCTACCTGTAAGCTATCGCCTGAAGAGGGGTTTGCGTCTGATTAGGCAGTTGGTGAGGTAACGGCCCACCAAACCTACGATCAGTAGCCGGTCTGAGAGGATGAACGGCCACACTGGAACTGAGACACGGTCCAGACTCCTACGGGAGGCAGCAGTGGGGAATCTTCCGCAATGGGCGAAAGCCTGACGGAGCAACGCCGCGTGAGTGATGACGGCCTTCGGGTTGTAAAGCTCTGTGATCGGGGACGAACGGTCTGTAAGCTAATATCTTATGGAAGTGACGGTACCCGAATAGCAAGCCACGGCTAACTACGTGCCAGCAGCCGCGGTAATACGTAGGTGGCAAGCGTTGTCCGGAATTATTGGGCGTAAAGCGCGCGCAGGCGGCTTTCTAAGTCCATCTTAAAAGTGCGGGGCTTAACCCCGTGATGGGATGGAAACTGGGAAGCTGGAGTATCGGAGAGGAAAGTGGAATTCCTAGTGTAGCGGTGAAATGCGTAGAGATTAGGAAGAACACCGGTGGCGAAGGCGACTTTCTGGACGACAACTGACGCTGAGGCGCGAAAGCGTGGGGAGCAAACAGGATTAGATACCCTGGTAGTCCACGCCGTAAACGATGAATACTAGGTGTAGGAGGTATCGACCCCTTCTGTGCCGGAGCTAACACAATAAGTATTCCGCCTGGGAAGTACGATCGCAAGATTAAAACTCAAAGGAATTGACGGGGGCCCGCACAAGCGGTGGAGTATGTGGTTTAATTCGACGCAACGCGAAGAACCTTACCAGGTCTTGACATTGATCGCCATTCACAGAAATGTGAAGTTCTCCTTCGGGAGACGAGAAAACAGGTGGTGCACGGCTGTCGTCAGCTCGTGTCGTGAGATGTTGGGTTAAGTCCCGCAACGAGCGCAACCCCTATCTTATGTTACCAGCACGTTATGGTGGGGACTCATGAGAGACCGCCGCGGACAACGCGGAGGAAGGTGGGGATGACGTCAAGTCATCATGCCCCTTATGACCTGGGCTACACACGTACTACAATGGGTGTCAACAAAGAGAAGCGAAACCGCGAGGTGGAGCGAACCTCAAAAACACACCCCCAGTTCAGATTGCAGGCTGCAACCCGCCTGCATGAAGTAGGAATCGCTAGTAATCGCGGGTCAGCATACCGCGGTGAATACGTTCCCGGGCCTTGTACACACCGCCCGTCACACTATGAGAGTCGGAAACACCCGAAGCCGGTGAGGTAACCGCAAGGAGCCAGCCGTCGAAGGTGGAGCTGATGATTGGAGTGAAGTCGTAACAAGGTAGCCGTATCGGAAGGTGCGGCTGGATCACCTCCTTTCTAAGGAGACACGCTTAAGGGAAACCTTAAGAAGTGTAGGTCGAACATCGGCAAGTTCGAAGTACTGCTCAGTTTTGAGAGAATCATCAAAAAAGACTCTCTCAGCCTGTTCTTTGAAAACTGTATAGAAGAAGGAAACGAAAGAAAGATATTTCACAAGAAATGTTTTTCCGACGTACCGAAGGAAATCTCAAAAAGACTTAATCGAAAGGTTAAGAAGCCAAGAAGGTCAAGGTGTGAATCTTACTAAGTTAAGATAGTAAGAGCATACGGCGGATGCCTTGGCGATATCTGCCGACGAAGGACGCGACAAGCTGCGATAAGTCACGGGGAGGTGCAAATGACCGTTGATCCGTGAATTTCCGAATGGAGCAATCCGGCTGTGGTTATGCACAGTCACCCATGCCATTGAGTATGGGAGGGAACCGGGCGAACTGAAACATCTAAGTAGCCCGAGGAGAAGAAATCAAACGAGATACCCCAAGTAGCGGCGAGCGAACGGGGCAGAAGCCCAAACCGGAGAAGGAAACTTTTCCGGGGTTGAGGACCGTCAGACGATAAGGAAGCCCAGCCGAATCCCTTGGGAAGGGGAGCCGGAGAATGTGAAAGCCATGTAGGCGAAGGGCGGATAAGGACAGACGGCACCAGAGTACCGCGGGACACGAGAAACCCCGTGGGAAGCCGGGGGGACCACCCTCCAAGGCAAAACACAGATATCGACCGATAGCGCATAGTACCATGAGGGAAAGGTGAAAAGCACCCCGGGAGGGGAATGAAAGAGAACCTGAAACCGTATGTTTACAAGCAGTCGGAGACCGTATATATACCAGGTCGACGGCGTGCCTATTGAAGAATGAACCGGCGAGTTATGAGGTCCAGCAAGGTTAAGCAGGAAATGCGGAGCCGAAGCGAAAGCGAGTCTTAATAGGGCGATAAGTTGGATTGCATAGACCCGAAACCACAGTGATCTACCCATGTCCAGGCTGAAACACAGGTAAAAATGTGCGGAGGGCCGAACCTATATCCGTTGAAAAGGGTTAGGATGAGGTGTGGGTAGGGGTGAAATTCCAATCGAACGTGGAGATAGCTGGTTCTCCCCGAAATAGCTTTAGGGCTAGCCTCGAGGTAGAGATTGCAGGCGGTAGAGCACTGATCAGGAGAGGGACCTACCCGGTTACCAAACCCAGTCAAACTGCGAATGGCTGCAATTATACTCGGGAGTCAGATTACGACTTATAAGGGCCGTGGTCAAAAGGGAAACAGCCCAGATCATCAGCTAAGGTCCCAAATGCCGTGCTAAGTGGCGAAGGATGTGGCGTTTCATAAACAACCAGGATGTTGGCTCAGAAGCAGCCACCATTTAAAGAGTGCGTAATAGCTCACTGGTCGAGAGACGCTGCGCCGAAAATGTCCGGGGCTCAAGCACGGAACCGAAGCTATGGCATGACAGTAATGTCATGGGTAGGGGAGCGTTCTTATAAGGAAGAAGCATTACCGTAAGGAGATGTGGACATATAAGAAGTGAGAATGCCGGTATGAGTATCGAAAAGAAAGGTGAGAATCCTTTCCACCGAAAGCCCGAGGGTTCCTGAGCAACGATCGTCGACTCAGGGTAAGTCGGGACCTAAGCCGAGGCGGAGACGCATAGGCGATGGACAACAGGTTGAAATTCCTGTACCGGATGGAGTCATTTGAGCGAAGGAGCGACGCAGGAGGGCACATGATCGCGCGGCTGGAAGAGCGCGTCCAAGTGCGTATGCGTAGAGGGAGGCAAATCCCCCTTTACAGAAGCAGAGACATGATGGGGAGTTAAAGGAGACTTTGACGAACTCATGGATCCCACACTGCCAAGAAAAACTTCTAGCGAGACGAAATCCGCCCGTACCGTAAACCGACACAGGTAGGCGGGGAGAGAATCCTAAGGTGCGCGGGAAAACCCTCGTTAAGGAACTCGGCAAATTGCATCCGTAACTTCGGGAGAAGGATGACCCTGAGTAGGCGAAAGGGAGAAACCCCCGGAACAGAAAAGGGTGGCAGAAAAGAGGCCCAAGCAACTGTTTACCAAAAACACAGGTGCCTGCGAAAGCGAAAGCTGAAGTATAGGTGCTGACGCCTGCCCGGTGCTGGAAGGTTAAGGAGAGAGGTCAGCGAAAGCGAAGCTTTGAACTGAAGCCCCAGTGAACGGCGGCCGTAACTATAACGGTCCTAAGGTAGCGAAATTCCTTGTCGGGTAAGTTCCGACCCGCATGAAAGGCGTAATGATTTGGGCACTGTCTCAACGAGGGGCCCGGTGAAATTGAAATACCTGTGAAGATGCAGGTTACCCGCGACTGGACAGAAAGACCCCATGGAGCTTCACTGCAGCTTGAGATTGAATCCCGGTGACATATGCACAGGATAGGTGGGAGGCTAAGAAGTAATGCCTTTGGGTGTTACAGAGCCGATGTTGGGATACCACCCTTATGTTGCTGAGATTCTAACACGGAGACTAACAACCTCGTGGACCATCTCAGGCAGGCGGTTTGACTGGGGCGGTCGCCTCCTAAAATGTAACGGAGGCGCCCAAAGGTTCCCTCAGGCCGGACAGAAACCGGCCGAAGAGTGCAAAGGCAGAAGGGAGCTTGACTGCGAGACAGACAAGTCGAGCAGAGACGAAAGTCGGGCTTAGTGATCCGGTGGTACTGAGTGGAAAGGCCATCGCTCAACGGATAAAAGCTACCCTGGGGATAACAGGCTAATCTCTCCCAAGAGTTCATATCGACGGGGAGGTTTGGCACCTCGATGTCGGCTCATCACATCCTGGAGCTGGAGTAGGTTCCAAGGGTTGGGCTGTTCGCCCATTAAAGTGGTACGCGAGCTGGGTTCAAAACGTCGTGAGACAGTTTGGTTCATATCCATCGCGGGCGCAAGAAGTTTGAGGGAGGCTGCTCCTAGTACGAGAGGACCGGAGTGGACGGATCAACGGTGTACCAGTTGTCACGCCAGTGGCACGGCTGGAAAGCCGCATCCGGAAAGGATAAACGCTGAAAGCATCTAAGCGTGAAGCCCGTCCCGAGATGAGACTTCTCATCAGCAATGAGTAAGACCCCTTAAAGACGATGAGGTTGATAGGCTGTGAGTGGAAGTGGCGCAAGTCATGGAGCGACGCAGTACTAATAGGTCGAGGTCTTAGCTTAGATTTCACGAAAAGCACGACCAGAGGCGAGAGCCTTCGGGACTTCTTCTATGCAGTTTTGAGAGAACAGACTCTCAAAGATTCAGTGGCGATAGCTGTGAGGATACACCCGTACCCATGCCGAACACGGTAGTTAAGCTCACAAACGCCGAAAGTACTTGGCTGGAAGCGGCCCGGGAGGATAGGAAGCTGCTGATTAACTGAAAAAGCACTAACTGTTATGGTTAGTGCTTTTTTGCTGTGTGTATCATTTGAGGTCATGGGCTTTTGTGAGGAATCGGCGGGAAGCTGTATTCCCGAAGGTTGACGCGGCTTCGCCGCGAGGGTTGATGGCGCCGCCGGGCCTGACGGCCCTGGGCGCCAAGGGTTCTGCCTGTGATCGGCTGACGCCTTACAGGCGGGTTGAGTGCTCCCGCCCTCGGGAGTTATGAAGCACCGCTGCGCTGGCGAGGTGGGCGCCCTTTGGGGCGCCATTTTTTATGCCGCCTTTGGCGGCGAAAACCGGACAACCGGGCTTCGCCCGTGAAAAAACCATACAACCGCCCTGCGGGCGATGGAGATTCCCCCTTTGGTGGCTGGCGCCACCACCTTGCCCGGTGGGAAGCATGTCACTGGATTCGCGGGTCGCGGGGCTCCCCTATGAATCCAGTTCCTTTGCCACCCCCGCAAGCGGGGGCACAACAACCAATGCTTACTGTAGAGCTGCTTATGAAGAGAATGATTCGCGGTGTTTTATTCTGCCCCCTGCATAGGGGGAAGTCCGGCGCAGCCGGATAGGGGGAGGCGAGCGCAGCGAGCCAATCAGCAGAATGCTTATTAAGCCATATGACACAGTAAGGTAAGCTCGTAACGCTGACTTCATACTCATCGCCCGAGAGGGCGATACCACAACCCTCGGCCTGAAAGGTCGTCAAACTTACGAACCCTCCGGCCCATAGGGCCGGTCCATCTTAAGAATCTTCTGCGTCCCAGAATCTATGGCATACCTCATCTCTTTTCAAATGGCTTATCCATGGTTTATACTTAACATCAGGTGATATGATGCATTTTCTATTTAAACTGACCAAATGGTTGATTATACTCGTTCTTTTTGCTGCTTTGAGTCTTGGCTTTTATGCAGGCAATCTATCCTATGAAGAGCTTTTTAATGCGCCCTGGGACAGGATTCTTGGGATTGAGAATCATCGGCTGGATTTAGGAAGGATTCATGGGCTTGAAGATCGATATGGCTGGCAGAGGGTGATGGTGCCTTCCAAAGATGGTACAGAGCTTCGGGGAACTTATATCGAAACTGTGAAAGGGGGCCGGAAGGCGGTGGTTCTTCTTCATGGACTGTACCAGAATCGGTCCATGTGCGTTCCTTATATTTCTATGTACCAGGATATGGGATACAATGTGCTTCTGGTGGATCTTCGGGGCCATGGCGAGAGCGGCGGTGGTCATACGGACTGGGGAATTCATGATGTGGAGGATATGAATGCCTGGGTTGATTTTCTGCGGTCTAAGAATCCATCTATGGAGATCGGATTTCACGGAATTTCTCTTGGCGCGGCCATGGCTTTGATTTACAGCGGCAGTGAGGAGGGGCAGCATATGAAGTTCTATGTGGCTGACAGTTCATATGGGAATCTATTGGCACTGGGACGGGATAAGATTATGACCTATACCGGCGATGATCGGCTGGTCCTTGGCATGGATGTGTTGAATCCTTTTATGCAGGCGGCTATGTTTTTCCATACCGGTCGAATTTTGTCTGATGTGGATCCGGCATCCCAGGTGACCCGTATGTCTTCTCCGGTGCTTTTCCTTCATGGCGGCGCGGATATGCTTGTTCCTCCATCGGTGGCTCATGAGCTTCTGGCTGATTCTTCCAGCAGCGTGAAGGAGCTTTATATTTTTGATGGGGCTGCCCATACTATGGAAATGGCGGTGAATGGTCCAGCCTATAAGCAGGTGGTCCAGAAATTTGTGAAGCAGCGTTCCTGAGGTTTATCTTTCAAATCCTATGTTGTGTGATAAAATAGGAGTAAAGAAGTACAGGTTAAACAGGAGGTATAGATATGAATGGGAATGGTTTGAATCGGGAAGGGTTCCTGGCTGCCAGAGATACCATTGCGGCGCTGAAGGGGACTGTGGAATGCCTTCAGGTGAATTTATCTCAGGAGAGGGATGCCAATGAGGGGCTGAACCTTACCATTGAGTCTCTTCGCGGAGAAAATGGCAGTCTTCAGGAGAAAACGTTCCAGCTGGAAGCGGAGCTGGATGCGCTGAAGCAGGAAATGAAGGATGAAAACAATCAGAAAAAACAGGAAACTGCAGTGCCGGAATCGGAGGTTCGCCAGGAGTTGGTAAAGAAGCTGGGTTTCTATTATAAGGATTTGAAAAACATGGATGAGAAAAATCTCACTGCCGAAGACAGCGAGACTCTGTATCATATCCTGACCTATACTTTCAAAACTCTGAAGAAGGCGGGACTGCAATTTTAATATTTATTTCATGCCCGTGCTTTGGGCGTAGTAGAAAAGGTACTGCTGCATAATGCCTGCCTTTTGTCCATAGGTGGGAAAGGGATTGGATCCTTCGTATTTTTGATCAATGACCCGCTGTATCCATACGTCCACCGGTGCCAGGGCTGTGCGGTGGAAGCCGAAGAGGGCTGTGCAGTTTGCTACTTTGATACCAACGCCGGGAAGTTCCATCAGGGCGTTCAACAGCTTTTCATCATCATATGTCGCCATATCTTTCAAGAGGTGTGGCGATTTTTTTATGATTTCCGCTGATTTGGAAATATAGGGGATGCGGTAGCCCAGGGAACAGGCTTTGAGGTCCTCCTGGGACAGGGAAGACAGTTTTTGGGGCGTCGGAAAGGTATAGAGTATTTCCAGAGGTGTTTTGATTTCCTCTCCGGCCTTCTGGCATAGTTTTTCTACAGCAGAAGCAATGGCGGGGATGGATTTTCTCTGGGAGATAATAAAGGTAATCAGTGTTTCCCAGGGGTCCTGCCTGAGGATACGGATGCCCCTGCTGTAGTCGGCTGCCTTTTGAAGGTAATGGTCATTTGGACTTATACTGTTTCGGATGGCTTCATAGTTTTCGGACAGATCGAAATAGGGCTTCCACAGGTGATTCCACAGGTATGGGGAGCAGGACACATCATAACGGATACCCTGTATATGGCGTATGTAGAGAACATGGCGGCCGGTGATGAAGCGGAAAAGGCCGTCATTTATTTCGACTGCCCGGAAGCACTGGCCACTGTGTATGATTTTATAAAGATCAAATTCGTCCCTGATAAAAATATGCATGGATTTTTCTTTCCTTTCAATGAATGGGAACTTTTTTATAAACATTATATTCTTTTACCTGCTTTTTTCAAAGATATGATAAAATAGAAGCACATTGCTACAGGAAAGAGGGATATTTTGGGTAAACATCTGCTTTTGGTCAACGATTTGCCGGGATACGGGAAGGTAGCACTGGCGGCCATGATGCCGGTGCTGACTCATATGGGCCACCATATTTACAATCTTCCCACGGCCCTTGTTTCCAATACGCTGGACTATGGGCGCTTTGAAATCCTGGATACCACGGATTATATGAGAAATACCATAGGTGTGTGGAAAGCGTTGGGGTTTTCTTTTGATGCCATTTCCACAGGCTTTATTGTTTCTCCTGCCCAGGCTGCCATGATTGCCAATTACTGCAGCCGGGAGCGGTTAAAGGGGACAAAGATTTTTGTGGATCCCATCATGGGAGATGAAGGCCATCTGTATAACGGTCTCACGGAGCGGACGGTGGAAGGTATGCGGCGCCTGGTTTCCCAGGCTGATTACATGGTTCCCAATTATACAGAAGCAGCCCTTATTGCAGGCGAGACTTATAAAAAGGAAGGCCTCTCCTGGGTGGCTATGAAGAATCTTCTGGGCAGGCTGCATCGCATGGGTAACGGCTCCATCGCCATTACCAGCGCCAAAGTGGATGGAGAAGATGCAGTGGCAGGTTTTGATAAGGACAGGGGAGAATATTTCCTTCGTACCTTTGATATGATTCCTGTCCGTTTCCCGGGAACGGGGGATATTTTTTCTGCTATTTTCATGGGAAATGTGATGAACGGGGTTTCCATGATGGATTCTGTAGATAAAGCCATGATGGCAGTGCGTCAGATGATTGTACTGAGCAGCAGCAGTGGTGATTCTTTTAAGGGAATTCCAGTAGAATCCTGTCTGGAGGTGATTGATTCATGCCAAGAAGACCGAAAATAAAAATAACCTGTATAGACAGGCTGGGAAAGTGCCCCTGCCATAGAGGACATCGGATAGGCGATTCCTGGGATTTTGACAAAGACCGGGGACAGATCTGTCCCATGGTGATGCATGTGGCGTTTCCCTATATAGACATTCTGCGCTATGGAGGCGAAATCCCTCAGCCTGGGCAGAAAAAAGGGACAGCCCTATTCTGCTGCCCCGATGTGGAAACTATTAATGTATTTAAGATTGAAAAAGTGGATGAATAATTTTTTATAGAAATCGCAGCGAAAGGTGACATGTATGGAACAGATGCAGTTTATCCGGAAACTTCCGGAACCGATGGAAATCAAACAGGAAATCCCGCTGAAAGAGGAGTTCCGAAAATTAAAAGAAAAAAGGGATCAGGAAATCGCTGACATTATGACCGGTAAGGATGATAGATTCCTCCTGATTATCGGACCCTGCTCTGCAGATAATGAGCCGGCTGTACTGGACTACTGCAGCCGTCTGGCTAAGGTGGCGGACGAAGTGAAGGATCGTCTTTTCATTGTTCCCCGGGTTTATACCAATAAACCGCGGACCATTGGTAAAGGGTACAAAGGTATGCTGCACCAGCCGGATCCGGAGGGGAAGGAAAATATGATGGAAGGAATCAAGGCCATCCGCCGCATGCATGTTCATGTCATCGAGCAGACCGGATTTACCTGTGCAGAAGAAATCCTGTATCCGGAAAATCATCGTTACCTGTCGGATCTTCTTTCCTATGGCGCCATTGGTGCCCGGTCGGTAGAAGACCAGCTGCATCGTATGATTGCCAGCGGCGCCGGCATTCCTGTTGGAATGAAAAATCCCACTTCCGGTGATCTGTCGGTGATGATGAATTCCATTGAAGCAGCCCAGAGTGAGCAGGATTTTCTTTTCCACGGCTGGGAGGTCCATACCACCGGCAATCCGCTGGCCCATGCCATCCTTCGAGGCTATGTGAACCATTTCGGTACCAGTATGCCTAACTACCATTACGAAAATCTTCGGAAAGTGGCAGATATGTATGGAGAAAGAAATCTGAAAAATCCGGCCATTGTAGTAGACTGCAACCATAACAACTCCGGCAAGAAATACATGGAACAGATCAGAATTGCCAAAGATGTTATGGCCAGCCGTCAATATGCCGATGATATCCGGCATATAGTGAAGGGACTCATGATTGAAAGCTATATCGTAGATGGAAACCAGAAAATCGGCGATGGAGTTTATGGAAAATCTATTACGGACCCCTGCCTGGGCTGGGAAAAGAGCAGGGATTTGATTCTGTCTCTGGCAGATATGGTATAAGATGACCGGGTAGGAGAAAAAGCGGCACCTTTCTCAAAGGGGCCGCTTTTCTATGGCTCGGGAAATTTCTTAATTTCAGATGGGATTATTTTATTAAATAAGGTATAATATACATATAGAAATACATCGTTATGACGTGGCAGCCCCATATTTCCAAAGAATAAGGAGATGGACAGAATGGAATTTAAAATTAAATATTTCAAGGATTATGTACCCTTTCATGTGGATGACAGCCATCATCCGGTGGAACTGAATCCGAAGCAGTGTCCGGCGGTGGAATCGGAGGCGGCAGAGGTCAGAAGGGCATTGGCTCATCCCATAGGGACACCCAGACTTTCTGAAATCGTAAAACCTGGTGAAAAAGTGGTCATCGTGGCCAGCGACGTCACCCGTCCGGCACCTTCCTGGGTTATGGTTCCCTGCGTAGTGGAGGAATTGGAAAAGGCAGGGGTGAAGGATGAAGACATTACCGTCGTATTCGGTCTGGGATCCCACAGAAAGCAGACGGAAGAAGAAAAGAAACGGCTTGTGGGAGAAGAGATTTACAGCCGAATCAGGTGCATTGACAGTGATCCCGAACAGTGTGTCCACATGGGCACTTGTAAAAATGGTACATCTGTGGATATCTTTAAAACTGTTGCGGAAGCAGACCGTCGTATTCTTACGGGAAATGTGGAATATCATTATTTCGCCGGTTATTCCGGCGGCATGAAAGCGATTATGCCCGGTGTTTCTTCTCATGATGCTATTCAGTCCAACCATAAGAATATGATTCGCCCCGGTGCCTATGCAGGCCATTTGGAAGGAAATCCGGTTCGTGAAGATATTGAAGAAGTATATCATTTCTGCCCCGTGGATTTCATTGTTAATGTGGCTTTGGATGACCATAAGAAGATTGCCTTTGCGGCAGCAGGCGACAGAATCCAGGCCCATCGGGAGGCCTGCCGTTTCCTGGACAGCATTTATAAAATCAAAATCGACAAGCCCGCAGATGTGGTCATCGTTTCTACCGGTGGCTATCCTAAGGATATCAACCTGTATCAGGCGCAGAAATCCATTGATAATGCCAAGCATGCAGTGAAAGAAGGCGGCATTATGGTGGTATCCGCTTCCTGCAAAGAAGGCTATGGCAGCACCGTCTTCGGCGACTGGATTCAGAAATATGATACCCCTGATGACCGGATCAAGGCGATTCATGAGCACTTTGAACTGGGAGGTCATAAATCGGCCGCTCTGGCTCTGGTACAGAAGAAATGCAGCATTTACCTGGTTACCGATATGGATGATGCCATGGTGACCAAGGCCAATATGACCCCGTTCCATGATTTGCAGCAGGCCGTGGACGCTGCTTTGGACAAAATGGGAAAGGACGCCAGTGTATATGTAATTCCTGTAGGGGGATCTACCCTTCCTATGGAAGAATAAGATAGAATAGGAAATCAAAAAAAGGATGCCTGTAAGAAGGCGTCCTTTTTTTATGGAGAAATGGCAGCGTGGTGAATCACACGGATACAGGAGGTTAAATAACCGATGAAAAGAAAAGGAAAAACAAAAAAACACTACGGCGCAAAGCACATAGTGTCTTTTTTAGTGGTGGGCGATAACAGGATCGAACTGGTTCCGCAGAGAACATGTCTTGAAGGAGCGAGAGCGACGCGCAAGACATAGTGAATCGCGGATGCAGGAGGTTAAATGACCGATGAAAGAAAAGGAAAAACAAAAAGACACTACGGCGCGAAGCACATAGTGTCTTTTTTGATGGTGGGCGATAACAGGATCGAACTGCTGACATTCTGCTTGTAAGGCAGACGCTCTCCCAGCTGAGCTAATCGCCCATATTGGTGACCTGTGGGGGATTCGAACCCCCGAACCCGCCGTGAAAGGGCGGTGTCTTAACCACTTGACGAACAGGCCACTGGCTCCTGAAGCAGGGTTCGAACCTGCGACATCGTGATTAACAGTCACGCGCTCTACCGGCTGAGCTATTCAGGAATCTGTACGTGAGTACGTCAATTATAATAGCAAATCTTTGTCCATTTTGCAACCATCTTTTTGTTAAAAATAAATTAAGCATTCTGACAAGATGGAGGACAGGATGGAAACGGCCCCAAAGAGAAAAAAGGAAAAACAAAAAACACTACGAACCGAAGCACGTAGTGCCTTTTAGCTGGTGGGCGATAACAGGATCGAACTGGCTTTGCAGAGAACATGTCTTGAAGGAGCGAGAGCGACGCGCAAGACATAGTGAATCGCGGATGCAGGAGGTTAAATGACGGGTGAAAGGAAAGGGAAAACAAAAAAACACTACGGCGCAAAGCACATAGTGTCTTTTTTAGTGGTGGGCGATAACAGGATCGAACTGCTGACATTCTGCTTGTAAGGCAGACGCTCTCCCAGCTGAGCTAATCGCCCATAACTCTCACGTAGACTATTATGCCTTATATGAAGATATTTTTCAAGAGGGTTATGCAAAAATTTTGGACCTTTACTGCTTTTCTGGCTTCCGACAGATGGGGCCATTCAATGACAGAAGAAATATGACTATTTTGTCCTGCCTTTGCGGAAAAGGCTTTTCAGCAGATGGCTTTCCGGTAAATCAGTTTATCTAAGCCTTTAGCAGCTAAAGGCAAGGGATTTTCCAAATTTCACCTTGACACAGTCATTTTATCATGTTATAGTATGAGCACTTGCAGCGATGAAGAAAAAGAGTAGGTTTCTTTTGAGGTCTTTCAAGCGAGTCCGGAGAGTGGGAGCGGATGAGACAGAAGTTATCGAAGTGCGTTTCTGAGCGTGAAAGGCGGAATTCAGTATGCCTTTCCGGGTATTCCCGTTACAGAATCATGGTTTCTACAAGGAAGGAAACCTCACGAGGCATGCATGGTGACATGCGTGTGAATCTGGGTGGTAATCACGAGTCTTTCGTCCCAAAGGGATGGAAGATTTTTTTTATGGCTGCCGCGCCGGAAATGGTTCCTTACGCATATTTCTCTATGATTCCAGGAGGTTTTTATGAAGAAAAATGAGGAAGTGCAGGCAGCTGCACAAAAGGCGCTGGAGGCCAACAAGAAAAACAAACAGGGCCGCCAGTTCGTTCTCTGGATGCTGGCTCTGGTGGTAGGGGCGGCTCTGGGCTGGCTGGGAATTAAGCCGCTGAATGAATTATTTACTTTTATTGCCACTGTCTTTACCCGCCTTTTCCAGTTCATCGCAGTGCCTACCATTGCTTTGGCTGTGATTACCACCCTGGCCCAGCTGGGCGGCAAGAAGGAAACGGGACGTATTTTTGCTCATGCTGTAACCTACACCCTTTTGACGACTATCTGCGCTGCCGGTATCGGGCTCATGATGTATCTATGGATTGCACCGGGCAATCTTCCTGCTGAGATTATCGGTGCCGGTACAGCCAACGTACCGCAGAAACTGGGCCACCTTACCTATTATGACCATATTTTGAGCGTTATCCCCAATAACCTGCTGCAGCCCTTCCTGTCCGGAAATGTGCTGGCAGTAATGATGATTGCTGCTGCCTTTGGTCTTGGGCTGGCTTTCATGCCAAAAACGGAAAACCGGGACATTCTTATGAAGGGAATCATGGGATTCCAGGAGCTGCTTTTCACCCTGATTCGTGCTCTTCTTTTCATTCTTCCCGTTGGTATCCTGGCTTTCGCTGCCCAGCTTTCTGCCCAGATTGAAGCGGGTGTCATTGTGGGGGCCCTGGGAAAATACACGGCCGTCATCATTGGCAGCAATGTGATCCAGTTCTTTATTGTGATTCCTGTTTTCCTTCTGGCCAGGGGACTCAATCCTCTTCAGGTATTCAGGAAAATGTCTCCTGCCATTGCAGTAGCCCTTTTTACCAAGAGCTCTGCCGGCACCCTGCCGGTGACCCTGGCTTCGGCAGAACATAACATGAAGGCCAATCCTGCTGTTTCCCGTTTTGTTCTTCCCATCTGCACTACCATTAATATGAATGGCTGCGCTGCTTTCATTCTGGTCACGTCTCTCTTTGTTATGCAGAACGCTGGCTATGAAATGTCTATGCCCACCATGATTACCTGGCTCTTTGTGGCTGTACTGGCAGCCATCGGCAACGCCGGTGTGCCTATGGGCTGCTATTTCCTTACCCTTTCTCTTATGAGCGGTATCGGAGCGCCCATCGGCATTATGGGGGTTATCCTTCCTATCTACACCATCATTGATATGATTGAAACTGCAGAAAATGTGTGGTCCGACTCTGCCGTATGCGCCATGACGGACCATGACCTGAAGGGAAAGATTCCTGAGCCTTCCGATGGAGAGGTGGCAGGTGCATAAATCACTGCATAATAAAAACACTCCTGTTTTGATACGGGAGTGTTTTTGTTTTACGGAATAGGATTTCTTATGATTCTACCGCTTTTCTAAGGGCCATAAGGTTTTCTTCCGGCGCCTTTGGATTGACTACGCAGCCGGGGCCGAGAATGAGGCCTCTGCCGTCTACCTGGGCAATGGCATCTTTCACATGGGCGGTGATTTCTTCCGGTGTACCTTCAAGAATAATATCATCGTATTTCAACACGCCGTTCACAAAGTAGGGGGCTGATTTGATACCGGCCAGCAGGCATTTATCTGTCAGCGCCCGGGCTTCCTTCAGTGTGGGCCAGGTGTGGCGGTCATGCCAGTTGATGCAGTTGACCGGATAGGCAGCCACTTCGTTGAAGTAAATGTCTTCTCCATGAATGTGGACTGCATTGAACCAGGTCTTTTTAGCGTAGGATTTGATGACCTGGAGGTCATAGAACTGGCCGAATTCTTCAAATTCATGAAGGTTCATGACAGAGCGGGTGGCGTTCTGGGTGGCAAAGAAGAAACCGTCCACACCGGCATCAATGTTATAGCTGACAAAATCAAGGGTGGTGGCAGTAATGGCGGAAAGCGCATGGTGTACCGATTCCGGATAGTTGATCATGTCCATGAGGAGACGGTCGCCGGCCATTTTCTTCAACGTGGAGAAAGGACTGAAGATGGTCTGCATCACCGGAGTGCCGGGTTTTCTTCTTTTCACCATTTCCCTGGCAAATTCAATCTGCTTGCCATAGGTGCCCTGGATGGCAGGAATGGCTTTCAGGGCATCGTAGTCCGAAGGGCTCTGGATGGCGAAATTTTTAACAATCGGTTCCCTGTAGGGGTCGCAGTAAATGGTAATCTGGTTGCCGAAGTCCTGGGTGCTGTACAGGCCGAAAGGCATCATTTTGATATAGTCGAAATCGTATTTCTCTGTAAAGGCAGCCTCTGCTTCTGCCAGGGAAATGGGGTCCTGGTCAAACTCGGAAAGGTGCATCCAGGCACCCACCGGTACATGGTCTACAGGCTGGCCGGCCAGGGCGGCTCTGATTCGTTCTTCTCTATTCATAAGGTATCTCCTTTCAGAAACAATTATATTCATTTCTTTGATTATACCATAGGAAGATAGGATTTTGAGAAGGGAAAAAGGGGAGAAAACCGACGGGCTGATGAAACGATGGGGGCAGCAGCTGCTGCTTTTGAGTCAGACTCTCTATACCCTCTATCCTGTTAGGACCGATTCATTCATGATATCAGCTTTTATAAGATTTTATACACTGCCGGGTCATGGGATTTTTTATATAGACCGCTCTTTCCTTCCCAGCAGGACATAAAACTTCAGGAATCAGGGCAGGCATCCATTTCACCGGTTTCGCTTGTCAGTCTCTTTCTGAAAAAGGTATAATACTCATAGATTCAAAGGCGGTTACTATGAACATATATAAAGACAGATTATGGCTGGCCCTGCTGACAGGGATGGTTTCCCTGCTCATGGGCTTTTGTGAATTTTATACCTGGCGTATCGGCTGGCATCCCGGGTCTTCTCCCTGGAACAGGGAGTCCCTTCTTCATGCTTCCGATATACCGGCAGTGCTTCTCCTGGGAGCAGCGACTTTTCTGGCCCTTTCTCTCGTGATGAAGCAGGCAGGCGCTCTTCCTGCCTTTTCCCTGCATCTGGAATTGGACGGCAGGCCTACGGACTCACCCTTTGCTCTCATCGCAGCCCTTCTCCTTTTGGCTTGGATGCCTTTTTTTCTTGTTTTTTATCCTGGTACAGGAATGAATGATACCACCGATATTATGCGGGCAGGTATCTGGGCGACAGGACAGCATACTTTTATTTACTGCATGTTTATCTACGGACTTACCCAGGCATCGGATATGCTGTTTCATACCACTTCCTATGGGCTGGCGGCGGCATCCCTGATCCAGATGGTTCTTTTTGCCTGCGGCATTTCTTACTGCCTTTCCTGGATTTACCGAAGAACAGGCCGTTTGTGGATTACGGTGCTTCTGACACTGTACTATGCCTTTCTTCCTCTCGTTGCCAATATGTCCTTCTCCAATGTGAAGGATGTGCTTTTTTCTGTAACCATTCTGCTTTGGATTCCCCTGGTGACCTCCTTCGTATCAGGCTATCGGGAAAATGCCTGGGAAGCGAACAAACGCCTTTTTATCCTGGCAGGGCTTGGCATGATGCTACTTAGAAACAATGGGATTTATGTATTCATCGTTATGCTCATGGGCCTTGTGCTTCTCATGAAACGAATCCGCATGAATCTTCTGCTCACCGGTCTTGTGATGATCGCTGTTTCCATGACCCCCGATGTGGCCATTAAGCAGATTCTTAATCTGCCCCAGCTTTTTCAGGAACGGGTGGGCATTCCGCTGCAGCAGTTTTCCCGGGCCGTAGCAGTAGGAGTTCCGCTGACAGAAGAGGAGAAGGCCTATTCTGTAAAGATGATGATTCCCGGACGCATTGCCCGCTGGTATGATCCTTTTACGGTGGACCTTATCAAATGGAACAGCGACTTTGATTTCTACTATTTCAACAGTCACCCCGATGATTTCTGGAAGGCCTGGAAATCGGTGGGGAAGAGAAATAAGGAGCTCTACGTGGAAGCCTGGCTTTTCGCTACTTATGGATACTGGGCTTTCCCAGCGCCCGATGAAATGACCCAGTCCCGCTTCTGCTGGGCTTTTTCGGAAAATGATTTGAAAAACGGCTTGAGCCCTGACCATAACAATGCTTACAAAACGGCTGACATTCATACCTTTTTCAAAAAGGATATTCAGGAAGAGCTGGGCCATTATCTTTGGGACCACAGCCGGTACCTGGGGGCAGGCACCTGTCTGTGGATTACGTTATGCATAGGACTTCTTCTGTTTTACCGGCGCCAGTACAGCCGCTTCCTGGTACTTCTGCCGGCCTGCCTTCTCTGGGGCACCCTGATGATTGCCACGCCGGCAGCCTTTGTATACCGGTATGTGTATTTCTTTCCCCTCTGTATGCCCTTTTTCCTGCTTCTGCCCTTTCTGCCGGAGGGAAAGTACGGTACAACGAAATGGGCGGATACAGTCATTCTGCCTCGAAAACCTGTGGAAAATCCCCTTCTTCAGGACGATCCTCTGAAGGGTGACGGCTATACCCATTGGAAAGATTGAGGAGGAGAGATGAAACTTTTTCGCTGGGATGTGCCCTGCCGGGCAAGTCTGGTCTTTTCCCTTTTCTTATCTCCTGCTGCCATGTATACCTATAAAATCGACTGCATGGGGGATAAAGTGGCAGAAGCAGGAAATGAAATATTAGCTCTCCAAGATGGATTTATACTGCTTCTCCTTTTTATCCTTTTTGCCGCAGTTCTTCCGCCATTCGTCAGGCTCTGTCTGACCATGCCCCGCAGCAGCGAAAAAAGCAGGGGACGGCGGCTCTTTTGGCCGGCTTTTTTCTTTATGGCTTTCTGGCAGCTGCCTTTCCTTCTGGCCCTCTATCCGGCGCCGGGCATGAACGATACCCTTTTCATGATGGAGAATCCCCTTTACGGGGGCGTACAGTTTCCCTGGCTTTATTCCCTGGTCTATGGCTATGGCGCCCTTTTAGGAAAGCATCTTTTGGGAAGCAGGGAGCCGGTTATATTCCTGCTTTCCCTGGGCCAGCTTTTTCTCTATGCTTATGGCCTTACAAGGATTGTATTTCATGTGAAGGAAAGGCAGGGGGAGGTGCCGGCGCTTCTACTTTATTTCTATTTCACCTTCCTTCCCATGGTGGGTAATTATGGCATAGCCGCAGTGAGAGATGGGCTCTTTTCCTTAGCCCTTGCAGGATGCATGGTTTTCATGGCAGAAGAAACAGGGGGCCGGGGTACATCTATTTTCTGGTCTCTCTCGCTCCTTTCCCTCATGCTGCTGAGGAGCAATGGTTTTTTCATTGCGGCCATGGTGATGCTTGTTTCACTGGTCCTTCAAAAGAGGTCGAGAAAGGAGGCAGTCCTGTTCCTTCTTGCCGCAGCTCTGGCCTTTGTTCCGGGAAAGGCTATTCTTTCTTACCATGACTGGCAGCCTCTTTTCCAGGAAAGTATGGCTATACCGCTTCAGCAAATGGGACGGGTGCTGGTGATGGGAGGAAGCCGCAGCGAAGAAACGATAGAGCTCATGAACCATCTCCTGCCGGAGGAAAAATGGAAGAAGGATTATTCTCCGGCCACCGTGGATTTTGTGAAATGGGATGATGATTTTAAAAGAAATGATTTAAACAGGGAAAAGGGAGCTTTTCTTTTGGCCTGGCTGGATACGGGGATAAGAAATCCAGGACTTTATATGGAAGGCTGGATGACGGAAACCTATGCCCTGTGGAATCTGGATCCCCTGGACCATGGGGTGCAGTCCCGCTTCGGCTGGGCCCTGTCTGATGAGAATACGAAACATATGGTGCCTTCGGACAATGATATGCTTGCTCTGGGAGATTTTCCCATGCCCTTTGGGCTGAAGTCTTTTCTTGGAAACTATACCTATTCCGGCAGCCATTTTCTGGGAAGCGGCCTCTGCCTGTGGATTACCCTCTTTTTCTGCCTCCTTTTTTACTGCGGCGGAAAGAAGGATTTGATTCCGGCGGCGCTGCCTCTTCTGGCCAATACCCTGACACTTCTGGTTTCCACGCCGGCCTCTGCGGTATTCCGCTATTCCTTTGCCTATGTGCTGGGACTTCCCCTGCTTTTTATTCTTTTTCTTTATGGAAATGGAGAGGACGAGAAGCACCGGTGATTTTCTGATGTCATTTCACCATGGGTTATAAGGCTTTATCTATTCACAAAGGAGCTTTTTATGGAAAGTATTCAAAATCCTGACCAGTATGAAGCAATCCACTCCGAAGGACCTACCCTGGTTATAGCAGGTCCTGGAACAGGAAAGACCTATACAATTATCCAGCGGGTCCTTTATCTGATCCGGGACAGGAAAGTGAAGCCGGAGCAGATCATGATTGTCACCTATACAGTGAAGGCGTCCAAGGAGCTTATGACAAGGCTCACCAATGAGCTGTCCCGGCAGGGCATTGAGATCAACCTCCATGAAATGTATATAGGGACTTTTCACCATATCTGCCGCCGCCTGTTGAAGGAATTCCGGGAATATACAAGGCTGGAAAGAAATTTCATAGAAACAGATCAGTTTGAGCAGCAGTACATGGTGTATGAGCATCTGGCGGACTTTGAAGAGATTCCCAATTTCGAGCTGGTCGTACAGTCCTCCTACATCAATAACAGGACGGGGGAAGAGGTGACGGTGCCGCCCTGGAAACGGTGCCGCACCATATGCCAGTATGTGAACCGCCTGTCAGAAGAGCTGATGAAGGCAGACGATATGATCCGAAGCCGGGATGAAAAAATCCGGGTATTGGGCTGGATGATGAAACGGTATGAAAAACTGGCCAGGAAAAAGAATTTCCTTGATTTTACCAAGCTTCAGACCGAGGCCTATTATATCCTTTCGGAAAAAGAAAATGTGCGCCGCCGGGTGCTGGAAAAAATCCGCTATATCCTGGTGGATGAATATCAGGATACCAACTATATTCAGGAGCGGCTGGTACAGATTCTGGGCGGCAGGGAGAGAAATATTTTCGTTGTAGGCGATGATGACCAGAGCATTTACCGTTTCCGCGGCGCCACGGTGGCCAATATCCTCCAGTTTCAAAAACATTTTGGCAGCAGCTGCCGCGTGATTACCCTTCATACCAATTACCGCTCAGGCCAGGGCATCGTTTCCTTCTGCATGCGCTGGATGGCTAAGCCCGACTGGTTCTCCTGGGAACGGATGGGACATCTGTACCGCTACCGGAAAGGCCTTTTGGAATCAGGCGGGGGAAAGGAAAGCGTACCCTCAGTGGTACGGATTACGGCAGAGGAAGACGACCGGCTTTTTGAAGACCGGGTGTGCCATTTCATCGAAGAACTGAAGAGAAAGGGCTGCATATCGGATTACAACCAGGTGGCCCTGCTCTTTGACTCCGTCAAGGGGGATACGTCCATGCGCCTTCAGTATGCCTTGGGCAAAAGGCATATTGCCGTGTATGCTCCCCGGTCGGGACACTTTTTTGAACGGAAGGAAGTGGCCTGGTTCTTTGGCTGTCTGCTTTATATATTTTCCGGGATCCGGCGGAAATTAGGGCAGGACAGGGTTATGGATGAGACAGAGGGAATCCGCGGGGCCTATGTTCTTTTCCTTTCCATGGCAGAAGACATGATGAAGAGGAACGAAGACCTTAAGCAGTGGATTCGCTCCATGAAAAGAAAAGTGGAAAGAGAAAAGAAACTGCCGGAAAATCTGCTGCCCCTGGCTTATAAAATACTTTCCTTTGCTCCTTTTTCTGCTTTTCTGGATAAGGCTGCTGCAGGAGAATGCAATGAAGCCAGAAATCTTGCCTCCATTACCAGACTCATCAGCCGTTTCGACTGCTTTACAGAGGAAAATCACGGCTATGGCAAGGAAACGCTGGAGGATGTATATATTTTCTTCTCCCGTTACCTGCGGCTGTGGTATGAGAACGGAGTAGGGGAGTACGAGGATGAAGAAGCCTATGCGCCGCCGGGACAGGTGTCCTTCCTGAATATTCATCAATCCAAGGGGCTGGAATATCCGGTGGTCATTGTGGCATCTCTTCATGAAAAGCCCCGGGGCGAAGACTCCCTCATTCCCCGGGTAGTGGAAAAGATGACTGGCCGCCGCTCTTATGAACCTTACAGCGATATCCGGGATTTTGATTTCCGAAGGAAATACTACACTGCCTTTTCCCGGGCGGAAACGGTGCTGGCCCTGGCCTGCTGCGTGAAGAAGGGAAAACAGCCTTCTCCTGCATTTCAGAAACCCCTCGCCAGTCTTCCGGAATTTGATGGGAAGGGAATCGATTTCACAAAGCTTCATTTCCGTCCTGTGGAGAAAGGCCATTTCAAACCCCGCATTTCCTTCACCGCCCAGGCAGCGCTGTATGAAGAATGTCCCCTGAAGTACAAGCTCAGCCGGGTGTATCGATTTGCACCGGTGCGGGGCATGGCCCTTCTATATGGGACCCTGGTCCATGAAACCATCGAAGATATTCACCGGGCTGTGCTTTCCGGGCAGAAGGAAAGACTGACGCCGGCCAATGTATACGCCTGGCTCATGGCAGATTACCAGGCCCTTTCCAAGGCAGAAAATACCTGGCTTTCCAAGGACGAGCTGGAAAAGGCATTCCAGGAAGTGCTGGGGTATATTTCCTATCGACGGGGAGACTGGTCCATGATACGGGAAGCAGAATATCCTCTGGAACTGGTGAAAGATGAATACATTCTGAACGGTACCATCGACCTTCTTCAAAGCGGCGGCGGAAAGGTGGATATTATTGATTTCAAAACAGGCAGGAAGCCGGACCGGAAGAGTCCTCTTTTTTCCAGATATGAAAGGCAGCTTCAGATTTATGCCTATCTGGTAGAGGAAAAACTGAAAGTACCGGTGGGGCAGCTTCTCCTCTATTTCACCGGTGAAACAGAGGAACCGCTTCTTGCAGTGGAAGGAAATCCGGCGAAGGTAGAAGAACGGATGAAGGCCTTTGACCATACAGCCCGCTGCATTCTGGCAGAAGATTTCAACCATCGGAAGAAAAAGGTGAACGGCTGCCTTCCAGAAAGCTGCCGCTTCTGTGAATGGAAGGAATACTGTGAAAGGAATGGAGAGTAGAAGGCAATAAAAAAATCCCGCAGCTGCGGGATTTTTTATTGGTTATCCGTTCAGAGTAGATTCCATGGAGCTGTTGCATTCTCTTTCGGCATCTTTCTTGAAGACCGTTTTTTTCAGGAAGAGGAAGAGGCACAGAGCACCGAAGGCAATGCCTGCCGGGTAAGTAATGGATGGATCCAGCTGGAAACCTTCCTTGGCCTGCAGAATGTAGGTAAAGGTCACTACAGACATGAATGTGGCAGGGATGCAGGCCATGAGCCATGCATAGCGGTTTGCACACTGATGATACAGATAAACGGAACCAGTCCACAGAACAATCATAGCAAGGGTCTGATTGGTCCAGGAGAAATAACGCCATACAATGTTGAAGTCAATCTGGGAAAGGAGACCGCCGATAGCCAGCAGTGGAACAGCCAGGCAGAGACGCTTTACCGTTCTCTGCTGATCAATGTGGAACCAGTCAGAGAGAGTCAGGCGGGCAGCACGGAAAGCGGTGTCGCCGGAAGTGATGGGGCAGGCGATAACGCCCAGCATGGCCAGTACCGCACCGATACCGGTACCCATGTAGCCTACGCAGATGTCATACACTGCGCCGCCGGGGCCGCCGGCTTTCAGGACAGCCTGCAGTCCGCCGGTACCATCGAAGAAGGTGACGCCGGCTGCTGCCCAGATGAGGCAGATAATGCCTTCGGCTACCATGGCACCGTAGAATACAGGACGGCCAAGGCGTTCATCCTTCAGGCAGCGGGCCATAATAGGAGACTGGGTGGAATGGAACCCGGAAATAGCACCGCAGGCCACGGTGATGAACATGAGTGGCCAGATGGGAAGCTGGTTTTCGCCGGGATACATATTGGCCAGAACCATTTCAGGCATGACATGACCGCCTACGCCCATGAGCATGCCGCCGGCAATACCCAGAGCCATGATGATCAGGCAGATACCGAAAATGGGGTAGAAACGGGCAATAATTTTATCAACAGGAAGAAGAGTGGCCAGGAAATAGTAAACAAGAACAACCAGAAGCCAGGGGAGAACCTGCCAGCCCGTAAGCTTGGCAAGAAGCATGGCCGGGCCGGTCATGAATACGGTACCTACCAGTACCAGAAGGATAACGGAGAAGAAACGCATAATGGTGAGCATGGTGTGTCCCATGTGGCAGCCTACGATTTCTGAGATACTGTGGCCGTCTTCCCGGATGGACATCATGCCGGAGAGGTAATCATGGACGCCGCCGGCAAAAATAGTACCCAGCACAATCCAAAGATATACCGAAGGCCCCCAGAGAGCACCGCCCAGAGCGCCGAAAATCGGGCCAAGGCCTGCAATGTTCAGGAGCTGGATGAGAAATACCTTCCACGTGGGAAGAGGCATGTAGTCAACACCGTCATTGTGTATGAGGGCAGGTGTCCTGCGGTCCGTAGGTCCGAAAAGCCTGTCCACGATGGATCCGTAAATTAAATAGCCGGCTATGAGAGCAGCCAGGGCAAGTAAGAAAGTGGTCAAGGAAATGCCTCCTTAAAAATTGGTACGATGTGGATTTTCAAGACATAAGCCCTGAGAATCCGCAGTGAATACAATAAAAAAGAATATAACCGCTATCCTCTGTCATCCATCTCCTCTCGTTTTGAAGCATTATGACTACATGTTATAGATAGTTCACATTATGAGTATTGCTCATATACAATGCCCTTTGCTTCTGATTGATTGCTTTCTACGCATAAAAGAATACAACGGGAAATAAATTTCGTCAATAGGCGAAATAGAATATACTTTTTACGGAATTGAAGAAAATAAGAGTAATCGATTTCTGCTATGCCTTGAAATAATACAAACTTAATTTGCTATGATTTAGAGTGATAGTTTAATAGAATGGATGCAGTCGGAAAATTCTTTATATAATACATATATAATTACAGACAAAAGGATAAGAAAAAGAAGGAGGCTACACCAGTAATTGATATAAAATGAAGAACGATATGGTTATAGAAACATTATATAACAAAGATGTTCTTTGACTGTTTCCCGGTGACTGGGAAATCTGGCCAGAAGAGGAGGAAATATGGTAAAGTATCATAAGTGATACATATAGCCAGCCGTTCTCCCGGGGAAGCAGGGAGACTGGTTTTACCCCAATCCCATTCCCCATTCCCCAGTCCCCAATCCCCGCCAATAAAAATATATAAAAAAATATTTGACAGTGCTATCAGAAAAGGTTATAATACTCCTTGTGAGATTTGTCCGGAAACCACTAGCCCCGGAGGAAGGACGATGTCTTGCGGTTCTGTTTTTTATTCAGGAGGAATCATTTACAATGAAAACCACATTTATGGCCAATGCGGGCAACATTACCCGTAAATGGTATATCGTAGATGCTGAAGGACTGACCGTTGGCCGCCTGGCTGCTAACGTTGCCAAAGTTCTTTCCGGCAAAAATAAACCTACCTACACACCGCATGTTGATACCGGTGACAATGTCATCATCATCAATGCAGACAAAGTCATTCTGACAGGCAAGAAAGAACTGAAGAAAGTTTACTTCCACTACACCGGCTATATCGGCGGTGACAGATACCAGAAGGCAGGAGATGCTCTTCGCGAAAGACCGGTATGGGTTGTTGAACACGCAATCCGCGGCATGCTTCCAAAGAACAAGCTCGGCGCCCAGATGTATCGTAAACTTCATGTTTATGCAGGCAGCGAACATCCGCATGCAGCACAGAAACCTGAAGAATTAAAGTTTGATATCCGTTAACCGGAAGGGAAGGAAATAAGAAATGGCAGAAGCTACATACTACGGCACCGGCCGCAGAAAGACATCCGTTGCCAGAGTCCGTCTGGTACCGGGACAGGGTAATATTACAATCAATGGCCGCGATCTGAAGGATTACTTCGATCTGGCTACTCTTGAACTGATTATTAAACAGCCGCTGGAACTGACAGGAACCACCTCCGCTTATGACGTAATTGCCAACGTCCAGGGCGGCGGCCGTACAGGTCAGGCCGGAGCTATTCGTCACGGCATTTCCAGAGCACTGCTGGATGTAGATGCAGACTACAGAAAAGTACTGAAGAGTGCAGGTCTGCTTACCCGTGATCCAAGAATGAAAGAACGTAAGAAATACGGTCTCAAGAAAGCAAGAAAAGCAAGCCAGTTCTCCAAACGTTAATCCGTTTCCGAATGGCAGAATGCCCATGGTTATCCATGGGCGTTTTTATTTTAGGGAAAAGATGACTCTGAAGACTTGAATTTCTGGAAAGTGGATTTTGAGAGCTCTGGAATTCCCTCTATTGGAAAAGTAGCCTTTTTCATGGCCCATGTCGTATAATATTACATATATGTACAGGAGGAAAAAGATGATACCGGTAATGACAATGGAAGATATCCATGATGCGACAGAGACATTTGCCAGATATGGCGTGCCGGCGGACCGTATTTTCAGTGAAATCATGCGGGCACGGTACCTGGATTATGTCCTTTTTTTAAATCCATCTAACCAGCAGTACGGCATTTCGATTGAAGATTTATATGACAATATGAAACAGACCGCGGAGAAGCTGGGCATGTATGAAGGAGATGCGGATACCTATGTCCGGGTATACACCCTGGCACTCCGGGTGGATCCTATGGTATTTGCGCCCGGCGTTTCTCCCATGACTGATGAAATGAAGGCACTTGTGGAATATGGCATAGAACGGGCGGAAAAGTCCGGCAAGACCGTGCTTTTTTCCGGCGTGGAATCCTATCTTCCCTATGCTGGAAGGCTGTGGGACAAGCTGGCCGATAAACGGCTGGCCTTTGTAGTGAAAAGCTCCCTGTGGAAGAAAAGACTGCAGCTTCTGTTTCCTCGCTGTCGTTTCCTTCTTCCCGAAGACCTGGCCCATGATGAGGTGAAGTATGACTATATTTTCCGTGGTACCGGTGAAGGCCAGGGCGAAGAAAGGCAGCTTCTTCCCCTTCTGGCAGAAAAAGGCTCCATGGACTGGATTCTTCCCTATGACCATTTCACGGCCTCGGGAGACATTCCAGACGGTATAAGAAATGATGTCCGCAGGGACGGCCGTCTTTCCGGCTATTTTGATCTGGCCATGGGAGAAAGGGAATATGCCTTCCTTTGCTTTGATTACGGCAAAGAGGGCGTATCCATTGGAAATATGGGATTTGCAGAAGGAAAATGCGCTTTCTTTGAACAGCTTAAGATGCCATTATCCGCTTTTCAGGAAGCCGATGAATGGAATTACGATGTCTATGCTTACAATGCCTCTCCGGCGCTGCAGGCCATACTGGCAGGAAATATCCTCCAGATGGAGCATACGCTGGGGAAGGAATTTGATGAAGTGAAAAAGGAGACGATTCCTGCCGGAAGATATCAGATTCTTGAGGCAGAAGCAGTAACTGACTCGGAAATCCTGAAGAATGAGGAAAAACCTGTAGTTTGGGACGAGCCCCGGGAAGGCATCCTTCTTAGAGAAGGCGACCTGGCTCTGACCCTCCATAAAGGGCAGTTCCATTTCATTCCTGTGGGAAAAGGGGAGGAATATGTGGCAGGAAAGGGAGTTTTCGGCTTGCGGATGAAAGGGTGGTATACACCCTGGTTCCTGAAACTCTACCTCGACGGTCCAGTGGGCCGGCTTTTCCTGGAAACCATGAGAAGCGGAGAAACTTATACTTTTTCCCTGTCCCGCCTTCTTCGTGTGCCTCTTCCTGTATCGGATAGACAGAAAATGGAAGATATCACGGAAAACGCTGCAAAGGCAGTTTCCCGACTGGCAGAGGCAGAGCAGAACTGGCGCAGAGTCAAAAGAGAATCGGTAGGTATGATGATGGGTCATTCCACCATGTAGGAGGCATTATGAAGATCGTACTTGCAACCCATAATCAGGGGAAAATCAGAGAATTCAGGAAAGCCTTTGCAGAAATCGGCTGGGAAGCCCTGCCGATAGCAGAAGTGGCGGATGTGGCAGAGCCCGAAGAAACAGGCACAAGTTTTAAAGAAAATGCACTGCTGAAGGCCCATTATTATGCCAAAGCAGTGAAACTTCCGGTACTTTCTGATGATTCCGGCATCATTGCCGATGCCTTAGGTGACAGGCCTGGTATTTATTCTGCCCGCTATGCCGGTGTCCACGGTGATGATGAAGCCAACAACCGGAAACTTGTTGAAGATCTGAAACCCTATACAGGAGAAGACCGCAAAGGACGCTACGTATGTGTAGTGGCTCTGGTCTGGCCTGATGGAAAGGAAATCACGGCAGAAGGAACCTGCGAAGGCATCATTCGGGATTTCTACCAGGGAAAGGGCGGCTTCGGCTATGATCCCCTTTTCTACCTGCCCCGGTATGGGAAAACTATGGCGGAACTGCCGATGGAAGAAAAAAATAAAATCAGCCATCGTGGACGGGCTCTCCGTTCCCTTTTGGCCAAGCTGAAGGATTCAGCCCTTTCCCGGTAATGATATGTGATTGAAAAGCATAATGATTATACTTTTTTATACTTAAAAAGTATACTTATTTCCGGACTATTTCAATTTATATAACCTTATGATATAATTTGTGTGTTCCATCCAAGGAACCGTTGAGGGAGGTGACAGTTTACTTCATGAAAAGGAGTAAGCTTAAACTTTACGGATTCAACAACCTGACAAAAACCCTGAGCTTTAATATGTATGATGTGTGCTATGCCAGCACCGAAGAAGAGCGGAAGAAGTACATCGCCTATATTGACGAACAGTACAGCGCCGAAAGACTGACCGGCATTCTTCAGAAAGTGGCAGACACCATCGGCGCCCAGGTGCTGAACATTGCCCAGCAGGACTATGATCCCCAAGGTGCCAGCGTAACCATGCTCATAGCAGAGGAAGAGGTGGAAAAGCAGGATGTGGTGGCCCATTTGGATAAGAGTCATATCACTGTCCATACCTATCCGGAAATGCATCCCCAGGACGGCATCTGTACCTTCCGGGCAGACATTGATGTGTCCACCTGCGGGAAAATTTCACCGCTCAAAGCCCTGAATTTCCTGCTCCGTTCCTTTGAAGCAGACATTGTCATTACGGACTATCGGGTCCGGGGCTTTACCAGGGACGTGAAGGGAAAGAAAATCTTCATTGACCATCGGATCAATTCCATCCAGAACTACATGGCGCCGGATCTGCGCCATGCCTATGATTTAATTGATGTGAACGTGTATCAGGAAAATATTTTCCATACCAAAATGCTTCTTCATGATTTCAAACTGGACAATTACCTTTTCGATATGACGGAAAAGGATTTTTCTCCCAAAGAAGTGAAGAGAATCCGCCGCCTGCTGAAACAGGAAATGTATGAAATTTTCAATGGCAGGAATATGCCTGCCATTAAAGACTGATTTGTATTCTTTTTTATTACAAGGAGGAAAAGAATGGATACAGCAGAACTGAAGAAAGAAGCCATTGCGCTTAGAAAAGAAAAGCACCAGATGATTAAGACCGCCCTGAATGCGGATATGAAAAACGGCCATGACCTGGCTATCGTATACACCCCTGGCGTATCTGCACCATGTCTTGAAATCAAGAAGGATGAAGACCTGTCCCTGGAAATGACTTGGAGGGGCAATGTGGTAGCTGTTATTTCCGACGGTACCCGCGTACTGGGCCTGGGCGACATCGGTGCTGCTGCTGCCATGCCTGTTATGGAAGGCAAGTCCGCACTCTACAAGAGATTCGGCAATATTGATGCCATCCCCATCGTTCTTGACACCAAGGACAAGGATGAATTCATCCATACCGTGAAACTGTTGGAAAAGAACTTTGCCGGCATCAATCTGGAAGATATTTCCTCTCCGAAATGCTATGACATTGAAGACGAACTGAAGAAAATCATGAATATCCCTGTATTCCATGATGACCAGCATGGCACCGCCATTGCAGCTCTGGCTGCTCTTCTGGGAGCTCTCAAAGTCACCGGCAAGAAGATCGATGAAATCAAAGTCGTTATGAACGGCGCCGGTGCAGCAGGCACCGCCATTGCCCGCCTCCTTCTGGAAGACGGCGTGAAACCGGAAAACATGACCGTTCTTAACTCTAAAGGCATTCTCTACGACAATGGCAAACGGGACCGGGTACAGCTGGAACTGATTCATAAGACCAATCCGGAAAACAAACAGGGCACTTTTGCTGAGGCAGTAAAAGGGGCCGATGTACTTATCGGCTGCTCCGCTCCCGGCGTATTCAATAATGATGCCATCAAGACCATGGCTGACAAGAGCATCGTATTTGCCATGGCTAATCCGGTACCGGAAATCATGGAAGAAGAAGCCAAGGAAAAGGGCGTATACATCTATGGTTCCGGCAGAAGCGATATGCACAACCAGGTGAATAACTCCTCCGTATTCCCCGGCCTCTTCCGCGGTGCCCTGGACGTCAGAGCCCGTCAGATCAACGAGGAAATGAAACTGGCTGCTGCCCATGCCCTGGCTGACCTGGCTACTAAGTGCCAGCTGGATCCGGACCATGTGGTGGTAGACGTATTTGATGAAAGAGTACCTCATGAAGTGGCAAAAGCCGTTGCCAAAGCAGCCATTGCTTCCGGTGTTGCCAGAGTCACTGAACTTCCCGAGCAGTATAAAGACTGATTGAAGTTTCAAGTAGAAAAACCCTGCAGAGTGTATGACACTCTGCAGGGTTTTTCTAATGGGGGAAAAAATTGAAGGCGCTAGGGGGGCAGCCTTCCTGCCAGGTGGCATTTAGCTGCAGAGAGACGCTGTCAGCATGTTCTGTGCATTCTGCATGAAAAGCGCAAGCTGGCCAAAGTCTGCCCTTAGCCTGCCTGTAAAGAGCCTTTCCTGTTATACCCTTTGCGCCCAAAGGAAACGGGCTTGATACAGGCTTTGCTCTACGGCTCTGCCTGCGGCCCCTTTTCTCACCTGACTGAAAAGTATATAATAAGATATACGACTATTGACGTCCCCGGGGATTCCTGCCGGACGCCGGACAGGAAAGGCTTTTCTTATGAATCTGATTAACCGCATGGTTTCCTGCCTGCGGGATAAGGGCTTCCGGGACCTTCCGGAGGATGAACGGGCAGGGAAAATCGATGAAGGGGCGCTTGCAATCCTTCGTAAACTGAATGAAGAGGGGAAAGAGGCCTATGTGGTAGGAGGCTGTGTCAGGGATCTTCTCATGGGTCTTGTGCCCCATGACTGGGATATCACCACCTCTGCCCGGCCGGAGGAAACCATGCGCATTGCCAGGGCTGCAGGCTGGAAGGCCGTTGACGGTGGTGGACGGCGTTTTGGTACTGTCATTGTGGTGAGGCATGGGAAGAACTATGAAGTCACTACTTTTCGCCGGGAATTTTATGGAGCCGATGCTCACCGGCCGGAGGAAGTTTCTTTTTCTGACAGTCTGAAGGAAGATGTAAGCCGCCGGGATTTCACCGTGAATGCCATGGCGCTGGATAGCGATGGCTGTCTCTATGATTACTTCCATGGACTGGAGGATCTGGAGAAGAAGCGGCTCCGCACCGTTGGCCCTGCATCGAACCGGTTTAACGAAGATGCGCTCCGCATGTTCAGAGCCTGCCGCTTTTTGGGGCAGCTTGATTTCATGGCGGACAAAAGTCTGGTGGAAGGCATGAAGCGTGTCTTTCCCCGGGTGGAAGGCCTTTCTCTGGAACGGGTGAAGGAAGAAGTCAACCGCCTCCTGGTGACGTCCCATGCTGCCCGGGGGCTGGACCTCATGGTCAGAAGCGGGCTCAATGAAATGAGCTGTCAGGTGAAAGAAAACGGCGCTTCCAGAAAAGTACCCATTCTTCCAGAACTTTCTCATCTGGTAGGTCTCCCCCAGCAGAAAGAATTTCATAAATTTGACGGCTGGTACCATACGCTGGCAGTGGTGGATGCATCACAGCCTCTTTTACTGAACCGCTGGGCGGCTCTTCTTCACGATGTGGGAAAGGGCATGCCCGGTATTCGGGCAGTGAGGAAAGGAAAACTCACCGATTACGGCCATGACAGGGAAGGTGCCCGCATGGCCCGGGAGATACTCTCCCGCTGGCAGATGCCTTCCGATTTCACAGACCGGGTGGTATGGCTGGTGGAAAACCATATGAAATTTCATTATTTTGCCAATTTCGAAGAAGCCGATGCACTGAAATGGGTGAGAAGTCTGGCAAGAAATAAGACCTTTCGTTCCTCTGCCGACATGGCAGAAGCCTTTCATCAGATGACAGACCTGGGAAATGCAGATATCATTGGCTGCGGACGGTCCCTTTCAGACACTGCCGGGCACAGTGAATTCGGACGGTACATGGAGGAAGTGTCTCTTTCTGTACCTGTGACCACCCGTGAACTTCATTACGGAAAAGATGTACCCCGGCTTTTGGGAAACCTGGTGGGAGAAGGAATGCAGAATCTCCTTCTGCGGGTGCAGAATGGAAATCTGGAAAATAGTCCAGCCGCCCTTTATGATGCGGCGGTGAGATTCAAGAGGAGAAGGGAACATGAAAAAGGAACTGCCCAGGAATAGGATGAGAAAGCGAAGCGTCAGGCTTTCTTTCATCCTCTGCATCATCGGCGGTCTCCT
Organism: Dialister succinatiphilus YIT 11850; assembly: GCF_000242435.1. Taxonomy (GTDB): domain Bacteria; phylum Bacillota; class Negativicutes; order Veillonellales; family Dialisteraceae; genus Dialister; species Dialister succinatiphilus. Next base: position 1,074,661 of record NZ_JH591187.1, on the reverse strand, counting down.
GCTTCTTCGTCTTATGTGGGTGCAGATCATAGAGGGCCACCATTATGAAGAAATGGCGCTGAACCAGACAGAAGGGGTGCAGACCCTCTATTCGCCCCGTGGTACCATTTATGACAGGAATGGCAGGGAACTGGCTTTTTCCATTATGGTGAAATCTTTTTATGCCGATCCCGGTACCATGAATGTAAGCCCTGAAGAGGCGGCTAAAGAACTGGCGCCTCTTCTTCATCAAAAAGAAGGGGATCTGGTGAAGGATTTATCCCAGGACTCCCGCTTCGTATGGCTGGAACGGGTGATGGATCCGGAAGATTCGGATAAGGTGATCGCCTTGATTAAGGAAAAGAAATGGAAAGGTTTTGGTTTCTTTGATGAAAGCCGCCGTTTCTATCCCAACGATTCCATGGCTGCCAATGTGCTTGGCTTTGTAGGCCTGGATGATAAGGGACTGGATGGACTGGAAATGGCTCTGGATGAACTCATCCGGGGCGGGGCAAATAAGCAGCACATCCTGACTGATGCCAGGGGCAATCCCATCCTGAAATCGGCCATGGCACCCTACAGGGCCAAAAAAGAAAAGTCCGTGTACCTTACCATTGACCAGAATATCCAGTTCTATGCGGAACGGGCTCTTGACCGTGCCATGACATCCACCCATGCTTCCGGGGGAATCATCATTGTCATGGATCCAAAGACAGGGGCCATTCTGGCTTTAGGAAACCGACCCACCTATGACCCCAATCATTATGACAAGGCGACGGAAGCGGAATTCAAGAACCGGGCCGTCGTGGATATTTACGAACCGGGCTCTACTTTCAAGCCTATCATCGCATCGGCGGCTCTGGCAGCAGGCACCTACGATACAGAGCGGGTGTGGCATGATCCCGGCGCCGTATGGGCTTCGGGCCATGCCATCCGGAACTGGAACGATGAGTCCTATGGCGATGTGCGGCTGGTGGATATTCTGAAATTTTCCATTAATACAGGATTTGCCCATGTCGGTCTTCTGACCGGCGGCGAAACACTGACCCGCTATGCCAAGGCCTTTGGCTTCGGCAAACCTACGGGCATTGAACTTCCCGGGGAGGGAAGCGGCATCCTTTTTGAACCGAAGGATATGCGGCCCATCGACGTGGCCACCATGTCCATCGGTCAGGGCATTGCTGTTACGCCGCTGCAGATGGTTCAGGCCTACAGCGCCATAGCCAACGGTGGCAAAATGGTGAAACCTCATATTATCCAGTCCATCAAGAATGCTGATGGCAGCGATTACAAAGTGACGCCGGTGGAATACAGCGGCGATCCTATTTCTAAAAAAGTGGCTGATGACGTGAAGGACATGATGGAAAAAGAAGTGTCCGAAGGCGGCGGTGCCAACGCCAGGGTGCCGGGCTATCATATGGCCGGTAAAACCGGCACGGCTCAGAAACTGGACCCGGTGAACGGCGGATACCTGAAAGGGCAGTACATAGCCTCCTTCTGCGGATTCGGTCCTACGGAAGATGCCAGGGCCATCTGTCTTGTAGTGCTTGATACGCCAAAGGGAACGTACTACGGCGGCCAGGTAGCGGCGCCGGTATTCAAGGAAGCCATGACCCAGATCATGCGGTACCTGAAAATTCCTACCCTGGATGACCAGACTATTCATGCCAAGCCGCAGGACAAGCCCATCGAACTCTACAAACCCAGCCTTCCTCCGGAAAACGCCAGAGAATTCCGCCTTCCCAGCTTTACCGGCTGGTCCATGCGGGACGTAGGCGAATGGCTGACCCGAGCCGGTCTGGGCTTCCAGCCTGAAGGCAGCGGTTATGCCGATAAACAGGAGCCGGGCATTGGCAGCCGGGTGAAACGGGGAGATAATGTAAAGGTTCACTTCTCCCATCATGATTAAATAGGCCAGACCCCATAAAAAGCAGCGCACCTCCGTCAGAGGGTGCTGCTTTTTTGACGCATCCTGCGGCGTGAGCCTCTACGATAACCGTGGGGGACCAATAACTGTCAATCTTAAGAACCCTTTCATTCACAATCCTTCTATAGCCTGTCTGTGTCAGCAGGTCACAGCCTGCGGCGAAGCCGCCGCCATACCCTTCGGGGCTTAGTGTAAAATTTTACTCGGTAGGGGAATTTTTCCAGAAACAATAAAAGAGGAAAGCCTCCCCTTGAGTGGAAATGTTATAATTTCCGTGCACAAATAAAACAAAGAAAGGGCTTTCCTCATGGATATTATAACAAAAACTGGAGAAATTTGGAGTGAAAATGCAATTGGAGCAGTCATTTCTATCATCAAGGAATCTGATGATTCTATTGAGTCTGAAAGGAAGCTAACTCATTGGCTCACTGAAATGAACTGTCAGCTTATAGCTATGGCCCTGGCGCGTATTGACACTGAGCTGTATCAGATTTACAAGGTACAGGGGTGGCGTGTGGCACGCCGGGACTCTAGGACGATTTGCTGCCGCTATGGAGAGCTGACCTATGCTCGAAGACTTCTGCAGAAAGATGGGAAGAGCTTCTATCCCCTGGACCGTAAAATGGGCTTTGAGCCCAGAAAACACTACAGCTTGGGAATGATTGAGCGGATTGTCGAAGCTGTCGCAATTACCACATCTCGCAGTGCCAGCGAACTCCTGCAAAGCCTGGCAGGGATTACCATCTCCCATCAGTCCGTTATCTCACTCAAGAATTATGCCGGTAAGAAGGCAAAGGCTTA
>NZ_JH591187.1:1004290-1071470 GCF_000242435.1 Dialister succinatiphilus YIT 11850 | reverse complement strand
AAACCGAAGCCACGGAGATAGTAATTATCGACAGTCAAATGAATTACCGAGGAAAACTTGACACTTACCCTTCGGGGCGAAGCCCCGTCAACCCTCCCCTTATTGTGATATAATGAGAAGAGCACTGATTCATCAGCCTTTGGGGCTGGTGAAACTGGAAATTTCTGAATGTGGTTGGGTATGAAGGAGTGGACATGATGTTAAGCGATATTGAAATTGCACAGAAAGCAGAACTGAAACCGATTACGGAAATCGGTGCTTCCATCGGAATTCCGGCGGAAGATTTGGAAAATTATGGTCCCTATAAAGCGAAGGTTTCTCTGAAACTGACCAGAGAACTGGAAAATAAGCCGATGGGCCACCTGATTCTTGTGACCGCTATTTCTCCAACCCCGGCAGGAGAGGGAAAGACGACCACCACTGTAGGCCTGGGACAAGCGCTCGCTCAGCTCGGCAAGAAGGCCATGATCTGCCTCCGCGAACCGTCTCTTGGCCCCTGCATGGGTATTAAGGGCGGCGCTGCCGGCGGCGGCTATTCCCAGGTGGTTCCTATGGAAGATATTAACCTCCATTTCACCGGTGACCTTCATGCCATTACAGCAGCCAACAATCTTCTGGCTGCTATGGTGGATAACCATATCCAGCAGGGAAATGCCCTGGGCATCGATCCCCGCCGGGTGGTCTGGAAACGGGTGGAGGATATGAATGACCGGGTGCTCCGCCATATCGTCGTAGGTCTTGGTGGACATGCCAATGGTGTTCCCAGGGAAGACGGATTTGATATTACCGTAGCTTCCGAAGTGATGGCCATCCTCTGCCTGGCCGATTCCATTCGTGATATGAAGGAAAGATTTGCCCGGATCATCGTAGGCTACACCTACGACAATAAGCCGGTTACTGCCGGTGATATTCACGCCCAGGGTGCCATGGCTGCCCTTATGAAGGATGCCCTGAAACCGAACCTGGTACAGACACTGGAACATGTACCGGCCTTTATCCATGGCGGCCCCTTCGCAAATATTGCTCATGGCTGCAACTCCGTACTGGCTACCCGTACAGCTCTCCATCTGGCTGATTATGTGGTAACGGAAGCAGGCTTCGGTGCCGACCTGGGGGCTGAAAAGTTCCTGGATATCAAGTGCCGCTTCGCCGGCTTGAAACCGGACGCTGCCGTGCTGGTGGCCACCATCCGTGCACTGAAGATGAACGGCGGCAAGGCAAAGAACGAACTCACTGAATCGGATCCGGAAGCCGTGAAGAGAGGTCTTCCGAACCTGCTGCGTCATATTTCCAACCTGAAGAAATACGGCCTGCCCATTGTGGTGGCTCTCAATATGTTCCCCAGTGATACAGCGGAAGAAAAGAAGGTTATCGAAGATGCCTGCGCCGAAGCAGGCGTTCCGGTGGCTGAATCCACCGTCTTTACAGACGGCGGCAGAGGCGGCCTTGACCTGGGCCGTAAGGTGCTGGCAGCTGTTGATAAAGGTTCTGCTTACAAGCCGCTCTATGACCTCAGCCTGTCCTTGAAGGAAAAGATTGAAACCATTGCCAAGGAAATCTACGGCGCAGGCACTGTGCAGTATGACAGCGCTGCAGAAAAGGAACTGAAGCATATCGAAGACATGGGATTTGGAAATGTGCCGGTATGCATTGCCAAGACCCCGGCTTCCTTCAGTGATGATCCTGCCAAACTGGGCGCTCCTTCAGGATTCACCCTGCATGTACGGGAAGTGAAGATTTCCGCAGGTGCCGGTTTCGTCGTTGTTCTGACCGGCAAGGTCATGACCATGCCCGGCCTTCCGAAACATCCGGCTGCTGAACGGATTGATGTAGATGATGAAGGACATATTACAGGACTCTTCTAACATGGCAGACATACTGGACGGAAAAGAAACGGCCGCTTCCCTGGAAAAGGTTCTCCGGGCAAGGCTGGCCGCATTGCGGGAAAAGCACTATGAACCGAAACTGGCTGTAATTCTGGCGGGAAACAGCAAACCTTCCGCCATGTATGCAGCCTTTATGCAGAAAGTGGCCAAAGGCTACGGCATTGAATCAGAAATCTTCCGGGAGTCTGAAGACATTACGGAAGAAGAGCTGGGAAGCCTGATTACTGATCTCAGCCATGACCGGGAAATCACGGGCATTCTGATGATGATGCCTCTGCCGGCAGGCATTGATTCTGAAAAGATGATTGCTTTAATCAATCCCGATAAGGATGTGGATGGTCTGACCGATACCAATGCAGGCAGGCTCTTTGCAGGGAAGGACGGACTTTTCGGCTGTACCCCCCGGGCCGTCATGGCCATTCTTGATCATTACGGCATCAATCCCGACGGGAAAAAGGCAGTGATTATCGGACGGAGCAATGTAATCGGCAAACCGGTATCCCTTATGCTTCTGAAAAAGAACGCCACTGTCACTATCTGCCACTCTCATACGAAGAACCTGAAGGAAATCACCAGGGAAGCGGATATCCTGGTGGCTGCCCTGGGTCATGCGGGAGCGGTGACGGCGGACATGGTGAAACCGGGGGCCGTAGTCATTGACGTAGGCATTAACCGGGTAAACGGCAAAACTGTGGGAGACGTGGACTATGAACCGGTTTCCCGGGTGGCCGGCGCCATTACCCCTGTTCCTGGCGGCGTAGGCAGCGTGACCACAGCCATGGTGATTGAAAATATCATTACGGCCGGTGAAAAACAGGCGAAATAAACATGATTCCAGCAGAAGCGGTTCCTGAAGGGGAACCGCTTTTCTGCTGGTAAGATATGGTAAAATAAAAGAAATATGGATTTCTTCTATTTTATAGACATTTTAGAGAAAGGATTTTTCCATTGGAAACCAATGCAGTGACAAAGGTAGTAACTGATGAAATCAGTATTACCGCCAAATTTATCAGCGATTTGAAAATGTTTGCCATTACCAAGGGGCTGGATCTGGTAGAGGCCATCATCCTTTTTATTATCGGCTATATCCTTTGCCGCTACATTCGCAAAGCGGCTGAGCATATTCTGGAAAAGAGCAATGTAGATCCTTCCGCCAAAACGTTCATTTCCGAAATTATTTTCTTCTTCTGCCTGGCCATTGTGGCCATCGTGGCGCTGGGAACGGCCGGCGTGGCAGCAGGAACCCTGGCAGCAGCCTTTGGCGGCGTGGGTCTGGCCATCGGTCTGGGACTCAAGGACAATATCGGCAATGTGGCATCCGGTATTTTCATCCTCATTTTCCGCCCTTTCCGGGTAGGCGACTATATCCAGGTCGGCTCCAATCAGGGAACAGTTACGGATATCCGCATTATGTATACCCTGATTTCCACCTTGGGAAACCAGATGATTGTGATTCCTAATTCATCTCTTATCAACAGCGTCATTAAAAACTATTCTGCCTTTGAAACAAGAAATCTGGAATTTACCTTTGATGTAGGCTATGGCACCAACCTGCCCAAGTGCATTGCACTGCTGAAACAGATATTTACGGAAGATGACTATGTGCTGAACAAAGAAAACCTTCCTGTCTATGTCAGCGCCCTGGCCGAATCATCCATCCGCATTTACGTAAGGGCCCAGGTGGACCGGCAGAAGTATTTTGACGCCCAGAATGAGCTGTATATCAGGGTGAAAGAAGCCTTTGACCAAAACGGGATCGACATTCCCTTCCCCCAGATCGTGGTGCATCAGGCAAAGGAGTGAAGGCAGCCGCAGAGCGGCTGGGGTCGGGGCCGGGATCGAGGAGCGCCTGACGGCGCAGATCTAGGGAAGCACTGATTAATTCGCAGAGTCTGCTTTTATAAGAATTTTTATGCACTGCTTCGTCATGGAGCTCCTTAAATAGCTCGCTATTCGCGTCGCCTCCATTCCTTGCATTGCATAAAAATTCAAGAATAAAATCAGATAACGATTTAATCAGCACTTCCCTAGTGGCTGGTGGCTAGTGGGCTGGTGAACTAGTACCGGCTATTGGCTGTCAGCTATCAGCTATCGGCCTTGGTGGGCGCCCTTTGGGACATAAGGGCGCCATTATGATAAAACCATAAAACCGCCCTGGCGGGCGATGGAAAAGCGGCACCCCCTTTGGTGGCTGCGCCACCACCTTTTCCCTGTTCAGGGGGCACTATGGACGCTCAACAGTGTGCCACATAACTCTACAGGAAAGCGTAGAGAGGTCTATTCTCTCCCCTGAATAGGGTGGCAAGCGAACGTGATTTGTAGGGGAGCGATAGCGACCCGAAAATCACGTGAGACGCTTTCCCGTGGAGGGAGTCCGGCGCAGCCGGATAAGGGGTGGCCACCGGAGGTGGCCAATTCAGCAGAATGTTTAGCACGATTTATGTATCAGAAAGGAAATCCCGTAACGTAAGGCTCCTTTCACTGGAAGGAGCTGCCCGATAGGGCTGAGGATAGGCCTTTGCTGTGCAAAGGCGCCGCCGAAAGGCGGCATTTTACGGAAGAGACACATTAGGCCCCTTCAGGGCCTCGGATTTTCTTCGAAAATCCGCTACCATTCGTCGCCTGACGGCGACACCGTCGGGCATTAAGGTGCTCGCTTAGTGTGCAGGCTATACTCGAATATTAGCCCGACTCGACAGTCCTCTGTAGGACTGTCGTCTTCCAGAGGAAGAAGGCTTTTGCACTTCGCCATGTACCCTTGGTGACACAAAAGGTATTTCCGTAACGCTGACTTCATAATTATTGCCCGAAGGGTAATCCACCACCCTCTGAATCTTCTGAACCCTTCTCCCCGCCCCTTTCTACACAACCCTTCTACACAACCTGCGCCGACAGGCGCGCCCCTTTTTATCCTGCGGCGTCAGCCGCCACCTCAACCCTCAGCCGCGAAGCGGCTGTCAAACATGAGAACCCTCCGGCCCAACGGGCCGGTCAATCCTAAGAACCTTTTCAGCCACCACCCTCTGAACCTTCACGCTTCCGGCATGTCCGCCCCCCATTTTGAAATTGACATCATTCTTCCTCCTGATGTAAAATGTATATATATAATTTTAGATTTACCTATTTAAAAGAAATGAGGAAACCTATGACAGTCTATGAATACGTAATTATCGGATTTGGCAAGGCCGGAAAAACATTTGCTTCTTTTCTGGCATCCCAGGGCATCAAAACGGCGCTCATTGAAAAATCAAAAGAACGGTATGGCGGCACCTGCATCAATGTAGCCTGCATACCCAGTAAATCTCTGGAATACAGTGCCCGCCTGTCTCATGGACGGGACGGTTCTTGGGAAGAAAAAGAAAAGCGGTATGCAGAAGCGGTGGAGGAGAAGAATCGTCTCACCGCCATGCTTCGCGGGAAAAATTATGATAAGCTGGTACAGGCAGGAGTGACTGTATATGACGGCACGGCGTCCTTTGTGAATGACCATGAAATCCTGATTTCCTCTGATGAAAAAGAAGAAATCATCCGGGCAGAGCATATTGTCATCAATACAGGCGCAGCGCCTGTCATGCCGAAGGTGGAAGGGCTTGACCGGAGCGCCTTTGTTTACACCAGCGAGACCCTGATGGATGAGAAAAAGCTGCCCCGTCATCTGGTGATTCTAGGAGCCGGCTATATCGGTTTGGAATTTGCGTCCTATTATAACAATTTCGGTGCCCAGGTGACCGTCATCCAGAAGGGCTCTGTTTTCCTTCCGAAGGAAGACAGGGAAATGGCAGCGGCGGTGAAAGAACATCTGGAAAAACAGGGCATTCGCATTCTGGAAGAAGCAGACGTTCTTCGGGTGGAAGATGAGAAAGAAGAGGCCTTGATTCATGTAAAGACAAAGAACGGAGAAGAAATCCTTCACGCTGATGTCCTGCTGGCAGCTACGGGACGGCAGCCTAATGTATCTTCTCTTGCCCTGGAAAAAGCAGGAGTGGAAATGACGCCTCGAGGAGCAGTGAAAGTAGACAGCTCCCTTCATACATCCAAACCTCACATCATGGCAGCCGGAGATGTGACGGGAGGCATGCAGTTTACCTATATTTCCCTGGATGATTTCCGCATCCTGAAGAGCAATTTCAACGGGGACTTGAAGAGAACGACAGAAAACCGCGGCCCCGTTCCCTACGCCCTCTTTCTGGATCCGCCGCTGGCCAGAGTGGGGATGACGGAAGAGGAAGCCCGGGCATCGGGCTGGAAAGTCCTGACTGCCTCCATGCCGGCGGCAGCGATTCCCAAGGCCCATGTACTGAAAAATCCATCAGGCCTTCTTAAAGTCATTGTGGATGAGGAGAGCGGTCTCATTCTGGGAGCCCATTTCTTCTGCCTGGAATCCTATGAAATGATTAACCTGGTGAGACTGGCAATGGACCGGAAGATTCCATATTCTGTCCTTCGCGACAGCATTTACACCCATCCTACCATGACAGAAGGGCTCAATGACCTTCTTGGAATGTTGTAAATCCATGTTTTATTAATGAGGAAGGGGGCTGTGAAAAAATACAGAAATGACACCGCTGCCACTCCACCTCACTGTCATTTCGACGGTCAGTCAGCCGACAATAGGAAAGCCTCTTATTGGGCAGGCTAGAGGCCAACTTCGGCTGACTTGGGGGTCCTATGCAGGACCTCCACAGAGTGGAGAAATCTCATTCCACGATAGTATAAACCTCATTGCGGCGTGAGATTTCGGGGCTCAGAGCCTCAATAGAACCAAAGGCATTATTATCCATAACTACATGCAGCATCGCTCGAAATGACGTAGAGGCAGGAAGCAGACTGTCATTGGGCCAATTACCGTGAAAATTTATGTATACAAAAGGGGCTGTGAAAAATGTAAATCATTTTTTCACAGCCCCTTTTGTATTGGATGGCAAGAGTGGAAATAAAAAACAGGAAACCGGAGAGCCCTTTATATGGTATGATACTTAAAGAACAAATCATATTTCATCAAATAGAAATAAAGGAGACACACATGTATAGAAGTGCAAAGACAGCAGCCATTCTGGCTGCTTTTATGGCGGCCGGCGGCGCGGCGGTGATGATGGCGGGCTGCGGGCAGGAGCAGAAGGCCCAGGGGGATGAGCTGAAGGATGAGAACGGCCGGACCTACCACCTGGTGAAGAATGAGGACGGTACGGAAACGGCCCGGTATGATAATGGGGAGGAAGTGACCTTCCGCCGTGATGAAAATGACAATCTGCAGTACGTGTCCGGTGCTTCCAGTCTGCTGCCCCTTCTCATGATGAGCTATTTCATGTTTCATGGACTGCCGGGATATTCCGGACACTATGACAGGAATACAGGCAGCGTGCTGAATGACCGGCCTGCCTACACGGAGCAGAAGCAGCAGAATACCGGCGGTGCCTCTGCTGGAAATAAAAATGCCTCCTATGAATCCGGCAAATCTTCCGGAAATTCCACAGTGAAGGCCCCATCCGGCGGGAAGACCGGATTTGGCGGTGCCGGTGTGAGGGGAGGTGCGTCCTGATGGAAAAGACTTTTATGGACGATCTGGACAGGAATATATTTCCCTATGTGGAATATCCCGGTTATCCCTTCCGCTATCCCACCCATCTGCCCCTCATTGTGACGAGAAAGCAGATAGAAGAAGTACGGCAGGTCAGCGGGGCGCTGTATGGCATTTTTGCCAAAGCGGTACGGCGGGCCATGGAGTGCAGCGATTCTTTCATGGATGACATGGAAATTCCAGAAAAACTCCGGAAATATCTCCATGGCGGCAATGCCATGAAAGACCTGCCCACCTGGATATCCCGGTTTGACTACGTGATTGATGAAAAGACCGGAGCCATCCACATGGTTGAAATCAATGCAGATACGCCCTGCGCGGAAATCGAAGCCTACTATGCCAATGGCGTGGCAGCCCGGTATTTCGGAAAAGAAAATCCCAATGCCTTTGAAATGAACGGCCTTCGCAGTTTCCTTCTGGATGTCTATCTAAGGTGCTGTGGACATATGAGCAGCCGGCAGCTGGAGGAACATCCCATTCTTTTCTCCTGCTTCCATGACTATATCGAAGATATGGGGACCACCCGGTTTCTCATGAACGCCATGAAGGAAGCAGTGCCCGATGACGTGCGGAGATATATCCTCTTTGAATCCTTCTACAATCTGGCGGTTATGGAAGACGGCAGCCTGGCCCTGCCCGACGGAAGGACCGTATCCTTCCTCTACCGCATGCATCCCATGGAAATCCTGATTGAGGAAAAGGCGGATCAGGACGGTTCATCCCTGGGAGAACTGATGATGGAAGGCTATGGGGCCGGCCGCTTCCATATGATGAATCCGCCGGAGTCCATTATCATGCAGTCCAAAGGCTTCCAGGCCCTGCTCTATGCCCTCATGGAAGACCATGCCTTTTTCTCGGAAAAAGAACGGGAAATCATCAGGACCTATATTCCGCCCTGCTTTTTTCAGCGGGATTTCCGGCCAGACGAAAAAAGTCCCTCCCAGTGGATCAGGAAACCCATCTGGGGCAGAGAAGGACGGGGTATTGATATTATTAACGAAAAAGGGGAGACCCTGTATCGGAAAGAAGTGGAAGATCCGGAGGACGTGGTATGCCGCGACAGCGAATCATCCCTGGTGCAGCAGTACATACCGCAGCAGAAAATCGTGACCAAAACGGACGTGGGCATACTGGAAGGATATGTCACGCTGTCCTGCTTCATGCTGGGAGACAGGCCATCGGCCATTTATGCCCGGTTCAGCGAAGAAAAAATTGCAGGAAATGAAGCATACTGGATACCGGTGCTCTATGAAGGGTAAGGAGAAGGACAGCCGGTTTCTCCGAAAACTTTCTGATCCAGGTTGGTCAATCGTTATCATTTGTAAACTACTATATGATGACAGTTGACAAATTTTCTCCATGATTTTATAATGAATCCATCAACAGGAGGTCATTATGAATCAGAATCGTTCTATCCGTATGCAGGTTTTATGTGCATTATTTGCTGCAGTCACTGCGGTGTGTTCCCAGATTACCATTCCTATCCAGCCGGTGCCCATTACCCTTGGTACCTTTGCGGTACTCATGGCCGGCGGATTCCTTGGAAAGAGGTATGGTCTTCTGGCTATTGTGATTTATCTGCTTCTTGGTATGGCAGGGGTGCCCGTATTTTCCATGATGCGCGCCGGTTTTTCTGTGATTGCAGGCCCTTCCGGCGGATTTATCATCGGCTTTGCGCCCATGGCATTTGTGGTGGGCCTGGTTTCCGAAAAGCTGGGCTATTCCTTTAAAAACATGATGGCTGCCACCATTGCAGGTACGGCGGTGTGCTATATCATGGGTCTTGCCTGGTTCATGTTCCTCACGGGCACGGGCATCTGGGCATCCATGGTGATGTGCATGTTCCCCTTCCTTCCCGGTGATTTTGCCAAAATACTGCTTGCTTCTTTCCTGGTCAGCAAGTACAGAAGAAGACTGGTAGGAGAACTTTAATCCCTGCTTCTTTAGTTTTAGAAATTTCATGGCGGAGGGCATTGCCTTCCGCCATTTTTATAAAGGAGAATTCATGGAAGAACTGATGAAGGCGCTCTGCATTGCCTGGAAAGAGGAGTGGCAGGGCATGGTGATGGGAGTACTCCGCTACAGTAGAGGAGAAGGGGATACCCATGGGCTCTGTAAAGTCAGCTGCAGCGGAAGGCGGATTGTCAGGGTCAGGGTGACGAAGGGCACAGCAGACATGTCCATCCTGCTCTTTCCTCCTTCCGAAAAAGCGGGGAAGGAAAGGAACGGCCAGGGATCCCTGTGGTGCCGGTTTTCTGCAGAAGAGGTGCGTTCCTTCAGCCTTTCCCTGGGGGACCACAATGAAATCCATCAGACCCTGCGCCCTGTGGTGAGCGGATTCCAGATCGCCCTTGCCCTGGCAGAAAAGAAAAATTTTAAAACCTTCCATATCCGCTTCCACCATCCCTTGTATGCTGGTGAAGCGGTGTATTTGAAAAAAGAAGGAAAAACCATTTATGGATTTTCCCGGGTATTATGTTTTGAGGCGGTGATTGAATGAACCGGGTATTTCTTGCAGGCGGTCTTCGGAGCCATATCGGCATCCGGAACGGCATTTTCAAACATATCAGACCGGAAGTGCTGGGCGGCAGGGTGGCCAGTACCCTCTGCCAGAGGTACGGCATTCAGGGGCCCGATGCCCTCATCTGCGGCAACGCTGTGGGGCCTGGCGGAAATATAGGGCGCCTTCTTCTTCTGGAAGGCGGTCTTCCTGAAAGGGCGGCGGCTTTTACGATTGACCTGCAGTGCGCTTCCGGTCTGGCGGCCATCCACATGGCGGCCCTTTCCATTATGGCAGGGGAGTGGGATGTGGTGCTGGCAGGCGGTGCAGAAAGTGCATCCCTTCAGCCCCAGAGGCGATACGCAGACAATGATGAAAGAAGCAGCCTTAGAAATCCTGTGTTCACGGCGGCCCAGTTCCGGCCCGGCGAATTTGGTGATGACGCCATGCTTCTTGGAGCGGAAAGGGCGGCAAAAGCAGCCGGTATTACTAGAGAGGAAGCAGACGAGGCAGCCCTTCTGAGCCAGGAAAGAGCGAAAAAGGCGGCCGAAGAAGGATGGCTGAAGGATGTGATTCTCCCCCTTTTTGGCAGCAGCCGGGACGAGGCTCTTCGGAAAAGAATGTCTGAAAAACTGCTGGCAAGAGCTCCCAGGGTCACTGATTTTCCCGAAGGCATCCTTACCGCTGCCAATACCTGTACCATCAATGATGGGGCTGCCTTTGTGATGCTGGCATCGGAAAGATGGCTCCGGGAAAGGGACCTGGTGCCGTCGGCTGAAATCAAAGGCTTTTCCATGATCGGCGCAGATCCTGCAGTGCCGCCGCTGTCAGCAGACCTGGCAGTTTCCTTACTCCTTAGAGACAAAGGCCTTTTTTACAGTGATCTGGATGCTTTTGAGTATAATGAAGCCTTTGCAGTGATCAGTGCCGACTTTCGGAAAAAGCACAGAGACGTGGCAGACCGGCTGAACCGCTGGGGCGGCGCCCTGGCCTACGGGCATCCCTATGGAGCCAGCGGCGCGGAAATCATGATACACCTTATGAAAATTCTGGAAAGGGAAGATGGAAATCTGGGAGTGGCCGCCATTCCAGCCGCCGGTGGTGTGGGAGAAGCGGTCCTCATTCATCACGTGGATGAAAGGGAATGGACAGAAGAAAGGGAAAGACACACCGCCTTTTCCATCCCTCTGGAGGTGAAGCTATGAAATGCTATGAATACCTTCTCCGGTGGGGGAAAGAAAAAAAGGATGATACCTTTTATGAGGATGATGGCTTTTCCATGACCTGGGGTGAAGCCCTCCGGTTTGTAGAAGAAGAAAAAGAAGCCCTTTCAGCCCTGGGCGTGAAAGGGAAGCTCACAGCGCTCTACCTGCACCAGCCTTTGAAACAGCTTCTCTATTTTCTGGCCCTTTCCTATGCCGGCAGTGTACCAGTCCTTTACCATGAATATCTGGAGAAAAAAGAGCTGTCGGTGATGCTGGAAAAACAGCCGGTAGGCCTTTTCCTTTCCGACAGACCGCTGCCTTCCCTTTCTTTGAAACAGGAGAAACATCTTTTCCTTCGGACCTGGGACAGAACTGCACCCCGGTCCGGCGTCTTCGGGGTGCTCACTTCCGGCAGCACAGGCCTTCCGAAAATCCTTTACCGCAGGGATGAGAGCTGGACAGATTTCTTTCCCCTGCAGGACCGGATTTTCAAAGTAGATGGCAGGTCCCGTCTCTTTTTTCATGGATCTCTGGCTTTTACTGGAAATCTGAATATGGTCATGGATTTTCTCTCCGAAGGTGCCTCTCTGCATGGCAGCAGCCGCCTGACACCGAAAACATGGATGGAACGGATTCAAAAGGAGAAAATCACCCATATCTACATGATTCCCTCCAAGCTTTCCCTGCTGTCCAAAACAAAGGGACAGGCGGAACCGGTGACCCACATCCTCACCGGTTCCCAGCTTATGACTGCTTCCCTTTACCGGCGGCTCACAGAACGGTTTCCGGCGGCCAGCGTGATTTTATACTACGGCGCCTCTGAGCTGAGCTATATCTCCTTCACTGAGGGAAAAGAAATCCTTCATTCCCCGGACAAAGTGGGAAAACCCTTCCCCCATGTGAAAGTTTCCATCGAAAATGGAGAAATTACTGTAGACACCCCCTATGGCATCGAAGGGATTTACATGCCCTATACCTGCCACGACCTGGGTCGGCTGGATGAAAAGGGAGAGCTCCATTTTCTGGGGAGAAGGGAAGACATGTACCATGTACAGGGAAATCACGTATCAAGACAGAAAGTACTCTCCACCCTCCTCATGGTGGATGGCGTGGAAGACGCGGAAGTCACCGCGCTGAAACAGAAAAACGGCGACGATACCCTGATTGCCTTCCTCACGGGACAGGTGATGGAAAGAAAACAGCTGGTAAAGCGCCTCTCCTGCCATCTGAAACCCTGGGAAATTCCCTCCCGCTTCATGGTGCTGCCCGCCATACCTCGTACATCTACAGGGAAAGCGGACAGAAAGAAACTGGAAGAACTGGCAGGGAAGCCGGAAGGCTGAGGGCTGGAATCGGGGCAGCCGCTGCGGGCTGTCCAGAGGCCGGTCCAGTTTAAAAATATGTCCGCTATGAACCAAGGCCGCGGGGCAGTCCTTTTGTGATACAATACCCATAAGAGGTGGTATAGATGAATGGGGAAGAACGGCGGGAAAAGATAGCACATATTCTGAAGGAAAAGCAGGGGAAAGTGCGGGGAAGCGAGCTGGCCCGTCAGATGCATGTCAGCCGGCAGATCATTGTAGGAGACATGGCCCTTCTGAAGGCTCGGGGACTGCCTGTGGTATCCACACCCCGGGGATACTACCTGACCGAACAGGGAGGAAAGGGATACCGTAAAACCCTGGTCTGCTGCCATGACCGCCGTCATACGGCAGAAGAACTGGAAATGATTATTTCTGCCGGCGGCATGGTGCACAACGTGTCCGTAGAGCACGAAGTGTACGGTACCCTTACCGCCGGTTTGGAAATCAGGAACAGGGGAGACATTCAGGCTTTCATTGAAAGAATGAAAACAAAGAATGCGCCCCTTCTTTCGTCCATGAGCGGAGGCATCCACAGCCATCTGGTGGAAACGAAAGAGAAAGAAGATATGGACAGGGTGGAAGAGTCCCTTCGAAAAGCGGGATTCCTTTATGAAGACAGGCAGGTGAATCTATGAAATCCTGGATCGTATCACAGGCAGAAGCAGGTACTACTGCATGGAAATATGTAACCCATATTCTTCCGAATGCTGCTGCAGGTCTGCTTCGGAAAAGCATGAGAAAAAAGAACATCACTCTGAACGGGAAAAAGATGGAAGGAAAAGAAAAACTAGTTTCCGGCGACCGAATAGACATCTGGTTTTCCGATGATACTATTTCAAAATTTCAGGACGAAATGAAACCGAAAGGGAAGGACCTTTCCTTTTTCTTCTCCTCCATTCTCTATGAAGATGAGAACGTATTGGCGCTGAATAAACCGGCCGGTCTTCTTTCCCAGGGGGACGGCAGCGGCAGCCCTTCCCTGAACGACGGTCTTCTTGCCTATTTAAAAGATGAAATCACCCCGGCCTTCCGTCCCTCCATCTGTAATCGGCTGGACCGAAATACCAGCGGCATTGTGCTGGCCGGAAAGACCATGGCTGCCCTGCAGCAGCTGAGTGAGCTCATCCGCACCAGGGCAGTAAGCAAAACTTACATCGCCATGGTTTGGGGCGAAACAGAAAAACAGGGTACCTTCAAAGGCTGGATGGTTAAAGATGAAAGAAAAAATCAGGTTCGCTGTCTGGACCATGAAGAAGAAGGCGCCAGGCCCGTGGAAACAAGATATAAGCAAATCGCCGTGAAAAGAATGGGGCAGGACCTCTGCACCCTGGTGGAAGTCCATCTCATTACCGGACGCTCCCACCAGATCCGCGTCCACTTCGCTCACGCCGGTCATCCCATTTTGGGAGACAGGAAGTACGGTACAAAGGAAAGCATAGCCTTCTCGGATAGAAATCATATCAGGCGGCAGCTGCTCCATGCAGGAAAAGTCCGGTTTCCAAAACATTTGAATCCTCCTCTGGAAGTGCTCTCCGGAAAACTGTTCACTGCCAGGCTGCCGGCGGATATGGAAAAATTTAATTTCGAAGATAAGCGGCAGTCATGAAATGGATAAACTGCAGGTTGTCAATGAAAAAGGCTGTGAAGAAATGATTCCCATTTTTTCACAGCCCTTTTTAGCATAAAAGGGTACATTTCCAAAGGGCAAAGCCCGGCTTTCCTGTTTTCCCTTGTGAAGACAATGCAGGGGATTTCCAAGTCGGGCGAAGCTGGTCCTTAGCCTGCAGCATACAAGTACCTTCCTTTTAGTTGACTGACCGATAGCCCGTCAACCCTCACGCCGAAGGTGTGTCCAAGGGTATATCCACAAATCCTGACTGATACACTTACCCAGGCTCCCTGACTATATGACCAGAGAGGCGAAAAGGCCTGGCGAAAGTCTTTCCAATTCCCGCGGTGCACAATCCATGGAAGTGGGGAGGAAAGACTGTGAGCCTTCATGAATTTTTCCTCTCCGGCGCGCCGAAAACTCCATAAAAACTCCTGAGGCATGACCTGCTAGACATCCTGGTGGCAATATAGCGCATCTTTTCTTCCTTGACGACACAGACATTCCGCTTAGGCGGCTATCCCTGGCCGATTCATCGAAGCAGATGCCTTGACGCCCTACCGTGCATAAGTATGGGACCAATCAGGAGTTTTTACAATGAAAAAAAGCAGTCCATGAGGGGCTGCTTTTTTCATACTGTCAAAAGGCAGCACAAAAACATGGATGGTATCCGATTTACAACCTCATCTCAATAGATTTTCTATTCCGCCTCACCGTCATTTCGACCGTAGCGGAGCGGAGTGGAGAAATCTCATTTCACCATGGTACAAGCCTCATTACGGTGAGAGATTTCCGGGTTCAGAGCCTTAATAGAACAAAAAGTATGATCATTCATAACCACATGCAGCATCACTCGAAATGACGTAGAGGACGCAGGCTGTTATTTAATTAATTTCCGTGAAAATGAATGTATACCAAAAGGGCAGTGAAAAAATGATTTTCATTTCTTCACTGCCCTTACGTATCAGCGATGAGGATAGGCTCGAGAAAATAGAATTTAAAAAATTTCCATCCAGGGGGGCAAAGAAGTGAGACTTCTGCGATATTCATATCAGAGGAATGAAAAGACCTCATGAGATGATGGATTCCATTTCTCAAATGGCTTTTTCCACATCCGCGGTGGAGAAGAGGACAGGGGCGAGGGGAAAAAATCAGGGGATTTTCCTTTTTACCCTCACTTCTCCTAAACCCGGCCGGCAACAGACAGAAGCAAAGGCAAAGCAAAAACAGAAAAGCAATAAGGAAGAGCAATCGCAGGATTTTCCTCATTAGTGTGCGTATACTGGGTAGGATACGCAAGTCGGGAAAAGCTGGTCCATACTCCCCTGATAGGCTTTTCTGTTTTATGTCAGCATATGATATTTTTCTGTTTTCCTTCTACAAAGCTCTTGAGGTTGTCTGCCACAATGGCGGCTCTTCTTTCCATGGCTTCTTCCGTGTCAAATCCTACATGGGGCGTAAGGACGGTGTGAGGGGCGGAAAGGAGGGGATAGTCTTCGGGAAGGGGCGGCTCCATATCGAATACATCGATGCCGGCGCCGGCGATTTCACCTTTTTTCAGCGCTTCTGCCAGGGCTTCATTGTCGATGATGCCGCCTCTGGCGGTGTTAATCAGAATAGCATCTTTTTTCATGAGGGACAGTTTGTCTTTGTCAATGAAGTGCTTTGTATCTATGGTAAGGGGCAGGTGGATGGATACGATGTCGCTTGTTTGAAGGAGGGTGTTAAGGTTGGTGTAGGTGATATCGTCATGGCTGTGGGAACGGTTATAGCCGATGACTTTGGCGCCGAAGGCTTTGGCCAGATTTGCGGTGCGGTATCCGATGGCGCCGGTGCCGATGATGCCTACTGTGCGGTCTTTGATTTCAATGCCCCGAAGGCCGGCGCCTGTTTTTCCATGGGTGGCAGCGTCTTTGCCTTCCGCCAGTTTCCGGTAGAGGGAAAGCATCATACCTATGGCCAGTTCTGCCACGGATTCGGTGGAGTAGCCGGCGCAGTTGGAGACGGCGATGCCTTTCTCACGGCAGGTATCGATATCTACATGGTCCACGCCGGTGAAAGCGACGCAGAGGTATTTGAGGGAAGAGGCTTTGTCCAGGGCTTCTTTTTTCAGTGGGTAGTTGGCAATGACCACCAGGTCTGCTTTGGAAATGCGATTTCCCAGATCCTCCTGGTTTTCTGGGAGGCTGTCCCAGAGGGTGAGATGGTATCCCCTGCCGGTGAGAGGGGCAAGGAGGGTGTCCAGTGTTTCTTTGGATACGCCCAGGGGCTGGGCGATTACGATTTCTTTCATCATGTTCTCCTTTCTTGGGGTATGGAACCTTTGAATCTGATATAATAAGGAAAGCTTTCTCTATTATACCCTAAGGAGCATGTATATGAAATATCGTCTGCTTTTGCTGGCGGCGGCCCTCATCTGGGGCTTCGCCTTTGTGGCCCAGGTAGTGGGCATGGATACGGTGGGCCCTTTTACATTTAACGGGGTTCGTTTTGTCATCGGCTCTCTGGCTCTTCTGCCTTTTCTCTATTTTCACAGGGAGGGGAAAAGTCCTCTGCCCACGTCCATCCCTCTCTGGGCTGCGTTCCTTATGGTGGGGATTCCCCTTTTTCTGGGAGCTACCCTGCAGCAGGTGGGGCTGCAGTATACGACTGCTTCCAAGGCCAGCTTTCTCACGGCCAATTATCTTCTCATGGTTCCCATCACAGGCCTCTTTCTGGGACAGCCCCTTCTTCGCAATCATCTGATTGGCGCCATCCTGGCCATGGCAGGGGTTTATTTCATTTCCATAACCAGCGACTTTTCCATCAGTTTGGGCGATGGGCTCATGCTGCTCTGCGCTCTGTCCTTTACGGTGCAGATCCATATGCTGAATTATCTGACTCAGCGTTTTTCTCCGGTGCTTCTGTCGGCAGGGCAGTTCATGGTGACGGGGGTGCTGAACCTCATGCTGGCCTTTCTTTTTGAAACGCCGGACCTGGCAGGTCTTAAAGGGGCGGCGTGGCCCATTCTCTATACAGGGATTCTTTCCACCAGTGTGGCCTATACCCTGCAGGCAGTGGGGCAGAAGTACATGCCGCCTACCGAGGCGTCCATGATTCTCAGTATGGAAATGGTATTCGGAGGGCTGTCAGGCCTTTTTTTCCTGGATGAATCCTTTACCCTCAGGCAGACCATCGGTGTCATTGCCATGACCTTGGGCGTCTTTCTTTCCCAGATTCCCAGTCCCGTCCTGCTCTCCGGCCTTCGGCGGAGAAATCAGTGATTTTCTGAAAGGAGTTTCCTATGGCTGTTCGTTTGATTGCCATCGATTTGGATGGCACACTGCTTCATGATGATATGACGATTTCTAATTATTCCAGACAGGTCATCAAGAAGGCCCAAAGCCAGGGCTATGAAATCGTAGTGGCCACTGGCCGCATGTGGGACTCGGCCAAAGCAAAGGCGGATACGCTCCAGCTGGGCAATGTGCCCCTTATCTGCTACACCGGAGCCTGGATTATGATGAGTGAAACCGGAGAGCCTGTGCGGCAGGAAGGACTTTCACCGGACCTGGCTTCCGCCATCCTTCTGGAATCAAAAAAAAGAGGGTGGAATGCCACCTCCTTCATGGATGATGTGATTTACATGGATAGACCCAATGGCACAGAGAAAAAGTACCAGAAATACCGCTCCAAAAAACCGGTGTACCTGGGTGAGAATTTCTACCATCCCGAAAAACTGGTGACTCGCATCGTCTTTGCCGATCCATCTTTGGAAAAAAGGATGGCTATCCGGCAGGTAGTGGAAGACAAGTTCAGCGGTCTGGTGGATGTAGTTTTCCCTGGCGATGATTTCGTGGATGTCCATAAAAAAGGAGTCAATAAAGGAGCAGCCGTGCGCTTCCTCTGTGACCAGAAAGGTATCTCTCCCGATGAAGTCATGGCATTTGGAAATACGGAAAACGATGTGCCCCTCCTTCGGATGGCCGGCCTTTCCTATGCCGTCAGCAATGCTGATGAAGTAGCTAAAAAAGCGGCCCGGGCCCTTTGTCCCTCCAATGAAGAAGACGGTGTAGCCAAAACCATAGAAGACATGCTTTGTGGGGGCAAGCCGGTGGTATGAGAGCTGAGGGGCTCAGAATGAATGATCATTATAAGATGGTATTAAAATATTTTGATTAAAAGTTGATTATAAGATCGTTTTGATGCTGTCCAAGATTTTGAGTGCCGGGAGATAAGAGATTGTGATAATTGCTCCCTTTTCGTATCATTGTGCTTGCTGCCCATTCCTTGGGCAGGGGGAAGTAGGCGCAGAGGCGGGAAATCATTTCCTTAAAACCACTACAAAGAAACCCGGTGTCTCCAAGCTTCCCATCATGCCCAATGAGTTCGGTGTCTGCATGGTCTACGGCCGCTGCTGTACGAGGTACGACGGCGCGCGCCATACAGGAGTCTCCCGTCATTTCTGCCCTGTAGGGATTTTCTGGAGTCCTGAGTTTCTTTGTGTTTGCTTTTTACTACCATCCCGGATTGGAGAGAAGGAACATGGGATCCCGACTGTTGCAATGGAATGCCTTTTTCTGTATTGCCTAGGATTAGCAGGAAAAGGTTTGATTTCCGAAGCATGGTCTCATGATTTGTTACCTTCTACTATATGAATAGAAAAATTGGCTTTTATGTGAACATGATGGAAAAAGATTTTTTTATGATGTATCGGCAGGAGATAGACAGACGCTCAAGATAGATTCGAGGAAAGAAATTTGAGGTTTGAGGAGGTAGAGACAATTCGGTGGGAGACATCAGACGGTCAGACTTCAGACTATCAGTGTGGCTTGTAACGTAGATTCTACTTACGGTGGTGAAATTGTGCGTGGGAGATTTCTCGGTTTCCCTCGAAATGGCGGAAAGGGGAGAGACTTATCAGACGTCAGGTGGGGAGTGTTCAGCGGTTCGCTATGGGCTGTCAGATTCCTGCTTGCGGCTGGCTGCTTATGGCCCCCTTCCGGCCCGCTACCCACCTCCTGAATGGGGATGGGCAGGCAAAAAGAGGTGCTCTGCTTTTTTCTCAGGTTTGAAGGCTGCCCGCTGGCTTTTGGGGAGTGGGGACTTGGGAATGGATTTAAGATTATAGAAAAGTAGTAGGAATAGAAAGGGAAATGTCCGTACAGACAAAGAAGACTACGATTTGCAAAAAGAAATAAAAGCATAGCTGGAATCGCGAGGGCGCCTTTGGATAGAAGGCGTCCTTTTGGTATGGCGTAATGTTGAGAAAAGAAAATTAAGGTTTGCAGGAGTAGAGGCATTTCGACGGGTGATAATCAGACGGCAGGAAGAGTTCGGCTGTGCGCTATCCGCTTACGGCTATCGGTTTTTGGATGCCCTTCTGCCCATTGGCGCTTGCTTTCTGCAGGCAGGGGCGGGCAAGTCATAGGCTTTGCTATCCGTAGACTGCTCATCTAACAAACATTATTTTAGTGAACAACTTGTATTATATCTTTTCAGGGAGTATAATGAACATGAAAAATAATAGCCACTGGCTTTGGTGCTTTGGTGGCGGCTTTAGTTCAGGAAGGAAAGAGGAAAATGAAACTTTGGATAGCAGCGGCGGCGGCTCTTTTGGCGGCAGGGTGCCTGCTGGCAGGGGGCTGCGGGAAGGAGGCGCCTGAAGCGGGGACTTCTTCCGAGGGGCATGTGCATATTGTGACTCATGCGAACTGGAATCCTTTCGAGTATTTGAAGGATGGGAAGATCACGGGTTTTGATATCGATCTCATCGAAGAGGCATCGAAGCGGGCCGGGCTTACGCCGGATATCACCGATGCGGGATGGGAGGCTATTTTTGAGCAGATCCGCACGGGGCAGGCAGATGCCGCTGTTTCGGGGATTACCATTACTGATGACCGGAAGAAGACTTATCTATTTTCCAAACCTTATTTTGTGTCCCGGCAGGCGATTCTGGTGCGGGAGGATACTGATATTTCCTGTGCGAAGGATCTGATGGACGGGAAGACAGTGGCTGTGCAGAATGGTTCCACCGGCCAGGAGGCGCTGGAGAAACTGATGGGGAAAAATAATCCGGCCATCCGCAAAACGCCTATGTCCATTCAGATGCTCATCGGCGGTCAGGTGGATGCGCTGGTGGGGGATGAAACGTCGGTGAAGGCTATCAAGGCCCAGTATCCGGATCAGCATTTGAAAATCCTCTATGATGACGCTGCTTTTACGCCGGAGTATTTCGGTATTCTTTATCCGAAAGATAAGGGACAGGCGCTGCAGCAGAAGCTGGACAAGGCTCTTTCGGATATGGTCAGTGACGGCACGTACAGCCGTATCTATGAAAAGTGGTTCCACAGCAGTCCCGATGAGAAGATGCTGGCTTCTTTGAAGCAGGAGTGATAGAGATGTTTGATTTCAAAGTGTCCATTGTGGAGGAGTATACGCCTTTCTTTATTTCCGGTGCTCTGCTGACGGTGAAGCTGTCGGTGATTGCCATTGCGGCGGGATTCTTCATCGGCCTTTTCCTGGCGCTGGCCCGGATTTCATCTAAGAAATATTTGTCTATTCCGGCGGTGTGCTTTATCGAGAGCATCCGGGGAACGCCGCTTCTTCTGCAGATACTGATTACGTATTTCGGCGTGATTCCGCTGATTATGAGGAAACCGGACGGTGTGCTGGCAGCGGTGATTGCGCTTTCCATCAATGCGGGCGCGTATATTGCGGAAACCATCCGCGGCGGCATTCTGGCCACAGACCCGGGGCAGATGGAGGCGGCCAGCGCTCTGGGGCTTTCTCATTTCCAGGCCATGCGGTATGTCATCCTGCCTCAGGCAATCCGCTCGGTGATTCCGGCGCTGGGAAATTCTTTCGTCAGTCTCATCAAGGATTCGTCGCTGGCGTCGGTAATAGCCACGCCGGAGCTCATGTACTGGGCCAATGCGGCCAATGCGCAGTACTACCGGGTATGGGAGACTTTTATTACTACGGCGGTGATTTATCTTTTCCTGACTCTGGTGACGGGAAGGATTTTGGGAGTCCTGGAAAAGAATCATTAAAAAAACAGTGAAATCGAGGGGATATCGGTTTCACTGTTTTTGCTTTTTCGGAAAGAGCTGATACAGGGAAGGACCATGCGGGCGTCCAGGCGTAGGCCGCTCCATCAGCTGCCCTGCTTTAAAAAGGTCGGTTTACTTAATAATCAGCACCGGTACTTTCACATGATGGATCACGTACTGGCTGACGCTGCCCATGATGAAGGAGGAAAGGGAGCCTTTGCCGCTGTTTCCCATAATAATGAGGTCTATATTTTCTTCGTCAACCAGGGAGGTGATGACGCTGCCGGGGACGCCGGTGCGGATGATGGGGGTGAAGGGAAGGCCCTGGGGAATCTGTTTTTTGATTCTTTCCATGACTGCTTCTGCTTTTTCCCGGACCGAGGCGAAGCCGTTTCTATCAAGGTTGACCTGCATTAAGGGGTAGGCGGCTTCGCCTATGTCTGCCACTACGATAACGAAAAGCTGGGCCCCGTAGGTTTTTGCCATTTCTACGCCGTAGCGGAGGGCGTTGTCTGCGGTGCCGGAGCCGTCTACGGGAACAAGGATTTTCTTGAACTGCATGGAAAAGACCTCCTTTTGAAAACGGATTTCCTTATCTGGAATTTCCTTTTATGGTATATAATAATTATATCATCACATCATCCGGGAAAGCACAGATTCCTGTATAGAATCTGTTTTTGGAAGATTTTTTTGCCGGTCATGGGTTCTGCAGGGACTGCTGTCTTACTGCCCGTGATGGGGGCTTATGAAATCGTGGTTTTCCCTGCAGGAGGAAGGAAATAGGATTATGAAAAAAGCAGCAGTGATTTCTGCCATGGTTCTGGCGGCGGCACTGTCCTTTCAGGGGACCTGGGCCAGAGAACCTGTGGCAGGAGAGGCAGCGCCGGTTTCGGAGGCAGCCTATACCTATGATAATAAAGTCAGCGGGCTCACCATGGTGATTCCGGGGAACCGGGTGGAAAATGAGAAGTCTTCGCCGGCAGTGTATCAGGCGTTTCTTCCGGATGAAGGAATCTCACTTTCCATTTTGTCCAGGGCCTATGGCCAGCCTTACAGTGAGGGAAAGATGAAGGAGCAGGCGAGGGAAGCGCAAAAGTTCCTTCAGGAAAATATTAAAAAATCCGGAGAAAAGCCGGTGTCCATGAAGTCTGTGGAAACGAAAGCCGGCAGGGCGCTCCGGGCGGAAACGAAGGGACAGGGAGAAGATGGCAACTTTTCAGTAATCCGGTATCTGTTCCTCCGCCAGGAAGGGACCGCCATGATTTCCTTCACCATGAAGGAAGAGGATGTGAAGCGGAATCGGCCGCTGGTGGAAAACATGGTAAACAGTCTGTCTTTTTATACGCCTATGCAGAAGGTGAGCGTGAAGGGCACGGCCTATACCTATGATATTCCGTCGTCCATGCAGGTGGACTATGACCCGCCGGTGGCGCCGGGCCATGTGCTGGTGGCGGGAAACCACCTCCTTATGACGGGAGTGGCAGCGCTGCCGATTTCGGAAAACCGGGAGTTCAGTTTCCTTCCGTCAAGCCTCGCTTCTTTGAGTGATAAGGAAAAGGCGGACATTGAATCCCATTTCCGGGCGAAGCTGGCCAGCGAAAGTTCCGGGAAATATGTGAAGAATGTGACGTTCCTCTTTGATTCTTTTCACGGGCTCCCCGGATTGAAGCTGGACTTTGATGACCAGGGAGATCATAATACAAGCTATATTTTTGTGAAAGATGGGAAATATATTTCCTTTGACTATATTTATAATGTAAAAGAAAAGACCTATGCCGATCAGGTGATTGCCCAGTCGGCGGCGTCCATTTCTTTGTAATTCATACCGGCTTTGGAGGTGGTATCCTTGTTTTTTAATCTGTTTGGCGGAGGAAAAGATCAGTATATAGAAGAGTATGCCAGCCGTATGGCGGAGGCGGCAGTCAATGATGAGCTGGACGCAGATCGGCTGGAAAGTTTCATCGCCTATGCGAAGGAAAAGGACCTGGGCAACAAACAGCTGGCCCGGGCCCAGGCGCTGGCCTGTGACAAGGCTTTTGAGAAGCTTTACCATGACGGCTACATGAATGATGACGAATACGGCATGTTTTCCGATCTGCTGAAGCTCTGCTACATGATGAAGGAAGAGGCAAAGTACAAGTACACCACCATTGCCAAAAGGTGCAATGCCCTCTATAAAATCCAGGAGGAGGGGCTTATGCCCACGGTGAGCAGGGAATATGCCAATGTGAAGTACCGGGAAGGGGAGGAACTGCATTTTACTGCTGCCGGCCGGCTCATGAAGCCGAAGAAGCCTGTCATCGGTCCTGTCCTGATTTCCCGGGGCCATTCTTTCAAGGTGGGCCAGTGGGAAAATAAGGAGGATAAGAGTCTCTTTGAGGAAGGAGACAAGGGAGCTTTCTGGCTGACTTCAGAGCGAATAGGCTTTAGAAGCCGGAAGGAGAGGATGGAGACTGAGCTTTCTGATGTGGACCGTGTGGAAACGGGCCAGGGCCCTCTCTGTGTGTATGAGAAGGGAAAGGACAGTCCCTGGTGCGTGGCCATCGATGATTATGAAATGGCAGGAGCTCTGCTTTCGAATCTTTTGAATCGATAAGTTCCCTGCTGCGATGGAAGGCAGCAGTGCCATGGCGGATGGGAAACTGAATGCGAAAGTTTCCCTGCCGCGATGGGAGGCAGTGGTGCTATGTCGGATGGGAAACTTTTCAACATTATGATTCTGCCAAAACAAGGAAAGGAGACTAACCATGGAATTCGATCATGTGCTTTCAGTGAGGTGCTCGGTGCGCCGGTACACGGAAGAGCCGGTGTCTGAGGAGGATATCCAGAAGATTGTGAAGGCAGGGGAAGAGGTGCCGGTGGGGCATTTTGATTTCAAAAATTATGCTATTGCCGCCATTACGGACAAGAAGGTGCTAAGGCTTCTGGCTGAGGAGAATCAGGCGCTGTCGGGGAGAGGGGATCCTATTTACGGGGCGCCGCTTCTGCTGCTGATCATGAACACCCCGGAGGCACGGGAAGATTCTATCAAGCTCAATGCCGGGATTATGGCGGAAAACATGCATCTGAAAGCGGTGGACCTGGGGCTTGGGTCCATCTGTATTTACAGCTTTATCCGCACGCTGAACCGGGAAGAGGGATACGGAAAATATTTCCAGGCCCTGCACCTGCCGGAGGGGCTGAAGCCGGCCATGGCGGTGGCTGTGGGGCATACGCCCATGGTTCAGCGGGAGCGGCGGTTTGTGGCAAGGATTCCCACCTTCCGTATTGACGGGAAAGAATGAAGGAGTCTTATTATGGAGTTTGATACAGTTTTATCGCTTAGAAAGTCGGCTCGTTCCTATACCGGCGAGGCCGTTTCCGAAAAGGAAATCCATGCGCTGATTCATGCAGCCGAGGAATCTTCCGTAGGCCATCATAATGATAAGGGCTATGCCCTGGTAGTGGTAAGGGATCCGGAGGTACTGAAGCGGATCAGCACCGAAGGGGGAGAAAGGGTGGGAAAGCCCCACATGATTTACGAAGCGCCCCTTCTCATCCTCATCTGCCGCACGAAGGATGTGATGGAAACGCTGGAGGGCTTTGATGCCGGCATTATCGCAGAGCATATCCATCTGAAGGCCAGTGACCTGGGGCTGTCGTCCATCATTCTTTTCGGCTTCATCCGTCTTCTGGGAAAGGATGCAGATTATCTCAAAATGCTTCATCTGCCTGAAGGGGTGTCTCCTATTCTGGCAGTGGCTGTGGGCCATTCGCCGTTGGATGGGAAGAAGAGGAAAGAGGATCGTCATTTTACGGTGATTGAAAGGTAAAAGGAAGCCTCTTTCTGCTTTCGATTTCTGTGAGATACCGAAAGCACTGATTTCATGCGTATCTGCTTTGATTTCTGTTTTTATGCGATGCAGGGAAGGAAAAGGAAAACAGCAGGCTGTTTAAGAATTTCCATGACCTGCAGCATACCATTTCTGATGAAAGCAGATACGGAATGAATCAGTGCTTTTTATATGAGCAGAGGGGGCTTTTTCCTTTATAATTCCTATTGCTATTCCCCGGGAAATCTCGTATAATCAAATTAATATTTCCATTTAGGTTTTTAGGGAGGATGTATTTTTTTCTCATGGCTTTAGAAGTCGGCAATATCGTAGAAGGTACCATAACCGGTATCGCAAAGTTTGGCGCATTTGTAGAACTGCCGGATAAAAAGGTGGGTCTGATTCACATTTCTGAAGTGGCTAATGAATATGTAAGTGATGTGAATGATTATCTCAAGGTCAAAGACAAGGTGAAGGTCAAGGTCATTACCATTGATGAAAGAGGCAAAATCGCTTTATCCATCAAACAGGCCCAGCCAGCTTCTGAAAAAGGGGAAAAGAAGCAGGATCGTTTCCACCATGACCATCAGGGACACCGTGATTTCCATGAAAAAAATGAGTTCCGCAGCCGCGAAGGCCATCGCTCCTTTGAACGTCGTCAGGAAGAGGGAGAGGAATCCTTCCATTCTGAAAGGACCCAGTACAGCCGTCCGTTTTCCGGCGGTTTCCGTACGGCCCGCAGGGAAGCACCGGCTTCTTTTGAGGATAAGCTCAGCCGTTTCCTGAAAGACAGCGATGAAAGGCTTCTCGATCTCAAGAGAAATGTGGAATCCAAGAGAGGCGGAAGGGGCGCAAGGCGTTCTGACTGAGAGAAATAAGGGAGCATTCCATGCTCCCTTATTATTTTAAGCAGTTGGCTCATTGTTTAACCTTATTTGGGGGATATGATGCGTGCGATTATTGATATCGGGACAAATTCAGTCCGTCTTTTGATTGCAGAAAAGGATGAAAAGGGAGA
Organism: Dialister succinatiphilus YIT 11850; assembly: GCF_000242435.1. Taxonomy (GTDB): domain Bacteria; phylum Bacillota; class Negativicutes; order Veillonellales; family Dialisteraceae; genus Dialister; species Dialister succinatiphilus. The sequence goes on along the minus strand of NZ_JH591187.1, from coordinate 1,045,467 downwards.
GTGGAAGATCCTGAAGAAGGACCTTCGCAGTACCAGGCTCGGGGAAGGCATGACGGACAAGGCTTTCATCGGGAAGGGACCCCGGGAAAGGACGCTGAAGGCTATCGAAGAATTTACGGCGGCCGCCCGCCTGGCAGGGGCTTCTGAAATCTTTGCCTACGGCACTTCTATCATGAGGGATGCGGCTAACGGCGGTGAATTTTCCGATGAGGTGACTGCGGTTGCCGGCATTCCGGTACGGATCCTTTCGGGAAAGGAAGAGGCCTATTACAGCTATATCGGCGCAGCCGGTACGTCCAGCGTGGTGACGTCGGTAGTGGATATCGGCGGCGGTTCTACGGAAATCTGCATGGGTTTCGGCACGGATATCGGCATGCGTCACAGCTTCAAGCTGGGCTGTGTACGCTGTTCCAAGCAGTTCGATACCACCACGCCCCGGGGACTGGCGGAGCTGAAGAAGCACTGCTTCGACCTTTTCCGCCACACAGAACTGATGGACAGTGTGAAGAATGTGAAACGGTGGATCGGCGTGGGAGGCACGGTGACGTCCATGGCGTCCATGCTCCAGGAGCTGGAGGTCTATGATTCCTCCAAAGTGCAGGATTTCATCATCCATCAGGAAGATGTAAATGCCATGCTGAAGAAGCTTTCTTCCATGTCCTATGATGACAAATGCCATTTGACAGGACTCATGCCGGAAAGAGCGGACATCATCGTGGCCGGTGTGGCCATTCTTGACAGTCTCATGGAATACTTTGCCCTGCCGGAAATCATGGTGAGCGACAGGGACCTTTCTGAGGGACTTCTGGATGCGGACGTGTTAAGGCCCAATAACGAATGAAGAAAGAGGACTTTCTTAAAAGGGTGCTTGCCTTTGCCCATGAAAATCATTTGTGGGAAAAGGGAGATGGAATCCTCGCTGCCGTTTCCGGCGGCCCTGATTCGCTGGGACTCCTTCTTTTTCTGAAGGATATAGAGGAAAGAGAGGGAATCCGTCTGGGCTGCTGCTGCGTGAACCATCATCTGCGGAAAGCGGCGGAAGAGGAAACGGCCTATGTGGCATCGGTGTGCCGCCGTTTCCATATTCCTTTCTATAGAAAAGATGTAGATGTGCCGGAGGCAAGAAAGGAAGAGAAAGGCTCAGTGGAAACCGTGGCCCGCATTCTTCGGTATGAAGCGCTGGAGGAGGCGGCAAAGGCCGGCGGGTACCGGAAAATCGCCCTGGCCCATCATGAAGATGACCAGGCGGAAACCATTCTTTTCCATTTCCTCCGGGGCAGCGGCCTGAAGGGACTGACCGGCATACAGCCGAAGCGGGATGGATTTGTCCGCCCCTTCCTCTGCGTTACAAGAGAGGATATCGGCCGTTTCCTTTCTGATTATCCAGTGAATCCCTGTCATGATGAAACCAATGATATTCCCGATGCCACTCGGAATAAGATCCGTCTCACCCTCCTGCCCCGTCTCAGGGAGTACAATCCGTCCCTGGTCACAGGCCTTACCCATATGGCTTCCCTTTTGAGGGACGAAGAGGATTTCATGGAGGGAGAAGAGGCGAAGGAAGCAGCCTTCTTCCGGCAGCGGGGCCGTCTTCTGGCCTATCCCTTCCATCGCTTGCAGGCGCTCCATCCTGCGATGCAGCGCCGCCTCATCCGGCGGGCGGTGATGAGAGTCTCCCATCATACGCCGGATGCAGAAGGGGTGGAGCGGATGCGTAAGCTGGCTCTGGAAGGAAGGGAAGGCAGGAAAACCTCTTCCTCCGGTGCCATGATGGAAAGGGCAGGGCAGTTTCTCTGTTTTTTCCCCGGCAGCTCCCGGAAAGATACTATGCCTGCAGAAGACCTGCTCCATCTTTTTTATGAATTTTGTAGAGAAAAAGAAAAGCCCCTTCACGGGGAAACTGGTATAATAACAAATAACCATGAAGTTCTTCTGACCGCTCCTCCCTGGGTACTGACTGGGAAAGTCCTTTCCCATCCGGTGGTTACAGGGAGAAACCAGTATCTTCTTGATGCCGGCAGTGTAGGACCGCTGGTCCTTCGAAAGGCGGAAAAGGATGACTCCATGGAGCCTCTGGGCATGAAGGGAAGGAAGAGGGTATTTCAAATCCTTCAGGAAAAAGGAATCCCTTCGGTGCTTCGCAGAGAATGGCCGGTAGTGGCCGATGAACATCATATTTACTGGACCTGCTTTCTTCGGGGAAGCAGACAGGGCCGGGTGACGGAAGGTACGAAGTCTTTTCTCCTTCTGACACTCACCTTAAGGGATAAGGAGAATGAATGAACAACATGAAAAACCTGGGAAAAGATATTAAGACCGTACTCATTACGAAAGAACAGATTGAAAAACGAGTGGAAGAACTGGGCCGTCAGATTACGAAAGACTATGAAGGAAAAGATGTGGTGCTGGTTGGCATTCTGAAAGGTGCCATGCCTTTCCTCTGTGACCTGATGCGGTCCATTGACCTTCCTGTCACACTGGACACCATGTGCGTATCCAGCTACGGCAACAGCACCGTTTCTTCCGGCCATGTGAATATTAAAAAGGATCTGGACCGGGATATCCGAGGCAAGAATGTCATCGTGGTGGAAGATATCATCGATACAGGCATTACCATGAGCGCCCTGGTACCCCTTCTCAAACAGAGGGGCGCTGCTTCTGTGGAACTGGCCATCTGTCTTAACAAGAAGGAAAGACGGGAAAAAGAAGTGGACGTAAAATACGTGGGCTTTGATATTCCTGATGAATTCATCGTAGGCTATGGCTGCGACTATGCGGAAAAATACAGAAATCTGCCGGACGTATGCGTCCTGGACAGCCGGGTGTATACCAAAGCGTAAATATTTGGACGCTCCTTTCCGGAGCATCCGGGCTCGGACAGTTCGAAGAGGGCTTTCCCTTTGGGCGTGAAGGGCTTACTTTGCCGCTAATCACTATTTTTCAACCTTTTACATTCCTGCAGGCAGGAAGCTGTTCCTGCGTGATGCAGGGTGACTGAAGCGGGCATAGGATTTCAAACAATCCTGTTGCTTAAATTTCTAAAAAATGGTAAAATTAATTACTGATTGAAAAGTCTCAATTTAGTCAGCGGGGTGGATGGTGGAAAGCACCGATTGAATCGCGCTTCCCCAACCGGTCAAATGGGCTTTTATTGCACAGATCATGAGAAGGAGGAATATATTGAATAAATTTATTAAGAATGTGGCACTCTACGTGCTTCTCATCATCATCGCAGTGTCCATATTCAATACATTTGTTCATCCCCAGGAAAAACATTCGGAAATCACCTACAGTGACTTTATTTCACAGGTGGAAAAGAAGAATGTATCCTCGGTGGTGATGACAAATAACGCAGTTACCGGGAAGATGAAAGACGGCACTGAATTTGCCACATACATTCCTGACAATGATACCCAGCTTCTCAATAAGCTGAGTGACGGCAATGTGGCCATTACTGCCAAACCGCCGGAACAGCCGGCATGGTGGATGAGCCTTCTGTCCAATCTGCTTCCCATTATCATCCTCATTGCCGTCTGGTTCTGGATGATGAACCAGACCCAGGGCGGCGGCGGACGGGTCATGAGCTTCGGCAAGTCAAGAGCTAAAATGACCGGTGAAGGCCAGGTGCACGTGAACTTTAACGATGTGGCCGGTGAAGATGAAGCCAAAGAAGAACTGTCGGAAGTGGTGGATTTTCTGAAGAATCCGGGACGGTACACTGCCATCGGCGCCAAGATCCCCAAGGGCGTCCTGCTGGTGGGACCTCCAGGTACCGGCAAGACCCTTCTGGCCAAGGCAGTGGCCGGGGAAGCCAAGGTACCCTTCTTCTCCATCTCAGGCTCCGACTTTGTGGAAATGTTCGTAGGTGTCGGTGCGTCCCGCGTGCGTGATCTCTTCGCCCAGGCAAAGAAGAATGCGCCCTGCATTGTATTTATCGATGAAATTGATGCCGTAGGCCGTCAGCGCGGAAGCGGACTGGGCGGCGGACATGATGAACGGGAACAGACATTGAACCAGCTCCTGGTAGAAATGGACGGTTTCGGTTCCAATGAAGGCATCATTACTCTGGCAGCTACCAACCGTCCTGATATCCTGGACCCTGCCCTCCTGCGCCCCGGTCGTTTTGACCGCCGCGTAGTAGTAGGCCGTCCGGACCTCAGAGGCCGTATCGCCATTCTCCGTGTCCATGCAAGAAACAAACCGCTGGAACCGGATGTGGACCTGCCTACCATTGCCAAGAAAGTACCGGGATTTACCGGCGCCGACCTGGCCAATATGCTGAATGAAGCAGCCCTTCTGGCAGCCAGGGATAACAGAAAAACCATTTCCATGGCAGATCTGGAAGAGGCATCTGAAAAAGTTTCCTACGGTCCTGAAAGAAAGAGCCACCGGGTGAGCGATGAAGAAAGAAAACTCACGGCTTACCATGAATCGGGCCATGCCATTATGGCCACCCTTCTGAAGGATGCGGATCCGGTGCATAAAGTCACCATTATCCCCCGTGGACAGGCCGGCGGCTACACCATGATGCTGCCCCATGAAGAACGGTCCTTCATTACCAAATCCCATCTTCTGGCCCAGATCCGCGTAGCTTTAGGCGGACGCTGCGCTGAAAAGATTATTTTCAACGAAATCTCCAGCGGCGCTTCCGGAGACCTGCAGCAGGTCACCTCCATCCTCCGCAAGATGATTATGGAATGGGGCATGAGCGACCGCCTGGGACCCATGATTTTCGGTGAACACCAGGAGCAGATTTTCCTGGGCAAGCAGCTGGGTTCTGAAAGAAACTACGGCGAAACAGTAGCCACCATTATCGATGAAGAAATGCACAAGTACCTGGATGAGGCCTACAATGACACCATGCAGGCACTGACAGACAATCTGCCAGTGCTCCATGCCATGGCCAAGGCCCTGATGGAAGTAGAAACCATCAACCATACCCAGGTAGAAAACCTCTTCAAGTATCACTCCATCTACGCGCCCGGCGAGGAACCGAAGAAGGATGACACAGACAGCAGCGACTCCCCGCTTCCGCCTGCACCTTCTGACGACAGCCCCCTGCCTCCGGTGTTTGGAGAATAAGTGATGAAAACTGCGAAAGGACTTCCTTTCGCAGTTTTTTGATGGGATGTTCGCAAATAGTTTCCCTTCGAGATTCACACCATTGATTCAAGTCGAATAGAAAACTCTTGCAAACAGTTTCCTGTCGGGATGGATACCATTTGTTTCATACCGAAGGGGAAACCTATTGAGAATAGTTTCCTGTTGGGGTGGATACCATTGCTTCAAGCTGAACAGGAAACCTTTCACAAGCAGACTTCCCCCATTTCCTGTATAATAAGGAGCGATACAGCTTTGAAAAGGAACACAAGGAGATACTATGAAATTACTGCGTTTGACACTGCAGGGCTTCAAGTCTTTTGCAGATAAAACTACCATAGAATTTGCTGACGGCATGACGGTGATCGTGGGACCCAACGGCTGCGGAAAGAGTAATATATCCGATGCAGTGCGCTGGGTGCTGGGAGAGCAGAATGTGAGGAACCTTCGGGGACAGAAGGCAGAGGACATTATTTTTTCCGGCTCTGAAACCAGGCAGGCAAAGAATGGAGCGGAAGTACAGCTGGTGCTGGATAACTCGTCTCATGAACTGCCGCTGGATACCACGGAAGTGGCCATTACCAGAAGGCTTCTCCGCAGCGGGGACAGTGATTTCAAAATCAACAAAAGAAGCTGCCGGCTGAAGGATATACAGGAGCTTCTGGCCAATACAGGTCTGGGGCGGGGATCCCTGGCCATTATCGGGCAGAACCGGGTGGACCAGGTGTTGACGGCCCGGCCTGATGAGAGGCGTCTGATTTTTGAGGACGTGGCGGGCATCAGCTTGTACCGCATGCGGAAGAACGAAGGCCTCCGGAAGCTGGAAAAGACAGCAGAAAATATGGACAGGGTGCAGGACATGGTGGCTCTTCTGGATGAGCAGCTCATTCCTCTGAAGGAAGGGGCGGAAAAGGCCAGGGTCTATAAGGAGCTTATGAAGAAGAAAAGCGCTGTCACTGCCTCTATGGCGGTGCTGAAGCTGACATCTATCGGCCGCATGCTGTCCCGTTATGAAACGGAGTACCGGAATCTGGAAGAGGAAGATGTAAAATGGGATACCACCCTGTCCTCTCTGGCAGCGGAAAGGGAAAAGCTGGAAAAGCAGGCCCTTGATTTTCAGGAAGGCCTTCGCAGCCTGGGACAGCAAACCGCCGAAGCCCAGCAAAAAATGGAAGAGCTTCGCGGCGATTTCCGGGTGAAGGAAGAAAGTTTCCATCATGCCGAGGAAAAGAAAGGGGAACTGGCAGCAGCTGAAGAGGACCAGAAGGAAGCGGAAGCAGAACTGGCAGAGGAAATTCGAAGCGGCGAAGAGGAGTATCAGGGCTATGTGGATGACTGCCGCCAGTGGAACGAAAAGAAAGAGAAGGAAGAAGAGAAAAAGAAAGCTCTGGAAGAAGCCCTGGCCCGTTCAGAGGCTTCCTATGCGGAAAAGCTGAAAGTGAACCGGCAGCAGATGTCTGAAAAGATGCGGATGGAGCAGGAGCTGTCCCATGTGGAAGAGACCCTGCAGAGGCTGGAAGCAGAACGGGAAGAAGCTCTCTCTTCACTAGAGGAGAAGAAAAACCGACTGGCAGCGCTGGAAAAGGAGCTTTCTCACGCACTGAAGGAAGAAAAAGAAGGGGCAGCGCGCCTTTCAGAATTGGAAGAAGCAGGAAAGAAGGACAGTCTTCTTTTGAAAGAGGAGGAAAACCGGCGCTTTGCTCTGATGAATGAAAAGGGAAAGCAGGAGTCTGCCCTTTCCGCCATCCGATCCAGGAAGAATTATCTGGATCGGGCGGAAAAGGAATATGCCGATTTTTCCATGGCAGTCAAAAATATCATGGCCAGACGGGATCTCTTTGGCACATCCATTCATGGCCCTCTGGGGGACCTGGTGCAGGTGCCGGAAGCCTATACGACAGCGGCGGAAGTGGCCTTGGGCAGCCGGATTTCCTGTATTGTTACGGATACCACTGAAGCGGCAGGCCGGATTATCCGCTGGCTGAAGGAACGGCATCTCGGAAGAGCCACCTTCTTTCCTCTGGAGTCCATGCATCCTTCTGCCTACGGCGGAGAGGAACAGAAGGCTGCCGGGGAAAAGGGCATCTGCGGCATTGCATCGGACTTGATAACCTGCCATGACCGGTACCGGGATCTCCTCACGTCCCTTCTGGGACGGACCCTGATTGCGGAAACCTTGGATGATGCCAGAAGGGTGGCAAAGAAATATCGCTACCGGTTCCGCATTGTCACCCTGGACGGCCAGCTAATCAATGCTGGCGGCTCCATGACCGGCGGCTCCATGAGGAAGAAGGAAAATACCTTTTTTGGCAGGAAACAGGAAATCCGCCGCCTCTCCCGAGAGGAAGAAGAGGGGCGAAAGGTGCTGGAAACATGCAGCCAAAAGCTGGAGGAGCAGGGCCATATCTGCGATACCCTGGCGGGAAAGGTCATGAAGGAAAGGGAAGAATGGCAGACCTTGAAAGTCAGCCTGGCCTCCCTCACTGCCCGGAGGGAAGGGATGGAAAAGACCCTGGAAGACCAAGAGAAGGCGACAGAAGAGGAAATGGCGCTGAAGAAAAAACGGGACCTGGAACTGAGAGAAAGAGAAGAGCGGAGAACCCATATTTCCGAAAATCTGGAAAAGCTGGCGCAAATTCCGGAAATGGAAGAAGATGAGGAAAGCGAAAAGCTGAAAAAGAAACTGGAAGAAAAGAATGGAGAAATCCTTTCCATCCATGTGTCCCTTACCAAGGCCCGGGAATCCCTGGCCTTCGGAAAGCGCATGAAAGAGGACCGGGAAAAAGCGCTGGCAGAGCAGCAGGCGGACCGGGCCAAATTGGAAGAAGAAAAGAAAGAAAATGAAAAACTTCTGCAGGTGCTGAAGGAGGACATGGAAAGGCTGAAGGAGGAATTCCGGAAAGCCGAGTCCCTGTGGCAGGACCGGCAGCAGAATCAGTCCCGCATGCAGGATGATTCGGACCGGTTCGCCATGGAACAGAAGAAACTGGAGGAATCCTGGCGAAAGACCCAGGAACAGTCGTCTAAAGTGAAACGGGATATGGCGGAACGACAGGGACGAATTGACAATTTCAAAGCCCAGGAAGAAGAGGAGCTGCGCCGGCTTTCGGAAAACCATATGACCCGACAGGAGGCGGAAGCTCTCCGGCTTCCCGGCTCTATGGCAGATATGAGGAAGGAAGAGGAAAGCCTTTCCCAGAAGCTCTCCGCTCTGGGCCAGGTGAATCCCAATGGCGAGGAGGACTACCAGAAGCAGCTGGACAAGCGGACATTCTATGAAGAACAGATAGAGGATCTGACGAAGGCCAGAAACGGTCTGGAAACGGTGATTCGCGACATTGATCAAACTATGACTGACCAGTTCAGCAGGGCTTTCAAGGAAATTAACCAGGAATTCGGCCGCATTATGCAGCTCATGTTCCAGGGCGGCCGGGCCCGGCTGGAGCTTACCGACGAAGCCCATCCGCTGGAGGGCGGCGTGGAAATGTACCTCCAGCTTCCCGGCAAGAAACGGCAGCCCCTGTCCCTCATGTCCGGCGGCGAAAGGGCTCTGACAGTGATTGCTCTCCTCATTTCCTTCATGGCCTTCCGCCCAGCGCCTTTCTGCTTCGTAGATGAAATCGATGCAGCCCTGGACGATGCCAATGTGGAACGGTACAGCCGCATGATTGCGGACTATAAAAAGAAAACCCAGTTCATCGTCATTTCCCATAGAAAAAAGACCATGGAATTTGCAGACACCCTGCAGGGCGTCACCATGGCCGAAAAAGGGGTATCTTCCCTGATTACGGTGAAAATGAAGGATTATGTGGAGTAGTGGGCATTGCGCTTATGGCCCATCCATGTCAAAATGGCGTCTGTCTTTGTGACAGGCGCCATTTGACATGGGTTTTATTTACAATGTGGATGCCAGGAAGGCCATGAGAAGGAGGAGAAGAAGCATTTTCCGGTTATTCTTTCCCCTGAGGTCACGGTCTGCTATGTGGACGCCCCAGTTCCATCGGGTATACAGGGCCATGGCGAGCCACAGGAGCAGGGATGCCACGGTGAGGCGGAAGGTGCTTTCCTGGGGAATGCCCGGAACTATGCCGAAATCCACCAATACCATCATCAGCAGGGTGACGCAGACAAGGCCGCTGGTGAAATAGAGAAGCCATCTGGGCGCTTCCCGATATAAAAATTTTTCCTCTTCCGTAGAGGCTCTGCCGAGAAAATAGGACTTAATAAACCAGAGAATGATGAGGACGGCCACGCCGTCAAAAAGATAATTGTGTTCCATGGTATGCACTCCTTTTGCTTTTCTTTATTATGGACTATGGAATGGAATGGGGCAAGGGGGGACTGTCCGGCGAGGGAGAATGGTATTCCTATGGACAGGAAACTGCTTGCGAAAAGTTTCCTATCCGGCGTGGGGAAGATGATGTTCATAGCGATGGGAAACTGCTTGCGAAAAGTTTCCTGCATGGTGTGGGGAAGATGATGTTCATAGCGATGGGAAACTGCTTGCGACAGGTTTTCTGCGCGGCGCAGGGAGGATGGTATTCATAGCAACAGGAAACTATTTGCGACAAGTTTTTTGTGCGGCGTGGGAAAGATGATATTCATAGCGACAGGAAACTTTTCTTCCATGTGCTACAATAGAGATGGGTATTGACTATTCGTTACTATTTCATGGTGAGGTGATTTCCATGGTACATAAAAAAATAATGGCTGCCCTGGCGGCAGGGTTTTTATGTTTTTCTTTTTCCTCCTATGCCAATGAAGGGCCTGACGCACCGAAGGAAGAGGCCCTGCCTTTTGCGGCAGCGGTGAAGTCGAATGGAAAGTGGGGAGCTGTTGATGGCAGTGGACAACAGGTGATTCCTCTTTCCTATGATAAGGTGGGCATCAGTCTGTCGGATCCTGATGTGAAGGATGATGATGTGGACAGCGAGCCGGGCCGGGAGAATCTGGTGGAAGTAGAGGAGAAGGGCCTTCGCGGTTTTTATAACCGGCAGGGACATGTGGTTGTTCCTGTTTCCTATGAAACCCGTTCCGTGTGGAAGGACGGCGCCCTGGCAGTGCAGGGGAAGGATAAACGTATTTCTTTCTACCGGAAGGACGGCACGAAGATTTCCGATAAAACCTTCGAGCAGGTTTCTGATTTCCAAAATGATATGGCCATTGTGAAGGTGGACGGGAAGTACGGCTATCTTTCCATAGATGGAAAGGAAATCACTCCGGTGTACCAGGAGGCCCGTTATTTTGAGGATGGCCTGGCGCCGGTGAGGAGCAAAGGCCGCTGGGGCGTCATTGACAGAGAAGGAAAAGAAGTGGTGGCGCCTCATTACAAAGATTCCGGTCCTTCATACAGCGATGGCCTTCTGGCGGTGGAAGATAACCAGAATCACTGGGGCTTCATCGATGGAAAGGGACAGGAAGTGGTGCCCACGGTGTACAAGGCGGTGGTGCCTGTATTCAGTGAGCATATGACGGCCGTGGAGGACGCAGGAAAGCTCTGGGGCTTTATGAACAATGAAGGCCAGATTACGGCAAAACCCCAGTTCAAGGCAGTGCTGACGCCTTTCTCGGAAGGGCTGGCCGGCGTGAAAACTACCGATGGCAATGGGTATGCCAGACCGGATGGCACCATAGCTTTCATGGCGGAATTTGACAAGCTCTATCCTTTTGAAGGAGGGCTGGCCGAAGTCCGCACCGGTGAGGTAGGGGAAACGGCCGTCATGCGCCGCTTCCCGGTAACCATCGGCATCGGCTGGGGCTGGGGACACTGGTATCACCACCATCATCATTACCACCATCCCTTTGGCTGGGGCATCGGTTTCCCTGTGTGGGATCCCTGGTATTATGATTATGAAACGGTGTCTACCATCCGGGTGCAGCGGGGCTACATCAACAGCAGCGGAAGGGTCATTGCCAGTCCTTCCAATGACAGGGTCTTCAAACGGGGTGAACAGGGCATCCTGATTCGCAATAACGGCCGGTACGGCTGGGTAAACAAAGAAGGCACCTTCATTGCCCACACCGTGTACCCCGGTCTGATTCCGGAAGAAGAGGACCATGTGCTTCTGGCTCAGAATGACAGTAAGAAATGGGGCATCCTTTCCATGTATAATGGCAGCACCCTTGTCCCCTTTTCCTATGATTCCTTCTCTGCTCTTGGAAACGGGATCTACGGCTATAAGCTGAAAGACCGGTGGGGTCTGATTTCCAAAGATGGCACTGTCATCACAGAGCCGGTGTTCCGGGCCCTTTCCAGGGAAGGGGACGGTCTCATTCCGGTGAAGACGAAGGAGGGCTGGAAATTTGCAGGCCCTGACGGTAAAGATCGCATTACTTTCCAGGAAGAAGCTTCCGATGTGACACCGTTCCATGATGGAAGGGCCGGCGTGAAAATCAGAGGCAAGTGGGGCCTCATTGATACAACGGGACGGTTTGTAGTCAAACCTTCCTATGATGATCTGGATATTCTGTAAACTTGACTCTATTACCGGCAGGCATTGCTTCAGAGGCCTGCCGGTTTTTATAGTGGAATGAAAAAGCCTTTTCTTCTGGCTCAGGGTGAAAAAGAACAGCAGGGGGTCCATTTTTTTATGAGACACCGCCCAGCCGGTGCATACACACTGTTCGACATCTCTCTTTCCCCGTATGATATAATAATCCCCATCAGGAGGTATTCTATGAAAGACCATAAGCAGCTGCTGGTGAAAATAGCCCTGGCTTTAGCGGTGATTTTCCTTTTTGGCGGCTTTTATCTGGCAAGTCCAGCCACTTTTTATGAAATCTGGCATCTTCTGCAGCGGGGAGAAATTTTTGAGATTGCAGCCTATATCCATTCCTTCGGCCGGTGGGCGGTGGCGTTTGCTTTCCTGCTGACTGCCGTCATGAACGCGGTGGGATTTCCGCCGGCCATGATTTTTTCTACGGCCTGCACTTTGATTTTCGGCATTGTGCCAGGCATCCTTCTGGCCTGGGCAGCGGAGACTGTGGGTGCCGGCATCAGTTTTCTCTTTTTCCGTACTTTCCTTCGGGATACAGCGGAAAAACTGATTTCAGGAAACAGGAAACTGCAGGAATGGGATGAGAAAAGCAGGAGCGAGGGCTTCCGGATCATGATGATAGCCCGGGTGATTCCCTATTTCCCGGCAGCAGCGCTGAATGCTTTTGGCGCCCTTTCGAAAATGAGCTTTCGGGACTATATACTGGCTTCCTTTATCGGCAAATTTCCTGCCACTGCCCTGGAGGCGCTCATTGGCCATGATACGGTGACCATCCACCAGAATCCCCTGCGCCTGGGCGTGGTTATCGGGATTTCCATCCTTTTATATGCCATCTTTTTCATATGGGACAGGAGAAATAGGAAAGTGAGTGAAGAATGATGATGGACAAAAACGAAGAAGAAAAGCTGGACCGCCTTTTTGATTTCTTCCGTGAAATTGACAAGGAAAAACTGATTACCCGCCAGACCTACGTGACCGGCGCCCGGCGCATGGAGGACGATGCGGAACATGCCTGGCATATGGCCATTATGGCCATTATGCTTTCAGAATACAGCAATGAGAAAATCGATGTGCTCAAAACGGTGTCCATGCTGCTGGTTCATGACCTGGTGGAAATTTATGCCGGTGACACCTATGCCTATGCAGGAGTCAGCAAACAGGAACAGCACGATAGAGAAGCCCAAAGCGCCGATAGACTTTTCGGCATGATTCCGGAAGAAGGAAAGAAACTTCGGGCCCTGTGGGATGAATTTGAAAGGGCCGACACACCGGAAGCCCGTTTCGCCCACACCATGGACAATATCCAGCCCATGATGCTGAATGACTATACCGGCGGGAAGGCATGGAAAGAGCATGGCGTCCATCTGTCCCAGATTTTAAAAAGAAACGAGCATACTGCCGAAGGCTCTCAAATCCTCTGGGAATACGCCAGAGAAAAAATCATCTCGCCTCATGTGGGGAAGGAGATTAAAGAGTAGATGGGGCGGCTTACCGCTGGACTGTATTTCCGGAAGAGACCATAGAGAACAGACAGTCAGACATTATCCTTTGCTTTACTCAGGATGATGGCAGGAAGGTCAGCACATAACGCTGACCTTATCATTATTGCCAGAAGGGCAGTCCACAATCTTTGGCGCCACAGGTGCTGTCAAGCCTTGGAACCTTCCGTCCCAGGGCTTACCCATCTTAAGAACCTTTCGTTTATCCCCTTTACAATCCTTCTCATATTTGCTAGAATGTTTCCATAACTACGGTGATGATGAAAAGGAGTACGCATAAGCAGCGAGCCGGTGAGGGTGAGAGACCGGCAGGATGCGGAAGGCGTTTCGGAGCTGCTGCCTGAACGGAGTAGGGCTGCTATGAATGAAGGCGGGCCATTGGCCAATGAGGGTGGAACCGCGGGTCAGGTATCCCTGTAACTCGTCCCTGTAACTTACTTGTTACAGGGATTTTTATATTGTTTTAGGAGGACATATGACATTTCAGCAGATTGTTTTAGCACTCCAGAAGTTCTGGTCGAAAGAGGGCTGCGTACTTGGCGAAGCTTACGACACGGAAAAGGGTGCAGGCACCATGAATCCTGCCACTTTCCTTCGGGTTATCGGACCGGAACCCTGGAATGTGGCCTATGTAGAACCATCCCGCCGTCCTGATGACGGCCGTTACGGTGAAAACCCGAACCGTCTCTACCAGCACCATCAGTTCCAGGTTATTATGAAGCCGTCTCCCAACAATATTCAGGAAACCTATCTGGAATCTTTGAAGGAACTGGGCATTGACCCTGAAGAACATGATATCCGTTTCGTAGAGGATAACTGGGAGTCTCCGACACTGGGGGCCTGGGGTATCGGCTGGGAAGTATGGCTGGATGGCATGGAAATCACCCAGTTCACCTATTTCCAGCAGGTAGGCGGCATTGATGAACATCCGGTGGCTGTGGAAATCACCTACGGCCTGGAACGTATTGCCATGTACATTCAGGAAAAGGACAATGTGTATGATCTGGAATGGACTGACGGCGTGACCTACGGCGATATCTGGCACGAAAATGAATATGAACAGTCTGTATACAGCTATGAGCTGTCGGATCACGACATGCTTTTCAAGCTCTTTGACATGTATGAAGCAGAAGCCAAGAGGGTAGTGAAAGCAGGCATGGTGCTTCCTGCCTATGATTATGTACTGAAATGCTCCCATTCTTTCAATCTTCTGGACGCTGCCGGTGCCATTTCCCTGTCTGAAAGGACGGAATATATTGCCCGGGTCAGAAATCTGGCCAGAATGTGCGCCAAGGGCTGGCTGAAGAAGAGAAAGGAACTGGGATTCCCCATGCTGAAAGGAAGTGAAGGAAAATGAGTAAGAATCTTCTTTTGGAAATCGGAACAGAGGAAATGCCTGCCAACATTATGGCTGGCGTAGTGGAACAGCTGAAGGAACTGTCCCGTGCAAAGTTTGAAGAAAATCGCATTTCCTTCCATGAAATCAAAGTTTATGCCACCCCCAGACGGCTGGCAGTGCTGGTGAAGGATGCTGCCGACCGCCAGCCGGATGAAGAAGTCAAGAAGCGGGGCCCTTCCATTAAAGCGGCTTTTGATGCTGATGGAAACCCCACCCGCGCAGCCCAGGGATTTGCCCGGGGCCAGCACATTGACCCGTCCCAGCTGGTGAAGGAAGGGGATTATACCTGGGCCCATGTGGTGAACCAGGGCAAGGCAGTGGAAGATGTATTGCCGGATCTTTTCCTCTCCCTCATTACAGGTCTTAATTTCACCAGAAGCATGCGCTGGGCCGATGAAGAAGCCCATTTCATCCGTCCTGTACGGTGGATTGTGGCACTGGCCGATGACAAGGTAATTCCTGTGGAATTTGCCCATGTGAAGAGCGGCCGCGTAAGCCGGGGCCATCGTTTCCTCTGCAAAGAACCGGTGACCATTGACAAACCGGAAGATTATAAGGAAACCATGAGAAAGGCCTTCGTTATTGTGGATCATGATGAAAGACGGAACATGATTCAGAAGGGCCTTCTGGAAACAGCAGAAAAACTGGGCGGCCATGTATGGCACAATGCGGATCTTCTGGAAGAAATCAACTACCTGGTGGAATACCCCACGCCTCTTTACGGCAGAATCGATGATGAATTCCTGAAGCTGCCGGTACCGGCTGTGGTTACCCCCATGCGTGACCATCAGAGGTACTATCCGGTACGAAAGGAAGACGGAAGCCTTATGCCCTATTTCCTGACTGTGAGAAACGGCGGCACCAAGGCTCTGGAAAACGTGCAGCATGGCAATGAAAAGGTGCTGCGGGCCCGTCTGGATGATGCGAAATTCTTCTTTGAAAATGACCGGAAGAAGACACTGGAAGGTCATCGGGATGATCTCACCCGCATTAACTACCAGGAAGGCCTGGGAGATATGCGGGATAAGGCAGACCGTCTGCAGAAGCTTACTGCTTTCATTGGAAAAGACTGGAATTTCACCGATGAGGAAATGAAGGATGCTGACAGAGCTGCCTTCCTGTCCAAGTCGGATCTGGCTACCGGCATGGTTACTGAATTCACGGAACTCCAGGGTGAAATGGGAAAGGAATATGCTCTGCTGGATGGGGAAAAGCCGGAAGTGGCCCAGGCCATTTTCGAACAGTACATGCCCCGTTTTTCCGGAGATATTCTGCCAAAGGAATCTATCGGCCGTGCCCTTTCTCTGGCTGACAAGCTGGACAACCTTTCTGCTACCTTCCTGAGAGGTCTGATTCCTACCGGTTCCCAGGATCCCTTCGCACTCCGCCGTCAGACCATCGGCGCTGTGAATATCCTGACCGATGGAAAGATTCACTGGGATATTCGCCGGGGCATTGCCAAAGCCCTGGCACTGCTTCCCGGTGAACAGGAACTGAAGGACAAGGTCCTTTCCCAGGTGGAAGATTTCTTCCGTCAGCGTATCCGCGCTATTCTTCTGGACAATGGCATTGCCTACGATATCATCGATGCCGTACTGGCAGGTCCGGTGGATGACATTTATGCCATCTTCCTGAGGGCCCAGGCTATGACGGAAAGCCATCTGAAAGAGGAAGCCGATCTCCGTCAGGCTGTAACCCGTCTGGCCAACATTACCAAAGGTAAAACCGGCGGCAAGGTGGATCCGGCCCTCTTTGAGGAAGATGCGGAAAAGAATCTGGAAGCTGCTCTTGCCAAAGCCATGGCAGCCGTGGAACCGCTGTACAGGGAATACCGCTACGCTGATGCCCTTCCCTATCTGAAAGAACTGACGGCGCCCATCAATGATTACCTGGACAACGTCATGGTTATGGTGAAGGATGAAGCGGTGAAGAACAACCGTATTTCCCAGCTTCTTAAGACTCTCTCCTTCTTCGATGCCTGGGGTGACTTCAGCAAACTGGTGTAATGATTCATGAATGAAAAAATCCTCCAAAGGAAACTTTGGGGGATTTTTAATTTGACATAAGAATGGGAAAGGGGAGTTTCCCAAAGTTAAAGATACCACATCAATCCCACGCGGACTTTTGCTCAACCGATACAGCCGGAGGGCTGGATAACAAGAAAAGGCGGTATGCGCCCCGTGGAGGGGTAGCGTACCGCCTTTTCTTGTGGGGGTTTCCAAAGGGGGCAACGCCCCCATTTGGCACACGACTTTGCGAAGCAAAGTGTAGTGTGTTATACGCTCTGCCGGCGTTGCCGTGAAAATGCCGTTGCCGCCGGGGAGGGCAAGGGCATTTGAAGCGGCAGGAAAACAGGGCTGTGCTTGCGTGGCGTGGAGCCGCAAGCGCAGGTCTGGACTCATCAGCAGACAGGGCGTATATGAAAGCCCCAGTTCCTCGTCCTACGCTCCAACTTGTGGACAAAGTGTCCCGAAGTTGTGGCCACACTCCCGGAAAAGTAGCAGGACAACGGGCAACCGTCAAGGCTGAAATGAACGGGTTTACACCCGGCCTTGACCTCCGCCCGCTGTCCCGCTGGATGGGTGGACAAGGCGGCCAATCCCTCAAAGTGCTTGGCCGCTCTCTTTCTGATTTTGAGGTATTCAGTTTTTCAAAATTGAATAATCAAAATAAATTTTTTCGATTGAAAAAATTTTATTTGTTATCATCTTCAATGCCATATTTTTTCTTTTGCCGAATCACATAATTACTGATTTTTTCATCATATAGTGGATACTGGTAATCCAACTGGCATGCCACTTCTGACGAAACCTCCCGGAACAATGCCATACATTGTTCAAAGGATTCCCACATATGGGGATAGGAATCCATATTATAAGTGGACATAAGTCGTTCCCACAATTCCTCTGGGACATATTGCTTCATAAATTTATAGTTTTTTCCCAAACTGAAATGAAATCCCTGTTTGATACCAATCAGCCAGGAAATCATGCGAAGCAATTCTTTTCGTACTATATCATTCATATGGTCAATAGCAAAAAGAATTTCTTTGCGGCATAAGCCCTTTACTACATATGTTGTAGTATTCCAAAATTCATTACAGCAATCGTCAAACATTCTTTGAGTAGGCTTCTGCAAGTGGTAGTCTATATCCGTTGGTATTGGCGGCTTTACGATACGGTTGTCTTTATCCAACAGTAACTTTACCAGTTTATCCCATGTAAAATACTCGTCTATCAGTTCCAGCGGCAGCAAAGTTAAATCTATCTTAACATCATCAGTAAACAGCATTAAATATGAAAATCCCTTTTCTACAGCTGGAAATAATTCCATATCTTCCGGCTTTTGCAGAATCAACCTTTCACCAAATATATCTAGCCATTTATCATCACTTGTGAAGCTGTCCATATCCGTAACAAAAAAAGTAATATCAAAATCCTGAAAATCATCAGGCGGAATATTTGTATTTGTTCTAGATCCTTCCAAAGTAACCATGCGAATGCGTTTGTCTGTTTTTGCAAAATTCAAAACAATATCATAAACTTCCTTTTCTGATCTCATTTTTATCTCCTCCAATTATTGAAATAGGTGTGAAGCCATTTTAGGGCTTTCCCGCCTTGATTACCCTTTAGCAAAGACGGGCGGGACTGTCAACGGCGGCGCATGAAATGCGCCGTTCATCTTGACCGTTGACTGGCTCGGCTGGCTTTGCTATCTTCCTGACAAATGGGAATGTCTAAGATAGTAAAGACGTCCCACATGCAACTCTTTCTTTTATTGCGGAAACCGTATCTTTAATTGTGAATGTAGTTGTGTCTATGACATTTGATTCATATACTCCCAAACCGGAAAATTGCTCCCACATTGTTTCCACTAATTCAATATTTGTTTTTCTATCTAATTTTGAGCGTTCCACAGCTCGCTTCATAGTTTCTTTTTTACTCGCTCTTAATACAATATAGTGTACCTCGTAATCTTCTTGGGCAAGAGCTTTCCATGGCTCCAAAAACCATGGCCCGACAATCCCATCTACAATTACATCATATCCGCCACGAGCATATCGCTTTGCAGCTTCTAAAAAGGCTTCAATGACAACCAGATTTTGCTCGTTGGATTCTGGCAAATGTGGTGGTATTGCGCCTTTGCTTAAGTAATGAAAAAAGTCATCGGTGTGCATATGCACTGATTTATCCATATCTGATTCCTTTGCGACAATTGACGCAGTTGTTGTTTTTCCTGTCCCCGGTGAGCCTGTAATCACAATAATTCTTCCTTGATTCATCTGTATTTTCCCTCACAATTCAAATTTATCACTTTGTTCCTGCCTGCTCAATCATCTTCTTCGCAAACTGCTGGAACATTTCAACAGTTTCTTTATCCATCGGTGTAAGCTGTCCGATCTGTCCAGCTATCATCGCCGTTACATCGTCAATGGAAAGTGGTTTTTGTTTCTGTTCCGCCAGTGCGTCCCGCATGGCTTGGAACATAGCGGCGGTCACAGCTTCTCCCGGCTGTTCCCCGTTGTCAATGTCTTTCTTAATGTCCCGCAGGATAGCCAGGAACACATTTTTGATTTTTTCAATCTCCGCTTCATGTTCCCCTATCTTTTGGGCGTTCAAAAGCTGTAAATCCTGCTTCGCTTCTGCCCGGTGTTCCGGGTGTTCTTTCATCAGGTCGGACAGGGAAGCCGTTGCCATCTCGATAAGCTGGTTTCTTGCTGTTATGCCCTTTGCCGCCGTATCCTGAAAATAAATCCGTATCAAATCTATCAGCTTAGGAAAATTCCTGTGTTCCAACAGGCGGTTGAGGATTTGCACATCAACAGCACCCGTCACAAGCCCCCTCACGGCTCCCTCGGACAAGCCTAATTCAGAAATATCGTAGCTTTTACGAACGCTCACGGTAGACAAGCCCAGTATGTAGTCTGTCGATACCTTAAATTCCTTTGCCACACCTATGAGAATATCACTGCTGACCGTTCTTGTTTCGCCGCTGACAATGCGGCTCAACTGGGAAGCGGAAACGCCTATCTTCTCCGCAAGTTCCTTTTGTGTGATGTGGTTCCCGTTGCATAAATCGGAAATCCGCTGTCCGGGCGTTCCGGGTAAAGCCATAGATACGCACCTCCTCCGCATACTTCCATTATACAGAATGATTGCAAAAATGCAATTTCCAAAGTGTAAACTTCATCAAAATGCAATTCTCGCAATATTCCGGGAATTGCATTTTTTTCGTGTAGACTTAGGGTAGTTCATCGATGGACGGCACCTTGAAAACAGAATGACCGTCCGAAAAGGAATACCCCGGCTGGGGAAGCACCGCAAGGAGTCGGACTTCGGGACAAAATGTCCCGAAGTTGCGAGGAGCGTGCCAACGCCGGAACACGCCGCAGGAATGGGGCAGGAAACCTTTTCGGGGAGAACGGCAACGGAAAGCAAAATGGAGGGAACGCATGAGAGATAACCCCTATAAAGACTTGCCGCCGCTGGAACGCAGGCCGGACGGTTCCCTTTACCGCATGACCCCGGCGCAGAGAAAACAGGCGGCCAGCCTGATACGCCGGGAGTGCTGTTGCTGTGAGGACGGCAACTGCATTGTCCTTGACGATGGGGACACCTGCACCTGTCCGCAGACGATTTCTTTCTCGGTCTGCTGTAAGTGGTTCCGCTGGGCGGTCTTGCCGCTGGACGGGACGCTGGAAGCGGAGATTTTCCGGGATAAGGACTTGAAACGCTGTGAGGTCTGCGGCGGTGTGTTCGTCCCCAAATCCAACCGGGCAAAATACTGCCCCGGCTGTGCCGCCAGAGTTCACAGGCGGCAGAAAACAGAAAGTGAACGGAAAAGGAGGTCTGCTGTGGACAGTTAGGAGCGAAAAAAGCCTTGATTTATCAGGCTTCGCAAGCCCCAAACCGGGGCTGGTGGTATAAAGTATCGCCCGCCCCGGAAAACGGGCTTCTAACCGTCCACAAAACGCACTATGACAAATACCATCTATATCCATCAGCCGGAAAAGGCGTTCAGCTTCACCCGGCTCCCGAATTTCCTCTTTGAAGCCCCCACATTCAAGCCCTTGTCCAACGAGGCAAAGGTTCTGTACGCCTTTATCCTGCGCCGGACAGAGTTATCCCGCAAGAATGGGTGGGCGGATGATTGCGGACGGATTTATCTGTACTATCCCATCTGCGAGGTGGTTGACCTGCTCCACTGTGGGCGGCAGAAAGCGGTAAACACCCTGCGGGAACTGCAATACGCCGGGCTGGTGGAGATCCAGAAGCAGGGCTGTGGAAAACCCAACCGCATTTTCCCAAAATCCTATGAAGCGGTTCCAAACACCGACTTCAAGAAATCCGGTTCTGGTACGCCGGAGGGCTGAAAACCGTACTTATGAAGTGAGGAAATCACTCCCCGGAAGTACGAAAACCGGACGGTATATAGAAATACAAAGATTAAAAAGATTTATTTATATTCTATCCATTCCAATCCTATCCGAGCTAATTTCTGCGGGATTTTCCCTGTGGAAAACCCCGGATAGGAAAGGAATGGGGAAAGGAGCAGAATGGCACAACACGCAATTTTGCGGTTTGAGAAGCACAAGGGCAACCCGGCAAGGCCGCTGGAAGCCCATCACGAAAGACAGAAAGAACAATACGCCAGCAACCCCGACATTGACACAAGCCGGAGCAAGTACAACTTTCATATCGTCAAGCCAGAGGGCAGGTACTATCATTTCATTCAAAACCGCATTGAACAGGCCGGGTGCCGAACCCGCAAGGACAGCACACGGTTTGTCGATACGCTGGTAACTGCCAGCCCGGAGTTTTTCAAGGGGAAATCCCCAAAGGAGATACAGGCGTTTTTCCAGAGGGCGGCGGACTTCCTCATTGGCCGGGTAGGACGGGAAAATATCGTGTCGGCGGTGGTACACATGGACGAGAAAACGCCCCACCTGCATTTGACCTTTGTTCCGCTGACAAAGGACAACCGCCTGTGTGCAAAGGAGATTATCGGCAACCGGGCAAACCTGACGAAGTGGCAGGACGATTTTCACGCCTATATGGTGGAGAAATATCCTGACTTGGAGCGTGGGGAGAGCGCCAGCAGGACAGGCCGGAAGCATATCCCCACCCGGCTTTTCAAACAGGCGGTTTCCCTCTCCCGGCAGGCAAGAGCCATTGAAGCCACACTGGACGGCATTAACCCGCTGAACGCCGGAAAGAAAAAAGAGGAAGCCCTCTCCATGCTGAAAAAGTGGTTCCCGCAGATGGAGAATTTCTCCGGGCAGTTGAAAAAGTACAAGGTCACAATCAATGACCTGCTGGCGGAGAATGAGAAGTTGGAAGCAAGGGCAAAGGCCAGCGAAAAAGGAAAGATGAAAGATACGATGGAACGGGCAAAGCTGAAAAGCGAACTGGACAATTTACAGCGGCTGGTTGACCGTATCCCGCCGGATATACTGGCGGAACTGAAACGTCAGCAGCGGCACACGGTAAAGGAAAGGTGATAGATATAAGCAGAAATTTTCGCCGCCTCTGTGCGGCATTGTACCTTGAAAACTGAATATGGAGGACACTGGATGGCAAAAAGTGAAAGCGATATTTTTACACCCCGAACAGGGCAGGTTATACAAGCAGAGAACGGCACGCAGTATTTTGTATGTGGGAACAACCGTATAAAAATCTCCGAACACTTCGCCGCAGGCGGGAAGCCCCTCGGTGATCTGATTGTAGATGTGGTGCGGCATACCGCAGAAAAAGCCGCTTCAACCTGATAGCCCATCATTGATAACACGCCCACGCTTATGATATAATTGCCATAGAGCAAAAGTATTGTAAGCGTGGGTTGTTTCTTTAGAAGGAGGATTTTTACGGTGAAACAACCTTACAATACTACGATTTACAACACGGCGCTTTATATGAGATTGAGCCGGGACGATGAACTGCAAGGAGAAAGCGGGAGTATTCAGACACAACGCATGATGCTCCGGCAATATGCCGCCGAGCATGGCCTGAATGTCATAGATGAATATATCGACGATGGATGGTCTGGAACGAACTTTGACAGGCCGGATTTTCAGAGAATGATTGATGACATTGAGGACGGGAAAATCAACTGCGTTGTTACGAAGGATTTATCCCGCTTAGGCAGAAACTACATTCTGACCGGCCAGTACACGGAAATCTACTTTCCCAGCAAAGGCGTCCGCTATATCGCTGTCAATGACAATGTGGACACCATCAACGGAGAGAATGAGCTTGCCCCATTCCTCAACATTCTGAATGAAATGCACGCCCGCCAGACCAGCAAAAAGGTAAAGGCGGCCATGCGGACACGGTTCGCAAATGGCGCACACTATGGAGCCTATGCTCCGCTTGGCTATGTCAAAGACCCAGATAAGAAAGGCCATCTTCTGATTGACCCGGAAACAAGGTGGATTATCGAAAAGATTTTTGACCTTGCCGTTCATGGCCGGGGAGCCGCCAGCATTACACGGATTTTGGTCGAAGAAAAAGTACCTACTCCCGGCTGGCTGAATTTCCAGAGATACGGCACTTTCGCAAATATCTATGCCGGAGCGCCGGAGGAAAAAGCCTATGCGTGGACGATAGCGCAGGTGAAAAGTATTCTGAAAGAGGAAACCTATATCGGACACAGCGTCCACAATAAGCAGACCAACATTTCATTCAAAAACAAGAAGAAAGTACGCAAGCCAAAAGAGGAATGGTATCGTGTGGAGAACACCCACGAAGCGATTATTTCCGAAGATGTGTTCCGTCAAGTACAGGAGCAGATTTGCAACAGGCGCAGACGGCAGAAGAACGGCACAACACAGATATTTTCCGGGCTGGTAAAATGTGCGGACTGCGGCTGGTCGCTGGCCTATGGTATGAACAGCCAGAACAAAAATCCCTATGCCCACTACCATTGTAGCAAGTACGGGCAAGGATTGCACCAGTGTTCCATGCACTATATCCGCTATGATGTGCTTTACGCCTATGTCCTTTCCCGTCTGCAATACTGGTCTGTGCTGGCACAGCAGGATGGGGACAAACTTCTGAAACGGCTACTTAACGCCAGCGACAAGGAACGCAATACTGCAAGGAAGCGGCAGACAGCCGAACTGAAAAAGGCGGAAAAGCGCAAAGCAGAAGTAGACACCCTGTTTGCAAAAATGTATGAGGACTGGTCTGCCGGACGCATTACAGAATACAATTTCAATATGCTGTCCGAAAAGTATCAGGGCGAACAGCGAGAATTGGACGTAAAAATTGAACGGCTTCACGAAGCGATGGAGACCGCCGCCCAGACAGCGGTTGACGCTGAAAAGTGGATAGGTCTGATGAAACAGTATGTCAATCCCACAGAATTGACGGCTGAACTTCTGAATACGCTGATTGAAAAAATCCTTGTCCATGAAGCGGTCAAAAGTGAGGACGGAAGCCGGGAACAGGAAGTGGAAATCTTCTACCGCTTTATCGGCAAAATCGAATGACACATCTTGAGATACCCAACAATATCTTTAACTAAGGGAAACGGGCAGGGGCTTTTTAAAAGCATATCGAAAAGCACTTGACCGTTTCAAAAATATTCGATATAATATTGACAGAATGAATCGATAAATATCGTTAATCAGTTTATCTTATATATTTCCTATATTTCCAACAAAGGAGAAATGACCATGTTTAAATTACCGGAATTACCGTATGCTTACAATGCCCTTGAACCTGTGATGGATGAAGCAACCCTTCATTTCCACCATGACAAACATCATGCCACCTATACGGCCAATCTGAACAAGGCTCTGGAATTTCATCCGGAGCTGGCAGATAAGTCTATCCGCTATCTGATCGCCCATCTTAACCTTCTTCCCGAAGATATCCGGGGCGCTGTCAGAAATAATGGCGGCGGCTATTTCAACCACGCCCTTTTCTGGGATATGATGGCACCGGAGGGCAGCACTTCCTTTGCGGGCCCGGTGGCTGAAAAGATCAAGGAAGACTTCGGTTCCTTTGAAGAATTCAAAAAGAAATTCTCTTCTGCCGCCGTTTCTCAGTTCGGAAGCGGTTGGGCATGGCTGGTTTACAGCGACGGCCATCTGGAAGTCCTTTCCACGGCCAACCAGGACAATCCGTTGACGGAAGGAAAGAAACCGCTGCTGGCGCTGGATGTGTGGGAACATGCCTACTATCTGCAGTACCAGAATCGCAGACCGGATTTTGTGGAAAACTTCTTCCGCATTATCAACTGGGACTATGTCAACAAGCTGTATGAAGATGCAGTGAGTGCAAAGAAGTGCGGTGCTAAATAATTTTATAAAACCATAGTAAAGGGGCTGTGAAGAAATAATGAAAATTTTTTCACAGCCCCCTTTTTGTGTTTTATTTTTGTCAATAACAGTAAGCAGTTTGTTCCATTGTCATCTGGAACAGAGATACTTGTCGGAAGCAGCACAAAGGGTTTTGAGCACTATGGTTACTCTGAACCGAGAAATCTCCCACCACAATTGGGCCTCCTCTTAAACTCGGGCCGACAGGCGGCTTCTTACTCATTGGGCTTAAAGTCCAGTTTCACTGCTTCTTCAGCCAGTTCATTCCTGCTGCTGCTTCCCGGGAACCACTGGATGCGCAGTGGGCGGCGGAAAGTTTTGGCGAAGTCCTTGATCAGGTGCTGCACCGCATGGGCAGGGACGTCGAAGTTATCCCGGCTGGTGTAGATACGAAGGTCCAGGGCTTCCCGGGAGGCGGTGCAGACAAGACGGGTGATGCACTGCTCGTGGCTTTCGTCCAGACCTTCCGCCAGGGAGAGAAAGAGGGCCATCATGCGGACTTCTTTCATCTGCAGGTCCGAGAGGATACGGACGTGGCTGTTGGATTTCAGGAATTTGCTGGAATAACCGTGATGGAAGGCGCAGATAAGGGCGCACATGATCTGCTCTCTATGGGACCAGCCGAAAATGTGGGCGTTAGCGGTGATGTAGGCACTGTGCCTGGCATGGCTGTAGTAATTGACAATGGTGCCGGTGTCATGGAGAAGGCCGGCAGCATAGAGAAGGTTTCTCATGCGATCGTTTAAACGATGCATTTTTTTCCACTGGTCAAACATGGAAAGGGCCATGGCTGTCACGTAGGCTGTGTGGAAATCATATTCCAGGGGAAGGGTATAGAGATAGTTCTTCACGGAGGAAATGAGCATGTTCTGCTTCCAGCTGCCTTCCCTGTCGTAAATGGGATCATAGTAGTGGAAGAAAAGGCCTTCCCGGAGGCCACAGCCGGAAATGGTGAGGTAGGAGGATTTCGCTTTTCGCACGATTTCCTGTACCATCAGGGCGCCGGCAATGATGATGTCTGCCCGTTCTTCGGACAGTCCGGAAATTTTCTGCCTTTCCTCATAGGTCTTGCCGCAGATGGATTTCACCAGGGCGAAAAGGTCTTCTACCGGAAGATTGTAGTTATGGAGCTTGGGCAGGGGATAGGAGGAGGCCCGCTGGTGTACCTTGGCCAGGTTGCGGACCGTACCGCCTACGCCGATGACTTCCATGGGCTCTTTGGGGAACCAGGGAATCTCAGCCAGCTTTTTCTGGATGAAATTTTTGATTTCATTGATCATGTCATAGGGCACGGACCCGGAGGAATGAAACATTTCTGTCAGTGTCACGGCGCCCAGGGGAATACTGATGGAGTGAACCCGTTTCTTGTTTTTGACCAGGGAAATTTCTACGCTGGCGCCGCCCAGATCAAAGAGGAGGAAATCCTTTCGGTCAATGGTATGGGCTACGCCGGAAAATCCCAGGGCCGCTTCGGCTTTTCCGCTGATAATGGTCATGGGAATGCCGGTATTGAGACGGACCCGTTTCAGGAAGGAAGCGCCGTTCACTGCATTTCTGACGGCGGCGGTGGCTACAGCCAGCACTTTTTTTACTTTCTGCACGGCCATGATATGGGCGTACACGGTAAGGCATTGCAGTGCCCGCTGCTGGGCCTCTTCCGTGAGCTGCCGGGAATCGAGGGTCATGCCTTCCGCCAGGCGGATGGATTTCTTTTCCTGATAGACCAGTTTGTAAGAACCGTGGGCTCCAATCTGCATGATAACAAAGCGGATGGAGTTGGAGCCTAAATCAATAATAGCTATACGTTCCATGGTTTCTCCTTTAGAGGCAGTCTGACCGGAAACGGGAGGACACTGCCTTTGATGATTCTATTTTACAACAGATGGGAGGGAGGCGGTAGAAGAGAGTCATTAGAAATTGGAAATCCCAGGCTGCCCCCTCTGACAGATATGACCGGTCCTTTCTCTTCTGCTCCTTTTTCCCTTAAGATATGCTACAATAATGATATAATAAGAAATACTCATCATTCAGAAAGAAAGGTTTCACAGCGTTTTACAGAGGCTTTACTTTCCCGGTGTACAATCATACAGGAATATGGGAATTTCCCATGCATTACTCATAGAAACGGGGGCTCGCTATGTCGGATCAAAAGCCGCTCATTTATGGAATCATTCATATCGGTTCATCCAATGTATCCATGCGCATTGTGCAGTACAACAGCGTAAAGGATATCCGGGTCATTGAATCGGTGCGCAAGGATACTACGTTCGGCGAAGAGGTATTTAACCAGAAGCGCCTTTCTTTCCCCTCCATTAAGAAACTGTGCCGTATGCTGGAGGGATTGAAGCAGCTTCTCATGGATTACCAGGTCAAGGTGTATGCCGTGTATGCCACGGCGGTGCTCAGAGAAGCGGAAAACTGCCGCTCCATTATTGACCTGGTGCGGGTGAATACGGGCTTCAATGTGCAGGTGGTAGATATGCCGCAGGAAATTTATTTCAAGCATTTCGGCCTGCAGTACCAGTTCAAGGAATACAACAAGGCTATCGGCGGACGCATGGGAAATAATTTCCTCTTTGTGGATATCACCTCCGGCTGCATCGGCCTCACCGTGTGGGAGAAGGGGGCTCTGTGCTACCAGCATAATGTGCACATCGGTACCCTGCGCCTGCTGGAAACCTTCAAGCTGAACCAGCGGGATTCCATGGATTTTCCCCAGGCTCTGGGAGAATATATCCATGCCATTATGGAGCCGCTGTGGGTGACGGTTCGGAACTATGATATTGATACGGTCATTCTATCCGGCCGGGAGGCACGGATCGTGGGCCGCCTCATGGGCTATGAAATTGAAAAGGAAATCACCGAGGTCAGGAAGGATGTGATTATCCGCTTCCATGAGGAAGCAGGCAGTCTTTCCACGTCCATGCTGCGGCAGAAGTATCATATTGAAGAATCTCTGGCATCGGTGGTATCGCCTACCATTCATATCTATAAGGAAATCCTGGATAATGTGCCCGTGAAGAATGTGGTGATGATGGGCATGACCTTCGTAGAGGCGGCAAGCCTTTTCTACGGCGCCCAGAAAACAAAGGATCCCGCCCTTCTGTATATGCGGGCCCAGAATCTGGAACTGACCCGCTCCATTGCGGCTTCCTATTATTATGAACCGGATCATGCCAGAGCCATGGAGCGGTACAGCTATCATATTATCCGCGCTTTTGACCGGTACAACGGCCTTAATGAAAGAGACGAATTCCTGCTCCGCATGGCCATTATTCTGTACCAGATCGGGAAATACGTAAACCTTTTGGGCTCTTCCATCCAGGCCTGGAGCATGGTGAAGGGTACCGATATTTTCGGTATTTCCGACAAGGAAAAGGACATTGTGGCCTGCATTGTGTACTATGACCACAAAGGCATGCCCAGCGATGATGATGAGCCTTTCCGCATCCTCTCTGATGAATCGAAGATGACGGCGCTGAAGCTTATCGCCATTTTCCGTCTGGTGCGGGCCATGGATATGTCCAGAAAGCAGAAGCTGAAGGATGTGTCCGCCAGAATCGTGAAGGACTGCCTGCTCATTGAATATGAAAGCGATGAGAATACAGCCCTGGAAACATGGCTCTTTGATAAGGAAAAAGAATTTTTTGAAAATATATTCGGCATGGAAGCCAAACTTGAGCGGAGGTAATTATGGACGTGGATGTAAAGAATCATCGGTATTATCTGAATCGAGAACTGTCCTGGCTCCAGTTCAACAGAAGGGTTCTCCAGGAAGCGGTGGACCCCAACAATCCCCTTCTGGAAAAATTGAAATTTCTGGCTATTACCAGCTCCAATCTGGATGAATTTTTCATGATTCGCGTGGCAGGCCTGAAGCATCAGAAGGAAAACGGCGTGAAGCGGAGAGATATTGCCAACATGACGCCGGAAGAGCAGCTGGAAGCCATCTCCGATACCTGCCAGCGCCTGGTGGCAAGGCAGTACCGGTATCTGAAAATGATACTGAAGGAACTGGAAACAGAGGGCCTGTATTTCATCCGTCCCGAAGATGCATCGCCGCGGCAGATGAAATGGCTGGATGATTATTTTGAAAGAGAAATCTTCCCGGTAGTAACTCCTATGGCGGTGGATTCCTCCCATCCCTTCCCTTTCCTGGCCTCCAAGAGTCTGAACATTGCCCTGCTGCTGGAACGGAATGAGCGGGACATGACTCTGGATGAAGAAAACGATATTGACGTGAAGACGGCCATTGTGCCGGTGCCTTCGGTGCTGCCCCGGATTGTGCGGCTGCCGGACAATCCGGAGAATCCCTCCCGCCATGATTTCATGTTCCTGGAACAGGTGCTGTGCCACTTTGCAGCCCGCCTGTTTATCGGCTTTGACCTGCTGGAAGCCCGCCCTTTCCGTATTACCAGGGATGCGGATCTGAACCTGGATGAGGAAGATGCTCAGGATTTGGTGGTGGAAGTGGAAAAGCAGCTGAAAAAGAGACAGCGCGGGGAAGCAGTGCGACTGGAATATGAACGGGGCACCAGCCGTTTCATGCGCCGATTCATGACCTCGGAAATGAATCTGGGGTCCGAAGATATGTATGAAATCGACGGCCCTCTGGATGTGACCGCTTTCTTCTCCTTCTGCGGTATCAAGGGCTATGATAACCTTCGCTACCCCGAGGCCCATCCTCACCGCCCCTGGTCCATGATTCAGCTCAGTAAGGACGGCAGGAAGAATATTTTTGATATGATCAGGGAAAAGGACCTTCTGGTCCATCTGCCCTATGAGTCCTTCGACGATTCCGTGGTCAACTTCGTGGCTTCCGCTGCCTCGGATCCCAATGTGCTGGCTATTAAGCAGACCCTTTACCGCGTTTCCTCTTCCAGCCCCATTATTCAGGCTCTGGAGAAAGCTGCGCAGAACGGGAAACAGGTGACGGTGCTCATGGAAGTGAAGGCCCGGTTTGACGAAGCCAACAACATCCTCATGGCAAGGCGTCTGGAAAAAGCAGGGGCCCACGTCATTTACGGCCTGGTAGGGTTGAAGACCCATTCCAAGTGTACCCTGGTGATTCGCAGGGAAAAGGATGGCATCCGCCGCTATGTCCATGTGGCTACAGGCAACTATAATGCTTCCACCGCCAAACTGTATACGGACCTCGGCATTTTCACCTGCAACGACCGCTTCGGCAGTGATGCCTCCGCCTTCTTCAACCTCCTTTCCGGCTACTCTGATCCGCCGATTTGGGACTCTTTTATCGTGGCCCCCATTAACCTGCGCCAGCGGTGCATGGAGCTCATTGACCGGGAAATCCATTTTGCCCTGCAGGGAGAACCGGCCCATATGATTGCCAAGATGAATTCCCTTCTGGATAAGGAAATCATAGCCAAACTCTATGAAGCGTCCCGGGCCGGTGTGAAAATCGAACTTATCGTCCGGGGCATCTGCGTCATTATCCCCGGCATTCCGGGAGTGAGCGACAACATTACTGTGAGAAGTCTGGTTGGCCGCTTCCTGGAACACAGCCGCGTCTTTTGGTTCGCCAACGGCGGCAGGGAAGAGCTCTATATCGGCAGTGCCGACTGGATGCCGAGAAATCTAAATGACCGGGTGGAATTGATGATTCCGGTGAAGGATCCTGATATCTGCAGAAGGCTGAAAAACATGATTGATCTGGAACTGGCTGACAACCAGAAAGCCCACATTATGCAGTCCGACGGCAGCTGGCGGAAATTTATCGCCCCGGAAAACAAGGTGGCCGCCCAGGCTAGGTTCCAGAAGCTGGCGGAACAGAGGGACCGGGAGGATGAAATGACCCTGGCCCAGAAAATGGAACCTTATGTGCCGGTATTCGGTAAACATGAATAAAGAGGAAAAAGCCCCGAAATTCGGGGCTTTTTTTCATAGAATGATAGATTAATCGGAATGATTTTCAATAGAAAAAAGAAAGAGCATGAAAGAAATGAAGTCCTTCTCTTTTCCACTTTTGCCTTGAAATATTAATGATTTTGGGAGAATCTTATAAAAAACAGGGATTTTTATGCTATGGAGTCCCACTAAAGGCAAATATATAAGCGAACACAGGTTTCATAAAGCCCTTGACATGGGACAAAAAAGGGCCACCTCCAAGAAATAGAGCGCGTTCCTAATAGTTTACAATCAGAGGCCCGGGAAACGTTCAGATAGGGCGGAAATTCGAAAAGAACGGCCTATTCCGAACTCATCATATACTAATTTTTCATTAATGTCCATTACTGGGGGACAAAATTGACAATCAGCCATATTGGAAATATACGATAAAAACAGGATAAAATAGATATTTTATGACTGCAGATATGATTTTATTGCACGAAATAAATAGGATGAATAAATGGAAAATACACGATAAATACTGAATAAAATCTGATTTTATAATATGTAAACTCAATGAAATTTGACAAAAAGTCTACCTATGGTAGAATGACAGCCATAGGAGAGAAACATATGAAACATTCAACCTTTGAAAAAGCAGCAAAAGCAGCACTGTGCTCCCTTCTTCTTCTGTCCATGGCAGCCCAGACGGACCTTACCATGGCTTTCGGCTTCGGCACGGCCGATGAAGATAAAGTGGTCACAGTGTATGATGGCAAAACCAAAAAGGTGGTTACCACCAGGTCAAACAGCTTCAAAAAAGTGCTGAGCGAATCAGAAGTCACTCTGAATGCCTATGACAAATTCTGGACCAGCAGCAGCGATGTGAAAAATGGCGCTGTGGTGGTAGTGGAAAGAGCGGTGCCGGTCACCATTGTATCCGATGGCAGAGCCAAAACCCTGTATACCACCCAGCAGACCGTGCAGGGCGTGGTGAACGAAGCGGGATTTGACTGGAAGAAAATGATGCCCATCGAAGATGGTATGATGAAGGTCACCCAGGGCATGCAGATCCATGTGGTGCCTTATACTTCCCGGGTGGTGAACCGGACGGAATCCATTCCTGTTCATTATCAGAAGTGGTATGATGCCAGCCTGCAGCCGGGACAGCTGGAAGTGGTGCAGGAAGGCACCCCGGGCCGCAGGGAAGTGGAAATGGAAGAATACGTTTCTGACGGCAAGGTCATCAAGGCAGAAGCAGGAGATGTAAAAGTGATTGCCCACGGAACCCCGGGCATTGCCAAGAGCGGCGATGTAGAAGGCACCCAGGGCTATGTACGCAGCATGAATGCCAGCGCCTATCATCCCACTGATGGCGATGGCTTCGGTATCACTGCTACCGGCACCAGGGCAGGTCATGGTACGGTAGCTGTAGATCCCAGAGTCATTCCCCTGGGCTCCACCGTTTATATTCCAAACTACGGCGAAGCAGTGGCAGCCGATACAGGGGGAGCCATTATCGGCGACCGTATCGACCTGTGCATGGAAACCTTCGAAGAATGCTACAATTTTGGAAGACAGAATGTGGAAGTTTTTGTAAATTATTAATAAAAACATATGAAACCGCAGAGCCCAGAGCTCTGCGGTTTTTGTATTTTCGAGAAAGTCAAGTGCCATCAGGCATCCCTTTCGGTACAGTCTATCTATAAACCTCGTATAATCTCTGATTCCCATATGATATAATACAAGCCAGGAGGATTTTATGACGACCGTACTGATTGCTATTTTCGTAACTGTTTTCGACCAGCTGGTGAAATGGATTGTAGTCAGCCACATGGAGCTGGGTGAAACGATTCCGCTCATACGGAATGTATTTCATTTGACCTATATCCTGAACCCCGGCGCTGCCTTCGGCCTTCTGCCCCATCAGGACTGGTTTTTCCTGGCCATTGTGGCCGTTCTTTTCGTTGCTTTTTTCGTGATGAGGAAAAGAATCCCGGAAAAGCCTTTCTATTTTCCCGCGGCGGTAGGCATGCTTCTTGGCGGCGCTTTAGGAAACGGTATTGACCGCGTCCGTCTGGGGGCGGTGGTAGATTTTTTTGATTTCCGCATCTGGCCTATTTTTAATGTGGCCGATATTTTCATCTGCCTTGGCGTAGGTCTTATTGCTTTTTACTTTTGGAGACACAGTGAATGAACCAGATAACCTGTCATATTACGGAAAAAGAAGAGGGAACCCGGCTGGACAAGGTGCTGCAGGATGCCTCGGGGCTGACCCGGTCGGAGGTGCAGAACCAGATGAAGGAGGGAAGGGCTCTCCTTTCCTCCGGCAAAATGCTTCGGCCCAATTACCATGTGAAAGCGGGAGATGAAATTTCCTTTTCCTGGGAAGAAAAGAAGGAGCTCACGCTGGTGCCCCAGGACCTGCCCCTTCAAATTCTCTATGAGGATGAGGATATGATTGTGATTAACAAGGCCCGGGGTATGGTGGTGCATCCGGGCTTTGGAAATCCTGACGGTACGCTGGCCAATGGGCTCCTGTATCACTGCGGACCTTCCCTCCTTACTGCCTGTGAGGATCCCATCCGCCCGGGCATTGTGCACCGGCTGGACAAAGACACGTCCGGCGTTATGGTGGCGGCTAAATCGGCAAGGGCATTTCCTGTACTGAAGGAAGAAATCAGGGCCCATGAAGCCCAGCGCCATTATCTGGCCCTGGTTCACGGGCAGATGGAAGGAAATACAGGGGTCATCCGCCTGCCTCTGGGGCGGAGCGTGAAGGACCGTATGAAATGGGACGTGCAGCCTAAAACAGGAAAGCCTGCAGTCACTCATTACAGAGTGGAGGAGTTTATGCCGGGCTATTCGTTCCTGGAACTGAAGCTGGAAACGGGCCGTACCCACCAGATTCGCGTGCACATGGCCTACATCGGCCATCCTGTGGTGAATGATCCTCTCTATGGGTGGAAGAAAGATCATTTTCCCATCGAAGGACAGGCTCTTCACTCCTGGACACTGGACCTCACGCATCCGGTCACCGGAAAGCCCATGCATTTTGAAGCACCGGTGCCGGAAGATTTGAAGCGATGCCTTTCTATGGCCAGAAAAGGGGAAGTATAATGGAATACAGAAAAACTCATGTGCCGGGCTTTACTATCGGTACGGCGGAAGACAGGGAAGGCCTCACCGGTGTGACGGTCATTCTGGCGCCTAAAGATGGCGCTTCGGCGGGCGTCGATGTGAGAGGCTGCGCACCGGGCACCAGGGAAACTGATTTATTGAGTCCGGAAAAGACGGTGCAGAAAATCCATGCTGTCGTTCTTTCCGGCGGTTCTGCCTTCGGATTGGAGGCAGACAGCGGCGTTATGAATTACCTGGCAAAGCAGGGAGCAGGATTTCCGGTAGGTGATATTACAGTGCCCATTGTCTGCGGCGCCGTACTTTTTGATTTGTCCATAGGCAGCAGCCATGCCCATCCGGATATACAAATGGGCTATCTGGCAGCGTCTAAAGCCTCTGATACATTTCCTGTGGGCTGCTATGGCGCCGGTACCGGTGCGTCCGTAGGAAAGCTCAGGGGATTTGCCCATGCCATGAAAAGCGGCGCCGGTTATGCGGAATTCGGACTTCCCGGCGGTCTCTATGTAGGCGCCTACATGGCAGTTAATGCCTGCGGCGAAATCTATGAAGGAGATCACATTCTGGCCGGTGCACTGTCCGATGATGACAGCCATTTTATTTCTTCCCATGAACTGATGATGAAAGGCTTTCAAAGGCACATGGGCACTAATACATCCATCGGCTGTGTGATGACCAATGCCAGGCTTACCAAGGCGGAATGCAAAGCAGTATCCGGCATGGCTCATGATGGCTATGCCAGAGCCATCCGTCCGGTCCATACCACTATGGACGGAGATACGGTATTCACCATGGCCTCCGGCGAAGTGGAAGCGCCGGTGGACACGGTGGGCTATCTGGCAGAAGAAGCAATCCGCCTGGCCATTCTGGATGCCGTAAGGAGTGCGGAATCCATGGGCGGTAGGCCGGCCTTTTCGGACAGGCTGAAGAAGTTATCAGAAAAGTAAGACCCCTTCTGATGAAAGAACTCTTTGTATCATTAAAAAATCCCTTTTTCCCCATCGAAAAAAAGGGATTTTTTGATGGAAAAAGGGGAGGAAATGATATAAAATATAGGACACTTGCAGAAAATCACAGGCGCTTTTCTTGAGAAATCTCAGGAGCGCCCACGGCATCCAAATCTTCAACAAGGCAGATCCGGCGAAGGGATTCCTGCTTTTTCAAATAACCTGTCATTTCCGGAACATGCCGGATAGAAAGAAGTCAAATGAAAAACGAATATGCAGCAGTGAAAGACATTGCTTCTGATACAGAAAACAGCTGTTCTTGCAAGGACGGCAAGGAAAACCGTATTTCAGGACTTGATGGCCTTCGAACCCTGGCTATCACGGGGGTTACCCTGTTTCATATGTTTCCCCAGACGATTCGGGGCGGCTGGCTGGGGGTATCCCTTTTTTTCGTGCTGACCGGCTGTCTTTTGGCCTATACGAGCGAAAAGAGCAGAATCAGCCATTCCTTTTCGCTCCGGTCTTATATATGGAAAAGAATTAAACGGATATACCCCTCTCTCCTGATTATGATTTTACTGACGGTAGGGATATATTCCGTCCTGGCGCCGGATGTGATTAAAGCCATCCGGATGGAAGTGGTATCGGTGGTGCTGGGATACAATAACTGGTGGCAGATTAGCGAAAATGCTGATTATTTTACCAGAATGGCCAATCAGTCTCCTTTTACCCACCTCTGGTTTTTGGGAATCGAACTGCAGTACTACCTGCTGTGGCCTCTTCTTTTTGGTCTCTATATAGCCGTTTCCAGAGTGCTGAG
The DNA here is from genome assembly GCF_000242435.1 of Dialister succinatiphilus YIT 11850. Classification (GTDB taxonomy): domain Bacteria; phylum Bacillota; class Negativicutes; order Veillonellales; family Dialisteraceae; genus Dialister; species Dialister succinatiphilus. Next base: position 1,009,896 of record NZ_JH591187.1, on the reverse strand, counting down.
TCCCCGGGCCGGCACATTTCTCTTTCTGGCAGGTGGTGTGGCAGCCATGGGAATCATGCCTTTTGATTTTGGGGAAGGCATGAATATGACAAGACTTTATTACGGTACCGATACCCGAATTTATGCCCTTCTTCTTGGCGGGGCTCTGGGATTTTATCTGGCTCGCCGCATTCCTTCCCAAGAAATGGGAACTTTCCGGAAAAGCGGAGTCTCTTTGCTCTACCTCTTTGCCCTCCTTTTCACAGGCGCCGGTTATGTGCTGCTGGACGGCCAGTTTCCCCAGGTTTATCAGTGGGCTATGGGGGCTTATACACTGGTATTTCTGCTGCTTCTTCTCTGGACAGCGGACAGCAGGCTTCCTTTTGGACAGCTCATGGATAATCCTCTTTTCCGCTGGATTGGCAAATACAGCTATGGCATTTTTCTGTGGCAGTACCCGGTTATTTTCCTTTTCCGCTATATGAAATGGGAAGGAACCATGCCTTATGCCATGGAAGCGCTGGAGCTTCTGCTCATCCTTCTTCTCTCGGTGTGGACGGAGCTTCTTTCAGGGCTTCTTTCCGTCCCTTCCCGGCTCTTTCTTCACCCGAGAAAAATGGCGATTCAGGCGGCAGCCATCCTTCTGATTTCCCTGCCCGCCTTTCCCTTCATGGCCTACGGGTGCCGGGGCATCTGGAATTCCGCCGATAGCCGGGCTGCGGATATGGCTGAAATGAAGGAACAGTTTGCAGAAAATGAAAAGATGCTGGAAGCCCAGCAGACTGAAGCTATTCCCATTCCTGAGGAGAAGGGGGCTGAGAGCCGGCCTGCTCTGGATCATGTGGCCTGCATCGGGGATTCTGTCATGCTTGGCTCTGCCATGGCACTGAGAGATGTGCTCCCGGACTGCTACATTGATGCCAAGGTATCTCGTTATGTGGGCGCTGGTCTTGACGTGGCCCGTCAGATGAACCAGATGGGAGTCCTCGGAAATACGGTGGTGGTTTCTCTTGGTACCAATGGTCCTCTGGATGGTCAGTACGAAGAGGAAACCCGGGGCCTTTTGGACTATCTGGGCCCTGACCGCCATATTTTCTGGGTCACTGTCCACTGTCCCGCCACCAGCTGGCAGGACAGCAACAATGCCTATTTGAGACAGATAGCCCGGGCATATCCTAATGTCACACTGGTAGACTGGCAGGGGGAAGTGACCAAGCATCCTGAATGGCTGGGAGGGGACAATATCCATCCCAATAACGAAGGCACCGCAGCCTATGCAGCCCTGATCCATGATGCTATAGCATCAAAGATGTAGGGAACCGCCTTTCTCATTTCTGTGGGGAAAAGGACAGAGTTTCCTGCGAGCCGAAAGCAGCTCCCTTGTGGGGCTGCTTTTTTGTTTCACAGGCGGGAAAGGAGAGGCAAAAAATTTCTGCCTGGCGTGAGGAAGATGGTATCCTTATAAACAGGAAACTGGTGGCGAAAGTTTCATAATTCTTTTTGAAACAGATGGGTGAACAGAATGGGCCAGGACTCTCTCTATTTTACCTTGCCATGATCATTCTCATTTGCTAAAATAAAAGCTACGGGTTTTACTTATATTTGACAATGATATCCGTGTATATATAGTTTTCAGGTCGTTTGCAGCAGGAGGAACAATGGCAGATTTAACAGCCCTGATTCTGGCTGCCGGACAGGGGACTCGCATGAAGTCCGCTTTACCGAAGGTTCTGCACCGCGTGTGCGGTGTGCCTATGGTGGAGCAGGTAATCCGGGTGGTACGGCAGGCCGGTTTTGCAAAGTGTGTGGTAATTACAGGATTTAAGGAAGAGCTGGTGAGGAAGGATCTTTCAGGACAGCATGTGGATTTTGTCCACCAGGCAGAGCAGCTTGGCACAGGCCATGCGGTGATGCAGGGGGCTCCTCTCCTGACGGACCGGGAGGGTTATGTGCTTGTCATCTGCGGCGATACCCCTCTTCTTCGGAGTGAAACGATTGCATCCCTGGCAGAGACCTGCCGGAAGGAAAATGCATCTGCTGCCGTACTGACAGCCATTCTGACTGATCCTTTCGGCTACGGTCGTGTTCTTCGGGATGAGAAAGGCCAGATGACTTCCATTGTGGAGCAGAAGGACGGCACGCCAGAGCAGCTGGCAGTCCATGAAATCAATACTGGCACCTATGTATTCAAAGCAGGCCCTTTGCTGGATGCTTTGAAGAAAATAGATAACAAAAATGCTCAGGGCGAATATTACCTGACCGATGTGTTTGAAATTATGATTCGTGAAGGGCAGAAGGTCATTCCTGTGGCAGCAGAGGATGCTGACGAAACCATGGGTGTTAATTCCAGAGTCCAGCTGGCAGCTGCAGACCGGGTGCTCCGTCTTAGAAAGGCAGAAGAGCTGATGGCCCGGGGCGTCAGCATTATCAATCCGGAAAACACCTACGTGGAACAGGATGTGGAAGTGGGACAGGATACCATTTTGTATCCCGGTACCATTCTCCAGGGAAAGACAGTGATTGGTAAAGACTGCATTATCGGCCCTGATACTCAGCTCACCGATGTGACTGTGGGGGAAGGCACCCATCTCAACCGGGTCTATGCCCATGAATGCACTATCGGGAATTTTGATGAAATCGGACCTTTCGTCCATCTCCGCCCGAACACGGTGCTCCATGACCATATTAAAATCGGTAATTTCGTAGAAGTGAAGAATTCCACAGTAGATGACGGCACTAAACTGCCTCACCTCATTTACTGCGGTGATTCGGATTTAGGCAGGAATGTGAATTTCGGCTGCGGTACTGTTACCGTCAATTTCGATGGAAAGACAAAGCACCGCTGCCGGGTGGATGACCATGCCTTTATCGGCTGCAATACGAACCTGGTAGCACCGGTACATATCGGTGAAAGGGCCTTCACTGCCGCCGGTTCCACCATTACTAAAGATGTGCCAGCCAAGGCGCTGTCCGTGGCAAGGGCCCGTCAGACGAATATTGAAGATTGGGTGAAGGAAGACACCTATAAGGATTGATTTCCTTTTATAAAATCTTATTTTTCACTGTTATTTTACCGGTAAACTGGTATATAATAAAAGCATAGGATAGTGGATGATGGGATTCTATCCACAGACCATGGAAAAACTTTTTACACTTTCACATTGAAAGGAAAGGGAGAGGCAGCAAAATGGACATGGAAGACACTTCTAAACTGAAGATTTTTACAGGAACCGCACACCCGGCACTGGCAAAGGAAATTTCTGACTACATCGGAGTGCCGCTGGGAAAGGCTATCTGCGGACGTTTCAACAATGGTGAAATTCAGGTCATGATTAATGAAAGTGTCCGCGGCAAGGACTGCTTCATCATTCAGCCTACCGGAGCACCGGTCAATGATAACCTCATGGAAATGCTCATCATGGTGGATGCCCTGAAGAGAGCTTCTGCCCGTCACATCACTGTGGTGGTGCCTTATTACGGCTATGCCCGTCAGGATAGAAAAACCAGAGGCCGTGAACCAATCAGCGCCAAGCTGGTGGCAGACCTCATGTCCACCGCCGGTGTGACCAGAGTGGTGACCATGGACCTCCACGCAGGCCAGATTCAGGGTTTCTTCGACGTACCAGTAGATCATCTCATGTCTGCATCCCTTCTGGCAGACTATGTGAAATCCAAGAACCTGGATAACCTGACCATCGTTTCCCCGGACTTGGGCGGTGTAACCCGTGCCCGCGAACTGGCTGACAGAGTAGGTGCACCGATTGCCATCATTGAAAAGCGCCGTCCGGAACCGGGTGTTGCCAAAGTGATGAACATCATCGGTGATGTGAAAGACAGAAACTGCTTCGTTGTGGATGATATCGTAGATACTGCCGGCTCCCTCTGCGAAGGTGCCAAAGCGCTTGCTGAATATGGTGCCAGAGATGTGTATGCTGCCGTATGCCATCCTGTACTTACTGACCCGGCTACAGAGAGAATCAGAAATTCCAACATTAAGGAACTGATTGTGACTAATTCCCTTCCTATTCCGAAAGAAAAAATCCAGGACAAACTCACCGTTCTTTCCATCGCTCCGCTCCTGGGCGAAGCCATCCTCCGTATTTTCCACGATGCTTCCGTAAGCCAGCTCTTCGATAAATAATGAAAATTATTGCAGGACTTGGAAATCCGGGGAAAGAGTATGAGCATACCCGCCACAACATGGGCTTCGATGTAATCGACGAACTGGCCCGTCGCTGGCATGTGACTCTCTGGAAGGAGGACATGAAGGCGGAAATCGGTCAGACCCTGGTAAACGGGGAAAAGGTGCTCCTGGTAAAGCCCCTGACCTATATGAATAATAGCGGCGAAGCGGTAGGGGCCATTGCCCGCTACTACAAGGTGGATTTGGATGATATTTATATTATCTGCGATGATCTGGACCTGCCGCCGGGAAAGACAAGAATCCGTAAAAAAGGAGCTTCCGGCGGACACAACGGGATTAAATCCCTCATCGCCCATCTGGGAAGTGAAAATTTCAACCGTTTCCGCATCGGTGTAGGCCATCCTCAAGACGGTCATACAGTGGTGGAGCATGTGTTAAGCCGTCCCTACGGAGAAGATATCCAGAAAATTGAAGACGCAAAGATTCATACAGCAGACTCCATTGAATCCGCCCTGAAGGACGGAGTGGACCATGCTATGAATGTGTTCAATCCCAAAAGAAAAGGATAATAGACAGAGGCAGTTTCTCCGGAAACTGCCTCTTTTATGGAAGGAGAAAGAATGAAAGGAACCCTCATCGTACTGGAAGGAATTGATGGCAGTGGTAAAGAAACCCAGTCTGCCCTTCTGGAGAAGAAACTGAGGCAGGAAAAAAGGGAAGTCATGCATGTATCCTTTCCTGACTATGACAGCCCCTCGTCATCTCTGGTGAAAATGTATCTGAAAGGAGACTTTGGCAGGGACCCTTCTGATGTCAATCCCTATGCAGCCTCCCTTTTTTATGCGGTAGACCGCTTCGCTTCCTATCGCATGAAATGGAAGAGCTTCTACGAAAAGGGCGGCATCATCATTGCCGATCGCTACACTACCAGCAACATGGTGCATCAGATGACCAAGTATGAAGATGTAGAGAAAAGGGAAGAATTCCTCTCCTGGCTGGAAAAAACGGAATATGAGGAACTGGAGCTGCCAAGGCCCGATCTGGTCATTCTTCTTGATATTCCTCTTTCGGTGTCCGAAGGTCTTGTTAAAAAAAGAGCCCTTCAGGGAGGATCCATGGATATCCACGAGCAGCATCTGGACTATCTGAAGAAATGCTGCGGCGCTTATCAGGAGCTGGTGGACCGGTATGGCTGGAAACGGATTTCCTGTACAAGAGATGGAAAACTCCGAAGCATCGAGGCTATTGGTATAGACGTGGCGCAGGCAGCAGCGGCAGTGATGAAATAGTCCATAGGCGGAAGGCGGGCGGGATTTTAAAAGAAGCAGTCTCTTATGCTTTGACATATAGGGCGGGCTTATGCTTGGAAGACTTACCCTGTCGCGGCTCTTAGTGTAAAATTTTACTCGGTAGGGGAATTTTTCCAGAAACAATAAAAGAGGAAAGCCTCCCCTTGAGTGGAAATGTTATAATTTCCGTGGCA
>NZ_JH591187.1:941091-1003417 GCF_000242435.1 Dialister succinatiphilus YIT 11850 | reverse complement strand
AGAGCCATGCACAAGGCTGCGGTGCAGGCAGAGCGTAAAATCGCCCAGAATGTCCGGAGTGAGGCGCAGAAGCGTAAGATGAGAAACTATAGGCCTGGATGCCTGGAGGGGCGTATAGGCGTTTATGGAGCTTCTTCTTCACCAATGGGGAGACTGGCCAGAGCTATACAGAAATACTGATAAAACCGAAGCCACGGAGATAGTAATTATCGACAGTCAAATGAATTACCGAGGAAAACTTGACACTTACGTCGCGGCTCTGCCCTCTTGCCTTTCCTGTTCAATCTGTTATAATAATAGAGAATTTTGAATCTCTTCAGGGCGGGGTGCAAGTCCCCACCGGTGGTAAAGCCCACGAACCTCATCATAGAGGTAGGTCTGGTGAAATTCCAGAGCCGACGGTATAGTCCGGATGAAAGAAGAGTGGACCTGGCATGATGAATCCACCTCCCTGGAAGAAAGGAAGGTGGATTTTTTTGCGTATCGATGAAGATAGAAAATTTATGGCTCGGGCGCTGGAACTGGCAGTACGGGGAATGGGCCATGCAAGACCAAACCCCATGGTAGGGGCGGTGATTGTCAAAGATGGCCGGATTATCGGCGAAGGCTGGCATGAAAAATTCGGCGGGCCCCATGCGGAGGTGAATGCCTTTGCTCACTGTACGGAAGACCCTTCGGGGGCTACCCTTTATGTGACGCTTGAACCCTGCAGCCATTATGGAAAGACTCCGCCCTGTGCAGATCTCATCATTGAAAAGGATATTGACCGGGTAGTCACGGCCATGGTGGACCCGAACCCCCTGGTTTCAGGAAAAGGCATCCGCCGCCTTCGGGAGGCAGGCATTTTTGTAACTGTCGGCGTTATGGAGAAGGAAGCGCGGAAGCTGAATGAAGTATTTCTGAAATACGTGACAGAGCATAAGCCTTTTGTCCTGTATAAAGCGGCCATGTCCCTGGATGGTAAAACAGCCTGCCACACCGGGGACTCCAAATGGATTTCCTCAGAGGATTCCCGGGAAGAGGTCCATGTGCTCCGGGGCTGCTATAAGGGAATCATGGTGGGAGCCGGTACGGTGATGGCCGACAATCCCCTTCTGACCGCCCGTACGGAAGGACTGGATGATCCGGTACGGATTATTGTGGATGGAAATCTGTCGGTGCCCCTGAAAGCCAGGGTGTTCCAGGAAGGCGGGGATGTGATTGTCCTTACCACCACCTCTTCTGATGAAAAGAAGCGGGAGGAACTCACGAAACTGGGCGTGGACATTATCATGACTGACAGCGATCAAAAAGGAAAGGTGGATCTGGCTTCTGCCATGACCGGCCTGGCCCTGAAGGGAATTGACGGCATCCTGCTGGAAGGCGGTGCTTCCCTGGCAGCTTCTGCCTTTGAAGCAGGCATTGTGGATAAGGTGCGCATTTATGAAGCGCCTAAAATCATTGGCGGCGTTGGGGCACCGGGCCTCATTGGCGGTATCGGCGCCTCTTCCATGGCTGAGGCGGTGAAGCTCAGAGATATGTCCACTGAAACCTGCGGAGGAGACCTTGTAATCGAAGCCTATGTGGATAAAGGAAAGAAAGAGGCCGCCGATGAGCGGATTGACCGTCTGGAGGAAGAAGTAAAGGAAGGACCGGAAGCGCCAAAAACAGAAGAGTCTTCCGGAAATGAAACATAATATGTTTACAGGAATCGTAGAAGAAATCGGCCGCATCCATCATATTTCCAAAGCCGGCAGGGCTGAGAAACTGGTGATTTCCTGCCACAGGGTGTTGGAAGGGACAAAAATCGGCGACAGCATTGCCGTGAACGGGACTTGTCTTACGGTGACTGCCATGGACAGCAGGTCCTTTACTGCTGATGTGACGCCGGAAACCATGCGGCGCACTGCTTTTTCCCTTTTCCGCCCCGATACACCGGTAAATCTGGAAAGAGCTCTTCGCCTTTCGGACCGTCTGGGCGGTCATATCATGATGGGCCATGTGGATGGAACGGGTCGCATCCTTTCTATGGAAAAGGATGATAATGCAGTCAATATTTCGATTTCCATCGACCGGAAATGGATGCGCTATATCATAGAAAAAGGATCCGTTGCGGTGGACGGCATCAGCCTCACTGTGGCAGAAAGGACAGATCAGTCCTTTTCCATTGCCCTTATTCCCCATACGGGCAGTGAGACGGCCCTCCTTTGGAAGCACCCGGGGGACCTGGTGAATATTGAATGTGACTACTTGGGAAAATACGTAGAGCAGCTCTTGAAAGAAGGCCCGAAAGAAGGTCTCACCATGGGTATGCTGGAAACTTTGGGGCATGGAGGACATTATGGATTATAAATTTGACAGTATTGAAGAAATTATTGAAGAAATCAGGAAAGGGCATATCGTCATTATGCAGGATGCCGAATCACGGGAGAATGAGGGGGATTACATCTGCGCCGCTGAATTTGCTACGCCGGAAAATGTGAACCGCATGGCATCAGAGGCCAAGGGCGTCATCTGTATGCCCATGTCCGAAGAAATGGCAGATGCTCTCTATCTGGGGCCCATGATTCGTCATAATACGGATAACCATCACACCGCTTTCCTGGAATCCATAGACTACAAAGATTCCGGCACCGGCGTATCGGCTGCTGCCCGTTCCATGACAGCCCTGGAAGCGGTGAAGGACGGCGCAAAACCGGGAGATTTCAGAAGACCTGGCCATCTTTTCCCGCTGAAAGCAAAGAAATGGGGCGTTCTGGAACGTCAGGGCCATACGGAAGCCACCGTAGACCTGGCCCGTCTGGCAGGTCTTAAGCCTGCCGGCCTTTGCTGCGAAATCATGAATCCCGATGGTACCATGGCCAGAAGGGATGATCTTTTCAAGCTGGCCAGAGAAAAGGGCATGAAAATCGGCAATATCCAGGAACTGATTGAATACAGAAAGAAACATGAAAAACTGGTGGAAGAAGTGGCAGCTGCCAAACTTCCTACCAAGTATGGCAATTTTGAAATTCACGGGTTTGTGAATCTTCTGAATAATGAACACCATGTGGCTCTGACCATGGGGGATGTTTCCGATGGCACACCGGTTCTCTGCCGCATTCATTCCGAGTGCCTGACTGGTGACTGCTTCGGGTCTCTCCGCTGCGACTGCGGCCAGCAGCTCTCTGCTGCCATGAAGCAGATTGCCAAAGAAGGAAGAGGCGTTCTGGTTTATCTCCGTCAGGAGGGACGCGGCATTGGTCTCATTAATAAGATCAGAGCCTATGCACTCCAGGATCAGGGGTATGATACGGTGGAAGCCAATTTGAAACTTGGCTTTGCGGCCGATCTTCGAGAATATATGACGGGGGCCCAGATTTTAAAGAGCCTGGGAGTTTCTAAAATCCGTCTCCTCACCAATAATCCTCAGAAAATGGATGAAGTAAAGGACTATGGTATTACCATTACCGAAAGAGTGCCCATTGAAATCGCTCCTACCAGGGAAGATGAATTCTATCTTAAAACCAAGCAGGAAAAAATGGGTCATATGTTGAAGCTGGACAAAGATATTGAAGAACCAAAGGCATAAGAAACGAATTGATTTATATCGTTTCATCCGTGTTTTCATAGCTGAATCAAGAGATAAAGGAGTAGAAAATGAATATTATTTCCGGACTTTTTAATGAGAATCAGATTCGTGTAGGCATTGTGGCTTCCCGTTTCAATGAAGTCATCGTTTCCAAACTCATTGACGGTGCAGTGGACGGCCTTTCCCGTCATGGGGTGGATATGGACAAGGTGGACCTGGCCTGGGTGCCCGGTGCCTTTGAGATTCCTCTGGCTGCCAAAAAAATGGCTGAAAGCGGTCGGTATGATGCAGTCATCTGTCTGGGCGCCGTAATTCGCGGGGAAACGGACCACTATGAACATGTGGCCACCGAAGTAACCAAGGGCGTGGCCATGGCTTCCCTTTCCAGCGGTGTACCTGTGCTCTACGGTGTGCTTACTACCGATACCATTGAGCAGGCAATCAACCGGGCCGGTCTGAAGTCCGGCAACAAGGGCTTTGAATGTGCCATGGATGCTCTGGAAATGGCAAGCCTCTTCAAGAAGCTGGATCAATAAGATTTTTAAGAAAAGTCATCGGATGCACCGATGGCTTTTTAAAATGAAATTTCTCCTCCGGGAAATATGATATAATAATACGATAACGGTTATAAACTCATGCATTCATTACAGGAGGAAAGTCGTGGAAGAAAAGCGGCTCACAGATGAAAAATACTACTATACCATTACCTATGGCTGTCAGATGAACGAAAATGATACAGAACGTATCAATGGACAGCTGGAGGATCTGGGATACAAGCCGGCGGAAAACATGGAGGATGCAGATATTGTGATTATGAATACCTGCTCCGTCCGGCAGAACGCGGAAGAAAAGGTGTATGGTAAAATCGGGGAAATTAAGAAACTGAAAGACAAAAATCCCCGTATGCTTCTTGGCATTGCAGGCTGCATGGCCCAGGAAAATAAGGGAAAACTGATTGAACGGATGCCTATCATCGATTTCGTCATCGGACCTTACCACATTCATGACCTGAAGGATATTATTTCCAGAGAAAATGCCCGGGGCGGTCACATCGTAAAGACAGAGCGTAATCCCCATAGCGTGAGGGATTACAGCGAACTCCGCTCCGTGCGGAAATCCAGGGTTTTTGCATGGATTCCCATTATGCAGGGCTGTAACAAGTTTTGCACCTACTGCATTGTCCCTTACGTGCGGGGACGGGAAATCAGCCGTACCATCGATGATATCTGCCGGGAAATCAAAGGACTGGCAGAAACGGGATACAAGGAAATTACCCTTTTGGGGCAGAACGTGAATTCCTATGGTCTTGATTTCCGGAACGGCACTAACTTCGGTGACTTGATTCGGGCTATTGACAAAATCGATGGCATCGAAAGAGTGCGCTACATGACTTCCCACCCCAGGGATATGACCTTTGATATGATTGATGCCATGGCTGCTTCTCCCAAGGTGGTGCGTCACATGCACCTTCCTGTGCAGCATGGTTCCAATGAAATGCTGAAACAGATGAACCGGGGCTATACGATCGAACATTTCAAAGAGCTGGTGAATTATGTGCGGCAGAAAATGCCTGATGTGGCTCTTACCACGGATCTCATTACCGGCTTCCCCGGTGAAACGGAAGAAATGCATCAGGAAACCATAAAGCTTCTGAAGGAAGTGCGCTTTGACTCCGCCTACACCTTCATCTATTCCCCCAGAACCGGTACACCGGCGGCGCGGATGGAAAACCAGATTGATGATGAAACCAAGCATCGCCGGCTCCAGGAGCTCATGGATACCCAGAATGAAATTTCTCTGGAACTGAACAGGGGAATGGAAGGGAAAAACTATGAGATTATTATCGAGGGCCCTTCCAAACAGGATGTAAACCACTGGTTCGGCAGAACTTCCACCAATAAAATGATTCTCTTCCCCTATGAAGAGGGAATCAAGGTAGGAGATACCAGAATGGCCAAAGTGGACACTGCCCAGACCTGGGTGCTGAAGGGGGAGCTTCTCTGACCTCAAAGGACAAAGGCCTCTGTCAAGCTTAGAAACCCTTACACCTAAGGATGCCGGATATTTTAATATATAATCCTTCCATACAAAGAAACCAAAAGAACGGGGTGATGACATGGCAAAAACGCCTTTAATGGAACAATACAAAAAGGTGAAGGACCAGTATAGGGACTGCCTTCTTTTTTACCGCCTGGGCGATTTCTATGAACTTTTTTATGATGATGCAGTGACTGCATCCCATGAGCTGGAGCTCACGCTGACCGGGAAGAACGCAGGCGCCGAAGGACGGGTGCCTATGTGCGGCGTTCCTTTTCATGCGGCGGAAATCTACATTTACCGGCTGATCCAGAAGGGGTACAAGGTGGCTATCTGTGAGCAGCTGGAAGACCCGAAGAAGGCCAAAGGCCTGGTCAAACGGGATGTAATCCGGGTCATTACTCCGGGGACCATTCTTTTTGAAAATTCCATTGCCGACAAATCCAACAATTATCTGATTTACATTATGGAAACGGATAAGGAACTGGACGCAGTGCTTTCCGACGTTTCTACCGGTGAATGCTGGTGGGGTGTATGGGATAAGAAGAAGGAGAGGGACGATTTCTTCGACATGCTTTCGGTATACTCTCCGGCCGAGGCGGTATGCAGTGTATCCGATGACTTTTACAGTAAACTGACTGGTTTTGCATCTGCCAGACTGGGGGCCTGCCTTATGTCCCGGGCTGAAGGGGAAGAGGAAGAAAATCTTCCTGAAGTTTGCGCTTCCATTGACAATGAGAATGTGAAGACAGTGTTCCGCCGCCTTTCTGCCTATATCCGGGATGTGATGAAATCGGAGGTATCCGTATTTCATTCAGTCCTTCCCATTCGGGAAGATCATACCCTGACCCTTTCGGAGGAATGCCTTCGGAATCTGGAAATAACCAGGAATATGAGGGATGGCGGCAGGAAAGGCACCCTTCTTGAGCTTCTTGATTATACCCACACCGCCATGGGGGCCAGGCTCCTGAAGCGGTGGCTGGAACGGCCGTTGACCGATGTGAACCGCATTATCCTGCGGCAGGACGGCATAGAGGAGCTTACGAATCACATGACGGAACTCACGAACCTTGAGGACATGCTTTCCCAGGTTTTTGATTTCGAGCGTATTCTTTCCCGCATCGAAGCCAATTCCACTTCTCCCAAAGATTTACTGGCCCTGAAGGCAAGCCTTCGCATGATTCCGGAAATCAAAAAACTTCTGTCCGGCGCAGGCTCTGTGATTCTGAAGAAGATCAATGCCCAGATCGGCATTCATGGTCCGGTATTTGATCTGCTTGACCGTTCTATGAATGAAAATGGCACTGGCAATGTGAGGGACGGCAAGTACATTAAGGAAGGCTTTTCTGCAGAACTGGATGAAGTGAGGTCTCTTTCTGAAAACAGTCAGCAGTATATTGCGGATCTGGAGGAAAGAGAGAAGACAAAGACCGGTATCAAACTGAAAATCGGTTTTAATAATGTATTCGGCTACTATTTTGAAATTTCCAATGCCAATAAGATTCCTATTCCGCCCTACTACATGAGAAAGCAGACTCTGGTAAATGCAGAGCGTTACATTACACCGGAATTAAAGGAATTTGAGGCCAAAGCGCTGACGGCTAAGGAAAAGACAGAAGAACTGGAGCTTAAAATCTATCAGGCTGTGAAAGCAGAAATCCGGCCGGAAATTCCGGATATGCAGAAAACGGCGAGGGCGCTGGCAGCCCTGGACTGCATTGCCAGTCTTGCCAGAGCGGCGCTGAAGGACCGCTATACCAGGCCCCGGATTACAAACAGCCGGGAGGGCCGGATTTCCATCCAAGATGGCCGCCATCCCATGGTAGAACACGCCTTGAAACGAGAAATGTTCGTGCCCAACGATACGGAGCTCAACCATCATGATCAGGAAATCCTTGTCATTACTGGACCCAACATGGCAGGCAAGTCCACCTATATGCGTCAGGTGGCGGTACTGACCATTATGGCCCAGACAGGATCTTTTATTCCTGCGAAAAGTGCGTCCTTCTCGCCAGTGGATCGCATTTTCACCAGGGTAGGAGCCACCGATGATATTTCTACAGGCCAGAGTACCTTTATGGTAGAAATGCAGGAGGTATCTCATATCCTTCGTCATGCTACCAGAAACAGCCTCATTCTTCTGGACGAAATCGGCCGGGGCACCAGCACCTATGACGGTATGAGCATTGCCCGGGCCGTAGTGGAGTACATTGACAGGAAAATTCATGGCTTTACCCTTTTTGCCACCCATTATCACGAGCTGTCGGTCATGGCTGATGAAAGCAGTCATATTAAAAACTATACTGTATCTGTCAAGGAAAGGGGAAAGGAAATCACCTTCCTTCGCCGCATCATCCCCGGCTGTGCTGACAGAAGCTATGGCATCCATGTGGCTCGCCTGGCGGGACTGCCGGAATCCCTTCTGAAGCGGGCTGATGAAATTCTTCAGGGACTGGAGGAAGAGGGAAACAACCCGGCTCCTGTGAAATCAGCGCCTGAAAAACAGGCATCTTCGGGACTCGATCTTTTTACATCTCCTATTATTGATGAACTGGCCCATATGGACGTTATGAGCAAGACGCCCATTGAGGCTATGGAAATTCTCTTCCGCTTAAGCAAGGAAGCCAAGGAGGGCAGATAATGGCAGTTATTCATATTCTGGATGAAGTCACCGCCAACCAGATAGCCGCCGGTGAGGTGGTGGAGCGTCCGGTGAATGCAGTGAAGGAACTGGTGGAAAATGCAGTGGATGCCAGCGCCTCTTCCATTGAGGTGGAAATCGCTGACGGCGGCATGACTTATATCCGAGTCACCGACGATGGCTGCGGCATGACGGAAGAGGATGCCAAGCTTTCTGTTATCCGCCATGCTACCAGCAAGATTTCCTCTGTAGATAACATTTACCACATTGCTTCCCTGGGTTTTCGCGGTGAAGCACTGCCCAGCATTGCTTCCGTTTCCAGAGCCACTATTACCACCAGGCGGAGCGAGGATAATGAGGGAACAGTATTGGAAATGACCGGCGGCGAAATCACCGAAGTTAAGCCTGCCGGTGCTCCTGCCGGTACCACCGTGGAAGTGAGGGATCTCTTCTACAATGTGCCGGCCCGAAAAAAATTTTTGAAATCAGAACGCACCGAATCTTCCCGCATCAACAGCATGGTGGGAAAACTGGCCCTGGCCAATCCGGATATTGCCTTTCGGCTTATTAATAACGGAAGGACCGTCATTGAAACGCCGGGCAACGGAAGACTGATGGATGTGGTTTCCGCTTTATACGGCACAAAGACGGCCGGCGAAATGCTTCCGGTGGAAGAAGAAGGGGAACATATTGCCTTAGAAGGACTGATTTCCAAGCCTTCTCTTCTGAAGAGCAGCCGCCAATACCAGACCATCATCATTAACCGGAGGGTGGTGGATAGTGCAGTGGTATCCAAGGCTGTGGATAATGCTTATCATTCCCTGCTGCCGAAGAACGGATATCCGCTCATGGTTCTTTCATTCCAGGTGCCGCCGGAAAGCATTGATGTGAACGTTCATCCCCAGAAAAGGGAAATTAAATTCTCTGATGAGCAGTCTGTATTCCGCTTGGTGTACCATGGCGTACTGGGCACTCTGACGTCCCAGTCCACCGCCGATACCATTGCCAGAGAAATGATTCATGACCCCGGTCATGAAGTGGTGAAAGAACATGATTTCAACCCCGGTTCTATCAGAGTGGAAGACAAACCTCTCGGCAAACCGGACATCGGGCTTTCCGAGGAAACCAGACCGAAAAGCTCCTGGGGAGAACCGTCTCCTTCTTATGAAGAAAGCCGGGGGCAAGGGGCTGATCATTTCGGAGAAAGAAGAGCTCCTTCCTTTGCGCCGGACACAGAAGAGAAGGACCTTTTCACAAACCACTCTGTTTTTGACGAATATCGAAAAGAAGAGCCGAAGCGGGAACATCTGGAGACGGATCCCCTTTTTGAAGAAGAAAAGCAGGAAGATCCGGTCATCCCTTTAGGACAGGTATCGGACTGTTTCATCCTCTGTCAGCATGGGAAAGATCTTCTCATCATTGATCAGCATGCTGCCCATGAAAGGGTGCGTTACGACCATCTGGCGGAAAGAGCGGAAGGTATACCGGTGCAGGAAATCCTCATACCCTATCTCATCCATGTGGACAGCGGAGACGTCAATCTTCTGGAGGACCATCGGGCGGATATAGAGAAACTGGGGATTACCTTTGAACAGGCAGGCCCTGACGTGATTCGCATTACCGGATCTCCTGAAGATCTTTCCGCTGCTGAAATGGAACGGGTTATGGGGGATATTGTAAAGGCATACCATGAAAAGGATGTGCCTTCGCCGGAAACCATGCGTCACCGCATGATGGCCTATGCTGCCTGCCGGGGCGCTATCAAGAGGGGGGACCCTTTGAATATCCGGCAGATGAAAGAACTGATTCGCGATCTCTTTCATACATCCCGCCCCTTCGTATGTCCCCATGGACGGCCTACCATTGTAAAATTCACGCCTGTTGAATTGGGAAGGCTTTTCAAACGGCCATGAACACAGGAGTGACCACTATTAGAAACTACAGCCGTCCGGTGCGGGATGAGGCAAGAGAAAGAGCATCGGCCCTCGCCCTTCCCTACGTTCCCAGGGAGGGAACCCTGGAAGACATGGCAGCGATGAACCACATGGAGGGCTTTCTCATCTACGGGAAAAAGCAGCCTTCCTTCTGGACAGGCGGGGAAGAGTACCGTTTCCATCTGGGCACGGCCGTACTTCGCACAGCTCAGATGGAAAGAGGAAACAGCGACCGTCTCTGTCGTCTCCTTCCTCCAGAAAGACCTCTCTCCGTACTGGATGCCACCTTTGGCCAGGGGGGTGATTCCACTGTCATGAGCTGGTTTCTGGGGAAAGAAGGAAATGTGACCAGCCTGGAAAAAAGCACCGTCCTCTATGAAATCGGCCGGGTCGGGCTTTCGTCCTTTGATGGTGGAAATGAAAGAATAACGAAGGCCCTTCGGCATATCCATCTGCTTCATGAGGATTTTCGCACCTTCCTTCAAAAGGCTGCCCCTAAAAGCTTTGATGTGATTTATTTCGATACCATGTTCCGCGCTCCGGTGAAAAGGGACGTCAACCGGATGGAAGGTTTCCGGCGGGCTGCTTCCTATGATCTTCTGGATGAGGAAATCCTGACTTTGGCTTTGCATATTGCCAGAAAAAGAATTATAGTTAAAGAAAGGCCCTTTTCTCTCTTATTTCAGAACAGCCTCTTTTCTTCCATCTATTCCCATCAGGGACAATCCACGGCGTACGGGGTGATTGATGTATGAAAAAAGAAAGACTTATCACCATCCTGGGTCCCACGGCCTCAGGAAAAACGGACCTGGCAGTGCATTTGGCAGAGGCTTTGGGCTCTTCCATTATTTCCGGTGATGCCTTCCAGATTTATAAGCATATGGACATCGGCACCGCCAAAGTGACAAAGGAAGAAGCCCGGGGTATCCGTCATTTCCTGGTGGACGAGCTGGAGCCGTCAGAGCCGTACTCAGCCGCTGATTTCCAGGAGAAGGCCAGGAAAATCATTCATGAGGAAAATGAAGCAGGACGGATTCCCATCCTCTGCGGCGGCACCGGCCTCTATATTCAGGGGCTCCTTGAGGGGTATACCTTTCTACCCCGAGGGGAAGGGCGGAAAAAGTTTGAAAGGATACTGGAGGAGAAAGGAAAGGAAGCTCTGGAAAATCTGCTTCGTGAAAAGGGAGAAAAAGATATTCCTCCCGATGCGCAGCGCATGATACGGAAGCTGGAGCTTCTGGAGGCAGGAGAGGGAGAAAAGGAGCCTTTGAAATCCGATTCTCTCCTGTATGACGGTCCGGTTATAGGAATTGCTATGGACAGAGCCGTTTTATATGATAGAATAAATAAGCGAGTCCACCACATGATAGAAGCAGGACTCCCGGAGGAAGTGAAGAAGCTCCTTGCCTCCGGACTTTCTGAAAAAGCCCAGTCGCTGAAAGGAATCGGCTATAAGGAAATGATTCCTGTGGTGAAGGGGGAGCTTACTCTTGAGGAAGGGGAAGCGCTGATTCAGAAAAATACCCGGCACTTTGCCAAAAGACAGCTGACCTGGTATAGACGAATGCCATATATTCACTGGGTGGAACGCGGCCCATCAGAGGAAGACATATGGTACAGGGAAATCAAGGCCTATGTCATTTCATATTTCGGAGGAGAAACAAGATGGAAGGAAAAATGAATCTGCAGGACACATTTCTGAACGAAGCCAGAAAGGAAAATGTTCCGGTCAGTATATTCCTGATGAACGGCGTACAGCTGAAGGGGAAGGTCAAATCCTTCGACAGCTTCACTGTGCTTCTGGTGAGTGAAAACCGCTCCCAGCTCATTTATAAACATGCTATATCTACTATACAAAGGATCTGAGAACAACAAATGAATAAAAAACTTGAACAGGTACAGAAAGAGGCGCTTGCTCTTTGTGCGCCTGTTTTTCATGAAATGGAAGAGATTTCTCTCTATAACACAGAAAAAGTTTTAAGTGCCTTCAGGAAACACCACCTGTCTGCCTACCATTTTGCTCCTTCCAACGGCTACGGCTACGGGGACCCGGGAAGGGAAAAGCTGGAAGAAATCTGGTGCGATATATTTCATGCGGAAAGCGCCCTGGTCAGACCTCATTTCGTGTCAGGCACCCACGCCCTGGCTACGGTCCTCCTGGCTCTTCTTGAACCGGGAGATACCATGGTTTCCGCAGTAGGTGCGCCCTATGACACCATGGAAAGCGTTATCGGTATTACGGGCAACGCACCGGGCAATCTGATTTCCAAAGGCGTCCACTATAAAGAAGTTCCTTTAAAAGGAAATACCTATGACCTCCAAGCCATTGCGGATGCGGTGGATGAAAATACAAAACTGGTGGAAATCCAGCGGTCTCGGGGATATATGCTGCGGGACTCGCTCTTCCCCAGTGACATAAAAAAAATCATTGATACAGTGAAGGCTAAAAATCCGAACACCATCTGCTTTGTGGATAACTGCTACGGAGAATTTACCAATAAAGAAGAGCCCATCGAACTGGGTGCCGATATTACAGCCGGTTCCCTCATTAAAAACGCCGGCGGCGGTCTGGCTCCTACCGGTGCCTATATCTGCGGCAGAAAAGACCTGGTGGAACGCTGCTCCTATGTGTGGACTGCACCGGGCCTTGGTGGAGAAATGGGTTCCTATGCCGCTTCCTACCGCCCTTTCTTCGAAGGACTCTTCCTGGCACCCCATATGACAAGACAGGCTATGATGAGCGCTGAATTCTGTGCGGCTGTCTTCAAGCTCATTGGCTTCAAAACAAGCCCTGAACCGGGACATCTCAGAACCGACCTCATTACCACGGTGACACTGGATTCCGAAGAAAACATGTGCCGCTTTGCCGAAGCTATTCAGAACTGGTCTCCTGTAGATTCAGACGCCACTCCGGTACCGGGGCCCATGCCGGGATATGTGGATCCCATTCTCATGGCAGCTGGTACTTTCGTGCAGGGGTCTACTATTGAAATGTCTGCCGATGGTCCTGTCCGTCCGCCTTATGTCATGTACTTCCAGGGCGGTCTGACTTTTGAATCTGCCCAGCTGGCCATCATGGGGGCTGCAGAAAAAGTGCTGGAAGCACAGGGAAAATAAGAGGAACTGATTCAGGCCGGGGCTGCGGTATCTCCGCTTCCCGGGCTGAAAGGCTTACGGACTGAATAACGGTGATTGGCAGATATTCCATCTTTTAAAAAGCATTCATAGAGTCTGCTTTTATAAGAATGACGAGTACTTTTGAATCTTAGATTTCTTAGGCAGCTCTATGCTTTCTTTTCCTTCTCTTTCATCCGTGCATATACATTCGGAAATGGAGCCATGTATTTCTGCCTCTTCGCGTTCGTCGGGCACCGGCTTTTATCCATCTTTTCGGACGATTTGCTAAAATGATAAAAAGGCTTAACAAATCATTTCTTCTGTGTTATAATAACTTTCGTCATGGGGCTATAGCTCAGTTGGTCAGAGCGCTTCGCTCACATCGAAGAGGTCTCCGGTTCGAACCCAGATAGTCCCACCATGAACCCGCTTTTAGCGGGTTTTTTTGTGCCCCTGAATGGGGAAGTTCGTGGTATAATAAGTTGGCTAAGCAATGTAGAAATAAGGAGGATTATATGATTACCGGAGATATTCATCATCTGGAAGCCTATGAAAAACAGCTTCCGCCTTTTATCAGTCAGTGTCTCAGGGCTGTTCGGGATTTTGATTTTGCCTCTGTTCCTGATGGGAAGTATGAACTTTTGGGCTGCACCATGTCCGTGGAGTCTCCCGTTACGGAACCGGAGGAAGACAGAAAGCTGGAGGGACATAAAAAGTTTATTGATATCCAGTATGAAATCAGGGGGGAGGAAGAATGGATCGGTGTTGAAACGATTTTTGATTCGCCCCGGGTGGTAGAATCCCATGAGGACCGAGATTTGTATTTCTTTGCATCCCATAAAGAAAAGGAATCGAAAGTATATTTTACAGAAGGCAGATTTGCCGTATTTTTCCCGGAAGACTTGCACCGTCCCCTCTGCCAGGGGAAGCAGGGAAAGGAAATCCTCCGAAAGGCGGTTATGAAGGTGCCGGTGGATAAAGTCAGATAATTAATGCTTTTCCATATTCTATAAATTTATCTTCGGTAACATGTTCTTTTTGATTGACTATTAGTCAATAATCTGATATTATAAGAACAATTCAAAAGAGCAGGATAGTTTTAAATTGCCCAAATCTGCTCTACCATCTTTTGCAAGGGGGTTATGTATGAGATATAAAAAGTTTGCTGCCGCAGTAATGGCAGCAGGATTCCTTTTATCGGGAGGCGTCTTCCTGGGGGGCTGCGGTTCTTCCCAGCAGGCAGCAGGGCAGAAGCAGGCTATTAAGGTTACTACATTTAAGCCTTTTAAGTCAGATACGCCAATTATGAGAGAATATACAGGTTCCATTATGGCTCTGCAGGAGGTACCGGTAAGAGCCAAGGTATCCGGTACAGTGATGGAAAAGTATATTACCGGCGGACAGCAGGTGACCGAAGGCCAGCCTCTGTATCGGCTGGATACAAGAAATTACAATTCCCAGCTGGCTAATGCCCAGGCTCAGGCAGCGCAGGCAGCTGCTAATTATGAGAATGCGGCCACTGACCTTGCACGCTACGATCAGCTTATTGCTGCCGGTGCTATTTCTCAGAAAGTATATGATAATCAGAAGGCAGCAGCCGATGCTTACAAAGGAGCCATGGATGCTGCCCAGGCCCAGGTGGATATTGCTTCCACAAACCTGAGTGATACCATTGTGACAGCGCCTTTCAATGGGAAGCTTTCTATGGATGACGTGAATATCGGTACTTTTGCCACGGCTGGCACTACATCTCTTGTTACTATTTCCTCTTCCGACCCCATTTATGTGCAGTTCGATATGTCGGAAAATGAATATCTGGCTTTGAACAAGAGCCATGATGGAAACGGCACTGCAGGGCTGGGGAATAATCTTAAAATCCGGCTGTCTGACGGCTCTATCTACGGCTATACCGGTAAAATTGTACAGGTGAATCCGAACATGAACGGCGGCCAGCTTTCCATGAAGGCAGCCTTCCCGAACCCGGACAATCTCCTGGTACCGGGCATGTATGCCTCTGTGGTTTCGGATAATGAAATCGCCAAAGGATCTCTTCTCATTCCCACCAAAGCACTGGTACAGCTCCTGAATAAGGATATTGTAGACGTGGTAGCAGACGGCAAGATTGCCCAGAAGCCCGTAAAAGTGGGCGGCACTTATGGTATCTACACCATTATTGAAAGCGGCCTCGATGAAAATGATGTTATCGTCGTGGACGGTCAGAACAAGGTACAGGTAGGCCAGGCCGTAGATCCTGAAGAAACGTCCAAAGACAAACTGGAACAGGATGCCAGAGATTCTGTCCAGGGCCAGAGCGGCACTGCTGCAAAGCAGTAAGGAGGACCTATGGCTAATTTCTTTATCAAGCGTCCTATCTTTGCTATCGTTGTGGCGCTGGTGGTTTCCATTGCAGGGCTGCTGGCTGTATTTTCCCTGCCCGTGGACCGCTACCCCCGCATTACACCGCCTCAGGTTTCCGTATGGGCCACCTATCCCGGCGCTGATGCAGAAGTCGTAGCCCAGACAGTGGCGGAAGTCATAGAGAAGAACGTAGTAGGGGTGGAAGGGTTCGACAGTATGAACTCCAACAGTAACTCCAACGGCTCCTATTCTCTTGATGTGCAGTTTGCCATGGGCACGGACTCCGATCTTGCTACGGTCCGTGTACAGAACGGTGTTACCGCCTCCGATGCCGGTCTGCCGGATACGGTCAGAAACATTGGCGTTACAACCAGAAAATCTTCCGGTGATATGGCACTGGTTGTCAGTTTCTATTCTCCTAACGGCACCTATGACAAGAATTTCTTGAAAAACTACTTCAGTATGAACTATCTGGACGAACTGAAGTCTATTAAAGGTGTTGGTACAGTACAGGAATTCGGTTCCGATTTTGCCATGCGTATCTGGATGGATCCCACCAAGATGTCGCAGAATAATATCACCGCAGCTGAAGTGATTTCTGCCGTGTCCAATCAGAACAAACAGATTGCCGCCGGCAATATCGGTGCGCCTCCTGTTTCCATGGACCAGCCTTTCCAATATGTCATCACCGCTAAAGGCCGTCTGGTGACAGCGGAAGAATTCGGCAATATCGTACTTCGCACCAACAATGACGGCAGCCTTCTCCGTTTGAAGGATGTGGCCCGTACAGAGCTGGATGCAAAGGATTACAATTTTATTTCCAAAGCAGGCAACTATGAAACCTCTTGGGTGGCCTTCTCCCTGACCGATGATGCCAATGCGGTTCAGACCATCGGTGCCATCAAGGCAAAACTGGCAGAAGATGCCAAATCCTTCCCTGATGATATGAAATATGTCATCATTATGGATAATACCGATTTCATTTATGCTTCCATCAAGGAAGTTATTGAAACATTTGTGGAAGCCTTCATTCTGGTAGGCATCATTGTGTTTATCTTCCTGCAGAACTGGAGATCTACACTGATCCCGATGATTGCGGTGCCTGTATCCCTTCTTGGTACCTTTGCTTCCTTTGAAATTCTTGGATTCACCATTAATACGTTAACCCTCTTTGCCATGGTTCTTGCCATCGGGCTGGTTGTAGATGATGCCATCGTGGTTATTGAAGCGGTGGAATACGAAATGCGCTACAATAACATGAATCCGAAAGAAGCAACTGTGGCAGCCATGCAGAAGGTACAGAGCCCGGTTATCGGCGTAGCCGTGGTGCTGGCGGCCGTATTCGTACCGGTTGCCTTCCTTGGCGGCATTATGGGTATCCTGTACAAACAGTTTGCTTTGACCATTGCTGTTTCGGTTATCCTGTCGGCGTTTACCGCTTTGTCTCTGACTCCGGCCCTCTGTGCCGGCCTTCTGAAACCGGTCAAGAAGAAAGCGGATAAAGGAAGAATCGACCGCATGTGGGACCGCTTCAACGATGGCTTTGACCACATGGTTGAAGTCTACGGCATAATTCTCCGGAAAATGGCTCATGCCATTTATGTACCTCTTGGGGTGCTCTTTGCCCTCTTCGTTGCGGCTGTCTTCATGTTTGTGAAGCTGCCTACAGCCTTCATCCCACAGGAAGATAACGGATTCTTCATTAATGCCATGTCTCTGCCGGAAGGAGCGGTGAACGTAAGAACTGTCCAGTATCTGACAGAATTCCTGAAATATATCGGAGAAAATCCGGCAGTAGAAGTCACCCAGGGCGTGGTAGGCATGGATATCCTGTCAGGCGGAGAGAAGCCGAACGCCGGTCTTTCCTTTGTCAAACTGAAACCCTGGGATGAACGTAAATCCAAAGATATGCAGGTTTCCGCCGTTATGGGGAAGGCCTTTGCATTCAACGCTACACATCCCGGTGTCACTCTGATGGCGCTGAACCCACCGCCGATTCCCGGCCTCGGCAATTCCGGCGGCTTTACCCTCTATATCCAGAATAAGAGCGGTGATTCCAATGAAAACATGCAGGCTGTTATTGGCAAATTCCTGGCAGCTGCTAACCAGCGTCCGGAAATTCAGATGGCCTACACCACTTTCCGTATGGATGCTCCGTCTTATAATTACGATATCGACAGAGAAAAGGCAGCCAGAAACGGGGTCAATGTGGGTGATATTTTCACTGCTCTCCAGGCTTACTACGGCTCTGTACAGATTAACGATTTTACCATTTATGGGCGTAACTTCAAAGTTGTTGCCCAGGCAGATACCCAGTACCGCATGAGTCCTAACGACAATAAGTTCCTTATGGTAAAGGACAACAAGGGCAACATGGTGCCGATTTCCAATTTTATTACACCTAAGAAATCCAATGCCATTGCAGTCATTACCCGTTACAACAACTTCCCTGCCGTTAAGATCGGCGGCAACCAGGCCGAAGGATACTCCTCCGGCCAGGCTCTGAATGCATTGGATGAAGTGGCGAAGGAGACCCTGCCAAACGGCTATGGATATGCATTCGCTGAATCTTCTGCGCAGGAACGGGAGGCCAGCGGCAAGACTGTCTATGCACTGGCTTTAGGTATGCTCTTCGTATTCCTTTCATTGGCAGCCCTTTATGAAAGCTGGAAAATTCCATTCTCTGTCATTCTTGGTATTCCTACAGGTTTCTTCGGAGCCTGCCTTGGTGCATTTGCGTTTAATGTGTACAACGATATTTACTTCCAGATCGGTCTTCTGACTATTATCGGTCTGGCGGCCAAGAATGCAATTCTGATTGTAGAATATGCAAAGGTTCGTGTAGATAGCGGTATGGAAGTGGTGAAGGCTTCTATTGAAGCATCAAAGATTCGTCTCCGCCCGATTCTCATGACCTCCCTGGCATTCATCCTGGGCAACGTGCCTCTGGCTCTGTCCACCGGTGCCGGCTCCAATTCCCGTTCTGAAATGGGTATTGCTGTGGTATTCGGCGTGCTGTCTGCTACCTTTTTCCAGATTTTCATTGTTCCCATGCTGTTCATCGTTATTGAAAGAATTCACGGGTTCAGAAAACCAAAGAAAACGGTTACAGTAGATGAATAATATCTATTCAAAAAGCCTCCTTCGGGAGGCTTTTTTGTTGTAATAAAAAGAGACATAGAAATCAAGAGACATCCATGAATCATGGATCTTCCTGCCCATTCAGCGGCAAGGTCTTTCTATGCCTTCATCTGCAGGACGGTGCTGCTTGTCTAATTTCCAGATAGAGCCATAAGTTTTTCTGCCTTTCCTGCTGTCCATGCCATATGATACAATCAAAATGAGGTGATAACCATGAGTGCTTTATGGAACCAGAACATTTCTATGATTCACTGTTTCGGCGACAGTCTTACCGAAGGCTATGGTGTTCTTCCCGGCGAGGGCTGGGTAGCTCTGGCAGATCATGCACTGAAAGGGATTACCCTTTATAACCATGGACTTTCAGGCTCTATGGCTTCCGACATACTGGACAGACTTTCTGCTGCTTCCGGCAGGGTGCGGAAGGGGGAGGGGTATTTCTTCATGGGTGGTACCAATGATATCCTCTTTGGCCTTCGCCTTGTGGTTTTGGAAAATATGGTAGAAAAGTCTTTGGGCAGGCTGGCAGGAAGGATTCCGCTGACCCTTGGCATTCCTCCGCTCTTTACGGAAATGAGTGTAGAAACGGGATGGCAGGAAGCAGGCTCCTTTAAAAGGAATAAAAGGGACCTTCAGGAATATCAGAAATTCCTTCGCTCACTGGCTAAGGCGTGGGATCTGCCGGTCCTTGATTTTACAAAAGCCTTTCCGCCGGAACAAAAATGGTACAGCGATGGTGTCCACCCCAACAGGGAAGGCCATGAAAGAATGGCTCTCCTGGCGGAGAAGGTCTGGAGGAGATAGCGTATAGACGACTGGATGCCTTGGACATCCGGCTTATCTGGTTTGTCCCAATAAAAAAGCTTTGGAAAAGGAAACTTTTCCAAAGCTTTTTGTTTAAGCAGACGATTAGTCCCAGGCAGGAACGATGGTGCCTTTGTATTTTTCAGCAATGAATTTCTTAACAGCGTCAGACTGATAAGCCTGAACGAATTTTTTATAGGCAGGCTGATCCTTATCCTTTTCACGTACGGCAATAATCATAACTGCCAGCGGAGTATCTTTATCTTCCAGGAAGATACCCTGCTTTTCAGGGGAGAGGCCTGCACTCATGACATAGTTCATAGTGATAACCGATGCATCCACATCGTCAAGGCTTCTGGGAAGCTGGGCTGCTTCGATTTCCTTAAACTGAATGTTTTTCGGGTTTTCTACAACATCAGCAGGGGTAGCTTTCATGCCCACGCCCTCTTTCAACTTAATAACGCCCGCTTTTTCCAGCAGCTGGAGGCCGCGGCCTTCGTTGGTGGGATCATTAGGAATGGAAATGGTCGCTCCCTCAGGAAGGTCTTTTACGTCCTTTACTTTATTGGAGTAAATGCCCATACGCATGAGGATGGCTCTGCCGATGTCGGTAAGGTGAGTGCCATGCTGTTTATTAAAGTTTTCCATGAATGGCTTGTGCTGATATACTACGATATCCAGGTCGCCATCTGCCAGTGCCTGGTCAGGGGTGATGTAATCGGAGAATTCTTTAACATTCACTTTGAGACCATTCTTTTCAGCTTCTTTGGCAGCTGCTTCTACCACTTCTGCATGGGGACCGGCAGTAGCACCTACGGTAATTTCTTTCTTTTCTGCAGGCGCAGAAGCTGCTGCAGAGGATGCCGGCTTCTGGCTGGAACCGCAGCCGGTGATGAATGCTGCTGCGGAGAGGGCGCACAGGCTGGCAATAGCTAACTTCTTTAACATAAATAGGACTTCCTTTCTCTTTTGAATTAGATTTCATGTTTCTATATGAAATCTGGAAATATTATATAAGGGTTTGAATCCCATTATATACAGATTTAACGCTTATCTGCCTTCTTGGCCAGGTTGCTGCCAATGAACTGGAGGAGCTGCACGATAATGACCAGGACAATGATGGTAGCAATCATTACATCTGCCTGGAAGCGCTGGTATCCGTAACGGATGGCCAGATCGCCGAGGCCGCCGCCGCCGATGGTACCGGCCATGGCGGAAGCACCGATTAAGGATACGATGACTACAGTCAAGCTTTCAATGATGGAGGGGAGGGCTTCCGGAATGAGAACTTTCCAGATAATCTGCAGGGGAGAAGCACCCATGGATTCCGCTGCCTCGATGAGGCCGAAGGGGATTTCACGGATGGAAGTTTCCACCATGCGGGCGGTGTAGGGGATGGCAGCGATGGTCAGCGGGACGATGGCTGCCGTGGTACCGATGGAGGTGCCTGCCACCAGCCTGGTGAAAGGGATGATGGCCACCATGAGGATAATGAATGGAATGGAACGGATGAGGTTGATAATGAAAGCCAGAGGCTTATTCAATACCGGGCAGGCAAGAATGCCATGTTTTTCTGTAACCACCAGAAGAATACCCAGGGGAATGCCGATTAAAGCGGCAATGATAGCTGAAACAGAAAGCATGTACAGCGTTTCAGCCAGACTTTTCAGAAGAAGATTAGTTATCACTGGGGACATATCCGATTACCTCACTTGTAATTGGTAAAGACTGTAAATGGCCGAGGGCTTTTTTCATGTCCTCTTCGTGACCATTGATCATGATGATAAGGCGGCCGAAGGAAACGTTCTGGATGTAGTCGATGGATCCGTAAAGAATGCTTACGTCCAGATTGTATTTTCTGATGAGATTAGCAATAATTGGTTCGTTGGCTACATCGCCTCGGAATTTCAGGCTCACAATGGTCTGGTCGCTGTCCTTCTGCTTTACTTTAGAAATATTCATGTGAGACAGCTGCTCCGGTACATCGGAGGACATGACGGAGCCTACGAACTTCTTCAGTGTTTCGGTCTGGGGATTGGTGAAGAGGTCTACTACGGAACCCTGTTCGATAATTTTACCCTTTTCAATGACTGCCACCTGTTCGGCGATTTCTTTAATAACTTCCATCTGGTGAGTAATCATGATAATGGTAATGCCCATTTTTTTGTTGATATCCTTCAGAAGCTGGAGAATGGATTTTACCGTTTCCGGGTCCAGGGCACTGGTGGCTTCATCGGAAAGAAGGACGGAAGGATTGGAAACGATAGCCCTGGCAATACCTACACGCTGTTTCTGGCCGCCGGAAAGCTGGGAAGGATACTTGTTCCTGTATTCCGTAAGGCCCACCAGTTCCAGAATTTCGTTGATTCTCTTCGCTTGTTCTGCCTTGGGCACATGGGACAGCTCCAGTGGAAATGCCACATTGCCGGCTACGGTCCTGTTGGAAAGAAGATTGAAATGCTGGAAAATCATGCCGATTTTCTTTCTTTCTTCCCGAAGCTGGGCTTTGGACAGCTTCGTCATGTCTTTTCCATCAATTATGACCTCACCGGATGTGGGAGGCTCGAGCATATTCACGCAGCGAATCAATGTAGATTTGCCTGCGCCGGACTGTCCGACAATACCGAAGATTTCTCCATCCTTAATAGAAAGGTTGATGTCGTCCAGTGCTTTGAAATTACCATATAATTTTGTTATATGCTTCAGTTCAATCATTGGGAACTCCTTTAATAAAAAAAACTTTCATCGAAAGATGAAAGTCAGCTTCACATCATCTTTCGAGTATATACCCGCTGGAATTGGCACCGTTTCTAAAAGAATGGTTGCCGTGGCTTCAAAGGGCCAGTCCCTCCGCCACTCATGATGAATCTATATGTATTTACCCTATATGCAAGGGTTGAGATTATAGTACTCTGATTCAGAAGTCTTGTCAATAGAAATAGTAAATAGGGGATATAAGATTCGTAAAAGTCATGGCGGTCAGGCTGGGGAGCCGTCGGTGGCCAGCGCTTTACGAGACAGCCTTGCACTTTGCACCTGTCAGCCTGTAATGCTATAATATACTAAAGTAAAAAAGCTGACTGAAAAGCCGGTTTCTGAAATGAAAAGAGGGATACCTATGAGTGTAAACCAGAGACTTGTCAATCCTCTGACAGATACATTGTTTGACGCCATCCTTTCCTTAAAGACCAGGGATGAATGCTATGAATTCTTTGAAGATTTATGCACCATCAACGAGCTTCGGGATATGTCCCAGCGGCTGGAGGTGGCCCGTATGCTGGAAAACGGGGAAAAGTATGACCAGATTGAAAGGAAAACCGGCGCCAGTACGGCCACCATTTCCAGGGTGAAGCGGTGCCTTAAGTATGGCGCTGATGGTTATCTTACCGTGCTTGGCCGTCTGAAGGAGAAGGGAGAAAATAAATAATGGAACCTTTACCGATGTCTCATAAAGGATTTAAGGCTTATGATATTCGAGGCATTGTGCCGGATGAAGTGAATGAGGACCTGGCCTACCGGGTGGGCCGTGCCTATGCGGCGCTGTACCATCCCAAAGCCATGTGCATCGGCTTTGACGTTCGGCCCAGTTCAAAAAAAATCAGCGAAGCTGCAGCCAGAGGCCTTATGGATGGCGGCAGCGATGTATATGATATCGGTCTCTGTGGCACGGAAATGATGTATTACGGTACTTTTCACTATGGCATGGATGGGGGCTTCATGATTACGGCCAGCCATAATCCTTCTGATTACAATGGCATTAAAATTGTGAGGGAGGAAGGAATTCCGGTGAGTGCCGATACAGGCCTGAAGGATATCGAAACGCTCGCTTTTTCCGGCAATTTTCCGGAATGCGGTAAAAAGGGAAATTTATTTCATAAAGAAATCCTTTCCGACTACATAGCTTCTCTTCTGAGTTTTGTAGATGTGAAGGCTATGAAACCTTTTCATATTGTAGTGAATGCAGGAAATGGCTGTGCCAATATTGCCTTTTCTGAATTAAAAAAGCATCTTCCTTTCCATTTCACAGAACTGTATATGGATCCTGACGGCTCCTTCCCCCATGGTGTACCTAATCCCATGCTGGAGGAATGCAGGAAACCCCTTGTGGATGCGGTACTTTCCGAAAAGGCGGACCTGGGTATTGCCTGGGACGGTGATTTTGACCGCTGCTTCTTTATCGATGAAAAGGGACACTTTGTAGAGGGCTACTACATGGTAGGCCTTTTGGCAGAATATTTTCTCAAACGTCATAAGGGAGAAACGATTGTCCACGATCCCCGGGTCTTCTGGTGTACGGAAAAAATCTGTCATGAACTTGGTGGGAAACCGGTGGAATCTAAGGGCGGTCATGCCTTCATGAAAGAAACCATGCGCCGGGTCAAGGGAATTTACGGAGCAGAAAATTCAGCCCATCATTTCTTTCGCGATTTTTCCTACTGCGATTCCGGCATGATTCCCTGGCTTATTGTGGCAGAGATTATGAGTGAAAAAGGGAAACATCTAGGCGAACTGGTGGAGGAAATGGAAGAGGAGTTCCCTTGCAGCGGTGAAATCAATCTCACCGTGAAGAACAGTGATTTTATTCTGGAACAGGTGAAAGAAAAATATGGAAAAGGTGCCAGCCGGGTAGATCTGATTGACGGTGTAGGCATAGAGTATGATAACTGGCGTTTCAATCTGCGCCCCTCCAATACGGAACCGTTGATTCGTTTCAATATGGAAACGAAAGGGGACAGGAAACTTTTGAAAGATAAGAAAAAGGAAATTATGGATTTTATCCATTCATTAGAATGATTTTCATTGGTTATTGCCGGGATTTTTCCCGGCAATTCTCTTTGGAAAGGAGACAGGAAAAATGAATTCCTCTTTAAACAGCAGACCTCTTTTCCAGGCAGCACTTCTGCAGTCCCTGGTATTGGGTCATTATGAAGGATCTGTGGAAGTGAAGGAACTGAAAAGACAGGGGGATTTCGGCATCGGTACCTTTGACTCTCTGGACGGCGAGCTTGTCATGTGCCGGGGCAGGGTGTACCAGGTGAACGGCAGGGGTGAAGTGAAGGAAGCGGATGACCGCTGGAAGGTACCTTTTGCCGATGTGTTCTTCTTTGAAACAGACAGAACCCTTCCGATGAAAGACATTTCTTCACTGGATGAACTGCGTGAAAAAGCGGACGGATTCATAAAGAACTGGGGTCCTAATTATTTTTATGGTATACGAATTCATGGGACCTTTGAAAAAGTATATGCTAGAAGCGAAAAAGCACAGAAAAAGCCTTATGTCCGGCTGGATGAAGTGATGAAAAAAGACCAGGTGGAATTCCAGTTTGAACATACGGAAGGGACTCTCATCGGACTTTACTGCCCCTCCTTCATGGGTGGCCTTAACATGCCGGGTTACCATTTCCACTATCTTTCTGATGACAGGAAAGAGGGAGGGCATGTATTCGATGTGTGCATGAAGGAAGGGAAAGCAGAATTCTGTCTTCTCTCGGATTTCAAACTGAAACTGCCCCGTTCTTCCGGCTTTGGGAAGATTGATTTTAATGAGAATCTGGAGGATGCAGTAAAAAAGGTGGAAGGTGGAAAATAGAAGGCAGCAGTCGGGCTGATTACACTGGAAAATCTCTTTCCGGATTGAGTTCTAGGGAAGCGCTGATTAAATCATTGTTTGCTTTTATTCTTGAATTTTTATGCAATGCGAGGAATGGGCTGACGCGAATAGCGAGCTATTTAAGGAAGCCCATGACGAAACAGTGCATAAAAATTCTTATAAAAGAAAACTCTATGAATTAATCAGTGCTTCCCTAAAGGCGGCTGTCAAGTGCTCCGCGGAATGTGCAGGCCTATGAAGAGTAAGAACCTCAAAAAATTCGATTTTCTGAACCGGGGCTTTCAGAAGAAACCTTGTATGCTTTCCATGCAATGATTTGGCTTTTTTCTATACCAAGTTGGTAATTTTCTACATAAAGGCAACATGCTACAATGAATAAATGGAAGCAGGCATGACGGCTTCCTTCCTTTTTTCAACAACTCAGTGGATAATTTTTTCATGAAGGAGAGCACTATGGAATATCGTATTGAACATGATTCATTAGGCGAAGTCCGTGTTCCGGCAGATCATATGTGGGGCGCCCAGACTCAGCGCTCTTTTGAAAATTTCAAAATCGGCCACGTAATGCCGAAGGAGATTATTCGTGCTTTTGCCATCCTAAAAAAATGCGCTGCCAAGGTAAATGAGGAAAGAGGGGCTCTTGCTGCAGAAAAAGGAGAAGCCATCCGCAGCGCCTGCGACGAAATTCTGGCAGGAAAGTGGGAGGGTGAATTCCCGCTGGTGGTTTATCAGACCGGATCCGGCACCCAGAGCAACATGAATATGAATGAAGTGGTGGCTCATATTGCTAATCGTAAGCTTAAACAGGAAGGAAGCACTCTCCGCGTCCATCCCAATGATGATGTCAATATGGCTCAGTCTTCCAATGATACCTTCCCTACGGCTCTCCATGTGGCAGCGGTGTATTCCCTTCATCATTACCTTTACGGGCCTTTAAATGACCTGACGGCTACTTTTGAAGCCAAGAGCAGAGAGTACATGCACACTGTAAAAATCGGCCGTACCCATGTGCAGGATGCGGTACCCCTCACCTTTGGTCAGGAAGTATCGGGGTGGGTGGAAATGCTGAAGAAATCCAGGTCCATGATTGAAGATGGAGAAAAATATCTTCATGAGCTTGCCATCGGCGGCACAGCTGTAGGTACAGGCCTTAACAGTCCGAAGGATTTCGGGGATAAAGTGGCAAAGGCCATTTCCGAAGAAACGGGTTTTCCCTTTACTTCGGCAGCTAATAAATTCTATGCTTTAACGGGACGGGATGACATGGTCTTTACCCATGGCGCTCTGGATGCGCTGGGTGGAGACTGCATGAAGTTTGCTGATGATATCCGTCTTCTGGCCGGCGGCCCACGGGCAGGCCTTGGCGAATTGACAATTCCTGCCAATGAACCGGGCTCTTCCATTATGCCGGGCAAGGTCAATCCTACCCAGTGCGAAGCTCTTACCATGGTGGCCTGCCGGGTGCACGGCAACCAGTCGGTCATTTCCATGGCTTCTTCCCAGGGACGGTTTGAACTGAACGTATATGCACCGGTTATGGCAGACAGCTTCATAGAATCAGTGAAACTTCTGGGAGCTGCTATTCATTCCTTCGATATCCACTGTGCTCGGGGTATTAAGGTCAATAAAGAGAGAATGGAAGAACTGGTGGAGAAATCTTTGATGCTGGTTACTGCCCTGTCGCCTCATATCGGCTATGAAAAATCGGCGGAAATTGCAAAAAAGGCTTTTAAAGACAACAGCTCCCTTCGGGAAGCGGCACTGGCTCTGGGCTATGTGAAACCGGAAGAATATGATCAGTGGGTTGTTCCTAAAGACATGACCCATGTGGATCGGTAATTGATACATGCATAAGCAGGGTTTCAAACCCTGCTTTTTGCTTTATTTCTTCAGTCTGTAAATCAATGCTTCCATCCTTAACGAATTCTTTTATTTTCAGTATAATAAGGATAGATGGTAAAAAGGATAGATGGTAAAATGGGAAAGGCAGGGGACTGTTTTAAATTTTTACAAGTTTCTTATTTCTTCCTCCTTTAATCTCCAGCAGTGGTGTGGTAAAATAATAGCGTTGACTTTGAGTTGGTTTTGAAAAGTATATACTTGTGAATATACAATTGGGAGGTTATATGGGGCACATTTCTGTAATCGGAAGCTGCAATATGGATCTCACGGTGGAAGCAGACAGAAGGCCTTTAGCTGGCGAAACGGTGATGGGAAAACGTCTGATTGTTTCTCCCGGCGGCAAAGGTGCCAACCAGGCCGTGGCGGCTGCCCGGCTGGGTGAGGAAGTCTATATGGTGGGCTGTGTAGGCCGCGATGCCTATGGCAGCCTCATGCTGGATGCATTGAAGAAAAGCGGCGTGAAAACGGACTATGTATCGGTACTGGACGGAGTGGATACAGGTACGGCTCATATCATTCTGGCGGAAGGAGACAACAGCATTATTGTTCTCAAAGGAGCCAATGACAGAGTGAGCCCCCAGGTGGTGGATGAAGCCTTTGATATTATCAGAACCTCTGACCTGGTTATGCTGCAGCATGAAATTCCCATGGATACCATTGGCTACATTATTGACCGCTGCTATGAGGAAAAGGTGCCGGTCATGCTGAATCCGGCGCCCTACATGGACATTCCGAAGGAATGGATAGATAAGGTGACCTATATTACGCCTAATGAACATGAGGCAGCCCTTATGTTCCAGGGCATGGACAGGGATGAAATCCTGAAGTCTCATGCAGGAAAAGTGATTATGACCGTGGGAAGCGAAGGCGTTCTTTATGGAGAAGGAAACGAAGTAGTCCATGTACCCGGTTTCCATGTGCCTGTCGTAGATACTACAGGCGCCGGTGATACATTCAACGGTGCCTTTGCTGCCGGCAGGGCAGAAGGACTTTCCATCAGGGAATCTATCCGGTTTGCCAATGCAGCAGCAGCTCTTTCAGTTGGGAAGATTGGTGCCCAGGGAGGAATGCCCTGGCGAAATGAAGTGGAGGAAATGCTCTCATGCAAAAAGTAGGAATCCTTAACAGCAGCATTGCAAAAGTTCTGGCCGACCTGGGCCATACGGATAAAATCTGTGTAGGAGACTGCGGCCTTCCGGTTCCGGCAGGGGTTCAGAAAATCGATCTGGCTCTTCGTCTTGGGGAGCCGCCATTCATTGAAGTCATCAAAGAAATGGCAAAATATATGCAGATTGAAAAAATTTATCTGGCACCGGAAACGAAGATTCAGAATCCCGCCCAGTGGAAAGCGCTGCAGGAAGTATTTCCTGAAAGCGAAGTGGAGTGGGTGATGCTGGAAAGCCATGAGGAACTGAAGGCTTGGGAAAAAGACTGCAAAGCGGTCATCAGGACCGGCGAAATCACTCCTTTCTCCAATGTGATTCTCCAGTCCGGAGTCATCTTCTAAGAGAGGTATCTGAAAGTACATGGATATTAATATGATAGGCATCTGCAAATCCTTTGGCGCTAATAAGGTCCTGGGCGGGGTCAATCTTCATGTCCGTCCCGGCGAAGTACATGCGCTTATGGGTGAGAATGGGGCAGGTAAATCCACCCTTATGAACATTCTCACCGGGATTCACAGGGCAGATGCCGGCACCATTATGGTGGACGGAAAGGAAGTTACCTTTAAGAATAATAAAGATGCCGAAGAGCATGGCATTGCCTTTATCCACCAGGAACTGAACATTTGGCCGAACCTGTCGGTATTGGAAAATCTATTCCTTATGAACCAGCCGAAAACAAGATTTGGTACCATTGATTTCAAAAAAATGCGTGAAATGGCCGAAGCAAAATGCCAGGAAATCGGCATTGATCTGCCCCTGGATGAAATCGCGGGGGAATGCTCCGTAGGCCAGCAGCAGATGACGGAAATCACCAGAAGCCTTATGCTGGATGCCAAGACTGTCATCATGGATGAACCTACCGCTGCCCTGACGGAAAGGGAAACAGACCGCCTTTTTGAAGTAATGAAAAAGCTGAAAAACAAAGGGGTGTCCATCATTTATATTTCCCACCGCATGGAAGAAGTGTTTGCCAACTGCGACACTATTACCGTCATGCGGGATGGTCAGACCATCAGCTCCCGTCCTACGGAAGAAACGAACATGGACCAGATCGTAGGGGACATGGTGGGCCGCATCATGAGCGAATACTATCCGGCCCGCACCAATGTGCCGGGTGATGAGATTTTCCGCGTGGAAGGGTTTACCCAGCCCGGCGTGTTCCGGGATATTTCCTTCAACCTGAGGAAAGGAGAAATCCTGGGGGTAGCAGGCCTTATGGGTGCTGGACGCACGGAAATCATGCGTGCTATCTTTGGCGTGGATCCCCATGAATCGGGAAAGCTGTATTTTGAGGGCAAAGAAATCCATATCAAAAATCCTAGAGATGCCATCCGCCATGGCTTCGGCTTCATTACGGAAAACCGGAAGACCGAAGGCCTAATCCTTGATTTTTCCATTGAAAGAAACATTGCACTCCCCAGCGAAGAGAGGCTGGCCCAGAGTCATGTGATTAACGATAAGAAAGAGTTTGATTTCTCCAGTGAGCTTTCCAAACGCCTGGGAGTCAAAGCGCAGGATATTAATCTTCCGGCCAGCACTCTTTCCGGCGGCAACCAGCAGAAAGTGGTTATCGCCAAATGGGTAGGCATGCATCCGAAACTTCTGATTCTGGATGAACCTACCAGAGGAATCGACATCGGCGCAAAGAAAGATATTTACGACCTGATGAATGAACTTACCGCCAAGGGGGTTTCCATTATCATGGTTTCTTCTGAACTGCCGGAAGTTATCGGCATGAGCGACCGTATTCTTGTTATTCATGAAGGCAGAGCCGCAGGCATCGTTGAGCATAAAGATGCCACCCAAACACGCATTATGACACTTGCAACCGGAGGAGAGTAAAAGCATGAGTTCCGCAAAAGTAAAAAATATAATCAGGGAAATGGGGCCGCTCATCGGTCTTGTCCTTCTCTTTGTTGTCATTTCTGTATTGAATGACAGCTTCATTGATCCGTCCAACTTGAAAAATCTGGCTCGTCAGATTTCCATTAACGCTTTGATCGCCTTTGGTATGACCTTTGTCATTCTTACAGGCGGTATCGACCTGTCTGTAGGCAGTATTCTTGCTCTTTCCAGTGCCCTGATGGCCAGCATGATTACTAAGGGCACCAACCCGGAACTGGCCATTGTCCTTTCTGCTGTAATCGGCATCCTTCTGGGAACTGTGAATGGTGTGATCATTTCCTATGGCAAGGTGGCACCCTTCATTGCCACTTTGGCTACCATGACGATTTACCGCGGCGCTACCCTGGTGTATACAAATGGCAACCCGATTTCCGGCCTTTCCGATGACCCCATTTTCACCGGTTTCGGTCAGGGATTTATCCTTGATATTCCTGTACCGGCTATTATCATGCTTATTGCATTCTTTATTCTTTTCTTCATTCTGAAAAAAACGCCCCTTGGCCGTCAGACCTATGCTGTAGGTGGTAATGAAAAGGTATCCTATATTTCCGGTATTAAAATCGACAGGATCAAGATTTTTGCCTATGCATTGACCGGATGCCTCTGTGCCCTGGCTGGCGCTATCCTCACTGCCCGCCTGAACAGTGCTCAGCCTACAGCCGGTATGGGCTATGAACTGGACGCTATTGCTGCTGTTGTTTTAGGCGGCACATCTCTTGCCGGCGGTAAAGGCCGTATTTCCGGTACCCTTATCGGTGCATTAATTATTGGTACCCTGAATAATGGTCTTAATATATTAAATGTTTCCAGCTTCTATCAGCAGGTTGTCAAAGGTGTTGTCATTTTACTCGCAGTGCTTATGGACCGCAAGAAAAATTAAGGAGGAAAACAAGTTGTTAAAGAAAATCGCATTGGCTGCTCTTATCGGCGCAGCTCTCATTTCCGCAGCAGGCTGCGGCTCTTCTGACAAGAAAGCTGACGGTGCAGCTTCCGGTTCCAAGAAAGTCACCATTGGTTTCTCTGTTTCCACCCAGAATAACCCCTTCTTTGTTACTATGGCTAACAGTGTAAAAGCTGCAGCTGACAAAGCAGGCGTAAATGTGAAAATCGTAGATGCCCAGAATGACCCGGCTAAGCAGTCCAATGATATTGCCGACCTGCTCCAGGGAAATATCTCTGTCCTCATCGTAAACCCGGTAGACTCTGCAGCTATTTCTAACTCCGTTCTGGCAGCCAACAAGGCAAAGATTCCTGTTATTACCATCGACCGCTCCGCTGATAAAGGTGAAGTAGCAGCTCACATCGCTTCCAACAACGTAAAAGGCGGCGAAATGGCAGCTGAATATATCGTTTCCAAACTGGGCGAAGGTACACCGGTGGCTGAACTGGAAGGCATTCCCGGTGCATCTGCTACTCGCGAAAGAGGACAGGGCTTCCATAATATCGCTGACAACAAACTTAAGGTTCTGGCTAAACAGAGCGCAGATTTCGACCGTTCCAAAGGCCTCACCGTTTCTGAAAACATTCTCCAGGCTAATCCTGATGTAAAGGCTATTTTCGCACAGAACGATGAAATGGCTCTCGGCGCTGTAAGTGCTGCCAAAGCTGCTAACAAGCAGATTTTCATCATCGGCTTCGATGGCACCGATGACGGCATCAAGGCAGTCAACGATGGTTCCATGGCAGCTACCATTGCCCAGCAGCCTGATAAGATGGGTGAAATCGGTGTAGAAACCGCACTCAAACTGGCTAAAGGCGAAAATGTAGACAAGAATATTGCCGTTGACCTGAAACTGGTAGAAAAGAAATAATTACCGCAAAATATGACAACCTGGAAAAATCCGCAGACCTGGGTCTGCGGATTTTTTTATGGAGGAAAAGAATGATACGGTCTCTCTTCCTGCAGGATCACGGTCTGAGGTTACAATCAAAGTATTTCATAAATTCCATTGACTGTCATGATAGTCAAATTTATAATAATATGAGTGACTAATTCAATGGGAAAGAGAAGATCTATGAATAATACATATGCTGACGTTTTTGCCACGGTTCTTGGCGAAAACCAGATTAAAATCAATGAACCAATGAGCCGCCATACCACTTTCGGCATTGGCGGCCCGGCAGACTGTTTTCTGATTCCAAAAACAGCTGAAGAACTCTGCATTGTGACCAGGCTGGCTTATAAGTATGGCATGCCTGTTTTTGTGCTGGGTGGAGGTGCCAATCTCCTTGTTCGTGACAAAGGGATTCGGGGCGTGGTGATTTTTACCGGCAGATTGCAGAAAATCGAACAGAATGACAATCTTCTGAAGGTGTCCAGCGGTGTATCTACGGCCCAGGCAGCGCGGGCAGCCTATGACAGTGGACTGTCGGGCATGGAATTTGCCAGCGGTATCCCTGGAACTATCGGCGGTGCAGCTTACATGAACGCCGGTGCCTATGGAGGAGAAATGTCAAAAATCATCGTTTCTGCTACCACCTGCGATCGGAAAGGGGACCTCATTACCTATGACAGTCGCGATATCCGCTATTCCTACAGACACAGCCTCTTCATGGAAAATGGGGAAGTGATTGTAGATATTACACTGTCCCTGAAGCCAGGAAATAAAAAAGATATCAAGGCGCTTATGGACGATTTGAACAACCGAAGAAGGACGAAGCAGCCTTTGGAGAAGCGGAGCGCCGGCAGTACCTTCAAACGGCCTGACGGTCACTTCGTGGGACAGATGATTGAAGAGCTGGGTCTCAAAGGTTTTGCTGTGGGAGATGCAGCGGTTAGCGAGAAGCATGCAGGATTCCTCATTAATAACGGCCACGCCAGCTGCGAGGATATGCTGTCCCTCATCCATGAAGTGCAGAAGAAGGTCAAAGCGGAATACGGCGTGGATCTCCATACGGAAGTACAGATTGTAGGGGAAGCATAATTGGCATTTCATTCATGTCCCGAAAGTGGGATTGGGCTGTAGAGTGCAGTGATAGTTCAGAAGGGCAGGGGAACCTGCCTTTTTTCTATATCTCCATGGTATAATGGGAAAAAGAAATGATGAAAGGAGCAGGGCTATGGAAGTAATCGGATTTTACGGGCCGCCGGGTACAGGGAAAAGTGATAGGGCGCTTGTGATTGCTTATGAAAATAAGGCGTCCTGTATTATTGATGACGGCATTCTTATCTATCACAGCCGCATTGTGGCAGGGAAATCGGCTAAAAGAGAAGAAAGTCGTCTTAAAGCAGTGCGGAGAGCCATTTTCTGGGATAAAGAGCAGAGGGATGAAGTGCGGGCGGCCCTCCAAAAAATCAACCCCAAACGGGTGCTTATCCTGGGCACATCGGATCGTATGGTGGTCACCATTGCCAAGGCTCTGGATCTCCCTATGCCGGCCAAGTACATCCGCATTGAAGATGTGGCTAAACCGGAAGATATGCTGAAAGCCAGCGAAGCCAGGCACAAGGAAGGAAAGCATGTCATCCCTGTGCCCACCATGGAACTGAAGCCCTATTTTAAAGGGTATATGGTGGATCCCCTCCGCTTCCTGAGAAACAGAAAAAAGGAGCCGAAGCGGTTCAGCGAATGGAATGAAAGGTCCGTGGTGCGTCCTGTATTCAGTTATTACGGCAAACTTACCTTTTCGGACAAAGTCATAGAAAGTCTGGTTAATTATGCTGCCGGAGGACTTAAGAGGATTAAAATCCGCCATGTGCGGAGCAAAAAAAGCGATAGCCAGGTGAATGGTCTTATTCTTTATCTGGATGTAACGGTCCGCACAGGTACGCCTCAGGAAATCCGGGACGTGATTCACACGATGAGAGATAAGGTGCAGCGGGAAATCGAATATACCACCGGCATGTCTCTGGAGTCTATGAAGATTAATATTACTACCGGTGTAGCCTGGTAGGAGGCTTTATGAGAACAAGGATTAAAATATGCGGTCTTACCTCACCGGAGGAAGCAGCCTTTCTGCCTTCCAATCAGGTGGACTATGCAGGTATGGTGCTCTTCTATCCAAAGAGCAGGCGGAACATAACCATAGAGAAGGCAAGGGAAATCATGGAGGTTCTGCCGCCCGAAATCAAAAAAACCGCGGTAACTGTCTCTCCTACCTCAGAGCAGGTGAAACTCATAGAAGAGGCAGGTTTTGATGTGCTGCAGATTCATGGACATCTGGCAGAGGAGATCCCCGAAGAAGCGGATATCCCCATCATCCGTGCTGTGAATGTGAAGGGCAGGGTGCCTGTTATAGAGTCCTATCCCTGGATTTTTGCCTATCTCTTTGATGCGGCAGCACCGGGCAGCGGCAAATCCTTTGACTGGTCATGTCTGGCGCATATTTCGGCACAAGGAAGAAAATTCATACTGGCAGGAGGCCTTCATCCTTTCAATGTAGGAGAGGCTATCAGGCAGGTGCATCCCTGGATGGTGGATGTATCTTCCGGTGTAGAATATGATGATAAACAAGGAAAAGATCCTGTCAAAATCCAGGCGTTCATTGAAGCAGTGAAAGAAGCAGACGAAAAGTCATCATGAAATAATCTTTCCTAAGGCCCTATTTATTCTTGACAAAATGAAAATCTCATGGTAAAGTTAATTCAACTTCAAACGAGGAAGAAAAGAGTAGGGTCCTGAATACAGCAAAGCGAGTCCGGAGAGTGGAAGCGGATATGGATAGGGACGTGAAGTGCATTTCTGAGTTTGGCGGGCCGAAAGATATAGTAGGCCTTCCCGGGAACTCCCGATATAGAGCGCGGGTATGCGGCATAACCAAGTACTTCATGAGCTGTCTATGGAGACATAGGCGGAAATATTAGGTGGAAACACGAGTCTCTCGTCCTGGTAAGGACGGGAGTTTTTTTATTTATTAACCGTCTTTTCTGAGAGACCGTGTGTACATATCCGGGAGACGCCCGATACAGCGCAGGGGTACAGGAACGTACCTTCACGGCAGAGTCCGGACAGGAAAATTTCCTGAAAAATTCCTGAAAAGAGGAGGAATAGGATATGGCAGGGATACGATGTCGAATGTGCAGCATGATAGAGAAATCAGCATTTAACTTTACTTAATACAAAATACGGAGGCAATTATTATGGCAGACAAAAAATATCGTTTTGAAACTCTTCAGCAGCATGCAGGACAGGTACCGGATCCCACCACAGGAGCCAGGGCTGTTCCTATTTATCAGACCACTTCCTATGTATTCCACGATGCGCAGGAAGGGGAAGATCTCTTTGCTCTTCGTAAACCGGGCTTTATTTATGGCCGTCTTACCAACCCGACCCAGGATGTACTGGAAAAGAGACTGGCTGCCCTGGAGGGCGGCACTGCAGGTCTGGCAGTGGCCAGCGGCGCAGCGGCAGTAACCTATTCTATCCTTAATATTGCCGGTGCCGGTGATGAAATCGTTTCTGCATCCACTCTTTATGGCGGTACCTATGAACTTTTCACCGATACACTTCCCCAGCTGGGTATTCATACCAAATTCGTAAATCCTGATCATCCGGAAGAAATTGAAGCAGCCATCACCGACAGGACAAAGGCTGTATACATTGAAACGCTGGGCAACCCGGCTATCAATATTCCTGATTTTGATGCAATCCGCGACATTGCTCACGCCCATCATCTGCCGGTACTTATCGACAATACTTTTGCCACCCCCTACCTCTTCCGGCCATTGGAACATGGCCTTGATGTAGTTATTCATTCGACCACTAAATTTATTGGTGGTCATGGAACTACCCTGGGCGGTGCTATTATCGAAAACGGACAGTTCGACTGGAATCAGCCGGAAAGATATCCTCACTTTGCTAACCCCGATGCTTCCTATCATGGTATCAACTTTGCCACCGATGTACCAGGCGCAGGATTTGTAACCCGCATCCGTGCCAAGGTTCTTCGTGATACAGGTGCAGCCATTTCCCCCATCTCTGCCTGGTTCTTTATCCAGGGATTGGAAACCCTGTCTCTCCGCGTAGAACGTCATGTGTCCAATGCCCAGAAACTGGCAGAATTTTTGGAAAAACATCCGAAGGTAGCCAAGGTTAACTACCCGGGCCTCGAATCCTCTCCTTATCATAAGCTCCAGCTGAAATATCTGCCCAAAGGCGCAGGCTCTATCTTCTCCATTGAGCTGAAGGACGGATTCAAGGCAGCCAGAGACTTTATCGATAACCTGGATATTTTCTCGGACCTGGCCAATGTAGGGGATTCCAAGTCCCTGGTGGTACATCCTGCTTCCACCACCCATCAGCAGCTGGATGAAGAAGCCCAGCGTGCAGCCGGCATTACTCCCGGCACTGTCCGTATTTCTGTGGGCATTGAAAATATTGACGATCTTCTGGAAGATGTGGAACAGGCACTTTCCAAAATCTGATCTTTTAGAAACTTCATAAAAGGAGCTGCCTGGAAATGGGGCGGCCTCAATCAAAAACTCTCCCGAACTGGGGAGAGTTTTTGATTGGGCTTGGAGTTTATGAAGGAAAGAAACTGCCTTCCTGCTGGAGCCGATATCGTTGACGAAGCAGTGATATCCACTGAAGGTTTCAAGTTATACCAGGAAAAGCCTGTAAAGCAGGATTCATGGTGAAAGGTGCCTAGGGAAGCACTGATTAATTCATAGAGTTTGCTTTTATAAGAATTTTCATGCACTGCTTCGTCATGAGGCTCCTTAAATAGCTCGCTATTCGCGTCGCCTCATTCCTTGCATTGCATAAAAATTCAAGAATAAAAGCAAACAACGATTTAATCAGCGCTTCCCTAGAACTGTCAGTATGCAGGCTGCGCCTGGCGACTGCCAATGACTCTTGAACTCTATATGGAAAGGTCTTATTTTTTTGCCAAAGGATAGTTTCATTTTCCTGTTTGGGATAAAAGGGAAAAAATACAGTGAAACTGCCGCTGCCTTCGACATCTTTTATATTAGGGAAGCACTGATTAATTCATAGAGTTTTCTTTTATAAGAATTTTTATGCACTGTTTCGTCATGGGCTTCCTTAAATAGCTCGCTATTCGCGTCAGCCCATTCCTCACATTGCATAAAAATTCAAGAATAAAAGCAAACAATGATTTAATCAGCGCTTCCTTAGAGACGCGAAGCGGCAGTTCCGATCAACCATTCCAGCGCCGCGGTATTTCTGTGAACCGGTCCACCACCATCATGGTGGCCAGTATATTAGACATGAGATGATCCTCTTCGTCAAACATATCCGCTTCTATGACAATGGTGGAGTGACCGTTGTGAGTGATATGGCTGGTGACACGGATGGTTTCTCCCGGTTTGGCAGTACGGATGAAATTCATGGTCATGGCTACAGTAACCACGGAAGCTCCTACGGATGCACTGGTGACACCGGTGACGGAATCGGCCAGGGCAGCCAGCACACCGCCATGGAGGCGGCCCCTGTGATTGTTGTGCTTCAGTGGGTCTGTCTTCAGGCTGACGGT
This sequence comes from Dialister succinatiphilus YIT 11850, assembly GCF_000242435.1. GTDB lineage: Bacteria > Bacillota > Negativicutes > Veillonellales > Dialisteraceae > Dialister > Dialister succinatiphilus. Next base: position 965,820 of record NZ_JH591187.1, on the reverse strand, counting down.
GACACTACCGCAGTGAATTTCATCAATGTGGATATGGAAATAATCTTCCATGAACCGGTTTTTCTTATAAATGTTCCGGATGTGCTGCCGGATTTCCTCCGGATCTTTCAGCTGTTTTATATTGGTATCCATCATGGTCCCATCCTTTTCTCAATTGTTCTGTTACTCCTCATGATAACGGCGATAGCGAAAGATTGCAAGATGGGAGGCGGAATAGATTTCTCAGGGATTCCCATTTTTCTTTACAACCCCGTATACCAGGGTCAGGCAGGAAATGCTGTTTATAGAAATGGATCTCGTTTAGGAGCATCAATGCCGGGCCCATTGGAACTTTTAAATCCGCCGGGCGCTTTCCTCTACCCATTGTTTTCTCTGTAACGTATAATATAAGTAGAAATGGAGAACTGCCGAAAGGCGGTGTTTTTATAGCATTCAAATAGAAGGAGGAGTTATGTTTACAGCGACAACCATATTGGCGGTGAAGAAGGACGGCCATACAGCCATGGCTGGTGACGGGCAGGTCACCATGGGAAATGCGGTAATAATGAAGAATACGGCCCGGAAAGTGCGGCGGCTGTATCATGGGAAGATTATTGCAGGATTTGCCGGTTCCGTGGCAGATGCCTTTTCTCTTTTTGATAAATTTGAAGCCAAACTTCGAGACTGCAATGGCAATCTGGTGCGGGCGGCCGTGGAATTTGCCAAGGACTGGCGCAGTGACCGGGTGCTCCAGAAACTGGAGGCCCTTTTGATTCTCACCGATGGAGAGCATCTTTTCCTTGTCTCCGGCAGCGGAGAAGTGATTGAGCCGGATGATGGTATTCTGGCCATTGGAAGTGGCGGCAACTATGCTCTTTCTGCTGCCCGTGCACTGTCACAGAATACGGATCTTTCTGCCCGTGAAATAGCGGAAAAATCACTTCATATTGCAGCAGATATCTGCGTATACACCAATCATAATGTTATTGTGGAGGAAATCTGATGGAAGAATTAACACCCCGTAAGATTGTAGAATATCTGGACCATTACATTATCGGGCAGAAGGATGCCAAACGGGCTGTGGCAGTAGCTCTTCGGAACCGCTGGCGGGCAGGACAGCTTCCACCGGATATTTCCAGGGAAATCAGCCCCAAGAATATTCTTCTCATTGGCCCCACCGGCGTAGGCAAGACAGAAATTGCCCGGCGGATTGCCTCCCTGACCCATGCACCTTTTGTGAAGGTGGAAGCCACCAAGTACACCGAAGTAGGTTACGTGGGAAGGGACGTAGAGTCCATGGTGCGGGACCTGGTGGAAGAAGCGGTGCGTCTTGTGAAGAAAGAGGAATCCGCCCGCCACGGCAGGGACGCGGAGGAAGAAGCGCTGCATCGCATTGCCGAAGTTATGTGGCCTTCTAAAAAGCCGGAGACAAGAAGCCCCATGGATATTATTTTCGGTGAAAAGCAGGCCGATAAGCCGGAAAATCAGGAAGAAAAACAGCGGCGCAAAGAACTGGTGGAAAGAATCCGAAGCGGCGAACTGGATGACCGGCAGATTGAGATCAAGGTGGAAGACAAAGGCAATGCGCCCCAGTCGGATAATGAGCAGGCAAACCAGATTTCCGTCATGATTGCCGGTATGATGCCCAAAAAGATGAAGAAAAAGAAGGTTACCGTTCGGGAAGCAAAGAAAATTCTGACAGAAGAGGCAGCCGATGAAATGGTGGATATGGAAGTGGTGAAGGACAGGGCCATCCATTATGCGGAAGAAAGAGGCATTATCTTTATTGATGAAATTGATAAGATTGCCGGCAGAACCGGTGCTTCCGGCGGCCCTGATGTATCACGGGAAGGGGTGCAGAGGGATATCCTTCCGATTGTAGAAGGAGCTACGGTGAAAACGAAGTATGGTCAGGTGAAAACAGACCATATTCTTTTCATGGCGGCCGGTGCGTTCCATGTGTCCAAACCCAGTGACCTGATTCCGGAACTGCAGGGCCGTTTCCCTATCCGCGTAGAGCTTTCCAGTCTTACGAAAGAAGATCTTCGGAAAATCCTGACAGAACCTCGGCAGGCTCTGATTCGTCAGTATACCGCCCTTTTGGATACGGAAGGCCTTCATGTAACCTTTGCAGAAGATGCACTGGATACCATTGCAGAAATTGCCTCGGAGGTTAATTTGGAAACAGAAGACATTGGTGCCAGAAGGCTTTACACTATACTGGAGAGAGTGCTGGAAGACCTCTCCTTTGATGCTCCGGATATGGAAGAAAAGGAAATGGTGGTAGACAGTGACTATGTAAGAGAGAAACTGGGCAGAATCAGGGAAAATATCGATATTTCCAACTATATTCTATAAGTATAAGGCCGACGGCTGAAGCCGCCGGCTTTTTGTTTTTTGGCGGGATTTCAATAGGACCAGGGTGGAAAAAACTTTTATGCCCTAAAATGTCAATACAATAATATATGTAGGTTGACGAATGGTTTACAACTGGCTATAATAGGAAAAGAGTTAAGGAAGTATTGTTCCAAGGCATTACAGAAAAGGCAGTTTACAAGTCTGTTTTTTCTAACATTCTGTCGCTGTTTATCATAGGAGGCGCTTTTATGCGAAATGAAATCCTGGATTACTTCAGGAAGGCGAATGGGGAATTTGTTTCAGGAGAACAGATTTCCAAAGATCTCCACGTTTCCCGTACAGCCATCTGGAAGCATATCAAAGTACTAAAGGAGAGGGGCTATATTTTTGAGTCCAGTACACGAAAAGGGTATCGGCTCATTTATGCTCCCAATCTGTTGACGCCGTTGGAAATCGACAGTGCCCTCCATACGGAAACTTTTGGACGTCATGTGGTGTACATGTCTTCCACCCGTTCCACTAACGAGGAAGCAAAGAAAATCGCCAGGGAAGGGGCGGAGGAAGGGACCATTGTGGTGGCAGAGGAGCAGACCGGCGGTCATGGGCGGCTTACCCGCGGATTCTACAGCCCCTTTGCCAAGGGCATTTGGTTTTCCCTTATTCTTCGGCCGAAGTTCTTCCCCATGGAAGCATCCAAATGTACCCTTCTTGCTGCCATTGGCGTATGCCGGGGCATCCGACGTCTGGGACTGAAAGATGCCGGTATCAAATGGCCGAATGATATCCTTTACCATGGCAAAAAGATGGTAGGTATTCTTACAGAAATGTCTGCATCCATGGAAAAAATTGATTATATTATCATGGGTATCGGTATCAATACAGGCATGAAGAAAAGCGAATTTCCTGAGGCTTTCCGCGAGACTTCCACATCCTTCCTCAATGAAGGCATCGACGTATCCCGCAAAGATCTTCTGGCGGCCATTCTGGCAGAACTGGAGAAGGAATATCATATGGCTCAGACTGAAGGTTTTGATAAGGTGCTGGAAGACTGGAAGACCCTTTCCGTTACTCTGGGACAGGAAGTACGGGTCATTTTCGGAAATGACAGCTACACAGGCAAGGCTGTCGATATCGATAAGGATGGATGCCTTCTGGTAGATACAGGATCCCATGTAACCCGAGTCATTGCCGGTGACGTATCTATTCGTCCCATTGATGCGCCCCTTCCAAAGAGATAAGATCATTTCATTTCTTTGAGCGTTTGGAAGTTATGTTTCAGCCGTTCCGGGCATTTCTCTCTTCATGTCTGATACACGGACGGTTATAGGAATAGGAGAAGAGGATAACTATGGAAAAAGGAAAAATGCACAATATTATCAGTGCAGCTATATTTGCAGCCATCATGGCAGTGCTGTCGCAGTTTACGTTCCCCATCGGACCGGTTCCCATTACTTTGCAGAGTTTTGTCTGCGCCCTGGCAGGCGGTGTGCTGGGAAGGAAATGGGGGGCTATCTCCATCGGCGTATGGCTTCTACTGGGACTTCTTGGCATTCCTATCCTTACCATGGGCAAGGCTGGTGCCGGCATCTTTTTCTCCCCTGTAGGCGGCTATTATCTGGGATTTGTGGTTATGGCCTGGGTATCCGGCTTCCGTCTGGCAGAAAAGGGTCATTTTCTCCGCCAGGTTTCTTCCGCCGTGCTTGGCCTCATTTGCTGCTACGCTTTGGGCACGGTCTGGTTCATGGGATATTTCCACTTTGGCCTTGGAAAAGAAATGCCCCTGTGGACGGCATTGACTCTTACCGTATTCCCCTTTGTGGCTTTTGACCTCATCAAAGTCATTCTGGGTGTTATCTGCGGTACCCGGATTCGCCAGTCTTTGAATCAGGCAGGCTATTATCCCACCATGGAACATTGAAGTTCCCAAACGAACTGATTCGTACATAAGTACTGATATTAAAATATTTATATGCTGCTTCATCAGTAGATTCCTTATAAAGGGGATAGAAAGCGCTGCTTTTAGGGCGGCGCTTTCTTTATAGCTTAAAATATATGAATAGGCCCACTCATATGGTTATCTGTAAAAATTCTATTATTTGTTATGATTTCCCTTGACAGAATGGAAACTTTGTTGCATTATACACTTGATGAAATTTTAAAGGCACCTCAATGTATGGCTGATGGAATAGAATTTGAGAAGTCATAGGGGAGCCGGTTCCGGAGGAGATTCACATGCTTCTTGCTTTTGATGTGGGAAATACGAATATTGTATGCGGTGTATACAAAGAAAGGAAACTGATCCGTCATTGGCGGGTAGCTACAGATACCCTGCAGACCGCTGACGGGTATGCAGCCCTTCTGGGTACGCTGTTTCAGCTGAGTGGACTTGCCTTTAAGGACGTGGAAGACATTATCATCTCCACCGTGGTTCCGCCAATCATTCCGATTCTGGAAACCATGAGCCAGCGCTATTTTCACACGAAACCCATCATGGTAGGTCCTGGGATCAAGACAGGTCTTAATATCCTGTATGACAATCCAAAGGAACTGGGTGCCGACCGTATTGTCAATGCTGTGGCCGCTATTGCGGAATATGACTGCCCCCTTATTATTATTGATATGGGCACTGCTACCACTTTCTGCGTGGTAGATACCAAGGGCAATTATCTGGGCGGCGCCGTGGCGCCGGGCATCGGTATTTCTATGGAAGCCCTCTTCCAGAGAGCCTCCAAGCTCCCTCGGATTGAACTGGTGAAAACGCCAAAAATTATCTGCCGCAACACTGTATCTGCCATGCAGGCCGGCATTTACTACGGCTTTGTAGGCCAGATTGATGAAATCGTAAATCGTATTAAGGAAGAACTGAATGAGCCCAATGTGAAAGTCATTGCTACCGGTGGTCTGGCTACTCTGATTGCCAAGTCTTCCAAAACTATTGATGTAGTAGATCCTATGCTTACGCTGAAAGGTCTTCTGGTGCTTTACGAAAAAAATAAAAATGACAGAAGGTAAGAAAAAAGCGAATCGGGAAACCGGTTCGCTTTTTTGCTGCAGGAAGCACGTCGTTGTTTTATAAAATGAAAACACTTGTAAACGGATTCCTGCCGGTATGAAACACACTTCAGAAATCGGACAGATAAAATTTTTCCTCTTGCATTTTAATACATAAGGATGTATATTTATAAAAAATAAATCATCGTTACAGGAGGAAAGGCATATGAAGAAAATGATGAAAGCGGCGATTTTAGCACTGGCAGCGGCAGGTATGGTAATGGCAGGGGGCTGCGGAAGTTCCCAGCCGGCGAAGTCTTCGGCAGGAAATTCATCTCAAAGTGCGCTCATGCAGAAAATCAAAAAGGATGGTAAACTGGTTGTAGGTACAGCTTCCGGATTTCCACCTTATGAATTTCTGGATACCTCTGTAAAGGATCAGAAGAAGATCGATGGTATCGACATGAAGCTGGCAGAAGCGGTGGCGCAGAAGCTGGGGGTGAAGCTGGAGGTGCAGGATATGACCTTCCAGTCCCTTCTTTCTTCCATTACTACAGGGAAGGTGGACATAGCTATTTCTGCCATCAATCCCACTGATGAAAGAAAGAAGACTGTTGATTTCTCCCATAACTATCTGGAGGGAAAACAGACCCTTCTTATTCGCAGGGGGGATGAGGGAAAGTATAAATCACTGGCAGATTTTTCCGGTAAGAAGATTGCAGTGCAGAAATCCACGATTCAGGAAAAACTGGCTTCAGAGCAGATTCCGGATGCCCAGATCGTGGCTCTGGCCAAGGTGCCTGATGCCCTGCTGGAATTGAAACAGGGGAAAGTGGATGCTGTACCGGTGCAGAATATTGTAGGTGGACAGTATTTGGTCACTAATGAGGACCTGGCACCTACGAATATTTATTTTGACAAATACAGTGGAGGTTCTGCTGTGGCAGTACCTAAGGGAAGCGATGATGTGGTGGCTGTGATTAATGAGGTCATAAAGGAAAACCAGGACAATGGAAACATAGATCAATGGGTGGATGAAATGACAAAGAAAGCAGTGGCCAACGCGCAGTCCAAGTAACTGCCTTTTTCCTGAAGGAGGAAATCTGTTATGAATAAGACCATGAAAGTCATACTTTTAGGAACGGCTTTGACAGCTGCCATGATTTCTGCCGGCTGCGGAGATTCTTCTACCTCCAAAAGCAGTGCTGCTTCCGGTTCGTCCCAGAGCAAACTTATGCAGACGATCAAACAGAGAGGAAAGCTGATTGTAGGCACGTCCTCCGGTTATCCGCCCTATGTATTTGTAGATGCAGAGTCTCCGGATAAAAAGGTCATCGGCCTTGATATGGAAATGTGTAAACAGATTGCCGATAAACTGGGTGTTCCTATGGAAGTACAGGATATGAGCTTCTCTGCTCTCCTGTCTTCTGTTACTGCCGGGAAGGTGGATATTGCGGTAGGTGGTGTATCTCCTACACCGGAGAGGGAAAAAGCCATGGCCTTCTCAGACCTCTATCTTCCTACGGAGCAGAAGCTTTTAGTAAGAAAAGAAGACCAGCATACATTTAAAACGCTGGCAGACTTAAAAGGCAAAGTCCTGGGTGCAGAGAAATCCACCACCCAGGAAGCTACAGCCCAGAAGGTGGAAGGAGCTACGGCTATTGGTCTTTCCAGTGTGCCCGACGCCGTGCTTCAGCTGAAGAACGGCAAACTGGATGGCATCGTTCTGGAAGGAGTCGTATCGAAGCAGTATCTGGTATACAATGATGATCTGGCCCTGGCTGATGTACAGTTTGATGGTGCCAAGAAGGTATCTGCCGTAGCTCTTCAGAAGGGGAATGATGATGTGCTGAAAATAATTAACGATGTGATTAAACAGGATACAGAGTCCGGGCAGTTTGACAAGTGGGTGGATGAATACAGCAGGATTGCCATTGAAAAGGCAGGAAAATAAGAATTCAAAAAACAGCAGACTCATGGCCTGCTGTTTTTTTATGCATATTATTAAATGCCTCATATTCCAATGAGGAAGCAGGAAATATATAGTAACTGTCGAGCATATTATGATTACAGAACATTTTGAAATAAGATTAAAAAGAAAATTCCCAAAAAGTTTATGAATAATTATTGACACTAACGCATAAATATGCTAAACTCTATGCAAGTTAAGAAAAGAACTCCATTCTTAAAGGCGAAAGGGTGTATGAACATGATGAATAAGAAAAATTTACTGAAAATGATGGCATTAGGTATGGCAGCAGCTGCTGTATTCGGACTGGCAGGCTGCGGCGGTGGTTCTGGCTCGAGTCAGAGCGCTTCTTCCCAGACCCAGAAAGAAAGTCCCCTCATGCAGAAAATTAAATCCAGCGGTAAGCTGGTCGTAGGCACTGCATCGGGCTATCCTCCCTATGAATTCGTAGATACATCTGCCGGTGAAAAGAAAGTCATCGGTATCGATATGGAACTGGCCCAGAAGGTGGCTGATAAGCTGGGTGTGAAGCTGGAAGTACAGGATATGAACTTCCAGGCCCTCCTTTCTTCATTGACCGGCGGCAAGGTGGATGTGGCCATTGCAGGAATCAACCCCACAGATGAAAGAAAGAAATCCATGGATTTCTCCGCTGACTATCTGCCCACGGAACAGAAGGTGATTATCCGTAAAGCGGATGCTGATAAGTATAAGACCGTAGAAGATCTCTACGGGAAAACTATCGGCGTACAGAAGTCCACCACCCAGGAAGCCCTGGCCAAGGAAAAGATTAAAGATGCAAAAATCGTAGGTCTGGCTCATGTACCGGAGGTGGTACTGGAACTGAAGCAGGGCAAGGTAGACGGCCTGGTGGTAGAAGGCATTGTAGGTGAGCAGTACGTTATCTTCAATGATGATCTCATGTTCTCAGATATCAAGTTCCCGGGAGCTGTCAAGAACTCTGCTGCTGCCGTACAGAAGGGAAATGAAGATGTGCTGGCTGTGATTAATGAAGTGATTAAAGAAAACACAGATAATGGCAACTTCAAGAAATGGACAGAAGAATACAGCAAGAAAGCTGTATCCAATGCAGATAATAAATAAGTGAGAAATAAGTGAAAGAACCCTGCAGTGTCATTGAGACACGGCAGGGTTTTGATTTAGAAATACAGACTTCTCCAGCCTATGACTGCTTAGGGAAGCGCTGATTAAATCATTGTTTGCTTTTATTCTTGAATTTTTATGCAATGCGAGGAATGGGCTGACGCGAATAGCGAGCTATTTAAGGAAGCCCATGACGAAACAGTGCATAAAAATTCTTATAAAAGAAAACTCTATGAATTAATCAGTGCTTCCTTAATACCTATGAGTGACTCCGGTCTTACTACTGGAAATTCTGAATAGAGGTTTTAATTAACTTTTAAAGAAAGATATGAATATAGATATGGTCAAGAATATGAGTGTATGTTATAATTAGCTAACTTCAGATGATTTTACCTGATAGGGGAGCGCCGATACTTCAGTGGTCTGATTCTATCAGTGCTTTCTTAAAGAAAGAGGGGCTTATATCCATGAATAAAAAAACTATTCCGTTTTCCGATGAATTAATCCGTGATATAGCAGCCAAGTATGGCACACCTTTTCATATTTATGATGAAAAGGGGATTCTTGATAATGTAAAGAGGCTGCAGAAAGCTTTTTCCTGGAACCCCAATTTCCATGAATACTTTGCAGTGAAAGCCACACCGAATCCCTGGATTATGAAAAGCCTTAAAACTTTAAACGTAGGCTCTGACTGCAGTTCCATGGCAGAGCTGGTACTTTCCGAAACCGTGGGCATCAGAGGAGAAGAAATCGTATTTTCGTCCAATGATACGCCTGATGAAGAATTTATCAAAGCCAATGAACTGGGAGCCATTATCAACCTGGATGATGTATCCAATCTGGATGACCTGGATAGGCTTCATATTGTTCCTGAAAAAATCTGCTTCCGTTATAATCCGGGCCCTGAACTGGCAAGGGGCAATGCCATCATCGGCAAGCCGGAAGAAGCAAAGTACGGCATGACTAAAGAACAGCTCATGACCTGCGTGGACTGGGCTAAGAAAAAGGGCATTTCCTACATTGGCATCCATACCATGGTGATTTCCGCAGAACTGGAACTGCCGGGGCTTCTTGGCACCATTGCCATGATGTTTGATCTGGCTAATGAAATCAGAAATGAAAAGGGCGTGACTGTCAGCTTCATCGATTTCGGCGGCGGCATCGGCATTCCTTATCGCCCGGAACAGAATCCCGTGGACATTGAAGGCCTTGGAGAGGGCGCAAGAAAGCTCTTTGAAGAAAAGATGAAAGGCTTTGACCATACTCGTATCTGCTTCGAATGCGGCCGCGCCATTACCGGTCCCTATGGATTCCTGGTGACCAAAGCTATCCATTATAAACATATTTATCGCGATTACATCGGCGTGGATGCCTGCATGGCGGATCTCATGCGTCCAGGTATGTATGGTGCCTACCATCATGTGACCGTACTTGGTAAGGCTGATGCACCTAAGGACCATGTGTATGATGTGGTAGGCTCCCTCTGCGAAAATTGTGATAAATTTGCTATTCAGCGGCCTCTTCCGGAAATTAAAACGGGAGACCTCATCGTCATTCATGACACCGGTGCTCATGGTCACAGCATGGGCTATAACTATAACGGCCGCCTTCGCCATCAGGAGATTCTGGTTCATGAAAACGGCAGCGTACAGCAGATCCGCCGTAATGAGACCCTCTTTGACCTGTTTGCTACCCTCGATTTCCCGAACCTGAAAGAAAATACGGCCAAGGTAACAAAGGAATAATAAGTCAGAAATAAGATATTATATGTATGAAACCGCAGGTATCTATCCTGCGGTTTTTTGATTTCCGGCGGCAAATCTATCTAATTATGTATTCAGGTTATATGGATTGAGAAAAATCTAAAAATATCATAGCGCCAAAAAACGGGTTATTGTATAATATCAATATAGAAGTATCGAAATGCATTTAATATTTTAGGAGGCATTCATATGTATACTTTATCTACTGTAGAATTTAATGGAAAAATTCCGCAGATTGATCCTAATGCTTTTGTAGCTCCCCACACATTCCTCTCCGGCGATATCAGAGTCGGTAAGTATGCCAGCATCTGGCCAGGTGTGGTAGCCAGAGGTGATGTGAACTATATTTCCGTAGGAGAATGCTCCAACGTACAGGATCTCTGCTGCCTTCATGTAGCCGATGATCATCCCTGTATTATTGGCGACTATGTAACCATTGGACACAGCGCAGTGGTTCATGCCTGCACCATAGAAGATCATGTGCTCATCGGTATGCATGCTACTATACTCGATGGCGCTGTGATTGGAAGAGGATCTATTGTAGCAGCCGGAGCTGTCGTACTGGGAGGAACTGTCATTCCACCAAACTCTCTGGTAGCCGGTGTTCCTGCTAAAGTGATTCGCACCATTGACCGTGTAAAGAATATCCATGCCCAGGCCATCAAGTATAAATGCGAATGGGCTATCGGCTATGGCGCTAAACCGGATATTGACGGTGAACTTTATCACGGCGAAAAGATTGTGTAATGAATTGAATCATGATACAAAAATCATCCCGGGAATTTTTCCCGGGGTGATTTTTTATGGAATGGGAAATGGTCAGTCATGGGTCATAATATAACAAGGTGCCACATGAGAAAACAGGAGCACCTCTGGTGCTGTTAGGGAAGCGCTGATTAAATCATTGTTTGCTTTTATTCTTGAGTTTTTATGCAATGCGAGGAATGGGCTGACGCGAATAGCGAGCTATTTAAGGAAGCCCATGACGAAACAGTGCATAAAAATTCTTATAAAAGAAAACTCTATGAATTAATCAGTGCTTCCCTGAAATTGAGGCTGAAATCAGGACTTCCATGGTAATACACCATCTCGTCCTTTAGTGGGAAAGAGAGTCATGCAGCAGCGAAAAGGAGTGAGCAGATTTAAAATCCTGTATGCCGGCGGCACCAGAGGATGCAGTATGAAAGCGGCCGCCGCTGACGCCTCTTGCGTCTCCAGGAGGGGCTGAATCCATTGCATGCTTACCGGTATCACGGTCACATTTGACTATTTCCCACTATGAGCTATATAATAAGTATCAACTATATAAAAAATGATGATGTATCATTGTTTTTGTGGAAGGTGAAATTATGCGTGAAAAGTATGTTCCTCAGCAGATTGAGAAAAAATGGCAGAAAATCTGGGAGGATACAAAGGCATTCGAGACTCACTCGGATCCTTCTAAAAAGAAATACTATGTTCTGGAGATGTTTCCTTATCCCTCCGGTAACCTTCATATGGGCCATGTAAGAAACTATTCCATCGGTGATGTGGTGGCCCGCTTCAAGAAAATGCAGGGATTTAACGTTATCCATCCCATGGGATTTGATGCCTTCGGCATGCCTGCAGAAAATGCAGCGATTAAGCATGGCACTCCGCCGGCAGAATGGACTTATTCCAACATTGACAATATGACTCGTCAGCAGAAGGAACTGGGCCTGTCCTACGATTGGGACAGGAAGGTTCTTACCTGCCGGGAAGATTATTACAAACACACCCAGAAGCTCTTTGAAATTTTCTACAAGAGAGGTCTGGCATACAAGAAAGAAGCCAAGGTAAACTGGTGTGACACCTGCCATACTGTGCTGGCTAATGAACAGGTAGAAGAAGGCCGGTGCTGGAGATGCAAGAATCCGGTAGTAAAGAAGGACCTGTCCCAATGGTTCCTGAAAATCACCGACTATGCTGACCGTCTCCTGGCCGATCTGGACCATATGCCGGGCTGGCCGGAAAGAGTTAAGACCATGCAGAGAAACTGGATTGGCCGCTCCACCGGTACCCAGTTCTCCTTCAAAGTGGAAGGCATGGATGATTCCATTCCTGTATATACCACCCGTGTAGATACTGTTTACGGTGTGACCTACATGGTGCTGGCTCCGGAACATCCGCTGGTGGAAAAGCTGATTGCCGGCAACCCAGAAAAGGATAAACTGGAAGCTTTCATTACAGAAATGAGAAACCAGAACGACATTGTCCGTACGGCAGAAGATGCACCGAAGCTGGGTATGTTCACCGGAAGCTATGCCATCCATCCCCTGACCGGCGAAAGAGTGCCTATCTGGATTGCCAACTATGTTCTCTATGAATATGGTACCGGTGCTGTCATGGCTGTTCCGACCCATGATCAGCGCGACTTTGAATTTGCAAAGAAATACAATCTTCCCATGAAGCTGGTGGTGCAGAACAAAGCTCATGACCTGAAGCTGGAAGATATGGATAAAGCCTATGATGCCGACGGATACCTGGTTAACTCCGGTGAATTCGATGGCCTGACTTCTGCAGAAGGCAGGGAAGCCATTACAAAGAAATTTGAGGATATGGGTATCGGCAAGGGTAAGGTTAATTACCGTCTCCGTGACTGGCTGATTTCCCGTCAGCGTTACTGGGGCTGCCCGATTCCGATTATCCACTGCCCTCACTGCGGCAATGTACTGGTACCGGAAAAAGATCTGCCTGTCAAACTTCCTACGGATGTAAATTTTGTGGCCGGTGCTACCTCTCCTCTGGAAACAAGCAAAACCTTCCTCCATGTGAAATGCCCGCAGTGTGGTGCTGACGCTACCCGCGAAACGGATACCATGGATACATTTATTGATTCTTCCTGGTACTTCCTCCGCTACTGTGATCCCCACAACGAAAAAGAGCCTTTTGATAAGAAAAAGGCAAATTACTGGATGCCGGTGGACCAGTATATCGGCGGTATTGAACATGCCATTCTCCACCTGCTGTACTCCCGTTTCTTTATGAAAGTACTTCAGGACGAAGGCATGGTAGATTATCCGGAACCTTTCACCAACCTGCTCTGCCAGGGTATGGTGCTGAAAGATGGCGGCAAGATGAGTAAGTCCGTAGGAAACGTAGTTTCCCCGGAAGAAATTGTAGGGAAATACGGCGCTGACACCGCCCGTCTCTTCATCCTCTTTGCTGCTCCTCCGGAGAAGGATCTGGAATGGTCTGACCAGGGTGTGGAAGGCTCCTACCGCTTCCTGAAGAGAGTATGGGCCATTACCGGTAAATACCAGGATTTCAAGAAGGAAAACAAAGGCAAGCTGTCGGAAGATGAATTTGCACTCCGCAGGAGACTGCACCAGACTATTTCCAAAGTGACCGAAGACCTGGATGGAAAATTTGCTTTTAATACGGCGATTTCCTCCATTATGGAACTGGTGAATGAAATGTACCGCTTTGTAGAAAGCCATGATGCCATTGAAGATAGTCTGGCTCATGAACTGCTGCGGAATCTTCTTATCCTGCTGGCTCCCTTCGTTCCCCACATTACCGAAGAACTGTGGCAGGGACTGGGCGAAAAGGAAAAGAGTGTTCACGAAGCTTCCTGGCCTTCCTGCGATGCATCGGCCCTGGTGGTGGATGAAGTGGAACTGGGTGTACAGGTAAACGGCAAAGTCCGTGCTGCCATCACTGTTCCTGTAGCTATGAGCCGTGAAGAAATCGGAGAAAAAGCAAAGGAACTGCCGGAAGTGAAAAAATTCACCGACGGAAAGAAGATTGTGAAAATTATCGTAGTTCCCAAGCGCATTGTGAACATCGTAGTCAAATAATCCAAATGAAAAAGAGTCCTCACGGGGACTCTTTTTTTATGGCTGTGTTAAAATAAAAAAGAGTGCTATGGCTTTTGGTTGGCTTTAAAGGAGTGACTTCTATGCATATTACCTGTGAAGGAAGAAGCTTTGATTTCTTTGACGGCGCTTCGCCCCAGAACCTCTGGAACATTGTGAGGGGAGAGCGGGGAAGAAATGACGCAGTCCTTGCAGACTGCAACGGGGATATCCTCGATTTCCAGACCCCTTTTTCAAAAGATTGTACTGTTCGATGGATTCCTCTGTCGTCTAAACAGGCCTACCAGGCCTATCGCCGCACTGCCATAATGCTTCTGGTATGCGGCGTGAAGGAAATCTATGGGGAAAAAGCTGATGTGAAAGTGAAACACTCCCTTGGAAAATCCATTTACTGCGAATTCAAGGACGGTCATACACCGCTGCAGAAAGAACTCTCCATCCTGGAGAATAAAATGAAGGAGATTGTATCAGAAAGAAGAAAAATTACAAAACTGGTGGTAGGAAGAAACAGGGCCATTGCTTTCCTGCGTATGAAAGGAAGAAATGAAGATGCAGAGCTCTTGTCCCAGCTTGATTTTTCTGAACTGAATGTGGATCAGTGCGGCAGTCTGATTGATTACTATTTCGGCCCCATGCTGCCGGACATGGGATTTATTCATGCCTTTGCTCTTCATTCCTATGCACCCGGTTTCCTCCTGCAGCTGCCGGGACCTGGAGAAACAGAGCTGACTCCCGGAAAAGACGATCCCCTCTATGCCCGGGTCTTTCTGGAGTCTCAGAACTGGAGTGAACTCATTGGCTGCCATAACCTGGAAGAACTGAACCGGTCCATTGACACCGGACGGATTTACGACCTGGTGGCCACAGCGGAAGCGCTGCAGGAAAAGAAAATGGCTGAACTGGCAGATACCATCTGCCGCCAGAAACCGTCTATCCGTCTCGTCTGTATGGCAGGCCCTTCTTCTTCCGGCAAAACGACTTTCATGAAAAGGCTTATCGTTCATCTCTGGGTCAACGGTGTGAAACCGGTGATGCTTTCGCTGGATGATTATTTCCGAAATCGCGATGAAATGGGAAATGAAAACTGGGAAAATCTGGAAGCGTTGGACTTAACCCTTTTTGAAGATACGGTCTCTGCTCTTCTGGAAGGAAGGGAAGTGCATCTACCCCATTTCAATTTCATTACCGGCAAAAAAGAATGGGATAAAAAGGCTATCCGTCTGGGAAAAGAACAGCCTATTCTGGTTGAAGGTCTCCACGCCCTGAACCCCAGACTGACCTACTTCGTGCCAGGCTATCAGTGCATACGAGTCTATCTTTCTGCATTAACCCAGCTCACCATCAACGATCACAACCGCATCTCCACCTCCGACAGCCGCCTTCTTCGCCGCCTAGTCCGGGACTTCCAGTTCCGCGGCAACGGTCCGGAGCATACCCTTATGGTGTGGGACAATGTAAGACAGGGGGAAGAACGCAATATCTTTCAGTACCAGGACAGGGCCAATGTGGTTTTCAATACGGCCCTCCTTTATGAAATCCCGGTACTCAAGAAACTGGCCCGGCCTCTTCTGGAAAGTATAGGAAGGGACAGTCCTGCCTATTCCGAAGCCAAAAGAATGCTCTCCTTCCTTATGCCCTTCAGAGAACTGGACAGCTCCATCGTGCCGGGAGAATCCCTCCTCCGTGAATTCGTGGGATATAAAGGGCTGGGGAAATCCTTCCTGAACCGGTAGGGACGCCAGCTGTTTGCTTCCCAACCCCTATCTTGTATTGGCTTTGGATTTAATCCTTAGGGAAGCGCTGATTAAATCATTGTTTGCTTTTATTCTTGAATTTTTATGCAATGCGAGGAATGGGCTGACGCGAATAGCGAGCTATTTAAGGAAGCCCATGACGAAACAGTGCATAAAAATTCTTATAAAAGAAAACTCTATGAATTAATCAGTGCTTCCTTAAGATTCTTAGTAAAATATTTTCTACTCTTTTCAAAAAACGGGACCTGCCGTTATTTATATAGTAGAGGGGCACGAAAAGCCCGCGGTTCTACCGGATATCACTCCATATGTTTCCCAGTTGGCCATAAGAAATGATTCTATGGAGTGATGGAAAGAAGAAAATGGTACCGCTTTTCTCCCTCACCATTTCCGGAAAATGGTAAAAAATCAGTGTAAACTGAAAAAATAGCAGAGAAATCCAGGACTTAACATCTATCTCGGCAGAAATGACGGGAGACTCATGTATGGCGCGCGCCGTCGTACCTCGTACAGCAGCGGCCGTAGACCATGCAGACACCGAACTCATTGGGCATAGGGGATGGGAAGGCACCGGGTTTCTTTGTGGTGGTGGGAGCCAAGCTGCTTGGCTCTTGCCAATTTCTTGTATTATCGTATACAATAAATTTAAATACAACTGAATACCGGTACGCTTGAGATGAATAGAGACACTGCTGATTAGATGAAAAAAGCGGACCACCGGTGTTTTTCCGATACTTATCGGGGAAAAGGGTGTTCCTTATGCAGAAAATTGACATGAATAGCTGTTTTGATGATTTGGCAGTGCAGGCCGGAAAAGGAAATCCGGAAGCGAAAGAAGTTTTATGCAGGCATTTCAGAAAGTATATCCATAACCTGTCCCGCTCCTACCAGCAGGGCTGGGATGCGGAAGACGCGGAGCAGGATTTATGGGTTTGCTTTTTGGAATGCCTTTTGGCGTACCGGAAAGAAAGGAAAATCCATTTCCGTTACTATGCGCTGAAATATTTGAGATGGAAACTGCTGAATTTTTACCGTTCCAGAAAGTTGGATGAAAAGTATACCAGTGAGTTTACAGAACTGCCCTGCCGCTCAAGCCGGCTGGAAAGGGGAGAGGAGCTGACGGAAAGAGAAACGGAGTCAGTGCTGGAGAAATGCAGTCTTTCAAATAAACAGAGACATATGGTGAGGCAGCGCCTTTCCGGAAAAAGCTATAAGGATATGGCTTCTGAAAACAGGGAATCTTTGCGTAATATCTACTATCACATGGGAAGGATCCAGTCTATATGTGCAGGAAATCAGGAATTTCGAGAAAGTTTTTTTGCCTGATTTTCAAAAAATGGAACCTGCCGTTATTTATATAGTAGAGGGTGAAATGAACGGAACATCCCAGGGCCCGGGATGAAAAATCCGAAGTGCCCTGGAAGGAGGAATGTGAATGAAGACACTGCAGCTTGTGTTTGCGGCAGGATCCAATGCAACTTCCACTCTCACCATTGCCAATCCGAAAGACGGGCTGACACTGGATGAAGTGAAAGCGGCTGTGGCAAAGATCCAGCCCATCATGGTGACCCGCTCCGGCGCGGCGCTTACCGGCTTTAAGAAAGCAGTCATCGTGAACACTACGGAAGAGGAATTAGAGTAAAGGGGATGGAGAGAGTGGCTGGCAGTTAGTCACTAGCTGCCGGGTCACTCTCGAAAATGACTCTACAGAAATCATATCCCATGAGTATAAGAATAAAGAAAGGAGGTAACCTATGGCTGTTGCAAAGGAACTTACGGACCTGAAACTCCAGATTCGTGTAGCAGATGGCACTACATCTGCAGGGGCAGCAAAAATCAAAAGCCTGAGCTATTCCAATATCAAACTGGATGCTACTGACCAGGAGCTGATGGATGCAGGCAAGGCGATTGTGGGTATGACCAATTACCCGCTGGCTGGAATCCGCTGCGTACTGACTAATGATATGAGTGATAACGGTTAAGGAGGTGATCCCAGAAGCCGTCCCCTGATGGGACGGCTTTTGGATTTTATAGGAGCAAAGAGCTTGGCAGGTGCCTAACATTTAAACGGTGCCATTTAGATAAAACCTTTCCAGATTTGCTGATGTCCGATAGAGATTTCAAGGCAGTTCTGTTTTTTAATAAGGTAATTTTTGTTATTCCATTTTATGATATCCGTATTTGTATCAATCTGTGAGTTAGTAGGTAAATGGATAGAGATTTATTTCAAATATATTTCATATCATTAACCAGCTTAAAGTATAAATTTATTATCTACTTTTATTGAGGAAATGGTATTTATTCATGCGAAAAATATATTTGATAAACTCAATTTTATTATTGCATAACATTTATGTATCTGATAAAATAATTATGATGTTTCGTGCCCTGGGCACTGGAAATGCCGGTTATTGCCGTTTCCGGCTCAGCTGCCATGAGAAGGGGATACGATTAAATACATCTGTCTCTTTACAATTCAAATGCCGCATGTAAGATCGCTGTTGTTAAACAGAAAAGATTTTTACATGCCTGGCTCTTGTTATAGACCTATAAAGACCGGGCTTGTGCCCGGTCTTTTTCTTGCAATTTTTTGTCTTTATTTTGGATTGGACTCATTCCAATTATGGAACCGGAGTACTTTCCTGTTATATATCAGTCAGAAAAGGAGTTGGTCTATGAGGTACTTTAATGATTTCTACAAAAATTTGACAATAGCATCTAATGGCAGAAATGTAAAGAGACAACGGCAAAAACAAGTTCTGCTTCTCCTTCTTTTAATATCTTCCTGTGGGATTTTCCTGCGGAAGTTAAGGAAGGGGGATAGGTAGTCATATCATCTGACAGAATAACTGGGGAGTGATTGGATCCGGCTGCTGTCCTATGCCGCTGGATTCCAGTTTCTGCCTGCTGCATGTTAACTTTCATATTCTATTTATTTCTCAATAATTCCTGTATTACAACGAAAGGTTATCACCATGGAAAGATCCTATCAAATTGCCTTAGCTTCGAACCGTAAAGTGAGAATTTGGGAAAACCGGTCTATGACCTGGCATGAGCTGGTGGAGCGGATGATCCGCCCTGTGAGGACGGGGGAGACGGCGGCGGAGTATCGGCAGATGCCGAGGGCCCGGCAGGCGGATGTGAAGGATGTAGGCGGATTTGTAGGCGGGGCGCTGAAGGACGGGCTCCGGAAGAAGAGCCATGTGCTTTTAAGATCCCTTCTGACCCTTGACATGGACTATGGGTATCCCGGCGTTGTGGAGGATGTATTAGGAAAACTTTCCTGTACCTGTTTTCTTTACTCCACCCATAAGAGCAGTCCTGAGAAGCCAAGGCTTCGTCTGGTGATTCCTCTTTCTCGTGATGTGAGCGCTGCGGAATATGGAGCCATTTCGCGGAAGGTGGCCGAGAAACTGGGCATGGCGCTTTTTGACCCAACCACCTTTGAGCCGGAGCGTTTGATGTACTGGGGATCCGTTTCAAAGGACGGGGAGTATGTGGCGGAAGGGCAGGAAAGGGAGCTGCTGGATCCGGATACTGTGCTGAAGGAGTACAGGGACTGGACGGACGTTTCATCGTGGCCATGTGCAGAGGGAAAAGAAGCAGCCGCCACCCTGGCCAAAGCGGAGGATCCCTGTGGGAAGAGGGGACTGGTAGGCGCTTTCTGCCGTGCCTGGCCCATGGACGATGTAATCCGTACCTTCCTTTCCGACCTTTATGAGCCATCTGTCATTCCGGGCCGCTATGACTATAAGCCTGCTGATTCATCGGCGGGGCTGGTGGTGTATGACGGGAAATTCATGTATTCCTTCCACGCCACGGATCCCCTTTCGGGAAGGCTTCTGAATGCTTTTGACGCCGTGCGGCTTACCCGTTTTGGGCATCTCGATGCCGATACCGATGCCGGCACTCAGGTGGATCGTCTGCCATCATACAGGGCTATGATTGACTTTGCTAAAAAGGATGAGCGGGTTCGGGAAGAGATTTTGAAAGAGAAGGCCCGGGAAGCGGAAGAGGATTTCAAGGTGCCTGTGCCCATAGCAGCGAAAGCAGGGACAGTGAAGAGCCTTACGGCAAGGCTGAAATTCCGGTCTGACGGCACCGTGGACAACTGCCTTACCAATTTTCTGACCATTCTTCGCATGGATGAGAAGCTGTGGCCCATTTCCTACAACCTTCTGACGGACTCCGTAGACGTGAGAGGCTCCCTTCCATGGCCCCGGATCAAACCGGGCTGGTCGGACAATGACATGGCCCAGCTCAATTCCTATATTTCCAGCCATTATGGCATTTACGCGCCTATGAAATCCAAAGACGCCCTCATTACCGTGGCCAGCGAGCGCCAGTTCCATCCCATCAGGGAATTTTTCGCATCCCTGCCGCCCTGGGATGGAGTCAAGCGGGTGGAAACGCTGCTGGTGGACTATCTGGGCGCAGAAGACAGCGAATACACAAGGGCGGTTACAAAGAAAACTCTGGCCGCCGCCGTGGCCAGGGTGTATGAGCCGGGGGTGAAATTTGACTCTGTCCTGATCATCAACGGGAGCCAGGGGATCGGTAAATCCACCCTCTTTTCCCGTCTCGGGGGACAATGGTTTTCCGACAGCCTCACACTGACGGACATGAGGGACAAGGCCGCGGCGGAAAAGCTGCAGGGCTATTTCATTCTGGAACTGGGAGAACTGGCGGGCATGAAAAAAGCGGATATTGAAACGGTGAAATCCTTTATTTCCAGAAGGGACGACAAGTACCGGGCCAGCTACGGTATTACCGTGGAAAGCCATCCAAGGCAGTGCGTCATCGTGGGCACCACCAACGCTGAAAACGGCTTTTTGCGTGACGTCACAGGAAACCGGCGCTTCTGGCCCGTGGCGGTCAGCGGAATGACCATGAAAAAGCCCTGGCATTTGACGATGAATGAAATCTGCCAGATCTGGGCCGAGGCCATAACCATATGGAAAGCCAGGGAACCGCTGTATCTTGAAAATGAACTCCTTTCCGCTGCCCGGAAACAGCAGCAGGCCGCCATGGAAACAGACGACAGGGAAGGACTGGTCAAAAAATATCTGGAAACCAAACTGCCCAGGAAATGGGACACCATGGATTTAACAGAAAGGAGGCTTTACCTTTCCGGCGCAGAAGGCCTGCCGGAAGAACCGGGCGCCATGGTAAGGGATACTGTCACCCATATGGAAATCTACGCGGAATGCTTCGGGCTGGATCCTGCCCGTATGAGGAAACAGGACAGCTACGACATTTCTTCCATCATGAGCAAAATGGAGGGATGGAAGAAAGCAGCTAGCAAGAAGTGCACACCCTATGGACGGCAGAGATTTTATGCAAAGGAATAAGGAATAATTGTTTACTGAATCAAGTGGAACAAGACAACATATATTCTTGTTCCAGCTTGTTCCAACTCGTTCCAGCTTGTTCCACAGGAACAGATTTTCACCTATGTGATTTTATGAAGTTGTTCCAGCTTGTCCCATCTTGTTCCACCGCTTGTTCCACCGAATTTTTCAGTCACCATCGTGTAAAACAGGCCAATGGAACAAGTGGAACAAGATATTACCTATAGAGATATACAAAAGAAAAGAGGGGTGTAAATGGCATATGTACGATATATATATACGCGCGCGAGGAGCTTGTTCCATGGGCCGGTGCTGTTAAGAGTCATGCCTTTGTGCTGGCACCCTCCATGACGAAGTCATGGAGGGAAGGTTGACAGCCGCTTTGCGGCTGAGGTTTGACAGGGCTGACGCCCTGAGGGTTCTTAGGTTTGACACAGCCTGCGGCTGTGAGGGTTGTGGTGGGCGGCTGCGCCGCCAGTTTGTATAAAACCGTACAACCGCCCTGGCGGGCGGGGGAAGGCCACCAGAGGTGGCTGACTCACCTCCATATTTAGGGTGAATTATATGACAAAGAAAGCCAATCCCGTAACGCTGACTTTATAAGCATCACCCGAGAGGGCGATACCACAACCCTCGGCCTGAAAGGCCGTCAAACCTAAGAACCTTAAGAACCTTCGACCCGAAGGGCCGTCAACCCATGGGATTACAGTCACTGACCGTTAGTGGCACAAAAGCATTTACGCAACGAAAGGAGCCGATATGGATCACATTGAAAAACTGATTGATTTATACCCTTTGAAAACCGTAAGCACGGTGCTGCTGATTTTCCTCATGGATGCAAGAACAGTCCTCTTCCTCTGTTTTGCCCTGCTGGTGGTGATTGACTGCCTCACAAGATGGACAGCCATCAGTTTCAAAAGCCTGGCAGAAAAGAACGGAAAAGCAACGCTGGCGGCAGCTCTCTGGGGCATACCCTCAGCCAGGAGGAAAGGGCTGATACGGAGTTTCGACATGAGAAAGGGGATGGATAAACTTCTTCTCTACCTTCTCTGCACACTGGCCGCCTCATCCTGCGATATGATTTTCGGTGTCCTTGGCACACCGGCCTGGATGACCAGTTTCATCGTAGGTTATATGAGCGTAACGGAAATCCTGTCCATTATTGAAAATTTGTCGGAAGCGGGAGTCGGGGATTTTGCGCATCTTGCAGACAAGCTGCGCAAAAAGGTTTAACGGCCCCTGAGGGGCCGAGGTTTGACAGGGCTGACGCCCTGAGGGTTCTCAGGTTTGACACAGCCTGCGGCTGTGAGGGTTGTGGTAGGCGGCTGCGCCGCCAGTTTGTATAAAACCGTACAACTGCCCTGGCGGGCGGGGGGAAAAAAAGCCACCGGAGGTGGCTAACGCATCGCTATGGTTAATGGGTTATGTAACCGGAAGGCATTCCCGTAACGCTGACTTTATAAGCATTGCCGCGAGGCGGCTATCCACAACCCTCGGCCTGAAAGGCCGTCAAACTTTAGAACCTTAAGAACCTTCGGCCCGTAGGGCCGTCAACCCTATCAACGTAATTGACTCAAAAGCAAAGGAGCACAAATGACTCAACTCGGAATAGATGTATCAGAGCACAATGGAGAAATCGACTGGAAGAAAGTTTCGGAAGAGGGCATAAGGTTTGCCATCATCCGGGCAGGCTATGGAAGCGCATATCTTGACAGCCGATTTTATGAGAACGTGAATGGAGCCCATGATGCGGGACTGAAACTGGGGGTGTACCACTTCGGCTATGCCCGTCATGGGGGAGAGCTGGAGGTGGAAAGAAATTTCCTCCTCTCCATCCTCAAGGACTGCGGTCTCCTGCCCAAACATCTTCCCCTGGGTGTCTTCTGGGATGTGGAAGAAGATTCTTATCGGGGAAGGGAGTTTCCAAGGCCGGGGGTGATTAACCGGATGTGCCACGCCTTCTGTGAAGGAACGGTGGATGCGGGCTATCGGGCTGGCATCTACGCCAGTGCCAGCTGGCTTCAAAGCTGCATCAAAGCGGCGGAATTTGGCGGACATACCCTCTGGGCGGCCCAGTGGTGGAAGGAATGCACCGTAAAGGAAGCGGGAATCTGGCAGTTTACGGACCATCTGGAAGTGGCAGGGCAGATCTTTGACGGAAACAGGATCCTGGAGAAGACGGATGGTGATGAATGATGAAACACTGTGCCGCCGCCTTCTGCCTTTTCTTCTTACTTTTCTTTTGGGCTTTGCCGGTGGATGCGGCCTCACCATTTTCCTCGGAGAAAACGTACCGGATCACGGAAACAGAGCTTTCCAGGCTGGAATCGGACTTGGACAGAGCCTTGGAAGAGAAGGGGAAACAGAAAGAACAGTCAGAGAGGCTCAGGAAACAGCTCAGGACCTTGGAGAATCAATCGGAAGAGAGGAAGAAAGCCTTAGAGACGGTAAGGAAATCCTTCGAAGAGTACGCCAGAGAGGAGCAGAAAAAACAGAAGAGACTTAGAAGAGAGAAAAATGCAGCCCTGGGATTGGTAGGGCTTCTGGCAGTGGCATTGGCAGCAGGGAAATAAAGGAGAAAGGAGACAAAATGGACAATCTCATAGACCAGCTTGCAGTCATCCGCGTGCAGCTTGACGAGCTGGAAAAGGAAATCCGCGGAATGATGACACAAAAAGAGGAAGAAAAGCCGCCAGTCACCATGGCGGATGTGCGCCGGCTTATGGCAGAGAAATGGAACCTGGGAAAAAAGGACGAAGTGAGGTCCCTTCTGGCAGCATACGGAGCCCAAAAACTGACGGATGTATTGCCTGAGCATTATGAAGAGCTGGCAGAAAAGATAGAAGCATTATGACGAAAAGGAGCACACATGAAAGACTTGACGAAAGTGGTGACAGGACCGAAAACAAGATTTTCCTATGCCAACGTATGGGAACCCAGAAAATTCAAGGGAGACAGGGCAAAATACTCCATCTGCCTCATCATTCCCAAAGAAGACGGAGAGACCCTTTCCAAAGTGGAGAAAGCCATAGCCGAAGCCTACCGGCAGGGACAGGAAAAACTGACAGTCAATGGAAAGACAGCGGCCCTTTCCAGCCTAACCCTCCCGCTTCGTGACGGCGATATGGATAAAAGGGAAGATTCCGTTTACCACCATGCCTACTACATCAACGCCAGAAGCGATATGCCGCCGGGCATTGTAGATGGAAGCCTGAACAGGATAACCGAAAAATCCGGCTTTTATTCCGGCTGCTACGGCAGGGCCTCCATTCACTTCTATGCCTTCAACTATGATGGGAAAATGGGCATCGCCTGCGGGCTGAACAATCTGCAGAAACTGGCAGACGGACCGGTGCTGGGAAATTGGAGTACGCCGGAGGAAGATTTTGGGGATGAGATTTTTGGGTGAGAATGGTGGCTGGTGGCTGGGCGGTGCTTTCCGGTATTCCCGAAGGTTGACGCGGCTTCGCCGCGAGGGTTGATGGCGCCGCCGGGCCTGACGGCCCTGGGCGCCAAGGGTTCTGCCTGTGATCGGCTTCGCCTTACAGGCGGGTTGAGGGCTCTCGCCCTCGGGAGTTATATAGTATCGCTGCGCTGGCGAGGTACGGCGCCTTCGGCGCCATT
>NZ_JH591187.1:805511-940954 GCF_000242435.1 Dialister succinatiphilus YIT 11850 | reverse complement strand
GCGGTGTTTTATTCTGCCCCCTGCATAGGGGTGGCAAGGGAACACGATTCGTAAGGAAGCGAAGCGACCTGAGAATCGTGTGACACGCTTTCCCGTGGAGAAGTCCGGCGCAGCCCGGATAGGGGGTGGCGAGCGCAGCGAGCCAATCAGCAGAATGCCAATCAAGCCCTATGACACCGAAAGTAAATCCCGTAACGTTCTTGCGTCCCCTTTAGGGGAAGAGGGCCACGAAGTGGCGAAGGGGTGGACGAGGGTAAGAATGATTATGACACTCGACATGGACGTGACCGCCGAAAGGCGGCATTATAATGCTCATCGCCCGAGAGGGCGATACCACCACCCTCTGAACCCTTTGAACCTTCTGAACCTTTTGAACCCTATCCCAGCCAGTGAATCTAAAAGCAAAGGAGTACAAATGAAAGAGCTGTCCATCGACATCGAAACCTACAGTCCCATAGATCTGGCCCGCAGAGGGGTGTACAAGTATGCGGAGCACCCGGATTTCTCCATTCTCCTCTTTGGTTACGCCGTGGATGATGGGGAAGTGAAGGTGGTGGATCTGGCGAAGGGGGAGCGCATACCCCATGACATCCTGCTGGCCCTCACAAATCCGCTGGTGACGAAGTGGGCGTTTAATGCTTCCTTTGAGCGGATCTGCCTGTCGCGGTATCTTCGGGAGCATTATCCTTCCCATTTCCTTTCCTACGGCAGTGAGGGGGATACGATAGGGAAGTATCTGGATCCTCTGGGCTGGAAGTGTTCACAGGTCCTTGCCTCATCTCTGGGATTTCCTCTTTCCCTGAAAAATCTGGGCGAGGCGCTGGGGCTTTCAGAGAAGAAGATGGACGAGGGGAGCTGCCTCATAGGGCTCTTCTCCCTGCCCGGGCCGGAAGGGAGAAGGAAGCCGGAAGACTATTCGGAAGAATGGGCGCTTTTCAAGAAATACAATCGCCGGGACGTGGAAGTGGAAAGGGCAGTGCGCAGATCCTTTTCTTCCTATAAGACACCTGCGGCGCTCTGGGATGAGTACCATGAGGACCAGCGGATCAATGACCGTGGCATTCCCGTGGACATGCCCTTTGTCCATGCCGCCATGGTCATGGGAGACAGGGCGCAGACGGAACTCCTGGGACGGCTGAAACACCTCACGGGCCTTCTGAATCCCAAATCTCCCTGCCAGATGAAGGACTGGCTCTCAGCTAACGGCACCCATGCGGAATCCCTCACCAAAAAAGAAGTGGCAAGACTGCTTTCCTCTTCTACCGGCGCCGTGAGGGAGGCCCTTACCCTCTACGGACAGGCGCAGAAATCTTCCCTTGCCAAGTACGGCGCCATGATTGACACAGTCTGTGATGACGGAAGGGCAAGGGGCATGTTCCGCTTCTACGGCGCCGCCAGAAGCGGCCGCTGGGCAGGAAGATACATCCAGCTCCAGAACCTTCCCCAGAACCATCTGGAAGATCTCCTGCTGGCCCGCTCCCTTGTGATGGAAGGGGACTATGAGAAAATGGATTTCCTCTACGGCTCCGTTCCTGATACCCTCTCACAGCTCATCCGCACCGCCTTTGTGGCAAGAAAGGGCTATACTTTCATCGTTTCCGATTTCTCATCCATCGAAGCCAGGGTACTTTCCTACATGGCCCGGGAAAAATGGCGTATGGACGTATTTGCCGGAAACCTGGATATCTACGCCCAGTCGGCATCCAAAATGTTCAGTAAACCGGTCGTAAAAGGAGGGATCAACAGCGACCTCCGGCAGAAAGGGAAAATCGCCGAACTGGCTTTAGGCTACGGAGGGGGAGAAGGGGCCCTGATGGCTATGGGCGCCCTGGACATGGGGCTCACCAAAGCAGAACTGCCAGAACTTGTGACCACATGGCGCCGAACCAATCCCCACATCGTTGCCTACTGGTGGCAGGTGGATAGAGCCGTGAAAGAAGCCATAGAGCAGCTCCGGATCACCAGAGTGGGAGCCCTCACCTTCTACATGAAAAAAGGCACCCTCTTCATCGCCCTCCCCTCCGGCCGCCGCCTTGCCTATCCCGGCGCTGCCCTGAAAGGAAGTGCCTACGGGAAAACAGCCATCACCTACATGGGCCTTGACACCAAAAGAAAATGGAACCGCATCGAATCCTACGGCCCAAAATTTGTGGAAAACATCATCCAGGCCATTTCCAGGGATATCCTTGCCTACGCCATGCATAACCTTAGGGACTACTTCATCTGCGGCCATGTCCATGACGAAGTGATCGTGGAATGCAGAGAAGGAACGGCGGTGGAAGAAATCACAGGAATCATGGAAAGAACACCGGACTGGATGCCGGGACTGCTGCTGAGGGCCGATGGGTATGAGACGAGGTGTTATCGGAAGATGTGACACTTACTATGACCTGCTGGAGAGTCATGGGAGGACGGATCGAGGGTCGAAGATCGGGGCCGGGATCGGGATCGGGATCGGGATCGGGATCGTGGAGTCCCGCCGTCCGCTGTCATCCTGAGCGACAGCGAAGGATCTCGGTAAGAGTAGTAAGTGACGCCATTGGCCGCAACTACCAGTCGGCGGGGCGGTGCGGTCGTGGCTGTGCTTTCCTGTATTCCCGAAGGGGCCTGCGGCCGCTGGCCGCAGAGGGGCGTATGGCATCCATCGGGCCTAACGGCCCTTGGTGCCAAGGGTTGTGGCCGCTGACGCGGCGGGGGCGAAAATGGGAGGCGGGGTGGTGCAATTGTTGTTGTGGGCCTCTTTCTAAACGGCCGCCCTTTTTTATTGTCTATATGGCGAGTCACGTAGTATAATTTAAAGGGATTTTTGCATGCAATGGACAGAAGAGTGGAAGTAGCATTTGCGTTTATTCTTTGTTTTAAAAATAGATACGTCATTCATGCTTTGATGATTGGCAGGGAGATTAATTATGGCAAATTTATCACAGATGAAGCGTCAGAGGATGCTGGCTTTTTTGAATGGGCTGAAAGAGAAAAATAAGGACGATGATAAGACTCTGGCCGCCATTAATGAAATCGAGAATGCACTGAATGAGAAGAAATATGGCCTTGTATGGGAAAAACATGAAGAAGCGGTAGATGTGAAGATGAAAACCCACATTCCCGTGTTTACAGAGGATAAGGACAAGGAAATCTCTGCAGCTCCCGGGGAAAAGTATAACTTTTTGCTGGAAGGGGATAATCTGCACAGCCTTAAGCTCTTGGAAAAGACAAATAAAGGAAAATTTGATATCATATATATTGTTATTTGGAGTCAGCTGACGCAGCGTCAGTCAGGTAGTCCTTTTGAGGCCTGGATGGCCCACACAAAAATAGCCTGATGATGTCAATGCCGGTCTTTAGGGACCCGTTTACATCATCAGGCTATTTTTGTACCCTAAATCAGGCCTTAAAAGACCTTCTGTACCGGTCAGTGCCGTCAATCCTCCCAATGCATCGAATGTCCTATAAGCGAGACTCCAGATAAAATTCAATCCTCCGTATAATACAGAAAATAAGGATTTCATTTATGATGATACATATGTGGATAATAATGATGGTTTTAAGCATAGCAAATGGTTAAGCTTTATGGAAGAAAGACTTTTGTCTGCTGAAAAGCTTTTATCACCAGATGGATTTATCGCAATAAGTATCGGATATCATGAGATTAATAACTTAATGCTCTTGTGCCGAGAATTATTCTCCAATAAACAAGTAGTCAGTGTGACGGTCAAAACCTCAGGTGGAAAACCACGTGGGGGGTTTAATTATACGCAAGAATATATAGTATTTATTTGTTCTAATGACTTTGTCCCCGCAGAACTCAAAAGTACGAAAAATACATACAGCTCCGCATATCATGCAATGACATTAGCTGGATTTAATCAGGTAACTCGACCTAATCAAGTTTATCCAATATTTATTGATAAGTCTGGAAACTATGTGTCACGTGGATCATCACTTAAAGAATTGATTGATAAGGGAAGCTATGTAGGAGATAAGAAGGATTTTGAATACGATTATAGTATTGCCCCCAAAGGAACTGTTGCTGTTTGGCCAGTAACCAAAAAGGGAGATAAATGTGTATGGCGATTAATTGGTAGTGAGTCTTTTGAAAACTGGCAAAAAGGATATATAAAGATATCTCCCAAAAAGCCAACAAAGCAAAATAAAAATACGTTTCAAGTGTCATATATAGCTGATGGCATTATACAGAAGATAGAAAAGGGTGAGATTGAAACTTATAAAATTGATAATATACACCCAACAATAGATGTAAAAGAGTATAAAACTGCAGGTGGAACTATTCCAACCATATGGACAGAGAAAAAGTATTATACGAACAACGGTAGTGATGATATTAGAGAAATATTAGGTACGAAAGATTCTTTCCCTTATCCTAAGCCAGTAGAATTAATCAAAGATATTATTGCCAGAGGTCCTAAGGACGCTCTAATTCTCGACTTTTTTGCTGGATCTGGAACATCTGCTCAAGCAATCCTTGAATTAAATCATAATGATGGCGGAACCAGACGATTTATTTTATGTACAAATAATGAAAATGATATCTGCAGACAAGTTACATATCAGCGAATAAAAAAAGTGATATCTGGATATGCATATAGTGGAAAAAAGAATAATATTCTTCTTAGCAAAAAAATAACTATGAATGTCTTGAAAAATGCAGATGAATTGCTAAATGATGTAGATGATATAATTAAAAAGTATGAAAATCAGTATGATAATATCAAATCCAGTATAAAAGACGGCAGTATCATTGTTTATGGCGAAAAAACATATGATGGGAAAGTAGACGGCATTCCCGCCAACCTGAAATATTATCACACAGACTTTGTCGCTAAGGATGAAGAATTCCTTTCCGATGCTCTCTTAAACCATATTGCTGAAATGATCCAGCTGGAGCATGGAGTCAAGCTGGATGGGAAAGAGTATCTAATGGTACTGACCGATGAAGAGGCGGATGAGCTGGCTTCTCACTGGCAGGACTATCCGGATTTGAAAGGAATCTACTTATCCAGTAACGTCCTTCTCACTACGAAGCAGGAACACCTTTTCAAAAATGTGGAGACCTACATTATACCGGATTATTATTTTGACTTTGAACTGGAGGAGGCAGGCGAATCATGGTAAGCGGTATCACACTAAACCTGTTTGATTTCCAGGAAAAAGCGGTGCTTAAGCTGCTGGATATGACTACGGACAGCAATGAAAAGCAAACCATTGTGGTGAAATCACCTACGGGTTCGGGCAAAACCATCATCCTCATTGACTTCGTGGCGGAGTATCTGTCAAAAGTCAGCAAGGATACAGCTTTTATCTGGCTTTGCCCGGGAAAGGGTGACCTGGAAGAGCAGAGCCGCCTTAAGATGGAGAAAGTGGCGCCCCAGCTGGAGACGCAGAATCTTTTTGACGCCCTACAGAACGGATTCCAGCCAGGAACTACCACATTCATCAACTGGGAGCTGGTGACGAAGAAGGGGAATACGGCCATTCGTGACAGTGAAAGGAAGAATCTTTTCGACCGTATCGCCGACGCCCATCGCAGCGGGCTTGATTTCATCATTATTATTGACGAGGAACATTCTAATAATACCGCAAAGGCCAGGGCGATTATTGATGCTTTCTCTGCGTCCCATATCATCCGTGTGAGCGCAACGGCTGAGAAAAACAATCGGTATGCCTATTATGAAATCGATGAGATGGAAGTCATTGACGCCGGATTGATTACGAAGGCACTCTATGTGAATGAGGGCGTCCAAAGTGATGTGGAAATCGACGATGATTATGATTATCTGCTGAAGCTGGCCGATGAGAAACGGAAGGCCATAGCGGAAAGATATCATACTCTGGGCAAGAAAATCCGTCCCCTTGTGCTGATTCAATTTCCAAATGGAAGGCCTGATACCGTCAAACAGGTGGAAGAAAAGCTGGCGTCCATGGGCTATACCTATCAGAATGGCATGGTGAGCAAGTGGATGAGCGGTGATAAAAAGGATATTCCTGCCAATCTCACGGAAAATGACGGTATTCCTGTATTTCTTCTCATGAAACAGGCCATCAGCACCGGATGGGACTGCCCGCGGGCCAAAATCCTTGTGAAACTTCGCGAGAGCATGAGTGAGCAGTTTGAAATCCAAACTATTGGCCGTATTCGCCGCATGCCGGAAGCCTGTCATTATGATGATGACCTGCTTGATTTCTGCTATGTATATACATTCGATGAAAAGTGGAAAGCCGGGCTCTTTGCTGCCATGGATAAGGCCTATGAGACAAGGCGGCTCTTCCTGAAACCCAAATGCAAAACCTTTACCCTTGAAAAGCAGACCCGCGATCTTGACAGGGAAGCCATGGGGGAAAGGGAAGTGATGAAGGCTTTTTACAAGTACCTCGTTAAAACCTATAATCTGGGAGCTAATCTTAAGGTCAATGCTGAACATCTGGAAGCCGGCGGCTATGATCTGGACAAGGATATTGCCAGTCAGACGGTGTATGGGAAATATATCAAAGTGGGCTCCATCGAAGAAACGCCTTTGCAGTATATGACTACGAGGAGAAAGGTGAATACCCATCGATACGGCATGCAGCTTCTTCACAGTGTGGATATAATTAAGCGGGTGGTGGGCGTCCCTTCGAAGAAACTGAAAACCATTCTTGAGCGGCTTTTCCGTAAAGGAAAGCCCAGCCGTCAAAAGAAAATCCTGTCCCTGAATAATGCAGATTTCTATGCTTTTGTCATTAATAATGCAAGAAAGCTGCGGGACGATTTTCATGCGGTAACTGCTGATATGGCCCAAATGACTTCTCTGGATATGATTACACCGAAGACGGCCCAATTCCATATTCCAGAGCAGGATTTTTTCCGGTACGATCCCGGCGTTAAGGATGAAATCGAGTATCTCAGCAATGCGTACAAAGAGTATACGTCCGGCTTTGCTACCAGTCTCATTCGCAGCACATCGGAGCAGCTTTTTGAACAGTACTGCGAAAATCGTGATGATATCGACTGGGTGTATAAGAACGGGGACACCGGACAGCAGTATTTCTCCATAGTCTATCTTGACGGACTGCAGAAGCAGTGGCTTTTCTATGCTGACTATATCGTCATGAAGAAAAATGGGGATATCTGGATTATTGAAACAAAGGGCGGCGAAAGCCATGGTGTGGATAAGAATATCGACTTGCAAATCGGTAACAAATTCCAGGCATTCAAGCATTATGCCGCTAAACATCATCTGCATTGGGGATTCGTCCGTGATAAAGACCAGAGACTGTATATAGATAATACAGAATTTGCCATCGACATGGCCGATGAACACTGGAAGCCTTTAGACGAAGTATTCTAATTCATCTATCTCGCCCATGATTCACCGGCGGAGAGAAAGCCAAAATAATCCGGTCGGATGCGCACTATGCAGTCCGGCTGGATTTTATTTCAAAAATTTTTCAAAATTTTCTTTACTGTGCCAATTCCTGTCATAGTCTCTGCGTATAATAAAGGTAGAAGCCCCGAAACAGGGAAAGCATCTTACATCATTACAAATGAGGCGATAGATATGAAAATCGAATCGGTAGAAAAGACGGCGAAGGTGATTGCGGCGCTGCTGAAGGAGAAATTTCCGGATGTCCACTTTGATGTGGAGGCGGAATACCCGAACGGGACGGATCGGGTGGTTGTCCGGTATACAGATGGACCGGCGCCGGCGCTTGTGGATTATTACATCGATAAATTCCAGACCATGCACCCTTTGAATGGCAATCTGGTTTTCCTGACGCTTGACCCTTCCATTCTGGGATGTTCCGGAACAACTCTTGTATTTTGCAGCTGGCATATGTCTCCTGCTATTCAGCATTTGGCAGAGATGGCCTATGAGGATGAATTTCATCAGCTGTTTCATACATGTGATAATGGCTTTCTTACTTTATCTTCCTACTACGAACGCCGCCCGCAGCTTTGGCCTGCGAAGTATCAGCGGCTCTATGAGGAGCAGAAGAAGGTGCCCAAGGAAGAGCCGCCGGTGCTGAAGGAGAAGGATGATAAGGTGGTTTACTACGAGGATTTCAAGAACGCCGCTTTGGACTATGACGTGAAGCATCATGTCTGGTGATTTATAGATAGAAGATAAAAGATAGTGGCTAGTGGCTGGGGAGCGCCTGATGGCGCGGTGGCTGGTTGCTGGTGGCTAGTGGCTGGTAGCTGGTGGCTGGTTCCTTGTTCCTAGCTACAAGCTACTAGCAACTAGCTACTTGCACACCAGCCGCCCCGCTGTCATTTCGACCGCAGCGCAGTGGAGTGGAGAAATCTCACTGCAAATTGGTGCAGGCCGCATTACGGTGGGAGATCTCTCGGCTCAGAGTATCAATGGAGCTCTGATACTTTTATCCTCATACCGGTTCAGAGCTCCGCTCGAGATGACGTGTGAGGCGGGCGCGGCCGGGACCGAGACCTGGGCGGAACCGGGCTTTCCCTTGAAGCGGTGGAAAAGATGAAGGAGAGCATGGAATAAAAACGGTAAGTTGCATAGATAAAAAGAGCTGTGAGGAAATATCATTTATTTCTTCACAGCTCTTTTGTGGTCATCCAGGACTAAGGGGCCGGGATGTTTTTTGTATGTCATGCAGTGGCGACTGTCAATTTTAAATCAAGGGCCTGCATCAGTTTGATGAGGGTGTCCAGCTTAGGCGTCGTTTTGAGGGTCTCAATGCGGGCCACGGAGGACTGGGGGATGCCGCAGCGCTCTGCCAGGGCGCGCTGGCTCATTCCAAGCTCCTGTCTCCTTTCAATGATGGAGGAAACGATAGCACTGACTTCTTCGATTTCTTCCATGTTTCTCTTTTCATCTTTGCTGATGGACTTGACATGGTTTTTATAATCTTCCCAGGTTCTCATGACTCTTCCTCCTTTTGTCGGATATAGTCGTCTCTTTCATATTTGGCGCGGGTTATTTCTCGTTTCGGCGTTTTCTGGGATTTCTTACGGAAATGATGAAGGAGTACGTAACAGCCTTTTGCATAGTAGAAATAGAAGACTCTGTTATTTCCCGGACGAAGTTCCCAGATGTCCTCCTCCAGATGTTTTGTTATATTTGTTGGGAGATTGGTGCCATTCTTCGAAAGAAGATCGATGTAGAAGACGATTTGATTGTATTGAATACGGGCATCCTTACTGGAATTGCCTTTCCTGCGAAGGGTTTCAAGAAAATCCCAAACATCGGACGAACCGTTTTGAGACTCATAAAATTCAATCTTATACATCATACCCTCCTTTACTCCACTGTATTTATGATATCATATCTGCTATCAAATGGCAAATATGTATGGTGCCTTTATAGACACGCCCTGCGGGTGTGAGAGTGGCTGGTTGCTGGTTCCTTGTTCCTAGCTACAAGCTACTAGCAACTAGCTACTTGCACACCAGCCGCCCCGCACAGTCTGGTGAAAAACACCTACTCCTCCGTTATAAAGAAGCTGCCCTAAACAGCTGCTCAGACTTGACTCGGCACTCCGTAATCCATGATTTGCATAAACCAGCAGTTTCAGATATAATAGAATTATTAAACGATAAAATTCGATATAAGAGGAGGAAGAAATATGGATATGGTTGATGTACTGGTTATTGGTGCGGGCCCTGCGGGGCTGAATGCGGCGCTCTATGCGGCCCGGAAGGAGCTGACGGTCAAGGTGGTGACCACCGATATCGGAGGCCAGATGCTCTTAACAAATGAAATCGAAAATTATCTGGGATTCCCGTCTATTTCCGGCTTTGAACTGGCAGATAAAATGGAAGCCCATGTGAAGCAGTACCCTGTAGAATTCGTATATGCAGGGGTGAAGTCTCTGGTCAAAGAGGGGGACGGAACTTTTACGGCTCATCTGGATGACGGCGGGGAGCTGCGGGGAAAAGCCTGCATTGTGACTGCCGGAAAGCACAGCCGGACATTGGATATCCCGGGAGAAAAGGAATATACCGGTCGAGGCGTCAGCTACTGTGCTACCTGTGATGGGCCATTCTACCGCAAGAAAACAGTGGCTATTGTGGGCGGCGGAGACAGTGCGGTACAGGCTGCCATTGAGCTGGCAAAACTCTGCCCCACGGTATACCTTCTGGTGCGGAGCCGTATCCGGGCTCAGGAGATTCTGGTCAAACGCATGAAAGAGCTGGAGAATGTGAAGGTATATATGGGATATACGCCGGAGGAAGTTAAAGGGGACAAGAAGGTACAGGGTCTTGTGATTAAAAATAAGGCTGATGGAAAGACGGAAGAACTTTCTGTGGATGGTGTTTTTGTAGAAGCTGGCGGTATTCCGAACAATTCCTATCTTCCTTCCGATGTCAAAGTCAATTCTCTGGGAGAAATCATGACTAATAAGGAAGGAGAAACCAATGTGGATGGCCTTTTTGCAGCGGGGGATGTGACTGACTGCAGAAATAAGCAGGTCATCATTGCAGCAGGAGAGGGGGCGGCAGCTGCCTTGGCAGCTCATGAATACCTGCTTCGCAGCGGATTATGAGAGTGACAAAGAAGGTTAAGGCTGAGCAGCTTCGCCGGCTTTCAGAGGTGTATAAAAATGATGGTACCATGCTTCATTTCACCAGTCCCTTTACCCTGCTGGTGGCGGTGATCCTTTCTGCCCAATGTACCGATAAAAGAGTCAATGTGATTACGAACCGTATTTTTCCAAGACTGGATACGCCGGCCAAAATGGTTTCTCTTACCCAGAGCCAGCTGGAAACGGAAATCCATGACTGCGGTTTGTACAAAGCTAAGGCGAAGAATCTACTGGGCATGTGCCGCATGCTCCTTTCTGACTACCATGGAGAAGTACCGGAAGATTTCGATGAACTGGTCAAGCTCCCCGGGGTGGGCCGGAAAACAGCCAATGTGGTGCGAAGTGTGGCTTTCGGTTATCCGGCTATTGCGGTGGATACCCATGTTTTCCGCGTATCCAACCGCTTAAAGCTGGCAGCAGGGACTACGCCGCTGGAAGTGGAAAAAGGTCTCCAGAAGGCTATTCCGAAAAAAGACTGGTCTGCGGCCCATCACTGGCTTATCTGGCATGGAAGAAGAGTATGTCATGCCAGAAAACCGGACTGTGAAACCTGCTTCCTTCAGAATGTCTGTCCTTCCTGTACGGTGAAGGTAACCCCCTGGAAACCGGAAGAGTAAGGAAATGAAGTCTCTTTTCGGCCTGCTGCAGGTATTTTACGGCGGCGAGAACCGGTTAAGCGGTTTTTATTCTACTAAAAATCGGTGAGGCAGATACAAAGGAACGCATCCTGATGTACAGGTCCGGCAAAGGCTTTGCATATTGTCCCGTACAGGAGGGGCACGAGTTCAAGATTCATGGCCTGCGAGGCGCTGTTGTCAAGCCTTAGAATTTTGAGGCTGGATAAACGTAGTAACCTTTTTCCCATTCAAGGCAATCAAAAAGCTCTCCGGAGAGGAGAGCTTTTTGATTTCCTTGATCAGAACATATTAAGGATTCCTGTAAATCCATAGTGGTTAGAAGGAAGGAAAGCATCGACTGCTTTTGAAACACCGGTAGGTTCAGGTGCCGTAATGAGGAGCAGCAGGATAGCCAGTACGGTGAAACCCAGGGATACCAGGTTTGCCTTGCCTTTGCGGGACATCTCATAATAGCCGAAAAGGCGGAGGCCCAGAGCGCCGAAAAAGGTAATGACCAGTCCCGACAGGGAGAAAATGCCGAAGAGAATATTGGCCATCAGGAAGCCAATGAAGAATACGGGCAGGAAAATGAAGGGCAGATTATAGGCAATGAGGGTGGAGTTCACATGACGGCGCATATCATCCAGCCAGTCAGCCAGGTCGAAACCGAAGAGGCCCAGGGGAATGAAGGACAGGAGGACGATTTTGTCCCATATGCCGGAGAGCCGGTCTCTGTCCTGACCCAGCCAGTAGAAAAATACACAAATGAGGAAGCCTGCAATACCGCCGATGATGTAGTAGAAATCTTCAGGAATAAATTTTACGGCAATCATGGCAATGGTAGTAAGGATGGAGCCCGTGACTACCCAGCCGGTAATCTGACTCCGGGAGGCTCTTTTTTCTTCCGGCACATCAGCCCACATCTGTGCCAGAATTTCCGTCATGAAAAGAAGAAGGAAAATGGCCAGAGCGGCGAAAGGATAGACAAAAAGGGAAACAAGGATAAAGAAAACGGGAATAAAGACTTTATATCCCTTAAACACCTGCAGGTGCTTGAAATTTAATTTCTTCTTCTGTGTGTAAATGGTCAGTCTCATAAATACAAGGTAAGTCAGCATGATGCCCACGGTTTCTACCGGCTCACAGCCCAGATAAAGCAGGGAGCAGAAAACAAGTATGGCCGTATTAGCTCCAGTAAAACGGCTGACCAGGGAACTGAAGAGGCCAATATTCAGAAAGGCCACTATTGCGTCACCAAAATTCAAAACATCCATCTCCTTTATAAACAATTCCTTTCTAGTATACCTGTTATAAAGAAAGGACGCAATAGTTTGGGCCTGCTAAAATTACCTGTCAGTCATGGGGATACAACGGCCTTTTCCTGGCAGGCAGCTGTTTACAAAAAGTTCTCTATTCGGCACGGATCAGGTGGGACTGCCCCCTTTTCCTCATCCGATAAAGCTGATAAAATAGAGGGAAACAGGAATGGGAGGGGTTTATCATGGATGATCTTGTTATTGTGGACTGTCAGTATGATTTCATAGATGGTACGCTGGCCTGCGGGCACAGCCATGAGGCGGTGGCAGAACTGGTACGTTTTATAAACAGCCATCCTGTGCGCTGCCTTTATACATCGGACTGGCACAGCCCATCCAATGGTTCTTTCAAGGTGAATGGCGGCATCTGGCCTGTTCACTGTGTGGCCGGCACGAAAGGGGCAGAACTTGATCCTGCTTTTACAGAGCAGGTGAAGAAGAAAGAGAATCGTCCTTCTTCTGAAAATCGCTTCTTGAAGGGCCAAGATGATAAAGTAGAGGAGTACTCTGCTTTTAACGGAGTGAATCAAGAGGGAAAGCGGCTGGGAGACGAGGCTTCTTCCCATGTGTATGTAGGTGGTATTGCGTCGGAGTACTGTGTGAAAGAAACGGTGCTTTCCCTCCTTGCTTCCGGCAGGAAGGTAACACTTCTGGTAAAAGGGCTGGGTTATGTGTCGGAAAAGGATCATGCAAAGACCTTGAAGGAATTGAAAGAAAAAGGTGTGACTCTGCTGGAGGAATAATGAAACAACTTTTGGTAGATGATGTGGGAGAGTTTGGCCTGATTCGCCGCATTATGCACGATTTTATCTTTCGTCCGGAGCTTTTGGTTGTAGGTCCCGGTGATGATGGTGCGGTGTATCGAACGCCTGGCGGTTACGACCAGGTGATTTCCACAGATACCATGGTGGAGGGCATCCATTTTACCAGGAAGACTATGAGTCCCTTCGACGTGGGGTACCATCTGGCGGCTTCCAATTTCAGCGATATGGCCGCCATGGGGGCCGAGGCCGTGGGATTTGTCCTTTCCATTGCTCTTCCCGGAGATCTTCCTCTTTCCTGGGTGGACCGTTTTTATGACGGGCTCAGGGCCT
Organism: Dialister succinatiphilus YIT 11850; assembly: GCF_000242435.1. Lineage (GTDB taxonomy): Bacteria > Bacillota > Negativicutes > Veillonellales > Dialisteraceae > Dialister > Dialister succinatiphilus. The sequence goes on along the minus strand of NZ_JH591187.1, from coordinate 927,379 downwards.
GCTGCAGAAAGTACAGGGTGAATCTTCTTGGCGGCGATGTGACAGGATCTACAAAGGGATTAATCCTTACCGGTACGGTGACAGGCATGGTGCCTGAAGGGAAAGCGGTGACAAGAAGCGGTGCCCGGCAGGGGGATATCATCTTTGTCACCGGTACTGCAGGTGATTCGGCGGCAGGGCTTTATGCGCTCCTTCATGACATGGGAGAGGAATGGCCTTCCCTGACAGTGAGACATCAGCGGCCGGAACCCCAGATTCCGCTGGGAATACTCCTTAGAAAGGCAGGAGCCCATGCGCTGAATGATATTTCTGACGGCCTGTCCCGGGAATGGAATGAAATTGCAAAGGCATCGGGAGTAGAACTGGAAATAGAACTGGAAAAGGTGCCTCTATCGGAAGCGGTGAGGGCTTTGGCGGAAAGGGTTCATCGGGACCCACTGACCTGGGCCCTGAATGGAGGAGAAGATTACCAGCTTACTGGTACCATTTCCCCTTCTGATTTTGATACAATAAAAAAAGAGATGCCCATAACTCCGGTGGGAAGGGTTGTAAAGAAACCGGGAACGGGCGTTTATGTGTGGCGGCATGGTCAAAGACGGCTTCTTCAAGCGAAAGGTTTTGATCATTTTGAAAAGTAAGGGAGGATCCTATGTATACACTGGTGGTCATTCGTCATGGGGAAAGTGAATGGAATAAGAAAAATCTGTTCTGCGGATGGACAGATGTGGAGCTTTCTGATAAAGGTATGAAAGAGGCCAGCGAAGCAGGCCGTTTATTAAAGAAGGAAGGGCTCTCCTTTGACTGTTGTTTTACTTCCGTGCTGAAGCGGGCTATCCACACTGCTTACCGCATTTTGGATGAAATGGATCTGGTGTGGATTCCCGTGATTAAGGATTATCACCTGAATGAACGGCACTACGGAGCCCTGCAGGGATTGAACAAGACGGAAACTGCCGATAAGTATGGAGAAAAGCAGGTGCTCCTCTGGAGGCGTTCTTACGATGTACGTCCGCCGGCTCTGTCGGAAGATGATCCAAGAAATCCGGTGAATCAGGCGCCTTATCAGAAAATGAAGGGGAAGGTAGCACTTCCATTGTCGGAATGTCTGAAAGATACGGTGGGAAGAGTTGCGCCTTATTTTGATGAAGTCATTCGCCCTCGCATGGAAGCGGGAGATCGGGTGCTCATTGCGGCGCACGGAAATTCTATCAGAGCTCTTCGGAAGCATTTGGAAGGGATTTCTGATAAGGAAATCGCCGGTATGAATATTCCTACCGGCATTCCACTGGTTTACCATCTGAACTCCGATTTCACAGTGCATGATGTATCTTATCTGGGAGATCAGGAAGCGATCCAGGCGAAAATCAACGCTGTAAAGAACCAGTCTGCCTGCTCAGTTAAGAAATAAGGAGGTGCCGGGTATTTCCCCAGGGCGAAACAATATGATAGAAAAAGAAATGGATGAAGCACCGGTGCTGATTCTGGAAGGTGGTGCCATGCGGGGCCTCTTTACGGCCGGTGTGCTGGATGCTTTCATGGACCATCGGTTTTATTTCAAAAAGGCAGCAGGTATCTCTGCAGGCACTCTGCAGGGACTGGGCTACCTGTCAAAGCAGTGCGGAAGAAGCGTTCGGGTCAATTCCGCCTATGCCGCTGATCCCCGGTACATGGGGTTTCGGCATATGTTGAAAGGGGGCTCTTTCTTTAATTTTGATTTCATGTTTGGCCCCCTGGCCCATGAAGAGGACCCTTTTGATTTTGAAACCTTTGAAAAGGCCGAAGAAGAGCTCTATGCAGTGATTACAGACTGCCTTGAGGGAAAGCCCCATTTCATTTCCAGCCATGACCTTTCGTCTTCCGAGTTTATGAAGGTCTGTGAGGCCAGCTGCTCTATTCCGTTGGTATCCAAACCGGTGGACTGGCGTGGAAAGGCCTATGTGGATGGCGGCGTGGGCATGCCTCTGGTGCCGCTGCCTGAGGAAATCCCTTTTCCCCATGGGAAAATCGTATATATCCTTACTCGGGATGTGAATTATCGGAAGAAACCGGTGCCCTTCTGGATGCATGGGATGCTGAAGGCTGTCTATGGGCGAACCTATCCGGCAGTGGTGGACGGCATGTGCTCTATTCCGGAGCGGTATAACAGGAAAATGGAAAGAGTCATAGAGCTGGAAAAGGAAGGCGCCGTTTTCGTTATCCGTCCTGAAAACCCGGTAACGGTGTCTCGGACGGAAAGAGATGCTGGCAAATTGAGAAAGCTCCATGGTGAAGGGTATCGTCTGGCTATGGACCGTTTTGATGAAATGATGAGGTGGCTTCATGAAAAATGAAGTAACATTCACGACGAACAGTGAAAAGGAAACCATGGATTTCGGTCGTTTCCTGGGGGAAAGAGCCCAAGATGGTCTTTTCATTGCATTAACCGGCGATTTGGGCGCAGGCAAGACTCATTTCGTCCAGGGACTGGCTAAGGGAATGGGTATAGAGGGAGTGGTAGGAAGTCCTACCTTTACCATTATGAATATATATGAAGATGGCCGTCTTCCTTTGAAGCATTTTGATTTCTATCGTCTTCACAGCGAAGATGATTTATGGAACATCGGCTGGGAAGAATATGGAGAAGGCGGCGTAGTGGTGGTGGAATGGGCAGATATGTTCCCTTCTCTCATTCCTGAAGAAAGTATTCATATTCATATCGTCCTTTCCGGTGAAGAGGAAAGAAAGATTACTGTATCCTGGAGCGGAAAGGCTCCGGTTGAAATAACAAAGGAGATAGAAAATTATGCTGCTGGCCATTGATACATCATCACTGGTACTAAGCTGTGCATTGGCAGAAGAGGACAGGCTGATTGCTGAATGGACAGTACAGAAAAGGCTTACCCATTCGGAACAGCTTATCCCCCATATGGATGAAATGATAAAGGAGGCAGGGGTTTCCAAGAAGGATATAACGGCTGTGGCCGTTTCTATCGGTCCCGGCTCATTTACAGGCCTTCGCATCGGCCTTGCCACTGCCAAAATGCTGTCCTATATATGGAAGGTCCCTCTGGCTGGAGTGGACACGCTGGAAGCGCTGGCCTGGAATATGGCGGGGGCCCAGGCCTTTATCCTGCCTCTTCTGGATGCCCAGCGGGGCAATGTGTATGCTGCTTTATACGGCGCTTTTGATGAAATGTGGCAGGAAGAAAAGGAAGAAGCGGCACCTATAGATCAGGTCATTGAAGCAGCTCTGACCCATGGCGGTCCCGTGATTGCAGTAGGAGAATGCGCTGATAAATACAAGGACAAGCTTGTTTCTGCAGGCATTAAACTGGCACCGCCGCATAGCCGCCTGGCCCGGGCAGGAAGCGTAGCTATGGCCGGCTTAAAAAAGATCAGGGAAGGAAAGACTGACAGTCCCCTGTCCATTCTTCCTAATTATATCCGCAGAAGCGAGGCTGAGGTACTTTGGGAGAAACAGCACAGGAAATCCTGATTGAAAAGGCTGATAGAGCCGACGCATCTGCCATTTATGAAATAGGGAAGCTCTGCTTTTCCGATGCCTGGCGTAAAGAAACGGTGATCCATGATATGGAAGGAAGCCACAGTGAATATTTTATAGCCAGAATGAATGGAGAAATTGCAGGCTATGGCTGCTTCTGGTTCATTGCCGATGAAGGACAGCTGCTTAACATCGGTGTTCGTCCCTCTTTTCGAAAGAAAGGCATTGGCGCCCTTCTTCTGGAGGCAGGACTTATGGAAGCGGCTCGGAGACATATGAACACCCTTTTCCTGGAGGTGCGGGTGAGCAATGAGGAGGCACAGCGCCTTTACAAAAATCATGGATTTGAAGTGCTGGGGCTCAGAAAAGGAGTTTATGACCTTCCTAAAGAGGATGGATATATTATGTCCAGAAAAGTAGAAGGAGAATTATGAAGATTTTATCGTTTGAATCAAGCTGTGATGAAACATCCTGTGCGGTGATTGAAGACGGGCGCCATATCTTGTCTGACGTTATTTCCACACAGGTGCCTATTCACAAGAAATTCGGCGGAGTAGTGCCTGAAATTGCCTCCCGCCACCATATAGAAGATGTGCTTCCTGTAGCCATTGAGGCATTGGAGCAGGCCGGATGTTCCTGGGAAGATATAGATGCCATTGCAGTGACCCAGGGGCCGGGCCTGGTGGGGGCTCTCCTGGTGGGGGTAGCAGCTGCCAAAGCGGCGGCCTGGGCGCTGGATAAGCCCCTGGTGGCGGTCAATCATATGGAAGGCCATATCTTCGCCAATCTTCTGCAGTATCCGGATTTGGAGCCGCCTTTCCTGTCTCTGGTGGTTTCCGGCGGCCATACTATGATTGTGGTGGTGAAGGATTACAATACCTTCCAGCTTCTTGGTCAGACAAGAGATGATGCAGCAGGGGAAGCCTTCGATAAGATTGCCAGGGTCATGGGTTATCCTTATCCTGGCGGCCCCCATATCGACAGGCTGGCCCAGGAAGGAAATCCTGATGCCATTTCGTTCCCCATGGGGCTTGGGAGAGAACATACTTTTGATTTTTCCTTCAGCGGCCTGAAATCAGCAGTCATTAACTACCTGAATACCGCCAAAATGAAGAAGGAAGAAATTAATCCAAAGGATGTGGCTGCATCCTTCCAGAAAGCAGTGGTAGATGTGCTGGTGGAAAAGGCCATGAAAGCGGCAGAGGCAACGGGGTATAAGACCATTGCTCTGGCCGGCGGTGTGGCAGCCAACAGCGGTCTTCGCAAAGCATTGAAGGAAGAATGCGATAAACGGGGCATTCGTATGTGCCGCCCGGACCCGGTACTCTGTACTGATAATGGCGCCATGATTGGATGCAGGGCTTATTACATGGCAAAGGCCGGAGACTTTGCACCTATGAATCTCAATGCGGATCCCCGGCTGCCATTTCTAGCCGATCAGCTCAAACTTTGAAAAGCTGCTGATTTACGCTAAGAGTTTCATTTCATATGAATTCAATGATGGAACAGGAATTTCATCAGCGATTCCTCAGGAACTGCTGATTGCATTATTGTGGGGGAAAAAATTATGCAGACCCGTGGAATTGAAATGAGCCAGCTCTATACGCTGGTGCGGGACACCACGAAACTCACCGATGTGCAGGCTAAGATTCTGGACCATATGCAGGTGGCACTGCAGCTGGCTTCTGATATTTCCAGAAATCAGGTATACCTTTGCGCCAGAGGAAAGAATGATGACATTTCCGTCATACTCATGGCGGTTAAGCCATCTTATACTCATGGATCTACCTTCTTTAAATCCGGAGATACCCGTTTAGGAGAAGATCTGGCAGTCATTGAAAATGTTTTCACCACTGGAAGAAAAGTGGTGGGGCGCATGGAGCTTGACCAGGGGCTGACGGTGGCAGTGACGGCTTATCCCATTGTGGATAATGCAGGTATCCCTTTTGCTGCGGTGTGCTTTATGGCAAATTCCGTAAAACAGCAGCAGGTGCTTACGGATACGGCTAATCTGGCACTGCAGGTACCTTTTTCTACTGCTGACTACTACAGCATTCGCCCCCAGGACGGTGTGATTATCCTGGATGCCGGAGGACGTATTATTTATGCCAATGACATGGCTGATGACCTGTATTTTGTGCTGGACAAGGAAGCGGTGGAAAGCCGGGAGCTCATCGGTCACACCATTGTCCGGCTCCCGCTGGTGGACAAGGTCATGAAGACCGGAAAGCCTGCTTATGGCGATGAGGTGTCTGAAAACATGACTCTTTCCGCCTGGGGTCTTCCTATTATTTCCGGAGGCAGGGTGGTACGTACGGTGCTGGTACTTACTGATGTGACTGCCATCAGGGAAAAAGAAAGACAAATTCTGGTGAAGGACTCCGTTATTAAGGAAATCCATCACCGGGTAAAAAACAGTTTGAATACCATTGCCGGTATGCTTCGCATGCAGGCAAGGCGGGCCAAAGATGATGACACAAAGGAAGCGCTCCGTCGGGCGGTAAGCCGTATTCTCGGTATTTCTCAGATTCATGATATTCTGGCCAGCCAGAGCGGCGATAAGATCGATATGGATATTCTTTTGGACAAAATTACCAAGCTATCCGTGGACAGCCTGGCCCTTATACCTGTCAATGTGGTAAGGGAAAAATCAAGACGGAGTCTCATTGTAGACTCTGAAAAGGCAGTACCGCTGGCCATTGCAGCCAATGAGCTCATTCATAATGCCATCGACCATGGATTTAAGGATATGGAAAAGGGAACACTGGTGGTGGGCACCGAAATTCGAGGCAGTGATCTTCATGTTTATATCAGAAATGATGGACATCCTCTGGCTGATGATTTCAGTACCAAAACCTTTGACCTGGGACTCCAGATTGTTAGGAATCTTTCGGAAATTGAACTGAAAGGGAAATTTTCCCTGAAAAATGAAAATCATATGGTGACAGCCGATATTGATTGTCCCCTGTCAGTGATGGAGGGATAGCATGTCAGAAAAATATCGAATCGTTATCGCAGATGATGAAGCTCTCATCTGCATGGACCTTAGGGAAATGCTGGAAGAAGCAGGCCACGAAGTGGTGGGCATTGGCTCCGATGGCGTGGAAGCACTGAATCTGGTAAAAGAGAAGAAGCCGGATCTGGCTATTCTGGATGTAAAAATGCCGAGGCTTGACGGGATACAGGCTGCCCGCATGATTGCTCATGATAATCTGGCTCCTGTAGTTCTTCTCACTGCTTTCGGTGATGAAGATATGATTGAAAAGGCCAAGAAATCCATGGTCTTTGGATATGTCATGAAACCGGTGGAAGAGAAGACACTCTTCCCTGCCATTCAGATTGCCGTGAGTCAGTACAGACAGAAGAAAGACATGGTGGACCGGGTGAAAAACATGGAAAGAGAACTGGCTGCCCGGAAGATCGTGGATCGTGCCAAGGGCCTTCTTATGGATTACTACCATATTACTGAAGAAGATGCCTATCGCCGTATGCAGCAGACCAGTATGAAGCGGGGCATCACCATCGCCGATGTGGCGCAGAAGGTAGTAAAGGAAATCATGGCAAGAAAGAACAGGTAAGAGCTGCCCGCTTTTGCGGGCTCATGTTTGACAGCCGCTTCGCGGCTGAAGTTTGACGCACCTTACGGTGCGAAGGTTCTAAAGTTTGAAGCGCCTGTGGCGCGGTCGAGATCGGGACCGGGACCGGCGCGATGCTTTCCAGTATTCCCGAAGGTTGACACGCCCTTACGGGCGTGAGGGTTGAGCCAGCCGCCGGGCCTTTCGGCCCTGGGCTGCCAGGGTTCTGCCTGTGATCGGCTTCGCCTTACAGGCGGGCTCCGGGCTCTCGCCCTCGGGAGGTATATAGTATTGTGGAGGTCCTGCATAGGACCTCCAAGTCAGCCAAAGTAGGCCCTTAGCCTGCCCATTAAAGGGCTTACCTGTTGGTTGGCTGACCGTGCCCGCTGGCGAGGTACGGCGCCTTCGGCGCCATTTCTTATGCCGCCTTTGGCGGCGAAAACCATACAACCGCCTTATGGACAAGCCCCTTTGGGGCTTGAGGGTTCTAAAGTTTGACGGGGCTATCGCCCCGAGGGTTCTTAAGTTTGACAGCGGCTATGCCGCTGAGGGTTGTGGAGGGCGCCTCTAAATTATGGAAGGCGCCAGTTTGTGTAAAACCTTTACAACCGCCCTGCGGGCGTCGGAAATGCACCCCTTTTGGTGGCTGGCGCCACCACCTTCCCCCCGGCGGGGGGACTTTATTCTTCGCTATGCGTTAGCTTTATTCTGCCCCGCTTGCGGGGGAAGTCCGGCGAAGCCGGATAGGGGGAGGCGAGCGCAGCGAGCCAGTCAGCAGAATGTTTTTCATGCCCTATGACTCATAAAGCTAATCCGTAACGCTGACTTCATAAGCATTGCCCAACGGGCAATCCGCAACCCTCGGCCTGAAAGGCCGTCAAACTTAAGAACCTTCCGGCCGCAGGCCGGTCCATCTTAAGAACCCTCACACCGAAGGTGTGTCCAAGGGCGATACCACAACCCTCGGCCTGAAGGGCCGTCAAACTTAAGAACCCTTGGGCCGAAGGCCCATCCATCTTAAGAACCTTTCTCTTCACAACCCTTCGACACAACCCGCCGCCGTCAGGCGGCCACAACCCTCGGGGCGAAGCCCCGTCAACCTTCCCCTCTGAACCCTTTGAACCCTTTGAACCCTTTCACTGGAAAATGCTTATCTCTTCTCAAAATTATCTCATATCTATCAATCAAGGAGGTTTTCATCATGAAGTACACATTTTTAGGACATGCATGCTTTAAGATTGATACAGGAAAAGAAAGGCTCCTTTTTGATCCGTTTCTTACAGGAAACGGGCAGGCTGCGATGAAGGCGGATAAGGTAAGATGCGATTACATCCTCCTTTCCCATGCTCACAGCGATCATTTTGGCGACGCCAATGAAATTGCACTCCGCACGGGGGCTAAGGTAGTAGCTATTCCCGAGGTTATTGCCCTTTTCTCCAAGTCCCTGTCCAATTTCCAGCCCATGAATCTGGGCGGTACTTTCCATGCTGACTTCGGTGATGTGAAAATGGTGCAGGCTTTCCACAGCTGCGGAGCAGCTGGCGGCACACCCTGTGGCTTTATTATTTCCTTCAAAGAAGGCCCTGTGGTTTACTATTCCGGAGATACCGCCCTTTTCGGCGACATGAAACTCTTTGGTGAGCTCTATGATATTGACTATGCTATTCTGCCTATTGGCGATAACTACACCATGGGACCGGACGATGCCATTCTGGCGGGAAAATTCCTGAAGGCAAAACATGTGATACCCCTCCATTACAATACATGGCCTGTGATTTCACAGAACGTGGACGCTTTCAAGACAAAGGCGGCAGAGGAAGGGCTTGATGTTATGATTGTCCACCCCGGAGAAACGATAGATTTATAATCAAAGGCATAGAAGTAAAACCATGAATCCTCTGGTTCATGGTTTTGCCTTTTTCTATTTTCATACATGGAGACGCAGATGAGTAAAGAAGATAAGTTTTTTGAAAGACTTCGTGATTTTGCCGGCTTTACCGGCAGAGTCGGATTTCTTTTGGAAGAAACGGCAGAAGGACGCATGGCAGTTTCCGAAAGCTATAAAGAGTGCTCCGATATCAAGATGAAATGCAGAGAATCCTACGGCCTTCTGATGGAGCGGATGTATAAGGCCTACAAGGATCCTTCCCAGCTGGATAACGCGAGGGGGCTTATTGAACGGATGTATCATATAGTAGATATTTCCAAAAGCATTCTGGGCCAGCTGGATATGGCCATGGTGGGAGAAACACCGGAGGAACTCACCCTTATGGCCCGCCTGTCGGCAGCATCCCTTTCAGAGCTGAAGAAAATCATGGATTACACCACTGATGTCTCGGAAAACTTCATGAAAATGGAAGCCCGCTGCCGTCGGATTTATACTTTCGAAGAAAGAGGGGATGACTGCTTTCGCAGGATGATGAAAAAGCTGTATGGATCTGAAACTAAAGCAGCAGAGCTGGTGTACTGGAAAGAAATCTTTGATCACCTGGAGGAAGTGCTTGATGCCTCTGCCGGAACGGTACCGCTGCTGCAGAAAATCATTACCCGTTACTGAAGATTTTTTATCATTACTGGAATCAGCGGCGGGGCAGAACCCCCCTGTTTTTCCCTGTCAGACGGAAGGGCAGTGAAGAATCAGTGAAGGGCATGGTTTCATTTATGGAGTCTGCTTTTATCAGATTCTTTATATGCTGCCGGCCATGGGATTTTCCTAAGGAAGCGCTGATTAAATCATTGTTTGCTTTTATTCTTGAATTTTTATGCAATGCAAGGAATGGGCTGACGCGAATAGCGAGCTATTTAAGGAAGCCCATGACGAAACAGTGCATAAAAATTCTTATAAAAGAAAACTCTATGAATTAATCAGTGCTTCCGTAATGGCCGCCCGTTTTCTGTTCCGTTCTTTGCATTGCACAAATTCAAGCATGAAAGCGGAAATGAGGCGGTCAGGGGCTCCATGCCCGGTATTAAAAAATTTTAAACCTATTGGATTTTTGTGAAAAATTTTGTATAATAGGGTTACATGGAGGAAATGCCATGGGACGGGTTTATCTGTCCGGTCTCATTGATGATTATTTCCCTGATTATCAATCTGACTGCGGATTCGTCATACTCCTCAATGGCGGTCTTGCACAAAGAAGGCGGTGGATACCGCTTTTTTTGTTGAAATTTTCAGGAGCTTCCTGTCCGTGCTATAATGGTATGAAATGATTTTTCCTTAAGGGGGATGGACATGAAAAGACAGCATCGTCTATATGAATGGAAAGATGGAAAGAAGCTGGAATTAGGTGAAAGGTCCCTGGTTATGGGAATCCTCAATGTAACGCCTGATTCTTTTTCCGATGGGGGAAAATGGAATTCCAACACCCTGGCCGTTTCCCATGCCACCGATATGATTAAAGACGGAGCTCATCTGATTGATGTGGGGGCAGAATCTACCAGACCGGGCCATGTGGCGCTTACACCGGAAGAGGAGACAAAGCGTCTCATGCAATTTCTTCCTGATGTGCTGAAGGTGAGTATGGTTCCTGTATCCGTTGATTCCTATCATTATGAAACCATGGAAACTGCTCTCAAGGCAGGAGCTCATATAGTCAATGATATCTGGGGATTTCAGTATGATGACGGCAGTATGGCTAAAACCGCCGCCGCTTTTGATGTTCCTGTGATTCTCATGCATAACCAGGAAACGAAAGTCTACGGAAAGGATATGATGGATGATTTGAAGCACTTCTTCGATAAATCCATTGAAATTGCCCTTTCCGCCGGCGTCAGGGCAGAGAACATTATCCTGGATCCGGGCATTGGCTTTGGAAAGAATGCGGAGCAGAATATGGAAATCCTCAAGAGGCTTGATGAGCTTACTCTGGCTTTCCCCTGCCCCTGGCTTCTTGGTGTAAGCCGTAAACGATTTATTGGCACCATCCTTGGTACCGATGCCGATGAACGGGATGAAGGCACGGCGGCAGTGAATCTCTGGGGCGCTGAAAAAGGCTGCTCCATTTACAGAGTCCACGATGTAAAAACCACAGCCCGGGAACTTGCGGTATGGGATGCGCTCCGTCTTTTTCAGGGAAAAGGAGAGTCCTATGGATCATATTGACCTTAAAGGTATGGCTTTTTTCGGGTATCATGGCGATGAACCGGAAGAAACAAAGCTGGGCCAGCGTTTTTACATTGATGTGGAAATGGATCTGGATTTGTCCAGGGTAGGAGAAACAGATGCCCTGGAAGATTCTGTCAATTATGTGGCCGTATATGAAATAGTGAAAAAGAGGGCTGAAGGAGGCCCCTATAAACTGCTGGAAAGACTGGCAGGCGTTATCAATACTGATATTATGGAAAATTTCCCGCCGGTGACAAAAGTGATAACGACTGTCCACAAGCCGGGCTCTCCTATTCCCGGCATCCTGGATGATGTTTCTGTCACTCTTTGCAAAGAAAGGAAATGATGAGTCTGCAGGATATCCTGCATCATTGAGACACATGAATACATATATTATGGCCCTGGGCTCCAATATGGGAGATTCCCTGGGTATATTACAAAGCGCATTCAAAAGGCTGGGAGAGGAAAATGTCTACATTCTGAAGGCTTCTTCCTTTTACAGAACCAAACCCTGGGGAAAGACGGACCAGCCTGATTTCATTAATGCAGCAGCACTGGTGGCATGGGAGGGAACAGCGGAAGAGCTCATGACACTTTTCCTTAAAATAGAAAAAGAATTCGGACGGAAACGGGATATTCACTGGGGCCCCCGCAGCCTGGATCTGGATCTTATATACAGTGACTGTGTAAGAAGCGAGACCGATTTTCTCCGCCTGCCGCATCCCTATTTCTGGGAGCGGCCTTTTGTGCTGGTTCCGCTCGAGGAAATCCTGCCGGATTTCGTTTATGACCATGAAACCATTCATCACCGCATTGAATCTCTTGATGGATATAAAGATCTGGTGAAGCTCGACAAAGAAGGAAAGGAGATGAGCAAATGAATGAACAAGAAAAAGCATCTTCCTTGTCCGGTGTGAAGGCGGCATTAAGGGATGGCAGGAATCCTTTTCCCTTAGACCGTACCACCGGCCCACTGCTGGCAGAAGGTACGAGGGAAAGGCTGATGAGGCTATGTCCTTTGGCCGAAAAAGGAAAACCCCTCATGATGACAGGGATTTCCGGGTCCCAGAAAGCACTGGCCGCAGCGGCTCTTCTGAAGAACTGTGACAGGGCTGTGATTATCGTACCTGACCAGAAAGACATTTTCCGCTGGGAAGAGGATCTGGCTTTCTTTGCTCCCGATTACGATGCACATCCTTTTCCTCTCGTGGAGGAGGCTGGTTTTCATGTCACTTTTACGGGAACCGAGCGGCTCAGGGACCGTATGCAGTCTCTTTCCCTTCTCATGGAGAAGAAGAAGACTGTGATTCTGGCAACTTCCATAGAGGCTGCCCAGAAAATCGTTTCTCCTCAGCTGCTGAAAGACCATGCCCTTACCTTTACCCTGGGCGAGGAATGGGGAAGAGAGGATCTTCTGGAAAAACTGGTTTCCGCCGGTTATGAACGAGTGGGGCAGGTCGAAAGATGCGGCCATTTTGCGGTACGCGGTGATATTGTGGATATTTTCCCCATCAGCGAAGCCCATCCCCTGCGTATTGAATTTTTTGGTGATGAAATCGACAGCATCCGTTCCTTTGATGAGGACAGCCAGCGATCCATGGAACGCTTTGAAAAGGCTATGGTGCTGCCTCTGTCTCTTAAAGAAGAAAAAAAGAGCATCCTTTTTGATTATTTGGATGGGGGACTTATCCTTTACGACGAACCCCAGCGGTCCGAGGAAAATCTGAATCGTTATTTCAAGGAAGAAAAGGAAAACAGAGGAAAGGCCTTTCCCTGGAATGACATGGTGCGAAGGGGGCGGAAGGGAAACAGGGAAATTATTTTCTCCCTGCTGAACCGTTCTCTCACTGCTTTCCAGCCGGTTATCTTCGGCTGGCAGGGCCAGTCCATGACCAACTATCAGCGGCAGATTCCCATTTTTATTGAAGATTTAAAATCTCTCCTGAAGAAAGAATGGAAGGTTCTTCTCGTGGTTCCCCGGGCTTCGGAAGAAGAGGAGTTAAAGGAAATCCTTAAAGAATATGAAATCCCTCTTTCTTCGGATATGACCTCTTCCAGCGTCTGCCTGGTGCATGGCGTTCTTTCCGAAGGTTATGAAATGGCCCCGGAAAAACTGGCTCTTCTGACTGCCGGCGACATACTGGGAAAACAGAAAATCCGCCGGGTGAGAGGCGCTGGCAAAGGACGACAGATTCGATACTTCTCCGACTTAAACCCTGGAGACTATGTGGTACAGGACGTGCACGGTATCGGCAAATATCTGGGGCTTAAGACCATCGAGCTTTCCGGCGTGCATCGAGACTATATTGCCATCCAGTATGCAGGAAATGATAAGCTTTACCTGCCGGTGGAAAAGATTTCAACTCTGGAAAAATACATAGGCCCTGAGGGCGGTACTCCGGTATTGAACAAGATGGGAGAAGCTCATTGGGAGAAAATTCGATCCAAGGCCAGAAAATCCATTGAGGAACTGGCGGAAAGGCTTCTTGATATTTATGCTAAACGGGAAATCACCAAAGGCATTGCCTTTGCCAAAGACGGCCCGGAGCAGCGGGAATTTGAGGATACCTTTCCCTTCGTGGAAACGGAGGACCAGCTCACCGCTATTGACGGTATCAAACAGGCCATGGAAAGGCCGGTGCCCATGGATATGCTCCTTTGCGGCGACGTGGGTTTCGGCAAAACGGAAGTGGCCATGCGGGCGGTTTTTAAATGTGTCATGAGCGGCTATCAAGCCATGGTGCTCTGTCCCACCACGGTACTATCCCAGCAGCATTACAAAAATTTCAAAGACCGTATGGATAACTTTGGCGTGAATGTGGCTCTCCTGAACCGATTTACCACGCTGAAAGAGAAAAAAGAAATTCTGCGCCGTTTAAAGGACGGCGATATAGATGTGGTTATCGGCACCCATGCGGTACTCAACAAGAAGGTAGAGTGCAGGAAACTGGGGCTTCTGGTGGTGGATGAAGAGCAGCGCTTCGGCGTGGTACAGAAGGAAAAATGGAAATCCTGGTCCAGCGGAATCGATGTGCTCACCCTGTCGGCTACGCCTATTCCCCGCACTCTCCATATGAGTCTTACCGGCGTGAGGGACATGGTCACTATTACTACACCTCCTTCCAACCGCCATGCGATCCAGACCTATGTGACGGAGTATGATGATACCATTGTAAGAGATGCCATCCTTCGTGAAAAGGAAAGGGGCGGCCAGACCTATTTTGTGTATAACCGCATAGAATCCATGCCCGCCATGCTGGACCATCTTCGCAGTATCCTTCCTGAAAATGTGACTATCGGCGTTGCCTATGGCCGCATGGAGGGCAGACAGCTGGAAAAGGTGATGCTTGATTTCTATGATGAAAAATACGATGTGCTTCTCTGTACCACCCTCATTGAAAACGGACTTGACCAGCCTAATGCCAATACCATGCTGGTATATGATGCAGACCGCATGGGACTTTCCCAGATTTATCAGATGAGGGGAAGAGTAGGCCGCTCTGAAAAAATCGCCCGGGCCTGGTTTTTCTATCGGAAAGGCAAAGTCCTTTCGGAAGTAGCGGAAAAAAGGCTGGATACCATCCGTGAATTTACGGAATTGGGCAGCGGCTTCAAAGTGGCCATGCGGGATTTGGAAATCCGGGGCGCCGGAAATCTTCTAGGCGCGGCTCAGCATGGAAACATTGCCAGCGTCGGTTTTGCCACCTACTGCACCATGCTGGAAGAGGCAGTGGAAAGGCTCAGGGCCAAAAGGGAAAACAGGCCCCTGCCTAAAAAACTGCCTAATACCACTATCGAATTTCGCCAGGATGCCTATCTGGATGAAAGCTATATTTCCAATGAAGAGCAGAAAATGGAAATTTATCGCCGCCTGGCTGCTGTAGAAAATGACAAGGCCCTTTCTGACTTGATTGATGAAGTGGTGGACCGCTTCGGTACTCCTACCAGGCCAGTGGAAAAACTGTTCCATATTTCCCGTATCCGCGTCAAGGCAAGGCAGCTTGGAATCGGAAGCATTATGGACAGCGGTGCTTCCTTCGTCATTACCTGGGCTGACGAAGAACCCATGCGGGGCTGGAACCCCATGAAACTCCCAAGGACTATGCTTCCCTACATCCGCCTCCTTCCCGGCCATATGGCCAAAATGAATATTAATAAAAAAGCCATTACCGGAGACGAAATGAAATGGATGGCCCAATTCATGGATGAAATGTATAAAGAAGTAAAGGGCGAGTAGAGTTTTGACGGTGGGAATATATTTTCTTTCTGCTGCTGACCGCCTAGGGAAGCGCTGATTAAATCATTGTTTGCTTTTATTCTTGAATTTTTATGCAATGCGAGGAATGGGCTGACGCGAATAGCGAGCTATTTAAGGAAGCCCATGACGAAACAGTGCATAAAAATTCTTATAAAAGAAAACTCTATGAATTAATCAGTGCTTCCCTAAGTCGGTTCCTTTCCATCGGCTGATATTTATTATCGGTCATCTCAAAGATGACGGGGCCGAAATCCTCTTCCTGTTTTTGTATTCTGGTTGGAGAGGAAAGGAAGGCAGCGGTGACTATAAAACATTACCTTCAAAGCGGCGGTCACGGCCCTTTCAACGCTTCTCATTTTCCCATCCTTCTGGACTGGTTCAGATAAAAATCGGCCATAATGCTTTACAATTTTTCTGAAATCTGATATGACTATATGAGTTGTGAATCTATTTCCTATTGAAACAGGTGAAAAATGCGTAAAAATTCATTTATCCAGGGTGCCCTGATTCTGACAGTAGCCGGTATTATTGTTAAATTTATTGGTGCGTTCAGTCGTATCTATCTGTCCCGTCTTCTGGGCGGGGAGGGCATCGGCCTATACCAAATGGCCTATCCAATTTATCTCCTCTGTCTTTCCGTATCCTCTGCCGGTCTTCCGGTAGCTATTTCCATCATGGTGGCAGAGAGAAATGCGTTAAACGATTATCACGGCGGACAGAAAGTATTTCGTATTTCCATGGCAGCTTTGGTGCTGACAGGGCTCTTTTTCAGTGTCCTTCTTTTCTTTGGCGCTCAGTGGCTGGTGGATACGGGCATCGTTCGCGATCCCCGTGCCTATTGGTCTCTTCTTGCTCTTTCTCCGGCTGTTTTCTGCGCCACCCTTCTGGCAACGCTGCGCGGCTATTTCCAGGGTCTCCAGCTTATGACGCCTACGGCAGTATCCCAGATTCTGGAGCAGGTGGTGCGGGTGGTGACCATGATTGCCTTTGCTGTCATCCTTCTGCCTTACGGCCTTGAATTCGGTGCTGCCGGTGCTACGCTGGGTGCGGCTCCCGGTGCTTTCATGGGCATTGTGGTCCTTATCGGTTTCTATTACATGACCCGAGGCTGGCGAAAAGAACTGGCTTCTGAGCAGGATCCTTCCATTAAACCGCAAAGTGCCCTCCACATTATCAAAAGGCTTCTTGTGCTGGCCATCCCCGTTTCACTGGCTAATATTATGCTGCCCATCGTATCCAACATCGACCTTTTCATTGTGCCCCGGCGTTTGGAAGTGGCAGGGTTTGCGGTGGAAGAAGCGACGACTCTCTTCGGCTATCTCACCGGCATGGCTACGGCCCTCGTGAATATGCCCACCATTGTGACCGCTTCCCTGGCGGCCAGCCTGGTGCCTGTCATTTCTGAAGCGATTGCTCAGAAAAGGGGAGATGTAGTGATGAAGAGGACCGACACCGCCATGCGGCTGGCCAATCTCATTACGATTCCTGCTTTCGTGGGCATGTGCGTCATTGCCACCCCGATTTCTGCCATGCTTTATGCGACCCCTGATGCGGGCCCCTGCATTGCAGTCATGAGTTTTGGCGTATTCCTTCTGGGAGTGCAGCAGGTTACTACCGGTGTTCTGCAGGGCATGGGCAAAACGGCCATTCCTTTCATTAACATGGTCATTTCCGCATCGGTAAAGGTACTTCTTTCCTGGAATCTTACCGCCCTTCCCGCCTGGGGTGTGCTTGGGGCAGCCTGGGCCACTAACGCTGACTTTGGCGTGGCAGCCGTGCTGAATCTGATTTTCCTCTATAAATACAGAAGATATACCATGGATATGCTTCACACGGTGAAACTGTTCGTCGCCGCCGGCATCATGGGTGCTGCTGTTCTGGGGGCCTACCACGGAGCTTTCAGTTTCATCCACAGCAATACCCTTGCCACATTAGCGGCTATCTGTGTAGGCGGAGTGGTTTACCTGACAGCTATTGTGGTCATCCGGGCTGTGAAGCCGGAAGACGTACAGGGCGTGCCGAAAATTGGACCGAAACTGGCAGCAACTGTAGAAAAACTGAGCTTTAAAATCTAATCATACATCTCATACATCATAGGAAATATGAAAAGCCATGAAATGGAATCTCAAAGGAGATATCATTTCATGGCTTTTTTATGTGGGGAAAAGTGGGCTGGTGAGCTAGTGAACTAGTGAGCTGGTGTACTAGTGAGACAGTGGGACGGCTATCTGCTATCCGTTTACCGCTGGCCGCCGTAAGGCGGCATATAAAATCATTGCCGCCTTCGGCGGCAATCCTTCCCCTCTGAACCCTCTGAACCTTTTGAACCCTTTGAACCCTTTGGCCTTGCCCCTTGAGCGGCAGCGATGCACAGCGAACACATTTTGCACTATGCGAACTGGATTCGTAGGGGAGCAAAGCGACCTGAGAATCCAGTGAGTCAGTGACAGCAGAGGATGCACTATGCGAACTGGATTTGTAAGGGAGCATCAGCGACCTGAAAATCCAGTGAGTCAGTGACAGCAGTGGATGCACTATGCGAACTGGATTTGTAAGGGAGCATCAGCGACCTGAAAATCCAGTGAGTCAGTGACAGCAGTGGGTGAAGGAGCAAAGCGACGCACAAAACGTAGTGAGTCGTTTCCCCTCTGGGGACACAACCTTTCTACGCAACCTGCGGCGCAGCCGCGCCCCTTCTGCCCCAGAGGGCATAAAATTCAAATCAGCCCCTTGGCTCCGGCCAGTGTTCTTTCTGTCTCGGAAACCAGTTCTTCTACAATTTCTTCTACCGGCTGAATTCTGGTGAGGTGGGTAAGGGACATGCCGGCCAGGACGTAGCCGTTTTCCGTATCCCCTTCCACGGCTCCTTTTCTGGTGGTGCCGACGGCCAGGGAAATGAGTTCTTCCAGTGGAGAGCCGCTGTATTCTGCTTTCAGGTATTTTTCAGAGAAAGCGTTTTTGAGTCCTCGTACGCTGTCACCGGTGGTGAATCCGGTGACTGTGGAGTCCGTGTCCTGAGCTTTGATAATCGCTTCTTTTGCCTTAGGATGCAGACGGCATTCTTCTGCCAGAAGGAAACGGGTGCCCATCTGTACGCCGGAGGCACCCATAACGAGGGCGGCAGCAATGCCTCTTCCGTCTACAATGCCGCCGGCAGCGATGACGGGAATTTCAATGTCTGGAAGTACGTTTTCCAGGAGGGCCATGAGGGTGAGCTTGCCGTCGTGACCGCCGGCTTCCATACCTTCCACCACCAGGGCGTCGGCACCGGCATCCTGTACTCTTTTGGCCAGTTTCACATTAGGCACTACAGGAATGCATTTCACGCCGGCATGGTGAAGATCGTCAAACCAGGGCAGAGGGTTTCCGGCACCTAATGTGACGAAGGGTACCTTTTCATCACAAATAATCTGAGCCACGTCGTCTTTATTGGGAGCCTGGAGCATAAGGTTCACGCCGAAGATTCCTCTGGGTCCCAGAATATCTTTAGCCCGGCGGATATTGTCCCGCACTTCGTCGGTGGTGAACCCGCCGGAACCGATGACTCCCGCGCAGCCTGCATGGGCCATGGCAGCAGCCAGGAGGCCATCGGAAATATAGGCCATGCCTCCCTGGATAATCGGATAATCAATGGATAAGAGTTTTGTCAGTTTTGTTTTCCACGGCATAATGATTCCTCCCTTACTTTGAAATAGTTATGGTTCTGCCCTTATTATATCCATTTTTTCTGTGGAGGCCATGGCTTTTATGAGAAAAAATTTTTATCTTTTTCGGGAAAAAATTCATACTGAAAAGTTATTGAACTTAAGAATATTATGACTTCATGGTATGAATTTATGGAAAGAGTATTTTCCTGTTTTTTTCAGCCCGTAATTTAAGGAATTTTCATGGTTTCAGGAAAAAGCAAATTAGAAGGCAGCAAATTAATTGGTATACTTTTGAAATATAGGGTATACGTATTACTATATTTTTACATAGATGTTGTAGTATTAATGACGGCGTGATATACTGTAAAAGGTAAGACTTGGCATGATTCCGCACTTTTTAATGGATGGAAGTGATATGGTTGAAAGAAGATTCTTTGATGATGCTCTTTCTGCCGGAAATGATGGCAGAGGCTCAGGAGCGGTACGAGATTCTTCGGCAGATTCACGACAACGGGCCGGTGGGAAGGCATCTTCTCGCCATGCAGACGAAGCTTTCTGAAAACACGGTCCGTAAGCACATTGAAAAAATGGAAGAGTCAGGTCTTCTTTTTTCTCGTCCTTCGGGCATGAGTCTCACCACCAAGGGAGAATCACTGATTGAGCCGCTGGCTCCTTATTTCCAGAAAAGTCCATCTCTTTCGGACATGGAAAATAAACTGCAGAAGATTCTTTCAATGGAGAAGGTGATTGTGGTGAGAGGGGATTTGGATGATACACCGGCTGTGAAAAATGAAATCAGCCAGGAAGCGGCCTTTGTACTGCTTCGTCTTCTCCGGGATAATTTTGTTATCGCCGTAGGCGGAGGTCCGATTATGGCAGGTATGGCGGAAGCCCTGCCGTCCCTTCACATGAAGGTGGATGTGGTTCCTGCCCGCGGTGGTTTTGGCAACCGGGTGGAATATTTGCCCAATTTTGTGGCAGCCCGTATGGCGGAAAAACTGGGCGGTGAGTATCATATCATCCATATACCGGACGGGTTAAGTCCCGAGCTTTTCCTTCGGGTAAAGAAGGAACTGCCCCAGTTCAGAGAAATCGACAGGCTCCTTTCCAGAACGGATATCCTGGTGACAGGGGTGGATGAGCCGGAGGATCAGTCCAAGTGGCTGGAGATTCCGGAAGATGTAAGGCGTCGGCTGATCAAGGAAAAAGCAGTGGGCGAAGCTCTTGGCCTCTATGCGGATATTCACGGGAAGATTCTCTATCGGCTCTACAATGCCGGGATTTCCAGGGAAGATATTTCCTCTATTCCCCATGTCTTAGTTGCAGCCGGGGGCAGTCACAAGGGCCCCGCAATTCTTGCCATGGCCAGAGCCGGTATACGGGGAACCTTGATTACTGATGAAGGTGCAGGTAAAACAATCATACAAGGCAGCGCCGGCTTCTCTTTATAGAAACGGCGTTCCAAGTCAATCACAGGAGGGTACTAACATTATGACAAAGATTGGTATTAACGGATTTGGCAGAATCGGCAGACTGGTATTCCGCGGCATGCTGGACAGGGATGACCTGGACGTGGTGGCCATCAATAACCCCAGCGGTGTAGAAACTGCGGCTTACCTTCTGAAGTATGATTCCGTCCATGGACGCCTGGGCAAGAAGGTGGAAATTGATGGTGATGACCTGATCATTGAAGGAAAACGGGTTCATGTATTCCATGACAGAGATCCGGAACACCTGGACTGGAGCGCTTATGGCGTTGAAATCGTAGTTGAATCCACGGGCAAGCTGAAGGACAAGGTCAGTGCTGGCAAGCATATCAGAGGAACAGTCAAGAAAGTTATCATTACGGCTCCCGGCAAAGATGACGATGCCACCATCGTCATGGGCGTTAATGAAAATACCTATGATCCGGAAAAAGACAATATCATTTCCAATGCATCCTGCACGACCAACTGCCTGGCACCGGTGGTGAAGGTGCTTCATGAAAAGTTCCATATCAAACGGGGACTTATGACTACTGTTCATTCCTACACCAATGACCAGGCTATTCTGGAAAAGGCCCATAAGAAAGATCCCAGAAGAGGCAGGGCGGCAGCAGAAAACATCATTCCTACCTCCACCGGCGCAGCCAAAGCCATCGGCATTGTTATTCCTGAACTGAAAGGCAAGCTGAACGGTCTGGCTATCCGCGTACCAACACCCGATGTATCCCTGGTAGACCTGGTGGTAGAACTTTCAAAGAATGTAACGAAAGAAGAAGTGAATGCAGCTTTGAAAGAAGCATCGGAAGGAGAACTGAAGGGCATTCTGGCCTACACCGATGAACCGCTGGTTTCCAGTGATTTCCTTACCACCGATGTCAGCTCCACCGTAGACAGCCTCCTCACCATGGTTATGGAAGGCAATCTGGTGAAAGTAATTGCCTGGTATGACAATGAATGGGGATACTCCATGAGAATCATTGACCTTGTTAAGTATGTAGCATCGAAAGGACTTTGATTATGAACAAGCAGACCGTATATGATTTGAAACCGGAAGGAAAAACAGTGTATGTCCGTGTGGACTATAATGTGCCCCATGATAAGGAAGGTCATATCCTTGATGACCGCCGGATACGGGCTACCATTCCTACCATCCGCTACCTCCTGGACCAGGGGGCTGCTGTGGTACTGGCAAGTCATATGGGGCGTCCCAAGGGAGCAGTGGTCAAAGAGCTGTCTCTTTCTCCCTGTGCCAAGCGGCTGTCCGAACTTCTTCACCAGGAAGTACTCTTTGCTGATGACTGCATAGGGGACAAGGCCTCTGCCATGAAGAAAAGCCTTAAACCGGGACAGGTGCTTCTTCTTGAAAATCTTCGTTTCCATAAGGAAGAAGAGAAGAATGATCCCGAATTTGCCAAAGCCCTTGCTGACGGCTGCAGCCTGGCAGTTAACGATGCTTTCGGCGTATCTCACCGTACCCATGCCTCTGTGGTAGGGGTGGGCAGGCTGATGCCCATGGTGTCCGGCCTTTTATTAAAGAAGGAAATTGATTTTCTCGATGGCGTCATCGAACATCCGGAAAGACCTTTTGCAGCCATTATCGGCGGGGCTAAAATCAGTGATAAAATCCAGGTTATTGCCAACCTCATGGAAAAGGCTGATGTCATCCTCATCGGCGGCGGCATGGCTAATACATTTGTGGCTGCCCAGGGATATGACATGGGCCAGTCCCTTCAGGACAGGGACCGTTTCGATTTGGCCAGAAACCTGATGAAAAAGGCTCATGAAATGGGTTCCGAAATTATGCTCCCAGTGGACTTTATGGCTGGAGATTCCTTCTCTGAAAAAGCGAAGACAAAAGTCCTTTCGGCATCGGAATTCAAGAGCCCCTGGATGGCACTGGATATCGGTCCTAAGACGATTGAACTTTATGTGGAAACACTGAAGAAAATGAAAACCGTGGTATGGAACGGTCCCATGGGTGTATTTGAAATGAAACCCTTTGCTAAAGGCACCTTTGCCATTGCAGAAGCTATGGCAGACCTTGATGCCACCACCGTCATCGGCGGAGGCGAGTCCGCATCCGTTGTGGACCAGCTGGGCATTGAAGACAAGTTCTCCCATGTATCCACCGGCGGCGGCGCCTCCCTGGAAATGCTGGAAGGCATGGTCCTTCCCGGCGTGGCAGTACTGGCGGATAAGGAGTGATTCTGTTTGCGTAAAACCCTGATTGCAGGCAACTGGAAAATGAATCTCACAGTAACAGAAGCTGAGAAATTTTTCAAAGCCTTCAAAATACAGAAAAAGGAAGGGACCGAGCTTCTTTTCTGTCCTCCCTTTACTGATATTCCCATAGCCCGTTTCTTTTTGGACCGCTCCTCCATTCGTTGGGGGGCCCAGAATGTGTATCCCGAAGAAAAGGGAGCATTTACAGGAGAAATCTCGGCGCCTATGCTGAAGGACCTAGGCTGCAGCTATGTCATCTGCGGCCATTCCGAACGGCGCCAGATTCTGGGAGAAAGTGATGAATTTGTGGCCCGTAAAGTGAAAGCGGTGCTGGAAAATGACATGATTCCTATTCTCTGCGTAGGGGAAACGGAAGAAGAAAGAAAGGAAGGCCAGACGGAGGAACGAATTGGAAGCGAAATCAGGACAGCTCTTTTTGCACTTTCCAAAGAGGAAACAGCTAAAATGGTCATTGCCTATGAACCTATCTGGGCCATCGGCTCCGGTCAGGCTGCTACTCCCAAAGATGCGGAAGAAATCGCATCCTTTATTCGTAAAACCGTGAAAGAGGCGGCAGGAAAGAAAGCAGCTGATGAGGTCCGTATCCTTTATGGCGGTTCTGTGAATGGAGATAATATTTCCCATTTCCTGAAGCAGAAAAATATTGACGGTGCCTTGATTGGCGGCGCCAGCCTGAAGCCGGACACAATGATTGATATTTATAATAAAGCCTGATAACAAGCCTGATAACCATACTGAAAAAATTACAGGAGGAATAAAGCATGGCAGCAATTACTGATTTGCACGCAAGAGAAATTTTGGATTCCAGGGGAAATCCCACAGTAGAAGTAGAAATGACATTGGAAGATGGCACCTTTGCCAGGGCCGCCGTTCCCTCCGGTGCATCTACTGGCATGTTTGAGGCTACTGAACTTAGAGATGGCGACAAAAGCCGGTACAACGGTAAAGGAGTCCTGAAGGCGGTAAACAATGTAAACAGCGAAATCGCTGATGCCGTGCTCGGCTGGGATGCCAGCGATCAGAGAGGCCTTGACCACATCCTCATCAATCTGGATGGTACGGAAAACAAGAGCCGCCTTGGAGCCAATGCCATTCTGGGTGTATCCCTGGCTGCTGCTCATGCAGCTGCTGCTTCTGCCGGCCTTCCACTGTACCAGTATCTGGGCGGTGTGAATGCCCATAACCTGCCGGTACCTATGATGAATATCATGAACGGTGGTGCTCATGCAGACAACAATGTGGACATCCAGGAAAGCATGATTATGCCTGTCGGTGCTCCCAGCTTCCACGAAGGTCTGCGCATGTGCGCTGAAATCTATCATGCCCTGAAAGATGTACTGAAGAAGAAGGGACTGTCCACTGCCGTAGGTGACGAAGGCGGTTATGCACCAGACCTTCCCTCCAATGAAGCAGCCATGGAAGTGATCTGTGAAGCCATTGAAAAAGCAGGCTATACCGCAGGTAAAGATGTGGTTCTTGCTACTGATGTAGCAGCCTCTGAACTTCTTGGCGACGATGGCCTCTACCACCTGGCAGGAGACCATACCGCCAAAACGGCTGATGAAATGATTGCATTCTACGAAAAGCTCATTGATGAATATCCTATTATCTCCATTGAAGACGGCCTGGGAGAAGAGGACTGGGATGGCTGGAAGAAACTCACAGACGCCCTGGGTAAAAAAGTACAGCTGGTAGGAGATGACCTCTTTGTTACCAATACCAAACGCCTCTCCAAAGGCATTCATCTGGGCGTGGCTAACTCCATTCTCATCAAGCTGAACCAGATCGGCACCCTGACTGAAACTTTTGAAGCTGTGCAGATGGCTCAGCGCTGCGGATACACTGCCGTGATTTCCCATCGCTCCGGCGAAACTGCCGATACCACCATTGCTGATGTAGCCGTGGCTCTCAATGCCGGCCAGATTAAGACCGGTGCTCCCGGACGGACAGAAAGAGTGGCCAAGTATAACCAGCTTCTCCGTATTGAAGAAGACCTGGACGCCGATTCTTTCTACGGAAGCAGTGCTCTTTCTCATAGAATGAAACGGTTTGAATAAGCTGAAAATAAACGCAGAATCCCCGGCCTGGTGCCGGGGATTTCTGCGCTGCGTGAGTAAAAGAAGGCGGCTCAAGCCTATAGGACTTATTGCCTGAAAGCCGGTGGGAAGCTTTAAGGAAGCACTGATTAATTCATAGAGTTTTCTTTTATAAGAATTTTTATGCACTGTTTCGTCATGGGCTTCCTTAAATAGCTCGCTATTCGCGTCAGCCCATTCCTCGCATTGCATAAAAATTCAAGAATAAAAGCAAACAATGATTTAATCAGCGCTTCCTTAAAACTTTTCTTCGCTGCATTTTCAGAACCTTCAACGCAGAGCTTACTTCGAACGGGAGAATCTTTGCCCCCTTTGTCTCTTCATGGTATAATGGGGAAAGTGATTATGAACCCATTCATCATTGGTTTAAAGGAGCGATAGAATGAGCAAAGTATATGTAACAGGACATAAATCCCCGGATACTGACAGCATTGCCGCTGCTATTTCCTATTCCTATCTGAAAAGACAGCTGGGAATGGATGCAGTAGCAGCCAGAGCAGGGGAACCGAATAAGGAAACGAAATTCGCCCTTGACTATTTCAAGGTAGAAGCACCGGTTCTTCTGACCAGCGTGGCAAGAAAGAGCGAATCCGACGAAAAGACAAAAATCATTCTGGTAGACCACAATGAATCCAAACAGTGCGTAGACGGCATTAAAGATGCAGATGTACTGGAACTCATCGATCATCACCGCCTGGGTGATTTTGAAACGGAGAGCCCTATCTTTATCCTTATTCGTCCGGTAGGCTGTGTGAATACTGTTATTTACGGACTCTATAAACAGAACGGCGTAAAACCGTCCAAAGAAGTGGCAGGTATGATGCTCTCTGCCATTATTTCTGATACGGTTCTCTTCCGTTCTCCTACCTGCACGGAAGAAGATAAGAAAGCAGTGAAGGAACTGGCTGAAATTGCCGGCGTAGACTATGAAAAGTACGGCATGGACATGCTGAAGGCCGGCGCTGATATTTCTGACTATCCGGCTGAAAAACTGGCTCACAACGACACCAAGGAGTTTGAAGCAGGCGGAAAGACCTTCTCCTGCGGACAGATTTCCGTTATGGATGTAGAACCGATTAACGCAAAGAAAGCAGATATTATGAAAGCCCTGGAAGATACCAAGGCAGAAAAGAAATACGAAGCTTCCTATCTTATGGTAACCAATATTCTGACAGAAGATACCTATCTCTGGTTTACAGAAGGTGCCAAAGATGCTGCTGAAAAGGCATTTGGCAAGAAGGCAGAAAATGGTATGATTTACCTGCCGAAAGTCATGTCCCGTAAAAAACAGGTGGCTCCGTTCCTCCTGAAGGTATATGGAGAATAATAAAATCCTGGAATCCCCGGTATGCTGCCGGTGATTTGCGGAGGAAGAACTCATACATGACTCTGTCATATATGAGTTTTTCTTTTTATCGGGGCTTTGCATAGGCCCGCCAGCCCACTAACCCACTGTTACTAACAAACAAAGGAGTAAGAATGACAGATTTTTTACATACATTAAATGATCGCCAGCTGGAAGCAGTTAAGCAGGTGGAGGGACCGGTACTGATTATGGCCGGCGCCGGTTCCGGTAAAACAAAGGCTCTGACCTGCCGGATTGCCTACATGCTTTCTCTGGGCATCCGCCCCAGTGAAATCCTGGCCATTACTTTTACCAATAAAGCAGCTAAGGAAATGCGGGATCGTGTTCACAGTCTGGTCGGGCCGGCAGCAGACAAAATCTGGATGTATACCTTCCATTCCTTCGGCGCCCGTTTCCTCCGCCGGGAAATCAACAATTATCCACCCTATACCGATAAATTCACCATTTACGATTCTGATGATTCCAAACAGCTGGTGAAGAATGTACTGAAGGAACTGAATCTGGATGATAAGCAGTTTCAGCCCCGGTCCATCCAGAGCAGTATTTCTACGGCTAAAAATCAGCTTCTCAGCCCCCAGGCTTTCCGCCGTCAGGCAGGAGGAAATTTCTATAACCAGAAAGCAGCGGATGTGTATGATCTCTATGACAAACATATGAAGCAGAACAATGCCCTTGATTTCGACGATCTTCTCTTCATTACCACTGCTCTTCTGGCCAATGAAACCATCCGCAGGCGCTGGCAGGATCGCTTCCATTATATCCTTATCGACGAATACCAGGATACGAACCACGCGCAGTACCTGATGGCGAAATACATTGCCGGAAGCCTTCAGAATATCTGCGCTGTAGGCGATGCAGACCAGAGTATTTACTCCTGGCGCGGTGCGGATCTTCGAAATATTATGGATTTCAAATCGGACTATCCCAAGGCCAGGATTATCAAGCTGGAGCAGAACTATCGCTCCACGCAGACCATTCTTGACGCTGCTAATGCGGTGATTGAAAATAACCCGGATCGCCCTTCCAAGAAACTATGGACCGAGCAGCGGGGTGGTGCCCACCTGCAGTGGTATACTGCCATGGATGAACACAATGAAGCGGAATTCATTGTGAACACTATGAAGAAAAAGCATGATGAGGACCATGTGCCTTATGGAAATATGGCAGTGCTCTACCGTATGAATGCTCAGTCTCGTGTATTGGAAGAGACCCTGGTGAAGCGAGGCATCGGCTATACCATGGTAGGGGGGACCAGATTCTATGACCGTGCGGAAATCAGGGATATTATGGCTTATCTCAAGGTCATTAATAATTTCAGGGATAACATCAGCCTTACCCGCATCATCAATGTGCCCAAACGGGGGATTGGAGCCACCACTGTGCAGAAGCTGACGGATTATGCCAATAGCGGGAACATGTCCATGTTTGAAGGCATTATGGCTCTGGAGGGTTCTCCCATTTCCGCTTCCGCCCAGCTGAAGCTGCAGAATTTCAGCGCTCTTATCTTTGATTTTCTGAATGCTTCTACAGAGATGAATATTTTTGACCTGATTCAGAAAATTCTAACCGATACAAAATATTTGGTACAACTGCAGGAAAGCGATGATCCCCAGGCCCAGAGCAGGGAAGAAAACCTGGGCGAACTTCTTTCTGTGGCCAAGGACTTCACCACCACCCATCCGGGAGAAGGATTGGCTGAATTTCTGGAACAGGTGGCTCTGGTAAACGATGTGGACGGCTATGAAGAAACAGATGACAAAGTCACTCTAATGACCATGCACAGCGCCAAGGGCCTGGAATTCCCGGTAGTATTTCTGCCTGGCATGGACGAAGGCATTTTCCCCGGCGTCCGCTCCCTTATGGAAGAATCCCGCCTGGAAGAAGAACGTCGTCTCTGTTACGTGGCCATTACCAGGGCAAAGAAGGAGCTTTACCTCTGCAATGCCCATATGCGCACCATGTATGGACAGATGAAACCCTATGCGGCCAGCCGTTTCTTGGAAGAAATCCCATCTGACCTTATCGACCACGTGGGCAGCGATAGAAAGCAGGAGACCATCAAAAGTGTCGGCCGCTGGCACAATGAAAGCAGGAGCCGCTATGCTCTTTCTGACTCCGCTGTGGTGAACAAACCCAAAAAAGCCGGCACAAATGCTCGATATGACTGGAAAGTGGGAGATACCGCTGTTCATAACCTTTGGGGAAAGGGAAAAGTGGTGTCAGTTATGGGAAAAGACAAGAATATGATGATTAAAGTGGATTTTCAGGGTAAGGTGCGCCAGCTCATGGTGACCTTTGCGCCCATTAGGAAGGAAGAATAGAGGCATTTCTATGGCAACTGAAGAAATCAGGAAAAAGGTGCAGGAACTCCGGAAGGAAATCCGCCATCACAGCTACCTGTACTATGTGAAAGATGCTCCGGAAATTACGGATTATGAATTTGACCACCTCTATCGTCAGCTGGTGGATTTGGAAAAGGAATATCCGGAACTGGTGACTCCCGATTCTCCTACCCAGAGGGTAGGGGGCAAAGCATCCGACGATTTTGGAAAAGTCCGTTTCCGCAAGCCCATGCTGAGCCTGGCCAATGCTTTCAGTGCCGATGAACTTCGGGATTTTGACCGCAGGGTGAAGGAAGGCCTTGGTGTAAACTCCGTGGAATATATTACGGAACTTAAAATTGATGGCCTTTCCATGAATCTTATTTACGAAAATGGCAGCCTGGTCCAGGGACTTACCCGAGGCGACGGCAGAGTAGGGGAAGATGTGACGGCCAACGTCAAAACCATTCACACCATTCCTCTTTACATTGAAAATGCACCGCCCTACATGGAAGTGAGAGGTGAAGTGTATATGCCCAGAAAAAGCTTCATCACCCTGAATGAGGAAAGGGATGAAGCAGGGCTCATGCCTTTTGCCAACTGCCGGAATGCAGCAGCCGGCTCGCTGCGCCAGCTGGATCCCCATGTCACCGCTTCCCGGAACCTGGCCTTCTTTGCTTATGCACTGGGGGATATGCAGGGACTGGAAATTCATTCCCAGGAAGAACTGCTTAAGCAGCTGGAAGCGTTCCATTTTCAGGTGAATCCGAATTATCGGAAATGGGACTCCATCGAAGGCGTTATTAAAGGCGTCAATGAATGGGAAGTCAAGCGTCACGACCTGGGCTATGACACCGATGGTATGGTCATCAAAGTGAACGATTTCGCCCAGCAGAATCAGCTGGGGGCTACGGTGAAAGATCCCAAGTGGGCAATGGCTTATAAGTACCCGCCGGAAGAAGTGGAAACCAAGGTAGAGCGTATCATTGTTACCATGGGTCGTACCGGCGTTCTTACTCCGTCGGCGGACCTTACCCCTGTGCATCTGGCAGGCACTACCGTGAAACGGGCTACCCTCCACAACATGGATTTTATCCATGAAAAAGACATTCGGGTGGGAGATCATGTCATGATTTACAAGGCAGGGGAAATTATTCCTGAAATCTCCACAGTGCTCAAGAATAAGCGCACGGGAAAAGAAGAAATCTTTGAAATGCCAAAGACCTGTCCTATCTGCGGTGAGCCGGTGCACCGCATCGAAGGAGAAGCCGCTTATCGGTGCACAAATCCCAACTGCGGCGGCGTGGTACGGGAAAAGCTTATTCACTTTGCTTCCCGTGATGCCATGGACATCGAAGGGATGGGACCCTCGGTGGTGGACAGTCTCCTGGCTGCCCGTCTGGTCAATGACCCTGGTGACTTCTATCGGTTGAAACAGGAAGATATGGAACAGATGGAGCGTATGGGCGAAAAAAGTGCTGCCAACCTGGCTGCTGCTATTTCGGACAGCAAGGGAAGAGGCCTTGCCAAACTTCTCTTCGGTCTGGGAGTCCGTTTTCTGGGAGCGAAAGGAGCCGAACTCATCACCGCCCGTTTCCATACCATGGATGCCATTATTGCCGCTTCCATTGATGAAATTCAGGAAACTGAAGGTATAGGTAAAGTGATAGCCACAAGCCTTTATGATTATCTCCACGATGTGAAGAACCTGGCTGTTATTAATAAACTCAAAGATGCCGGTGTTCTTATGGAAGAAATCAAGGAAATCCCTGCAGGTCAGGCTTTTGCTGGAGAAATGGTGGTTCTTACCGGTAAACTCTCTGCCATGGGAAGGAGAGAAGCCAGTGAGATCATCAAACAGCAGGGTGGAGATACCCAGTCTTCTATTACCGGAAAAACCACTCTGGTGGTGGCTGGTGCTGATGCAGGGAGCAAGCTGGAAAAGGCAAGGGCAAAGAATATCCCTGTCATTAATGAAGAAGAATTTCTGAGAAGAGCGGGGATTCAAGAGTAGATGATAGACATCAGACTTTGAGATTTATCTTAGGCTGGCATGTACCATCAGTTGATTCACTGTTGTATCAGGATTTCTCACCGGCGGCTTAGAATGACCATATCAGGCGGGAAGGTGATCACGTAATCAGAGGCTGTGAAAAAATGTAAATCATTTCTTCACAGTCTCTTTTAGGGAAGCGCTGATTAAATCATTGTTTGCTTTTATTCTTGAATTTTTATGCAATGCGAGGAATGGGCTGACGCGAATAGCGAGCTATTTAAGGAAGCCCATGACGAAACAGTGCATAAAAATTCTTATAAAAGAAAACTCTATGAATTAATCAGTGCTTCCTTAGGTGGCACTCCGAGGGTGACACCACAGCTCGCAGACGCAAAGCGCTTGTCAATCCTGTGAACCTTCTGAAAAGTGAGGGCTGCTTTGCGGCCCTTACTTTTCATTTCCACCCCTTGCATTTCATTTTGAATCCTGCTATGATATTTCATATCATATGTAAAAGCAGAGATGGGAAGAAGCTGCGGATGAATTTTTAGAGAGCTGCCGATGGTGGAAAGGCGGTAAGGATGAAGCAGCGGGTCACCCCGGAGCCGGCTTATGCCCGTGGCGCACGTTATACGCAAATGAGCGATCATGTATGATTATTTAGGTGGTACCGCGGAAGCACTCTTTCGTCCTATGGGATGGAGGAGATTTTTTATTTTTAGGAGTGAAAAATATGGCAGATTTTGAAGATCTTGGCAAATATGACCCCGCTGCGATTGAGCAGAAGTGGTATAAGTTCTGGGAGGATCATGATGTATTTCATGATGAACCGGATCCTTCCAAGGAACCATACAGCATTGTGCTGCCGCCGCCAAACGTAACAGGCCAGCTGCATATGGGTCATGCCCTGGATAATACACTGCAGGATATCCTTATTCGTTATAAAAGAATGCAGGGCTACAACGTACTCTGGCTGCCGGGCAAGGACCATGCAGGTATTGCTACCCAGGTGAAGGTGGAAAAGCAGATTGCCGAGGAAGGTCTCAATAAGTACGATCTGGGCCGTGAAAAATTCTTGGAAAGAGTATGGCAGTGGAAGGAAAAATTCGGAAACCGCATTGGACTGCAGATTCGCCGTCTCGGCTCTTCCTGCGACTGGAAACGGGAACGGTTTACCATGGACGATGTATGCGCCCGGGCTGTCCGTGAAGTTTTTGTTTCTCTCTACGAAAAAGGTCTTATCTATCAGGGATTCCGCATTACTAACTGGTGCCCCCGCTGCCAGACGGCACTCTCTGATATTGAAGTAGAACATGAGGACGAAGTGGGTCATCTCTGGTATTTCAATTATCCTATCGTAGGAGAAGACGGATATATAGAAATTGCTACGACCCGTCCGGAAACGATTCCAGGCGATACGGCTGTAGCTGTGAATCCCGAAGATAAACGGTATGCCCATCTGGTAGGTAAGAAGGTAAAGCTTCCTACTACGGATCGCGAAATCCCCATTATTGCTGATGATTATGTAGATATGGACTATGGTACCGGCTGCGTGAAGATTACACCGGCCCATGACCCCAACGACTTTGAAGTAGGCCAGCGCCATGACCTGCCCACCATTGTCATCATGAACAAGGACGGCACAATGAATGAAAAGGCCGGCAGATACAGCGGCATGGACCGCTATGAAGCCAGAAAAGCCATTATTGAAGATTTCAAGAAGGCCGGTCTGCTGGTAAAAATTGAAGAAACGAAGCATGCTGTAGGTCACTGCTCCCGCTGCAAGACGGTGGTGGAACCAATGACTACGAAACAGTGGTTTGTAAAGATGAAACCTCTGGCCGGACCGGCCATGGAAGCAGTGACTTCCGGAAAGACGAAATTTGTTCCTGAACGTTTTTCCAAGACTTATATTCAGTGGCTGGAAAACATTCATGACTGGTGTATTTCCCGTCAGCTCTGGTGGGGCCACCGCATTCCGGTATGGTACTGCGATGACTGTGGCGCTGTCAGTGCATCCCGCACGGATCTGACCGAATGCCCGAAGTGCGGCAGCAAACATATCCATCAGGATCCGGACGTGCTGGATACCTGGTTCTCCTCTGCCCTGTGGCCATTCTCCACCATGGGCTGGCCTGACCAGACACCGGTTTTGAAACAGTGGTATCCCACATCCACCATGGTTACAGGCTACGATATCATTTTCTTCTGGGTAGCCCGCATGATGTTCATGTCCATGGAATTCATGCATGAAATTCCATTCAAGTATGTATTCATTCATGGCCTTGTCCGCGATTCCCAGGGCCGCAAGATGAGCAAGTCCCTTGGAAACGGCATT
Organism: Dialister succinatiphilus YIT 11850; assembly: GCF_000242435.1. Classification (GTDB taxonomy): domain Bacteria; phylum Bacillota; class Negativicutes; order Veillonellales; family Dialisteraceae; genus Dialister; species Dialister succinatiphilus. The sequence continues at coordinate 894,465 of NZ_JH591187.1, read as the reverse complement.
GATCCTCTGGAAGTCATCGACAAATACGGTGCCGATGCCCTTCGTTTCACCCTGGTTACCGGCAATACGCCCGGCAACGATATGCGTTTCTACTATGAAAAGGTAGAAGGAAATCGGAATTTCGCCAATAAGATCTGGAATGCGACCAAGTTTACCCTGATGAACCTGGACGATTATGATAAAGATTTCGTTCCGGACAAAACGCAGTTCACTCTGGCAGATAAATGGATTCTTGACCGTCTGGCAGCCACGGAAGATTATGTCAGTGCCAACCTGGATAAATACGAACTGGGTGAAGCAGCAGACTCTATTTATAACTTCGCATGGAACTATTTCTGCGACTGGTACATTGAAACAGCCAAGACCCGTCTCTATGGTGAACATAATACGGACCGCAAGGTCACCCAGTACGTGCTGGTGTATACCCTGACCCGCATGCTGGCCCTGCTTCATCCATTTATGCCGTTCATTACGGAACACCTCTGGCAGCATCTGCCCCATGAAGGCGAAATCCTGGCAAGGGCTCCCTGGCCGAAGGCTGATGAAAACCTCCGCTTCAAGGACGAAGCAGAACAGTTTGAAAGGATTATGGACTCCATCAAGGCTATCCGCAACATGCGCGCTGAAGCCAACGTAACACCCAATAAGATGTGCCACATCCAGATTGCTGTTCTCCGGGATGACCTGAAAGGCTGCATTGAAAACCATAAGGAATACTATGAAAAACTGGGCCATGTAGAAGACATCAAACTGCTTTCCGCTGATGCACCGAAACCGGAAAACGCACTGACTTCCGTAGTTACCGGTCTGGAAGTTTATCTGGAACTGAAGGGCCTCATTGATACGGCTAAAGAAAAAGAAAAGATTGCAAAGAACAAGGCGGCCCTGGAGAAAGATATTGCCCGCACCAGCGGCAAACTGGCCAATAAAGGATTCCTGGCTAAAGCACCTGAAGCAGTGGTTGAGAAGGAAAAAGAAAAACTGGCCCAGTTCGAAGAAAAGATGAAATCTCTGGAAGAACGTCTGAAGTTCCTGGATCAGCTCTGATTGCAAAAGGTTCTTAAGCAGGACGGGACTTTAGGGAAGCACTGATTAATTCATAGAGTCTGCTTTCATAAGAATTTTTATGCACTGCTTCGTCATGGGACTCCTTAAATAGCTCGCTATTCGCGTCGTCCCATTCCTTGCATTGCATAAAAATTCAAGAATAAAAGCAGACAACGATTTAATCAGCGCTTCCCTAGCGGGGAGGAAAGTTTACAGGCACCGCCGGCGGTGACGGAACGTCAGCTGGCACAGCCTGCGGCGAAGCCGCCATCCTCTTTCCTTCACAAAGGATTCATTAAGCCTTAGAATCTTATGCGCCTGAAGGGTGAAGAACCCACGGCTCAGCCGCAATCATCAAAACCAATCGAAGACTCCCTTTCATCAGGGAGTACTTCTTATGTAAAGGAGAAATTATGAATTACGAAGAATCAGTGGCCTATCTGGAACAGGCAGCGTCCTTTGGCATTAAGCCGGGACTGGAACGGATAGAAGCCATGCTGAAGAAACTGGGAAATCCGGAAACCGCTTACAAGGTGATTCATGTCACCGGCACCAACGGCAAAGGAAGCGTGGTGGCCATGATTACCAGCGTGCTGGAAAATGCCCAGCTCCGGGTGGGGCGTTACATTTCCCCTCATCTGCTGGACTACACCGAACGGATTTATATCTGCGGCCATGATATTTCCAGAGAAGACTTTGCCAAAGCAGCTACCGTGGTGCGGAAGGCGGCGGAAGAAATCATTGCAGACGGCGTAGAAGCACCGACGGAATTTGAACTTCTGACGGCCATGGCTTTCTGGTATTTCAAAGAACAGAAAGTGGATTACGCAGTTATGGAAGTGGGCATGGGCGGACTTTATGATTCGACCAATGTCATTCTTCCGGTGGTTTCTGTCATTACCAATGTAGCTATGGACCACATGAAGTACCTGGGCAATACCCTTCAGGAAATCGCTCACCAGAAGGCTGGCATCATCAAAGAAGGCATTCCGGTGGTTACTGCAGCCCAGCATGTGGCTTTGAAACAGCTGAAGAAGGAAGCCCATGAAAAAAAATCCCGCATCTATTTCTACGGCAGGGATTTTGAAATTGATTCCAGAAATCCCTGGAAACATGGACAGGTAGTTACGGTGAAACGGAAAGATATGCCTAAGGAACTGGAAAAGAGCCTTCTCTTTGTTCCTTTCGTAGGAGCTCATCAGGCTGTGAATGCAGCAGTAGCTACCATGGCCCTGTCTATCATCATGAAGCAGGATGACCGGGTGAATGAAAATGATCTTCGCGAAGGTCTGGCCCGGACCCGCTGGCAGGGACGCTTTGAAATCCACGATGTAAAAGGCGTCACCTATATCATGGATGGTGCTCATAATCCGGCAGGAGCTGAAGCCCTTATGGAAGCGCTGGAGGAACAGTATCCCGATAAACGCCGCCTCTTTGTATTCACATCTCTGGCTGACAAGGATACAGAAACGGTGATTCAGCTTCTTATCCGCAAGGGAGACAAGGTTTTCGCCTGCGAGGCACCTACACCCAGGACAAGGAAGCCTGAAGAAATCGGTGCCATGATCAAAGCCCAGAAGATTGATGCTGCCTTCATGGCAGAACCTTCTGTCAAGGCTGCTCTGGAAGATGCTACGAAAGAGGCAGGGGCAGGGGACATTGTCCTTATCTGCGGATCCCTTTACATTCTGGGAGATGCCATCCGTTTCATTGAAGAAAAAGAAATGGAAGCAGCCAAAGAAAAGAAATAATAGGCTTAAGAAAAACCCCGGGGGCGCCCCGGGGTTTTTTAAGGTGATGGGATCGGGATTGGGCAGAAAGCAGGAATATGGACGATATGGCTGAAGGTCGGGCAGATTCATAGCCCCGGTACGCGGCGGATATATCGTAGGGAGTCATTTCTACCTGAGCGGTCACAGACGCAGTTTAATCCAGGAATTCTGGAAAAACCTTAAAGGACATAACTTATACATACGTTTCATAGTATAATGATTTTATGTTATAAAAATATTGAAGGATGTAAGAATGATATGTTATAATGGAAATGTCTTCAGATAGAAGTATTTATTTAAATAGAATTAAGTACTTCAAAGATTTGAATATACAATTTCATCTTTGTTCTTTTAAAAAGGAGTCCGGACTATGATTACTGAACATGAAATCTTTTTGACCGATCCCTCGGAAAAAGCAAAAGTAATAGAGTTTTTGAAGGGCTTTGACCTGACTTTTACAGGAAATATTGATTATACCATGGGCCTTTATGACGATGGACAGCTCATCGGCACCGGTTCCCTGGGGGGCCGTGTCATGCGGGATATTGCCATCAGTGAGAAATATCAGAAGAAGGGGCTGACCCGCCGTATTATCCGCAACCTGCAGGGTGAATCCTACCGCCGGGGTGTTACAGGAAACCAGATTTTCACAAAACCGAAGAATGTGCCTATTTTTGAGCATATGGGCTTCAAATGCGTGGCAGTAGCGGAGCCTTATGCGGCCCTTTTGGAAAAGGGCACGGATACCCTGGAAGATTACCTGGGCCGGGTTCGGGCTATTCTGGGGACTGGTGAAGGAAAGAACCGCGGTGCCATCGTAATGAACTGCAATCCCTTTACTCTTGGCCACAGGAGCCTGGTGGAATATGCCCACAACAACTGCGATGAAGTGATTATTTTTGCTGTGCAGGAAGACCGGTCCATATTCCCGTTCTCTGACCGTTTTTCCCTTATTAAACAGGGTGTTCGGGATATGAAAGGCGTGGAGGTAATCAGCGGCGGTGATTTCATTATTTCCAATGCCACTTTCCCCACCTATTTCATCAAGGGTACCGATGAACTCGCAGCGCAGACCAAACTGGACGCCACCGTTTTCGCTACCCGCATTGCACCGGCATTGAATATTACTGTGCGTTTTGTGGGAGAAGAACCGACGGATAAGACCACTCTGGCCTATAACAATGCCATGCGGGAAGTATTTGCCCAGAACGGCATTGAACTGAAAGAAATCCCCAGAGAACAGAAGGGCAACCAAATTGTATCGGCCTCCTCTGTCCGCAAAGCGCTGGCTGATGACGACTGGGAAACGGTGTATCGCATGGTCCCGAAAACGACCCTTATCTATTTGAAGAGCCCCGCTGGTCAGGAAGTGATTCGCAGAATCAAAATGACCGAAGCTTTCAAGAAGATGGAAGCCGAAGAAAAGGCAAAAGAAGAAGCTGCTGTAAAAGAGGCTAAAAAGGAATAAACGTATTTTATAGAAATAAATATAGAAATGAAAAGGAGCTGCGGAGAAATGTCAATCATTTCTTCGCAGCTCCTTTTTATCGTTTCTTTTGCAGGGCTTTCCAGAGGCTGGTATTTATTGACGGTCTATCCATGACTGTTTTACCGGAATGATTTATTTTGCTCGAGCAGGAAAGAAGAAGGTGAAAAGCAGATGGCAGTTAGAAACAGAAGATCGGACAAATCTGGCATTTCACCATCCCCGGCTGGCACCGCCGCCTCCAGAGGAACCGCCACGGCCGCTTCCGCCGAAGCCTCCACCGCCGCGGCCGCCTCCGCGGCCCGTGAAGAGGAGGAAAAGGATGAGGCGGGTGAGACGGCCGCCCAGGAAGATCCAGTCAATGACCAGAAGGATGAGGAGCACCAGGGGCGTCAGAAAATCCTCCATAGTAAATCCGCTGTCTTCTTTGACAGCAGGACTTGAGAGTCCGTCCAGCGAGGCGAGGCCATATTCTTTCATGACCTGCCGCACCATGTTGTCATAGGTATCCTGGACACCCCGGCTATAGTCGCCTTTCTTGAAAGCCGGAATGAGGAAGGTATCCAGCAGGCGCCCTGCTTTGGCATCATTCATGGCGCCTTCCAGGCCGTAGCCCACCTCAATCCGGGCTTTTCTATCTTTCATGGAAACCAGAAGCAGGAGACCGTTGTTTTTCTCTTTATCACCAAGGCCCCGGCTTCGAAAAAGGCCGTTGGCATAGGATTCCAGATCACCATCGGGAACGGTGGCAACCATGACTACCACTACCTGGGCATGGGTCTTTTGATCCAGTGCATAGCCTATGGCATTGATATGTTTCTTTGTTTCTACGCTTAAGGTACCGGTGTAGTCTTCCGCGTAGAAAGAATCAGAAGGCGGCGGGGGATAGGTTTCTGCTGCCAGGACGGTATTTATGGAAAACCATGCAAAAACCAGGGTCAAAAGAGCGATCAACACTTTCCCTACGGATTTCATGGTATCTCTCCTTTCATCAGCAGCTCACTGTCTCACCGGCTGACCAATTGACTAAAACTGTACTTTGGGAGCTGCTTTGGCTCCTTCGTCTGCTTTGAAATAGGGGGCGTCGGTGAAACCGAAGGCACCGGCGTAGAGGCTTACCGGAAAAGAATGAATTTTAGCATTGTATTTCTGCACCTGATTGTTATAGTCCCGACGGGCTACGGAAATCCGGTTTTCCGTTCCTGCCAGTTCGTCCTGAAGTGCCAGGAAATTCTGGCTGGCTTTCAAATCAGGATAATTTTCAGCTACCATCAGCAGACGGCCCAGGGCGTTGGACAATTCACCATTAGCGCTGATTTTATCGGTCGGCGTGGAAGCATTCAAGAGTTTGGAACGGGCATCAGCCACTGCCTTCACCGCTTCCTGTTCATGGGACGCATAGCCTTTAACCGTGTTTACCAGATTGGGGATCAGGTCAGCCCGGCGCTGAAGCTGGGTATCTACCTGGGCCCAGGATGAATTCACCTGTTCATGCATGGAGACGAGGCCGTTGTAGGAGCTGACCAGGCCGCCGGCAATGACAAGGATTGCAGCAATGATAATAATCAGTTTCTTCATAGGAACCTCCTTAGAAATGGAGAACAAATCTATTATTTCAATCCCAGTTCTTCCTTATGGGCGGTCATGCCGTCAATGCAGGCCTGCATAACAGTACCGGCATCAAGACCCAGCATGGCAAATCCCTTTTTGATGACGTCCCGATTGCAGCCGGCAGCGAACCGTTTATCCTTGAATTTCTTTTTCAATCCCTTCACTTCCATACCTGTAATGCCCTCGGGCCGCATAAGGGCATAGGCCATGACTACGCCGGTGAGTTCATCGACTGTGAAAAGGCTCTTCTCGATGTCCGTGGTGGGTTCCACGTCGTTGTCGCAGATGCCCCAGCCATGGGAAATGATGGTATTGATATCTTCCTCATCTACGCCTTCCGGTTCCAGAAATTCCCGGACATGGTGACAGTGTTCATTGGGATATTTTTCATAATCCACATCATGAAGATAGCCGATAGCTTCCCAGTGGTCCTTATCGGCATGGAAATAATCCGCCATAGCGCCCATAGCTGCACTCACTGCCATGGCATGGGTGAAAAGATGGTCTTCGGTGGTATACTTCGGTAAAATTTCTTTGGCTTTCGCCAGTGTAAGCTGACTCATAATAAATTCCTCCTTCATAAATTCTACATCTAGCATAGGGGATAGTAGAAAGGTTGTCAATGAATGGTGAGGAAATCGCGAAGTTCTCCATTGACTTTTTCTTCTGTAAAAATGGTAAAATAAAAAAAACAGGCTTTTGCATTCCATCAGAAAGGAGACCATCATGACTGATTTGGAAAGACTGAGGGAAATGATTGAGAGTCATCATAAGATTGCTTTCTTTGGCGGCGCCGGCGTTTCTACAGAATCCCATATTCCCGATTTCCGCGGGGCCAATGGGATTTATCGGCAAAAGACAAATCTTCCCTGGACGCCGGAGGAAATGCTGTCTCATCATTTTTATGAGGAACATCCGGTGGAGTTTTTTACCAACTACAAGAACTTTGCAGAAGCCATGGTAGCAGCTGAGCCGAACAGGGCTCATTATGCTCTGGCCAGGCTGGAGGAAGAAGGAAAACTCCATGGTATTGTTACCCAGAATATTGATGGCCTTCACCAAAAGGCAGGCAGTCAAAATGTGATGGAGCTTCATGGGTCTATTCTGCGAAATTACTGCACTCAGTGCGGCCGCTCCTACGACGTGGACAGTTTCCTTTCCCTCTGCAGCCCGGTGCCTCACTGCCCTTACTGCGGGGGTATTGTGAAACCGGATGTGGTGCTCTATGAGGAGCCTCTTGATATGGATACCATGGAAGATGCCATGGATGCCATACAGACGGCAGATATGCTCATCATTGGAGGCACCAGTCTGGTGGTCTATCCGGCCGCCGGCTTTATTGACTATTTTGCCGGCGATTCTCTTGTGATGATTAACCAGGATGAAACGGGAAGGGATAGTACCTGCGATCTGGTTTTCCATGACAGCGTGGGAAAAATACTGGGAGAAGTGGTGGGAGTATAGCACCGGCGGAGCGGCGAGAGCTGGTAAAGGCAAGTACTGATACAAGTGAAAGGAGATAAATCGTTTAGAACTGTAAAGCTCCCTTTGGGATGATAGGAAGAACAGACAGGCTGCCCTGGGGTATAAGAAGAGTACTCCTTTCCGGCAGCTGGGGTCAGCACTTTCTAAACATTCTAAACTTTCTGTACCCGCATGCCTGTCCTACTTAGTGTAAAATTTTACTCGGTAGGGGAATTTTTCCAGAAACAATAAAAGAGGAAAGCCTCCCCTTGAGTGGAAATGTTATAATTTCCGTGCACAAATAAAACAAAGAAAGGGCTTTCCTCATGGATATTATAACAAAAACTGGAGAAATTTGGAGTGAAAATGCAATTGGTGCAGTCATTTCTCTCATTAAGGAATCTGATGACTCTATCGAGGCTGAAAGGAAGCTAACTCATTGGCTCACTGAAATGAACTGTCAGCTTATAGCTATGGCCCTGGCGCGTATTGACACTGAGCTGTATCAGATTTACAAGGTACAGGGGTGGCGTGTGGCGCGCCGGGACTCTAGGACGATTTGCTGCCGCTATGGAGAGCTGACCTATACCCGAAGACTTCTGCAGAAAGAAGGGAAGAGCTTCTATCCTCTGGACCGCAAAATGGGCTTTGAACCCAGAAAGCACTACAGCCTGGGAATGATTGAGCGGATTGTCGAGGCTGTCGCAATTACCACATCTCGCAGTGCCAGTGAACTCCTGCAAAGCCTGGCGGAAATTACCATCTCCCATCAGTCCGTTATCTCACTCAAGAATTATGCCGGTAAGAAGGCAAAGGCTTATGAAAAAGCATTGGCAGAAGAGGAAAAGGTTGAAAAGCCGACGCAGCCGGAAATTATAGCGATTGAAGGAGATGGAATTGTACTCAAGAACAAGGAGAAAGGCGGCGTTTCGGAAGTGCACCGCCTCCAGGTATATGAGGGGGTCAGGGAAAATGGCAACAGGACAGAACTGGTAGGACTTCGCTGCTTTGCATCTACCTGCAGAAAAGAACTTTTTGCAATGGTAAGAAGCTATCTGCTTGGGCACTATGACCTGTCTAAGACCACAGTGCTGTCGAATGGGGATGGAGGGTCCGGATACCAGTTTCAGGACTTTGAGCGAATGGTAGAAGGCTGCCTGGATCACCAGCACTTCCGCGACTGCTATCATGTGCATGAAAAGATCCGGACCCGGCTCAGCTTCTGCAACAAGGAACTGGTAGACCACATTATCCGAGAACTTCACCGGACCGACGATATTATGAAACAGATTCCCGTATGGATGGATACTGCCCGGAGCTGCGCCCGGACAGAGGCGGATTTGGAGGAGGTAGACAAGCTGCAGAGCTATCTGGAGAGAAATGCTCCCTATATCCCCAGCCTGAGTCAGCGCGGCATCCATACAGAGATTCACCTGGGGACTGCAGAAACAAATCACCGGTTTTACAGCTATCGCATGAAGCGGCAGGGGCGGAGCTGGTCCAGCGAGGGAATGGAGTGTATGGTTTGGGTATTGACCGCCCGGAAGAATAAAACACTTACAGCAGCTCTCCTGTACCATGCTAATGGGAAAAGCTACAAAAAGATGGATAGAGCCATGCACAAGGCTGCGGTGCAGGCAGAGCGTAAAATCGCCCAGAATGTCCGGAGTGAGGCGCAGAAGCGTAAAATGAGAAACTATAGGCCGGGATGCCTGGAGGGGCGTATAGGCGTTTATGGAGCTTCTTCTTCACCAATGGGGAGACTGGCCAGAGCTATACAGAAATACTGATAAAACCGAAGCCACGGAGATAGTAATCATCGACAGTCAAATGAATTACCGAGGAAAACTTGACACTTACCCTGTCCTATCCCTGGGGTTGACTTTTACCGCAGGCATGTTAAAATAGCTTTATATATCGAGGCTATGATGAAGAAGGAGCCGGCAGGAATTCTACAAAGGGATCCGGTACTAGTGGGACACCGGAAAGAATCGGCTGGGCTTAGTTCGCTTCGGAGCTGCCGGCTGAACGGAGTAGGCCGGACGCAGGGCTGCGTTAAAGCTTTCGAGTACAAATCAGGGTGGTACCGCGGATAAAGACTTCGCCCCTTAGTGGGGCGAGGCTTTTTTTATTTCCCATCCTCTTTGCCGGTGGAAGACAGCCCGAATCAATTACAGGAGGTATATAGATGGATACTAAGTTAGATGAGCTGAAGGCAAAAGCAGAAGAAATGCTGAAGGCCTGCAGGGATGAAAACCGTAAACAGGAAACCTATGAAGCGGTGAAAGCAAAACTCACCGGTTTTCTGGGAGATATGAAGAAGCTGAATGACAGCGACAACAATCTGTCGGAGCTGGCTGACCAGGTACGGGCCCAGATTGTTTCTTTTATGGAAAAAGATCTGGATTCCCTGAAAAAGGATGCTCAGGATAAAATCAGTGCTGCTGTAGATGAGAAGACACTGCAGGATACAAAGGTTTTCTTCCTTGGTAAAAAGGGTAAACTCACCGCCATTTTAAGAGGCATGAAAGATGTTTCCGCAGCCCAGCGTCCGGTCATTGGCGCTCTGGCCAATCAGGTCAGAAGCGATGTGGAAGCAGCCATTGCAGATAAAATGGAAGAACTGAAACAGAAGAGACTGGAAGAAAAAATCCGGCATGAAACAGTAGATATTACCCTTCCGGCCCGCCATCATAAAATCGGTCATCTCCATCCGCTGGACAAGGCACTCCGTGAAATCATGAAGTCTTTTATCCGGATGGGCTATTCCGTAGAAGAAGGTCCGGAAATCGAACAGGACTACTATAATTTCGAATGCCTGAACCTCCCCAAGGATCATCCGGCCAGGGATATGCAGGATTCTTTCTACATTACACCGGAAATCCTTCTTCGCACCCATACCTCTCCGGTACAGGCCAGAACCCTCCGAAAACATACACCCAATTCACCTATCCGTATGATTGCTCCGGGAAAAGTGTTCCGCTGGGATAATGATGCTACCCATTCTCCTGTATTCCATCAGGTAGAGGGACTTGTGGTGGATAAGGATATCAGTTTTGCAGATTTGAAGGGTACCTTGGAAATCTTCTTGAAGGACCTCTTCGGTTCTGATACGAAGATTCGTTTCCGGGCCAGCTACTTCCCCTTCACCGAACCATCGGCAGAAGTAGATATTTCCTTTGCTGCCAGAACCGGTGAAGAAGACGGAGATCCGGACTGGCTGGAAATCCTGGGCTGCGGCATGGTTCATCCCATGGTACTGAAACTCAATGGCTATGATCCGGAAAAGGTGAGCGGCTTTGCATTCGGCATGGGCATCGAACGTATCGCCATGCTGCTTTACGGAATCGACGACCTCCGTAATTTCTATGAAAATGATGTCAGATTCCTGAAGCAGTTCTAATGGAAGGGAGATTATATAGATGAATGTTTCTTTAAAATGGCTGGGAACCTTAGTAGATATAAAAGGAATGAATCCTGATGATATGGCGGAAACGCTGACAGTGGACGGCATCCCTGTAGAGCATGTTATCCGTCCTGGAGAAGGAATCAAAGGAGTAATCACAGGAAAAATCCTTTCTGTGGAAAAACATCCTGATGCGGATCACCTTCTTATCTGCCAGCTGGATGTGGGTGAGGAAGAACCGGTGCAGATTGTTACCAGTGCTTCCAATGTAAAGGCAGGACAGATTGTTCCCTGTGCTCTCTCCGGTGCCCATGTACCTGCTGCTCATGATAATAAAGCACCCGGCGGACTTCGCCACGGTGATATTAAAATCAAGGCGGGAAAACTTCGCGGTGTGAAATCTGCCGGCATGATGTGCTCCTTAGGTGAACTGGGCATGGATGCCAATCTTTTCCCGGCTCTCAACCATGAGGGTATCCTTATCCTTCCGGAAGATACACCGGTAGGCGTGGATATTCATAGCCTGTACGACCTGGACGATGTGGTGTATGAAATGGAACTCACCGCCAACAGAGCCGACTGCTTCAGCATGATCGGCATGGCTTTGGAAACCGGTGCCATTTTCAGGAAGAAAGTTACCCTGCCATCCATTTCCGTAAAAGAAGAAGGGGCGCCTATCGAAGGCCGTGCTTCCGTTCACATTTCCGAACCGGCCTACTGCAAACGCTTCTGTGGACGCCTTTTGGAAAACGTAAAAATCGGACGTTCCCCCGAATGGATAGAAGACAGACTTCGCAGCAATGGTATCCGCCCCATCAATAATGTGGTAGATGCTGCCAATTATGTGATGCTGGAAATCGGACAGCCTCTCCATACCTATGATTACGACAAGGTAGCCGGTCATTCCCTTACCTGCCGTCATGCTCATGAAGGAGAAAAAATCGTTACCCTGGACGGCCAGGAAAGACAGCTTAATCCTTCAGATCTGGTCATTGCCGACGGCGATGATAAGGCGGCCTGCGTTGCCGGTGTGATGGGTGGATTTGATTCCGAAGTCACCGCGGAAACAAAGAACGTCCTTCTGGAATCTGCGGTTTTTGATTCCGCTTCCATCAGAAGAACCTCCCGCCGTTTGGGCCTTCGCTCCGAAGCGTCCGGCCGTTATGAAAAGGGGATTAATCCTGCCAGAAGTGAAATGGCTATCAATCGCATCTGCCAGCTTTTGGAAGAACAGGGAGCCGCCACCACAGCCAAAGGCATGCTGGACGAATATCCCGTAAAGGCTGAGCCACAGATTATCAAAACCACGGTAAAGAGAATCAATGACTACATCGGCATCAACATGCCCAAGGAACAGATGATTGAAATCCTGGAAGCCCTCTATTTCAAAGTAGAAGAACAGGATGGCAACCTTACCGTCACGGTTCCCGAATTCCGTCTTGACCTTTCCGGCATGCCGGATCTGGCAGAAGAAGTGGCCCGGGTATACGGTTATAAGAACATCCCCATCACCACTCCCTGGAGCGCCATTGCCAAGGGAGCCATGTCCAAAGACCAGGACGTGATTTTCCGCATTACCGACAGTTTGGTGGCAGACGGCCTTTCCGAAGTCGTAAACTATAGCTTCATGGATAAGAAGGATCTGGAAAAACTGAATTTCCCCTGGGGCCATAAGGTATATAATGCCATTCCCATTATGAATCCTATTTCCGAAGAATATCCGGATATGAGGACCACCCTTCTCCCCGGCCTGATGCATACTCTGACCTATAACCTTTCCCAGAAGAACGAAGAAGCAGCAATCTTCGAGTCCGGTCATGTGTACCAGCCGAAGGAACTGCCGCTGACGGAACTGCCTTATGAATACGAACTTTTCTCCGGACTCCTCTACGGAAGTCCCGACGAAGCAGGCTATCCGAATAATGGCAGGAAATATGATTTCTTTGACATCAAAGCCATTATGGAAAATGTGCTGAAAGCCCTGGGAATCAGAGACTATGAAATCAGACGTTCCACGTATCCCGTATTCCACCCCGGTATTTCTGCCGATTTTGTGAAAGACGGAAAGACCCTCATGTCCTTCGGCCAGCTTCATCCGGCGGTACTGGATAAATGGGGGATTAAGAAAGAAGTTTACGGCTTTGTCATCTTTGTTCCTCACCTTATGAACATGGTGGACGAGACCATCGACTACTCCAGAATTCCGAAATTCCCGGCTTCCCAGCGGGATCTCTCCCTCCTGGTGCCGGCACACTGCACCAATGATGAAGTGGAAGAAATTATCCGTAAAGCCGGCGGAAAGCATCTGGAAACCCTCCGCCTCTTCGATCTTTATCAGGGCGAGCAGGTCAAGGAAGGCTGTAAGAGCATGGCCTACAACTTGACCTTCCGCGCTGAAGATCGGACTCTGACCGATAAAGAAGTGGACCAGTGGATTGAAAAGATCGTAAAAGCACTGGGAAAAGCAGGTATTACCCTGCGCGCATAGTCAACTGGGCATGATAAAGCCCCGGAAAATCCAAATGATTTTCCGGGGCTTTTCATGTGGTGTAAAAAATACTGGCGAGGAATGGTGCGGGCATGCCTTTTCTGAAATAAGGGGAGCAAACGCAGCAAGTCTGTCACATACCGTTTGCTGTCCCAGGGCTGCTGTGAATGAAGCCCTGTCTGCCATAAGGCCGGTTTAACATCTGAACCCTCAGGCTGCCGGGCGTATGCATTCACTCGGGTCCCAGGGTATCTCTCTTTTCATTCTTGTGGCGCATATAGTTGGCCACTTTCTGGCCGGCAGTCTTCATCTGCTGCCCTGTGTTTTTGAACTTATGAAGGGTGGTGGACTTGGACTTGATATTGGGCTTCATGTCGGGGTTGATATTTCCCCGTTTTACCGAAGTAGCCCTGATTTTTTCCGGATGGAGGGTAGCCCGGAGCACTGCCATGGAGCGGGCGGGTTTCAGGTCTATGTTGAAGCTGTAAATATCCACTGCCGCATAGGCAAGATGAGGATACCAGTGAATACAGATGTGGGATTTGGGGCCGTAGGCAGCGGCGGTGATTTCATCTTCGCTTTCATGGAAAAAGGTGTCCTTGACTTCCATGCCGATTTTCCCGGCAGCATCACTCAGGGTCTGGAGAGTGGTTTTAGAATCTTCCAGGGTGTCGGGACTGCAGCTGTAGCAGTCAATAAGCAGGTGTTTTCCAATGTAATTATCCATATGTATATTCCTTCTTTTAAAATATTTGCACATTTGATTCATTATAGCAGAATTTCTTTCACTATGCGATAAAATTAGTGCAATTCATTCGCATTCACTTTATGACAGGCATGATTTCCATGACAGAGTGAATAAATAAACAAGGAAATGCAAAAAATGCCGTTAAAATCTATACAGAATTTATTTTTATGCAGAAAATATTTGACCTTGAGGCTAAAATGCTTTAAAATTGATAAAAATACAGGTATATTCATTTGAAGATACAGATGATACCAATCGGCAGGAAAAGATAAACTTTTCAGATAAGGAGAGCATTTATGAAAAGATACAGAATCATGAAAATTAAAGAAATCATCCAGAATCAGGTCATTGAGACACAGGAAGAACTGGCGGAAGCTCTGAAAAAAGAGGGCATTGCTGTTACCCAGGCCACCGTGTCCAGAGACATTAAAGACCTTATGCTGATTAAGATCCCCTATAAGAACGGTCACTATCGCTATGCCCTTTCCAATGAGAAGCAGAGTGTCATGTCTAAGAGCCACACGGCCATTCTCTTTCAGGAAGCCGTAGTGAAAATTGATTCTGCCATGAACATGGTGGTGCTTCACACCATTCCCGGTTCTGCCTCTTCCGTAGCCTTTGCCATTGACCATTCCAAGAATGATGTCATCATTGGCACTCTGGCAGGGGATGACACGGTTCTCATTATCCTGAAAACACCGGAAGATGTGCCGGTACTTCTGTCCCATATCCAGGGCATGCTCAAGTCCTGAGGCGGTGAGCCGGTATGCTGCAGAGCCTTCATATTATCAATTTCGCTATTATTGAAGATACGGTCATTGATTTTGACCAGGGCGTCACTGTCTTTACAGGGGAAACAGGGGCGGGAAAATCTATCCTCATTGATGCTCTGGCCATGCTCACCGGCCGCCGGGCCAGCACGGACCTTATCCGTACCGGTGCTGATTTTTTCAAGGTAGAAGGTGTTTTCTACGCCGACAGCTCCATTATTGGAGAACTAAAAGAAGAGGGCATTGACTCCGATAACGGACAGATTATCATTTCCAGAAAGTTGAATCGTTCCGGCCGGGGCATCTGTACCATTAACGGCAGTTTCTGCACTGTCAGGCAGCTGCAGAAACTGGGGAAGAAACTGGTGCGGCTCCATGAGCAGAATGATAACATGGAACTTCTGTCCATTCCCTTTTGTGAAAGGATGGTGGACTCCGGTACCCCTGCTGCTGCAGAAGCCTATCAGTCCTATCGCAGCTCTTACAAGGAATGGAAGAAACTGAAGGACGCTCTTGATGATTACAGGGAAAGAAAGCAGGAAAGAGAAAGACGGCTGGATATTCTGGAGTGGGAACTGAAGCAGATTTCCTCTGCTGCCCTCCAGGAAGGGGAAGACGAAGAAGTGGAAAAGAAACTCCAGGTTCTTCAGAACCATGAGCGCATTTTCCGCTCTCTTCACAATGCCCTGGGAACTATCACCGCCGACGGAGGCCCTCAGGACTCCATTGCCGAAGCGGATAAGGAAATTTCCCAGGCTGCCCGGTATGATGAATCTCTTGGGTCCATTCTGGAATCCCTTCGGTCCGCTTCTTTCTCCCTGGAAGATGCCATCGGCACCATGGAAGATTACATCGCAAATTCCGATTTTTCGGAAGAAGAACTGGAAACCCTGCAGGATCGGAATGAAGTGATTATGGAACTGAAGCGGAAATACGGTCCTGAACTGTCAGACGTCCTGGCCTATGAAAAGAAGGCCAGGGAAGAATATAATTCCCTGAAAGAAATCATCTATGATAATGCAGCTCTTCAGAAAAACTACGAAGACCTCACAGCACTGCTCATGAAAAAATCAGAAGTGCTGAACGGGGAACGGATGAAATCCTCAGAAATCATTCTGAAAAAAGTGGTTTCTTCCCTGAAAGACATGGGTATGGAAAATGCAAGAATGAAACTCCACCTCCTACCGGCCAAAACGCCTCTTCCCAACGGCGCGGAAGAAATGGAATTCTATTTCTCCGCCAATATGGGCGAACCCCTTCGAAGCATGAAAGACACTGCTTCCGGCGGTGAAATTTCCCGTATTGCTCTGGCCATCGAAATGGTTATCTCCCGCCTTCTCCAGCAGCAGACCTTGATTTTTGATGAAATCGACGTGGGCATTAGCGGCAGAGTAGGCCTTCAGGTGGCCAGAAAGATTGCCTTCCTCTCTCATGCCATTCAGGTCCTCTGTATTACTCATCTGCCTCAGACAGCCTGTGCCGCAGACCGTCATTATAAAATCGTAAAGACCGTCTCCCATGGCAGGACCGCCACCAGAGCTGTTTTGCTGAACGAAAAAGAACATTTGGCGGACATAGCTCTCATGATTTCCGGCAGCGATTCTTCTCAGAGCGCTTTGGAATCGGCAGAGGAAATGAAGAAAAAAGTAAAGGAATAAAAAACGAGTCTGTGACAAAATGTAAATCATTTTGTCACAGACCCGTTTTTGTTTGATACAGGAAGGGGGAAAGGAGCATCCCTTACAACCCTTTTGGGGTTAATCTATCATTTATTAATGACTATCGTAGAAATATCCCCATCCTTTTCTTCATCGGAAGAAGGAGCGGCAGGAGCAGGGGAGGGGGCCTCTGCCTTTGCCGCAGCCTTTGCTTTAGCCTCTGCTTCCGCTTTGGCTTTGGCTTCGGCAGCTGCCTTTTCTTCTGCTATGCGCTGCTGCTCTGCCCGGGTAAGGTATACCTTGTATCTGGGTTTGGAAGATACAAGAGCGTTGATTTCAAAAAGGCGGTTCCAGGGGAATTCTGCTGATACAGTGGCAGGGTTGAGGCCTATTTTCTTTTTTGCAAATTCCTGGATTTCTGCAATCATTTCTTCTTTAATGGCCGGCGTGGGAACCATGTTTTGGCTTTCCTGCTCTGTAAGGCGGGCGATATTTTTACGTACGTTGGCCTGATAAGCCCAGTTGTCGATATACTGCTCGATGAGCATATCCTTGTGGTCCTCTGCGGACATATCCGGCGCCAGCACCGCCTGGGCGATGGCGTAGCCGATGGTATTGGACGCCGTGTTCCAGCCGTTGTAAGCAGCTACTTTATAGAGCAGGTCATCTTTTACCATGAGATTCATGAGGGTATTATCAGATCCATTGGCAAAGTATACGTCCACCATGGAAACAGGGATACCCCGGTTCACCACGTTTTTTACCTCATTCATGAAATCGGTGGTGCTCTGCTTCAGCATGCCGAAATTGCTGAACTGTCCCGATTCGCCGGTGGTGGCAATGGGGGTATTCACTGCCAGCACAATGTCGGGAATGTTTTTGCCTGCCATGGTGCCGCCTACCGCTTCGATGTGTTCGCTGATCGTTTTGCCGATAGGCTGATTTTCATAGCTGGGGATGGTATTTTCTGCCCGGCCCAGGGGGTAAATTACAGTGAAACTGGGTTTTAAGTGATTGCTGTCATTATGATAGCGGGCAATCAGGAGAAGAGCCAGCTGGTCGGCGCCGGGGAAGGAGCCGTAACGGGTGGGCGGAAGGCTTTTCGCATCTACCGCCAGATATCTGGCTTCCAGCGCAGACTGGGAATTCCTGCTGTTATCATCGTGGCCTTCGCAGAAATAGGTAAAAATACCGCTCTTCGTATCCTTTATCAGCATGCGGTTGATGGTATTATTCTTCGTGCGTCGTTTGAACCAGTCCTGCAGATATTCACTAGGAATGGAGAGCTTCAGTGAAAGCAGTTCTGCTGCTTCATCGGTAGAAAGTTTTCCTGCATCCATTTTATCCTGCAGCCCGGACAGGCGGTACAAATCATTACCATACTTGCTGTAGTAATAGGGTTCTACGCCGCTGCCGGAAGCATAGGGGGTGCGCATGATGGTGCCAAAGGCGTAAATAGGAGTTTTCGGGTACGCAGAATGGAGGGACTTGATTTTATTCTCCCTGGCCATGAGGGTATTGAGAGACTCATTATGCTTTCTGGAGTCCACCAGACCGCCGTAAATCAAAGAATCGGTGGAAATCACAGCGGCATCGGCACGAACCATATTCTGCTCAACCCAGCGCCAGAGCTGATCCGGACTGCCCCGGAAATTCTTTCCTGATAAATAAGCCCTGGGGGGAGTGAGAACAGTGTACCCCGCCTTTTCTGCTGTGGAAACGGTGTAATCGAGGCTTACCGGCCGGTCATCCTGGGGCACCAGCAGGATAGTCTTTGCCTCGGCTGTACTGATAAAGGCAGAAAGACTGGCAGCCAAAACGAGAAGACAGATTTTTTTATGGAAAATCAATGGATTTACCTCCCCTGTATATTGAGTAATTTGTATTATTATATCATGGGAGAAAAATGATGGGTAAATGATTTTCCATTGGCTGATAGATGAAATTCATATCTATGAAAAGGGCATCACGAAAACACGGATGTGAAAGGTCCGTGTGGATAGGGCAGAAGCCATGAACCGATGAAGACGCTCTGCCTGCTGCTGGGATTTGTGAGATCAGCTTTCGTGGTTTCTCTTTAAGCAGTGACACTCCTAACGTATCGTTGAATCCATCTGCCTGTATGACGGAATAAAAATCCGCTTGAGAAATAAAAAAGCACCTCGCAAGGTGCTTTGCTTTTGGCGGAGCAGGTGGGATTCGAACCCACGGGCCCCGAAGGGCTAACGGATTTCGAGTCCGCCTCGTTATGACCACTTCGATACTGCTCCAGGTAATATAGTTATGAGCGCCGACGGCGGAAGAATTCATCTACCAGCGCCTGACATTCTTTCTGCAGGATACCGGAGGTAACTTCCACGGTGTGATTTAAGGCGAAAGAAGAGGTGAGGTGAAATCTGGAGTCCACCGCTCCGTACTGCGGATTTGGGGATCCGTAAATCAGCCTTGTGACTCTTGCATTTAAAAGGGCGCCGGCACACATCGGACACGGTTCTATGGTAACATAAAGGGAAGCGCCCGTCAAACGCCATGTGCCCAGAAATCGGGCGGCTTTGCGAAGGACTGTGATTTCTGCGTGGGCGGTGGGGTCATGGGTCCCTTCTTTTTCATTGTGGGCAGCGGCGATGATGAGGTCTCTGTATACCACCAGGGCGCCAATGGGGATTTCGCCTTCTGCCTCTGCTTTTCTGGCTTCTTCCAGGGCCAGCATCATGTATTCTGTATCGGTCATGGGATTTCCTTTACTTTGGTTCATGGATTTTATTTTTTTCTGAAATTATCATAATCAATGTGGAAATAAATGGCAAGGCAGGGTAGAATAAAGAAAGGTTAATTATATTTCTAACTGGAAGGTGAATTTGATGGCAGAAGAAAAAAGAGTGAATCTGAAAGCAAAGAAGTTTGAAGCGTATATTCAGAAGAATAATATGAATTTCTTCAATAAGAATGAAGTCCATGATGAAGCGGATACGGTGGTTTTCCAGTCCAATATCAAGGTGGAAGGGCAGACCATTCCCATGGGTATCATTACAGACAATACCATTTATACCATTATCCGTGTACAGGTAGGAAGCCAGCTGGTGAAGGATTCCAACAAGGCTAAGTTCCTGGAATATTTGAACACGCTGAACAGAAGCTACAAAGTTTTCAAGTATGTGGCTGCAGATGACGGCTCCATTTTCCTGGATTGCTGCCTGCCCAGCACCAATGACAGCTTTGATCCGGAAATTGTTCGGGTAGTGCTTGATGTGGTGGTGGATCACCTGAATTCTGAATATAAAAATATTATGAAGGAAGCCTGGGAATAAGGGTTTCTTCCCCGGAGCAGGGCGCTCCGGGTTTTTTTTATTGGATTTTATTGAGAATGATAATATGCGGTAGTCATTGAGAATAAAAGGTGATAAAATAACAGGGAAAATAAGAATGAGAATTGAGGATTTTTTATGAATAGAGACAAACAGAAGTATAAATGGCATATCAAAATCCATAGGGAAGGAGAGGAAATCCCTTCTTTTTTCGCCTCCCATGGCATTCCGGAGGAGCTGGCCCGGATCCTGATGCATCGGGGCATTGACAGCGAAGAGAAACTGTCTCATTTCCTTTATGACAATCTGGATCATCTGTCAGATCCTTTCCTCATGAAGGGTATGGACAAAGCGGTGAGCCGCATTCTGCAGGCCATAGATCAGCATGAAAAAATCGTAGTGTATGGGGACTACGATGTCGATGGGATTACATCTACTTCCATCATGATGCGCTGCCTTTCTTCCCTTGGAGCGGATGTGGGATACTACATTCCCCAGAGAGAAAAGGAAGGGTATGGTCTGAACAGGGAGGCAGTGAACCATCTGGCAGAGGAAGGATATCATCTTCTGATAACAGTAGACTGTGGCATCAGTTCTGCTGCTCTTATCAGCGAGGCGCCGAAGGGGCTTGATATCATTGTCACCGATCACCATACTCCGCCGGAGCTTTTGCCTTCCTGCGTAGCGGTTTTAAATCCTCACCAGAAGGACTGCCCCTACCCCTATAAGGAGCTGGCCGGCTGCGGTGTGGCCTACACGTTGTGCCGGGGACTTTATATGAAACGGCTGGGAAGAGATTATGATGGAACCGTGGAGCTGGCGGCTCTTGGTACCATTGCCGACGTGGTGTCTCTGACCGGAGAGAACCGTATTCTTGTAAAGGAGGGAATGAAGCGGTTTATTCATACTCCTATCAAGGGGCTGGCGGCGCTGCTTAAGGCTTCCGGCATTGTTCATGATGACACTACGGAAATCCGGCGGGCGGATCAGGTATCCTTCGGCCTGGCGCCTAGGCTGAATGCGGCAGGCCGCATTGCCCGGGCATCGGAAGGGGTTCGCCTCATGACTACAGAGTCCGCAGAGGAAGCGGAAAGACTGGCTCAAAAGCTTTGTGAAATCAATACTATGAGGCAGCAGATCGAACGGGATATTTTTGAACAGGCCAAAAGCCGCATGGCAGAGCTTGGCATAGAAAATGACATGGCCGTTGTGGTGGACGGGAAGGACTGGCATCCCGGTGTCATCGGTATCGTGGCTTCCCGTATTCTGGAATCGTGCCATCGTCCCGTTTTCGTGATTACAGTGAGGGATGGTATAGGGAAAGGATCCTGCCGGAGTATTCCTGCTTTTAATATTTATAAAGCCCTTTCCGCCCAGTCTGACATTCTGCTTCAGTTTGGCGGTCACAAGATGGCAGCAGGCTTTTCCATTGCAGAGGAGAAGATACCGGAGCTGCGCCGGCGCATGAACAGGTATGCCGCATCGGTGCTGACAGAGGAAGACTGTATTCCGGTGCTGGATGTGGAGGAGGAACTGTCATTAAAGGATGTGAGTCTTGATTTTATCCACTCTTTAGACCTTTTGGAACCCTGCGGTGCAGATAATCCCAAACCTCTCTTTGCCATGAACCATGCCTTTGTGGAAACAGCCCGGCATATGGGGGCTGACGGACGGCACTTCAAGTGCCAGATTTCCGGAGACAGCGGTCTGGTGGACGCTATTTTCTGGGGCGTAGGGGAAGAGAATCCCTGCCAGGCAGGAGACGTGGTGGATCTGGTCTTTGAGCCGGAGGTGCATGAATGGTACGGGGAGCATGTGCAGCTCATCGGCAGGGATATAAGACAGGAAGAGGCCTGCCTGCTGGATAGGGATTATCTGGTAGATGTGTACAGAAAGCTTTCTCTTATTCTTCGCACCATGGCCAAACCGGTGCGGGAGGTCCATTACCTCATGAGAAAAAAATACGGCTTTGAACCGGTGAAGCTGGGGATGGCCCTGGCGGTTTTCGAGGAATTGGAAATCCTGTCAAGATTTTCCAGAAATGGGGAAGACTTCTACCAGAAACGGCTGGTGGCCCGTAAACTTGATCTTTTGACTTCTTCTATTTATAGAAAGCATAGAACCCAGGAGGGTGGGCATGATGAATGAAAATATGGATAAAAAAGAAAATGTAAAGGAAGAAGAAATGCCGGCTCTTCCAAAAACCACCAATCTGGCCGGTGTTTTTAACCAGAATCTGAATGAGGAAACCATTCATACCGATGCCTCTGCTTCCACGCTGGCTGAATTCCTAATTCACCAGGAAGAGTATGTGGAAAGGCAGAAACAGAAAAAGGACTGGGGCGGTGAAAAAGAAGAAGAATATAAGCGCCTCATGGATAAGGTGAAAACCTATATCAAGGATCCAAAGAGCCTGGAGGCCATAGAGGAGGCCTATGAGCTGGCCAGCAAGGCCCATGCAGCCCAGGTCCGCGCCACCGGAGAGCCTTATATCATCCACCCTCTGGCTGTAGCCTACATTCTGGCAGAGCTGGAAATGGATCCCCAGGGCATTATGGCGGCTCTTCTTCACGATGTAGTGGAGGATACGGAATATACGCTGGAAGATATCAAGATGATGTTTGGCGAGGAAGTAGCCTTTCTGGTAGACGGGGTGACCAAGCTTTCCCAGTTCCACTATAAAGATAAGGAAGACCAGCAGCTGGAAAATTTCCGTAAAATGTTCCTGGCCATGGCCAAGGATATTCGAGTGGTGGTCATCAAGCTGGCAGACCGTCTGCACAATATGCGAACCCTTGGAGTATTCCGCCGGGAGAAACAGCAGCGCATTGCCAAGGAAACTATTGAAATCTATGCGCCCCTGGCTCATCGCCTTGGTATTTACAACATTAAGTGGGAACTGGAAGATCTCTGTTTCCATTACCTGCATCCGGAAGAATACTACGATCTGGTGCGGCAGATGAAACAGAAGAGGAAAGCCCGTGAAGAAATCGTCAATGATACCATGAGGGTGCTCCATGACCATATCGAGGAAGCCGGCATTAAGGCTACCATTACCGGTAGACCCAAGCATTTCTACAGCATTTATAAGAAAATGAAAAGGGATAATAAGGATTTGTCCCAGATTTACGACCTCTATGCAGTGAGAGTCATTGTGGATACCATCCCCCAGTGCTATGCGGTGCTGGGTATTGCCCATTCCCTGTGGAAACCGCTGCCCAACCGATTCAAGGATTATATTGCTGTGCCGAAGCCCAACATGTACCAGTCCCTTCATACCACGGTTATCGGCACCAGGGGGCAGCCTGTGGAAATACAGATCCGTACCTGGGAAATGCACCATATTTCCGAATATGGCGTGGCTGCCCACTGGCGGTACAAGGAAGGGAAACAGGCCGGTTCCAAAGACTTTGATGCTAAAATCAGCTGGCTCCGCCGCATTCTGGAATGGCAGGATACCAGCAATCCCAAGGAATTCATGAATGCCCTGAAGCTGGATGTATTCTCCGATGAAGTTTTCGTGTTCACACCGAAAGGGGATGTCATTAACCTTCCTAAAGGGTCTATTCCTATCGATTTTGCCTATCGTATCCATACGGAAGTGGGAAACCGCTGCGTGGGAGCCAAGGTCAATAACAAAATCGTGCCTCTGGATACGAAGCTGAAGAACGGCGATATTGTTTCCATTATTACGTCCAAAACCGGGAAACCCAGCTACGACTGGATCAATATGGTAGGAGCGGCGGACTCCAAGGCGAAAATCAGGAGCTGGTTCAAGAAGGAAAACCGCAGCGAAAATATTTCCAGAGGTCAGGAAGCCCTTATCCAGGAAGCGGACCGGCTGGGGTATGAATGGAAGAAGCTGATTGCCAGGGACCGGCTTGCCCAGGTGGCTAGGACGTTCAACAATATGAACACCGAAGATATGCTGGCTTCCGTGGGATTTGGCGGTGTGGCAGTGAAGAGCGTCATACTGAAACTGACGGAACTTTACAAGCGGGAACTGAATGCCCAGAAACCTGCGGCCCAGAAGACGGCCAAAGCTCTGGAAAATCTGAAAATGCGGAGCGTGAAGACCCGTTCCAACAGCGGAGTGCTGGTGAAAGGGGAAGAAGGACTGGTGGTGCACCTGTCCAAGTGCTGCAACCCGGTGCCTGGTGATGATATCGTAGGGTTTGTTACCAGAGGCCGCGGCGTGTCGGTGCATCGGGCAGACTGTCCCAATGCCATCAATTTCCCCGATAAGGACCGCATGATCGACGTGTCCTGGGAAGAACAGACAAGCAGTATGTTCCTGGTAACCATCGAAGTCATCAGCTACGATCGGACCGGTTTGATGGCGGATATTCTGGCGGCATTGACGGAGATGAAACTTTCCGTTTCCAAAGCCAACGTGAAAGTTGAAAACAACGGCATGGCAGTCATGCATCTGGGTATCCAGATCAAGGACCTGCAGCAGCTGGATTATATTATGACAAAAATCAGAAGAATCAAGGGCGTCCATTCTGTAAGACGCATGCATTCCATGCAGGGAGAATGATTATGAGAGCAGTGGTACAGCGTTGTAACTGGTGCAGAGTAGATTCGGAGGGAAAAGAAGTTTCCTCCATCGGGAAGGGACTTTCCGTCCTTCTCGGCGTGAAAAAGGGAGATTCAGAAAAGGATGCCGACTACATAGTTGACAAAATTCTCCACCTCCGTATTTTTGAAGATGAAGCAGGGAAACTGAACCTGTCTCTTCTTGACATCAAAGGGGAGCTTTCCATCGTTTCCCAATTCACTCTCTATGGCGATGCCCGCCATGGAAGACGGCCCAGTTTTACGGAAGCCGAGGCGCCGGACCGAGCCGATGAACTTTACCGCCTGGTGGTGGAAAAATGTGAAAGAGAGAGCCTTACAGTGGGAACCGGCGTCTTCCGCACCTACATGAAGGTGGCCTTGGAAAATGATGGCCCTGTGACCATTCTTCTTGACAGTGAAAAGAATTTTTAAAACCGGAGCTATATGATGAAGATTATGTACATGGTCCTTGGACCTTTCATGACAAACACATATATTCTGTACAATGAGGAAACCATGGAAGGGCTGGTGGTAGATCCTTCCTTCTCGCCGGAGCATTATATAAAAGCCATCAGTGAAAAGAAAATCCATCTCAGGTCCATTTTCCTCACTCACGGGCATGTAGACCATATGGCCGGCATGAATGAGCTGCGAAAAGCGTTTCCGGCGGCCAAAATGTACATGGATAAAAGGGATCAGCCTTTTTTGCGGGACCCGGAGAAGAACCTGTCCTATATGTTTCCTGTGCCCACTTTAGTGGACGATGCAGATGTATGGGTGAAGAACGGCGATGAAATTGAAACCTGCGGCTATACATTTCAGGTCATCGACACGGCCGGCCATACGCCCGGCGGTATTTCCTTCTACATGAAGAGGGAAGGCCTTGTATTTACAGGAGACTCCCTTTTTCAGGGTTCCATCG
The DNA here is from genome assembly GCF_000242435.1 of Dialister succinatiphilus YIT 11850. GTDB lineage: Bacteria > Bacillota > Negativicutes > Veillonellales > Dialisteraceae > Dialister > Dialister succinatiphilus. The sequence continues at coordinate 869,228 of NZ_JH591187.1, read as the reverse complement.
GCCGTACCGATTTTCCCGGCGGAAGCCTTAAAGAGCTGACCGGCACCATTAAGAAGAACCTCTTTTCTCTGCCTGACAGTACGGTGGTTCTTTCCGGACACGGAGAGCAGACCACCATTGGACAGGAAAAGAAGACAAATCCTTTCCTTACCGGAGGCATTCTATGAAATGGGGTGTTGAATTCTGGCTGAGGGTGGCCATTGCTGCCGGCTTTGCAGCCATCATCATAGCAGCGCCATCGGTGCTCTTTCCCTTCGTAGTGTCTCTTATCATCACCACCCTCCTGAATCCTGTGGCCCATGCGGTATACGGGCAGACCCAGAAAATGGGATGGACACGATTTCCCTATGATTTTGCCATCCTCTTTTCCTTTGCTCTTTTCATTGCAGTGATTTACCTCATCGGCGTCCATATCTTCGTACCTTTTATTTCCGAATTCCAGGAGTTCATTAAAAGCGTACCAGGGATGCTGGCAGCGGTGCAGCAGGCTGTTCCGGAACTGGAAAAGCAGTATCAGCTTTCTCTGATGCCGCCGGAAGCCAAATCTCTGTTTGCCCGCATCCTCCAGGATATTGGTGAATATACGCTGAAAATTGCTTCCTTCAGCCTGTCTGCTATTTTTTCCTTTGCCAGTACAGTAGTGGAACTCATTGTGGTGCCCTTCATTACTTTCTATATGATGAAAAGAGGAGGGTACTTCGTCAATGCGTTCATCCACATTTTTCCAGATCGTTTCCATCATCATCTGGAAGAGCTTTTTAAGGAAATCCATTTTGTGCTGAATGCCTATATTCGTGGTCAGCTCCTTCTTTCCACCTTGATGGCAGTGGTGGTTTTTATAGGCATGTGGACCCTGAATATTCCCTATCCTCTGGTCATCGGCCTACTGGCGGGCATTGTGGAAATGGTTCCTCTCATCGGCCCTATCATCGGCGCCATTCCGCCGGTGCTTCTTGGTCTCCTCCAGGGAACCACTGTCATGCTTCAGGTCATCTTTTTCTATATTATCGTGCAGCAGGTGGATGGACATTTCGTTATGCCCAAACTTATGGGCAGCATTATTAACGTGCACCCGGTAGCCATTATTGCTGGTGTCCTTATCGGAGGCAAAATCTTCGGTGTCCTGGGCATGATGATTGCAGTGCCCCTGGTGGCGGTGCTGCAGATCCTTTTAAAACACATGTGGTTCTACGACAGATATAAAAAAGTAAGATAGCGGAGGGATTATGCGAAATATGAAAAAATCGACCATTATGAATACCCTGAAAAAGAAAATCAGGGAGCATAAGTATAAATTCACCACTCAGCGCCAGATCATTCTGCAGGCTTTCCTGGACAGCAAAGAAAACCATATGAGCGCTGAAGATGTATATGAAATGGTACGGGACGAAAATCCCGACATCGGTCTGGCCACTGTGTATCGTTCCCTGGAGCTCTTCACCCATCTGGAGCTTCTAAAAAAACTGGACTTCGGCGACGGCAGGAGCCGTTATGAATTAAATGACCATAACCTGTCCCACTCTCATCATCATCTCATCTGCCTTGGCTGTGGGAAGGTGACAGAATTCTCCTACGACTTCCTTAATGAGGTAAAGGAAAAAATCAAAAAGGAAAACGGCTTTGACATTGTAGATTACCAGCTGAAATTCTATGGCTACTGCAGGGACTGCGCTAAAAAGAATCAGAATCTGTGAGGAGCATGATCCGCAGGCCAGAGGCGTGTTAAAAGGGCAGCTTTCAGCGCTGACAGACGCGGCCCAACCTGTGAACCCTTTGCCTGCAGGAGAAGCCAGCTTAAAATACTTCCCTGCGGTACCCTCATGCTGAAGACCTGTCCAATTTCAATTTGCCAATATGCCCTGTAAGATGGTACAATTTAATTTGTTAATGTAAGCGGAAAGAGGAGATTTTCTTTCCGAAAGAATGCCTTTGCAGAAAAGTCTGTAAAAATAAAGAGGTGTCATTATGCAGGCATTAAAAGGAACCCATGATATTCTGCCTGAAGAAGTGTACAAGTGGGATTATATGGAGGGAGTCATCCGGGATGTATGTGCCCGGTATGGATACAAGGAAATCAGGACTCCTATTATTGAAGCTACCGAGCTTTTTCAGCGCGGTATCGGTGATACCACTGATGTGGTAACGAAGGAAATGTATACATTTACGGACAGAGGAAACCGTTCTGTGACCCTTCGTCCGGAAAATACGGCCTCCGCTGTTCGTGCCTATCTGGAACACAAAATGTATGGTGACCAGCAGGTACATAAGATGTTCTATATTGGTTCCATGTTCCGGTATGACCGTCCCCAAGCCGGAAGGTACAGGGAATTCCATCAGTTTGGTCTGGAAGTGCTGGGCGCATCCTCTCCTTTGGCTGACGCAGAAGTCATTGCCATGGCCTGTGAAATTTTCCATAAGCTTGGACTGAAGGATCTGGATCTCCACCTGAATTCTATCGGCGATAAGAACTGCCGTCCCGCTTATCGGAAGAAACTTATCGAATTCTTCGAAGGGAAGAAAGACCAGCTCTGCGATGACTGCAGGGAAAGACTTTATAAGAATCCTCTGCGCATTCTGGACTGCAAGGAAGAAGGGTGCCGGAGAGCTTCTGTAGGTGCTCCGGAGATTACAGATTATCTCTGTGATGAATGCCACAGGAAATTTGAGGCAGTGAAGCACTACCTCGACAGCCTTGGTATTTCCTATACTGTAGATCCCAGATTGGTACGGGGCCTTGACTACTACACCAATACGGCCTTTGAAATTCAGTACCCGCCCCTTGGCGCCCAGAGCGCAGTCTGCGGTGGCGGCCGGTATGACGGACTGGTCGAAGAAATCGGCGGGCCCTCCACACCGGGCATTGGTTTTGCCATTGGTCTGGAAAGACTGCTTCTGGCTCTGGAAATGCAGAATCTCATTCCTGCCCCCAAAGCACAAAAGAGAGTTTATATTGCCGCTCTTGGTGAAGATGCTGTCGCAGAAGGATTTAAAATCCAGGAAGAGCTGCGGGGTCTTGGCATTGTAACGGATATGGACCTGCAGGGAAGAAGCCTTAAGGGACAGATGAAACAGGCCGGTAAGCTGGCTTCCCAGTTTACAGTCATTATCGGAAGCAATGAACTGGAAAAAGGCGCTGCTGCCGTAAAGAATATGGATACGGGCACACAGCAGGATATTCCTTTTGCTGATATAGCCGGTTATATAGCTAAAGAAGAACATAACTCGTAAGGGTTGTCATTCTTTATATAAATTATTTTAAAGAGGTGCTCTAATATGGAAACAATGGCAGGGATGAGAAGATCCTGCGGATGCGGTAAGGTAACAGAAAACGACTGTGGTAAGGAACTGACACTGGCAGGGTGGGTGAATACCCGCCGAGACCATGGTGGTTTGATTTTCATTGACCTTCGTGACAGAAGTGGTATCGTACAGCTGGTATTAAGTCCCCAGTACGGTGAAGAAGCTTTCCACAAGGCGGAAGGTGTAAGAAGCGAATACGTTCTGGCTGTGAAAGGCAAAGTTCGGGAAAGAAGCGCTGACACCGTGAACCCGAAAATGAAGACCGGCAAGGTGGAAGTAGTAGTTTCCGAACTCCGCGTCCTGAACAAGGCAAAGACTCCGCCATTCTATGTAGAAGACGGCATTGATGTGGATGAAAATGTCCGCCTGAAATATCGTTATATCGATCTGAGACGTCCGGAAATGCAGAACCATCTCATCATGAGACATAAGATTGTCCATGAAATGAGAACATTCCTGGATGAAAATGATTTTCTGGAAATTGAAACTCCTATGCTCACTAAGAGCACCCCGGAAGGCGCCAGAGACTACCTGGTACCAAGCCGTGTAAATCCGGGCAAATTCTATGCCCTTCCTCAGTCCCCGCAGCTTTTCAAACAGCTCCTTATGGTTTCCGGACTGGAAAGATACTTCCAGGTGGCTCGCTGCTTCCGTGATGAAGACCTGCGCGCCGACCGTCAGCCTGAATTTACCCAGCTGGATATGGAACTGTCCTTTGAAGATCAGGATTTCATCCTTGACCTCATGGAACACATGATGCAGAGAGTCTTTAAGAAGGTCCTGAACAGGGATATTGAAATCCCCTTCAAGAGAATTAAATGGGATGATGCCATGAATCTTTATGGCTCTGATAAACCGGATCTTCGCTTTGACATGCACTTCTATAATATTTCCGACCTGCTTCGGGATACCGGATTCAAAGTATTCCGCTCTGTCCTCGATAACGGCGGCGTGGTTAAAGCCATCAATGTAAAAGGTGACGCAGCCATTCCGCGTCGTGAATTGGACGGCCTGGTAGACTATGTAGGCCACTATGGCGCTAAAGGTCTGGCATGGATTGGCTTCAACGAAGACGGCAGCCTGAAATGCCAGATTACCAAATTCCTGGGCGAAGATAAAATCCGTGAAATCGGAAAAGCCTGCGAAGCAGAAAAAGGCGACCTGGTCCTCATCATTGCCGACAAGCCGAAGGTGGTGGCCCAGGCTCTGGGTGAATTGCGCCTTGAAATGGCCCGCCGCATGAACCTCATCGATCCCAACGAATTCTGCTTCCGCTGGGTGACCGATTTCCCCATGTTCGAATACAGCGAAGAAGAACACCGTTATGTGGCAGAACATCATCCTTTCACCGCACCGCGGGATGAAGATGTGCAGCACCTCCTCACCGATCCTTCCAAGGTTTATGCCAAGGCCTATGATATGGTACTGAATGGCGTAGAAGCCGGCGGCGGCTCTCTCCGTATTTACCAGGAAGACCTGCAGGAAAAGGTATTCAAAGCCATCGGCATTTCCCAGGAAGAAGCAGAGCAGAAGTTCGGATTCCTCCTGGATGCATTCAAGTACGGTGCTCCGCCTCATGCAGGCATTGCCCTGGGCCTCGACCGCCTCGTCATGCTTATGCTCCATCTGGATTCCATCCGCGATGTTATCGCCTTCCCGAAGACCCAGAGCGCCATTGATCCTCTGACCCAGGCTCCGTCTACGGTAGCAGACAAGCAGCTCAAAGAACTTCATATCAAAGTAGACATCAAGAAGGAAAAAGATCTCTTTGAAAAGGCATAATTTTCTGTCATAGTCTTGTAAAATGATAGGATTTTTGCTACACTATCTGTAAAGGAAACCCTGCTGTGCACGTCGTGCCTTCTTATTTTGAACCAACACCTTTATAACGGGAGTTCAGCGCTGATGAGGTGAGTCAATGCCCCGTACGGGGACTGTTCAAGAAACCTTGTCTCAAGAACACCCACCTGCAATTATGCAGACTCAAAATACGGCAATAAACGACATGGTGGGGCTAATAACAATGAAGCCGTCAAGATATTCTTGGCGGCTTTTTTGATGCAGAGGAATAGGCTCTTAGCGGCTTAGAGCTTCAAATTAGTCGGTCTGCTTCCTGATAGAACAAAAATGACTGCCAGGCGTCGGGGTATCTCATCCTTTTATATGGAAAATCTGTTTGATTTTTCTTTCTATCCATGGGATAATAGAGGGGAAACATTTGTATTTGAGCGAGGCACCGATTATGGACTCTTTATTTGATTATGACAATGGAAAACCTGTTTCTTATGCACCCCTGGCAGACCGCATGAGGCCGGAGCGGCTGGAGGATATACTGGGCCAGGAAGGAGCAGTAGGAAAGAATTCTTTCCTTTACCGTATGATTGAGCGGGATACCATTCCATCTATCCTTCTTTTCGGACCTCCCGGCTGCGGGAAGACCACCATTGCTTCAGTAATCGCGAAGATGACGCACAGTCATTTCGTGAAACTCAATGCCACGGCCAGCGGCACGAAGGATATCCGGGACGTGGTGTCTCATGCGAAGGAGGAGCTTTCCTATTACCAGCGCCGGACCATTGTTTTTATTGATGAAATCCATCGCTTTAACAAGGGGCAGCAGGACCTTCTTCTTCCCTATGTGGAAGACGGCACCATTATCCTTATCGGTGCCACTACGGAAAATCCCTATTTTGAAATCAATCGTCCTCTTCTTTCCCGGGTGCGGCTTATCCGTCTCCAGGCTCTTCCGGAAAGTGCGGAAATTGAAATCCTGCGCCGGGCGTTGACGGATAAAGTTAAAGGGCTTGGAAACTATGGATATCAGGCATCGGATGATGTATTGAGAACCATTTCTTCCTATGCATCCGGTGATATCCGCATGGCCCTGAACCTCCTGGAACAGGCCTCTTCCCTTCTTCCCATGAAGGGGACTCTGACGGATAGAGAAATCAAAGAGGTTGCAGGAGACCATGCTTCCGTATATGATAAGAACAGTGATTATCATTATGACATTGTATCCGCTTTTATTAAGAGCATGCGGGGAAGCGACCCCGACGGGGCTCTTCATTATCTGGCACGCATGATTAATGGGGGAGAGAAGACCTCCTTTATTTCCCGGCGCATTATGATTTGTGCCGCCGAAGATGTGGGGCTGGCGGATCCCCGGGCCCTTCAGGTGGCGGTGGCAGCAGCGCAGGCATCGGAAATGGTGGGGCTCCCGGAAGCAAGGATTCCTCTGGCGGAGGCGGTGCTTTACATCTGTTTGGCGCCGAAGAGCAACAGCGCTGTTATGGGCATCGACAATGCCCTGGCCGAAGTAAAGACCCGGTCTGACTGGTCTATTCCCGACTATCTGAAGGATGCTCATTACAGCGGCGCCCATGAAATGGGACATGGAAACGGCTATCTATATCCCCATGATTTCGGCGGCTGGGTGGACCAGCAGTATATTCCCGATGAGCTTAAAGGCCATGTCTATTACAAGCCTGTGAGAAACGGGGAAGAGGCTTCCCTTTCCCACCGGTGGGAAGAGCGGACAAATAAAAAACAGGAGTGAGTTATTGACAGTATGAAGAAGAAGACCACTTCCGCCAGACGGCGGACCCATGATGGATCTAAAAATTATGAAATATCAGGCATCGTTATCTTCTGTTTTGGCATTTTTGCCTTTATCAGCCTTTTTGGTGGAGGCACCGGTATTATGGGGAAATGGGTGAGCGACGGCATTCATTTCCTTTTTGGCCTGGCAGCACCGGCAGCGGCACTGTTTCTGGTCCTGTTCGGCGCTCGGTATGCCCTGGCATCCCGGGGAATCTCTATGAGCCGGAGAAATGTGCTTCTGGCTGTTCTGTGCGTTCTTTTCCTCTGTCTGGTACATCATTACTATGTGCCTAAAGGCAGGGAAATGGAAATTTCTGAAATTCTTTCCTATGGCGGCATTATCGGAGGGAGCCTTACCTCTTTCTTCCATCTGGCTCTGGGAGAAATCGGAACCACTATTCTCCTTCTTGGATTCATGGTGGTGGATGTTCTCCTCCTTACCCACTGGTCCCTGTCCAGGGGAGCGGAAAAGGTGGGCACCAAAGCCCAGAAAATCGGCGAGAAAACCGGGGAGAGACTGGGCGGCATGGCCCAGAAAATCCGGGATAAAAAGGCAGCTTTGGATGCTGCCCGTTCTGCTGCCCGGCTGGAGGAACTGAAGGATAAGCCGACTGAATTTATCTTCAAGAAGAAAAAGAAAGAGGAACCGGAAGTAGAAGAAGTAACGGAAGAGGCACTGCCTCAGGATCCAACGCTTCTGGAAGAAGCGGCTTCGGAAAAACCTCAGGAAGAAGCCGTAGAAGAAGGGGCGGTAAAGGAAACTCCTCCGGACACGATGAAAGAAGAGGAGAGGGAACCGGCAGATGAGGAAATGATGCCGCCTCCGGTGCCCCTTGCTGAAAGTGAAGAACCGGAAGAGGAGGAAATGGAAAAGGAAAACGAAACTCCAAGTGAGGAAACTCCTTCATCTCCAACGGCAGAAGAAGGAACGCCTTCCCGCCCACCGGTGACAGGCATTGTGAAGAAGGAGTACAAATTTCCGCCCCTGTCCCTGCTGCACACGGACCATGCCAAAGGGGAGAGTCAGAGCGATGTGGCTAAAAATGCATCCATTATCGAATCTACTCTGAAGAGTTTCGGTGTCATGGCCCGGGTCATCCATGCCAGCGTAGGCCCTACGGTGACCAGGTTTGAACTTCGGCCGGAGGTGGGAGTCCGGGTAAGCAGAATCGAAGGTTTGTCCAATGAGCTGGCCATGGCCCTGGCAGCCACCCATATTCGCATTGAAGCGCCGATTCCCGGCAAGTCGGCGGTGGGTATTGAAATCCCGAATTCCCGGTCCGCTTCTGTTCCTTTAAGGGATGTACTTGACAGCAGCGAATTTAAAAATGGGAAAGGTCACATTCTGGTGGCCCTGGGTAAGGATATTACGGGGAAGCCGGTAGTCACAGACCTTTCTAAAATGCCTCATCTTCTCATAGCCGGATCTACGGGTTCCGGTAAATCGGTGTGCATTAATTCCATTATTACCAGTATTATTTACCACAGCCGGCCGGAAGATGTGAAACTTATGCTCATTGATCCGAAGGTGGTGGAGCTTTCCGTGTACAATGGTATTCCTCATCTGCGCACGGAGGTCATTACCAATATGAAGAAGGCTGAAGGCGCTCTGAACTGGGCCGTCCGGGAAATGGAAGCGCGCTACCAGCTCTTTGCCGGGGCCAGGGTCAGAAATATTGAGGGATATAATAAGCAGAATCCCGATAAGAAAATGCCCTATATTCTTATCATAGTAGATGAATTTGCAGACCTTATGAACGTGGCGGCCAAGGAAGTGGAAGTGCTGATTCAGCGCCTCACCCAGAAGGCCCGGGCTGCCGGCATTCATCTTATCCTGGCTACCCAGCGTCCTTCGGCCGATGTGATTACAGGAGTTATCAAATCCAATATTCCCAGCCGTATTGCCTTCATGGTGGAATCAGCGCTGAACTCCCGCATCATCCTTGATGAAGGAGGTGCAGAAACCCTTCTTGGAAAGGGGGACATGCTCTTTAAACAGGCCGGGGCTCTGACCACAGTCCGTATTCAGGGTGCTTTCATTTCCGATGAGGAAGTGGAGACAGTGGTGGATTATGTAAGAAAAGAATGTATGGAACAGGAAAAGGCGCCGGTCACATATGAACCTATAGACCTGTCAGTACCTGAAAAGAATGAAAATACGGGGGCTGAAGAGGAAGAAGAGCAGGACAGCCTTTTGGAAGAAGCGGCAGAATGGGTGCTTGATACGAAGAGAGCTTCCGTATCTGCTCTTCAGCGCCGCTTCCGCATCGGCTATACCAGGGCAGGAAGGCTTATGGATTCCATGGAGCGCCTTGGCATCGTTGGACCTGCCGAAGGAGCTAAGCCCCGGGATATCCTCATGGATAAACTAAAGGCCCAAGATCTCTTCGAACAGATGAAAAACGGCGGACCCGCAGAACCTCAAAAGGCAGAGACCGAAGAAGGCGGGGTCCGGGCAGGCGGTGAAAGTGCCGGCTGAAGGACAATTTTTTCATCCCTGTAAAAGGGAATTCTGTGAATGAGCTGGTACTTCTATGATATAATTCTGCAAGAGGTGGTTCCATGAAACGACTGGCTTCTGTTTTTCTATTTTTACTGATGGCAGCCCTTGCGTTCTTCGGGATTCTCCGTTTTGCGCGGCAGCAGGCGGAAGTGAAGGCGGAAAAAATGAATCCTTCCGAGTATGTGACAGTGTATACGGATATGCCGAAAGGCATGCTGGAAGCTCTTGGCAATGATTTCTTCCAGGAAAGCGGACTGAAGATGAACGTGGTGTATTTGTCCAAATCCCAGCTTCAGAGCAGGCAGGATGCCAGCGATATGCCAGCGGCGGATCTGTACATTACATCTCAGGATTCTCTCATGAAGATGAAAAAAGAAAATATGCTTGTTCCCTATGCTTCCGCCCAGACCGACACGGCGCTGAATCTTTTCAAAGATGAAGAATGCTACTGGACAGGCCTTTGGGTAGATCCCGTGGTGTTTGCGGTGAACGAGGACTATGTCAGGAAGCATCCGGCCTTTTCCTATAGCTGGAATGAGGTGCTTACCAGGAATTCTCTGCGCCTTTCTATGACCGATTTCATTGCCGCCGATATGGCTGAGGATTTACTCATGTGTCTGGCTGAGCACTTCGGCATCGGGGAGACCTTTTCCCTTCTGGGTAAGGCCCAGAACCATATCGTACAGTACGGGAAATACCTGTCCACGCCTTCCCGCATGGCAGGCATGGGAAAGTGCGATATCGGTATTTCCGGTCTGAATGAGGCTGTCCGCAGCCGTCAGGAAAAACTTCCTGTGGTCATTATGTATCCGGAGGATGGCTCCCCCTGGTACCTTTTCGGTGCCGGTATTTCTGCTGATGCCGCCTATCCGGGCAGAGCCCAGAAACTTTTGAACTGGCTTCTCACTTCTTCCGAATACAAGGCAAGAATGGAAGAAAACCAGTATTATTATGTATATGTCAATGATTTCAATATGGCACCGGACAGCGGCGGCCATTCCCTGGAATTCTGGAATCTGGAAAAAGTATATTTCGATGAAGGAAGAAAGGATCTCCTCACACAGTGGGGCGAGAAGATACGTTTTGGAGGTACGAACAGTTGAAAAAGAAACTTGGATTTATAAGCCTGGGATGTTCCAAAAACCTGGTGGACACGGAAATGATGGTAGGTATTATGGAAAAGGCAGGCTACGAGCTCACTGAGGATTTATCCGAAGCACAGGTAATTATTATTAATACCTGTACCTTTATCGACCCCGCCAAAGAGGAATCGGTGGAGACCATTCTGAAGGCGGCGGAATACAAGAAAACAGGAAAATGTGAAAAGCTGGTGGCTGCAGGATGTCTGACCCAGCAGTATAAAGAAGCGCTGGGAAAGGAAATCCCTGAAGTTGATGTATTTATTGGTACCGATTCCTGGCAGCACATTCTGGACGCGGTGAATGAATCCTATGAAAAGGATGAAAAGGTGTATAGCTTTGATACCAATCCCTGCGCCAATGAGGAACTCATTCCAAGGCAGACCCTGACACCAAAGTATTCCGCCTATGTGAAAATTGCAGAAGGCTGCAGCAATGGCTGCACATTTTGCTACATTCCCTATGTGAGAGGACCCATGCACAGTCGTTCCATTCCTTCCATTGTTCATGAGGTGAGAAGACTGGCTGCTGAGGGTACACGGGAATTCAACCTCATTGCACAGGACCTTTCCTGCTATGGCAGGGATTTGAAGAACGGAACAAACCTGGCCGCCCTTCTTCGGGAGCTGGTAAAGATTGAAGGGGTGAAATGGATCCGTCTGTTCTATCTGTATCCCACTTATTTTGACGATGAGCTGCTGGACGTGATTTTGAAGGAAGATAAAATCTGCAAGTACGTGGACATTCCTCTCCAGCATATCAGCGATTCCGTGCTGCAGCGCATGCACAGAAGGGATTCTTCTGCAAGCATCAGAACCCTGCTTCACAAGCTTCGGGCCGCTTCCCCCAGAATGACTATCCGTACCACCCTCATGGTGGGTTTCCCGGGAGAAACGGAGGAAGATTTCAAAGAGCTCTGTGATTTCATCAGGGAAGTCCGCTTTGATGACATGGGAGCCTTCAAATTCTCTCCCCAGGATGGCACACCGGCAGCCAGAATGACCGACCAGATTGAAGAAGATGTAAAGGAAAATCGGTACCATGAACTCATGGCTATTCAGGCGGGAATTTCTGAAGAAAACAACGAAGACCTCATCGGCGTGGAAACAGAAGCCCTGGTGGAAGAACTGGTGGACGATGGAGAAGGCCACACGCAGGCAAAAGGCCGCACCGCCTTCCAGGCGCCGGAAGTAGACGGCAGCGTGTATATTGACAATCCGGGAGATTTGAAACCCGGTGATTTTGTAAAGGTCAAAATCGTAGACGGCTACGCTTATGACCTCATTGCGGAAAGAATCTGACTTTCCAGGAAAATCTATGATTACTGAAATTATTACCACAGGGTCGGAGCTTCTTCTGGGAGAAATTGCTAATGAAAATGCCCAGTGGCTGGCTGCTTTCCTGAATGAGCATGGCTATACGGTGGCTTATATGACGGTGGTAGGGGATAATCCCCGTCGCATGGAAGAAGCCTTCCGTCATGCCCTCACCAGGGCGGACCTTGTCATTACCTCCGGCGGTCTTGGCTCGACCCTGGGAGATATTACGAAAAAGGCAGGCGCCCGGGCGATGAATCTTCCCTTTGTTCGGATAGAAGAAGAATCGCGGCGGCTGAAAATATATTATGCGGAAAAGCACCGGCCCTATCTTCCATCACTGGACCGACAGGCCTGGTTTGCCAAAGGTGCTCGCCTGTTCTTTAATGAAGCGGGATCGGCCAGCGGCTGTGCCGTAGAAAAAGGCGGCAAAATCCTTATCCATCTTCCGGGACCACCCTTCGAAATGAAGACCATGATGAGGAACCATGTCATGCCCTGGCTCACCGAAAAACTGGGTTCCCAGGGTATCATCCGCTCCCTTGTCCTTTCCGCCGTTCATATGACAGAAGCGGAAATTGAAGAGAAAATAGAGGACCTTCTCCGCAGTCAGTCCAATCCCACCATTGCTCTTCTGGCAAGGCCCGGATATGTGGCCGTGCGGGTCACTGCCAAAGGAGCAGATGAGAAGGAAACCATGGACCTCATAGAAAAAACGGCGGGGGAAATCGAAAAAAGAATGCCCCTTTCAAGATATCATCTGGAAGGAGATGTGCTCAACGATTTGCATCATTTCCTTCTGGAGAACCACCTTTCCGTCAGTGCGGCAGAATCCTGCACCGGCGGTCTCATCGGAAAATTCCTGACTGACAATCCCGGAAGTTCTTCCTATTTCAAAGGAAGCGCCGTCACTTACTGGAACGAAGCAAAGGAAAAGGTTCTTTCTGTGAATAAAGATACCTTGCGTCATCTCACGGCTGTGAGCGGCCCTGTGGCAGAAGAAATGGCGGAAGGCTCCCGTGCTCTTTATGGCAGCGATATAGCTGTTTCTACCACCGGCTATGCCGGCCCCGGCAAAGGGGAAAGAGGGGAGGATCCGGGTCTGGTGTATATCGGCGTTTCCGGTCCCCTGGGCACGGAGGTGCACAAAGAGCAGTTCTTCGGCTCTCGGAGAAGCGTGCGCTATGGCGCGGCGGAAAAGGCGCTGTGCTATCTTCTGCAGTATGGGAAAAGGATGAAATCCTGATTTCCAGAAGCTTCCTGTATATAGTAAAATAAGAATAAAAGATACATAAGGAAAGTGAAAGATAGCTGCTTTCCCATTTCATAAGGAGGATTTCCATGGCAAATCAAACTGAATTAAGCCCGGAAAAGAAAAAGGCCCTTGAAAGCGCCATGCACCAGATTACAAAGGAGTTCGGTGCAGGCTCCATCATGCGTCTGGGGGATATGGGGGACAAGCTGGACATTGATGTCATTCCCACCGGCTCCCTGGCCCTTGATATCGCGGTCGGCGTAGGGGGATACCCCAGAGGCAGGGTCATTGAAATCTATGGCCCTGAATCATCCGGTAAAACGACCCTGGCTCTTCATGCCATTGCAGAAGCCCAGAAACTGGGCGGCGTGGCAGCCTTTATCGATGCGGAACACGCCCTGGACCCCATGTATGCTCATCATCTGGGCGTAGATACGAAGGACCTTTTGATTTCCCAGCCGGACAGCGGCGAACAGGCCCTTTCCATCTGTGAATCCCTGGTACGGAGCGGCGCTGTGGATATCGTAGTCATCGACTCCGTGGCAGCTCTCGTTCCGAAGCAGGAAATCGAAGGGGACATCAGTGACCAGTCCGTAGGCCTTCAGGCTCGTCTCATGAGCAAGGCTCTTCGCAAACTGACTGGCATTATCAGCAAATCCAGAACCATCGTTATTTTCATCAACCAGATCCGCGAAAAGGTGGGAGTTATGTTCGGTAATCCGGAAACCACCACTGGCGGCAGGGCTCTGAAATTCTACGCTTCCATGCGTATTGAAATCAGAAGGGCTGAAGCTATCAAGAGCGGAACCGAAGTGATCGGCAACCGGACCCGGGCTAAAGTAGTGAAGAACAAGGTGGCGCCGCCTTTCAAAGTGGCTGAATTTGATATTATGTACGGCGAAGGGATTTCCAAGGAAGGCACCCTTTTGGATATTGCGGTGAATATGGATATTATCCAAAAGAGCGGCGCCTGGTATTCCTATAAAGGAAACCGCATCAGCCAGGGCAGGGAAGCGGCCAAGACTTATCTGAAGGAACATCCTGATGTGGCGCAGGAAATCGACAAGATTATCCGAGACACCCTGGTAGTAGAACCGGATCATTTCGAAGATGGCGTATTATCAGAACAGGACGAAGAAAACTGAGAGAAGCTGCTATGAAGCAGCCCTTCATCTCCTGAAATATCGGGGCCAGAGTGAAATGGAAATGCGCCGGAAACTGAAGGAACGGAACTACGGAGAGAAAGATATCGAAGATACCCTGAAAAAGCTTATGCATTACGGGTATGTGGATGATGAAAGTCTGGCGGAAGATGTGTTCCGGTCCTTCCGCAGCCGCCGCTGCTACGGCAATAACTACATCCTTCAGAAAATGAAGGCTCGGGGCCTTCCCTGTCCTTACCGCATTCCGGAGGAAGAGGAAAGGGACAACGCCTTTCGCGTCCTGGCCGGCAGGGCTAAAGTGATGCCTTCCATTTTGAAAAATTACAGAAAAGCGGCTGCCTTTCTGCTCAGAAGAGGATTTTCTTCATCGGTGATTCATTCCGCCCTGGCTGAAGCAGGAGTGGAGGATGAGTTTCCTAATTGGTAAAAGTCAAAAAGAAAAGTCAAAAATAAAAAATAAGAAGCCCTTTTTCTATCATAGGAAGAGGGCTTTTCTTATGCCTTAATAAGAATATGATTCTCAAATAATATAGATAAAACCGAAGAAAAATAATTTCCGACCTATAAAAAAGAAAAGTAAAATTTTTTAATTTAACCTATTGACTATTTGACATTAAAGGAGTACAATAGATTCGAAAGTTGAGAGATGAAGGAAAGTGGTGAGTGCTAAATGAATAATACAATGTTATCAGACAGGATTGAAAAGTTTATCCTGGAAATGCTTGATAAAGAAACGAATGACCAGGTGCTCCTGAAGAGGAAAGATGTGGCAGATCTGTTAGAATGTGCCCCCTCTCAGGTCACCTACGTCATCAATACCAGGTTTTCTCCTGATGACCGGTTTGTTGTGGAGTCCAGAAGGGGAAGCGGGGGATACATCAAGATTTCACTGAAAAGTCAGAACCCGCCGCCACGGCGGGAAGCGCCTTCACCAAACCGCGTGGGAAAAAGCAGCCAAAAGAGCAGTCCAAAAGACAATCCCAACAGCATAGAAGCCATTGAGAACGGATTGGACGGCTATTACCGCATGCTTGTTGATTATGACATTATTTCCAATCAGGAATACCGATTGATTTGTGCAATGACCCATACCATGCTGGAATATTGTCCTGAAAGCCACCGCAGGGAGGCTGCCAAGACTATGATTCACCGCGTCGAATGGGCTTTGAAAGGAGAATGAACTATGCTTTGTGATCGCTGTCATGGAAGAGAAGCAGTTGTCCATGTGACACAGATCGTCAATGGACATAGAACAGAAAGACACCTGTGCAGGGAATGCGCAGCCAGGGAAAACCTGGTGAATAACTCCATGGGTTTCTTTGGTCATGATTTATTCAGAAACAGTTTTGATACCTTTTTCAACGACGGTTTTATGGATTCCCTTTTCCGCCCTGCCAGAACGGCTATCGAAAACCTGTCCTGCCCGGAATGCGGAAAGACCTATCATGATTTCAAAAAAGACGGCCTGCTGGGCTGCCCGGGATGCTATGAAGCATTCCGCGAAAAACTCCGCCCCGCATTTCAGCATATGCAGGGAGCTCACCGCTACGAAGGCGATGAACCGAAGAAAGCGGAAGTGAAGGAAGAATCGCCGGAGCTCACAGGCCTGAGAAACAAGCTTTCCAAACTGGTGGCTGATGAGAATTATGAAGAGGCTGCCAAAGTGCGGGATGAAATCCATAAACTGGAAGAGGAAGGGAAAGGGAAAGGAGGTACATCCAAATGACCCTTCAGGAAATATTGGGAAATGAGCTTCCACGGTGGGCCCAGATTTCTAAGGATGATCCGGTCATCTTTACTAGGCTTGCCCTTTTCAGAAATATAAAGAGTACCCGTTTCCCCTCCATGCTTCAAGGTTCCGAAAAGGCAAAAGCGGCGGGAAAGCTGGATGAAGCGGTGAGATATATTAATGATCACGGCTTCGGGCCCTTTATCCCCTATGGCATGGAATCCCTGAATGAAGAGGAAAGGAATGTACTTTCAGAAAAAGGGTTCCTGCCGGAAGAGGGTAGGCTCCTGGATGGAAACAGCCGGCTCTATCTCAATGAAGACGGAAGTCTGGCCATCAGGACCAATGTCCATGACCACTTGGCCTTTCTGGGGTTTTCCGGAGGCAATACAGTGTTCAGTCTCTGGAAAAGGACGGCGCGCCTAGCCGACGAAGCATCGGATATTCTGGACTACGCCTTTGATAAGGAATTCGGATATCTCACTGCGTCGCCCCAGTTCACAGGCTCCGGGATGAAGATGGTCTCCCTTCTGTTCCTGCCGGGATTTGCCCTGCACGATAAAATCGGAAGCCTTTCCGAATTTCTGGAACTCCGTGGTTTCCACCTGTCACCGGCGGCGGGAAAAGCCGACGGGCGCCTGCCCTTCTACCTTCTGGAAAACACCAGGTCTCTGGGCATCCGGGAAGTGGACTACGTGTCGGAGCTGGATAAAATCCTTCAGGAAATTACGGAAGAAGAGAAAAAACTCTGGAAGGACACCTTCCAAAGCTCGGAGGAAGAACTTCGGGACCGCATCTGGCGAGCCCTGGGCACCCTGAAATATGCAAGACGCATGACCAGGGAAGAAGCCCTTTATCTCTCAGGTCTCATCCGCATGGGTATTAATGCGGACATGATTCCCGATGAAGACGGCCTCACATTTTACCGTCTATATTCCCTGATTCCCGACAGTCAGGTGGCGCTCATCAGCCACACCGCGCCGGATGACCGGACTGCTATGGAAAAGTGGAGATCCGCTCTCCTGCGGGATGTGCTCAAAAACCTGTAAGAAAAAACCATTTGAAATGGTAAATACTCTGCTGTGAATCAGCTTTATCGTATATATTCATATATCAGATAGTAGTAAAAGTAGAAAACTCTGAAGCAAAGGAGGAGTTATTATGGAAGATAGATTTACTGACGGCGTGAAAAACGCTTGGAAATTTGCCGCTTCCGAAGCTGCCAAACTGGGCAGCGACTATATCGGCACGGAACATCTTCTTCTGGGCATTGCCCATGAAAAAGACAGCGCCGGTGGCAGGATTCTGAATTCCTTGGGCGTCACTGTGGATGCAGTGGAGCAGCTGCTCTCCCAGTACAGCCAGGGCCGGTCTCTTTTCAGCACCGGTGAAGTCTATGCAGCACCCCGGACCAAGAGAGTGCTGGAAATGGCAGTAGAAGAAGCCAACGAACTGGGAAATTCCTACGTAGGTACGGAACACCTGCTCCTGGCTATTCTTCATGAAGGCGGCGGCCTGGCTGTCCGCATTTTGGAAAGTTTCGGCGTTACCCAGGATAAACTGCAGAAAGCCTTTGAAAAAGTGCTGTCCGAAGACAGCGGCAAATCTGATAAATCTGTGAGCCTGGGCGATCTGGACGGCTTTGCAGTGGACCTCAACGAAAAAGCAAAACAAGGCAAAATCGATCCGGTTATCGGCAGAAACGATGAAATCAATCGGGTAATCCAGATTCTGTCCCGCCGTAACAAGAATAACCCTGTTCTCATCGGTGAACCGGGCGTTGGTAAAACGGCCATTGCTGAAGGTCTGGCTCAGCGCATTGTCAATAACGATGTACCGGAAATCCTTAAGAACTGTCATATCATTTCCCTTAACATGTCCTCCGTGGTGGCAGGTACCAAGTACAGAGGCGAATTTGAGGAAAGACTGAAAAAAGTCATTGATGAAGTGAAGAAACACAAAGACTGGATTCTCTTTGTAGATGAACTGCACACACTGGTAGGCGCAGGTTCCAGCGAAGGCTCCATGGATGCTGCCAACATTATGAAACCGGCACTGGCAAGAGGCGAGCTGCGCTGCATCGGTGCCACCACTTTGAAAGAATACAAGAAATACATTGAAAAAGATGCCGCTTTGGAGCGTCGTTTCCAACCTGTCAAAGTGGGCGAACCGACTCCGAAGGACACTCTGGAAATCCTGAAAGGCCTCCGCGACCGCTATGAAGCCTTCCATAAAGCCAAAATTACTGATGAAGCACTGAAAGCGGCAGTAGAACTTTCGGGCCGTTATATTACCGATCGTTTTCAGCCTGATAAAGCAATCGACGTTATCGATGAAGCCGCTGCCAAAGTCCGCATGGAAGCATCCTCTACGCCGGAAGGACTGAAAAAGAAAGAAGAAGCCCTGGAATCGGTAAACAAAGAAAAGGAAGCTGCCGTTTCTGCCCAGGACTTTGAAAAAGCAGCCATTTACCGGGATCAGGCAAAGAAACTGCAGACTGAAATCGATACCCTGAAGAAAGACTGGAAAGGCGGAGACCACGATCATCTGACTGTCACAGAAGAAGATGTGGCAGAAGTGGTATCCAAATGGACCGGCGTTCCGGTGCAGAACCTGAAGAAGAGCGACTCCGAACGGCTGCTCCATCTGGAAGACGAACTCCATAAGAGAGTCATCGGCCAGGACGAAGCTGTCCATGCCGTAGCCACTGCCATTCGTCGGGCAAGGGCCGGCATGAAGGACCCGAAGCGTCCTATCGGCTCCTTCCTCTTCCTGGGCACCACCGGTGTAGGCAAGACTGAACTGGCACGGGCACTGGCAGAGTGTATGTTCGGTAGTGAAAAGAACATGATTCGCTTCGATATGTCTGAATACATGGAGAAACACGAAGTCTCCCGTCTTGTGGGTGCACCTCCAGGATATGTAGGCTATGAAGAAGGGGGTCAGCTCACCGATGCGGTACGCCGTAATCCTTACAGCGTCATCCTCTTCGATGAAGTTGAAAAAGCCCACATGGACTTCTTCAATATCCTCCTGCAGGTTCTTGACGATGGCCGTCTGACTGATGGTCAGGGCAGGACCGTGGATTTCACCAACTGTGTCATCATCATGACCAGTAACCTGGGGTCCAATTTCCTGAAAGGCCATATGGGCAAGAAACTGGGCTTCTCCTCCGGCGAAAAGGAAGAAAAAGAAGAATCCTTCGAAGATATCAGAAAGATGATTATGGACGAAGTGAAACGGACTTTCCGTCCGGAATTCATTAACAGAATCGATGAAATCATCGTATTCCATCCGCTCACTCCGGAAAACCTCTCTGAAATCGTAGATCTCATGCTGAAGAAAGTAGCAGGCAAACTGGAACGCTTCCATGTATCCCTGGACGTTTCCGACGAAGCCAAGAAGGTCATCATTGCCGACGGTACCGATGTGGAATACGGTGCTCGTCCGCTGAAGAGGACCATCCAGAAAGAAATGGAAGATCCTATTTCCGAACTTATCCTGCAGGACGGACTGAAAGATAAGAAGGTCCTCCATGTAGGTAAAGATGAAAAAGGCAAACTCACCTTTAAAGCGGAATAATCCCATGAGGGGAATGTAGTATAATGGAGCTGTGCATCACGCACGGCTCCATTTTTTGTTTTGTTTTTGAATAGGAGCCACAGAGATTGGGCGTCTCGCCAATATATGCTGATTTGGGCGGTTTCAAACGGCGTCCAAGAGGAAATACCGCCCCTTTGAGCTCTTTGGACCCTATGGATTCTGAAACCGGGGGCTGCGAGGGTTTCCTGGGGCCCACATTCCATGGAAGAATCTGTTTCTTCCCATCACGAAGGAGAACTTTATGAGCAGCAAGGTACATACGAAATACATATGCTCCAACTGCGGAGCGGAAACTTTGAAGTGGATGGGGCGCTGTCCCCAGTGCGGGGAGTGGAATACGCTGGAGGAGCGGGTAGAAACGATGGCGCCTAAGAGCTTGGGGCCTTCTCTTTCTGCCAATCTGCAGAGCAATGCCAAACCACAGAAGCTTTCAGCCATTCATTTCAACGGAGACAAACGCATTCTTCTACATATGAATGAAGTGGACCGTCCTCTGGGTGGCGGCATTGTGAAAGGATCCGTCATTCTTTGGGGCGGCGAGCCGGGCATCGGTAAATCCACCCTCATTCTC
The DNA here is from genome assembly GCF_000242435.1 of Dialister succinatiphilus YIT 11850. GTDB lineage: Bacteria > Bacillota > Negativicutes > Veillonellales > Dialisteraceae > Dialister > Dialister succinatiphilus. The sequence continues at coordinate 849,049 of NZ_JH591187.1, read as the reverse complement.
CAGATCTGCCATGCCATGGCTTCCCAGGGGGAGAGCGTGCTTTACTGCAGCGGCGAGGAGTCGGAAATCCAGGTGAAGCTTCGGGCGGAAAGGCTTCATGTGAATGACGAAAACTGCTATATCTATGCCGGCAGCAGCATTGACGGTATTTTGCAGGAAGCGGAGAACCTGAAGCCTTCCATGCTGGTTATCGATTCCATTCAGACCATGTATATTTCAGGCGTGGATTCCCCCATGGGAAGTCCTGCCCAGATTCGGGACTGCACCTCGGCGCTGGTCCGTTTTGCGAAAAGAACCAATATTTCCGTCATGATTGTGGGCCATGTGACGAAGGAAGGAAATCTGGCGGGCCCCCGCATTCTGGAGCACATGGTGGACGTGGTGTTTTATCTGGAAGGGGACAGGAGCTATCAGTTCCGGGTGCTCCGCACGGTGAAGAACCGGTTCGGATCTACAGCGGAGTCAGGCCTCTTTGTGATGGAAGGAAACGGACTCAAAGGCATTGAGGACCCATCAAAATACATGCTTAGAAACCGCAGCGAATCAGCGCCGGGCTCCATGGTGGTGGCATGCATGGAAGGCCTTCGGCCGGTGCTGGTGGAAATGCAGGCGCTCACGGTGCACTCGGTGCTTGCCATTCCCAGAAGAATTGCTGCCGGATACGACTATAACCGCATGATCATTCTTTTGGCGGTACTGGAAAAAAGGGTCCGTATTCCCTTTTCCACTGATGACGTGTATCTTAACGTGGCAGGCGGCTTTCGGGTCAGGGAGACAGCGGCAGACCTGGGCATTGCCCTGGCCCTGGTATCGGTGAAAAAGGACATTCCCCTGCCGGGAGGACTCATGGCTTTAGGGGAAATCGGCCTCACCGGTGAAGTGATGCCGGTTTCTAAAATCGGGCCCCGGCTGAAGGAAGCGGTAAAAATGAAATTCGATCGGTTCCTCCTGCCAGAAGGAAACAGGGAAGAAGTGACAGATTTCTGCAAAAGTCATGGCCTCACCGGTATGCTGGACTCCATGGTCTTCATCAGGCATCTGTCGGAAGCCTTGGAGTATATACGGTGACACGCTTTTTGAGGGGATATGAAGTATGCTCGGGTTCTGCCCGTCATGGCCCTTTCTGCCTACCCTCTTTCATTTCATAGAGGAAATCCCTTCCATAATGTGATAAAATATAAAGGAAATTAGTATGCTGCATTGGACAGTTATGAAATTGGGAAGAAATTGACAGAAAAGAAGACCGGCGCTACCGGACTTCAAGGATTGAATTTGGTGGAAACGAGGGAAGTGCAGGCATGAAGAGAAGACTGTGCGTTCTGCTGTTGACAGGCGTGCTTGCTTTGGGGACAGCAGGAATTTCACATGCAGATTATATGATCGGCTCCCAGGGGCCGGAGGTACGGAACCTGCAGAAAAGGCTGAATGTATATGGCTTTAAGGTCAAGGCTGATGGGAATTTCAATGTGGCTACCTGCAATGCAGTGAAGAAGTTCCAGCGGAGGAAGCATCTTTCCGCTGATGGCATTGTAGGTCCCGTGACTTATAAAGCACTCATGGGTAAGACCATGTACAGGGCAAAGGCAGACAAGCCATCCGGCAGGGGAAATGCGTCTATCCCTTATGTAGGCATCGACGATTCTCGGGTGGAATGGCATAAGGCAGGACCGGTGAGCGATACGGTCCGTGCCATCACTGCTGAAGCACAGAAGTATGTGGGGGTACCTTACCAGTTTGGGGGAACCACGCCCCGCGGCTTTGACTGCTCCGGCTTTATCCAGTATGTCTTCAACAGGAAGGGCATTATCCTTCCCCGAGGCGCTGACGAGCAGTACCTGTCGGGCAGAAAGATTTCAGTGAATGCACTGGAACCGGGGGATCTGGTTTTCTTCAATACCTACGAAGAAGGCGTTTCCCATTCGGGGCTTTACCTGGGGGATGGCTATTTCATCAGTGCCACCAGCAGCCGGGGCGTGGCTGTAGCCACCATGAAGAACGGTTACTGGCATGACCGGTATGTAGGCGCCAACAGGGTGCTTTGATAGAAAAATGAAACCAATGAGGGCTGTAAAGAAATATGATTCATATTTCCTACAGCCCTTTGTACATACTGAGGTGATGGAATGAGAATTGCAATGCTGCAGATGGATGTGGCAGAGGGAGATAAGGAGAGAAATATCCGCCACGGCTTTGACCTTTTGGAGGAGGCGGCATCGTCAGCGGATGTACTGGTGATGCCGGAGCTCTGGACCATCGGGTACAATTTCCATGATTTTAAGAATCGGGTAACCAGGGTCAATGATGGTCTGCTGGACCGCCTTTCCTCTTTTGCCGCCTATCACCATGTGACGCTGGAAGCGGGCACCCTGCCCATTGAAAAAGAGGGGATTGTGAAAAATACGGGACTCCTTTTTGGCCCTGATGGAAGGATCCAGGCTCATTACAGCAAAAGGCATCTTTTTTATGGCTACCTGGAAGCCCAGCTCATGGCGCCGGGCACTCATCTGATGGATACGGCCATTGGCGGCGTCCGGACGGGCATGGCCGTATGTTATGAATTTTATTTTCCCAAAATGTGGAGAAAAATGGCCAAGGCCGGCACTACCCTGGTGCTGGCTCCCGCCTCCTGGCCCAAGGTTCATCTATCCCAGTGGGACGTGCTTACCAGGGCCAGGGCCATCGAGAATGGTATGTGCATCTGCGCCGTCAACATGGTAGGCACCTATCACGGCGTGCAGCTGGGCGGCCATTCCCGATTCATTGATCCTGTGGGAAACCTGGAAGTGGAAGGGGATCTGGAAGAGCATATTTATTATGCAAACTATGATGAGGTGAAATATAAAAACCTGGGAAAGCAGCTGGCTGTAATCCGGTTGGAAAAGGAAATCGGGCAGTGAGGGGACGGAGCGCCCCTGAACCTGAAAGATTCAGAGGCTGCAGAAGGGCGCGTCAACCTTCGGAAATACCGATAAAAGCCTCACATAAATCTAAATCATAAACAAATATCTATTTGCATGGACTGTGCCAGTCATATATAATGAAGAACACAACTACATTAAGGGGGTTTATCATGAAGGGCAATGATATTCGTGAATCATATCTTTCATTTTTTGAAAATCAAAAAGGCCATCTGAGATTGAAGAGCTTCTCTCTGATCCCGAAAGATGACCCCAGTCTTCTTTTAATCGGTGCAGGCATGGCGCCGCTGAAGCCTTACTTTACAGGCAAGGTGGAACCGCCGCGTCATCGTGTCACCACCAGCCAGAAGTGCATCCGCACCGGCGATATTGAAAACGTAGGCCATACAGCCCGCCACCATACTTTCTTTGAAATGCTGGGGAACTTCTCCTTTGGCGACTATTTCAAGAAAGAAGCCATCAGCTGGGCCTGGGAATTCCTGACGGAAGTTTTGAAATTGGACCAGTCCCGCCTGTATGTCACCATTTATCCCGATGACCATGAGGCCCATGATTACTGGCACAAGATGATCGGCCTGCCGGAAAACCATATTTATCCGCTGTCCGATAACTTCTGGGAAATCGGGGAAGGTCCCTGCGGCCCGGACTCTGAAATTTTCTATGACCAGGGCGAAGAATTCGGCACGGACCCGGAAAACCAGATGGGCGGCGACGGCGACCGCTTCCTGGAAATCTGGAACCTGGTTTTCTCCCAGTATGACCGCCAGAAAGACGGCTCCTACCTGCCTCTGGCTAAGAAGAATATTGATACCGGCGCCGGCCTTGAACGTCTGGCTGCCGTGCTTCAGAAGAAAAAGAATAATTTTGAAACAGATCTTTTCTTCCCAATTATCGAAGAAGCCTCTGCTTTGTCCGGCGTGCCCTATGGCCAGAGCGCCCAGGGAGATGTGGCTCTGAAGGTAATTTCCGACCATGCCAGAGCCATTACCAATATGATTGCTGACGGCATCCTTCCTTCCAATGAAGGCAGGGGCTATGTGCTCCGCAGAATCCTGCGCCGGGCTGTTCGTTTCGGAAAGCTTCTGGGCATTCAGGACGCTTTCATCGGCCAGATGATCGATGTGGTCATCAACATGATGAAACCGGCGTATCCGGAACTGGTGGACAAACAGGCCTTTATTAAGAAAGTGGCCGGCGTAGAGGAAGACCGTTTCCATTCCACCCTCAATGCAGGCACGGATCTCCTTTCCGAAATGCTGGAAGACACAAAGAAGAAGCAGGGCACTGTCCTTTCCGGGGATAAGGTGTTCAAGCTGTATGATACCTATGGCTTCCCCTGGGAACTGACCGATGAAATCGCCAAGGAACAGGGCCTCACCATTGATAAGGAAGGCTTTGAAGCATCCATGGCAGAACAGAAGGAAAGAGCCAGAGCTGCCAGAGCCAAGGTTTCCGCCAAGGTGGCTACTCCGGACACCACCAAACTGGATGCAGCAAGCCTGACTACCGAAGACAGGGATGGAGAAACAAAGCTTCTCCTTCTCGGTAAAGAAGGCAAAGAAATCAAAGAAGCTGCAGACGGCACCGAAGTGACTGTAATCCTTCAGAACAATCCTTTCCATGCGGAAGGCGGCGGCCAGGTCGGCGACACCGGCACCATTACCGGCGCTGAAGGCGTGATGGATGTAGAAGATACAAAGAAACTTCCCGATGGCATTGTGTACGTTATCGGCACTGTCCGTGAAGGCACCATTTCCGAGGGAGATACGGTGAAAGCAGTGGTGGATCGGGACAGAAGAGAAGATCTGGCCAGAAACCACACTGGCACCCATATGCTGCAGGCAGCGCTCCGTGAAGTACTGGGCGGACAGGTCAACCAGGCTGGATCCCTGGTGCTCCCTGACAAGCTCCGTTTCGATTTCACCTGGCCTGAACCTCTTTCTTCCAAACAGCTTTCCGCTGTAGAAGAAGCGGTAAACCGTGAAATCCTTCATGCCCTTCCGGTGAACATTACAGAAATGCCCCTGGAAGAAGCAAAGAAATCGGGAGCCATGGCACTGTTTGGTGAAAAATATGGCTCCGTAGTCCGCGTTGTTTCCGTAGGAGATTTCAGTAAGGAACTCTGCGGCGGCAGCCATGTAGGAAATTCCGGCGAACTGGGTTCTTTCCGCATTATAAGCGAAGGCGGCATCGGTTCCGGTCTGCGTCGCATCGAAGCAGTCACAGGCAAAAAAGCCTATGAAATGATGAAGGCTGATCGGGCGCTTCTTGAAAACTCTGCAGCCCTTCTGAAGGGAAAGGTGGAAAACATTCCGGAAAAGATTGAAAAACTCCTTTCCGAAGTGAAGGACTTGGAAAAACAGCTGGAAGCCATGAAGAAGCAGCAGACAAAGGATGAACTTGGTTCCATCATGCAGAACATCCAGGAAAAGAAGGGTGTTCCCTTCTTCGGCGCTGTGGTGCATGCAGATAATATGGACGACCTCAGAAAAGCCGCAGATGTGGTAAAAGCCAAACTGACCGGCGGCGCCTTCATTCTTGGCACCGTATCCGGCGACAAGGTGAATCTGGTGGGCATGGCTTCTCCGGAAGCGGTGAAAGCCGGCGTCCATATGGGTAAAGTAGTTTCCAAAGCAGCCAAAGTATGCGGCGGCGGCGGTGGTGGCAAACCGGCAGTAGCGCAGGCCGGCGGCCGTGATACATCGAAGCTGGAAGAGGCAGTCGGCGCAGGCGTTGCGGCTATTGCTGACATGCTTGGTTAAGGAGGGATATATATGTCAGTCTCTGATGAAACGATTTTATTTAATACCAATGCTGATGAAGGAGAAAATCGGCAGGCAGCCATGGTTCTGCAGGAAGTTTATGCGGCTTTGAAAGAAGCAGGGCATAATCCTACGGTGCAGCTTGTAGGATATCTTGTTTCAGGGGAGCCGACATATATTACCAGCCGCCATGACGCCAGAAGGCTTATTTCCGGCATCGAAAGAGATGAACTGGTGGAAGAGCTGGTCCGTTTCTACGTAAAGCACAAGGGCCTCTGATATGAGGATCATGAGTCTTGACGTAGGCTCCGTTACCATCGGTGTGGCAGTGAGTGACCTCTTCGGCTGGACAGCCCAGGGCCTGGAAACTATCCGCCATACCACCAGGGAAGCGGATTTCAAAAGGCTCCGGCAGCTTACTGACCAGTACCAGGTGGAAGAATTCGTCATCGGTCTGCCCCTGAATATGGATGGCACCCGGGGAATCCGGGTGGAAAGGACCGAAGCTTTCGCCGAAGAACTGGCTAAGGCCTTTCCGGACATTCCCTATCACTTCTGGGACGAAAGGCTTACCACCGTGATGGCCCAGAAACAGCTCATCGCTGCCGACGTGAGCCGGAAGAAACGAAAGAAAGTCATAGATAAAATGGCAGCTGTGGCCATTCTGGAAGGATATCTGCAGCATCTTTCATTGAAAAACAGAGGATAAACCTATGACCGACAAAAAAGAAGACCCCATCATTATTACCATCACCGGTCCCGACGGCGATGAAAGGGACTACGTGCAGGACACGGTGATTCCCTTTGCCGGGAAAGAATTCGCCGTGCTTGTGTCCATTCCTGAAAAGGAAGACTCCGAAGAAGAGCCGGACATCATCCTGGCCAGAATCGACAGGGACGAAAATGGCGAAGCAGTATACCTGCCGCCTACGGACGAGGAATATGATGCGGTGGCGGACATTTACGACGCCATGTAAGAGATCAGGCAAAGAGAACTGCGGCTTACCCTGCCGCAGTTCTTTTGTGCTTATATATGTGATAGAATAGGAGGAAAGCGCTCTTGATGACATGCCCTGTCAGGCGTGAAGGGCGGGCTGCTTCATTGCGGCGGGTGTCAGTATTTTCGCATGCGAAAGGGGGCGCTTTGGGGCGCCCGGGTTTTATCGTTCCCGTGCTCGTTCCTGTGCTAATACTAGTAAGGGGGGCCGCAGAGCGGGCGCAATATGAGCCTGCAGCTAAGCCTCACCATGAATTGATGCATGTGGCCGCCCCTTCCGTCTTGCTGCGTTTACCCCGAAAGGGGGCAGGCAAAACGGAGGAAGAGAGCGCCCCGACAAAACTGGCGGCGGAGCCGCCACCACCCTCTGAATCCTTTGAACTTTCGGGACCAAAGGGCCGGTCCATCTTAAGAACCTTACCTTTTAAACTAGAGTCTGGAAACTCCAGAGACATATACAAGGAGGACTTATGGGTAAACATTTTTCTTTTATCCATTGTGCTGATCTTCATCTGGGAGAACCGTTCCGCGATATCCGCATGGGAAGCAGCGGTCCCTGGAATGAACAGATAGGAAAGGCTACGTTTAAAGCCTTTGAAAAAGTGGTGGATGCAGCGCTGGAGAACCGTGTGGATGCCATTCTCATATCCGGCGACGTGTACAACGGGGATCACCACAGCTTGTCCGCCCAGATGGCCTTTGCCCGGGAACTGTACCGGGCAGCCCAGGGAGGCATTGAAATTTTTATGGTCCACGGGAACCATGATCCCGGCGAAGCCTGGCGCGCGGACATTCCGCTGCCGGAAACAGTCCATATTTTTCCGGCTGATCAGGTGACTTCCATTCCCCTGATGAAGGATGGGGAGAAGGCAGCCACTATTTATGGGATTTCCTATAAAACCCGGCATGTGAAGGAAAATCTGGCCAAAGAGTTTCATCGGGAAAAGGATGACGGCTTTGCCATCGGCATGCTGCATACCGACATGGGCGGCGCTGATTCACCCTATGCGCCCTGTACGGCGGATGACCTGAAGGCAGTAGGCATGGATTACTGGGCTCTGGGTCATGTGCATACAAGAAAGACTGTTTCCACTTCTCCCTACATTGTGTATCCCGGAAATACCCAGGGCCTGTCCCTTCGGGAAATCGGACCCAGGGGCTGCTATCTGGTGGATGTAGGGGCCTATGGTACGGTGACTTTGAAGTTTATTGAAACCGACACCATCCGCTGGATGGATATGACTATGGATATTTCTGCCTATTCCCAGACAGAAGAGCTGATTTCCGCGGTGACGAAAAGGCGGAGCGGTTTGAAGGAACTGACAGGTAGGCCTAATATCATCCGTCTGGTGTGCACCGGCAGCGGCCCTCTTCATGCCGTACTCTCCAGCGAGGACGGCAGGGATTTCATTCTTCAGTCCCTGAACGACAAAGAACAGTTCCGGTATCTCTTCGCCTGGTTCGTGCGCCTGGAAGATCGGACCCGCACGTCTATCGATCTGAAGGAGCGAAGGGAACTGCCTGATGTGACCGGCAATTTCCTCAAAGCCTACGATGCTTTGAATGACCTTCCGGTGGACAAGAAAAAGGAAGAACTCCGGACCATGGCGGAAAGCCAGCCGGAATTTGTGAAATATAAAAAACTGCTCCATTCCCTTCCCGACGAGAGTCTGCTCCGGTCCTTCCGGAAAGCAGAACTTTTGGGAGCGGAAATGCTGACGAAAGAGGAGGAAAAATGAAGATTACCGATCTCCAGCTCCAGCAGTACGGCATTTACCACGATGCCTCCTGGCAGCCTTCCCAAACCTCTCTTAACATTGTGATGGGGGAGAACGAAAGCGGTAAGACCACCATGCTCCGTTTCATCCGGGACATGCTCTTCGGCTATGGCCGGGGCAAATGGCAGGGACGGAAAGGAAATATGGGATTCATCCGCTCCGATGGCCAGACTTATCGGGTATACCGTAATGAAAAAGAGCAGTGGTTTGAAAACGCAAACCATGTGAAATTTACGGAAGACCTGCCTGCTGCCTGGTGGCATGGTCTTAACCGGTCCATTTATGAAAAAATTTTCGCCGTAGGCCTGGAAGACCTGCAGGGAGCCAATTTTCTGGCCAATGATCGTGTGAGAAGCCGTTTCTTTATGCTTCAGGGCGGCGACAAGCTGGCAGCGGCCAAGGCGGAACTGGAAGAAGAAAAGGCCAAACTCTTTTCAGGAAGCCCCCAGGGAAAGCGGAAAATCAACCAGCTGGCCGCCGATTTGGAAGAAGCGGAAAAAGAACTGGACGGCCTGTCCAATCAGGAAAAGGAATTTTCCGACCTCCAGCGCAGGCAGGAGGAAATGAAAAAGCAGGCTTCTGCCCTCAAGCAGCAGCTGGACAGGGACAACGAAGAAAACGACCGCCTGGAAAAAAGGCTGGGCGCCTGGAAATACTACCAGCAGGCAGTGAGTGTGAAACACCAGCTGGACCTGTCTTCCCAGGTCACCATGTTCCCTTCCAACGGTAAGGAACAGTGGAACCAGCTCATGAACCGCATGAAGGTCATCCATGACCAGAAGGAATCGCTCCAGGAAAAACTGGACGCCTACAAGCCCGTAAAGAAAGAGGAAATCATCCCCTGGATGGGCGTGGAAAACGAACTGGAAAAGCTGTATGTGGACCTGGGCCAGTGGCGGCAGACCCTTTCAGATGCGGAAAACATGGAAAAGGAAAAAGCAGACTGGCGCATGGATTTCGTCAATCTAGGCTATTCCCTTCCCCTCTGGGACCGCCCTTTAAGTTTGGACAAACCCTGCGCCAGCGTGGACTGGGAAGAAGGACGCCGCCTTGCCGGCAGCCTGGGCGTCCGGAACAATGAACTCCATTTCTGGGAGCAGCGGGAACCGGAAGTGGAAAAACTCTCGGACGACCTGGTCCTTCCAAAACAGGAAGAATCGGAGTCGGACTGGCAGAACATCGAATCCATGGCTGCTGAACTGGAACAGGTGCTCCACGAGGAAGCGGACATACAGTCCGAAATAGATGATATCAGCGGCAGAGAAGATAAGAAATATACGCCCTGGCTGTGGATGAGCCTTGTGCTCCTTCTGGCAGCGGCCGCAGGCATTGCCGCCTTCTACACCGCCAGAGCCGGAGTGGCTGCTATGTACGGTTCTGCCGGTGCCGCCATCCTGGCCATCCTTTTCTACGTTCTCCACAGCCATGTGGTCCATAAAAAAGGAAATACCCTGGAAAAACTGGCTGCCCGGAAAGACGAACTGGAAGCATCCCGCAAACAGATTAGCGAAAAATTCCCCGGTCAGGCGCCGAAAACAGTGGATGAACTCAAGGCCTTCCACAATCTCATGCAGGAAAAACGATCCGGCTTCTACAAGGATCAGGCCAAAAGACAGGCCATTTCCTGGAAAAAGGAAACCATTCGGAAACAGGAACAGCAGCATAAAAACTGGGAAGAAGAGGGCAGCATCCTTACAGAAAAAAGGGATAAGGCCGAAAAAGCCTGGAATAACTGGCTTTCTGAAAACAGCCTTCCCCGGACGGGAGCGGAAAACCTGTCTGCTCTCCAGGAACAGTGGCAGAAAATTTACTCTGCCGAAGGGAAAGGGAAAATCATGGACCTTCGGCTGGAACAGATCGATGCCAAACTTGACGCCTTTGCTGAAAGGGCCCAGTCCATCATCGCTGCCACGAAACTTCCCTATGCCGTCAATCCCGACAGCATAGCCGACATTTACGAAGAAAACCACCGCCGAAGCCTGGAGTGGGAAGCGCTGCAGGAAAAGAACAACCAGCACGCCGCCTACGAAAAGGAAATGACCAAACTGGACGAAGGCTGGGCCTCCTGCCAGCGTGAAATGGATACACTGCTGAACCTGGTCCACGCCAGAAACGCGGAAGAATTTGCAGAAAAAGTGAACGCCCACGAACACCATGACCAGATTGCCAAGGAATGGGAAAGAGTGAAACAGGACCTCCGTATGTATGCTGGCGGGGAAGAAGAATTCGAAACCCTTTGGCATGCCCTGGAAACAGGCCAGTACGACCAGTGGATGGAAAAACATAACGAACTTTCCAGAAAAGTAGAAGAAGAAACAAAAGAACTGGGCGAACTCCAGAGAAGCCAGGGTGCCATTGACAACGAAATTTTCCGTCTGGCAGGAGACGATTCCATGACCGCAGCGCTGCAGAAAAAAGAAAAAATCGAAGCAGAACTGCAGTCGGCTCTGGAAGAATGGCTCACCCTCATGTATACTGAAGAACTTCTGACCCGGGCCCAGTCCATTTACGAATCGGGCCGGCAGCCGGAAATCATGAAAATGGCCAACGAATTCCTGAAAGACATGACCATGGGGAAATATGCCCTTCATATTTCCGACAACGGAAAGGACATTTATATCGAAGACAGCATGCACGGCGTAAAGACAGAAAAAATCTGGTCCTCCGGCACCGGAGACCAGGTTTATCTTGCCATCCGCCTGGCCATGGCTCTCTCCTTTGGAGAGCACATTGAACCGCTGCCCATCGTTCTGGACGATATCTTTGTCCGCTTCGATGAAAAACGGCAGCGCGAAACCCTCCGCTTCCTCATGGATCTGGGCAAAAAACAGCAGATCTTCCTCTTCACCTGCCATGAAAGAACCATGCACATTGCAGAAGAAGTAGGATATGAGAAGGGAACAGGAGAGTTCATCCATCTGTCTGCCGGACAGATCGAGCAGGTAGGGCAGTAGAGGTATCAAACGTCAGAAGACTATTTTCCCGGACCCAAGAGGGGGCCTTCGGCGTCACTGCCGGACATTAAGGCGCTCGTTTTATGTGCAGGTTATACTTGAAAAATAGCCTGATTCGACAATGCTGCAGGACTGTCGCCTTCCAGGGGAAGGCGGCTTTGGCACTTCGTCATACACCACTGGCGGCACAAGGGGAAGCACGTAACGTCAGGCTCCTTCTTTGGGTGGCAATTCTGCGTAGAATTCCAAGTCGGGCAAAGTTGGCCCTCACAGAATGATTATGATACTCGATGTGGACGTGACCGCCGAAAGGCGGCATTATAATACTCATCGCCCGAGAGGGCGATACCACCACCCTCTGAACCTTTTGAACCCTCACACCGAAGGTGTGTCCAAAGGCGAAGCCGCCACCACAACCCTCGGCCCAGGGGGTTGTCTAACCCTTGAACCCCGGGTCCCAAAAGCCTATCCATCCAAAGAACCCTCATCGCCCGCAAAGGCGATGCAGAAAGAAGGTATCCTATTGAATACAGAAAAAACAGTTTCTGCCGGCAGAAAGAAAAAGAAACTTCATATTGAATTTCTTCGAGCCCTCTGCATCTGGCTGGTTATGTTTACCCATACATCGACTGCCGGCTTTTCTTTATATATTGAGAGGCCCGCTTCATTTTTCTATCCTCTCTATCTGGCTGTGCCTTTCTGGGTGAAGACGGCGGTGCCCATTTTCTTTATGATTTCCGGCGCCCTTCTTCTGGGAAAAGAGGAGCCTATCTCTACCATCTGGAAGAAGAGGATATGGCGGTTCCTGCAGGTGATTTTTGTATTTTCCCTGATTAACTATGTGTGGTTCTACCATAACCTGCCCCTGTCCATTCCCGGACACATAGCCAAGTTCTTTACGCTTCTCTACACGTCGGACCTGGCTACGGCCTACTATTTCCTATATATCTATATTTCTTTCCTCCTCATGCTTCCCATCTGGAGGAAGCTGGTGAAAGTACTGGATGAGAAGCTTTATCTGTACCTCATCGGTCTGAACCTGTTCTTTGTGGGTGTGATGCCCATGGTGTCTTTCCTCATTTTCAAGGGGAGCGCGGAAATGAATTATTTCCTGAATCCTCTCCTGGCGGTGAGCGAGCCTACTTTTTACTTCCTCATGGGCTACTGGATTGAAAACGTGCTGCCCCAGAGCTGGCTGACGAAAAGGAATCTGGTGAAACTGGGAATCGCTGCTCTCCTCGGTACCGCAGCCGCCGGCGCCATGACCTGGTACCACGGCATCGCAGCGGGGGGAATGACCGAGGCCATTTCCGAACGGTTCTACGATTCCTTCCTCTTTTTGAATACCGCTTTTGTCTTCTGCACCTGCCGCTGGTGGTTCAGCACTCATCATGTGTCGGAAAAGGCGGGGAAGGCGCTGGTATTCTTTGGCAGCATGTCTTTCGGCGTCATGCTGTTTGAAGAAATTACAAGAAATCTGACCCACGTAATTTACACCCATATTCTTTTGAAATATATGTATCGTATTCCTTTCATTGATGCGGTCATCTGGATTTCCATGGCTTATGCTCTGGGCGTTGTGATTACCTGGGGACTGAAGAAGATACCTTACTTTGCCCGCCTTATATAGGGAAGCACTGATTAATTCATAGAGTTTTCTTTTATAAGAATTTTTATGCACTGTTTCGTCATGGGCTTCCTTAAATAGCTCGCTATTCGCGTCAGCCCATTCCTCACATTGCATAAAAATTCAAGAATAAAAGCAAACAATGATTTAATCAGCGCTTCCATAGGGAGAACTCGTCCAAAGGGCGGTACCTCCAGATTCTCTCAATATACAAACATTGACAGACATCTCTGACCCGCCGAAAGGCGGGTTAAATTTTCCCCTTGCAAGTGTCCTTTCTTTTTGATAAAATAGAAAAGCTTGAGTACAAGTACACATGTCCGTGGATTTCGTATCTGTGCCCTCTGACAGGGTGGTTACGGGAGAAGAAGCGGGCAGAGGTTATTAACAGGAGGTTTTTATTATGTCAGTTGTATCCATGAAACAGTTGTTAGAAGCAGGCGTTCATTTTGGTCATCAGACCCGTCGCTGGAACCCGAAGATGGCTCGGTTCATTTTCACCGAACGCAACGGTATCTACATCATCGATCTGCAGAAGACCGTGAAGAAAGTAGAAGAAGCATATGCTTTCATCCGTGATGTAGCAGCTAAAGGCGAACCCATTCTCTTCGTAGGTACCAAGAAGCAGTCTCAGAATTCCGTGAAGGAAGAAGCTACCCGCTGCAATCAGTTCTATGTCAACGAACGCTGGCTCGGCGGCATGCTCACCAATTTCCGCACCATCCAGACCCGTATCAACCGTCTGAAAGAACTGGAAAAGATGTTTGAAGAAGGCACCACTGACCAGTATCCGAAGAAGGAAGTTATCCTTATGAAAAGAGAACTGGAAAAGCTGGAAAAGAACCTGGGCGGCATCAAAGACATGAAGAGACTGCCGGGAGCTATTTTCATCATCGATTCCAAGAAAGAAGAAATCGCTGTTTCCGAAGCTCACAAGCTCCATATCCCCGTTGTTGCTACCGTTGATACCAACTGCGATCCCGATGTCATTGATTATCCGATTCCTGCCAACGATGACGCTATCCGCGCTGTAAGACTGCTCACCAGCAAGATGGCTGACGCTGTTCTCGAAGGCCGTCAGGGCCAGCAGGAAGAAGCCGCTGCTGCTGAAGAAGCAGGCGAAGCTGCTGAAAACGCAGAAGAAACTGCTGAAGCTCCGGCTGAAGATAAGGAATAATCTTAACCTGTAAGGCAGGGGCTTCCTTAAAGCCCCGGGGCTTCGGCCCAAGAATCAGACAAACACCTTGAATTTTATGATGGAGGTCATAAGATGAAAATCACAGCTAGTATGGTAAAGGATCTGCGTACTAAAACCGGTGCAGGCATGATGGACTGCAAGAAAGCACTGGTTGAAGCTGATGGCGATGTAGAAAAGGCTGTAGACATTCTCCGTGAAAAGGGACTGTCCCAGGCTGCGAAGAAAGCAAGCCGCGTAGCTGCTGAAGGTGCTGTAGTTTCCGCTATCTCCGAAGATGGCAAAACCGGTACCATCGTTGAAGTCAACTGCGAAACCGATTTCGTAGGAAGCAATGATGATTTCAAGGCACTGGCTCACTCCATTGCACAGCAGATTATCGCCGTAAATCCGGCTGATGTGGATGCTCTCCTGGCATCCGACATGAACGGCAAGTCCGTGAAAGACACCGTAACGGAAGCGGTTGCCAAGATCGGCGAAAACATTTCCGTTCGCCGCTTCGTCCGCTATGAAAGCGCTGAGGGCAAAGTGTACAGCTATATCCATGGCGGCGGCAAGATCGGTGTCCTGGTAGAACTGAAAGGCGGAGACGACGAACTGGGCAAGGACATTGCCATGCAGGTTGCTGCTGCTAATCCTTCCTACCTGGACCGCAGCGAAGTTCCCCAGGCTGAAATCGAACACGAAAAAGAAGTTCTTGCTGTGGAAGCAAGAAACGAAGGAAAACCGGAAAAGATCATCGAAAAGATGGTTCTTGGCAGAATCAACAAGTACTACAAGGAAGTATGCCTCGTAGACCAGGAATTCATCAAAGACGGCGATCTGACCATTGCCAAACTTCTGAAATCCAAGAATGCGGAAGTTCTTCGTTTCGCCCGTTACCAGCTTGGTGAAGGCATCGAAAAGAAGCAGGACGACCTGGCAGCAGAAGTTGCAAAACAGCTGAATCAGTAATCCTAACAATTATAAGAGGACACTTTTTAGTGTTCTCTTATTTTGTAAATGGGAGAAAATTACTATATAATAAATAGAGAACTTTTATGTTATTTCTGGGGGTGTACCATGGAAGCTGAAACGAAACATTACAAAAGAGTTATGCTGAAATTGTCCGGTGAGGCGCTGGCCAACGACAAGGGATTCGGCATTGATCCGGAAGTGGTTTACAGGCTGGCCCGGGAAATCAAGGAAGCCTGCGAATCGGGCGTAGAAGTGGCTGTAGTCGTAGGCGGCGGCAACATCTGGAGAGGCCTGAAAGGCAGCCAGGGCGGCATGGACCGTGCATCCGCCGACTACATGGGCATGCTGGCTACAGTTATCAACTCCGTGGCTCTGCAGGATGCACTGGAAAAACTGGGCGTATCCACCCGCGTGCAGACCGCCATTGAAATGCGGCAGATTGCGGAACCCTATATCCGCCGCCGCGCCATTCGGCATCTGGAAAAGGGAAGGGTAGTCATCTTCGGCGCCGGCACCGGCAATCCCTATTTCACCACCGATACCACCGCGGCTCTGCGCAGCGCCGAAATCGAGGCAGACGTTATGCTCATGGCAAAGAAACAGACCGACGGCGTATACGATGCAGATCCCAAGTACCATCCGGAAGCCAAAATGTTTACGCACCTCACCTACAACGATGTACTGCAGAAACAGCTGGCTGTCATGGATAACACGGCCATTACACTGTGCATGAATAATAATATTCCTATTGTTGTCTTTAATATCGACGTTCCCGGAAATATTGTCAAAGCGTGCAAAGGCGAAACCCTGGGCACCCTCATTGAAAGGAAATAATTATGTACGAAGACGAACTGAAAACCTTATCCGAAAAAATGGACAAGTCCATCAACGCCCTGAAGAGCGAATTTACCTCCATCCGTACAGGCCAGGCCAATGCCAGCCTGCTGGACCGAATTTTCGTAGAATATTATGGCAGCCGCACCCCGGTGACCCAGGTAGCCTCCGTTACCGTACCGGAAGCCAGGATGCTGGTAGTGCAGCCCTGGGATAAATCTCTGTTGAAAGAAATTGAAAAAGCCATCCTCCAGTCCGACCTGGGCCTGGTTCCCATGAACGATGGAAACCTCATCCGCATGGCCATTCCCCAGCTCACAGAAGAAAGACGTAAAGAACTGGTAAAAGTGGTCAATAAGAAATCGGAAGAAGCCAAAGTCGCAGTCCGCAACATCCGCCGCGACGGCAACGTATTCCTCAAAAAAGAAGAAAAGAACAGCGACGTGTCCAAAGACATCATCAAAGATACGGAAGACAAAATTCAGAAGCTCACTGACAAGAAGATTAAAGAAGTAGAAGCAGTGACCGAAAGAAAAATCAAAGAAATCATGTCCGTTTGAGACCTCTTCACGGGCAGGGCTGAGAGGATTTTCCCTGAAAGGGTTATAATTGGGCGCCTTTACATCATAAAAGGCGCCCTCTTATGATGTAACTGTTTTAGCCTGTGAGCTGGTGGCGGCCGGGATCGGGGCATGCTTTCCCGTATTCCTAGAGGGGCCTGTGGCTATGAGGGTTGTGGCAGGCCCTTAAATAGATGGCGCCAGTTTGTATAAAACCGCGGTAGTGACCCGGTGGGCTGTGAAAACCATACAACCGCCCTGCGGGCGTCGGAAATGCACCCCTTTTGGTGGCTGGCGCCACCACCTTCCCCCCGGCGGGGGGACTTTATTCTTCGCTATGCGTTAGCTTTATTCTGCCTCTGTGCACATCCTGCATAGGATGTGCAAGTCGGTCAAAGTAGGCCCTTAGCCTGCCCATAAAAGGGCCTTCCTTTCGATTGACCGACCGAACTGCGGGGGAAGTCTGGCGAAGCCGGATAGGGGGAGGCGAGCGCAGCGAGCCAGTCAGCAGAATGCGTATCAAGCTATATGACCCATAACGACAATCCCGTAACGCTGATTTTATAAGCATTGCCCCCTAAAGGGGAAACGACTCACTACATTTTGCGCGTCGCTAGCGCTCCTTCAAAATGTGTTCGCTGTGCACCGAAGGGCAATCCGCAACCCTCGGCCGAAAGGCCGTCAAACTTAAGAACCCTCCGGCCCATAGGTCCGGTCCATCTTAAGAACCTTCCCTCATAACGCTGACTTCATAAGCATAGCCGCCAAAAGCGGCTATCCACAACCCTCGGCCTGAAAGGCCGTTGCCCCCTGAGCGAAAGCGAACACAACCCGCCGCCGTCAGGCGGCCACAACCCTCGGGCCGTAGGCCCGTCAACCCTCACACCGAAGGTGTGTCCAAGCAATTAAATCTTTGTATCCTGAAACGAGGAATGATATATGTCTGATAAAAAGGCATTTCCTGAACATGTGGCCATCATTCTGGATGGCAATGGCCGGTGGGCCAGAGAGAGAGGCCGGGAGAGAACTTACGGGCACCAGGTAGGTGCCGCCAATGTGAAGACCATTGTACGGGCTGCCGGACATATGGGGATCAAGGTGCTCACTCTCTACGCCTTCTCTACGGAGAACTGGAAAAGACCGTCTCTGGAAGTACGCTTCCTGATGAAGCTTTTTAAAAATTATCTGATTTCCCAGTTGAAAGAGCTGGTGGAGGACAATGTGCAGGTCCACATTGTGGGCGATACGTCCGTCCTTTCCGAAGGCCTTCGGAAGGGCATTGCAGAGTGCGAGCGGGACACGGCCAAAAATGACGGCATGGTGCTCAATGTGGCCATCAATTACGGCGGCCGTATGGAAATTGTCCATGCTATGCGTGAAATAGCCGAAAAAGTAGAGAGGGGAGAGATTGATCCTTCTACTATTTCTGAAGATACGGTGAAAGCCCATCTCTATCCCTCCGATGCCATGGATGTGGATCTTCTCATCCGCACAGGCGGGGAGTCCCGTATTTCCAATTTTCTTCTCTGGCAGGCTTCCTACAGCGAGCTCTATTTTACTCCCGTGCTGTGGCCCGATTTCACAAAAGAAGAGCTTGAAAAGGCTGTGGACTGGTACACCGGAAGGGACCGCCGGTTCGGCGGTCTCACGGAAAAGGATCACTAGGAGGTATTATGAAAGTTCGTGTTTTGACTGCCATTGTGGGAATTATCGCCGTGCTCTGCCTGGTGTGGCTGGGCGGCTGGTTCCTTACGGGAGCGGTATTCCTTGTTTCCCTCATAGCCCTGGCGGAGTACGATCGCATGCTGAAGCAGCTTTCCATCCGCATCTACCGTATTCCTGCGGCCATTGCCATAGGGGCGGTGGTGCTGTCTGCCGGCTTCTATTCCGTGAAGGTCTTTACAGCGGTGATTTTCCTTTCCTTCTGTCTCCTTCTTTTCCTCATTCTTTCCATTAAGAAGGAAGAAATGACAAATCTGGTGTACACCTCCTTCGGGAGTCTTTATTTCGGCCTGGGCTTTGGCACCCTGGCCCTTCTCCGGGGCAGCCGGGAGCTGCTTCCCGCAGGGGCAGTGAACGGGGATCCGGGGATTTTCCTTATCCTCTTTGCCCTGGTGTGCACCTGGGCCAGCGATTCCTTCGCCTACCTGGCGGGGAAGAGTTTTGGGAAACACAAAATGGCGCCCCATATCAGCCCCAATAAGACAGTGGAAGGACTGATCGGCGGCGTTCTGGGCTGCGTAGTGCTGGGCATGGCCATTGCCTATGGTTTTTCCTACGACATGACCCATGCTTTCTTCCTCTCCCTCATGGCGGCCGTTATGGCGCCTGTTGGGGACCTCTTTGAGTCCTACATCAAGCGGGCCTGTGATATTAAGGATTCCGGAAACATTCTTCCAGGTCACGGCGGCATGATGGACCGTTTCGACAGTCTGCTTTTTGTAGCGCCGTCCCTGGCGGCGGTGCTGGCCCTGCTTAGGTGAAAGGAGTTTTTATGAAGGAAATTGCAGTATTAGGTTCTACCGGTTCCATCGGTACCCAGACGCTGGACGTGATCCGCTCTCATCCGGACCTTTTCCATGCCCGGGTGCTCTGCGCTAACAAAAGCGTGGAAAAGCTTCTCCGGCAGGCAGAAGAATTTCATCCTGCCGCTGTCGTAGTCTGTGATGAAGAAGCGGGCAGGGAATTCAAATCTCTCTATACAGGACCGGCTGAAGTGATCATCGGGCAGGAGGGCCTTACTGAAGCCGCCCTTCGGGATGACGTAGATCTGGTGCTGGTGGCAGTGGTGGGCATTGCAGGACTGGCCCCCACTCTGGCTGCTATTGGAGCAGAAAAGGAACTGGCTCTGGCCAATAAGGAAACCCTGGTGGCCGGCGGCAGTCTGGTGCTGGCGGAAGCAAGAAAGCACCATGTCCTCATCCGTCCCGTGGACAGCGAGCACAGCGCCATTTTCCAGTGCATGCTGGGACAGGACAGAAAGCATATCCATAAACTTCTCCTCACCGCCTCCGGCGGTCCCTTTCGGGGGAAAACAAGGGAAGAACTGAAAAAGGTGACTCTGGCCGATGCTATGAAGCATCCTACCTGGAACATGGGCATGAAAGTGACCCTGGATTCGGCCACCATGTTCAACAAGGGCCTGGAAGTCATCGAAGCCCACTGGCTCTTCAACGTGGACTACGATGATATTGAAGTGATCGTCCAGCCCCAGAGCCTGATCCACTCCATGGTAGAATATGATGACGGCTCCATTATGGCCCAGATAGGAAATCCCGACATGCGTCTGCCTATCCAGTTCGCCCTGACCTATCCGGAAAGACTGCCTTCCCCTTCGAGGCAGTACGTCAACTGGCGGGACATAGCCTCCATTATTATTGAAAAGCCGGACCTGGAAGTTTTCCGCTCCCTGAAAATGGCCTATGAAGCCGGGAAACAAGGAGGCACCGCAGGCACCGCCTTCAACGCAGCCAATGAAGAAGCTATCCGCGCCTTCATCGCCGGCCGTATTTCATTCCTTTCCATTTATGACGTGGTGGAAGAAACCCTTTCTAGGTTTATCTCCCGTGAAATTCACTCCTATGAGGACATTATGGAAGCAGACCGGCTGGCAAGAGCTCTGGCAGAAAGTGAAATCCGGAGGATCGCTCCATGTTAGTCAATATTCTGGCTCCCATTTTCGTTTTTGCAGTGATCGTCCTTATCCATGAAGGCGGCCATTTCCTGATGGCCAAGTTCACCGGCATGAAAGTAGAAGAATTTGCCGTAGGCTTTGGACCCAAACTGGGCGGTATAAAAAGGGGAGAAACCCTTTATTCCCTTCGGTCCATCCCCCTGGGAGGATTCAACCGCATCGCCGGCATGGACAGCAGTGATAAAAACGATGACCCCCGGGCCTTCGTGAACCGTCCCGTCTGGGCCAGACTGCTTGTCATTGCGGCAGGCTCCGTTTTTAATGTGCTTCTTGCCTTTTTCATCTTTGCTGGCGCCTTTCTCTACGCAGGATATCAGACATTCCCGGACCTTCCCGTCGTAGGCGGCGTCCTCTCCGGCACCTCTGCAGAAAAGCAGGGCATAGAGAAGGGGGATACCATCCTCACCGTGGCCGGCCGGAAAGTGGATACCTGGACGGACATCGGAAAAATCACAAAAACCCTGGACACCCGTATCGTCCCCGTCACCGTGAGCCATGAAGGAGAAGAGAAAACCCTCACCATCATGATGACAGACGGTGACAATGGTCGGCCCATCATCGGCATTTCTCCCTACCTGGAACACCATGACGTAGGCTTGGGAGAGGCCTTCCTTATGGGCGGAGAGCGCTGCCTCTTCCTACTTAAAATGATGGTCACCGGTCTCGTCGATATGATTTCCGGCCACGAAGCAGACGTAGCCGGCCCCATCGGCGTCGCCCGCATGAGCGCCCAGGTAGCTGACACCGGCTTTCTCTCCCTCCTTCTCTTCATCGCCCTCCTCAGCCTGAACCTGGGCTTCCTGAACCTTCTCCCCATACCCCTTCTGGACGGAGGCGTCCTCATCCTGACTCTTATCGAGGGCGTGAGCGGAAGAGAACTTCCGGAAAAAGCGCTCTACTACATACAGGCCGTAGGAGTCACCATTCTTCTGGGACTCTTCCTCTTCGCCATGAGCAATGATATTCAGGGACTGATGAAATAAGGCCGTCAAACTTACGAACCCTCCAGCCGTGAGGCCGGTCAATCTTAAGAACTTCACGCCGCAGGCGTGTGCAAGGGCGGAGCAGGCACCTACCCTTGGAACCTTCTGGACCCGGGCCACAGAGTGGCCCCATGGCGATCACACAACCCTTCTACACAACCTGCGGCACCAGCCTTAACCTTTTTTATCTGCGGCGAAGCCGCTACCGCAACCCTCGGCCTGAAAGGCCGTCAAACTTACGAACCCTTCGGCCAACGGCCGGTCAATCTTAAGAACCCTCACATCAAAGAGGTGTCCATGAATACGTTATTTATCCAAACAATCAGGTGATAAAATGGAAAAAACCAGACAGATCCATGTAGGCACCGTTGCCATAGGCGGCGGCGCGCCCATTGCCATTCAGTCCATGAGTACCTTCAGCCCTGTGGATACAGAATATGCGGCAGCCCAGATCAATGCCCTCCACAAAGCGGGCGCCGACATTGTCCGGGTGGCGGTGCCCGATAGAAAGGCCGCCGAATCCCTGGGGGCCCTTCGGGAAAAAGTGGACGTGCCGCTGGTGGCGGATATCCATTTCGACTACCGCCTTGCCCTGACCGCCATGGAACAGGGCATTGATGCCCTCCGTATTAACCCGGGAAACATCGGCAGCCGGGACAATGTAGTGAAAGTGGTGGACATGGCCAGGGAAAAACAGATTCCCATCCGCATCGGTATTAACGCCGGCTCCCTGCCTCAGCACATTCTCGACGCATACGGCGGCCATCCCACGGCGGAAGGCATGGTGGCCGGCGCCATGGAACATGTGAAAATCCTGGAAGAAGAAAACTTCCACGATATCGTCATTTCCGTCAAATCCACTGACGTTCCCATGATGGTGAAGGCCAACCGCCTCCTTCATGAACAGGTGAACTATCCCCTTCATCTGGGCGTCACCGAAGCAGGGACCCTCTATCGCGGCACCATTAAATCGGCCATCGGCATCGGCAGCCTCCTTCTGGACGGCATTGGCGATACCATCCGTGTCTCCCTCACCGATGACCCGTTGAAAGAAGTAAAAGCTGCCAGAGAGATCCTGAGCTCCGTGGGCATGCAGCAGTACGGCCCCGTCCTCGTCTCCTGCCCCACCTGCGGCCGCACCCAGGTGGATCTCATCCATATGGCTCAGGAAGTGGAAGAGAAAATCCAGAAATTCAAGAAACCCATCCGCGTAGCTGTCATGGGCTGCGCTGTCAATGGTCCCGGCGAAGCCAGAGAAGCAGACTTCGGCATAGCCGGTGGAAAAGGCAGCGGCCTCCTCTTCAGAAAAGGAAAAATCCTGAGGAGCGTGCCGGAAGAAGAACTGATTCCTGCCTTGATGGAAGAAATAGAGAAATTTGAAAATCAGTAATTTAAGGGCTGTGAATTCATTCATCACTGTAGCGCCCTATGAAACCCAGAAAAAGGACTTTGGCACTTACGAGTGCAAAGTCCTTTTTCTGTTGAATACATGTTTATATTGACTCTCTCCGGTTAACCTGGATATATTAAAAAATAATATGTCAACAAAAGCAAAAGACTCTAGCTTACAAAAAGGCGGAGGGAACATGATGGACAAGGTAAGGCGTGCAGGAATTCTGGGGACTGGGAGGTATGTGCCGGATCTTTGCCCAACAAGCTCAAGAGGGAGTGTGCAAAAAACACACCGGAAGGCAGTATGGGGGAAGCTGAAGGAAGTACTATATTTTATATGGGCGAAGCCCTGAGGATAGGTCCGTATTTTGAGTAGTAGAACTGATGCTGTTCCTCCGTCGCCTGACGGCGTGCACAGCGAACACATTTTGCGCGTCGCTAGCGCTCCATCAACCGCTGCTGTCACTGACTCACCGGATTTTCAGGTCGCTGATGCTCCTTTACAAATCCAGTTCGCTAGTGCAAAATGTGTTTGCTATGCATCGCTTTGCTCAGGGGGCCGCCGATTGGCGGTCAGGACCGCGATGGAGCATCCTATCGGTGCTCTGCCCCGTACACCCTTTCCCGCTTCGCGGGACTTCGCCCCGGTGGGAAGCATGTCACTGGATTTTCAGGTCGCTTCGCTCTCTTACAAATCCAGTTCCTTTGCCACCTCAAGGGGAAACGAGAAAATAGGTGGCACTGGATATTGTGTTACATATGACACAGACAGCCAATCCCGTAACGCTGACTTTATAAGCATTGCCCGCAGGGCAATCCACAACCCTCGGGGCCAAAGGCCCCGTCAAACTTAAGAACCCTTGGGCCGAAGGCCCATCCATCTTAAGAACCTTTCCCTCTGAACCTTCTGAGACCGGCGGTCTCGGCCCCCTTTGGTACTGCGTACCACCTTCCCGCCCCGCTGGGAAGCGTGTCACTGGATTCTCAGTTGCCTACGGCTCCTTGCGAATCCAGTTCCCTTGCCACCGCAAGCGGTGGGACAATAAGAGTGAGGGGCGAACCCTCTGTACCCTCACACCGCAGGTGTGTCCAATTGATGATTGCATTTCTTTTGCATATTCCGTAAAATGAAGAAAAAATTAATTTTTTTATTTTCCACGTTCACATAAAAGCGATTTTTTCTATTATATTAGTAGAAGGAACAAGTTTATAAAGCAATTCTGAAGGCACAGGCTTTCCTGCCAATCCTAGGTCCGGCAGGGAAGGGTATTTCAGACACGCGGGGATCCCCTTGTTTCCTTCCATCCAATTTGGCAAAAAAGGATAAAAGATATGAACTACACAATGAACCCAGGACTCTAAATCAGCTCCACATATGCAGAAATGACGGGAGACTCGTGTATGGCGCGCGCCGTCGTACTTCGGTACAGCAGCGGCCGTAGACCATGCAGACACCGAACTCATTGGGCATAGGGGATGGGAAGGTACCGGGGTTCTTTGTGGTGGGGGACGCGGAGCGGCCGCAGGTTATAGCAGCTGGCAGCTTACCATAATCTGCGGCGAAGCCGCATCCTTTTGATGCAAAGGCGCAGCCCTCAGCGCAAAGGGGGCCAATGAACTCTTTGAACCATCTCCTGTTCATGATATAATGTCCATAATCACCAATAGAAAGAAGGTATACCATGCAGAGACTTGTTTCTTATAATTACAACGGCCAGCGCCAGTGGGGCGTGCTGGCTTCTGATGGAGTTTCCATTTATTCCGCTGAGGATCTGGAGGAGACTTATTTCATTCCTTTGGGGGAGACTATGGAGGAGTTTATCGAGTCCGGCGAGGAGGGGCTTTTGAATCTGGCCAGGGCTTTGGAAATGAATGAGAAGGATAAATCCATCGAGCCTCTTTCTCTGAAGGATGTGCGGCTGGAGGTGCCTTTTTATCCTCGGCGCAATATTCTGTGCGTGGGCAAGAATTACCAGGCCCATGTGAAGGAATTTGATCAGAATGCCAATGCGAAGAATCCTGCTGTTCCTATTTTCTTTACGAAGGCCACCACATCTGTCATCGGTCCTGAGGAGGAAATCGACAGTCATCCGGCTGCGACGAAGGAAGTGGATTATGAAGGGGAGCTGGGCGTCATTATCGGCAAGCGGTGCACTAATGTGGCTGCAGAGGATGCCATGAAGTATGTGTATGGCTACACCATTATCAACGATGTGACAGCTCGGGATCTGCAGAGAAAGCACGTGCAGTGGTTCAAGGGGAAGAGTCTGGATACTTTCTGCCCCATGGGGCCTACGGTGATGGTGGGGGACTGGCCTGTGCCCTTTACTATTTACACGAAGGTAAACGGTCATCTCCGCCAGGAGGGGTCTACCAATGATTTGATTTTCTCCATTCCCCGGCTTATCGAGGTTCTTTCCGACGGCATGACGCTGCTTCCCGGCGATGTGATTGCCACCGGTACGCCCCAGGGAGTAGGTATGGGACAGAATCCGCCGCAGTTCCTGAAAAAGGGGGATGTGGTAGAAATCACCATCGATCCCATCGGCACTCTGAAGAATACAGTGAAATAAGGAATGTAAAAAGACCGGCTGCCCGGTCTTTTTTGATGCGCTTTTATCGGCGGAAATAGAAAAGAAGCGGCAGATATTGTATAATAAAACAAATATCCGTGATTCAAATGAATGGAGGAGATTACTATGGAAGAAAAAAGAGAAGCCGCTAACTTTATTGAAGCGGAAATCAATAAAGACATAGCCAATCATGTCTATGCCAATGGAAGGGTGCTCACCCGTTTCCCGCCGGAACCGAACGGCTATCTTCATATCGGTCATGTCAAGAGTATCTGCCTGAATTTTGGGCTTGGTGAAAAGTATCATGGCGCCACCAATGTTCGTTTCGATGATACGAACCCCACGAAGGAAAATCAGGAGTTTGTGGATTCCATTCTGGAAGATGTAAAGTGGCTGGGATTCAAATGGAAGGAACCGGTGCATTTTGCTTCCGACTATTTCCCGGAACTCTATGAGTTTGCCTGCAAGCTCATCCGCATGGGGCTGGCTTATGTAGATGATCAGAGCAGTGAGGAAATCCATAATACCCGCGGCGATCTGGAACATCCGGGGAAGGAAAGCCCCTGGAGAAACCGTTCCGTAGAAGAAAACCTGAAGCTTTTCCAGGAAATGAAGGAAGGCAAGTACAAGGATGGAGAAAAATGCCTCCGTGCCAAGATTGACATGGCTTCTCCGAACCTTGTCATGAGGGACCCTGTTATTTACCGCATCCTTCACGCCACCCACCACAGGACGGGAGACAAATGGTGCATTTATCCACTTTATGATTTTGCTCACCCTCTCTCTGATGCCCTGGAAGGCATTACCCATTCCATCTGCACCCTGGAATTTGAAGAAAGAAGACCTCTTTACAACTGGTGCCTCCAGGCCTTTGACGGCAAGGAAAAGCCGCGGCAGATCGAGTTTGCCCGCCTGAATGTGACCACCAT
Organism: Dialister succinatiphilus YIT 11850; assembly: GCF_000242435.1. Taxonomy (GTDB): domain Bacteria; phylum Bacillota; class Negativicutes; order Veillonellales; family Dialisteraceae; genus Dialister; species Dialister succinatiphilus. Next base: position 822,896 of record NZ_JH591187.1, on the reverse strand, counting down.
GATAACCAGTAAGAGAAAGCTCCGTAAAATGGTGGAGGCCGGTCTGGTGTCCGGCTGGGATGATCCCCGTATGCCCACCATCTGCGGTATCAGAAGAAGAGGATACACTCCGGAATCTCTCCGTCATTTCTGCGATCTCATCGGCGTGGCCAAGGCAGACAACCTGGTGGATGTTTCCCTTCTGGAATACTGCATCCGGGAAGATCTGAAGGCCAAGGCACCCCGCATTATGGCAGTCATCGATCCGGTGAAGGTAGTGCTTACCAACTATCCGGAAGATAAGATCGAATACATGACCCTGGAAAATAATCCGGAAGATGAATCCATGGGTACCCGCCAGGTTCCTTTCGGACGGAATCTGTACATCGAAAGAGAAGATTTCATGGAGCATCCGGTCCATAAATTCTTCCGCATGACCCCGGGAAAGGAAGTCCGTCTCAAAGGCGCCTACATTGTGAAATGCGAAGATGTAGTGAAGGACGGGGAAGGAAATATTACAGAAATCCACTGCACCGTGGACTTTGATACCAGAAGCGGCACACCCGGCGCCGACCGCAAGGTGAAGGGCACTCTTCACTGGGTATGCGCCGACACGGCGGTGGATGTGGAAACAAGGCTCTACGACTATCTCATTTCCCCGGATGACAAGGAAGACGGCAGGGACTTCATGGAAAAGGTGAATACCAACTCCCTTACTGTCATGAAGAGCAAAGCGGAACCGGCCATTAAGGAATACCCTGTAGGCAGCCGCTTCCAGTTCCTCCGGAAAGGCTATTTCATCATTGACCAGGACACCACCAAAGATCATCTGGTGTGCAACCGCATCGTAGGTCTCCGCGATACCTGGGCCAAACTGCAGAAGAAACAGGCAAAGGCGTAATCCATGAAGAGAGCATCTTTGGCGGCCTTCATGGCAGCATTCCTGATCTTTGCCGGCGCCTTGGAGGTTTCTGCAGCGGATAAGCTCAGTCTTTCGGGCATCGGCACCATGGACGTTCCGAAAAACATAACTTTCACCGAAGGCGCCCAGAATGCCCTGCCTTTCATGAAGGACGGCGGCACGAAGCGCTTCTTCATCCGGAAAGGCATGTCTAACAGCCAGTATTACACCATGACCTGGAAGAAGGGCCCTGACTTTTCCTACGGATGGGCCATGTCCCATGAAGCAGGAATCCCTTTTCTGCAGGACATCGGGGAATTCAAACACAAGGACGATAAGCCGGAAGCCCAGATGGACATCATGGCAGCATGGCTGAACCGGCAGCTGACTCAACAGGGTGCCGTCTTCGAAGGCCCGTCGCCCCTGCAGAAAATCAATGACAGCAGGCACCCCAGATGGGAGGGCTTCGTGAAGGTGAAGACCACGGAGCAGGGTATTACATACAATGAAGCTTATACCATCATTCTCCAGTGCGATGGTTATTTCACAACTCTGGGCATCTTCAACACCGACGGCGACAGGGCAGACATTACGGAAGACGTAAGGAAAATGGTTTCGAAACGGAAATTTCCGAAAAAGGTGACGCTCCTGGATCTTTCTAAAAAAGGCACATCCCTGACTGAATGGGATTAATTGTTTTTAGAAATTGACAAGGAGCTCTGGAATCAGTAAGATAGAAGAGTAAGGCATTTTATCAATTAGATATTGATAGGAGGAATTTTAAATGGCAAAAGTTGCAATTGTATATTGGTCCGGTTCCGGTAACACAGAAGCTATGGCTCAGGCTGTAGAAGAAGGTGCAAAGGCTGCAGGCGCAGAAACTACTCTTTCCTTCGTCAGCGACACCACCGCTTCCGATGTAGCTGCCTATGACCACATTATTCTCGGCTGCCCGGCTATGGGAAATGAAGAACTGGAAGAATATGAATTCGAACCGTTCTTCGAAGAACTGCTTCCTCAGCTCAAGGGCAAAGTGGTAGCCATCTTCGGTTCCTATGCATGGAACCAGGGCGACTGGATCGAAAACTGGAAGAAACGTTTTGACGAAGCAGGCATCAAACTGGCTGCTGACCCCGTCAAAGCATACAGCTATCCTGATGACGATGCACTGGAAGCATGCAAGAAACTGGGCGAAACTGTAGCTAAGGCATAATTTCAGAGATAAGAAGAGCGTTCTTTTTTAAGGACGCTTCTTTTTTTAGGGGAAGAAGGCTGTGAAGCCTTAAAACCCTGTTAGTATAAAGGAGGCCATTATGTCAGAAAAAGTGGCTGTGATTTACTACTCTGCCACAGGAAATACGGAAGCCATGGCAGAGGCTGTGGCAGTGGGCGCCAAAAGCACCGGCGCCGAAGTGCTTCTGGCACCGGTTTCCGATGTGGATCCTGTGGAAATCGGAAACACCTACCATCATATTATCCTGGGCTGCAGCGCCTGGGGAGTCGAGGTCATTGAAGAGGCCCAGATGAAACCTTTCTGTAATAAACTGAAGCCCTATTTGAAGGGGAAAATCATGGGTATTTTCGGTTCCTGCGGATGGAGCCGGGGAGCCTGGCTCAATTCCTGGTACAATGAACTCCATTTTGCCGGCGCTTCTTTCCCGGCCCAGCCTCTTCTGGCTTACGGCTATCCCGATGAGCCGTCGCTTAAGAAGTGCGAGGAACTGGGAAAGAAAGTGGCGGAAACGAAGTAAGGCGCCTTTCCATATTTCATATTGAAGGAGATTATATAGAATGAATTGGGATGAAAAAGTGGCATCCAATATTAAAGCGGTGCCTTTTTCCGGTATTCGTAAATTTTTCGATCTGGCCAGCTCCATGAAGGACGTGATTTCCCTGGGTGTAGGGGAACCGGACTATTCGGCTCCGGATAAGGTGATTGATGCCTGCATGGAAAGCCTGAAACGGAAAGAAACCTCCTATACGTCCAACTGGGGGCTTCTCCCGCTGCGCCAGGAAATTGCAAAACTTTTCCATAACCGATACCATGTGGATTATGATCCGGTGGATGAAATCATGGTGACTGTAGGCGTTTCCGAAGCCATCGGCGTCGTCATGACCACCCTCCTCAATCCGGGAGACGAAGTACTCATTCCGGATCCCGCTTACCTGGCTTACCCTGCCTGCGTATCCATCGCCCGGGGCAAACCGGTGCTGGTGCCTACCAGGGCTGAAGATGAATTCAAACTCACTGTGGAAGAACTGGAAAAGAAAGTGACTCCCCAGACCAAGGCTATCCTTATTGGCTACCCCAATAACCCCACCGGCACTGTCATGGACAGAGGGTCTCTGGAAAAAATCGCCGACTTTGCCCAAAAGCATGACCTGGTGGTGATTTCCGATGAAATCTACTGCGATCTTACCTATGAAGGCACCCATACCTGCTTTGCATCGCTGCCGGGCATGAAGGAAAGAACCCTCACCATGAATGGATTCTCCAAATCCTATGCCATGACGGGCCTTCGCATCGGCTATATCTGCGGACCCCGTGAAATCATGGAGCAGATTTACAAAGTCCACCAGTATGAAATCCTCTGCGCCAGCGTCACCAGCCAGTATGGTGCTATCGCAGCTCTCAAGTACTGCGATGACGATGTAAAGGCCATGTATGATGAATACGCCGCCCGCAGGGAAATGGTCTACGAAGGACTGAAGAAAATCGGCCTTTCCGTGTTCAAGCCCAAAGGGGCCTTCTACATTTTCCCCGATATCAGCATCACCGGCATGGATGACGAAGAATTCGCCGACCGCCTGCTGAAGGAAGAAAAGGTAGGGGTAGTGCCGGGGTCCTGCTTTGGTCCTCAGGGAAAGAACCACATTCGTATTTCCTACGCTGCCAGCCGGGAAAATCTGGCGGAAGCGCTGAAACGAATCGGTCATTTTGTAGATAAGTATAGAAAGAATTAAAGAAGAGGGGCTGTGAAAAATGGTTTACATTTTTTCACAGCCTTTTTTGTATACATTCATTTTCACGGGAATTGACCAAATGACCGCCTGCTGCCTGCCTCTATGTCATTGCAGGGGATGCGGCCTGTGGTTATGGGTAGGCCCTTCGGGGCTTTCCGCCCCCTTGACAGAAGAGGTTTACACCTTCATAATAAACTAGTACCCTTACGTCCAGGTACTTTTGCATTTTGTTAAGGAGACTGCCCATGAAATATAGAATGAAGGCGGCGCTGCTGGCCATTTGTGTTTCTGCCTGCAGTGCCTTTGGTTTTTCTGTTTATGCCGAGGGGTCCCATGCGGCAGCTGCCGTTTCTGATCAGACGGCAGGGGCCGGCGTGAATCACTCTGCAGAGAAGAAGCAGGGGGGAGAGGCCCATAGCCTTTTCCCGATTTCCGGAAAGACGCTTTCTGCCTTCGATTTTTCTGTGGGCGGTGTGTCTCTGGGAGATTCTATTTCTTCTCTTTCTTCTCGAGGGACGGCGGAAAAGGTCATCCATGAGAATACCAGGGATTCTTATATCTTTAAAGATATGACGGTAAAGAGGACAGCGCCTTTTCTTCTTTCCTATTCCCACCGCGTAGATCTGCCGGAGGATTTCAAGTTTCCCGGAAAAGGAATATCGGAAATTGATGTGTCCGGTGCAGGCGCAAAGACGCCCCGGGGGATTGGCGTGGGCAGCAGCCGGGAGGATGTGCTTCGTGCTTATGGCAGGCCCCTTATGGTTCTTTGGGACGGCAGGGGAAAATCTTTTCATTTCCGCTATGGTTCAGGCCTGCAGGAAATGGATGTGACTCTCACCGGTGACAAGGTGTCTTCCATTCGTCTTGCGTCGCTCACTTCTCCAGTGAAAAGGGGAGATGTTTCCTATGACAGCGGCGAAGGTCCCCTGTACCTGGGAGACCGTGATTTCAAGGTGGCTGGCTATGAGCTGGGAAGTACTTTCCAGGCTCATCCTTTTGAGGAATGGGAGAAGAAGATGGCTAATCCCAAGGAGGAAATCCTTTATTTCCCGGGTTATGCAGTGCGCCTTACGGTGAAGAGTTCTCTGATTTCCGCCCTCTTTCTCACGGATAACCGAATGGTCACTTCCCGGGGTTTGTCTCTGGGGGATGATGTGTCTACGGTGGATCTGCTTTACGGGAAGCCGCACCGGGTAGAAATGAATGTGTCCGGCAGCGAGCCGAAGACGTCTTACATTTATTTTTCCAAAGGGAAAAGTGATGTACTGATTATTAATTTTTCAAAGAATAAGGTGGAAGGCATTGTGAATGCCATGAATCCCACGAAGTAATGAACCGTTTGAGGTGTTAGAGTGTACGAATATTTCTGTGCTTTAGTTGTGGGCATTGTAGAAGGGCTTACGGAATATATTCCTGTTTCTTCTACAGGTCATATGATTATTGTGGGCCATATGCTGGGCTTTGAAGGAACCCTGGCAGACCTTTTTGATGTATTTATCCAGCTGGGCGCCATCCTTTCGGTGCTGGTGGTGTATCATGAAAAATTTACCTATATTCTGAATACCCATCACTGGTTCCGCCGGAAAGGGCCTTCTGTATTTAATATCTGCATTGCCATGTTCCCGGCCTGCCTCATGGGTCTTCTTTTCCACGGCTTCATCAAGCACCGTCTCTTCAGCCCAACCACCGTTATCATCGGCCTGGTACTGGGAGGCATTTTCATGATTGTGGCGGAAAAGGCAAGAAAGGGAAAGGAATTTGCTGTGACCGATGTGGATAAGATTTCCACGAAACAGTCTTTTATTATCGGTCTCTTCCAATGCCTCTCCCTGTGGCCCGGCTTTTCCCGGAGCGGCAGTACTATTGCAGGCAGTCTTCTTCTGGGCATTTCCCGAAAAGCAGGCGCCGACTTTACTTTCATTATGGCAGTACCTCTCATGTTCCTGGCCTGCTTCTATGACCTCCTTAAAGTTATCGGAAGTCTCTCGGTCAGTGACCTGGGCGTGCTGGCGGTGGGCTTTGTCACTGCCTTCGTGGTGGCCTATGCTTCCATCCTCTGGTTTCTGAAGTTCCTGAATACTTCCACCCTGACGGGCTTTGCCATTTACCGTTTCTTTGTGGCAGCTTTTGCTCTGGTTTATTTCTGGTAAAGTTGTGAAATCAAAAGGGGCTGTGAAAAAATGTTCGATCATTTTTTCGCAGCCCCTTTTTTGCCAAACAGGCGGCCTGGTATGGGGCGTTGTACATGAAATTCGGGGAAAGGGGAACGGTTGATGCTCCTGGCGGCGGGGGCTGTAAACTCATGCTTCAAAGACACTGCCGACTACTTGAGCGAGAAGACGGTCAGAGGAAAAGCCAATGCCATGGAGTCGTAGAACTTGAAACTCTTTTTCTTTTCAGAACTTCCAGGCCCCGGTGACCTGTCATTTTTCCCTGTTTTACACGCCCCATCCATGGTATAATAATACGAATCCATTGGAAAAGGCGGTATGCATGAGTATGTTTTCTGCAATGTTAAATTGCCTGGGGCTCGATATGGGATCTTCCCAGGTTCGTATATATCAGAGAGACAAGGTGCTCCTGGAAGAGGCTTCTACGGCGGTGGTGGATAATATCAGCGGCCAGGTGCTTGGTTTTGGCACGGAGGCGCTGATTATTTATCATAAGGAACCGGAGAATTACACGCTGGAGTGGCCGGTGAGGAACGGGGTCATTGCTGATTATGATATGACCAAGTCCATGCTTCGTTTCTTTTTGAACAAGTCTCTCAGGCGGTCTGTTTCCAGGCCCAGTCTGATGGTGGCTATTCCTGCCGAAATTTCCTCAGTTACCCGGCATGCCCTGGTGGATGCGCTTATTCATGCAGGGGCCCAGGGGGTGTATCTCATTCCTTCGCCGGCAGCTGCTGCTATTGGTGCGGGACGGGATCTTCAGGTGCCTTCTTCTACGCTGTCCCTGGTCATAGGGAGGGATGTATCAGACGTGGGCATTTACGGCTGCGGCGGTATTCTGGCCCAGGAAGGGATTTCTTTTGGCGGTCATGATATTGACCGGGCTATCTGCCGTCATATCCAGGACCGATACAGCATGATGATCGGCCTGGAGCAGGCGGAGAAGCTGAAGAGCGAGATTCTTTCCATGACGGGCACGGGAAGCGACCGTGCTTTCACGGTGCGCGGAAGGCGCCATGCCGACGGCGTAGAAGTGGTGGTGGAGCTTTCAGTGGCTGAAATGAGTTCTGTCATGCAGCGCATTATGGAGCCGGTGCTTCTTCTGATCCGGCGGGTCATGAGCCGGGCTACGCCGGAGATGGCTGATGATTTCCTGAAGAACGGCATGCTCCTTTCCGGTGGCGGTGCCCTTCTTGACGGTCTTAGGGACTGGCTGTCCGAGAGTCTTCATATGCCTGTCACCATTCCGGCAGATCCGGCATCGGTGATTGCAAAGGGCTGTTTTGCGGCGTGCATGATGGACAAGGACCATTCCCTGCTCATTGAAAATGGTGATAAATACTTTGGGGGAGCTTGATTTTGATATTCTTCAGTAAGAAAAAGATGTTAAGTATTGTTCTGCTTTTGGCTTTCCTTGGCGGCTGCGGATGGTTCTGGCGGCACAGGGAGTATATTCCATTCGTGTCCCAGCCTTTGTCGGTAGGAGCTGCTCCTTTTGAGTACGGTGTATCCCGGGCTGCCTGGCTGGGGGAGAACGGCATCGGTTTGTTCCGTCAGGTGTTTTCGAACTGGAAGGAACTGGATGAGCTCCGTAAGGAAAATGAAAGTCTTAAGTCTGAGCAGGATCATTACAGTGAAATCCTGGCGGAAAATATCCGCTTAAGGAGTCTTTTGCAGTTCAAGCAGGGCTATACCAGCTACCATATGCTGGGCGCTTCTGTGATTGAAAGGGATTACGGCGGCTGGACCCATACTATGGTCATTGACCGGGGCGAGGACAGCGGTCTGAAGAAATACATGCCTGTCATTGTGCCCTCGGGCATTGTAGGCTTTGTAAGTGAGGTATACCTGAATTCAGCCAGGGTGCAGCTTCTTCTGGATCCACGGACTACAATCGGAGGCATTGTGCAGCGGCCTGCTTCCCGGGTGGTTTCCATGGTGAGCGGCAACAGCGGCAATCCGGGTTACCTTTCCCTGGTATCTCTCCCCAAGGAAGCGGATGTGATTAAGGGGGATATTATCGTTTCATCGGGCTACGGCGGCGTGTACCCCAAGGGTATGGTCATCGGCACGGTGGAGCAGGTGGATGTGGATGCCGAGGGCGGCACCCAGTCCGCCCAGATCCGGCCGGCAGCCGATTTCTCCCATTTGGAAGAAGTTTTCGTTATTACCGATCATATCCAGAAGACAAGCCCTGAAAGCATTACGGTAAAGCCGCCGAAGATCGAACCGCCTATGAATCCGAACAAGCAGCAGGCAGGTGATAAATGATGAGTACCTACAGCCTTGTGGTTTTAAGCGCTGTTATATTTCTTCTGCAGTCCTCTTTTCTGCCTTTCCTTTTCAACGGTATCATGCAGCCTGATTTATGGCTCACGGTGATTGCTCTGTCCGCGGTGATTCTGGACAGGAAATCGGCGCTTATCCTGGCGGGAGCCGGGGGATTTCTGCAGGATATTGTGACCAGTAATTTCTTTGGTCTCCATCTTCTTCCCTACCTGGTGATTACTCTGCTTTTTCTGAAATTCGGCAGAGATCGGTATAACCGGCACTGGTATGTGTCTCTGCTGTCGGTGCTTCTGGCTTCTGTCATTTATGTCTGTTTTTCCAGTGTCATCATGGGATGGGCCGGCAGTCGGTATCCCTCCCTCTTTTATTTCGTCTATCTGGGCATTCCCCTGGTTCTGATGAATGGGGGATGTGCTCTTGCTTTGCATCCTCTCATCTGGATGCTGAAACGGGAGGAGGAACCCCGTTGGTGAAGAAACGTATTCCTTCCATCCTGGATTCGCTGGTGAAGAATCGGGAAGAGTCGCGGTATGGCCGTATGATTTATGCGGCCATGATCCTTCTTCTCATCCTGAGCGCCCGCCTGTTCTGGATGCAGGTGGTGGAAGGCAATTATTATAAGGAAGAGGCCGACGGCAACCGTATCCGCCATCTGCCCCAGCAGGCGGCCCGGGGTGTCATGTATGACAGGAATGGTGTCATTATGGCAGGCTCAAGACCTGCCTACAGCGTCATCATGCCGGTGGAAAGGAAGAAGAATACCCTTTCCGATGAGGAGCTGGACCGTCTGGCCGCTCTTCTGAAGGTGAAGCCGGAGGATATTAAAAAGAAAATCGATGATAATAAGCTGGCTTTTGGTGCCATTTATCTGGCTAACGATGTGGGTATTGATGTGGCAACCCAGATCGAAGAAAAGAAGGATGATTTCCCGGGCATTGAAATCGAAGTGAATCCGCTCCGCGTGTATCCGCTGGGCGCCGCAGGGGCCCAGGTGCTGGGCTATGTAGGAGAGGCGGGACCGGACGACCGGGATGCCGAGGGGAATCCTTACAAGACGGCTACCCTGGTGGGCCGTTCAGGTCTGGAAAGGCAGTACAACAAGTTCCTGGAAGGAAAGAACGGTTCCAAGACGGTGGAAGTCAATGCGTCCGGCCAGCCGGTGCGCTATGTGGAAGGGACGCCTGCCGTTTCCGGCAACAATGTGCGTCTCACCCTGGATGCGAACCTGCAGAAGGCGGCGGAAGATGCCATGGAAACCCAGGTGAGGACGCTGGCTCATTCCGGCGTTTTCCCCACCGGCGCTTCCGCTGTAGCCATCGACCCCAATACGGGGGCGGTGCTGGCTATGGCAAGCTGGCCAAGTTATGATCCCAACCATTTCAGCAAGGGTATTACGGCGGATGAGTGGAACAAGATTATCAACAACAAGAACCATCCCATGCAGAACAGGACCATTGCAGCCATGTATCCTCCGGGCTCCCTGTTCAAAGTGATTACAGGTTCCGCTGCTCTGGAAGCCAAGGTCACCACGCCGGAGGAGAGAATTTTTGACTCCGGCAAGCACTGGCTGGTAGATAAGAGAAACTCCGAAGGCGAGGCTTTCGGCTGGATCAATTTCTATGAAGCTGTGGAAAAATCGGATAATGTCTATTTCTATGAAATGGGACGGCGCCTTGGCATCGACCGTATTTCTGCCATGGCCGGCGAGTATGGCCTGGGGAAACCTACAGGCATCGACCTGGCAGGGGAAGCGGAAGGCAATGTGGCCAGTGAGGAGTACAAGCGCAAAGTATTCAAGCAGGACTGGTATCTCGGGGAAACCATGGATGCCGCTATCGGCCAGAGTTTTACTCTGACCACGCCTATCCAGATGGCCATGGTTTATTCTTCCATTGCCAACGGCGGCTTCCGGTACAAACCCTATCTGGTGAACCGCATCGACAAGCTGGACGGCAGCCCTCTTAAGATATATTCGCCGGAAAAGCTGGGCACCCTGCCGGTATCCAAAGCTACCCTGGATGATCTTCACCAGGCTCTGCGCCTGGTTATGACGAAAAACGGCACCGGTGGCGCCCTTTTTGCCAATTATCCCATAGCCATGGCTGGCAAGTCGGGTACCGCCGAGACGAACGGCCTTGATAATGGCTGGTTCGTAGCTTATGGGCCTTTCGACAAACCGGAAATCGTGGTGCTCTGCATGTTCGAGCATTCAGGCTTCGGTTCCGAGTCAGCGGCCCCGGTGGTGAAACAGATCATGAATGCCTATTTCCATTTAGGCGATTATGCACCGGGAAAAAACAAGGACGAAAAGAAAGACAAAAATGGAGGTAACCACTGATGGCAGTCATTGTGTCTACAGCTTCCGGCAAAGGCGGGGTAGGAAAGACCCTGATTACTGCTTCTCTTGGCATCACTCTTTCCAGGCTGGGGAAGAAGGTACTTCTCATAGACGGTGATATGGGTCTTCGAAACATGGATCTTATACTGGGATTGGAAAATGACTGCTTTTATAATATCTGCGACCTGGCAGAGGGAAAATGCTTCCTGGAGGATGCGGTGCTTCCGGTGACGGACCATCTCGATTTCCTGCCGGCGTCCCAGAAGGAATCCTGGGAAACCGTATTTCCTGCAGCCATGGACACGGTGATGGACGATATCCACCGCCTTTATGACTTCATATTCATCGACTGCCCTGCGGGTATGGGAAAGGGTGTGGAAACGGCGTTCCGCCTGTCAGACAGGGTGATTCTTCTGGTGGCGCCGTCCTGGTCTTCCAGAAGGAATGCGGACCGCCTGCTGCCTCTTATCGGAAAGGGAAAGATCTGGAAATACGTACTGAACCGTTTCACCGCAAAGGAAGGAAGCGGACTTTCTTTCCAGGAAGTCTATGATACGCTGGACGAAGAATCCTTCGGCGGAGTGATTCCCTATTCCATCATGGCAGACCGCCTGGGAAACAGGGGAGAGATTGCGGAATTCAGGGAAAAGAGTGCCTATGGCCGCGCCCTCTATGATGTGCTCCGCTGCCTTCTGAAGGATAAGGATATTCCCGCTGCCCGGTGGTTGAGTTCCCTGCGTCTTTCGGACAGGGAGAATGAGGAAGAAACAGAAAGAGAAAATGATAGAAATAAGAGAACTGAAAGGGCCGGTCTTTCCTGGCACTCTTCCAGCAGCGCTTATAAGTGGCGGCGGAGGAGATGAGAGACTATGAATCTGATTCGTTACTGGAGGAGGATTGACAGCAGCCTCCTCATGACTGTGCTGGGGCTGGCGGTGGTATCCCTTCTCATCATTGCCAGCGCCACCCATGCCAATGTGCCGGGCCATCCGGGACAGTTTGATTTCGTCATCAAGCAGGGGGTGTTCCTCCTTCTGGGCCTTGCCGTGGCAGGAGGATCCCTCTATTTTGACTACAGGAAACTGTACCGCTTCGTGCCGGCCCTTTATGTGGTGAATGCGGTGATGCTGCTGGTGGTAAAATTTGCAGGTACCAGCGCCCTGGGGGCTCAGAGGTGGATCCAGATAGGGCCTTTCACCCTGCAGCCTTCGGAATTTGCAAAAATTATTATGATTATCTGCCTGGCCCGGCTTTTGTCCAATAATAAAAAGGGTTACCGCACCTGGAAGAGCCTTCTTCCTGTGGCGGGGCTCATGGCGCTTCCTACCCTTCTGATTTTTATCCAGCCTGATCTGGGTACCAGTCTGGTTTTCGGCGCTATTACCTTCGGCATGCTTTATATCTGCGGCCTTAATATGTCCCTGGTGAAGAAGGCTTTCATCGCCTTTGTGGCCATATTCCCGCTGATCTGGTTCTTTGTACTGCACAGCTACCAGAAAATGCGCATTCTTGTACTTTTCAATCCTTCGGTGGATCCCTATGGCTCCGGCTATCACGTGATCCAGTCCAAGATTTCTATCGGAAGCGGCGGTTTCATCGGCCAGGGACTTTTCGCAGGCACCCAGAGCCAGCTGAATTTCCTCCCTGAAAACCATACGGATTTCATCTTTTCCGTTATCGGCGAGGAACTGGGGTTTGTAGGGGCTATTTTCGTGCTTTTCCTCTACTTTATCCTGCTCTATCGGGCTCTTATGATTTCCCGTTCTTCCGGCGATGCCTTCGGAAGTCTTCTGGCCTGTGGCATTTTTTCCATGTGGCTTTTCCAGATTTTTATCAATGTGGGAATGACCCTGGGCATTATGCCGGTCACCGGTATTCCGCTGCCTTTCATGAGTTACGGCGGCAGTGCCCTTTTGATGAATCTCCTCTGTGTAGGACTTTTGATGAATATTTATGTGCGGCGTAAAAAACTGATGTTTGATTAGGAGTGAATATGAATCCTGTAAAAATTGATCCCGTATGGCTGATGCATATCCAGAAGCCTGCCCGCTATATCGGCGGCGAATGGAACAGCGTGGTAAAGGACCATGACAGCGTAGATGTGAAAGTGGCCCTGGCTTTCCCCGATGTCTATGAAGTGGCCATGAGCCATCTGGGGCTGAAAATTATTTACAGCGTGCTGAACGCAAGAGACGACACGCTGGCGGAAAGGGTCTATGCGCCCTGGGTGGATATGGAAGCCCTCATGCGGGAAAAACATATTCCCCTCTATACTCTGGAATCCAAATGCCCTGTGAAAGACTTCGACGTGCTGGGGTTCACCATGCCCTTTGAAATGTGCTATACCAATATCCTGAATATGCTGGACCTTTCCGGTATTCCGCTCCTCTCCAAAGACCGGAGCGATGAGGATCCTATCGTTGTTTCCGGCGGTCCCTGCGTGTACAATGCAGAACCGGTGGCCGATTTCTTCGATGTGTTCTTTATCGGCGAATCGGAAGAAGCTATCGGCGAAATGGCAGATATTGTCAAAGCCTGGAAGAAGGAAGGGAAACCGGGAGGCAGGAAGGAAATCATCCGCCGCATGGCTTCCATCAGAGGCTGCTATGCGCCTTCCCTCTACAAGGTGTCCTACTATGAAAACGGCATTTTCCGCTCCATTGCTCCCACTGACGAGGCGGTCCAGTTCCCTGTGGAAAAAAGACTGATTCCCGATTTTGACAAAGTGAAGGTGGACGACAAGCCCATTCTGCCCCACATTGAAATCGTTCATGACAGGGCGGTGCTGGAAATGTTCCGGGGCTGCAGCAGAGGCTGCCGTTTCTGCCAGGCCGGCATGATTTACCGTCCGGTGCGGGAAAAGAGCGAAAAGAAACTGCAGGAAATCGCCGATACCCTGATCCGGAATACGGGGTACAATGAAATTTCCCTTATGTCCCTTTCTTCCGCTGACTATTCCTGCCTGCCGGAACTGGTGGACCATCTTTTGGAGACCTTTAAGAACCGCCGGGTGTCCGTAAGTCTTCCCTCCCTACGGGTGGACTCCTTCTCCATCGATATTGCCAAGAAAATCCAGCAGGTCAGAAAGAGCGGCCTTACCCTGGCTCCCGAAGCAGGCACCCAGCGTCTCCGAGATGTGATTAATAAAGGTGTCACGGAAGAAGATATTATGGGCGCCTGCGCTAACGCTTTCAAAAACGGCTGGAGCAAGGTGAAGCTTTATTTCATGATGGGTCTTCCCACAGAAACTGATGAAGACCTGAAGGGCATTGCAGACCTGGCTATGCGTATCAAAGAGCTCTACCATACCATCCGCGGCAGGAACGACTGCCGCATCACTGTCAGTGTGGCCAGCTTCGTTCCTAAGCCTTTCACTCCTTTCCAGTGGATGGCCCAGTGCAGTGTGGAAGAAATCGAAAGGAAACAGCAGTACCTGAAGAGCCTTTTCACAGACCGGCATATTAAATTTGCCTACCATGACGCCAAGACCGGCCGTCTGGAAGCCGTGCTGGCCCGGGGAGACCGTCAGCTTTCCAAAGTTATTCTGAAGGCCTGGGAAAAGGGCTGCAAGTATGACAGCTGGACTGAATTTTTCGATTATGACCGCTGGATGGATGCGTTTGAGGAATGCGGCGTGGACCCTGACCTTTACGCTTCCCGAAAACGGGACGAGTATGAAGCGGAACCCTGGGACCATATCGACTGCGGCGTAAACAAGGACTACCTGAGAAAAGAATGGCGTCTGGCCCAGCGGGGCGTACTGACCCATGACTGCCGCCACCTGTCCTGCAACGGCTGTGCCGTATGCCCGGTACTGGATGTGAAACCAATCGATCATAAAGAGGAGAATGCACATGAAAAGACTGTTTTTATCTATCACGAAAGGTGAGGAACTCCGTTTCCTGGGCCATCTGGATTTCCTGCGCACCATGGAAAGAGCAGTCATGCGTTCTGAAATCCCGGTTGCTTTTTCCGAAGGGTTCAATCCTCATATGAAGCTTTCCCTGGACTCCGCCTTAGGTGTAGGTGTCACCGCAGATCCTTTGTATCTGGAAATCAAACTGGAAGAGGACATGTCCACGGAAGAAGTGAGGAAACGGCTTTCCCGCCAGCTTCCCCGGGGGATTACCATCCATTCTATTGTGGAAGCAGAAAAGAACTGGCCCAAGTTTGTGGCAGTTTTCAACGAAGATGCCTATGAAATGGAAGGCCCCGTGAAGGAGGGGGCAGGGGAGAAGGATTTTGCAGAGGCCAGGGCGGCCCTCGAAGAATTCAATCATCTTTCCTCCTTCCTTTACAAAAGGGTGACTCCGAAAAAGGTGCGGGAAATGGACGTGAAGCCCATGATTTTAGAACCCATGAAAGTAACCTTTACCAAAGACAGGGCCTATCTGACCTTCTCTCTCATCCGGAGCAATACAGGTACCGTTCAGCCCAAGGATATATGGAAAATGCTGGCTGAATCCTTCCACATGCCCTGGACGGAAGGGGAATTTATCTGCTCCCGCACCGGCACCTACCGGCGGCTGGATGGGAAACGGCTTACCCTTTCGGATCAAGGCGTTTTCCAGGGGTTATTGAAAGGACAATGAAATGAAACAGCTTCTTCTCCACGTAAGACCGGACCAGACGGTGCTTGCGTGCCTTGATGATGATATTCTTTCCGATCTCTTCGTGGAAAGAGCGGGGGAAGAAGATATTGTAGGCCGGGTGTACAAGGGGGTCATAAAAAATGTGGTCCCTTCATTAAACGGCATGTTTCTGGATATAGGCATCGGACGAAACGCCTTCCTCAGAACCCGGGACACTTTGCCTGGCGCTGCCCACACCGAAGGCAGCACTCTCCTGGTGCAGGTGGAAAAAGACAGCACCGAAACAAAGGGTCCTCTGGTGACGGAGAAAATCAGCTTTGCCGGAAGATATGCCGTTGCTCTCTACGGCTCCTCCTATATCGGGATTTCAAAAAAAATTACTGATGAAAAAAAGAGGAACTTCCTCAGAAGCCAGGCGAAAGCCATCTGCGGAGGCGCCATGGGTCTCATTGTTCGCACCGCCGCTGAAACGGCGGAGGAGGAAGATTTCAAAAAAGACCTGACGTCCCTTACCCGTATAATGGAAGTGGTCATGAAACGGGGAGCCATTGAAAAGGGACCGGCCCTTCTTTACCGGGACGGAGACCTGGCGGTGAAAAGCCTGCGTGACTACCTCACCGGCGGTGTGGAACGAATCCTGGTGGATGACAGAAACGTGTGGCAGCGGCTCATTACCATGGCCGAAGAGGAAAAGGATATTTCCAAAGACCGGATTCTCTTTTACGATGAGAGAGAAAGCCTTTTCAAATCATTTAAAGTGGATGGACAGATAGAAGCCCTCTTCGACAGGACTGTGCCCCTTCCCACCGGCGGCTCTCTTGTCATTGACTATACGGAAGCCCTTACGGTGATTGACGTAAACTCCGGGTCTTTCCGGGGTAAAGGAATTCCTCATGACCAGCTGGCCTTCCTCATCAATAAGGATGCGGCCCGGGAAATCGCAAGGCAGATCCGCCTTCGCGGCATCGGCGGCATCATTATGATTGATTTCATCGATATGGAGAAAAAGGAAGAAAAAGAAAAGCTTCTCCGCATCCTGCGGCAGGAAGTCAGAGATGACCATGTGAAAACCGTGGTGTGCGGCATGACGTCCCTGGGCCTTGTAGAAATGACAAGAAAAAGGACCACCAAAAGGCTGTGGCAGTACTACTACAACACCTGCCCCCTCTGCAAAGGCACCGGCCGCATTCTCTCTGCCCGGGCGGCGGCAGACAGGATATTGGAAGATCTGGAAAACAGAAGACGGAAAGGCCCTTTCCAGAGAGACCTGGAAATCCGCTGCTCTACGGACGTGAAAAAAGTGCTGGAATCGGCCCCCTTCTGGGACGTACTCCAGAAAACGGTGCTTCGGGACATTCGTATTACCGGGGAACCCCATTTCAGCCGCGAAACTTATACCATTCTATCCCTGTAAAGGAGACAATATGATCACAGAAATTAGAAATGACGCTGACCTGGATAAAGAATTCATAGACAAAAAAGGCTTTGTTCTTCTGGAACTGGGCGCTTCCTGGTGCCGCCCCTGTCAGGTCATGGCCCCTGCATTCAAGGGAGTGGAAGAAGAATTCAAGGGAGAAGTCCGCCTCTGCCACATCGATGTAGATGAAGCAGAAGACCTGGCAGCCCGCTTTGCCCCGGAGGGGATTCCCACCTTCATTTTCTATAAAGACGGAAAAGAACTGGGAAGAATCATCGGCTATCGTCAGAAGAATAAATTTTTTGAAGATATAGCTAAAATGATGAAATAGGACACGCCTGCGGCGCTTTATGGGCAAGCCCCTATGGGGCTTGAGGGTTGACGGCCCTTCGGGCCGAAGGTTCTTAAGGGGCTTAAGTTTGACGCGCCTTTGGCGCGAGGGTTGTTGTAGGGCGCCTCTAAATTATAGAAGGCGCCAGTTTGTATAAAACCTTAACAACCGCCCTGCGGGCGAGGAAATGCATTCCCCCTTTGGTGGCTGGCGCCACCACCTTTCCCCCTGTTCAGGGGGCACTATAAAGCTCCGCTATGCTGTGAGCTGCTTATGAAAGAACTGCTTTTCAGAGCTTTATTCTGCCCCCTGAATAGGGGTGGCAAGGGAACACGATTCGTAAGGAAGCGAAGCGACCTGAGAATCGTGTGACACGCTTTCCCGTGGAGAAGTCCGGCGCAGC
>NZ_JH591187.1:776581-805411 GCF_000242435.1 Dialister succinatiphilus YIT 11850 | reverse complement strand
CGCGCCTTTGGCGCGAGGGTTGTTGTAGGGCGCCTCTAAATTATAGAAGGCGCCAGTTTGTATAAAACCTTAACAACCGCCCTGGCGGGCGAGAGGAAATGCATTCCCCCTTTGGTGGCTGGCGCCTTATGGACAAGCCCTGCGGGCTTGAGGGTTGACGGCCCACTGGGCCGAAGGTTCTTAAGGGGCTTAAGTTTGACGCGCCTTTGGCGCGAGGGTTGTGGTGGGGCGCCTCTAAATTTATGGAAGGCGCCCTCTTATGAAAAAACCACACAACCGCCCTGCGGGCGTCGGAAATGCTTTCCCCCTTGCCCGCTTCGCGGGACTTCCCCCGCAAGCGGGGGAAGAATAACCCGTGCTTATTGTAGTGGGACTTATGAAAGGATTGCTTTGCGGAGCTTTATTGTCCCACCGCTCCGCGGGGGGAAGGTGGTGCCGTAAGGCACCAAAGGGGGGAAAGCCACCGGAGGTGGCTGATTACCGTAATGCTTATCATGCCATATGACACCGAAAGTAAATCCCGTAACGTTCTTGCGTCCCCTTTAGGGGAAGAGGGCCACGAAGTGGCGAAGGGATGTACGAGGGTAAGAATGATTATGACACTCGATATGAACGTGACCGCCGAAAGGCGGCATTATAATACTCATCGCCCCCTAAAGGGGAAACGACTCACTACATTTTGCGCGTCGCTAGCGCTCCTTCAAAATGTGTTCGCTGTGCACCGAGAGGGCGATACCACAACCCTCGGCCCGAAGGGCCGTCAAACTTAAGAACCCTTGGGCCCGAAAGGGCCCATCAATCCTAAGAACCTTTTTCCACAACCCTTCTACACAACCCGCGGCGTCAGCCGTGCCCCTTTTTTATAAAACTTGCGGCGAAGCCGCCACCACCACCCTCAGCCCGTTAGGGCTGTCGCCCTTTGAGCGCCAGCGAACACAACCCTCCGCCGTCAGGCGGCCACAACCCTCGGGCCGTAGGCCCGTCAACCTTCCCCTCTGAACCTTTTGAACCCTTTGAACCTTCTGAACCCTCACGCCGCAGGCGTGTCCAAAGGTGTGTCCCATGGCGAAGCAGCTGTCACAATCTTCGAATCATTTTAAAGCCTTCTTTGGGGAGGCTTTTTTTCATTTATACCGGTCAGTCGTGATATAATATAACAATCTGGGGAATGTTTATTTCTTTTGTTTTTTACAAGTAAGGGGGCGGTGGTATGAAGAAAAAAATACTGATCGCTGTATTGCTCATTCTGATCCTTGCTCTGGGTGGGGGCTGGCACTGGTATAACCGGACCCATCAGAGCAAAAAGGATACTTATACGTTAGGCACTGTGAACAGGGATAATATCAGTCTCACTGTGGATGCTACAGGCACCATTGAACCGGACAACAGTGTCGATTTGTCTGCCACGGCTTCGGGCACCCTGGAAAAGGTGTACGTGAAGCAGAACGAGAAGGTCACGAAGGGGCAGGTACTGGCCACCATTGAATCCAAAGCTCTGACGTCTACCATGAAGCAGGCCCAGAATACGCTGGAAAACAAGGAGTCCTATTTCAACCGGCTGAATTCTCTCTACAGCCAGGGCGCTATTTCCTATCAGGAAATGGACAATGCCCGGCTGGAGTATCTGAATGCCCAGGCTGCCTATGACAAGGCCCAGGCTGATGTGAATGATACAGTCATCACTTCGCCTATGGACGGCGTAGTTGTAGGTGAACCCATGAAAGAAGGGGAAACCGTATCCCAGGGTCTCTCCAGCCAGATGGTGATTGTGAGTGTGGCTGATCTTTCCGCCATGCGCATTGAACTTCTGGTAGATGAAACGGATATCGGCGAGGTGAAAATTGGCCAGAATGTAGATTTCACAGTCGATGCCTATCCGAACCGGACTTTCCACGGCATGGTTACCGATATTTCAAAGAAGCAGTACTCTTCTTCCTCTTCTTCGTCGTCTTCCTCTTCCTCCTCCGTGGTGTACTACACGGTGTATGTGGAAATCAACAAGGATGAACTGGAGGGTCTCTATCCTTCTATGACGGCCAGAGCCACCATTCACGGCAGGGAAAGTGACAATGCCCTCACTGTTCCGGTGACAGCCATCCGAAGCGACGGTGAAGGTTCCTACGTGTACGTAAAGAAAGGGGATGGCGTGTCCAAGGCTTATGTGACCACCGGCATTACCACCGACAAGGAAGTGGAAATTCTTGACGGTCTCCATGAAGGAGATGAAATCGTGGTGAGCGGTACGGTGTCTGCGGAAAAGTCCACGCCCACCAATAAGAACCAGCGCGGACCGGGACCGAGGTTATAATGATGGCCGGCGCAGATAAAAATGAGGTCATTCGTCTTTCAGGTATCGGTAAAAGCTACTACATCGGCAAAGAAGAAGTGCCGGTGCTGACTCACATCGATTTATCCATCAGAGAAGGGGAATTTGTATCCATTATGGGGCCCTCCGGTGCCGGCAAATCCACCCTCATGAATATCCTTGGCTGCCTTGACCGTCCCACCAGAGGCTCCTACCTGCTGGACGGGAAGGAAGTAGCCAACCTGAATGACAGTGAACTGGCCTATACGAGAAACCGGAAAATCGGATTTGTCTTCCAGAGTTTTAACCTCCTTCCAAGGCTTTCGGCTCTGGATAATGTGATCCTTCCAATGATTTACGGCAGCCTCTTTAAAAAGGAACGGAAAGAAAGGGCTGTAAAAATGCTGGAATCCGTGGGTCTGGGGGACCGCATCAACCATATGCCTGCGGAAATGTCCGGTGGACAGCGCCAGCGTGTGGCCATTGCCAGGGCGCTGATCAACGATCCGGCCATTATCATGGCCGACGAGCCTACGGGCAATCTGGACAGCCATTCCACCAGGGAAGTGATGGAAATCTTCTCCAAACTCTATGAACAGGGGAAGACCATCATCCTGGTAACCCATGAAATCGATGTGGCCGCCTATGCGGGAAGGCACGTGATTTTATCGGATGGCCATATCAGTAAAGATATCAGGGGGCCCCTGCCATGACAAACATTTACATTGAAAGCATCTTTATGGCCTGGGGCTCTATTCTGAGCAACAAAATGCGCTCCCTCCTCACTATGCTGGGCATTATCATCGGCGTAGCCGCCGTCATTGCCCTTATGTCCATCGGCTATGGAGTGCAGAGCGACATTGAAAATAATATTTCCTCCCTGGGTTCCAATACCATTACCGTAACCCCCGGCACCGGGAGAAAACCGGGCATCCGTCCGGCTGCAGGCTCTATGCAGACCCTGACCTACAAGGATTACCTGGCCATCAGGAACCTGCCCAATATTTCCTACGCCGCTCCCCTGGTCAATACAAGCTACCTGGTGGTGAATGGAAATAAGAACTGGACCACCCGTATCTATGGCTGCACTGAGGACTATGCCACCCTATCCAGTCTTTCCGTGTCCGAAGGCCGGTTCTGGACGGATAAGGAATACAATGCCCGGGCCCGGGTGTGCATCATCGGCAAGACCGTGGCCACCAGCCTTTTCGGCGAGGAATCGCCTATCGGACAGAAGGTCCGCATCAACGGCAATCCGTTCACTGTCATCGGAGAACTGGAGGAAAAAGGCTATTCTTTCATGGACCAGGATGACCGGGTCCTCATTCCCTTTACCACCGTGCAGGAACGAATGATGCACATTACCTATGTGAACAACATTGTCATTTCCTCTGACAATGCCGATGACCTCTCCCAGATCGAGTCCGACGTGACCAACCTTCTCCGCACCCGTCACCGCATCCAGACAGGGAAAGAAGACGATTTCTCCATCCAGAACTCCCAGGATCTTATGGAAACCATGAAATCCACTACCCAGACCCTGACCATATTCCTCGGCAGTATTGCAGCCATCTCCCTTCTGGTAGGGGGCATCGGCATTATGAATATCATGCTGGTGTCCGTTACGGAAAGGACCAGGGAAATCGGTATACGAAAGGCCCTGGGTGCCACATACAACATGATTATCGTGCAGTTCCTCATTGAATCAGTGACCGTCAGCGTAGCCGGAGGCCTGATAGGTGTTCTTTTCGGTATCGGCATATCCAAAGTCATACCTCTCGTCACCTCCCTCCACACCCTCCTCTCGGTGACCCCCATTGTAGGTTCTTTCCTTTTCTCTGTTTTCATTGGCCTGATCTTTGGACTTTATCCGGCCCAGAAAGCGGCGAGACTGAACCCCATCGATGCACTCCATTATGAGTAAGCGCAAAACCGGCAGATTTTTCTGCCGGTTTTTCATTGCTAAAGGGGAGTCCAGGGCGGGGGATGGACAGGATTTCATACATAGGGGTTCCAGCTTGAAGATTCGTCGCCGAAGGGCATGTTTATCTTAAGATAAACATGCCCGGGGCAGAACCTTTCAATTCCCCAAGCCTTTGGCGCAAAATCATTTTTGATAATCATTATGGGTTATGATAAAATATAAAAGTCATCATTTATTTCTGATAAAAAGTATGATAATGCATATATGAGAGGCGATTTTTATGGCACATTGCAATGAAAACTATTTGAATCTTCAGGGGGCCTATCTGTTTGCCACAGTGAGACAGAAGCAGAATGCCTATGTGGAAGCACATCCCAATGCGGATATTATTTCCCTGGGCATCGGGGACGTGACCCAGCCCCTGGCTCCTGCTGTAATCGAAGCTATGCACAAGGCTGTAGATGAAATGGCCCATATGGAAACTTTCCGCGGTTATGGTCCCGAACAGGGTTATCTTTTCTTGAGAGAAGCCATTGCCAAGCATGATTTCAAGGACCGGGGCTGCGATATCTCCCCCGATGAAATCTTTGTCAGCGACGGTGCCAAGTGCGATACCGGCAATATGCAGGAAATCTTTGCAGAATCCGATGTTGTAGCTGTTACAGACCCTGTATATCCGGTATATGTGGACAGCAATGTCATGGCCGGCAGAAGCGGCAAGTTTGTGAATGGTTCCTATGAACGGCTGGAATACCTGCCATGCTATAAAGAATGCGGTTTCAAAGCAAACCTGCCATCCCATGATCCCATGATTATTTACCTCTGCTCTCCGAACAACCCCACCGGTGCAGCACTGAATAAGAAAGACCTCACCATGTGGGTGAAGTATGCAAAGCAGACAGGCTCTGTCATTTTCTTCGATGCTGCCTATGAAGCCTTCATTACGGAAGACGACATTCCCCACAGCATTTATGAAATCGAAGGAGCCAAGAAAGTGGCCATTGAGTTCCGCTCCTATTCCAAAACTGCCGGCTTCACCGGTGTACGCTGCGGCTACTGCGTAGTGCCGAAGGAACTGATGCTGGAAACAAAATCCGGTGAAAAGGTTTCTGCCAATGCCCTCTGGGACCGCCGTCAGTGCACTAAGTTTAACGGCTGTTCCTACATTGTACAGAGAGGCGCCGAAGCCATCTATACAGAAGAAGGACAGAAAGAAATCCAGGCTACCCTCGATATTTACAGAAACAATGCCAGAGTCATCCTGGAAGGTGTGAAGGAAGCCGGTCTTACTGCCTGCGGCGGCGTGAACAGTCCTTATGTATGGCTGTCTGTGCCGAAGGGCATGACCAGCTGGGAATTCTTTGACTATCTTCTGAATGAAGCCCAGATCATCTGCACCCCGGGCTCCGGTTTCGGACCCTGCGGCGAAGGCTATGTACGCCTGACATCCTTCAACACACCGGAGCTGACGAAGGAAGCTGTGGAAAGATTGAAAAAGGCTGTCAAGAAGCTGGAAAAATAAACTGGTTTTTGGAGTAGAAATCTACCGTCCGTCCTGGGGGGTAGATTTCTGCCTGTTTAAGAATGTAAGGAGTTTTCATGAGTACAAATCTGCAGATTGGCATTGTGGGCCTTCCAAATGTAGGGAAGAGCACCCTTTTCAATGCCATCACAAAAGCCGGTGCCGAAGCGGCCAATTTCCCCTTCTGCACCATTGAACCGAACGTTGGGGTAGTGGAAGTGCCGGACCATCGCATTTACGACCTGGCAGCCATGTTCAAGCCTAAGAAGACTACACCCGCCTTCACAAGGTTCGTAGACATTGCAGGCCTGGTGGCCGGTGCGTCCAAAGGGGAGGGCTTGGGCAACCAGTTTCTCAGCCATATCCGTGAAACCGATGCCATTGCCCATGTGGTCCGCTGCTTTGAAGATGGAAATATTACCCACGTGGAAGGTTCCATTGACCCCGTAAGGGATATGGATATTATCAATACAGAACTTTGCCTGGCAGATCTGGAAAGTGTGGACAAGAAGAAGACGAAAACCGCTAAACTGGCCCAGGCAGGCATTAAGCAGGCCAAGGCAGACCTGCCGGTTTTGGAAAAGGTGTACGATGCACTGCAGAACGGTACTCCCGCCAGAGCTCTCACCCTTTCAGAAGATGATCTGGAAGTGCTGAAAGAACTGAACCTCATCACCTTAAAGCCGGTACTTTACGTACTCAACATGGCAGAAGATGATATTGCCGATCCCCTGGCCAACAAATTCGTCCAGGCAGCCAGCGCAGAAGCAGAAAAAGAAGGGGCCAAATGGGTTCCTATTTCCGCAGAAATCGAAGAAGAAGTGTCTGAACTGGACGGTGAGGAGGCCAAAGCCTTCCTGGAAGATCTGGGAGAAGAAGAGCCGGGCCTGAACCGCCTCATCCGCACAGCCTATTCCATGCTTGGACTGATTAACTTCTTTACCGTAGGCCCTGATGAATGCCGTTCCTGGACCGTAAGGGCAGGCACCAAGGCGCCGAAGGCTGCCGGAAAGATTCACTCTGACATTGAAAGGGGCTTCATCCGCGCAGAAATCGTTTCCTACGATGACCTTATGGCCTGCGGCTCCTACAATGCAGTCCGTGAAAAAGGACTTCTTCGGGTAGAAGGCAAGGATTACATCATTCAGGACGGAGATATCGCTTATTTCCGCTTTAATGTATAAAAAGAGAAAGGAAAAAGACCGGCTGGTGCCGGTCTTTTTTGCAAATCATGGAAAGAATATATAAAAAACTGGTGGAAGGAAAATTTCTGGACCGGCCCAACCGCTTTGTATGCCATGCAGAAGTGGCAGGAGAAAAAGTGCTCTGCCATATGCCCAATCCCGGCCGTATGCGGGAACTTCTCTTTCCCGGCGTGACACTCTACATGACGCCTAACAGAAAAGGCCTGCGCACTGCCTATCGGGTAGTGGGCTGCGAAAAAGAAGGCCGCATCATTTATCTGGACACCACCAGAGCCAACGATGCAGCGGCCTTTCTGATTCAGCACCATAAGATTCCGGGCTGGGAAAACTGTTTCCTGGCAGGAAGAGAGGTGACCATGGGAGACAGCCGCTTCGATCTTCTTTTAGGCGATGAAGAAACGGGAGAAACCTTTCCGGTGGAAGTGAAATCCTGCAGCCTCAGCGGCAGGAATGGCGCCATGTTTCCCGATGCTCCCACGGAAAGGGGCATGAAACACCTGACCCACCTGGTAGATATGGCAAGGGCAGGGGAACATGCCGGCCTTCTGGTGCTGGTCCATGATGGAAACGCCCGCTGGTTTCTGCCAAACTATCACACCGACCTCTCCTTCTCCGAAGAATTCAGGCAGGGCCTGGATCTCCTGGACTGGAAAGCCTGCGTCATCTCCTGGACAAAGGACTTCCTCATGCCTGAAACAGTACGCCTCATCCCCACGTCCAAGGAAGCGCTGGATAAAGAAATGGGAAATGCCGGTGATTACATGATCATCCTCCAGCTGGAGGATGACAAAACGATTTCCGTAGGAAGTCTGGGAGATATCCATTTTCCAAAAGGCTTCTACGTCTACGTAGGATCGGCCAGAAAAAATCTGGACCAGCGCATAGCTCACCACAGAGCTCTTCGGAAAAGACGGCACTGGCACATGGACTACCTGAGAAGCGCCTGCCGCTTCATAGGTGCCATCCCGATCCGTACTAAAGAAGACCTGGAACATAAACTGGCCCACGCTCTCTCCGAAATCGCCGGCTGGACCATAGAAAACTTCGGCTGTACCGACTGCCGGTGCCGCTCCCACCTCTTTGGATTTGCTGAAAACCCCATGCACGAAAGGGACTTCGTGAAAATAGAAGAAGATTTTGAAATCAACAGACTGGACCGGTATTTTTAAAAAGCTGCCTCTGACAGGCCCATAGCACCTGTCAGCGGCAGTTTTTTTAAGGAAAACACGGATTCATTTATAAAGTCTGCTCTATATAAGAATCTGTATGCAGCGATGCATCATGAGTCTGACTAAAGACCTGCGGCGTTCCTTCATAAAAAGGGAGGAACTGCCCCGGCTCATCATTGGTTCTCCTTTACCTCTTCCGTTCTGTCTTTCCTGTATTTGATAGAAAAGAATATGAACACCGCTGTGGCTGCTACAAATCCGGCCAGGGCAGTGAGCTGGGCGCTCTTAAGTCCCAGGGCCAGAGTTCCGTAGTCTCCCCTGAAGTTTTCCAGGAAGAAGCGGAGAAGGGAATAAAGCATGATGTAGAGGCAGAAGGTGGTACCTCTGGCATGTTTGAAACAGGAGTACCAGAGGAGCAGACCCAGAATGATAAGGTCTCCCTGGCATTCCCAGACTTCCGCTGGCCACAGGGGCTGGGCGCCGTAGGTGTGGTAGGCCAGAGTGGTGGAGGGGTAGAGGATGCCGAAGTCAGCCCCTGTGGGATGACCAAAAGCATCGCCGTTCATGAAATTGGCAATACGGCCGATGGCCTGACCGAAAATGATGGCCGGTGCAATAATGTCAGCGAATGGGAGCACCGGAATGTGCCGCTTTTTGAGAAAAATATAGCCGGCCACACAGGCGAAAATGACGCCTCCCTGAATGGCCATGCCTCCCTGCCATACATAGGGGATTTCCAGCAGATGGTTGTGGTAGTAATCCCAGTCAAAAAAGAACACATCCCACAGCCTGCCGCCGATAATACCTACGAAGGCGATGGTGAGGCCCAGGTCAAACATGCATTCATGCCAGCCCCGGCCGTCCTTTTTCAGAAAATAGTAGGCCATGATACAGCCAAATATGATGCCTAATGAAAAAAAGATACCATAGAAGCGGATGGGAAATCCGCCGATGAATGTAACATACTGATGCATAGAAAATCTCCTTTTCCAAAAGACCTGTCAGATTGAGGTCTTTTTCTTTTTATACAATTATACAATAGTCTGCAACAGCAGAAGGAAGAGCCCTTTATAGGGCCGGATACATCTTCAGGTTTATCGTTTTATGTATAGAGTGTTTCGATTTGTAACTAATGAAACAATTATTAGCGAATGTCCCGAAACATTATATATTAATCTAATAGAACGCTCACAATTAAAATCTTTTATACCCATAGGGGGTATAGGTAAGGCTGATTTTTTAATCGATTTTTTAATATAGAACCTGATGAATGTAAGATGTCAATTTATGCGAAACTATCGATAAAATAAGGATTTAATCCGAATGAAAGCAAGAACATAGTTCATAATTAAACAATAATGATTAAAATTAAACTCATATAAATCTTTTATTTCTTATAGAAAGCACTTGAAATCACCAAATTTCATGGTATGATGATTATAGAAATTTTAAGTTCCAAGAAAGAACTTATGTCAGCTGCTTCAAGGAAAAATAATAATAACATCAAATTTCCATCATAACAACAATAATAAAGAGTAAAAAGCAGCTTTTTTGTTTGTTTTTCTTTTCATTTTTGGGAGGAACCATCATGAGAAACTGTGTATTAATTATTGAGCATGACCCCAGTGTGAGCCGTTTCATGCAGCTGAAGCTGGAAGAAGCGGGATTCACCAGCATGATTGACAATACCGGCGATTCTGCCGTAGACCTGGCAGGACAGAGACAGGCAGACGTTGTTATTCTTGATCCCGACGAACCTATGAAGAATGGCCATGAGATTCTTGGAAAGATTCGGGAAATCAGCCCTATCCCCGTTATTTATCTTTCTTCTGACAACAGCGTGGATGCCAAGGTAAAAGCCCTGAACGCCGGGGCTGATGACTATCTGACAAAGCCCTATGCTACCAGGGAACTGGTGGCCCGGATTCATGCGGCTCTGCGCCGTCACGAAGAACCTAAGATTATCGTGGATCCTGCATTCACCATCGGCGATCTTTCCATTTATCCCGATCGTCACGAAGTGAGGGCCGGGGATGAAGCCATCGACCTGACGAAAAAAGAATTTGACCTGCTCCTTTTCCTGGCCAAGAACAAGAACCGTGTCATTAAGAGAGAAGAAATTCTTGAAAAAGTTTGGGGATACGGCTACGCAGGCAAGACGAACATTGTAGATGTATATATCCGCTACCTCAGAAGCAAAATCGATGAAAAGGTAGG
Organism: Dialister succinatiphilus YIT 11850; assembly: GCF_000242435.1. Classification (GTDB taxonomy): domain Bacteria; phylum Bacillota; class Negativicutes; order Veillonellales; family Dialisteraceae; genus Dialister; species Dialister succinatiphilus. The sequence continues at coordinate 795,069 of NZ_JH591187.1, read as the reverse complement.
CAAGAAATATATTCATACGGTCCGTGGCATCGGCTACGCAGCCCGGGACTGAATCTATGATTAAACAAGTCATTGTAGTGGAAGGAAAGTCGGATATTGCCCGGGTAGGCATGGCGGTAGAGGCAGATATGATTGCTACCGAAGGCTTTGCACTGAAAAAGGCAACCATTGAAAAAATCCGTTATGCCTATGAAAAAAGGGGGATTATCATCCTTACGGACCCCGACGGGCCGGGTGAACGGATCCGGCAGCGCCTTTCCAAACTGTTTCCTAAAGCCCTTCATGCCTTCGTGCCTAAATCAGAAGCTTCTACGGAAGATGATGTGGGCATAGAAGACGCTTCACCGGAATCCATCCGGAAAGCACTCCAGACGCTTCGCGTTCTTTACCAGGACGATTCGGGACTCTTTTCAGCGGCTGATTTATTTGCTGCCGGACTTTCAGGGAATCCGGACTCTTCTGCCAAAAGGGCCAGGGTAGGCGCGATTCTCGGCATTGGCTATGGAAATGGCAAACAGTTTGTGAAACGGCTGAACCATTATGGAATTACCCGTGAAGAATGGGACAGGGCACTGCAAATGTGCCGGGAGGACGCCTGATGCTGGAAGCCAATCTTGCAGACCGCCAGGTAGTGCAGTATGTGATCCGCCGTTTCGGCATCCATGCCAAACATAAGCTGGGACAGAATTTCCTTATCCGCCCTGACGTGGTAGCTGCCATTGCAGAAGCAGCGGAACTGGGAGAACATGTGCCTGTCATGGAAATCGGTGCCGGCATAGGCACTCTTACCCAGGCCCTGGCCGAAACAGGGGCTGATGTGACTGCTTTCGAACTGGATAAAAGTCTGGAAAGAGTTCTGTCTCATACCCTGGAACATTACAAAAATATCCATATCATTTATGAGGATGTGCTGAAAGCCGATTTGAAGACCATCCTGGGGGATAAGGACTGGCGCTGCGCCGCCAATCTGCCCTACTATATCACCACCCCCATTCTCCTTTCCCTCATCCAGTCGGACCTGCCCATTTCTCTTTTTGTATTCATGATGCAGAAAGAAGTGGCAGACCGTATCCTGGCCAAACCGGGCTCCAAAGATTATGGTGCCCTGACCATCGCTGTCAATTTCGACTGCACGGCGGAAAGGGTGCTTGATATTCCTCCTTCTGCCTTCATACCAAGGCCCCAGGTCACCTCCACGGTTCTCAAAATCCGCAGACGGAAAACACCGGCAGTCGAAGTAAAGGATAGAAAACTCTTTTTCTCCCTTGTCAAAATGGGATTCGGACAGCGGCGTAAAGTATTTACCAACGCCATGAAATCTGGCGGCATTCCTGCCGACTGGATACCTGAAATCCTGGAAAAAGCAGATATTGATGGCAAAAGGAGGGGCGAAACTTTCTCCATGGAAGAATACGCCCGCCTGGCAGATGCCTGGTATGATAAAATTCATGAATAAGAAAAACCCGGAGAGAAATCTTCGGGGTTTTTTATACGGCGGGCTTTTCTGACATGCCATCGGCGTGAGGGTTTAGAAGTAAGGCAATGGGATTCTGCCCGCTATCAGTGGATGGGTTCAAAGAAAGGTGGTGGTAGAAGGCTTTTTTATCTTTATGACCTGGGGATTTGAGCGAAAAAACCATGGAAAAACCGGTAGACGGCCTTTGGACGTCGGACAGGGACCCTTTCCTCAGGCAGGCGTTGGATGGCCCCTTGACTCTGTCATTCTGAACGCAGTGAAGAATCTCGGTACGTGGCAAATATGGAGCCATAGGAATTCATGCAGGGGCCTGGTACCTGAAGCACACTTCCCACCGACTGGTATTTATCGAGAGATGATTCACTACCGGCGTATACTGCGCGTATTCTGCATAGAATGCGCGAGTCGGCCAAAATTGGCCCTTAGCCTGCCCATAAAAGGGCCTTCCTTTTAATTGGTCGACCGACGATTCTTCGTTTCACTCAGTATTCTGGTCATATGTCAAGTCTTTTTTTTGAAGAAATTTATCGTTTTTTCTTAAAAAAGTGTAACCTTAACACACCACCGGGTAAATCGATTTTTTTGAATATATTCCGGCGTTCGATCTTTCTATTCCAACGTTACCATTACTTTGTTATCGGAATACAGCTGATGTTTATCCAGTAATGTAAAGATCAGCCGGACGATCTTTCGAGCAACGAGATTGAGTGCGGCCCTGTATGGAAATAGGGTCTTACGACTGCGAATACGTTCATATGCCTCGCGATATTTAGCGCTGTAGTTTATGATCTGTCCTGTAGCTAAGAGCACATAATAGCGGAGATACACATCACCGGCTTTTGACAGATGCTTAACCGGGCTTTCTGATTGACCGGATTGCTTTCCTCTCCAGGTTAATCCTATGTATTTAGCTAGGGCATCATCGGTTTTGAACCGCTTGATATCGCCAATTTCCGCTAGGAGCCCTCCGGCTATGACTGGTCCGACGCCGTCGATTGACAGCAGGATCTGATATGAGTCGCTTGAAAAACTTTTGGCCATTGTCTCAATGGACTTGTCCAATTTCTTTATTGCATCCTCAAGAGAGTGTATAATGAAAAAGGACACGGATAATCCCGAAGTCAGTGGCTCATAAACCCTTTTGTCCAACCGATAGGAATTGCGGGCTGCCTTCTTCACTTTTTCGACGACATCTAAAGGATGGGAAAATCTTCCGTGTCCTTTTTCTGTGATGAAATTGAGCAGTTCCTCATCGGACAGACTGAGGATTTCATCAGGGCCCCGAAAGGTCGTCAGCAGCTCCTGGCAGGTGGTGGTCCATACATTACAAAAGGGATTCTCTCCTGTCATAAGTCCGCTGCATTCAAGGTAGATGCTGTTTCCGGTCGAGTTCTTCACTATTCCCATGAGTTTGGCGATGCGGAATCTCAAACGTGTAAGTACCCGCAAGCCAAGCAGTTCTGGCCCTTTCCAAGGGCGTGACCGGATTTTGTTGGAACGCGCATAATCGGCAATAACCATGGCATCGACATAGTCGTCTTTCCCTACATCCGTAAAAGTTTTCTTGTAAGCATAAATCTCTTTGGGATTAACGGAATAGACGATGGCTGGGATGTGTCCGTTAAAATGTGTAACGGACAGAAATGTTGCCAGGTGAAAAGAATAAACCGAAGTAGCCTCTAACGCAATGACAACCTGTATGACATCAGGATAGAATTTCAAGAAGTCACTGACTTTTTCGACAATTCCTACAGATCCAGCAGGAGTGTTAGGAGCGGAAAAACGCAGATGCGCATGCCCAGGATGGTCCTCAGGGGAAAAAGGCATCGCATGCACAACGTTCTCTTTCATCGAAACGTCTATACCAACAAACAAAGAATGGAGTAATTCATATTGTTTCATAATCGCACCTCCTTCCTGGCAACATTCATGAAATAGGAGAAGGAATCCTGATCTCAAACTCCCTCTAAAATCTCGTTAATAGGCAATCACCCGTGGAGGTAAACCGTTTACTGGAAGAAGCTCCGCCCGGGGCCGCAAATTCTGAAGTAGGCAGAATGGGAGAAAGAGCCAGGCGAGAATACTGAGCTGGCGGTAGAACCGCAGGATGACTTGGTCGTCTTCTGAGCTATTCCATGTTACTTTCATCGTAGCACCAGGATTCCCTACCCATCAAGATGGGCAATGGAAGTATTTGACTTCATGCCCTACACATACTATACGAGGATGACGGTGGGAGGCGGGAAGAAATCGAGGCAGCACTGGTCAGGTCCAATAGATACCTTTACAAACCCTGGTACCGGCGCTATAATAAAATCAACGCAGGGAAAGAGAATACCTTTTCCTTATGCCTTTAGAGAAAAGACGGCTGGTGAAAGTCTTGGCAGAAGGGGGAGTTTCCACTCAGGAGCGGCCGGTGAGGAACCGGACGGCTGGTGACCGATACGAACTATGAGCTGGCTTTTGCAAATTGGGTGGCACCGCGATAACTTCGTCCCATGGAGGGGTGAAGTTTTTTTGTTTTCTTGCTTATATGCCGGAAACCGGCAAATTTGATACAGGGAGAGATAGTTATGTTAGACATCAAATTTATTCGTGAACATGCTGACGAGGTTAAGCAGAATCTGGTGAACCGTCATAATCCCTTTGACCTGGATAAGGTTTTGGAACTGGACGGAAAGAGAAGGGAACTTCTGCAGGAAACGGAAGCGCTGAAGAGTGAGAAGAATGCAGAATCCAAGAAAATTGCCCAGGCAAAGAAGAATGGGGAAGATGCTTCTGATGCTATTGCTTCCATGAGAGAAGTAGGCAGGAAGATCAGTGCTATTGACAAGGAACTGGGAGAAGTGGAAGGTACACTGAATGAGCTGCTCCTTCATATTCCAAACATGGCTGACAAAACTGTTCCGGTAGGCAAGGATGACAGCGAAAATCCGGAAGTCCGCCGCTGGGGCGAAATTCCGAAATTCGATTTCCCCATCAAAGCTCACTACGAACTGGGTGATGAACTTGGGATTCTGGATGCTGAAAGAGCCGGCAAGGTATCCGGCGCCCGCTTCTATTTCTACCTTTCCGGCGCTGCCCGTCTGGAAAGAGCGGTATACAATTTCATGCTGGATCTCCACACGAAGGAAAATGACTATACCGAAGTGATTCCGCCTTATATCATCAACGGCAAATCTATGCAGGGCACCGGCCAGCTGCCGAAGTTTGCCGAAGATATGTACAAGGTGGAAGGGGAAAACATGTATATGACTCCAACTGCTGAAGTACCGCTGACCAACTATTTCTCCGGTGAAATCCTGGATGGTGATATGCTTCCGGTTCACCTCACCGCCCTCACTCCCTGCTTCCGTAAAGAAGCTGGTTCTGCCGGCAAAGATACCCGTGGCCTCATCCGTCAGCATCAGTTCCATAAAGTGGAAATGGTGAAGTACTGCAAACCGGAAGACAGCTGGGATGAACTGGAATCCCTTACGGCAGAAGCAGAAAAGGTGCTGCAGCGTCTGAAACTTCCTTATCATATTGTATGCCTGTGCACCGGCGATATCGGTTTCTCCTCTGCCAAGACCTATGATCTTGAAGTATGGATGCCTGCACAGAACAAGTACCGTGAAATTTCTTCCTGCTCCAACTGCCTCGACTTCCAGGCACGCCGTGCCAACATCCGTTTCCGCCGCACACCGGGCGCTAAACCGGAATTCGTACACACCTTAAACGGCTCCGGACTGGCTGTAGGCAGAACGGTAGCTGCCATTATGGAAAACTACCAGCAGGCAGATGGAACCATCAAGGTTCCGGAAGCTCTTGTTCCCTACATGGGCGGTATCACCGTGATCGGCAAGAGAAATGGTTTCCCCAGCTCCAAACCTGTTGCAAAAGAAAATAAATAAAATACGGAAATGAAAAATCCCTGCCTTCGGGCGGGGATTTTTTTAATACTAGTTGAGCATAAGGCGGCAGCAGGCGCCTTTGAATGAAGGAACCGACTATGCGGCCTGCATCCGCGTCACATGTTATACAAAAAAGACCGCTTGGCGGTCTTTTTTGTATCTATCAACTATTTATCATTGTAAATAGATTCCAGTGTCATAGGCAAATCGTTATTCACACCTTTGCTCAGGATGAACTGTCCTACATCCAGCACGCCGGTGCGGAAGCCTGATTCACAGCCTCTCAGGTAAATATCCCAGAGCCGTTTGAATTTTTCGTCATACACAGGCGGCAGGCTGTCCTTGTGGGCATTGAATGCTTCAGCCCAGCAATGGAGTGTCTTGGCATAATGGCGGCGGAGGCTTTCGAAGGCAATCAGCCGAAGACCGAAGAGAGGGAAGGTGGATACGGTTTCACGAATGCCTGGAACATAGCCGCCGGGGAAGATGTACTTGGTCATCCAGTTATTCGTCTGTTTTTCCTGGGGGTCCATGTTGAGAATGGAGTGAAGCATGAAGAGTCCGCCGGGCTTTAAGAGGTTGGACACTTTATTAAAATAGAGGGGCAGGTACTTCTTGCCTACGTGTTCGAACATGCCGATGGATACGATTTTATCAAACTGGTATGCATCACTGTCCAGATCCAGGTAGTTTTCCAGAATGACTTCTGCTTTGCCATCCAGTCCTTCTTTATGAATCCGTTCTTTAGCTGTTTTGTACTGATCTTCCGACAGGGTAATGCCGTAGGCATGAACGCCGTATTTCTTGGCAGCATAGATAATGAGTTCTCCCCAGCCGCAGCCGATATCCAGAAGGGTTTCTCCCGGCTTCAGAAACAGCTTTCTGAGGGACAGGTCAATTTTATTCATCTGGGCTTCATACAGGCTGTCGTCTTCATGTTTGAAATAAGCGCAGGAATAGGTTTTAGTGGCATCCAGGAAGGAATCGAAAAGATCATTTCCCAAATCATAGTGGGCGTGGATGTTTGATTTTTCTCGCTTTTCCTCTTCCTCTATCATTTTCTGGCGAAGGGCTCCCAGATGGTAGGGGAGCTTCACCGGGTCCTTCTGAAAGGCGGTGGCAACGATATCATCCAGGTTCCCTTCAAAATCCACAATGCCGTCCACATAGGCGGATCCGATGAGTACATCCAGGTCCTCTTTCAGGTCCGATGGAGAAAATGTGGGTTCCTGTTTGAAAATAACTTTAAACTTTGGAGGGGTTGAACCATAGTTTTTTTCCGTACCATCCCAGAAACGAACGGTAAAGCCGCCCTTTTTCCATAATTGCAGAGCCATGTTAAGTGCTTCTTTTTTAAACATAAGGCGCCTCCTGATTTAAACTTTATTACTTAATTCTATTATATCACTTTACAGGAGGAATGGTTACAGTGCTTCGATAAAAATGGTTATGGCACGATGGCAGCTGTATATAGTATAATTTAAACAGGGAAAGGACTTGACTTTCTCTTCTACGCATATGGTAAGGAGGTGGGATCATGAAACAGCATTTTAAAACTTTGCTTTTTCTCCTGCCCTTTTTTCTTTCTTTCGTAATGCCGGTTTCTGCCTTTGACGGTGCTGATGCTGCGGGGCTGATTAAAAACCCCATCATTGAAACGGTGCTGGCTGCGGTGATTCTGATTTCCATTGCTGCTGAAATTAAAACGGCCGGCTTTTCCGGCGGCGCTCTGGCGGCTGCCATTGCCGGATGTATTCTTATCGGAGCCAACTGGTATGAGGAGAAAAGTTTCTTCTGGGAATTTATTCTTTACTTTGGCGGTCTGGTACTCATTTTTCTGGATATTTTTCTTCTCATGTCCGGCGCCGGCATACTATGCGGACTGGTACTGGTCTTAGGGGGCCTGTTCCTCACCTTTGGCGGTGACATCACAGCCCTTTATATCCTGTCTTTTTCCATTCTGGCATCGGCAGTGGTTCTCTATTTCATTCTGGGCCATCTGGAAGGCAGCCGTTTATGGAAGAAATTGACTCTTCATACGGAACTGAGAGGAAGCAGGGGATTCGTCTCTTCCTCCGGCAGCCTGAAGGGGCTGGTGGGGAAAAAAGGCACAGCCTTTTCTGTACTCCGGCCTTCCGGGAAAGTGAATGTGGAAGGACAGATGGTGGATGCCCTGTCGGAAGGCACTTTTATTCCCGCCGGAAGGGCTGTCATGGTCGTTAAGGCAGAATCCGGCTATGTGGTGGTGAAAGAAGTATAATCGGTCCATGAAATTTAATTTCATTATATAAATCAGGAGGCATATATGGAACTCATGATATTTCCTTTTTTGATTCTCGTTATAGCTGCGGCTGCTCTTTCTGTATTTCTCCACTTCGTACCTCTGGGGCTGTGGATTTCCGCCCTGGCCGCAGGAGTCAATATTTCCCTCTTCAATCTGGTGGGCATGCGTATCCGCCGGGTGGAACCGCGGATGATCGTTCTGCCTCTCATCAAAGGAACCAAGGCAGGGCTGGATTTGAATGTGAATCAGCTGGAAGCCCATTACCTGGCCGGCGGCAACGTGGATAATGTGGTGGATGCCCTGATTGCGGCCCACCGCGCCCAGATTGATTTGTCCTTCGAGCAGGCCGCTGCCATTGATCTGGCAGGAAGAAATGTGCTTGAAGCTGTGCAGATGAGCGTAAATCCCAAGGTCATTGAAACGCCTACCATTTCCGCGGTAGCTAAAAATGGCATTGAGCTGAAGGTGCGCGCCCGGGTTACAGTGCGGGCCAATATTGACCGGCTTGTAGGTGGCGCCGGGGAAGCAACCATTATTGCCCGGGTAGGGGAAGGAATTGTCACCACCGTTGGTTCTGCGGAAAAGCATACAGATGTGCTGGAAAATCCGGACCACATTTCCCAGACAGTACTGGAGAAAGGGCTGGATTCAGGCACTGCTTTTGAAATTCTTTCCATTGATATTGCTGATGTGGATGTAGGCAGAAATATTGGCGCCCAGCTGCAGACAGATCAGGCAGAAGCTGATAAGCAGATCGCCCAGGCAAGAGCGGAAGAAAGAAGGGCCATGGCTGTGGCTAAGGAACAGGAAATGAAAGCCTATACCCAGGAAATGCAGGCTAAGGTAGTGGAATCGGAAGCAGAAGTGCCTAAAGCCATGGCTGAAGCGCTGCGGAGCGGCCGCCTGGGAGTTATGGATTATTATAATCTGAAAAATATAGAAGCTGATACGGATATGCGGGGCAGCATTGCCGGACATGAAGTCAAAGGAAAGTGATTAATTCACAAAGCCTGCTTTCGGAAGAAATTTCCTGGCACTGGAGCGTCATGGAATTCCTTGAGCAGGCCCCTGTTTCTGCTGCTTGAAAATTCAGTCATGACGGCAGTCAAGGAATGGAATCCTTTCTTTCATGAGAAGAAGGCTGTCATAAGGAGGACCTATGGAACATCCAGATCTCAAAGGCTATGATTATGAAAAGGTAAGGGAAAAGATGCTCCGTTCCTGGGGGAAGACCACCGGAGCAGTCCCTGAAAAGAAAGAGAAAACAGACGATGAGGATCAGTCTGAAAAGAAATTCTTTAAAATTAAAAATAAATCTGTTAAAATAAAGACAGGAAATAATGATTTAACGACAGGAAGCGAAAACCTCACCAGGGAAAAGAGGAAAACTTTCTCTGTTGGAAAGCAGGAATTGAAAGGAAGAAATTCTTCCGTCTTCACTTCTTCCTTTAAACAGAGTTTAAAGCAGGGGAATACCGGAATGAAAGAACATGCCGGTGCTACTGAAAAAGCCGCTTTTCCTGGTTCCATTCCGGATCCCAGGCAATGGGTCATCTATGATGCCCTGTTTGGTCCGGCCCGGAGCAGAAGGCCATGGAAGCCGTTTAAATATAAGGGAAAGAGTTGATTGCGTTGGATACCTATAAAGAAAATTTATATGGGAAAATATTATGGGAATGTTACCGTTCAAAGCTGTATATCATTTTTTTATCCCTCGTTTATGTGCTTGTCAGTGCAGCCGCTGTGATTTTTGCTATCTCTCACAACACCAATCATGGGCTGATATTCTATTTCATTGCTGCCCTGGTGGTTGCGTTATCCCTTTGGCGTATCAATCGCGTTCACAATCCGGTGGCCCTCATCTGTGAGAAAAAACTGCTGGTAGCTGTGCCATGGTCTTTCATAAACTCCGATTATCATATTTCTTTCCGTGCTTTCTATATGCCTGTAGAATATAACGAAGTGGCCGGCGTTTCCCATAACTGGAGCCAGCTTTATATCGGTGCCCGGATTACCGGCGGCCTGGTGGCCCTTCCGGTACAGCTTTCCTACGTTTCTCTGGGCGATAAGGCAGACTTCCAGAACTGGGTGGAACGGAAACAGGAAGAAGTAATGGAAAATACATAGAGGTAAGAAAAGGAGCTCGGAATTGGCCGGCTCCTTTTTAATTGTAGTTCGCGGATGCTGCGGTCAAAAACATCCGCAATCCGCCGCGTTCTTTTTTATCAGAGAACCGAAGCAGTCCTGATATCCCTGGTGAAGGATCCTTTTCATCCCTTTACTTTCCACTGTCCGTATGATAGGATAGTCCTAGTTTATGACTAATGAGGTGATTGATAAATGGCTGCAAAGATTACGTATACCATTCAGGATGTATTAGGTGATTTGTCCGTGGCTGCCAATGGCTGGAAAAAAGAGCTGACCTACACGAGCTGGAACAACCGGGACGAGAAGTTTGATCTTCGTTCCTGGAACCCGGACCATTCAGCTATGACCAAAGGAATTACTCTGACAAAGGAAGAAATTCTGAAGCTGAAAGACATTCTGAATGACATAGATTTTGATAAGTATTAATAGTCAAATCACTGCGGTCCATAGAAGGAAGGCTCTCCGAAAGGAGAGTCTTTTGGTATATATGGGATATTTTAGGCACTCCTTTTTTGATTTAGAAAGCATGCAAATCCAGAAAATACTGATTTTCTGAACATACACAAACTTTCAAGAGGTGAATTTTTCTATGACATTTCTATTTTCCGGTCCTAACGGGGACAGAACTAAAAGAGCTTTTATGGCAGGACTGGTGGGCCTTCTGGTGAACCTTATGCTGGGTGTTTTCAAAATACTGGCAGGCTGGCAGAGCGGTTTCCTTTCCGTCATGGGTGATGGATTCAATAATATTACCGACATGGGTTCGGTGGTGCTTCTCATGATGACCTTTTACTATGCTGCCAAGCCGTCGGATAAAGAACATCCTTTTGGACATGGCAGGCTGGAGTATATCAACTCCACTGTCATGGCAGCGGTGATCCTCTATGTAGGAATCACCCTTCTGGTGGAATCGGTACAGAAGATTATTCATCCCAGAAATACGGAATTTACAGTTTTTGTTGCCATTATTCTTGTCATTGGCCTTCTGGCCAAACTGTTTCTGGCCTGGTGGTACAAAAGGGCAGGGGAGAAGATAGGCTCTAAAGCCTTCGAAGCCTACAGCGCCGACTCTCTATCCGACACTCTTTCCACCAGCGGCGTATTGGTGGCCACACTGGCGGAATATTTCTTCGGCATCCAGATCGATGGTATTATGGGCTGTCTCATGTCCCTTTTCATTCTGTGGACGGGATACAGTATCATGAAAAATGCGGTGAACTCCATCCTTGGCGCTACTCCAGACAAGGAAGTTTACAGGAAAATTAAGGAATGCATTCTTTCCTGCCCCGGCGTGTATGGTGTCCATGACCTGATCGTTCATGATTACGGCCCGGAAAACCACTTCGCCACGGCCCATGTGGAACTTGACAGCAGTCTGAACCTGGTAGAAAGTCATGAACTGGCAGAAAACGTAATGACTACCCTGCGGGATAAACTGAATGTGCAGGCTACCATTCACGCAGACCCCAAAGCTGTATCCAATCCAAGGGAAGCAGAGTACAGGAGAGACCTGGAATCGGCCATTTACAGAACAAGGCTTCCTCTTTCCTATCATGACTTCTTTGTGGAAGAAAAGAAGGGAGAAATCCACCTATCCTTCGAACTGGCATTGACAGGCCCCTGCAAACTGAAAGACAAAGAGATTTATGATGAAATCTGCAGCCATCTGAAGGCCATCAACCCTGAATATACCGTGGAAACCATGGTGGACAGAAACTTTATCAGCGGCAAATTATATGGATGGGATGAAGAGGAAGTCAAAGAAATTGCCGGCAGAAATAAGGAAAAGTAAGGAGATAGGGGCCTGTAGAAGTGACATGTCCAGAAAGGGATGATGGTAAGTCTTTAGAACCATCCTTTGCACTCTCTCCATCTTTTTTCAAATGAAGCTCCTTCCTGCTGCCTGATAGGGGAAACTTTCCTTTTTCAGAAATTTTTCATGATTTCTGTATAAATTATGTATACAATTTGGTATAATAATTACTACGAAAAGTTTGTTATGAGCCCATAAGCGGCAGATTGTCTTATACCGGAGGCCAATTCCGGGTAAAAGTGGGATTCAAGAGAGTATATAAAGAGGGATTTATAAGATGCCGGAAAAAATTTTAAGAGGAATATTCATATTGCTCTTTACTGTTCTTGGCATCGTTCTTTCCAGGCAGGGAGAAACCGTTCTGGCGGCGCTTCTTCCAAATTCAGTGTTAACGGAAACCATTCTGGGCGTAACGTTCATGTCTCTGGGAGCGATGCTGGTAGGAGGGATACTGGGAGCCATTGTGGGCTGCTTTATTTCTCCCTATCTGAACAGGAGCCTTTTTGCCTTTACTTCCAGGGTAGAAAAATCCCTGTCCTCCATGTCGGTACAGGACCTGGTGGCTGGCACCCTGGGCCTTTTCCTGGGCCTTATCATTGCCAACCTGGTGGGACTGGCTTTTATCAGCGTGCCCTATATCGGACCTTATGTATCGGTGGCCCTGAGCATTATCCTCGGTTACTTGGGTATGCATCTGGCGGTAAGCAAGAAATCGGAAATGGCCAGCTGGTTCCATTTCCATTCAGAGCCGGAGCGGAAAAAGAATAAGGATAAAAAAGACGGAAAGCTTCTGGATACCAATGTGATTATCGACGGCAGGGTGGCGGATATTTATCGCACCGGCTTTCTGGAAGGTCCTATTTATGTGCCTGTATTTGTACTGGAAGAACTGCAGAAAATTGCAGACTCTTCTGATGTGCTGAAAAGGAACCGGGGCCGCCGGGGACTGGATATACTGAACCACATGAAAAAGAACAGCAGGGACTTCCATATCATTACCGATGATTTCGAGGAAATGAACGAGGTGGATTCCAAGCTGGTCAAGCTGGCCCGTGCCAAGGGATATAAAATCGTAACCAATGATTACAACCTGAACAAGGTGGCGGAGCTGCAGGGGGTCAGTGTACTGAACATCAATGACCTGGCCATTGCAGTGAAGCCTGCCGTGATTCCCGGCGAACAGCTCTTTGTGCAGCTGGTCAAGCAGGGAAAGGAAGAAGGGCAGGGCGTAGCTTACCTGGAAGACGGTACCATGATCGTGGTGGAAAACGGCAGTTCCTGCATCGGCAGGGAAGTGCCCGTTATTATTACATCAGTCCTGCAGACCTCTGCAGGCAAAATGATTTTTGCAAAGCTGGACTCCAATGATTAATTCGCTCATACTGGTGGCTGCAGGAAACGGAAGCCGCATGCAGGCATCCCTGAATAAGCTGCTTCTTTCCTGCGCAGGCCATCCTCTCATTTATTACACCTTAAGAAATGTATTCCAGAGCCGTCTTCTTTCAGAACTGGTCATTGTTACCAAGCCCGAGGAAAAGCCGGTTTTTGAATCCATTGTTGATTCCATTCCCCATTCCATCCGCGTCATGTTTGCTCCCGGCGGCAGTGACAGGGCAGGGTCCGTGAGGAATGGATTTCACATGATTTCAAAAAAATCAGATAAAGTTCTTGTCCATGACGGCGCCCGCCCGCTGGTAGACGGCAAGACCATAGATGATGCCTTTACTGCCATCAGCCGGGAAAATCCGGCGGTGGCCGTAGGCGTTCCCTGTATTGATACCATTAAAAAGGTAGAGGGAAATACCATTGTGGAAACGCCGGATCGGAGCAGTCTTTTCCGGGCCCAGACGCCCCAGGGCGCTTTGACCGGACTTTTCCATCGGGCGGTGGAATTTCTGTCCCGGGGCGGCAGCTTCACCGATGATGCTTCCGTGCTGGAACAGCTTGGCGTACCGGTGAAACTCATTCCGGGGAAGGAGCGGTTTTTTAAAGTGACGACGCCGGATGATATGGATCGCCTGGAACAGGCTCTCCGGAAAGACCGCTGCCCTTTCCGCATCGGGCAGGGCTATGACGTGCACCGCTTTGATGAAGAAAGGCCCCTGATTCTGGGAGGCGTCCGTATTTCCGAAAAGGGAGGCCTTCTTGGCCACTCCGATGCGGACGTACTTCTTCATGCCATTATGGATTCTCTTCTCGGCGCCTGCGGCCTTCCCGATATCGGCCATTATTTTCCCGATACCGATGACCGGTTTACAGGAGCTGACAGCACCCGCCTTCTTATGGAGGTGAAGAGGATCATTGAAGATGAAGGGTACATGGTGGGGAATATCGACAGTACCGTCATCGCTGAAAAGCCAAAACTGGCCAAATACATACCGGCCATGAAAGAAAAAATTGCCGGTTTTTTGGATATCTTGCCTGGTGATATAGGCATCAAAGCAACAACCAATGAAAAGATGGGAGCCATCGGCCGCCGTGAAGGCATAGCCGCCATGGCATCATCCATCGTATGCAGGAGGAGTTAATTTATGGAAAAGAAACTGAAAGTTCGTTTTGCTCCAAGCCCTACAGGCCCGTTCCACATCGGCGGCGCCCGTTCTGCTTTATTCAACTGGCTGGTGGCCCGCCATGCAGGCGGCACCTTCCTGGTCCGCATTGAAGATACAGATCTGAAACGTTCCTCCCGGGAATCGGAAGAAAATATTAAAGACTCCCTGAAATGGCTGGGCCTTACCTGGGATGAAGGCATTGATGTGGGCGGAGAAAACGGCCCTTATCGCCAGACTGAACGCCTTGACATTTACAAGAAAGAAGTACAGCGCCTCCTCGACGAAGGAAAGGCCTACTACTGCTACTGCACCGAAGAAGAACTGGAAGAAAGCCGCAAGAAGCAGGTGGCTGCCGGACAGACACCGGTGTATGACGACCACTGCCGTCACCTGACGGAAGAACAGGTGGCTCAGTACAAAGCAGAAGGCAGAAAACCGGTTATCCGCCTCAAAGTCAGAAAAGACGGCGTTTTTGCCTTTGACGATATGGTGAGAGGCCATGTGGAATTCCAGGCATCCGGTGTAGGCGATTTCATTATTGTCAAATCTGATGGCATTCCGGTGTACAACTTTGCCGTGGTGATCGATGATTCCCTCATGGGCGTGACCCACGTCATCCGTGCCGAAGAACACCTGTCCAACACACCCCGTCAGCTTGCCATTTATGAAGCACTGGGCTATCCGATTCCGAAATTCGGCCATATTTCCCTGATCCTTGGCGCCGATCACAAGAAAATGAGCAAGCGCCACGGTGCTACTTCCGTAACAGAATACAGAAATATGGGCTACCTGCCTGATGCCATGGTAAACTACCTGGCCCTCCTTGGATGGGCTCCCAAGGGTGAACAGGAAATCTTCACCAGGGATGAACTGATTAAACAGTTCTCCATGAAACGGGTTTCCTCCAACGATGCCGTTTTCGACATCGAAAAACTGAACTGGATTAACTTCCAGTATATGAAGAAGCTCTCTCCGGAACAGCTGCTGGACCTGACCCTGCCTTTCATTGAAAAAGCAGGCTACGTAAAGACGCCGCTGTCTTCTGAACAGAAAGACTGGCTTACCAGAGTAGTCTGGTACGTCCGCGATCATCTTTACTACGGCGCCCAGGCTCCGGAAAATGTCAAACTCTTCTTTGAAGACCTGCCGGAAGTAACCGACGAAGAAACCCTGTCCATTATGAAACAGGAAACTAGCGGCAAAATCATTACCGCCTTCGCCGATGCACTGGAAAAGCTGGAAACCTTTGACGAAGCATCTATTAAGAAATGCTTCTCCTCTCTCATGAAAGAAACCGGCATCAAAGGCAAGGCAGCCTTTGAACCGGTCAGAATCGCTTTGACCGGTGTCACCCACGGACCGGGCCTTTATGACATGATCGCCCTCTTCGGACGGGAAAAGACCCTCTCCCGCCTGAGAGACAGCCTCAAATACTGCTGAAATCCAACAAAAAAGCTCCGGATTTTCCGGGGCTTTTTTGGTGTGGGGAAAAGACGGACTGTCAGGCAATCAGACTGCAGATGTGCCCGGGAAGGGCAGTACAGCTGTTACTGCTTCACAGAATGCAAAGAGCCTCCTTTTTCCCTGCAAATCCACTTTCCCCTGTGACTCCAGCTTCCTTTAGGAGATAAGGAAAATGCAGAGACCCTGACCTCTACCCTTAAACCTTCTGAAGCCTCTATCATAATATGGTATAATAAAGCCGATAACTCAAAATATGAGGAAAGTGTTGGACTATGAATATAAAAAGATCAAAACTCATACTGGCCGCCGGTCTCCTGGGGGCGTCCCTTCTCTTTGCCGGCTGCGGAAACAGTCTGGATGACCAGTTTGTCTTCGGGCGGAACCGCATTCACTGTGATAACCAGACCATTACCGTATCCACTCCTTTCGAGCTTGTTTCCAACGGAAAGCAGGTGGATCTGGGGGATAGGGGAGCTTCTGTGGTGAAGGCAGAGGGCCATAACAGCCATCTGCAGATTCTTGTGACCGGAGAAAAAGTGACTGCCGACATGAATGAAAAGGTTCTCATCTCACAGGCCCGGAATGTGCTGAAAAGCAATTCTTCTCTTTCCAATGTAAAGTTTGATACGGAAGATGTGAAGATTGGAAATCTGGACGGTAAGAAACTGACCTTTACCTTTACGGAAACGAGCAGGGGCAAGAGTACGGATCTCACAGTGGATGAGTATATTTTTACCCAGAAGAATACGGTATGGCGGGTCATTTACCAGTATCGCACCGCCGATTCCATCGGAAAGGCCCTGGCTGAAAGAGTGGCTGGGAAAATCGCCCTGGGAAGCGAGTTCTGAAATCATGAGTTTCAAGGCACCTGGGAAATGTTTCCGCTTTCCTAAAGGCTGCTAGAGACAGAGGGGCTTAGTCACTCTGACTTTGTGATTTTTACCGCTAGCCCCGAATTTTCCCCGGGACCGTCAAACTTTGGAATCTTCGCAGCCGAAGCTGGGAAGATCCGATCACCTTTAATCTATAGGAGCTGTTACCATGCATTTTTCCAAGGGATTTTTCCCGCTTCTTCTTTTTCTGGCAGCCGGTGCTTTAATCGGCGGTATTTTGGGCCAGGTCATGGAAGGAGTTAATTTTGTGGGCCTTATGCCTTATCTGACCCAGACTTTTGAAATTTTCGATTTGAAGGATATCTTCCTGAATCTGGGCATCATCCAGTTTCATTTCGGCCTCCGGTTTGCACCGAACCTAATCAGTATCGCCGGTATTTTGATAGCTGCATGGCTGTACAAGAAATTTTAATTTCATAAGCATATCAATGATTGTTCCGCAATGAGGTGAAAATCATGTTGATACGGGAAATGCGAAGCGAAGATAAACCAAGAGAACGGTTCCAGATTTCTCCCCGCCTTGCCAGTAATACGGATCTGGTAGCCATTCTTCTGCGTACCGGCAGGCAGGGCCATTCGGTTATGGAAATTGCGAAGGAAGTGGTAGATCTTCTGGAGCGGGAAACGGGTATCAACGGCTATGAAGACCTGAACTGGCGGGATCTCACTGATATCAAGGGCATAGGGCCTGACAAGGCTGTCACCATCTGCGCTGCTGTAGAACTGGGGCGCCGGCTTTCTCTTATCTGCGATAAGCGGAAGCTGGTCAGTTTCAGCGCGCCGGATAAAGTGGCAGCCTTTTTTATGGAAAAACTGCGTCACGAGAATCAGGAACACTTCGTCACAGCTTATGTCAATGTAAAGAACCGCCTTTTGGGATATCGCATGATTACGAAAGGAAATCTGAACGCTGCGCCGGTGGATATCAAGGAAGCCCTGAAGTGGGGCATACGGTACAAGGCTTATGGTCTCATTCTGGTTCATAATCACCCTTCCGGTTATCCGGAACCTTCCGAGGAGGACCTGGATATCACCAAAGCCTTTGCCGCCGCGGCCAAACTGCTGGACATGGAAGTACTGGACCATGTCATCATAGGTGATGGCACTTTCGTCAGCCTTCATGAAAGAGGATGCCTTTGATGGGGAAGGGCTGTGGCATCTCTGCTCTGTCTAAAACTTCCCCCGCCATGCAGAAGCCAGTGAAAGATGTTATAATGTAGATGTAATATTTCAACTGTAAAGGACAGGTGTTTATTCATGGAAGAAATGGAAAAAGGGAAAAGATATTCTGCTGAATCTAAGGGTTATGACAGCACGATTTATGAAGTCCGGTTCACTCCTGTGATGGAACGGCCTGAATATCAGGAAGGGCCGACCAGGGAAGCTCTGGAGAGGCTGCAGAAGGCCATGGCGGAGAAGGATTTTGAAAAGTACGTGAATAACGGACTTATCCGCGTGACTTTTGACAGCGGACGGCTTCTTCTCATTGCGAAATCAGAAATCTACAGGACCATGCTTTACGGACCTTTCTTCGGCGCTATCTGCAAAGCTTTTGATGTAGATAATTTCCGCGTGGTAAGTCAGGTTAACGGATATTAATATCATCCATGCCAATGAGGGCCATAAAAGATGAAACCATCTTTTATGGCCTTCTTTATGTCCTAGAGAGGAGCGAAGGGAATATTTTTACCATCCATTTTTTACCTGTCATTTATCATTTACGCCGGATATTCAATGAATTTTATGTTCCTCATATAACCACTTATTTACTTAGTGTAAAATTTTACTCGGTAGGGGAATTTTTCCAGAAACAATAAAAGAGGAAAGCCTCCCCTTGAGTGGAAATGTTATAATTTCCGTGGCAAAGAATAAAACAAAGAAAGGTCTTTCCTCATGGATATTATAACAAAAACTGGAGAAATTTGGAGTGAAAATGCAATAGGAGCAGTTATTTCTATCATCAA
>NZ_JH591187.1:532290-775477 GCF_000242435.1 Dialister succinatiphilus YIT 11850 | reverse complement strand
GTATAGGCGTTTATGGAGCTTCTTCTTCACCAATGGGGAGACTGGCCAGAGCTATACAGAAATACTGATAAAACCGAAGCCACGGAGATAGTAATTATCGACAGTCAAATGAATTACCGAGGAAAACTTGACACTTACACTTATTTATAAACACTGGCAAAAATGAACTGTAAATGGTATCATTAAACTTGTAGCGATGTGTATTTTTTATGGGAGAATGTTCATGAAAGCTTATATCCGTATCAAACATACCGGGGAGTTTTATGATCCCAGCTGTTATTATGCCTATACGGGCTGCAGGGAACTGGAGATTCCTGTGGTGAAGTACAAGGCGGTGTATTCTCTTACGGATAATGAGCCGGATGATCCGGTGGTGGGTACAGTTTCTGATGTGAAGGTGGCCCTTGAGCGGTTCGGCGTGAAGCTTGTGCCGCTGGATTATCCCGATGAGCTCCTTCCCTTTACAGGCCGCAAAATCTGGAAATCCACTCTCTTTACGATTACCAGCCATCCGGAGGACTGGCATGTGTTTGTGAAGCCTGTGGAGGATATCAAGCGGTTCCATGGCACGGTGCTTGATAAATCGGAGGACCTGATCAAGCTGGGCGGCGGTTTGGAAGATATTGATGTATGGTGCAGCGAGAAAGTGCATTTTATTTCAGAATGGCGTCTATGGGTGCTTCATGGGGACATACAGGGCCTTACTCCCTATAAGGGCCGCTGGGACGTATTTCCTGATGTGAAGGTGCTTCGTGAGTCTGTGAAGGCGTATAAGTCGGCGCCTGCCGGTTATGCCATTGATTTTGGCGTAACAGAAGAGGGGAAGACTCTTCTGGTAGAGGTAAGTGATGGCTATTCACTGGCCAGCTTTGGCTTGTCTCCCCGTGTATATATGAATATTCTGGCAGCCCGCTGGAAAGAATTGACTTCTGCAGTGAAGTAGCAGCATCTTTTCCGGGCCTGCATTTGGCACCGATGAGTGAGTGATTTTATGTTTCTCTTTCCTGTCGGTGCTTTCTTACTCTATAGGAAAAATGGTTAAAGGGCAGAGGGAGGAGGATTATGGCTGCTTTTAATGAGTTTATCCAGCAGTTAAAAGAGAATATCAATCTGGCAGACCTTATTGGCTCCTATGTGCCGCTGAAAAAGCATGGACGTTATTATATGGCTTCCTGCCCTTTTCATGGACCGGAAAGGACTCCTTCCTTTGCCGTTTCACCGGATAAGGGATTTTATTACTGCTTCGGCTGTCATGAGAGCGGCGATGCCATTACGTTCGTAGAAAAGATGGATCATCTCACCTTTATGGAAGCAGTGCGCCGCCTGGCCGATTATGCTCATATGGACATGCCGGAGCGGGAGGAATCGCCGGAGGAAAAAAGGCGGGCCGCCATGGCCCGCGAGCTCCAGTCGGTGACGGAGCTGGCCGGTTCCTATTTCCACAGCTGCCTTACCAGGACACAGATGGGGAAGGCCGGTCTTGCCTACTTTGATAAGCGCCATCTTTCCATGGAGACCATAGAGAAATTCAAGCTTGGGTTTGCGCCGCCGGACTGGCAGAAGCTTTATCGAGATTTCACCACCAAGAAGAAGATCGGCGGAGATCTTCTGGTGGAAGCAGGACTCTGTGCCCATAAGAATGGTCGTTATTACGATGTATTCCGCAACCGCTGCATGTTTCCCATATGGAATCTTTCTGGAAAAATCGTAGCTTTCGGCGGCCGCGTCATGGATGACAGCAAGCCCAAGTATCTGAACTCGCCGGAAAGTCCCATTTTCAACAAAAGAAGGCTTCTCTTTGCCATTTATCAGGCTTTGCCTACCATTAAGGCCAAAAAACAGGCCATTATGGTAGAAGGATACATGGATGCCATTTCCCTTCATGCCCACGGCGTGACCAATGCGGTGGCTTCCCTTGGAACTGCTTTTACCATCGAACAGGCCAGGCTTTTGAAAAAATATGCAGATGAAGTGGTTTTCAGTTACGATATGGATGCGGCCGGGCAGAATGCTACGAAGCGGGCTCTGGAAATCGCGGGTTCCATAGGATTAAGGCTCCGGGTGGTGCATCTTGGGGAGGGCAAGGACCCTGATGAATTTGTAAATCTCCATGGCGGCGACGCCTATCTGGAGGCGGTGAAACAGGCGGAGCCGGCTATGGATTTCCTTTTCCATTCTCTTTTGAAACAGTATGACAGCACCACCCTTGACGGGCAGCACCATATTCTGGATGATATGTTTTCGGTCCTTCTGTCTACCGGTGATGCATTCCAGCTGAATGCTTTCATTAAGAAAATGGCCCGGGCCATGCACATGGATGAAGGCATGATTCGAAGCGAGGCCCTGATATATGCCAGGAAGAATAAATCCAATGTGTATATTTCCCAGAAGGTGCCTGTGGAAAAGGAAGAATTGGATTTGAATCCGTTAAAGAAAAGGCAGCGCCTTCTGGAAGCGGGCTTCCTTAATTACTGTCTTATTTACCATATGCTGCCAGAGGGCTATACAGAGCTTGACCGCTACCAGTTTGCCGATGAATTCCATGGAAGGCTCTTTGCTCTTTTGAAAGATATGAAGGCAAAAAATATGCCCCTTACGGAAGAAGCGGTGGAAGGCCAGCTTCCCAGAGAGGATATCAGCCGCCTGGCCAAGCTTCGCATGGAAGGAGAACAGCCGGGCTCTGTGCCCAGGGAAGAATACATCTGGCCTATGAAGAAAATTTATCTGCAGGAGGAATATCGCATACATACGAAAAAAGCGCAGGAACTGATCAGCAGCGACCCGGTGAAGGCCCGGGAAGAACAGCTGCTCTGCATCCAGCTCAGTAAAGAAATACTGGCATTAAAATAAAACAGCATCATTCAGATGTTATCGGGGCGCCTGTGGAAATGCCGGAAGAGGTTCTTTTTCATCGGATGAGGGGTGATGAAGGGCTTTGGAAAACCGGCCTTTTCCCAGCCTTTCTCAAGGGGGGATTATACTATGGCAGCTAGGGATGAAAGATTGGAACAGTGGATCAGTGAGCTCACTGCAAAAGCGGGGAGTGGGGTCATTTCCAATAAGGATATCATGGACCTTGTGACAGAAAAAAATTTGAGCGGCGATGACCTGTCCAACCTCTATGAAGCCCTTCATGATGATCATTATGAAGTGAATTTCGATGAAGATGTTTCTGAAGAGGACATAGACTTCCTGAAAGAGGAAGAGGAACTGGAAAAAGAAGTGGAAAAGGAGGAGAAGGAACCGGTTCCTGACATTGATAATAGCGTCACCATTGATGATCCTGTCAAAATGTATCTGAAAGAAATCGGTGCGCTGAAGCTTCTTGACAGCGAAGAGGAAATTGTGCTGGCCAAGCAGGTGGAAAAAGGTTCTCTGCCTGATGCATCCGATGAAGATAAAGCAGCAGCCCGGGCGGCCAAAAAGGAATTGGCAGACCGGAACCTTCGTCTTGTAGTTTCCATTGCCAAAAAGTATCTGGGCCGGGGACTCCAGTTTCTCGATCTTATTCAGGAAGGAAATCTGGGCCTTTTAAAGGCAGTGGATAAATTCGACTACACGAAGGGATACAAATTCTCCACCTATGCCACCTGGTGGATTCGCCAGGCCATTACGAGAGCCATTGCGGACCAGGCAAGGACTATACGCGTTCCTGTGCACATGGTGGAAACCATTAACAAGCTGAACAGGATTTCCCGCCAGCTCCTCCAGGAAAAGGGCAGGGAAGCCACCAATGAAGAACTGGCCAGGGCTATGGGCGTTACTGTAGGGAAAATCAGGGAAGTCAAAAAAATCGCCCAGGATCCTATTTCCCTGGAAACGCCTATTGGCGAAAAAGAAGACTCCCATCTGGGGGACTTCATTGAAGATCACGAGGCAGTGGCTCCTGATGATGCGGCCGGCTCCATTCTCCTTCGGGAGCAGATTGAAGAACTTCTTCAGGGCCTGACGGAAAGGGAAAGACAGGTGCTGGAACTCCGCTTCGGCCTTAAAGATGGAAAGACCAGGACTTTGGAAGAAGTGGGCCGTTACTTTGATGTGACCAGGGAAAGAATCCGGCAGATTGAAGGGAAAGCTTTGCAGAAACTTAAAAAGTCCGCACGGAACCTTATCATTAACCAGTAGAAAAAACGAAGTAGGCGGCACTTTCTCAAGGCAGAAAGGGCCGCTTCTTTTTTATGAAAATGATTGTAATCCCAGCCTCAATTCTGATACCTGTGATTTTACATTTCTTTCTGGCAATATTCCTGATCTGATTTGAAATATCTTTTATGTTTCTTCCATCCGGCGTACTTCATGACGCGTTTCTCTGCTACTCCCTGACAGGCCGGCTGACAAGGGGACGGAAAAGGACATAAGAAGTATGGAAAATAGGACCATGGGACACTTACCCGGGAATGCTTAGTGTAAAATTTTACTCGGTAGGGGAATTTTTCCAGAAACAATAAAAGAGGAAAGCCTCCCCTTGAGTGGAAATGTTATAATTTCCGTGCACAAATAAAACAAAGAAAGGGCTTTCCTCATGGATATTATAACAAAAACTGGAGAAATTTGGAGTGAAAATGCAATTGGTGCAGTCATTTCTATCATCAAGGAATCTGATGATTCTATTGAGTCTGAAAGGAAGCTAACTCATTGGCTCGAAGAAATGAACTGTCAGCTTATAGCTATGGCTCTGGGGCGTATTGATGCTGAGCTGTATCAGATTTACAAGGCACAGGGGTGGCGTGTAGCGCGCCGGGACTCCCGGACAATTTACTGCCGCTATGGAGAGCTGACCTATACGCGAAGACTTCTGCAGAAAGAAGGGAAGAACTTCTATCCTTTGGACCGTAAAATGGGCTTTGAACCCAGAAAGCACTACAGCCTGGGAATGATTGAGCGGATTGTCGAGGCTGTCGCAATTACCACATCTCGCAGTGCCAGCGAGCTCCTGCAAAGCCTGGCGGGAATTACCATCTCCCATCAGTCTGTTATCTCACTCAAGAACTATGCCGGCGAGAAGGCAAAGACTTATGAAAAAGCATTGGCAGAAGAGGAAAAGGTTGAAAAGCCGACACAGCCGGAAATTATAGCGATTGAAGGAGATGGAATTGTACTCAAGAACAAGGAGAAAGGCGGCGTTTCGGAAGTGCACCGCCTCCAGGTATATGAGGGAGTCAGGAAAAATGGCAACAGGACAGAACTGGTAGGACTTCGCTGCTTTGCATCTACCAGCAGGAAAGAACTTTTTGCAATGGTAAGAAGTTATCTGCTTGGGCACTATGACCTGTCTAAGACCACAGTGCTGTCGAATGGGGATGGAGGGTCCGGATACCAGTTTCAGGACTTTGAGCGAATGGTAGAAGGCTGCCTGGATCACCAGCACTTCCGCGACTGCTATCATGTGCATGAAAAGATCCGGACCCGGCTCAGCTTCTGCAACAAGGAACTGGTAGACCACATTATCCGAGAACTTCACCAGACCGACGATATTATGAAACAGATTCCCGTATGGATGGACACTGCCCGGAGCTGCGCCCGGACAGAGGAGGATTTGGAGGAGGTAGACAAGCTGCAGAGCTATCTGGAGAGAAATGCTCCCTATATCCCCAGCCTGAGTCAGCGCGGCATCCATACAGAGATTCACCTGGGGACTGCAGAAACAAATCACCGGTTTTACAGCTATCGCATGAAGCGGCAGGGGCGGAGCTGGTCCAGCGAGGGAATGGAGTGTATGGTTTGGGTATTGACCGCCCGGAAGAATAAAACACTTACAGCAGCTCTCCTGTATCATGCTAATGGGAAAAGCTACAAAAAGATGGATAGAGCCATGCACAAGGCTGCGGTGCAGGCAGAGCGTAAAATCGCCCAGAATGTCCGGAGTGAGGCGCAGAAGCGTAAGATGAGAAACTATAGGCCGGGATGCCTGGAGGGACGTATAGGCGTTTATGGAGCTTCTTCTTCACCAATGGGGAGACTGGCCAGAGCTATACAGAAATACTGATAAAACCGAAGCCACGGAGATAGTAATCATCGACAGTCAAATGAATTACCGAGGAAAACTTGACACTTACCCGGGAATGATGGCATACTTGACGCCCGGGGCGTTAACTGATAAAATAGCATAAGTTGGTGATTGCGGGCCCATAGCTCAGTTGGTCAGAGCCGACGGCTCATAACCGTCTGGTCCCAGGTTCGAGCCCT
The DNA here is from genome assembly GCF_000242435.1 of Dialister succinatiphilus YIT 11850. Classification (GTDB taxonomy): domain Bacteria; phylum Bacillota; class Negativicutes; order Veillonellales; family Dialisteraceae; genus Dialister; species Dialister succinatiphilus. The sequence continues at coordinate 769,291 of NZ_JH591187.1, read as the reverse complement.
GGTGGGCCCACCAATGATACTCCCGCTGAGCGAAAGCTCAGCTTTTTTTTATTTCCGGGAGGAATGATGATACATTTGACAGCAAGGCTCCGCCATGTGGCGGACCTCATACCTTCCTGCCAATCCATGGCAGATATTGGGACGGACCATGCGTATCTGCCCCTTTTCCTTCTGGAGAAGGGAAAGGTTCAATGGGCCATAGCCTCAGATATTCACAAAGGGCCTCTGGAAAGGGCCAGAGCCCATTTAAAGGGACAGGAGAAAGGGGGAAACATAGAACTTCGCCTGGGCGGCGGCCTTTCGCCCCTTGAGGTGGGGGAAGTGGACGGGATAGTTATGGCCGGCATGGGCGGCCTGATGATGAGAGATATACTGGAAGCTGATTTTCCCAAAGCCCAGTCTCTTTCCTGGCTGGTCCTGCAGCCCCAGAACCATGTGGCAGAGCTGAAGCAGTACCTGGCAGGTCATCATTTCATGATTATGCAGGAAGATATGGTCATGGAAGATCGGCGGCTTTACGAAATGATGCTGGTGAAGCCGGGCGCCATGAAGGAAATCTCCCTTCTGGAGGGGGAAATCGGCGTTACTGAAAACTACAGGCAGCACCCCCTTTTTCATGAACACCTGCGCCGGCTGATAAGGAAACGGGATTTCCTTATTCAGGGCGTAGCAGAAGATACAGACAATGAAAGAAACCGCAGGAGAAGAGAAAAAGCATTGGAAGAAAAGAAAAGACTGGAGGCGTTCTTATGAATATCAAGGCTCAGGATTTGATGGATCTGATGGAAGAATGGGCACCGGCGGCACTGGCGGAAAGCTGGGATCATCCGGGGCTCCAGGTGGGAAATCCGGAAGAGTCGGTAAAGAAAGTGATGGTTTCACTGGATCTTACAGAACAGAATGTGGACAGGGCCTGCAAAGAAGGAGTGTCCATGATCATTTCCCATCATCCCTTCCTGTTCAAATCTCTCCATAGAATCGATTTATCTACCTATAAGGGAAGGGTCATTGAAAAGCTCATCTGCCATCACATCCTTTCCTTTGCGGCTCATACGAATTTGGACACTGCCAGAGAAGGAGTGAATGACGCTCTGGCTGACGCGCTGGAACTGACAGACCGGAGGGGCCTGGTGACGGAAAAAAGAGAACCACTCCTGAAGGTGGCGGCGTATGCAGAATTTGTGAAAGCTCGGGAGCTTAAGACACTCCTGGAAAAGAAATACAAAGGGAGGGCCGGCCATTTCTACCTTTTAGGCGATGCCGATGACAGCAGCCGCATGGGAAAAATGGAATTTAATGCCGCTTCTTCCGCCCTGCAGGAAGTTATGGAAGATGTAAGACGTATCTGTGGAGATGTACACTGTGACATATATGAACTGAAAAACGGCGCCTCCTTTGAGTATATGGGCCGTCTGGGTAAACTTCCCCGTCCCATGAAAGGAAAGGAAGCTCTTTTATACATTAAGGAAAAGCTTGGCATCCCGGATCTTTGGTATGCAGGAAATACGGATATCATTGTTCATAAGGTGGCAGTCCTTGGCGGCGCAGGAAGTGAATTTGCCTCCCTTGCCAAAGCCAAAGGGGCGGACCTTTATCTGACCGGCGACCTGAAATACCACGAAGCCCAGGATGCGGCAGCTATGGGTCTTCTTATCGCTGACGGCGGCCACTTTTACACAGAAAGAGTGATTGTACCGAAACTGGCTGAAAGAATCAGGAAAGAAGCGGAAAAAAGGCACTGGGATCTGGAAGTACTGGAAGATACGGGAGCCAAAGATATCTTTTCCCATCTTTGAGGGCTGCGCCCTCGGGAGTTATATAGTATTGTGGAGGTCCAGCATAGGACCTCCAAGTCAGCCAAAGTAGGCCCTTAGCCTGCCTATTAAAGGGCCTTCCGATTGTCGGCTGACCGACCCCGGATGACGAGTGTCCGGCGGGAAGAAATCGAGGCAGCACTGGTCATGGGATGGCCCCTTGACTCTGTCATTCTGAACGCAGTGAAGAATCTCGGTGCTTGGCGAGGATGACGTCATTGGAATTCATGCAGGGGCCTGGTACTTCGCCCTTCCCGCCGACTGGTATTTACTATCGATTAGCTCATAAGTGCCTTGTAACGAGATTCTTCGCCTACGGCTCAGAATGACGATGAGGGCGGGAAGGCAATCCCGTAACGCTGACTTTAAAAATTGCGGCGCAGCCGCTACCGCCACCCTCAGCGGCAGAGCCGCTGTCGCCCCTTGAGCGCCAGCGATACACAGCGAACATGATTTGCACTATGCGAACTGGATTTGTAAGGGAGCATCAGCGACCTGAAAATCCAGTGAGTCAGTGACAGCAGGAGATGAAGGAGCGCCAGCGACGCACAAATCATAGTGAGTCGTTTCCCCTGTGGGGGCACAACCTGCCGCCATCAGGCGGCCATAACCCTCGGGGCGAAGCCCCGTCAACCCTCATGCCAATGGCGTGTCCAATGGCGCAGCTGGATAAGAGGGAGCCGCGCAGCGAGCCAATCAGCAGAATGCTATTGGCGGTCAGGACCGCGATGGAGCATCCTATCGGTGCTCAGCCCCGTACACCCTTTCCCGCTTCGCGGGACTTCCCCTCAAGGGGAAACGAGAGATATGGAGAGAAAAACAGGGCGTCATATACTTCAGGTACCATTTCGGCGTTTTCCCCTTTGGTGGCTGGCGCCACCACCTTGCACGGTGGGAAGCATGTCATATGACACAGAAAGTAAATCCGTAACGCTGGCTTTATACTCATCGCCCGATAGGGCGATACCACAACCCTCGGCCCGAAGGGCGCTTAGCTTATTTTTTTATTGACATTTCTCATTTCTCCGTGCTATACTGTACCCTGCGAGCAGGAAAGATGATTGCGGGCCGTAAGGCGTGAGGAAAGTCCGAGCTTCGCAGGGCAGGATGCCGGATAACGTCCGGCGGGGGTGACCCCAGGGAAAGTGCCATAGAAAAGGAAACCGCCACGCAAGTGGTAAGGGTGGAAAGGTGCGGTAAGAGCGCACCAGCAGTCGGGAGACCGGCTGGCTTGGTAAACCCCATCTGAAGCAAGACCGAATAGGGAAGGGTTGAGGCTGCCCGCTGACCTTCCGGGTTGCGTCGCTTGATCATCCAAGCAATTGGATGGCTAGACAGATAATCATCACCGTGCAAACGGTACAGAACTCGGCTTATTGAATGCTCGCCATGCATACGGGAAGGATTGGAAATGGTGATTTCCAATCCTTTTTTGTTGGTTTTATGGAATTTCATCACTTTAAAAAGACCGGCGGAAGAGAGGATAATGACGCCGCTTGTATGACGTATGCAAAATATAATCTGGAAGTCCTCTTTACATACTTCTTAAAATCCGTTATCATTGAGAGAAATACTGTTTCCTTTCATGCGCTCATTCAAGAAAATGCAGAGAATTGTATAAAATTAAGGAAATAGGAATATTGGATATTGGCAGGGGGAAAGTTTATGGATTTAGAAAATAATTGGCCCATTGCGCTGGCTTTCATACTGTACCTGGTACTGATGATGAGTATCGGCCTTTATTATTCCCGGAGACAGAAAAATCTGTCTTCCTACATTCTGGGGGACCGGCAGCTGGGACCATGGCTCACTTCCATGAGCGCCGAAGCTTCAGATATGAGCGGCTGGATGCTTATGGGGCTGCCGGGATATGCTTATCTCCATGGACTTTCCGCTTTCTGGACGGGCATCGGCCTTATTGTGGGTACCTGGGCAAACTGGGTCCTTGTATCCCAGAGGCTTAGAAATTACACGGAAGTGGCTGATAACAGCCTCACCATTCCGGATTATCTGTCCAACCGGTTTGAGGATAGGAAGAATGGCCTCAGGCTTATCTGCGCCCTGTTTATTATCCTTTTCTTTATCATCTATACTTCTTCCGGCTTTGTGGCAGCAGGAAAGCTGTTCAATACCATTTTCGGGATTCCCTACCTTCATGCTCTCCTGCTTGGCGCTTTTGTAGTCGTTTTCTATACCTTCCTGGGCGGCTTTTCCGCCGTGGCCCTGACGGATTTTATCCAGGGCACCATGATGTTCTTCACCGTCCTTTACGTGCCTGTGGCTGCCACCATTGCTCTTGGCGGGCCCATGCCTACGCTGGATATTCTTTCTAAGGAAGGCTCTGATTTCTTTTCCTTCTTCCCTGATTCTACCGGCATATCGGCCCTTCTGGTTATGATTGTTTCCTCTCTGGGCTGGGGCCTTGGCTACTTCGGACAGCCCCACATTCTTGTCAAATTCATGGCCATCGGAGATCCGAAGGAACTGAAGAAATCCACCCGCATCGCCATGACCTGGGTGCTTCTGTCCCTGTCCTTTGCCATTGCCATCGGCGTAGTGGGCAAGGCTTACCTGTCTACGCCTTTGGAAAATGCCAATGCAGAACGGGTATTCATCCTTATGGCCGAATCGCTGTCGGCGCCTTTCATTACAGGCATTATCTGGTCTGCCATCCTGGCGGCTATTATGAGTACCAGCTCCTCTCAGCTGCTGGTCACCTCTTCAGCCGTATCCAGGGATCTTTTCCAGGCTTTCCTGAAGAAGGATGCTTCTGAAAAAACATTGATCCGAGTATCCCGGCTCAGCGTGCTTCTGGTTTCCGCCATTGCCGTATATCTGGGTTCTGACCCCAACAGCTACATTTTCTCCATCGTTTCCTACGCCTGGGCCGGCTTCGGCGCCTGCTTCGGCGCCACTGTGCTTCTTTCCCTCTATTGGAAGCGCATGACCCTGAAGGGAGCCTATGCAGGGGTCATCGTAGGCGGCTTAACAGTACTCATCTGGAAGCATTTTGAATGGTTCGGACTCTATGAACTGGTACCGGGCTTCTTCTTTTCTGTTGCTGCCATCGTCATTGTGAGCCTTATGGACAAGAAGCCTTCAGAAACCATTCTGAAAACCTTTGAAAAGGCCATGTCCCTGTCAAAATAAGAAATGGACAAAATAAGAAATAGAAATGAAAAAGACTGTGAAAGAATGGATAGAAATCTTTCACAGTCTTTTCCTTTTGCCTCTACCGCTTTGTAAAAACGATAAGCAAATTCGGAAGGCGGTAAGCGGATAGCGGACAGCTGGTTCCTGCATCGGCTATCGGCTATGGGCTGACGGCTTTCCGATTCCCCAGCCCCATCTCAGTAATTCACAATGAGTGGCGAATGGTAAAATTCCTGCCTTCCTTTTCTGTATGCCGGAGAATGCTGGCACCAGCTTCGGATATCGGAGGCGCGAATTTCCATTTCTAATGAAAGGCGGGTGTTAGCATCCGCTTTCTTCAATGCCCTGGCCATACTGGTAATCACTGGAATGGGAATCAGATTCAAAAAATGGCTTTTGCTTCTTCGAAGGGCCAGCAGGCGGGCATAGGAGGGAAGGGGAGGAGCTGAAAAAGGCGAAGGCCCCCGGCCGGAAAGAAGCAGCTGGGCGCCGATTCGTTTCAAGCGGCTGTAAAGATACCGCTTGCTTTTAATCCGGGAAAGCATGGTTTCGTAGCCTTCATTTCCTATTTCCCTGAACCATTTGTGCTCCAGCCCCTCTGAAAAGAGGCCGGTTTCAGAAAGTTCACTCTCTGATACCATGCGGGAAGCGAGGAGGCAGGCATCTTCATAGCGGGAAAAATCGGTATGGCAGCCTGACTTGATGAGTTCTGCCGCTTCTTCTGCCCCCTTTGGGGGAAGGAGATTTGTTTTTTCCCCATGGAGAAGCTCCTTTCTGGCAGTGGTGGCGGAAATATTGCAGTCCATGTTCCGGTGAACCACGTGGATATCCATGGGGAAATGATTCTGCAGAATAGTTTCCGCATAGCGAAAGCCCAGAAGGTTATTGGGCTTGGATAATTCTTCTGCCAGGAAAGGGGAATGACTCTTCATGGCTTCATAAGAAGCCCGGGCATAGGAAAGTCCCCCGCCCAGGGCTTCATGAAACGCCTTTTTGTGGGAAGGGGTCAGGGAAAAGGAAGCGGCATCCCAAAGATCTTCTTCCGAAAGGGATTCCGTACCAAAAGCAAGTATTTCGGCACCCATGGAAGCAAGCAGCCTTACGCCGTAAGAACCAAACCGGTCCGCACTCTGCAGCACGCAGAGCACCGGAAGTGAAAATACGGCATCCACGCCTCCTTCCACCGCCCATCGTGCCCGGGTCCAGCTGTCAAAGAGGGCCGGCTCTCCCCGCTGCACAAAGGAGCCGCTCATGACGGCCATGATGAAAGGATCACCATAAGCCTTTCGAACCGAATGGACCATATCCTCATGCCCCCGGTGAAAAGGGTTCCACTCCGCAATGATTCCAACCACTTTTTCTGCCATTGTATTGTATCCCTTCTGTCTTTGATGGTTATATTTTATCATATCCGGAAGAAGGAAATCTGACTCTCTGTTTCCAAAATCCTTATCAGGCCCATGGCTTGGAGGGGGAGGGAGTTCTTTCAGCGATGATAAGCTGTTTATGAATTAAAAATTAAGGAAATATTATTTGACTAACCACACTTAAAATGATAATCTTGATATGAATGTTAGAGACTTAAGAAAGCTATCTAATGGTTTTAATGTATCAGGAGGTATGGAATGGATTTTCTGCATTTGTTCCGAGCCGGCGGATTTATGATGTATCCGCTGATTCTTTGTTCTTTGGTGGTAGTGGCTATTTTTATTGAACGGTTCCGGTATTATCGATCCAATCGTTCCCATGTGGACCAGCTGGGCCGGGAGATTCCGAAATATCTGGAAAAACGGGATTATGAGGGACTGAAAACTCTTCTTCAGCAGGATGGCGGTATTCCTGCTTCTGTGGTTCTTGCAGGAGTGGAGCATATGAACCTCAAAGTAGACCAGACGTCCCTGATTGAAGGGGCGGCTTCCCATGCAGCAGGGCTTTTGAAAAATTACCTGAATTACCTGGATGTGATCGTGACCCTATCCCCTCTTATGGGGCTTCTCGGTACGGTTATTGGCATGATCGGTTCCTTTAATGTTCTTTCTGTTTCCAACGGCCAGCCCTTTGCAGTCACCGGCGGTGTGGCAGAAGCCCTGGTATGCACGGCCACCGGCCTTTTTGTGGCTATCATTGCCCTCATTGCGTATACCTATCTTTCCCAGCAGGTGAGCCATTTTGTTTCTGATATGGAAAAACTGGGTACCCTGTATTTGGCTATCGTAGAGGCGAAAGAGCAATGAAACTGGAATCTATGAATGTGGAGAAGAAGCCAAAGATTATGATCATCCCTATGATTGATATCATTTTCTTCCTCCTTGTCTTCTTCATGATGAGCATGCTTTCCATGGTGGTGCAGAAGTCTATCAACCTGAACCTGCCGCAGACCGCCACGGCCAAAGTGAATGTGGAGCAGACCCTTCCCATCAGTATTACCTCTGATGGTACGATTTATGTAGAAAAGGAAAAGATTTCCAAAGACGATTTTCGCCGCCGCATGGAAATCGAAAAGGGACGGAATCCGGACCTTTCCGTCGTTCTCCGGGCAGATTCCAAATCAGAACATGGAGATTTTGTATTTGTGCTTGACCAGTTGAAATCTGTAGGCATCAGCAAGGTGGGGATTGCTACAGAGTCCAAGACCGGTCAGAATCAGTAAAGAGGTGGTCCCATGCGTACTTTCAAGTACCGATGGTCCTCTGCCTTTGGATTGTCCTTCCTCTGCCACGGCATTGTCCTTGGCGCGGTGGCAGGCCTTCTCTTCCTCTTTCCTCCACCCCAGCCCAGCCGGGAACCCATTGAAGTAGATCTGGTGTCCGATGTAGGGGGAGGTGGTGGCGGCGGTCAGGAAATGGAAGAACTTCCCAAAATTCACGAAGCCAAAGCCACTCCCACCGCGCCTCCTCCGGCTGTACCGGCAGAAGCCGATGAAGAGGCAGCCAATGATGTCCATGAGGTGGCACAGGCCCAAAGCACCACTTCTCCAAGCAGCACCTCTGCCGGCGAAAGCTCTTCTTCTGAAGGAGGCAGCGGCGGCGGAAGTGGCGGCGGTCAGGGCACCGGCGATGGCACCGGCTCAGGAAGCGGCAGTGGCAGCGGCGGTGGCACCGGTGATGGCACCGGCGACGGTTATGGCAGTGGAAATGGAGACAGCGGCAGCGGCGGCGGAGAAACGATAGGTATCCAGCTTTTGAGCGCTCCGGCGCCAGCCTACCCCGAATCAGCCAGAAGGGCCGGTATATCCGGCACTACGGTGGTGGGTATGACGGTTTCCACTGACGGATCTGTATCCAGCGCCTGGGTGGAAAGTTCATCGGGAAACAGCACCCTGGACAGTGCTGCGGTAGCTGCTGTGTACAGCTGGCGTTTCGTGCCGGCCAAACAGAATGGTACTCCTGTGACAGCCAATTCCAGAGTGCCGATTACCTTCAATTTAAATGGATAAATGGGAAAAAGAGATTTCAGAGGGATGAAATCTCTTTTTTCGTGGATGCTTTTGGGGACAGGCCCCGGGTCCATGGGGGTTCATAGGGGGCAAAGGGAATCAAGGGTTCAGGGGAGGCATCAGGCGCCATTCATGATTGATGAGCCCTTTTGCATTAAGCCTCTCGCCGGAGGATTGCCTGTAAGGGCTCTGCCATATTCTGCACCGGGGCCCTTGATTCTTCTGGGCCGACGCCTTTGTTGATGACGCCTCATTCCCACTTTTTTATGGCACCTCAAGAGTACTTATGTTATTATTTAAGGGTAGTATTGTCAGAAATCTGATAAAAGAAGGTGATGAAAGGACATGAATAACAAAATTTTTCTTGTTCTTGGCGGAGCCAGAAGCGGGAAGAGCGAGTTTGCGGAGAAGCTGATGTATCATTCCACAGGGAAAAGGAAGGGATACATCGCTACCAGTCAGATTCTGGATGATGAGATGCGTTACCGTGTGATCCTTCACCGACAGAGGCGTCCCGCCGACTGGCAGACTTTCGAGGTCATGCATGAGGCAGGGGAGGAAATGGGTCATATCCTTGAGGAAGCAGATGCCATCCTTTTTGACTGTATTACCATGTATGTGAATAATATGCTCATGGACCATATGAAGGGAATTACCGTGGAAACGCTGGGGGTTTCGGATCTGACCACGCTGCAGCAGGCGCTGGAGAAAGACCTGACCCTCATGTTTGAGCGGATTTCTTCTGTTTCTGATAAGGAAATCATATTTGTGTCCGATGAGCTTGGAATGGGCATTGTTCCTGCCAATGCCATGAGCCGGGTATACAGAGATCTTGTGGGGCTGGCTAACCAGTATGTGGCCAGGCGGGCCGACAAGGTATACCTTTCTGTTGCAGGAATTACTGTGGAGCTCAAGGAAAGAGGAGTGGAGCTATAATGACAAAAATTGCAAAGAGAGTCATGTTTCAGGGAACCAGTTCTCATGTAGGTAAAAGTATTCTGACCACTGCTTTCTGCCGTATTCTTGCGCAGGACGGATATAAGACGGCACCTTTCAAGGCGCAGAATATGGCGCTGAATTCCTATGTCACCCTGTCGGGCGGTGAAATCGGCCGCTCTACGGTGGCCCAGGCGGAAGCTGCCGGCGCGCTGCCTATCGTTCAAATGAACCCTGTGCTTTTGAAGCCTACCGGAAATTCCTGCTCCCAGGTCATCCTTCTGGGGACATCGGTAGGGAATTACAGCGCTTCGGAATACCAGAATCATTACAGCCAGCGGGCCTGGGATACGGTGAAGAAGAGCCTTGACTACATGGAAACCCATTACGATGCCCTTGTCATTGAAGGGGCCGGATCTCCTGCCGAGGTGAACCTGAAGAAAAATGATATCGTAAATATGCGCATTGCCAAAGAATGTCAGGCGCCGGTCTTTTTGATTGCCGACATTGACAGAGGCGGCGCCCTGGCTTCCATCGTAGGTACTCTGGAGCTTCTGGAACCGGAGGAAAGGGCTCTTGTGAAGGGACTGGTGATTAATAAGTTCCGCGGCGACATTTCTCTTCTGGAACCGGCTTTGACTTTCCTGAAGGAAAAGACGGGCATTCCGGTGCTCGGCGTCATTCCTTATCTGGAAGATCTGGGCATTGATGACGAAGATTCCGTATCTCTCCAGGATCTGCCCAGTGACCATGTGATGCGGGATATCCATATAGCTGTCATGCAGACCCCGAAAATTTCCAATTTCACAGATTTCGATGCTTTGAATCATGAGCCCGATGTGAACCTTCGCTTCGTGCAGCAGGGAGATATGATCGGCGATCCGGACCTGATCCTTCTGCCGGGAAGCAAGAACACCACAGAAGATCTGCTTTATCTGAAGCGCCAGGGATATGCGAAGGAAATCGTTGAAATGGCAGAAAAGGGCGTGCCCGTTATCGGTATCTGCGGCGGCTTCCAGATGCTGGGCGAAAAGGTGTGCGACCCGCTCCATGTGGAAAGCAGCAATGATGAAGTAGAAGGCCTTGGCCTTCTGCCTTACACCACGTCTATGCACGGGAAGAAGAATACCTACCAGGTCACTTTCGACTGTGACGATCTGCCTTTCCTGGGCATGCAGTTTGCCGGGAAGGGCATGCGGGGCTATGAAATCCACATGGGTGAGACCACCCTTACGAAACCGGCGCAGTCCCTCTTCCATATCGTGCAGCGGAGTGAGGACAAGGTGGACCTTCAGGACGGTTTCATCAATGAAAAGCGGAATGTCTTCGGCACCTACTGCCATGGCCTCTTTGACAATGATGATCTGCGCCGGGCTGTGATTAACGCCCTGCGCCGCCGCAAAGGCCTTCCGGAACTGCCGGTACAGTTCAAGTACCGGGCCTATAAAGAGTCTGAATTTGACCGTCTGGCAAAAATGGTGAGAACCCATTTTGATATGGACGCTTTTTATGAAATCCTGAGGAATGAATAATTTGGACGGTTTAATTTACTCCGCATTTTATGCCCTCATCCCCCTGGCGGCCCTGGTCATCGACACCATTTATGGAGATCCAAGATCCGATTATCATCCGGTTGTTCTCATAGGGAAGGTGATTTCCTTCTTTGAGGGAAAGCTTTATCCCGAAAAGAAGACATCTGATGGAAATATGTTCTTCCGCGGCATGATGACTTCCCTCCTTGTGCTCCTCACCGTGGGCCTGGTGGTGGGATTCCTGACCTGGCTTTCCGTGAAGGCGGGCATTCTCATGTATGCCGCTGTCAGTGCCGTAGTCCTTTATTTCACCATTACGCCCAGGGCTCTTGCCAGGGACGGCATGGAAATCTACGGCCTCCTGAAAGCAGGGGACATGGTATCCGCCAGGAAACGGCTCAGCTGGATCGTTGGCCGGGATACGGAAAATCTGGATGAAAGTGAAATCGCCCGGGGCACAGTGGAAACCATTGCGGAAAATACAACGGACGGTGTCATTTCCCCCCTTTTCTGGTTCCTTCTTTTAGGACCGGTAGGCGCGGCCCTTTACCGGGCCGGCAACACCATGGATTCCATGCTGGGCTACAAAAATGACCGTTACCTTTTCTTTGGCCGCTTTGCTGCGCGGCTGGATGATGTGCTGAACTATATTCCAGCCCGTATTACTTTTGTCCTCTTTGTGGCAGCTGCAGCGCTCTTGAGGCAGGATTGGAAAAATGCAGAAAAAATCGGCTTAAGGGATGCACCGAAGCACCCTTCTCCCAACGGGGGATATGCGGAAGCCACGGTGGCCGGCGCCATGCATGTACAGCTGGGCGGATACAACTACTATGAGGGGAAACCGGAATTTCGCGAATACATGGGGGATCCTGACAGGCCGCTGAAAGCAGAGCATATCAGGACTTCCATTTACATGATGTATGCTGCGGTCATTCTCTTTGTGGCAGTGGAATCAGCGGTCATATTCTTTGTGTGGTGAAGAAGACAGGGAAAAGGGGCCTCCCTGATGCATGGGAGCTGCACAAGCCCATGATCTTCAAGGCGAAACCTTTGTTTCTCTGACTCTTCTTTTTTGAACTTTTTTACAAATACTTGTGGTGATTGAATGAATTCTTTTTTAGTAGGTCTTCAATTTCTCACCCGTATCCACATTTCCAATGAAACGGTTTGGAAAGATGAGGAATTCGGAAAGAGCGTCATCTGGTTTCCTGTATACGGATGGATTATAGGCGCTTTCATGTGCCTCATTTACTTCCTGCTGAAACCTTTGGATATGCCTTATCTGACTGCTTTTCTGATTGTCCTGGGAGAGCTTTTCATATCCGGAGGCACCCTGGCTGACGGGCTCATGGATTCATCGGACGGTCTCTTTTCCGGGCGCTCCCGGGAGCGGTGCCTGGAAATCATGAAGGACAGTCTTATTGGTTCCTTTGGTATGCTGTCCATCATTATTTTCATCAACCTTTACACCCTCTCCCTGGGATCCATAGACGGGCTCCTTTATCCCATTCTCATTGCGGCACCGACGCTGGGCCGGCTGAACCTTGTCATCAGCATTTGCGAATATCCTTATGCCCGCCCCTATGGCATGGGCAAAGCCTTTTCCGCTTATCGTCCAAAGCATGCAGTGGCCATTGCTTCTGTATTTGCACTGCTGCCGGCTCTTTATTTCGGATTTCTTTATGTGATGCTGGCCGGCGCAGCCCTTTTGCTGGGGCTGTATCTGAATCGCTGGATCGTGGGTAAAATCGGCGGTACAACAGGGGATACCTATGGATTTGTAAATCAAGTGACAGAAGTCTTTCTGGCGCTCCTTTATGTTTTGATTACCAGGGGGAATGTATGGCATATGTAGTCAGCTCACCGGGATCCTGCGGTGAATTTATCCAGGGCTATGCAGAGGGCTCCTCCTTTATGGTGACCTGTCCCATCGATCGCTTCTCCTATGCTTTTTCCGGGTTTGAGGGAAATGGAGAAGCACTTCCGCCCAAGGCTCTTTCAGCCGTAGAGAAAACAATGGCTTATCTGGGAGAAGAGAAAAGAGTCCCCTTAAAGCTGAAATCCCATATTCTGAAAGGGAAAGGCATGGCCTCCAGCACGGCCGATATCAGTGCCGCCTGCCAGGCTGCGGCCCTTGCCTGCGGTCGGAAGTTGTCGGAACGGGAAATTGCAGCTATTGCCCTTTCCATTGAACCCAGCGACGCCACCTTTTTTAAAGGGGTAGTGCAGTTTGATTACCGGGAAGGACGCCTTATCCGGGAAATGGGCCTCTGCCCGGCCATGCAGATTCTGGTTTATGATTGCGGCGGGGAAGTGGATACCATGCTGTTTAATTCCAGAAATGATCTGGTAGACCTGCAGAAGAGCAATGAAACGAAAATAAAGGAGGCTCTTTCTTTATTTAAAGAAGGAATCCGGCACCAGTCTTTGGACCTGATCGGCAGGGCTGCTTCTATGAGCTCCTTTGCCAACCAGAAGATCCTTTATAAGAAACCGTTGGAAGATTTCTATCACCTGGGACTGGAGCAGGGAGGAAAAGGGGTTATCTGTGCCCACAGCGGTACCGTGCTGGGACTGATTCTTCCCATGGAAAAGGATGCCATGGCAGTGAAGAATTTCCTGGATAAAGAAATGAAAGGAAGGATTTCCTTCCTGGACCTTGTACATATTACAAACCAGGGCATGCAGTGCAGAAAGTGTGATATCCATGACTTTGAAAAGCTCTAGACATGGAGGGGATGTCTTTTCCCTAGCCCCCTCCGAACGGAATAAAATCCTTGATTTCAGCATCAATATCAACCCGCTCGGCCTTTCTCCCCTGGGGAGAAGGGCTCTTCTCCGTTATTGGGAAATAGAGACCCTCCGCTATCCGGATGTGGAAGACCGGGACGTGACAGCCTCCCTTTCCGCTGCCTATGGCATGGACAAGGATACCATTGCTTTAGGAAACGGGGCTACGGAGCTCATGTATACGCTGCTTCGATTCCTTAAGCCGGAAAAAGTGCTGGTACCGGCGCCAGCTTTTTCCGAATACCGCCTCTCCGCTGAAGCTGCCGGCGCAGATACGGAAAGCTTCCTTCTGGATCAGGACCATGGCTTTTCCCTTCCTTTAGGGGAACTGGAAAGAAAAATGGTTCCCCGCTCCCTTTTGTACCTGGGACACCCAAACAACCCCGACGGCTGCCTCCTTTCCATGGAGGATTTCAAAAAAGTGATGGCCCTTGCAGAAGACAGGGAAAGCTATGTGGTAATTGACGAATCCTTCATCGACTTCGTGGAAGGAGACGTGTCCTACCGCTCTTTCGTAAAAACTTATTCACATCTGGTGGTCATTATGTCCCTCACGAAATTCTACGCCGTGCCGGGCCTCCGCATCGGATGCTCCTTTGCCCATCCGGCCCTCACAGAAAAAATCAAAGACCACCTCATCCCCTGGAACGTGAACGGCCCGGCCCAGCTCTACATGACCTGCGCCGCCAGGGACAGGGAATACATTGAAGCGTCCCGTGCCTTCTGCTCCTCCGAAAGGAAATATTTCGCAGGGAAACTGGGAGAACTGGAAGGCCTTACGGTCTACCCCGGCTGCGTCAATTTCATCCTTCTGAAACTGACCGGCTCCATAAGAGACGCCGCCGATTTACAGAAGCAGCTTCTTCCTGAAGGCATTTTCATCCGCCAGTGCGGCAACTACGAAGGCCTTGACAACTCCTTCTTCCGTCTGGCTGTGAGGACAAGGGAAGAAAACAACCGGCTCCTTAAAGCATTGAAAGAGGTTTACCATCCATGATTACACTTTATCTTATAAGACACGGCCAGACTGTATGGAACAGTTCCGGCAGGTATCAGGGCCGCACCGATGTGGCCTTAAGCGAAAAGGGGATAGCCCAGGCGGAAAAGACAAAAGAACGGTTCCGCACTGTCTCTCTGGATGGCGTCATTTCCAGCCCCCTTAAACGGGCTGCCCATACAGCGAAGGGCATTGCCCAAATTCACGGCCTTCCACTGGAAACAGATGCAAGGCTGAAAGAACTCTCCTTCGGAGACTGGGAAGGAAAGACCTACGATGAAATCGAAAAAATCTGGCCCGGCATGATTGAAGCTATGTATCACGATGCAGGCACCATGAAACTCCCCCATGGGGAATCCTTTGCAGACTGCCAGAAACGGTGCATGGAAGCCATCAGCGATATCATCAAACGAGGGGACAATAAAACCTACGCCATCGTCTGCCACGGAGCGGCGCTTCGCACCATCATATGCGGCCTCATCCAGATCCCCCTTGCCAGATCCTGGAACCTGGCTCTCTCCAACGCCAGCATTTCACAGGTCAACATCTATCCGGGGGATATGAATATGCTCTATACCCTGAATGATACATCCCATCTGGGAGATTTGAAATCAGGGAGCTGAGGGGAGACGCCGATAGGCGGTCGGGAGCGGGACCTGGGCGGTGCTTGCCGGTATTCCCGTAGGTTGACACGCCTTATGGACAAGCCCCTTTGGGGCTTGAGGGTTCTAAAGTTTGACGGGGCTATCGCCCCGAGGGTTCTTAAGTTTGACAGCGGCTATGCCGCTGAGGGTTGTGGTGGGGCGCCTCTAAATTATAGAAGGCGCCCTTTTATAATAAAACCTTTACAACCGCCCTGGCGGGCGTTGGAAATGCACCCCTTTTGGTGGCTGGCGCCACCACCTTCCCCCCGGCGGGGGGACTTTATTCTTCGCTATGCGTTAGTTTTATTCTGCCCCTGTGCACATCCTGCATAGGATGTGCAAGTCGGTCAAAGTAGGCCCTTAACCTGCCCATAAAAGGGCCTTCCTTTCGATTGACCGACCGAACTGCGGGGGAAGTCCGGCGCAGCCGGATAGGGGGAGGCGAGCGCAGCGAGCCAGTCAGCAGAATGCTTATTACGCCCTATGACACAGAAAGGCAAATTCCGTAACGCCTCTTGCGTCCCCTTTAGGGGAAGAGGGCCACGAAGTGGCGAAGGGGTGGACGGTGGTAAGAATGATTATGGTATTCTTATTCTATGTCTTATCGCCCCCTAATGTGTTCGCTGTGCATCGCTTCGATCAGGGGGGCCGCCGATTGGCGGTCAGGACCGCGATGGAGCATCCCTATCGGTGCTCTGCCCCGTACACCCTTTCCCGCTTCGCGGGACTTCCCCTCAAGGGGAAACGAGAAAATAGGTGGCACTGGATATTGTGTCACATATGACACAGACAGCCAATCCCGTAACGCTGGCTTTATACTCATCGCCCCTAAAGGGGAAACGACTCACTACATTTTGCGCGTCGCTAGCGCTCCTTCAAAATGTGTTCGCTGTGCACCGAGAGGGCGATACCACAACCCTCGGCCTGAAAGGCCGTCAAACTTAAGAACCCTTGGGCCGAAGGCCCATCCATCTTAAGAACCTTTCCCTTCACAACCCTTCTACGCAACCCGCGGCGTCAGCCGTGCCCCCATTTTTTTGAATCTGTGGCAAAGCTGCCACCAGCACCCTTGGGGCCGAAGGGCCCGTCAAGCTTACGAACTCTCCGGCCGTTAGGCTGGTCCATTTTAAGAACCATTCTCTCTGAGCTTTCTCTTCAGAGCCCATATCCTGAAAACTTTCATAATACATATATTTCATTTATTTTACATAAAAACTTGACCAAAAGTGCTGAGGGCGATATAGTTAAATATAGTGGATAAATATATAGAATTACAGGAGATACTATGTTTAACTTACCCGATAAATATGTAGAAATTGATGGATTCAGGATTCCTGCGGATAAGGCGGAAGAGTACAAGCGTATCCGTGACAGGATGATTAAAGAGGCGGAAAAGTTCTTTCGCACTTTCTGCGAAGTGGTGAAGCGCGAGAAGCTGGTGGATCTTTTGGGAGAAGGCATTGTGGGCTATTCTTCTACCGGGGAAATGCTGGCCAGAATTTCGCTGGATCCTTTCGAATTGTCTGCCATGAATGTGGCTCTGCAGCGTAAGAAGATCAAGGAATACATGCTGGCTACCAATGGCTATGATGACGATGATTACAAGCAGCTTTTGAAAGAGTTTGATGAAAGAAAAGCTGAAAGAAAAGCAAAAAAACAATAATAACAGGAAGGACTGTTAGCCAATGATTCAGCTAGTTGTAGACAGTACGGCCGCTGTTCCGAAGGATTTCCTGGAGCAGCACGATAATGTTCATGTGATTCCTCTTTTTATCTCGGTGAAGGGGGAATATGTGCCGGAAAATGAGGCCACCATTGAACAGGTGATTGAGTATTCCGAAAGTACGAAGAAGGCGGTTCCTACCAGCCAGCCCAGCACCGGTGATTTCCTTAAGTTGTTTGAGTCTCTCCCCAAAGAGGATCCGGTCATTGTTATCTGCATCACTTCCGGCGTCAGCGGCACCTATAATGGCGCCGTTCTTGCGGCGCGCCAGTCGGGACGGAAGCAGATTGCCGTCATTAATTCCCGTACCACTGCTGTGGGTATGATGGAAGTGCTGGAAGACGGACTGGATATGATTGAGAAGGGCCTTTCTTTTGAGGAAATAAGCAAAGGTCTCCAGGAGTCCGCTTCTTTGATGCGGACTACTTTTACCGTGCCTACCCTGGATTATCTCCGGAGGGGTGGCCGCGTAGGGAAGGCTGCCGGCCTGATAGGCAGCATTTTGAAAATCAAGCCGGTTATTTTCCTGAATGACAATAATGAAGTAGATGTGCTTGCCAAGGTGCGCACCGAAAAGAAGGCTGCCGCCGCCATGCTCGATTATCTCCACAAGAATTCACCCTGCCGTCGCATCGGTATTGTCCATATTGAAAATGAAGAAGGTGGCAGGGCGCTGCAGAAAAGGATTCAGGAAGAATATCCGGATATCCAGGTCACTCTTTCTACCGGTACACCTGTCTTGGCATCTTATCTGGGACCGGGACTGACGGGAATTATCTTTGAAAGTGCCAAATGATGGGGGAAATAAATATGTATAATACAATAGATGGGATTTGTTTCAAAAATATGCTGACAGGAGCGTACCAGCTTTTTCAGCAGAAATATGAAATTATCAACCAGCTCAATGTATTCCCTGTACCTGACGGGGATACGGGAAATAATATGCTGAATACACTGAAGTCCATGTACAGCATGATTGCTGAAGAAAAGGCGGAACAGCCGGTGGGGATTCTGGCTGAAAAGGCGGCAGCCGGCGCCATCATGGGGGCCAGAGGAAATTCCGGTGTTATCCTGTCCCAGATCATCCACGGCATCAGCCGGGGGCTCCATGGAAAGAAAACGGCTTCCTGCGGCCAGATGAGCAAGGCCTTCCAGTACGGTATCCTCTATGCTTACAGGGCTGTTACGAAACCGGTGGAAGGAACTATTCTTTCCGTAGCCAGGGGCATTGCCAAGGGAACCAGGGAAGTGATCCGCACGGAAACGGATTTCAGCAAAATTTTAGAAGCCTCTATCCGCTGCGGTAATGAAGCGCTGGCTAAAACGCCGGAACAGCTGCAGATTCTGAAAGACGCCAACGTAGTCGATGCCGGTGGGCAGGGTCTTATTTTCTTCCTCATGGGCTGCCTGAACGGCCTTACCGGCAAGGTGGAAGAAATCAAGGTGGATGTGAAACCGGTCATCAGCCGTCTGGAAGCGAAAGGTGAATCTTTCTCCATCGAATATCCTTACTGTACGGAATTCATTATCAGCCCTTGCAAGGTGAAGGCAAAGGAAGTCAGAAAGAAACTGTCTTCCTGGGGCGAATCCATGATCGTGGCAGAAGGGGACAACCTGGTGAAGGTTCACATTCATGCCCAGCGTCCGGGCCATGTGCTGGATATGGCGGCAGACTGGGGTACTCTTCACGACATCAAGTGCGACAACATGGTGGACCAGTTCCATAAGAACAAGGAAAAACAGCAGAAGATGGCTAAAAAGCCTCTGGGTATTCTCACTGTCGTATCCGGCGACGGCTGGACTGAACTCTTTAAGAAACTGGGCGCCGATGTGGTATCGGGCGGTCAGTCTATGAATCCCTCAGTACAGGAACTGAGTAGCGGCATGGATAACGGGCAGTATGAAAAATACATCATTCTCCCCAATAACAAAAACATCATCCTGGCAGCCCAGCAGCTCCAGAAAATGATGGGTGAAAAAGTCCATATCGTTCCCTCTACTAACCCCATGGAAGGGCTGGCAGCAGCCATGGCTTTCTCTGAAGACAACACGCTGGAAGAAAACCTGGCAGCCATGAAGGAACGGATGGGAGACATTGCCACAGCCATGATTACCACGGCTGTGAGAGACAGCATCGTAGGTGAAACGGTGATCCACAAGGATGATTTCATGGGCATCATGAAAAACCACGAAGTCATTGCAGAAAAAGATTTCACCAAATGTTTCCTTGATGTACTGTCCCACCTCATTACAGAAGATACGGAAATCGTAACTATCTACTCCGGAAAAGATCTTTCCGAGGAAGATTGCCTCAAAGAAATCGACAAGGCAGAAAAGAAATACCCTGACGTTACCTTTGAAACCTATCAGGGGGGACAGCCGCTGTATCCCATGTTTATTTCCACTGAATAATGTGAAAAAAAACGCCCTTCGGGGCGTTTTTTTGTGTGGGCTGGCAGCTTTATGGACAAGCCCCTTTGGGGCGTGTCCATAAGCCGCCACCACAATCCTCTGCCCGAAAGGCCGTCAAACTGAAGAATCTTAAGAAACCTCGGGGCAAAGCCCCGTCAACAAAAAGAACGCCTCGAACGAGGCGTTCTTTTATACCCTTATTTCTTGTCCTTTGTTTCTGCACCTTCTGCAGGGCTGGGATAGAAGTACATGATGCGGTCGGGCTGGAAATATTCACTGGTCAGCCGTTTTGCCAGAATAGGCGTCATGGCCTGTTCGAAGTCAACGATTTCCAGAGGGGAAAGGGCGGTATCTTCTACCAGCACTATAATCACCGGATTCACTTCCGGCGCGTTTTCCGGTACTTCGCTGCGGTCCAGCGGAATGCTGAAAATCAGGCGGACCGTGGCAACATACTGGTCCTTGTAATTAAAAACGGTGCCCCGGTACGTATTTTCCCAAAGGGTGCGCATGAGATCGATGTGGTATACATCCTGGTTCTGTTGTTCTTCTGCCATGTAATAACCTCCTGGAGAGCCCAATGCTCTATATGATATGATAATTTTATTGTATCGCATAATAAGGAAGATGGAAAGAGGGCCTTGTGTACAAGCCCCTTTGGGACTTGAGGATTCAAAGGGTTCAAAGGGTGGTGGTGGGCGCCATTAATTATTAAAGGCGCCTTTTATAAAAAAAACTTTCCAACGGGCCGCAGGCCCGGCTTGCTCGTTTTTTTATCAATTGCCAGGGCGGTTTTTAAGCTTTTTAAGGTTTTATCATAAGAGCCGGCCTTTCAGCTTAAGGACGCCCATTACCGCCTGAAGGGTGGCATTATAAAACTGCGGCGTCAGCCGCTGCCATCTTCTGAAGCAGCTTGCCAAAGGCAGGCCGAACTTTTTGAACTTTCTGAACCTGGGCCACAGAGCGGCTCCAAAGGTGCCATCACAACCCTCGGCCTGAAAGGCCGTCAAACTTACGGACCCGCCGGCCATGAGGCCGGTCAATCCTAAGAATCCCTCACGCCCTGCGGGCGTGTCCATAAGAACTTTTTGCTACCTTTGGGCGCAGATGATACAATATAAAAGTACTATGTATATTTTATGAGGAGGTATTTCATATGAATAAGGGAAAATTATATGGGATCGGTGTGGGACCGGGGGATTCCAAGCTGCTGACTGTGAAGGCTGTGGAGGCTATCCGGGCGGCTGATATGATTATTACGCCAAAGACGGAGAAGAAAGAGGGGTCTGTGGCTTTTAACATTGCAAAGCCCTATATTTCTGATAAGACTGCAATTCTTCCCATGGTGTTCCAGATGAGCAGGGACATGGAGGCTGTAGAAAAACAGTGGGCTGAAAACAGGAAAATCATTGCGGAGAAGCTGGATGAAGGGAAAAATCTGGTATTTCTGACTCTGGGAGATCCTATGCTCTACAGCACGTATATGTATATTTTCAATGAATTCAAGGATTCTCCGGATTATGAGGTGGAAACGATTCCGGGCATTCCTGCTTTTCTGGGGATTGCTTCTTACATCGGCCTTCCGGTGACGGAGTGGGAGGAAAATGTGCTCATTATTCCTGCTACTGCTGATCACGAGAAGTTTGACAAGGCTCTGTCCGCTTCCGACAATGCGGTGATTATGAAGGTGTATAAGAGCTTTGCCTTTGTGCAGGAGGAACTGAGAAAGCACCATATGATCAAGCGGTCTGTCATGGTTTGCCGCGCCGGGCTTCCTGATGAAATCGTGATTCGCGATATTGACAGTCTGCCTGCTGATTACAAACCGAACTATCTCAGTACCATTATTGCCAAGAGAGATAAATAAATGGCAGGGCTTATCCGTCCCCGGGTGGTGATTGCGGGGACAAACAGCGGAGTGGGGAAAACCACCATTGTCACCGGACTGTTAGCTTATTTCCACTCCAAGGGACTGAAGGCCCAGCCTTTCAAGGTGGGTCCGGACTATATTGATCCCGGTTTCCATGAAAAGGCAGCTGGGAGACCTTCCTACAATCTGGATACCTGGATGACGCCGGCGGATCATCTGGTGTCCAATTTCTCCTATCTTTCCAGAGATGCGGACATTTCCATTATCGAAGGGGTCATGGGCCTCTATGACGGCGGCGCCAAAGGGGTCAGCTCCTCGGCTGATATTGCCAAAAGGCTCAAAGCGCCGGTTATCCTTGTGCTGGACTGCAAGTCCGTGGGCTACAGCATCGCTGCCACGGCTCTGGGATTTCGGGAATATGACAGGGATACCCACATAGCCGGCGTGATTCTTAATCGGCTGGGCTCTGACCGTCATGAAGCCATGGTGCGGGATGTGATGGAGAAAATTCATATGCCTGTCATTGGCGCTTACCATCGGGACGATGGACTCAAGACGCCGGAGCGTCATCTGGGCCTGACTCCGGTGACGGAAATCGAAACGGCGGACCTGATCCGCCATATGGGAGAAGATGCAGGCCGCTGGGTGGATACGGAGAAGCTGTTGTCCATTGCCAAAAGCGCACCTTCGCTTCTCGTGGAAAAAGACAGGGAAGAAAAGAAGAAGGTTCCGGTCCGTATTGGCGTGGCCAGGGATGAAGCTTTCTCCTTCTATTATCCGGCCAGTCTTCATGCCTTGGAAAAAATGGGGGCGGAGCTCATCGATTTCAGCCCTTTAAGGGACAGCGTTGTTCCTGATGTGGACGGGCTCATTTTTGGCGGCGGATTCCCTGAAATGTTCCTCCATGAGCTGGAAAATAACAGGTCCATGAAGGATTCCATCCGGCAGGCTGCGGCTTCCGGCATGCCTGTCTATGCGGAATGCGGCGGGCTTATGTATCTTTGCCGGAAAATCCAGGGATTTGACGGCGATGCTTATGAAATGGCAGGCCTGGTGCCGGGCGTATGCGAAATGCAGAAAAAGCTGCAGCGGGTGGGCTATGTGACCGGGAAAGCGCTGAGGAAGAGTATCATAGCTGATGAAGGAGATATCCTGAAGGGCCACGAATTCCATTTTTCCACCCTTGCCTGCGATGATGATTTTCCCTGGGCCTACAACTTAAAGGGGACGAGGCAGAAAGAAGGCCATCTGGAAGGCTTTGCCAGGGGCAATGTGCTGGCCAGCTATCTCCATCTGTCTTTTGAGGGAAATCCAAAGGCAGCGGATAAATTTCTGGCTTCCTGTCTGGCTTATAAAAATAGGTAATGATTCGATATGGAAGGAACATTCCTTCCATATCTGATTTCCTGTCCAAGAAAGGGAAACATATGGAAACAAAAGGACTTGTGCTTATTAATACGGGAACGGGCAAAGGAAAGACCACTGCTGCTCTTGGGACCGCCATCCGCGCCTGGGGCGACGGACAGAAAGTTCTGATTCTCCAGTTCATCAAAGGGGCCTGGAAGTACGGGGAGCTGAAGGCTATCGAAACGCTGGGGAAAGCAGAGGGGCGCATAGAAATCAGACCCATGGGCGACGGTTTTGTGTTCCACAATAAAAAAGATCCGGAAAACGAGGAAAGACTGGCGGAAAAGAAAGAATTGGCCCGCCGGGCCTGGGATATGGTGAGAAAGGAAGTCATGAGCGGCGCCTGGGATTTAGTGGTGCTTGATGAAATCAACTACGCCATCCACTTCGGCATGCTGGAAACAGAAGAGGTGGCAAGGCTGATCCGGGAACGGCCGGTGAGGCTTAATATGATTCTCACCGGCCGTTATGCGCCGAAAGAACTCATCGATCTGGCTGACACGGTGACGGAAATGACTCTGGTAAAGCATGCTTTCCAGAAGGGCATCCGCGCCAGGAAGGGAATCGAGTTCTGAGAAGATGATAGACTATCAAACTGTCAGACATCAGCCGTCCCGCTTCCCGCCATCTTCCTTCGTTATCTCCCTGGCTGACAGTTAAACCAGGAAGGCATCCCTTCGACGCGTTCTGCCGCCCTGCAGGCAGGGGCACCATCGATAAAGGGCAAGCTCTCCGAAAGGGGCCTTAAACGTCCCAATTTTTAACAATGTTCTTTACATAAATGGGCGGGCATGATAAAATTTTCTAAGTTGTAGATATATGGATTACTCAGTAAATGAGGGATGTAAATGGCACTTTATGTTAAGAAGTTCGGTGGAAGTTCGGTGGCTACACCGGAAAAAATGCTGAATATTGCAAACCGCGTTCTTCGCGATCGGAAGCCGGGGGATAAGATCGTGATCGTGGTATCCGCCATGGGGGACACCACAGATGATCTTCTGGACCTGGCATCCCAGGTTTCTTCTGTCAATCACGGCAGAGAAATGGATATGCTCCTGGCTACGGGAGAGCAGATGTCCATTGCGCTGATGGCAATGACTTTCAAAAAGCTGGGCGTTCCGGCGATTTCCCTGACCGGCCCCCAGGCAGGCATTATAGCCGGCGGCGCTTATGGAAAGGCTACGATTGATGATGTGAAACCTGACCGGGTGCTTCGGGAACTGGAAGAGGGCAAAATCGTGATTGTGGCCGGTTTCCAGGGTCTGATGCCCAATGGCGATGTGGCTACCCTTGGCCGCGGCGGCTCTGATGCTACGGCAGTGGCGCTGGCGGGAGCCATGCATGCGGATATGTGCGAAATCTTTACTGATGTGGATGGCATTTATTCTGCTGATCCCCGTCATGTGAAGGGCTGCGTCAAGATGAAGGAAATCACTAATACGGAAATGCTTGAAATGGCAAGGCTGGGGGCCGGCGTTATGCAGCCTCGCAGTGTGGAGCTGGGCATGAAGTATCATATTCCGATTCATGTACGGTCTACATTTACCGATGAAGAAGGCACCATTATCCGGGAGGTATGCACAATGGATGGAAAGAATGAAGCAGTAAGAGGCGTGGCGCAGGATGCCCATGCTGCAAGGATTGCTGTGCTGGGGCTTAGAAATATTCCCGGCGTGGCGTACATGGTATTCTCCGCTCTGGCTGAAGACAATATCACCGTTGATATGATTGTGCAGAGCGTAAGGAATTCCAATGATGATAAAACAGACATTATCTTCACTATCGAAGATACGGATCTGCCTGATGCTAAACGGGTTCTGGAGCAGATGCGGGATGAAGGAAAGCTGGAAGAGGTCATTTATGATGATGACACGGCTAAGGTTTCTGTGGTTGGTGCCGGCATGCTCGGCACTCCCGGCGTAGCAGCCCGTATGTTTGGCGCCTTGGGAAGGGCCGGTGTGAATATTGATATTGTGAGCACCTCTGAAATCAGTATTTCCTGTCTTATTTTGAGAAAAGATCTGGATAAGGCAGTGCAGGCGATTCATGATGAATTTTTCCCTGCTGCCAAAGCTGAATAATCTGCATTTTATAACAGAAAAAGCACAGGTATGCGCCTGCGCTTTTTCGTACGTTCTGGAGGTTTTATATGAAATGGAAAATGGGCGATATGGTTCACGGATTTCGCGTGAACTCCATGTCTCATATTGAAGAAGTCAATTCCGATGCGTACCTGATGGAGCACGTCAAGAGCGGCGCCCGTCTCATGTATCTGGACAACGACGATGATAACAAAGTATTTTATATCTGTTTCCGCACCACACCGGATAATTCCAAGGGCACACCCCATATCATGGAACATTCCACTCTCTGCGGTTCCCGGAAATATCCGCTGAAGGAGCCTTTCGTGGAGCTGGCCAAAGGGTCCCTCAACACATTCCTCAATGCCATTACCTGGCCCGATAAGACCATGTATCCCATTGCCAGCAGAAATGATGTGGATTTCCACAATCTCATGGATGTGTACCTGGATGCGGTTTTCTATCCCAACTGCCTGAAAAATCCGCAGATTCTCATGCAGGAAGGCTGGCATTACGAGCTGGAAAACAAAGATGCGCCTCTGACCTACAATGGAGTGGTATACAACGAAATGAAGGGGGCTCTTTCCTCTCCGGAAGCCATTATGGAAGACCGGGCCATGGAAAAGCTTTTTCCTAACACCACCTACGGCGTGGAATCCGGCGGGGACCCGGAAGTGATTCCTACCCTTTCTTTCCGTGAATTTACAGAATTCCACCGCCGTTTTTATCATCCATCCAACAGCTATATTTACCTCTACGGCGATATGGATATTGAAAAGACGCTGGACTATCTGGACAGGGAATACCTGTCTGCTTTCGATAAAAGAAATGTGGATTCTATGGTTAAAACCCAGGCTCCCTTCAGTAAAAGGGTATCTCTCACCGCTCCCTACGGCATTGCGGAAAATGAAAGTACCGAAGGCAAGGCCATCCATGCGCTCTACACCGCTTTCAACGACCATATGACCACCATGGACTCTCTGGCTTTCCGTATTCTTAACTATGTACTCATCGATATGGACGGCGCTCCGCTGAAGCAGGCGGTACTGGATGCAGGCCTTGGCAGCGACCTGTCCGGTTCCTACGGTGACAGCTACAAGCAGCCTGTATGGATTGTGGAAGCCACCGGCTCGGAAGTGGATAAGCAGGCCGCTTTTGCAGATGTAGTGGACAGTACCCTTCGTTCCATTGCCCTCAAAGGAATTGACAAAGACATGCTGGAAGCCGCACTGAACCGCACTGAATTTACGGCCCGTGAAAATGACTACCAGGGAAGGCCAAAGGGACTTTTCTACGGCGTCCGTGCCATGGATATGTGGCTTTACGACAGGAATCCCATGGATGCGCTGCGCTACATTGATGATATGAACACCCTGCGGAAGAACCTGAAAACCAACTATTTTGAAAACCTGCTGCTCCGCTATGTGATTAAGAATCCCCACCAGGTTCTCATTACCATGAAGCCGGAAAAGGGACTCACGGAAAAGGCGAATCAGGAAACGGCGGAAAAACTGGCATCCTTCAAGAGCAGCCTTTCCGACGAACAGCTGGAAAAAATCATGGCCTCCACCAAGGCCCTGAAGGAAAGACAGGCCTCCGGCGAAACAGAAGAAGCATTGAAAACCATTCCTCTCCTTTCCAGAAAAGACCTGAAACGGCCCATAGAAGAAGAGGTGCTGGAAAAAGAAAGCGTATCCGGCGTAGACCATTTCCATTTTCAGGTTCATACGAACGGTATTACCTACCTGAATCTTTATTTCACCCTGGGAAATCTGAAGGAAGCGGATATTCCCTATGCCATACTCCTTTCTTCCCTGCTTAGAAGCCTTTCCACCACAAAGCACAGCTACACCGAACTGGCCCGCCTGTCCAATGCCTATACCGGCGGCATGAGCTTTGCCCTGAACGGCTACGGGAAGGTGAATGATACATCTTCCTATCTGCCGGCTCTTACCATCCGGGCCAAAGCCCTGACGTCCAAGACGGACAAGCTCATGGACCTTTTGGGAGAAGTCATCAATCACACCCTCTTTACCGATGCCAAGCGGCTGAAAGAACTGGTTCTTCAGGAAAAATCGGAATGGGATATGAGCGCTTTCTCCAGAGGCCATACCCTGGTCATGACAAGACTGACCTCCTATTTTTCCAAGGGAGGGGAATTCGCCGAACAGTCCGGCCTTTCCTACTACTACTTCCTGGCAGACCTGGTGAAGCATTTTGATGAGAACAGGGAAGGACTGCAGGAAAAACTGGCTGCTGTTTCCGGAAAGATTTTCACAAGAAGTGGTCTTTTCTTTGAAACCATAGGGGAAGAAGAGGAAAAGAAGGCAGTCCTTGAAAACCTTCCGCTTCTGCTTGATGATATGGAAGTAGGGGTGAAAACAGCGCCCCATGTATACAGTTTTCCGCCGGAAAGCAGAAACGAAGCGTTCCTCACTTCCGGCAAAGTACAGTACGTAGCCAAAGGCGGCAATTTCAAGAGCCACGGCTTCGCCTATACCGGTGCGCTCAGGGTGATGGAAACGATTCTCCGCTATGAATATCTGTGGAAGAAAGTCCGTGTTCTGGGAGGCGCCTATGGTGCTTTCACCCAGTTCCTCCGGGATGGCACGGCTATTCTCTGCTCTTACCGGGACCCGAACCTGGCGCAGACCATCAGGGCCTACGAAGAACTGCCGGCATACCTGGAAAATCTGACTCTGTCTGACCGTGAAATGACCAAGTACGTCATCGGTACCATGGCAGCCGATGAAATTCAGCTGACTCCTTCCATGAAAGGCGAGAGGGCCATGGTCCATTACCTTTCCGGCAATACCAGGGAATCCCGCATGAAGATTCGTGATGAAATCATTAACTGCCAGGTGGAGGATATCCGCAGACTGGCTCCTCTGGTAGACAGTGTCATGAAAGATCCCTACATCTGCGTCATGGGCAGCGAAGATAAGATTCAGAAGGATAAGGACCTCTTCGACAAGGTGAGGTCCCTGCCGGACTGATGGATATCCGTAGCCGTTTCGCTCCCAGTCCCACCGGCCGCATGCATCTGGGCAATATCTGGATTGCTTTCCTCAACTGGCTCTGGACAAGACAGCGAGGAGGAAAAATCATTCTCCGCATGGAAGATATTGACCGGGACCGCTGTCGTAAGGAGTATGAAGAGGGCATACTGGAAGACCTTTCCTGGATGGGCCTTGACTTTGACGAGGGCCCGGAAGGGATATACTCCTATGGACCGGCGGTACAGAGCCGGCGCTATGATATTTATGACTCTATCCTTTCTGCCATGGAAAAGAAGGGCCATATCTATCCCTGTTACTGCAGCCGGAGCCGCATTCACCAGGTCCTCTCCGCACCTCATGAAGGGGAAGCACGTCCCGTGTATGATGGACACTGCCGGAACTTGACCCCCGAAGAGAGAGCGTCCATGACCAAAAATCCCTGTTGGAGAGTGCGCATGGAAGAAAGCACCATTTCTTTCACCGATCTATTCTATGGAACCATCACCAGGACACTTAAGGCTGGCGCCGATGATTTCGTAGTCCGGCGGGCTGACGGCCTGGTGGCCTACCAGCTGGCCGTTTCCATCGATGATGGAGAAATGGGGATTACCCATGTTTTCAGAGGAAACGATCTTCTGGATTCCACGCCCGGTCAGGCCTGGCTGATCCAGAAGCTGGGATATCAGGTGCCCACGTATGGTCACCTGCCCCTTCTGGTAGATACCCGGGGCATCCGCCTGTCCAAAAGGCAAAAGGGCATCACCGTGAGGGAACTGAGAAACCGGGGCTTAAGGCCGGAAGATCTGATTGGTCTTCTTCTCCATCTGGCAGGAGGACTTCCGGAACTGAGGCCGGTGTCCCTTAAGGAAGCGCTGGAAGATTTTCCTTTTGAAAAACTGACCGCTTTACAAAAGAAACACATTGTGCTCCCGGTGTCATAAACTGTAAAAAGGGGCTGTGAAGAAATGCTTTTTATTTCTTCACAGCCCCTTTTTCTGTGGCTTCTCTCTGACGGTAAGCGTTCCGCCGTTCTGGTCATCTTGAACGGGGACGCCGGTATGGGCGGTAAGGACTTGGTACTTTATAGAAACGCCCAGTCTGAAAATTTCCTGCTCCCATGCTTCCTTGCCCCTGGTGGCGTGAGATTTCTCCACTCCGCTTAGCTGCGGTCAAAATGACGGGGCGGAGTCATTTGTATTTCCGCCACCGATATTCTCTGCTTCAGGTATCTTTTTTATTTCTCCACTCATCTCCACCGGGTGGGGATTTTTTGATTGGGTGGGGGATGGCTGCTGGCGGGAATGGGAGAATTTCAGAGCATGCCTTGGATGGAGCATCCTGTATTTTATTAGTAAATATCGAGTTTTTTTAAGCTTATTCATTTTCGCCTTTCCAATACCAAACAAACTTTTTTCGTTGTAAGCAAGTGGTGGTATGTGGTAGAATGTGGGTAAATGTGGAGGAGGTGGAAGAAATATGTTCATGAATGAGTATTCTCATACTATTGACAGCAAAGGACGTATGATTCTTCCAGCCAAATTCAGGGAGGAACTGGGAAACAGCTTTGTGCTGGCACCGGGTCTTGATACCTGTCTCTGCATTTACCCCAGGGAAAGATGGGATGCTCTTATTGCCAGACTGCAGAAGCTTCCTTTTACCAATCACAAGGTAAGAAAGATTATGCGCCATCTCATCGGACGGGGAACTGAAATGGAATGTGACAAGCAGGGGAGGATTCTGATTCCCCAGCATCTCCGCACCTTTGCTCAGCTGAAAAAGGACGCCGTCATTGTAGGAACTGGTTCCATCATTGAAATCTGGGATCCGGTGCTTCTTGATGCTGATGAAAACGGAGAAGAATCGATGGCAGATATAGCCGATTCTCTGGATCTGCCGTTAAATTTTGACTTATAAGGGGAGGGTTTCATGGAATTCCATCATACCACCGTACTTCTTCATGAGATGATTGATTCTGTGCTCACCGATCCTCATGGCGTTTATGTAGACTGCACCCTGGGCGGCGGCGGTCATTCCATGGCCTTGTCGGAAAGGCTGGAAGAAGATGCTCTTGTGATTGGAGTGGACCAGGATCAGGAGGCTATAGATGCGGCTTCCGAAAGGCTCAAAGGCACTGGATGCCGCCATCTTTTTGTGCGTGACAATTTTTCTCATATTTCTTCTATTCTCGATTCTCTGGATATAGAGAAGGTGGATGGATTTATTTTCGACCTGGGTGTTTCTTCTCATCAGTTGGATGATGGGGAGCGGGGATTCTCCTATATGAACAATGGGAAGCTGGACATGCGTATGGACCAGCGCAATCCTTTGACTGCCTATGAAATTGTAAATACCTATGATGAAGATGACCTGACCCGCATCATTCGGGAATACGGGGAAGAGCGGTGGGCCAGGAGGATTGCCCAATTCATCGTGAATTTCAGAAATGAAAAGCCCATTGAAACTACAGACGATTTGGTCCGTGTGATTAAGGCGGCCATTCCCGCTCATGCCAGAAGAAACGGACCTCATCCGGCGAAGCGTACATTCCAGGCTATCCGCATAGAGGTGAATAATGAGCTTGGCATCTTGAAGGACACAATGGAAGCCTGCGTGGGCCACCTGAAAGTGGGGGGACGGCTGGGGGTAATTACCTTCCAGTCCCTGGAAGACCGGATTATTAAAAATACGTTTCGGGAAATGGAAAGAGACTGCATATGCCCGCCGGATCTGCCGGTGTGTGTATGCCATCACCACAGGACGGTGAAGAGTCTGGGAAAGGCCATCAAACCGTCAGATCGGGAAGTGGAGGAAAATCCGCGGGCCCGGAGTGCGGTGCTCAGGGTGGTTGAAAAAGTATAGGAAATAGTTTCCGCTGATTTGGATTTTATGATTAAGGAAGCGCTGATTCCATAAGGTTATTTGAAATTATGGGTCTTTAAAGGATGCTTCCTGCATGGGGAGAGATGTTTTATGATATCGCAGAATGTACAAATGATGGATTATATGGCTTCCATGCCTCAGGACATTGCTGTTCCCCGGCAAAGGGAGAGGGAAGAATCTTCATCTCGCAGTTTATTTCATAATGTCATTCTGGGGATTATCATGATTCTGATGCCCTTCCTGGCAAGCACCATTTTAAATGGTGTCAATGTGCAGGCGGAATATCATATGCAGCAGGTACGGGCGGAAGTGATGAATCTGGAAAAAGAAAATTCAGTGCTGAAACTGGAGGTATCAAGGCTCAATGCGCCGGTACGCATACAGAAACTGGCAGAAACAAAGCTGGGCATGCGCCTTCCCGTGCGTAATGTGTATGGCGGTGTGGAAGTACAAAAGGCCGGCGCGGCAGCGAAAACAGTTTCTGCTCCGGCAAAGAAGGCAGTTCGGTAGCTGCTAAGAGACCTACTGATTCATTTTGTCATGGAATCGGCGCAGGCTGCTCTGAAAGCGCCGTCTGCGTAAAAAGTGAATTAGAATTATAAAATCAGCGGCCTTTTTTTAAGGCCGCTATTGTGCTTCAAGGGGATTTAAGCTATCATAAATAATGACGCTTAGTTGAAAATTATGCAGAGGTGATTCATTTTGAAAACATTATCAGAATTGATTCGTATGACCCCGGTGGTGAAAGTGCTGGGTTCTGCGGATGTTGAAATTAAAGATGTAACAGCTGATTCCCGCAAGGTGGTGGAAGGCGGTTTATTTATCTGCCTTTCCGGTGCCCATGTGGATGGCCATGACTTTGTCAAGGCAGCTGTAGAAAAGGGTGCTGCTGCCATTGTGGCTTCCCGGGATATAGATGTGCCGTCTTCTGTGACTGCGGTATATGTCAAAGATACAAGGAAGGCTATGGAAGATATGGTACCTTTTTTCTTTGATTATCCCACAAGGAAAATGCGCATGATCGCCCTGACCGGTACCAACGGGAAGACAACCACCACCCATGTAGCAGCACATATCCTTCACCATGCCGGCCATAAAACCGGTGTCATCGGCACCATTCATGCCCTCATCGGTGATAAGGAAATCCCCACCCACAATACGACGCCTGATGTGATCGATCTGGACCGCATTCTGGCCCGCATGGCGGAGGAAAAAGTGGAGTACGTGTGCATGGAAGTTTCTTCCCATTCCCTGGTCCTTGGCCGTGTGGCAGGCTGTGAATTCGATGATGCTGTATTCACCAACCTCACCGAAGACCATTTGGATTTCCACAAGACCATGGATAATTATGCAAAGGCCAAGGCTATCCTTTTCCATATGGTATCAGCTAAAGGACAGATAAAGAAAGGCAAGTCTGCCTGGGTCAATATGGACGATCCCTATGCCCACGTAATGGAAGAAGGGGTGGATGATAGAAATATCTGCGCTCTTCATACCTACAGCATGATCCATCCTGAAGCAGATCTTTACGCCCATGACATTCATTTCACCGGGAAATCATCTTCCTTTAAAGTGACCTATGAGGGAAAGGATTATGATTTTGAAACCAGACTGGCCGGACGTTTTAACGTTTACAATACTCTTGGCGCAGTAGGCGCCTGCCTCTCTGAAGGAGTTCCCATGGAGACCATTGTGGAGGGGATGAAGGACTTTAAGAGTGTGCCCGGTCGTTTTGAGCTGATTGATGAAGGACAGCCTTTTACGGTGGTGGTGGACTATGCCCATACACCGGACGGACTGGAAAAAATTCTGACCACTGCAGAGGAAATTACAAAAGGGCGAATTATTGTCGTCTTCGGCTGTGGCGGCGACAGGGACAGGATGAAGCGCCCCATTATGGGCCGCATTGCTGCCAGGAATGCCGATATTGCCCTGGTAACCAGTGACAATCCGCGCACCGAGGACCCCGCTTCCATTGTGAAGGAAGTGGCTGCCGGCGTGGAGGAAGTGAAGAAGGAAAAGCCCTCCCTTTCCTATGAAGTCATTGTGGACCGTAGGAGCGCCATCTGCCGGGCCATTGAACTGGCCAAGCCGGGAGACATTGTGCTGATTGCCGGTAAAGGACATGAAAATTACCAGATTTTAAAGGATAAAACCATTCATTTTGATGACAGGGAAGAAGCCAGAAAGGCACTGAAACTGAAGGAGAAATAAAATGGCATCATTTACACTGGAGGAAATCGAAAAGGCCACAGGTGCATCTCTTCTGCAGAAGGGAGAGGACGCCTTTGTGGAGGGGGTAAGTACCGATACCCGTACCATTTCTCGGGGCGAACTTTTCATCGCTCTCATTGGTGAAAATTTCAACGGTCATGAATTTCTGAAACGAGCGGTTCTTTCCGGGGCATCGGCAGTGATGATTTCTGATGCTTCCTACGGGAAGGATATAGATGCCCATGTATCCGTTTTTCTGGTGAAAGACACAAAGAAGGGGCTGGAAGATCTGGCCCATTTTCACCGGATGCGTTTTCAGGTGCCCGTAATCGGAGTCACCGGTTCCAACGGAAAAACTACCACCAAGGACATGATTACGTCCATCCTCCGCACCCGCTTCCATGTGACCGCTACGGAGAAGAATTTCAATAATGAAATCGGTCTTTCCATGACCCTTCTTTCTATGACTGCCGAAACAGAGGTGTGCGTGGTGGAAATGGGCATGCGGGGCTTTGGCCAGATTGCAGAGCTCTGTGCCATTGCGTCTCCCACTATGGGGGTCGTAACCAATGTGGGGACATCCCATATCGGTATCTTGGGGAGCCAGGATAACATTGCCAAAGCGAAGAAAGAACTGATCGATGCACTTCCTGCCGATGGCACGGCTATCCTGAATGGCGATGACGAACGAGTCAGCGTTATGGGGAAGGGCTTTGCAGGTCGGATTGTCCGCTACGGTATGAACGGCCGGTATACGGTACGGGGCAGCGATGTCCGTTTCGAAGAAGAGGATACCCGCTATACCTGCACCTGCTTTGACGAAGCCTTCAAGGTGAAACTTCACCTTCTCGGCATTCATAATGTATATGATGCCCTGGCTGCTACAGCTGCAGCCCGGGTGCTTGGCGTGGATACGGGAAAAATCCAGAAGGCTCTCGGTGAGTTCCGCCCTGCCGATCAGCGGCAGTCTGTGGTAAACATAGGGGGCATCACCGTTCTTGACGATTCTTATAATGCCAACCCGCTGTCCATGGAAATGGCTTTCCGCTCTGCGAAGCAGATTGCAGGGAACCATTATTTCCTTGTGCTGGGGGACATGGGCGAACTGGGCCGTTTTGAAGAAAAACTGCATTATGAAACAGGTGTGAAAGCCGGAAAAATCGGATTTGACGGTCTGATTACGGTGGGACCGCTTTCCCGTTTCCTTGCCAAAGGCGCAGAAGAGGCAGGCATGAAGACTGTCATGACCTGCGATACCTGTGAGGAAGCAGCGGAAAAACTGATGAAGATGGCAGCGCCCGGTGATGTGGTGCTTGTGAAAGGTTCCCATTACATGCATATGGAAAGGATTCCTGCTGTTTTGAGGGGAGAAAAAGCATAGGATGGAAAGTAATTATTTGATTTATCTGGCGGAATCAGCGGTGCTTACCGTGATTCTTGGATTTTTTGCCATTCCGCTTTTGAAAAAATTAAAGGCTCGTCAGTCCATCAGGGAAGAAGGACCGAAGTCTCACCGGATTAAGAGCGGTACGCCTACCATGGGCGGACTGTTCATGCTTCTTTCCGCAGTGCTGGTGGTTATTTTCAATAAAATGATTGACCCCTCGGTCCTGTGGCTTTTATTTCTTACGCTGGGCCATGGCCTTCTTGGCTTTCTTGATGATTTTATCAAGGCGGAAAAGAAAAGAAACCTGGGCCTTACGGCAAAGCAGAAGATGCTTGGCCAGATTATCCTAGCCGTTCTTTTCTGCTGGGGCGTTGTGGATACGCTTCATCTGCCCTATTCCATAGCTATTCCTTTTACCCATACGGATATTTCCATCGGCCTTTTGTACTATCCCTTCGTGGTCCTTGTTATTGTGGGCGCATCCAATGCGGTGAACCTCACTGACGGTCTTGATGGACTGGCTTCGGGATGCTGCGTCATTGCTTTCTCTGCCTATGCCATGTTCTGCTATATGACCGGTTTCAATGATCTGGGATATTTCATCATCATTCTGGCCGGCAGCTGTATCGGATTTCTGTTCTTTAATTACCACCCGGCTAAAATATTCATGGGGGATACCGGTTCCCTGGCCCTGGGCGGTGCGATTGCCGGTATTTCCGTGATGACCAGGACAGAGCTTCTTCTTATTTTTCTGGGCCTGATTTTTGTGCTGGAGGCTCTTTCTGTCATTATCCAGGTGGCTTCCTTCCAGCTGACCGGAAAAAGGGTATTCAAAATGAGCCCCCTTCATCATCATTTCGAACTGTCCGGCTGGAGTGAAGTCCATGTGGTATGGGCTTTCTGGATTTTCGAAGGAATTGCTGCCTGTGTGAGTCTTCTTTTGGCAATCCGGGCATTATAATCCGTTTTTCACGCCGATCTTTGAGGAGGCATGGATGCTTCCGCCAAAGACCGGTTCCACGGGAGGTAAATTATGAAAAGTGTATTGATTCTTGGCGCCGGTATCAGCGGACTGGGAGCTGCCCATGTCCTTCTGCGCCACGATGTGAAGGTGCTGATTTCCGATTTAAAAGATTCTATTCATGATAAAAAGGAAAAAGAGGCACTCACTGCGCTGGGAGCTGTTTTCCGGTTTGGGCCGCAGTCCGTCGATCTTCTGGACGGGGTGGATACGGTGGTCGTTTCTCCGGTGATTCCAAGGGAAAATCCCATTGTATCTGAAGCTTTCAACCGTCATATTGACGTTATCAGCGAAGTGGAACTGGCTTATCGCGTCACAAAGGCGCCAATCCTTGCCATTACAGGCACCAACGGGAAAACTACCACCACTACTCTTCTGGGGAGTATGGTGAGCAGAAGCGGTAAACCTTTCGCCCTGGCAGGAAACCTTGGCATTTCTTTGAGCCGGGAAGCGGAACTGGTGCCTGCTGATGGTGTGATTGCGGCAGAAGTATCCAGCTTCCAGCTGGAATTTATTAAAACCTTCAAGCCCAGGGCTGCTGTGATTTTGAATATTACGCCGGACCATCTGGAACGGCATCATACCATGGAAGCCTATGTGGCAGCCAAAGCCCGGATTTTTGAAAATATGGACAATTCCGACTGCCTTCTGTTAAATGATGATGATGCCTATACCCCTGCCCTTAAAAAGAAGGCGGAAACCCACACCCATGTATGCCTTCTTTCCACATCCCATAAAGTGGAGGAAGGAGCCTTCCTTGACGGAGATACACTGGTCCTTCGCAGAAAGGGAAAGGAAATCCGTCTCTGTTCTGTGAAGGAATTGAAGCTGAAGGGCATGCAGAACTATGAAGATGTGCTGGCTGCGTCCTTCCTGGCTTATGAAGGGGGCGTTCCGGTGGATGTGATCGTGTCTGCCATGAAGGATTTTTCGTCCCTTCCTAACCGGATTGAATATGTACGGACACTGCATGATGTGGAATACTACAATGACTCTAAAGCCACCAATACGGATGCTGCCATTAAGGGTATGAGCGCTTTCAACAAGCCGGTCATCCTGATTGCCGGAGGCTACGATAAGGGAACGCCTTTGGAAGATTTCATGAAAGATGTCAAAAAGCATACAAAACATCTGATTCTTCTGGGAGCGGCAGCTGACCGTTTTGAAAAAGCGGCCAGAGCAGCCGGCGTGTCTTCCATTTACCGGGTATCTTTCATGAAAGAAGCAGTACTGAAGGGGCAGCAGCTGGCGGAAGCCGGGGATATCGTCATCCTCTCGCCGGCCTGCTCTTCCTTTGATATGTATCACAATATGGAAGAACGAGGCATGGATTTCAAGCGTATTGTTAAAAGTCTTACCTGATGGGAGCAGTCATGAAGCGAGTTATACTATCCGGCGGCGGTACAGGCGGTCATATTTACCCTGCCATTACCATTGCCAGAGAACTGTCGAAACTGGATGATGTGGAATTTCTTTTTGTAGGAACTCCAAATGGCATGGAATCAAGAATCATTCCGAAGGAAGGCTATAAATTTGCTTCCATTCCGGCCTATGGACTGAAACGGTCCTTTACACTGAAAAATCTTTCTATCCTTATGACGACAGCAGGCAGTCTCTTCAAGGCCCGGTCCATTTTGAAGCATTTTCATCCCGATGTGGTAATCGGTACCGGCGGATACGTGTGCGGTCCTATCCTGATGGCGGCCGCCCTGTCCCATATTCCTACCCTCATTCAGGAGCAGAATGTGATTCCCGGGATTACTAATAAAATCCTTTCTCATGTAGTAGATACCATTGCATTGGGGTATGAGGATGCGAAAGTTCGTTTTCCCCGTCCCGAGAAATGTATATACACAGGAAATCCTATCCGTCCTGATATTATTGAAGCCAAACGGGAGGAGTCCCGAAGGGAGCTCGGTATTTCACCTGATACCTTCATGGTGCTTATCACCGGAGGAAGCCGCGGCGCCCGGTCGATTAACAACGCTATGGCCGGTGTTCATGCCTATTTTAAGAATGATGACCATCTCTGCCTTTACCATGTTACGGGCACTCTGGAATATGATAAAATAATAGAGAAAGTGCATGCGGATAAAGAAGGCAGGGTAGGAAAAGCAGGAAGGATTATCAAATATGAGTACCATATGCCAAGGGCTCTGGCAGCAGCGGATCTGATTATCTGCCGCGCCGGCGCCGTAAGCCTTGCAGAGCTGGCAGCCAGAGGCCTTCCGGCTATCCTGATTCCCTATCCCTATGCTGCAGAAGATCACCAGACTTTCAATGCCCGGGTTTTTGTGGCTGCCGGAGCAGCCAGGATGATTGTGGACAAGTATCTGACCGATAAGGAGCTGATCCAGGATATTACCTACCTGAAGGATACGCCTGCTGCTCTGCACAGCATGTCAGACGCTTCCGCCGGGCTTGGAAGAATTCATGCCGGCAGGGATATTGCCCGTCTGGCTCTTGAACTGGCTGAAAAAGGGAGTAAATGAGATGAATTTAAAAGAATATACAAATTTTCATTTTATCGGTATCGGCGGCATGGGCATGCGCGCCCTTGCTGAAATCCTTTTGGAGAAAGGGTATTCCGTTTCAGGATCTGACATGGCTGATTCCCCGGTGCTTGAAAATTTCAGAAAGAGGGGAGCTTCCATCTTTATCGGTCATGATGCATCCCATGTGAAAGGGGAGGGATGCGTTGTCATTTCTTCCGCTATTTCTGAAGATAATCCGGAGCTGATGGAAGCACGGAGAAAACAGATTCCTGTTTTCCACCGTTCCGATGTGCTGGCTGCCCTTCTTCTGGCAGGGAAGGGGATTTCTGTAGCCGGTGCTCATGGGAAATCCACCACCTCCGGCATGTTGGGACAGATTTTTTACGAAACCGCCATGGACCCGACCATCGTGCTGGGCGCCGCTGCTGATTATATCCATGGGAATTCCATCTGCGGTAAAGGAGAGTATGTCATCGCCGAAGCCGATGAAAGCGACGGCTCCTTTTTGAAATTTAAAAATTACATCACTGTAGTGACCAATATCGAAGATGACCATCTGGATCATTATGGCAGTGTGGAAAATATACGAAAAGCTTTTGCTGAATTTGTCAATCATATTTCTTATGATGACGGAGCTGCATTTCTCTGCCTGGACAGTGAAGGGGTCAGGGCCATTCTTCCTTCCATTCACAAAAAGGTATTCACCTTTGGTCTGAATGAAAAGGCGGACCTTAGAGCGGTGAATCCAAGATATGAAAACCGCCTCCTCTGCTATGAAGCGGTGAAGGGAGGAAAGGTGCTGGGAACCGTGCGTCTCCAGGTGCCGGGTCTCCACAATGTGCGTGATTCCCTGGGGGCCCTTGCAGCTTCTCTGTACTGCGGGATTCCCTTTGAAAAAGCAGCGGCGGCCATTTCCCATTTCCATGGCGTCAAACGGCGCTTTGAAACGAAATTGAGGACGGAAGACCTTTGGATTGTGGATGATTATGCCCACCATCCCACGGAAATCAAGGCAACGCTGAAAGCGGCCAGAGAATCGGGAAATCACCGGATTCTCTGTGCTTTCCAGCCCCACCGCTATTCCCGGACCAAACTTTTGAAAGACGAATTCGCAGAAGCCTTTGATGATGCGGATGTTCTCTTCTTTACGGATATTTATGCAGCCAGTGAGGAAAAGATTCCCGGTGTCGATGGTCATCTCATCCCGGATGCCGTCAGGGCACGGCTTCCGCATAAGGATATCCGCTATGTGGATAAGCTGGAAGATGTGGCCGGTGCGCTTTATGACTCTATCCGTCCGGGAGATATGGTGATTACCATGGGTGCCGGCAGTATTACCGGTGTAAGCGAAAAACTGATTGCATTATTGAAAGAAAAGGGAATGCCAAGTGATAAATAAAGAAACCAAAGTAGTCGTTCTTATGGGCGGCCCATCGACGGAAGCAGAAGTTTCCAGGAATACAGGCACCGCCATTGCGGAAGCACTGGCATCTATCGGCTATCATGTGATTCCCATGGAATATGATCCCCATCATGTGGTAGAAAATCTCAAAGCCGCCGGAGCAGAAGTGGTATTTATTGCCCTTCATGGAAAATATGGTGAAGACGGTACCATCCAGAGCGTGCTGGAACTGGCCCGGATTCCCTATACCGGTTCCGGAGTCACTTCCTCTGCCATTACTATGGATAAAATCATGAGCAGCCATCTGTTCAAACAGGCCGGTCTGCCCATGGCTCATTCCCATCCCTATTTTTTGAAGGACGGAAAAGAGCAGGTGATTTCCGGTATTCTTTCGGAATTCTCATTTCCCATGGTATTGAAACCGGCCTGCGAAGGTTCCACCATCGGCATTGAAATCGTAAAAAAGAAAGAAGACCTGAAAGCTGCGGTGGATCGGGTCTTTAAAGTGGAGGGACGCATACTGGCGGAAGATTACCTGGGTGGTCATGAATTCACGGTGTCTGTCATTGACGGCAAAGCCCTTCCTGTGATTGAAATCTGCCCCCATTCCGGGCAGTATGACTACCATTCCAAATATACCAAGGGCGCCACTGATTACATCGTACCGGCTCCCATTTCGCAAGAGCTGGCCCTTTCCATGAGCCGCATTGCAGAAAAAGGCTACCGTATCTGCGAATGCAGCGGTGCCGTCCGTTTTGATTTCAAAACCGACAAAGAGGGACATCCATTTGTGCTGGAGGCCAATTCCATTCCAGGCATGACATCGACCAGTCTGGTGCCAAAGGCGGCAGCAGCCCAGGGGATTTCTTTCCCGAAACTCTGCGAAATGATATTGATGGAAGCAGGCCTTGATAAAGTCTGACAGGTCATAACTATGGATAATTTTAAAAGTTTTAATGATTTTCTGAAAGAGCAGCATGGCGGAAAAACGACCCCGTCGACCCAAGAGGTGCCGGTAGAACAGACACCGCCGCCTCCGCATCCGGCAAAAAAAAATTCCGGGAAGAGGCTTAAAAGGCCCCGGTTCAAAGGAAAGGCCTATGCAGCAGGAGGATTGGGAGTTCTTGCAGTGATTGGACTTTCTCTTTTCTTTCTTCCCATACCTCTTGGCTATATAGACCTTGAGGGGACAGAAGTGCTGACTACGGATGATGTGATTTTTGAAGGGCGAATCCGTCAGCCCGTAAATGTCCTCCAGATCAGCTCATCGGATCTGGAAAAAAGGCTTTCCAGAGATATACGGGTGTCTACTGTTTACGTGGGCCGCCGCTTTCCCTTTGTTCTTGAGGTGAATGTAACGGATCGGGTGCCCCTGGCCATTGTTCAGGATGAATTCGGCTATGTTTTTCTTGATAAAGATGGCGTAGTCATGGATTCGACCCAGTCCATCAAAAAAGTCAATGTTCCGCTCATTACAGGAAAGAGACTGGGAAATCTTCTCCTTGGCGATTCGATAGCCGGCGGTGAGATAGACCAGGCCCTGGATTTCCTGAACCATCTGTCTCCGGAAGGTCTTAAGGTATTTTCTGAAATCAACATCGGAAATCCGGAGGATATCAAGGCCTATACCAGGGACGGTATAACAGTGAAACTGGGAAATGGCAGTGACATGGCTGGTCAGGCCCGCCTGGCGGAAAACATGGTAGGCGATGTCAAGGCCAGAGGCCTTTCTGTGGAATATCTGGATGCCAATTTAGCCTCGCCTTTTATAAAGCTCAAAAAATAAACAAAAATCTTTCTTATTCTATTGATAAATGTAGCGAACTTGCGTAAAGTATTGTACAATGTAAGATATGATTGAGAAGAAGATGACTGCTAATATGAATAATGTAAAAACGAGTCAATCTCATGACGCAGAAGATCCTAAAGGAGGAGCGAACATGGAACAGTCTGAAATTGCTAAAATTAAAGTAATCGGTGTAGGCGGCGGCGGAAACAACGCTGTCAACCGTATGATTGATGAAGAAGTAAAGGGCGTTGAATTCATCGCTGTCAATACAGAACTTCAGGTGCTGAATAAATCTGAAGCGGAAACAAAAATTCAGATTGGTGAAAAACTGACCAAAGGTCTTGGCGCTGGAGCGAAACCGGAAGTAGGCGAACAGGCTGCGGAAGAATCCAGAGAGGATCTGACAAAAGCCTTAACCGGCGCTGACATGGTATTTGTGACCGCCGGCATGGGCGGCGGTACCGGTACCGGTGCTGCTCCTGTAGCAGCGCAGTGTGCCAGAGAACTGGGGGCTCTGACCATTGCCGTTGTCACAAAGCCTTTCAGCTTTGAAGGAAAAGTAAGAGCTAAGAATGCCGCTGAAGGCATTGAACGACTGAAGCAGAATGTAGATGCTATTCTGGTGGTACCAAATGATAAATTGATGAGCATTATTGACAAGAAAACCTCCATTAAAGATGCTTTCAAGACGGCCGATGATGTTCTCCGCCAGGGAATCCAGGGCATTTCCGATTTGATTACTGTACCGGGGATTATCAACCTGGACTTTGCTGATGTAAGAACCATTATGAGTGACCAGGGCGATGCCCTCATGGGTATTGGTATCGGTACCGGCGATAACCGTGCCAGCGATGCCGCA
Organism: Dialister succinatiphilus YIT 11850; assembly: GCF_000242435.1. Taxonomy (GTDB): domain Bacteria; phylum Bacillota; class Negativicutes; order Veillonellales; family Dialisteraceae; genus Dialister; species Dialister succinatiphilus. The sequence continues at coordinate 727,450 of NZ_JH591187.1, read as the reverse complement.
ACTATGGCTATCAACAGTCCGCTCCTGGAAAGAAGCATTGAAGGTGCCAAAGGCATCATCATCAATATTACGGGCAATGAAGATCTGGGCCTCTTTGAAATCAATGAAGCTTCCCAGATTATTACGGAAGCTGCTGATCCGGATGCCAATATTATCTGGGGTACTTCCGTAGACCCGGATCTTGATAATGACACAGTGAAGATTACTGTTATTGCTACCGGTTTCGGCGACAAGAAGAAGTCTCCATCTCCCGCCGGCGGAAGCCGTTTCAGCAATGCTGTACGTCCGACACCGGGCATCGCGGTTCCTGAATTTCTGAGAAAGTAAAAATTTTCATCAGAGTTTTTACTTCCACAGTCCCGGGCTGGATTGATGCATGTGCATGGTACAGGAAAAGTCCGCCGAAGGGACAGTCGATACACAGAAAGCCACACCGCAGCTGCAGTGTGGCTTTTTCTTCCGATTTGGGAAGGGGAGGAATTGTTTAAAGCAGGTGATTTCTTCCGTTTCCCGTTTCCATCTTTCCAAGGAGAACGATTATGAAATGCCCATATTGCAGCAGTCCTGATACGAAGGTCACTGATTCCCGGGATACCGATGACGGGGCTTCTATCCGCCGGAGGCGCCAGTGCCTTGCCTGTGGACGGCGCTTTACTACCTATGAAACGGTGGAGCAGGTTCCTATTCGCGTCATTAAGAAAAACGGCAGCCGTGAGCTTTTTGACCGCAATAAACTTCGCAGCGGCCTGATTCGCGCCTGCGAAAAGAGAAACATTTCTTCATCCCAGATTGAGGAAATTGTAAAAAGGGTAGAAAAGAAAATCCGCAATGAGTTGAAGCATGAAGTTTCTTCTGTGGAAATCGGCAACCTGGTGATGAATGAATTAAAAAATCTGGATCAGGTGGCCTATGTCCGTTTTGCTTCTGTATATCGGGAATTCAAGGATATTGGAAGTTTTATGAGTGAATTGGAAACACTGATGAAAAACCATAAAGAAAAGACCGATTCTGTTTCTCCGGCAAAGGAAGATAAGAATGAACATTGAAACCATAGAGTCAATTTTTAACGATCATGAAAAAGTGCTGCAGAAAAGCAGAACTCTTTTTCCCGTGATTCTGGATATGGCGGACATCTGCCGCAGGGCCCTGGCAGAAGGCCATAAAATCCTGATCTGCGGCAATGGCGGAAGTGCTGCCGATGCCCAACATATAGCAGCTGAATTTGTGGGTCGTTTCCATAATGAAAGGGTATCCCTTCCCTCGATTGCACTGACCACGGATACCTCCATCCTGACAGCAGTAGCTAATGATTACAGTTACGACCGGGTATTTGCCCGGCAGGTCGAAGGACTTGGAAACAAAGGCGATGTCCTTTGGGGGATTTCTACCAGCGGCAATAGCAGAAATGTCAATGAAGCATTGAAAACAGCCCGTCAGAAGGGCCTTGTTACCATCGGCTCCACCGGTAAAACGGGAGGGGACATGGTGTCGCTCTGTGACAGAGTGCTGGTAGTGCCTGATGATGTGACTGCCAGAATTCAGGAAATCCATATGCTTTCTGCTCATATCATTTGCCAGCTGATTGATGATCTGGAATGGAAGCAATGAATAAAAAGGCAATTTTTTTTGACCGGGACGGCGTTCTCAATGAAGATGACGGCTATGTCCATTCCATGGATCAGCTCCGCTGGGTCAAGGGGGCCAGGGAAGCGGCAGGTCGTCTGACAAAGGAAGGATGGCTCCTTTTTGTAGTCACCAACCAGAGCGGAGTTGCCCGGGGTTATTATGGGGAAGAGGATGTAGTCCGCCTCCATCAGGCCATGAATGAAGAATTCGGGAAATACGGCGGCCGGATTACAGAATTTTTCTACTGCCCTCATCTTCCGGGAGCACCGGTGTCCCGTTATGACAAGGTGTGCAGCTGCAGGAAACCGGAGCCGGGCATGATTCTGAAAGCCCTGTCCAAGTATGGCCTTGACAGAAATCGATGCTTCCTTTTTGGCGACGGCGAACGAGATATAGAGGCGGCTCGAAGAGCAGGCATCCAGGGATTTTTATTTCCTGGTGGAAACCTGGATACCTTCATTCGGAAAGTACTGCCTCCCATAAAGGATTAAAATGAAAAAAGACTATAAGAATATTCTGATTATAAAAATGAGCTCTCTGGGAGATATCATTCATGCCCTGCCTTCTCTCTATGTGTTAAGGAAAGCCTATCCGAAATCCCGGATTACTTGGGCGGTCCATCCGTCCTTTGCTGGCATTCTTCCTGGAAAGCCATGGATTGACGAAATCTATCTGGTGGACAGGAAACGGATACGGCAGCTGTCTTACCTGCGGGAGGTACACCATGATCTCAAGGCCCGTCATTTTGATCTGGTTATTGACCTGCAGATGATTGCAAAGAGCGGGATCATTTCCTTCCTTTCCGGCTGCAGCGAACGCATCGGTTATCAGGACGGTCGGGAAGGAAGTTTCCTTGCCAGCCGCCCTATTTCCGGACCTCATAAAAAAGGCCACATTATCGAGCAGCTTCTGGATGTGATGCGCTACCTGGGCTGTGATGTTTCTGAAATCGAATTTCCTATTCATGATTATAAAAAAGAGCTTTCTCAGGTGAAGGACCTTCTCCAGAAAGAAGGGATCGTGGGTCCCTATGTGGTTCTTGTACCGGGAACCAGAGGAGAGCAGAAGAAGTGGCCCCTGTCTTATTGGGGAGAACTGGCCTCTTCGCTCTCAGAACGTGGGATTTATAACGTCATTTCCGGCACGGCAGGAGAAATGGATATGGGAAATCGGATCAAGGATATGTCTCCTTCTCCCTGCACGGTCAATCTGATGGGCAGGACTAACCTGCTTCAGCTGGCTGCCTTGGAAAGACTGGCTTCCCTTCATATCTCCAGCGATACAGGGCCTCTTCATATTGCCAATGCAGTGCATACGCCCCTGATTGCTCTCTTTGGACCCACACTGCCTGACAGGAGCGGTCCCTATGGCAATCCGGACAGCTATGTGATTATGGCCGATCATCCGGGTACAAAGGAATGCCGCATGGATACCATTCCTGTGGAAAAGGTATTGAAAAAGGCTTTGGATATATTGGAATCAGATATAGAGGATCATCATGGAACATATTACCAGCCGGAGCAACCGGTGGATTAAATGTGCTCTCCGTCTGAAGCAGAGAAAATGGAGAGATAAGGAAGGACTCTTTCTTCTGGAAGGCCTTCGCGGTACGACCGATGTGCTGAATCAGCAGGTACGGGACTGCATCTGCTTCATCGAGGATGGCCGTTTGGCTGATGACATGGTGGATGAGCTTGTGAGTCAGGGAGAAAGACTTCATTGGCTTTTCCTTTCTGTAGATAAGGAAATGATGCACCTTCTTTCCGGCACGGAGCACGGTCAGGGGATTCTTCTTCTCTGCAGAAAGCAGCACCATGATCTTTCAGAACTTCTTCATCCTCTGAAGGGGTATTATGTAGTTCTTGACTCTGTGCAGGATCCCGGCAACATGGGTACCATTCTGCGTACCTGCGCCGCCGCCGGCGTGAAAGGTCTCATCCTGACTGAGGGCTGTACAGATATATATGCAGAAAAAGTGGTCCGTAGTTCCATGGGCAGTATTCTTCGTCTGCCAATTTATGAAGGGGCTTCCATTCCTTTCTTAAAGGAATGGAAGCAGGTTTCCGGACTTCCGTTCTATGGGACAGCCTTACAGAATGCCAGGCCCTATAAGGAAATAGGTCCTGTCAGCCAGGCTGTTTTCTTCTTTGGGAATGAAGGAAATGGCATTCGTGAGGACATACTGTCCCTAACTGATGACAACCTGTATATTCCGCTGCCTGGCCATGTGGAATCCTTAAATGTTTCCATTGCGGCAGCAGTCATACTGTTTCATTTCATTGAAGGATAAAGCAATTTCTGATAATCTGCTGTGGTGATACCACTGCTTTTCTGCTGCTGATGGGTCTACAGCATATTTTGGGAAACAATCAAAGCACTTCTTCCAAGAGGTTATTATGGTAAAGAAATTAATTGTGAATGCTGATGATTTTGGAATACACGAAGCAGTGAACCGTGCTGTCCTTAGAGGCTTTGAATCGGGCATACTGACAAGTACATCCCTCATGGCTGGTGGAGATGCCTTCCAAGAGGCGGTGAAACTGGCGAAAGATATGAAGGGGATTGGAATCGGTATCCATCTGACTCTGGTAGGCGGTTTGAAAACCGTTCTGCCGCCGGAAGAAGTTCCTTCCCTGACCTGGGAAAACGGACGTCTCTGCAGCAATTATATGGAACTGATTCTGCGGGATATGAAAGGTCGTATCTCCATGGACGATGTATACCGCGAATGGGATGCCCAGATTCGAAAGATTCTGGACACCGGTCTGACCGTAACCCATATAGACGGTCACCAGCATATGCATATGTGGAACCATTTCTTTCCCATTACATTGACTCTGGCCAGGAAATATCACATTCCCTGTATGCGGGTGCCAGATGAAAAGGTCCTTTTTGGATTCAGCCCTGCACCGGGAGGCTTTTTCCGTTTTGCTTCGAAAAACGGCCTTTCTCTGATGGCCAGAAGCCATAGAAAAGCCTTAAGAAAAGCGGGAATCCGTACCAATGACCATTTCTGGGGTATGATGTACGGCGGGCATTTTTATGAAAACCGCATGATTTCCATTTTGGGCAGACTTGAAGAGGGCGTGACAGAATTCATGTGCCATCCATCGGCTGATACGGAAGCCATGGAAGCAGCATTCCATTGGGGCTATGAAGGAGAAGAAGAATTAAAGAGCTTGACTTCCATTCGAGTACGTAAACTCCTGGATGAAAAGAAGATACAGCTTATTTCCTATCAAGATTTACAGAGAAGCTGATGATTTCGGGCACTTCTCTTTATATTCAGGCACTGTCTATTGCAGGCTGAGGAGTGGCTTATATGAAAAAAGAACAACAATTTTATCTGGTGGATTTTTCAATCCTGCCGGAAGCAATCAAGAAGACCATTCGGGTCAAAGAATTATTGAAGGATGGTTCCTGTGCTTCTATCAATGAAGCGGTCCATAAAGTTAATATGAGCCGCAGCGCCTATTACAAATATAAAGACCATGTGGCATCGGCAGATGATGACAAAGGGGACCGGGTTGTAGTATTATTGATAATCATGCAGGATGATATGGCAGTGTTCGGAAGAATACTTCGGCGTATTGCCAGAGAAAAACAGGAAATCCTGTCTGTTAACCGGACAAAGATATCGGAGAAGCTGTATTCCTCTGTTATTACTCTAAAAACGAAAGAATCGGCCGATGATATTGAATCTTTGTATGAATCCTTGAAAGAAATGAAGGGAATCCAGTCGTTGACCATGAAATTAGGAGGAGAATTTAAATGAAAAATATTAATGTTGCACTCCTTGGATTTGGCACAGTAGGCAGCGGTGTAGCTGAAGCGATTAGAAAAAACAGCAGAATCATGGAAGATTCCATCGGCTGTCATTTCACCATCAGTCATGTGCTGGTTCGTCACCCGGAAAAATACAGGGATATGGATCTTCTGCAGGGGATTCATCTGACATCCTCCTTTGATGACATTATAGCGGATTCATCCATTGACATTATCATCGAGGTCATGGGAGGCATCCATCCGGCCAAGGAATATATTTTTGAAGCTTTGAATCATCATATCAATGTAGTCAGCGCTAACAAAGACCTGGTCGCCCTTTTTGGACCGGAAATCATGCATACTGCCATGGAAAACCATGTAAACTTCAGCTGTGAGGCCAGCGTAGGCGGCGGTATTCCTATTTTAAGGCCCCTCCATGATTCTCTGGCAGCCAATGAAATTGAAAGCATTGTAGGGATTGTAAATGGTACCACCAATTTCATCCTTTCCAATATGGATGACAGCGGTGTGAGCTATGGCGATGCTCTCCGGGTGGCCCAGAAGAAAGGGTATGCTGAAGCAGATCCCACCAATGACGTGGCAGGTTATGATGCTGCCCGGAAACTGGCCATTCTGGCATCCATCGGCTTTCATGCCAACGTCACTTTTGACGATGTGCTGGTGGAAGGTATTGAAAAGATTTCCCAGAACGATGTACAGTATGCCAGCGAAATGGGATATACCATCAAGCTTCTGGCCGTAGCCATCCGTCAGGAAAATGGGATTGCCCTCAATGTATATCCCGCCTTCGTGCCCAGAAGCCATCCGCTGGCCTCTGTCAAAGGGTCCTATAACGCAATTTATGTGACTGGAAACATTGTGGATGATGTCATGTTCTATGGCAAAGGGGCCGGCTCTCTCCCCACGGCCAGTGCCGTGATGGGGGATGTAATCAGCACAGCCAAGCATATTCTGAATCATTCCACCGGTACCGGTATGATGCTGACAGAAACGAAGCGGATTCCTTTCTACTCCTCCCTGAAACTGGAAAACTCCTATTATTTCCGCCTCATCGTAGACGATGTGACCGGTGTACTTTCCCAGATTGCTTCTGCCTATGCCGATAACGACATCAGCATTAAGGAAGTGGTGCAGAAGAGCCGGATTGAGGATGCGGCAGAGCTTATGATTATTACAGAAAAAACGCCCCGTGAAAATATCATCCACGTGGAAAAAGCACTGCAGGTGCTGCCCTGCATGCGTCAGGTAGCTAATGTTGTGAGGGTAATGGAAGATGACAGAAAATAAGACATACATCGTGAGAGTTCCGGCTACGACTGCCAACATAGGCAGCGGTTTTGATACCCTTGGCATGTCTCTTGGCCTTTATAATGTGGTACAGTTCGTGCCGGCAGAAGGAACTCCTCTGGTAGAAACAAAAATTGAAGCAGAAGGGGAGGGGGCCGGCCAGATTACCGAGGGCCTTGATAACATGATTATCAAGGCTATGGATGAAACTGCCAGAGAGGCGGGGAAAAGCATACCCGGTGGAAAAATGTACCTTATCAATCGCATTCCCTTTGCCAGGGGCCTGGGCTCCTCTTCCGCGGCCATTGCTTCCGGCGTGTTTCTGGCCAACATGCTTATGGGCGAGCCTTTTAACAGAAAGGAAATTCTTGATATAACCGCTGCCATGGAAGGGCATCCCGATAATGCAGCCCCTGCCATACTGGGAGGATTCTGCATGGCCCTTCTGAAAGATGGAAATGTAACAGCTGAGCGTATTGACATTCCCTCCCATTGGAAAGCCGTGGTCACCATTCCGGACTTTGAACTTCATACCGAAAAAGCCAGGGCTGTTTTACCGGACAGCTATCCACGGAGCGATGCCGTTCACAATATTGGCGCTGTTTCTTTCCTTATGGCTGCTTTCATGTATCAGAAACCGGAATATCTGAAACTGGGGCTTGATGATGTGATTCATGTGCCCTACAGGCTGAATCTTATACCCGGAGCCTCCGATGTGATTCGAAATGCGGAAAGGGCAGGAGCCTATGGCGCTACCATTTCTGGTTCCGGTCCCACCATTATTGCCTTTGCTCCGGCTGACCGGGCTGAAAAGGTAGGCATTGCCATGGTGAATGGCTTTGCAGCAGCCCATATCACATCACGGTACTTGGTCCTTGATTTTGATCACAACGGGATCATGGCAGTCTGATATCCAGACTTTTTCTACAGCCCAAACGGCCTTCCCGGCCGTTTTTTTCTTGATTCAAAAAACCGATACACCTCAAAAAAGGAAATTTTGCGGCCATTTATCGGGGACTCTATTGACGGGCGATAGTTAAATAGGTATACTTATACAGGTATTATCCCAAAGTATACTGTTTTACAAAGATTGGATAAGGAGTTGCTCCATGAATTTTGAACTGATTGAACATGCACTACCTATGCTGCTGGTTGGGGCCGGTGTAACGATAGAAATCACAGCTGTCAGCGTGGCCATAGGTTTTTTGATTGGCCTTTTTGTGGGAATAGCCCGCATCTGCCAGATTAAAGTCCTCCGGATTATAGCAGCTGTTTATGCGGACTGCATTCGTGGGACTCCTCTTCTGGTACAGATCTTTCTCATTTATTTCGCCCTTCCTATCGTTACAGGACATCGTGTGGAACCTTTTGCAGCTGCTGTGGCAGCCTGCGGCATCAACAGCGGCGCCTATGTATCGGAAATTTTCAGGGCAGGCATCCAGGCCATTGATGTGGGTCAGATGGAAGCCGGCCGGTCTTTGGGACTGACCTGGTGGCAGACCATGTATTATGTGATTCTTCCTCAGGCCGTACGCAACATTCTCCCGCCGCTGGGCAATGAATTTATTGCTATGCTGAAGGATTCCTCTCTGGTATCCGTAATCGGTTTTGAAGAACTGACAAGAAGAGGCCAACTGATTATTGCACAGACCTACGGCTCTTTTGAAATCTGGACAACCGTGGCAGTGCTGTATCTGATTATGACACTGGCAATTTCTCGTGTAGTAGCATGGCTGGAAAAGAGATAATTATGGCGGACAAAAAATACTTAATTGAAATCAACCACGTGGGAAAGAAATTTGGAGATCTCACGGTTCTGAAAGATATCAGCATCAAAGTAAAAGAAAAAGAAGTGGTCGTTATTATCGGCCCTTCCGGCTCCGGTAAAAGTACACTGCTCCGCTGCATCAACGGCCTTGAAAAACCAACCAGCGGCAATGTGTTTTTTGATGGCATGCCTGTGAATGGTGAAAAGAACATTAACGAAGTCAGAACAGAAGTGGGCATGGTTTTCCAGCGGTTCAATCTTTTTCCCCATATGACTGTAATCCAGAACCTCATGCTGGCACCCATGAAGGTGCGTAAAATCAGCAAAAAGGAAGCCTATGACCGCGGCATGTCGCTGCTCCGGAAGGTGGGACTGGAAGATAAGGCAGACTATAAGCCATCCCAGCTTTCCGGTGGACAGCAGCAGCGTGTGGCTATAGCCAGGGCCCTTGCCATGAAGCCGAAAGCTCTTCTTTTTGATGAACCTACCTCTGCACTGGATCCGGAAATGGTCCATGAAGTACTGGATGTCATGAAGGAAGTGGCAGAAGAAGGCATGACCATGGTAGTGGTTACCCATGAAATGGGATTTGCCCGTGAAGTGGGGGACCGGGTCCTCTTTATTGACGGCGGAGTCATTGTGGAGCAGGGGACACCGGATGAAGTATTTAATCATACGAAGGAAGACAGAACAAAGCTTTTCCTTTCCCAAGTCCTCTGAGGGCAGAGTATATTCGTATATTTATGCAGATATTCATCATTGATATGGAAAAACGGGACGGCCAAAACCGCCCCGTTTTTCGTACTCTTTTTTACATTTCGGTTGACGGAATTAATGTTTTATGGTATTGTAAATCTATGCCCAATAAGGGCAATGTAGTAATTTTTTTAGGAGGAATTTCCATGAAAGGTACAGTTAAGTGGTTCAGTGCAGAAAAAGGCTACGGCTTTATTGAAAGAGAAGAAGGCGGCGACGTATTCGTTCATTTCTCCGCTATCCAGGCTGATGGCTTCAAAACACTGAATGAAGGCCAGAAGGTTGATTTTGAAATCATTGATGGTGCAAGAGGACCTCAGGCTGCTAACGTTAAGGTTGAAGGCTGATCACTTACTGAAGCTCATATAGCGTAAGTTTCTGAATCTGAATTTAGGGTAAAGCATAGGCTTTACCCTTTTTTCAATGGCAGAAAGGCATTCCATTCTTTATTTTTCCTCCTTTTATATTTAATTATTTCTATCGTTTCTATAAACTGATAAAAGTTTTTAATGATATCTAATTTATATAGACAGAAAGGATTGATTATTAGTGGAAATATAGTATAATAATTATAGAAGGATAAGCATTCAGCTTATTCAAGAAAGGGGGATTTCAATATGGAATTAACTGTTAGAGGAAAAAATCTGGAAATTACTGACGCACTGCATTCTTATGTAGAAAAACACACAGGCAAGATTCAGAGATACTTTGATAAGCCCATTAAGATTAATGTCCTGCTTCGCATTTCGAATATGACAAAAACCTGTGAGGTGACTGTCTTCGTTGACGGCATTATTCTCAGGGGTGTCGAAAAGTCCGATGATATGTACAAGTCGATTGATCTGGTGTTTGATAAGGTAGAACGGCAGATTCATAAGTATAAAACTCGTCTGGCAAAACGGTTTAAAGAAAGAAATACCCTGAGCCATCAGTTCGTCATGGAGAAGGAGGCGGCCTCTGCTCCGGATACAGAATTTGAAATTGTAAAGACAAAACATTTCAATATCAGCCCCATGTCGCCGGAGGAAGCAGTTCTTCAGATGAATCTTCTGGGTCACAGCTTCTTTATGTTCTTCAATTCCGAAACCGAAGCTATGGCTGTCGTTTATCGTCGGGATGACGGAAAATATGGCCTCATTGATGCAGACCGGTAATAGGAAAGTTTGAAATTTCACGAAAAAGAGCGGAATTTTCCGCTCTTTTTTTGACTATACCGCCTTAGTTTGATAAAATAAACTAGATGTGTAAAGCATTGGAATTTAAGGAATGGAATACTGATTGTATAAGGAGTTGTTTCCATGTTTGATAAGTTTTTTGACAGGCTGTTTAACGGATCCAACGAAAAAGAAGTAAAGAAGATTCGCAAGATTGTAGAACAGCAGATTAATCCCCTGGAAGATGGACTGAAGAAGTTGAGTGATTCTTCCCTGGCTAATAAGACCAATGAATTCAAGGCTCGTCTGGCCAAGGGCGAAACACTGGACGATATCCTTCCTGAAGCCTTTGCAGTTGTCCGCGAAGCGTCCCGTCGCGTACTGGGCATGCGCCATTTCGATGTGCAGCTGATTGGCGGTATTGTTCTCCACCGCGGTAATATTGCTGAAATGTGTACCGGTGAAGGTAAAACCCTGGTAGCTACCGCTCCGGTCTACCTGAATGCCTTGGAAGGAAAAGGCGTCCACGTCATTACGGTCAATGATTACCTGGCAAAGCGCGACAGCGAATGGATGGGACAGGTCTATAAATTCCTCGGCCTTTCCGTAGGCCTTATTGTCCATGACCTGGATTTCCAGCAGAGAAAGATTGCTTATAATTCCGATATTACCTACGGAACGAATAATGAATTCGGCTTTGACTACCTTCGCGATAACATGGTTACCTCTCTGGACCAGATGGTGCAGCGCCCCCTTCATTACTGCCTGATCGATGAAGTAGACTCTATTCTTATCGATGAAGCTCGTACACCGCTGATTATTTCCGGCCCCGGTCAGAAATCTACAGATAATTACTACGTCATGGCCAAGCTGGTGCCGCATCTGAAAAAAGATGAAGACTACACCATCGATGAAAAACAGAAAACCGTGGCTCCTACAGAAGCCGGGGTTGCAAAGATGGAAAAAATGCTTCATGTGGAAAATCTGTATGATGCGGAAAATCTGGAGCTGAACCATCTTTTCGTTCAGGCCCTCCGTGCTCAGACCATGATGCAGCGGGATAAGGACTATGTAGTTAAAGACGGTGAAGTGGTCATTGTTGATGAATTTACCGGTCGTCTCATGTATGGCCGCCGCTATTCCGACGGACTTCATCAGGCCATCGAAGCCAAGGAAGGGCTGGAAGTTCAGCGCGAAAGCCAGACTCTGGCTACCATTACCTTCCAGAATTATTTCAGAATGTATGACAAGCTGGCCGGCATGACTGGTACTGCGAAAACAGAAGAGCAGGAATTTATTAAGATTTATGGTCTCCCTGTTATCCAGATTCCTACCAATAAACCGATTCAGCGTAAAGATCTGCCGGATGTGGTTTTCAAAACGAAACGAGGCAAGTACCGTGCTGTAGTGAAGGAAGTGGAACGCCGCCATGCCACCGGTCAGCCCATACTGATTGGTACCACTTCCATTGAACAGTCCGAAGAGCTTTCCCATATGCTTGATGCGGCTAAGATTCCTCATTCCGTACTGAATGCCAAATATCATGAAAAAGAAGCGGCCATCGTAGCTCTGGCAGGACAGAAAGGGGCCGTGACCATCGCTACCAACATGGCAGGCCGCGGTACTGATATCCAGCTGGGAGACGGGGTAGCCGCGCTCGGCGGACTTGCTATTATCGGGACGGAGCGCCATGAAAGCCGCCGTATTGATAACCAGCTCCGCGGCCGTGCAGGCCGTCAGGGGGACCCGGGTTCCAGTCAGTTCTTCCTGTCTCTGGAAGATGATCTGCTCCGTATTTTCGGCGGTGACAATATCAAGAAGTTCATGGAAAAAATGGGCCTTGATGAAGATGAACCGATTAACAGCCGCATGGTTTCCAATGCCATCCAGAAAGCACAGAAGAGAGTAGAAGCCAGAAACTTTGATATCCGAAAATATGTCCTTGAATATGATGATGTCATGAATCAGCAGAGAAAGGTGGTTTATGAACAGCGCCGCCGAATTCTTGAAGGCGAAAACATGAAGGACCAGGTACTCCGCATGGTGGATACCATTATTGAGAAGGGCATGCAGACCTACGCAGATCCAAAGCTCTATCCGGAAGAATGGGATTTTGCAGGGCTTCTGAAATACAGCGAAAAATATTTCCTGGCCCCCGGTGAAATCAAACTGGAAGAAATTGAAGATATGAGCCGTGAAGAGGTGGAGGACAAACTCAAGACTATTGCTCATGAAACCTATGAATCCAGAGAAAAATCCATCGGCTCCTCCATGATGAGGGAACTGGAAAAAGCAGTTATGCTGAAAGTGGTGGATTCCAAGTGGATGGAACATCTCGATGACATGGATATGCTGAAAGAAGGGATAGGCCTTCGTTCTTATGGACAGAGAAACCCCATTGTGGAATACAAAGTAGAAGCCTATGATATTTTTGAAGAAATGCAGCAGGCCATGATGGAAACTATTGTGCTCTATCTCTACCATATCCAGATCCGTTTTGCTACCGATCCGGAAGAACCGCAGCAGGCTCCCGAAGCACCGAAAGCAGAAGACCATCTGAAAGGGGCTACTGCCCACTATGTGGACGAAAATTCATCGAATGACTGAGTCTGATATGTTTTGATTTATTACATACTTTTTACAACGAAAGAGAGATGATTATTCAGATGCTGGAAGATTTGAAAAAAACTTTAACAGAACTGCTGAATCATGAAAAAGAAATAAGGGATTCACTTTGACTTACCTCAGCTGAAGGAACGTATCAGAAGTTACGACGTTCAGATGAGTGATCCTACTTTCTGGGATGATGCGGATAAGGCCCGCAGAATTTCTCAGGAAGCAACTGAGGCAAAGGATGCCTATGAGACCTATACCAAACTTTTTGAGCGGGCGGAAGGATTGAAGGATATCCTGGATCTGGCTATTGAAGAAGATGACCAGTCCATGGAGCCGGAAATCGCCAAAGAGCTCAATGAAGTGAAAGAGATCCTGGATAAAAAGGAAATTGAACTCCTCCTTTCCGGTAAATATGATGAGAATAACGCCATCCTTACTTTCCATGCCGGTGCCGGCGGCACAGAAGCCCAGGACTGGACAGAAATGCTGATCCGCATGTATATGAAATGGGCAGAGGCGGAAGGGTTTGCGCTGGAAGAACTGAATATGCTTCCCGGCGATGAAGCCGGCATTAAGAGTGCTGAATACATGGTGAAAGGGAAGTATGCCTATGGTTTCCTAAAATCAGAAAAAGGAGTGCACCGCCTGGTGCGTATTTCTCCTTTTGATGCGGCTAAACGCCGTCATACCTCTTTTTCCGCTGTGGATGTGATGCCTGAAATCGATGATGACGTGCAAGTAGATCTTAACATGGATGATGTGCGGGTAGACTACTATCGCTCCAGCGGTGCCGGCGGTCAGCATATCAACAAGACCAGTTCTGCTGTCCGCATGACTCACATTCCTACAGGTATCGTGGCAGCCTGCCAGAATGAACGCTCCCAGTTCCAGAATAAGGAACAGTGTCTTCGCCTTCTTCGGGCCAAACTCTATGAATTTGAAATGAAGAAACATGAGCAGGAAGTCAATGCGCTGGAAGGCGATCAGCAGGCTATTGAATGGGGCAGCCAGATTCGCTCCTATGTATTCCAGCCTTATACGTTGGTGAAGGATAACCGCACCGGAGTAGAAACAGGCAATATTCAGGGAGTCATGGACGGCGATATTGACCCGTTCATTGAAGGTTTCCTGAAGATGAACAAATTTAAAGCCAAAGCAAAATAAAGGATGGATAGAATGAGGGCCATACAGAGCAGCGCCTTTAAAGTGCTGGCAGTCCTGATTTTCATCGGCGTAGTCGCTGCAGGGATGATATCTCTGCAGCGGAGCCATGTGGAATCATCTGCCACTGCTGTTGAAAATGTATATGATTATTACAATATTATAGACAGCGCATCAGTTGAAAAGAAATCAGCGGATGAGCTGTTTTCGCTGTACCGGAAAAGCGGTGTAACTTCTCTGGCTGTGTATGATGAAACACCGGAAAAGCTGGTAAACCATGATTACCTCCGCATTTATCGAGGCAGTGAATTTGCATTCAGAAATCCCACAGCACAGGGAATCTCTGATTCCAAAATTTATATCCAGCCGGTGCTGAATACGGAAGGAAATGCCTATTTCAAGGAAACGAAAGAATATCTTTCTCTTCTTATGAGCAGCGATGATGTACGTTCCTTTGATGTGAACGGCGTGGAAACGCTGGAAGTCAATGCGGTGTACAATAAGTTTATGCAGATGGAACTGGGCATTTATGCGGAAACTGTGAAAAATGCAGCTTCTCATGGGTTCTATGTGGTACTGCGTCCCGGGAATGAAGCCCATGTGACTAAGGATTATGTAGATCTTTTCCTGAAGAAGCTGGATGCTTCTGATCGGGTGAGCGCCGTTATTTTCCAGGGCAAGGAAGTACTTGGGTATAAAGAGTATGTGAACTATCTGTCTCATGAACTCAGCCGCCGCCACATTCCGATTGCCCTCATCGAGGCACAGAACCAGCTTGGTTTTGAAAAGCAGTCCGGGAATATTGACATGGCCCTTTCTTCGGACTATCAGGTAGTCCGTCTCTATGCCATGTCCAAAGATGAGTTGATTAAACTGGATCCTAAGGAAGCGGCTTCCCGCTATTATATTTCCGATATTGAACGGAATATCCGCATGAATCTGTTCCCTTCCTTCAAGTTTCCGCTGAATGGTATGACTCTGTCTGAGACGAATGCTTCCTATATTGCCGATGTATCTTCCCGACTGGAAGGGCATGGCTTTACCGTAGGAAAAGCTTCTGTCATGGAATCCTATTTCCCATCATCTCTTCTTCGGAGCATTGCCATGGCTGGGGCCCTTTCTCTTGTGGTTATGACGGCGCTTCTTCTTTTCCCGCCTCTTGGCAGATATGTTTGGGTCCTTGAAATTCTTGGACTGGCAGTCACTCAGGGATTATTCTGGGGGCTCCATTCCCTTATGGTCCTTCAGCTTCTGGCTCTTGGCGCTGCCGTGTGCACGCCGGTGGTGGTAGTCAGTCTTTTCCTGAACTATTGCCTTAAAAGAAAGGATAAGGCCTTTGCCGAAATCGGCTGGGGTAAACTTTTCGTAGAATCCCTGCTGATTCTCTGGATTTCGGGGCTTCTTTCCCTGGCAGGCGCTGCTTTTGTGAGTGGGCTTCTGGGGGATATTCGTTTCCTCTTGGAAATGCAGATTTTCCGCGGTGTGAAACTGACTTTTGTACTTCCGCTCCTTTTAATTTCTATTGTGTATATTCAGAAGTTTCCTTTTTTCGGACAGACCGTTTCTTCGGACAAGGATTTTGTCCGCTTTGTAAAGAAATTCTGCAGTGTCCAGATTCGTCTTGGCCTTCTGGTGGGCCTTGGCCTTTTGGCAGTGGTGGGATATGTATTCATCGGCAGAAGCGGCAATAACGGGGCACCGGTGCCGGGTTTTGAAATTGCGCTCCGCCGTTTCCTTGAAAATGTCATGTATGCAAGGCCCAGAGAAAAGGAATTTCTTTTCGGCCATCCTGCCGTCCTTTTGGCCATGACTGCCCTTTATCGCAAATGGCCCCAGATTCTTCACTATTTCCTCATTGTGGCTGTCACCATTGGTCAGGGCTCCATGGTAGAAACCTTTGCTCATATGAGAAGCCCCTATGTTCTGAGTTTTATCCGCGGGCTTGATGGACTGGCGGCAGGCAGTCTTTCCATGATTGCTGCTCTCATCGGTGTCATGATTCTGGTCCGGCTGACCAGGTTTTTCGGAGAAAGATATGGCAAATTATAAAATCGTCATTTCCGGTTATTATGGCTTCAATAATGCCGGTGATGAAGCCATGCTTTCTGCCATTCTGCAGGCACTCCAGGGAACCTTTGACTCTCCGGATATTACTGTAATTTCCGGAGATCCCAAATCCACCGCCGCTTCTTTTGGCGTTCATACGGTACCAAGGTTCAGCATTTCCAGTATCTGCCGTTCCATTTTTTCCTCTGATCTGATTATCAGCGGCGGCGGCAGTCTGCTGCAGGATGTGACAAGCTGGAAAAGCATGATTTACTACCTTTCCATTATTACCCTTGGAGTGCTGTTTCGAAAACAGGTTTTCCTTTATTCCCAGGGTATAGGCCCAGTCCGGTATCGGGTGATTCGTATTATCCTGAAGCATGTACTCAACCATGTGGATGGTATCACTGTACGGGATAAGGAATCCAAGGGATTTCTGCAGCGCCTTGGGGTGCATCGGAAAATTTATACCACTGCCGATGCGGTGCTTTCCCTTGCGCCGGCAGATCTTTCCATAGGGCGAAAAATACTGGATAAAAGGGGAATACCTCCCGAAAAAAAGAAAATTGGTCTGGCTATCCGTTACTGGCATCATTCCCGAGAATGGATGGAGAAACTTGAAAAGACTGTCCATCGTCTAGCTAAAGAAAAAGATGCTGTCATCATCTGTATTCCCATGCAGTTTCCGGAAGATGAAACTGCGGCTGAAGCCATGGGAAAAGGCGATGAGGGAGTCTATTTCCTGAATGAAGACTTCTCCATAGAAGAACTAATGTCTATTATTGGAAATATGGATGTCCTTTTGGGAATGCGTCTTCATGCCCTTATTTTTTCTGCTCTCATGCATGTGCCTTTTCTTGGCATTTCCTATGATCCCAAAATAGATAATTTCCTGGCCCTTATTGGTCAGAAAGCTTCCACCTCTGTTCAGCACATGGATGGTGAGAAGTTGTATAATGATACTTGTAGAATCCTTTCTTCCGGGCTGGATGCTAAAGACTGGGAGAAGGTGGCTGCTCTTCAAGAGCGGGCCTGTGAGAATGTCCAGATTTTAAAAAGTCTTGTTACTCATAAGGAGGAAAACCCATGAGTCATCTTTCTACTGAAGAGACTGCTTTTCTCAAGGACAAAGCAAAACAGATTCGTATTGATATTTTGAAAATGATCACAAAAGCCAATTCTGGTCATACGGGAGGTTCTCTTTCCATCGCTGACCTTCTGACCCTTCTTTATTTCAAGGAAATGCATGTGGATCCTGCCAATCCTCATAAGGCAGACCGTGACCGTCTTGTCCTTTCCAAAGGCCATGCGGCTCCGGCCATGTATGCCTGCCTGGCTGAAAAGGGATATTTCCCCAAAGAAGAGCTGGATCATCTTCGTCAGGCCGGTCATATGCTCCAGGGACATCCGGATATGAAGCATACTCCCGGAGTCGATATGACTACCGGTTCCTTGGGACAGGGCATCAGTGCTGCCTGCGGTATGGCCCTTGCCAGCAAAATAGATAAGGCTGACTGGCGGGTGTATGCAGTCCTTGGCGACGGTGAACTGGAAGAAGGCCAGGTTTGGGAAGCAGCTATGTATGCGGCCCACTATAAACTGGATCATCTGACTGCTTTTGTAGATAACAATGGGCTCCAGATTGACGGCCCTATTACGGAAGTCATGTCTTCTCTTCCTATTGGTGATAAATTCAGAGCTTTCGGATGGCATGTGATTGAAACAGACGGCCATGATGTAGAAAAGCTTCACGAAGCGATTGAGGAAGCCAAATCCATTGAAGGAAAACCCACGATGATTGTCATGAAGACAGTGAAAGGAAAGGGTGTTCCTGAAATTGAAAATAAAGTGGGCTGGCATGGCAAGGCTCCTACAGAAGAAGAATGCGCAAGATTTATTAAACAGGTGGAGGCAGAATGATGGGTAAAGCAACTCGTGATGCATATGGCGAAGCTCTGAAGGAACTGGGAGCGCAGAATCCGGATATCGTTGTTTTGGACGCTGATTTATCCGCATCCACCAAGACCCAGGTTTTTGCCAAGGCTTATCCGGATCGTTTCTTTGATACAGGGATTGCTGAAGCTAACATGATGGGCGTTGCAGCCGGTCTGGCAGCAGCAGGGAAAATTCCCTTTGCTTCCACCTTTGCCGTATTCGGAGCAGGCAGAGCATATGAACAGATCAGAAATTCCATCTGCTACCCGAAGCTTAACGTGAAAGTGGCCGTTACCCATGCCGGATTGACAGTAGGCGAAGACGGTGCAACCCACCAGATGCTGGAAGATATCACCCTCATGCGGGCGCTGCCTAATATGACTGTCATCGTTCCTGCCGATGCTGCAGAAACAAAGGCGGCAGTGAAATGGGCTGCTTCCTATAAAGGACCGGTGTATATCCGTATGGGACGTGCTAAATGTGAAGATATCATGCCGGATGACAAGCCTTTTGTTCCGGGAAAGAGCACCACTCTGAGAGATGGCAATGATGTGACCTTTATTACCTGTGGCATTATGACTGCCAAAGCGCTTAGAGCGGCAGAAACTCTGGAGAAGCAGGGCATTTCCGCACGGGTTATCAATATGAGCTCCATTAAACCTATCGATGAAGAGGCTATTGTAAAAGCAGCTGAAGAAACCGGGGCCATTGTGACGGCTGAGGAACATACTGTGAAAGGTGGACTTGGTGGTGCCGTGGCAGAAGTTCTTGCCCTGAAAAAACCCTGCCTCATGGATATGGTAGGTACGGAAGATACTTTTGGCCAGTCCGGCAAGGCTGATGAATTACTGGAAGTTTATGGACTCACTGCAGAGCATCTGGTTTCCTCTGCCCTGCATCTGATCAGCAGAAAGTGAGGATTGGATGATTACATTTGATCATGTATCATTGCAATATGATGCTAAGCATACTGCCCTGAAAGATATGAGCATTCATATCGACAAGGGGGAGTTTGTATTTGTGGTAGGCCCCAGCGGTGCCGGTAAGTCTACTTTTGTGAAGGTGCTGACTCATGAACTGGTTCCGGAGTCCGGCACGGTTGTTGTCAATGGAATCAATATTACCAAGTTGAAGAGAAGCAAGATTCCTTACTATCGGAGAACCCTGGGTATTGTTTTTCAGGATTTCCGTCTTCTCTCAGAGAAAACAGTGTTTGACAATATTGCCTTTGTCCTTCGCGTAACCGGCGCCAAGGGCAGGGAAATCAAAGAAAGGGTGAACCGGGTGCTGGACCTGGTAGGACTTCGCAATAAAGCGAAGGAACTGCCTTCCAAGCTATCCGGTGGCGAGCAGCAGCGCGTGGCTATTGCCAGGGCTCTGGTGAACCAGCCGATTCTTCTTATTGCCGATGAACCTACAGGAAATCTGGATCCAGTGACTTCTGAAGAAATCATGAAGCTTTTCAATGAAATCAATCATATGGGAACAACCATCATCATGGTGACCCATAACAAAGATCTGGTCAATGCCATGCATAAACGGGTTATTAATATTGAAGACGGCCGTATCATAGCAGACCAGGAAAAAGGGGGATACCATTTACATGTTTAGTTCTCTTGGCTACTTCTGGAAAGAGACTTTCTATTCCCTCTTCAGAAACAAATTTATGGCGGTGGCTTCCGTGCTTACGGTCACCCTTTCCATGTTTATCCTGGGTGTCTTCCTTTGTGCCGTGCTGAATATCAATCACATGGCCACGTATCTGGAAAACCAGGTAGAAATGACAGTGTATCTCAAAGACGGGCTGAATACTGAGCAGGTTATGGCTGTGGGAAAGAAACTGAAAGCCCTGCCGGATTTAAAGGAAATCAAATTTACCAATAAAGACCAGGCCATGGCGGAATTCAAACAGCGGCTGGGGGATCAGCAGGGTATTCTGGATGCCATTAACGGCAATCCGCTGCCTTCCTCCTATTCCACCTCTTTCGCCACACCGGCTTCACTGAAAAATGCAGTGAGCATTGTAACGCAGTACCCGGAAGTTGATTCTGTGCAGTACGGACAGGATATTATTGAACAGCTTTACAAGGTGGCCCAGGTTATCCGTATTGGCGGCATTATCCTGATCGTATTCCTGGCAGGTGCAGAACTCTTCATTATTTCCAATACCATCCGTCTCACCGTGTTTGCCCGCCGGCGTGAAATCCAGATTATGAAATACGTAGGCGCCACCAATGGATTCATTCGCTGGCCTTTCATTTTCGAAGGCATGATTATTGGTTTCATTGGTTCCGGCCTTTCCGCCTTTATCCTGTGGGAAGGCTATAAAGTGGTACTGATGGAGATGGCCCAGGCAGGGCTCGTATTTATTCCCATGATTCCCCTCTGGCCTTTCATCGGTTATATGACGATTATGCTTCTGGCAGCAGGTATTATCATCGGTATCCTGGGCAGTACCATTTCACTTCGTAAGTATATGAAAGTGTAACTGCCTATGAAGAAATCAACATATATGGCATCTTTTCTGGCACTTTCCATCCTTCTCGGGGGACAGGCCATCCATATGCCTGCCTATGCCGATGATCTGGATGACCAGGTGCAGGACCTGCAGGGGCAGATTGATTCTTCCCGTCTGGAACAGGAAAACTGGCAGCAGGTCATTGAAGATGTAAGTGCTAAACTGAAACAGATCCAGGCGGATCTGGATGCAGCCAATGCCAGACTGCAGAGCATTCAAACCAAACAGGCTGAAATCAATGCACAGATTGCACAGACCCAGAATGAAATCGTGAAGATGGAAGCCTATCTGAAAACAAGGCAGGATGTGCTGAACCGCCGGGTTCGTGCCATTTACATGCATGGCCAGCTGAACTACCTGGAAGTGATTCTGGGCGCCAACAGCTTCAGCGATTTTGCCAACCGGGTAGAACTCCTGAAGCGGGTCATCCGGTCCGATTACAATCTGATTCTTGAGATTCAAAAACAGAAAGCTGCGATTGAAGCCAAGAAGGCACAGCTGGAAGAAGATAAACGGCAGCTGGATGCTCTTGCGGCCGAAGCGGAAAAGACGCGGCAGGAAATTGCCAAGAAGAAAGCAGAACAGCAGAAAGTTCTTGATGCAGCAAAGAGTAATAAAGCGGCAGCTGCACAGATGGAACAGGACCTGAATGCGCAGCTGGCTTCTGTTAGAAATTTGATTCAGCAGCGTCTGGCAGCAGCGGAAGCTGCTCGTCAGGCAGCTCAGCAGCAGGCAGCCTCTGATGATGAAGGGGGCGGCGGCAGTGATGATAACTACGTTCAGGGGACCGGTGCTATGGGCTGGCCCTGCAGCGGACCTATCACATCGCCCTTCGGCTATCGCACCCATCCGATTTTTGGGACAACGATTTTCCATGCGGGCATCGATATTGGTGTAGACTACGGAACTCCTATCCATGCAGCAGACAGTGGTGTCGTTGTATATTCCGGCTGGATTTCCGGTTACGGTAATGCGGTCATCATCGACCATGGCGGCGGTATTTCTACCCTTTACGGTCATAACCAGTCCCTGGCTGTTTCAGAAGGACAGTCTGTGTCCAAAGGTTCAGTCATTGCCTATGCCGGTTCCACCGGCAACTCCACCGGTCCTCACTGCCACTTTGAGGTAGATGTGAATGGTTCTCCTGTCAATCCCATGGGGTATCTGTAATGGGTAAACAATGGAAACTTTTCCTTAGGACTCATTGGAAATCAGGACTATCCTGTGTATGCGGTACCGTTATTTTGAGCGGATTTGTCATTTTGGGCGGAGCTTACTGGCTGACTGATGGTCAGCCGGTGAGCTTCTTCCATTTCCTTCAAAATTATCGACTCGTGAAAAATAATTATTTTCGGCCCATCAATGAAGAGGCTCTCTGGCAGGGAGCGTCCAAAGGCATGCTGTCCAGTTTGGAAGATCCCTATTCTTCCATCCTTGCCGGAGATACCTATAATTCCTTCATGGAAACGACAAACGGGGAATATGGCGGCATTGGCGTAGTGATGGGACTTGATGCAGACGGCTTTATCCGTATCTTCAATGTCTTCGAAGGAAGCGCCGCTGAAAAGGCAGGCATTCGGAATGGAGATATCATCCTATCTGTGGATGGTACTGACGTGAATGATCTGGGACTTACCGGTACAGCGCAGGCGGTACGGGGGGAGAATGGAACGGAAGTGAATCTGTCCATAGCAAGAGAACAGAAAACCCTGGACTTTGCAGTGAACCGTTCCAATGTGAGTCTGCCTACGGTTTTAAGCCGTATGGTGGACGATCATATAGGCTATATCCATATTTTCACTTTCAGCAGACACACGCCGGAAGAGTTTAAGAAGCAGCTTTCTTCTCTGAAAGACCAGGGCTGTGAAAAACTGATTATTGACCTGCGCATGAACCCCGGTGGAATGATTGACTCCGTAGTAGCTGTGGCAGACCAGATTCTGACAGGCGGTACAGTGGTCAGCTACCATACCCGGCACCAGGGGAGTGAAAATTTCACCATTAAAGGAATTGAAAACCCCATGCCCATGGCTGTCCTCATAGACAAAAACAGCGCCAGTGCTGCTGAGATTCTGGCCGGTGCGGTGCAAGACAAGAAAGAAGGCATCATCATCGGGGAGACAAGCTATGGCAAGGGAACGGTGCAGGCTGTTTATCCCGATGGAGATCGGGAAGCATTGAAAATCTCCATTGCTGAATATAGGACAGCTGCCGGGAGGATTATTGATAAGAAGGGAATCGTACCGGATATTCCTGTCAAACAGACCGGTCACCCGTTCATTCTCTCTTCTGATACTGTTTTCCAGAAAGCAGTAGATGTGCTGAAAAAAGAAGGGAACAGGGACGAAACATAACCTTCTGTATGAAGGAAGGTACGGATTCATTCCTGCCATCTTCTTTTATAAGGATTTTTATGCGCTGCAGCGTCATGAATCTCCTTCCACGGGCCAAAAGTTTCGTTTTCACGATTCCCTGCTTGCTGCAGGCAAACCGCAGATTCCGGAAAGGCTGATTTCATCAGTTCTTTTCCGGGAGGACTGCGGTTTTCTTTTTCCACGTAAAGTACGAAGTGCAGGATTAAAACTTCTTTTCTCTATATTCTTCCCCGGCATGATATAATAACAATGTAATAGTCTGTCATTTTTTGAGTGAGGTATGCTTATGTTTATTGATAGAGCAAAAATAATTGTTGTCTCCGGTGCCGGTGGAGACGGCATGGTTTCCTTCCGCCGGGAAAAATATGTGCCCCGCGGAGGACCCAGCGGCGGTGATGGCGGCAGAGGAGGATCCGTCATTATCCGTGCTGACAGCAGTCTGAACACGCTGATTAATTTCCGCCGCCATCGCAAATTTGCTGCCAAAGCCGGAGCCAATGGCGGCGCTAAGGAAATGTTCGGAAAGAACGGGGAAGACGTGTATGTGGATGTTCCGCTGGGGACCATGGTTTATGATGACCGCACCGGTGAACTTCTGGCAGATATGACCCAGAACGAACAGCAGGTTACTGTCGCGAAAGGCGGCCATGGAGGCAGAGGAAATTCTCACTTTGCCACTTCCGCTGTCCGTGCTCCTACCTATGCGGAAAAGGGAGAACCGGGAGAAGAAAAGAATATCCGGCTGGAGCTGAAGATTCTGGCTGACGTTGGTCTCCTCGGTTTCCCGTCGGTAGGAAAATCCAGTCTCCTTCGCAAAGTATCCGGCGCCAGACCGGAAGTAGCCGCTTACCATTTCACCACCCTGTCTCCTGTTCTTGGTGTGGTGAGCCTTGATGCGGAAAGAAGCTTTGTGATGGCCGATATTCCGGGGCTCATTGAAGGTGCCAGCCAGGGAACCGGTTTAGGGGATGAATTTCTCCGTCATGTGGAAAGAACCAAGGTGCTTATCCACGTACTGGATGCTGCCGGTAGCGAAGGCAGGGATCCGCTCCGCGATTTCCACATCATCAATAATGAACTGGAGCTGTACAGCCCTGAGCTGGTTAAGAAAAAACAGATCGTAGCTGCCAATAAGACGGATCTGATCGATGATCCGCAAAAATTGGAGAAATTACGTAAGGAAATTGAAGGGGAGGGGTATCTTTTCTTCCCCATCTGCACACTCACCGGGGAAGGCTTAAAGCCCCTTCTGGAAGCTGCATGGAAAATCCTGCAGGAAGTCCCTGATGTTACCTTTGAAAATCCGGAAAAAGCCATTGTTTATGAAGTACCTAAAGATGAATTCCTCATTGAGCAGAAAGATGGCGCCTTCTATGTCAAGGGAAAGCGGGTAGAAAAACTGGTTAGTATGACCAATTTTGAGGACTACCTTTCCATGCGCCGTTTTGAAAGGGCCTGGCGTTTTATGGGCTTGGACAAGCTTCTAAAAAAAGAAGGAATCAAAGAGGGCGATACAGTGAACCTCTACGGCGTTGAATTTACCTATGCGGAAAACAGGGATTCCGCCGACGATGAAAAAGAATAAGGGAGAGAGTATATGTTAACAGGTAAGCAGAAACAGTATCTGAAAAGTGAAGCAGTCAGCCTTCCTGCCTATGTGCAGATTGGCAAGGAAGGGATGACCTCTTCTGTGGTACAGAGTGTAGAGGATGTACTTCTGGCCAGGGAACTGGTCAAGGTTAAGATTAACCAGAACTCTGATGAAGATATCAGGGACACAGCCTCCCTGCTGGCGGAAAAGCTGGATTGCGAAATTGTGCAGATTATCGGACGGAACTGCGTGCTTTTCAAGCAGAAAGAAAAGAAATCCCATTATGAGCTCCCCTGACAGCAGCTGCCGCTCTGTCATTTCTTCCATGAAACGGATTGTTGTGAAAGTGGGAACCAGTTCCCTTACCTATGACAATGGAAAAATGAATCTCCGCTTTATGGATCACCTGGTGCGGCAGTTATCCGACTTAAAGAACCGCGGTTTCCAAGTCATCCTGGTCACCTCCGGTGCTATTGGCATTGGTTTCCCGGAACTGGGCTTTAAGGAAAAACCAACATACCTTCCCTATAAACAGGCGTCCGCTGCTGTAGGGCAGGGCCTTCTTATGAATATTTATGAGCATTTGTTCTGCGAATACGGTCATGTGGTAGGGCAGCTGCTTTTTACCAAAGGAGATGCCGTGAATTCCAAGCGGTATCTTCACATGCATGGCACCCTTCTTTCCCTCCTGGAACTGGGCGCCATACCGATTATCAATGAAAACGATGCCGTAACGGCTGATGAAATCAAGATTGGTGACAATGATACTCTTTCCGCTATTGTGGCCAGCATAGCGGAAGCGGATCTGCTGATCATCCTTTCCGATATTGAAGGGCTTTATGATTCAGATCCCCGCAAGAATAAGAATGCCCGTCTTATCCACCAGGTGCCGGTCTTTTCCCGGGATATATTCCGTATGGCCGGCGGTGCCGGTTCTTCTCAGGGAACAGGCGGCATGTACACAAAAATCCAGGCTGCGGAAATCTGCGTCCATTCTGGCATCGATATGGTGATTGCCAAAAGCACCCTTCCGGAAGTTCTGGAACGAATTATGGATGGGGAAGATGTGGGCACCTGGTTTAAGGGAGAAAACGTCCATCCCCAGCTGAAAAAGAGAGATATTATTATTGGTACTGCTGTCAAGGGGAAAATCTTTGTGGATGAAGGATGCCGTTCTGCTATTTTAAACAAGGGCTCCAGTCTCCTTCCGGTAGGAATCCTCGATACGGAAGGGGATTTTGCAGAAGGAGATACGGTGGCTGTATTCTGCGGCAGTGATGAGGTGGCCCGCGGCATTACCCATTACAGCAGAGTTGACATTGACCTTATCAAAGGACTCCATACGGAGCAGCTGAAAGGGGCCCTGGGAGCAGAGCCTCCCTATGATACGGTCATTCACAGGGATAACCTTCTGGTGATGAAATAAACAATGAAATTTTCTGAAAAAGCTCGATGGCTGATTTATTATTATACAAAGCACCCCAAAGGACGTTTTGAACTGTCCCATATCCTGGAACTGCTTCTTTTCCTTACGGTGTGTATCATTCTTTCGGAAGTGGTGTTGTATGCATGGTTAAACGGATAGGCTTGTTTGGTGGGTCCTTCAACCCCATCCATATTGGTCACCTGGTGATTGCAGAAGCAGCATGGCAGGAATTTGGACTAGAAAAGGTTATTTTCATTCCATCCGGGGATACTCCCAATAAGGATATGCACCATATTGATAAATTCGATCGTTATAATATGGTTCAAGAAGCAGTGAAGGACAATCCGCACTTTGCCCTGTCTCCGGTAGAAAGGGACAGATGCGGTCCCTCCTATACGGTGGATACGGTCCATATCCTGAAGGAGGAATGGGGCCCTTCCTATGAATTTTATTTCATATGCGGCACAGATGCCCTGGCGGATCTCCCTACCTGGAAGTATAACAGGGAGCTTCTTTCCTGCTGCCATTTCATATGTGCCAGCAGACCGGGAAATGAAGAAAAGCTGCGTCAGTCTGTCAACTATTTCGGAAAACTGGGTCAGGATAAGATTCATTTCCTGATTACGCCGGAATTGGATATTTCTTCCACCATACTGAGAAATCTTCTTTCGCAGCATAAATCTGTTCGTTATTTTATTCCTGACGGGGTTATTTCTTTTATTCAATCTCATCATTTGTATGAAGGACAAGATCATGGAGCTTAAAGATATACAAAAGGATTTAGAAAAAATTCTGTCTCCCAAACGGTTTCGCCATTCCCGGGGCGTTGCAGAAACAGCCCGCCATTTGGCTGAAAAATACGGGGCTGACAGCAGAAAAGCCTATGTGGCCGGATGGGTCCACGACTGTGCCAAGGAACTTTCCCTGGCTGATATGCAGCATATTGTGAAGGATGCAGGGCTTAAGGCCGATTCTTACCTTCTTTCCAGCCGTGCTCTCCTTCATGGTCCGGCAGGAAGTATTCTGGCTGAGACAAAGTACGGTATAGGCGACAAAGAGATTCAAAGCGCTGTTTATTACCATACTACAGGACGGGCTGATATGACCCTTCTGGAAAAAATTATTTTTCTGGCTGATTATATTGAACCATCCCGGGATTTTCCAGGCGTTGACAACTTGAGAAAGCTTTCGGAAATCAATCTGGACGAGGCACTGCTTGCTGCCTATGATTCCACCATTTCTCATCTTCTCGACCAGAAAGCCTATATTTATGATTTAACCTTTATAGGACGGAATGATTTAGTTCTGAAAATAAAAGAGAAAAAGAATGAAAAAGAATAGACATGGAAAAATCAGAGTTAAGAAACTGCTTGTCTTTATCCTCATGGCTCTGGCTGCAGCGGTGATTCTGATTTTTGGTATTGGCAAAGGGGTATCCTATCTTCTTGGAAAAGTAGATACAGGGAATTCTCCTGTTTCCTATTACCTTTTCATAGGTGCAGACAAAGAGGCCGGCAATGAAGCGGATGCTATCATTTTGACTGTATGGAACAGCAGGGATAAGGGAGTGAACTTTATTTCCATTCCGCCCAATACGAAACTGGCCCGCCAGGAAAAGAAAAATCAGCTGATTCGCACTACCTTCTCCGAAGGGGGAGCAGAAGAGACCAAGAGCGCCGTGGAAAACCTTCTTCACCTGCGCATTGAAAAATATGCGGTTGTGGATTATTCCAATTTCCAAAATTATGTAGATAAAATTGGCGGTGTAGATCTCTATGTGGAAAAAGGCATGGATCACCAGAACCGGGAAGGCGAAACGGATATCCAAATCCGACAGGGCTATCAGGACCTGGATGGTGAAAATGCTTTAGGCTATGTGCGCTATATTGACAAAAAGAACGGGGAAATCGACCGTATCCAGCGGCAGGAACGTTTCCTGAAAACCATGATTTATACCATGCAGAACCACTGGGCACTGTATAACTGGTTTTTCTTCCATCATTCCTGGACAGCAGAGGAAACCAATATCACCAATGGAGAAGCAGCTTCCCTGGCTTATACTCTCTCCTCCTATCCGGAGGACAGCTTTAAATTCTCCATCCTCCCGGGTGAAACACAAACTATCGGTAAAGTGGATACATGGGTTATTAATCCTGTAGAAGTGCAGAAGACCATTGCACAGACTATAGGAGCCGATAACCAGTAATTAAAAAGGAGTTTGAATCAATGGAAACAAATATTGAAATCATTTGCAAAGCATTGTCTTCCAAAAAAAGCGTACTCATCCGTGTACTGAATGTGCGTGGACTTACCAGTATTGCTGACGATTTTATTCTAGCTACTACACGTAATAAAAAACAGGCACAGGCTGCTGCCGATGAAGTAGAAGAAAAAGCAGGGGAAATCGGTCTGCATCCTCTTCGGAGAGAAGGGTATCAGGAGGGTGACTGGATCCTTCTTGATTTTGGCGATGTGATTGTCCATATTTTTACAGATGAAGAAAGACGGCGCTATGACTTTGATACCCTGTGGAAAGAAGCGCCGGTAGAGGAGTACCATGAAACCGGCGATGACAATGAATAATGAAGATTCCGGACTGGGACCCCTGCACCTCAGGGAAAACTCTCTGGCAGAATTGACTGTTGCAAGAATATCTGATATGGGAGCCTTTCTGGATGCAGGAACCGGAACCACTTCCGATGATATTCTTCTTCATCACAGCCAGCAGACCAGGCCTGTAAAAGAAGGGGAAAAAGTAAAAGTCTTTCTGTATCATGATCCCCACCATCGTTTGACAGCCAGCATGCGGCTGCCCCAGATACCGGTGGGAGGTATCGGCTATGCGCCGGTTATGTTGACCACCCGTTTCGGCGCATTTATTGACGTGGGCACAGAAAGAGGTATTTTTCTTCCCTTTTCCCAGATGGAAGAAAGGGTGGAAACAGGGCAGTATGTATGGGTTAAAATGTATGTGGATAAAACCGGGCGCCTGGCAGTGACCATGAAAGTGAATGAAGATATTCGGAGTATCGCTCTTCCTGCCAAGGGAGTCAAAGTGGGTGATATGGTTACAGGCACAGTCTATAACAAGACCGATGACGGGGTTTTCCTTATTACCCGGGAACGGTGGATTGCCTTCCTGCACCGGGATGAAATCAATAAACCCATTCATATGGGGGATGAAATCACAGGACGGGTTGCTTTTCTACGTAAAGACGGCCATGTGAACATATCCCTCCGTCCCCAGAAGGAAAAGTCAATAGAAGGGGATATGCAGCTTCTTTTGGAGTATATGAACCGTCATAATGGAAGCCTTCCCTTTACAGATCAGTCCGATCCGGCACTCATCAGAGCTTCTCTGGGAATCAGCAAGGCAGCCTTTAAAAGGGCAGTAGGACATCTTCTGAAGCTAAAGAAAATTTCCATGAAGGAAGGAAAAATAACCCTTTCCTGAGTAGAAACGATTTCCATACAAAAAGAGCAGGAACCAACAGGCTCCTGCTCTTTTATTGCATGGGAATGAATGAATCAAAAGGCAATGAATTAAAAATGACGATAAAGACCAATCACCTTGCCACGAATGGTTACATCTTTGGAAATGATTGGCTTATAAGCATCATTTTCCGGCTGTAGACGGATATGGTCGTCTTCCTTGTAAAAACGTTTAACCGTGGCATCATCATTGCCTACAAGGGCTACTACAATATCACCATCCTGCGCGTGATCCTGTTCAGAGACAATCAGATAGTCTCCTTCTTCAATACCCGCATTAATCATGCTGTCTCCCCGGACCACCAGAATAAAGCAGCTGTTATCACTGCCCACCATTTCAGCAGGCAGAGGGAAAACCGATTCCAGATGTTCATCAGCCACCAGCGGTTCCCCGGCACGGACTGCCCCTACAAGAGGCATGGGAATCATCTTCTTGTGGCGCCAGGACATATCGCCTACCACCTCAATAGCTCTGGAGCTGGCAGGATCTCTCTTAATAACGCCCAGCTCTTCCAGACGAGCCAGATATCCATGAACAGTAGAAGTGGAACGAAGGTTGACTGCCGTGCAGATTTCACGGACAGTAGGGGGGAATCCATCTTCGTAAATTTTCTGACGGATAAATTCCAAGATGCTTTTTTCACGGCTTGTTAATTCCCTGTTTTTACCTAATCTTTTCGCTGCCATTTTTGATTTCCTTCCTATCCTATAAAATATCCAGACTATCTGTGAAAATCAATCTATTGTTTCAGTACATTTAAAGTATAGTAACCTGCATTTATTATACAGGAAACATTGCATAAAATCAAACAGAAGTTCATAGAATAAATGAGCAGGCAATTATTTATTCCGGGAACATTCAATCCCTGGTCCATTAAAAAAGTCTAATCTCCTGTTCTATTGTACGAAATTATGTTTTGTATTATCATAATTTCAGAAATGATGTTCTACGAATAGCAGTTTTCCAAAATGCTGTTCCTAAGAATACAAGTTTGATATAGATGACAGGAAGGAGACTGTAAGATGAAAAAAATAACTTTCCTTTTTATAGCCCTGGTACTTCTTTGCGGATGGGGCGTCAATGCTTCCGTATCAGGAGATTCCGTTCAATATGATGTGGTAACCGTTGAAGAAAATGATACATTGTGGGATATAGCAGCCCGTCGTGTAGATAATACGAAGGATATCAGACAGGTAGTTTATGACATTGAGCAGTTTAATCACATCACAAATCCCGGCCAGCTGGAACCGGGGATGAAAATCAAGATTCCTGTGGATTTATAAAAATATAAATTTCTTAAAAAAAAGCAAACGTTTATTCTTTCGGTGAAAATCTCTACCAAAAGAATAAACGTTTGCTTTTTATTACGTTCCAGAGAAACAGGAGTTTTTATTTCCTCCGCTATCAAATCAAAGCCTGCTTATTCCCACAAGCATAAAAAGAATACAAACAAATATTCTTTTCACAAAGAAATTATTTAAAAGAATATCTGTTTGTGTATTCAAGACAGGTGTATCACTTTGGCTGATTAAAAATCTTATCAATGGGGTTATTGGTAAACAGATCGGCCTCATTGATATAACGCCGGACCATTTCTACCGAACGATGACGGGTCTGTTTCATAATGAGCCGTTCTTCCACCCCCTGAAGTGCCGCATACGTAGCAAATCCATGGCGAAGACTATGAGCACCATACATTTCTGGATTTAAACCAATGGAAGCTGCATATTTTTTTACAATCAGATTGATACTCTTGTCACTGAGCCGACGGGAGGAAACCTTCCCATTTTTCAGAAAACTGCGAAACAGCGGACCTGATGTAATACCGGCCGCCGTCAGCCATTCCTGAAGGGCGTGGATACAATCCATGGAAGAATGAGACAAATAGGGGATGCCAATCTGCTGTCCTGCTGAGGTCTGGTCAGTCTTGGAATGGCGGATAGTAACCACAATGCCCTGGGGGTACTTCCTAATATCCTCCACATCAAGGCCTGCCAGCTCGCTGCGCCGGAAAGCACCCATAAATCCCAAAAGCAGAACCGCCCGGTCGCGCAATGCCTGAAGAGAAGTTAAATCCATGCGATGAATCATTTCCTCAATTTCTTCCCAATAAATAGGAGTTTTCCCTTTCTGTACAGTCCCTTTCAAACGAGTAAGACCGATGAGAGCTTCCTTCACAATCCAGGCCCGGCAGGGGTTTTCCACATGGTCCCCGGAAGCATTATAATTTTCAGAAATGGCGCTGATCCGCCGCCGTATGGTAGAAGCCTTGGCATAGTCTGCTAAATCATTGATATAATTCACAATGGTTTCCGGTTGAGCCGGATAAGAGGTCTGATGATGATACCGGCACCAGTCGCAGAAATCATTCCAGTCCGATTCATAAGCGTCAATCGTATGATTCGCCTTTGTCACCGAAAGAGAATTCATACTTTTGTCAGAGAGGCCCTCACTTTGCGAATTTCTGCTGAAATCCCGCAGAAAAAAATGATTGTCCATACAATCTCCTTACTGATGAAATAGTGTCCATCTTTGCTTTTTTACTATTATACCATCTTTAGAAGAAAATAGGTTCCGATAACATTAAATTAAGAAAAAGCACCGATAAAATCTAGCTAAATCGGCCCTATGTAGGCCAAATGGTAGGCAATGAAATTGACCGCCTACCATTTTTGCTTTTAATTATGAATTGTTCCAAAAGGAAAGTTTTGATAAAAAGTATCCGGAAAAGAATAGTTTTTATCAAAACTTTCCTCGAAAACGGAAAAGTTTTGTGCAAAAGTAGTCCAAATCGGCATACCTTTGATAAAAAGTATGCCAAAGAGCTAAAGTATATCTTCCATTTTGTCGGCTGCTTTCCGGGCCTCTTCCTTAGTGACTGAGTAGTAGATATTGGCTGTTGTTGTAATACTTGAATGGCCCAGACGCTTAGCAACGTATTCCAGGGGAAACTGGCCCGATGCTATAAGCCTGGTAGCGTGGGTATGCCGAAAGGTATGGAAAGAATGGCCGCCGAAGTGATGCTTACAGAATTTTTCAAAAGCTCTTATGTCATTGGCAGTCATCTGGCTGCCGTCCTCCCGGGTGCAGACATAGGGGGAGGGGATGTAGTCGTCCTCCCAGATTCCTACATTCTTCTCCTGCCAGCGTTTCTGCTTGACCAGGGCTGACATAAGGCGCTGGCCGAAGCTGACCTGCCTATAGCTGCTCTTAGTCTTTGGGGCATTCACTGCATCTGCGTACTGCGTTTTATTGACAGTGATTGACCGGCCAAAAAGATCTATATCTGACCACTTGAGCGCCAGGATTTCCCCTTTGCGCATCCCTGTGTAATACGCAATCCGGATGGGGATATAGAGCTTACAGCCTTCCGGGTAAGCAGCAAAGAGCTGGTCCAGCTCATCCTGGCTAAAGACCCCGGGGGAAGCAGGAGCTTCATCGTATCGAGGGATGGTGACACTGTCTGCAGGATTTACCTGGATGTACTCGCGGTTGGCGACGGCCCATCTGAGGCTCCCTTTTAAGACTGCCAGTACAACCTTGACCGTGGATTTCGCGGCGCCTTCCTGTTTGAGCTGCAGGAGCCAGTCTTGGAGCTCTCTGGTAAGGACGCTCCGGAGAAGCCTGCCTCCAAAGGCCGCATCTATATGGTTATGTACGATCTGGGAGTAGAGGGTATAAGTGGCAGGCCGGCGATTGACATTTACCTGCTTTTCCAGCCATTCTTCCATAAAGTCATGCACCGTAATATTTTCCGGTTTGACGTAAGCGCCCGTGGCGTCCGCTCTCCGGATATGAGCACGAAAGGCCTTTTGGGCTTCTTCCTTTGTAGCGCCTCCCGGCTCTTCATGCCTATGCCTTTTTCCGGCACTGTCGCGGTAACTGATGATATAAAACCATTTCTTCCCCCGCTTAACAAAAGTTGCCATGTTTTCTCACTCCCGTTCATGCCATAATATAAAGTTATCCTCCAATTTGCCATCGTCGGCAAAATGGTACTTGAAACTGCTTGCAACAAACTTGCAACCGAAAAGGCCCCATAAAAGCCCATTTTGTGGGCATTGGCAAAATAATACTTGAAACCAACTTGAAACCTGGTAAGTTTCAAAAACCATGAAATCCAAGACTTAACAGCCGCTAAGTTTCAGAAATAGCCATTTTGCGGACGTCCGCAAAATCATCCTCCATCAACCTGTCGGAAATCCCGACAGGTTATTTTGAACTGTTCGGAAATGCCGAACGGTTGAAAAGGTGCGTTCGAGGAGCTCGAAGCGACTTTTATTAGATTAGTATGAGAAATTAGTATTTCCGGCGGATTTCTTCAACCTTGCCAATGATTCGGACGGGAAGCGATTCAACTTCATGGGCATTATAGAAATGAGGGGGATAGACAACAGGATTGAATCCGATAAGAGTGATGCCGCTCTCATTCTTCTGTACTTTTTTCACTGTAGCCTCATTACCATTAACTAGGACTATGCAGATGTCCCCGCTGTCAAAGTAGTCCTGCTTGTGTACAATGACCAGGTCGCCTTCCCGCATTTCCGGCTCCATGCTGGCGCCCGTGATATGGAGGGCATAATAACTGCCATCTGCAGCGGAGGGATTCGTAACCCGGATATAGTCGGTTATGTTTTCGATAGCATCTATTGGAGTACCGGCCACTACCTTGCCCACGACAGGAATTCTATAGACGTTTACCTTATTATCCAATTCCTTGACGGAATCCGGAAATAGAAACGTAGGATCTACATGTAAAGCCATGGAGAGCTTCAGAAGATTCTTCTGCTTAGCTATGTAGTTCCCAGAGAGATACCGGGAAATCGCAGAATTGCTTATTCCAGTTTTAGCAGAAAGCTCTGTAGCATTGATACCTGCTCTTTCCATAGCTTCTTTGAGTTTATCAGCGAAATTGTTCATAATGAGCACCTCTTCTCTCGATTTCTTATCTATATTATAAGATGGGATTTGTCAATTAGCAAATAATTTTTGTTTAAATCAAAAAATCTATTGCTTTTTGGCAAAAATAGGCTATAATAGGTATATAGAAATTTGCCATATGGCAAAAGGAGGTGAAGGAAATGGAGTTCGATTATAGTACACTGCGCGGCAGAATCCGCGAAAAATTCGGCACCGAAGGAAACTTTGCAAGCGCTATTGGAATGAATCCGTCCACGTTGAGTCAGAAACTGTCGAATAAACTGGAGTTTTCGCAGGAAGACATCCTGGCATCTATGAAAGCTCTCGATGCCGGGAGCGATTGCATTGTGCCCTATTTTTTTACCCAAAAAATTGCCAATTAGCAAATTCATAGAAAAGGAGGACCTAATATGAAGTTGATGAGTTCAAAAGAGGCAGCAAAGTACCTCCACATTTCTGTGAAGGCCCTGCAGGCCCTCCGGGAACGGGGGGCAGTCAAGGCTATTAAATTCGGACCAAGGTTTCTGTATAGAACGGAAACACTGGACCAACTGGCAGAGGAGTACGAAGACTCCGGGAAGGATTTAAGCAATGAATAACTACCCAGATTTGTACATTAAAGAAAAGGCAAGGGAAAGAGCCCTGGCCGCGGTAAGGCAGGCACTCGCAGACCTCTTGGAGAGCGCATTAGCTGTAAATGATGAGAACAAACTTCCATTGAACATGTTTTTTGCTGGAAAGGCAGATGCTTACGAAACCTCCCTCAGCATTATTGACGCTGCTTTTGGAGAAGAAAATGAAGAGGACTTTGATTAAAAGAATCCGATGGGCCCGCCTCGGCGCCGTCCTCTGCATCGCCCTTGCCGCCGGAGCCATTGGCTATGGCTACTACCGCGACGCCACGGAGACACAACTAGTGGAGTACAAAAAAACCGTAGAAGAGGGAGACACCCTTTGGGGTATCGTCGGCCAGGTAGCTACCAACAGAGAGGACATGAGCCGCCTGACCTGGCAGGTGATGCATGATAACCACATCACCGACCCCGGCCATCTTCAGCCCGGAAAGGAAATCGTTATCCGGGTGAAGGCGGCAAGAGAGCTGTAAAGGAGTGAAGAAACATGAACCAGAATCAGCTGAAAGAATACTGCCTGGATAGGCTGCATGAAATGTGCGTCAAGGCCGGAGTAGATGTGGCTCGACTTGAACCGAATTACCGGGATGGGGATCTTGTCTCAGTTACAATCTACCGCTATTTCCAGCCCTGCAATCAGACAATCAACGTAGAGGGAGACTCCCCGATAACCCTGGTCAAAGAACTCATTATCAAAGGGCATTTAGGGTAAAAGAAAAAGGCTCCGACGTCTCGTACACGTCAGAGCCTAAAACAAGAAAATTGTTTTATTCAATTATATCACGAAGAAGAACCCTATGAGAAAAGAAAGCAAAAAACCATTCATATGCTGCTTCTGCGGAAAGGAGATAACACCAGGAGAAGAATGCCTGGCGCGGCCCACATGGCAGGATGGAAAGATACGTCCCTGCCACCGGGACTGCTCCATCCGCTGGGGAGCAGGAGGGAGGAAGAGAAAATGACCGAGAATATTTTCAATAAATTTGGAATCAAGAAAGGGGAGACGGCCGCTCCCTGGAACAAAGGGAAAGGGCTGGCATTCCTCATGCACTTCCCCATCCCGGACTGGGCAGTAGAAGAGAAAGAGGAAGGAAAAATCCCAGAAAGCCTTTGGCGGCACTTCGAAGAGAACCAGTACTCCGTTTCCTTCGTTCCCTATTTCACCAGGGGCAAACATGTAGGAAAACCGAACTGGCAGAAGGAGTCAGTCAGAGTCATGTTCAAGACCCGGGAAGAGGCGGAAGCCTACATGTGGAAGAACTACCAGTGCTGAAAATCTTTTGAATAATGTAAACAACATTTAAGGAGGTACAACATGGCAATCAAAATTGAAATCACAGGAGAGAATGCAAAGGACGTGATGGCGGAGATGTTCAATCTCTGCAGCGGTGTTTTTGCCGCTTACCAGAATCCGCCATCTGTGGATGAAGTGAAGACAGCTGGCATGGCCATGGCGCAGGAGCCATCTCACGCATCCGCGCCAAAGGAAGAACCGAAACCGGAAAATGTTAAGTCTCCGGAAACCCCGAAGACCGGAGTGGAGGATAATCCCTTCATGGGGTACGCCAAGGATGTGGTGCAGTGCGTCAGCGAGGAACAGCACAACGAGCTCAAGGGCATCTGCGGTCAGTTTGTAGCCGCCAAGCCTACGAATCGCGGGAAGCTCCGTGCATGGCTCACGGAGCATAAAGTAAAGCGGCTGTCCGAGCTGCCGGAAAACCTGTATGAGGATTTCAAGAAATGGCTGGAGGCGAACAAGAATGCCGGCTAAACATGCAATTCTCTCCGCCTCCTCTTCCGCAAGGTGGATGGCATGCCCTCCGTCCGCCAGGGCGGAATCAAAGATGGAGGATAAGCCTTCTATCTTCGCCGCAGAAGGAACCCTTGCCCACGCCTGGGGCGAGTATTTCCTCCGGCAGAAATACCTTCCGGGGACAGGTGTCGAGCCGGAAGAAGAAATGGACGGGGAAATGAGTGAGGCGGTCCGCTTCTATGTGGATGCAGTAAGTGAGGTTTTCGAAGCTGAGAAGGCTAAAGGGAACCACCCGTTCATCAGTGTGGAGCAGCGCCTTGATTTTTCTCCCTGGGTGCCGAAGGGTTTCGGCACCGGTGATGCGGTTATTGTATCCGACGGGACGATTGAAATCATGGACCTCAAGTACGGCAAAGGGGTGCTAGTGCTGGCGAAGGACAATCCGCAGCTCCGTCTGTACGCACTTGGTGCTTGGTGGACGTTCAAAGACATCTTCCCATTCAAAAACGTTCGTATGGCTATCGTACAACCGCGACTGAACAATCTGGACAAAGATACCCTTACAGTTCCTGAGCTCCGCTCATGGGGCTATATGGTGAAAGAAAAAGCCGCTCTGGCATGGAACGGCGATGGGCACAGAAAGGCAGGACCGCACTGCCGCTTCTGCAAGTGCCGTGACACCTGCGGCGTACTCAGCCGTTACCTGCTTGATCCCGTAACCGGAAAGGCGGCGGAGACGCTGACCGATGACCAAATAGCGGAAATCATTCTGAAAGCCGGCGACATCAAGAAGTACCTTACCGATATTTCCGATTATGCACTGGCCAAAGCGGTGGATAACGGTAAGGCATGGCCCGGGCTCAAAGTGGTGGAAGGGCGCAGCGTCAGGAAGATTTCCGATGAAGGGAAAGCGGCGGATGTGCTGAAGCTGAACGGCTACAACGACATCTACAAGCCCCAGACACTGAAGACCATCACGGAACTGGAAAAGCTCTGCGGCAAAAAACGCTTCGGGGACCTCATGAAGGATGTCATTATCAAGCCAAAGGGAAAGCCGACTTTAGTTCCCGCATCCGACAGACGGCCGGAATTCGTTTCCGACGATTTTGATGATTCTGTACTTTAATTCACAGGAGGTAACACATTATGAAATTCACAACCGGTAAAGCAAGACTCTCTTATGCACACATTTTCAAAACCTATTCCAATGAAGGAAACGCTCCGAAGTATTCATGCTCCCTGCTCTTCCCAAAGACTGATAAAAAGAACATCGAAAGGCTGAACAAGCTCCTTCAGGGCATGCTGGCAGATCCGGACAACAGGCAGAAGTGGGGGACGTCCAACGCTGCTGCCTTAAAAATGCCGCTCCGTGACGGCGACGTAGAAAAGGCTGATGATCCAAACTATAAAGGCATGCTTTTCCTTAATGCTTCAGCCAATCCGGACTACCCTCCCAAGGTGGTGCTCCTTGACCGTACGCCGGTGGCCGATCCGTCCGAAGTGTATTCCGGATGCTGGGTGCAGGCGGTGCTTGATTTTTACGCATACAACTCTCATGGCAATAAGGGTATTGGTGTAGGGCTCCGTGGAATCCGCAAACTGAAAGATGATAAACCATTCACGAAATCTGAAGTCAGCGACTCTGATTTCTCTGATGATTTCATTGATGACGATGACATGTTTGACTAATTTCTTGATGGAAGGGATACGCCATGGAAGTAAAAAACAACTGCCGCTTCAGTATAGCTGTAGGCAGGTCAAGGCTGGACAATGTCTGGCATAACGAAGAAACTACATGGTCACAGTTCTTAGACAGGATTTCCAATTCCATCAGCACCGGCGAGACCGCTGAGCAGTATGCCCATCTTCCCAAATCAAAGAAAGGGAGTCTGAAGGACATCGGCGGCTATGTCGGTGCCGTCCTTACGGACGGTATCAGGCAGAAGGCCCACGTCAAAGCAAAAACACTGATTACCCTGGATATGGATAATGCGCCGGATGACTACATGTACGTCATCAACAAGGTGCTCCACGGCTGCGGATTCTGCATCCACAGTACCCACAGCCATACCCACGACCATCCAAGGATGAGGATTGTTATACCCATCACCAGGGAGGTTACTCCCGATGAGTACATAGCCATGGCAAGAAAACTGGCGGATAAAATCGGTATGGCGTTCTTCGACCTCACCACATTCGCTCCGGAACGGCTTATGTTCTGGCCGTCCCATCCAAGGGATGTGGAGCCGGTGTTCTACTTGAACGACGCACCTATCCTCAATCCGGATACGGTCCTTGCCGAATATGACGACTGGCGCGACTCGACACAGTGGCCCATGGGAAAGACGGAGCTGGAGGTCCCAAGGCAGTACCAGCGAAGCATGGGAGGGATGGATCCGACGGATAAGCCGGGATGGGTAGGCGCCTTCTGCCGGTGCTATGACATCCCGCACGCCATAGAAACCTATCTGTCCGGAATCTATGACCAGTTTAAGAACCGGGTGGACCGTTACACATTCGTACAGGGTTCATCCGCCGGCGGACTCCATGTCTTTAACAATGGGAAACTGGCATACTCTTTCCACGCCACCGACCCTACATCACAGATGTGCTGCAATGCTTTCGATCTTGTAAGGATTCACCTTTTCGGAAGCTTGGATACCGACCCGAAAGGCCGGCAGGGCTCGCAGGCTCCGTCTTATAAGGCAATGGTTGAAAACGTATGCCTTAGAGACTCCGCAGTGAAATATGAAATGGCCAGGATGCAGAGGACAAAGCCTCCGGAACCGGTGAAGGATTTAGATTTCGATGATTCACTGATTACCGATAGACCGACTGAGAAAGCGGAGGATAAGGAAACATCAAAGAAAGATGCGTGGATCGGGAAACTCGCCATGACAAAGGGCGGGAAGATCATCAAGAACGTAAGGAACCTCCAGATTATTTTCAGTAATGACAGGAACCTGAAAGGCTGCATTGCCTACGATATCTTCTCCAACAGGCTTGTAAAGACCAGAAAAATGATATGGGATAAGACGGAACCCGAGAGCGATGCATGGACCGATACAGATGACAGCTGTCTTCGAAACTATCTGGACAACAGGTATGATCTGCAGGTCCGGGCCATTCTGGATGACGTCCTCCGCCAGGAAGCCCATGACCACGAGTTCCATCCGGTACGGGACTGGTTCAGACAGCTCCCGCCGTGGGACGGAGTAAAAAGGGTGGAGCGGATCTTTATCGACTACCTTGGAGCTGATGACTCAGAGTATGCCAAAGCGCTGGCGCGCCTTCTGTGCCGCGCCGTGGTGGCGAGAATTTTCCATCCCGGGTGCAAGTGGGACTATGTCATCGTCCTTTCCGGCGGCCAGGGAATCGGTAAATCTACCCTCCTCCGCAAGCTAGGCGGTAAATGGTTCTCCGACTCCCTCACCACCTTCGAGGGGAAGGACGCCATCGAACAGCTGCAGGGACGAACAATCATCGAGGTAGGGGAGATGCAGGCCGCCAGCAAGTCGGATGCAGCCGCTATGAAGGCATTCATTTCAAGGCAGGTGGACAAGGTCCGTCTTCCCTATGAACACAGGAGCTCCGAATTTCCGCGTCAGTGCGTTTTGGTCGCAACGTCCAATGACAAGGCGTTTCTGAAAGACACTACGGGAAACAGGAGGTTCCTCCCTGTCGATGTGGCCCAGAGCAAGCTGATTCCTTTGAATAAAAGCGTCTTCGATATGAAGGATGAGGACATCCGGCAGATCTGGGCGGAGGCCTATGCCGATTTCAAAGCTAATTACAAGTCGGAACAGAGCCTATGCCTGCCTGAGAACGTGGAGAAGACCGCTCTGGAGATGCAGGAAGCACATATGGAAGGGCTTGAGATGAAGGACCAGATTGAGGCCTTCCTGGAGCTGCCTGTACCGGAAAACTGGAAGAACTACGACATCACGGCAAGACGTGAATGGGTAAGCAGCCATCTGGGAGATGACCTGCAGCCGGGTATGACGTACGTGGAGAAAATTAGCGATATCCCGCATTCCGTAAGACTGATAGAGCGGAATCGGATATGCACTCTTGAAATCCTGTGCGAGCTCTTCGGCAAGGACAAGGACCGGATCATGGGCTTTGAACGTAAGAACGTGATGAGCATCATGGGCCAGATTCCTGGGTGGAAGTGGAACCGGAAAAAACTTTTTAAGTTAAAGCTCTATGGCCCACAAAGATGTTTCGTGAAGGATGATCTTGACGAATATTCGCTTTTATCTTAGAAGGTAACTGAACTAACTGTGTTACCTTCCAGTTACCTTTCTAGTTACCTACTTTTTGTACGATAAAATCTAAGAAAATGGAAAAAAGGTAACTAGGTAACTGAAATTTCTATAAATTTTTTGAATCGTAAAAATATGGTACTTGCGATTAATACATGTACTTGTAAAACTACGTTTTTAATAATTATATAGAAAGTCAGTTACCTTTTTTACCATAAATACTATTTTCATTCGATAAAATCTGCTTTTTGTCGGGTAACTGGATAGGTAACTGGATATGGTAACTGAGTAATTTTAACAAAAGAGGCAAAAATGTACCGCGAAGAAAATCAAATTGAACGGTATTTAGTCCTTTCCACAAAGAAGCGGGGCGGGCTATGCTTTAAACTCATATCACCGGGTAACAATGGAGTGCCTGACCGCATTGTTTTACTACCCGGGTATGTACCCATG
The DNA here is from genome assembly GCF_000242435.1 of Dialister succinatiphilus YIT 11850. Lineage (GTDB taxonomy): Bacteria > Bacillota > Negativicutes > Veillonellales > Dialisteraceae > Dialister > Dialister succinatiphilus. The sequence goes on along the minus strand of NZ_JH591187.1, from coordinate 685,889 downwards.
TTCATCGAACTAAAAGCCCCGGGTAAGAAGCCGAGGCCTCTGCAGGAAGCGGTGATGAGGATGATCCAAAGCACCGGATGCCGCTGTCACGTGGTTTGGCTCGACAGCATGGCTGCTGTGGATGCATTGATGGCCGGGTATGATATTTCTCAAAGGCGGGGAGGCGCGTGAATTGGATTTCAAGCCTTACGCCTATCAGCAGAGGGCTATCGACGTGATTGAGTCAAATCCCTGCTATGGGCTCTTTCTGGATATGGGACTTGGGAAGACCGTCATCACACTGACTGCAATCGAAAGCCTTATCTATGAACAGTTTGAGGTAAGCCGGGTATTGATCATCGCGCCGAAGCGGGTGGCGGAGTCCACATGGCAGGATGAGGCGAAGAAATGGAGTCATCTTTCTTCTCTTCGGTTCTCTACCATTCTTGGCAATGCAGAGCAGCGGAAAGAGGCCTGCAGTGTGGAGGCGGACATCTATGTCATCAACCGCGAGAATGTAGCCTGGCTTTTCAAAACGCTTCCCTGTAAGTGGGACATGCTGGTGGTGGATGAGTCAAGCAGTTTCAAGAACCCGTCCTCTGTTCGGTTTAAAGTATTGAAGCGAATGCTCCCTTATTTCAAAAGACGCATCATCCTGACCGGAACCCCTACCAGCAACACGTTGATGGACATTTGGAGCCAGTTGTACATCCTTGACATGGGAGAGCGTCTGGAGAGGACGATTACTTCTTACCGCCGGAAATATTTTACGCCGGATAAAAGAAATCAGTACGTCATCTACAGCTATAAGCCCAATCGCGATGCGGAGAAGCTGATAACGGACCGGATAGGAGATATCTGTATGTCTATGAAGGCATCAGATTATCTGACGCTTCCAAAAAAGTTTGTGAATGTCATCCCGGTTATCCTTCCCGATGAGGCGAAGAAGATGTACCGACAGATGGTTAAAGACCAGGTCGTAGGCCTGGGCGATGCCGGGCAGATCACAGCACTGCAGGCGGCCACGGTCTCCAACAAGCTGCTGCAGATCTCCAACGGTTCAGTCTATACCGATGATGGCAGCGTCCGGATAGTCCATAAGGAAAAGGTTCACGCCCTGGAAGAAATCATAGACGGTTCCGGTGGGCAGCCTGTCCTTGTATTCTATGGCTTCCGGCATGACGTGAAAGCTATCAGGGAAGAAATTCCCGACGCAGTGGAGTTGTCCGGAAAAGAAACGCTGGACGCCTGGAACAGGGGAGAAATCAAAGTCCTTCTGGCCCATCCCGCCAGTGCCGGTTATGGTCTTAACATGCAGGAAGGAGGCCATATCGTGGTCTGGTATGGGCTTACATGGAGCCTGGAACAATACCAACAGGCCAATGCAAGGCTTTACCGGCAAGGCCAGGACAAACCGGTTATCATCCACCACATCGTGGCAAAAGGGACAATAGATGAAAAAGTTCTTCTGTCACTTCGGTCCAAGAAGAAAGGACAGGATGCACTGATGGAAGCGGTAAAAGAGATTGTGAGGGGAACATATGAATAGACAGGAAAGAAGAAGACTGGGAGTCAAGAAGAAAGATCCAATGATCTCAATTAAGCAATCCGATATCGATCGGATGAAGCAGGAGGCTACGGCTAAAGGATGTAAGTTTGCCTTCAATCTTATGCTTGCCATTCCGGCCATGGTCATTCATGACCATTATGGCGAATTGATGCGTAAAGACGGCAGGGTAGAAAGGTTCATCGACTTGTGCATGAACACCTACAAGTGTTACGAGGAAGGTTATGTAACACTGCAGGAGTTGGCTAAATGCCTTAAGGACGAGGCCGGAGTGGAAATCAAAGGATGGAATTGAATGGTGAATGAAGGAGGGACCTCTATGAATACAGAAGATTGCAGAAATGTACGTAAAGAGAAATCCGGGATGGCCATTGCTCAGGCCCACTATAACCAGTGCGCCATTGAACCAATCGAAATCATGCAGATGTACTTCACGGCTCAAGAAATGTATGGATTCTGTAAGGGAAATGCGTTGAAGTACATCCTGCGGTCCAGATTCAAAGGGCACGAGCTCCAGGATATGGAAAAGGCGCTACAGTATGTCGAGTGGGCTGTGGACGTTCTGAAAGGGAAGAACATCAACCCAAGGAAAGGAAGATAGGAAATGGAAGTGACGGATGAGCTGATAATCATAGCCGTATCCTTTGCCTGCGGCGCCGCATCCGCATGGATGTGCCTGGAAAATCGAATCAATGAAATCAACGCAGAAAATGATTTCGTTCTCCGGCAGAAAGAGCACGTCAAAGACTGCTGGAAGGACATCGAAGAACTCATCCACTCCCTTCGCGAAGTGAGTGAAGGCAGGGGAACCGTAGTAGGAGGATACGTTGACCGCTGCGATATGGACAGGTACAAGGAACGGATGAAGGAAATGAGAATCCTGATAGAAGACGAATGGAGGATGAGGTAGACCATGATTACAAAACTGTGCAAGGGAATCCGAAAAAGGGAAGTCATCACGTCGCCGGGGGTTGGCCCGTACACTACCAACCAGAAAGTGACCTACTGGATTGAGTCCGACAAGAAGGGAATCATGGACTCCCAGTGGCATGAAGCAGCCTGGGAGCGTTTACAGTCCAAAGCCATGAAAAGACATATCGACCTGGTAAGGCGGTTTATGGAAGACGGCTGGCAGGAAGAATCCGGAAAGACTTTGGAGGAAGTCATCCGGAGTATCAGCAAAACGAAAGAGAAGGATGCGCCTGTCATCCATCGGTCTGAGAAAGATATCAGCAAACTTCGGGCCAAAGGAGGACGGACAGCGCAGGCCAGAGCAAGAGCAAGGAAGGAGCAGGGAAAATGAGTACTGTTGATTTACCAGGCCAGGGCAGGGAAAAGAAAACACGGGGCTACACGAGGGTAGAAATATTTCTGTATAATGCGCGGCATTTACGATTCGTTACGGATGAAATCAGTAAAAGTATAAAGCTGTATGAATCTGATTTAAGCGGACTGAAAGCACTGAATTATGAAAATCCCCGTATTTCCGGCGGGGGAAGCGGCGACCTGAGCCAGACGGTGGAACGGATTGAGAAGACGATAGACAAGATGGAACATGAAAGGATAAAAGCACTGGAAAATTTACTAACCATGCAATGTGCGGTCCAATTTATTGCAGATAAGCTTGATGACCAGAAACTCCGGGGCATAATTATTGCCAGGTATATCAACTGTGAAAGCTGGAAGGCTATAGCCGGAACCTTGACATGTGCTGTATCGTCAGTCTATAAGTTACACCGGAAAGCTATCCAACTACTGAATGATGATTACCAGGAAGAAGTAGCTCGGATTATTAGAATTGCCAACGGGGAAGAAGAAGAATAGTTTTTTATAGTAAATGATAGTAAATGATAGTAAACGATAATTTTTTATGTGGTAAAATGATAGTGTGAGATTGAGGAAGAAACGCATCGCACACAATCATCACCTCCTTATTCATTCAGGGTTTTCACACAAGAGCACGAGCTGATGTCGATAGGCTCGTGTTTTTGCGTTGTCATAAAAATTTTTAGCGGGGGTATGTTTGGAAATTTTCGATGCCCTCGTTCGCATTCGGCGGATAGGTTTTCTATTTTTCTCATGGATGATTAATTATCATGAAAAATAATGATACTATGCAAAAAAGTAAAGTAACGCCAGCACGAAAAGCGAAGCGGACGAAGGCCATTAAAGCCTTAAATGACTATATCTGGTCACTAAAAGGCAAATGCCCCATGGTTACCGAAATTAATAGAAGCCTGATCATGCAATTCTGCCGATTCGAGGTGCTGGCGAACGATATTTCGGAAAATCTGCAGGGCAATATGGAAGACCTGGACCCTCTAGAAGTGAAATCCATGCTTGAATCCTACGAATCCATCAACAAGATCGTCCTGCAATTATACAAGACCCTGCAGTTTGCCACCATCAAGGATGAGTCGGCAGATATGGGGAATAAATTCACGAGGATGTTTAACGAGTCACTGAAGGAAGGAGATTTCTGAATGGGATATTTACGGCGCTGCCTGAACTGTCATGAACTGTATGATGGTAAGCGCTGCCCGAAGTGTTCCAAGAAATTTGCCTTAGCCTCCGCAAAGAAGCGCCAGCGTGAAGACGAAGGCCGCAAGCTCTACGGCTCGTGGCTGTGGCGCAAGTGTAGAAAGAACATCCGTATCAAATATATGGACTACGATATCTGGATGATGGGAGTGGGAATCGTCAGAAAGTGCGACCCCGTTGTTATCCACCATATTGTCGAGAGGGAAGAAGACCCGTCCAAGATTTACGATATTGATAATCTGATTACTGTCTCCGTGGAAAGCCATGCGGAAATCCATAAATGGTACAAAGCGGATAGACAGGCCGCCATGGACAGAATCAAGGCAGGCATTAATTATTTCAACAAACTGATGGGTGACGGCTATGCTTGAGGATGAGTTAAAACTAATCAAAGTCCCCAAAGAACTCACGCCGTTTATCGGCTCCTACTACACGGCCCTTCGGAAACGTGCCGCCATGGATTTACTGGGCCAGTCAGAATTCAAGTGCTTTAAGCGGTTCATCGATCTCGCCAATAGTGGTAAATACAGATTTGCCGCCAAAGCCATGCGGCGTATGTTCGCATTCCTGAACCTACTGACGTATATAGATGAGGACGGCAAGCCCCATGCTTTAGAACTTTATCCCGTACAGAAATTCATGCTGTGCGGGATTTTTGGTCTAAGATATCCCGATGGACGTTATCTGACCAACACTGCCAACATTTACATTGCCAGACGTAATGGTAAGTCATTTTTGCTGTCTTCCGTCCTGCACTATCTCATCAACATGAGTCGTTTCCGCAACGAACTAATCGTACTGGCATCCTGCAAAGGGAAGAACGCCACCATCTGTTTTGACGAGTTCTGTAAATTCATAGACAACGATCCTCAGCTCGCCGAAATTTTCTCAAACGTGAATCGTACAGCATATTGGGCAAAGTCAAAAATTACGGGGAACAAGATTGAACTGTTCCGGACCGGCGGCGCCGCGAAGAAAACACTGGATGGCTACACGAACAAGATTGCCGTGATTGACGAAGAAATGTTATGTGATGAAATCATCACGAAGACCATTCAGGATGGGCAAGCCCATTTTAAGGACTCACTGTTAGTAACGATGTCCACTGCCCAGTTTGGTATAGGTTCAGAGAACCATAAAAAATGGATAACGCTCCGCAAGATGCTTTATGAAAATGCACTGTCCGATAACCGGTTTTTGTTCCTCGCTGAACCGGACGCCGAGGAAGCACGAAAGACCGAGAACCTGGAAGACATGAAGGTGTGGGGAAAAGCAAACCCCGTCCTGTTGTTTGAACCTAACGGCTACACCGTCAAGTCCTACATCAAGAAGAAATATACCCAGAAGGCTCGTGAAGCCATTGCAGAAAAGGGATTTCCACTGCAGTCCTTCGCTACCAAGCAATGTAACGTCTGGTACAGCGCCGAAGACAGGAACCTCTGCACTTATGACCAGATGAAAGCATGCGGTGTCAAATATTCCTTTGAGGATGTTATCAAGGCAGGGTATAAGGACTGGTATATCGGCGCAGATCTAAGCCAGACGCTCGACCTAAGCAGCGTGTGTTTCCTGGCCTACGTTGGCGAATCCGCCAAAGGGCGGCTCGTCAAGAATGGCAAGACGGTAGACCATTACCGTCTGTATGTCCATACCGTTTCTTTCATGCCGGCAAACAAGCTGCAGAGTCACGTGGAAAGAGACGGATTCTCTTACAGAGACTATCTCGATACCGAATTGTTCCTGTGTGACGGTGCTGGTGGCGAGAACATCGACACACAGCAGATACTTGCCTACATTGCGAATCTTCGTGATAAGTATGACCTGCACTACGTCACGATTGCCGCTGACCCGTACAACATTGCAGGCATACAGGACGGGTTAAGCCAGATCTGCGACTGCTTTATCCTGCAGAACCAGTCACCAAAGTCACTTTCCCAATATATCGAAGCCCTGTCCGCCATTATGAAAGACGGAAAGCTGGCGTACTGGGAAGGCCACGAAGACATCTGGGAAAAGGCAATAACAAACAGCATCCTACTACGAAATACTACGGGTTATTACTCCGTGGAAAAAGTCAGTTTGAAGGCTGACAGCAACATAAGAATCGACCCTGTGGACGCCATGCTCACGGGATTTATTGCGCCTTACATTGACTTTAACCGACGTGAACCGACCGGTGATGAGAATGTAGACGCATGGGCTGATTTGATGGGGGTGAATAAAGATGATAACCATTGATGACGTCAAGGCTTATCTGCGGATTCCATACGCTGATGATGATACATTCATCACAAGCCTCATTACAGCGGGATATGACTATTTGCGTGACGCCGTAGACGATTTTGACGATATCTATAAGGCTAATACCATTTTTGCGGGAAAAGCCGACCTGTGGGTGGAAACCATGTATGTTCCCCCCGCCTATGAACGCCGTGAAGGCGCCTATGACGGCGAAAACGAAATGAACTATGCATCCCGGGCGATGCTTACCCAGTTACAGTTGTACAAGAAAGGATGAACCATGGAGCTCTATCTTAACGGATTAATCTGCTTTACTGATGACCTCGTGGACGCTATCGAGAACTCGAAAGAAGACGTCCACATCACTATTAATTCCCCCGGGGGAGTTGTAACCGATGCGCTGAACGTAGTCAACGCTATTCAGAAATGCCTACATACGGTTAATGCCACCGTGGAAGTCATGGCATGCTCCGCCGCCGCTATGATTGCGCTGTCATGCGATAACGTGGAAATCGAACCGACCGGAATCATCATGATTCACAACAGTTGGGGAACTTTTACGGGAAACAAGAAAGAACTGCAGAATGACATTGACGCCATGGCGGCGATGGATGGTGCCATGCACAAGGCGATTGAAACCCATTGTAAGGACAAATCCATCATCGGCAAGATGGAAGACGGCGACGTATGGATGACGGGAACTGATGCCGCCCAGTACTTCGACAACATCACCGTCGTGGAAAGAAAACGCAGTGACCGGCTCGCCGCCGTTGCTGATCTGTCCACGTTCCTGATGCCGAAACAGGACGAACCGCAGGCCCCACAGGAAGAGCCGCCGGAACCCGAAGCGAAGGCGGAACTCCCCAAGGCTGAAGAACCGCCAAAGGAAGAACCCAAAGCGGAAATCAAACCGGAACAGAAAGCGGCGAAGCTCGACCCGGTGACCGCCGCATTGCTTTAACAGGAGGGTATGATGTTTGAAAAATTAAAGGCTTACTGGAATGGCACGGTTTATTCCAGGAACTTAAAGGCGAGGGACCGCCCGCACGTTTTCGAGGTAGGGCAGGGCAAGATTATTCGAGTCGCCCCGGGTGGCAACGTGGCATTTGCAACTTGCGTGGAACTCCTGTCGAAGTATGTCGCACAGATCAGATGGGGTGTGTTCGACAGGAATCTTGCAAGTGCCGATGCTGCGAACAGCACTTTTGACCCGATTCTGAATGTTTCGCCTTATCCCGGAATCAATGCCTATGATTTTTGGAGACAGATGGAATGGGATCGGGTGACAGAGGGTAACGCCTTCGCCTACATCCACACTGAAAACGGAATGCTCAAGGAATTAATCCGACTCGCCCCGGAAAACATGAAAGTTTATTGGGATGACGCAGGGATTCTTGATGCATTCCTGAACGATGGACGCAAACTCGTTTACCAGTACCAAGACCCCTTAACCTCTAAATTCTATGTGTTCCTGCCCGAAGAAATCCTGCACTTCAAGGCTTTTTCGGCAAATGGAATCACAGGGCGAAGGGCTATTGATGTGCTGTACAACACAGTAAGCGCCGATGCCGATGTGGAAAGTGCCATGCGGACCGCCGTCAGTAACGGATTTGCAGGGACAATCGTTCTTTCGTATACGTCAGACCTGTCTGTGACCAAGCAGAAAGCCCTGCAGTCACAGATCAAGGACCTGCTGTCCAATGCTGACAACGTGATTTTACCGCTCCCTGCAGGAATGTCTGCATCGAACATTTCCAACGATATCAAGAGTTACTATGAAACACTCAAGGAAATGGATACGCAGGCGATTTCCGCATTCTTCGGCATTCCTTTGGTGATGCTGAACATCGGCGGCGGCACTGGCATGGGGACATTCTCCACAAACCAGATGACGCAATTTTACAATTCGACGATTGCGCCGATTATCAACCAGTACTCCGTGGAACTGACAGCGAAACTGCTCCCAATCAAGCAGATTCGCGCAGGTTTCACTTTTGATTCAAATAATGATGTTTTCGACTTCTTAGACGCCCAGTCCAAAGCCTCCGTCCTTTGCGCATACGCAGGAGCAGGCATTCTGACGGCGAACGAAGCTCGAAAGAGTATCAAATACAGACCCAGCTCTGACCCGGGCGCTAATAGGCTGACGCAGCGTGGCGGCACGGGGACACTGGGCGATTCTGCAGACAACGAAGGAGGCCGCTCTGATGGCTGACACTGCACTTAACAATTCTTCTCGTTTCACCGTAGGCGAGAAAGAATATACCATGAAATTTACTTTTAACGCTATGTTTCGGGCTGAACCACAGCTTACGACCAAAAGCCTGATGGCCACGCTTGCGAAATTCGCAGACAGCAGTTTCGCCATGAAGGACGTTTTTATTCTTTTTAAGGAATGCGTCCGTGCCGGAACGCCCGAAATGCGGGACAAGCCGGCTAAGGACTACGAGAAATTGTGGGAAGACATGGTTGCTGGCTACGGCATGGAGAATGTAATTCTGGCGGTAACCATGGCGATCGTAGCAAGCGGCATTTTCGGCTCAAAAAAAGAGATGGCGGAGATTCTGGCGGCGACTCCGAAAAACTGAAGACCGCCGCTGATTTGATTGCAATGATTGAACCTGTTGCGTATGGCGAGTTAAAGTTGACGCCCAGCACACTGGGCGAGCTGACGATGAAGGAATTCAATGCACTGGTGAACGGTTACGTCCGCCGCCGTGACAGTTTCGAGAACCTTCTTATCCTGCGCTGTGCGTTACCTGTTTATAGTTCCATGTTGGGCGAAAAAGCCCCCACATTTGATGATTTGACGGCTTATCGTAAACTTAGGGACAAGCGCCCGGAAAAGCACGACAGCCGGTATGAATCCGATGTGAAATATTGGTCAAAAAAGTTAGATGAACTGGAAAGGAAAGACAAATGCTTAAAAGCGAAGAAATCAAAGCAGAAATGACAAAACTGCAGGACGAAATCAAAGCCATGGCAGAAAAAGGCGAATCCGTCCCTGCAGAAATGTCTGAAAAACTGAAATCCCTGCTCGTAGAACAGGGCAAGGCAGAAGCTATGGAAGAAATGGCAAAGAACAAAGTTGTAAAAGATGAAATTGGAGGAAAAATGGACCGTAAACAGATTAACGCCGCACTGCGTAAATTCCTGCTCAATGATGATGTAGAAGCTAAAAAAATCCTTGCGACCGCCGCAGGCCAGAATGGAGCAACCGCCGCTGATGGTGGCGTACTCGTTCCCGAAGAACTGCTGAACCTTAAAGAAAATGGCAAGGTGGTAACTGATCTGCGTGAAATCGCAACACCGATTTCCGTACATACCCGCTCCGGATCCGTGCCGATTATCGACTATTCCCAGGATGTGAAGCTGACTGATTTTGATGAAAACAACGAAATCACACAGACCAAGGCCGCATTCACCTCTGCGAAATTCGCACTGGCATCCAAGGGCGCTATTATCCCTGTTTCTCGTGAACTCCTGCTCGATGCAGACGCAGACGTCCTGTCCGTTATCGGTAACCTGTTTAACCGCGTATACATTCGTGAACTGAATAGCGAAATCCTCGCCGCCGTTACCAGTGCTACTCCGACTACTGCTACTGTAACCGCCATTGCATCCAAGGCCGGACTTGATGCCATTAAGAACGCTATCAACACCATCCCACTGGACGCAGGCGCTAATGCATCCATCGTCATGAACCAGTACACTTTTGCGGAACTGGCAAATGCAGCCGATAAGAACGACCGTTATTACCTCGCACAGAACGCAAACGGCGAAACCATCAAACAGATTGAAGGCAGACCCATCATCGTTGTGGAAAATGCTTGCCTCGCCAATGATGCCGTTGTTGTAGGTGACTTCTCCGCAATTTACCACATTGCCTATCCGGAACTGGAAGTTGCATCCTCCGAAGAAGCAGGATTCACTAAGAACTCTGTTCTCGTTCGCGCGATTGCAAGATTCCAGGACCTCAACACCTATGGCTCCGCATTCCAGATGGTTAAGAAATCCTCCACCTGATAGAGGCTGACCATGTTTAAACGCAACGCAGGCCGATTTAACGCAAATGTCACACTGCTTAAACCGTCTGACCCTAGCCGTGATGAAATGGGCGGTATCTCCGACATTTCATACGGCCCTGCGGTTAGCGTTTTCGCACTTGTGACTGTAAAAAGTCAAAGCCGTATGCAGACAGTTGGTGATTATGTTACCGCTGATACACGCTATTTCATTATTCGAGATATCTCGAAGACGTATCCGCTGAACACCAACTGGCGACTGCAGTACAATGGGTTCACATTTCTCATCAACAATATCGAGCTGATTGATGAATCTGTTCCGTATTACCTGCAGATTACGGCAACGGCAGTAAATTCAAGTGGGGAGGTACTGTAAATGGTCTATACGACACCTTTTGCGGCAACCATGAAAGCCCTGTACGGCGCTCTGAACAAGAACGCCGACGTAGGGGTTGAATGGTTCGACTCCGCCGTCCCCATGAATGAAATAACCGACCATTTCAAGTCCCAGGAACGATTCGAGTACGGGATTTTCGGAGAAATGGACGCAGACTGCTCCGACAACAAGGACACAGCCCTGTGGACAGTTTCCATCAATCTTGAAATCTACTCGAATTACCGTGGGCGCAAAAATATTTCGTCAATTCTGGAAAACCTGCTGAACTACCTGTCAACGAAGGGTAAGGGATGGGACGCACTGGCGAAAATCTATGCCGAAAACGGTTTTAACCTAGTAGCAATCACCGTCGGGGCGCTCCATATCAACCTGCCAATCTACAGTGATATTGGCACATGGCAGAGTGGCGAAACTAAAGTACAATTCACATTGAGTCAAAAATAAGGAGAATAGAGAATGGCTGTGACTATTTCCGAAGACAAATATCCGGCTTTTACCTCCGACACTGGCGTGTCCGGTAAACGCAAAGTCATTTATCTTAACTATGGTACTGGTGCTACTGAAGCGGCCCCTGTATGGTCCCTGCTCGGCGGCATTACCACTCAGACCGTCAACTGGGGCACATCTGTATCTACCCAGAACACTAAGGACACTGGGTACTGGCCATCCGGGGCAGTGACCGGGAAGACATGCGAACTGACTTGCGATGTCATGTTTAAGCGTGATAACGAGGCCCAGGCTGCAATCGAAAACTTCGTACTGGATGACGATGTGACCTCTGAAAAAGGTGCGCTCATGTTTGCCTTCGTTGATCTGGACACCAAAGATTACACGGTAATTAAGATGATCCCGACGAAGTGGACTGAGAAGGCTGAAGCGAAGGACGTTATCACCAAATCCCTCACTGCTACCGGCGTAGGTAAGCCCGAAGTAAAGAGCGGATTCACAGTAACCAAAGCTAATGGGACTTAATTGATTTTTTTATGATACGAGATAAGGCCCTTCGGGGCCTTTCCTTGTATCTGAAGGCGGTGATCGGATGAACCTGGACGAACTGCAAGCTGAAATTCGTGATTTTTCAGACCACGGGTTGCAGGAACTTGTGCGTGAAGGCGCTTACAAAGCACAGCTAAAGGCCCGAGACTTCGTGCTGCGTACTCATCCGGCCACTGCCTTTGGAGGCAAGAATATCTTGTATGACAACGGCCACAAGGAGATCCGGTGCGGGTCATTCAAGGCCGAGGCCGGTGGGATGACGGCAAATATCTATGCAAACTATTTCGCCCGATGGTTCAATACCGGCGCTCACGGGAACATTATTCGCGTGAAGGGCAAGCGTTTTGGCCAGCGTGGCCCAAGATATCCCGCCCGGGGCAGTTACTTCGCGGCGAATGCCCAGGCTATTCAGAAGTTCTACTCTGAAGAACTGGTTAAATACGTAAAGACAGGTGGATTGTTTAAGTGAGGATGGTGGACATAGTTGGCTGATGCAAAGATTACCCTTGAGACAGTCGTTAAATCGGATGAGCTGAAGCAGCTTAATACGACGATTGCCGAGACCAACACGAAATATAAAGAAGCCCAGGCAGCAGTCAAAGACTTTGAAAAGGCGTGCGGCGGCGTCGCCAACATGACGTCGGAGCAGAAGGCCCAGTACAATTCCCTGAACACGGCTATGAACCAGTACAGGGACGTTCTGCGGGCTGCATCTACAGAAAAAAACAAGGAAATCCGTGACCTGACTAATGGTGCGAAGGCGGCAAATGATAACTCTGCCGCTATTGAAAATCTGAAAAATGCGCTGTCTAAGATTTCCCCTGCCGCAGGATCTGCCCTGGGGAGTCTTACGTCCTTCGGCTCTAAGCTCCAGAACATTCAGACGAGCCTCAAGAATATGGCCACGGCTAATGGCGGCGGCATATCCGGACTGTTTACTGGAATCGTTTCAAGTGCGCCCAAAGCCGCCGCAGGTATTGCCGGTATTGGTGTGGCCATTGCTGGTGTGGTTACCGGTCTGGCTAAAATGGGAGCCGGTGCCCAGCAGACGCTGACCCGGCTGACTGCCTTCACTGGCAGCGTGAATACGGCAAAACAACTCGCTGCGCAAATTAAAATCGTAACCCAGCAGACCCAGTTTAGCCGCACTGCCGTGACGCAGATGATGACCCAGCTCGTAAAGATGGGCCAGACGGCAACGCAGGCCGCGAAGACGGTTAAATCGGTATCCGATGCCGCTTATGGTCTGGGCAAAGGGGAAGAATTCGCCCAGCAGATCGTAAGCACGATGGCTCGCATCACCATGACCGGAAAGGTTACAGCACGGCAGATTATGGAATTGCAGGCTGCGGGCCTTGACGTAAATAAAGCCTTTGAGTCCATGGGGATGACGGCAGATGAGGTCGCCCAGGGCATCCAGGATGGATCCGTAAACAGTGCTGATGCCATCCAGGCGCTCACTGATTATATGGGCCAGTTCGATGGTGCAACTGAAACGGCAACGGATAATTTCACGGATAACTTCAACCGGATGGAAACATCTGCGTCCTCCGTGCTGTCGGCTATTGGGCAATACTTCGCCGATGCCTTCAATCAGTCTGACTTGCTTAACGCATTGATGGACCTGTTTAATGACCTCACGGCGGCTATTAAAGGGCCGCTGGCAGGTGCATTTCAGGCCCTCGGCAGCGTAGCCACATTTGTGCTCAACGCTATTGCTGTATTGATTCGAGCCATTGATACCGTCATTAACGTGGTTGCGGCGGCTATTCGTGCCGCCGGGAACGCTTTTGACTCCGCATGTGCTGAAATGCGGAACGCACTTGGGCCCGTCTATGATTTCCTCATGGATATCGTCTCGGCGATTGGTATGGTCCTTCGTGGACTGGCGGCGATCGCCGCAAAAATTAACAGCAACGCCAAGGCATATGCTGCCAGCGGCGGTATGGAAGACAGCTCGCTTGATGTCACTATGGCCACGGGGCACAGTATGGATGCTTACCAGGGCGCAGATGAATCTGTAGATATGTCCTGGGCTGCTCCTACTGGTGGCGGAGGAGGTGGTGGTGGAGGTGGCCACTCCGGTGGCGGTGGTGGCGGAGGTGGGCACTCCGGTCCATCTGCCGAAGAACTCGCCAAGAAGCAGCATGAGGAAGAGCTCAAGGCCCTTCGTAAGGCGAATAAGCTGGCCGAGGAACGTCTTTCTATTGAAGATAAGCTGACCACCATCAAGGCTGACCTGCAGGCTACGGCCCAGAAAACGTTGATTTCCCTGCAGAAACAGTTCGGCACCGATACTGAAAAATACAACGCTGAAATGAAAGCCGCCCAGATTGATTACAATCAAAGCGTTCTGAAGGAAACTTTGCGGTACCGGGAAGAGGAGCTGCAGCTTGCTGATAAGCTGAAAGAGGCCATCCTTGACGGTAAAGACAATGAAGCTGATATTATCCGGCAGAAACAGGCCCTGGCCAAGCAGCAGAACGCAGCAACCCTTTCGGATCTGCAGAGTGGTTATGAAGGCAAGACTGCCGACATCCAGTATAAGGAAATCGATCGTCTGGCCCAGCTTAATAATGAAACCCGCATCCAGCAGAAACTGTATGCACTGGAACAGCAGCGCCGCAAGGTAGTAGAGGACATCCGGATCAAAGGCGTCCAGACCGGGAAAACGAATGCCCAGATTGCTGTGGATGTAGCGGCGGTGAATAAGCTCTATGCTGAACAGAAACAGCAACTCGAAAATATTCAGACCAGGCAGGACTCCATTCATGATGCCATGAACCAGGCTGTTGATGACTTTGCCAGTGGAATTTCCAAGGCGATTGTTGAAGGGCAGAACCTCGGCGATGTGTTTAAACAGGTGCTCCAGACGCTCATCGAAGCAGTCATCCAGGCTGAAATCCTTGCTGCGCTGCATGGTATTGGTCTGAAGGATGGTGGATCGGTAGGCAAAGCCCTAGGCGGTCTTATCGAATCTCATGCAAATGGCCTGGCGGTCGGAGGCGGTGAGGTCTTTGGCCCTGGCACAAGGACATCTGATTCTGTTCTTACCCGGCTTTCCCGCGGTGAATATGTGCTTAAGGCTGATGCTGTAGACCGCATCGGTATTCCTGCGCTCGATGCCATGAACGCCGGGGCGCTTCCGAAATTTGCCGATGGTGGTGTTGTTGGCAAGCTGGCAGCAACTTCAGCCGGCAACAGTGTAACGTTGAATGTAAGCGCTATGGATGCAAGTTCCTTCATGACGTTCCTCAAGCGTGGCGGTATGAACGCCATTAAGCAGATGGTGTTTAACGGCAAGCGTGATTTTACGACGGATAGCGGGGTGTGGTGATTGTCTGATTATATACTGTTTCCTCTTGACCAGTGGAAAGTATCGTGGAATTCAGAGGTAGGCCAAAGCTGGGCGGTCAATGAACAGACCTCGGCAAGCGGTAAGCGCCGCGCACTTACTAATCAGACGCTTCCCGCTTGGGTATTTACCCTTGAATTTCCCAAGCTCACCAGTGAAGAGAGCGACAAGTTGCTGGCCTTCTTCTCTCGTGTACGTGGTACCCTCCTCCCGTTCTTCTACAAAGATGCCGAGCATTATAAATGCACAGGGGTAACCCTTCCGAAAAACACAGATGGTTCTTACCAGCTGGTGGCATGGATGCACGGGCAACAGGAACCTGTGTATTACGCAGATAAGCTGACTGTCTATGTGGATGGTGTGGCCCAGGGTGAGTCTACGTATAAATTGGACAATGGTGCTATCGTTTTCACGACAGCACCGGCATCCACGGCCAAGGTAACGGCAGACTATGAGTACTGGTGGCGAGTCGTGTTTAATGATACGACGCTTAATATTACCCAGGTATTCGAGAACCTGTTCACGGCAAGTTTCGGATTGAAGGTGGTCAGATGAAGACTGTAACAGATACACTGTCGACATACCTGAACACGAAAAAAGAGATGCTGTCGTGTGACCTGTACACGCTGACGCTTTACGATGGTACGAAATATTACTATACCGATGCTGACCACGATGTGACCTATAACAATAATACCTACAGTCATAATGCGCTGCTTCTGCACCGGGACCAGACCGTCATAAATAATGTACTGTCTGTAGATTCCATGACCATCTCTATATATGCGACAAAAGATGATAAGCTGGGTGATAAACCTATCTTCCTGGCTGCTCATGACGGCTCGTTCGACCGTGCCACCATGGCGCTTGCTCGTGCATTTTTTGATACGGATGGTACCCTCATCGGAGTAATTGATCTGTTTAGTGGAACCACAGAGGTGACTGCCTGCGGCGGTCTTGTTATGACTCTCGACGTTAAATCCCAGGTGCAAGGATTTTCGCAGGAATTTCCGCGGCGCAAGTTCTACCCGCAGGGTACGTTCTCTACTTCCGGCGGAAAGGTTTCATCAAGTACGGAAGAAGACTCTGCCTCGGTCATTGCGCCTTATGTGCCGCTAAAGGAAGTGCTGTTATGATGAATCCTATTGTTGCTGAGGCCTACACCTGGCTGGGTACTCCGCATGTCAATCAGGCTAAGGTGAAAGGTAAAGGTGTTGACTGCGGCATGCTCCTTATTGCATGCCTTGAAAATGCCGGCTACGTGGAAAAAGGGGCCATTAAAGTGGCTCCCTACTCTAATGAGTGGCACCTGCATCACTCGTCCGAGTGGTTTTTGAATGTCGTTGAAAAGTATTGTGATAGAGTCCCCTTGTCTGACATCAAGCCGGGGGATTTTTTGCTGTACAAATATGGCCGCTGCGTTTCTCATGGCGCCGTATATGTAGGAGATGGCCACGTCATCCATGCCCTGGTAGAACAGGGTGTGGTCATGACTGATATTAATGACGTCATGTTCCTGGATGCAAAAGGCCGTTCACGGCTCCATGGCGTCTATCGTTTTAGGAGGTAGATATGGGCCTTTTAAAATCTCATAACACTACTATCCGTGAGAATAAGATCTCTGACTTTGAAGTATCTACAGCGCAGTATGGCTCTACCGTTCCGGAAGTCCTTGGAACGACTCGTGTATCGCCGAATGTGATTTACTGGGATGATTTCACTTCACACGAGCACAAAACGTCGCAGAAGTCAGGGAAAGGCGGGCATAGCAAGACTACCCAGATTACTTATACCTATACGGTTGCTGTAATTTTGGCCCTCTGTGAAGGCCCGGTATCCGGCATCGGTAAGATCTGGAAAGATAAAAATATATACCAGTATCCGAATGAGGAATTGGGGCTCACGCTGTTCTCCGGAACTTCTGACCAGAAGCCATGGGCGTATGTATCCGGGAAACATCCGAATAAGGCTTTAGCGTACAGCGGCCTGGCGTACATGGCGGGAGTTATTGACCTGGGCGATGCCGGAAGCATGCCGCAGTACAACTTCGAAGTAAAAGGAAAACTGTTGGACACTGGAGACGGGGTAGACGTAAACCCTGCTGATTACATCCTGTACATTCTGTCGAAGATCGGACTGTCTTCGCTGCAGATTGATGGAATCGACAACTATCGAAAATACTGTAAAGAAGCTGACATGCTGATTTCCACACCGTCAGACGATACGGATGCAAAAGCAGCCAGAGATATCATTAACGATATTGCGACGATTACCAATGCATATATATTCTGGTCCAACGACAAGTTGAAGATCGTACCCAGGGCAGACAGATCTGTCGGAAGCTGGACTCCGGATAAAACGATCCGGTACAACTTGGGGCCGGATGACTTCATCCCCCAGGATGGTGGAGTATGCATCTCCTATGCCCGCAAAGAGTCTTCAGAAGTATACAACCGCATATCTGTAGAGTTTCTGAACCGGTCCAATGGCTATGAAAAGGAAATCGTAAACTATCAGGACAACGATGACATTAAAGAGCACGGCGTAAGGCAGGCGTCTACTGTCTCTGCCCACTACCTCTACACGAAGACCAGAGCGGTAAAGCTCGCCGAAGAACTGTGCCGGAAGAACAAATACGAAAGGGTTAAATATACCTTTAAATTGGATTGGGCGTTCTGCCGTTTAGAGCCTGGCGACCTTGTCATGCTCAATGACCCCGCTATGGGGATTGAAAACCAGCCCGCCATGATTGACAGCGTAACAGAGGCCACCAACGGCGTGCTGACCTTCACCGCCATCTCCCGGGCTAAAGGCGTGTACAGTGAAGCTGAGTACAACGTCCACGAAAATGAGAGGCCCCTGATTGATTTCAATCCGGACCCCGGAAGCTGCGAGCCACCCATGATTTTCCAGCCACCTGCCCTTATGACGGATGCGGACAATGAGGTGTGGTTAGGGACCTGGGGCAAGAATCCCAACTGGGGCGGGTGCTCCGTATGGGTATCCGACACTAATGAGTACTACCGCAAACTTGGAACCATTGACTACCGGGCACGCTACGGCACTCTGGCTGCGCCACTTGAGATTGAGGACACCTCACTTGAGATGGTGCTCAATCAAGGTGAATTTACTTCTGTGGATGCTACCAGTGCTAAAAACGGGGACACTGTCATGTACATCGACGGAGAGGCGCTCTCTTACCAGACGGCTGAGCTCCTGGACAACGGACACTGGAAGCTGTTCGGACTTGTCCGTGGCCAGTTTGGCAGCGACCCCGAGTACCATCCGACCGGTACGCAGATTGCAAGGTGTGATGAGGCATTCCTGCGGTCCGGACTCAAAAATGCTTACATTGGCAAGACGGTCTACTTTAAATTTACCGCCTTTAATGTGTTCGGAGGTATGGAGCAGTCGCTCGCCGATGTGCAGGCCTATCCGTTTATTCCAAAATCCGTGCAGATCCTCCCTCCGGATGTGGAGGTTCTTAATGTTGAAAAGATGTCCTCATCTATCCGCCGGTACTGGTGGAAATACACTTATCCCGACCCGAACGACATTGCCGGATTTATCCTCAAGTACACGCAGGGCAAGGAATTAAACTGGGAAACCGGCATAGCTGTCCAGGAAGGGTTGATTACAACCCAGCCTTACGAAACGCAGACCATCCGGCAGGGCACTCACGCCGTCATGATAAAGGCCGTGGACACCAATGGCAATGAGTCCAAAAACTTTGCGTATTGTCTACTCGACATGGGGGATTTGCTCCAAGAAAACGTCCTCTTTGATAAAGACTTTGGAGCGGCGGGCTTTGCCGATGTTAAAAACAACGGCACGGTCTTATCTGATGGCTACATCCACGCCGTCAACTCCACGAAAATGTGGCATGAAAAAGGCCGAAAGTTTTGGAGCACCAAAGACGCTAAGATGTGGGATAGCTCCTTTCAATCCTACATTGCCAACTGTCAATTTAAGGCCCCGGCAAGCGGCCAGTTTTGGCTCACCACGGACATTGAGGGACCGGCAGTCGTTTACTACCGGCTGGCTCTCAACTCCTCCTTCTGGCCTGCCAATAAGGCGGACGCCAGCTTTTGGACGACTCAGAAAAAGAACGCTAACGTATGGGATACTACTGCAGACCTTTGGAAACAGTGGTCTGACAAGGTAGAGGTTCGGGCCGGTGACGATATCCAGATAAAGGTTGAGGCAAAGAACAACTCTTATCAAGAGACGATTATCAAAGGCCTCCATGCCTATGTCGATGTGCCGGACCGGCAGGAACACTTTGAAGATTTGGCGGTGCCCGCCGAGGGGATGGAGCTCCCGATTACCACGCCGTTTTATGAGACTACGGCGGTCCACATCGACGCCGTGCAGGATGATGATGCTGTGACCGTTAAAGTCTTGAGCAAGACGCCCTGCGTCATTGCCTTGCTGGATAGCACAGGCAAGCAGGTAGCCGGGACAGTGGACATCACATGGCAGGGATTTGTTAATGAGTTACTGGAGGGTTAAATGAC
This sequence comes from Dialister succinatiphilus YIT 11850, assembly GCF_000242435.1. Taxonomy (GTDB): domain Bacteria; phylum Bacillota; class Negativicutes; order Veillonellales; family Dialisteraceae; genus Dialister; species Dialister succinatiphilus. The sequence goes on along the minus strand of NZ_JH591187.1, from coordinate 666,271 downwards.
AGACGTTAAAAAACTACAGACACTGGACGGGATGCTTGACTATCCCGATCCAAACGATGCTAGCAAGGGCACAACTGAGCAGCAGTTTCAGGAATATCTTAAAAACCACTATGCGGTAATGTACTCCCTTGTGTCCATGGCTCTCTGGCAGCCCGGGGCGACGTACATTAAGGGACAGGTGGTACTGTCTCCGAACATGCCCGCCAACACTATTGCAAGAGTGACCACGGCAGGCACCAGCGGCGCCGCTGAGCCTGTCTGGGGAGCCGTAGGCTCTACTATCTCCGACGGGACTGCGGCCTACATTATGCTCCCAAGGACCATTGACTTTGCCACGCAGGCTGAGGTGACGGCAGGCACTAACAAGGATAAAATCGTAACCCCGGCCATGCTGGGCCAGACCGTACAGGTGGACCTTGCAAGCACTAAGAGGGTAAACCTCAATGAAGCTGATAAATCAGTAACACCCGGCATTACCGGCATCCTTCCCGTGGCCCACGGCGGCACAGGTTTGGACCACCTGCCATACACGCCAAACGTAAAAGGAAGCGCATGGGATGGTACGCACTTCCCGGCCATCGGCTCTGATGGTGTAGCAGAAGTAGGCAGCATCCTTGACTTTCATGAAAAGAGCGCCGACGATGCTGATTATTCCCTACGTCTGTCAAGTTCAGACGGAAAGCTCCTGGTCAACGGCACTGACATCATGAACTATATCAAATCGCAAGCTGGCGTTGTCGCAGGCAACGTCTCCAACTCAAACAGCTGGTGGGTGAAATTGGGCGGTACCATTCCGCTCATTATACAGGGTGGACATGCCAGTGTAAATAATGGGAACTATGTAGGCTTCCCCATCTCGTTCAATTCAAACTGCGCCAGTCTTGCCATGCAGAATGATGGTAATTATTGCCAATACTACCTCTATAACGTGTCGAACACTGGATTTAACTATGGCGGCAGTGCGTCTTACACACACTGGATTTCCTTCCTTGCCTTTGGCCTGTAGACAGGGTGGATATGGTAGCACAAACGTAACTTTCCCTATTGCCTTTTCAAGGGTGTTTACTCCGCTTATTACCGCCATGAACGATTTAAAAACGCAGAACAACCTGCACATTAATTCGTACTGGAACACGGGATTTAGCTGCTATAACAACAACTATGCGATTCTTTGGATAGCATTTGGAGTATAGACAGGGTGGATATATTTACTCACAAGGATGGGCCGCCTATCCGATTTCTTTCCCGTCTGCCTGCCTGTACGCTAACTCGGTCGCATACTCAGGCGACTGGGATTATCACTCTTCGATGCACGACAAAACAGGATTATACATCTATGGCGATGGTACAAACAAACTGTATATTGCAGTAGGCTATTAACCTCTTCCAAAAGCTATCCAGTACCACCAATAATCGTAAGGATTATCGTTAGCTTGGTTCCTTGCTTCGCTATAAAAGCCTGTATTTGAAACTGACGAGACAATAACGGAATATTCCCATCCATTGTTGTTTCGGGTGGCGTACACTCCAAAAACTTGAGAAAAGGCGATGGGAAATGTCTGATTGCCTCTGTTGCGATTTCCACCCTGTCTACAGGAAATGATTGACTTGCCGTCGGACATTAATAGCCAATTACTGTGAAAAAGGTATTGGCGCCATAGCTTGCTCCACCGGCACCTTTACTTGTCCATTGCATATAGGATTTTTGCAAGTTGGTGATTGTTGGGGACACTTCATGGGCTGAGTAGGCTCTTCCTAAAAGGGCCCCTATGACGGCATATGGGAAGGAAACAGGATAGGTAAAGGTAGCTGTTTGGTCTTGCCCTACGCTACCATATCCACCCTGTCTACACACCCATGGCTACATAGGACACTGGACAGCCAGTAGAGGCCCAACAACCGGCTCCTGTGTTGGAGAGCCAGGCAAGCCACGGTGGCCACTGGTCTGATGGGCCGTTTCTAGGGGAAAAGGTGCAACACAAGACGCTGGAAAAGGCCACTGGAAAAGTGACTGACTGGCCTGCGCTAGCTCCACCCTGTAGAAATGTATTCCCGGCCAAGCCCGCCACATACGATTTTATCGGATATCGGTAAAACCCTATCCGCCATTTGCCCTTACTTTTTCCAATTTTCTGAGTAGCATATCAGTATCACAACTCTCTCCGCTTTTACCGCATATCTCAGACTATGTCCTCTGCCAGTCAGTAACAGGTTAGTATCACAGGGACTCAATGGCTTTCCGGAGCTGCCGGAGCGTCTTATGGGTGTACACACTGTTGGTTACGCCCTGCCGGGCATGGCCGAGAATCATCTTCCGTGCATTTTCATTCACTTCTGCACCGTCAAGCAGGGTAGCACAGGTATGGCGAGTGTCGTGCGGCTTGTGCTTCTCACCGTGGACGAGTTTCATGACTCTCCTAAACGTCCTTGCAAAACGGCTATAGTCGTAGGGCTTGCCCTGGACGTTCACGAGATAGGGGCCTTCGCTTGCAAGGCGTTTTTCAATCAATGGCCAGATGAGGTGATGAATGGGGACAATGCGGATACCGGCGGCCGTTTTGGACTTGGTGACCCGCAGGAATTTCTGCCTGCGGTTAATGTCAGACTTGAGAAGGTTCCTAAGCTCTCCATTCCGCAAGCCGGTGTAGATGAGAATCAGCACCAAGTCAACGTCCGGTACGGTAGAAACCAGTTTCCAAAGCTGATTGATTTTCCGCTTGCTAATGGCGTGATGCGGATTCACAGGTCTGTTTCTACCGATGTGGATAAGCCCCGTAAAGTCACGGCTTGTGTATTCCATCTTCCGTGCATAAGCGAAAGTTAAAGAAAGCAGGTTCCTTACCTTCTTTTTCGACGCATAAGATAGGCCCTGCATGGAGTCAATGACTGCCTGTAAGTCTTTATACCTTATGTCCTCCACAGGTCTGTCATAGAGGCTTGAACAGTGCTTATACGCTGATTCATAGCCTTTAACTGTTGATTCTGTGACACGAAAGTATTCGACGTGCTTCGGTTTCCATCGTAGGTACAACTCACTAAATGTTATTTTAGAAAGGCGGTGCCGGTCATGCGATTTGTTCCAATCGACCTGAAACGCAAGGGCTTCCTACTTAGTCGGGAAGTAACCCTTTACCTTCTGCTTACCGTTTTCCGTCACTACGAACGCCCACGGGTTCCTCCGTGAACCGCTTAAATGCTTTATGCAACCATACCCATTTGGGTTTTTCATATAAATATCAGCTCCCTTCTATGGGGGCTATTTTAGTATAAGGAGACTAACATGGACAGTACAGATACCTCCCTGCAGTACGTCAGTGTCTACAACGCAGACACAGGGGAGCGAGAGACCTCCTATGTCTGCGGCATCCACGGGGAGACCGTAGACGAACTCAAGGCCCTTGCCGCGAAGAATTATCCCGACGGCATAGCCATTGAGCAAGATGGGGCGGCGTGGAATGAAGCCGTGCAGAATGACCTTATCTACAAGACTGGCCAGCTGGTGGAAAGACCTGCCCCGACGGAAGATGAGGTACGGGAACAGAAGCTGGCCGCTCTCGACAGTGAGTACAGTCAGAAGATTTCCAACGTGGAAACCGAGATGGCAAAAGCCAACGCCATTGGAGATACGGAGTATCTTGATGACCTAAAGGCCGAACGTGAGACTTTAGTCAGTGAGTATACGACCAAGAGGGGAGAGATTTAAATGGAAAGATGTTTCTTGTGCCACCGCAAAATGGATGAAAAGACAGGCCTCTGCACGAATCCGAAATGCGTGAGAAGTAAGCCTTTGCCCGAAAAGAAGGAAGAAAAGAAGGACGGTGAAAAAGCATGACCATTGAAAAATGTAAGGACTTTATCAAGGACGGCTACGGCACATGGGACGATACGTCCAAGCCAACTACCTTTGCCAATATGTATGACTTCATGAAAAATCAAAACAATGTAGTCATGAACCTTGCCAGTGGCATTTGGCAGCCGTCAACGTCCTACACCGTCGGCGCCATCATCCGAAGCCCGAACCTGCCTGCCGGATGCGTTGCCACCTGCACCACTGCAGGTACAAGCGGAACCACGGAGCCAAAATGGACTGCCTACGGTACGACGGTGGCCGATGGTTCCTGCAAATGGAAGGTAAATACCGACTCACAGGATACAATGGTCAGCGAGATGAACAAGGCTATCACAAGCGCCATTAATTCTCTGCATAATACGATAAAGTCGGAAATTACAAAAACGCTTTCGGACACCATGCATGCCCAGTACCCGGTGGGGAGTTACATCTACTCAGATAAATCGGCCAATCCATCCACTTATCTTCCTTACATGAGTGACACCACATGGGTACAGACGGCGGCAGGACGTGTGCTCATTGGCGCTGGCAAGGCGGATAGTGGGACAGTCTATAATGCAGGAGCTACCGGCGGTGAAGAAAAACACAAATTATCCATTGAGGAATTGCCTGTTGTAAAAGGCGACTTACAGTTTAGGTTACTCAATGGTGATAGTAATATTGTAGCCGGTGGGTTTAATAAGAGTCCGAACGGTGTTTTCACGTATAAGCAGCACGGAGGGGGCGAATGGGGCGGCTCTATTCAATCCGGTCCTTCCGCAGCACAAAATACTGATATCATATCAATGAATTTCGGCAATGATGTGCCCCATAATAACATGCCGCCATATGTGACTGTGTACATATTCCATAGGCTGAAATAGTATCCATTGAGGAATTAGCAAATCATGTGCACTCCTTTTATGTAGGTGGATATGTTGGCTGGGCTGTAGACACTGCCAATTCCCAGAAATACGTTTTTAACTATGATCATGCGTTGAACACTAGTGGAACAACATACACTGGACATATTACTCAAGATACAGTCTACCCACAAGGCGGCAATGTGCCGCACAACAACATGGAGCCTTACAAAGTCGTTTATATTTTTAGGAGGACCGTTTAAAGATGTAAACAGTTTGATAAGGTTGCATGTTGTTATGTGGTTTGTCGCCGCCAACACTAACTGTATTTACCGTATCAGTAGCCTTGTTTGTATATCCAAAACGCTGAGGAACAGTTGCTCCACTTAAATTCCCACTGGTTTCTAAGTTAACAATCGGATTAGGATTCCCATCAGATGTTGTCATTCTCTCTTGATGCATGTGAGGAGCCAATTCCTCAATGGAGGTTATGCGGTCCTATGAAAGATATAAACAACCTTATATGGTTGCATGTTCATATGCGCCGCATCTCCGCCCGTTGGATACAAATGATTTTCATTGCTTAATCCTGGACCGCACAAGAATGCAGTATGCGCATTTGCACCAGCCCTGCCCGCCATAAACTTGCCCCCTTTGGAGTCTTCTAGCGTAGTGCCTAGATTGTCACTGAAAAGCTTGTATTTGTGCGTGTGGGAAGGCATTTCCTCAATGGGTAAATACCATTCATTGATGTTTTTCCATTGGTTCTCATAGAAAGAAGGTGTTTCCTTTGATTTATCTAAAATATGTAATCCTTGCTTTTTGCCAGCTTATCTGTATGGCACTCTGTTATCTCACTAATCCATTCATTGTGTTATTTTCCGACGATGAAGGGGAGCTACCAGCCTTCCTAAAGCTCTGGCAGACGTGGGATAGCGCATTAGACAACCGCCAGTACGTTCTTTATGACTGCCAAAAGTGGCTGTCTTATGACTTTGATGATTATTATGACACTGCCGTTATGACCATAGGACACGGGCGGTCAAAGAAGATTGTCTTAGCGAAAAAGCCGTTTCCAAAACGTCTTTGGCTAAAGCACTACCTTAACCGTGTCTTCTGGCTTTACCGCAACTGCGGATACGGGTTTGCTTTCTATCTTTTCGGAGTGGATACAGACCCGAAAACTATCCGCCGGAAAAGCGAACACTATTCTACCTGTTCCAATGCCTTCCGTTACAAGAACGATGACCCTATCAACAAGTATTTGAAATGGTGTATTTATCTAGGCTGGAAGTATGATTTCTCCAGCCCTTGCCGGGCCATGATTGCTACAAGATTCACCATCCATAGGAGATGAAAAATGGACTATTACTCTATTGCGGTGTCACTATTTTCCCAAGGCTCTTATGCCGTGCTTTCCTTCTTTATCGGCTACCTTTTAAACAAAGAACGTGGCAGCAAGAAAAAGCGGGAAAGCACGGAGTGCGGGATACGGGCCCTTCTCAAGATTGAACTTCGCCGGATTCATGAGAAGGGGCAGTCTGAGCACAAGATTTCCTACGCCGACGAAGCCAGCGCCGAGGAAATCTACAGTACCTATCACGCACTGGGTGGAAACGGCCAAGGGACCTCAATGATTCAAGACCTTCGAAAGCTCCCGAAAGCGTAGGTGATCATAAATGAAATACATTAAAATGCTGATGTATGAAAACAACGAATTATCCCTTACAAGGGCGCTTGCCATTGTGGGGTGGATTGCCTTCCTGGCGGTGTCAGTCTACCTTGTCATGGAGCACCAATACTGGCAGAACTATGACACGTTTGCAAGTATTACGGGCGGCGGTGGTGGTGCCATACAGGTGGCGAACAAATTGATTAACAGTAAATATAATAGCCGTCCGGGCGGTTATGGAGAGGAGCATAAAGATAATGGATAGAGAAATTTCTTTGGATGAGCTTAGTGAAATGCTTAAAGGCGGGGATTATTCCAATGTCTACATGCATGTGACGGCAGGGCATTACGGCCAGCATTTTAGTGACTACCACTTGAACATTGACAGTGATGGATCCTTGCACCTTACAAAGCCGTTGGACGAAACGCCTTCCGCTACGTGGCACAGGAATACAGGTTCCATCGCCGTTACATTATGCTGCGAGCCGGATGCACAGTTATTCGCTGATGGAACAGTGGACTTTGGGAGTGAGCCGCCTACAAGCGAGCAGGTTGAATGTCTTGCACAGGTGCTGGCTACGATTTCTAACGCCACCGGCCTTCCCATCGACAGTGACCATATGATGACCCATGCCGAAGCGGCTGAACTTGACGGCTACGGCCCTAATACCACCTGTGAGAGATGGGACTTGTGGGAACTTCCCGACAGCCGTGAATGGGGTTCTGGCGGTGATTATATTAGGGGGAAGGCCCTCTATTATCAAAATCAATGGGCGAATGAAGATGAATGAGAGTTGGAAGGCGGACACTGTGAAGGCCGTGGCCTTTGCAGTCCTTGCAGTGGCTATTATTGCGTCCATTACTATTGCTATCCATTGGGACAGAGAGGAACGCAGGGAAAGGCCTGTAACGATAACACAAGAGGATGCAAAGGACCCTAAAAAGATAGAAGAACAGTTAAAAGTTACTCCCATTGAAAGCCGGGTCATAACCCGTGAAATTCAGCGTTCTTCTGATATGCCGCCGGCGGTTACCTATTATGTGCAGGCCCCGACAGTGAAGGAGGCCGCAGAGCGGGCGGCCACCGCCATAAAGGCTAATGATAAGTCCCTTCCATCGGCGGCGATTGCAAAGGCGGACCGAACGGCGATAGTCCCGAATGAAGATAAGCAGAAGGTGGATATCTATAAAATCAGCCTTCGGAAAGCCCATAAAATAAAGACAGGTGTTACTTACATTGGCGATAGACCTTACATATCCGCCGGGTATCAGGCAGGCCGATGGGAGGGCACTTTGCATTTCGACGGAAGCCACGTCAAAGGGGGTTCCGTCATGTATACACTCTGTGAATGGTAATTTAAAGACGGCTACCGTGCTTTCCGGCGGCCGTCTTTTTTTGATTTATAGTGGATAGCAAATCAAATAATAAATGGCAGTGGCGAAGAAATGCGGATCCCCACGATTACCGAAGTCAAAAATTGACTTTGGTAGGCAATTATGTAGGCATTGTAGGCAAGATTTGCGATTCCTTGATAATCTTTCTCGTTCTCCAAAATTACTAGAGTTCCTAATAATATTAGATATTATCGTGATTTTCAATACACGATATTCCGTTCTGTTCCACGAAAATAAATAGGTTCCGATAACATTAAATTATCGGAACCTATTTATCCATCAATCTTTCTTATTATTCCTATTTTTCCCTTTACTCAATATTATTACATCTTACCTGTTTTTATCAAGACTTTATTCTTACCTTCTCCCTGTTTCGCTATTGAGTCCAAAGATAAGCGTATAAAGAGAAATGGCTGGTATCTTTTCATATTTCCTGATGAACAGCCCAATTAAAAACACCACAAGGAAATCCGGTGTCTTTGTTTGCCCAATGAGTTCGGTGTCTGCATGGTCTACGGCCGCTGCTGTACATGGTATGACGGCGCGCGCCATACATGAGTCTCCCGTCATTTCTGCAAAAGGTGAGATTTTCGGATTTTCCTGTGATGTTTTTTTACCTGATCAGGGAGGGATGAAAAGAGGTTAACCCATGGACGTCTGCTTTCCATACTTACATCTCCTATGGCCATCTCGGGGATTTATGGATAACTTTTTTCCATGCTGCAGGTCTTTTACATCCTTCTACTATATAAATAGGAGAAATGTCCTTTATGTGAACATGATGGACAAAATTCTAATGATAATTTCATAATTATGTTTATTACTTACCACCTATTGGTGAGCACGGGGCTTTCTCATCAATGATTGATATGTTTTTAAAAGGGAGGTTGTTAAAAGAGGGTGCTTATGCAATATAAATGTATGGAGAGGGAAATCAGGAAGCTCTCCATGGAAGGATTCTATTTCCTTATCTGCCTTGTATATCGCGAATATTCCGGCCGGAATGCAGCTTTGGCAGAGAGGAATCAATGAATCTCTGTATACAGATTTCCCGCTTTCCCCTCTCCTGCTCCCAGGGCGCCTTGAGGGCAGAACGGATTCTGCAGAATACGTTAAAACCATGACAATCAAGCAAAAGCACGGATATCATCTCATCCAGCATGAGCCCGCATTCCCGGACGACAAGTTCAGGGCTGCTGCAGGAAATCTCCTTCCTGCAGTCCAGCGTTGACGCCTGATTCTGAGAGGCCCGCAATACTGACCGGCACGGATGTCCATCCGTGTTTTTGTGCTGCTTTGCCTGCTGTTTTCATGCAAAAAAGCTGCGAATATCGATTTCTAGTACATCGACATTCGCAGCTTTTTATTCATACCGGATATTTTTATTTCTTTGTGAAGGCATAGAGTTTTTCGGTAACTCTTTTGACTTCTGCATCCATTTTTTCCGTATCTATGGTGAGGAGTTCTTTATGTTCCATCACCGGCCTGCCGTTGATGATGACGGTATCCACATCCATGGAGTTACCGGCGTAAACGGCCAGGGAGACGCTGTCAAATCTTGGTTTCCAGTGGAATCCGGTTCTGTCTACCAGGATGATATCAGCCAGGAAGCCTTCCTTTAATTCACCAAGATTGTCATAACCAAGGCATTTGGCGCCATCCTTGGTGGCCATGTCTACTGCTTCTTTGGCGGTAATGGCGAAGGGATCATAGTTGGCCGCCTTGTGGATAAGGGCGGTGAGACGCATTTCTGCAAACATATCAAGCTTGTTGTTGGAGGAGGCGCCGTCGGTGCCGATACCTACAGTAATACCTGCTTTTCTCATTTTGGGAACAGGAGCAATGCCGCTGGCCAGTTTCAGATTGGACGCGGGATTATGGGCTGCACATACATGCTTTTCTTTCATGATGCGAATGTCGTCATCCGTTACATGGACACAGTGAGCAGCCAGTGTAGGCCTTTCAAAGAGGCCCAGGGAGTCCATGAGGGCAATGGGGGTCATGTGGTATTCCTTTTCGCAGTTTTCCACTTCCCCCTTTGTCTCAGAAAGGTGGATGTGAATGGGCATATCGTATTTTTCTGCCACGTCCCGTACTTTTCTGATATAGTCAGGCGGACAGGTGTAGGGAGCATGAGGTCCCATCATGACTTTGAAGCGGCCGTCCCCTGCCCCGTTCCAGTTCTTGTAGAGTTCTACGTTTTCATCGATACCTTTCTGTCCATTGGGACCGATACCGGCAAGGCCTCTGGCCAGATTGCCACGGATGCCCGCTTTATCAGCAGCCCTGGCACAGGCGTCCATGAACATGTACATATCGCAGAAGGATGTGGTACCGCCGCGGATCATTTCAGCAAAGGCCAGTGTACTGCCCCAGTAGACGATGTCGTCATCCAGGTGGTCTTCTGCCGGCCAGATTTTATTCTGCAGCCAGTCCATGAGGGCCATATCATCAGCATAGCTTCTGAAAAGGGTCATGGCCACATGGGTATGGGTATTCACAAGTCCCGGCATGGCCAGCATGTCATGGCCTTCGATGATTTCATCGTACTCTTCTTCTTTTGGGTTCTCCGGGAATTCTTTGATATATTTGTCTTCTACAGCTATATTCTTGTGTTCGGTGACTTTTCCGTCCTGCATAAGGCCGATATTTTTAATGAGAATTTTCATGACAGCCTCCTTCAGTCAAGTCCCAGGTATTTTCTCTGGGCTTCAGTGAGGGTATCGATCTTGTAGCCCATGGAAGCCAGTTTGATGGAAGCTACTTTGGTATCCAGTTCATGGGGCAGTGTGTATACCTTCGCTTCCATTTCGCTGCCGTGCTGAAGGAGATACCGGGCAGCCAGGGTCTGCATAGCGAAGGAGAGGTCCATGATTTCTGCCGGATGTCCGTCACCGGCAGCCAGGTTAACCAGACGGCCTTCGGCCATGAGGAACACGGTCTTGCCGTTTGGCAGGACGTAGCCTTCAATATTTTTGCGGGCTTCAAATTTCCTTGTGCAGATTCTTTCCAGATCTTTTCTGCTGACTTCGCAGTCAAAGTGGCCGGCATTGGCACAGATGGCGCCGTCTTTCATTTCCATGAAATGGCGTTCTGTGATGATGTCGATATCACCGGTGACGGTGAGGAAGTAGTCCCCCAGTTTGGCTGCTTCGTCCATAGGCATCACTTCAAAGCCGTCCATAACGGCTTCAATGGCTTTGATGGGATCCACTTCGGTAACGATCACATGGGCACCCAGGCCTTTGGCGCGCATGGAAACACCCTTGCCGCACCAGCCGTAGCCTGCAATGACTACGGTTTTACCGGTGACGGTAAGATTTGTGCTGCGGATAATGCCGTCCCATGCAGACTGGCCAGTACCGTAGCGGTTATCAAAGAGGTATTTGCAATAGGAATCATTAACTGCAATCATTGGGAATTTCAGTTCATGATTCTTTTCCAGAATCTTCAAGCGGTATACACCGGTGGTTGTTTCTTCGGAGCCGCCGATCAGGTTCTTCCTGGCATCTGCTCTGGTGGTATGGAGAAGGTGTACCAGGTCTCCGCCGTCATCAATAATGATATCAGGCATATGGTCCAGGGCTTTGTTCAGGAACATGGTATATTCATCATCGGTGCAGCCATGCCATGCATACACAGTAATTCCGTTTTTCACCAGAGCTGCTGCAATGGGATCCTGGGTGGACAGCGGATTGCTTCCTGTACAGATGACATTGGCACCGGCAGCATTCAGCGTAAGGGCCAGGTAAGCTGTTTTTGCTTCCAGATGGATGGACATGACGATGGTTTTGCCTTTAAAGGTCTGATCTTTGATAAATTCTTCCCGAAGTGCATTCAGGGCAGGCATGAATTTGGCTACCCAGCGGATACGCTGTTCCCCATTGTCAGACAGTGAAATATCACGAATCATAGAATCACTCATAATTGTAAACTCCTTTCATAGTTCTTTATGGTTACATCATAGGGTGGAGTCAGGACTCCTTTTTCTGTGATGATGCCGGTAATCAATGTATGAGGCGCCACATCAAAGGCAGGATTAAAGACAGGCATATCTTTCGGTGCCGTATATATGCCCCTTATCTGCCGCACTTCTTCCGGATTTCTCTCTTCTATGGAGATTTCGTCTCCGCTGGAAATAGAGAAATCAAAGGTGGAGAAAGGAGCGGTAATATAAAAAGGAATATGATGGTAAGCGCAGAGTACGGAAAGGCCGTAGGTACCTACTTTATTCGCTGCGTCGCCATTGGCTGCAATGCGGTCGGCGCCTACGATGACCGCATCAATTTTCTTTTCCTTCATGACCCATCCGGCCATGCTGTCAGTAATCAGAGTGGCAGGAATTCCATTTTCCATAAGTTCCGTACCGGTCAACCGGGCTCCCTGGAGAAGGGGCCTTGTTTCATCGGCATACACTCTTTCAATCTGCCCTCTTTCATACAGGCGGTAAATAACACCAAAGGCAGTACCTATGCCGGCGGTGGCCAGGGCACCTGTATTGCAGTGGGTCAGGATGCGGAGATTTTTCCTCCCTTTAAAGAGGTCTGCCCCATGGTCTGCCATGGCGCTGCAGAGGGCCTTGTCTTCTCTTTCAATGGCCTCTGCCCTTTCTATAAGCCCTGCCAGGGCTTCCTCTTCCGGAAGAGTATCAAAGGTATGAACCATTTCCCTGACAGCCCAGGACAGGTTCACTGCCGTAGGACGAGCAGCAGCAAGCTCCCTGGCCGCCCTGTGGAATGCATCCTTTAAAGAAGGGCCGGAAAGCCCTTCTTTTTTGATTTCCTTAAAGGCCAGTACCATGCCGTAGGCCGCCGCCACCCCGATGGCCGGAGCACCGCGGACAGACAGGCGGGAAATGGCCTCTCCCACTTCCCTGCTTTCTCTGCAGTGGATATAGGAAATATTTCCTGGCAGTTTTGTCTGATCAAGCAGTACCAGTTCTCCCTTTTCCCATTTCAGGGACCAAAGTGCTTCACTCATAAAAGATGGAATCCTCCAAAATCTTTTGCTGCATGGTGACAGCTGCATTCCGTATCAGGGTCATAGGTTCTGGAAAGGATGGTAATGATTTTCTTGAAGCTTTCCAGGTTATGGTTCATGCAGTCCACCACTTCCCTGTGGGAAAGGGGGGTATCAGAAATACCGGCGGCAAAATTTGTTACCATGGAAATGGTAGAATAGCAGATTTCCGCCTCTCTGGCCAGGACACATTCCGGCAGATTTGTCATGCCCACCACATCAGCTCCCCATTGACGGTAAGCCTTGATTTCAGCCGGTGTTTCAAAACGGGGGCCTTCGGTGCAGATATAGGTTCCATGGGGATGAAGAGTAATATGCTCTTCTTCTGCCGCCCTGATGATGGCCTGGCGAAGAGTTTCGCAGTAAGGATGGGTCATATCCAGATGGGCCACGCCATAATGCTCTCCGTCATAGAAAGTCCCTTCCCTGGATTTTGTCATGTCGATGAACTGATCGACTAAAACCAGTTCCCCTGCCTTATAGTCGGGATTCAGAGAACCCACGGCGGTGGTGGAAACTACGGCCTTTACATCCAGCATTTTCAGGGCGTAAATATTGGCTCTGTAATTGATTTTATGAGGCGGAATCGTGTGATGCACGCCATGACGGGCCAGGAAGATGATTTCCTTATCTCCGAATCTGCCGGATTCATAGCTTGCCTTTCCATAGGGTGTATCGATGATTTCTGAATGAAGATCGGTCAGGATGCCGGGATCATATACGCCGGTACCGCCAATAAAAGCCAGTTTGCTCATTGTACATTTCCTCCCTTTTCATTAAACCATTTCACAAGAGTTTCTCTGGAAATTTCATATTTTTTTCCACAATAGTGGCATTCGATTTCTATATGGTCATCGTCCAGAAGGCCCTGCTGTTCAACCAGGGGCAGGCCCTGCAGAGAATGCTTGATCCGATCCTCTCCGCAGGTGCAGCGGAAGGAAACAGGAGCGCTTCCCAGAAGGACATAATTTTCTTTATGGAGAAGGGTGGATAGAGACGCTTCTTTTCCACTCTCATCAAAAAGATCCCACTTTCGGTCTTTCGCAAAGAGCTCTCCAAAAAGTTTTTTATCTCCTTCCGGCATGAGCTGGGCGATAAAGCCGGCCATGCGGATGATCTTCCCCTCTTTGTCTGTCAGGGCTTCGATTTCTACGTGAGACAGGGTCTGGTCAGAAGAATTGATATAGTCAGATACACAGGAAGCCGTATCTCCGTCAGAGAGGTTCACTGCCGATACATAGGGCATTTTCAAAAGGGAATAACGGGTAACGAAGAGTTTTCCCCTGCGGCTCACCCATTTCGCTTCCTCAGCGGAGGTGTAGGGAATGGTGCCGTCATCGGGATTTTCGATAAATCCCCGCACATACCTTCCTTCGTAGGCATCGGCATGGATAGTCCCTAAAGGCGAATTAGTCACCCATTTCAGGGAGACTCCTTCATGATTTTTAAAATCCATGGCCAGGATGGCGGCTGCATTTAAGACCTTTCCCAAAATGACCGCAGAAAGAGAAGGAAGATGATGAATTTCCTGGGCCCTGCGGGCTGCATCCGTAACATCGGCTACAGTGATACGAATGCCGTCGGTGCTCAAGTAATGGTCAATCCGATTCATTTCACTCATAGGTATGACTCCTGTTAAAATATAAATAATTACTCTATTATTGTAACACTAAAAAGAGGCCAGTGCTTGACAATCTTTAAAGGATGGCGGATTTTACCGCTCTTTTTCCTCCTGCCTGTCACTATAGACAGAAGGCAAGATTTCATTTCCCTTTTGGAATCTTCCCGTATTCCTTACCACTAAAAAAGCGGCAAGTCCTGCCGCTTTTCGGTTATTATACTTTCAAATCCCTGATGGCCTGCGCCCTGTCTTCTTTTCCAAAGACCGAAGAACCGGCGACCAGAATTTGAGCGCCCGCTTTTTTGAGAAGCGGTGCATTATCCCTGTTCACGCCGCCATCCACTTCGATGGAAAGGGAAAGTCCTTTTTCTTTAATCATGGCGGAAAGGGCGGCAATTTTATCAAGGGTATAGGGAATGAATTTCTGCCCGCCAAAACCGGGATTCACGGACATGATGAGGACAAAATCAAGAAGAGACAGGACCTGTTCTATGGAAGCGAGGGGTGTGCCCGGATTCAGAGCAATACCGGCCTTGATTCCCCTGTCTTTAATGTTATGAATCATGCGGTCCAGGTGCGGCACTGCTTCTACATGGAAGGATACCATGTGAGCTCCTGCTGCCTCAAGGCCTTCCAGATAGGCTTCGGGATGATAAGTCATAAGGTGAACATCAAAAGGAAGTTTTGTACAGGGCCTTAAGGATTGAATGACTGGTACGCCAAAAGTAAGATTAGGTACAAAGCGGCCATCCATAACATCCAGATGGACGTAGTCAGCGCCGCCTTTTTCAATATCCTTGAGCTCATCTGCCAGACGGGAAAAATCTGAAGCCAGTATAGAGGGAGCAATTTTCATAATTTACCTCCTTGGATTCCTTATTTCATCCAGTATTTCAAGATATGACTGATATCGCCGCTGCTGAATCAGTCCTTCGTCCACCGCCTGCCTTACAGCGCAGTCCGGTTCTTTGCTGTGGATACAGTCATTGAATCGGCATTTCCCCAGGAAAGGTCGGAAATCACGGAATAAATAGGAAAGATGATTCCCTTCGATCCGGTCAATATCAAGATAGGTATAGCCCGGTGTATCCATAAGGAATCGCCGGTCTTTCCATTGAATCAGTTCCGCATGGCGGGTAGTATTCTTTCCCCTGCCTGTATGGCGGCTCACTTCACCGGAAAGGAAATGGGATTTTCCAAGTATCCTGTTCAGAAGAGTCGATTTCCCCACTCCGGAGGGTCCGGAAAAAGCTATGATTGGTCCTTTGAGGGCACTGGTGAGTTCTTCAAGCCCCTCATCGTGAAGAAGAGAAAGGGAAAAGGCGGAATATCCGGCTTTTCTGTAGTAGGTAACAGCCTTTTCAGCCCCTGCTTCGTCTAGATCAGCTTTATTAATCACAATCAGTGGTTCAACGCCGGCCTCTTCAGCCATCACCACCATCTTGTCCATAAGGAAGAGATTCAAGTCCGGGGTACGGACGGCTGATACAAGTACAAGCTGGTCTATATTAGCGGAAGGAGGACGGTAGAGCACGGTTTTCCGTGGATACACATGAGTAATGACCGTCTCCCCGCTATTTCCCGTTTCAAAGTCCACATAGTCCCCTACCAGGATATCGGTACGCCGTTTCAGCCTGCCCCGGGAGCGGCAGAGAGACAGGGCTCCTTCACTGCCGTATATGGTAAAATAGCCATTCTGATTTTTCAGAATCAGTCCCTTCATCATCAAAGCTCCCGATCCTGAACTACAGAGCCGTCAATGACTACCTGTACATGTACGTTTCCGCTGCCGGAAACATCCTTGCTCACTGTGCTTCCTGGAGCCGCTTTGCCGCTATAGGCAGTATGCTTCCCACTGTCATCAGTGACATAGATTTCTACCTGCCGTGCATTGCCGCCTTTAGGAATGGAGATATTCACAGTGCCGGTCTTAGTCTGGGATTTCTTCTTTCCAACAGTCAGATTGACCACATTGGAAGAGGTGGATTCACCGCCTGCCGGGTCCTGGGAAATAATGATGGCGTTGCTGTCATCGGTAGAGGTACCGTCAGAAGCATTGATGGTACCAACGGAAAGCTTCATGGAAAGCAGTGTATTTCTGGCATCAGCCAGTGTCATGCCCACTACATTGGGTACATGGACCTTTTGTTTCATATTAATGACAATATTCACTCTGGTTCCCTTGGTGGCTTTAGCGCCGGATTCAGGGCTCTGGGAAATGATGACATCCGATGGTTTATCGGGATCATTCCCGTTTTCCACAGCTCCCAGAGTGAGTCCCATTTTATCCAGCCTTTCCTTGGCCTGTTCCAAGGTCAGTCCCTTAAGGTCAGGAATCAGCATGGCAGATCCGCCTTTGCTGACAGTGAGGTGGATAATACGCCGGGCTTTTACGTTAGTTCCGGCGGCAGGGGTCTGAGAAATAACCTGTCCTGCCGGTACGTCGTCACTGGCTATTTCATCCACCGATACTTTCAGATCCAGTTTCTTCAGCGTAGTTTCAGCCACTTCCACCGGCTTACCTACCACGTTGGGAACGGTGATATTTTCAGAGCTCCAGAAATTGCCAAAGCTGAAAAAGGCCCAGGCAAAACAGATGATGAAAAGGACAGCCATGCCGATCCAGATGTACTTCTGCGGCAGATTTGTAATGAATCTGGTCAGTTTTGTTTCTCTCTGTACTTTGTGAGTCCGTACTTCTTTCTTGGGGATAGGCCTTGTCATGGCTGTAAAGTCATGAGAGGCGGGCTTGTATATGGTAGTCGTAAATCCCTGGGCGATTTTCAGTTCAGAAATAAAATCGGATACCGTATCGTATCTTTTATCCGGATCTTTCTGGAGTGCCGTTAGAAGACATTCCTCCAGCATGGGAGAAATGGCAGGATTGTATTTAGTGGGCCGCGGAATGTCGCCCTGCATGTGCTGGAGAGCAATGCTCACAGCCGTTTCTCCTTCAAAAGGAAGGTGGTGTGTCAGCATTTCATAAAGAACGATACCCAGGGAATAGATATCGGTCTTGGCAGTTATTTTATCTCCTGCTGCCTGTTCTGGCGAAAGGTAATGGACCGAGCCCAGGATGGACTGTTTGTCAAGAACAGTAGAAGAGTTAATGGCGCGGGCAATACCGAAGTCCGTCACCTTCACTTTGCCTGTCCTTGTGAGAAGTACGTTATGCGGTTTGATATCACAGTGGATAATGCCGTTGGCATGAGCTTCTTCCAGGGCATAGCCGATTTCAATAGCAATGCGGACAGCCGTATCAATGGGGATATTGGGGTGGTTCTGGATATACTGCTTCAGCGTTTCCCCTTCCACGTATTCCATGACGATGTAATGGACGTCACCGTCGCAGCCTACATCGTAAATACCCACAATATTTGGATGGGACAGCTTCCCTGCAGACTGGGCTTCATGGCGGAACCGCACGATAAAATCATTGTCTTCTGCAAAGCTGCTGTGCAGAATTTTGACTGCCACAATCCTGTCAAGAAGGATATCTTTGGCTTTGTACACATCAGCCATACCGCCTGAACCGATTTTTTCAATCAGTTCATAACGTTCATCAAGAATTTTACCAGTCATATTTTACTCCACTCAGTTCCAAAATTGAATCAATATAAAGGAGGCATTGTCTCTGGCCCCTGCTTCATAGACTTTTTCCATGATCAGGCGGCCCAGTTCTTTCAGGTCTTCTTTTGTCTTTCTGGGGCTGGACGCAATCAGACTTTCCAAATCCCTGTCTTCTACCATGCCCGAAACGCCGTCAGTACAGAGAAGGATGAAGGTTCCATTTTCCAATGCAAAGGAACCGGTATCCACTTTCAGCTCATCTTCAATGCCCACGGCACGGGTAATCTCATTTTTTCTAGGATGAACCCTCATTTCCGCCCGGGACAGCTTCCCTTCGTTCACCAGTTCCATAACGAAAGAATGGTCTACGGTAATCTGTTCCAGCTTTCCCTGCTGAAATCGGTAGAGCCGGCTGTCTCCTACATGGGCCCAAACCAGCTTATCCCCCACTTCTGCTGCAGCTACCATGGTCGTACCCATGGACCGAAGCTCGGGATTATCCTTTTTTTCATTGAGGATAGCCCTGTTGGCAGCATAAAAGGATTCCTTCAGCAGCTGCTCTGAAAAAGCAGGTACGCTGCCAAGGAAACGGCCGGCACTCTGTACTGCCAGGCTGCTGGCAATTTGGCCGCCATCATAGCCGCCCATACCGTCAGCCAGAAGGTACAGGTTATTCACAGACAGATTGATGGCGTCCTCATTGACCTTTCTTACAAGGCCTTTTTCCGATTCTCCATAAGTTAGTATCATCTAAGTCTTTTCCTATCAAGAAGCAACCCCACGCCCGGCATGTTCATTTGCCGGGACTGATAAACCTTAACTTATCCAATTAATTTAATACTAACATCATCAGCAGGGATAGTCAATTTTCTGTTCCCTTTGAGAGGCTCTTTTTGAGTAAAAAGTGGGAATTTCTTTCATGAAACAGGGGTGATTCTGCGGGCAGTCCCCAAAATGACAGGAAAAAACAGAGTAAAATGGAAAATCATAGAAACAGATACCGCGCCCTTACTTGTCAGAGAGGAAACGGCGCTTCAGCTGTCCGCAGGCAGCCTGGATTTCATCACCCATCTGTCTTCTGACAGTCACACTTTTCCCGTGCTTTTCCAAAATAGAAACGAACTTCCGGATTTCATTCATATCCGGCGGATAGAGCTGGATATGTTCCGTACCATTAATGGGGATAAGATTGAAATGGCAGTTCATCTTTCCGGTCAGACGGCAGAGCTCTTCGGCATTTTCCGGAGAGGCATTGATATCCTTAATGAGTATGTATTCAAAGGTCACTCTCCGCCCCGTGGTTTTGAAATAATAACGGGACGCCTTTACTACATCCTCGATTTTGAAATTGCGGCTCACCGGAAGAATCCGGTTTCTGATTTCATCATTAGGGGCATGGAGGGAAATAGCCAGGGTAATAGGCAGGTGCTCCTCGGCCAATCGGTAAATCTGGGGCACAATGCCGCAGGTGGAAAGGGTGATATTTCGAAGGCTGATATTCAGCAGACCCGGATCATTGGCCAGTCGGATGAAACGGAGAACTTCCTCATAGTTGGTGAGCGGTTCGCCGGAACCCATGAGGACGATGGAATGGATAGGCGCATCCAGTTTTTCTTTGAACGCATACACCTGGGCCAGCATTTCCGATGCGTTAAGGTTTCGTTCCAGCCCCTTTCTGGTGGATGCACAGAAGACGCATCCCATGGCACAGCCCACCTGCGTGGATATACAGATGGAATTTCCATAGGTATGATGCATGCATACTGTCTCAATCAGGGAGGCGTCGGAAAGCTTCAGGAGGATTTTCGTGGTATCCCCGTCATTGGAGGCAAGGGTGCTCATGATTTCCGGTTTATTGAGCAGGGCTTCTTCTTTGAGCATATCCCGCATGGAAGCAGGAAGCTGCTTCATTTCAGAGAAATCATAGATATAGCGGCGGTACAGGTAGTCCTGCAGCTGCTTGGCTCGAAACTTGGGAAATCCCTTTGACACCACCCATTCTTCCATTTCTGGCAGGGTGTGTCCCCAGATATTAAAAGGCATAATGGCTCCTTCTATAAAGAATTATTTTTTCAGCAGTTTGGCAATAAAGAAACCGTCGCTTTGAAGTTCATAGGGCAGGATGGTCATCATACCATCGGCCGATTTCTTTTGATCTCCCAGCGAAAATTCAAGGGGAGTGAATTCCTGGTGTTCTTTCAAGAACTGACGGACTCTGTCTTCATTTTCTGCAGGATTCAAGGTGCAGGTGCTGTATACCAGAAGGCCGCCTTCTTTTACATAGGAAGCAGCGCAGGAAAGAAGTTTCTCCTGGAGAGGCGGGAATTCTTTCAGGTCCTCTTCCTTCCGGTGCCAGCGGATTTCCGGTTTATGGGAAAGAACGCCCAGGCCGGAACAGGGAGCATCCAGAAGAACCTTATCGTATCTCCCAAAGAGAGCAGGGAAAGGTTTTCCTGAATCCCTAGCTCCTGCATGGATGATGGAAATCCCCAGTTTCTTTGCATTATTTTTTATGAGTGAAATCTTATGGGGATACAGGTCCCAGGCATCAATGGTTCCGTTATTCTTCATCATTTCTGCCATCTGGGTGGTCTTGCTGCCGGGGGCAGCACACATATCAAGCACCCTGTCCCCTTCCTTCGGAGAAAGAATGGCAGCCGGAATCATGGAGGAAAGGGACTGTACATAAGCAAGACCCTCTTCTGCCAGAGGCCAGAATGCATGGGCTCCTTCCAAAAGGATGAGGGCATTGTTATCCCAGGGGACGGCCTCTGTTTTGATGCCTTTTTCCGCCATCATTTTTTGAAGGGCATCCCGGTTTGTCTTTAATGTATTGACTCTTACAGCCAGCTTCGGCGTTTCATTGAAAGCCTCTAAAATGGACGCTGCTTCCCTGCTGTAATGGGACTGCCACCATTTCACCAGCCATTCCGGTTCATTCCAGTAAAGGGAATCGTAAAGCAGCGGATTGTCATTTCTGGGAAATAAAGCAAGTTCCTTCTTTTTACGGATATATCCCCGGAGGACGGCATTGATAAAACCCACATTTCCTTTATGGGTGATTTTCTTTGCTATTTTTACCGTTTCATTGACTGCGGCAGAAGCAGGAATTCTTGACAGGTAAAGAAGCTGATAAAGACCGAGACAGAGAAGGATTTTTACAGATGGATGGATTTTTTTTAAAGAATAGGTGCTGAGGCGGGAAATAATCCAGAGAAGGTAATTATATTTCCTAAGCACTCCATACACCAGTTCCGTTAAAAGCCGGCTTTCCGGTCCATTTAATGGATATTCCTTCAGCACATGCTGGAGGGTAAGATTGGCATAGGCCTTTTTCTCCAGAATGTCGTATAAAGCCTGATAAGCAAGCTTCCGGGCAGAAGGCAGGGGCTTAGCGGTCGAATGTATCATTCACTTTCACCTGGTATCCATGAATAAAGTCGGAAGCATCCATCTTTTTATGGTTTTCCGGCTGGATTTCTGAAATAACAAGGGCACCACTGCCGCAGGCCACATGAATCCGGTTCTCTGCAAGGGACAGGATGGTGCCGGGCTGGGCGGAGTGCTTTACAGCTTCAGGCGCTGCTTTATGGATTTTTACTCTTTTTCCTCGATAGAAGCTGTAGGTACCGGGGTTTGGATTCATGCCTCGAATCAGGCAGTCAATCTTATCCGCCGGAAGATTCCAATCCAAATGGCCCATGTCTTTTGTGATTTTTTCAGCATAGGAAGCTTCTTCCTGATTCTGGGGAACAGAATGCTTGAGTTTTTCGGGAAGGTCATCCAGTACGTGAATGAGCTCTCTGGCCCCCAGGCTTCCCAGCTGGTCAAAAAGTTCTCCTGCATTCATGTGGGAAGGAATGGCCATTTTCACGGCGGAAATGATATTTCCTGTATCCATGCCTTCATCCAGCTGCATAATGGTCACACCGGTTTCCTTTTCTCCATCTATAATGACCCGCTGGATGGGGGCAGCGCCCCTGTATTTCGGAAGAAGAGACGCATGGACATTGATAGCTCCATAGGTGGGAATATCAAGGACTGCTTTGGGGAGAATCTTTCCATAGGCGATAACCACAAGAAGATCCGGAGATAAAGCTTTCAGTTTCTCCTGCTCTTTCGGATTCTTCAAACTGTCCGGCTGGTAAACCGGGATATCATGAGAGAGACCAAAGGATTTCACCGGGGAATAATTAATCTTTCTGCCCCGCCCGTTAATCCGGTCCGGCTGGCAGTAAATCGCCACCGGCTGATAACCATGGAGAGTCATGGCTTCCAGTGCAGGAACGCCAAAATCGGGAGTTCCCATAAAGACGATACGATACTTATTCATTTGTTTTCGGTCCTTTATGAAGAGAAATGGCCTTTTCAATGAAGAGAATACCGTTCAGGTGATCTGTTTCGTGCTGAATGCAGCGGGCAAGAAGGCCGGAGGCTTTTTTTGTTTTCTTTTTCCCGTGAATATCCTGATAGCGGATGATGACATTGGAATAACGGGTCACTTCACCAAAGAATTCAGGAACGGAAAGGCAGCCTTCCGTATCTGTGTTCATTTCATCGCCATCGGGCTTCCATTCCGGATTTATGTAGGCTTCGAATCCCGATACTCCGTCATCGGCTACGAAAATTCTTTTGGAAACAGCGATCTGCGGTGCAGCCAGGCCAACACCGTTTGCTTCATAGAGAGTCTTCTTCATATCATTCACAAGGAATTTCAAACTTTTATCAAATTTTTCAACCGGCTGTGCCTTCATTTTTAAAATGGGGTTGCCGGCAGTAATAATGGTACTCAATTCATTTCCTTCTTTCTTTTATGGTTATTATGAGTCCTTTTATAAAGGATCTACATCTATAATTATATCATTTTCCTCAAACAGGGGCGTCCCGCGCATGGCGTTTTTTAAAGAGGTAAGACTTTTGCCCTTGACAAGAATAGATATGTAGTAGAGATTTCGAACACGCTTGATAGGTTCACTGAAAGGGGCCGTGCACTTTACATTTCCCGAAAGCCGGGGAATGACGCTTTGAAGCCAGCTGTGAATCCTGGCGGCCTGGGAGTCTGCTTTTTTTTCATCTTCATTAAAGCAGGTAATCTTCATAAGTCTCGCAAAAGGCGGATATTCCAAAAGTTTCCGATATCGAAGCTCCTGTTTGTAAAAGCTTTCATAATCCTGCCGCGCAGCGCATTGGATGACATAGTGGGAAGGGTTATAGGTCTGCAGAATCACTTCTCCCTGTTTCCTGCTCCGACCGGCCCTTCCGGCACATTGTGTAATGAGGTTGAAAGTCTGTTCCGCCGCCAGATAGGAAGGAATATTCAGAATGCTGTCGGCAGAAAGAATGCCTACCGTCTGCACACCGGGAATATCATGGCCTTTAGCCACCATCTGGGTGCCGAAAAGTATATCAAATTTCCCCTGTCTGAAATCATCCAGAATTTCCCTGGCACTGTTCTTCCTTCTGGTACTGTCCAGGTCAAACCTTCTGACTCTGGCCTCAGGCAGGAAATCAGCCAGCTCTTCTTCTATTCGTTCCGTACCCGCCCCCAGGTAGAGGATACGGGTGCCATGACATACAGGACATTCTCCGGGAAGGGGGTGCACTGTTTCGCAGTAATGGCACTCCAGCCGGTTCATTTCCTTATGGTACACCAGAGATACATCGCAGTTGGGACATTTGAACACATGGCCGCAGGAAGAGCACATAAGGGTGGTGGCAAATCCACGCCGGTTCAAAAGGAGAATGGCTTTATTCTTTTCAAGGATCGTCTTCTGGAGAAGGGAGATTAAAGGTGCAGAAATAAGACCGCTTCTGTCAATCGGCGGGTTCTCCTTCAAATCACATACATGAATCTGAGGAAGCGGCGTTTTGAACACCCTTTCCTTCATGGTGAGGAGACTGATTTTCCCCTGGCAGGCCGCATAATAGGTGGTTATGGAAGGAGTGGCGGCGCCAAGTACAATAGGGCAGTGATAAATGACCGCCATGACTTTAGCCGCGTCCCGGCCGTTATACCTTGGAGTTTCCCCCTGCTTATAGGAGGTATCATATTCTTCATCCACCACAATGAGCCTTAGATTCTTGAAGGGCATGAAAATGGCGGATCGGGAGCCGATGACAATGGGACTCTCTCCGCTCATGATACGCATACGGTTGTTATACCGCTCCCCTTTGCTGAGGCCGCTGTGCATAAATACTACTTTATCTCCAAAGATGGAGGCAAAATAAGAAGTCATCTGGCTGGTGAGGGCGATTTCCGGCACAAGAATGAGGGCGGATCCCCCTTCTTCCAGAGCGTGACGGGCAGCCTGGAGATAAACCTCGGTCTTCCCGCTCCCAGTCACCCCTTTTAGAAGAAACCCTTCATAGGCCTTTCGATCTATGGAATCGCACAGGGCTTTGACTGCCTTCTCCTGTTCTTCGGTCAGTGTCTTTTCCTTCTTTTCCCCTTCCCGGGTAATCAGAGAATAGGTTTCCTTTCTATGATAGACCGCATGGCCGTATTCATTCAAAAGAAATGCATGAATAAGGGCAGTGGAAAATCCCTTTTCCTTCAACCTGCTCACCGGCTGGGAACCATGGGCCTTCAGAAATTCAGAAAGTTCTGCCTGCTTTCGGCTCCTTCCCTTTTCTTTATCCGTGAGCTCCCTGTCCGGCACAATCCATTTTTCCAGAGGTATTTTATGAGCGGCTGCCAGGGTTTCCTTTTTGATGAGAAAATTCTGTTTCACGTATTCCATCAGCCTGTCCCCAAAAAGGAGGGCCGCCGATTTATCATCCAGACTGTCCACGGACCGGTCTACCAGTCCTTCTATGTCCTCCACCGGTTCCTTCTCTATTTTTTCCCAGTTCACAGTATAGGTAATTTTAGTTTTGACTGCTTTCTTATCGATATAGAAGAGACGGAGGGCATCGATGAGCGTACACATATAATAGGAGGAAATCCAAAGGGCAGTCCGTATCATTTCATCAGTAAACCAGGGAAAGGAATCTACCAGAGACAGAATATCCAGAAGTTTATAGGATAACTGAGATGTATCTTCTTCATGAACGGAAAGAATAATTCCCTCTTCCTTCCGTCTGGCAAAATTCACTACGCAGCGCCAGCCCACACCTGCCCCTTTCATGGTTTCAGGAATACGATAGGAAAAGGTTCGATTCAGATGCTTGGAAGGTCTGTTAATCAGAACTTCTGCAATGGTTTCCTGCATAGGATGCTCCTTCCCAATAAAAAATGGACAGCCCGAAGGCTATCCATTATTTTATCATATTTTTGGCTGTTTAAGAAATCAGAGGCCTGCTTCTTTCCTGAGCACATCTGCTTTGTCAGTGTGTTCCCAGGGAAGATCAATGTCTGTCCTTCCGAAATGGCCATAAGCAGCAGTCTGCTTATAGATAGGACGGCGGAGATTCAGCATATCGATAATGCCTGCAGGACGAAGTTCGAAGTTCCGGCGGATAAGGTCCACGATTTTTTCATCATCAATTTTTCCGGTGCCGAAGGTATCAACGAAGATGGAAACCGGTTCCGCTACGCCGATGGCATAAGCCAGTTCGATTTCACATTTATCTGCAATGCCGGCTGCCACAATGTTCTTAGCCACATAACGGGCAGCGTAGGCAGCACTGCGGTCTACCTTTGTGGGATCCTTGCCGGAGAAGCAGCCGCCGCCATGACGAGCCATGCCGCCGTAGGTATCTACAATGATCTTACGGCCTGTCAGGCCGGCATCGCCCTGGGGACCGCCGATAACAAAGCGGCCGGTGGGGTTGATAAGGTATTTTGTATTTTCATCAAGGAACCTGGCAGGAATGGTGGCCTTGATGACCTTGTTAATCATGTCTTCCTCGATCTGTTCATGAGTAACATCAGGGTTATGCTGGGCGGAAATGACTACGGTATCCACGCGGACCGGTTTGCCATCGTCATATTCCACGGTAACCTGGGTCTTTCCATCAGGACGGAGATAAGGAACGTCTCCGTTCTTTCTTACTTCAGCCAGACGCCGTGCCAGCCGATGGGCCAGAGCAATCGGCATGGGCAGGTATTCCGGCGTTTCATTGGATGCGTAGCCGAACATCATGCCCTGGTCGCCGGCACCGATATCATATTTATCAGCTTTCTTTTCCTTGGCTTCCAGAGACTGGTTGACGCCCATGGCAATATCGGGAGACTGTTCGTCAATGGCCACGTTAATGCCGACGCTTTCGCCGTCAAAGCCATAACGGGCATCGGTGTATCCTATATCGTTAATGGTCTTTCTGATAACCTGGGGAATAGGTACATAGGCGGTGGTGGTAATTTCACCAAATACATGGACCTGACCGGTGGTTACAATGGTCTCGCAGGCCACACGGCCATTGGGATCCTGGGCCAGGATGGCATCAAGAATAGCATCAGAAATCTGATCGGCAATTTTATCAGGATGACCTTCCGTAACGGATTCTGATGTAAATAATACTTTCTTAGACATATAAGTCCTCCTCACTTGAAATGTGAAAATATAATAAAAAACGGCTCTCCGCAGGGAGAGCCTATCCTCTCATCTGCCAGCAATATGCTGATGGAATTAGCACCGGTTCCTTTTTCAGGAATGGTTGCTGCAGCGTCCCCGGGCCAAATCCCTCAGCTGCTCTTGATGAGTCTTTATTCACTTGAGTACTATTATACCGTTATTTCTTTATTTTAGCAATAGTTAACTGTTATTTGGTCATAGGAGTTAACGAAGGAAACTGAAAATTTCAGTGCTTTTTCCGAGGTGGCCCAGAAGGCAGCCTGCATTCCTTTTGCTTTTCCCTGGCTATTTCCTATTTTCCAAAGAAAATCTTCATATCTTCTTCCACCGTAGTGATACCGGCAATACCGAATTTATCCACCAGTACGTTTACCACTGCCGGCGAAAGGAATGCCGGAAGTGTGGGTCCCAGATGAATGTTCTTTACGCCCAGGGAAAGGAGGGCAAGAAGGACGATGACCGCCTTCTGTTCATACCAGGCAATATTATAAACAATGGGGAGTTCATTCACATCGTCAAGGTTGAAAACTTCCTTCAGCTTCAGGGCAATGAGGGCCAGACTGTAGGAATCATTGCACTGCCCCGCATCCAGCACCCGGGGAATGCCGCCGATGGTTCCCAGATTCAGCTTGTTATATTTATACTTGGCACAGCCGGCAGTCAGAATCACTGTATCCGCAGGAAGAGCTTTTGCAAATTGACGGTAGTATTCCCTGCTCCTTGCTCTTCCATCACAGCCGGCCATGACAATGAATTTCTTAATAGCGCCGGACTTTACTGCCTCCACCACCGTATCTGCCAGAGCAAGCACCTGGTTATGGGCGAAACCGCCGGTAATAAAGCCTTTTTCGATTTCCTTCGGCCCCTTGCAGGAAAGGGCCTGACGGATAATAGGAGTGAAATCCTTTTTGCCGTCTTTCTCATCAATATGGCCGGCGCCGGGGAAGGAAAC
This sequence comes from Dialister succinatiphilus YIT 11850, assembly GCF_000242435.1. GTDB lineage: Bacteria > Bacillota > Negativicutes > Veillonellales > Dialisteraceae > Dialister > Dialister succinatiphilus. Next base: position 638,834 of record NZ_JH591187.1, on the reverse strand, counting down.
CACACCGGTGGTCCAAAGTCTTCCTTTATAGCTGTCCTTAGGAGGCACCACGCAGTTGGTGGTCATGAGGATAGGACCGTTAAAGGATTCGAATTCCTCCCTCTGTTTCCACCATGCATTGCCGTAGTTTCCGGCAAAATGGCTGTATTTTTTAAAGAAAGGATAGTAATGGGCAGGGAGCATTTCCCCATGAGTATACACGTCTACACCGGTCCCCTCAGTCTGTTCCAGAAGCATCTCTAAATCTTTCAGGTCATGACCGGAAATGAGAATGCCCGGATTGCTGCGTACACCGATATCCACCTTTGTGATTTCCGGCTGTCCATAGGCTGACGTATTGGCCTCATCCAGAAGAGCCATGCCCTTAACGCCGTATTCGCCGGTTTTCATGGTCAGGGCGAAAAGGTCATCTACGGAAAGGTGCTTATCCAAAAGACGGGCCAGTGTATCTTCAAGAAAATCATTGATTTCCCTAGATTCCTTATGAAGAACCCTTGCATGGCGCAGGTAAGCGGAAAGACCTTTCAAGCCATAGGTAATGAGCTCACGAAGAGACCGGATATTTTCGTCTTTTTCGGAAAGTACGCCAATTTCCGGATTGTCATAGGAACCATCAGAAGGCTTCCAGAGAGCAGCATCAGAAAGAGAGGACTGATCCGGCAGTAAACGGAGAAGCTCCTCCTTCACCGCTGCTGTTTTCTGTATTCTTTCTTCAATCATGGTATCATCAAAGTTGGCATTGGTAATGGTGACGAAGAGATTATCTTCAATCAGATGGGCCACATGGTCAGGCACCGTAGTCCCTTTCCGCCGGCATGCGGAGGAGACTTCGGAAAGGCCTTTGGTCACATAAATAAGTACATCCTGCAGATGGGCGGTACGGGCCGATTTTCCGCACATCCCCTGAATGGTGCATCCCCTGCCGCCTGCGGTTTCCTGGCACTGATAGCAAAACATCTGATTTTCCATTGATTTCCTCCTCATGTAAAATAAAGAATTGATACTTTTATTATACGAAATACCTATAAGCTATATTGTTGCCGCCGCAACATAAAATAGATATAATGATAAAAAAAGAATATTTTTTAAGGAGGCTGCCATGAATCATAAAAATTATGAAGGGCTTCCCCTTTTCAGGGATATGGAAGAAAGCCGTATTCGGGAAATACTTCTCACTGCCGGCTGCTATATCAGGAATTTCAAAAAAGGCAATTATATTTATGAAGAGAATGAAATCATCCGCAGCATAGGCCTTATCCTTTCCGGTCATGTATATATGATCAGGGAAGACCTGTGGGGAGAAAAGGATATTCTGGTACGCATGGGCCGAGGAGAACTGTTTGGAGAAAATTTTGCCTGTTCTCCTCATCCTGCTTCTTCTGTCACTTTTTATGCCCAGGAGGAAGCGGAAGTGCTTTTTATCCCCTATGACCGTCTCCTCCGTCATGCGGGAGATGGAGATGTGCTTGTGTTTATTAAAAATCTCATAGCCATGATGACTTCCAAAAGCCAGGAACTCATGAGGAAAATCAATGTGATTTCCAGAAAATCCCTCAGAGCAAAAATCCAGTGCTTTCTTTCCATGGAAGCGGAAAAAGCAGGAAGCTGTGATTTCACCATTCCTTTTTCCAGGGAGGACATGGCTGAATATATCTGTGCCAACCGAAGCGCTCTTTCCCGGGAATTAAGGGCCATGGAAAAAGACGGTTTAATTACCCTGCAGGGAAGAAAATGCCATATCCTTCAAAAATAGAAGAAAAAATTTCCGCCTGCATTTCCCATAGCCCTATTGCCTCTATTCTATCCACGAAAAAAACGCCGCAGAAAACGGCGCTTTTTTCACTTTTTTCAGTTATTACTGCTGTTTCAAGCCTTCAGAAATTTTTTCAACGATAATGTGACCCAGTTCATCCTTTGTCATTTTCGGATACTGTTCCATGGTACCGTCTTTATAAAGAAGGGAAGCAATATTGGTGGGTACATTGAAACCGGCGCCAGGCATGGCCACATCATTGGCCACCAGCATATCCAGATTTTTCCTTTTCAGCTTTTCTTTGCCGTGCTCTATGACATCATTCGTTTCTGCAGCAAAGCCTACAAGGAACTGGCCTTTCTTTTTCTGCCCCAGACCATAAAGAATATCAGGGTTTTGGGTCAGCTCAATGTTCAGAACATCATGGGACTCTTTTTTGATTTTCTGGGTGGCCTGCACCTTGGGGCGATAATCGGACACAGCTGCTGCCATGATGGCGGCATCGCAGTCATCAAAATGGGAATTCATGGCACGGCAGAGTTCCCGGGCATCACGGACGTATTCTATCTTAACACCTGAAGGAACAGGAAGTGCCGTAGTGCAGCTTACCAGAGTCACATCAGCGTCCTCCATGGCAGCTGCCCGGGCAATGGCATAGCCCATGCGTCCGCTGGAACGATTGCTGATGTACCTGACAGGATCGATGGCTTCCTGAGTGCCGCCGGCACTGACGATTATCTTTTTACCCTTCAGGAGGCCTTTGCCGAAGAGTGCCTTTTCTACAGCATCCATAATGGATTCCAGTTTAGGGAAACGGCCTTTTCCATTGGTGTTGCAGGCCAGATGTCCTGATTCCGGTTCTACGAAGAGATAGCCGTGAGCACGGAGTTTAGCCATGTTTTCCTGTACAATGGGATTTTCATACATATTGGTATTCATGGACGGCACGAAAATCACTTTGGCCTTCGTGGCCATGACGGTGGTAGAAAGCATGTCGTCTGCAATACCGTTTGCCACTTTACCGATGATATCGGCAGTGGCCGGAGCAATGACGAATACATCAGCCATGCGGGCCAATGCAATATGCTCCACATCCCATTTATAGATATTGGCAAACATATCAACCGTCACATCGTTGCCGGACAGTTCGCCAAAGGTAATGGGGGTAACCAGCTTGGCCGCATTGGCGGTCATAATGCAGTGCACGTCGGCACCGGCCTGTCTTAAATGGCTGACCAGGCCGGCTGCTTTATAGGCAGCAATGCCGCCGCAGACGCCTACCACAATATGTTTATTTTCAAACATTTACAAATCCTTCCCGGAAATCCTGTTTCCTCAAAGTCTGTTATTTATCAAAGCTGTAGGTAATCTTATCCTTGTAAATTTCTTCCAGTGCCACAGTCACCGGTTTCTTGTTCTTTGCATCAGGAATCAGCGGAGGCTGGCCATCGGTCAGCTCACGGGCCCTGTCCGCTGCCAGGGTAACCAAGGTATACTTGGAATCTACTTTCTTCACAAGGCTGTCAATGGATGGAAAACACATCATTTTAAAGGTACCTCCTTATTGATATATTGTTTGAAAATGGTTTCAATCTGTCCTTCATTGCGGGACAGTTTACATTTCTCCGCTTCCAGAATGGAGCAGGTCTTATGCACCGCATCTTTCAGTATATCATTCACCACGATGTAATCATACTGATGGGCCATGGCCAGTTCGCTGGTAATCTGGGAGAGACGTTTTTGGATGACTTCCTCCGAATCGGTTCCGCGATCATGGAGACGGCCGGAGAGAATTTTAAGGGACGGCGGGACGATATAGATGAAAACGCCCTTGGGATAGCGCTTCTTCACCTGCATGGCTCCCTGGATATCGATTTCAAGAAGTACCGATTTCCCCTCATTAATCAAATCCAGGGCATATTTTTTCGGCGTGCCGTAGTAATGGTCATAAACCCTGGCATATTCCAGAAAAGCATCTTCCTTGATGAGTTCTTCAAACTGCTCATTGGTCCGGAAATAGTAGCTTTCCCCTTCCACCTCTCCCTTACGGGGCTCTCTGGTGGTCATAGAAACAGAATAATGGAGATTGGGATAAATGGAACGAATGGCACTGCAGATGGTTCCCTTCCCGGCACCGCTGGGGCCTGACACCACCAGCAGAATTCCCTCATCTTTCTTCTTTGTATCCATGATTAATCGTCCGATCCTTCGTTAATGACTGTATCCTTATTGGTCAATCTGTGAGAAATGGTTTCAGGCTGTACGGCAGAAAGGATAATCTGTCCGCTGTCCATAATGAGAACAGCCCTTGTTTTTCTGCCATAGGTGGCATCGATCAGTTCGCCTCTGTCCCGGCAGTCCTGGATCATACGTTTAACCGGTGCTGATTCCGGACTGATGATAGCCATAACCCTGGCTGCCGCCGCCATATTGCCAAAACCGATATTAATTAAAGAAAAACCCACTTTTGATAGCTCCTTATTCAATATTTTGGACTTGCTCGCGTATTTTTTCGAGTTCTGTCTTGATTATTATAACACAGTCAACCACTTCGGTGTCACTGGCTTTTGAAGCGGTTGTATTGACTTCCCTGTTGATTTCCTGGAGGAGAAAATCAAGTTTTCTGCCTGAAGGCTCATTGCTTTCAAGGATATGACTGAACTGGTCCAGGTGGCTTCCAAAACGCACAACTTCTTCCGTATAGTCAGCCTTCTCTGAAAAAAGAGCCACCTCTTCCAGTACTCTCCCCTCATCTATGGAAAGGTTCCTGTCTTCAAGGATTTTATTGATTCTCTCTTTCAGCCTTTCCTCATAGGCCCGGGCCGCATCATCCTGCCGGGATAAAAGGAATTCTCTCTTTTCTTTAAGGAAAGAAATTCGTTTTTCCAGGTCCTTCTTCAAGTTGGCCCCTTCCCTTGCCCGCATGCCTGTGAGTTCAGTCAGCGCCTTCTCCATGGCTTCGTCCACCAGAGGCGCCAGCTCTTCATCGGACAGGACTTCTTTTTCTACATGGAGAAAAGGTTCCGGCAGGGTTAGAAGATCGGAAATAGAAGGTTTTCTGTTTTTCAGTCCCTTCATACGCCGGCCTTCCGTTAAAGCGGCTGCATAGGCTTCCAGAAGATTCCTGTCCAGTACTACCTTCAGATTTCTTCCTTCTGCAGAAGGCTGGAAAGAAAGGTAAACGGTCACTTTACCACGATGCAGGGCTTCTTTGATTTTCCGGGATGCCCTGTCTTCCAGGAAAGCAGAGAAATGGTCGCTTCTCATATTAATTTCCAAAAAACGGCTGTTCACCGATTTCAGCTCTGCTGTCACGATGCCCCGTCCATTTTCTGCGCTGCCTCGTCCGTAGCCGGTCATGCTGTTCATATGCAATGCCTCCATTTATGATGAATTACAGCAGATAGTCTCCTTCAAATACTTTTTCTGCAGGACCAGTCATAAAGATATGGTCTTTGGGATTTCCGTCCCATTCGATATGAAGCTGTCCGCCATCCAGGGTTACGTCAGCACCGCCGGAAACCCGGCCGTTTAAAATAGCGGCTGCCACAGTGGCACAGGTACCGGTGCCGCAGGCCAGAGTCACGCCGGCGCCTCTTTCCCACACCCGCATCCTGAGATGGTTTGGAGAAAGCTGTTCTACAAATTCTACATTGGTCTTCTTTGGGAAATGAGGGTCTGTTTCCAGGTTGGGGCCTTCCTCCGTGACCGGAACAGCTTCTGCATCATCAACAAAAATAACACAATGGGGATTCCCCATGGACACGCAGGTAACCTGGTAGGATTTTCCATTTTTCTCATTGGCCAGCGTTTGATTTATAATAGGACCTTCGCCGAAACCTTCTGCCGGAATTTCTTTAGCATCCAAATGGGGGCACCCCATGTCTACCCGTACCATGCCATTATCCAGTATTTCCGGATAAAGGATACCGGCACCGGTTTCCACGGAAATCCGTTTTTCCTTCACCAGTCCCAGTTCGTGGGCCCACTTGGCAAAAGCGCGGATACCATTGCCGCACATTTCTGCTTCTGAACCGTCGGAATTAAAAATCCGCATCTTTAAATCGGCCTTATCAGAAGGGAGAACAAATATAATACCATCAGCGCCGATGCCGAAGTGACGATCGCAGATTTCTTTTGTATGCTTTGTGACTTCTTCCAGTTTTTCCTTAAAGCCATTGACAAAAACAAAATCATTGCCCAAGGCCTGCCATTTTACAAAATGCATAATTCCTCCTTGCTTATAGCTGTATATGAATGAAGATTTTCTGATTCTGAATCTATATTTTACCATTCCTGTCACGTCTCTATCAACCACAGGAATCAGCCTGTTCCTGTTTATACAGGGAACGCCCGGTATTTTCTTCCAAAGGCAGCGCCTATACCTGCCCTAAAAGGGCAGAGCTGAAATCCCCTGTTCCTGCCGCACCAGGACCCTTCAAGTATGATATACTTAAACCATAACTATTTATCTTTAAACGCTTATGCAGGAGGAAATCATGCAGATAGACAGCGCTGTATTATATATGATTGTAAAAAAACTCAAAGAAAAGCTGGATTCCTGTCAGGTACGGCAGGTGCACCAGATAGATAACCGCATTATGGATTTAGAGCTTTTCTGCCAGGACGGAGATATTGTAAGTCTTATCATCAACACCTATAATCCGCCTCTTCTTTACCTTACGGGCAGGGCAAAAAACAGGAAGCAGTACTCCCCTTCCCAGACCTTCTGTATGACCCTCAGAAAATATCTGGAAGGGAGCCGCCTGTCCAGAATCGAACAGGCAGATATGGACCGGGTCGTATCTCTTTCCTTTGACCGTATCGAAGCAGGCAGTGAAATCGTGACCCGCACCCTCTGGGTGGAACTTCTCCCTGCTTCCCCCAACATAGTTCTTACGGAAGGAAATACAATCATAGATGCCTGTCTCCGGGGCAAAAAGCTGGACCGTCTCCTGGTGCCTGGAGAGACCTACAGTCTTCCGGGACGCTCTGCCCGCATGGATTTCATGAAATTTAACAAAGCAGAAATAAAAAACATTCTGGATTTTTCCAAAAATGAAGACATCCCTTTAGACAGCTGGCTCTTTTCCAAGTTTAACGGTTTTTCCCGTTACCTAGCAGACGAACTGGCCCATGAAAGCAGGGTGCCTGCCGACCTCTCTCTTTCTTCCATGACCGAAGAGGAAGAAAATCGTGTAGTCACCGCCCTGTGTGCTCTTTCCTCGGCCATTGCCAAATCCGATGTCCTATATATATATAAGAATGAAAAAGGAAAGAAATCTGCCAGCCCCGTTCCTCTTCACATGATGAAGCAGGAGCCGGAAAAAGCAGATGTCCTCCCCTTTATAGAAAAAGAGGCGGAAAGCGGAGCCGGTTCCATCAGTCAGGCTGTACAGGACTACAAAAAGCAGCTTCATACTCTTATTAAAAGAGAAGAAAGAAAGAAAAGAAAAATAGGAGAAGAAATGGAAGAAACGTCCCGTATGGACCAGTACAAGCTCTGGGGCACCCTCCTTTCCATCTATGCCTATGAAAAAATCAACCACCGGACTTCCCTTACCCTTTCCAATCTGTTCAAAGATCCGCCGGAAGATGAGACCATACCGGTGAACCCCCTTCTTTCCGTTTCCGCCAACAGCCAGATGTATTTCAAGAAATACAATAAAATGAAAACAAGGACTGCCATCGGAAAGGAAAAGCTGGACGAATGCGATAAACGACTTACCTATCTGAATGATACTCTTTACTTTGCCGAACAGGTTACCACCAAACAGGAACTGGAAGCATTAAAGGAAGAGCTGAAGAATCTGGGTATTGATAGAAAGCAGGGACAAAGGAAAAAATCTGGGAAATCGAATAAAAAATCCCAGGCCCCCCAGATAGAAAACCGTATGATTGACGGTTTTCGGGTATGGTTTGGCACCAGTAATACAAAGAATGAATATCTCACCCTGCATAAGGCGGCAAAAACCGATGTATGGCTCCATGCCAAAGCCATTCCCGGTTCCCATGTAGTGATTGAAGCATCCGGTGATACCATTCCTGAAGACACCCTGGTGAAGGCTGCCGCCCTGGCCGCCTGGAACAGCAAAGGAAGAGATTCCGGTAAGGTGGATGTGGACTATACCCTTATCCGCTATGTGAAGAAAATTCCCGGAGGCCCGCCGGGGCTGGTGAACTATACCCACCAGAAAACACTGACCGTAGTACCGGAAAATGTGAAGGAAAATGAATAAAAAATACAGAAAATTTTTTGAGTCCCCCTGCCTAAAGGCACCAATGCGGCGGTGTTCTCAATGACCTGGGATGGAATACAAAAGCAGCGCTCTTTTTCTTTCAAGGGCGCTGCTTTTATATGGTCCTGCTTATCACTTGAATTTTTAAAGTGTTTTTCATGAACGGTTTACTCTATATTGCGGCGATGCTAAAATCAGATAAAGAAAGAACCCTGTATCCTATATCTGTAAGGAGGAAACCCTATGAATAAAAAAGAAGAAACAGTGCATGCCCATAACTGCGGCTGCTGCCACTGCCATCACCAGCATCACGAAGAAAGTCATGTTCATGAAGATGATTCCGGAAGTGAGAATGAAGGAGAGGAGAGCCATCATCATGGCTGCTGCGGTCATGACCACCACCATGAAGAAGAGCCCCTTCATCACGACCATTCCCATGATCCTGAAATGGCCAGGTATAAAGCGAACGAAAAAGATATTATGGAAGACGAGAAGGCCATTGATGCCGACGAACGGCGGGCCTTCGGCCATTTCCATGATAAAGGAATCCATCATCAAAAAGGCCACATGCCGAACTGCCACTGTTCTGCCTGTGTAGAGGAAGAGGACTGCGACATCTGTGGGAAAAGCCTTGACAGCTGCCGCTGTGATTTCCTTGGAAAAACCTACCACCGCTCCCTTTACCATATGGAGCATCTGGACTGCATGGAATGCGCCGCTAAAATGGAAGGGAAGATTCGGGAAATGCCTTCTGTTTTCTTTGCGGCCATTTCCTTCCGCAATAAGGAACTGCGCATCATTTCCAAAGAGGACCCCGATACCCTTTTGAAGGAAGTCCTTGCTGTATGCCGGAGCGTAGATGAATCGGTCGGTATCGTTCCGCCAAAAGATAAGTCCAATTACCGGACGGAAACTTATGAGATTCCTACTCTGGACTGCGCCGCCTGCGCATTGAAGCTGGAAAAGCTGATTAACCGCCAGCCCGGTGTTCTCTCCGCTTCCATTTCCTATGCCACCAAAACCATGAAACTCACCGCAGAGGATCCGGACAGCCTGATTCCGGAGCTTACAGAAAAGTGCAATGAAGTGGAATCGCCTACGGAAATCAAAAAGAAAGTACGTCCCCCAAAAACATCAATTTCTCCAAAGACAGAGGATATTCCTTTTTACAAAAAAATATTCACAGAAGAAGGACAGCTTTGGATTGGCGGCTTTTTCTTCGTTCTGGGCATGCTGTTCCACTATCATCCTGTCGAGGCTTTGGCTATGCCGGAACTGTACGGAAACATGCTGTTCTTTATTTCCTACCTTATTCTAGGCGGCCCCATTGTATGGACAGCCCTGAAAAATGTGACCCATGGGGAATTCTTCGATGAAACTTTCCTCATGACCATTGCCACCCTGGGAGCCTTCGGCATACAGGAATATCCTGAAGCTGTGGGCGTCATGTTCTTCTACCGCATCGGTGAATATCTGCAGGACCTGGCCAGCGACAGAAGCCGCAGCCAGATTATGGCGGCTGTAGACCTTCGTCCCGAGGTGGTTCACCGCATAACCGGGGATAAGATGGAAACACTTCCGGCGGAAGATGCCAGAGTGGGCGATATCCTTCTGGTCCGCCCCGGCGACCGTATCCCCCTGGACGGACTGATTGTGGAAGGAAGTACGGAAATCGATACATCTGCTATTACCGGCGAGCCGAAACCAGTAACTGCCAAAGAAGGCAGCCATGTAGACTCGGGCTGCGTGAATATGACCGGTACCATTAAAATCCAGGTCATGAAGATTCTTTCCGAATCCATGGTCAGCCGTATTCTGGATTCCATGGAAAATGCAGTGGCCAGTAAGCCGAAGATTGACCGCTTCATTACCCGTTTTTCCAGAATTTATACGCCCGCCGTCGTAGCAGCCGCCCTGCTGACGGCTGTGGTCCCTCCCCTTTTCTTTGGCGCTGACTGGGAAAAATGGATTTATACTGCCCTCACCTTCCTGGTTATTTCCTGCCCCTGCGCCCTTGTCATTTCCGTTCCTCTGGCTTTCTTTGCAGGCATAGGAAGAGCTTCCAAAGATGGCATTCTCTTTAAGGGCGACACAGTGATGGAAGTGATTGCCAAAATCAAAGCAGCTGTCATGGATAAAACAGGCACCATTACAGAAGGAAAATTCAAAGTCCGCTCCATCATTCCCTATGGGAAATATAAGAAAGAAGACATTCTTTCCCTGGCCGCTTCCTGTGAAATCTACTCCACCCACCCCATTGGAAAATCCATTGTTGAAGCTGCCCATGCAAAGGATCTCCCCCTGTGTCATGTAGAAAATCTTCATGAAACGGCTGGCCTTGGTGTGGAAGGCATGGTGGATGGGAAATCCGTTTATGCCGGAAACAGAAGCCTCATGGCAAAGGCCGGCATTTCCGAACAGGAACTGGATGCGCTTCATGGAGAAGGCACCGTGGTGTATATGGCAAAGGAAGGAAGCCTTCTGGGATGTATCACCATATCTGATGCACTGAAGGAAGATGCCTTTTCTTCCATCAGCGAAATCAAAAAATTGGGCGTTACGCCAATTATGCTGACCGGTGATAACCGGAAAAGCGCAGAAGCCGTGGCAGAAAAAGCAGGCATTTCTAAAGTATATGCCGGCCTTCTTCCTCAGGATAAACTTTCCATTATGAAAGACCTGCGCAGGAAGGAAGGATCCGTGCTCTTCGTAGGAGACGGTATCAATGATGCCCCTGTTCTTGCCGGTGCTGATGCAGGGGCCGCCATGGGAAGCGGCGCTGACGCCGCCATTGAAGCAGCCGATGTGGTTTTCCTCAATTCCGACGTCCATGCCATCCCCCAGGCCATCAAACTGTCCCGAAAAGTCATTTCCACGGCCTGGCAGAACGTGGCCTTCGCCCTCTTCGTCAAAATCGCCGTTATGATTATGGGCCTTCTGGGCTATGCCAATATGTGGGTAGCCGTGTTTGCAGACACCGGCGTCACCCTCCTCTGCATCCTCTACTCCGTACGTCTCCTTCGGATGAAACTATGAATGGCAGTGAGCTGGTGGACTAGTGAGCTGGTTGACTAGTGAGCTAGTGAGCTGGTGGACTAGTGGGCTAGTGGACTAGTGAGCTGGTAAAATAGTCAAATAAAAACAGCTGTGAAAATGATGAAACATTTTTCACAGCTGTTTTTTGATGAGAAATTTTTTAATAAAACCTATGGCGGTTCGAAGCTGCCTTGACATGGAGGGCAGCGGGCAAAAATCATAACTTTGGATTCATCAGCGAGGGCAGTATTACGGTGAATCAGCCGCCAAAGGGGGCTTCCCCTTCGCCCGCAGGGCGGTTTGCCTGTTTTCCCCGGGCGAAAGCCCGGTTATAAAGGTTTATTCCAAACTGGCGCCCCTTCTTTTGAAGGGCACCTACCAGAACCCTCAGCGGCGGAGCCGCTGTCAAACCCAAGAACCCTCGCGCCATAGGCGCGCCAAACTTCGGCCCGAAGGGCCGTCAACCCTCACGCCCGAAAGGGCGTGTCAGCAAAAGTCCTACTCCACGATTTCCGGCTTATCTCCCTCATCTTTTTCCTTATCTTTCGGGAATACCAGATTCAATACCATGGCCACAATGAAGACTACAGCCACACAGTTGTCAGCGAATACACTGCGGAAAAGATCGGGGAAAATGTGGAAAATCTGGGGTGTCTGGGTAAATCCCAAGCCGATGGAAAGGGAAAGGGCGGCAATGCTCATATTTCTCTGGGAATAACCGCAGTCCCCCAGCATACGGACACCGCTCACCACAATAGAACCAAACATCATGAGGGTGCAGCCGCCCAGCACCGCATTGGGCAGGGAAGCCAGAATGACGCCAAGAGCGGGAATGAGGCCTGCAAGAATCATGATAACCGCACCACAGCCGATAGCTTTACGGTTTACCACGTGAGTCATGGCAATGAGGCCTACGTTCTGGCTGAAGGAAGTAATAGGCATGCAGCCGAAAAGGGATGACAGGCTTGAAATGAAGCCATCCACTGCAATGGAGCCGGAGACTTCCCTGTTGGTGGGTGTCCTGCCAAAACCCATGGCTGCCAGGGCACTGGTATCACCCAGGGTCTCGGTGGCAGAAACAAGAAAAATAAGGAAAATCGAAAAAATCGCATCAGCATGAAATTCCAGGGGAACCGGAAGAATGGAGGGAACGGAAATAATAGATACCTGGCTGATACGGGACAAATCCACCATGCCGTAGAAATAGGCAGCTGCATAACCTACTACCAGACCAAAAAGAACGGAGAGCTGCTTATAGAAAGAATGGGCCTTCACGTTAAAAATCAGGCAGGAAACCAGGGTAATGGAACCTACAATGAGATATTTCGCATCGCCGAAATCGGGAGCGCCAAAGCCGCCGCCAAAGGAATTGGCCCCAATGGGAAGAAGGGAAAACCCGATGGCCGTCACTACGGAAGCAGATACAATAGGCGGCACAAATCTTTTCCACCAGGTGGCTCCAAGGCCAAGAATCCCTTCCAGCACACCGCCGATAAGGGCTGCCCCCAGTACGGCGCCGTAGCCGTACTTTGTACCAATGACGCAGGCCACCGATACGAAGGTGAAGCTGATACCCATAATGATGGGAAGGCCGCTCCCAAGCCGCCACAGCGGAAACATCTGCAGAAGAGAGCCCAGGCCTGCCACAATCATGGCGGACTGCACCAGGGCACCGGACTCTTCCGGCGACATTTTCACGGCTCCTGCTACGATAAGGATAGGCGCAATGTTGGCCACAAACATGGCCAGCACATGCTGCAGGCCGAAGGGCACTGCCTTGCGGACAGAAATTTCACCCTTCAGCTGGTAAATGGGGTCATTTGTTTTCATGGTCAGAAACCTCACCGGAATGTAATGGTGCCGGTAGCAGCATCCATCTTGTCAATGATAGCCAGGGACCTGACATCCACTCCTTTGGCACGCAGGGCATCACCGCCTCCCTGGAAGCCCTTTTCAATACAGATGCCTACGCCCTCTACGATACCGCCTGCCTGGGAAACCAGGTCCATCAGCCCTTCTACGGCGCAGCCGTTGGCAAGGAAATCATCCATAATGAGGATATGTTCACCCTGATTCAGGTATTTTTTGGAAACGACCACATGGTTCACTTTATTATGGGTAAAAGACTTCACTTCCGTTGTATATACTTCGGTATCCATATTGGAACCGGCCGACTTTTTGGCAAATACCACGGGCACGCCGAAATATACGGCTGTCAGGCAGGCAATACCGATGCCGGAAGCTTCGATGGTCAGAATCTTATCTATTTTCTTATGGGCAAATATATTTTTAAATTCTTTCCCCAGCTCACTGATAAAAGGCACATCGATCTGATGATTAAGGAAACTGTCCACTTTCAGTACGTTTCCCGGTTTAATCACTCCATCGGTCAGTATCTTCTTCTGTAACAGATTTAATTCGGATGCCATCATTTCTGCTCCCTTTCTCATACCCAAAATATAAAGATAGTATTAACTTATTGTATCATGGCAGGCAAATCAATGCAAAAAAATCAGGAACTATGGAGTTTTCAACCATAGTTCCTGATTTTTTCCGGATACTGTCAAAGGATTGCCTGATGGAACAGTTTTTCCAGGTCAGCCCATTTCATCATGCCGTCTTCATTTTGCGAAATCCCGTGAAAAGTTAAAGGATACCTAAGAGGCGTCACATCTTCCCGAGGTACGGTGATATGACGGATATCCCGGGAAGCAGGATAAAGGAGGCAGGCGGATCCATAAAGAATTCCGTCAGTTCCCCTCCATTTTTCAATCACCAGTTTCACGCCGAAGGGAACCCTTCCTTCCAAAGACTTGGGCAGCTCATAGGGATAGGTGCCCAATGCGGAAAGAATAGCCGTCATATTGGAGTCATGGCCGCAGATGAAGGAAAATTTCCGGCTGTTTTTCATTTCCCTCTCCATCATACGGACCAGAGGCATCGCCATGTAACGGGCGGCCTGGGGCTCCCCATAGAGGAGAATTCCAAAATCATCTTTAATGCGGCCGATTTTTTTCCAATCTTCAAAGGTCGTGGTGTGGCCAAAAGCAGCTTCCCTGTCATCTTCCGTTTCATAATAGCGGATTAAAAGGGAGTCTGCCAGGGAATGGGCCGTTTTCAGGGATCCCTTCATCTTCGGCTTCTCGCCGCTCTTCATGGTGATCTGAAGGTCTTCCGGTACAAATCCTTTGAAATCTCCCTTTTGGGCGTCCGGTGAAGAATATATATCCAGTATCTTTTCCAATTCCCGGAAATCACTGTTCATTTCTTCTTTATTGGCAGAAAGGAAAGAACGAATCCAGATATCTTCCCCCTCGCGGACAGCAGAAAGAGTATTCCTGTCCAGCGTATCCGGCAGCTTTGTATCAAAGGCGGGATCTTTCGTCCCTTCCATCTTGTGATGTACCCTGATATTGGCTTCTGGAGCGGCGCCGGCAGCAAAATAACGGGCGGTGGCAATGGTGCGCTGGTCCGAATCGGCGTAAAAATAGGAAGCCTTCCCTTCCCAGTCCTTCGGTGACATCATGAAATTTTCCCGAGTCAGTTCATCTTTCACCGACTCCCCCATCATCGTTTCTACAAGGCCGCCCCGGTTGGACAGATATCCCGGAGGAATTTGGGAATCCTGCCACTGGTGAGGCGTCAGATTCTTCCTTTTTTCGCTGTCCGTTGCCATGGGAGAACGCAGATTATGGCGGCTGAAAATAACAACTTTCTGAAGTTCATAGTTCTGGTGAAGTCCTACCCTGGCTTCTGCAGGAAAATCAGGCACAAGCGCCAGTGAAAGGGCAAGGGCGGAAATCATAAGTCCCGCCGATTTTTTACAGGAGCCAAACGATCGAATCCATCTGGAAATAAACATATTTCCTCCTTCCATAGACTGAATGATGCATTTCAGTAAAAAAGGCTTCACGGAGGAAGCCTTTTCTATCATTCTTTATTTGACTAATCCGCCATAATCTTTCAGCATCTGGTACACATGGTTCTTTTCTTCTTCCGACGGTTCTACAATGGGAAGACGGAAATGGCCGCCAGGCTGACCGATGAGGTTGACTGCCGTCTTGACAGGAATCGGGCTGGCAACGAAGAACATACCTTTCATAATAGGATACATTTTCAGATGAAGGGCTCTTGCCTTTTCCAGATCTCCCTTTTCAAAAGCATCCACCATAGCCAGAAGATCATCACCAATCACATGGCTGGCAACAGAAATGACCCCTACGCCGCCTCCTGCCAGAATAGGCAGGGTGAATGCGTCGTCGCCGCTGTAAATCATGAAATCATCGGGCAGCAGAGTCTTTTCCTTCGTTACCTGGTCCCAGTTGCCGGTGGCGTCTTTAATACCTACCACATTGGGGCATTCATCCACAATCCGCTTGATGGTTTCCGGCTGGATGGATACACCGGTGCGCCCCGGAACATTGTAGAGCACAATGGGCAGATCCACATGTTTGGCAATAGCGCGGAAATGCTGGTACATACCTTCCTGGTTCGGTTTCACATAGAAAGGAACAATGGCAAGAGCGCAGTCAATGCCCGTTTTCTTTGCTTCCCGGCCGAACAAAATGGTATCCCTTGTGCTGATAGTGCCGATATTTCCCATAACGGGAACTTTTTTACCCGGTGCATTCCTGCCTACAGCATCCACAATGGTTTTATAAAGTTTCAGTTTTTCTTCCGTGGTCATGGTGGCGCCTTCACCGGTGGTGCCGCCTACCAGAATGCCTTCGGAACCGTGGGCTACCAGGTGCCTGGCCAGTGCAGCCGCTCCTTCATAGTCTACGGAACCATCTTCAAGAAATGGAGTAATCATGGCGGTAATGACCCGTCCAAATTTTGCTGTTGCCATTTTTTAGTATCTCCTTTGATATATGTTAGTAAGCTGGTGGGCTAGTGAGCTGGCAGCTGGGGAAAATCAGCCACTAGCAAACCTTCCCGCCCACTGGTATTTAGTAGCGTTTCTCCTACATACTATTCTTACCGAGATCCTTCGCTTCGCTCAGGATGACGGTGGGAGGCAGCCTGTCAATCTTAAGAACCTTTCCCCTCTGCAATAAGATCCAATATTAAATCATATCATGATTCATCATGTACTCTGCAATCTGCAGTGCATTGAGGGCTGCCCCTTTGCGGATCTGATCACCGCATACCCAGAGATTGATGCCGTTTTTGCAGTACAGATCCTTTCTGATGCGGCCTACAGCCACATCGGTCTTATTGGAAGTGTCAAGAGGCATGGGATAAACCATATTCTTGATATCATCCACAAGAACAGCGCCTTTGAAGCCCTGAACAGCCTTCTTCACCTCATCGGTGGAAAGGGGCCTTTCTGTTTCAATATAGATGGATTCTGCATGGCTTCTGATAACAGGCACCCTCACCGCCGTCGGCGTAATGGCGATGGTGTCATCATGGAAAATCTTATGGGTTTCATTCACCATCTTCATTTCTTCCTTGGTATATTCATTGTCAAGGAAAACGT
Source organism: Dialister succinatiphilus YIT 11850 (assembly GCF_000242435.1). Lineage (GTDB taxonomy): Bacteria > Bacillota > Negativicutes > Veillonellales > Dialisteraceae > Dialister > Dialister succinatiphilus. The sequence continues at coordinate 622,324 of NZ_JH591187.1, read as the reverse complement.
CGATCTGAGGTATCACATTGTAAGCAATCTGATAATGCTTAGGCAGGCTGGCAGAAGGAAGGATCTTCGGTTCATAGGTCTCCCCCTTCGCAATGGCTGACGCTTCATCCAAAAGCTCATCAATGCCATCCTTACCTGCACCGGAAACAGCCTGATAGGTGCTTACGATGATTCTCTTAATTCTGGAAATATCATAAATAGGCTTTAATGCCATAAGCATAATAATGGTAGAGCAGTTCGGATTGGCAATGATGCCCTTATGTTTGGCGATATCTTCCGGATTGATTTCCGGAATGACCAGCGGCACCTCCGGATCCATACGGAAGGTGGAAGAATTATCAATGACTACGGCTCCCCGTTTAGCAGCCTCCGGAGCCAGGGTCTTGCTGATGCTGCCGCCTGCAAAAAGTGCAATGTCGATATTTTCAAAAGATTCCGGCTTTGCTTCTTCTACGGTGTATTCTTTCCCTTTGACCATCATCTTTTTCCCTGCAGACCGTTTCGATGCCAAGAGTTTCAGGGAAGCAAACTGAAAATCCCTTTCTTCAAAAAGGCGGATGAATTCCTGTCCCACAGCGCCGGTAGCACCAAGGACTGCCACTCGCGGAAGTTTACTCATAGAAACACCTCATTCCAGATAATTTTCCAAACCATAAACAAAGCCCTTGACAGTCATGCATTTTTTGCAGGCCAGCATGACACCGGGCATGAAAGACTTGCGATCCAAAGAGTCATGACGGAGAGTAAGGATTTCACCATAACCGCCAAAGAGCACTTCCTGATGAGCTACGTAGCCGGGAAGGCGGACAGAATGGATGGTAATCCCTTCATACTTGCCGCCCCTTACACCAGGGAGGCTTTCCTTTGTTTCATCCGGTTCCGGAGCCTTTGTTCTTGCGGCTGCCATCTTTTCCGCAGTGAGCTTGGCCGTACCGGAAGGAGCATCATATTTATGGTTATGATGGAGCTCAATGATTTCTGCATTGGGCATGTATTTGGAAATCTCAGCCGAAACCTTCATGAGAAGGACAGCCCCCAGGGAGAAATTAGGAGCCACCAGTCCATTGGCACCGGATTTGTTGGCAATTTCAGACAGTTCTTTTCTCTGGTCAGCGGTGAGGCCGGTTGTACCGATGACCATATTCACTCCATGAGAAAGGACGAACTTCGCATTTTCATAAATCACCTTCGGGCTTGTGAAATCGACGACCACATCCGGCTTCTTTACCTTAAAGGCTTCCTCAAGATTAGGGGAAATGGTGATGCCATTGTGGCCGATGCCCACTACCTCACCCAGATCTTTTCCTGCAGCAGCAGGATCCACTGCGCCGGCAATGGCGAGTCCCTCTTCAGCCATTACGGAACGGACCACTTCACTGCCCATGCGTCCGGATGCGCCGTTTACTAAAACTTCAATCATGCGTAACTCCTCCTTCTATGGCTCTATAGGCAAAAATTCCCTATAAGGCATTTGTTAGTTTGAATCTATGGTAGTATAAATTGACAATAACGTCAATACAGGAAAAATATATTTTTTATATATGGAAAAGATTTGGGACACCCTATGGACACGCCAGAGCGGCCCGGGTTCAGAGGGTTCAAAAGGTTCAGAGGGTTCAAAGGGTGGTGATGGCGGCTGGCGCCGCAGGTTGTGTAGAAGGGTTGTGTTCGCTTCGCTCAGGGGGCGACAGCGCCTGCGGCGCTGAGGGTTGAGGTATCGCCCTATCGGGCGATAAGTATTATAATGCCGCCTTTCGGCGGTCACGTCCACATCGAGTATCATAATCATTCTTACCCTCGCACATACCGACTTCGCTGGATGGCGTCTCACTGGATTCGCGGGTCGCGGGGCTCCCCTATGAATCCAGTTCGCTTGCACACCCTTCGCCACTTCGTGGCCCTCTTCCCCTAAAGGGGACGCAAGAACGTTACGGGATTTACTTTCAGTGTCATATGGCTTGATTGGCATTCTGGTGATTAGCCGCTACGCGGCTCCCCCTTATCCGGCTGCGCCGGACTTTCTCCACGGGAAAGCGTGTCACACGATTCTCAGGTCGCTTTGCTCCCTTACGAATCGTGTTCCCTTGCCACCCCATCCGGGGGACAGAATAAATCGCTCTATGCTTTCCTGTAGAGACATGGCTCCATTGCTAAGCATCCATAGTGCCCCTGTGGAGGTCCTGCATAGGACCTACAAGTGGGGCGAAGTAAGGCGCCTAGCCTGCCCATTAAGACGCTTTCCTTTTGCCGCCCCACCGAACTGCGGGGGAAAGGTGGTGGCGCCAGCCACCAAAGGGGGATTGCATTTCCGACGCCCGACAGGGCGGTTGTAAAGGTTTTCGCCGCCAAAGGCGGCATAAGAAATGGCGCCGAAGGCGCCGTACCTCGCCAGCGCAGCGATACTATATAACTCCCGAGGGCGGGAGCCCGGAGCCCGTCCGGGAGGCGTCAGCCAGTCCCGGACAGAACCCTTGGCGCCCAGGGCCTGAGGCCCGGCGGCGCCATCAACCCTCGCGGCGAAAGACCACGGTCGGCCGACTTGCACATCCTATGCAGGATGTGCACATCAACCTTCGGGAATACTGGAAAGCACCGTCCCGATCCCGACCTAGGCCCTCCGCAGAGCACAAAAAAAGAGCCGCAGTTTCCTGCAGCTCTTTCTGCTCTTAGTCTTCAACAGGATATACGCTGACCTGTCTCTTGTCTCTGCCAAGACGTTCGAAAGCAATTCTGCCTTCTGCAGTAGCAAAGAGTGTGTCATCCTTGCCGATCTTAACGTTCAGGCCGGGATGGAGATGAGTGCCTCTCTGGCGAACGATGATGTTGCCCGGTTTAGCAATCTGTCCTGCGTGCATCTTTGTGCCAAGGCGCTGCGCGTTGGAATCGCGGCCGTTGCTTGTGCTGGAAGCACCTTTATGATGAGCGAATAACTGAAGATCAAAAAGTAACATGAAATTCACCCCTTTATGTCTAGAATCTTTAAATGGCGGGGGTACCGGGTTTCTACAGCTCGAAGACCGTGAACCATGGTTTGAAAAAGAACCTGGCTTTTTTCATCCTCCGGTGTGGAAATCTCCACATGCATGAAACCGAAGTCGGAATCATAGGTTCCTTCTCTATGAAGCACATCTTCCAGGCCGCCGGCAGTTGTCAATGTAATGGCACTGACCGCGGCACAGATGAGATCATATTCCCCATCCTTTTCATAACCATCTGCGTGTCCATGGATGGAAAAGCCTCTGTACAGCCCTTTCCCATCATGAAGCATTTTTACAGTGATCATTATGCTTCGATTTTTTCAATCTTTACCTTTGTGAAAGGCTGACGATGGCCCTGGCGGCGGCGGTAGTTGGACTTAGCCTTGTACTTGAAGATACGGATCTTGCGTTCCTTACCCTGTTCAAGAACCTTGCCTGTTACCTTGGCACCTGCTACGTTGGGCTGGCCAATCTTGACGTCATCTCCGGAAACCAGAAGAACTTCATCAAAAGTTACTTCAGCGCCTTCTTCAACGTCCAGTTTTTCGATGGAAATAACCTTGCCTTCTTCAACAACGTACTGTTTTCCACCGGTTTTGATAATTGCGTACATTTGTGCACCTCCTCTTTACTATACTCGCCGATGCAGGCAGCATTTCTGCATTTTCAAAGCCTTATTCGTGCGGTTGCGTCATGGCACCTATGTACAATGACTTGATTATTATACAAAAAGAAAAAGGGAATGTCAATAGAAATTTTGATTTCCAGACGCAGCGGAGAAAATCCCTGCCACCGGGCCTTGCGTCAGTCTGCCTGTTTTCCCACGGCCGAAAGTCCGATGGTACGGTTTTATACAAACTGGCGCCATGATGGACAAGCCTCAAAGGGGCCTGTCCTACTTCCCGCAGTCCGCCACTTTCCTTACCAATTTCCTTGTTATACTTCCAAAGAAATCCTGGTCCCTGAAACGAAGGAAACGGATCGGTTTTTCTATGCTTCTGACCAGTAAAGTGTCCGTTTTGTTAAAACGGAAGGTGCAGGCTCCATCAAGAGAAAGACAGAGTTCCTTTTCTCTTTCCGGTACAGTGATTTTAACCACATCATCCCTGGAAAGAACCATGGCAAAACGCTGCAGCGTGTGGGCGCAGATAGGGACGATGATGATCCGGTCATCAGAAGGCCCAAGCACGGGGCCTCCGCAGGAAAGGGAATAGCCGGTGGAACCGGTGGGCGATGAAATGATAAGCCCGTCGGCCGCATATTCCTGAATGAAGCTGTCATTAATGAAAAGACGGATCCTTGCCAGCTGGCCGATGGAGGCATGGCCGATGACCACATCATTCAGCACGGTGGGCAGTTTCTCTTTTCTCCCATCCCCATGAATCAAAGCAGCGGAAAGATAGAGGCGATGCTCTTCCTGATAATCTCCCGACAGAATCTGGTCCACCCTTTTTTCCATATCCCTTAAGGTCATGGAATTTAAAAAGCCTAAATCTCCCAGATGGAGCCCCGCCATGAGAACAGGATAATCCCTGAATGCGCGGGCAGCGCCGAGAAAGGAACCGTCACCTCCCACGGACAGGATAAAATCCCTTTTTCCCATGGATTCATCGGTTTCATAGGTATCCTCTGTAAAACCCATGTCCATCAGGCCTTTTTTCATGGAAAGAGGCAGGCTGTAATCTATATTCTTATCTCTCAAAAGAGCGGTCAGCCTTTCCAGAGCCATTTTTAAATCCTTTTTCCCGAGGTTCGGGTAAATGCCAAATTTCATTTCTTATCCTTTCAACCCGCTGTGGGCTTCCTCCACCACTTTCACCATATCCGCTGCCCTTATTTCCTTTTCCGGCGGCGTCTGCTTCAGCCAGGCAAGAAATTCAATATTTCCGGAGCCCCCCTTAATGGGCGAATAGGTAAGGCCATGGCAGTAAAGATGCTCTTCCTTAAAAGCCTGAAGCGTATCTTCAATTACTTCGGCATGTACCTTGGGGTCCTTGATAATTCCACCCTTCCCTACCTTTTCACGGCCTGCCTCGAACTGGGGTTTAATAAGGATAACCAGAGATCCCTCTTCCTTCAGAATGGAGTGTACGGCAGGAATGATTTTCGTAACGGAAATAAAGGAAACGTCCGTAGAAATGAAATCCACCATTTCTCCCAGAAGGTCCTTCGTCACCACCTTGATATTGGTTTTCTCCATGTTCACCACCTGCGGATTGGAACGAAGCTTCCAGTCCAACTGGTTGGTACCCACATCAATGGCAAATACCTTTGCCGCCCCGTTCTGCAGGGCGCAGTCCGTGAAACCGCCGGTGGAAGCGCCGATATCGGCCATCACTTTCCCTTTAAGATCAATGGAAAATGTTTTCAGCGCCTTTTCCAGCTTGAAACCGCCGCGGCCCACATAAGGCATAACATGGCCTTTGATGCGGAGCCTGGCGTCCACCGGCACCTTCGTTCCCGCTTTATCTACAGGCACATCATTTACAAGAATAATGCCTTCCATAATATGACGTTTTGCATTCTCCCGGCTTTCAAAAAATCCCTGCTCCACCAGGAGCACGTCAAGCCGTTCTTTTTTTACTTTCTGGTTAGCCAATGTGAAACCTCTTTTTGAAAATTAACACACCTGCGGTGTGAGGGTTGACGGGCCTTTCGCCCGAGGGTTGTGGCCGCCTCACGGCGGCGGGTTGTGAAGGGAAAGGTTCTTAGGATTGATGGGCCCTTTCAGGCCCAAGGGTTCTTAAATTTGACGGCCTTTCAGGCCGAGGGTTGTGGTATCGCCCTATCGGGCGATGAGTATAAAGCCAGCGTTACGGAATTGGCTTTATGAGTCATATAGCATGAAAAACATTCTGCTGACTGGCTCGCCACCCCCTTTCCGGGCTGCGCCGGACTTCTCCACGGGAAAGCGTGTCACACGATTCTCAGGTCGCTTCGCTTCCTTACGAATCGTGTTCCCTTGCCACCCCTATTCAGGGGGCAGAATAGATTTCTATGCTTTCCTGTAGAGACATGGCTCCATGGCTAAGTACCCATAGTCCCACCACGAAGTGGGGGGAAGGTGGTGGCGCCAGCCACCAAAGGGGGATGCATTTCCAACGCCCGCAGGGCGGTTGTATGGTTTTAGCCGCCAAAGGCGGCATAAGAAATGGCGCCGAAGGCGCCGTACCTCGCCAGCGGGCACGGTCAGCCAACCAATAGGTAAGCCCTTTAATGGGCAGGCTAAGGGCCTACTTTGGCTGACTTGGAGATCCTATGCAGGACCTCCACAGTACTATATAACTCCCTAGGGCGGGAGCCCTCAACCCGTCCGGAAGGCGTCAGCCAGTCCCGGACAGAACCCTTGGCGCCCAGGGCCAAAGGCCCGGCGGCGCCATCAACCCTCGCGGCGAAGCCGCGTCAACCTACGGGAATACCGGCAAGCACCGCACCGATCCCGGTCCCGACCGCGCCATAAGGCGCTTGTCCATTATTTCTTTCTATGCAGCAGCAGATCGGTGAGTTCATAGAGAATTGTACTATCAAAAGGAAGTTTTGCCAATGCTTCTTTTGCCAGGGCCCCTTCTTCTTCTGCGTATTTCTCTGCTTCTTCCACGCCAAGAATGGTAACGAAGGTGGATTTATGGTCCTTTTCGTCCTGTCCAGGCATTTTGCCCATATCCTCCAGATTTCCTTTTTCATCCAGAAGGTCGTCGGTGATCTGGAAAAGGAGGCCCAGATGGGCAGCGAAGTTCTCAAGAAGCACCCTGTCTTTCAGCGCCGTTCCTGCCACAGCGCAGGCCATGGATACGGGAGCAGAAAGAAGGCAGCCCGTTTTGCAGGCATCCAGAATTTTAAGTTCAGAAAGAGTGAGATGCTTTCCTTCCGCCTCTATATCATGAGCCTGTCCCCCCACCATGCCCTCCGGACCGGCAGCGCGGGCCAGGAGGGAAATCAGTTCTACACGGATATCAGAAGCTATCTGTTTCTGCTCCGAGAGAAGCTGGAATGCAAAGGTCAAAAGGCCGTCCCCTGCCTGCGTAGCCATGCCGGCGCCGTAAACCTTGTGGTTTGTCAGCCGGCCGCGGCGGTAATCATCATTATCCATGGCAGGCAGATCATCATGAATCAGGGAATAGGTATGCACGCATTCCAAAGCGCAGGCAGCATCTATATAAAGACCGCTGTCCACGCCAAGTATATCCAGTACCGTGAGAAAAAGGAAAGGCCGGATCCGCTTGCCTCCCGCCAGCAGACTGTAATTCATGGCGCTGTAAAGAGTCTCATGTTCCACCCGGTCCGCCTTTAAAAGAAGGGCCAGCCTGTGATTAATGAGTTTCTGCTTTTCTTTCAGTATTTCCTGAATCATGGGACTCCATCTCCTTTGTCAGTAAATCTTCTGTCTTTTGTGAAATCACTGCCAGCTCTCCATCCACTTCATTTAAGATGGACAAACAGCGGTCAGCCGCTTCCATACCCTTTTTATAAACAGCAGCCATTTCATCGATACTGATTTCTCCGGAAGAAATCCGGCGGGCAGCTTCTTTTAAGGTTTCCATACTTTTTTCAAAAGTCATTGACTTAGTTTCCATGTCCGCTACTCCATTTCTGCAGGCTCATGAGCGATTCCAGCACACTCCGATAACGGGATTTGAGCTGCATTTCCTTTTGCTGGTCCAAAAGCAGAACCTGCGATTGAATCTCCCGGCGAAGATCCTGCAGACCCTTTGGTGAAGTGTGTTCCTTCATGGAAATCAGCATATCTGCAATTTCCTGTTTTTTAGAAAGGAAACAGGATTTTCGCCCCTCTTCCAGCTCCCTGATCCTGTCCCTTAGAAGGGAGAGCCACACTGTCCTTTCCGGTATGGCTATTTCTGCGGCCTGGGTGGGCGTAGATGCCCTCCGGTCTGCCGTAAGGTCCGATAGAGTGGTATCCGTTTCATGACCTACAGCGGAAATTAAAGGAATAGTACTTTCATGAATTGCATCCAAAAGGATTCTTTCATTGAAAGGGCCAAGATCATCCTCTGCCCCGCCGCCGCGGGCCAGTATCAGTATATCCGGTTTGTCCTCCGCCCTGCAGGCTTCACGAATCCTATCCGCCATGTCCCGGGCTGCTTCTTCCCCCTGCACCGATGTACTGTAAAGGGTAAACCGGACGCAGGGATTCCGAAGCCCCGCCGTTTTCACAATATCATGGACCACGGCGCCACTTTCAGAGGAAATGATGCCGATATGAAAAGGAAAAGGAGGAAGCCCTTTCTTTCGTAAAGGATCAAAGTAGCCTTCTCTTTCCAGTTCCTTCACCATATCTTCTTTCTCTTCCTGGTTCCGGCTTTTATGAATATCCATGACCCGTTCCACGAAAAGACTGGGCCAGCCGGAAAGAGTATTGAACCGGATATCCCCGATTACCGTAGCCTCCATGCCGCTCATAAGGTTCCGGGTGAGAAAAGAACTGCCCATGCGGCCGATGACGCAGAAAAGCCGGGACTCCTCACCAAGAAGAGTGAAATAGGTGACGCCGGAAAAGTGGGTATGAACGGAAGAAATGGTCCCCCGTACAGCCACATGGCTGAAAATATAATCTTTCTTCATGCGCCCTGCCAGAAGGCGGGTGCATTCATTTACGCTGTAGATTTTCATAGTTTTATGACACGCCCTTTGGGCGTGAGGGTGGACGGCCCTACGGGCCGAAGGTTATGGCCGCCTGACGGCGGCGGGTTGTGTAGAAGGGTTGTGTGCTTCGCTCAAGGGGAAGGTGGGAGGCGGGAAGAAATTGAGCAAGCACCGGTCATGGGATGGCCCCTTGACTCCTGTCATTCTGAACGCAGTGAAGAATCTCGGTGCGTGGCGAGGATGACGTCATTGGAATTCATGCAGGGGCCTGGTACCTGAAGCACACTTCCCGCCGACTGGTATTTACCGGTACTCCTCTCACTTACTATTCTTACCGAGATCCTTCGCTTTGCTCAGGATGACGAGTGGGAGGCGGGGCTCCCCAGCCACTAGCCGCCAGCAACCCTCAAGCCTCAGCCAGCATATACGCCCCGAAGGCATTCCCCGTGGCATTATCGCTGCTGGCAGTGATATCGGCAAAGTAGGCTTTGATCCCCTTTTTTCCGAGAATTTCTTCTACCCTGTTTCTAAGGTACCGATTAGACATGACACCGCCTACGGCAATGAAGGGACGGTCATTTTTGAAAGGATAGGCGGTGAGCTCTTTATCCAGTGCTTTCCCAATATGCTCCAGCACCCCTTCCGCTATATCCTCTTTATTGTACTGTCCCGATGCGATGTCCCTCTGTACTTTCGTTTCCGGACCGGAGAAAGAAAAGGAACCTTTCACCGAAGAACGGGGAATATGGTAAATATGGCGTCCATCAAGAGCCAGTTTTTCCAATTCTTTACCGCAGGGAAAGTGAAGACCCAGCGCTACCCCGATCCGGTCAATGAACTGGCCGGCCGTAATGTCACGGGAGTCCATAAGGGTTTTAATTTCCATGAATTCCCCTTCCCAGGTGCAGGAAAGCACATCCTGCGTGCCGCCGGACATATGCATCATATAAAAAGGCTTCCCCCACAGGGAAGGTTCTTTTCTCAAGGCAGCCATCGCATGATTTTCCTGATGGCTGAATTCAAATACCGGTACATGAAGCACAGCAGCAAGGGAAAAGGCAGCTCCTTTGCCAACAAGAAAAGCGGGCATGTAGGAATCTGCCCGCCTCCGTGGAAAAGAAGATACTCCTATTCCTTTGATATCCTGCAGTAAAGGAGATAATTTCTGCAGAATGACAGGAAGATTTTTCGTGTGCTGGAAAACCATCTGGGACTGGGAAAGTCCCCGGTTTCCCTCCTTCACAGACAGCACGATCCTTTCTTCCCCTGCCAGCTCCCCGGAAGAGTCATAAACAGCGGCCGATGTAGTGTAGCAGCTGGTATCTATTCCAAGAAACCTGGCCATAATTATCCTTTCATTGCCTTATCTAAAACGCCGTTAATAAAGCGGTAAGAGGATTCACCGCCGTAGACTTTGGCCATTTCCACAGCTTCATTGATAATCAGCTTCCTGTCTTCCGCCTCATCACCCATGAAATGGAATTCAGCCAGCGCCAGGCGAAGGATATTCTTATCCACCACATTCAGCTGGGAAAGAGACCAGTTCGTCACATGAGCAGAAATCATATCATCGATTTCTCCATGGTCAGATACCGCCTTCACCAGAGCATCTGCAAAATCCCTGTCCTTTTCGGATAACTCCAATCCGTCGGAATCAATCGTTTCCGTATCCGGATTCAGCTCCCGGGAATATAAAACCTTGAGAGCATATTCTCTTGCATTTCTTCTGCTCATGATGACCTCTTTCAATCCACAATATCAGTAATGGTTACATCGATTCCATAAATGGTTTCATCGGTAAGGGAAAGGAGAAGATTTCTCACTACCATCTGTATATAGCGGGCCGTTTCATTGACCCGGCACCCTTTATGGAGGGCCAGGGACATATAGACCTTGATTCCCTTCTTTCTGCTGCGGCGCAGCAGAAGCCCCTTATGGCCACGAAAGCCAAAGGCCTGGGAAATACCGGAAATCATCTCCTGATAACCGTCGGCAGTAAAATGAGAAACCTCGGGAAGAGCCAGTACGGCCTTCTCGATTTTCTCATACACTTCCTCTTCCGGCACGATGGTAACGGATTCATCCTGACTCATTTTGCTTTATCCTTATCAAAAATAACCTGGGACACATTCACATTCACCGCAGATACCCGGATACCCAGAGAGTCAGACAACGCTTCTTTCACCGTTTCCTGCAGCTTCAAAGCCACCGCAGGAATCCGCATCCCGTGACGAACGCAGACATAGAGATCTACCTCCACAGCGCCGTCCTTGAATCCTACATGGACGCCATCGGTATCCTTGTCGGACATTACGGAAGAAAGGCTCTGGAGAAAAGTTTCCCCCATGCCTGCAATGCCCGGAACGGTCAGCGCTGCCGCCCTGGCGGTGATCGCAATCACCCGGTCCGTCAGGCGCACCTTTCCCAGATCATTTTCCTGAGATACCGTTTCCATAGGATGACCGGATTATTTTACACGTTCAATGTATGCGCCGGTACGGGTATCGATGCGGAGAACTTCTCCTTCGTTAATGAACAGCGGAACAGAAACGGTATAGCCTGTTTCCAGTTTAGCCGGTTTGGAGCCGCCGGTTGCTGTATCGCCGCGGATGCCGGGTTCAGTTTCAACGACCTTCAGTTCTACGGAATTCGGAATATCTACGCCGATGATGTTGCCGTTGAAGAACATGACGGTGCATTCCATTTCTTCCTTCAGGAAGTTGATCTTGTCACCCAGCTGTTCCTTGTTAAGCATGATCTGTTCATAAGTTTCTGTATCCATAAAGCAGTAGGAGCCATCAGCTTCGTAAAGATACTGCATAGGTTTGCGTTCTACTGTTGCGGGCTGCAGCTTAATGCCTGCATTGAATTTACGTTCCACTACGGAACCATTCTGCAGGTTTTTCAGCTTGGCACGTACGAAAGCGGCCCCTTTGCCCGGTTTTACATGCAGAAATTCAACGCACTGCCAAACCTGGCCATCCAGTTCAACGGTAATACCGGGACGTAAATCATTACTAGAAATCATTTAAATCTTCCTCCTGCTACACTTGCAAAAATTTTTTGGGAAATTGAGTCAGAATGGAAATGCCATCCTGCTTTATAACAACCGTATCTTCGATACGGACTCCACCGGTGCCGGGGATATAGACCCCCGGTTCAACAGTTTCCGTCATATTCACTTCCAGAACTGAATGGTCCCTCTGGGCCAGCACAGGGGCTTCATGAATCTCAAGGCCCACACTGTGACCCAGGGCATGGGTGAAATAAGCATCCAGATCCCATTTCTTAAAATACTCCCTGGCTGCCGTATCGGCCTCATCGGCCCTGATGCCTGCCTTCAGAAGGCCTTCCACATGCTCGTTGCAGCCAAGAACCTTATCGTAAAGGAAACGCTGGCGGCTGGAAATATCTCCCACTGCCACGGTCCTTGTAATATCGGAATGATATCCCTTATAAATGGCGCCGAAATCAAAGGTAATGAGGTCCCCATTCTCGATGACCTTCTCTGTAGCCGTGCCGTGGGGATAAGCCCCCCGCTCGCCGGATGCCACGATGGTATCAAAGGACTTTCCCTCAGACCCCGCCTTCAGCATCTCGCACTCCAGCACCGCCTGCAGATACCGTTCTGTCACACCGGCGCGGATATAAGGAATCGTATTTTTAAATCCCTCATCGGAAATTTCACAGGCCCTCTTCAAAAGAGAAAGCTCCTCATCCGACTTGATGCGCCGCACATCATCTACCGGGCAGAACTCAAAATCCACATCCGGCATGGTCTCATCAAAAGAAAGATACATCCTGTAAGACAAAACCGACTCAATGCCCAGACGCTTCACATGGTGGGAACTGGAGAGACGGGCCAGCGTCTCCGCCAGCTTCCCCCTGTAATCCACCACAGTGAACCCCTTCGCTTCCTCCTTCGCCTGCTCCACATACCGGGAATCAGTCAGAAGATAAAAAGACTCCGGCGTCACAAAAAGATAACTGTCAGAACCGGTGAATCCACTGATGTACCGTAAATTCTCATCCTTCTGTACAAACAGGCCGTCTACGCCCCATTTGGACAGGGATTTGGAAATCATTTGTTTATCAATCAAAAAGATCACTCTCTTCCATTACCCTATAATCATACAGTATCTTGGGCCTTTTGTCTAGATTTTTTGACACGGCCTGCGGGAGCGGAAGGGTTCGGCGGGGAAGGTTCTTAAGATTGACCGGCTGTGGCCGGAAGGTTCTTAAGTTTGACAGCCCTTCGGGCTGAAGGTTGTGGTGGCGGCTTCGCCGCAGTATAAAGGGGGCGCGGCCGGCGCCGCTGGTTGGGGCCGACTACGTCGGCAGGTTGTGTAGAAGGGTTGTGGAAAAAGGTTCTTAGGATTGATGGGCCCTTTCGGGCCCAAGGGTTCTTAAGTTTGACGGGGCCTTTGGCCCCGAGGGTTGCGGATTGCCGCTCTGCGGCAATGCTTATAAAGTCAGCGTTACGGGACTACCTTCCCGCCCTCATCCTCATCTAGGGTCGGTCAGCCGACAATCGGAAGGCCCCTCTGAATTTCTCGTTTCCCCTTGAGGGGAAATGCCACGTAGTGGCAAAAGGGTGTACGAGGGTAAACATACCAATGAAACTCACCATCGTTCTTCTCGGGCCAACTTCGGCTGACTTGGAGACCCTCTGCAGGGTCTCCACAAAGCGAAGGATCTTGGTAAGAACAGTAAGTAGGGGAAACGCTACTAAATACCAGTCAGCGGGAAGGTTTGCACCGTGGCTGATTTTCCCAGCCACCAGCCACTAGCCACTAGCAACCCTCGGCCCAGCGGGCCGTCAACCCTCACGCCCGCAGGGCGTGTCCATCCAGTTTCTTCTTACTATTCCCAACATCCCCTGTAATTTTGTATAATATAGCCAAAGACGATGTTTCCAAGGGAGGTGCCAAAAATGGAATGTGCTTACTTAAGTAACGATAAGAACTATACCATATTCAAATACGGTCCCTACACGATCCGTTTCAAAGCCCCCTACTCACTGGAACGCTATACTTCCATCAAAGAATGGGACCATGGTTACCTGGTAGTCATGGCCAAGTACAGGCATAATAAAGAAAGTGAAGAGGAATATATTGACCTGATTCCTATCCTCAAAGACTTATATATTTCCCCCGACACATTTTTGAAAGACATAAAGGAGGTACGGTTGAGAAATGCTTAACCTGCGCAAAGTGGCCGATGATGCCAAAAGGAGGAAGAGTCATGAGAACCTGGGAAGATTATAAAAACCATGTCAAGTCCATCAGCAAAGATGAAAAGAGAAACATGGAAGAAATCGAAGAAGTCAGTGCTATCGTTTCCTCCATCATTGGAAGGAGACAGGAACTTGGAATGAGCCAGCGCGCTCTGGCTGAGCGCTGCGGCATCCCCCAGTCCTCCGTGGCCCGCATTGAGGCCCTCAAAACAACGCCTAAGCTGGACACCCTCATCAAACTAATGCAGGTCCTTGATTTAAAATTGACAGTCGCCACTGCATGACATGCAAAAAACATCCCGGCCCCTTAGTCCTGGATGACCACAAAAGAGCTGTGAAGAAATAAATGACATTTCCTCACAGCTCTTTTTATCTATGCAGCTTACAGTTTTTATTCCATGCTCTCCTTCATCTTTTCCACCGCTTCAAGGGAAAGCCCGGTTCCGGTCCCGATCCCGATTCCGATCCCGGCCGCGCCGCCTCACACGTCATCTCGAGCGGAGCTCTGAACCGGTATGAGGAAAAAAGTATCAGAGCTCCATTGATACTCTGAGCTGAGAGATCTCCCACCGTAATGCGGCCTGCACCAATTTGCAGTGAGATTTCTCCACTCCACTGCGTTACGGTCGAAATGACAGTGAGGTAGTCCGCTGCCAGGCGCCCCGGTCCCGGTCTCGATCGCGCCGTAAGGCACTCCCAGCAACTAGCTGCAAGCTACCGGCTACAAGATACTAATCCTTACGCTATTCCCTCTCCGCCGGTGCGTAATCATCGGGCCCGATGGAAACTACGTTTTTTTCCCAATAGAAAAGCTCTATAAAAAAAGAAAAGGCGCCAGCCCCCCACCGAAACGGGCGAAGGTTCTGACGTCTTTCTTTATCTATTTTATAAACGCCTGCCATCCGGATTGCAAGTAAAACTTATAAATAAATTTCTATCTTTTGCGCTAGGACCTCCTTGCGCTAGGACCTCCTATCCCTGGGACGCATGGAATACAGGAACTCCTTTAAGGAAGCGCTGATTAAATCATTGTTTGCTTTTATTCTTGAATTTTTATGCAATGCGAGGAATGGGCTGACGCGAATAGCGAGCTATTTAAGGAAGCTCATGACGAAACAGTGCATAAAAATTCTTATAAAAGAAAGCTCTATAAATTAATCAGTGCTTCCTTAACCACCTCATACCTGTTTACGACCTTGAAAGAACCATCTGCGACCTGGTCAGAAGCCGCAGCTCCTTTGAAATTCAGGATTTACAGGCCGCCCTTAAAAATTACATATCCCGCCCCGACAAGGACCTGAACCGGCTCATGACCTACGCTCCCCTTTTCCATGTGGACACATTCATCCGTCAATATCTGGAGGTACTTCTATAATGAAAATGACATCAGGGCAGCTGAAAGGAATGAAATATGATTTACTAAGCAGCCTCCCGATACTCCCCCATTGACCACTTCCTGTGAACAACTCAAAAAGGCAATGAGGAAATGATTTTCTATTTCCTCACTGCCTTTTTCTTATCCCCTTTCCACTTCCCTATTCCACGCCCAGTGCTTTATACACCGCGTCTTCCGCTGTCTTATAAAACACCAGGGAGAAACTGCCTATAAGTTCCGGCGGTACCGTGGAAAGATCGGCGGCGCTGGTAATGGGGAGGATGATTTTTCTGGCGCCGCTGTTTAAAGCCACCTGCAGCATGTCCGCCAGGTTTTCGGGGCGGGTGATGGAGCCGCCTATGCTGATTTCGCCTATGACGGCGGCGGAGCTGATGACCGGTTTTCCCAAAGCGATGGAGGAAAGGGAAATCAGTGTGGGCAGGGTCAGGGTGCTGGTCATGCCTATGCCGTTCAGGTCCTGGTAATTGATGATAAAGTTTTTGGTGTCCGTGGAAATGGCACCGCTGATACGCTTTCCATTAGCTTTGAGGTAGTTGAAGGCGGTATTGGCCGCTTCTTTGGCTTCGTGGCCGCTGCCAAGGCCTGTCTTTTCAAATTTCCCGTTTCCCTCAAGTATCTGGGATTCCAGACGGTAGCAGCCTATGCGGCCGTCGGCGGAGGTGCCGATGGTGTAGACCTGTCCGGGGCTTACTATACCGTCGGGGATGAGGCTGCCGCTCCCCTGCTCCGGCACGCTGACGTACTTTTCTTCAAAGCTGTCGTTGTCAATGTAAGAGAAATTTACATCGTAGAATTCCATGCCCCCGATTTTCTTCAGCTGTTCCTTGACGCGGCGCCGCATTTCCAGAGATAGTTTCAGTATATTCTCCACTTCATCCTTTGTGAAACGGCCGTCGGGATACATGAGCTTCATGAGGCCGTCCACCATCTTTCTTACAGCGATAGTGTCGCGCTGGTTCAGGTTGCTGCCAAGGTGAAAATACCGGTCCATTTCATCGCCCAGTTCCACTTTCCGAAGCTCCCGCATCACCTCCGCCAGGTAGTCGGTGATGAAGCCGTAACTGTCGGTGAAATGTTCTGGCCGAAATTTGGATATTTCCCAACCCGGCACATAGCAGTGCATACGGTCCAGAAAGGCTGTGTCCTCCCCCATTTCCGGAGGGAAGGGGGCAAAAAGGCTGGACGTCTTTAGCAGGGACTCCACGCTCTGGTTGATATTCCCTACGAAAACCATGGACGCCGAGGCAGACTTTTCCTCCTTGCCCCGGGAGAAGGAACCGGAGGCCATATAGTCCTTCATGATCTGAATGCCATCGTGGTCCTTGAAATGGATGCCCGCCACCTCATCGAAGGCCACGCAGTCCCACAGGCCCACCAGGCCTATCTGCTTACTGGCCATATTATAGAAAAGATTCGCCACCGTGGTCTGACCGCCGGATACAAGGATACTGTTCGGCGACACTTCCTTATTGAGATGGGATTTTCCTGTACTCCGGGGGCCCAGCTCACAGTAGTTGAAATTGTTTTCCACCAGCGGCACCATGCGGCAAAGGAGAAGCTCCCGTTCCCTTAAGCGGGCTTTGGCATCCTGTGAACAGGTTTCTACGCCTGCCACATTTTCAAGGCGTCCCCTTTCATTTTACATCTAAAATTTACATTCCACCTTTTCTTGTAAAGCAGCCGTCGGCTGCTTTCATCCGGAAAATTACCCCTCTTCACTGTAGTCGCCATGGTATTAAGAGAAGCTGTTTCTACAGCTAAAAAGGCCCTGCCTTTCGGCAGAGCCTCAATAACTTCCTTATTTGTCATCCGATGAAACTGCGTCGTCATCGGATGAAATCGTATCTTTTCTGAATAAGGGTATCTTATAATGGTACTCAGATGAAATGAAAGTATCCTCCGTGGTTTCAACCACATTACCCTTCAAGTAGGAGATAATGTTTCTCCAACAGGAACGAAATGCACTATCATCCCTTTCCATAGAGTCCCGTGCTTTTTCAAGAGAGCAGGACCGTCCTGTCTCTGTATCCCGCTGCCAAATAAGCCGATTCTCCCACTCCGGCAGAGATACGTTCTTCTGCTCTGGCGAATGGGAACTCTTTTCAGCCTCTTTCTTATCTCCTGCAGAGTCCTCATCAATCTGTGATGCGATAGCTGCCATGTCCGCCGCAGCTGTCACATGGAAGGCCTTATCCACAACCATACGAACAAATTGTTTCCGTTCATCAGACTGCAGCGCATTCCACCCCAGAGACTGGATTACATTTGCAAGGATTCTGGCCTGTTCTGCCTTTGGTTTTCCAGAAAGGTTACGGGCTATATCCTCTGCTGAAATTTCCGCTTCCGGGGAATATACACAAAGAGGCTCTCCATAGGTTTCCGTGGAAAGACGATCTGTCATGGCCTGCACATCAGGATTATAAACCCATGCATGCACGGGGCTTCTGTTGCCTGCAATTTCAAGTGCACAGTCAAGCCGCTTCATAATAGCGTCCCTACTACAGGCGGTGTGAATCAGCATAGGCTTCTTCTGCCCCTGCAGCTGATAGAGCTGGATGGTGCCGCAGCCATCCACGTCTTTGAAAACGGATTCAATATCATGGAAAGAAAAGAGTCCTGTTCCGCCTTTCTGGTATACAGGAACGGGCACCAGCAGGAGGCCATCCGAGAATTTATATGCAATGCCGCGGCTTGTATTGAACAGAGAAAAACGCTCCACTGAAATTCCCTGTGATTCCATGTCACCGATGAGATGATTCAAAAAGGTTGTCATGGAGCTATACTCCGGTGTCATGGCCTCATTATTGTCAAATAAAGAAAGTAACCTTGGATATTTGCCTGCGGTGCGGTCCGGAATGACACATCGCAGTTTTCTGATATTATTATTCATTATTTAGACCTCTTAAAAAATAAACAATGATGATAAAATCGAACAAGTCCCCCCTATTCATCATGTCATTGCTTTTTTTGATAAACCATCTCACTTTTCTGACAATTACACATATCATTCCTGCTCCTCCTATTGTGAGGGACTCCCTTCCCTCGTCGACCCGATTCCTTTCTACCGAGAGGAAAACTGTAACGCCTGTTCGGAAATATTTCATTTCAGGCAAAGCACAGTGTATACTGCAGGAAAAACAGCCGCGCTGGAGGAGGGCACCATATACCCAAACTTCCCTGGAAGTGGAAATATTTCTTATCCGAAAGTGATAAAGTCTGTATTAATATCCCCATATAATACAGTGGCTTTATTCGTTAACAATAGCATACTTGATTTGTAAAAAAATGTAAAGGACCAAACGCAAGGTACAACTGTCAAATATACTGTATTTATAGGGTATATATCACGGTATCGGGGGTATAGAACTCTCTAATATTATGCGTGAGTTTTGTATAATTTTTCATTTACCGCATGGAGGCTTTCTAGTTTTATTTCCGCTGAAATTATCGGAACTTGCAGTTTTTTCATTAGCTGGCATTATCCATTACGCTGCAAACCGCTATATACTGCCAGTTTGGAAAAATTTCTTTGAAACATAGGAAATGAAGAATATTCTTTTAGAGTTAATCAAAATGGTTAAATATACAGTTATTCACAGTTTCGAAAAAGAAGGATTGTTCTGGTGTGAATAACTATGAAAGTTTTTTATTAATAAATATAAGAATTTATAATATCCTGATAAAATGGCAGATTCATTTCGATATTTATTACTTTGCTCTTGTTTTTATCGTTTCTCTTTCATTTACCTACTCTTTTGTAATATATAAAATGATGTGAATCTAATCAGCCTTATTTCCTGCAGACATAAAAAAATCCCCGCCCATGGAGAGCGGGGATTTTTTCATGTCTTATCCTGCATCGGTGAGGTCATAGGTATTGACCAGGCGCATGCCGGCGAGACTGGTGGAGAGAAGGCCTGCCACTGCTTTTCCTGCATCCAGGAGCTCGTCGTCTGTGGCGCTGAGCTTGATCTGGTTGAAGGAAATGTTTTTGGTGGCTTTCTTGCCGCTTGCGGTGGTACCATTTTCAACGATGACCTGCAGCTTGATATCAGTCATGTTTTTTGTTGCAGCCATGATAGATCACCTCCTTATGCCAACTCTTCCGTGGTGGTGGTGGAAATGGTGACTTTTTCAAGCTCCGTCACTTCCGCCCCGCTGCGGGTGATAAGAATGGGAATCAGTTTGGCCGCTGCCGCGTTCACTTCTTCCCTGGTGAGGCTGTCCTTGGGATTGGTCAAAGTGACAGTCATTGTGGACTTACCGGATGTTCTGAATACAAGATTGAGCGTTTTCATTTCGCTCCCCTTTCCGAAGGGAACCACTTACAGATTTTTCAACCCCTCGGCCGCCGGGGTTGTTCTGTTTCTCATTTCTCCCTTCTGGTACTACAATCGGGGTAACTTCCTTTTCTAGACCCCCTCAGGCAAAATATTTTTTGAAATTTTCATCATTTCTGGCCAGGGCCTGGATTTTCCGTTTGTGCTTGTACACATTCTTATAGGAAATGTGACAAATTTCACCGATGGTAAGCCAGGAGTATCCCTCCATGCGGAGGCGGAGCACCTCCTCCTGCCTCTTTGTGAGATGGAATCCGTGAATCAGTGCGTTCACTTCCTTTTCGGAAAGGGACGGCTCCCCTATTTCATACCAGTTCTGCCGAACCCCATCCAGCCGGATTTCCCCGGAAAGGAGAAGCTCCTTCGTTTTCCCATCTTTGATGCCGCTGTGCTTCAGGAGCATTTCATGCTGCCGCATGTAATTCAAGGCGGCATAGGTGAGATGTCTCTTCATATAGGCCGGGAAAGGAAGCCCCCTTCCTGCATCATAGAGAGAAAGTTTTTCCAGAAATACCACCCACAGGTCCTGGGCCATGTCTTCGTACTCAATGGTCTCATAAGCGGTTTTTGTAAGCTTGTATACCAGAGGACGGAAGCATTTGCACAAATCCTCCTTCGCCCTGTCATCGCCCTGCCGTGCTTTCAAAACAAGAGAATCAATATAGTCGTGTTCATATGCAATTTTCATGAGAAATCTACTTTCTCCGAAGCGCGCTCCGGTATGTATTTACCGGCTGGCCATACTATAGCATGGCTTTTTTCGACTTATGGTCGTATTTTTCTCATTTTTTACTCATAAAAATCGCTTCGAACTTCCTGAAGGATAAATTTCACTCTTTCACAAAATCCGAAACTATGTTTTCACTCTTTCCTGCATCTTGAAAGGATAAAAACATTCAATTTCTTTAACAAGCTAAAAAGCTCCGATAAAATCGGAGCAAATGGGCGCTAAAAAATAAAACAGCGGACTTGACAGGTTTTTGAAACCAAATGAAATCAGGCAATAAAAAGACAGAAAAGCCTATCAGGGGAGTATCCAGGTAAGTTCAACCAATGAATCAGGCGTCCGCGCCTTGGCCCTCCCACTTCCGTGGGTGCTGCTCGGATCATGTCGTCAGAGAGAGGAAAGTCCTGCGATCGCTCTTCCTTATTGCTTTTCTGTCTTCATTTTTCTTACATTTCCTTCTGATTCCCGGCCGGGTTTCCAGAAGCAGAGGGATAAAAAGTGGAATTCCCTGATGTCTCTTCTCTCCCCTGCCCTTCTCCTTACCGCGGATATGGAGGATGGCCGTTTGGAAATCAGATTCATCATCTCATGAGGTCTTTTCATCCCTCTATTATTAATATCGTTGAAAGTTCCATCTCTAGACCCCCGCTTAGAAAAATTTTTTGAAAAAATATGATAGTCCGATGATTATCGCTTCCCTTACAGGCAGTGGGAGGCAAGTTATGGAAGCGTAGTTTCCTCTCCCACAGCGTTGAACGAGCGTCCGGACCACCCCGTATGCTTGCTGTCACTGGGAGACTTTTATTCAAAGCAGATGAAAAAGTATAATGAGGCTTCAAGCTGCTATGATAAGGCCATGCCGCTGTAATCCAGGGTCCGCCCTGTTCCTGCATAGCGCCAATCTCAACGCTCTCAAAATGAATAGGAAAGACCTTTTGTGGGCAGGCTCCTTCCCGCCTCCCACTCGTCATCCTGAGTGAAACGAAGGATCTCGGTAAGAACAGTAAGTAGGGGAAACGCTGCTAAATACCAGTCGGCGGGAAGTGTGCTTCAGGTACCAGGCCCCTGCATGAATTCCTATGGCTTCATATTTGCCACGCACCGAGATTCTTCCCTGCGTTCAGAATGACAGGAGTCAAGGGGCCATCCCATGACCGGTGCTGCCTCGATTTCTTCCCGCCTCCCACCGTCAGCCTGAGCGAAGCGAAGGATCTTGGTAAGAATAGTAAGTGAGAGGAATGCCGGTAAATACCAGTCGGCAGGAAGTGTCCTCCAGGTACCAGGCCCCTGCATGAATTCCTATGGCTTCATATTTGCCACGTACCGAGATTCTTCACTGCGTTCAGAATGACAGGAGTCAAGGGGCCATCCAACGACCGATGTTGCCTTAATTTCTTCTCGCCTCCCCTTTGAACACTCTGGACCTTTTGAACCCTCAAGCCCCAAAAGGGGCTTGTCCAAACTCTCAGAAGTACACTTCCGTCACGCCGGCGCCTCCGTTGGTGGGGTCAGCTTCGTGGAAGTCGGTGACGAAGTTTAATGTTCTGAGGTAGTCCTGCACGCCTCTTCGAAGGCTTCCGGTGCCTTTGCCGTGGATGATGCGCACCGGGGAGATGCCGGCCATGAAGCAGTCGTTGAGGAAGCGGTCTACTTCGGGGATGGCTTCGTCCACTGTTTTCCCTATAATGTTCAGTTCTGTATGCACCTGGGCCACGGAGCGGGTCAGTGTCTTTTTATGGGCATAGGGCAGGATTTTCTCCTGTTTCTTTGGCTTTTTAGCCTTGAAGAGGTGTTCCGGGGTGACTTTGACCTGGATGAGGCCGCACTGGACAGATACTTGGTTTCTGCTGACGGAAACAATGGTGCCTTCGCTGTCTATGGTGTCGATGTACACATAGGTCCCTTTCCGGATCTTGTCTTTGGGAAGGGGGTCTCTCCTGTTTTCTCTGCCCGGCACAGCAAGGCCGTCGATCCGGCCGCGGATGTCGGAAATCTTGTCGCCCAGTTTGTTTTTATTCAAAGCGGCGGCGTTTTTCTTCAAATCTTTGATAATGGTTTCCGACTGCACCCGGAGGTCCCGTTTCATATTTTCCGCTTCTTCTCTTGCCTTTTCAAGGATGGAGTCTTTCCGCCGGTAAAATTCGTCTCTGGCGTCTTCCAGAGAGTTTTTCAGTTCTTCCGCCTGATGCAGGGTTTTGTCCACCCGGTCCTTTTCTTTGTTCAGGTCCCGACTCTGCTGGTTGAGGCGTTCCATGACTTCTTCCATGTTATGGAGGGGCGATTCGTTTTTGAGCTGGATGGCCCTTCCCAGAATCATATCGGGCATGCCGAAGCGGCGGCAGATGTTGAAGGCGTTGCTGTTTCCTGCAACCCCGATAATGAGGCGGTAGGTGGGAGCCAGGGTCTTTTCGTCGAATTCCACGAAAGCATTTTCGATTCCCTTCGTTTCATAGGCCAGTTTCTTCATTTCACTGAAATGGGAGGTAATGATGGCCGGTACCCCTTCCATCTGGAGGTATTCCGTAACGGACTGGGCCAGGGCAGCGCCTTCCACAGGATCTGTGCCGGAGCCCAGTTCGTCCAGCAGCACCAGATCCTTTGGTCCTGCCGATGGAAGGAAGGAAACGAGCTGTGTAATGTAACTGGAAAAGGTGGAGAGGTTATCCTGGATGCTCTGTTCATCGCCGATGATGGCATAGATATGTTCATACACGGGGAGCATGGACCCTTCTTCCGCCGGAATGAAGAGGCCCGCCTGGTTCATGAGGGATAGAAGTCCCGCGGTCTTGATAGCAATAGTTTTGCCGCCGGCGTTGGAGCCTGTGATGACGAGGATGCGGAATGTTTTGCCCAGGGTCATGGACACAGGCACCACCTTATCATCAGGGATTAAAGGATGGCGGGCCTTACGAAGGTCCAGCACTCCTTCGGAGTGGCGGGCCTTGACGGCTTTCATGGAAAGAGCCAGTCTGGCCCTGGTGAAGATGAATTCCATATCCGTAGCCAGGCGGCAGTTATTTTCCGTCACTTCCACCGTCTTCTTCACCTCGTCTGTCAGGTTCTGCAGGATGTCCTGGATTTCCTGCTTTTCCGCCGCCGTCATTTCCGCCAGATCGTTGTTCAGTTCCACGGAAGCCATGGGTTCCATGAAAAGGGTCTGGCCTGTGGAGGAGCGGTCGTGGACGATGCCGCTGAATTTATAGCGGTATTCTTCCTTCACCGGCACCACGTAGCGGCCGTTTCTCTGGGTGATAATGGCATCCTGCAGGTAGGGCGCCATGTCCTTATCCTGAAGGATATGCTGGAAGGAACGGCGGATTCTTGACTTCACCGTTTCCTTCTGGGTGCGGATGCGGTACAGTTTCAAGGAGGCCTGGTCCTTCACCTCTCCGTGCTCGTCAAAGACCCGGTAAATATGGGAAATCAGGCTTTCCTGGGGCACGATAAGGGAGGAAATTTCTTCCAGCGCCGGGTACTGCAGATGGCGTTCCCCTTCAAAATAGTGATGCATTTTCTTGTATGTGTCCAGGGAATTGGCCAGATCGAGGAACTCTCTTGCCGTGAGAATGCTGCCTTTTTCTGCTTTCTTCAAAAGGCCCGGAATATCATGGGTTTCCCCCAGGGGCGTGGTGATTTCCTTTTCCAGAAGCACCGATGCTTCGTCTGTTTCCTGCAGGCTTTTCTCCACCACTTCCGGCACATAGGAGGGAGTGAGCGAAAGGGCCCTTTTCTTCGACAGCACCGATGGTGCCAGCTCGGCAAGCCTGTCCCTGATTTTATCAAATTCCAGTATTTCCAGTATGTCTTTTTCCATTTATAATACTCCTCTGAAAAAGTGCCCCCGGGTGAATTCCTTCTCCTTTTGGGAAGAGGGAGAGGGTGCTTGTCTTACGCCGCCAAGAATATCCATATATTCGGAAATCACAGGGGCCTGGTCTTTTTCCGCTCTCATATCCAGCACGAAGCCGGTAAGGCCTGTGCGCTTCAATTCATTTAAATAGGGCGCCATATCCAGTACATGGGAATTTAAGATATGCATATGGCACCATTCATCGGTCTTCACAGGGAACCGGCCTCCCTTTCCGTCTTCCAGGAAATAGGAGCCTTTCCTGCAGTACTGAGGGCAGTGGTTCTTGTCTTTGTCCCCCATAACGCTGTTAATGACGCAGTACTCGGAAACCATCATTTCCGTGCGCCCATACACAAGGGCAGCCAGAGGGATGGACGCCATTTTCACCATGTCCCGGATCTGGGGCATGGTAGCCTCCTCCGACACCATGGCGCCCTTCATGCCAAAGCCTTCGATTTCTTTCACCGCTTCCCCGTTGAAAAGATTAAAGGAAGTGCCTGCCAGAAGAGGAATCGTCCATCCCTCTTCCTGCCAGACCTTCAGAACACCGGAATACTCCGCCATCATGGCGTCAGGAGAAAGGGCGGCCAGACGGGTCAGCATACGGTCTTCCTTCTCCCTGTTCTTCTCCCGCACCACCCTGGGCAGGGCAAAAATCATGATGCCGCCCTTTTCCTTTACCAGGGACAGGGCTTTTTTATATTCCTCTACCCTCACAGAGGAATGGTCGTATGTTTCTCCGCCGAAGATGAAATGGGAAACACCCAGGGCCAGCCCTTCCTCCACCTGGTCCAGGGAAACGGTGCGCAGCACTGCATGGGGCTTTTCCTCGGGAAGGGGCGCAGAAATAAGGGGAGAAAAGGTAACCTTCCCCTGCTTTGGGATGTCCCTTTCATGGTCCTTTTCCCGCAGGACGGACAGTTGTTCCACCGCCTCCTGCCTCATATGGTTCAAAAGGCTCTTCGGCACCATGCATCCCTTATTCCTGATAAACGCTTCTTTCAGGGTGAACCAGGTATTTCCCAGACGGCCCAGCTGCTTTTCTATGTCCTCTTCTGCAGTCACCCGGGAATTGGCCTTTTCTGCAATATAGTCAGACGAAAGGCTCACCTTGTGGTCCTCCTGGTCCCATGCAGTAAGGACAAGGGGCTCGCCGGGAACCGCTTTAAAGGAAAGAGACAGAGGTATCTTTCCCTTCACATCCTTCATGGCGGTGGAGTGCTTTTCCCCTTCCACCACAAAGTACATCTGGCCCCCATCCCTCGGTCTTTCCGTAAAGCGGACGGAGAAACGGCCATCCCGCTCCTGCCGTACATCTTTCATCGGCACAAAGGCCATGGTCTGGTGGTTCGTTTCATAGGAAACCCCCACAGCCCGGGAAAAGTCTCCCCCGCTGCGGAAGCTGAAAAAGCTGCCTTTGATGGACTCCGCCTTTCCGGCATCCACGCCGTGGTTGCCCGGCGCCAGGGCTGTCATCATATGACTGCCGATGTGGTCATCCAGATAGGAAGACGCATAGCCGCGGTTGAACTCCTCTTTCAATATATTCACCAGAGGCGCCGTATCCGTCTTTCTCCCGCGCTCCGCCTCATCAATGGCCCGGCGGTAAGCGGATACGGTGTTATACACATACTCCACGCTCTTCATACGGCCTTCCACCTTGAGGGACGATACGCCGGCGGAGAGGAAATCGGAAATCCGCTCCATGCCCAGCATATCCTTCAGGCTTAAAATATAATTTCCCCTATGGTTCAGCGCCTGACCCTTTTCATCCACCAGATGGTAAGGCATGCGGCAGGGCTGGGCGCAGGCACCGCGGTTGCCGCTGCGGCCGCCCATAAAGGAGCTCATGAGACACTGGCCGGAATAGCACACGCACAGCGCCCCGTGAACAAAAACTTCGATTTCCACGCCCGATTTTTCCACAATGTTTTTAATTTCCGGAAGGGACAGCTCCCGGGACAGCACCACCCTCTGGAATCCCAGGGACTTCATGAACAGGGCACCATCCAGATTTGAAATAGTCATCTGGGTGGAAGCATGGAGAGGAATGGAAGGCGCCAGCCTGCGGGCCAGGGCCGCCACTCCCAGATCCTGCACCAGAAGCCCGTCCAACTTGATGGTATCGAGGAAAGAAAGATAGTCCCGTAAATCCTTCATTTCCACATCGCCAATGAGGGTATTCAGCGTCACATAGACACAGGCCCCATGGAGATGGGCCTCCCGTACCGCCTCCTTCAGCTCCTCATTGGAAAAATTACCGGCAAACCGGCGGGCGCTGAAAAGTTTGCCACCCAGATAGACCGCATCAGCCCCTGCATCCAGGGCTGCTCTCAAATGTTCCGGCGATCCTGCCGGTGCCAGTAATTCCATGGTATTCCTCCTGTGTATGATAAAAAGGGTTCTTAAGTTAGACCGGCCTTCGGCAGGCTGGTTCAGAGAGAAAGGTTCTTAGGATGGATGGGCCTTCGGCCCAAGGGTTCTTAAGTTTGACGGCCTTTCAGGCCGAGGGTTATGGTATCGCCCTTACGGGCGATGAGTATGAAGTCAGCGTTACGAGATTTGCCTTTCTGTGTCATAGGACGTAATAAGCATTCTGCTGATTGGCTCGCTGCGCTCGCCTCCCCCTTATCCGGGTACGCCGGACTTCCCCCGCAAGCGGGGGAAGAATAAAGCTAACGCATAGCGAAGAATAAAGTCCCCCCGCCGGGGGGAAGGTGGTGGCGCCAGCCACCAAAAGGGGTGCATTTCCTCGCCCTACAGTAAGCACGGGTTATAGTGCCCCTGTGGAGGTCCTGCATAGGACCTCCAAGTGGGGCGCCGAAAGGCACCTGAACCCTCAAGCCCGACAGGGCTTGTCCATAAGGCGCAGGCCCCTGTGGGAATACAGGAAAGCACACTTCCCGCCGACTGGTATTTACCGGCACTCCTCTCACTTACTATTCTTACTGCGCGTATTCTGCATAGAATGCGCGAGTCGGCCAAAGTTGGCCCTTAGCCTGCCCATAAAAGGGCCTTCCTATTGTCGGCTGACCGACCCCGGATGACGGTGGGAGGCAGGAAGGAGCCTGCCCATAAAAGGGCCTTCCTTTCAATTGGTCGACCGACGTTCCTTCGTTTCACTCAGGATGACGAGTGGGAGGCGTGGCTCCCCAGCCACCAGCCACCCTCGGCCCATCGGGCCGTCAACCCTCAAGCCAGACAGGGCTTGTCCATAATGACGTCTTCGTGTGTCCTTTCCATAAAATTATAAAATAAAAGAAGGAGGTATTCAACGCCATGAATATCTCCTTCCAAATCAGGAATCGATTATTTCACTTCCGCTTCATAGCGGGCCAGAGTGAAGCAGAGGTCAGAGAGACGGTTCAGATAGCGGATATCCACATCATGTACATCTTCTGCTTCTGCCAGACGCCACATACATCTTTCAGCGCGGCGTACCACGGATCTGGCCACATCCAGGAAACTGGAACCCTTTGTAGCTCCGGGCACCAGGAAATGGTCCAGAGGTGCCAGGGATTCAGTATACTGGTCGATGATGTGTTCCAGGTTGGTCACATGTTCCGGCGTAATGTTCGGTTCCTGGTCCAGGCTGGCCACATCAGCCATCAGAAGCCACAGTTCCTTCTGGAGCTTGTAAATCGTTTCCTTCACATTGTCATGAGCCGCAAAAGCGCGGGCCATTCCCAGAACGGAGTCCGCTTCGTCCACTGTACCATAAGCTTCAACGCGAAGACTGCCTTTCGATACCCTCTGATTGGTATAGAGGCTGGTCTGTCCCTTATCACCTGTACGTGTATATACCTTTGCCATGACAATCACCTTATTTCTTCAATTCAGGGAACCAGAGAGCAATTTCTCTTGCTGCTGTTTCCGGAGCATCGGAAGCGTGAACTACGTTTTCATCGATGGAAGTAGCGAAATCGCCGCGGATGGAGCCGGGTACAGCTTCCAGCGGGTTGGTAGCGCCGTTGATCTGGCGAACTGCTGCTACTGCATTTTCACCTTCGATAACCATAGCCAGTACAGGACCGGAAGTGATGAAATCGATGAGAGCCTTGAAGAAGCCTTTGCCCTTATGTTCAGCATAATGTTCTTCCGCCAGTTCTACAGGAACATTAATCATTTTGATTGCGTGAATGGAAAGACCCTTTCTTTCGAAACGGGAAATCACTTCGCCGCAGATGTGTTTCTTCACGCCGTCCGGTTTTACAAGTACAAGAGTTTTCTGAATGTCAGCCATAAATATGACCCTCCTTAATAAGAATGCATTTGTGCTGCGATCTCACGCAGCTTTTCCACCCGCTCCTCCGTAGAAGGATGCGTTGAAAACAGATTTGCCATTCCGCCGACACCGGCCAGCGGGTTAATAATGAAAAGCCCGCTGGTAGCCGGTTTTGCATCAGCCATTACCTTATGATGGGCATAGGCATCCAGCTTCAGAAGCGCATTGGCCAGCGCCAGAGGTTTACCGGAAATCTCAGCGCCCGAAGCGTCAGCCATGAATTCCCGGGACCTTGACAAAGCTAGCTGGATCAGAGTCGCCGCCAGCGGAGCCACCACGATGGTCACCAGAAGAGCGATGGGGTTTGCACTTCTCCCCTCCTCGTCCCGGCCGCCGCCGAAAATGGCAGCCCACTGGGCAATATTGGCAATGTAGCTGATGGCTGTAGCAATAGATGCAGCCAGCGTCATTATCAGTGTATCACGATGACGGATATGTGACAACTCATGACTTAAAACTCCTGCCAGCTCATCCCGGTCCAGCATGGAAAGAATCCCTTCTGTCACAGCTACAGCCGCATGATTTTCATTCCGGCCCGTAGCAAAAGCATTGGGCACATCCGTAGGAATCACATAGAGCCTGGGCATGGGCATATGGGCCTTCTCCGTCAGCTCCCGCACCAGCTGGTACAGCTCCGGCACATCGGACTCCGACAAAGGCTGGGCATTATAGGCGCGAAGCGCCATTTTATCGCAATTCCAGTAAGTATAGAAATTCATGGCGAATGAAATAAGAAGCATGGTGAAAGCACCACTCCTGCCGCCCACGACACCGCCGATTGCCATGAGAATCACGCTGAGCAGTGTCAGCAGCATCACCGATTTGACTCTGTTCAAAGAAAAGACCTCACTTTACGCAATAAATAGAAATTTATGAATATGTTGAAATAAAAAAAGTGGTCGGAACGACATGATTCGAACATGCGACCTCTACCACCCCAAGGTAGCGCTCTACCAAACTGAGCTACGTCCCGACATCGGTTACAAATAATAGGATACACAATGAAGAGAGATTTGTCAAGAGAAATTTTACATTTCTATTTGGAAAATAAGAAAATGAGGGTCCATAGGGTTCAAAGGGAAGGTTTTTAAGATGGATGGGCCTTCGGCCCCAGGGTTGGAGTGGCATTATGGGTCCTGTGAGCGCGCAAAAAAAGCTTCCCGATTTCTCAGGAAGCTTTTGATCAGAATTGAAATACCACTTTGCCCAGCACATGGTCCACCGGCACAGGGCCGATAAACCGGCTGTCGGAGCTGTGGTTGCGGTTGTCCCCCATCACAAACACCATGCCCTCGGGAACCGTATAGGAGCCATCCATGGAAAATTCCATAGGTTCATTGATATAAGGCTCATCCAGCTCGCTGCCATTGCGATAGACATGGCCGTTCTTGAACTCCAGCTTATCGCCGCCTTTGCCGATGACCCGTTTAACCCATACATTATGACCCTGGGAAGATTTGTCGAAAATGGCAATATAATTCTTCATCGGTTCATCCAGATCATCCATCCAGGAACGCTCCCTGTGGGTCCGGCTGTCGATAATGACGATATCTCCGTAATTCGGCATTTCTCTAAGGACATGACTGATTTTCGAAACAATGAGATATTCCCCGTTGGTGAGGGTAGGATACATGGATTCACCGGACACCTTGGTGGGTACAAACAAAAAAATGTGAATCAGCATGGCCAGAAACAGGGCCACCACAATAGAATAGACCCAATCTAAAACTTCGTGCATAAACTCTCCTTCATCTATCTGAAAATGTAAAATCCCTCTGCGCATGTTTCATTGTACAACATCACTCCTCTTTCCGCCAGTTTTTCCTATAAAATCCCCGGGACCTGCTGATGAAAAAACCGTGAGTCCACGGAATGCCCCTTTCTTCCTATTTCCCTGCTCAAGATGATGCATGGCAGGCATCTTGCCATCAGAAAATTTTCATGTAAAAAAGACTGCGAAGAAATGATTTCCATTTTTTCACAGTCCTTTTCAGTGATTTCCTTTAGAAACCCTCATGCAGGAAGGACCTTTGCCTCTATCCTTCCTCCTGCCATTAACGTCCCTCAGACTTGAATGATATTTCCGGCCTCCACCGGTATGGACAGGCGGAAAACTTCTGTAGTCTTCTTGAAATCATCCAGGTGCAGGACTCCCATAAGACGGCATATCATATCGCCGGCAGGGGTATAATTATGGGCATGGCAGAAAGCGATAATCTGTTCCGTATATATGCAAAGCTTGCTGAAGTCTTCGAAGTAAACAAAAACGCTTGTACTGCTGGGCAGCTGTTTTACTCCAGCGATTTTTCTATTTTTTCCCTGTACAATGATTCCCAGTTTTTCTGTCCGGTACCGCTGATGTTTGATATCATCAAGACTCAGTGTGACAAATGGAAAATTCAGATATCCCTCTGTAAATCCACTCTTAATCAACTGTCCTTCAATGGAGGATGCATCATAAATCACACTGCCTATATCTTCAAGCACATAATTTCTAACTGCCTTTTTTTCATATACATATTCGGCTGTAATAAAGCCCATCTGAATGAATCCATTGGGCGGGCGATGGCAGAAATGGTCAGCCCCTTTCATCATCCGCTCCAGCTCCTCTTTCCGAAATTCAAATTCAGCCAGCGCCTGATTCACCTCATCTAGCTTCTTTTTGTATATCTGTTCGAGAAAATCATAGTCATTCCGTCTCAATATTTCTTTTATCTCTTTCAAGCTCATATTGAGTGCTTTATGATGCTGTATCATATGAAATACCAGACACTGCTGAACATCATAATAGCGATATCCCGTTTCCGGATTTACATAAACAGGAGAAAGGATACCCACTTTGTCATAATGACGAAGTGTAGCAAGAGTAGTGTGATTCAGTTTGGCCATCTGCCCGATTAACAGTCTGTTATTTTTCAAGATTCCCTCCAAGCAGCAATGCTGTCATAAACACCTCAAAGCTGGTCTTGTCAGCTCATTGCAATCCTTCTAAAAGAAATGAATACCCCGCCTTCCTGCTGGAAACCTATTTTCAAAGGATGCAGAGCGTACATATATTTCCATAAAACCATGGAGATATGACTCATTTTGAAACAGAATTCTCCAGATAAATCAAAATGTTTTCTGACAGTTTTTTTTTCCCCCCCGGGGTACATTTCCTCTAATTGTCCACTGGAAACGTACACAGGAGCTATGGGACCCATTTCCGGATTTTGATAAAGCATTTATAAACCTCCCATACTTTACTTACTTATTATATTTATCATAAACCATCATTAGCATAAAGGTCAATAAACGATTTGGATTAAAAGATTAATTCTTTCTGTTTTTAACAAGATATTTACTTTATTAGTAGAATGATTTTTCGACAAATTCAGAAAATAATGATGTTTCTACCATATGCACTAAATCCTTCAACCATAATAAAAAAGCAGTGCAGATCATGAATCTGCACTGCTTTTTTTAATCACACTTCGTCCCGAAGTCCTACCAGATAATCAACGGACACATGGTAATACTGTGCCAGTATCAGCAGCTTATCTGCCGATATTTTTCTCTTGCCCAGCTCATACATACCATAGGCAGCCTGGCTGCAGTGAAGCACACCGGCCACATCGGTCTGTGACAGATTATTGGATTTTCGAAGGAATTTCAGCCGCTCTGGCCAAACAGCATCAGCATTTTTCATAGGCATCACATCCTTTTCCATCGATTGCTCTATTTTCCGTTTTTATCCAGCTTAGCCAGGATTTCCGCCATTTTCTGCTCAAGAGCATCGATACGTTTATCCTTGTCTGCATTGTCCTTCTTCAGGGCATCGATTTCCTTAGACTGACTGTTGATGACTTTTGCCATTTCTGTCTTGGACATGGCCTCGCGTCCTGCGCCGCCGCGTCCTACCTTGAAGGAAACGCCTGCATTGAAGCCGGGATCTCCGTTACCCATGGAAACGCCTACGTTCACCATAGTATTTTCATTAGGATGATAGAAGGCACCTACAGCGGCGGCATTGGCATTGCGGTAATGGCCATAGCCTACAGCAAAGTCGGCCTTGTCGTCGGGATCATAGTCCAGCGGATGGAGAGCGGCCAAAGCGTTGCTTCCAGCTGCAGCCTTATTGATATTATTGTTGAGCCTGCCGTAAGCATTGTTCATATCCCGGTAAATCTGCTGGGTATTGGCAGCGGTGACGCCGTTCACATAGCCAACATTAGCAGCGCTGGTGGGGTCGTTAGCATCGCTGACAACACCCGTGATCACGCGGCCCTTGCCATCCTTGCCATTGACATCAATCTTCGTCGCAGCGTCGGAACCGCCAATCTTGATGGTCTTGCCGTCGCTGTTGATGAGGTCGTGGGTTGCCCTGACCTGGGTATCGAGGGACGTCAGGTTCTGGGCCGTGGTGTTGGTCTGCTTGATGTACGAGCCATCGGACGTCGGACGAAGTTCGTTATAAATCGTACGTTCATTCACCGCATTGGTAGCATTCGGGGAATCTTTTTCTATCTTGGTATCGTCCAGACCGCTGATGGTCTTATTGGCAATGGTCACACCGCCGATGGTGGCGCTGTTGTTCACAGTCAGGGTATCCGTAGTCGCAGTCGTAGCAGTCACGCTGTCTACGATAATATCTTTGTTCAGGGCCACCTGGTAATCAGTATGCCCATCCGTCTGTTTCGCCGGCGTTACCGTGATGTTGCTACCTGCAGAAACGGTGGAATGCTGACCGGCCGCCGTGGTTGCCTGTTGCACCGCGCCATCCAGCTTGCCGATGGCACTGGTGATGCTGTCACCATCGCTCACATATTTGTTGGTGCCGCTGGTATTGCTGTAGTTCTGGTCGCCAATCTTGGTATTCATACTGGTATTCACGTTGTTGATGGCATCCACCACCGTAGTCGTTTTGCCACCAGCGTTCTTCACACCGTCAGCCAGCTTGGAAACATCGCCCATTTCGCTGGACTTGGCTACGTCGGTAATGATAACGGTACCTTTTGTATCGTTATTCTTATCAACAAGATTCATGGAAACCTGATTCTGATCATTTACTGCATAGGAACCAGCTGCTACATGGATATCGTTCTCCCCGGCCTGCTTGACAGCATCCTTCACAGCCGCGTCCACCTGGCTTTCGGTTGCGGCCTTCGTGGATTGGGAGTAATCGGCTTTCGAATCCCAGGTCGTGTTGGTCAGGCCGGAAATTTCACCTTTCGTCCCGTCAATGGTGACCTGTTTGGTCTTGTCCGAACCAATGGTAATCTTGTCGCTCAGGCCGATGCCGTTGGAGTCCACCTTCAGGTTGCTGTCAGAAGTCTTGATGGCTACAGCCCCATTGTCGATTTTCAGGCCATTGCCGGTATAGACGGCCAGCTTATGGTCCTCGGTGAATTTCAGTCCGTCACCTTTGTTGACGGAAATGGTCTTCTTCGTCTTATCCATGAGGATGCCGTCGCCCTGGGCATAGGTGTTATCGGAAATATTCTGAGCGTTCTGCTTCACCTGATCATCCAGTGCAATCAGGTTTGCGCCGGTGGTCTGGGCAATCTTCACATATTTCCCATCTTTGGACGGCCGTACTTCATTGTACACCGTGCCGCCGGTGACCAGCTGCTTGCTGCCGTTCGTTTCTTTATCCGAGGCGTCCGGATCAGCAATCTTGCCCGTACCAATGGCTTCGCCCCAATTATCCAGATTTGTCTTCTGTGCTGTTGTATCAGTGATATGGGTACCGATATTGTCAGCAGCCACATTTGCCTTCAGCGCCAGCTTGTCATCCGTATTGCCAGCTTCTTTTTCAATCATGCTGTGGACGTCACCAATGTTGGCGGCATTGTTCTTATCTGTATCTGCATAGGTTCCGTCAGTTGCAGTAAGGCCGCTCTTAACATCAGTAATCTTACCGCTATTGACACTGATACTGCCATCGTCCTTCAGGTCAATCTTTGCACCAGTAGTAGTCTGGGCATCACCTTTGCCAGTTGTTGTCTGGTTGGCAATGGATGTAATGCCTGCAAGATTCTTGGCCAGCTGGATTTTCAGCTTGCCATCCACATTGTTCACGCCGATGTTGTTGGCGGTCAGTTTCGTGCTGTCGGCGCCACCGATGATATCGACAGTGTTATTCAGTTTCTTGGCAATGACTTTATCAGCACTGGTCTGGCCATCGTCGCCGGCAAATTTCAAGCCGTCTTCCATAGTAGCTACCTGATGTTCGCCAGCACCATCTTTGTAGACGATACGTGTCAGGCTTGTACCATCGACGCCTTTTTCACCTTTGACACCATCCTTGCCATCTGTTCCAGCTTTTCCATCATAACCATTCTTGACGGTGATATCAATGGAAGTTCCCGGCTTTCCATCTGCACCATTTATGCCATTGGTGCCAGCAGGGCCTGTCAGGCCGATATGGCCTTCTGTACCATTTTCACCATCGACAGCTTTCATGGTCACACCATCTTTGCCATCTCTGCCTTTGATGGAGATACCGTCTTTGCCGTCAATACCAACACTGGACTGGCCGTCCTGGCCACTGATGCCGATGCTGCCGGGAGTACCGGGAGCACCATCTTTGCCATTCTTGCCGTTTACAGCCAGCTTTTCCACGGACATATCCTTGTCCATGAGGATTGTGATGTTGCCTTTTTCATCGATCTCCGTGGTCAGGTTATCAGCCGTGTATTCATGGCCCTCTGTCTTCTTAGTGCCCTGAATCGTCACCGTGCTGCCCAACTCAGCCGTGTATTTATCGCCAGAGTTAGCTGCGAATTTCAGTCCCTTGACTGTCAAATCGGACTGAACAGATTCCAGCTGGCTTACGTTGACTGCGTCTGTATCATTGACACCGGCTCTGACATGGATGATACGGCGTTCCTTATTATCATCACCGATGGAAAGGACACCACGGTCATTATCGCTTTCCAGAAGATCTTTAACTTTTACCTGGCTATCGGAACCTAAAGCTACGGCGTTCTTAATCTTTTCATCGTCTTTTTGGATATTACCAATATGCGCTTCCCAACCAATAGCTAAGTTCTGACTGGAAACGGCTGTAGCCTTTGTACCAATAGCAATACTGTTATTATGCGCTGTTGTACTCGTACCTAATGCTACTGCATTGCCACGAGCCTCGGTATTAACGCCTACAGCCAATGCATCTCTCTGTGCGCTGGCATTATGGCCAATGGCAGTTGCGTTATCACCTTTGTCCAAGAGCATTTGAGTATCAGACGAGCCAATAATAACGGCGTTTTTCGTATTTGTCAGAGTATGGTTGTCGCCAAAGACAATATTGGACTCATTAGAATACTTTTTGGCCTCTTTGTCATCATAGCTGTCGCCGGAAAGTTTATTGTTGGCACCGATGACATAATCATGCTTGCCGTTAATGACCTCATTGTTGAAGCCATCGACGTAGTTGTACTGCGAAGACTTTTTAGGATCATAATCCTGAATGGCAGTATTGGAAGTATCAGTGGAAGTATCAGTGGAAGTATCAGTAACCCATTCGCCCTTATCGTTCTTCACCTGATTACCTTTGACGGTATTTCCGACACCGACAACCTGGCTCATATAGGCACTTTCGACGTTATTGCCGCCGCCCATGACCATGACCTGTCCGCCGCTTTCCTTGACGGCATCCTGCATAGCCTTACTGAGTTTTGTCGGATCGGTCGAATCGGATACACTTCCTAAGATAGCCAAAGCTTTATCCGTATCAATGGGACGGTAGGAATTCGTAACGGTGTTGCCTGCACCGACGATAATAGCTGCATTGGAGTCAGTCGTCATATTTGCCTGGCCGACAATGCTGTTAGCTACACCGCTGTAAAGCTTGCTTGTATCTGTATTGTTGTTAACGTTGACAGTACCCAAAGAAACAGCAGTAGCCCCACGATAATCAAGTCCCCAAGGTCCCAAAGCAGTGCCCGTATTCATGACGCCAGAGTACGAGCCGACAACGGTCGAAGCGATGCCGTCTGCATGCGTAACAAAACCTGCGGCCAGGCTGCCCTTGCCTTTAGCACCGTCATTACCTGCATTGCTATAGCTGTCAAATCCAAGCATAGGTGCATTATCAGATACCGAATAGTACTTGATGTTATGAGTCTTATCATTCAGCGTGTCAGCATTGGATTTGACCTGTGCATCGAGAGCACTCAGGTTCTGGCCAGTCGTATTGTTTGCCGACACATAATTCAATTTCTTGCCAGTTTCTGCAACCGGCGCATCATAGTTGTACAGCGTCTTGCCCGTTACCAGCTGGTCGGAAGTAGAAGCATTTGTGACAGTAGTATCTGTACCTGTAGTAAACGGTTCTGCACCAAGAGCCTTGCCCCAGTCATCTTTGCTCTTCTGCTGAGCCGTTGTCGTGGCGGCTTCATCCTTGACAGGCTTTTTATTTTCATCAAGCTGCACGTTGCCATTTTTATCTGTCTTATAGACCTCGATGTTGTTGCCAAGATTTGATGCATCTTTTTCAGCGTACTGTTTCAACTGTTCCATGACAACGACGTCGTGGTCATCAATACCATCGGCGACTTTGACGAGGCGGTTGTAAGCAGCTTTATCATACGTTTTTTCTACAACTGTCGGGGTCTTGCTGTAATCATTCCATGTACCATCAGAATTTTTCAAAGCATCGTATCTAGCTTTACTGATTTCCTTATTGTTAGCATCATAATATTTTCCATTTTGTTTCGTCGCTTTTTGTGGCCAAGTCGTAGACGAATAATATGCATCTCCAGCATCATGACCAAATGCAATTGTGCCTGCTTCATCAGTTGTAGCCTGATAGCCGATGGCCGTACCATTTTCCACAGTTACATTTGCACCATTACCTGCTGCCAGTGCATAATCAGCATTTGTAGAGCCACCAGCAATACCGACGGCAAAAGTTCCATTTACTGTGCTCTGCAAGCCGCCAACAGCTACAGAGGAATCTCCAAGGGCACTATTCACCCCACCGCCGAAAACAGAAGCAGCTGCGCCATAGGCTCTATTCATACTGCCACCACTTGCTGTTGAATACGTACCATGAGCATCGTTATCATGACCGCCAAATACAGAGGACTGATTGCCCAGAGCATCGTTTGCGGAACCACCTATCACCGTAGAGTACTGTGCAGATGCTGTATTGGATACCCCACCGACAACGACAGCTGCATCACCATTTTCTCTAACGGTATTATCTGCACCACCAACCGTGACAGAATCCTGGCCTAAAGCACCATAATCCTTTTCAGCCGTTTGTCCACCTGTGGCATCGCCGGGATTAACACGACCACCAATAACCAAAGCACTCTTGTTTTCATCAGCTTTAAGAACGGCTTTATCTTTATTATCTGCATCCCTGCCCAGGTTGCGGTTCAGGCTGATGGTATTCTTTGTCTTGTCTGTGCTATCAGGATCAATTTGGATGCCGAAACCTGGCTTGTACCCACCGAGTTCCTTAGACAAAGCCTGCAACTGACCAACCGTAGCAACATCAGAGACGCTGGCACCGTCGGCGACGTTGGAAATGCGCCGCAGGGCACCTGTTTTACCGACAGATACATAGGAATCAGCTGTGTTTCCTGTCAAATATGCTTTTGCGGAATCATCTTCGACCGTACGAAGGTCCGTAGAAGCATCGGAATAAGAACCAATGGCGATATTGCCATTATCGGCGCTGGCACCATAACCAATGGCGACGGATGCGCGCTGGATATCTGGCTTTGTAACCAAGCGTACTTTTTGTTTTCCATTTTCGACAACAGTCTGCTGGTAGACCAGGCTTTCGCCTTTCGAATCTTTTGCATAAGAATTTTTAGCTACTGCATTGGAGCCTAAAGCAATAGAGCCATATCCAGTAGCATCGGAGTTATACCCAATCGATGTGGCCCAACCACCGGTATCAACTTTCGGGTTAGCAATATCGCCCTGGCCTACATAGACACTTCCCATAGAAGCACTTGCCCTTCGATCACCGATTGTTATCGTTCCTGCTCCAGCTTGAGCTTTCAGGCCAATCGTAATGGAGTCTGCACCATTCGCTCCTTTACCACCAGAATTCTCAAATTTGCCTTCATCAAGCCCATCATCAGTACGCTCTACGCCAACAAAGTTAGAACCGTCTGTCCTGGTTTTAACAGCAGCTTCTGCCGTCATAGGCACAAATGCAGTTGTAAAGGAAAGACTTCCCAGTGCAATCAATACAGCAGCCGTCAAAGCAGCATGCTTCTTCACACCGCTGCTCTCCCCGTTATGACTATGACTCTTGGCGATTTCGGAAACAACAACACAGCATTGCTTCACTTTACTGTACATGACCTTATAGATTTTGTTCATGTGACCCTGCCTCCTGTATTCTAAAAAGACTTCGAATCTAATGTGTAGATTAGATTCATTTTCCTTAGAATAGGGCCTGCTGTCACAGTAAGGTCAAATTGACTATCAAAATATGAATAAGAATCCTAAACTAATAAATACGGTAAATTTACGTCAAATTATTGTTGATACAATATATCATCTATACTATTACCTCATATTGCACCAACAATTCATACTATCAGCTCATAAGCCTTTTCAGATTTTAAATCCCTCCCTTGATAAACTTCACCTATTTAATGAATAAACATTCGTGTATAACAAAAGGCTTAATAACAAAACGTATTATTTCATGATTCGATTGATTGAATGAATGTAAAATTTCTCCTTTTCATTTCTTCTATAGCCATAAAAAAGACGGTATACTCCCTTCCGAGCAGACAGATTTTTTGTTTCACCTGCCTGCTCCGAAAGGAGCATACCATCTGCTATTTTTTCGTTATTTTTTGGATGTCAGATTACTTCTTTGCAGCCAGAGCCTCCACTTGTTTTTTGAGTGCTTCGATTTCTGCTTTCATTTCTGCATTGTCCGCTTTCATTTCAGCTTTATCCTTTGCATTCTGCACATCCCTGGCCTTCAACTCGGCAATTTCCCTGCTCTGCTTGTCAATGACAGATGCCATTTCCGCTTTAGAATACTTGATATACTTATTGCTCTTTCCAAATTTCAAAGAGAACCCACCATTTACCATGTTACGGTTATCACCCATGGTCCATCCCAGGTTAAACATGGTCCTTTCGTTAGGACGATAGAAGAGTCCCACAGCAGCAGCGGTGGCATTACGGTAATTGCCTACGCCGGCAGCGAAGTCCCATTTATCCTCCGGATCATAATCCAACGGATGCAGGGCAGCCAGAGCGGCGGCGCCGGCGCCCACCTTGTTGATGCGATCGCCCAGTTCCCCTACTCTGCCGTTCAGGTAGTTGATATTCTGGGTATTGGAAGTCACCTGATTTTCTACATTCTGCAGCTGCCCATAGTTCACCGCATCAGAAGCGTCAGTACCATCTGCTACGTTGGTAATTTTCTTTCCGCCTGCATTGATGCCATTAACAGTCATGGACGGCCCGCCGGCAATGGTAACACCTTCATTGTTTACCGTAGTGTTCCCCGCTTTCACACTGTCTACGGTAATATCCTTCTTGAGGCTTACAGTAATACTGGAACCATCCACCTTTGTGGAAATATTGGTCTCATCGCCAAGGATTCCCAATGTTTCAGAAGGTTTGACTTTTGCAGCAGTTCCCTCATCGGCAGCAAAGGAAATAGGATTTGTTTCCGTCGTGATTTCCAGCGCTTTTCCACTGCCGGAAGTGACGGAAGAACCGGTGCCGGAGCTGCTTCCTTCTTCTTTTGTTATCACCTTAGTTGTATCTGTATCCGTCTTGCCGCCTGTAATGTTGGCCTTGATAGTGTACTTGGTGCCAGTGGAATCCTTTTCAATCTGGATACCATCACCGGCGACGAAGTCAATTTTCGGTGCCGCATTCTCCATAGCTGCTTTCAGCTGGGCCACGTTCACCGCATCGGTATCATTCAACCCGGCAGCCAGATTGGTAATCTGGCGGGTGTGAGTGCTATCACCGACAGACACAGCCGCCCAGGAAGATTTCCAATCTTTCTTATCAATAGTACTTGCAATTTTCGTTTTAGGGTCCCAGCCAAATACTTCGGCTTTGGTATCGGCTATAGAACCACTGCCCAGAGCTACGCCGCCATTTTTCAGTACATCCGCATTATGGCCAATCATGACGGCATCGGCAAGATCAGCTGCGTGTTCTACTGGTGTTTCAGTTGTTACTTCTTCTGTCCAAGTGTATCCCCAAAAATGCTTTTCAATTTTTTCTGTTTTTTTCACAGAATCCATCGAACCGATGATGACGTTATTATTGCCACCATCCAGCTTGTGGTAATCACCAACCACAATGGATTTGTTTGAATTTCCAATGGTATTCTGGTAGCCAATCGCATAAACACTAGAGGAATTACTGATATGGCTCTGAACACCATTGAGCATATTGAACTGTGCAGGATTTTCCTTCGTCCCGGTAATGCTGCTGCCTACACCAATAATCTGGCTGCTTTGTGTATAATCCGTTTTATTACCGCCGCCAATAATCAAAGTAGCACCGCCAGCATATCCATCGGCCATACTATCGCGAATATCTTGAGATGCAGTTGCTACATCTGTACTTGCTGATCCACTCACCGTAATATCTGTGATTGAATTCTTGATTTCGTTACCAGCACCTAAAATCAAAGCACCATTTGCATTAGTAGTTTTATTTGCTAAACCGATAATACTATTAGCAACCCCAGACATACTGCTTTCCGAGCTATAAGATTCGATACTGTTTAAAGCACCAATAGAAACAGCCCCCGCATTCTGCATTGCGTTCCCACTACCATTTAAGTAATTCGTAGTCATAATAGAATGATTGCCAATTAACGTAGAAAGTGTACCAGAGCTATACGAGTTGTTGCCAATTAATAATCGACCAGTTCCCGAAGATGTCTGCGCATCGTATTTAGAAAGATCTAATACATCACCCATTGCACCTTTATAGATTTTATTGCCTAAATCAATAGAATCTTCCAAAGCATATGCATTTTCACCAATGGCAATACCGCTGGTATAAGTAGGACTACCGAATAACATTGCATTGGCCTTTCTGCCACCTTGGTTAAAAACATAAGCATTATGCCCCAAAGCCATCCCTTTAGATACATTTGTGATTCCAAAACCGTCTTCATGATTATGATCAATTGTCGCATCAGTGCTCATCAAAGAACCCTTGTCATCAAAAACAACAGCACTCTGGTCATTACCCGGTGCCGCCCAGCTGACTCCCGGCGCGATTCCCCAGGTCAAAGCACCAGCGGCGAGGACTGTGGCGATGATGCGGGCCAGGGCCGGTGTACTGGCGTGGCCGGCTTCTTTCTGGCTTTTTTTATGGCTGCTTTTTGCAAGCTCAGACACGACCATGGCGCACTGCCGTGCTTTGCTGTAAATGACTTTGTAGATTCGATTCATTTCAATTCTCCCTCCAAAAACGCTCTATTACAACGGACCGTAAATCTATGTAATCCGAGAATACTAAGAGATGCATAGAACCAAAAGCAAAAATTAGATTTGTATTTTTAAGAATAGGGCATGATGTAAGAGGAAGGTCAATTTACATATGGAAATAAGAAATTTACATATGGAAATAAGAATAAGAGAGAGCGGATTCATAATTATAGCTGATTTCCGTCATTCCAGTGTATTGTTTATGCCACTTTCTCATGTTTCCTCAGTTATTCTATAGAAATAGATTATGACTTTTCGTCACTTCTGCTGCTTTTTTCCATATATGTGCCGTTGATTTTATGTTTAAACATTCCTGTATTAATATGGTTAAATAGCAAAACGTATTATTTCATGAATCATAATTTCAAAGTGTCATAAGGTTTTTTACATAGTTTTTATTTCATATATGAGCAAAAAAATGGAAGTGGATAGAGGAATTCCGCTTCCTTATGTGGGAATGCTATGGAGATAAGATGTTTTAAAGGCACGAAGGCGATGGAAAATAGCAGGCCTTTCTTTGAAAAGCCAAGGCCCCCATAATGTGAATCTTTATGTACCTGCTATTTATTCGGACCTATCCTCAGGGCTTCGCCCAGCTGCTGACGGTCGGGCGACAAAAGGAAAGCGCCCTTATGGGCAGGCCAGGCGCCTTACTTCGCCCGACTTGATAATCCTATGCAGGATTGCCACCTGGGGAAGGAGCCTACGTTACGGGATTTACCTTTTTCTGATTAAGTCCCGCTAATCATTGCGATGGATTAGCCGCCTCCAGTGGCTTTCCCCTCGCCCGCAAGGGCGGCTTCCAGGGTTTATCATAAGAGGGCGCCCATTATTTTTTAAGTCGCCCCACCATCCTCACGTCCGCATGGCGTCTCCAGAAAGGCCCCACCTCAGCAGCCTTGTAAGAACGATACAAATTGCAGCTAAGTTAATCTGCTGATGGATAGGTTATCAATCAGCTGTCTTATTTCCCTGTGCGGCAAGGAGCTGATGGACCAGGGTTTTGAGTTCCCTGATTTCTTTGTCCTGCTTTTTGAGCTGGTCGTCCTGACGGGCGACGACTTCTCGCAGTTCTTTGATTTCCTGCAGGGAGGCCAGGCGGGCTGGGGACTTGCCCGACCCGCCGAGTTTGAAGCTGACGCCGGCATTAATCATGTTCTCGCCATTGCCGAAGTTAGTTGCGACGCTGAGCATAGTGTCATCATTCGGACGGTAGAATGCACCGACGGCTGTGCTGTTGGCATTGCGGTAATTGCCATAGCCCACGGCGAAGTTCCATTTATCTTCCGGGTCGAAGTCAAGCGGATGAAGGGCAGCCAGAGCGGCGGCGCCGGCGCCCACCTTGTTGATGCGATCGCCCAGCTGATTGATACGGACTTCTGTGCCATACAGCTGACTTCCATTCACTGCATCGGTGGATGTGGGAGAAATTTCGCCTTTCTTTAAATGGGTAATCTTTGTCCCGCCAAAATCAGCTCCCTCTTTGCTGATGGTAACGGTATCACCGGCTTTTATGGTTTTTCCGGCAACCGTATCTGCTGTCACTGTCTTAAACACGGGCGTATCTGACATATGTACGGTAATCGTTCCTTTATCCATAGAAGTGGACAGGTTTTTCCCGTCACCTTTGATGGAAATGGTATCGCCCAGCTGTGCATTATAGGGGTTTCCTGTATCTGCCGCAAAATTCATTCCTTTCGCAATATTTTTAGCATTCAAGGCAATGTTTTCAGTATTCGAGGCAACGCTCTGATTCGTTGCATACAGCTGACTGCCGTTCACTGCATCGGTGGAAGTATCAAGCACACGGCCTGCTGCAACATTTGTAATCGTGCGCTTGATGTTGTTATTTCCTATACTTACCGTACCCTTTGCCACTCCACCGGCGGTTCGATACGTTTTTCCTCCTACTGTCATACTTGCAGTTGAAACAGCTTCTGCAGTTTCCGAACTGTTTCCCAGGGCAACAGACCAATTATCATTCTTGCGTACTTTTGCATTCAGCCCAATGGCCACGCTGTATTTTCCGGAAGCGGAAGAAGCGCTGCCAATGGCAATGGCCTGGCTGTCCGACGCATCGGCTTTTTCACCAATGGCCACAGTGTCATTACTAGTAGATTTCGCTCCATCCCCAATGGCTATAGCATTCACTCCGGATGCCTGTGATGAAAGCCCTGCTGCTAAAGAACGTTCACCAGTCGCCTTGGCAGTAGTTCCCAATCCAAGAGAATCTTTCCCGGAAGCAACTGTATAATCGCCAAGGGCCGTTGCCCTGTAGTTAGTTGCCTGGGCCC
Organism: Dialister succinatiphilus YIT 11850; assembly: GCF_000242435.1. Classification (GTDB taxonomy): domain Bacteria; phylum Bacillota; class Negativicutes; order Veillonellales; family Dialisteraceae; genus Dialister; species Dialister succinatiphilus. The sequence goes on along the minus strand of NZ_JH591187.1, from coordinate 578,181 downwards.
CGGTGCCAACTGCCGTTGCACCGTTCGCTTGGTTCGGGCCCAGCGGATGTTCCTGATTTCCTGCCTTGCTCTTGTATCCAATGGCAACATTCGCCCCACCAAGAGAACTGATTTCATTGCCAAGGGTGATGGAATTTGAACTGGAAACGGTGTTATTATCGCCCTTGATAACAATACCAGCGCTGCCAGTCGTATTATTTGCGGCAAAAACCATGGCCTGTCCGTACATTAGAGAAAGCAATGCGATGATGGCTAGATACGTCCTCTTTTTCATGATTTCCTCCATTGAAGATAAATCAAATGCATTCTGAAAATTTCAAGAAACACATAGAGCCTGAAGCCAAGATTAGATTCATTTTTTCTTAGAATAGGACGTAATGTTACAGGAAGGTCAAATTGCATACAGGAATATAAACAAAAATCTGATAATACATGAATATGGTAAAATTCCGTTATTTCAGTACATCATCTATATCATTTCATCATATATTTCAAATTAACTATATAAATACCTCATATTCTTTCCTTTGTTCTTGATATTTTTCTGTATTTACGTCATCTATTTTGTGATTAAACAGCTGTGCAGTATTATTGGTAAAAAACGAATCGTATTATTCTATAAACCAGCCCCACGAAATCCCATAATTTTCTCAGGAATTTTTTATCCATAACAGGCAATGAAAAAAGGGAGCGAATAGAAGAAATCCGCTCCCGCAAGTGAGAATTCTATGGTTATAAAACGTTTCAAAGTGATGATGTCTCGAATCCAGCCACGCAAAAAGCAGAAAAGCCTATCAGGGGGAGTATCCAGGTAAGTTCAACCAATGAATCAGGCGTCTGCGCCTTGGCCCTCCCATTCGCATGGGTGCTGCTCGATACTTGGACGGTCGGGAAATTAAAAGGAAAGCCCTTTTATGTGCAGACTAAGGGCCAACTTTTCCCGACTTGCGTATCCTATGCAGGATACGCACATCAGAGAGAGGAAAGTCCTGCGATCGCTCTTCCTTATTGCTTTTCTGTCTTTTGTTTTTCTGCTTTCTTCTGTTTTCCCGGGCTTTCAGAAGCGGAAGGATGAAAAGTGGAATTCCCTGATGTCTCCCCTCTCCCCTGCCCTCTTCTCTACCGCGGATGTGGAAAAAGGCATTTAGGAAATGGGATTCATCATCTCATGAGGTCTTTTCATCCCTCTATTATTAATATCGTTTGAGGTTCGATTTTTTTACCCCCTGGAAGAAAAAAATTCAGAAAATTTCTTGGACCTATACTCAAGGCTCCGCCCAACTCCTTCCAAAGGAAGGAGCCTGCGTTACGTTCTATGATATGAGGCCAATAGAGCGGGGAGCATAGCGGTAGGAGATTTCGGGGCTCTGTGGAGATCCTGCATAGGACCTCCAAGTCAGCCGAAGTTGGCCTATAGCCTGCCCAATAAGAGGCTTTCCTATTGGCGGCTGACCGGCTGCACTCGAAATGACAGTTCGGCACGTGCCGTAGTGTTAGAGCCTTCATAAAAACAAAAAGGGGCTGTGAAAAAATACAGAAATGACACCGTTGCCACTCCACCTCACTGTCATTTCGACGGTCGGAAGCGGAGTGGAGAAATCTCATTCCACGATAGTATAAACCTCATTGCGGCGGGAGATTTCGGAGTTCAGAGCCTCAATAGAACGAAAGGCATTATCATTCATAACCACATGCAGCATCGCTCGAAATGACGTAGAGGCAGGAAGCAGACTGTCATTTAGCCAATTTCCATGGAAATTTATGTATACAAAAGGAGGGCTGTGAAAAATGTAAATCATTTTTTTCACAGCCCCTTTTCACCACAAAGAAACCCGGTGCCCTCCCATCCCCTATGCCCAATGAGTTCGGTGTCTGCATGGTCTACGGCCGCTGCTGTGTTATGACACGACGGCGCGAGCCAGGCATGAGTCTCCCGTCATTTCTGCCGTGATAGATGAGGAAGTTACGGATTTCTCTGCGTTTTCTTTTTACCTGATCAGGGAGGGGGGTAAAAGAGGTTAACCCATGGACGCCTTCCTTCCATACTTGCATCCCCTATGGCCATCTTGGGAATTTATGGATGACTTCTTTCCATTCTGCAGGTCTTTCACATCCCTCTACTATATAAATCGAAAAAATCGCGTTTTTGTGAACGCGAAAACGAAAAGTTTAATGATATTCTCATATTCCCTTCTGCTAATTGATATATATCGTCAGAGCGCACTCTTTCCTTAGTGATTCATAAAATTTCAAAGGCAGGTTGTAAAAAGAGGGGGCTTATGCAATATAAATGTATGGAGAGACAAAGCAGGAATCTTTCCATGGAAGGATTCCATTTTCCTTTCTGCTATGTATATCGCGAATATTCCGGCCGGAATGCAGCTTTGGCAGAAGGAAATAAAGAATCCCTGTATACAGATTTCCTGCTTCCTCTCTCCGGCTCCCCAGGCGCCTGGGAAGCAAAACGGATTCTGCAGAATAAGTTAAAGCAAGATAACATCAAAAACACGGATACCATCCCTTGCAGCATGAGCCCGCATTCCCGGACGACAAGTTCAAGGCGGCTGCAGGACTTTCCTGTATGCTCAGCGTTGACGCCTGATTCTGAGAGGCCCGCAATACTGTCTGGCACGGATTTGTATCCGTGTTTTTGTGCTGTCTTTTTCATCACAAAGAAACCCGGTGCCTCCCCCAGGCCAATGATTGCGGTATCTGCATGATTTCTTCCAAAAGGTCCAAAGGCTTGGCGTCCCGATTTCGCCCATGAAAAAAGGGCTGTGAAAAAATCTAAATGATTTCTTCACAGCCCCTTTTTTGAATCCGCTGGATTATAAGTCTTCGTAAAGCGGATATTTCTTGCAGAGGGCCGCTACTCTGTCGGCGCAGGATGCCTTGATGGCTGCGTCTTCAGGGTTCTTTACAACCGTAGCGATGATGTCTGCCACTTCCTTGAAGTCATCTTCCTTGAGGCCTCTGGTGGTGAGGGCCGGGGATCCGAGGCGGATGCCGCTGGTTACGAAGGGAGAGAGGGTTTCGAAGGGGATGGTGTTCCTGTTGGCAGTGATGCCGATTTCATCCAGTACGTTCTGGGCGACTTTGCCGGTAATGCCGATGGCTTTCATATCGGCCAGGAGGACGTGGGTATCAGTGCCGCCGGATACGACGCGGATGCCCTGTTTCTGCAGTTCGTCAGAGAGGACTTTTTCGTTCTTCTTGATCTGCTTTGCGTACTGCTTGAAGTCGTCGGTAAGATCTTCGCCGAAGGCTACAGCCTTAGCTGCAATGACGTGCATGAGGGGGCCGCCCTGCATGCCGGGGAATACGGCCTTGTCGATGGCTTTGGCATATTTTTCACGACACATGATGATGCCGCCCCTGGGGCCGCGGAGGGTCTTGTGGGTGGTGGTGGTTACGATATCGGCATAGGGCACGGGGCTTGGATATTCGCCGCCGGCTACGAGGCCTGCGAAGTGAGCCATATCCACCATGAAGAGGGCCCCTACTTCGTGGGCAATGGCTGCCATTCTTTCAAAGTCGATGATTCTGGAGTAAGCACTGGTGCCGCCGATAATGAGCTTCGGGCGGACTTCTTTGGCTGTCTTTTCCATAGCTTCGTAGTCCAGGAGTTCATCTTCTTTACGGACACCGTAGGGAACGACATTGAAGTAATTGCCGGAAATATTGACAGGGCTGCCGTGGGACAGATGGCCGCCGTCGGTGAGGTTCATGCCCATCATGGTATCTCCCGGTTTCAGGAGACCGTAGTATACGGCAAAGTTTGCCTGGGAGCCGGAATGGGGCTGTACATTGACGTGTTCGGCGCCGAAGAGTTCTTTGGCCCGGTCAATGGCCAGCTGTTCCACCTTGTCTACAAATTCGCAGCCGCCGTAGTATCTCTTGCCCGGATAGCCTTCAGCGTACTTGTTTGTAAGGACGCTTCCCTGGGCTTCCATCACTGCGTAGCTGACAATATTTTCAGAAGCAATCATTTCCAGCTTATTTCTCTGTCTGTTCAGTTCTTCCTGAATGGCTTCATATACCTGTTTGTCATCTTTTAAATGGTTCATACAATAAACTCCCTTCCTGCAAAACCTGCCGCCTCTATGCGGCACTCTCCCAAATCTATAGATAGCTGAATATGTTCAGGTATCAACAGTTTCATTGTACCATACCCATGGCCGTGGTACATAGATGAAATAAAAAAGGTCTGAAAGGGAGAAGACGCTTTTCGCCTCTCCTTTTCAAACCTCAGCTTTGAGTCATATACAGCTTTTATGCAATTATATCAGAAAGCACCTCTGTTGTCATCTTTTTTATAACGGGCCCTTTCGCCGCCAATGAGGGGCGGTCTTGTGCGGGCACCGGTGACGATGGCTTCGCCCACCCTGTTATGGGTCAGATGGACCGGCACAGCCACCCGTTTCAAGTGCATGCCGATCAAAGTCAGACCGATATCCAGACCCCCATCGGCTTTGATTTCTTCCACTGCCACAGGATCCCTGAAATGGTAGTAGGCATTGGTGGCAAAAGAGCCGCCGCCATGAAGCCAGGGCACGACGGTCACTTCTTCATAGCCATATTTCTCTGCAGTCTCCCTTTCCACAATAAGGGCACGGTTCAAATGCTCGCAGCACTGAAAAGCCAGACGAAGGCCATTCTTTTCCGCGATCTCCATCAGCGTTTCCACCACGGCGGTGCCCACTTCGTAGGAGCTGTCCTTACCGATACGGCCGCCCCGGATTTCGCTGGAGGAGCCGCCGATGACGATGAGGCTTCCCTTTCTGAAATGGGACTGGCTCAGCAGTTCTTCAAAGGCTTCCGCCGCTTCTTTCTTCAAATCTTCATACATGGGATTCATCTTCTTCTATTTTGGCAATCTTGCCGATTCTTCTGGCATGACGGCCGCCCTCAAAGGGGGTCTTCAGAAATTCATCCAGAATAAATTCAGCCAGCCCCGGTCCGATGACCCGGGCGCCCATGGTAATGACGTTGGCATCATTATGGGCTCTGGTGAAATGGGCAGAGAAGGTATCACCGCAGAGGGCTGCGCGAATGCCCTTCATCTTGTTGGCTGCAATACACATGCCGATACCGGTGCCGCAGATGAGGCAGGCATAGGTGGCTTCCCCTTTCTGCACCAGCCGGCAGGCTTTCTCCGCAAAGTCCGGATAATCGCAGGACTCTGTGGAATCGGTGCCGCAGTCGATGTACTCGATTTTTTCTTCATCCAGATGTTTCTTCAAAGACGCTTTCAGCTCAAATCCGCCATGATCACTGGCAATGGCAATCTTCATAGGACTCATCCTTTCCATGAACAATAGAACTTCCACACGGACTCATTGTACATCAGAATTGGCAGGGATGTAAAGGAAAAAGGGTCCAGGAGGCAGAGGGCGGTGGCGGCTTCGCCGCAGATAAAAAAAGGGGCGGCTGACGCCGCGGGTTGTGTAGAAGGGTTGCGGAAAAAGGTTCTTAGGATTGATGGGCCCTTTCGGGCCGGAGGGTTCTTAAGTTTGACGGCCCTTCGGGCCGAGGGTTGTGGTATCGCCCGCTGGGCGATGAGTATTATAATGCCGCCTTTCGGCGGTCACGTCCACATCGAGTATCATAATCATTCTTCCCCTCGTCTACCCCTTCACCGCTCAACGCATAGCGAAGAATAAAGTCCCCCCGCCGGGGGGAAGGTGGTGGCGCCAGCCACCAAAAGGGGTGCATTCCCTCGCTCTACAGTAAGCACGGGTTATAGTGCCCCTGAGGGGAAATGCCACGTAGTGGCAAAAGGGTGTACGAGGGTAAGCATACCAATGGAACTCACCATCATTCACCGCGGACCAGCTTTGCCCGACTTGGCAATTCTATGCAGAATCGCCGCCTGAGGAAGGGACTGACGTTACGTGCTTCCCTTTGTGTCCCCAGTGGTGCGTGACAAAGTACCAGAGTCTCAGTCCTTCTCTTTCTTTTCCACCACGATATGGTACCCCGATGCTTTGGTGAGGCGGTTCATGATGGCCAGGCCCAGGCCTTTATCATCGGTGCCTTCTCCTATGATCTGGTCCACCGGATGTTTGTTGAAATAGAGGAGGCCGGAAAAGAGGTTGTGGGCGAAGCTTTCTTTGCTGTCACGGCTGCCCCAGACGAAGACGGGAAGGTTTCTGTCCAGTTTGTCTGCGATTTCACGGCTCACGAAGAAGCCGTAGGTCTTGTCTTTCCTGCCTGCGAAGGAAAGGATTTCTTTTTCCACTTCTTCCCTGTTTCCCGTGTACACGGTGAGGGGGGCAGAAGGTGCGTAGTGGCGGTATTTCATGCCCGGCGCTTTGGGATGGGCATTTCCTTTGGCCAGAGCGCTGTCTACTACGGTGGGAGCAAAGGCGGAGAGCATTTCAAGGGTAATGCCGCCGGGGCGGTAGATGATGATTTTTCCCTTTTCGATGCCGATGACTGTGGATTCCACGCCGATGCGGCAGGGGCCATCGTCGATAATGGCTTCGATGCGGCCTTTCATGTCATGGTATACGTCTTGCGCCGTGGTCGGACTGGGTTTTGTGGAAAGATTGGCGCTGGGGCCGGAGATGGGGACACCGGCTGCGCGGATGAGGGCTCTGGTGGCCTCGTTGGCCGGGCAGCGGATGGCAATGGTGTCAAGGCCGCCGGAGGTGGCTTTGGGGATGATGTCTTTCTTTGGAAATACGATGGTCAGAGGTCCCGGCCAGAAGGCGTCCATCAGTTTTTCTTCCAGCGGTGTCACTTCTTTCACATAGCGGGACACTTCTTTCTTATCCGCCACATGAACAATGAGGGGGTTGTCTGAGGGCCGTCCTTTGGCGGCATATGTTTTCCTGGCTGCTTCTGCATCCAGGGCATTGGCACCCAGGCCGTACACTGTTTCCGTAGGAAAGGAAACAAGGCCCCCTTCTCTGATGATTTTTCCCAGTTCAAATACTCTTTTTTTGAAATATTCTTCATTCACCGGTACGATGTCCGTGGTCATGGTTCTGCCTTCTTCCTGCAGTATACGGCTCTTGCAATGCCGCCGTAATCGGTAATTACTTCAAAGGAATCAAATTTCCCTGTTTCTTTCAAAAGGTTCACCACATCAGCAGCCTGATGGATGCCGAATTCCGCCGCCAGAAAACCGCCATCTTTCAAATGTTCTGCAGCTCCTTCCGCCAGTTTCCGGTAGAAGGTGAGTCCATCAGCCCCGCCATCCAGGGCATTCATCGGTTCATGGCGCACTTCTTCGGCAAGGCCTCTGATGTCTCCTGTGGGAATGTAGGGCGGATTGGTGAGGATGCCGTCAAAGAGTTCCCCTTCTTCCAAGGCGTTGAGGTAGTCTCCCCTGCGCCAGGTGACCCGGTCATCCATTTTGAGGTTCCTGCCGTTTTCTTCTGCCAGGGCCAGGGCCTTTTCTGAAATATCTACGCCCACCCCTGTATCTTCCCTGCAGTAATAGAGGAAACTTAAAAGAATGGCGCCGCTGCCGGTACCCAGGTCCGCCACTGTAAGGCCCTGTTCATTTCTATGATACTGGATCACCTTTTCCAGCCAGGTTTCCGTATCAGGCCGGGGAATGAGCACGTCTTCATTCACTTTGAAGGTGAGACCCATGAATTCCTTTTCTCCAATAATAGCGGCTGTAGAAATACCACTCACCCGCTTTTTGATATATTCCCGGTACAGGGAAAGCTCCGAGGGCTCCACGATGAGGTCGAAGTCGGTGTAAAGGTAAATCCGCTGCTTATGGAGCACATGGGCCAGAAGGAGTTCGGCATCCAGACGGGGAGAATCCAGATGATGTTCCTGAAAGTAATGAGTTGTCCATAGAAGGAGCTTTTTAATGGTCCAAATGGTACTACCGGCCATTGGCTTCCCCTTCTTTCATCCGTCTTGCCAGATCCTCTTCCATGAGTCTGTCCAGAATGGGGTCCATATTTCCGTTCATGAAATCATCCAGCTGGTAAATGCTCATATTCACCCGATGGTCCGTCACACGTCCCTGGGGGTAATTATAGGTACGGATACGTTCAGACCGGTCGCCGGAGCCTACCTGGCTCTTCCTGTCGGCAGCTTCCTTGCTGATAGATGCACGGAGAGCCTGGTCATAGAGACGGGATTTCAGAATCTGCAGTGCCTTTTCCTTGTTCTGCCGCTGGCTTCTTTCATTCTGGCAGGTCACCACCATGCCCGTGGGCAGATGGGTAATACGAATGGCCGAGGAGGTTTTATTGATATGCTGTCCGCCGGCGCCGGAGGAACGGTACACATCGATGCGAAGGTCTTCTCTCCGGATATCCACATCCACATCTTCCGCTTCCGGAAGCACGGCTACGGTAACAGCGGAGGTGTGTACCCTGCCCTGGCTTTCGGTTTCAGGAATGCGCTGCACCCGGTGCACGCCGCTTTCAAATTTCAGAATGGAGTAGGCATTCTTTCCTTCAATGGTGCATGTCACTTCCTTGAAACCGCCCAGGTCCGTTTCATTGGCATTGGCAATCTCCAGTTTCCAGCCTTTCCGTTCTGCAAACTTGATGTACATCTTGAGAAGGTCCGCTGCAAAGAGGGCTGCCTCTTCACCGCCAGTGCCGGCACGGATTTCAAGAATGACATTCTTGCCATCATTGGGGTCCTTGGGAATGAGCATTTTATGGATTTCCAGGTCCAGCTCTTCCATTTTCTTTTCATTTTCCTTCAGGTCTTCCTTGGCCAGCTCGTGGAGGTCCGCCTGGGACTTGTCTTCCAGAATGTCCTTCGCATCCCTGACAGCCTGGTCCGCTTCCTTGTATTCCCGGTACCTGGCTACAATGTCCCCCAGTTCCGCATGTTCCTTGGACAGGGTCCGCCATCTGTTCTGGTCCGCAATGACAGAGGGGTCGCTGAGCTGGTCCTCCAGGGTCACATAACGGGCTTCCATGCCCTCCAGTTTACTCGTCTGCATATGATTACTCCTTTATATGAAATGTAAGAAATCCTTCTTTAATATGTATAAAGTATATCACAGGGTGAAAATGGGCAGTAAAAAACAGGGCCTTGCGCCCTGTTTCTCAGTCGGATGTTTTTCCGTAACGTTTGTTGAACTTTTCGATACGGCCGCGAGCCTTTCCGAAACGCTGCTGTCCTGTATAGAACGGATGGGATTTGCTGCTGATATCAATATTGATCAGCGGGTATTCATTGCCATCTTCCCATTTCACAGTCTGGTTGGAAGTAGCTGTAGAACGGGTCAGGAAAGAGTAGTCAGCACCGATATCACGGAAAACGACTGGATGATAATCCGGATGGATTCCCTTCTTCACTTGTTGCACCTCATTTCAAATACATAGATAATTCTTTGCTATTATAACAAACGATCCCATCGAATGCAAGGGATAATTTTAGAAAAAGTCCCCTGCTCTTTCGCTTTTGTGCCAGAACCTGAAGACATAAGGTACAAATACATGTTTCCAGTCCCTGGTTTTACCCCTTTTCCAAGGAAGTCTTCGTTTCTAACTTTTGATTCATCTTTTTCAAAAATATGAGTAAGGCACGTTAATATTTCATGTCCAATTATTAGAAATTGTCAAAAAACTTATTGACTTTGCCATAATGTTGTACTAAACTTAAGTCATGTAAAGTACAGCGCATGAAGAATGTACAAGTACCTGGGAAACATCTTGTACTTTCGGGTTTGGACTGTACATAACCCTGCATTCCAGGGAAATTTTCAAAGGAGTGATTTTTCATGAAAAGAAGTATTAAAAGTGTTTTAACTGCATCTATGGCAGCTCTCTGCGTTATGGGAATGGGTATGTCCGTCAATGCGTACGAACTGAACCCGGAAGTAAAAGACGTAACTCCGGCCCTTCGTGAAGCTTCCACTGTAGGTGTATGGACACATGAAAACCCGGCAATGAAAAACGCACCGGATAAAGATGCCATCCTGGTTATGACCTTCGGCACCACTTTTACCGATACTCGTCATAAGACCATTGATGCCGTAGAAAAAGCTATCCAGGAAGCGAACCCGAACGTACCGGTATACGAAGCCTATACTTCCCACATCATTATTGACCGCGTAAAAGCTAAAGAAGGCATCACCAAGCTGACTCCGGAAGAAGCTTTTGCCAAGCTGAAAGCTGACGGCTACACCCGCGTAGCTGTTGTTTCCCTGGACGTCATTCCGGGCATGGAATACAGCTATGACTCCGTAGTCACCAAGATGCAGGCTCCTAACTTCAAGAAGATTTCCCTTGCTACCCCACTCATGTATTTCCAGGGCACCGAAGGCGAACCGGACCAGGTTGTTGATTTCCTGAAAGCCGTTTCCACCCAGTTCCCGAAGATGGGCGCTCACGATGCTACCCTTATCATGGCTCATGGCACTCCGCATCCCGGCAACGCTTACTACAGCGTTATCCAGGACAGACTCCATCAACTGGGCATGAACAATGTATTCGTTTACTCCGTTGAAGGCCGTCCGAACCTGGAAGACGTCATTCCGAAACTGAAAGCAGGCGGCTTCAATCATGTAACCCTCATGCCGATCATGATGGTTGCCGGCGACCATGCAAATAACGATATGGCCGGATCTGAACCGGACTCCCACAAGAGCCAGCTGGAAGCACAGGGCTTCAAAGTTTCCACCTACATCCACGGCCTTGGTGAAAACAAAGCTGTCAGAGATATCTATGTACAGCGCGCTGATGAAGCACTGGCAGCACTGCAGAAATAATTTGTGGTATGATATGTAAGAGATGATTTGTCTCTGCATTGGACCCCTTCGTCATCTCGGCGAAGGGGTCTATTTCATATTAATAAAAATAAAGGAGAATCTGATGAAAAAAGTACTAGCAGCAGCTGCCGCTGCCATCCTCTGCTTTTCCCTATCCGCCTGCGGCACGTCCAAGCAGGAAGGAAACGGGAACGGCGTCACCTACACCTACAAAGACCAGACCATTACCATGAAGGCGCCGCCCAAGCGAATAATTGAACTGTCCGCTCCCCTTCTCAACATGGCCTATGCTGTAGGCGGCACTTCCGCAGCCCGGCCGGAAACGACAAGCCCCATTCCGGAAGAAGCCAAATCCCTCCCTACCCTGGGCCACGTACAGAACATTAATATGGAAACCCTGGTCGGTATGAAACCAGACCTGGTGCTCGGTGAAAAGAACCAGAATTCCAAACTGGAGTCACTCTTAAAGAGCAACAAAATCCCCTACCTCCTCGTCCAATACGACGGCATTACTGATAATGTACCCCTCCTGAAATTTATGGGTCAGCTCTATGACCAGCAGGCCAAAGCGGACAACGTGATCAAAACCTATGAAGAAGGAGTAAAGGCGGTGGAAGATAAAGCCGCTTCCAAGACGCCGGCCAAAGTCGCTGTCCTTCGCGCCACCGGCAAGGATGTGACGGCAGAAACACCGAAATCCATCTGCGCCTCCATGGTGGAAATGCTGAAAATGGACAACGTCATCACCAATCATAAAGACATCAAACTGGACAGCAAAACCGTCCCCTACTCTCTGGAACAGCTCTCTGCTGATGATCCCGACACCATCTTCATTGTCACCATGGGCAAGCAGAATGAAATCAACAAGAAACTGGACGAATCCATGAGAAGCAACCCTTCCTGGGCCCACCTGAAAGCGGTGCAGAACAACCGGGTCTACTTCCTGGAACCGGACCTCTTCCTCATGAACCCCGGCATACGGACACCGGAAGCCATGGAAAAGCTTTACCAGCTGGCTTATGGAGAATAAAGGAAACAAAAAAAGGGGCTGTGAAGAAATGACACAGATGCTACCCTGCCCCACCGTCATTTCGACGAAAGCGTTGCGTAGTGGAGAAATCTCACTTCCTAATGGTAACAGGAGGACGGTGGCAGGAGATCTCTCGACTCAGAGTCTCTATAGTGCCTGGAACCCTTTGTCCTGCTAACGACATGGAGCTCCGCTCGAGATGACAATGAGGACAAGCCCCTTACTGTCATTGACACAAAAAAAGACACCAAAAAGGGGCTGTGAAGAAATGATTTACATTTTTTCACAGCCCCTTTTTTATTGTCCCGCCACAGGGGAAAATCCTCAGGTGCACCGGCCCTATGGGGTGCCCGGCACTTATGTATGCGATTTATCAAGAAGCCCGTTGATGCAGATCATGGGCCTTCCTTTTCTCATTTCCACATCCGCATCTACGTCAAAGACTTCAGCTATGGCTTCATGGGTCATGACTTCCATAGGCGGGCCATGGCGCTGGATGATGCCGTTTTCAAGGACCAGAAGATCCGTAGAATAGCGGACAGCCTGGTTGATCTCATGAAGCACCATGACCACCGTCAGATTTTCTTCCCGGTTCAGCCTGGACACCAGTTCCATCACTTCCAGCTGGTGGCACACATCCAGATAGGTGGTGGGTTCGTCGAGAATCAGTATTTTAGGTTCCTGGGCTAAAGCCATGGCGATCCACACTCTCTGCCTTTCACCGCCGGAGAGGCTGGCCACAAGGCGGTCTTTCAGGTGGGTGGTGTTTGTTTTTTTCATAACCTCCGCCACCACTTCCCGGTCCCTGGTGGAAACGCCGCTCCACCAGTGCTGATAAGGATAGCGGCCGCAGGAAACCAGTTCTTCTGCCGTCATGTCTTTGGGCACGTCGTGGAACTGGGGCAGGAAGGCCACCACCCGGGCCATTTCGTCGGAACTGTAGGAAGAAAGGGGCCTGCCGTCGATTTCAATGGAACCCTGCTGGGGCTTCAGATTTCCGGTCACCGTCTTCAAAAGGGTCGATTTGCCGCAGCCGTTTCTTCCTAAAAAGGTAACAATACTCCCCCTTCTGATGATGCCGCTGGCACCTCGTAGAACGTGATGGTTTCCAAAGGAAACATGAATGTCCGAAATTTTAATGGCTATATCGTTCGTACTCATCATGCGCTCCTCCTTAAGAGATACAGGAAGAAAGGCGCACCCAGAAAGGCCATGATAATCCCGGCCGGGATTTCAATGGGCGAAAAGAGCACCCGTCCCAAGGTATCGCAGAATACAAGCACCCCGGCCCCCAGAATGGCAGAGCCCGGCACCACATACTTATAGTCCGTACCGATGATGAGACGTACAATATGGGGCACCACCAGTCCTACAAAACCGATAAGTCCTGCAATGCTGACGGCACCGGCAGCCAGAAGGGCCGCCACGGCGGTCATAGAGAACCGTACCTTTTCTACCGGCACTCCCAGGCCCCGGGCCGTTTCATCGCCAAGACTCAGGATGGTGAGGGCCTTGCAGCCTGCCAGTGCCAGAACCAGACCAAGAACGGTGTAAGGAAAGAGGGCTTCCACCTGGGGCCAGCTTCTGGCCGAGAGACCGCCTACCATCCACAGAAGGGCGCCCTGCACTTTATCGGAATAGAAAACAAGAAGGGCGGAAATCCCGCTTCCCAGAAAAGCGCTCACTGCCACACCAGCCAGAATAATGCGGCTGGGACGAATGCCATTCTTCCAGGCCAGGGCATAGACCGCCGCTGCCGAAAGCATGGCGCCCACAAAGGCCACCGGTGTCAGAAGAAGGGATGCCTCCGGCATGAAAATCAGCATCATCACACCTGCCAGGCCTGCACCGCTGGAAACACCTACAATGCCGGGATCCGCCAGGGGATTCTTCATCACCGCCTGCAGAATAGCGCCGGATACAGCCAGATTGGCACCCACCAGGGCGCCCACTATATTTCTTGGGAACCGGATATTCCAGATAACCATGTCATCCGTCGTTTCCACATGGCCCATCAGGGTATGCATGATGGAGGCGAAGGAAATATCGGCAGAACCGAAAATCAGGCTGAAAACCATGGCAAATGCAGTAAAGGCGGCAAAAATAAAGATAATGAAAATGCGAAGGCCCCTGCTCTTCCCGGTTTCGTTTCTTTTCTCTTCCATACACCCACTCCTTCAAAAGAGAAAATACAAAAAGAAGCAGTGCTGATTCTTTCAATCACCCGCTGCTTCTCTAATGGAACAGTATCAAAATATCAGTACTATTTAATTATAGCATCTTCAGATATTAATACAAGAGGTATAGACGCCGCGCGGGCGCCCAGGGGAAAGGTTCTTAAGATGGACCGGCCCCATGGGCCGGAGGGTTCGTAAGTTTGACGGCCCTTCGGGCCGAGGGTTGCGGATTGCCCGTTGGGCAATACTTATGAAGTCAGCGTTACGGGATTGTCGTTATGGGTCATATAGCTTGATACGCATTCTGCTGACTGGCTCGCTGCGCTCGCCACCCCCTATCCGGGCTGCGCCGGACTTCCCCCTGTTCAGGGGGCAGAATAGGTTTCTATGCTTTCCTGCAGAGACATGGCTCCATGGCTAAGCACCCATAGTCCCACTGTGGAGGTCCTGCATAGGACCTCCAAGTGGGGCGAAGTAAGGCGCCTAGCCTGCCCATTAAGGCGCTTTCCTTTTGCCGCCCCACCGAACCGCGGTGGCAAGGGAACTGGATTCGCAGGGAGCCGTAGGCGACTGAGAATCCAGTGACACGCTTCCCAACGGGGCGAGAAGGTGGTGGCGCCAGCCACCAAAGGGGGATGCATTTCCGACGCCCGCAGGGCGGTTGGCCTGTTTTCCGACGGGCGAAAGCCCGGTTGTGAAGGTTTTATACAAACTGGCGCCTTCTATAAATTTAGAGGCGCCCTCCACAACCCTCGCGCCAAAGGCGCGTCAAACTTAAGCCCCTTAAGAACCTTCGGCCCAGCGGGCCGTCAACCCTCAAACCCCAAAGGGGCTTGTTCATATGGCGCCTGCCACCTGACAAGCAGGGGCATAAGTTTTAATGAGTGCAGACTCCTGCCTCATATGCATCACTAAGAACCCGCCAGCTCACCGTCTTATTTCTTTCCCTGCACGTAGAGCATATTATCTCTTTTGACCAGGTTGTACATGAGAGCGTTCACGCAGGATGCCACGATGGAACTGCCGCCTTTGGTGCCTCTCACGGTAATGTAGGGGCAGGGAGCGCGGCGTACCAGCTGTTCCTTGGAGTCCGCAGCGCCTACGAATCCTACAGGAATGCCGATGATGAGGGCCGGGCGGATGCCGTCTTCTTCTACCATGCGAATAGCTTCATAGAGGGCTGTGGGAGCGTTGCCTACGGCAATGATGGAGCCGTTCAGGTCGGTGCCGAAAGAGTTCATGGCTGCCATGGAGCGGGCAATGTTCTTTTCTTTGGCAATCCTGGCAATTTCCGGGTCCGCTACGCGGCAGAATACTTCGCCTCCCAGAGCGGAAAGAGCTCTTTTGTTGATGCCTGCTTTGACCATGTTCACGTCGCAGTAAATATTGCAGCCGCCGGCGAGGGCTTTGATGCCTGCTTCTACAGCGCCTTCGCTGGTACGGATGAGATGACCATAGTCCACGTCGCCGGAGGCGTGAATCATGCGGGAGTATACGGTCACTTCTTCCGGAGTGAGGTCGATGTCGCTGATAAAGGGATCAATGAGATCCATGCTTTTTTCTTCAATGGCTCTCGGGTTTTTGATGAAATCCATAATGTTCCTCCATATATTTCAAAACGCCTTCGGTGGTATCAAAGACCGGGACGCCTTTCAAATCTGCTTTTGGTTTATCGATAACGATGACGGAAATACCGCTGTCCATGGCTGCTTTCAGTTTGGTGTCGCTTCCGCCGATGAGTCCGCTGTTCTTGGTCACCATGACGTCGCAGTGATAATCGCGGATCATGGCCAGGTTCATTTCATAGGAAAAAGGTCCCTGGATGGCCAGAATGTTTTTGGCTTTCATGCCCAGGTCTTCACACATTTTTATCACATTGGATACGGGAAGCACCCTGGCCCAGATGGTTTTGTCCTGAAGGGAAGGTTCGTGGACGAAAACGGGAAGGGTTTTGGAGCCGGTGGTGAGAAGAACGCTCTTCCCCAGGCTGCCTGCCAGCTTCGCTGCTTCGTATTCATCTTTGGCATGATAGAGTTTGTCATAATCGGGAAGGGGAATTTCCGCCCGTTCATAGCGCACATAGTCGATGCCCGTTTCCCTGGAAGCGGCAAGGGCTGTTTCAGACACGATGGCGGCGTAGGGATGGCTGGCGTCAAGGATGAGGGTCACGCCCTTTTCCTTAATGACCCGCACCATGTCTTCTTTTTTGAAACGGCCCACTTCGATGTCAAGGCCCTTATGGGCAGCCAGCACCTTGCCGTACTGGCTCACCACAGTCATGAGGATTTCCCGGCGGCTTTCTTCCGGCTTGGCCATTTCCCGGTCAGCCAATTCTGCGCCGATTTCCCTGCCATCCTGGGTACCAGAAATAATCCAGATCAAACCTTGTACCCCCTTGGTGTAATCATGATACCATCAGCCACATAGGTGTTGCTGTTGCCGATAATGACGGTGGACTGCATGTCCACATCCGCTTCCGGCAGTTTTTCCAGAGTGGTAACGGTGGTGCTCATGCCTGGACGGCCGGCCTTTCTTACGATACCCACCGGTGTTTCAGGTTTGCGATATTCCAGCACAATGTCACGGATCTGGTCCAGATAGGTGGCACGGCCACGGCTCTTGGGGTTGTAAATGGCAATGACAAAGTCCCCTTCTGCTGCCAGGCGGGCTCTCCTCTTAATGAGATCCCAGGGAGTCATGAGGTCGGAGAGGCTGATGACTGCATAGTCGTGCATCAGCGGCGCTCCCAGGGCAGCAGCGGCTGTATTGGCAGCGGTGAGGCCTGGAATGATTTCACAGGAGGGCCGCTTTTCTCTGTCAACCTTCTCTACCAGTTCCAGTACCAGGCCGGCCATGCCGTAGACGCCGGGATCGCCGGAGGAAATGACAGCCACCTTGTGACCTTCTACAGCCAGGTCTACTGCTTTCTGGCAGCGGTCCACTTCCTGACGCATGCCATTTCCTACCACTTCCTTATCCCCGATGAGGTCTCTCACCAGGGCGATGTAGGTGTTGTAGCCTACGATAATATCAGAATCTTCCAGCGCCTTTACGGCTTTGGGAGTCATTTCCTCCTCGTGACCCGGTCCAATGCCGATGACCCGGATAATCCCAGGGCAATGGCCACCGTGGCACTTGCAAACTTCGTTTTCGGCAGAAGCGTTTTTCCCTTCATTGATTCCATTAACGCTGCTGATTGACATACGTTTCCCACTCCTATCGTGTTTTCTACAAATTTTGAAATCGGTAAACCAAAATCTTCCGTCACTTTCCTAAGTTCCTCTGCCTTATAGAAATGAATGGGAAGATGATGGTGCATAGCAAAATCAAGAAGGCCTTTTTCATCGGCCTTGGCATCCACACTGGCCAGGGACGCCACCTGGTATTCATAGGCCCGGGCCTGGAAAAGAGCTTTTTGGAAAGCGTCTTCAATGAGCGCTTCCGCTGTTCCCCGTTTGCAGCCTATGCCCACATACAGATTCTTCGGTATGAGTCTGACAAAAGGTTTGTCCGCATGGACTTTTTCATTGGAAATGATGACGCAGCCTTCAAACTCTTCCTTTGGAAGGTCTGACAGGGGCAGGAAGGAAATGCCTTTTTCAGAAAGCCGCTTTCCTATAGATACCGCTCCCTCTGTTTCCATATCGAGGAACCAGCACACTCTTTTCCCTTCGGCAATAAAGCTGTTCACCGGTTTCAGGGCCCCTAAAGGCTCCACCCGCATCATGAGCTCCCGGGCCACATCATCGGGGGCCCTTCGTTCATGGACATCGGTGGCTGTGGTAATGACGGGATCCGCTCCTGCCGCTGCCGCCACCTCCCGGGCCCAGGCATTGGCACCGCCCAGATGGCCGGAGAGAAGGGAAATGCAGTGCTTTCCGCATTCGTCCATCACCAGCACTGCCGGATCCGAAGCTTTGCTCACCACATGGGGAGCCACAGCCCGCACCGCAATGCCGGAGGCCATAATAAAGAGGAGGCCATCATACTTTGTGAAAATGTCCGAAGTGAGAGCCAGGGTGCGGTTGAAATACACCGCTTCTCCCCCACTTTCTGCTCCCTTTCTTTCATACAGCGTTCCTTCTCCGGAAATTCCATCTTTCACCCGCCGGCCAAGCAGGGCTCCTTCCCGGGAGACTGAAATCACTGCGTACTTCATTTTTCGTCAGTTCCTTTACGGAACATGGTGGTGAATTTGCTGTCATAAAGCTTGGACAGGTCATAGTCCGTATCCAGCACCTTGCCTACCACAATCATGGCCTGGCGCACCACGCCGGCTTTATGGAGAATATCGGCAATGGTATCGATGGTGCCGCGGAAAATCCGCTGGTCCGGCCAGGTAGCTCTTGCGACGATGGCCACCGGTGTATCACCCGGATAGCCGCCTTCCTTCAGGGTTTCCATCACCTTTTCAATGGCATGGACAGAAAGGAAGATGCACATGGTGGCCTGGTGGGCTGCCAGAAGGGACAGTTTTTCCTTAGGCGGCACCGGCGTTCTGCCTTCCATGCGGGTAATAATGACAGTCTGGGAAATCCCGGGCAGTGTATATTCCTGCTTCAGAGCAGCCGCGGTAGCCAGGAAAGAGCTCACCCCCGGCACCACTTCGAAATCCTCGTCAGGAATACCGGCAGCGCGGAGTCCATCCATCTGCTCCTGGATGGCGCCGTAAATGGCGGGATCCCCGGTATGCACCCGGGCCACCTTTTTGCCCGCTTTCAGCGCTTCAATTTCCACCTGAAGCACTTCGTCCAGATTCATGGTGGCGCTGTTATAAATGGCAGCTCCTTCTTTACCGTATTTCAGAATTTCCGGATTCACCAGGGAGCCGGCGTAAATAATGACATCCGCTTCGCTGATCAGTCTCTTTCCCTTCAGGGTAATGAGCTCCGGATCTCCGGGGCCTGCACCGATAAAATATAATTTTGCCATAAAAAACCTCCTCAAATTTTTTCTGCAGTAAATATGAATACAGGGCTCAGGGGATCATAGAGATGATACCTTCCCAATTTCCTGAGCCTGTTAATCTGCATCTGGAAACCTTCCAGGGTAAAGGGGCGGCCTTGAAATTCCCGCACCACTTCGCCTGTGGTTTCGGCAGTCACAGCGGTGAGCACCATGCGCCCGCCCTTGGGCAGAAGCTCCTCCGCCCTGTCAAGGATAGCATGCATATTACCGCTGGAACCGCCGATAATTACCACATTAAGAGGCGGCAGGCCGTCCATGGCCTCCGGCGCCGTCCCCTGTATAGTATGGATATTCTTCAATCCGAATTTTTCAGCGTTTTCCTCAATCAGCCGAATGCCTTCCGGATTTCTTTCAATGGAATACACATCCCCCTCGGAAGCAGCCAATGCCGCCTCGATGGAAATGGATCCCGTTCCTGCACCGATGTCCGCCACCCTGTCAGTGGGACGGATTCCCGCCTTCACCATTACCATGGCCCGGATTTCCGCCTTCGTCATCGGTACCTTTCCCCGAATAAACTCCTCATCACGAATACCAAATGTCTGCATCTTAGCCTATCACCACCATTACTGATTCACCAAATCCTTCCAGAGAGGCCAGTTTTTCCAGAGTAGACTCCTCCACCTGCTGGTTCTCATAGGAAATATGTTCGCAGGCTGCGGCCCTTGTATTCTTCGGCCACCCCTGTTTTATCAGATAACCGGCAATATAGGCAGGATTATGTTCATAATCCGTCAGAAATGCCAGCTTTCTGCCTTTTTCATAGGCCGTATCCTTCGTTTCCGGCACCCTTCCGTGGAAGGAAAGCCATCTGGCTCCCTGCCAGGGTTCGGAAATCAGACAGAATGCGGCCTGCACCGATGAAATACCGGGAATCACCTTCACCGGATGTTCGGGAAACTTCTTCTTCAGCCAGGGAAGAAGGCTGTAGAACCCGGGATCCCCGCTCACCATAACCACCACATCGCCCAAAGCGAGCTTTTCTGTAAGCCAGTCAGAAAGGAGGGACAGCTTTCCCGTCACCGGATAAGTCTCCTGTCCTTCTTTGGCATAGTCATGGAGCGCCCGCCTGCCGCCCACCAGGTAGTGGGCCTTTTCAATGGCCTCAAGGGCTTTGGGAAGGATGTAGTCCCGTCCCCCCGGTCCGATGCCTGCAACGATTAATGTATGATCCATTTGTTTTCCTCTAAAATCTCCTTTGCATGACTGCTCATGGCCTGGATGGTGCCGTCCATGGCGGCAAAAATAACGCCCACCTTCGCTTTACCGAAAATGTAACGCTCCGAACGCACCTGGGCCCGTTCAGCCATCTGACCATACACCATATCCAGATGCTCCCGGTGGATAATGATGGCAGCGCCGTCAGTGGTATTGCAGTCCATGATTTCCTTCACCACAGCAGGGGAAGCGCCGTTCATGGCGGCATAGGCAGCCATGGTTTCCATGCGGCCGTCGCTGTTCCTGTTATAGGTATGGAAACTGCCGGACGCCACCTTCACCAATTTCCCCATGTGGCCGATGAGAAGCATGCGGTCGAAGCCCCGGGCAATGCACTGCTCCATCATGAAGCCGATGAAATTGCTGGTCTCAATGATGGCCCCTTCCGGGATGCCCATGATTTTGGCCGCATTTTCGCCGATCCGTCCAGGACAGAGTACCGCCGTGCGGAACCCCGACGCCCAAACCACCGGCACCTGGGGCGCCAGAGACCGCTTGTAGGCGTCCTCGCTCATAGGCTTTACAATGCCTGTGGTCCCCAGAACGGAAATGCCGCCTTTCACGCCGATGGAAGGATTGAGCGTCTGTTTCGCCAGCTCCTCCCCCTTGGGGATAGAAACGGTGACGATGATGCCGTCATCCTTTGTAAAGAACTCTTCATACACATAACGGAGCATAATCTGGGGTCCCGGATTGATGGCCGGCTTTCCCACCGCCACCTGCAGGCCCGGACGGGTCACAATGCCCACACCCTTCCCGGCGCGAAGCTCCATGCCCGGCTCCCTTTTAAGTTCTACTGTCACCACAATGGGGGTGCCATTGGTGCAGTCCAGATCATCCCCCGCATCCTTCAGGCAGGTGGCACATCCCTTCTCGCCGTCTGCCTCTGCATGGTCCACAGGAATCACGATTTCCTGCCGCTGGGGAGAAAGGACGGTGACAGTCTTTGGAAATTCTCCTCTCATAGCCAGCACTGCCGCTTTCATGGCCCCTGCCGCCGTAGCACCGGTGGTATGGCCCTCGCGGAGCACCTTGCCAATCATTTCCTCTGGTTTCATTATCCCTTCATCTCTTTTATCTGTAATTCACAAACTGTAAGTCCATGGGAAGATCCTGCTGCTTCAGGAAAGCAATGCAGGCCTGCAGGGCATCCTTATCCTTTCCGCTGACCCTCACTTCGTCACCGTTGATTTTAGCAGACACCTTGATTTTAGATGCTTTCACCCGCTTCACGATATCCTTTGCCATGTCCGAAGAAATGCCGTTCGTCAGCTCCAACACCTGACGCACCGTGCCGCCGGCAGCAGGCTCCTTCTTTTCCTCCCTGATATTCTTCAGGGAAATCCCCCGCTTCACCAGCTTCGTATTCAGGATATCCCTCACCAGACGAAGCTTGAAATCATCATCACCGATGAGAGTGATTCTGCCATCTTCCAGAGACACAGAACTTTTGCTTCCTTTGAAATCATAACGGGTCCCGATTTCCCGGGCCGCCTGATTCACCGCATTCTGTGCCTCCTGCAGATCCGTACGGCACACCACATCGAAAGAATAATCCTTAGCCATCCTGTCCTCCTACTCCGGCAGGAATCCACAGAAATCTGTGACTTTCCACTTCCTTGTAAATGAAATTGATTACACCATTTCATTTTACCATATGCGGCGGGAAAAATGAGGAATTTTTATGAAAAAATTAAAAGCTCACCATGACGGCCAGGACGAGGATGACTCAGCAGCAGACAGGCTGCATTTCAACAAGCGAAAAGAAGTCCAACTTTTTACCACTCGCCAGGTATCAGCCCTCTTTCATTCGGGAATAGAGCCTTACCCTCCCATAGCTTAAAATCTCCCATCATTTTCCGGTGGAAATCCGCTCCCCCATTCAGTATAATGAAATCAGATACATGCATAATCCCATGAAAACCATGCATTCAATTCATATGAATCAATTTGAAAGGAAGGTCATCACTATGCCGCTTGTAGGAACTACTGAAATGTTTAAGAAAGCCTATAAAGGTCATTATGCCATCGGTGCTTTCAATGTGAACAATATGGAAATCATCCAGGGCATTATGGAAGCTGCCAAGGAAGAAGAATCTCCGGTCATTCTTCAGGCCTCCGAAGGCGCCCGCAACTATGCAGGGCAGGAATACATCGTAGGCCTCGTAAAAATTGCGCTGCAGGATTATCCGGAAATCCCCACCGCCCTTCACCTGGATCACGGTTCCTCTTATGAAATCTGCAAAGCCTGCATTGACGGCGGATTCTCCTCTGTCATGTATGACGGCTCCAAGCATCCCTTTGAAGAAAACGTCAAAGTCACAAAGCAGATCGTAGAATATGCCCATGACAAAGGCGTAGTCGTAGAAGCAGAACTGGGCCGTCTGGCCGGCGTGGAAGATATGGTCAGTGTAGATGCCAAAGATGCCATCTTCACAGACCCCGACCAGGCTGCGGAATTTGTAGAACGGACCGGCTGCGACTCCCTGGCCATTGCTATCGGCACCAGCCACGGCGCCTATAAATACAAAGGCGACCCCTATCTGGACTATGAAAGACTGGAAAAAGTAGGAAAACTCCTGCCCGGCTACCCCATCGTCCTCCACGGTGCCTCCACGGTAATTCCGGAATTTGTAGAAAAATGCAACCAGTACGGCGGCAAAGTGCTCGGTGCCAAAGGCGTGCCGGAAGACATGCTCAGAAAAGCTGCCACCATGGCAGTCTGCAAAATTAATATCGACACCGATATCCGTCTGGCCATGACCAGCGCCATCAGAGAAGCTCTCTACAAAGATCCCTCCAACTTTGACCCCCGGAACTACCTGAAACCAGCCAGAAATGCAGTAAAAGAAATGGTCAAGCATAAGATTGAAGCCGTCCTCGGATCCGCTCATACCATTTGAACCATTTGACCACTCATTGTGAATAAAAAGGGGCTGTGAAAAAATGTTCAAACATTTTTTCACAGCCCCTTTTTTGTTTGTATTTTTGTATAAAAGGTTTAGAAAGTTCAGCAGGGAAGGTTAAGGAAGCACTGATTAATTCATAGAGTCTGCTTTCATAAGAATTTTTATGCACTGCTTCGTCATGGGACTCCTTAAATAGCTCGCTATTCGCGTCGTCCCATTCCTCGCATTGCATAAAAATTCAAGAATAAAAGCAGACAGTGATTTAATCAGCGCTTCCTTAACGGGCCTCCACCCCGATCCTGGTCCCGGCTGCGCCTCAGAGGCGTCTTTATAAATTACTCAATAAAAAAAGCACCGCTTCCTGAGAAACGGTGTTTTCTTTCTGCTGATTAAGCGTTCTTTGCTGCTTCGCAGATCTTGGTGAAGCCTGCAGGATCGCTGATAGCCAGTTCGGACAGCATCTTGCGGTTCACTTCGATACCTGCTTTGGTCAGGCCTGCAATGAGCTTGCTGTAGGTCAGACCATTCTGACGAGCTGCTGCATTGATACGAACGATCCAGAGTTTACGGAATTCTCTCTTCTTGGATCTGCGGTCTCTTCTTGCATAGTAGAGAGCCTTCATGACTAGTTCGTTTGCTTTTCTGAACTGGGTATGACGGGCACCTCTGTAGCCTTTAGCCAGTTTCAGAATCTTCTTATGTCTTGCATGGGCGGTTACGCCGCTTTTTACTCTTGCCATTCTTTAAATCCTCCTTATTAGCCGTTTGGAAGCAATCTTGCTACACGTTTGTAATCAGACTTGGAAACCAGTGCTGCTTTCCTGAAGTTTCTCTTTCTCTTCGGGGATTTCTTTTCAAGAATGTGGCTCTTGAAGGCTTTATTTCTCTTGAACTGACCGGATCCTGTTTCGGTAAAACGTTTTGCCGCAGCGCGACGGGTTTTCATTTTCGGCATATCTGTCTCTCCTTTTTATGCTTTCGGGCCGATGACCATGGTCATGTTGCGCCCTTCTAATTTCGGTGGCTTTTCTCGAACAATGGAGTCACCGAGCTCTTTTGCAAAGCGATCAAGAACTTCCTGTCCCAATTCGGGATGGCTCATTTCTCTTCCGCGGAACATGATGGTCACTTTGACCTTGTTACCATCTCCGAGGAAACGCTGGGCATTCTTCAGCTTGACGAAGAAGTCATGGTCTTCAATGTTTGGACGAAGTTTGACTTCCTTAATCTGGAATACCTTCTGTTTCTTCTTTGCTTCTTTATCACGTTTCTGCTGCTCGTATCTGTATTTTCCATAATTCATGATACGGCATACCGGCGGACGGCCGTTAGGCGCCACCTCTACGAGATCAAGTCCCTTTTCTTCCGCAATGCGGATTGCTTCATGGAGCGTCATGATCCCCAGCTGTTCGTTTGTATCACTGACTACACGGACTTCTCTGGCCCGAATCTGTTCATTGATACTCAGTTCTTTACCTATTCTTTTCACCTCCGAAAAAGAAATCATTGCAAGTAAAAGGCGGACAGCATACACCGTCCGCCCCGAGTTCATACGTAAACCTTAGTAGCCTGCGCCTTGTAAGGTGAGAAGCGGATGACTTCTGCTTGCAATTAATCACATGAACAATAATACATCATGAAATTCAGTCTGTCAAGTCATTTCGTAAAACCCGGTGAGCCAGGCCAATGGTGACTTCATTGAAGTGAAGCACCCCTACCCCTACGAAAACGGCGACGCAGAGATGTTCTTTCCAGCGGGCAATACCGATCTTGCCCCCTACGTTCATGCCAATGGCCATGAGCTTCACCTGTTCGATAGCGGATTCCATAGCGCCAAGCACCGAGCCGTCACCTACATGGGTATCAGAAATGACATGCTGCCTCTGGGCAGCCACAATGGCAGATTCAAAAATCTTGGGAAGAATATCCGTGAATTTACCACCAAAATTAACAGCAACGGAACGGATGCCCTGGGCCGCCAGCTTTTCCTTCAGCTCGTTTTCATCCGCCCTGGTTTCCGACAAAGCCATGCGCACGGCGGCTCGTGCCACATCAGCGCTCTGAAATTCCCTCTGCATATCAGTATTCCCTGCTCTTGATTTCCTGCATCAGGCCGGCAATGAACATGGGAACCATCATGGAGCCCTTGTCGCCATCTTTGCGGCTTCTGATAGAAACGGTGTGGGACTTTTCTTCTTTATCCCCTACGATGAGCATGTAAGGAACCTTTTCCATCTGGGCTTTGCGGATCTTATAGCCCAAAGTTTCATTGGCCTCTTCCAGTTCTACGCGGATATTGGATTCGGAAAGGGTCTTGGCCACGGATTTAGCATAGTCCATATGCTTTTCAGTTACCGGAATAACCTTGACCTGTACCGGAGCGATCCAGGTGGGGAATGCGCCAGCAAAATGTTCGATGAGGATGCCGATGAAACGTTCCAGGGAGCCATAACCTGCACGGTGCAGCATGACAGCTCTGTGCTTTTCACCGTCTTCGCCGATATAGTTGACGTCAAACCGTTCCGGCAGCTGCATATCCATCTGAATGGTGCCGCACTGCCAGGTACGTCCCAGGGAGTCCTGTACGTGGAAATCCAGCTTCGGGCCGTAGAAAGCGCCATCCCCTTCATTAATCTGGTAGGGAACGCCGGTCTTTTCGATGGCTTCGCGAAGAGCGTTGGTAGAAATTTCCCACAGTTCATCGCTTCCCATGGAATTTTCCGGACGAGTGGACAGTTCCACATGGTATTCCAGTCCGAATACGCCGTACATCTTCTTGTACATGGCCATGCACTTGATGACTTCTTCCTTCATCTGGTCCTGGGTCATGAAAATGTGGGCATCATCCTGGGTGAAGCAGCGTACACGGAAGAGGCCATGGAGCGCACCGCGGAGTTCATGACGATGAACGAGGCCGAATTCGCCGACACGCATAGGCAGATCCCTGTAGGAACGCTGCTGGGTCTTGAAATAGAGAATTCCGCCGGGGCAGTTCATCGGCTTAATGGCATAGTCTTCATCATCGATCTTGGTGAAGTACATATTTTCTTTGTAATGATCCCAGTGGCCGGACTGAATCCAGAGCTGTTTGGAAAGGATTACCGGTGTCATGATTTCCACATAGCCGAATTCCTTGAACAGTTCTCTTTCATAATCCATGAGCATATTTCTGAGAGCCATGCCCTTTGGATGGAAGAAGGGGAATCCCGGGCCTTCATCATGGAAGGAGAAGAGGTCCAGCTGCTTGCCCAGCTTTCTGTGATCTCTCTTTTCTGCTTCGCTGCGGATAAAGAGGTAATGATCCAGATCTTCCTTCTTGAAGAAGGCGGTAGCATAGATACGCTGGAGCATCTTGTTCTTGGAATCACCGCGCCAGTAAGCGCCGGCTACGGTCATAATCTTGAATACCTTCACCTTGCCGGTGGAACGCATATGGGGACCTGCGCAGAGGTCTGTGAAATCGCCCTGTTCGTAGAGGGAAATCTGTGCATCTTCAGGAAGGTCATTGATAAGCATGACCTTGTAATCCTGGCCTTTGTCCTGGAAGAACTTCAGCGCTTCGCCGCGGCTTACCACTTTCTTGACCAGAGGAATGTTTTCTTTGGAAATCTTGGCCATTTCTTTTTCAATGGCTGCGAAATCTTCCTGGCTGAATACATGGTCAGAGTCCAGATCATAATAGAAGCCGTCATCAATAGCCGGTCCAATGGCAAACTTGGTGCCCGGGAACAGATGCTGGATAGCCTGGGCCATTACATGGGAAGCGGTATGGCGCAGAGTAAAGAGGCCTTCCTTATCTTCCTTGGTAAAAAATTCAACTTCACTGCCATCCACAATGGGATCACGGAGATCTGTCAGTTCACCGTTCACCTTAGCCACAATGGCATCCCTGCCAAGGCTGTTGGAAATGGCTTTCGCAGCATCGGCCAGGGAAATGGCAGATTCAAACTGCTTTTCCTTGCCGTCTTTCAATTTGATTGTAATCATGAAAATCTTCCTTTCCTATTTGTTTCCAGGCCGCTGGGAACAGCCCTGTAGAAACTAAGACACAAAAAAACTTCCGTCCCTAAGGGACGAAAGTTAACTTCCGCGGTTCCACCCAAATAAAGCATGACGCTTCACTCTATGGCTCATAACGGCATCCGGCCGGAAGGACTTCAATCCTTCTGTTCGGGAGCGGTAACCCATCCATCTTCCTGTCTGCTCGCACCGGCCGCAGACTCTCTTCAAAGATATCCGGATGCATCATGTCTCCGTCATCACGTGTATGGTCATACTATAGTACGACTTGGCCCATTTGTCAAGGCCATTCTGCAAATGAATCTTACAAGGAAGAAACTTCTGTAAGCTGCTGAACGATAAGCCTTCGCTCTCTCCCCCATTCCAGAATCGAGATATTCCACCTTGAAGCCTGTTACAAGAGGCTGTACAGCACATTCACCACATCTTTGGCGCTGTCAGGGTGCACATCGCCGCAGGCAGCGGCCATGGCGCTTCTCACATCGGGATTTCTTAAAATCCGCCTGGCTGTTTCCGCCAAGTCTCCCCTTTTCACCCATTCGGCGCAGCCCCGGTTCTTCATGTGGAGCGCATTGGCCCGCTCCTGCCCCGGCAGGGTATTGACCAGCACCATGGGAAGGTGCATCACCATGGCTTCGGTGCAGGTCAGCGCCCCGGGCTTGGTGACAAGGATTTCACTTCGGGCCATGATTTCCGCCACCTTATTGGTGTAGCTGTGAAGCTCCACGGGATGGTGAAGTTTGTCGGAAAGGGCCGCTACTTTTTCGTAAAGATCGATGTTTTTACCGGTGATGACAATAAATTTGGAAATTTCATCCACCTCGTCCAGCCGGCGAATGTTGTCCACCACATTCCCAAGGCCCAATCCGCCGCCCATGACAAGAACTGTCCCCTTTTCAAAAGGCCTCTTCCTGGCCGCCTGCTCATAGAAAGAGCGGCGAACGGGAATACCGGTGACGTGGATGATATCACCAGGCACATCATAGCTTTCCATCAGTGTCTTCAGGTCCGGCGTAGCCACACAGAAACCGTCAAGATAATGGTCCACCCAGAGCTGGTGGATATCAAAATCTGTAATAACCCCCAGAAGAGGCACGCTGATTTTTCCCTCCGCCTTCAGCAGATCCGCGGCGCCTGCCGGAAAAGGATGGGTGAAAATGACCGCATCGGGCTTCAGCGTATTCACCAGACTCTTCATGCGGCGCTTGAAAGTCAAGGAAAGCATGAGCTGGGACATCTGTCCGAACCGGCTGTTCTGGGAATCGCTGTATAAGTGGTCATACATGGAGGGAAATACATCGATCATCTTCAAGTAAGTATCTTTGATAATATGGTCCACCGAAAGCCGGTTATTGGATACAAAATCGAGGACACTGACGGAATCGGAGGGATGGGACGCCTGCATGGCCTCCGCAATCGCCCGGGCTGCCTGGCTGTGCCCTGTTCCTATGCTGGCTGTCAAAATAATAAACTTGCGTGGTTTGTCCGACATGGCAGTTCCCCTTTTCTCTACTTCTCCGATAAATTATATCATAGCCGGCACTGGGAGTGTCAATTTTATTTGAAATGGAAGCGCGGCTGCGGCTTGAGGGTTCACAGGGTTCATAGGGAAAAGGTTCTTAAGATGGACCGGCCCTTTCGGGCCGGAGGGTTCTTAAGTTTGACGGGGCCTTTGGCCCCGAGGGTTGCGGATTGCCCTTCGGGCAATGCTTATAAAGTCAGCGTTACGGGATTGTCGTTATGGGTAATATAGCTTAATACGCATTCTGCTGACTGGCTCGCTGCGCTCGCCAATCGAGTAGAGATTATTCATCCCTCTCACACCACCGTACGTACCGTTCGGTATACGGCGGTTCAATTCCTTGGGCAGATTATATTCTCATAGCATTGTTTTAGACCGATGAATCCAGCTTTCTCCAGTATCCTGTTTGTCACTGAAGTCATCATTATCTGGCTATGAGCTATGCGCCAGTATCCTTTCTGACTCTTTCCCCACTTGAATGCAAGTCTCCATGGAACATGCAGTCGGAGCAGTGCATCTATCCGTGTGGATATGTTCTTCCACTGCTTCCATATGCACATTCGTATACGAGACCTTACCCATCCATCAAGACCTGCTATCCGTGTCAGGTCTGCTATTCCATAATAGCCAACCCATCCACGATTATATTCATTCGTTTTGTGGATAATCTCTCTTGCGCCCCTGCCTTTGCTACGACCTGTCAGACTTTTCAATTTCCTCTTCAACTTGGCTACTGAGTTCGGATGAGGCATTAGTTTAACCTCTTTCCCTCTTTTGGTCACCGAGAATCCAAGAAATTTAAAGTCCGGCGTTTTATAGATGCTGATTGCTTTGCTCTTTTCTCTGTTTACCTTAAGCCTCCGCCGGGTTTCCAGATACTTAGTACTGCTTTTCAGCAGTCTTTCTGCCGCTCTTTGGCTTTTGGCCAGTATGAGGATGTCGTCGGCGTATCTGACGATACGTACGCCTCTCCCCTCAAACTCTTTGTCGAATGGAGTCAGATAGATATTTGCCAGCAATGGGGACAGGTTCCCACCTTGCGGTGAGCCTTCTTCTGTGCGTTGTTTCAATCCCTTGACCATGACTCCGCTTTTCAGAAATTTCTTGATGAGTTCGATGACTCTTTTATCCGAAATGTCCTGTCTCAGCATATTCATCAGCAGTTCATGGTTGATGGTGTCGAAGTATTTAGAAAGGTCGAGTACGCATGCGTATTCATATCCTTCTTCTACACTCCGCTTTACCACTTCCATTGCCTGCCGGGCCCCTCTATGAGGCCGGTATGCAAAACTGCATTCTGCAAATTTGCACTCATAGAAGGGCATGAGGATTTGTGCGGTCGCCTGTTGTAATACTCTGTCTTTAACAATGGGTATTCCAAGCTTCCTCTTTCCTCCTTTGTTGTCCTTCGGGATTTCTACTCGCCGCACAGGGAGTGGCTTGTAGGTTCCGTTCAGGATACTTGCAATCCATTCCTCTCCATGCTCTGCGTACCATTCGGGGTATTCCTTCACAGTCATATTGTCTATGCCGGGTGCCCCGTTATTGGCTTTTACTCGCTGATAGGCATCGTAGAGATTACCTCTGTTCACAATGCGCTCCAGTGTGATTCTGCTTGCCATTTCTTCCATTTCCCGAGGACCGTGCTCGACGCTCCTTGTTGTATCTTCGTCAGTTCCACTATTTTCCAACCGGTAGCCAGTTTGTAAACTGTATTCTGTTTTCATCACACGTTCCTCCTTTCATGATTTACTTTGGCCGGAATTGTTCGGTCCTTTCCGCTTTTGCGGTACTATGACCTCTGCTGACTTCTCATGACAAATCTTTTCCAACCGTCTCCGCCCGGTCCAGATATACGACCTATCACTGCTTTGACGTCCATGAGACCTCCCCGGGTAAGAGTGTAATCTTTCACCTCATCTATCCGCTTTATTTACAAAGCCTGGCCAAGACCATCGTTGGACTTCAGCATAGGTGGCTGCCTCATCCTGTCAGACTCTGCCTTCGTATAAAGTTTCTATTCGTCGGACCAAGGTTTTGCCTCCGGCTTCCTTCAGACCCCACCTCACGGTGGACCCCTTGCCATTGGCTGTGTGCTTGTTATGGTCATACCGCACTAGGGACTTTCACCCATTAGATTACACCCATGCCGGGCGCACCACCCTATCCGGCTGCGCCGGACTTCCCCTTATGCAGGGGGGCAGAATAAAGCACCGCGAAGCGTTCCTTTCATAAGTCGCTCACAGCATAACGGAGCTTTATAGTGCCACCACGAAGTGGGGGAAAGGTGGTGGCGCCAGCCACCAAAGGGGGATGCATTTCCGACGCCCGCCAGGGCGGTTGGCCTGTTTTCCCTCGGGTGAAAGCCCGGTTGTAAAGGTTTTTTCATAAGAGGGCGCCTTCTATAAATTCATAGGCGCCACCACAACCCTCGCGCCAAAGGCGCGTCAAACTTAAGCCCCTTAAGAACCTTCGGGGCGAAGCCCCGTCAACCCTCATGTGCGCATTCTGCATAAAATTACCACCTAAGGAAGAAGCCTGACGTTACCTGCTTACCCTTGTGCTGACTTAAGTCGTTCCCAAACAAAAAAGTACCCTCCAAAAGGAAGGTACTTTACAGGAATCAGAAATCAGCGGCCGCCCAGGTGTGCATCGAACATGAAGAGCAGTCCTTCGCAATCCTTTGCTTTTTCAAAGCCTGCCACGTTGTCGCGGGCATTGACTTCTTCCTCAATCTGTTCAGTGATGAACCACTGGAGGAAGACTTCGGTTTCAATGTCCCCTTCTTCTCTGGCCAGTTTGAAGAGGTCTCTGATGGAAGCGGATACTTTTTCTTCATGAGCCAGGGAATCTTTGGCAGCGTCCAGCGGCTTGTCGTAATGTTTCTTAACGCCTTCTACGGAGTCAAAGTCTACTACACCATCTCTGTCTTCTACATAGGAAATGATTTTGAAAGCGTGTTCTCTTTCTTCTTCATACTGCTTGTCCAGCCATTTGGCATAGCCGTTCAGAGCCAGGTTCTTCATGTCATGGGACATGGAACGGTATAAATAACCGGAAGCCAGTTCCATATTGATCTGTTTGTTCAGGGCTTTTAAAAGTTTTGCGGATAATTTCATGGGTGTTTCTCCTTTGCTTCGTTCACACTGTGAGGCTCGTTATCGAACCCCTTCGATGTTTATATTATATCATAGACATTTATCGAAGTAAAGGAAATTAAATATATTTTTTTGTATATTTAAGGAAGCACTGATTAATTCATAGAGTTTTCTTTTATAAGAATTTTTATGCACTGTTTCGTCATGGGCTTCCTTAAATAGCTCGCTATTCGCGTCAGCCCATTCCTCGCATTGCATAAAAATTCAAGAATAAAAGCAAACAATGATTTAATCAGCGCTTCCTTAATTTCCTCCAGGGGCCGGACCTTTCTCTGCTCACGAGGCAGCCAGAGGACATAAGGAAAAACTTTCCCGCAGACAGGCAAAAAAAATCACGGCCCCGCAGGGAGACCGTGATTTTTACTTATTTATTTAACTTTCGCTGCTTCTTCCATGGCTTTGTCTGCTGCCTGGATGGTCTTTTCAATGTCTTCGTCGCTGTGGGCGTAAGACATGAAGAGGGTTTCAAAAGGAGAGGGAGCCAGGTAGATGTGCTGGTTCAGCATGGAGAGGAACCAGGCTTTGAACTGCGCCGCATTAGCGCTGCAGGCGTCGTGATAATTGAGCACGTCTTTTTCGGAGAAGAAAATACCGAACATGGAGCCGGACTGGTGGCATACAAGGGGTACCCCTGCTTTGTCTGCAGCCTGTTTCCAGCCTGTCAGGAGGTCCTTTGTTTTCTTTTCCAGAATTTTATCAAAGTCCGGAATGGCCATCATCTGTTTCAGTGTTTCGATGCCGGCGGTGACTGCCAGGGGATTGCCGGACAGGGTGCCGGCCTGGTAGACGGAACCGTCGGGAGCGATGCAGTTCATGATTTCTCTTCTGCCGCCGTAGGCTGCTGCAGGGAGGCCGCCGCCGATGATTTTGCCAAGGCATGTCATATCGGGGTGGATATGATAGCGGGCCTGAGCACCGTGGAAGGTGGTACGGAAGCCGCACATGACTTCGTCAAAAATGAGGACAGTGCCGTGTTTTTCCGTTTCTTTCCTGAGGGCTTCAAGAAATCCCTCTACCGGAGGTACGCAGCACATGTTGCCTGCCACCGGTTCTACGATGACAGCGGCGATTTCATCGCCCTTTTCGTCCATCATTTTTGTGAAGGCGGGGATATCGTTGTAAGGAACCACCAGGGTGTCTTTGGCAGTGCCTTTGGTGACACCGGCGCTGTCGGGGCTGCCGAAGGTGGCAGCGCCGGAGCCGGCTTTCACCAGAAGACTGTCACCGTGTCCATGATAGCAGCCTTCAAATTTCAGGATCTTGTCCCTGCCGGTATAGCCTCTGGCGGCACGGAGAGCGCTCATGGTGGCTTCGGTGCCGGAGTTGACCATGCGCATTTTTTCAATGGATGGATAAACCTGGTGGATAAGTTCGGCGATTTCCGTTTCCATCACTGTAGGAGCGCCGTAGCTGGTGCTTCTTTCAGCGGCTTTCTGGATGGCTTTGATTACAGCCGGATGGGCGTGGCCCAGGACCATGGGACCCCAGGAGCCTACATAGTCAATGTAAGTGTTGCCGTCGATATCGGTGATATGGGATCCATGGGCTTCCTGGATGAAAGGAGGCGGGCAGCCCATATGGGGATAGGATCGCACGGGGCTGTTGACGCCGCCGGGCATATATTTTTTAGCTTCTTCAAAAGCGGCTTTGGACTTGGTGAGGTCGATCATTTCCCTGCTTCCTCCTTCATCCATTTAGCCACATCGGGAGCATGGTAGGAAATGATGATATCAGCGCCGGCTCTCTTCATGCAGAGGAGGGATTCCATGACGATTCTCTTTTCGTCAATCCAGCCTTTAGCGGCAGCGGCTTTCACCATGGCGTATTCACCGGATACATTGTAGGTTGCTACGGGACGGTTGATATGGTCTCTCACCTGGCGGACGATATCCAGATAAGCCAGGGCCGGTTTCACCATGATAATGTCGGCGCCTTCAGCCATATCCAGATCCACTTCCTTCATGGCTTCCCTGCTGTTGGCCGGGTCCATCTGGTAGCCTCTGCGGTCTCCGAACTGAGGCGCAGAGTCAGCGGCGTCACGGAAGGGACCGTAGTAGCCGGAAGCGTATTTCACGGCGTAGGACATGATGGAAACGTTCGAAAGGTCGTTGGCATCCAGGGTTTCACGAATTTTAGCCACACGGCCATCCATCATATCGGAAGGTGCCACGATGTCGGCGCCGCATTCGGCCTGGGAAAGTGCGACTTTGGCAATAAGTTCCAAAGTGGGGTCGTTATCCACTTCATGACCTTTGAGCACGCCGCAGTGGCCGCTCTTTGTGTACTGACAGAGGCATACGTCACCTACGATGACAAGGTCCGGCACCGCTTCCTTGATGGCCCGGATAGCCCGCTGCACGGGGCTCTTCATATCCCAGGCAGAGGAGCCAATGTCGTCCTTGTATTCCGGAAGGCCGAAGACTTCCACTGCCGGAATGCCCATTTTGTAAATTTCTTCCGCCACTTTCACCGCATTATCCACAGAAAGGTGGTACTGTCCAGGCATGCTGGGGATTTCTTCCTTCACGTTAGTGCCGGGCACTACGAAAATCGGATAGACGAAATCATTGAGTTCCAGGGAGTTTTCCCTGACCATGGAGCGGATGGCTTCCGTTCTTCTCAGTCTTCTTGGACGAAGTGTGTTTAATTTCATTTCTTTTCGACTCCTTTTTCAATTGCATTGACAAGGCCATCAATCGTATAGATATCAGAAATGATAGATGGTTCCAGATTATATTTACGGCATGTAGCGGCGGTAATGGGTCCGATGCATGCCAGGGTAACGCCTTTCAGAAGATCCGTCCTCCCGTCGATCTGGTTCATGAGGTTATACACGGTGGAGGAGCTGGTGAAGGTGATGATATCAGCTCCGTGATGCTCCAGCACGTCCAGCAGCTCTTCCTTGTGGGCGGTGTCCGCTTCCGTGCGGTAAGCTTCCACCACATCCACCCGGCATCCCAGGTCCCGAAGGCCTTCAGGAAGGACGCTTCTGGCCACTTTGGCCCGGGGGATAAGCACCTTTTCATAGCCTTTCAGGAGAGGCTTCATCTCGGAAAGCAGATTTTCCGCCTTGTACTTTGCCGGCACGCAGTCGGCATGAAGGCCGTGACGGGTGAGCTGGCGAGCGGTGGCCGGTCCGATGGCCCCGATTTTCATGTGGCCCAGGGCTCGGGTGTCCCGACCGGACTGGTAGAGACGCCGGAAGAAGGAATCTACCCCGTTCTGGCTGGTAAAAATAAGCCAGTCATACATTTCCAGACGGTCCAGCGCTTCATCCATGCCTTTGAAATCATCAGAGGGATCCCTGATGGCAATGGTAGGGATTTCCAAGGTTTCAGCGCCCTTCTGGTCCAGTACGGTCACCAGCCGGGAAGCCTGGCTCCGGGAACGGGTGACAATGATTCGTTTCCCAAAGAGCGGACGGTTGTCAAACCACCGCATTTTTTCTCTCAGCTTCACCACATTGCCTACCACAAAGGCCGCCGGCGGCTTGATTCCCATTTTAACCACATCTTCCGCCGCCTTTCCCAGGGTGGTGGTATAGGTTTCCTGGTAAGGACGAGTACCCCAGCGGACAAAAGCAGCCGGCGTATCGGCGCTTTTTCCATACTTCATAAGCTGGGAAGCAATGAGAGCAGTATGGCCTACGCCCATAAGGAAAATAAGGGTATCCACGCCGCCGGCCAGTTTGTCCCAGTGAATGGAAGACCTGTCCTTATTGGGATCCTCATGGCCGGTAATCACCGCAAAGGAAGCAGCCACGCCGCGATGGGTCACCGGAATACCTGCATAAGCCGGCGCTGCGATGGCGCTGGTCACGCCGGGCACTTCTTCAAAGGGGACGCCTGCCTCGCGAAGCACCTCGATTTCCTCTCCTCCCCTGCCGAAAACGAAGGGATCCCCGCCTTTGAGGCGGGCCACAATCTTCCCTTCCTTTCCCTTTTCCGCCAGAAGGAGGCTGATTTCATGCTGCTTCATGGTGTGGCATCCGGCCTTCTTGCCCACGTACACATACTCCGCATCGGGCCGGGCATACCGAAGGAGCCGCTTGTCCGCCAGGTAGTCACCTACGATGACATCCGCTTCCTCCAGGCACCGCTTCCCTTTCAGTGTCAAAAGTTCCGGATCTCCTGGGCCTGCGCCGATTAAATAGACTTTCCCTTGTTTCATGTATATTCTCCTCAATTCATTTGTCAGATTTTCTGCAGTTTTTCCAGCACTGCCCGGCCGCCTTCGTCAAGAAGCCTGCCGGCCATAGCGCTGCCAAGGTCTTCCGCCCGGGAAATGGGACCTTCCGTGCTGCCCCGATACAGTTTCTTTCCATCAGGGGAAGCAATGAAAGCCTTCACAGATATATGTCCCTTTTCCGGCACCGCATAAATGCCGGCCGGCACCTTGCAGTCGCCCCCTACCCTGGCCAGGAAGGTCCGTTCGGCACGGATACAGGAAGCGACTTCCTCGTCATGGAGGAAAGAAAGAAGGTCCAGGGTTTCCTGGTCATCACTTCTGGCTTCCACCGCCATGACGCCCTGGCCGGCAGCAGGAATGCTGTCTTCCGTAGAAATATAGGAAGTGATCCTGTCTCCAAGTCCCAGCCGCTTGAGGCCCGCCGCTGCCAGAATGACAGCGTCAAAATCCCCCTCATCCAGATGGCGCAGCCTTGTCTGCACATTGCCGCGAAGAGAGCGGATGGTAAGGTCCGGCCGCCAATGGAGAAGCTGGGCCTGGCGGCGCAGGCTGGATGTGCCCACTCTGGCGCCGTGAGGCAGCTCATCCAGAGATTTAAAGGTATTGGAAACGAAGGCGTCCCGTGGGTCCTCCCTTTTGGTGACTGCCGCAATGGTGAGCCCATCAGGGCATTTAGCGGTCATATCCTTCAGGGAGTGGACTGCAATATCCGCCTTTTTCTCCAGAAGAATCACTTCCAGTTCCTTAATGAAAAGGCCCTTGCCTCCGATTTCCACCAGCGGCCTGTCCAGAATCTGGTCTCCCTTAGTGGTGACAGGAAGAAGCTCCACCGAAAGACCGGGATACTGTTCTTTCAGACGGTTTTCCACATAATGGGCCTGCCAGAGAGCCAGAAGGCTTTCCCTGGTGGCAATGGTAATTTTATTTTTCAAGTTCCTGCCCCTTTCTTACATCCAGCTTGAACAGGCGGGCAACGGCGGACTTATCCTCCGACTCCCATTCCGTGCCGGCGTATTCATTCAGATGGATCATGGGTTCCCGAAGGATTTTCCGCACAATCATATGGGTCATATGGGACAGCACCTTCTTATCCTCATCAGTGAGTCCTTCAATTTTAGAGAGGCCGTGGCGGAGCTCCCGCTGACGGATTTCCTCTGCCTTATCGGACAGGGATACCATAACGGGACGGGTGCTTAAATATTTGAAGCGATCCTCAATGGATTCGATTTCCTCCTGTACGATGACTTCCGCCCGCTGTGCTTCCTCTTCACGGAAACGGATGTTATTGGCCACGATTTCCTGGAGGTCATCAATATTGTAAAGGGTCACATTCCGGATATTCCCCACTTCCGGCTCAATATCACAGGGCACGGCGATATCGATGGCCACCAGAGGGCGGCTGCCCCGACGCATCATGAGATTCCTTACATCCCAGGCTTTCACAATGTACTGGGAAGCGCCGGTGGCGGTGACGATGATATCTACATCGTCGGCGTGAGACAGGGCGCTGTGGAAAGGTACCGCTTCCCCGTGGATTTTCGAAGCCAGGTCTTCCGCCTTATCCATGTGGCGGTTGGTGACGATCACCTTCTTGAGGCCCTTGCCCATGAGGTTCTTCACCAGAAGCTCCGCTGCTTCCCCGGCGCCGAAAACCATGGCCGTCCGGTCGTCCAGGCCGCCCAGAATCTTTTCAGCCAGCTTGACGGCAGCGTAGCTCACGGACACAGCGCTATAGGAAATGCGGGTCTCCGTGCGCACCCGTTTCCCCGTGGTAATGGCCCGATGGAAAAGGGTATTCAGAATAGTTTTCGTGGCCTTTTCAGAAAGAGCCATGGTATAGGCCGTTTTAATCTGGTTCAGGATCTGGCTTTCACCGATCACCATGGAATCCAGCCCTGATGCTACTTCGAAGAGATGGCGGATGCAGGCTTCTCCTTCAAAATAGAAGAAATATTCCTTCTTCGCCTCGCTGTTTCCCGAAAGGGCCAGGAAGAACTGGTAGAGCGTCTTTTTAGCAGCGCCATTTTTTAGCACCGCATAGATTTCTGTCCGGTTGCAGGTGGAAAGAACCACCGCTTCCTCGATTCCCTCCTGTTCATCCAGATGGCGAAGACCACTCCTGGCGCTTTCCTCAGAAATAGCAAACTGCTCCCGTATGTCTACGGAAACGGTCTTATGATTCAGACCTAAAACAACCAACTGCATTACGCACACGCTCCTCTGCTTCGTCTAATTTCCCTGTAATAACAAGATTCATAATCTCATCATCAAATACCATATGCCAGAAACGTTCCCGATCCCGGCTGTCAGCGATTTCATTCCTGAGCTCCTCCCGGAGAAGGGCCGCCTTGTCCAGCCACACACCAAAAGCAGGAGGAATCCTGCCTTTCAGCCAGTTCTTCACATATTTCGCCATGGCCGGCGACCTTCCGTCGGTAGAAATGGCAAAGTGAATGCCTCCCGTTTCAAAAGCGGCAGGAAGAGAACAGTTCCCCAAAGGCGGAAAATCCGCCGCATTATACAAAAAGGATTGAAGAAGGGACTCTTCATGCACCCACTCCGCCACCTGGCGGATACCGCAGGCAGTAACCACAAAGCGATACCCCTTCGCGTCCCCTTTCCGGTAGGAAGCCTGCTGCCAGGAAATCCGCTTTTCCCTGAAGTACTGCATCAGTTCCGGCGAAATCTCCGGAGCCAGCACAGTCACCTCTGCGTCTTCCAGAAGCAGCTTCTTCACCTTACGGACAGCAACATGCCCTCCGCCAATCACAAGACAGGGAAGTCCCTTCATTTTTAAATTCACAGGATACAAAAAAGCCTCCCTATATAACAAGCGGCACGCTAAAACTTATACCGCACTTAAAATTGTAACACCACAGAAGTCCAGTGACAACAAAAGCGGATATGTAAAAGATAGTTCTAATGCAGCCTAATATGTATATAATTTTTATTCATTTATCTCTATTCAATTATATGATTTTGTACAAGAGTGCCTTAGGAAAGCATTGATTCGAGGCCTCCTGCTTTGATTTCTGAAATCCGGCTGCTACCATTTCGCGCCCTGAAGAGCGGAAAAGTTTAAATGATATTGGAGAACCGCTCCACGGCTTTCGCAAATTTCGCTATGGTTTCTTCCGCATCTCCCTGCTCGATGCCATCCCTGACGCAGTGCTGCAGGTGGCCCTCCAGAATGATCTGCCCCACCTTGTGAAGCGCCGATTTTGCTGCGTTTACCTGCGTAATAATGTCTTCACAGGGTACATCTTCATCCACCATGCGGTCGATGGCCTGCACCTGGCCGATAATTTTCTTCAGCCTTCGGTGAAGATTGTCCGCATCCATACATTGTTTCATACTTTTCCTCCTCTATTACCAGCCCTCATAAATCATAGACTTTACGGGCTCAAAACTTTTCCTGTGGATAGGCGTAATCCCCAGCCGGTGGAGCGCTTCGATGTGCTCGGCTGTGCCGTAGCCCTTATTCTGGGCAAAGCCGTAGCCCGGGTATTTCTTGTCGTACTCATCCATCAGATGATCCCGGTATACCTTGGCTGCAATGGACGCCGCTGCTACGGAAGCGCTTCTGGCGTCGCCGTGAATCATGGAAATGGTGGGACAGGAGAAATGGAGAGGCATGGCGTCTACAATGACAGCGTCAGGCTTCACATGAAGATTTTTCACCGCCTGGTACATGGCCTCCATGGTGGCTTGGTAAATATTCACCGCGTCGATTTCCGAAGGCGGCATGCTCACGATAGACAGGTCCACCGCTTCCTCATGAATCCTTGCAGAAAGCGCCTCCCGGTGCTTTGGCGTTACTTTTTTGGAATCGTTCAGGCCCGGTGCAAACCAATGGGGTTTCAGAATTACCGCCGCCACCGTCACCGGCCCGGCCAGAGGGCCTCTCCCCACCTCGTCGATACCTACGATGTGGGTCATGCCTCTTTTGTAAAATTCGCTCTCCACCTCATAGAGAGCCTCTACCCGCATGCGTTCCCTACTTTCCCGCTCCAGCCGGCGCATATAGGAAGCAGCCAGATTCCTGACCCCCTTACGCTCATCGGAAAGGATTTCCTTTAATACCTCCTCCGGCACATCATCCTTTTTCAGGATCTCCCGGATTTCAGAAATCGTCATGGCTCCTCCTCCGGCACCGGATCCAGGGTAATCTTCCCCAGCTTGCCGCTGCGGAAATCGTGAAGCACCGCTGTTTCCGCCCGGTCATAATCGATGGCCCCTCCGGGAAGAAGACATCCCCTCCTTCGCCCCGCTGCCTCCAGAAGCAGCTGGGGATCCTGGTTTACATCATCGATGTGGTAAACCTCCTTCAGAACCTGCGGTTCCGTTTCCGCCAGAGACGACAGAAGCACCGGCACCACCTCGTCGGGATTAAATACATCCCCTGCAATGGCCCCGGTAGCCGCCAGGCGAAGGGCCGCAGTCTGGTCATCAAACTTGGGCCACAGCACCCCCGGCGTATCCAGAAGATCCAGTCCCTCCGACAGACGGACCCACTGCTTCCCCCGGGTATGGCCCGGCGTATTCGCCGTTCTGGCCGCAGCCGTGCCTGCCAGAAAATTGATAAGCGACGACTTTCCTACATTGGGAATACCCAGAATCATGAGCCGCACCGACCGGTTCTTCAGCCCTTTCCTGTACCACTTGTCCAGAATCGGTTTCGCCGTCTCCCGAATAAGAGACAAAAGCTTCTTTTTATTCTTCCCGTTGCCTACACTCATGGGCACCACAGGGATATTTCTCTTCCTGTAGAAAGAAACCCACCGATCCGTCTGCCGCGGATCCGCCAGATCCGCCTTGTTCAGTATGACAATCCGGGGTTTCCCCTTCACCAGCTCTTCCACCATAGGATTGGCGCTGGAAGCAGGAATCCTCGCATCCAGCAGCTCAGCCACCACATCTACCGCCTTCAGATGATCCTCGATCATCCGCTTCGTCTTCGTCATGTGGCCTGGGAACCATTGAATTAACATATACACCTCCCGGTATACCCATCCCGGGTTACCTATGCACCCTATTTTAACATAAACCAAAGAAATAGGATATCTTCGAGAATCATCCGCTATGAAGGGAACCACCTTATCGGGCGTGAAGCTTCTTAGGATTGATCGGCCTTTGGCCGGAAGGTTTGTAAGGTTCAAAGGGGAGGCGGGAAGAAATCGAGGCAGTACCGGTCGTTGGATGGCCCCTTGACTCTGTCATTCTGAATGCAGTGAAGAATCTCGGTGCCTGGCGAATATGAAGCCATAGGAATTCATGCAGGGGCCTGGTACCTGAAGCGCACTTCCCGCCGACTGGGATTCTTTAGTGAGCTAGTGGGCTAGTGAACTAGTGGACTAGTAAGTGTCACTATCTACATGTACCGAGATTCTTCGCCTACGGCTCAGAATGGTCGGTCGGCCAAATAAAAGGAAGGCCCTTTAATGTGCAGGCTAAGGGCCAACTTTGGCCGACTCGCGCATTCTATGCAGAATGCGCGCAAGTGAGGGCGGGAAGGAATTCCCGTAACGCTGACTTCATAAGCATAGCCGCCAAAAGGGAAAACGACTCACTACATTTTGCGCGTCGCTAGTGCTCCTTCATCCACTGCTGTCACTGACTCACTGGATTTTCAGGTCGCTGATGCTCCCTTACAAATCCAGTTCGCATAGTGCATCCACTGCTGTCACTGACTCACTGGATTTTCAGGTCGCTGATGCTCCCTTACAAATCCAGTTCGCATAGTGCATCCACTGCTGTCACTGACTCACTGGATTTTCAGGTCGCTGATGCTCCCTTACAAATCCAGTTCGCATAGTGCATCCACTGCTGTCACTGACTCACTGGATTTTCAGGTCGCTGATGCTCCCTTACAAATCCAGTTCGCATAGTGCATCCACTGCTGTCACTGACTCACTGGATTTTCAGGTCGCTGATGCTCCCTTACAAATCCAGTTCGCATAGTGCAAAATGTGTTTGCTGTGCATCACTTCGTTCAGGGGGCCGCCGATTGGCGGTCAGGATAGCGATGGGGTGTCAAATCGGCGTTCTGTCTTGTACACCCTTTGCCTCTTCGAGGCGTTCCCCTCAAGGGGAAACGAGAAAATAGGTGGCACTGGATATTGTGTCACATATGACACAGACAGCCAATCCCGTAACGTTCTTGCGTCCCCTTTAGGGGAAGAGGGCCACGAAGTGGCGAAGGGATGTACGAAGGAAAGAATGATTATGATACTCTATGGGGACGTGACCGCCGAAAGGCGGCATTATAATACTCTTCGCCCGATAGGGCGATACCGCAACCCTCAGCGCCGTAGGCGCTGTCGCCCCCCTGAGCGAAGCGAACACAACCTGCCGCCATCAGGCGGCCACAACCTACGCGCCAAAGGCGCGTGCCCCCTCGGTCCCGATCCCGATCTCGCCAGCAGGACCGGATAGTTTACTCAAACGGAACCATGCAAAAAAGCCGTGAGAAATGGGTTTGCATTTCTCACAGCCTCTTTTATTACAATACATGTTTAATCAAAAGATACACCAGCGCCCCTACCGCTGCGGTACAGGGGATGGTCATAATCCAGGCGGACACCATCTGGTAAGCCACGCTCCAGTGGACAGCACGGAAACGGGTCGCCCAGCCCACGCCCATGATAGAGCCAGTTACCACGTGGGTAGTAGAAACAGGCAGGTGAAGCATGGTGGCAGAGAAAATGGTGATGGCCGAGTTCAAATCTGCCGCCAGGCCATTGACCGGCTGCATCCGGAAAATCTTATTTCCTACAGTACGGATAATCCGCCAGCCACCCACAGACGTACCAAGGCACATGGCCAGGGCGCAGGCCACCTTCACTTCCCAGGGCACCTCCAGCTGACCAATGTAGCCGCCTGAAAGAAGAGCCAGCGTAATGATGCCCATGGACTTCTGGGCGTCGTTGGAACCATGAGAGAAAGCCATGAGTGCCGCAGATACCATCTGGATATGGGTAGCCACATAGTTTACCCTCGATTTTCCCACGTTTCGGAAAGCAATATAAAGAACGGTCATCATTATATATCCCGTTACCAGGGCGCATACCGGAGAAAGCACCAGGCCGATGACGATGGTGAGCACCCCGGCCAGATGGATGGCGCCAGTGCCGTAGGAAATAATCACCGCTCCAATGACCCCACCGATAAGAGCATGGGAAGAGCTGGACGGCATGCCGATGCGCCAGGTAAAAAGATTCCAGATAATGGCGGATGCCAAGGCAGAAGAAAGAACCACCGAGTCCACCATGTGCGGAGAAGTGACGATTTCGCCGCCGATAGTCTTGGCCACGCCGGTAGAAATCATGGCGCCCACGAAATTCAGGATGGCTGACATGATGATTGCCACTTTAGGGCTTAAAGCACGGGTTGCCACGCAGGTGGCAATAGCGTTGGCGGTATCATGAAATCCATTGATGAAATCAAAACACAGCGCCAGGACAATCACGATGCCTATAATGTAAATATCAGGCATACTTCATGACCACCTCTTTAATCAGGTTCCCCACCTTCTCTGCCCTGTTGGCCGTATCCTCCATGGCCTCCATGATTTCCTTCCAGCGGATGATTTCCATCACCTCATGGGTGCCGTCAAACAAGTCAGAAATTGCGTTTCTGTAAATTTCATCTCCTTCACTTTCAAGAGCATTGATCTTACGGGTACGCTCACCGATTTCCGTTTCATTCTTATCAATGGACTTCAAGAGACGGAAAAGGACAATGAGCTCCGAAGACATTTCCACCAGAATATCCGCCATGCGCATAGGCAGCTTGGACCCGATACCGGCATGATAAAGCTTCAGGCACATTACCACATCCTGGATATCATCCACACAGTCATCCAGCGTGGTGGTGAGCAGGAAGAAATCCTCCCGGTCAATGGGCGTAATAAACACATGGCGCATCTTCGCGGAAATTTCATGGGTCACCTTATCCGCCGAATGCTCCAGGGCCTTTACATCCTTTACATACCGCTCCAGCTTGGA
Source organism: Dialister succinatiphilus YIT 11850 (assembly GCF_000242435.1). GTDB lineage: Bacteria > Bacillota > Negativicutes > Veillonellales > Dialisteraceae > Dialister > Dialister succinatiphilus. The sequence continues at coordinate 534,280 of NZ_JH591187.1, read as the reverse complement.
TGGATCCTGCAGCACCTCCCTGGCCATGAGAGACCCTTTGTGGAAATACTCTGCGTTGGTAACGAGAAAATCAAAAAACTCTTCGTGCTTATTGACAAGACTAAACATGGGTGTCCTCCGTAAAAAACGCACAAACTGCTATATGTATGGTACCGCATGAATGTAAAGGTTTTGTAAAGATTGTCGAGAAAAGATAAAGAAATAATGCGTTCTTTATACCCATTATAATTCAATTCATGATTTTTGGAAATGGGTAATGCGGCTGCGCCGCAGGTTGTATAGAAGAGCTGCATCGCTTCACTCAAGGGAAGCGATGATTAAATCATTGTTTGCTTTTATTCTTGAATTTTTATGCAATGCGAGGAATGGGCTGACGCGAATAGCGAGCTATTTAAGGAAGCCCATGACGAAACAGTGCATAAAAATTCTTATAAAAGAAAACTCTATGAATTAATCAGTGCTTCCCAAGGGCCACAGACTCTGCGGAAATACGGAAAAGCACCGCCCCAGTCCCGATTTCAATTGCGCCATCAGCCGCGTCCTTTCCGAATTTCAGTATTCCTTATTTCTATTATCGCCATGTCTAAATTATTAAGAAGTAATCATCCTAATTTTTAGGTAAGTGTCATACAATATTCTTCATTTGACTTTTTTCATTAATCTCCATATACTTAAAGTGTGTGCAGGCACACACAAAAAAACAATCAATTATCCTGCAAAATTAAAAGGAGGATTTATTATGGACGAAGCAAAAGTATTAGAAGAAATGAAGAGACTGAAAGGCACCCAGACTGAAAAGAACCTGCGTGCCGCTTATGCCGGTGAATCCCAGGCTCATGTAAAGTACAATCTCTTCGCCAACGAAGCAGAAAAGGATCCGGAATGCTCCCGCCAGATTGCTGACCTCTTCCGTGAAACTGCAAACAACGAAAGAGCTCATGCCAAAATCTGGTTCTGGCTGGTAGGCGACCTGAAGAAGACCACCGCTGAACATCTGAAGATGGCTGCTGAAGGCGAACACGATGAATGGACCTCCATGTATCCGGGATTCGCTGAAACCGCTAAAAAAGAAGGTTTCCCCCAGATTGCCTTCCTCTTCTCCAAAGTCGGTGAAATCGAAAAATCCCATGAAGCCCGCTACAAACTGCTCCTTGCTAACGTAGAAAACGGCCAGGTATTCAAGAAGGGCGAAAAGAAACTGTGGATGTGCGCTAACTGCGGCTACACCGTAGAATCCGTAGAAGCTCCGCAGGAATGCCCGGTTTGCGGCCATCCAAGAAGCTTCTTTGCTATCAAAGCTGAAAACTACTAATACCAAATAAAAAAAGGCAGCCCCGGGGCTGTCTTTTTTTATGGCATGAAATTTACAGGGGAGCGCCCTTTGAGCGCGATCGGAGGGAAAGGTTCTTAAGATTGATAGGCCCTTCGGGCCCAAAGGTTCTTAGGTTTGACGGGCCCCTGGCCCGAGGGTTGTGGTGGCCGCTGCGCGGCAGTTTATAGCCCCCTTCCTTTGGAAGGGGGTGGCCCCTAAAGGGGAAACGACTCACTACATTTTGTGCGTCGCTTTGCTCCTACAAAATGTGTTCGCTGTGCACGCCGTTAGGCGACGGAGGATAGCGGATTTTCGTAAAAAATCCGAGGCCCTGAAATGGCCTGATTTGATTCATAAGTATAAAGTGTATTACTCGGTGTTCCTCAGGGCTTTGTCCAGCTCCTTTCTGAGAAAGGAGCCTGCGTTACCTGCTTCCCTTCCCGCCCTCACTTGCGCGCATTCTGCATAGAATGCGCGAGTCGGCCAAAGCCCTCCCGAGGAGAACGATGGTGAGTTTCATTGGTATGCTTACCCTCGTACACCCTTTTGCCACTACGTGGCATTTCCCCTCAAGGGGAAACGAGAAATTCAGAGGGGCCTTCCTTTTATTTGGCCGACAGACCATCCTGACCCCGGGCGAAGAATTTCGGTAAACATCTCTAATAACTTTTACCAGCT
>NZ_JH591187.1:503901-532190 GCF_000242435.1 Dialister succinatiphilus YIT 11850 | reverse complement strand
GCTGACGCGAATAGCGAGCTATTTAAGGAAGCCCATGACGAAACAGTGCATAAAAATTCTTATAAAAGAAAACTCTATGAATTAATCAGTGCTTCCCAAGGGCCACAGACTCTGCGGAAATACGGAAAAGCACCGCCCCAGTCCCGATTTCAATTGCGCCATCAGCCGCGTCCTTTCCGAATTTCAGTATTCCTTATTTCTATTATCGCCATGTCTAAATTATTAAGAAGTAATCATCCTAATTTTTAGGTAAGTGTCATACAATATTCTTCATTTGACTTTTTTCATTAATCTCCATATACTTAAAGTGTGTGCAGGCACACACAAAAAAACAATCAATTATCCTGCAAAATTAAAAGGAGGATTTATTATGGACGAAGCAAAAGTATTAGAAGAAATGAAGAGACTGAAAGGCACCCAGACTGAAAAGAACCTGCGTGCCGCTTATGCCGGTGAATCCCAGGCTCATGTAAAGTACAATCTCTTCGCCAACGAAGCAGAAAAGGATCCGGAATGCTCCCGCCAGATTGCTGACCTCTTCCGTGAAACTGCAAACAACGAAAGAGCTCATGCCAAAATCTGGTTCTGGCTGGTAGGCGACCTGAAGAAGACCACCGCTGAACATCTGAAGATGGCTGCTGAAGGCGAACACGATGAATGGACCTCCATGTATCCGGGATTCGCTGAAACCGCTAAAAAAGAAGGTTTCCCCCAGATTGCCTTCCTCTTCTCCAAAGTCGGTGAAATCGAAAAATCCCATGAAGCCCGCTACAAACTGCTCCTTGCTAACGTAGAAAACGGCCAGGTATTCAAGAAGGGCGAAAAGAAACTGTGGATGTGCGCTAACTGCGGCTACACCGTAGAATCCGTAGAAGCTCCGCAGGAATGCCCGGTTTGCGGCCATCCAAGAAGCTTCTTTGCTATCAAAGCTGAAAACTACTAATACCAAATAAAAAAAGGCAGCCCCGGGGCTGTCTTTTTTTATGGCATGAAATTTACAGGGGAGCGCCCTTTGAGCGCGATCGGAGGGAAAGGTTCTTAAGATTGATAGGCCCTTCGGGCCCAAAGGTTCTTAGGTTTGACGGGCCCCTGGCCCGAGGGTTGTGGTGGCCGCTGCGCGGCAGTTTATAGCCCCCTTCCTTTGGAAGGGGGTGGCCCCTAAAGGGGAAACGACTCACTACATTTTGTGCGTCGCTTTGCTCCTACAAAATGTGTTCGCTGTGCACGCCGTTAGGCGACGGAGGATAGCGGATTTTCGTAAAAAATCCGAGGCCCTGAAATGGCCTGATTTGATTCATAAGTATAAAGTGTATTACTCGGTGTTCCTCAGGGCTTTGTCCAGCTCCTTTCTGAGAAAGGAGCCTGCGTTACCTGCTTCCCTTCCCGCCCTCACTTGCGCGCATTCTGCATAGAATGCGCGAGTCGGCCAAAGCCCTCCCGAGGAGAACGATGGTGAGTTTCATTGGTATGCTTACCCTCGTACACCCTTTTGCCACTACGTGGCATTTCCCCTCAAGGGGAAACGAGAAATTCAGAGGGGCCTTCCTTTTATTTGGCCGACAGACCATCCTGACCCCGGGCGAAGAATTTCGGTAAACATCTCTAATAACTTTTACCAGCTCACTAGTCCGCTAGCCCACCAGCCCACCAAAGTTGTTTTCTATAAACTGGCGGCGCAGCCGCCCACCAAAACCCTCAGCGGCGAAGCCGCTGTCAATCTTAAGAACCCTCGGGGCGAAAGCCCTGTCAAACCTCAGAACCCTCACGCCCGCCAGGGCGTGTCCATTTCAAAAAAATCTGCGCACCTCACCGATGCGCAGATTTCTTTATTCTACAGAAACCAGTTCGATTTTGAAATTCAGTTCCTTCCCTGCCATTTCATGATTGGCGTCAAAAGTAATGGTGGTATCGGTCTTTGCTGTCACCTTCACCGGGAAACGCTGGCCCATAGGATCCGTCAGCACCACCCGCGCCCCCACCGGGAGCTCCGAAGATCCGGGCATCTGATCCATATTGATAGTCAGAATGTTCCGTTCATCCGGCATACCATACGCTTCCTCCGGCATGAGGTGGATATTCTTGATTTCCCCCACTGCCATATCCTTCACCGCTTCATCAAAGCCCTTGATCATCTGGCCGGCGCCGCACACAAACTCCAACGGCTCTCCCCGGTCATAGGAAGAATCAAACTTCGTTCCGTCATTAAACGTGCCCTCATAATGGACACGGCACTTCTTATTCACGTTGCTCATAGAAAACTCCATTTCTTTATAATACCCATGGGGCGAATACGCTTATCATTATACAATAGAATGGGATTGAGAGCTAGTATGGCGAAGGTTCGTAAGTGTAACCAGCTCCTTGTGCCTAGCAGCTGGTTACGTTACCAGCTGCCAGCCCGCATTGACAGACTACCAGCCGCTCCATGTCCCCCACCACCACAAAGAAACCCGGTGCCTTCCCATCCCCTATGCCCAATGAGTTCGGTGTCTGCATGGTCTACGGCCGCTGCTGCACGAAGTGCGACGGCGCGTGCCAGGCATGAGTCTCCCGTCATTTCTGCCGAGATAGATGATGAAGTCCTGGATTTCTCTGCTGTTTTTTCAGTTTACACTGATTTTCACCCTTTTTCCGGAAAAGGTGAGGGAAAAGGCGGTACCTTTTCTGCTTTCCATCACTCCATAGAATCATTTCTTATGCGCACTTGGAAACATATGGAGTGATTTCCTGCAAAACCGCGGGCCTTTCATGCCCCTCTACTATATAAATAACGGCAGGTCCCGTTTTTTGAAAAGAGCAGAAAACTTTTTCAAATTTTTATTTGGCAGCGATGACCACGCAGCCTTATAGACACAACCTTATCATGAAGGAACGGCGTCCTTCCGGACCCAAAAGACTATCCCTCTCCCATTTGTAAGGGCCTGTCACCGACCTTCTTCCCTATGGGTCATAGCGACCTTGACTCCTAAAAGCAGCTGAATCAGTCCTGCAGCCAGGTATACTTCCCAGATGCCCAAGGCCATGGAAATGAGAGAGGACAGAAGAGGGCCGCACATATTTCCAAACTGCTGGGCCGTATTGGAGAGACCGAATATGCGGCCTCTGAAATCGGAGGGTGTATGCTCCACCAGGGCCGCATTAATGGAAGGATTGGCACCGATAACGAAGCAGCCCACCAGAAACTGGCAGATACCGAAGCCCCAGATGGAGTCGGGGATGGACTGGAGAATCGTAAAGGCGCCGGCGGAAAGAAGGGTCAGGGCCATGGCGTAGTAATAGCCATGAGACTGTCCGAATTTTCCCCACAGAGTGGTGGTAAGAGCGCCTGCCAGACCGCCGCTGGACATGATGAAGCCGGCGGTGAGCTCGATATTTCCTTCATGATGCATCAGCTCTCCCACATAGAGGGATGTAACGGGCTGTATCATCAGAAGGGTGGTCTGCAGGAAAAAGGTGAGAAGAAGGAGTTCTCTCAGGGAGGGATTATGGGCTGCATAGGAAAGGTCCTGGGAAATAGAAGTCTTTTCTCTGGTTTTATGGACAGTCCCGGTATTTCTATCTTTCACGAAAACGATAACTGCCACTGCCACGATCCATAGAAAAAGGGCGGAAAGGAAGAAGGTATTCCTCATACCGAAGGCATGGGACAGGGCACCGCCCATGAGGGGCCCCAGGATGCCTCCCACCACCAGGGAGGTCTGGGCCATGCCCAGGGTGCCGCCCAGTTTATCGGAGTCGGCGCTGTCGGAAATAATGGCCATGGAAGCAGCCACAAATCCGTTGGCAAAACCCTGGAAGGCCCGGGCTGCCATAAGGTGATACTGATTCTGGCAGAGTCCGCAGAAAAGATAGGAAAATCCCAGAAGCACCGCTGCCCGAACGGCCATTTTTTTCTTCCCGCCCAGATCGGCCAGTTTGCCCCAGATAGGACCCATGATGCCGGCCACCAGGAAGCAGCTGGAAAACACAAGTCCCGTCCAAAGGGCGATTTCATGATCCGGCACCCCCAATTCCCCCAGGTACAGGGGAAGAAAAGGAATCACCATGGTGTAGCCGGAGGCAACCAGGAACATACTGGCTACCAGGGTGATGATGTTTTTATTGTAGCTCAGAAACAGCCCTCCTTTCATGGAAAATGAAACTTATATGTGAGCGCAGAAATCTTTGAGGTGAAATTTCTGTCAATTTCTGGAGCCTTCGTTCTCCAGTCTCTCCTTTAGGGAAGCGCTGATTAAATCATTGTTTGCTTTTATTCTTGAATTTTTATGCAATGCGAGGAATGGGCTGACGCGAATAGCGAGCTATTTAAGGAAGCCCATGACGAAACAGTGCATAAAAATTCTTATAAAAGAAAACTCTATGAATTAATCAGTGCTTCCTTAGCTATGGACGCACTTTTTCCATCCATTGCAGCCCGTCATCCATCATATTAGTAGTCACAAAATGGCCCAGAAGCGGATAAACCACTCTTTCCGCCTTTCCCCCCGCCTTCACCAGTTCTTCATAGAAGTGAGCCTGGGCTCTGGGGTCTATGGAGCCATCGCTGTCTCCATTGGTCATGAAGATGGGCACATCTTTAAGGGTATCAAGATGGGCCATAGGCGATTTCTTTTCGATTTCATCATAAAGGGGCCAGTCTTTTTTCACGTAAATGCCGAAGCGGGCCTGAATGAAGAGATGGGTCAGGAGCCAGTCGCCGGAGCCGTTGAAGGAAACAATGCCTTTTACGTCTTTCCCATAAGTGCTTCCTATGCCAAGGACAGAAAGGCCGCCCATGGAGTGACCCAGGATGAAGGGCTTTTCGCTGTATCTTTCTTTGATGTAATCTGAAAGGAAAGGAAATTCTTCCATATTCCGGAAAATGGTTTTCCAGAATATATCATAGTCTTCTTTCTGATAGAAGTCTTTCAGGGCTCCCCTTTCACCGTGATAGAGGGCTTCGGGGATGAAAACAGTATAGCCATTCACTGCCAGGATGGAGGCCTTGGTCAGCTGGTATTCGGCCCGGCTGCTCCAGCCGTGATAGAGAATGGCGGGATTTCCTGTTTCTATGGGCGGATGCACCAGAATGACAGGAATGCCGTGGATGTCTATTTTTTCAGTTTTCAGCTGGTTCATGATGCCTCCCTTTCAGTTCGGGGTGGAAATAGTCGGTCCATTTCCATCGGTTATGGAGCCAGAACCATTCTTCCGGATAGGTGCGGATCCATTTTTCCAGTCTTTCATTCACCTTGTCCGTAATATTTTTGATGGCTTCCTTTTTCTTCAGTCCTTCGTCGGCATGAATGGGGTCACCAATAATGATTTCATAGTGCCAGGGGCTGGTTTCATGAATGAAGGCAGTCATCACGGGCAGGCCGGTGAGGAGGGAGAAATGGGCCGGTCCTGTGGCGGTTAGGGTTTCCTGCCCCAGAAAGGGCGATAGGATGCCTGTGTCACCGGGATCCTGGTCGCAGAGAAGGCCAACGAAGTATCCTTCCTTGAGTCGGCGCAGCATATCCCTCACCCCTGTTTTATATTCCACCTTCTGCCCCGGCATGGAGCGGTATTCACAGAGGAAACGATCGAAGTCTTTGTTCTTCTGCTGCATGGCCACGGAAAGGAGGGGATAGCCATAGAGGGCAAGGGCCGCTCCTTCCACTTCCCAGTTGCCGCAGTGGGTAGCAGCCAGGATGCAGCCTTTCCCCTCTTCCTTCAGGGCATCCAGTTTTTCTTTTCCCCGGATGGTGACATAGTCCCGGATATTGTTTTTATGGAGAAGGGGGAAGCGGAACATGGATATCCCCAGGGGGCCAAAGCGGAGAGATGCATTTTTGGCAATCTTCTCTGCTTCCTTCCTGTCTTTCGTAATGCCGGCACGGAGAATATTATTCACAGCCAGTTTCTTCCGCTTAGGCGGAACAAAGGTCCAGAAGAAATGACCCAGCCCCCGTCCCATGGTTTCGGCGCCGGAGGGAGAGAGACGGCAGGCCGCCCAGCCCATGATTTTCAGTAATCTGTATGTTGCACCCATAAGCAAACCTCGAAATGAAAAAAGAAAGAGGGCCGGGTCTTCCTGTTAAAAGACCCTGTACCCCCTCCTGTAAATAATTTGAAATGACCACTTCCTGTGAAGAAACCGGTTATTTCTTTTCCGCTTCTTTCAGTTTCTTTTCCAGAAGACGGACTTTCTTCATCAGTTCCGGCAGATGGGAAATCATGACTTCCACTCTGCCCCACTGGGCGTGAGTGCGGGCAGGATATCCCATGTACACGCCGGGTTCCTTAATATTTCCAATCACTCCGGTTTTACCGCCAAGAATGACATTGTCTGCAATCTTCACATGACCGTTGATACCGGTCTGGCCTGCCAGGATGCAGTGGTTTCCAATGGTGGTGGAGCCGGCGATACCGGTCTGGGCGATAATGAAGCAGTCTTCCCCTACCTGTACATTATGTCCCAGGTGTACCAGGTTATCGATCTTGGTGCCCCTTCCTACCACCGTATCATTCAGAGCGCCGTTATCCACAGCAGTTCCGGCGCCAAGCTCACAGTCATCGCTGATGACTGCTTTCCCCAGCTGGCGGATATGGTGATGATGACCTTTTTCATCGGTGGAGAAGCCAAAGCCCTGGCCTCCTACCACTGCATGGGCCCGAAGAACCACCCGGTCTCCCAGTACGCTGTTTTCATGGATCACGCAGCCCGGATTGATTTCACAGTTTTTCCCGATCTGCGCATTTTTTCCCACATAGGTATAAGGGAAAATCACGGTGCCGTCGCCGATACGGGCGCCTTCGTCGATAACGGCGTAGGGCATAATGCATACATCTTTGCCGATGACTGCCTTGTCACTGACCACGGCTGTTGGATGGATGCCCGGAGTATAGTGACTTTCCGGATGGTAGAGATCCACCAGCTGTCCGAAGGAACGCCGGCAGTCCGGCACAACGATCAGGTTTTTCGTATAATGGGCAGGAAGCTCATCTACCAGAATGGCGCCTGCCTTCATTTCTTCGATATGCTCTGCATAAATGCCGCGGGCAAAGGTAATATGGGATGGACCTGCGCTTTCTGCGCTCCTTACATCATCAATTTCTACGGTGCTGTCCCCATACAGTTTGCCGCCTACGATTTCTGCCAATTCACCTGCTGTTTTTTTCATATGCATCCTCACTTAGACTGGGAAGAAGCGGCTTTGGACGCGCCTCCGTCTATCTTGGCCAGTACTTCGTCTGTAATATCCACGGCTCCTGCGGGAACGGACATTTTATTCATCACAATGCCGATGTTCTTTTCCTTGGCAATAATGCCTGCCTGGGACTGGATCATGGATTCGATCTGCTTCTGCTTGCTCTGGATGAAAATCATGCGCTCCTGCTGGGCAGACTGTACTTTTTTCTGCATTTCTTCATCGGAAAGACCTTTCTTAGAGTCTTCCGCCAGTCGATTGCTGATTTCCTTATCCTTGTCTGTAATTTCCTGCTGGATTGCTTTAATCTTGGGGGACTGGTCTTCCAGTTTCTGATAGTCCACCACTGCCACTTTATGTTCACTGCCGCAGCCTGTGATAACGGCGGCAAAGGCAATCATCCCAATGCAGGCCAGTTTTTTCAACGAAGCCTTATTCATACTGTTCCTCCTGCTTATTTCTGTATATTCACAATGCGGCCTGCCAGGTCGCCGGTTACATCATCTGCACTGATATTGGCTTTGTACTTGGAGAAAATCATGTCCAGGTTCTTTTCAGAAGCCAGTCTTGCCGCTTCCTTCTCGATATCTTCCATGATTTCCTTTTTTACAGCCGCCATCTGCTTCTGTTTCTGATCAATGCGGGACTGCCATTCATTATCCCAGTCCTCATGGTTTTCGGCAAAGCTTTCTTCTGCCTGGGATATATCCGCTTCTCCTTCGCTTTCGAGACGGCTACGGATTTCATCAGCGGTGCTGGAGGAGTATTCTTCCAGTTCTGCCTGGGCTTTTTCTTTAGCCTCGCTCATCTGTTTCATCTCATCAGCGCTCCAGCCTGCCATGTCCGCTTTTTCCCGAGCTGTGCGAAGGTCCATGAGTTTGTGAAGTTCTTCCTTTACCTGCTCTTTTTCATCGCCGGTGACGCCAAGGACGGTAAGCTTCATCTGGAGGTTGGCCATTTCCGCCCTTTCTTCGGGCGTCAGGGTTTCCAGTTTCATGGTGCCTTTGGACGCATGATTTTTCTCAATGTCATCATAGAGCTTCTTCAGTCCTTCATTGAGTTCGTCTTCACGGGCCTTCACTTTCGTTTTCAGCTCGTTTTCCGCTGCTGTCCGGCGGGCTGTATCCGCCAGAGCCGCATTGATTTTCTGCTGTTTGGAAGAAACATCAATGAGCTTTGTCCGCTCTGTCTGGTACTGGTGAAGCAGCTCATTATATTCAGTTTCCAGTTTGAAATACTCACTGTATTTCGGGTGAGCCTTCACCAGTGTTTCCAGGTCTGCCACCCCGTAGTGCACCGATGGCGGCGGTGGTGTTTCTTCTTTTTTTGTCCCGCAGCCCGAAAGCACAAGGGACAGGGCAGTCATGACGGAAACAGCAGCAGCAAGCAGGGACCTGCGGTGCATCATCTCAGTCCTCCGTTATTTGCTCTGGGAGGCAGCGGCGGACTGGGATGCGGAAATAGATTTGTTGAGAGTATCGCTGACATCCTTGGTAATATCGGTACCGCCATAAATAACAGCCGATTTGTCTACCACCAGGGACAGGCCTTTCTTGGATGCTACAGATTTCACAGCACCGGTGACCTGGTCTTCCATATCTTTTTCAATGGCTGTGCGTTTCTGGTTGAACTGCTGCTGCATGTCATTGAACAGTTTTTCTTTATCTGCATCGGACATACCGGCAGATTTAGCGTCGAAGTCTTTCTGCATTTCATCGGCAGTTTCCTTCATTTTCTGCTGGTAGTTTAATGCCAGCTGGCCGTTGGAGGAAATCACTTCTCTCTGGTCTACCACACCGATATCAGAGGTGGGAGCAGCGTTGGCCGTATCTCCCATGGATACCACTGCCATGACGGCTACAGACGCAATAAATACGCCGGCCAGGGCAAAGGAAAAAATCTTTACATTCTTCTTGTTTCCAAGAGTTGTCATCATAATAAGTCCACTCCTTTATAAATTGGCAATGAGTCTCAGCCATTTACCATCTTCATCATTATACACGTATTCCAGGGTAATGTAATTATGAATTTTATAGGAAAATCCAAATTCATTGTTTCTTTCCCTGAAATCCCTGTCGTAGCGCAGGGCAAATTTATTTCCTATAGGCACAGTGCCAAAGATATGGCTGGCGCTGTCCACGAAATCATACTTATAGCCCAGGTCCATGAAGGAACCGAACTGATGGGTAAAACCGCCATACACATTCCAGTCCATGGGGCCGGGATAGAAGCGGGCTTCCCCGAAGAGGGTATCATGTTTCCCGATATAGTGGCCCAGCATTCCTTCCACTGCCGTGTTCTTGTCGCCCTCTCTTCCGGCATCCAGCCATACTTCCGTGCGGATCACCCAGTGATCTGTCAAGGCGTTCACCTGAAGTTCCGCCGTTTCGCCGGAAACAAGAGTCGTATCTGTGGCAATGCCGTATTTCCGGATGAAAGAGTCCTTCTGGAGGATTTCATTCATGTCAGAAGCAATCCGGCTGCTGTGCCGGGTAACAAATTCCACCGGAAGACCCCGGAGAGAGGACAGAGCACTTTCCGTCTCTTCCGCTGCTCGAAGCATAAGAAGTCTTGGAACGGTGGTCTTCTCAAAGGTGAGCCTGCTGGAACGGACGATTTTTCCCTGAGGAATCAGGTAAATCTTCACCTTCGTATTTTCTCCGGACTCCACTTCAAAGTTTGCCTGGAATTCCGGAAGAATCTGGGAAAGAAGGTCCCGGCCTGCCGACTGGGACACACTTTCCGCCCAGCCCACGGAATCTACGGGAAGCCCGATGAGAAGGTTCTCCATGAGAGACGGCACATCGGCTGTATCCTCTGCCACATAGCGGGCTGCTTCCGGCGAAAGGCCGCCGTAGTCGATTTCCGTATCCACATGGCGGATGATCTGCCCCACCGGCTGGAGGGTCACATGGATGGACGTATCCCTGCCATAGTTTACAGAGAGATCTGACACCACATAGCCGATAACCACCCGGTTGATAATGTCTGCCAGCACCTTGTCATAGGCGCTGCTGTTCAAGGCAAAGAGATTTTCTTCCTTTCCCACAAACACACGGTTTCCAATGGAGGAAATACTGGATACCACCCGCTTTTCCACCGCCGGCGGCAAATCTCCTCCCGCTGCATCCAGGGATACCTTCACTGTCTCAATAGGCGCCGCCTGGGCAGGTGAAGGAATGAGAAAAGAAGAAACGAGCAGAAGAAATCCTGCCCGCATCATCTGTTTTTTCAGTAAGGAAGAAAACATAGTCCTCCTCCTGTAAATCAGAACTGGGTACCGAAGCTGAAGTGGAACTTATTCTGGTCCCCGTGGCCGTAGTCAAGACGGATTGGTCCGATCGGCGTCTGGAGACGAAGGCCTACGCCCACTGCCCAGTTGAGAGAATCATCATCTTCGTACCAGGGAATCTTGCCCTGGTCCAGACTCCAGGTACTGCCCACATCGGTGAAGAGTACGCCCTGTACCTTCTTCGCAATGGGGAAGCGGTATTCCAGGGTGCCGGCGTACATTTTCTTACCTTTGAACTGGTCGTCTTCATAGCCGCGAAGCGTATTGGAACCGCCCAGGCTGAAGAGGTTGCCGTAGGAAACGTCGCCGTCGATATAGCCTGCCATCAAGCGAAGAGCCAGGATATGGCTGCTGCCCAGGTTCTTGTAGAAACGGCCTTCAGCGGTGAACTTGTAGAAGTCATAGTCCCCGCCCAGTCCATGGCCGCCCCACTGAGCTGCGAAGGAAAGTCTGTGGCCCTTGCTGGCATTGAAGTAGTTGTCGCGGTTATCGAATACGTGGGTGAAGGTAAAGCTGTTGGTGGTGCCGAAGTTGTCAAAAATAGCCTTATGCCATGCATCCTGCATGGCTTCGGGAGAATCATAGCCATAGGACTTATAATCCCTGAATTTATCATAGGCATGACCCTGCCAGTCAAATCCGTCATGGTCATCGTAGGATTCCTTGGAGGATTCGAAATTGAAGTAGTTGGTTCTGTACTCATCGGTTACATGGCCCCAGGTGAGGTTCCAGCCTTTTCTTCTCTTATCGTATTCTGCGATTTCATGGCCTTTGGCATCATAGTCGTCATATTCATAAATACGGTTGAAAATAGATGCGCCCAGGGAGTCGCCGTTATCATTGATCCAGGGATGGGTATAGGAAATGGTGTAGTTCTTGCCGTCCCCTGCACCGCCGAATTCCCAGTGGAAGTTCACCTTGTCGCCGGTGCCGCGGAAGTTGGTATCACCCAGTTCCACGATACCTACGGTGCCGTCGGAGTCGGAGTAGCCGGCACCTACGGTGACGATACCGGTCTTCTGTTCAATCACATCGATTTCGATGATTACATTGTGCTCATTTTCTTTGCCCGGCAGGAGCTTCATGTTCACATCTTCAAAGTATCCCAGGTTGTACAGTCTTTCCATGCTGCGGCTTGCCTGGAACTTATTGAAGGGCTTGCCCTTCTTCAGCTTCAGTTCGCGGGTGATAACCTTATCCTTGGTCTTGTCATTGCCTACAATGATAATATCTTCCACTACGCCTTCGGAAATATCTACGTGAAGGGTGCCGTCAGAAGAAACATTAACAGAAGGAATGGAAACAAGCATGTAGCCCTGTTTCAGATAGAGATCTTCAATCTGCTTCAGCTTCTGGTTCACCAGCACGAAGTTGAGGACGCTGTCCTGCGGGATATTCATAATGGATTTCAGATAGTCGCTGGTGAATATGGTATTTCCCGTAAAGGTGACGTCATGAACCACCGGATTGGCTGCCAGCTGGTAGGTAATGCCCACCCCTTCCGGCACGGGACTGAAAGCAGGCGTAATCTGGGAGAATACACCGGTAGAGCCGATAGAGGCCACATCGTTTCGTACTCCCTCTTCCGTGAGCTGGGTGCCCGGTCTGCTCTGTACCAGGGGAGAGAGTTTTGTTTTAACTTCTTCCGGAATACCGGCAAAGTCAACGGATGTAATCGTCTTTCCTACCTGGGCTTCAATGGCTTCATCATCGGCCTTGGACAGGTAGAGGGACGCATCCCCCACTGCCACGGTCTGCTGCTGGGACTGCTTCACAGCCACAGAAGATTCCGTTTTGCTTTCCGCAGTTTCATCGGTAATCTGTCCTGCGCCGCCGGACTGCTGTCCGGTCTTTACATTGATCATGGCGCTCTGGGTCATCCCACCCTGGCTGCCTGTCATATCCGGAGAATCTGCAAAGGCAGTCCATCCGGAAAGGGACAGCAGAACGGCGGAAAGAAGCACAACTTTTCTGCTTTTTGATGTAATCATAAATTCCTCCTCAGTATTTATAGAGTAGACAGAGTTTTCTTATTTTATATCAGAGGCTGAAATCAGGTTTTCACCGCAGGAAATCAAATCCTGTGATAAGGCCTGTATTTCATAGAGCAGCACTGACTCTACCAATGAGTCAACACCTGCCTAGGGAAGCGCTGATTAAATCGTCGTTTGCTTTTATTCTTGAATTTTTATGCAATGCAAGGAATGAGGCGACGCGAATAGCGAGCTATTTAAGGAGCCTCATGACGAAGCAGTGCATGAAAATTCTTATAAAAGCAAACTCTATGAATTAATCAGTGCTTCCCTAAGACTGGCCCCGGAGGGCCCGGCCTGCTTCTCCAACAACACTTTGAATTTCCTTGTCCGAAAGAGCCGGCGCTGCCCTGGGGGCAGGAGCGGTACGAACCACCGGCGCTTCCATGGCTGGAGCAGGAGACGGTGCTTCTGCCGGAGCACTGTAGGAAGGTGCAGCAGCAGGGGCAATATCTTCAGCAGAAGGCGGAACTGCTTCTGCAAGGCTCTTATCATCGCCTTGAGAAACGGCTGTTTCTGTCTCCTCCCCCACCGGTGACGGCGCATCATGAATCACAATCTGCACCGGCCTTTCCGGCTCTTCCGCTTTAGGCTCCATGAGGCTCCAGAAGGCATTCATGCCAAGGAAAACCGCAAAAGCAGCGCCCATGGCCGATACCCGGAGCATCCAGCGGCGGACTTTGGAATTTTTATGAGTTTCATTCAGGCGCTGCATCTCAGCCTGCGCCATGATGAGATTGATTTCACCGGTGATTTCTTTATGGCTGCTGTAGGAATGCTCTGCTTTTTCCAGCCATTTTCTCACAGCCTGCACCCGTTTTACTATATCTCCTGACATAATACCTCCCTGTCACGGAAACCGGATAGGATTTCCCCTTATATTCTATAATCAGCCAAAGAGAAGTATAAAAGAACATCAGTAAATAATCATAAATCTGACTCTATCGCCAGATAACTTAATCAATCGCTCATTTTCACCTATATTACACTATTTCCTGTCGTGAATCAATTTAGAAAGCATACCGCGGAGACGGCGGATACCTCTTTTTTCCAGACGGTACACATAGGCGGTGCTCACATCCATGGCATGGGCCGTTTCCTGGGCGGTCTGTTCATTCAGATAAACCCGGCGGATCACGTCCTGCTCCTTCACAGGGAGCCTGGATACCGCATGGCTCACTGCCATGTTGAGCACGCTTTTGTCCGCTGATTCGAAAGCCGTATCTGGAATGGCTTCTGTGAGGAAAACCTTTTCTTCCTCTCCATCGTCCAGAAGAACTTCCGAACCATTGCGCCTCAGGAAATTCAGCATGCGTCCCCTCACCCGATGAAGGGCATAGAGGGAAAAAGCCACGCCCTGGGAGGGATCAAACCGTTCCACCGCTTCCATGAGCCCTACCGTGCCTTCCTGGATAAGATCCAGGGTCACCGCTTCCTGCAGGCCGTATTTCATGGCCTCCCGGAAAACCAGGGGCTGATAGTGTTCAATCAGCGACTGCCTGGCTTCCAGCAGGTCCTGTTCTTTATACTGTTTCCACAGTTCTTCTTCCTCTTCCCGCGAAAGCTTGGTCAGGGTAGCAAGGAAGGATTTATATTCTTCCAGCATCTATATCTCCTAGAATTTGAAACTCCAGTCAGTACCTACATAACTGTCATGGTTACTATTATACCACGAAGAAAGGCCTACCCGCGAGTTTAAATCATAATGAGCGCCGATACTCTTTTCATCGTTGTTCATGCCCATGGTAGCAGTGAGCATGAAATCGTTGAACAGGTACTTGCCGATTTTGATGTAGTAATAGCTGTCGTTGTTGTCATCCACATTATCATAATAATCGGTGAGGCTGGAAGTAATGGAAATCTGGTCCAGTCCGATCTTGTCCTGCAGGAAATCCTGCACGCCGTTGCCGAAGAGCATGGTGAGACCTGCATTGAAGAGGGCCCCTTCCATGGCGCCGGAGCTGTCCTTGTCGTCCGGGTTCTGGTGGAGAGTAAGGAGCATGAGAATCTGCGTATCATTCAGAGCGGGCTCGCTGTGGAAGGTGGTCTTCATATTCCCCGGCGGTCCGTCCAGCTCGGCGGTAATGCCGTAATGGCCCACCTTGGTGAAAGCCTTGGCATGAATGTCAGGCAGGAGGCTTCCCGGTTCACCGCCCCAGATGGCATTGGCTTCGTTCATTTTAAATTCAGTGGTATTGATTTTAACAGTCCCTTTTTCCGCATTCACCCGGCCGGTGACCACGGGAGCAGACAGCGGTCCCAGGATGGACAGATTTCCTTTCACCATCATGTCATAGAGAGCACTGTTGTAAAGGCGCACATTATTTCCGATAGTAACGTCGATTTTCGTGAGCACATCAAGGGACGTATTTCCGGAATCGCCGAGAAGAGTAAAGGGAATATCAGCAACCGCATTTTCCGCTTTCAGGGTACCTGTAATGCCGGGCCTTGCAAAACGTTCGATTTCCCCAAAGGTGAAATCACCGTCCAGAGAGCCTTTATAATAGGTGGAATTAATGGAAGGCGTATGGATATGGAGTTCCCCTTTATAATTGCCAATCTTCATATGGTCAAAGGAAACATCGCCGTTCACCGTGAGGCTGCCGCCGCCAAAGGCTGCACTTCCTTCCAGATGGGATTCATTGCCGGAAAAGGTCAGATTCATATTCACCGGCGTAATGGCTTCATTCATAGTCATCAAGGACAAAGACCCGTCCTTTACATTGATGCCGCCCAGAAGAAGCGGATTGTCATAGCTGCCGGCCACTGTCAGATGACCGTGGATGGGACCGCTTGCCGCAGTGACAGGCTTGAAGAAAATAGCAAGCATATTCATGTCCGCTTCATCCAGATTGATATCCAGGTTCAAAGGTACCGCCTTGTCTGTGGTGCTTCCGGTAAATACATTGCCCGGAAGGGTGCCTTTCATGCTGGCCCGGTACTGACCCCTGGAAATGAGGCCGTTCTGCACCGTAACCACATTGTTGGCCGCATTGGCCATGAGAGACAGGCTGTCAAAGGAGATGTCGCCATACCGAGGGTTATCAATGCCTACGGAAATATCAGCCACCGGCGCTTTTTTATTTCCCGAAAGAATGACGGCCGCGGTCAGTTTTCCCCCGATGGACATATCCTTCTTCCCTAAAACCTGGGGAATCCAGGAAATATCCATATCTCTGGCAGCCGCCTGGATATCCAGATCTCCTGCGCTGTTCATGGAGCCCTGGGCTGCCAGGACGCCGGAACCGATGGGAATCTGGCATTCCCTGATGGACAGGGCGCCGTTCATGTAGGAAAAGTCCACTTTCCCCTCTCCCAGCACTGCGTCTCCCAGATGGCCGCCCAGTACATGAGCGTTGAAATCCACATTCGGTGATTCGGTGGTGCCGCTGATACGCATGCTGCCTTCCACCTTTCCGTCTACGCCGCTCACATCCCTGTTGAAGAACTTCATAATGTCACGAATATTCCAGCTGCTGAATTCCAGTAATCCGTTCATGGCGCCGGAATGGGTGTTATAGCTGCCTTTCCAGGTAAAAGTTCCTTCCTTCTGACGGAAAGAACCTTCATCCAGAGAGACAAGACCGTCTTTGTAATGAATGCCGGCCGATACGTTCCGGATGGTATTTCCGCCAATGGTAATCTCCCTGGTGGAAGCCATACCGTCAAATACAGGACTGTCCACGGTGCCTCTTACATGGCCCAGAAGGGAAAGACTGCCTTCTATGCCTCTGCCCGGAAGCATTCTTTCCATACTGATATCCGTCAGAGAAGCTTCCAGCTCCAGGTCCTTCCCCCTGATTTTGCCGTTTACAAGAGCCGTGCCGTCGTAAATGTAGCCGAGGCAGTTCTCCAGGGTCACGTCATGACCGTCGTAGCTGTACTTACCGGAAATGCTCTGGAAAAGTTCGCCTGCCACCGAACCGCTCCAGGCGTGGAAGTCACCGGAAACCTGCGGGTTTTCCAGGCTGCCTGTAAGGGAAAGGTCATTGGAAATCCATCCGGTCAGTGGATAGTCAAGATTGGCCAGGGAAAGGAGACTTTCAATTCTGGTCTGACTGGTCTTGACCGAAAGATTAATGGCATGAGGAGCATCCATACCAATGGTGCCGCTGACCCTGTGATGTCCGGAAGGACCATCCCAGGTGAGGGAAGAAATAGACGCATTGCCCTCTGCCAGGACTGCATGTCCTGCCACCCTATCAAAAGATGCATTCCTCACATATCCATTTTGGGCTCTGAAATCAGCAGTGCCCTCCGGATGGTCCAAAGTGCCGGTAACATGGGCTTTAGCCCATACCCGGCCACCCAGGTCCACTCCTGCAAAGGAAGAGAGATGGGAAACATCCATATCCGATACTTCCACATCAAAATTCATGCCCTCATCACTGTAATAACCATTTCCTGTGAAGAACCCCTCAGCGCCGGCGCCGGACAGGTACGGAACCTGAATGAGGCCATTTTCATTTTCCGCAGAGAAGGAAATGCTGTCAAAAGACAGTCCGTCGTAGGAAATACCGCTGCCCAGGGCTGTGACCTGCCAGTTCGTTCCATTATAGCTTCCGAAGCCGGAAAGACTTTCGGCAGCCATATTTTCATAGGAAAGTCCGGTTCCCTCCAGGGACGCCGATGCTTTTCTCAAAGAAAGAGAACCATTGAGAAGATTCCCTTCCACCATGCCGTAACCGCTTACAACGCCGCTGACAGGGGAAGGAAGAGGCAGTCCCTCCAGATTGATATGGTCGGCCAGAAGGTTTGCGTAAAAGTCTCCGCTTCTCCTGTCATAGGAAGCCTTCCCTTCCACATGGCCGCCGTCTCTGTCTGCCTCCAGCTGGGAAAGGGTTAATTGATCATCATGATACGCAAAAACAGCTTTTGCCCGTTCTACATCATATCCCTCATAGGAAAGCCGCTCACCGGTGAGAGCGCCGGAGACGGAGGGATTATCGGTGGTGCCGGAAAAGTTCACATTTCCATCAAGGATTCCGGAAATCCCTTCCTCCGGAAGAAAGGCTGTGAGGTCCACCTTATGAAGAAATACATTTCCTTCAAAGACAGGGCTTTCTCCAGTGGCATCCACGGATACCTCGCCGGAAAGCTTCTGTCCGTTCACTGTTCCTGAAACCTGGGACAGTGAAACCAGACCGTTTTCGATATTAAAAAAAGCTGCTCCATCAGCTAGAACATAATTATCATAGCTAAGAGCAGCATGGTTAAAAGAACCGGTCACCCGGTAAGCAACGGCGCCATCACTTTTCCAGATTTTAGCGTCCGTCACTTTACCTGTACCGTCTTCCAGGGTCAGTTTATTCTGAAGCTGTGGGAAAGCATCCAGCAGAGGCTCAAGAGATTGCAGGGGAATGGGGTCCGTGCTTACATTGATTTCCAAATGATTGCTATCCTTATAATCGAGGGAACTCTTGAAAGCGCTGTCAAGGAAAGTACCTTTCAGGCCGCCTGTAATAGCAGAGTTTTCATCCCAGGCAAAGGAGCCATTCAGGGAAGAGAAAGCGAGCTCGCCAGCTGCATTGGTTTTCACTTTCGCCGTGCCGCCCGAAATAATGACTTTCCCTGTAAACACGCCGCTGTCGGAAGAATCAGAGGGCTTCAACAGATTGCTTACATTCCATGTACCATCCGCTTTCTGGGCAAGTGAAAGCTCCGGGTCCTCCACAGTCACATCTTTTACTACAGAGGCTACCCCTGCATGGTTGATAAGATAGTTGTAGAGGGAAGACAGAGTCCAGCCTACCGTCAAAGTAGGCGTAGAAAGCACATCAGATCCGTTTTCGTCTTTCAGTTCCAGATTGGTAAATGAAAGATTCAGATCCGGGTCCAGGTCCATGGCCTGCCAGGACAGAGTGCCGTTCACCCTTGCTCCCAGCTGCTCCTTCAGCACAGGTTCCAGGTTTTGTACAATTATCGGTCGGATCAGGAGGTAAATGGCGCAGAGCAGCACAAAAATAAATGCTGCAATCCCATTCAGCCACCATTTGATTTTACTGTTCAAAGGTATCTCTCCATTGCGTGTCTAGTTTCTTGTTTTCGTTTTCTCTATGGATCTTCGATCTCTTGTTTATGCCATGATGCAGCGGCTCTGCTGCCGGCTGAATCATGCCACTTTCGAGCGGGTTCCCACCCTGCCGGTCATAACATGGCAGTAGAGCCTTCCCCTGCCATGGCCCTAGTTTCCTGCCTATTACTTGCTTTCCATGGCCTGATTCAAGGGCGATGCGAATTCCGAATGAATCACTGCCGGAATACCCATGGCATGTTCCAGGGTAGCCAGGCCGATGTTGTAATTATAGAGGGCTGTAATGTAGTTGGTTCTGGCTGTATTGAGCTGCAGTTCTGCATCCAGTACATCCAGGTTGATGCCTACGCCGCTGCTGTAGCGAACAGCTGCAATCTTGTAGGCTTCTTCAGCCTGCGCCACAGCCGCTTCGGTGGCACGGATCTGTTCCTTATAGGAAAGGATATTCAGGTAATCCTGTCTGACTTCCAGTTCCACCGACTCCCGGGCCTGAAGAAGCTGCTCCTGGGCCACTTTGACTCCTTCTTTAGCTTTCTTCACTGCTGCCTGGGTGGAACCGCCATCCCAGAGGTTCCAGCTGATTTTTCCAAGGAGTGCCCAGTCATCTTTATCGATTTTGGAAAGGGCTGCAGAATCCCAGCTGTAACCGCCGCCAACGCTGATGGTAGGCATATAGCCGGACTTAGCAACCTTCAGCGCTTCATTGGCCACACGGACACTGTAATCAGCCTGAATCAGTTCCCATCTGTATTTCTGAGCCATGGCAATGGCCTGGTCCATGGTGATATCAAAAGCCGGTTCCGGGAAATCCTTATCCAGGGGATTCAGCTTTGTATTCATAGGAATGCGCATGATGTTGTTCAGGTTGGCTTCTGCAATATCCCTTGCATTGTCAGCAGCAATCTTGCTCTGCTTTGCATTGGCCAGGGAAGTGCTGGAAGTGAGGACATCCAGTTTTGCCACAATACCTGCATCAAACTGCTGCTGTACATTTTTCAGGTGGTTTGCATAATCATTGACAGACATGGACTGCACATCGGCCAGCTTGATATTTTCCAGATAGGTGTAGTAAGCCTTCACGGCGGAAAGCTTTGTGTCCGCTTCTGTTTTGTAGTAAGTTAAATCAGCAATATTCTTTGCATATCTGGCCTGGTTAATCAGTCCTTCCAGTTTTCCGCCGGTCCAGATAGGCAGGGTTACATTGACGCCCTGGCTGTAGGAGCGATTGTTCACATCTCCGGCTGTAGAAACAATACGAGTTTTAAACTGGTTTCCCTGCCAGCTGTAGCCGACAGAAGGATTCTTGGCTGCTGCCGCTGCGCTTACATCCGCTTCTGCTTCCTTTCGCTGGAGGTCAGCAATGGTGATGTCACGGTTATTCTGGATTGCTGTGGAGACAGCGCCCCGAAGGTCTATGTCAAGGGAAGAAGCTTCCGGAGCTGCAGCATCAGTAAGGGCATCTCCCAGACTCTTCTGCATGAGCATATTATTGAAATTTACACTCTTATCAGCGCTTACCTGCTTCATCTGGGCGGCAAGAGCCTTTTCGGTAATGGAAGGATCTGTGGTCACACGGGTATCAGAGCCCTTTGCCTGGGCACCCACCCCAAAAGAAAGTGCCATTACAACGGAAGCTGCCAAAATACGGTAGGTATATTTATTCATATATTTCATCCCTTCTAGACAGATGTCTATTAATAGTTGTATCCAAGGCCGATATATTCACCGCCGCCCCTGTTATCATGGGGGAAGATGGATTGTCCGGTAAGGAAGAAATGGTCATCCATAGCATAGCTTCCACGAATCCTCATGGTCAGATCATTCGGATCATAGAGGTCTGCCGAGAACTTCCACCGGTCTTTTTCATAGTCCACACCGGCGCCCAGCTTATTTCTCACAATGCCTGCATGATAGCCGTAAATCCCTCTCGTCCTACCAAATACGGCATCATATACAGGATCATTAGTCAGCGACTCAATCCCCAGGAGTCCATAGGTGCCTTTACCTATGCGGAAAAACAGATTCGGCGAAAAATCATCCTTTTTAGTATTATATAACAATTCTCCGGAAACAGATACATTAAAATCGGTCTGCCCATTCATTATACCATTAATTTTTCCGGAAATCTCTTTTGCATTGCCTGAAATTTCTTTTGCGTTTTCTGAAGCCACTGCCAGATTATCCATGATACGGCGGGCATCACCTACTGCCTTGCCATCTCCATTGAGCTGGTAAAGCATGGAATTAATCTGGGAGGTAATGCCCTGGATTTCATTGGCCGTCTGAATACCTTGGGCTGTGAGAATGGCCAGGTTTTCGGAAACAGCGTCAAAGTTGCTGATGCTGTTCTTCACATTCCGCTGAGCCGCCGGATCCGCAACCACCGTGTTAATGCCGTCAAGCATAGTCTGGGCGGAATTAATGAGCTTATCCATTTTATCCATGGCCTGGTCGATACCGGGAGCCGCCTTGCCCTGCACGGTCATACCGTCGGAAAGGAAGCCCCTTTCCTGATGACCTCCGGAAACTTTGACAAATCGTCCGCCCATGACGGAAGAAGTCTGGATGGAGAAATCCGCATCCCTTGGTACCTGGGCATCTTTATAAAAACGAAGACGCAGCACCGCTTCCCCGTTTTCCACGGAAATATTGTCCACCATACCTACGTCCACGCCGGCATAATGGATGGGGTTGCCCGGCTCGATTCCTTCTGCTTCTTTGAAATAGCCGGTCACATGAAATCCGCTTTTACCGAAAATCACCGTATTCCCCAGCTGGATGATAATGACAGCAAAAAGCAGAATCCCCAGCAGAGAAAAGGCCCCTACCTTTGCTTCTGTAGACCATTTCAAGGAGCATCACCTTCTTTCAGAAAATCAGGGTCCGACGGCAGTCCTTCCATAAACTGCCGAACCCTTGGATCAGGAGACTGTCTGAGTTCTTCCGGCTTTCCTATGGCCAGGAAGGATCCTTTATAAAGGAAAGCCATCCTGTCAGCAATCATTTCGGCCGATTTCAAATCATGGGTCACCACCACGCTGGTGGCATGAAGCACTTTCTGGGTATGCTTGATAAGGAGGCTGATATCAGTGGACCGGATAGGATCAAGACCGGCTGTAGGTTCATCGTAAAGGATGATTTCCGGCTCCAGTGCAATGGCCCTGGCCAAACTGACTCTTTTCTTCATGCCGCCGGATAAACTGGAGGGCATCAAATTCTCTATGCCATCCAGCCCCACCAGATGGAGTTTCTCCTTCACAATCCTGTCGATTTCCTCTTCACTCATTTTCGTATGCATACGAAGGCCGAAAGCCACATTTTCCTTCACTGTCATAGAATCAAAAAGGGCAGAATATTGAAATACAAACCCCATATGTCGTCTTTCATGGTTCAGCTCCGCTTCACTTAAGCGGGCCATATCCTTCCCGTTCACCATCACTTCCCCTGATGTGGGCTTTAAAAGCCCGATGATCAGTTTCAGCAGAGTCGATTTTCCCGACCCCGAAGCGCCCAGAATGACCATGGTCTCCCCGTCCTTGACAGTGAGACTCACATCCTTTAAAATCTGCCGGCTGCCGAAAGTCTGGTATACATGTCTGATAGAAATCATAAGGCCTCTCAGAAAAGAATGGACGAAAGAATATAATTGGCTGCAAAAAGCATAATAATGGAATAGACCACGGACTGGGTGGTAGCCTTACCGACCCCTTCCGCTCCGGCCGTGCAGGTCATGCCCCGGTCGCAGCCCACCAGAGCCACGATCATGCCGAAAATAACCGATTTGAAAACGCCGATGTATAAATCGGAAGGCACGCAGTACACGTGAATGGAATGCATGAATACATAGGAGGAAACCCCATGGGACAAAGATGCCACCATCATGCCGCCGCCTACGCCGATGGCCACGCCGAATACGTCCAGAAGAGGCAGCATGCACATGCAGGCAATGAGCCTTGGCACCACCAGGTAGCCTATGGGGCTCACCGCCATACAGCGGAGGGCGTCGATCTGCTCCGTCACCCGCATGGTGCCGATTTCAGCCGTAATGGCAGCACCTACACGACCTGCCAGCACCACGCCGCAGAGCACCGGTCCCAGTTCGCGGCCTATGCCGATGGCCACAATGGCCCCCACTGTGAAATCAGCGCCGTACTTGGTCAGTTCTCCTGCAATCTGCACAGAAAGCACCATGCCTGTGAATAAAAGGGTAAGCGCCACAATGGGAAAAGAAAGAACACCCAAGGAAAGGCACTGACGACAGGTCTCTCTTCCGCGGATGGCGGAAATTTCGCGGACCGCCGCCATGAGGAGCAGGATAACCGCTCCCAGCTGGTGAAAAATAGACAGGGTCTGCCGCCCCAATGATTCCAGAAATCCCATGTTCTCCTCCCTTCCCCATTTCAAACCATCCTTACAGACGGGTCATGGAATCACTCATCAGAAAATAGGAAGTGCCCGACTTCTTGTCTGTATCCGGCTTCTTTCCATTTTCCTCTTTCGTTTCTTCCTTCTTTCCGTCCTTATCTTTTCCGGAAATAGAATCTTTCCCTTCGTTTTTCATGTCCGCAATCATCTTCTGGTTCGATTTGGCCAGTTTGCGGAGAGCTCTGTCCCGGTCTTCGGGAGCCATGACCTGGAAGGTGAACTGTCCGTCACCGTAGACCACATAATCGGTGTCCACGCTGCTCTTGGGGCTGTCCTCTTCCTTTTCGCCTTCCTTTCCGTCTCCCTTCTTACCCTTCAGATAGTCCGGGTTCTGAGAAGGCCTCTTATCCTGGATTTCCGCCTTGGTGCCGTTTTCCTCATCTCTGGAAATCATGCTCACATTGGGATCAAGGATTTCAACCACCACCTGGTTGTTTTTATCCTCTTTTTCCAGTTTATCAAATAAATCGTTGAAATCCTTATAGGTGCGGATACGCTCCAGGATTTCATCGGTGAGATTATATTTCTGCTGCTGGATCAGGTAAGGAAGCGGCACCACGCCGCCGCCCCTGACTTCCAGAATCATGGTACCCAGAGGCTGGTCCTTGGGCACTGTGAAAGCTAAATCCTTGTAGAACACTTCTCCCCGATAGGGGGCAAGCCTGGCCCTGACGTAAATGGTATCTCCCGGAGAAACCACGGTGGGCGATGCGGAAGCGTCCAGAAGCTGGGCCGTTTTCCGGTCCTTTGTGACCTTCATGTCCACTGAAATATCCCGAAGTTTATAGGGTTCAAACCGGTTCTGCTCCAGAATGCGGATGACATTGTACATTTCATCTACACTTCTCTCGGAAATATCCTTGGAAGACCAGTACATATTGGACCGGGTAAAAGGTCTTTTCTTTAGATCCTCCGGAAAGAGGGTATAAGAAAGAGACACAGTTCCTTCGCCATTCCGATCCAGGGTGTTGCTCATATTGTTATATACGGAGGTTACGGAAAGCATGGGAAGCATCCGTTCATTCTGCACCATGCGCACATTGAGGCTTTGAGTCCGTCCCGTATCTTCATCAAGCACCGAGGAATGGAGACGCACCGATTCCGGAACTTTTCCTGAAAGACCGCTGATGCCGGAACCTCTGTCCTCGTTCACCATACCGATTTCCGCGCCTACGCTGCCCAGTTTGAAAGGTATGTTTCTGCTGGGAACCACGGTGAAAATATAGGAATTGTGCATGAAATAAGCAGAACTCCCCTTATCCAGGAAGGGATGGCCGAAAGCCACCATATGGTCTTTGTCCACATACGTTACAGTACCCACAGCCCCCAGCTTCAGATCACCGGTAACCAGGGTAGCTGACACGGCTCCCCCAGCTTCCAGAGGGCGGGGCATCTCATCGACGCCGGCAGAGGCGGCAGAATAGGGAACCATGTTGAAATCCTTCATCTTATCCGTAAGAAATTCCATGCCCGAAGGAGTATAGCCCGACGCCATGAGAGGCGTTGCCAGGGGAATCAGATCCCTATCCGTCCCGCTTTCCTTCTTTTCCTCTCCGGAATCTATGGTCCATAGGCGGAGCATGTCGGAAATCGGAGTCACCATGCCGATACGTCCGTCGGACTGGGGAAATCCGTAGGCAATGGCACCAAGAAGCCTGCCGTCAATATATACGGGGCTTCCGCTCATGCCCTGGGCAATACCGCCGGTTTCATCAATGAGGGGACCCGACACCTTCACCAGTACCAGATCTCCGCCGGCGCTCCCCTTATTTTTCATAATGCCCAGCACATCCACATCAAAGGTATCAATCTTTGTGCCGTGCACTACGGTTTTTGCATAGCCATGCATGCCTTCCCTTACATCGGAAAGCGGGAGAAATTCCTCCGCTCCTGCTGGCAGAATCGATCCCAGGGCCAGGCAGATTGAAAGAGCCAGTCTTTTTATTTTCTTGCTTGCCATTGCATGCATTAAAAACTCCTTATCCATTACTTTGTTTCAATGACAGCCACAGCGTCCTGCTTGTTGATCTGCTGTCCCTTCACAACCAGAACCTTTGTCACCACGCCATCAGTATCAGCTCTTACCGCCGGAACCGGTCCTACCAGGGAATCAACGGTAGCCAGTACCTGTCCTTCCTTAACCGGCGTATTCACTTCCACCACCGATGTCACTTTGCCGGAAAGCACCGCATTCTGTGAAACTTCCGCTGCTTCTGCGGGCATTGCCATCAAAAGGGCAGCCGCTGCTGCCAGTCCTGCTTTTTGCCAGTTTTTCATGGGTATCCCTCATTTCAGTCTATAAAATCGGGTATTATCAGTTTTATTTTACCACGAGCTATGAATTATTTCTTTAAATTTAATATTTTTTAAAATGTTTCTTCCGAAAAAGGCTGATAAAATATATGACATATTTTTTCTGCCATTAGGGAAGCGCTGATTAAATCATTGTTTGCTTTTATTCTTGAATTTTTATGCAATGCAAGGAATGGGCTGACGCGAATAGCGAGCTATTTAAGGAAGCCCATGACGAAACAGTGCATAAAAATTCTTATAAAAGAAAACTCTATGAATTAATCAGTGCTTCCTTAGAGTACAAAAAAAGCACAGCCGGTTTCCCCAAGCCGTACTTTTTGATTGATTCTATTTCAATGTAAATCCTGCAGGGAATCCCTGAAATCATTGATGTAGTTCAGGGCCGATCCTGCTCCTACCGCATTCACATAAGACGGACGGTCCGCTACCCGGGCCGGTACGCCGATTACTTTCGAAATCAGGTCATCCATGCCTTTCAGCTGAGATGCACCGCCAATCATCATGATGCCGTTTTCCCGGATAGATGCCAGAAGTGCCGGCGGTGTGCGCTGAAGCACGTCACGGATGTGGGTGAAGATTTTGTAGAGAATCGGATTGATGGCACCGGCAATGTCTTCGCTGGTTACCGCAATTTTCACCGGAAGTCCGGAAACAATGGAAAGGCCGGAAGTTTCTGCAATGCGGGGCTGCCGGTCCAGATCCCAGGAAGCTCCCAGTGCGATTTTCAGACTTTCTGCTTCCTTTCTCCCTATGCGGATGTGATACCTGTCCCGAACCGTATTGAGAACCGCTGTATCCATGGTGCTTCCCGATTCTGTGGAGAAATGGCTCACCACAATCCCCTTTTTGGAAAGAACCGATATCTTGGTGGAGCCGCCGCCGATGTCCACAATCATGGTCCCTTCCTGCTGGTGATTTTCCAGTCCCATACCCATCACAGCCGCCAGGGGCTGGTCGATAAGTACTGTTTTTCTTGCGCCCACGGCCACTGCCGCTTCCAGAAGAGCCCGCCTCTGCACGCTGTTGATTCCTTTAGGCACGCACATAATGAGCCGCGGATGGAAAAACATGCCCTTCAGGTAGGACTTGTTTACTATAGAGTTTAAAAGGAAAGCGGTGCCATTGTAGTCCACAATGGCGCTTTCCTTCATAGGACGGGAAATCACGATTTCTGACGGCGTTTTCCCTTCCATTTCTTCAGCCCTGGTGCCGTAAGCCAGGTATTCCCCACTCATCCGGTTCCGGGCAATAACAGAAGCTTCCGGAAACACCAGCCCCTTATGTTTCATAAAAAGGACGATATTGGAAGTGCCGATATCTACGCCGATATCTTCCGAGCCAAAGGAACCGATCCAGTCCAAAAGGGAATTCTGGCTGGAAAGTCTGGAAATTTTAGGGGACGACTGATTAATCCCTGTCGACTCTGACAATGTCTGCTCCTAACCCCTGCAGTTTTTCTACAAGATGATCATACCCGCGGTCAATATGGTGAAGTTCCCCTACTTCCGTTTCTCCATGGGCTGCCAGACCGGCAATAGTAAGAGCTGCACCGGCACGAAGGTCTGTAGCTCTCACAAAGGCGCCGTTCAGGAAAGGAACGCCCTGCACAATGGCGCATCTTCCCTCCACCTGGATGGAAGCACCCATGCGCTGCAGTTCACCTACATGCATGAAACGGTTTTCAAAAACAGTTTCCGTAATCTTGCTAATGCCGTTGCCAATGGTCATAAGGGCCATGAACTGGGCCTGCAGGTCTGTAGGGAAACCGGGATAAGGAAGAGTCTTGATATCGGTGGAACGAATATGTCCATCGCTGATGACCCGTACGCTGTCAATATCCTTAATCACCTTCACCCCTGCTTCATTCAGTTTGGCCAGAAGGGGCTTTAAATGTTCCGTCAGTACGTTATCAATTACCACATCGCCGCCAACCATGGCTGCGCCGATCATGAATGTACCTGCTTCAATACGGTCCGGAATGACCGTATGGGAAATGCCCTGCAGTTCCTTGACCCCTTCCACGCGGATAATATTGGTGCCTGCACCTTTAATGTTGGCGCCCATGGAGTTGAGGAAAGTCACCAGGTCTACGATTTCCGGTTCTTCAGCCGCATTTTCAATAATAGTGCGGCCTTCCGCCGTAGCTGCTGCCATCAAAATGTTTTCCGTAGCGCCTACGCTGGGGAAATCCAGATAAATGGTGGTGCCCTTCAGTCCATGAGGTGCATATCCTTCCACAAATCCGTTGCCTACATTAATTTCAGCTCCCATGGCTTCAAATGCCTTGAGATGAAGGTCGATCGGACGGCTTCCGATCATGCATCCTCCGGGAAGAGCAATTTTTGCATGACCCATTTTAGCCAGGAGCGGTCCCATAATGAGGAAAGAAGCTCTCATTTTGCTCATGAGTTCATAGGATGCCTCTGTCTTATCCAGCATGGAAGCATCAAAAGTCAATACATTGTCTTCCTTTGTCACCTTCACGCCCAGCGACTCCAGCACACTGCAGATGGTACTCACATCATCCAGGTTCGGCGCATCAATGATAGATGCAGGGGTAGAAGGAAGCAGAGTTGCTACAATGATAGGAAGAACTGCATTTTTTGCGCTGGAAACACGGACATGTCCATGAAGGGGACGTCCGCCATGAATCACTAATTTTTCCAAAAGGAATCACTCCTGTTACTTAAAAATCAAAGAAATCTTGTACCTGATAATCATTTTATACGCGAAATGTTTCT
Organism: Dialister succinatiphilus YIT 11850; assembly: GCF_000242435.1. GTDB lineage: Bacteria > Bacillota > Negativicutes > Veillonellales > Dialisteraceae > Dialister > Dialister succinatiphilus. The sequence goes on along the minus strand of NZ_JH591187.1, from coordinate 504,180 downwards.
TCCCCCGAAGAAGAAGGAGGAAATATAGATTTACGAAATCAAATCACCATGTATCATAGCAAAAAATATATATGATTTCAAGGGAGACTGTAAGCGGGGTAAGTGTCAAGTTTTCCTCGGTAATTCATTTGACTGTCGATAATTACTATCTCCGTGGCTTCGGTTTAATCAGTATTTCTGTATAGCTCTGGCCAGTCTCCCCATTGGTGAAGAAGAAGCTCCATAAACGCCTATACGCCCCTCCAGGCATCCTGGCCTATAGTTTCTCATTTTACGCTT
>NZ_JH591187.1:481582-503717 GCF_000242435.1 Dialister succinatiphilus YIT 11850 | reverse complement strand
CCCTCATATACCTGGAGGCGGTGCACTTCCGAAACGCCGCCTTTCTCCTTGTTCTTGAGTACAATTCCATCTCCTTCAATCGCTATAATTTCCGGCTGTGTCGGCTTTTCAACCTTTTCCTCTTCTGCCAATGCTTTTTCGTAAGCCTTTGCCTTCTTACCGGCATAATTCTTGAGTGAGATAACGGACTGATGGGAGATGGTAATCCCTGCCAGGCTTTGCAGGAGTTCGCTGGCACTGCGAGATGTGGTAATTGCGACAGCTTCGACAATCCGCTCAATCATTCCCAAGCTGTAGTGTTTTCTGGGCTCAAAGCCCATTTTACGGTCCAGGGGATAGAAGCTCTTCCCATCTTTCTGCAGAAGTCTTCGAGCATAGGTCAGCTCTCCATAGCGGCAGCAAATCGTCCTAGAGTCCCGGCGTGCCACACGCCACCCCTGTACCTTGTAAATCTGATACAGCTCAGTGTCAATACGCGCCAGGGCCATAGCTATAAGCTGACAGTTCATTTCAGTGAGCCAATGAGTTAGCTTCCTTTCAGACTCAATAGAATCATCAGATTCCTTGATGATAGAAATGACTGCTCCAATTGCATTTTCACTCCAAATTTCTCCAGTTTTTGTTATAATATCCATGAGGAAAGCCCTTTCTTTGTTTTATTTGTGCACGGAAATTATAACATTTCCACTCAAGGGGAGGCTTTCCTCTTTTATTGTTTCTGGAAAATTCCCCTACCGAGTAAAATTTTACACTAAGGTAAGCGGGGGCGGAAAGTTCAAAGCCCCGTGACTCAAAGGCAGGCCACCGAACACAATCCCTGTCCCCATTCCGGTCTCCCTACTGTTCCAGACTGGCGGTGACCCGTTTCACACTTTCCGAATCGCCTAAAATGATGAGCATATCATCGGAGGCCAGCTGCATATCCGGATGGGGGTTGACATACATTTCCCCTTTCCTCTTGATGGCCACCACGGTAATGTTATATTTCTTACGGATATCAATATCCAGGATACTTTTCCCTATCCAGTCTTCCGGTACATGGATAGAGAGAATGGTTATATTGTTTTCCATTTCAATATAATCCACAATACCAGGAGAAATCAGGTTGTGAGCCACCCGGACCCCCATTTCCTTTTCCGAATAGATGACTTTGTCCGCCCCGATTTTCTGCAGCATTTTGCCATGGAGCGGATCCAGGGCTTTGACCACGATTTTCTTGACTCCCATTTCCTTAAGAAGAAGGGTGGTCATGAGGCTGGCAGACAGTTCCCCTACCGAAACCACTGCCACGTCCGCATTGCCTGCACCAATGGCGGAGAGGTTCTTCTCATCGGAGCAGTCGGCGCAGACCACATATCCCAGGGTGTCGGCCAAATCCTGAACCACATCTTCATCAATATCCATAGCCATTACATCATAGCCCATTTTTTCCAATGTAACAGCCACGCTTTTTCCAAACCGGCCAAGACCGGCTACAAAGAACTGTAATTTCTGACCCATACTGGCAACCTCTAACCTATAACAACATTTTCTTTCGGATATTTGACTGAACTATTGTGATGGCTGGCAAAAGTAATGGCCAGAGTCATCACACCGATCCGGCCGATATACATGGCAATCATCAGAACGATTTTGCAGGCCGTATTCCATTCTCCTGTCAGCCCCATGCTGAACCCCACGGTGCTGAAAGCGGACACCGATTCAAAGAGAGCATCTTCAAAACTGAAATCCTTCGGTTCCAGAGCAAAGACGGAAAAGGCAGTGAGGAAAGTAAGAACAATGGCCAGTGTAAATACGTTGGACGCCTTCATCAGACACTTGGAATCTACCTGTTTATGAAACAGCACCACATCCCGTTTCCCCCGAATCCACGCATAAAGGGAGAGCATGAGAAGTCCCATGGTGGTGGTACGGATGCCGCCGCCTGTAGAAACCGGGGCGGCCCCCACAAACATAAACATCATAACAAAAAGAACAGTGGAACTCATCATGGAATGGATATCAAAGACCACAAACCCCGCCAGGCGGGAGGATACAGACATGAAAAGGGCACTCTGCCATTTTTCCAGAGTTCCCATATGGCCCATGGTTTCCGGATTATTTCCTTCCAGCAGGAAATAGACCACCACCCCCAGGGGAATCAGGATGGCCTCCATGGTAAAGATAAATTTGCTGTTGAAAGAAAGCCTGCACCACCGATGGTGCCTTAATACATCATCCAGCGCAATAAATCCCACGCCTCCCAGGAACATGGTAATGACCACCACGGTACTTACAAAGCCGTCTGCCGCCATACCGGCAAATCCCACATCATTGCCCATGATATCCATGCCGCAGTTAGTAAAGGCGGACACCGCGTGCCAGTAACCCAGATAAATGCCGATAGGTCCGTATTTAAAATAAAGATACACCGCCAGCAGAGTGCCGGATGTAAATTCCACGGCCAGAGTCGTACCGATGATCTTGCGGACCAGCATAACCATACCCGATGGAGTCTGCAGATTGAAAGAGTCACGGATAAGGAGCCGTTCCTGCAGGCGGATTTTCCTTCCCGTATAAATACTCACCATGGCCATCATGGTCATAATCCCCAGGCCCCCTACCTGCATGAGGAAAAGAATCACCAGCTGCCCGAAGAATGTGAAATCATAACGAAGGTCAAACATGCTCATGCCAGTGACACTCACTGTACTCACCGACATGAAAAGAGCATCCACAAAAGAAACATCCCTGGTACCCGTCTGGGAAAAAGGCAGCATAAGAAGGAATGCGCCCAGAAGCATGAACAGCGCAAAGCCGCCGCATATGAGAATTCCCCTATGCATTTTACTTAAAAACCGGACAACCAGCATCAGCATCTATGATACCTCCCTCTCCTCTTCAGGAATGGATTTTCCTTCCCGACAACCGGAGTGCTTCTTTTATTATACTATGTGCGGCGCAAATAAAAAACTGCACCCGGTGGGTGCAGTTTTTTATAACGGATTCATTCCTTTTCCTGTTCCCTGTTCTTCAAAAGTTCTTCCGCTTCGGTGGCTGCAATAGCCCCCAGAATATCATGCCTCGTAATAATGCCTACCAGGCGGGCCGGCGCATCGATATCCGGATTGCCGGACTTCTTCTTTTCCACCACCGGCACCGTTTTCAAATGCTCATCCACCATGAGATTGGTGAGCGTTTCCATATCCGTTTCCGGCGTGACGCATCGCACATCCTTGGTCATGATTTCCGCTGCCGTAGTAGCAAGGAGCTTCCGGAAAGACCTTTCATAGCGGCCAAAGCCGCAGTAGTACAGATTTCCTCCCAGCACATCCACATACTGAGGAATCTTGGGTGTCACTTTCTTATAGAGGAGATCCCCTTCTGAAACAATGCCCAGAAGTTCATTGTCATCTCCAACTACCGGAATAGCACTGACCGGATGGGTAATGAATAAACCGACCAGCCTGTGTACAGTCACATCAGGAGATACAGTAAACACATACTTTGTCATAAAATCTTTGACTTTCAGCGTTTTGGATGGCATAGGAACCCCTCCTTTGAAAGCTTTGAAATCTGATATTTCCTATCTATATTTTAACGAATTTAAAGAAAACGTGCAAATAGAAAGAAAAAACAGCCCTCTTTTCTGCCATAAAGGCCTTCCCTTAAGGAAGCGCTGATTAAATCATTGTTTGCTTTTATTCTTGAATTTTTATGCAATGCGAGGAATGGGCTGACGCGAATAGCGAGCTATTTAAGGAAGCCCATGACGAAACAGTGCATAAAAATTCTTATAAAAGAAAACTCTATGAATTAATCAGTGCTTCCTTAAAGATGATAGGGCTCATGGCGGATGATTTTCATGGCCCGGTACACCTGCTCCGCCAGAATAAGGCGGGCCATCTGGTGAGTAAAGGTCATGGCGCTGATAGAAATTTTCAGATTGGCCCTTTTCCGGATATTTTCTCCATTGCCATAAGGACCGCCAATCATGAAGAAGAAATGGCTGGTGCCGGATACCATTTTCTGTCGGATAATATGGGCCAGCTCTTCAGAGGTCACCGGTTTGCCCTTCAGGTCAAGGAGAATAAGAAAATCTTCATCTTTCAGATATTTCAGAAGCTTTTCCCCCTCCTTTTCCATGACCTTTTCCTTTAAGGCAGGAGAAGGATTTTCCGGCATTTTTTCTTCATCCGGCGACAGGATTTCCACCTTTGCTATAGGGGAGAGACGCTTCAGGTATTCATCAATGCCCTGACGCATCCATTTTTCTTTGATTTTGCCGATGGTAAGAAATGTAAATTTCATTTACTGGTTAGACTCCGGTGCCGATGCCAGAAGCACTTCCGTATCCACTTTCCTGCCATTATGTTCGTAGGTCACCTTAATGCGGTCCCCTGGCTTATGGGTATCCAGGATGTCCCTCATACCCTTGACTGTATCAATGGACTGGCCGTCGATGGCAAGGATATAGTCGCCGGGACGGATATCGGTGAGGCTTACAGGGCTTCTGGATGCCACTTTCATGACAAGAACGCCGCCATCATGATCCCAGTCATAGCCGTAGCGCTGGGCAATATCTTTATCTGCGGCATAGACGCCAAGGTATGCCCTTGTGACTTTGCCGCTGGAAATCAGCTGCTGAATAATGCCTTTGGCTGAGTTGATAGGAATGGCAAAGCCCATGCCCTCCACCCCTTCCTTAGCGATTTTGGCACTGTTAATGCCCACGACCTTCCCGTCGGCAGTCACCAGGGCGCCGCCGGAATTGCCGGGGTTAATAGCCGCATCGGTCTGGATAAGGCGGAAACGCTGGTCTATGTCGTCAAGGCTTCTGTTCAGTGCACTGATAACGCCTACCGTGACGGTGCCCTGGAATTCAAGGCCCAGAGGATTGCCGATAGCGATGGCCGTCTCCCCTACCTGCAGGGCATCGGAGTCACCAAAGGATGCCACCGGCAGATCATCGCTTCCATCGATCTTCACCACGGCCAGGTCTGTAGATGGATCAGTTCCTACCACTTTTCCCTGTACCGTTTTGCCATTGGAAAGGCTCACATTTACATCTTTACTGCCCGCTACTACATGGTTGTTTGTGACAATATATCCTTTCTTGTCGAAAAGGACGCCGGATCCAACACTCTGGCCCACTTCCACCCGCCGGTTAAACATATCCCGGTCATAGACCCTGGTGGTAATGCCTACAATAGCCGGACCCACTTCCTTGACTGCCTGTACCACCGCTGTGTTGCGGACAGCCGGAAGGTCTTCCATCTTCTTATTGGTTCCCTGGGGGAGCTGGTAGGAAGAGGAGGCCCCTCCTTTTTTCGGAAGTGCAAAATCGCCAAAGTAGCAGCCGCCTGCGCCGCCGATAATGAGCATGGAAAGCGCCAGTGCAGCAATCTTCATTCTGCCGCTTTTAGAGCCATGGGATGTTTCCTTCATGGCTTCGCCATTTTCTTTCAGTTTCCTGTCCAAATCTTCTCTATCCATAGTAACCTCCCTGTCCCATGCGGGAAAGTAATGTGCAAGGAATTCCAGAAAGCCCCATCATTTCATGAATAGAAGGGGCTCATTGAAATTCCTGTTGATATGGTTCACTCATTATATCACAAACCGTCCATAATTGAAGCAGGCCTGTGTCATCAAAATTTCCATAAAAAAAGGGGCTGTGAAAAAATGGAAATCATTTCTTCACGGCCCCTTTTCAATGGCTTCCTTTTCGGTAAATGACAGTCAGCTGCCCGCCGGCATCGTCATCTCGAGCGGAGGAACGCGCCGGTATGGGGCAAAGATTTTGGGCTCTAATGAAACACAGAGCCGAGAGATCTCCTGCCACCATGGGCTTGCCACATTTCGGAGTGAGATTTCTCCACTCCGCTTCGCTTCGGTCGAAATGACGAGAATTTCACAGCCCCTTTTCCCTTACTTGGCAAAATCGGTAGCTCTGGTTTCCCGGATAACCACCACTTTTACCTGTCCCGGATACTGCAGTTCCTTTTCAATGCGGCGGGAAATATCATGGGACAGAATGGTCGCCTGATCTTCAGACACCTTTTCCGGTTTCACGATGACCCGAAGCTCACGGCCTGCCTGGATAGCATAGCAGCTGTCCACGCCGGGGAAGGACTTGGCAATATCTTCCAGCTTGGTGAGCCGTTTGATATAGTTTTCCAGAGTCTCGCGGCGGGCGCCGGGGCGGGCTGCAGACATGGCATCCGCTGCTGCCACCAGTACGGATTCTACGCAGGTAGGCTCCGTGTCTCCGTGGTGGGAAGCAATGGCATTGATGACTTCCGGCGGTTCATGGTATTTCTGTGCCAATTCCACGCCCAGTTCCACATGGGTGCCTTCCTGTTCACGGTCCACGGCTTTACCAATATCGTGCAGGAGGCCTGCCCTTTTGGCCAGTTCCACATTGGCCCCCACTTCGCCGGCCATAATGCCTGCAAAGTAGGATGTATCAATACAGTGCTGCAGCACATTCTGTCCATAGCTTGTCCGGTACTTCAGACGGCCCAGGATTTTTACCAGTTCCGGATTCATACCCCGGATACCGCACTCCATGACAGCCTGTTCCCCGGCTTCGCGAATAGCCTTATCCACATCTTTCTTTGTCTTGGCCACCACTTCTTCAATCCGTGCCGGATGGATTCGTCCATCCTTCACAAGGCTTTCCAATGCCAGCCTTGCCACCTCACGGCGGATAGGATCGAAGCAGGAAAGAATGACCGCTTCCGGCGTATCATCAATGATCAGATCCACACCGGTCAGGGTTTCAATGGCCCGGATATTACGGCCTTCCCTGCCGATAATGCGGCCTTTCATTTCTTCATTCGGAAGGGAAACGACGGAAACCGTGGTTTCGGAAACCGTATCCGCCGCATTCCGCTGAATGGCGGAAGCGATGATTTCCCGGGCCTTGGTATCTGCTGTATTCTTGGCTTCTTCCACAGCACTGCGGATGCGGACCGCCTTTTCATGGGTCAGCTCTTCATCCACTCTGGACAGGATCATATCTCTGGCCTGATCGCTGGAAAGCTGGGAAATTTCTTCCAGTTTTTTCTGCTGCTGTTCATAGAGACCATTCAGCTTTTCCTTCTGGACCTTTACCTGGTTTTCCTTTTTGTCCAGCTGGGATTCCCGCTGTTCCAGGTTGCCGCTTCTCCAGTCCAGATTATTTTCCTTCTGCACAAGACGCTGTTCGTACTTCTGCAGTTCATCACGGCGCTGTTTGTTTTCCTGTTCCACATCTTCACGAAGTTTGTGGATTTCTTCACGGGTCTGTACAATGGTTTCCTTCTTCAGCGTTTCCGCTTCCCGAGAAGCATTATCCAGCATTTTTTTTGCTTCTTCACCAATCTGCCGGGCCTTTTCTTCTGCAGATCCGATTCTTGCCTCTGCAATGCGCTTGCGGAGCATATACCCCACACCGGCACCAACAGCAGCGGCAATGATACATCCTACGATGACATACAGTAAAACTTCATCCAGTGTCAAATGATTCACCTCTCTCTTTCTGTTATTATAATGTTCACTACGAAAACATAAACGAACCATCTCCCTGAGGAGATATGGAAAATGATACCCATGGCAGTTTTTAAAGCACGAAAAAAGGAAATCCATGCAGGCCATGGAGAATTGAATTTTCCCAGGCTGAAACAGATGGATTTCCTCATGAATGAAAAATGTTATATTTTTTATCCCATAGGGAGAAAGCCCCTGCGGCAGAAGACGAGCCCTGCAGGAGCCTTTGTATATAATCAGAATCATACCAAAACAGGAATGTTCACTTGGTTCAGCACCTGTTTTTATTCTAAAATTTTTATAAATTATTGTCAAGAAGAGACCGCCGGAAAGAAGATAGACTGCTATAAAAACAGCTTCTAATGGCCTCTGCCGCCGCCGAACATGGACCACACCACCAGTGCCGCGAAAGCAGCCCAGCTCATGAGGTAGGACAGAATGCCAAGGTCCGTCAGAATATTGATAACCGTAAGGCCTGCCATGAAAAGGATATTACCCCGCTTTTCCACATAGGGATCCCGCCGGATGAGGATAAAAGCGATAATAAAAATAAGGATATTGACAACAAGCACAGCCGGAAAATAAATCAGAAGCGGCACCATCTGCAGGATAAAGCTTCCTGCCAGCATGAGCAGCATGATGTAAATCCAGGTCATGGAAATCATAATTCCCTCCTTACATGGTCACCGTCTTCTTTCGGAATCCACATGGTCTGGTCCGGAAAAAGCCAGCGGAACTCATAGGACGGCACCCAGCGCTGACCGAAAGCGTGCATAGGGACAAGAAGAGAAGCAGCAAAATGATGGAGATAGGCTTTCACGCCCCACTCCCTAGCCACCTGCTGCCTTGCGTCCACAGGGAGAAAAGCGATATCCACTTCTTTTTCCCTGATACAGGAAAGTTCCCGGAAAAACCAGTCCCGGGCCTCCCGGTTTTCCTCGTCCCCTTCACCGGCCCAGTGCCACCAGTTCAAGTCCCCGGCGTGGAAAATCCGGAGTCCCTCCGCTTCCACCATGTAAGAACCGCCGGCATCAGTGGAGCCATACATATGAACAGTAAGCGATCCTTCCTTCACCTCATCTCCCACATCCATCACATGAAGAAGACTCTGATTCCCTAAAGCCAGAGAACAGTCACGGTGAAGGAAATAGCCGGACGCCCGGTCTTCAAAAGACCTGATGGCCCGATTGAAATGATCTCCATGCACATGAGATACAAAGAAATACACCGGCTTATCCGTCTTTTCCAGACGCTCCTCAAGCCGTTTCAAAGGATCCAGATAATAATCAAAAACAAGAATCACCTTTTCCAGCTCCAAAACAAAGCCGCTGTGGTGAAGGAAATATATATCTACCGGTTTCATAGGTTCTCCTCTCATCATAAGAACTGACATTTCATATATATTTTTGTATCAGCCAATAAATTTTAACTTGAATGTGCCTCTCCTATAGAAGCTGTATAATAATTATATCATATGGGGCCGCACTGCGGCCCCGGTTCAGAAGGTTCAGCGGGGAAGGTTGACGGGGCCTTTGGCCCCGAAGGTTGTGTAGAAGGGTTATGTCCCCAGAGGGGAAACGACTCACTACATTTTGCACGTCGCTTTGCTCCTTCACCCACTGCTGTCACTGACTCACTGGATTTTCAGGTCGCTGATGCTCCCATACAAATCCAGTTCGCATAGTGCAAAATGTGTTCGCTGTGCATCGCTTCGCTCAGGGGATGGCAGCGGCTTCGCCGCTGAGGGTGGTGGATTGCCGCTGGCGCGGCAATAAGTATAAAGTCAGCGTTATGAGGGAGGGTTCTTAAGATTGACCGGCCCTATGGGCCGGAGGGTTCGTAAGTTTGACGGGGCCTTTGGCCCCGAGGGTTGTGGTATCGCCCTTTGGGCGATGAGTATTATAATGCCGCCTTTCGGCGGTCACGTCCGGTAGTGTAAAATATTTTGTGTAAATGAATCTTGCTCAAAATATTTTCATACCTCATACTTAAGGGGAGCCTCATACTTAAGGGGAGAAAGAGGAAAAGGAGTTACTACCATGGCAAAGCGTACCCCTACCCCTGGCGAAAAAATTGCGCAGGAAATCTACGAAACCTACAAACCGACCACTGTCGAAGAGATGCAGTCCGCCTTAAAGAGTGTCTTTGGACCATTGTTTGAAGCAGCTCTTAAGGGTGAATTGGATAACCATTTAGGCTATCCCAAGAACGGCAGCACCCCTGAGGATTCCAAGAATACGAGAAATGGGTATTCCAGGAAGAACCTGAAGACCTCCATGGGAACGGTACCCATCCAAGTCCCTCGTGATCGGGAAGGTACTTTTGAACCCCAGTTAATCCAAAAATACCAGCGTGATGTTTCCTCTATCGAAGGGAAAGTCCTTGCGATGTATGGCCGTGGAATGAGCCAGAGAGACATCTCTTCGACCATTGAAGAAATCTACGGTTTCTCCATCTCCCATGAACAGATTGCCCATATTACGGACCGGATCCTGGACGAAGTATATGCGTGGCAGAATCGTCTACTGTTTCCTTTTTATACCTTTCTCTTCATCGACTGTCTGTATGTTCCCATGAAGACTGACAGAGCCCTGAAACAAAAGGCTGTCTACGTCATCCTTGGGTATGACATCAATGGTGAGAAGGATATCCTTGGTATCTGGATCAACGAAACGGAAGGTAAGCATACCTGGATGCAGATTTTCGATGAAATCAAGAACCGGGGAGTACAGGACATTGGTTTCATCTCCATGGATGGTGTCAGCGGCCTTGAAGAAGGCGCTGCTGCCATCTTCCCTGGCACAGTGGTGCAACGCTGCATTGTCCATCTGATCCGTAATTCCATGCGGTATATTCCCTGGAACAAATCCAGAGAGTTCTTGAAAGAACTGAAAGAAATCTACAAGGCTACCAATGTAGCAGAAGCTCGCAGATTGTTTGAAAAGTTCAAGGGAAAATGGGCAGCCTATCCTGGGGCTATAGCGGTCTGGGAAAACAACTTCCAGCACGTGGAACAGCTGTTTAACTACGGCTCTAATGTACGGAGAGTCATGTACACTACCAATGCCATAGAAAGCATCAATTCCAGTTTCAGAAAGGTAACCCGTAAGGGCTCTTTTGCCAATGACGAGGCCATCCTGAAGCTTCTCTACCTCCGTGTCCTTGAGCTCAAGAACACCAAATGGAAGGGCAAAGGAAAGGTCTTTAACTGGCCGGCTGTTATGAACCAATTATTGATTGACGAACGTATGAGCAAACTAATCGCTAAATACGATTGGTTAATCTAAAAACACAAAATTCTTGACATCCCCGTCACGTCCACATCGAGTATCATATTCATTCTTACTCTCGTACACCCTTTCCCGCTGCGCGGGCCTTCCCCTCAAGGGGAAACAAGGGTTAGCGGCGGAGCTTGCTATGTGCTGCTTGAGTCCCGCCAAGCATTCTGCTGAATTTGCCACCCCCCTTTGGTGCCTTACGGCACCACCTTTCTCCACGGGAAAGCGTCTCACTTGGTTCTCAGGTCGCTATCACTCCCCTACGAAGCAAGTTCGCTTGCCACCCCGCTGTGCGGGGAAAGTCCCGCGGAGCGGGCAAGGGGGAACGCTTTTCCCTCGCCCGCAAGGGCGGTTGTATGGTTTTATCATAATGGCGCCCTTTATTTTTTAGGGGCGCCCACCAAGGCCAACAGCCGACAGCCGATAACCGACAGCCCCCCAACCCCACTCCCAAATAAACATTCCTTTGACCTTTGAGTCCAGTTTATGTAAAATATCATTGTAATAATAAGAGGTGGACCATGATAACTCACGATACTAAAGCTCATATGTTTGAAATCAATTACCCGGAAGGCCGGGCCTATCTGGAATATACAGAAGATAACGGAACCGTAACCGTTATCCATACGATTGTGCCCGAAGCACTGGGCGGAAGAGGTATTGCGGCAAGCCTGGCCGAAGCTTTCTACCGCTGGGCTTCTGAAAACCGCCACCCTGTCAAATCAGACTGCTCCTACATGACAGCCTGGATGAAACGAAATAAAATCACGACTTAGGCTCTTTAGACATTCTTAAGCAGCCTTCCAAAGGCTGCTTTTTTAATGACAGATAAGGAAGCATCGATTTCTGGAATTGATTTCATAAAAACCAAATCAAATCCAAAATCCTTGCTTCCCTGGAACGGAAAAAACTATGTACAGCTCATCACTTTTCCAAAGCCCCGATACTTTCAGGGAAACGCAGAATACACTCGATATGATAACCACCCATTTTATTGAACTCCTTCGTTTAAAATCAAAAGAACTCTATGACCACTCCGTAAGGGTCGCCAACTATGCCGGCGCCACTGCCGTCTACATGAGACTTCCGGCCAATGAAATCACTCTGATCCGCTATGCCGGTCTCCTTCACGATATCGGACTTTTGACCATTCCCAATCACATTCTGACCAAGGTCCCCTATCTTTCCAGAAGAGAACTTTCCCTCTATAAAAAGCATCCGGAGCTTGGGGCCAACATGCTGGAATCGGTGCCGGGCTGTCAGGACCTTCTCCCTTATATCCGCTGCCACCACGAACGATGGGACGGCACGGGATATCCGAAGCATTTGAAGAATGTAAATATCCCCCTGGGAGCCAGAATCATTTCCGTAGCCAGCTACTACGATGACATGGTGTACTCCTCCCCGGACTTCAAAACAAAGGACATGAATGAAATATCCCGGGATATCATGACCGGCTCCGGCATCCTCTTTGACCCCGAAGTGGTATCGGCCTTCCTGAAAGTGCTCTTCCACAGCAATACGATTCCCACATAAAAACGCCTGCCAAAGCAGGCGCTTTTTTATTGTCTGACACGCCCCGGGAGCGTGTATTTCTCAGCTTCTTTTGCTTCTTTCCCTATTTCCTCAAATATCCCCTTCTTCTCAAAGCCGTATCTCCAGAAAGCAAGACCGGCAAGGTGATATTCTTTTTCCAATGCTGCCTTGGCTCTCATGGAATGTTCTTCTTCCAGGTAGGTCCGATGAAGAATTCCCCCCTGTCTCCAGGTGAGGGTGTACTGGCGGGCATCGGGCTGCCAGACAGGTTTGAGGCCATGCCGGTTTATGAGAGCCTCCTGGTCCTTCATGGCAAGAACCCTGGATTTCATGTATCCCGGATTTCCTTCGTAGATTCTTGTATACAAAGGAAGGCCCAGGACCAGCTTTTCCGGGGGAACCATGGTGATCAGTTTTTGTATGTTTTTATCCAGCCAGCCGTAGGAGGAGACAGATCCGGCGTAGGGACTGGTTCTGGGGGTTTCATCGTAGCCCATAATGATTTCATAGTCGCAGAATTCAGAGAGTTTCTCCCGGTCGTAGCAGAGACTCCAGGTAGGAGAGCCGGCGTTGTAAACCGTAATGTCCACAGTGAGCTTCTTTCCTGATTCATGAAGGGGAAGAGCCAGATTTTTCATGAATTCTGTGAAAAGGTCCTTGTCTTTGGGGTCCATATTTTCAAAATCCACATTATACCCGTAAAGGCCGTATACTTCAGAGAGGGCAGCCATGCGGGAAATGAATTCTTCCTGTTTCTGCCGGTTATGCATGAAAAGGGAAGTTGTTTTGACGTCGAAATCATTGTGAATGAGGGGCATCACCTTCATATCTGCCTGCCGGGCCCTTTTGAGGTAGTCAAAGTTCCAGCTGTATCTATTTTCTTCCACGTCCTTATAGCTTCCCATGGTGGGCGAAAGGATCGGGGTTCCGGAAAGGGATGAAAAATCGGAATTTTCGCTGCGGAAGGAGTAGTTGATGTCCCAGAGAACCAGAGGCCTTTCAGGGGCCTCCTTTTTCGTTTCTTTTACCTTCTTGTCCTTCACCTTTTTGATGGTCAGTTCTTTTTTCCCCGGCTTATAGGTATAGGAAAGGCCTGCTTCCCTGCTGAAGAAGGAAAAATCCACATACCTGTTTCCCTCCAGTTCCTTATAGGGAATTTCCACCTTTTCTTCTTTTTTCATGGCCGCCGGAGTGAGTTCTACATAAAGTTTATCCTTCTCCCAGGAAAGCTTCCACTTTCCCCCTTTGGTAAGAACCACCGGCGCCGTATACAAGGTGCCATCCACTTCATAGGCGTTGAAATTTTTGAAATCGCTGCCCTTCATTTTGACAGGCACCGGGCCATCGGCCATGACTGCCGCCGGAAAAACCAGGGCCAGGAGGACGGCTGCTGTTAATTTTCTAAGCAATGTTTTCCCCTTTCATTACAAGCAGGATGCTGCAAATTTTCTGACAACCCTGACCAGGGTCTTCGTGTCCAGCAGATGGTATATATCATCTTCCTTCTCTAACGTGAAAGGTTCCTTTTCCAGAAAAGAAATGAATTTCCTCAGAATTCCGGAAGCCTTCTTTCCCTGATCCAGTGGTCTTTCTTTCCGGCCCAGCACTTTTTCCATAAGAAAAATCATGACAGCCGGACGGAAATAATAATCAATGAAGGTATTTTCTATCCAGTAGTCATGGGCAGTGTGACGGAAGCGGGCACAGCCTTTGGCAAAGGAAAGATACAAAGGAAGGCCGTCAGACAGGCCGCCCCAGAAGTCGCTGAAGCCATAGTCGAAGGCACCGTCTTCCTGGGCCATGATATAGGTCAAAGCGTTTCCTTCTACGATGTGCACCTTTTCCTTATGAGGAAACTGAGGCAGCAGTTCTTTCTTAAAGAGGGCAATCATGTGCGGATTGAGCTCCACCACCGTCACCGATTCCACATCTTCCTTTTCAGATGCCATGAAGGTGTAGTAGCCAAGACCAAGGCCATAGGTGATGACCTTTCCCTTCGCCTTTTCCAAAGGCTCCTTCATGGATTCGATTTCACTTAAAACCACGCTCATCCAGACGCCGCCGTTTTCCAGAAGCACCGGAAATACCACCCGGCTGTCAAAGAAGGCGGCTTTACCGTAGGCAAAGGGATCCTCCTTTTGGAATCCCTCGTGCCAGGTCTGAATCAGCTCTCCCGGCAGGTAATCATTCACAGTCAGGGTAATATGGCCCTCCCTGGTCTTTCCCCTGACCTTTACCTGCCGATAGTAGGGATTATCCAGAATATCAGAAGCTTTGTGCATGGTAATATGGGAGGAAAGATAATCATAGAGGGCATCCCCTATTTCCTCTTCCTTCATGAAAAGGGAAAGCTCCGAATAGGGTCTCATGTCTTCTCCCCCCTGGGCCAGCTCATAAGCCATTTCGCCAATATCGTCGGAAAATCCGATATCCACATAGGAAGAAACGGGCGCTTTCTCTCCCCTGGCAGCAAGGCTTCTGAAATCCACGTCTCCTACATAGAGATGATCCGACACCTCGCCAAGAAGTATGTCCTGGGCCGACACGGAAAGAAGATAGGTCTTCCAAAGATCCAGAACTCTTTCCTTCAAGGCTGTGCTGTTTTTTATTTGCATAGGTTAGTCCTTTCTTTCTTCACATGGCTCCACTGGCTATGGTAAGGCCGGTCACTGAAGCGGCCCCTGCCCTTTTCAGCTCATGGGCGGCGGATTCCATGGTGGCACCGGTGGTGTAGACATCGTCTACCAGAAGGATATATTTCCCCCTAACGTCAACATTTCTATTGATATGAAATATGCCTTTAATGTTGTCATATCTTTCACTTCGGGAGAGGAGAGACTGGGTTTCAGCGGCGCGGAAGCGTACAAGGCCCCTTGGCAGGTATTTCTTTCCTGCCTTTTCCATCCACTCTTCAAACATCATATCCACCTGGTTATATCCCCGGCTGTCCCATTTCTTTTGAGATAGAGGCACCGGAATGACCAGGCTGCAAAAGGTAAGCCTGTCCCAGTAGGGAAATCGGGAAAGAAGGGGCGGGAAGGCCTTTTTTCTGTCTATCCGTCCTCCGTATTTCAGCTGGATAATGATTTTTCGCACCGCTCCCTCGTAGTTGCAGAGGGTGTAGCAGCCATGGAGATGGTCGGTGTGGGAAGAGTTTAAAAGTCTGGGGTTCCATACCCTTTTCAAACAATCCTCACACCAGCCTCTGTCCCTTTCCACCACCTTCCCGCAGCCGGGACAGGTGGTGGGATAAAAAATGTCTGCCAGGTCGTGAAAAAGTTTCATTCCTTTGCCTCCCCTTTCAGAAGAGGCAGAAAGAGGCTGTAGCGGCTGGCGGTGTCCTGCCGGCTCACCGCCCGGGCAATGGCGTCTTCCGTGGAAATAAGGATGGTCCTCTTCCGCGCCCTGGTGACGCCGGTATAGATCAGGTTCCGTTTCAGCATGATACTCTGGGTGGGAAGAAGCACCAGAATCACTGTGTCATATTCACTGCCCTGGCTTTTATGTACCGTGGCGGCATAGGCCAGCTGAATGCTGTTTCTGTCTTCTCCTTCATAAACCACTTCTCTGCCATCAAAACGCACGAAAATCTTATTCTTGTCCACAGCCCACACAATACCCAGATCCCCGTTGTACACCCCTTTTTCATAGTCGTTCCGTTTCTGCATGACCTTATCGCCGGGGAGAAAATGGGCACCGCCCTCCAGCGGATGACCGTGGACCAGCTCCTGAATAGCATGGTTCAGATGGTCCACGCCGCAGGTGCCCCGGTACATGGGTGAAAGGACCTGCATAGACATTTTCTTCTTTTCACTTCCGTAATCCAGCTGACGGCAGAGGTTCATCACCGCGCCGAACGCATCCATTTCTGAAGAGGCATAGTAAATGGAAAATTCACCTTGTTCATCGGGATAGCAGAGTTCCCCTTCCCGGATGCGGGCGGCGTTGTCGATAATGCCGCTTCCTTCTTTCTGACGGAAAATATGCTCCAGCCGTACCACCGGAACTTCTCCCCATTCGATAAGATCCTTCAGCGGCGAACCCGGCCCCACCGGCGGCAGCTGGTCTATATCCCCCACCAGGATAAGCCTTGCCCCTTCCTTCAATGCGCAGAGTAGATGGTAGAACAGGGAAATATCCATCATGGACGCCTCATCTACGATAACCAGATCTTCCTTCAGGGGATCGGACTCATTCCTGTTGAAAAAAGTTCTACCGCTGTCATGAAGCTCTGCTTCCAATGCTTTGTGGATGGTATCCGCCTCCACGCCGCTGGAAAGGGAAAGCCTTTTGGCTGCACGGCCGGTAGGCGCCATGAGGCGCACCTTCAGTTCAAACTGGCGGGCAGCAGCAATAATAGCCTGTACCAGGGTGGTTTTTCCTGTACCAGGGCCGCCGGTGATAACCAGTACCCCCGATTCCAGTGCCTTCTGCACCGCTTCCTTCTGCTTTTCCGCCAGAGTCAGATGGTTTTCTCTTTCAAATTTTTCAACAGCCAGCTTCGAGGAACCCAGGGGACTTGCGTCCATCATAGCCCGGATGCGGCGGGCCGATTCAGTTTCCGCCTCGTAAAGGGACGGGAGGTAAAGGTATCGCTTTTCTTCCCAGAGCACCGAAGGAATGTATTCGCTATCAATGGCCTCTTTCCCTGCAGCCGCCACGATATCTTCCGTCACCTCCAGGGTGAGGGAGGCATTCCTGAAAACAGAAGTTTCCGGTGCACAGGCATGGCCCTGCATGAGGGCCCGGGAAATCATATACTCTATGCCATGCACCACACGGTCCGAATCATCGGGAGCTATGCCCCTGGCAAGGGCTATCCGGTCTACTTCCTGAAACCCAAGTCCCGGTATGTCCCGCACCATGCGATAAGGGTCATGGGTCAGCACCTCTTCCGTTTCATCGCCGTATTTCTTGTGGATATCCGAAGCAAACCGTTCGGAAATCCCCAGGGACTGCAGAAACATGATGAGAGACTGTTCTTCCCGGATCTGCTCATAGGAATTCTTTATCTTCTCCAGCGTCTTTTTCCCGATGCCCGGCACCTTTCTTAAATCATCAATATGTTTTTCAAAGACCCCCATGGTTTTTCTGCCGAAACGATCCACAATTTTTCCTGCCATGGACGGACCGATGCCTTCTATGAGCCCGGAGGCCAGGAACTGCTTGATTTCCTCCGATTCCTCAGGCTTCACATTTTCCAGACTGCTGCACTTGAACTGCATGCCAAAACGGGGATGCCGTTCCCAACATCCCCGAAGCAGCACCGGCTGACCCACATAGGGGGCCGGGCCCCGGTATGCGGCAGTCATGATTTTCCTACTCTCTTTATCTTCCAGGAGGAATACGCAGAATCTGCCGTCATCGCTGGAAAATATGATTTTCCTTACGGTGCCCCGCAGCTCTTCTGTCATTTTTCTTCTCCCCTGATGAAACGATTCTGCACTTTTTTACTGATATCCATGAGCATCTGGTACCAGCGGACGAAATCAGGCCGGGCAGACATATCTTCTATAAGCCGGGAGACCTCCTCGATGTTCTTTTCTTCCCTTTTGCCATCAAATACAGGGATTTCCGCCTTGATTTTGCACTGGGCAATACTTCTTGAAAGGGCCAGCCGCTTTTCAAAAAGGGCGGCCAGTTCCTTGTCTATGGTCCTGACGGAATTTCTTAAATCCGCTAATTCTTTATCTTCCATAACAGTCCACTCCCCTCAGGAAGAAATGGGATTTACTGATTATTGGCGTGAAGGGTCTTCAGAATTTCCAGAACCTTGTCCTTTGCTTCTTCCAGAGGCACTTCCACCACTTCACCGGAACGGCGGATTTTGATTTCCACGCAGCCGGACTGCTGCCATTTCTTACCGATGGTCACCCGTACCGGATAGCCGATGAGGTCTGCATCCTTGAACTTGATGCCTGCCCTTTCGTTCCGGTCATCCAGCACCACTTCATCCCTGCTGTCTTCCATGTCCTCATAGAGCTTTCTGGCTGCTGCCATCACTTCTTCGGACTTGTTGTTGGCCGGAACGATGACTGCTTCATAGGGCGCAATAGCTACCGGCCAGATAATGCCGTCATCATCATGGTTCTGTTCGATGGACGCAGCCACGGTCCTTGTGACGCCGATGCCGTAGCAGCCCATAACGAAAGGATGGGATTTCCCCTGGTTGTCCAGGAACGTAGCATGGAGGGCTTCACTGTACTTGGTGCCCAGCTTGAACACCTGGCCTACTTCGATTCCCCGGCAGCGGACGATCTTGCCGCCGCAGTGAGGGCATACATCCCCTTCCTGAATCTGGCGGATCGTTTCCACACGGACATCGGTGAAATCGCGAGCCGGGTTCACATGGATGTAATGCTTATCCTTTTCATTAGCGCCGCAGCAGGCATCCTGCATTTCCATCACTGTAGGATCCACCAGGATATCAAAGTCCTTCGTCCGCTTCAGGCCAATGGGGCTGATATAACCGGCGGTGAGGCCCACCTTCTTCAAATCCTCATCGGAAGCCATGTCCACATTGATAGCATTGTAAATATGCTGGATCTTCGTTTCATTCACTTCGTGATCGCCGCGAACCATGGCCAGTACCACCAGACCGTCCACATTGTACACCACAGCCTTCACGGACTGGGCAACCGGGGCATGGAGGAAATCGCACACCATTTCAATGGTATGCTGACCTGGTGTTTCCACCAGTTCTTTTTCCTTGTCATTATGGATATCGCACTTCACAGTGAGGGGATCCACAGCTTCGATATTTGCTGCGAAATCACAGTTCTCGCAGTATACAATATCCGCCTCTCCGGAATCAGCCAGCACTTCAAACTCATGGGAACCGCTGCCGCCGATGGCACCGGAATCCGCAATCACCGGACGGAAAGTCAGACCGCAGCGGGTGAAAATACGGGTATAGGCATCATACATGAGCTTGTACTGCTTATCCAGCCCTTCCTCATCGGCATCAAAAGTGTATCCATCCTTCATAATGAATTCGCGGCTTCTCATAAGACCGAAGCGGGGACGCTTCTCATCTCTGTACTTATTCTGGATCTGGTACACAGAAACGGGAAGCTGCTTGTAGGAAGTGGTGTCCATCTGAATCAGGGAAGTCACCAGCTCTTCATGAGTGGGGCCCAGGCAGTATTCCCGGTCATTCCGGTCCTTCAGCTTGAACATCTCCGGTCCGAACACATCCCAGCGGCCTGTCTTCTGCCACAGCTCCGCCGGCTGCACAATAGGCATCATGATTTCCTGGGCGCCGGTCTTATTGATTTCCTCGCGAATAATCTTCTCCACCTTCTGAATAGAACGCCATGCCAAAGGAAGGAAGGAATAAATCCCGTTTCCAATCTTCCTCATCATACCGGCCTTCAGCATGTACTGATGGCTTACCACCACGGCATCAGCCGGTAATTCGCGTAAAGTAGGACTGTATAATCTGGATGCTAACAAAATATCTCCCCCTGTAACTGTCCCGGCATGCCGGAACGATTTTCATACCGAAAATTTTTCGTTATATGCTTTTTTATTATACCACGCTTTGGAAAGGCTATGGGAGAAAAGTTGTGTTCTTGGACATTGACACGCCTGCGGCGTGAGGGTTGACGGGGCTGTGCCCCGAGGGTTGTGGCCGCCTGACGGCGGCAGGTTGTGTAGAAGGGTTGTGAAGGGAAAGGTTCTTAAGATGGATGGGCCTTCGGCCCAAGGGTTCTTAAGTTTGACGGGGCCTTTGGGCCCGAGGGTTGTGGTATCGCCCTATCGGGCGATGAGTATTATAATGCCGCCTTTCGGCGGTCACGTCCACCTCGAGTGTCATAATCATTCTTACCACCGTCCACACCGACTTCGCTGGATGGCGTCTCACTGGATTCGCGGGTCGCTTCTCTCCCCTATGAATCCAGTTCGCTTGCACACCCTTCGCCACTTCGTGGCCCTCTTCCCCTAAAGGGGACGCAAGAACGTTACGGGATTTACTTTCAGTATCATATGACATGACAAGCATTCTGCGGATTGGCTCGCTACGCTCGCCTCCCCCTATCCGGCTGCGCCGGACTTCCCCCGCAAGCGGGGGCAGAATAAAGCTAACGCATAGCGAAGAATAAAGTCCCCCCGCCGGGGGGAAGGTGGTGGCGCCAGCCACCAAAAGGGGTGCATTTCCTCGCCCGTCAGGGCGGTTGTACGGTTTTCGCTGCCCCAGGCAGCGGCATATAAAACTCCCCTCTGAACCAGCCCGCTCTGTGGGCCGAACCCATCGTTCGGTGCGTAGCACACGAACGATAGAACCCGGGCGCCGAGAGGCGCCTGAACCCTCAAGCCCCATAGGGGCTTGTCCAAATGGCGCCTGAATTCTCATGCCTGCAGGAAGCTTGTCAAACAAAAAGACCCGGCCGGAGCCGGGTCTTTCTGCTATCTTAATCAGTTACCGGAGGGAATGGCAGCTGTTATGATAGACTTTCTCAGGATTCCTTGCTGAGTTTTTCGATGAGTTCGCTCTGTTTTTTCAGCATTTCTTCCAGTTCTGCAATTCTTTCATCCTGGCTTCTCATTTCATCTCTCATGGAGGAGACTTCGTCAGCCATTTCTTTTCTTCTTTCCGCCATGGATTTGCCTCTGCCAAATTTCACGCTCACTCCTGCGTTCACCATATTTTCTCCGTCACCGAAGGAGGTGCCCAGGGAGAGGAGTACGTTTTCATTGGGCCGGTAGAAGAGGCCAAGGGCTGCGGCATTGGCGTTACGGTAAGAGCCGAAGCCTGCGGCGATGCTGAACTTGTCATCAGGGTTGAAGTCGCCGGGGCGGAGGGCCGCCAGGGCTGCTGCATTGGCGCCTACTTTCTTGATGCGGTTATCCAGCCTGTCCACTCTTTCATTGGTCTGATAGAGCTGCCTGCCGGTGACAACCTGACGGCTGTCTGCAGAAAGTACGGCATCATGGGTTTCGATATTGCCATCTACATTGAGATTGCCGCCTACATAACCGTCATGATCTACGTAAAGGGTGTCGGTTCTTGTTTCTTTTGCTACGGTAAGATTGTTATCCACGTAAACGTCATATCTGAAATCTGCTCTACCGACAAATTCAGAGGCTCCTTTGACAGTGAGGTCATTTTCAACAGTCGCATTGCCACCAACGCTCAGGTCTTTCGTTACATCGGCATAATCCATTGTAGCCTGACCCGTTTCAATCGTGTTGCCAGAAATGGTGGTCTTTGTGACAGTTCCTTCTTTAACGGCAGTGTTGTGTGCCTTGTTTTCAAAGGTGGTGCCATTGGTATCACTGGTTACGGTGTTGTCACCGGTGATATTGGTAATCTTGGTGGCAACGTTTCCGATTTCACCATCTGCCCAGTTGATGATATCGCCGGAAGCTTCGTTCAGGATATCTTTCGACTTGTTGTAAATGGTGCCTTCTTTCGCAGTATTGGTGATGCCATTGGCAGTCATTTCACTCTTCACTGCAGAGCCATTGCCAATCTGGTTGGTAATCTTTTCGGAAGCTGTGTTGGTGATGTTCTTGGCACTCAGGCTGCTGTCGCCGGTGACGGTGGTAGTCTGCTTACCGCCAATGGTGTTGACCTGGTCGCCGGTAATGCTGTTGGTCTGCTTGCCGGTCACTGTCGTGCTCTGATCGCCATTGACTTTTGTGTTCTGGCTGCCATAGGTTTCCGACACAGCTCCTTTGACGCTTTCCGTCTTGCTGCCGCTGATGGTATTGGTCTGGTTGCCTGTTACCACATGGGTCTGATTGCCGCCCACGTTAGTGCTCTGGTCGCCATCCACGGTGGTTGCCTGGCTGCTGTATTTCTCGGT
>NZ_JH591187.1:477837-481482 GCF_000242435.1 Dialister succinatiphilus YIT 11850 | reverse complement strand
TCTGTCTTGACGTTGGTGACCTGGGCATTGAAGTTTTCAGTTTCTGTTCCCTTCACATTGACTGTCCGGTCTTTAGATACCGTAACCGTCTGGTTCCCAGTTACCGCATGGGTTTCATTGCCGCCCACCTTGGTGGAGAGGTCAGCCTTGTAATCTTCCGTCACATTGCCCGTTACCGTTTCGGTCAAGGTGCCTTTCACCGTACGGGTTTCATTGCCGCCGACAGTGGTGGTCAGGTCTTTGTCAACGGTGTTGGTCATGTTTTCGGAAGCCGTGTTCACCAGGTTCTTAGCCGTATGGGAAATCATTCCTTTTTCAGCGGTATTCTTGATATCCGTAGCAGTCTGCTTGGTGTAGGTCTTGTTTTTTCCGTCACTAGCGTAGGTATTGAATCCTTTATTGCTCAGGTTGGTGGAGGCTTTGTTATTTCCATCAATTACAGTAACCTTTCTTTCTTCTGCATTCTGGCTGACGGTGGAGGACTTGCCTTCATCCACTGCTTTGTCTTCCATGGAGAAGGTGCCGTCATTATTGCGGATCATTTTTCTAGTGACGTTCTTCTGGGAGCCGTCTGGTTTTGCGTTATCGCCCAGGTACTGGCTGATTTCTTTCGCCCCTACGATGGATTTTCCTGTGGAGTCTACGATCCCTTCATCGGTTCTGACGGTGATAGAGCTGCCATCTTTATTGAAAATGGATTCTGCCGTGTATTCCACAGCGCCAACCTTGTCATTGACTTCGGATGTCACATTGCCGCCATTAATGGTAGTGTAGTCATCTTTTGCATCCACCGTGCTGGAGAGTGTCTTGGAATCAAAGGTTCCGTTGACGGTGAGATTTTTATCTACAGTCAGGTCACCACCGATGTCAGCGTTGCCATATTTATCCACGGTGAACTTGCCATCTGCGCCTTTGATGGAACCATCAGCCTTTAGAGCTGCCTTCGCCTCATCAGCTGTATCGCCACCGGCATAGAACCCGTCTTTGTCCATGACTCCACTATTCAGGCCCACTTTGATTCCATCTTTGCTGAGGGTAATCTGGTTTTTGTCATCTTTATTCAGCACCAGTTTGTCCACAGCCGGTTTGCTGTCGTCTTTAACCATGGAAACCACACCGTCACCATCAATTTTGAGGTTATTCTGGTCGGCCTGTTTGCGAGCAGTTTCTTCAGCCGCCACTGCATCGGCATTGGTTTGGACCTTCGCATACAAGTCAGTAAAAGTTTTGCCTGCTGTTTCGCCTACCTCTACAACTGCCATAGTATTCTTTTTGACCTGCTCATCCAGAGCGGATAAATTTTTTCCTACTGTATTGGCTACCTTTACACAGATTCCGTCAGTGCTGACTTTTGCATTGGCTATCTTTACATAGGTGGAAGAAATTTCATTTCCTTTACCATCCTTGGTAGCTTGTTCTGCGCTGTCCGCTGCTACTGCCTTAGCAACCTTGCCATCAGTATCCACTTTCGCATAGGTGTTCTTAATTACAAGTCCATCACCATCACTGTAGGCTTTGGTTGCTTCTTTGGCATAGTCTGCATCTTTGGCATGGGCTACGTTGTCTATGGTGATAGGTGTCGGATCACCAACATCCTTAGTCACCGTAATCACATTGCCCGTATCGTTGACAGTGATATCAGTAACATTCGCCGCTTCACCCAATACGCCGCCAGCTGTGAATAAGAGAGCTGCCATTGCCAGGACGGCGGCTCCTTTCCTGCCTGCCGAGCGGGCGGAAGAGGCGCTCTTGGTGACGCTCCTTGCAATTTCAGACGTGACCACATAACAATGTTTTGCTTTAGACCAGATGACTTTGTATACCCGATTCATAGGGGTCCCTCCTTTATACTTCTTACCTTCTTTCTCTTTTCATTACTCCTGCCGGCGCCGATTCTCCTATGCTTCTGTTTCCTCCTTTCTTTATTGTTTCCGACGAATATGGCGGAGCTGTCTTTTCCGGGATGGCGGGCTTTCCGGCCTTTGGCCAAGGCCCTTTTCCCTTTTCCGGCCTGATTATAGCAAAATAAAAATGAAAAAAACCTATACTAAAGTACAGGTTTTCCATTTGGGGAGTGTCTTATTTCATGATATGATACATTCAGGGGTATGAAGATTTCATAAAGAGAGGTGTCCTATGTGGAAAAGAATGGTCCTGTCCATGCTTCTGGCATGCCTTCCCTGGTCTTTCTGCCATGGGGAAAGCCCGGTTCCTGAGGATATGGGAAATCTGGAAAAGGCGGGAGCTGCTTTGGAGAAACAGGAAGAAAAGGTTCCATGGTTTGAAATCCATGGCGATTACCGCTGGCTCTACGGAAATGGCCGTTTTCGCGGAAAGGCCCTGTCACCCAAGAGCGGGACCTGGAAGAGGCAGGATGAGAAGGTGACCATGGAAACGCGGCGTTTCCGCCTGTTTCCTGTGCTCCGCCTGACGCCCCATCTGCTTTTGAAAACGGCGCTGGAGGACAACCGCATAGATCAGGGGCCGGGGAGCAGTCACCATCTTTTCCTTTCCCGGGCTTACCTGCAGTACGAAAATGAGAGCCTCAAGATGGAGGCAGGGCGGCTGAACTATTACCTCATGGACGGGGATCTGCTGGACAAGAAAATGGACGGTTTCCGCATCCGCTATGGCCATGATGATGAGGGACCGGGGCGGTCTGTCTTCTTCTACGGCCGTACCGCGGAGGACCGTTCGAAATCAAGGAAGGTGCTGGTGCTGGAAAATAAGAGAACCCTGGGCAAATGGCTTATTCACAGCGCCTATGCCGATTTCAGAGCCATCCACGGCCATAAGGAATCCATACCGGTCCTTTCGCCTTCCGGGAAATCGGGAGAGCGCTTTGACCGCCAGCAGGTAGGCGTAGTAAAGGGTGCCTACTCTCCCAATGAGGACTGGACCTTCAGTGTGGACTACGTCCTCTCCCACGGCTATCATGAAAAGGACCATTTCAGCGAAACGAAACCGGGCTATGTGGCAGCGGCGATGTACGGGGAAGCAGATCCGAAACGGGCGGGAAGCTATGAAGTCTGGGTTCGTTACTACCACCTCCCCTCCTCTGCCCTTCTCGCTCCCACCATGGACGCCGACACCACCTTCTTCCGCCGCATGGGCTTTTCCGGCTGGGGCGCCCGCCTTGATTTCGTACCGGTAAAGGGACTGGTGTGGGCGCTGGAAGGATTCTCCCTGAAAAATAGAAGCAGCGGCATTGTGACCGGGGACTTCCATGAGTATGTGCTGGGTACCAGCGTGACGGCCTATTTTTGATCTGTGGACACGCCTGCGGCGTGAGGGTTGACGGGACTTCGTCCCGAGGGTTCTAAAGGTTCTTAAGTTTGACGGCCCTTCGGGCTGAGGGTTGTGGTGGCGGCTTCGCCGCAGATTAAACAAGGGGGCGCGGCTGGCGCCGCAGGTTGTGTCGAAGGGTTGTGTTCGCTAGCGCTCAGGGGGCGACAGCGCCTGCGGCGCTGAGGGTTGCGGTATCGCCCTATCGGGCGATGAATATTATAATGCCGCCTTTCGGCGGTCACGTCCACATCGAGTGTCATATTCATTCTTACCCTCGTACATCCCTTCGCCACTTCGTGGCCCTCTTCCCCTAAAGGGGACGCAAGAACGTTACGGGATTTACTTTTCAGTGTCATA
>NZ_JH591187.1:459126-477737 GCF_000242435.1 Dialister succinatiphilus YIT 11850 | reverse complement strand
GTGTCATATGTGACACAATATCCAGTGCCACCTATTTTCTCGTTTCCCCTTGAGGGGAAGTCCCGCGAAGCGGGAAAGGGTGGTGCGCCCGGCATGGGTGTAATCTAATGGGTGAAAGTCCCTAGTGCGGTATGACCATAACAAGCACACAGCCAATGGCAAGGGGTCCACCGTGAGGTGGGGTCTGAAGGAAGCCGGAGGCAAAACCTTGGTCCGACGAATAGAAACTTTATACGAAGGCAGAGTCTGACAGGATGAGGCAGCCACCTATGCTGAAGTCCAACGATGGTCTTGGCCAGGCTTTGTAAATAAAGCGGATAGATGAGGTGAAAGATTACACTCTTACCCGGGGAGGTCTCATGGACGTCAAAGCAGTGATAGGTCGTATATCTGGACCGGGCGGAGACGGTTGGAAAAGATTTGTCATGAGAAGTCAGCAGAGGTCATAGTACCGCAAAAGCGGAAAGGACCGAACAATTCCGGCCAAAGTAAATCATGAAAGGAGGAACGTGTGATGAAAACAGAATACAGTTTACAAACTGGCTACCGGTTGGAAAATAGTGGAACTGACGAAGATACAACAAGGAGCGTCGAGCACGGTCCTCGGGAAATGGAAGAAATGGCAAGCAGAATCACACTGGAGCGCATTGTGAACAGAGGTAATCTCTACGATGCCTATCAGCGAGTAAAAGCCAATAACGGGGCACCCGGCATAGACAATATGACTGTGAAGGAATACCCCGAATGGTACGCAGAGCATGGAGAGGAATGGATTGCAAGTATCCTGAACGGAACCTACAAGCCACTCCCTGTGCGGCGAGTAGAAATCCCGAAGGACAACAAAGGAGGAAAGAGGAAGCTTGGAATACCCATTGTTAAAGACAGAGTATTACAACAGGCGACCGCACAAATCCTCATGCCCTTCTATGAGTGCAAATTTGCAGAATGCAGTTTTGCATACCGGCCTCATAGAGGGGCCCGGCAGGCAATGGAAGTGGTAAAGCGGAGTGTAGAAGAAGGATATGAATACGCATGCGTACTCGACCTTTCTAAATACTTCGACACCATCAACCATGAACTGCTGATGAATATGCTGAGACAGGACATTTCGGATAAAAGAGTCATCGAACTCATCAAGAAATTTCTGAAAAGCGGAGTCATGGTCAAGGGATTGAAACAACGCACAGAAGAAGGCTCACCGCAAGGTGGGAACCTGTCCCCATTGCTGGCAAATATCTATCTGACTCCATTCGACAAAGAGTTTGAGGGGAGAGGCGTACGTATCGTCAGATACGCCGACGACATCCTCATACTGGCCAAAAGCCAAAGAGCGGCAGAAAGACTGCTGAAAAGCAGTACTAAGTATCTGGAAACCCGGCGGAGGCTTAAGGTAAACAGAGAAAAGAGCAAAGCAATCAGCATCTATAAAACGCCGGACTTTAAATTTCTTGGATTCTCGGTGACCAAAAGAGGGAAAGAGGTTAAACTAATGCCTCATCCGAACTCAGTAGCCAAGTTGAAGAGGAAATTGAAAAGTCTGACAGGTCGTAGCAAAGGCAGGGGCGCAAGAGAGATTATCCACAAAACGAATGAATATAATCGTGGATGGGTTGGCTATTATGGAATAGCAGACCTGACACGGATAGCAGGTCTTGATGGATGGGTAAGGTCTCGTATACGAATGTGCATATGGAAGCAGTGGAAGAACATATCCACACGGATAGATGCACTGCTCCGACTGCATGTTCCATGGAGACTTGCATTCAAGTGGGGAAAGAGTCAGAAAGGATACTGGCGCATAGCTCATAGCCAGATAATGATGACTTCAGTGACAAACAGGATACTGGAGAAAGCTGGATTCATCGGTCTAAAACAATGCTATGAGAATATAATCTGCCCAAGGAATTGAACCGCCGTAT
Organism: Dialister succinatiphilus YIT 11850; assembly: GCF_000242435.1. Lineage (GTDB taxonomy): Bacteria > Bacillota > Negativicutes > Veillonellales > Dialisteraceae > Dialister > Dialister succinatiphilus. Next base: position 475,818 of record NZ_JH591187.1, on the reverse strand, counting down.
ACCGAACGGTACGTACGGTGGTGTGAGAGGGATGAATAATCTCTACTCGATTACGGGTTTGAGCAGGGATATGACACTCTATCATTTTCCTCACCGCCAATCGGCGGCCCCCTGAGCGGAGCGACGCGCAAAATGTAGTGAGTCGTTTCCTCTTTAGGGCGATAAGACATAGAATAAGAATATCATAATCATTCTTACCCTCGTCCACCCCTTCGCCACTTCGTGGCCCTCTTCCCCTAAAGGGGACGCAAGAACGTTACGGGATTTACTTTCAGTGTCCCCAATAAAAAACCGCCTTTCGGCGGATTTTTTATTTGTCTGTATTGGCGACGTAGCCTTTTTCTGCGGCTTCTACGGCCAGGCCGACCAGGTTTTTATGGCCTGTTTTGGCAAGCATGTTGCTTACGTGGAAGCTCACGGTGCTTCGGGAGATGTGGAGGGTGTCGGCGATTTCCTGGTAGGATTTGTTTCTGCATACCAGGCGGAGGATATCCAGTTCTCTTTTGGTGAGGCGGGCGTGATGGAGGCCGAAGGTGGTTCGTTCTTTCACGTCGGGGAAGAGGTGCTCTCCTTTAAGGGTGCGTTCCATGGTGTCCACGAAGTCGGCGGCGCTGCTTTCTTTGTAGATGAAGCTGTCTGCTCCTGCCTCGCGGGCCATTTCCACGAAATGGACGTCAGCGAAGCCGGTCATGATGATGATTTTCTGCCTGGGAAGTGCTTTTTTGATGCGTCTGGTAACTTCAATGCCGCTGGTACGGCCTTCCATGCAGATATCCATGAGGATGATGTCGGGCTGCAGAACCTGGGCGGCCACTTCTGCCACTTCGGAGAGCTGCAGGATTTTCACGACTTCGATTTTTCCCGTTTTTTCAAATAGATGGAGCAGGCCTTCCAGCAGGATCCTCTGGTCATCTACAATCATTACCCGTATCATAGGACACCCCCCTTTTCTTTATCATATCATAGAAAAGGCAGGCGTCAATTTTAAAATTTTCTACCGTTTATGAGGAAAGGCTGTCGTTGACGGGAATAGTGACTTTGAGGATAAAGGGGCATCCGGTGGTGTATGCCATGGTGCCCTTTTCTTTTTCTACCCTGGTTCTGATGGAGGAAAGTCCTCCGCCTTCTTTCAAGGGGCCGCTGCTGCCCGTGCCGTTGTCGGTGACGGTCATGGCATAGCGATTTTCTTCTTCGAAGGTCACTGTGATTTCATCTGCTTTGCCGTGGATAATGGCGTTTACCGCCGCTTCCCGGAGGATTTCCACGAAAAGGCTGCCCTTTGCACCTTCAGGAAGTTTTCCCTTGATATGAAATCGGATGCCCAGGCTTTCATAGGTGCCAAGGAGTTCTGTGAGGATGAGGTCCGGTTTCACTTTGATTTCTTTTTCCATGTCTTCCAGGAGGCGGGAGAGCATGCGGCCTATGGAACCGTAGTTTTTATAGTCCCTGTTGTTCAGGATCTGCTGGAGGCAGCTGATACGCTGGCCCATCATGTCGTGGATTTTGAAACGGATGGTGCGGAGGGCTTCTCTGCTTTCCAGGGGCACCAGTATGTCCAGCAGATCTTTCATTTTTTCGTTCTGTTTCCGCAGGGCTTCATTCTTTTCGTAGAGCTGCCGGTTCATCTGTTCCAGTTCCGTAATATCAGCGGCGGTGATCTGCCATCCGAAGCCGGTGGGTGTGGTGAAGGGTTCTCTGGTGAATCGGATGATTCTGCCATCTTCAAGGCGGCAGATGATTTCATCTTTCTCTTCAAAGATTTCCCCTCTTTTCCCTATTTCCTCCCAGAAAAGGCGGCCGTTGGCCACATTTTTTCCAAGGATGTCCGCCATGTACTGCTTCATGGCGTTATTGATGAGCACCGGCTCTCCTCCTTCCCGGGTAAGGAAGATGCCTTCGGGCATTTTATTGATGGCTTCTTCTATGGCAAGGCTGGTGAGGCCTTCATGGTATTGGCGGTAGGACTGGGAAATGAGGACAGCCTCCCTTACATTGCATATGAGGAGCATGAGCATCAGGTTTAAGGGAAGGATGCTGTCCAGAAGAGGAAGGATGAGGAAGGAGGCGGCGGAGAGAATATAATTTCTTTTGTCCTCTTTTCCGCCGTATAGAAAAAGGGCTGAGGTAAGGACTACCAGCACCGTCCTCAGCGCTTCATGGTATGTCATCATGGTAACGCCGGTGCTGTGACCGTCCATGCCGTCATGGAGAAGGTCAAAAATCAGGAGAAGCACCAGGAGCTGCGCCCCTTCCACCAGTCTCTGCCTGGTATTTTGAAAAGAAGGAAGGGGGCTCTGGTAATAAACAAGGAAGGACTCCGCTGCCAGAGAGAGGAATGTCCAGAGGGTCAGGGCGATGAGCCAGGAGTCCGGCAGTATGTACAGATTAGCCATGGTCCTTCTCCTTTCTCCCGGTTTTCTCTTCAGGATATGTGATGCAGATTTCCGCGCAGAGGCTGTATCCAAGGTCCCTGGTGCCTATGGATATACCATCTTTCGTGAACCGACTGTCCCTTTCCATATCCTTCATGAAAGATTCCACCCAGTAAGATTCTCCTGCCATCAGGGAGAGACGGCTGCCATGGGGATGGACATCCAGATGGCAGGAAATATGAACCGCCCCGGCCAGGACTGCACCTTCCAGGTATTCTTCCAGAAAATCATAGAAGGTAAGGACAGAAGAGGCAGGAAGGATGCCCACCGCCCCTTCGGAATGAAGGACGGCACGGATGCCCCGGGGAGAGAGGTAGCGGAACAGTTCTTCCGCTGCCATTTGGAAATCCCGGCAGTCCACCTTTCCACCTTCCGCTCCTTTGAGGAAAAGGATGCACCGCCTTTTTACATAGCAGGCCAGCACATTCAGCCGGAATACCGCTTCGTCCGCCTCGTTTCCCGGCCGGGCATGCTGCAGGAAAGAGGCATGACGAAGGATGAGACGGCTTTTTCTCTTCACAATGGTTTCCAATTCTCTATAAATCTTCCATTCCGCAGCCAAACGGATATAGGAACGCCTGAGGGCACCTTCCTTTTCCAGCATGTCCGCTGTGCGGCGAAGGGCCTGATTCACAAGGCCCATCTGCCGCCTTTTTTCCCTGATTTCCTTCACATTTCGATACCAAAGGGCTGTCCCGCCCTGCACCGGAAGAATCTTCACTTCACAGTCCTCTTTCCTCATTCTTGGTCCTACGGAGTGATACAGGGTCCTCCCCCTGCTGTCTGTGATGGCAAGGGCCAGGGAAGAATAGTTGAAGAAATCTTCATAGCTGCCGTTTCCTTCTATCATATGGGAGTCAATCATCCATTCTATCCACAGGAAGAAGGAGAAGATAGTAATCAGTGTAAAGTCGGTAGCCACAGCCACTTTCATGCCCAGGGCATAGGCGGCCACATAAAGAAGGTAGAGAATAAGCTCTGCCACCGGCAGAAAGATTTTTATATTTCCCACATGGTTTTTCACTGCCCTGCGGATAAGGTAGAACACCAGGACCAGCAGCTCTCCTGCATAAGCCGCCGAGAGGGCATAGTATCCCCACCGATAGATATGGATATCCGGGGCGCTTGGAAGGCCTTCAGGAAATGAAAAGGCAGCGCCGTGAAAATCATTGGTCATAATCACAAGGGCCAGCGACACATTCAGGAGCGCCGTCCCCTTCAGCCACAAAGGCCAGCTGCCTTGCCCCCGGCCTCTGGAGCCGGTTACAGCCAGACAAAGAATGAGAGTGGTCAGAAGAGCCATATATACATAGTAGGAATACCAGTTATACCGGCGTATGGTGATCATTTCCACAGGAAGAGCGGCAATGATACTGCGGAAAAAAAGCCAGAAGAAGCAGAGAATCACCATGAAAAGGATGATCCACTCCCCTTCCGTCCCCTTCATACGCCTTCGAAGGCGCCTGCCCCAGATAATCGTCAGAAAAAGCATGGAAAAATAGAGTATATGATTGGGAATGGAGACCAGTGCATACAGGGAATAGGGCGCCAGGATCTTAAATTTCAAATAATAGCCTGCATCATCCATTTCCTTAAGGAAACCGGCCGTTTCCTCGTAGCGGATGGTCCTTCCGTGATAGCTCTGTGAATAGCCCTCCTGCCAGAGACGGCTCTCTATCTGCTTTTCATTGAGGAGAAGAGGCTCCCTGGAAAGAAGTCCTTTCTTGAAAGACAGGGTCCCCCTCTTTGGATATACCAGATGAAAAGGCCTGCCTTCCCAAACCCAGCGCCTCGCCTCCACATCGGGAACAATATACACATCCGCTTCCTCACGGCGGCTGGTCTGCAGGTAATAGCCAGGCGCATAGCGGGCATCCAGTCGAAGACGTCCCTCCTGATGTATCTTTTTCAAAGCCTCGACTCCGGCAGACAGATCCATTTCACCGGAAAGGCCATAGGAAAAGCTCATCATGGAAAGATCCCTGGTCACCGTATCCACCGGAATTCCTACGGTCAGCGGATACACTGTCAGATCTTTCCAGTCCTTCACCTCATAGGGAATCCCGTCTGCCACCGCCAGCACCATGGTCACCGTATAGTGGGGATACCAGTACAGAGGCATGATCCGGTTTGTCATAAGAGATCGGGCCTGGAAATCGTAGGTCTCCACCGCTGCCACATCGTCCTGATTCATGATTTCAAGCACATAGCTGCTGTTCTTCCTCACATGGAAAGAAGAAAGCCCCTCCTCCATGGACAGCACTTTCCCGTATCCGTCCCCCAGCCTGCCGTCATACACAATATCCATGGCCATAGCCAGAGGGGAAAGAAGAAATAAAAGCAGGGCTATGCAAAAGGCCATTCTCCCAAAAATCCATTCCTTCCTCATGGTCTCCCTCCCTGTGTAAGGCAAGTAAAACACTCTCTGATATTTTAAGTATAGCAGAAAAAAAGAAGAAAAAAACTGTACTTTAGTACAGGGATGGGCACGCCCTTTCGGGCGTGAGGGTTCAGAGGGAAGGGTTCTTAAGATTGACCGGCCCTTTCAGGCCGGAGGGTTCTTAAGTTTGACGGGCCCTTTGGGCCCGAGGGTTGCGGATTGCCCTTACGGGCAATGCTTATAAAGTCAGCGTTACGGGATTTACTTTTAGTGTCATATGACATAATAAGCATTCTGCTGACTGGCTCGCTGCGCTCGCCTCCCCCTTTCCGGCTGCGCCGGACTTCCCCCGCAGGCGGGAGCAGAACAACCCGTGCTTAAAGTAGAGCGATTTATGAGTACATGGCTTCGCGGAGTTTTGTAGTGCCCCCGCTTGCGGGGGAAAGGTGGTGGCGCAGCCACCAAAGGGGGATTGCATTTTCTCGCCCGCAGGGCGGTTGTCAAGATTTTATCATAAGAGGGCGCCTTCTATAATTTAAAGGCGCCCACCACAACCCTCAGCGGCATGGCCGCTGTCAAACTTAAGAACCCTCGGGGCGATAGCCCCGTCAAACTTTAGAACCCTCAAGCTCCAAAGGGGGCTTGTCCATAAGAAGCCAGCGTTACGGAACTGGCCCTTCTGTGTCATATGGCATGATGAGCATTCTGGTGATTAGCCGCTACGCGCCTCCCCCTTCCCGGCTGCGGCTTCCATAAAAAAACAGCCCTCCCGCAGGAGAGCTGTTTTTTATTTCATCATTACCAGAGGCGGACAGCCGGTTTGGGGTCGCCGAAACGGTGGATGGTGTCTACAAAACGGACGGTACCGGTTTTGTAGCGGAGGACCAGGGTAGAGGTTCTTGCGCCGCCGCCGAAGTAGCGGACTCCTCTCAGCATGGCGCAGTCGGTGATGGCTGTTTCGGAGAAGATGCAGTCGTCGCCTTTGACCAGGTCATCCAGTGTGAGGACTTTGTTGGGGTCGTCAATGCCCATGGCATGGAGCCGTTTCACTTCTTCTTCCGTATGGGGAAGGAGTTTGGCCTGCATATCGCCGCCCAGGCATTTGAGGCCTACCGCAGAAAGGACGCCTTCCGGCGCACCGCCGGAGCCAAGTACCATGTGGATGCCGCTTCCCTGGATGCCGCAGTCGATGGAGGGGACTACGTCGCCGTCAGTGATGAGGCGGATGCGGGCACCGGCCGCTCTGGCTTCGCGGATAATCTTTTCATGTCTTTCCCGGTCCAGAATGACAACAGTAAGGTCGGAAATTTCACGATCCATGGCATCAGCCACGTTTTTCAGGTTTTCAGTCACCGATGCATTGATATCGATGCGGCCTTTCGCACGGGGGCCTACGCAGATTTTCTGCATGTACATATCCGGTGCATGAAGCAGGCAGCCTTTGGGCGCAATGGCCAGTACGGCAATGGCGCCATTCTGTCCCTTGGCTACCAGGTTGGTGCCTTCCACGGGATCTACAGCAATATCCACTTCTTCTCCGCCGGCACCTACATGTTCGCCGATATAGAGCATGGGCGCTTCATCGATTTCCCCTTCGCCGATGACTACGGTACCGGAAACGGGAGTCTTGGCAAACTGTTCATGCATGCCGTCCACAGCAGCCTGGTCAGCGCCTTCCTTATCGCCTACGCCCATGAGGCGGCCGCTCCGAAGAGCTGCCTGTTCCGTGATTCTTACAAATTCCATAGAAAGTTGTCTGTTCATTGTATGCCTCCACAATAGTATACTTTCTCTTTCACAGTTGTTCTTATTGTATCACATTTAAAAGAAAAATGGAGTATACATTTATTATTTTTTTATTGGGGCCGCGGAGCGGCCCGGGTTCAGAAGGTTCAAAGGGTTGTGGAAAAAGGTTCTTAGGATTGACCGGCCTGACGGCCGGAGGGTTCTTAAGTTTGACGGCCCTTCGGGCCCGAGGGTTGTGGTATCGCCCTTACGGGCGATGAGTATTATAATGCCGCCTTTCGGCGGTCACGTCCACATCGAGTATCATAATCATTCTTACCACCGTCCACCCCTTCGCCACTTCGTGGCCCTCTTCCCCTAAAGGGGACGCAAGAACGTTACGGGATTTACTTTCAGTATCATATAACATGATAAGCATTCTGGTGAATTATCTGCCTTCGGCAGATACACCCCCTATCCGGCTGCACCGGACTTCCCCCGCAAGCGGGGGCAGAATAGGTTTCTATGCTTTCCTGCAGAGACATGGCTCCATAGCTAAGCACCCATAGTGCCCCCTCGAAGAGGGGGAAAGGTGGTGGCGCCAGCCACCAAAGGGGGATTGCATTTCCTCGCCCGCAGGGCGGTTGTATGGTTTTATACAAACTGGCGCCTTCTATCAATTCATAGGCGCCCTACAACAACCCTCGCGCCAGAGGCGCGTCAAACTTAAGCCCCTTAAGAACCTTCGGCCCAGCGGGCCGTCAACCCTCAAGCCCCATAGGGGCTTGTCCATATAAAAAACCTGCCCCGAAGAGCAGGTTTTTATTTTATCCCAGAATATCCAGCAGTTCGGCAACACCTTTTTTGCCGAAGTGAATGTCTTTGTCATTGACGATGAGACAGGGGACGCTCATGATGTTGTATTTGTTCTGGAGGTCCGGATAGTGGGCCAGGTCATAGACGTGGACTGTGACTTTATCGCTGGCGGCGGCGATGCGTTCTGCCGCGGCTACCAGGTCGGGGCACATGGTGCAGGAGAGGGAGACGGCAATGGTCACGTCTTTCTTATCCTGAATGGCAGCAATGCGCTTTTCATTATCTTCACCTATATCCTGTCCTGGACCGGCGGTATTGTACATGGCCAGGATGAAAGAGTTGAATTCATGACCGCCGGGGACGCCGTGGAAGTAGAGGCCTGCTTCGGTGCCGTCGTTTCTGACAATGGAGATGGTGTGTTCCAGTCCCGGCTCAGCGTTTTTCATTTCATAGGACACCTTATCGGAAAGGGATGCCAGTTCTTTCAGGAGCTTTTCATCTTCGTAGGAAAGTTCGCTATCGTCTTTGTAGAGACGAAGGGTAATTGGCTTTTCGAAGCGGTCCAGCACCGGCTTCAGGGCTCCTCTGGTATCGTCGTCCAGGAAGGCACCTTCTTCTGCTTTCGCTGCCTCTGCTTTGGGTTCCTCTTTGGGTTCTATTTTCTTCACGTAGGTCCGTTTCATGTGAAGTTTTCTGTACTGGCTGCCCAGGTATTTTTCCAGGGAAGTAGCTGCCACGGCACCATCAGATACGGCGGTCACCACCTGGCGGAGGTTTTTCACGCAGATATCTCCGGCAGCATAGACGCCATCAATATTTGTTTTCTGGTCCCGGTCGGTAATGACATAGCCCTGGGGATTCAGGTCCACTTTGCCCTGGAGAAGGCCGTTTTCCGGCGCATAGCCTACAAAGACGAAGACACCGTAGAAATCGCCGTCATCTGCAGTATACACCGTTTCTTCACCGGTTTTCCTGTCTTTCAGTACTACCCGGCGGACAGCGCTGTCCCCTTCCACCTTTTCCACCTGGGTGTGGTAGAGAATGGTAACCTGGGGATGTTCTTTCAATTCTTCCACGGCAGCGGAGTCGATGGAGAAATCATCTCCCCGGATAACCATGATAATCTTCTTTCCGTACTTTGTGAGGAAGAGGCCCTCTTCCACAGCTGCATAACCGCCGCCAATGACGAAGATAGTGCGGCCGGTGAAAAATTCGCCGTCGCAGGTAGCACAGTAGGCTACGCCATGGCCCCGGAATTCTGTTTCTCCCGTAAAGCCTGCCAGTCTGGGATGAGCGCCGCCGGCATAAATGATACCGAGAGCTTTGAAGTCGCCGCGGCTGGTATGGACGGTCTTATAGTCTCCTTCCAGTTCAAGGCCTGTCACATCAGCAGAGAGAAATTCGGCGCCGAAGGCTTTAGCCTGTCGGATCATTTCAGAAGTCAGTTTCTCACCGCTGGTATGGAAAATGCCGGGGTAGTTGACAACTTCCGATGTAATGGTAATCTGGCCGCCCATCTTTTCTTTTTCGATGACCAGCACATGAAACCGTGCCCTTGCCATATAAATAGCGGCGGAGAGCCCTGCCGGTCCTCCGCCTACTATTATGGCATCATAAACTGTATCCATGATGCCTCCTGAAATTATAACTTGCCAACCAGATCAAAGGACGGTTTCAGGGTCTTTTCGCCCGGATGCCATTTAGCGGGGCATACTTCATCGCCGTGTTCGTAAACAAACTGAGCAGCTTCTACCTTGCGAAGAAGTTCATCAGCATTGCGGCCGATGTTGCCTGCGCTGACTTCATAAAGCACTACTTCACCCTTCGGGTTGATAACAAAGGTGCCTCTTTCGGTGAGACCTTCCGCTTCGATATAGATGTCCAGATCCTTGGACAGCTTGCCAGTGGGGTCGCCGATCATGGGGAATTCTACCTTGCCGATACGTTCGGAAGATTCATGCCATGCTTTGTGAACGAAATGGGTATCGCAGGATACGGAGTAGATTTCGCATCCGATTTTCTTGAATTCATCATATTTGTTCTGGAGATCTTCCAGTTCTGTGGGGCATACAAAGGTAAAGTCTGCCGGATAGAAGAAGAGAACGCTCCACTTGCCAATGAGGTCCTTGTCGCTTACATCGATGAAATCACCGTTCTGATAAGCTTTTACCTGGAATTCGCTGATTTTCTTACCGTTTAAAGACATAATTGTTTCCTCCTTGGAAATATATAATACTGAATTTGCTCGCCACTGTATTCATGATTGGCGAAGCATATTTAACTTTCTGAAAGTATTATATCATGCATATCTGTAAATTTCAATATGGTTTTGGTAAGAAAAAAGAAAAGTTTATAAACACGCCCTGTGGGCGTGAGGGTTGACGGGGCTTCGCCCCGAGGGTTGTGGCCGCCTGACGGCGGCGGGTTGTGCAGAAGGGTTGCGGAAAAGGTTCTTAGGATTGATGGGCCCTTTCGGGCCCAAGGGTTCTTAAGTTTGACGGGGCCTTTGGCCCCGAGGGTTGTGGATTGCCGCTCTGCGGCAATGCTTATAAAGTCAGCGTTATGAGGGAGGGTTCCTAAGATGGACCGGCCCTATGGGCCGGAGGGTTCTTAAGTTTGACGGCCCTTCGGCCCGAGGGTTGTGGTATCGCCCTACCGGGCGATGAGTATTATAATGCCGCCTTTCGGCGGTCACGTCCACATCGAGTATCATAATCATTCTTACCCTCGTCTACACCGACTTCGCTGGATGGCGTCTCACTGGATTCGCGGGTCGCTTCTCTCCCCTATGAATCCAGTTCGCTTGCACACCCTTCGCCACTTCGTGGCCCTCTTCCCCTAAAGGGGACGCAAGGAGCGTTACGGGATTGGCTGTCTGTGTCATATATGACACAATATCCAGTGCCACCTATTTTCTCGTTTCCCCTTGAGGGGAAGTCCCGCGAAGCGGGAAAGGGTGTACGGGTTTGAGCAGGGATATGACACTCTATCATTTTCCTGACCGCCAATCGGCGGCCCCCTGAGCGGAGCGACGCGCAAAATGTAGTGAGTCGTTTCCCCTTTAGGGGGCAATGAGTATTATAATGCCGCCTTTCGGCGGTCACGTCCATATCGAGTGTCATAATCATTCTTACCCTTGTACATCCCTTCGCCACTTCGTGGCCCTCTTCCCCTAAAGGGGACGCAAGAACGTTACGGGATTGGCTTTTCTGTGTCATAGGGCTTGATTGGCATTCTGGTGATTAGCCGCTACGCGGCTCCCCCTTATCCGGCTGCGCCGGACTTTCTCCACGGGAAAGCGTGTCACACGATTCTCAGGTCGCTTTGCTCCCTTACGAATCGTGTTCCCTTGCCACCCCATCCGGGGGACAGAATAAAGCTCTGAAAAGCAGTCCTTTCATAAGCAGCTCACTAAATCTCTCCCCCCCTTCTCTTAAGAATCTAAAAAACCTCCCTTTCGGGAGGCTTTTTCACAGTATGTATTTCTTCAGAAGGTAGACCACAGCTCCTGCCACCAGGACGATGGCGCCGCCTACTACGATAAAGTAGGCAGCGGCTATGGCCAGCATGAGGAAGATGGCGGCACAGGCCACAAGGCCCAGGGCGAAGAGGGCTTTTTTCCAGAAGGGAATATTTTTAAGGCTGAAGCGGCGGATGTGGATGGTGTATCCGTACTCTTCTTCCTGTTTCTCTTCTTTTCCGTCTTCGTTCAGGGTAAGGCCCTCATAGTCATGGACGTCGTCTCTGCTCATGACTCTCGGTTCTTCGTGAACGCCGGTGTCTTCCTTTGTTTTGTCGGTGTCATTCATAAGGATTGCAGTTTCTTATTTAACAGTTCGTTGATGACTCTTGGGTTGGCTTTGCCTTTGGTGGCTTTCATGATCTGGCCTACCAGAGCGCCGACGGCTTTTTTCTTGCCTGCCTTGAAGTCTTCCACGGCTTTGGGGTTCTTTCCTACCACTTCGTCTACCAGCTTCGAAAGTTCAGCGGTATCGGAAATCTGGACGAGGCCCTGGGCTTTGACGATTTCTTCCGGATTTCCGCCTTCTTTCCACATGGTGGCAAAGACTTTCTTAGCGATTTTACCGGAAATGGTGCCCTTGGAAATCAGTTTCAGAAGGGCTGCCAGGTTTTCAGCGCTCACGGGAGCTTTGGCAATTTCGATACCATCAGTAGAGAGCTGGCTGGCGAATTCGCCCATGAGCCAGTTCACGCAGGCTTTGGGATCAGCACCGGCGTCTACAGCTGCTTCGAAGTAGTCGGCAGTGGCTTTGTCGTTGGTCATGAAGACAGCATCTTCAGAGGAGAGGCCGAATTCTTTCATGTATCTTTCTTTTCTGGCATCCGGCAGTTCCGGCAGGGATTTGCGGATGTTTTCGATGTATTCATCGCTTACGGTGAAAGGTACCAGGTCCGGTTCCGGGAAGTAGCGGTAATCGTTGGCTTCTTCCTTGGTACGCATGCTCTTGGTGACCCCTTCTTTTTCATCCCATGTACGGGTTTCCTGTACCACTTTGCCGCCGTCTTCCAGCAGTTCTGCCTGACGCATGGCTTCGTATTCGATGGCTCTTTCTACGCCTTTGAAGGAGTTGATGTTCTTGATTTCTGTCTTGGTACCCAGTTCTTTCTGACCTACCGGGCGGACAGAAACGTTGGCGTCGCAGCGCAGGCTTCCTTCTTCCATACGGCAGTCGGAAATACCCACATACTGGAGGATAGCCCTCATTTTTTCCATGTAGGCCACTGCTTCTTTGGCAGAGCGCATATCCGGTTCCGATACGATTTCAAGGAGCGGGGTGCCTGTGCGGTTGTAGTCCACCAGGGAGTAGTCGGAGTCGGTAATGGAGGTGCCGTGATGCACCAGTTTCCCTGCATCTTCTTCCATGTGAGCCCGGGTAATGCGGATCCGTCTCTTCTCCCCTTCCACTTCTACGTCCAGGTAACCATGTTCGCAGATAGGCAGATCAAACTGGGAAGTCTGGAAGTTTTTGGGAAGATCCGGGTAATAGTAATTTTTACGGTCAAATTTGCTGAAACGGGAAATTTCACAGTTCAGCGCAAGTCCTGCTCTCACCGCATATTCCAGCACTTTCTTATTCAGTACCGGAAGGACTCCCGGCAGTCCCAGGCATACGGGGCATACGTTGGTATTGGGGTCTGCACCGAAGGATGTCCTGCAGCTGCAGAAAATTTTCGTTTTTGTCTGGAGTTCTGTATGAACTTCCAGGCCAATCACTGCTTCGTACTTCATTCCTTGATTTCTCCTTTCGGTGCGGTTCTTGTGAATTCCGGATGAGCCTGTTCAAAGGTGTAGGCTGCCTGGAGAATGGTTTCTTCTCCCAGAGTCCTGCCGATGAGCTGCATGCCCAGGGGGAGGTCATCTTTGAATCCTACCGGAATGCTGATGGACGGTGCGCCGATCAGGTTCACCGGAACGGTGCAGATATCTTCCATGTACAGGGACAGGGGATCCGAGAAAGCGCCGAATTTGAAGGAGGTGCCGGAAGCGGAAGGAGCGGCGATAACGTCACATTTCTTGAAGGCTTCGTCAAATTCCTGTTTCAGAAGGGTACGGACCTTCAAGGCCTTCAGGTAGTACGCATCGTAGTAGCCGGCAGAGAGAACGTAGTTGCCCAGCATGATACGCCGTTTCACTTCTTCGCCAAAGCCCTGGCTTCTGGTTTTGATATACATGTCGATGATATCTTTGCCTTCTGCGCGGAAACCGTAGCTGACGCCGTCATAGCGGGCCAGGTTGGAGCTGGCTTCTGCCGGGGCGATGATGTAGTACACCGATACGCCGCTGTTGATATGGGGAATGGAAACGTCCACGATTTCAGCGCCTTCCTTTTCATAGAAAGCAAGGGCCTTGTCGATGGCTTCCTTTGTTTCCGGTTTAATGCCTTTTCCGAAGAATTCCTTCGGCACGCCGATGCGCATGCCCTTCACATCCCGAACCAGGGCTTTTCTATAGTCCTTCTTTTCCTGGGGAATGGATGTGGAATCCCTTTCATCATGGCCTGCAATGGCATTCAGCACGATGGCAGCATCGGTAACGTCCTTCGTCAAAGGTCCGATCTGGTCCAGGGAGGAAGCAAAGGCCAGAAGGCCGTAGCGGGATACCAGGCCATAGGTAGGCTTCAGGCCTACAATGCCGTTGAAAGAAGCAGGCTGGCGAATGGATCCGCCGGTATCGGAGCCCAGAGACCAGATGGCTTCCGTAGCTGCCACAGCGGCAGCGGAACCGCCGGAGGAGCCGCCTGGCACATAGTCTGTATTCCAAGGATTACGGGACGGGCCGAAAGCAGACCTTTCCGTGGAAGAGCCCATGGCAAATTCATCCATGTTTGTCTTGCCCAGAGAAATGAAATCCTCTTTCTTCAGCTTTTCAATGACTGTGGCGTCATAGGGAGACACCCAGTGTTCCAGCATTTTGGACGCAGCGGTGCAGGTTTCTCCTTTGATGCACATATTATCCTTAATAGCTCCGGGGATGCCGGCCAGGTCAGAAATTTTCTCACCCTTAGCAATCTTCTCATCCACCCGAGCAGCCGTTTCAAGAGCCGCCTTGTCACTGGTGGAAAGGTAGGCATGAATGTCCCCTTCCACAGCGTCACGGTGAGCCATGATTTTCTTCGTCAGTTCTACAGCGGAGATTTCCTTCTTCACCAGCTGCTCATGGAGTTCATGAATCGTATAACCCACTCTATTTCCTCCTTAAATAATCTTGGGCACTTTGAAATAGCCGTCCTCAGCGTCCGGCGCGTTCATCAGTGCTTCCTCATTGGTAAACGATGTATGGGGAACGTCCTCCCGCATCACATTGTACTGCTCCACCGCATGAACCATAGGCGCCACATCGGTGGTGTCGTACTGATTCAGCTCTTCCATATAGGTCAGAATGCTGTTCATGGAATCACGCATCTTCTCCAGATCCTCCGGAGAGAATTCCAGGCGGGAAAGAAGGGCTATCTTCTTTGCTTCTTCGGTGGTAATTTTCATAGACACACTTCCTTAATCAATCATGATCTTAATCAAGCATTTATGATATAAAAAATCCTTTTCAATTATATCACACATGGAATAGGGCCGCTATGAGGCAGGGGGCCACTCTGTGGCCCGGGTTCATAGGGTTCACAGGGTTCAGAGGGTTCATAGGAAAAAGGTTCTTAAGATGGATGGGCCTTCGGCCCAAGGGTTCTTAAGTTTGACGGCCCTTCGGGCCGAGGGTTGTGGATTGCCCTTTGGGCAATGCTTATGAAGTCAGCGTTACGGGATTTGCTTTTCTGTGTCATAGGGCTTGATTGGCATTCTGGTGATTAGCCGCTGCGCTCGCCTCCCCCTTTCCGGCTTCTCCGGACTTCCCCCGCAAGCGGTGGCAGAACAACCCGTGCTTAAAGTAGAGCGACTTATGAGTACATGGCTTCGCGGAGCCTTGTAGTCCCCTGTGGAGGTCCTGCATAGGACCTCCAAGTGGGGCGAAGTAAGGCGCCTAGCCTGCCTATTAAGGCGCTTTCCTTTTGCCGCCCCACCGAACTGCGGTGGCAAGGGAACTGGATTCGCAAGGAGCCGTAGGCGACTGAGAATCCAGTGACACGCTTCCCAAAGGGGCGGAAAGGTGGTGGCGTAGCCACCAAAGGGGGATTGCATTTCCTCGCCCGTCAGGGCGGTTGTAAAGGTTTTTTCATAAGAGGGCGCCTTCTATAAATTTAACGGCGCCCACCACAACCCTCAGCGGCGAAGCCGCTGTCAAACTTAAGAACCCTCGGGGCGATAGCCCCGTCAAACTTTAGAACCCTCAAGCCCCTATGGGGCTTGTCCAAATGGCGCCCGAACCTTCAAGCCCGTCAGGGCTTGTCCCATTCTGTGTCATATTTCTTCTGCATATATAATTCCCTCAATGTGGCGTATCTTCTGGATGAAAAGTTCGTGTTCCCCGTGGTGAGGGACTTTGACGGTGAGGGTGGCTGCGGGAGACATGACGGATTCTCTTCTTTTATAAATGCTGAAGTTATATACTTTGACGCCTCGGTCCCGGAGTTCTGCAATCACCTGATGAATGGATGCCAGGTCTTTGAATTCAACGTAAAGGTCGAATTCCCGGGACCGGGCGCGGAGTTTCTTGTCCATGGGCTCCAGCACCCGAAGGATGAAGATAACAAAGAGAAGGGCCAGAATCGTGCCTTTGATAAAACCGATGCCTGCGGCAAGGCCGATGCCGGCACAGACCCACAGGCCGGCGGCGGTAGTGAGGCCTTTTACTTCATTTCGTCCGGTCACAATGATGGTGCCTACACCCAGAAATCCGATGCCGCTGATGACCTGGGCTCCCATACGGGCCAGATCCGTATTGGAGGAAGGGAAGGTACGGAAAATGAATTCATTCACAATCATGGACAAAGCGGCGCCGATACAGACCAAGGCATGGGTCTTTATACCGGCTCCTTTATTTTTATACTCCCTGTCCATGCCGATAATCACGCCGGCCAGGGTGGCCAAAAACAGACGGGCAGCAATGCCGCCCATGGTCCAGGACTGGCAGAATTCGATGAATGCATCCATGATAGCCCTCCTTTCTTATATTCCTATGATTCCTTAATCAACTGCCCTTCGAAGAGCTGCCAAAGCAGCGTAGAGTTCCTTAAAAGGATGGTCATTATCCTTCTCCGGCACCCAGCGGAAGAACCGTTCCCCCATGCGGAGCTCGCATCGGGTATACCGTTTGATAGGACCGTACTTTTCCCGCTCCCAGGCATCGGTATTCACTTCCATGGACTTGGTGTTTGTCACAAAATGGTTTTGAGGAATGGTTAGAATAAAGGCGGCAGCCTTGATGAAATGGTCCGCTGCCTCTTCGGGAATCTTTCCTGATTCCGTCACCGGCACCCCGCTTCGCCAGTCGCTTCTTTCAAAGGTGTGTCGGGCGAAATCAAAGACATAGTCAAACTGTCCTCCCTTCTCCGTAAGGTATCCGTCGGTTACGGAAAATCGGAATTTCATACGGCCCATCTCCTGCTCCGCTTTTTCCGGGCTTAATGCAGAAGAGGGAGCACTGTTTCCTATGCCTGCTTTCTTTGCTAAATCATCAAAATGGTATTCTGCCATGGATAGCTCCTTTCATAATGGACGCGCCTGCGGTGTGAGGGTTCAGGCGCCTTCGACGCCCGGGTTCAAAGGGTTCAGAGGGTTCAAAGGGAAGGTTCTTAAGATTGACCGGCCCTTTCGGGCCGGAGGGTTCTTAAGTTTGACGGGGCCTTTGGCCCCGAGGGTTGTGGTATCGCCCTCTTGGGCGATGAGTATAAAGTCAGCGTTACGTGCTTCGCCTTTCTTTCATATCGC
>NZ_JH591187.1:434315-458853 GCF_000242435.1 Dialister succinatiphilus YIT 11850 | reverse complement strand
TTTGCTCCTTCAAATCATGTTCGCTGTGCACGCCAGAGGCGCGTCAAACTTAAGCCCCTTAAGAACCTTCGGCCCAGCGGGCCGTCAACCCTCAAGCCCGATAGGGCTTGTCCATAAGAAGTCAGCGTTACGCATTGACCCTTTGTGTTATATGTGACAATGCCCGTCGGCCGAAGTGTTTCTTTTTATTATACAACATTCCATGAGAGAAAAATGAAAAAGCACCGGTTTTGCCGGTGCTTTCAGATTTCCTTATCTTACGCTTTTGACTTTCAAGTGTCTTTCGAGAACTCTGAGGCACATGGAGACGAAGAAGGTCATAATGAAGTAGTAGAGGGCTACAATGACCAGCGGCGGGAATGGCTGGAAGCTGATGCCCTGAATGGTGGTGGCGGTGTACATGAGGTCTGCCATGCCGATGACGGAGACCTGGGAGGATTCCTTGATCAATGTAACGAATTCGTTGCCGATAACGGGAAGGATGTTCCTGATGGCCTGAGGTATGATGATACGGACCATGGATTCCCATTTGGAGAATCCCAGAGACATGGCGCCTTCCAGCTGGCCTTTCGGTATGGACTGGATGCCGGAGCGGACGATTTCACATTCGTAGGCACCGGAATTGATGATGAGGGCCAGAACGCCGGCGGAGAGTCTTTCAAAGTCTACGCCCATGATCTGGAAGCTGGGAAAATGGATGCCCAGGAAAGGCAGTCCGAAGAAGACCAGGGAAATCTGCACCAGCACCGGGGTGCCGCGGATGATTTCCACGTATACTGCCGCAATGGCCTGCAGGATTTTAATGCCGGAAATCTTCATGAAAGCAAGAACAATGCCCAGCAGAAGTCCGAAAAAGCAGGACAGAATGGATATGATAATTGTGATTTTAACGCCTGACATGAATATGTCATTATATTTGACTGCCGTGTCTATGACCATTTCCATAGATGTTCATCTCCTTAAATATCAGCATGAAGCAGACGCTTCAGGAATGTCTGTGTTCTTTCTTCTTTTGGATGGGTAAAGATATCTTCCGGATTTCCTTCTTCCACAATATATCCTTTATCCATGAACACTACATGATTGGAGACGCTTCTGGCAAACTGCATTTCGTGGGTAACCACAGCCATGGTCATGCCGGCCAGGGCCACTTCTTTCATGACCGTTAATACATCGCCTACCAGCTCGGGATCAAGAGCCGAGGTCGGTTCATCGAAGAGGAGCATTTTCGGCTTCATGGCCAAAGCTCTGGCAATGGCCACGCGCTGCTGCTGACCGCCGGAAAGTTCGCCGGGATAGTAGTCGGCCCTTTCTGCCAGCCCTACCCTATCAAGAAGCTCCATGGCCTCTTCTCTGGCCTGGCTTCTAGGAATCTTCTTAATGTGGATAGGAGCATACATGACGTTTTCCACAGCAGTGAACATGGGGAACAGGTTAAAGGACTGGAACACCATGCCCACGTCCCGGCGGAGCATTTTCACATCCGTCTTTTCGTTGACCCTTTTCCCTTCAAACCACAGCTCCCCGCCGGTGGGTTTCTCCAGAAGGTTCAGACAGCGGAGAAAGGTACTCTTCCCGGAACCAGAAGGCCCGATAATGGTGCACACTTCACCGTTCTCAATTTTCATGCTGATATCCTTCAGCACTTCCACCTTTCCGAATGATTTCCGGAGGTGCTTTATTTCATAAATGACTTTTTTACTGTTTTCCATTTGACTCACGCCCTTCTATTTGTGAAGATTCTAGCATAAATATACAGTTAAGTCAACAAGATTTTGCATAAACTGCATAAAAAATGCATTCTCTCCAGAGAAGGAGAGAATGCATTTGAAAATTGGAATTTCCTTTATTTCATCGATAAAAGAACAGGTTCAAGGAAGAAGAATCCGGCTGTATTGACTGCATACGATTGGTATATACAGTATATTTATACATACCTCAAAGGCCGAACTGTTTCTCCAGGCGGCTTCTGTAAGCCCCAAAGAGGCGGAGTGCTTCCTCCTCGTTTCTTCCCCTCAAAGAGTAGTAGAATTTAATCTTCGGCTCTGTGCCGCTGGGACGGATAGCAAACCAGCCGCCACCTGCAAGGCGGTACTTCAGCACATTTTCTCTGGGAAGGCCGCCGATGCCTTTTTCAAAGTCCAGGGTCTCCACCGTTTCCGGAATGACCGATTTCATATCCATGGACCGGGCTTCCTCCATAATGGATGCAATGCGCCTTCCCCCTTCCAGCCCCTTCAGGGTGTAGGAAAGACTCTTGTCGTAGTAATAGCCGTAGGTTTCATAGAGCTCTGCCAGCACATCAGTGAGCGTCTTTCCAAGGGATTTGAAATAAGCTGCCATTTCGCAGATCAGCATGGCCGTCACCACGGCGTCCTTGTCTCTGGCGTGGGTGCCTGCCAGATATCCGTAGCTTTCTTCAAAGCCGAAGACGAAATCATGGGCCGGGTTCCTCTCCCACTCCGTGATTTTCTCTCCGATATACTTGAAGCCTGTCAGCGTCTCTACCACCTGTACATGGAAACTTTCGGCAATATCAGCGGCCAGTTCGCCGGTGACCACCGTTTTCACCAGGGTAGACGCCGGAGTGAGACGGTCTTTCCCTGTGGAAAGCAGGAAATAGGTCAGAAGCGCTCCCATCTGGTTTCCGGAAATCAGGTTGAATTGACTGCCCTTCCTCACAGCAGCACCGATGCGGTCGCTGTCGGGATCCGTGCCAATCACGATATCCGCCCCTTTTTCCTTTCCGAGCCGGATGCCCAGGGACAGGGCGTCTTCATTTTCCGGATTTGGAGAAGATACAGTGGGGAAATCGCCATCCGGCATTTCCTGCTCCTTCACGATAAGAAGGTCCCTGAAACCGGCTTTTCCAAGAATTTTCTCAACCGGCACACGGCCGCTGCCGTGGAGGGGCGTATACACCACCTTCAGAGGCGGCGGATTTCCATGGTAACGGGATTCTTTGAATATAGTATCAATAAAGAGATCCACCACGTCCTCTCCCAGCCAGGTGATGAGATCCTCCCGGGTCCTGTGATCGATGGCGGACAGGTCTTTCACCTTCTCCACATACTCCGTAAGCACATCGGCCTTTTTCGGCACCAGCTGGCCGCCGTCTTCCCCATAGACCTTGTAGCCATTGTACTCCGGCGGATTGTGACTGGCCGTGATGACAATGCCGCCCAGGGCGTGGAAATGACGGACTGAGAAGGAAAGCACCGGAATGGGCTCCAGTTCTTTAAAAATCTTCACAGGAATGCCGGAAGCCGTAAGGACAGCAGCCGCTTCCACTGCAAACTCCCTGGAATGGTTTCTGGAATCATAGGCAATCACCAGGCCCCGGGAAAGCTCCCCGGGATACAGAGCCTTCAGATACTCCGAAAGCCCCTTCGTGGCCCGGGCCACCGTATAGCGGTTCATGCGGTTCGTGCCGGCGCCCATGATTCCCCGAAGACCAGCCGTCCCAAATTCCAGATCCCTGTAGAACCGGTCTTCTATTTCTTTTTCATCATGAAGGGCAGAAAGCTCCTTCTTCGTTTCATCATCGGCCCAGGAGAGCCAGTCTTTATACGTTTCTTTATATCCCATATGTTTTAGTTCCTTTTAATAATTGATACGCCTGCGGCGTGAGGGTTCTTAGGATTGATGGGCCCTTTCGGGCCCAAGGGTTCTTAAGTTTGACGGCCCTTCGGGCCGAGGGTTGTGGATTGCCCTTTGGGCAATACTTATAAAGTCAGCGTTACGGATTTACTTTCAGTGTCATATGGCATGAAAAGCATTCTGGTGATTAGCCGCTACGCGGCTCCCCCTTATCCGGCTGCGCCGGACTTTCCCCCATCCGGGGGGACAGAATAAATCGCTCTATGCTTTCCTGCAGAGACATGGCTCCATGGCTAAGTACCCATAGTGCCCCCGCTTGCGGTGGCAAGGGAACTTGATTCGCAGGGAGCCGCAGGCGACTGAGAATCAAGTGACACGCTTCCCAACGGGGCGGAAAGGTGGTGCAGTAAGGCACCAAAGGGGGCATTTCCAACGCCCGCAGGGCGGTTGTATGGTTTTATACAAACTGGCGCCTTCTATCAATTCATAGGCGCCCTACAACCCCCCTCGCGCCAGAGGCGCGTCAAACTTAAGCCCCTTAAGAACCTTCGGCCCAGCGGGCCGTCAACCCTCAAGCCCCATAGGGGCTTGTCCATATGGCGTCAGCCTTACGCCCTCCTACCGTCTCTCTGCCATAAATTCGTCTAATGCCGAGAGGGCCCTTTCTGCCAGTTTCTGGTTTTTTTCTTTTTTCGGCACCCTTTTTTCC
The DNA here is from genome assembly GCF_000242435.1 of Dialister succinatiphilus YIT 11850. Taxonomy (GTDB): domain Bacteria; phylum Bacillota; class Negativicutes; order Veillonellales; family Dialisteraceae; genus Dialister; species Dialister succinatiphilus. The sequence continues at coordinate 454,544 of NZ_JH591187.1, read as the reverse complement.
AGAGGCGGAATGAGGCCGAAATTGACGTTCATGGGCTGGAAATTTTTGCCCTCAAAGTGGGAAATGTAGTGGCAAAGGGCACCGATGGCCGTTTCTCTGGGGAAAGGTGTCGGCGGTTTTCCAAGGAAACGGGAAGCGGCGCTCCAGGCGGCCACAATGCCGGAGGCTGCGGATTCTACGTAGCCTTCCACACCGGTCATCTGGCCGGCGAAAAAGAGACCTTCTCTTTTTCTTGTTTCCATGGTGGCATTCAAAAGATCCGGGGAGTCCATATAGGTATTCCGGTGCATGACGCCGTAGCGGATGAATTCAGCGTGGGCAAGACCTGGAATCATGCCGAACACCCGCTTCTGTTCGCCCCATTTCAAATGGGTCTGGAAGCCTACCAGATTATACATGGTATCGTCTTCATTATCCTGGCGCAGCTGCACTACGGCATAGGGGTCTCTGCCGGTTCTGGGATCAGGCAGGCCCACCGGTTTCATGGGCCCGAAGCGCATGGTATCTTCTCCCCTGGCAGCCATGACTTCGATGGGCATGCAGCCTTCGAAAACTTTTTTATTTTCAAAGCCATGGACCGGTGCCATTTCCGCCTGGCAGAGAGCTTCCCGGAAAGCCTTGTATTCTTCCTCATTCATGGGGCAGTTCAGGTAAGCCGCTTCGCCTTTATTGTAGCGAGACATGCGGTACACCACGTCCATATCCAGGGAGTCTTTCGTCACAATGGGAGCAGCGGCATCGTAGAAATGAAATCCTTCGCCGCCGCAGAAATTTTCAATATCCTCTGCCAGAGCCCCTTCGGTCAAAGGCCCTGTGGCAATAATGACGATGCCCTCCCGGGGGATGGCAGTCACTTCCTTTTCCACAAAGGTTACCAGAGGATGATCCTTCACCAGACGGGTCACTTCCCTGGCGTATCCCATGCGGTCTACTGCCAGGGCACCGCCGGCAGGCACCTGGTGGCTGTCGGCAGCCTTCATGATGACTGAATGAAGGCGGCGCATTTCTTCTTTTAAAAGCCCCACTGCATTGGTGAGGGCAGCAGCTCTTAAGGAATTGCTGCACACCAGCTCCGCAAAATAGGGAGTATGATGGGCAGGGGTCTGTTTTTGGGGTCTCATCTCTACAAGAGTTACAGGAATCCCCATTTCCGCCAGCTGATAAGCAGCTTCACTGCCTGCCAGACCGGCGCCGATGACTGTTATATGATCATTCACTTTTCTTCTCCTATATGACACGCCCTTTCGGGCGTGAGGGTTGACGGGACTTCGTCCCGAAGGTTCTAAAGGTTCGTAAGTTTGACGGCCCTTCGGACCGAGGGTTGTGGATTGCCCTGTCGGGCAATGCTTATAAAGTCAGCGTTACGGGTTTAACCTTTCAGTAGCATATGACATGATAAGCATTCTGCGGATTGGCTCGCTGCGCTCGCCTCCCCCTTTCCGGCTGCGCCGGACTTCCCCCTATGCAGGGGGCAGAATAAAACACCGCGGAGCCCCGCGACCCGCGAATCCAGTGACATGCTTCCCACCGGGCAAGGTGGTGGCGTCAGCCACCAAAGGGGGGATGCATTTCCAACGCCCGCAGGGCGGTTGTATGGTTTTATACAAACTGGCGCCTACTATAATTCATAGGCGCCCTACCACAACCCTCGCCCCTAAAGGGGAAACGACTCACTATGATTTGTGCGTCGCTTTGCTCCTTCAAATCATGTTCGCTGTGCACGCCAGAGGTGCGTCAAACTTAAGCCCCTTAAGAACCTTCGGCCCAGCGGGCCGTCAACCTTCAAGCCCCATAGGGGCTTGTCCATCTAACTAGCACACTAGTACACTAGTTCACTAGCTCACTATCTCACTCTTTCGTTTCCTTTTCTTTTCCCTTTTTCTTTTTCGGATTCGTTGGACAGTCGGGATTTGAGCAGAAAATGAGCTCTTTGCCGTTTTTATAGGTCTTTTTTACCATAATAGAGCCGCAGGTGGGGCAGAACTGGTCCACCGGTTCGTTCCACAGGGCCATATCACATTGAGGGTAGCGGCTGCAGCCGTAGAAGGTACGGCCCCTTCTTGTTTTTCTCTGCACCATATGGCCTTCATGGCACTTGGGACAGGTAATGCCGGTATCTACCACGATGGCTTTATTGGCATTGCATTTCGGACATTTCAGGTATCTTCCGTAGGGACCTTCCCGATACACCATGAGAGTGCCGCAATGATCGCATTTCACGTCAGACACTTCTTCCGGTCCCTGAAGGATACTGTAAGGTTTGATATTCCGGCAGCTGGGGTAGTTGGGGCAGGCCAGATACTTGCCGTAGCGGCCCATTTTTACAATCATGTTGGCGCCGCACTTTTCACATTTCACATCGGTTACTTCCTGGCTTTCCTGCTTTTCCTTATCCGCCTGACTGTTGGCCGCTTCCAGTTCCTTATCGAAGACCTTGTAGAAATCGGTCATCACCTTTTTATACGTAGCATGGCCGTCGGCGATTTTATCCAGCCAGTTTTCCAGATTGGCCGTGAAATCTACATTGATAATACCTTCGAAATATTTCTTCAGCAGGTTTGTCACTTTAAACCCGATTTCCGTAGGTACAAACTGCTTTCCTTCCTTCACCACATACTTCCTCTTCTGGATGGTATCCAGAATGGGGGCATAGGTGGAAGGACGGCCGATGCCCTTTTCTTCCATAGTCTTGATGAGGCTGGCTTCGGTGTACCTTGGCGGCGGCGTGGTGAAATGCTGCTCCGCTTCCGTTTTCACATGGGTCACCTTTTCCCCCTTCTTCAGAGGCGGAAGGGAAGCGTTTTCCTCCCCTTCCCCTTTCTTTTCCTTTGCCGGCTGCATAATGGTGAAGCCGTTAAAAAGGACGTGGCTCCCGCTGGCACGAAGGGTGCAGCGGCCGCTTCCCAGAAGGGCAGTGATGGTCATCTGGATCTGAGGAGCCATCTGGCTGGCGATGAAACGGTTCCAGATGAGGGTATAAAGCCTGAGCTGGTCCCTTGAAAGCACGGATGTCAGAGCATCCGGCGGAAATTCCAGACTGGTGGGCCGGATGGCTTCATGGGCATCCTGGGCCTTCTTTGATTTCGCAAACACATTGGGTTTGGGAGGCAGATACTCCTCGCCGTACACCGTTTCAATGTAAGGCCGCACCTGGGCGATCATTTCATCGGAAATACGGGTGGAGTCAGTACGCATATACGTAATGAGCCCTACATGACCATGGCCGGGGATTTCGATACCTTCGTACAGATTCTGAGCCAGCATCATGGTTTTCCTGGAATTGAAATTGAGACGATTCACCGCATCCTGCTGCATGGTGGACGTAGTATAGGGCGGCTTGGCCTTTCTCTGCTTCCGGGAACGGGTGACGGAAAGGACTTCTGCTTCCTTCCCTTCCATATCCGCCACCGCAGCGTCCGCTTCCTCTTTGCTGCGGATAGAGGCTTCCTTCCCATCGATCTGCACCAGCTTCGCCTTGAAGGATTCTGAATCCGCCTTCTTGTACAGTCCCTCTACGGTCCAGTACTCTTCCGGCTTGAAAGCCCTGATTTCCTCTTCCCTTTCGCAGATGAGACGGGTAGCCACGGACTGCACGCGCCCTGCCGAAAGGCCACGGTAAATCAGCTTCCACAGCCATGGAGACAGCTTGTAGCCCACCAGCCTGTCCAGCACCCGCCGGGCCTGCTGCGCATCCACCCGGTTCATGTCGATGGGCCCGGGATGTTTGATGGCCTCCTTGATGGCAGGCGGCGTGATTTCATGGAAAGCAATGCGCACATGATCTTCGGGATTCACATCCAGAAGCTTGGACAAATGCCAGGAAATCGCTTCTCCCTCACGATCAGGGTCCGTTGCCAGAAGGACAGTCTTTGAGCGGTTCGCTTCTTTCTGCAGATCCTTGATAATAGACTCCCGCTCAGCGGAATCCACATACTCCGGCTTGAAGCCATTCTCGATATCTACCCCCAGCGTCTTCTGCGGCAGATCCCGGAGATGGCCCTTCGATGCCATGACCTTGTAGTCAGGCCCCAGGATCCTCTCTATGGTTTTCGCCTTCGCCGGTGATTCCACCACCACCAGCGTCTTCCCTTTGGGATTCGGCTTCCTCTTAAACAACACCGGCGCCGCAGCCTTCGCCTTTCGGCCCCGTTTCTTCTTTTCCAGCGTAATCGTTCTTGTAATAGGCAAATCTATTTCCTCCTCTGTCACTTCAGGGAAAAAATATGAAAACCGGAATCCCTGCCTTCAAGCAGGAAGCACCGGCTCATATAACACTCCCGGCCTGGCCGGAAGCTTCATCTTCATCTTCATAAGTCATATGTAATTATATAAGAAAAAAAGAAAATGGCAAAGGGAAATTTAGTGAACTGGGTACTGGGGGCTCGGGACTGGAGACTAGAGATTAGAAACTGGAAACTGGGGGCTAGGGCAATGGGTCTCTTCTCACAAGATTACTGCCCTATGACTACATACCTCCCGGGACCGGTCTCTTTGATGTATCCCTTCAGCTGGAGACGTAAAAGCAGCATAGTCAGCCTGACTACGGAAAGACCGCTTTGTTGAAGAATATCCTCTGCCTGTACTTCATTTTCTGTACAGCAGAATTTGTATACCATTTCTTCTTCAAGAGTCAAAGATTCTTTACCCGTTTTTTCTACTTTCTCTTCCTGCCTTTCCCATCCATATTCAGATAGAACATCTTTGAAAGAAGTACAGCAGATAGCGCCATTACGAATCAGTTGATTTGTCCCTTTGCAGGATGGAATATAAATGCTGCCGGGAACAGAAAAAACGTCCCTTCCTTCTTCCAGGGCAAAGTCAGAAGTAATGAGAGATCCGCTTCGTTCAGCCGCTTCTACAACAATCACACCACGACACATACCGGCTATGATTCGATTCCGGGCAGGAAACTGTCTTCCCAGGGGAGGAGTACCAAGAGGATATTCAGAAATAATGGCGCCTCCCTCTTCCACGATTTGATGGAACAGATTCCTGTTTTCCGGTGGATATACCCTGTCCAGCCCGAAGGCCGCCACTACAATAGTAGGTGCCCTGCCTGCCAGCGCCCCTTCATGGGATGCGCTGTCTATTCCTCTGGCACCGCCGGAAACAACAGTAATTCCCTCTTCTGCCAGCCCTCTGGCAAACCGTCCGGCTGTCTGCACTCCATAGGCGGTAGCCTTTCTGGAACCTACGATGGCTATAAGTTTTTCATGATCCGGAAGTTTCCCTCTGTAAAAAAGAACTGCCGGTGGATTAGCGGTAGTTCTAAGAAGAGCTGGGTAATCCTCTTCTTCCCACGTACTGCACCGTATATGGTTTTGAATCAATTTTTCCATAACCGCATCCGGGTTTGTTTCGTGACGCCATGCAAGAAAAGCCGCTTCTCCATTACCATGAAGCACATGGGATTTACGAATATCTTCATCCGACGCTTTCCATACATCTTCTGCCGTATGAAAGAATTCAATGAGTCCCCGCATACGTTTAGCTCCCAGCCGGGGACATCCTGGCAGAGCCGCTGCGTATTTGTCCATGGTCACCTCCGAGGAATCATATTTCTATAGCTGATAGCTTCTGCCACATGAGAAGCTTCAATGCCGGATTTTCCATCCAGGTCAGCCACTGTACGGGCTACTTTTATAATCCTGTCATAACTTCTGGCAGAAAGATGGAGCTTTTCAAATACTTCCCGAAGCATTTCCGTGCCATCCTTATCCAGGTGACAAGTTTCTTTCAACTGTCGATGTCCCATTTGCGCATTGTTCTGCATGTGCCAGGGAGCAAGTCTTTCTGCCTGCACGCGGCGGGCTTCTTCCACCCTTTTTGCAATATCCGCTGAAGCTTCCCCTTTAATCGTAGCAGTTAATTCGCTGTACTTGGGCCGCTGCACGGAAACATGAAGATCGATACGATCCAAAAGTGGACCGGATATTTTTCTCCCATAACTTCTGATCTCGCCATCAGTACAGGTGCAGGGATGATCCGGATCTCCCAGATAACCGCAGGGGCAGGGATTCATGGCGGCAATAAGGATAAAATCAGCAGGATAAGTAAAGGATGCATTAACCCTGGAAATATGGACTTCCCTGTCCTCCAAAGGCTGCCGAAGCACCTCCAGCACAGAACGTGGAAATTCAGGAAGTTCATCCAGGAAAAGTACACCCCTGTGAGACAAAGTCACTTCGCCAGGGCGGGGAATGGTTCCGCCGCCAATGAGTCCTGCCATGGAAATCGTATGATGAGGGCTTCTGAAAGGTCTCTCTCTCATAATATCTTGCGCTTTAAAGAGCCCAGCCACACTGTATATCTTCGTCACTTCCAGCGCTTCTTCCCTAGTCATCGGCGGGAGAATGGTCGTTATGCGTCGGGCAAGCATAGTCTTGCCTGATCCGGGCGGCCCTGTCATAAGCACATTATGGGCACCGGCAGCTGCTATTTCCATGGCCCTCTTAGCCATAACCTGCCCCTGCACTTCCGCAAAATCCACATCACTGACAGGAGGGCGCTCCGATTCATGACGTACTGCCGGAGCCATGGGATGGTGACCAGTCAAAAACTCAATCAGTTCTCGTAAAGTTTCTGGCCCATACACCTCAATATTCTCACAGAGAAGAGCTTCATTCGTCACCGAAGGCGCCATAAAGAAACGGGATACTCCTGCTTCCTTCCCTGCTAAAACCATGGACAGAATCCCCGGTACTGGACGGATTTCACCCTTCAGCGATAATTCCCCGATGAAAATGGTATTTTGAAAACATTCAAGCGGCACTTCACCACTGGCTGCCAGAAGACCCATGGCAATAGGCAGATCCAAACCCGAACCGTCTTTCTTTAAATCTGCCGGCGCTAAATTTACAGTCACCTTATCTACCGGGAAATGATATCCCGAATTACGTATGGCCGAATGAACTCGTTCTTTAGACTCCTTGATAGAAGCTGCCGGAAGACCCACAATATCGAAAGCAGGAAAGGCTTTATTAATATCTACTTCCACACCGATGACATGACCATTCAGGCCAAAGGTCGTTGTCCCCAGTACCTTAGCATACATATGAATCCCTCCAAGAAAATAAACTATTAAAATGCATTTCTTGTATGGCGGAATTTGGTTTCCCCTTCCCAAGATACCATAACCTCTACAACATCAAAACGAATATGTGTGTCCTCTATCCTCCGTTTCATTACATATGCTCTGGCTCCCAGGCGAATATGCCTCTGCTTTGCAGGATTCACCGCCTCCACCGGTTCTCCATACCTGCGATTATGACGGCTTTTCACTTCTACGAAGACCAGTGTACCACCATCATTCATAATCAGGTCAATTTCACTATGGACTGTTCTGAAATTGCTATCCAAAAAATGATATCCTTTTTGTTCTAAATACTGTCTGGCCAATCTTTCTCCAACACGACCGAATGATGTCTTCTCCATAAGGTGCTCCCATTCGTTTAAAACAATATTTAGAAAATAAGAGAAAAGGTAATAAATAGCATTCTGATTAATTCCGGTTAGTTAAGTACCGGACATAAGCTGTGAAATAAACATTGATAGTTATCTGCCAATTCCTATTCCCCCCCTATTGTAAAAGCAAACGAAGCTATCCGTCAATGAGTTTAAGGAATGTATCATAAAAACATATGGATAGCGGAAATGCTATTCTTTTCAATCATGCTTTCCCTATTTCAGCAAATAAAAAGCCTCCCCTAAGGGAGGTTTTTATTTGGTATACCGATTATTTCTTTGCTTTTTTAGCTTTTGCTTTCTTTACGTTGACTTTTTCTTTCAGCTGTTTGGAAACGCGGAATGCCGGGGTCTTGGATGCGGGGATCTTGATTTCAGCCTGGGTGGAGGGATTGTGGCCTACACGGGCTTTGCGCTGACGGACTTCGAAGGTACCGAAGCCGATGAGCTGTACTTTGTCTCCCTTTACGAGGGCGTTGGATACTACATCAAGGGCTGCTTTGACAGCCTTTTCAGCATCTTTCTTTGTCATTTCTGCTTCCTGGGCTACTGCTGCGATGAGTTCTGTTTTGTTCATAACTAAACATCCTCCTTTAATAATTGACGGTTGAACCGCCTTTAGTTCCAATGGGAAGGTTTTTGTGCCATGAAGTCTTTCCACCGCTGCAGGGTTTCTTCCGGGCTCATGTCAGAAAGGTTCTTTCCCTCCTGCATGACGAAGTCTTCAAACGAATGAAGCCGGCTCATGAATGCTGTATCAGAGCGGTGCAAAGCCAGTTCCGGCTCGATTCCTTTTTCCTGCAGATAATGGACCAGGTGGAAGAGGAAAGCGCCTGCTTTCTTTTCCCTATCCATTTCACGGTCATCTTCCAGAAATTGGGAAATCTTTTGTTTCATGTCCGCCGGAAGGTCTTCAGGGAATAAGAGGTTCTGAAGCCCGTTGGAACTAACTTTCTTTTGAATTATACACGTTAAAAGCAGACTTGGCAAGCCTTTGGGCACGCCGGAAAGCAGATATTTCCTGTTTTTTTCAATTCTTTTGCGTTTTTCCCACTCCCGGGGTACCGAAAGGGTGCTGTCTTTGCCTGTTTTGTCAAAGACGAAGGGGTGGCGGCGCACCATTTTGTCGTTCACGCCGTCTGCCACGTCCTGCATGGTGAAGAAGCCTTCTTTTTCCGCCAGAGCCGCGTGGAAGAGGATCTGAAAGAGCACGTCTCCCAGTTCTTCTTTCAGGTTGTCCATGTCTTTCCGGTCGATGGCATCGATGACTTCATAGACTTCCTGGATGAAATAGGTGCGCAGGGTCTCATGGGTCTGGGAGCGGTCCCAGGGGCAGCCTCCGGGGGCCAGAAGGCGGTGCACCGTATTGTCCAGGGCTGTGAGGTCATAGGGAGATGCATCCCGGACTCTGGCTTTCCGGCTGTCAAAGAGAATAGTCTCCGGGCAGGGAGGCTGGCGGGTTTCCATTTCCCTGGCGGTTATGCGAAGGATATTTCCCTCTCCAAGGATAATGAGGGGAGCATCTTCTTCATAGGCCGCAAGAAGCCTTTTAACAAGGATTTTTCCCTCTTCCGGGCGGCAGTCCCGAAGGATGAGCAGATGGTCCATATGAAGGGGAATGGAAGCGGCTTCCCTGCCGCTGACTATGGTGAAGCTGTCTTCTCCGGAGAGGAGTCCTTTGTCTTCCAGAAGTTCTATCAGTTCTTGTCTTTCCATTTTCCTACCTCCACCCGTTGATGAGGGATTGTACTTCTTTGAAAATACGGCCGGCATGGTAGCCGTCACATACGGCATGATTCACTTCCAGGGCGAGGGGCATGTAGTAATGGCTTCTCTTCCGGTGGAGCCGGCCCATGGTGTACATGGGGAAGAAGTTTCCGGGAGTTTTGGGAAAGCTGAGATGGAGGGACTGGAAGGGCACCCAGGGAATGACGGACACGGGGAAAAGGTTGGCCGGCCGGTCCGGTTTCCCGAAGAGACCTTTCACTTTCCCGTAGCGGGCCTCGTCGGCCTCGTAGGAGGCAAGGAAGTCATCATAGTTTTCACTGTACTCTGTCCACAGACTGGAGAAGGTGTGGTCATCCTTGTGGAAAATGGTGTAGCTTGGGTGTACCACATCATAGTACCCCAGCTCCCCTTTTTCGTTAAAGCTGATGCGGTAGCGTTTATGACGGTTTTCCACCACCGAAAGGAAATAGAGCATGGCGGGATAGGGTCTTTCTTTGCGCTTCATCACAGGCGTTACGTCCAGATTCAGGGTCATGCTGTAGAGGCAGGGCACTTCATGAGAGAAGTAGGAGAAATATTCCTCCCTGTCCCAGCGGCTCCTGTCGATGGGTATAAATGTCATGGTATACCTCCTTTCGGTGATTCTCTATGGTTATACTATACCATATGGATACGCCTTTAGCGTAAGGGTTCTTAAGATTGATGGGCCCGAAGCCCCGTCAAACCTAAGAACCCACACGCCCACCAGAGCGTGTCAATAAAAAACGGCCGAATGGCCGTTTTTTATTCTATCCCATAGATGCGAAGTCCGTTTTTTCTTGTTTCTTCCACTACTTTTTCCACGGTCAGTCCCTTGAGTTTTGCGATTTCCCGGGCCACGAAGATCACATTGGCCGGTTCGTTGCGTTCTCCTCTATGGGGAGGAGGTGTCAGGTAGGGGCTGTCGGTTTCTATAAGGAGGTGGTCCAGGGGGATGTCCCGGGCCGCTTCTTTGAGACGGCGGCTCTTCGGGAAAACCAGGGGACCGGCGAAGGAGATGTAGAATCCCAGTTTCATCATTTCTTCCGCCGTTTCCAGGCTGCCGGAGAAGCAGTGCATAATGCCTCTCATGCGGCTGCTTCTGTGCTCTTTCAGTATGGAAAGAGTGTCGCCATGGGCTTCCCTGTCATGGATCAGGAAGGGAAGGTCCAGATCTTTGGCCAGTTCTATCTGACGGCCAAACCATTTTTTCTGGGTTTCCTTATCGCTGTAGAAGAAGTGGTAGTCCAGGCCGATTTCGCCGATGGCTTTGACTTTAGGCGATGATTCCGCCAGGTCCCCTATTTTCTTCAGTGTTTCTTCGTCGGCATTCTTTGTTTCATGGGGATGAATGCCTAGGGCTGCATAGACAGGGCCATAGGTTTCCGCCAGATGAAGGGCTTTCAGGCCGGTTTCGTAGTTTTCAGAGGGAATCACCACGAAGCTCACCGCCTCCAGGGTGCGGGAAAGGACTTCATCCCGGTCCCGGTCGAAGGCTTTATCGTAAAGGTGGGCATGGGTGTCGAAGGGTTTCATTATTTGACCTTGCTGCCGGCAGGCATATCCACGAAGGGCACCTTGAGCGCTCCATCTTTGGAGGCTGCCAGGATCATGCCCTGGGATTCGATGCCCATCAGTTTGGCCGGTTTCAGATTGGAAACGAAGATGACATGTTTGCCGATGAGGTCTTCGGGTTTGTAGTATTCGGAAATGCCGCTCACCACGGTTCTCACATCATCACCGCCCAGGCTGACGGTCATTTTGATGAGTTTCTTGGATTTCTTGACTTTTTCTGCCGTCAGGATTTCAGCTACCCGAAGGTCTGTTTTGAAGAAATCGTCAATGGAAATCGGGTTTCCAACTTCTGCCTTCTTTTCTTTGGCAGCCGGCTTCTTTTCTTCTTCCTCTTCGATTTCAATGCGCGGGAAAATCTGGTCTCCCTTATGGGTCATGGTGCCGTCGGGAATACCGCCCCATACCAGATCTTTGTAGCAGGCGTCCTTGAAATCGGCAAGGCCCAGCTGGTTCCAGATTTTTTCAGCGGCAATAGGAATCACCGGTTCGGAAAGGAGGGATACAAAGCGCAGGCCTTCGCAGAGGTGGTAGAGCACCACATTCAGGAGATCCTTCTTTGCGGGATCTTTGCCCAGAGCCCAGGGCATAGTAACGTCGATATACTTGTTCAGGGAGCGGATATAGGTCCATACGGCCTTGATGGCATCATTAATCTTCCAGTTGTCCATGCCGTTTCTGAAAGCGGAAAGTGCAGCTGCCGCATTGGCTTCCACTTCTCTGGAAGCTTTATCGATGACGGGATCTGAAGAAGCATCGCCTTTATGGAGAACGCCGCCGTTGTACTTGTCCACCATGGACAGGGTGCGGTAGAGCAGGTTGCCCAGGTCGTTGGAAAGGTCGGAGTTAATGCGGGCAATGAGACGGTCCCGGCTGAAGTTGCCGTCCTGTCCCAGCTGGATATCGTTTAAGAGGTAGTAGCGGATGGCATCGGAGCCGAATTCGCGAAGCAGCGGAATGGGATCGATCACGTTGCCCCGGGACTTGGACATTTTTTCGCCGTCCACAATGAGCCAGCCGTGGCCATAAACCTTCTTCGGCAGTTCAATGCCCAGGCTCATCAGCATAATGGGCCAGATAATGGTATGGAAGCGGACGATTTCCTTCCCCACCAGATGGACATCAGCAGGCCAGAATTTCTTGAATTTTTCCGGATTGTCCACAATGCCGGCAGCTGTCAGGTAGTTGACCAGGGCATCGAACCATACGTATACCACGTGTTTGGGGTCGAAAGGCACCGGAATGCCCCAGGTGAAGCTGGTGCGGGACACGCAGAGGTCCTCCAGGCCGCTCTTCACGAACTGGATCATTTCGTTTCTGCGGGACTCAGGCTGAATGAAATCGGGATGTTCTTCGATATATTTCATCCAGCGGTCTGCATACTTGGACATTTTGAAGAAATAGGCATCCTCGCTTACCCGCTGCAGAGGACGGCCGCAGTCCGGGCATACATGGTCCGGTGTCAGTTTGTTTTCCGGCCAGAAGGTTTCATCAGGAATGCAGTACCAGCCTTCGTACTTGCCAAGGTAAATGTCTCCCTTGTCATAGGCCCGCTGGAAAAGCATCTGTACCACTTTCTTATGACGTTCTTCAGTGGTACGGATGAAATCGTCGTTGGAAATATTCAGTTCTTTCCAGAGCTGCTTGAAAAGGGCTACAATCTTATCCACATACTGGATCGGCGTAACCCCTGCTTCCTCCGCTTTCTGCTCGATTTTCTGGCCATGTTCGTCGCTGCCGGTCAGGAAGAATACATCATAGCCGTCAAGCCGTTTGAACCGGGCCATGCTGTCGGCAATGGACGTACAGTAGGTATGTCCGATGTGCAGCTTCGCACTGGGATAGTAAATGGGGGTGGTAATATAATATGCTGGTTTTTCACTCATAAAAAAGGCCTCCTGCATTGTATTTAAAAAGAATATTCCTCTTTAGACTGCAATATTCTTAATTATAACACAGAACAGCAGAATAAACAGATAATGACGGGAAATTTATGGATACACCCTGCGGTGTAAGGGTTGACGGGGCTTCGCCCGTGGACACGCCTGCGGCGTGAGGGTTCAGAGGGTTCAGAAGGTTCAAAGGGTTCAAAGGGAAAGGTTCTTAAGATGGATGGGCCCTTTCGGGCCCAAGGGTTCTTAAGTTTGACGGCCCTTCGGGCAATGCTTATGAAGTCAGCGTTACGGAATTGGCTTTTCGGTGTCATAGGGCTTGATTGACATTCTGCTGAATTATCTGCCTTCGGCAGATACACCCCCTATCCGGGCTGCACCGGACTTCCCCCGCAAGCGGGGGCAGAATAAAGCTAACGCATAGCGAAGAATAAAGTCCCCCCGCCGGGGGGAAGGTGGTGGCGCCAGCCACCAAAAGGGGTGCATTTCCAACGCCCGCCAGGGCGGTTATATGGTTTTATACAAACTGGCGCCTTCTATCAATTCATAGGCGCCCTACAGCAACCCTCGCGCCAGAGGCGCGTCAAACTTAAGCCCCTTAAGAACCTTCGGCCCAGCGGGCCGTCAACCCTCAAGCCCCAAAGGGGCTTGTCCATAAGGCGCCAGCCACCAAAGGTGGGAATGCATTTCCTCGCCCGCAGGGCGGTTGTAAAGGTTTTATCATAAGAGGGCGCCTTCTATAATTTAAAGGCGCCCACCACAACCCTCAGCGGCATAGCCGCTGTCAAACTTTAGAACCCTCGGGGCGATAGCCCCGTCAAACTTTAGAACCCTCAAGCCCGAGCGGAAAGGCGCTCAGGAACGGGAGGAGAGGAGAAATTGATACACTTCTCTCCTGGAGAGGTGGTATTTTCCTGCAGCCTGCCGGGCTGCTTCTTTTAAGGGCAGTGTTTTGGCCAGTTCCAGTGCTTCGTCCTGCCAGGAGGTTTCTTCTCCTTCTTTTTCTTCCATATCCTGGTTCCAGCCTTCTACGAGAATGACGTATTCTCCCCTGGGGTCTTCTTCGTCCATGTGGCTCCGAATGGAAGAGAGTGTGCCTCTTTCGAAGGTTTCAAATTTCTTTGTCAGTTCCCTGGCGGTGACGGCTTTTCTGTCACCCAGAGCTTTCATCAGGATGTCCAGGGTTTCTTTGATGCGGTGAGGCGCTTCATAGAATATGAGGGTCACCGGGACGCGGCTCATGTCCTGGAGGAGTTTCTTTCTCTTAGCCGTGATTTTCGGCAAAAAGCCGATGAAGGCAAACTGCCGGGCATCGAGGCCGGAGGCCACGAGGGCGGTTAAGGCAGCGTTGGGACCGGGAAGGGGAACGATGGGGATGCCCGCTTCGATGGCCAGGCGCACCAGGTCCGCACCGGGGTCAGAAATCACGGGCATGCCGGCATCGCTGACCTGGGCCACCGATTTCCCATCCTTCAGCAGGTCTATGATTTTTGGGCCCGCTTCTTTTTTGTTATGTTCATGGTAGGACACCACGTGGCCCCCTATGGAGAGGTGATCCAGGAGGATCCGGGTATGGCGGGTGTCTTCGCAGGCGATAATATCCGCCTCCTTCAGCACGTCCACCGCCCTCTCCGTAATGTCTGCCAGATTTCCTATGGGTGTGGGCACCAGGTAGAGGGTGCCCGGTTTCACTTCGTTCATATGTCTTCCTTCCCGTATATTTCCAGTATTTCCTTCGTATAGGATCCGTCGCTGTTATGGATGAGAAGCGGCGGTTCCACAGCCATTTCCGGATGGCCTCCGTACTTCCATTCCAGAAGTACCCGCACCGCATGATGGCCTTTTCTTGCATAGATGAAACGGAGGCGCTTGGGCTCCATGCCGTACTTTCTTCCCAGGGAAATGAGATCCGCCGTGCGGTCTGCCCGATGCACCATGGCCAGACGGCCGCCGTATTTCAAAAGGTAGCGGCTTGTATAAAATACTTCTTCCAATGTGGCATTCAGTTCGTAGCTGGCGCTGGCCACTCCCCGGCTTTCGCTCATTTTGCCGCTTCCCACTTCCCGATAGGGCGGATTCACCACCACCAGAGAAAAAGAACCGGAGGGGAAATAGTCCTTCACCTTCCGGTAGTCGCAGGGCACCACGTGAATCACCGATTCCTTCCCGTTGCCTTTCACGTTTCGTTCTGCCAGATCCGCCATGATGGGATTCACTTCCAGGGCCGTAATGTCCCTGCCGCCCAGAGCTGACATGAGAAGGGCGATGACGCCGGTACCGGTGCCCAGGTCGCAGATTTTATCTTTTCCTTTAATAGCGGGATAATGGGCCAGAAGCACGGAATCGATGGAAAAGCAGAACTGGTCCGGCCGCTGGATGAGCTTCATACCATCCCGCACCAGGTCGTCCAGCCTCTCCCCTTCTTTTAATTTCCAATCACTCATTTTCTTCCTGTTCCACAGCGTCCCAGGACAGAGTTTTCGTCTTCTGCCCGTCCAGCTGTACTTTCACTGTATGTTTCTGGCTGTTCACATAGAGCACCTGGCCGCTGCCTTCGTCGGTCATGACCTTCATGCCCACCCGGAAGCGGGGGCCTTTCCCCTGCATGGCACAGCATCGTCTCTTCCGGTTATCCCCCTCGTACATGTCATTTTCAAAGCGCAGGCAGCACATGAGTCTGCCGCAGACGCCGGAAATCTTGGTGGGGTTCAGGGACAGCCCCTGGTTCTTGGCCATTTTAATGGAAACGGGGGCGAAATCGCCAAGGAAGGTGGCGCAGCAGAGAGGCCTTCCGCAGGAGCCGATACCGGATACCTGCTTGGCTTCATCCCTCACCCCTACCTGCCGCAGTTCGATGCGGGTATGGAAAACAGCAGCCAGTTCCTTCACCAGTTCCCGGAAATCCACCCTGCCATCGGAGGTAAAAAAGAAAACGATTTTATTTCTGTCAAAAGTATATTCTGCCCGGAGAAGTTTCATAGGCACTTTGAACTTTTCAATCTTCTTCAGACAGATATCAAAGGCCGACTTTTCCCTTTCCCTGTTCCGTTCCAGCTGGGCCATATCTTTCATGGTGGCCTTGCGGATGGCCGGCTTTAAAGGAGCATCTTCATCAAGCACCGGGTGCCTGGGTATGATCACTACGCTGCCGTACTCCAGTCCCCGGGACGTTTCCACAATCACCCCGTCATCCAGATGGATATCGAGATGATTGGAATCAAAATAATAAATTTTACCTGCCGGCTTAAAACGGACGCCGATTACCTGATCCATTCTTTTTCGCCTTTCTGTATATGTTCCAATGTAATGAGAATCATGTCCCAAATATTCTTTATATTAATATAACGAGCCACTGCCGTTTCCGCCGTCTTCAGCGCCAGCAGTGCCTCTTCTCCTTTTTCGCCCTGCCAGAAGGGAGCTATCCGCTTCTCCCTTGCCGCCACAGTGACGCAGCGAAGGGATGCAGGATTTCCCGTTTCCGCCAGCACATAAATATCCCGGCCCACCAGCAGAATCCAGCGGAGCATTTTCAGAAAATCCTTCCGTTCCTTAAACTCCATGGATGAGAGGGTGGAAAAGGGCCTGTCGCTTCCTGTCACCGTTTCCCAGAAATCCATGGCGCTTTCGGGCTGGGCACTGCCGCCCTCATCGCAGACTTCCAGCGTAATGCCCGGATTGCCCTCGGACAGCTGAAAGAGTACCTTTTCGTCCATGCCTCTGGGAAAATGGATGTCTTTCCTGCGATGGATAAAGGAATCATAGTCGTTTTCCGACAAAGGCAGGAATCCGAACCGCTCTCCTCTGGAAATAATGGTGGGGAGAAGGGCATCCAGGTCATGGGTGATCAGGATGAAATGAATATTTCCTTCCGGTTCCTCCAGCGTTTTCAGCAGGGCATTGGCCACAGGGTCCATCATGGTCTGGGCCTCATCGATGATGCACACATGGGGTTTCTCGTCAAAAGAAGCCATGGCGGAAAGGAAGGTCCTGAACTGCTCGATTTTAAGCTCCATACCCACGGGATGGAGGTACCATACCTGTTCATCGGCCAGGGTGAGAACAGGCGTCTTCTGCCGCTCTTCTTCGGAAAGCTCAGCCAGCTCATTCATGAGCTTCTCTGCCTTCCCCGTCAGGATTCCTGAAAGATCCAGGGCCGCCGTAGTCTTCCCCAGCCCCTCATCTCCGTAGAAAATCAGGGTATGGGGCAGCCGGTCTTCTTCCAAAAGCCGTTTAATCTCTTTCTGTACCTTCTCCTGCCCCTCCACACGGGGAAAGAATCCTGCCATACATGCCTCCCTGCCGGACCGTACCGGACTTATGATTATTCTACCATGACTGCCTTAAGACTGCAAAAGGGGCACGGCTTTCCGCGCCCCTTTTGCAGAGGGTTCTGAAGTTTGACCGGCCTGTGGCCGGAAGGTTCGGGGGGAAAGGTTCTTAAGTTTGACGGGGCTTTCGCCCCGAAGGTTCTTAGGTTTGACAGCCCTTTCGGGCTGAGGGATGAGTATAAAGTCAACGTTACGGGAATATCTTCCTTATGCTTTCGTCACCCTAAACATGGCGGTGAGTGAGCCACTTCTGGTGGCTTTTTCCCCCCTTGGTGCCTCTTTTTCCTCGCTCGAAGGGCGGTTGTACGGTTTTCCCACGGGCGAAGCCCGGTTTTAAAGGTTTTCTTTATATTGCGCCGCAGGCGCCACCACAACCCTCGCGGCCTGAAAGGCCGTGTCAAACTTAAGCCCCTTTAGAACCTTCGGCCCAAAGGGCCGTCAACCCTCACGCTCGAAGGCCCATCAACCTTTACACCGAAGGCGTGTCAATGACCTTTTCTATATCCGTAATCCGATCCACATAGGGCACTTTTTCCCTTTCAAAGAGGGCGGCTTCCTTTTTCCCTTCCAGTCCGGTCAGAATGCCGATGAATTTCGTGCCCGCTCTCCGGCTTCCCAGCACGTCGGAGTAGGAATCGCCGCAGACGTAGACTTCATCGCCCGCAGCCGGTTTCATTTCTTCCTTCAGATAGGCTTCATAATTTTCTCTTTTTCTGCCGAAGAGGGCGCAGCTGAAAATAAAGGGCGCCGGCTTGTCGGGCACAGGGCAGTGGAACAGGCCTGCTGCCTCCACCGCGTCCGAGGCAGTAGCCAGGTACAGGGGATCAAATTCCTCATACCAGTGGAAAAGCCTGAAAGGAATTTCCATTTCCTCCCGAGCCCTTCCTGTGGCCACTGCAATGGCAAATCCTTTTTCCTTGAGCCTGATGAAAAGGGAGCGGATAGCCTCTGCCGGCGCCAGAGGCACCTCCCGGGACAGGAACCCCTCTTTGCCGCCGCTGTATGGCACATGGTGAAGAAGGGAAATAAAAGTATCGTCTCCCAGATACCAGGCCTGAAAGGCTTCGGTGTGGATGGTCCAGAAAGGAGAACGAAGAAGTGCCCAGTCCGAGCCATTTCCAAAATCACCGGCCATGGTCTTATAAAGGCAGGTCACCACGTCCTCCCCTTCCAGGTCCGGTGGAATCACAGCCTCCCATTTTGCCAGGATTTCTTCCGCTTCAGGCACCGGAAGTCCCATAAGGGCAAGGCCCGCTTCCTTCATGTCCGAAGGCTTTTCAAACGTAAGGCAGACCTTTTCCCCGCCGGACCGTTTCTCATAGGTCAGCGCCATCAGCCAGAGCGCCGTAATGAGCCAGCAATGCACCATGTCCCAGTTGGAATTGATACCATGGGCCTTCAGAAATGCAAGAAGCCGGTCCTTTCCCCACACCCGGCTCCGGCAGGAGGCAATCTGTCCTTCTGTCACATGGCGGGCATCAAAATCCTCCCCCTCCAGGGGAAGGCCCATATAATCCTTGCTGTAAAGCAGCTCCCACACCGTGAGGGCGGATACATCAAAATACCTTTCCTCCGAAAGGAGCACCCCATCCACATCAAAAATCACCTTTTTCATCCTGTTCCTCCTGTATGAAAAAATGGGAATCTCCCCATTCCTGTTTTTATTCATTTTATCATATTTCATAGAAGGGCGCGAAAGACCGGATCCCGAAAGAAAGAAAAGACGCCAGCCCCGAGGCCCATTTCACCTTTACTTATGATATACTGTTAGTAACTTATTTTATAAGGAGGCAAACCATGAACATTTTAGTCACCGGCGGTGCCGGATACATCGGTTCCCACACCGTGAGAGCCCTTCTTTCTTCCCGCCGCTTCACACCTGTTGTTTTTGACAATCTGTCCACCGGTCATGCAGAATCAGTTCCGGAAGGAACGGTACTGGTGAAAGGGGACATTCATGATATAGATTTTGTTGCGGATACCCTGAAGAAATATAACATTGAAGGAGTCATCCATTTCGCTGCCTATTCCCTGGTGGGCGAATCCATGGTGGATCCGGCCAAGTACTACACCAACAACGTGGAAGGCACCCTTCATCTCCTTCTTGGCATGAAGAAGGCAGGAGTAGACAAAATCGTCTTCTCCTCCACGGCTGCCGTGTACGGGGAACCGGAAAAAACACCCATAGAGGAAGATTTTCCCCATAACCCCACCAACGTATACGGCCGCACGAAACTGGTCATTGAAAACATGATGAGGGACTTCACCAATGCCTACGGCCTTCACTATGTGGCCCTGCGCTACTTCAATGCCGCCGGCGCCGCTCTGGACGGCTCCATCGGAGAAGACCACAATCCTGAGTCCCATCTCATTCCCCTCATCCTGAAGACAGCCCAGGGTGTCCGCGACCACATTGCCATCTACGGCACCGACTACCCCACCCCCGACGGCACCTGCATCAGGGACTACATCCATGTACTGGACCTGGCCGACGCCCATGTGCTGGCCATGAAATACCTGGCAGAAGGCGGAAAGAGCACCTACTTCAACCTGGGCAGCGAAAAGGGATTCAGCGTCCGTGAAATCATTGAAACCGCCAAAAAAGTAACAGGCATCGACTTCAAAGTCACCGAAGAAGCCCGCCGCAGCGGCGACCCTGCCATCCTCATCGCTTCCTCTAAAAAATGCAGAGAAACCCTGGGCTGGCACCCCACCCATTCCACCACAGAAGAAATCATCGCCTCCGCCTGGAAATGGCATAAGGAACATCCCTACGGATATAAGTGACAGCGCCTTCGGCGCTGAGGGTTCTTAAGTTTGACCGGCCTGTGGCCGGAGGGTTCTAAGGTTTAACAGCCCTTCGGGCTGAGGGTTGTGGTATCGCCCTTGGACACACCTTCGGTGTGAGGGTTCTTAAGATTGACCGGCCTGCGGCCGGAGGGTTCTTAGGTTTGACGGGGCCTTTGGCCCCGAGGGTTGTGGTATCGCCCGCAGGGCGATGAGTATAAAGTCAGCGTTACGGGATTTACTTTCAGTGTCATATGACATGAAAAGCATTAAGGTAATCAGCCACCTCCGGTGGCTTTTTCCCACCTTGGTGCCTTACGGCACCAAAGGGGGAATGCATTTCCGACGCCCGCAGGGCGGTTGTATGGTTTTCCCACGGGCGAAGCCCGGTTTTAAAGGTTTTCTATAAACTGGCGGCAAAGCCGCCCACCACAACCCTC
>NZ_JH591187.1:370918-434182 GCF_000242435.1 Dialister succinatiphilus YIT 11850 | reverse complement strand
CCTGCCCATAAAAGGGCCTTCCTATTGTCGGCTGACCGTTCGCAGGCCGTGTCCATAAAGCAATTACGACATTCAAAGGAGTACATATATGCAGAAAATCAGAAAAGCAGTCATTCCTGCAGCAGGCTTCGGCACCCGTTTCCTTCCCGAAACAAAGGCCATGCCCAAGGAAATGCTTCCTATTGTAGATAAACCGACCATCCAGTATATTGTAGAAGAAATCAGGGCCAGCGGCATTGAACAGATCCTCATTATTTCCGGCCATGCCAAAAGAGCCATTGAAGACCATTTCGATTCCTCCCCGGAACTGGAGCAGCACCTTTACGAATCGGGCAAAATGGATCTTCTCCGGGAAGTACGGAAAGTGGCTTCCGTGAAAATCCACTACACCCGCCAGCAGTATATGAGAGGACTGGGAGATGCCATCCTCTGCGCCAAAGATTTCATCGATGGCGAACCCTTCGGCGTCATCCTGGGGGACGATGTGGTATACAATGCCAATGGCGAACCAGCCCTGCGCCAGCTCATGGACCAGTACGAAAAAACCGGCGGCACCGTCATCGGCTGCCAGGTCGTGCGTCCTGAAATGGTTTCCTCCTACGGCATTGTAGACGGAAAACCGACAGACGACCCGAACCTGCTCAAGGTGAAAGATATGATTGAAAAGCCTTCCATGGAAGAAGCCCCCAGCCGCTTCGCAGCTCTGGGCCGATATGTCATCACCCCGGAAGTATTCGAAGTGCTGGAACAGACAAAGCCCGGCAAAGGCGGAGAAATCCAGCTCACCGATGCCCTCCGCGTCATGGCCAGAAACGGCAGTGTCTATGCCTATAACTTTACAGGCAAACGGTACGATACAGGAAATAAACTGGGCTACCTGAAAGCCACCGTAGAATTTGCCCTCCGCCGCCCGGACCTGGGACCCCAGTTCCGTGAGTATCTGAAAAAACTGCTGGCTGATGAAAAATAAAATAAAAAAGACCGGTCTATGACCGGTTTTTTTTGTGCTGAAGCCCCGAGGGTTGTGGCCGCCTGACGGCGGCAGGTTGTGCAACAGGGTTGCGGAAAAAGGTTCTTAGGATTGATGGGCCCTTTCGGGCCCAAGGGTTCTTAAGTTTGACGGCCCTTCGGGCCGAGGGTTGTGGTATCGCCCTATCGGGCGATGAGTATTATAATGCCGCCTTTCGGCGGTCACGTCCACATCGAGTATCATAATCATTCTTCCCCTCGTCTACACCGACTTCGCTGGATGGCGTCTCACTGGATTCGCGGGTCGCTTCTCTCCCCAATAAATCCAGTTCGCTTGCACACCCTTCGCCACTTCGTGGCCCTCTTCCCCTAAAGGGGACGCAAGGAGCATTACGGGATTGGCTGTCTGTGTCATATGTGACACAATATCCAGTGCCACCTATTTTCTCGTTTCCCCTTGAGGGGAAATGCCACGTAGTGGCAAAAGGGTGTACGGGGCTGAGCAGAGATATGACACTCTATCATTTTCCTGACCGCCAATCGGCGGCCCCTTGAGTGAAGCGACGCTCAAAATGTAGTGAGTCGTTTCCCCTTTAGGGCAATAAGACATAGAATAAGAATATCATAATCATTCTTACCACCGTCCACCCCTTCGCCACTTCGTGGCCCTCTTCCCCTAAAGGGGACGCAAGAGGCGTTACGGAATTGGTTTTCTGTGTCATATGGCATGATAAGCATTCTGCGGATTGGCTCGCTGCGCGGCTCCCCCTTATCCGGCTGTGCCGGACTTTCTCCACTGGGCAAAGTGCCAGCCGCCAAAGGGAGAAATGCAGGAATGGTATATGAAAAGGCGCCTTCTATCAGTTAAGAAGCCTCTTTTCATCAATCCTCAGCGGCCTAAAGGCAGCTTGGGGACCTGCGAACCCTTTCAACGTCCCAAAGGTGACAATGGAAGAGCCCTATCATCCTCATTCCTCTGTTTCATTGGTTTTCTTTTTCTTCTGGGCTTCATACAACTCGTAGTACTTGCCCTTTTTGCGAATCAGTTCCTCATGATTGCCGGATTCCAGAAGGCGTCCGTGGTCGAGGACATAGATGCAGTCCGCATTTCTCACAGTGGAGAGGCGGTGGGCTATGATGATGGTGGTTCTGTTTCTGGCCAGGTCGTCCAGGGTGGCCTGTACCATTTTTTCTGTCTGGGTATCCAGAGCGGAGGTAGCTTCGTCGAAGATAACTACCGGAGGATTCTTGAGGAACACCCGGGCAATGGCGATGCGCTGTTTCTGACCGCCTGAGAGTTTGACGCCCCTTTCCCCTACTTTGGTATCATAGCCGTTGGGCAGGGATTCGATAAATCCATCAGCCGCCGCCAGTTTCGCAGCCTGCCGGATTTCATCCATGGAAGCTCCTTCCCTGCCATAGGCAATGTTTTCGGCAATGGTATCGCCGAAGAGGAATACATCCTGCTGTACGATACCGATTTTGCGGCGAAGGTCCTGCTGGGCAAATTCGTTGAGGTTATGCCCATCCAGGGTAATGGTCCCTTCCGTAGGTTCATAGAAGCGAAGGAGCAGGCTCACCAGGGTGCTCTTGCCGGCCCCCGTTTCCCCCACGAAGGCCACCGTCTTTCCTGCAGGAATGGCAAAGTTCAGATGGTGAAGAATGAGCCGGTCCGGTTCATAGCCGAAGGACAGGTCATGGAAATCGATATCTCCCTTCACTTGGGTCAGGGCCAAGGGATGGGGCGGGTCTGTAATAGAGGGCGCCGTGTGCATGATTTCCTCGAAGCGGTGAAACCCTGCCATACCCCGCTGGTACACCTCCGCCAGAATAGTCAGTCGGAACACGGGACGCATAAAGATATTCACATAGAGGAGGAAGGCCACGAAATCGGAAAGCCGGAGCTCCCCCTTCGTAATCATCCAGCCGCCGGCCAGGATGACAACGACATTAATGAAATTGGTGAAGAAATTAATGCTTCCAGAGAAATAGCCCACCAGACGGTAGGAAGCAAATTTCGTATTTCTAAGCTCCAGGGATTTTTCTTCAAACCGGGAAAGCTCGAAGGCCTCCCGGGCAAAAGCCTTCACCAGGCGGATGCCGGAAAGACTTTCCTCCGCCCGGGCCGCCACTTCCCCCGCCATGCGGCGATTCTTCCGGAAAGCCCCCTTCATCTGCCTGTTGATTTTCACAGTGTGCACAGCCTTGGCCACCAGAAGGGCGCCGATCAAAAGGGCCAGCTTCCAGTTCATCACCAGCATCACCACCAGCGTGCCTGCCATGATAACACCGCAGAGAAGAAGATCGTTGGGCCCGCGGAAAGAGAGCTCGCTGATTTCCGTAATATCGCTGGTAATGCGGGACAGAAGCTGCCCTGTCTTTTCATTGTCGAAATAATGGAAGGACAGCTTTTCAATATGGGAAAAAAGATCCCGCCGCATATCGTGCTCAATGGAGGCGCTCATTACGTGACCATAGTACTGCACCAGGAACTGAATGATGAAATTGATAATGTAGAGCACCAGAAGCACTGCCGAACCCAAAAGGAGACGGTGCATATCCTTATCCGGCAGTACCTGGTTAATCAGATTTCTTACCACAATCGGGAAAATCAGGTCCAGTCCCGCCATGGCAAAGGTACCGATAATGACCCACACCAGGATTTTCATATAGGGTTTGTAGTATTTCATAAAACGTGTAATCATAGTATCTCCTTTATAGGGACCCATAGCGTCCCGGGTTCAGAGGGTTCATTGGACACACCTTCGGTGTGAGGGTTGACGGGGCTTCGCCCCGAGGTTTGTAAAGGAAAAGGTTCTTAGGATGGATGGGCCTTTGGCCCAAGGGTTCTTAAGTTTGACGGCCTTTCAGGCCGAGGGTTGTGGCCGCCTGATGGCGGCAGGTTGTGTAGAAGGGTTGCATCGCTTCGCTCAGGGGGCAGAGGAAAAGGTTCTTAAGATGGATGGGCCTTCGGCCCAAGGGTTCTTAAGTTTGACGGCCCTTTGGGCCGAGGGTTGCGGATTGCCGCTCTGCGGCAATACTTATAATGTCAGCGTTACGGGTTTAACCTTTCAGTATCATATGACATACCTCCCACAGGGCAAGGTGGTGGCGACAGCCACCAAAGAGGGAAAACGCCGAAATGGTACGTGAAGTATATGACTCGCTGTTTTTTCCCTCATATCTCTCGTTTCCCCTTGAGGGGAAGTCCCGCGAAGCGGGAAAGGGTGTACGGGGCAGAGAACTGATAGGATGCTCCATCGCGGTCCTGACCGCCAATCGGCGGCCTACGTCATGCGGCATGAATAAACATTCTCCTCCCGAAAAGGTCGGTTCTAAGACTGCTCCGCAATCTTCCATATATGAAGCCGGTACGCCCCAAGGAGGCTTCCTTCCGGCGTTACTGCCGGCACTTCGATGCCTGCCATGAGACTAGCGTCATCGGAGATGGCTATGTTCTGCAGGGGTCCGGCAGTGTGGAAGCGGCAGATGCGGCTGCCGTCAGCCAGGTTCACCGCTTCGGCGCCGTGGGCTTTATAATCGTGGTTTCTCACGTTTCTTCCCACGGCCAGGGCAGCCACTCCCTTTGCTGCATCAAGGGCTTCGATTTCACCGCCGGTCCTGTATTTCCAGCGGAAGGTGCCGGAAAGGTCAAAGAAGAAGAGGCTGTTGCTGGAGGGGTGGATCACCGGGGACGGCATCTGCCAGTTATCCCGGCTGAAGGTGTTGATGGTGTCGAAGATCACCCCTTCCGGCACAAAAAGGGCATCCCTTCCGGCTGCGAAAAACCAGGTGCCATTCATTTCCTTAGGCTCCGCCAGGGTGCGCTGCCAGAGGATATGGCCCTCTTTGTCGAAGAGGAAGGCCCTGCCGTCGCTGGTGATGGTGGAAAGATAATTTCCCCCTTCTTCCCACACCGGCCCGTTTCTCATGGTGACTGATCCGAAGTGGGGCGCTGTGTCTATGACAGTGCTGTGAAGCAATGTACCATCCCTGCCATCCAGCACATATATGTTTTTATTATACTCCAGATTTTCTATTTTAGATTTATCATAATTGGCGGTTCCAAAGGCAAAGGAGCTGCCGTCTTTTGAAATCTCGCCCCAGTTCACCCAGCCGTCCATGGCATGGTCCTTAGGAAAGCGCCATCTTTCTTCTCCTGAAGGGGTGAAGGAAACCACCCGGCTCAGGTAGCCCCGCTGTCCACTGTCAGTTATGGTGAAGCGATAAAAGACAGCATATATATTTCCTTCCCGGTCGGTGGAAATATGAATGGTCTGGGGATCCGCCCGAATATCCGGTTCGCCGCCGATGACGTCAAAACCCTTGAATTTCCAGAGAATGTCGCCAGAAGAGGTGTTCATGGCATAGAGGTATCCGTCGGGGCTTTTTTCTCCCACATACACCCTTTTTCCGTCAGGCGAAAGGGAGAGGGAGCGGATGAGTCCGCTTCCTATGGGATGGCTCCATTTCTCCCCGCCCTCTTTGGACAGAAGGCGAAGCTCTCCATTAGCTGTCCCCACCAGCCATCCACCGGAAGGTACATAGCGTATTTCTCCTCCCTCAAAGCCCATGCGGTCATAATTTCTTCCGGCCATTTCCCCCAGCGGTACCACGATGCCATCGTCCTGATTGCGGGGCGTAAACATCTGCCAGGGCGTGCGGCTTCCGGTCACCCAGAACAGAGTGAGCCAGGTAGCAAAGAGGAGAAAGAAAAGGCCTGTCGTTTTCCACTGTTTCATAGATACCATTTCGTCCAGTCATAAATGATGCGCAGAGCACCGAAATAAATCCCCTTTTGGGAAAGAATATAGAGCACCTTGGAGGCACCGCAGAAAAGTACAAACAGGAGGAACAGAAGGGAAACCCCTTTTTCTCTTCCTTTCCAGGGCACACCCTTCCTTTCCTTGGCCAGGAAAAGGCCCCGGCTGGTGACGGAAAGAGACAGAGTCTGGGCCCGGCGCAGGCAGCGGGCCAGCAGGGGTTTGATCATGTAGGGAATGTGCCGCAGCACCTGATGCCTCCCCTTTTCAGAACCGCTTCGAAGCTGAAGGGCCGTCATGACCTCCCCCGCCTCTGCCGCCAGAATGGGAAAGAAGCGGATGGCTGTCACCAGCATGAAGGAGGCCTGGGGCGACAGGTGCCAGGCGGTGAGTCCTTTGAGAAGATCCCTGGGGTCGCTGGTCCAGCATACCAAAAGTCCCAGGGAAATCATGGATGCCGTGCGCATGCCCTGAACAGCGCCGTAAATAATGCCTTCCCGGTAAATATAAAGGCCGCCGGTCAAAGATCCCAGCAGGGGAAATCCGGGAGAAATGAGCATAATGAGAGGCGTCCTTGGATTCTGGCTGAAAAAGAGAGCCTGACTGGAAATAGAACCCCAGAGACCCAGCAGGAGAAAAATGGAAAGTACTTTCCATTTGTACACCGGCGTTTTTCCCAGGAAATGAAAAAGAAGGGTCAGCGTGAAAAGGATGAAAAGGCTTCGTCCATTGTCCACAATAATCATCATAAAGGCGTAGAGAAGAAGAAAGGACAGCTTCGTTCTGCCGTCTAAGGCAGAAATCACCGATTTCCTGTCGCTCCCTTCAAAGGTCTGTCTGAATGACATGGGCCATCACCTCCTCTATGGTTACGCAGGGTTCGATAGCAAGGTCTTCCGATACATCCATCATAGGCGGCAGGGACAGTCCGCTTTCCTTCATGAGCTGCCGGCTGCTGAATAAGAGTCGAGGACTGCCCTCTGCGATGATGCGCCCTGCCTTCAGTACATAGACTTCTTCTGCCAGCTCCGCCGCCAGCTCCATGTCATGGGTGCAGAGGAAAATAGTTCTTCCCTCTTCTGCGGCCAGGCGCAGCATGTCCCGGATATCCATGAGGCTCTTCTGGTCCTGTCCGGTGGTAGGCTCATCCAGAATGAGAAGGTCATTATCCTTCCGGGCCAGAAGGGCGCCGAATACCACCCGAAGCCTCTGCCCCTTGGAAAGGGCCAGGGGAAAATCATGGCGGTAGTGGGCCAGATGGAGCTTATGGAGAAGTTTGTCCAGCTCCTCTTCTGTCATGTCTTTGTTGTTCCAGGTCAGTTCTTCTTCCACCGAATCAGTCAGCAGCATCAAATCCGCTTCCTGTCGCATAAACCCCACATGGTGCCTTTCCTTTTCCGCCGGCTTTCCATGGATAAGCACTTTCCCGGAAGATGGGGAAAGGAGGCCGGCCAGAAGGTTTAAAAGAGTGGATTTGCCGGCGCCGTTAAAGCCCATGAGGGCTGTGATGCTCCCTTTTTTCACGGTAAAGGAAATCCCCTTCAGGGTCTCCTCCGAGACGCCGGGATAGGTGTAATGAATGTCCTTTCCTTCCAGAATCACGTCTCCTGAAAGGTTGGGCCGGGGCGGTTCCACATGGGGCCGAAAGGAAATTCCTGCCTTTTGGATTTCCATAACCGTCTCTTTCCTGTCCGAGGAAGCCTTCGGCAGATGAAGGCGCCGGGCAAGCTTCACCATCTGGGGTTCCCGGATGCCGTAGGCTTCGGTATCCCCCATTTCATTCCACGCTTTTTCCGTAGGACCGTCATACACCAATTTTCCCCTGTCCATAATGCAGAGCCTTGGAAAATGGGCGGCCAGCTCATTCACCCGGTGTTCCACCATAAGGATAGTCATGTGGTCTTTTTCATTCAAACTGTGAAGAAGGGAAAGAAAATCCTTCACCCCCTCCGGATTCATCTGACTCACCGGCTCGTCAAGAATGAGGAGCTTTGGATGGGTAACGAGGATGGATGCCAGGGCCAGCCGCTGCCGCTGTCCTCCGGAAAGGGCATGAATGCTCCTGTCTTCCATCCCCGAAAGGCCCACCTTCTCTAAAGCCCTTGACACTTCCCTTCTGATAACCGATGGCTCTTCTCCCCGGTTTTCCAGGGCAAAGGCTGTCTCGTCTGCCACAGTCATGGCAAAGAGCTGGTCGTCCGGAGTCTGGTATACCGTGCCTGCTACAAGACCGATATCTTCAGGAGTCATGCTGAAAATATCCCTGCCGCACAGCGTCATGGCGCCCTTCTTTTCTGCATCCTCCAGAAGGCCCGTCACGGCCTTGATAAGGGTGGATTTCCCGCATCCCGACCGCCCGGCCAGGAGCACCATTTCTCCTTCATCCACCGACAAATCCAGATGGCTGATGGTTTCCTTCTTTCTTGAAAGGTAACGGCAGGAGAAATCCCTGATATCCAGTATCATGATCCCATCACCTGCCTTAAGCGGCTTCCCGTCTTCCAGCCCAGGAAACTTCCCAGACTGCTGTAGAGAAGACCGTTAATCACCATGTAAAGACCGATGAACCAGTCCGCGTAATACAGACGGTAGAAAAGCATGAGCTGCTGCATGTTCACAAAAGTAATCCCTGCGTCGCACAGGCCCAGCACCAGAGAAATAAAAAGGCCGTAAGGCAAGGTCAATGTTTTCTTCCTGTAAAAGCCGGTGATATAAAGAGCTCCTTCGATGACCACAATGGAAAAGGCCGCCAGAAGGATGCCCACCGGTGTGACCCGTCCAAAAAGTACAGCGGAAAGAAGCCAGCGGATCAGGAAAAAAAGAGCCGTCACCCCGGGGCGCCGGAAAAGGACCAGCAGGGACATGAGGAGCATGTACTGCACCACACCGCTTAAAAGTCCGGTCACCAGGCCAGAGAAAGGTCCCAGAATCACATGGAGAAAATCGCCGGCCAGGGTCACCGGCACCACCACGCCGCCAAAAGCCAGCGCTGCAAACAGGGCCGCCGCAATGTCTCCCCTGGCGCCGATGGAAATCATGGTCTTTTTGATTTTTCCAAAGGAAAGAAGGACCAGCAGAAGAGAAAGGCAGGAAAGGCCTGTAGAAATCATACCCATGCTGCGGCTCTTCACCACCGTCAGCGGAAGCTCTGTAATCTTTTGGCTTTCGCCGCCGGAAAGGGTGATTCGAAGGTTATAGTCCCCTTCGGAAAGGGTAAAGGGATTGGCATAGAGAGGAATGACGGCGGTCTGCATTTTTCCGCCGTTTAAAGAAAAATCGGTTTCTGTGGAAAAAGAATGGTCCGGCACCGTCCCCTCCTCGCCGGATGCAGAAAGAAGCCCTTCCTTCACCTCTCCGCTTCCCCGATCCACCAGCTCCGCCTTGAAATGGATCTGTCCCACGTCACGCCGGGGATTTCTCATATCCAGAAGAAGGAAGGTGTCCGGTTTGGCTGTCAGGGCGCTCCGGTCCAGAGGTGTACCGGTCAAACGGTGCTTCATATTTTCCAGCTGTACATCAGGAAGCACCATGGTATTGGGGGAAAGGCGATCATCGGTTTCACCGGATTCATTGACCGGAAGCACCACGCCCTGTATATACCAGGACTCTTCCCTATTTTCCTTCTCCCTTTCCTCCGGTGCCGTCTCTTTCACTGTGAAATCCAGATTTCTGGAAAGTTCATAATCCGGGCCCGTAACAGAAATGGAAACAGCGCCCCTTCCTTCAGGAAGAGAAGAGGAAAGAGTGACAGGAATCACTTCGAACACATTGCCAAAGTCCGCCGGAAGCGTCCAATCCATGTGAATCTGTCCCGCCTCATCTACTGTCCAGCCCTTCCTCGCAGAAGCCTTAAGACCTTCGGGAAGAGTGACAGTAATGGATACCGGTTCGGCAGGTCTGTTGAAATGATCCAGGGAAATAAATAAAAGCTGCCGGCTTCCAGGACTGGCAGGCCTGGGTTCAGACCCGTTCAGGCTGTAAGGGAAAGAAGCCTCCAGCTTGACCGGCAACTCCTCTGCCAGTACCGGCAGAAAAGAAATCATCCAGCAGAATAGAAGCATAACCACACGGATTGGCATAAAAAAACCTCGCGATTCATCAGGAACATGGAAACAGATTGATTTCATTATACTATGGAAGGGATGCGGCGGGCAGTGCAGATTTTATCTGTATGGATGATATGCTGTTCAGGAAAGGAGACTGCCTCCTCCATACGAAAAGACAGGCGTGAAAACCAAATTCCCGGTACCGCAGTACCGGGAATCCCTTACCTGTTGGCCGCGGTTCTCCAGATATGGAGGAGCTGGTCTTCTGAAATTTTATCCACCTGGAAGTAGGAGGCTCCCATGGCTTTGGCCAGCTTTTTAGCAAGGCCCAGTTTGATGAAGCCGGACTCCGTATCAATGACTGCCACAGGAATATGTCTCCTGCCGATCCGTTTGGCCTCTTCCATGGCATCGGTGACAGGGTTGGTTCCCTTGTTCAGAGGACTGGTAGCCCTGCCGTCGGTGATAAGGATGACCACGGGGTCCTGGTTCGCATCCTGGCGATAAAGCATGTCCAGCACGTCTTCCGCCTTAAGAAGCCCCTTAGCCAGAGGTGTCTTGCCTCCAGTGGGCATGGAAGCCAGTTTCTTCTGGGCAAAGTCTACGGACCTTGTGACAGGAAGAAGGACTTCCGCCTGTTTTTTGCGGAAAGCCACCATACCTACCCGGTCTCGTTTCTGATAGGCGTCCAGAAGGATTTTGAAAATGACTCCTTTCACCGTTTTCATCCGTTCTCTGGCCCCCATGGATCCGCTGGCATCTACAACGAAGAGGAAAATATTTCCGGTCCGCTTTTCACGGACCTTGCTACGAAGGTCTTCTTTCCTGATAACCACAGCACAGCCGTTGGAAGGTCTTGCCCTCTGGTAAGGCGCTGCAGCGCGGAGGGTGGCATCGAAGGCAATGTCCGATGTTTTTGCCCTGGGAATTTCCGCCCTTACGTAGCGGCCCTGCATGAGGTCTGTCATGGTGAGGCTTCGTTTGCCGCTTCCTTTTTTCGGTTTCCTGTCTTTAGACGGTTCTATCCACATAGGCGGCAGATTCACATGAAGGTCCGCATCGTCAATGCGCTCCCGGCTCTGACCGCGGGGATTGGACATCTGCGCATTGTCTTCATTCTGCTCATGATTGCTGTCATCTGCATCCTCCGTATCCATCTGGGGAGGCTGAGCTTCTGGCGGATGGCTGAATTCAGTTTCCGATGCGCTTGGCTGTTCCGGCTCTTTTTCCGGAGGTCTGTTTTCTTCCTCCTGCTGCTCGGGCTTCATATCTTCCGGAGGCTGCTGTTCTTCCGCTTTCCTCATGCGATGGGGCAGGACGAATTCCGCTGCCTTTTCCAGATCCTTGGGGAGCACGTACTTTCTTCCCGCCAGAGCGGCTTCGGCCCGGGCAGCTTCAATGAGGTAAATATCAGCCCTGTGACCTGCCACATGGGCTTTCAGGGTATATACTGCCGCCAGCTGCACCATGGCATCCGAAACTTCCACACTGCCCAGCGCTTTTCTAGCCTCTTCCACTTTCTTTTTCAGGGCTTCCGTTTCTTCCTGCCATTGGGCCCTGAAAGCGATGCCGTCCTTTTCAAAGGCCAGCACCCGGCGGATGATTTCCTGTCTTGCCTGTTCATCGCAGGAGGGGTCAGCCTCTGCAAAAAGGCCGAACCGGTCCAGGGAAGAGGCGGAAAGTGTGCCACTATCCGGATTCATTACAGCCAGTACGGTGAAGGCGGTCTTCCTTTCCTCCGAAAGACCGTCTCTTTCCAGCCGGTATCCGCCAGCTTCGCGGATGTTCAGCACCGCAGAAAGGAGATCGTCCCGAAGGAGGTTTACATCATCCATATAAATAATGCCCTTATCCGCTTCGTCAATCAGTCCGGGAAGGAGTTTTTTATGACCGCTGCGGATAGCCTCTTCTGCATCGATGGAACCAAAGAGCCGGTCTTCCGTGACACTGATAGGGATTTCCACCCAGGGAGCATCCACCAGTTCCCTGGCGCTTCTCACCAGGGTGGACTTGCCGCTGCCTTTTTCTCCAGACAGGAGGAGGCCGCCGGCAAAGGGGTTCACCAGGGTGAGGAGGATGGCTTCTTTGGCTTTTTCCATGCCGCAGATAGCGGCAAAAGGAAATACATTACGCTTCATCGTCAATGACCTTGTCCACTTCAGTCCAGTCCAGTGTCTGTTCTTCGAAGGGACGGCGTCTCATACGATGAGGCAGGGCCAGTCTGGAAGCTTCCCGGATGTCTTCTTTGGTGACTTCTGTATGTCCTGCCACGGCTGCAATGGTTTCAGCAGTTTTAATCAGGGTAATGTCGGCACGATGTCCATCTACCCCCAGGGTAATGGAAATCTTCGCTGCCAGAAGAAGGATATCGTTGGAAACTGTCACCTGGGGCAGCAGTTTCATGGCTCTTTCAATGCGGCGCACTTCTTTTGCCTGTTCATCCTTCCACTGTTCCAGGAAAGGTTCCGGATCCGCTTCATAGGCCAGTCTTCTCTTAATGATTTCGGCCCTCTTTTCCGGGTCCTGTTCGCCGGCCACTTTGACAGAAAGGGCAAAGCGGTCCAAAAGCTGGGGACGAATATCCCCTTCTTCCGGGTTCATGGTGCCTACCAGGGAGAAACGGGCGGGATGGGAGTAGGAAATTCCTTCTCGTTCCACCGTATTGATACCCATGGCGGCAGAGTCCAGCAGCACATCTACTACATGGTCATCAAGCAGGTTGATTTCATCGACATAAAGAATATTTCGATTGGCATCTGCCAGAATCCCTGTTTCGAAAGAACGCTTTCCTTCGCGGATGGCCGCTTCAATGTCCAGTGTACCTACCACGCGGTCTTCTGTAGCGCTGACAGGAAGTTCCACCACTTTCATGGGGAGCATTTCTACCGGCGGTTCTTCATGGTCGTACTTTTCATGGCATTCATCGCACCAGTTGGCCCGGTCATCAGGGTCGCAGTGGAAACGGCAGCCCTTGATGCACCGGCGCGGCGGCAAAAGGTCGGCCAGCGCACGGACAGCCGTAGACTTGGCCGTTCCTTTCTCCCCCTGGATGAGCACGCCGCCCAGCTTTGGATTGACAACATTCAGCACTAAGGCCTTCTTCATGGTATCCTGCCCGATAATGGCAGTAAATGGAAATGTTCCCTGTCTTTTCATATATCCTCCTTGTATGTTAGAAATAGTATGTAGTGAGCTGTTGGGATAGTGTACTAGTGTTCCAATCAGCTAGTTAATCAGCTGGTGTTCTAGTCAGCTGGCAGGCTGGTGAGCCTGCTGCAGGCAGCACATATACTGCGCCCACAGGGCGCCGCCACCATCCTTTGAACATTCTGAACCCTTTCCCCATCAGTTTTCCAAACAAAATAACTCTTTGCCAGTCTCACCGGTTCTTCTCCAGATACTTCCGGATGAAGAACTTCTTCATGGCGCATTCTGCATCAGAAGGCCTTACGCGGCCCTCTTTATCGAGCCACCTTGAGAAGCATCCGCCGCCGCAGAGGGGAAAGTACTCACAGCTGCGGCATGGGCTCATGGCCTTTTTGATAAAGGCGCCCACTTCCCTTACTTTGTCCGGGTCTCTTCCGGTTTTCACCGTACCCAGCCGGTATGTTTCCCGTCCCATGAGAGACGAGCAGGCGTATATTACGCCATGTACATCTACAAAGGCAGCCTCGCCGTTCATGGCGTAGCACTGGGGAAATTCATGGTTTCCCCCGCCATAGAGATGTGCCACCCGATCTTCCTGGGTGAAATGGATATGGCGGCCTGTTACTTTTTCCAGCATGGCCATACGGTTGTATACCGCCTCCAGTGCCTTTTCCATATCCCGGGCCGAAGGTTCATGAAGACTTTCCCCTCTTCCCTGCTCCCGAAGGATGTCAAAGCCCACCTGGTGCACATTGCCGTAGAAATGGGCCATGTCTGCAATGCCGGGAAGGTCGTTCACCATATCATCAGTGACAACACAGGTAATGCCGGTGCCGATGCCCTCTTCCGCCAGATGGCGGAAACCCCGGGCCGCAGCCTTTGAGGAAGAGGAGCCATCCTTGACGGGCCTGGTCCTGTCCATGACAGAAGGCCTGCCGTCGCAGGAAATGCCAATGCCCACCCCATGGTCATAGAGAAATCGGCCTATGTCCCTGGTGAGGAGGGAGCCATTGGTCTGAATCTGCATCTGCGCATTGAAATGGTTTTCCTCCACCACATGAACCAGCTTTCTGATGAGAGGGAAACGAAGGAGCGGCTCTCCGCCGGAAAATTGGAGAAGAAAGCGTTCTCCTGAAGCGCCGGCCATCATGACCGCCTCCACGGCCGTTTCCTCGTCCATGTCCACCGCATCCACATCAGAAGCATAGCAGTAACGGCAGGAAAAGTTGCAGCGGCCTGTGAGGGTGAGCACCAGCATGCGGATAGGCGGTATGCTATTCATCGTCGTCTCCGTCGTCTTCCAGTTCTCCTTCCACAGAAAGGTAGAGCTGCTGCAGTTCTTCCTTCATTTCATCCCCTGCATTCCACATCTTGCGCTGGTCTGCTTCCAGAAGGGTTTCTGCCATATTCTGCAGGGCCCAGGGATTCACCTTTTTCATCCACTGCTGCATTTTTGGATCCAGGGCATATTTTTT
Source organism: Dialister succinatiphilus YIT 11850 (assembly GCF_000242435.1). Lineage (GTDB taxonomy): Bacteria > Bacillota > Negativicutes > Veillonellales > Dialisteraceae > Dialister > Dialister succinatiphilus. The sequence goes on along the minus strand of NZ_JH591187.1, from coordinate 419,782 downwards.
GGCATACTGCTCATACATCCAGTCGTCCATGACGCCGCTGGTGGCATCCCACTGGAAGCTGATGGACAGGCGATTAGCCAGGTCTGTGGCTCCTTTATAGCCATGTTTCATGAGACCTTCAATGAATTTCGGGTTCATGGATTCACTGCGGAAGACCCGCTTCATTTCTTCCTGCACCGTCTTCACGCCTACGGAAGAGCGGTTAGTGCTGTCCCCTACGTAGGACTCCGGTGTTTTCCCGCCCAGGCTCTTCACTGCCGCAATCATGCCGCCGTGGAAGGCGTTGTAGTCATCGGAGCTTAAAATATTGCTTTCATGGTTTTCTTCATTCTTGACAGTGAGGTCCAGAGAAGACAGCCGCTTTTTAAAGAGTTCCGGTTTGAAGACACCCCGGTTTCCGCCGCCGAAGACATGACCGCCCCAGCGGACATACACATTGGCCAGATCGTCTTCATTCTGCCAGTTCTTGGAGTCCAGCACCGTATTCACGCCGGCGCCGTAAGTACCGGGGGCATCGCCGAAAATACGGAAAGCCGCATTTCTCCATGCATCGTCGGCATCTACCCCTTCGTCTTCCATGATCTTCGTGTCTTCCTTCACATGTTTTCTGACGAAATTGTCTTCATCCGATTCATCCTGGGAGGCTGCCAGAAGGACTGCCTTGTCCATAAGCTCCGCCAGCTGGGGCAGGGTATCCCGGAACAGGCCGCTGATACGACCGGTCACATCGATTCTAGGCCGTTTCAGTTCCGAAAGAGGAATCACTTCCAGATCCGATACCTTAAGGCTTCCCTTCTGCCACCGGGGGCGGATGCCCAGCATGTAGAGGAATTCCGCAATATCCTGGCCGGAGGAGCGCATATTGGGGCCGGACCAGAGGACCATGCCGATGTTTTCAGGGTATTTGCCCTGGTCGGCAATGAATTTTTCAATCATCTTATCCCCCAGCTTCACGCCCAGCTGCCAGCCTGTGGGAGATGGCAGAGTTCTGGGGTCCACGCCGTAAAAATTACGTCCCGAAGGAAGAAGGCTGACGCCGCCGGCATTGGGAGAGCCGGAAGGCCCGGGTTCCACATACCGTCCGTCCAGGGCATCCAGGGTATGGTCCATTTCCTCCCCCGTTCTTTCAATGCGGGGATAAATTTCATCGGTTACGAAATGGAGAAGAGCTTCCAGTTTATCCTTCCATTCCTTTTCCCCTGCCGCTTCGGGAAGGGAAAGGGCTTTGGAAACAGATTCCTTTGTGAAGCCTCCATCCTGCACCGCTTTGATAACCGTCTTCGTTTCTTTTCTGATACGGCTCATCAGCTCGCCGTAGGTGCATTTCATCTCTTCATCCACTTCGGCGGACCGGCTCTGGATCGTATCCAGGGTGGTGTGATACTTTTCAGCCCACAGGTCGTAAATGGAGGGCACCTTGTCATTGGACAGACGGAGGAGCTGGAGAATGCCATCAGTCAAAAGGTCTCCCTCCAGAGGCTGTCCCAGGATATGAAGTCCCACATGGACCTCGCTGTCCTTCAGCTCTTCGATATAGTTATGTACATCTGACAGGTAGGCGTCAAAGTCATCCCCCTCTTTATAAGGAAGGTCCTGGTCCAGTTTTGCCTTTTTCACAAGGTCCAGAAGAGTGGGCTTCATATCTTCCGCGCCGTTCCCCGTTTCCTTCTGGTGAGCATATTCATCCAGCGTCTTTTCCAGTTCTTCGATTTCATCATAAGCACCGGCATCGGCTACAGGAGCCGGCATGTAGCCGATAAGGCAGCCGGAGGCCCGCCTCTTGGCAATCATGCCTTCGCCGGTAATGGTCATATGGTAGGGATATACATTGGGCAGGTCTCCCAGGGCAATGTCTGGATAGCTTTCTTCGTCCAGTCCGACGCTCTTCCCCGGCAGCCATTCCAAGTTTCCGTGGGTCCCCATATGGATGACCGCATCTGCCTTCCACACATGACGGAGCCAGTAGTAGAAGGCCAGATACTGGTGAGTCGGTGCAATATAGGGGTCATGGTAGGCCTTGGAGGGATCCATGCCGTACTGACGGGACGGCTGCACCGTAAGGAACATATTACCGTCCATGGTGCCGGGCACCAGGATATTTCCTTTTTCGGAAATCATCACGTCTCCCGGTGCCTTTCCCCATTCCTCTTCCATCTTTTTCTGTGCATCGGCGCCCAGGGTGTGGAAGAATTCCACGTAGTCCTTAGCCGAAAGCTTCTGGCATTCCTCTGCCTGTTTTTCGGTCATCATGGAAATATCATTGGTGGCATGGGAGGTCATGAGTTCAATAAATTTTTCCGTCGTTTCCGGAATGAAATCGATGGTATAGCCATCTTCCTTCATCCGCTTCATGAGACGAATGGCACTTTCCATGGTATCCAGGCCGGAGGCGCTGCCTATGTTGGAATTCTTAGCCGGATAATTGTGGAAAATAAGGGCGACTTTCTTATGGCTGTTCTTCATTTTGTGGAGAGCTGCCCATTTGCCTGCCTTTCCCACCATGCGGCTAATCCGTTCAGGAATCGGCTTGAATTCCACAGTGCCGTCTTCTTTCTTCATTCTGCCGGCAATGGGCACGCCGTGAATGACGCCGTCCAGCTCCGGCATGGCAGCAGCAATGGATGTTTCAATGGCGTTAAGGCCTTCCCCGTTTTCCCGCCATTCCTTTTCCGAAACCAGAAGCGTATAGGCTTCAAGCAGGGGCACCCCCAGCTTTTTCAGCGTATCTACACTGGCCTTTCCGCTTCCGGTAAGAGAAAATTTCATGGTACTCACCAGGGAATCAATCACCGTTTTCCCATCTTTCATGAAATAGTTGGAAATGACATCGGACAGGGTGGGCATGCCAAGGCTCACGTCGGGCGACCCATTGGCAAAAACAGGAAGTACATGGTACCCCTGCTTTTCCGCTTCATCAATAAAAGCGTTCTGATAGGACAGATCCCCCCAGATCCATTCCTCCCGGTAAAACAGGAGCCCGATGACCGGCTTTTCGTCACCGGAAAACTTCTGCAGGAAGGAAGTGAGATCCGTGGTAAATCCTTTTTCACTGTCCCTGTCGTAAATACCGGCCCAAGTATAGCTCTGGGGAGCCGGCGGCTCTGCAATGGAGGAGTCAAACAGAGAAGAAGCATAGAGCCAGAGATTCCTGAAATTTTCCATGCCCCCATAGAGGCAGTATTCGCGGAACCGCTTCATCATATCATCGGAAAGAGAACCGCTATGCTCTGCAGTATCCCCATCCACGGCATCCACAAAGTAAGGAATGCCGGACCTGTCCAGAAAATTCCTGCAGTCCTTCCAGAAACGAGATTTCAGTCCATTCTTCATCAGATGGATCATAACCAGAGAAGCACCTTTCATCTTCCTTTCCCAGGATCGGTCCCAGTCACTGGTGCGTTCCAGAAAAACAGGAATGCAGAGGTCTGAAATCTTCCCTTCTTCCTGCAGTCCGTCACAGGCCTTCTTAATGGCAGCATATCTTCTGTCATGGTTCGTCATATAAATAATCTTAATATCGTCCATACATACCTCTTTCCTTAGAGACTTCAGGACACGCCTTTGGCGTGAGTGTTCACAGGGTTCAGAAGGTTTGGAATGTTTAGGGTGTAGTATTCCCCTGACCGGTGATGAGTATAAAGCTGGCATGACAGGATTGCCTTCCTGCCAATGGTCATTCTGCGCCGCAGGCAAGAAATCCCGGTCTATGTCAATAATGACTCCGACCAGTACACCAGCATACCAGCACACTAGTTCACTATCCTACCAGCACACTAGCCATTCCTTTCCCAAACTTTCTCGCCCATCTCCTGTCCTTTTCATAATTTCCATGATTTTTATTAATTTACTTTATATATTATACTATTTTCGCTACATTTTTAAAGGCAATGATTCTGATTTATTTAATAAATCTCTGATTCACCTGTAGCTTATAATTTTCCTGCATTAAAAAAGCACTGATAAATTCAAAGGCCATAATTATCAGTGCTTTACATTCCCTATGTTTATTTTATATGTTTCCCATACCGAATCTGCCGAAGGCGGGCGTTCCATATTTTTTCATAGAGCAGGGCGGCGCCTCGAAAACCGCAGTAAGGAAGGTCGGAGAAGGAGCATTCATCGTAGGAGGGACGGGCAATATGGCAGGAAACGAAAGGCTTATGAAGCCGTTCCAATCTTGTCGTTTCATGACTGCTGGAGAGGGCAAGACCATCCTTCCAGTTTTCGTAATCCTTCCTGATATCCTCATCATCTTCCGTCACAAGCCGGACTTCATCAGCCAAAGGACAGGTCCGGTCCGCAGGTGAAAGGAGGTGTACCGTAAGCCTGGCCGTATCTATCCATTCGCTGCGCAGAGCCTCTGCTATGCCCAGAGCCTCGGACGGCGGCGCCGCCACCAGCACCTCATCAAACCACAGGGAGCCCCAGAGAGATTCCAGACCATTTCCCTTTCGAAGGACTTCCTCAGCCCTTTCTTTTTCCTGATCCAGAAAAGGCTCAGCCTTCCCAAAGGACAGGAGGGATAGTACCTTTTCCACCCATTTCCGGCTGCCTTCAAAGCCATAGGGAAGGCCTACGGAAGCATAGGGAATGTGGAAGCGCTTTTCCATTTCCTTTGCCGCCGGAAGCCCCAGCTCATCCCGCACCACCAGGTTGAAAGATGCCTTCGGAGCTTCCATGATTTCATGCCAGCTGCTTTCACAGCCGGGCGTGGAAATGACCCTGATGCCGCAGCCCTTAAGGATGCGCCGGATTTCATTTCCCTCTTCTCTGCCCTTCAGATACACTTCCGAAAGGCCCAGCACATTCACGGAAGCAGGAATGGTGCTTTCTTCCTTCATTTCCTCCACCACCCGAAGGAAAGCCCGGGCGAACCCCTTCTCAAAGGAGCCTTTCAATCCACCGCTGTCCATGGTATATACAGGCCAGGGACCGCCGAACTCTTCCGCAATGCCCTTCACATCATCGCCAATGAGGCCGGTGCTGCAGTTGCTCTCCAGAAAGACCCGCTCTGCCGTGCCCTGGCTTCGAATACGAGACAGGCCTCGAAGGATTTCTTTTTCCGTGCCGTATACCAGAGACGATGGAGACGTGCCGGTACAGCAGATGCAGCGGGCAGCCCGGCTGTTTTCATCATCGATATATTTCATGGCATAGAAATAACACCATAGCGGCCCGTTTATGAGGACAAAACTTCCGGGAATAGATGCAAAAAAGGCAGCGGAGCCTGTGAGGCCGCAGGTATCATTATGATGGCAGGATAATTCAAATTCACATTTTGACATAGGTCATGCCTCCCTTCCTTCCATGACGGCAAAGCAGTCGGTACAGGGAGGTAAGAAACGCCAGCTCCCCCTCCGTCCCCGCCAGAGGCACCATGGGGATGAAAAGCTGCCGAAGGGAAGAGTCGTATATTTCATTGGTGGTGAGAAGAACATCCGCCGTCTCCATAGCCTTCTGCCCTTCCTCCTCATGATAGACTGGAATATCACCCAGAGCGGAAATTTCCTCCCTGTCTGCCGCCATATCTTCTTCTGTAAGATTGGAAAAGAACATGACTCCTGCAGGCTCCATGTGAAGCCTTTGGAGGGACTGGATAGTGCCTGACGGATGGTACCACCGCCGCCCCCGGCCAATGGCAATGAATGCCTTCTTCCCCTCTGTAACCGGCAGAAAGGCAGACACCCGCTTCTCTACTCTTTCCATTTCTTCCCGGATAAGGGCCTCTCCTTTGTCCTTTTCTTTCATGAAATCGGCGAGCCGCCTGATCCATGACCAGGTCCCTTCCAGCCCCAAAGGGTACAGATCTCCCAAAAAGGAAATACCAAATTCCCTTTCCAGCCAGAGAGCTCTTTCCTTCATCCCTTCCGGCTGCCCCGCCGTGCCCAGAAGGACCGACAGGGATGCCTCCGTCACCTGGCTCCACTTTGAAAAAGGAACATATCCGGGAAACTGGAAATCCACGGTAAGGCCGAAGAAAGAAAGAAGCCGTTTCACCTCCCGGGCATACTGCCCCTCGGGACCCATCTGGTCCCCCAGAAGGAGGACCTTTCCTTTTTTATGGTCCTGCTTTTTGAAAAACCGGTGCATGATGGCATCCATGGTTTTATAATAGCCATCAGAATATTCACCACCCAGAAAGCCTGAAAAAGCCATGGACAGCACCGGAATGCCATAGGTCTCCTCTGCCTCCCGGGCTTCCTCATCCACATCATCACCAATGACACCGGCCACGCAGGAAGAGGCAATCACCAGGCATTCGGGATGGCAGGTCTTCACCGCATAGGCAATGCATTCATGAAGCCTTTCGATGCCGCCGAAAATGCTGTCTTTTTCTCGAAGATTGGAGGAAATCAGAGGCACCGGGTCCCCTTTTTCCGGACACCCGTCAGCCGTAATACGGTAATGATTTCCCAAATCCATGGTGGATGCCACATGGGCACATCCGGCAGGGCTGTGAAATATGACTACGCAGCCCTGATCATAGGCCACCGCCCGCCACACGCCGGTCATGGTGCAGCTGGAAGGACAGTCCGACGAAAGAAGCCATTTAGTCTTCACTGCCATAGCGGGCCACCATCTCTTCCATTTCATCAAAACTCATGGGCTTTGGAATCGTGCCTTCTTTAGCGGAAAGAATGGTTCCTGCCAGCTTCCTGTACACTTCAGCCTGGGGAGAATCAGGAGCATACTGCAGCACCGTCTGCCGATGATTTTCTGCCAGGTTCACCGTCTTATCCCGGGGAATAAAGGCGGCCAAATGGGTGTGGAGCCTTTCTGCAAAGGCCAGGAGCAGTTCCTTCTCCCCCGGCACATTCCGGCTGTTTCCTATAATTCCCGCCAGCCGCACCTTTCCTCTGGACGCAAACCGGGCGATACCCTTGGCAATATTATTGGCAGCGTAGAGGGACATGAGCTCGCCGGAAGAGACGATATAGATTTCCTCGGCATACCCTTCCCTGATAGGCATGGCAAAGCCGCCACAAACCACATCTCCCAACACGTCGTAAAGAATGACATCGCTTTCCGGCAGCGCCTTCATCCGGTCCAGAAGCTCCAGAGCCACAATAATTCCCCGGCCTGCACAGCCCACACCGGGCTCCGGACCCCCTGCCTCCACACAGGTAATACCGTTAAACCCGGTGTGAATAATATCTTCCTGTCGGATATCCCCGGTATCCCTGGTCCGCAGGATATCCAGTACCGTGGACTGGCAGATATGCCCCAGCAAAAGCCTCGTAGAATCATTCTTCGGGTCACAGCCGATCTGGCACACCCGCTTCCCCATGAGACTCAACGCTGCGGATACATTGGAAGCTGTGGTAGACTTCCCGATACCGCCCTTTCCATAGAAAGCAATTTTCCTCATAAAGCTCCTCCTTCATGAAAAAATCATTTCTTTTGTTATATTATAGCAGGAATAGAAATAGATGGGACCCATGAGGCAGAAAACCGTAAGTGCATCATAAATGCAGATACCAGGCCAGAGGGTTGGACAGAAACCCAGGATACTGGAAAAAGAATGTTCCTTCCTCTCACGCCCCTTTTCTGCAGATCTAAAACGAAGGGGGCTGTGAAGAAATGATTTACATTTTTTCACAGCCCCTTCGTTCACCCTTATTTCAATACATCTCTGGCGATGGCAAAGGCCGAGAGCGTTTTGGCATCATAAATATGCCCCTTCCGGATCATATCCCACACTTCATCCAGCGGGATAGGAAGGACATCAAGGAATTCTCCTTCGTCCAGATGCTGGGCCGTGTGTACCAGATCCGTAGCCAGGTAGAGATGGATGGTTTCATTGCAGAAGCCCGGTGTAGTGTACACATATCCCAGCTTCTTCAAGGTGCCCCGATAGCCCGTTTCCTCTTCCAGCTCCCTGGCAGCGCAGGCATCCGGTGTTTCGCCGGGATCCATTTTCCCTGCGGGGATTTCAAGGAGCGCCTCGCCCACCGGATAGCGGTACTGCTTCACAAAAAGGACCTTACCGTCGGCGGTGACAGGAATGATGGCAGCGGCGCCGCAGTGAAGAATCACTTCCCGCACTGCCTTTCTGCCTGCCAGCTCCACCTGGTCCTTAAACAGATGGACAATCTGGCCGTCATAGATTTCCTCACGGCTCACCATTTTTTCTTTTTCAACGCTCATAGGAACCTCCTTCAAGGGAAAAGCGGCGGAATCTGTCCGCCGCTGGAATGATAGTTATTTTCCTGTGCTCCCTACACCGCCGGTCCTGAGACCTTTGGCTTCATCGCCGTCAGCCTTCAGGTACCTGGTGAAAATACCCTGGGCCACCCGGTCGCCTTTGGAAATATGGAAAGGCTGGGAAGTGGTATTATATACTGCCACCATAATGTGGCCTTCATTATCCTCATTATTATAGTAGTCGGCGTCGATAATACCGGTACTGTTTATCAGGATAAGGCCATGTTTGATGGCCATGCTGGAACGGATATAAATGGCCAGATACTCCTCTTCTCCCATATAGGCCTTAAGGCCTGTGGGGATAAGGGTGACTTTGCCCGGCAGGATATCCATATCCCTTCCGCTTTCTATGTCGTAGCCTGCACTGGAGGCTGTTTTTCTTACGGGAATACGGATACCTTCCTTTTCCCAGGTAGAAACGACTTCAAATCCCCGGCTTCTCATTTGTTCTTCTTTTCCAGAAGGAGAGCCTTGCGGGACAGGTTGATGCGGCCCTTGTCATCGATTTCAGTGACCTTCACCATGATTTCATCGCCTACATGGACAATGTCTTCCGGTTTTTCCACCCGCTGGAGAGCCAGCTGGGATACATGAACCAGACCTTCCTTGCCCGGCAGGATTTCCACAAATGCGCCGAACTTCATGAGACGGGTGACCCGGCCCAGATAGGTCTCGCCGGCCTTCACCTCATGGGTAAGTCCTTCCACCATCTTTTTGGCCTGTTCTGCTGCGGCTTCGTCGGTGGAAGAAATATACACATGTCCGTCTTCTTCCACATCCAGCTTGGCACCGGTTTCATCCTGGATCTTATTGATGGTCTTGCCGCCGGCGCCGATGACATCACGGATTTTTTCCACCGGAATAGTAATGGCAATGATCTTCGGTGCATAGGGGGACAGATGGTCTGCCGGCTTATCGATGCATGCTGCAATCTTGCCCAGGATGAAGAGACGGCCTTCGTGAGCCTGCTTCAGGGCTGCCAGCAGAATGTCACGGGACAGACCATGTACCTTGATATCCATCTGGATGGCAGTGACGCCTTTGGCTGTGCCGGCTACCTTGAAGTCCATATCACCCAGCGCATCTTCCATGCCCTGGATATCAGAAAGGATGCTGAACTTGCCGCCGTTTTCGATGAGGCCCATAGCAATGCCTGCGACCGGAGCCTTAATGGGCACGCCTGCATTCATGAGAGACATGGTGCTGCCGCATACGGAAGCCTGGGAAGAGGAACCGTTGGATTCCAGAATTTCAGAAACTACGCGGATGGCATAGGGGAATTCTTCCACCGACGGAATCACCGGACGGAGAGCCCTTTCTGCCAGAGCGCCATGACCGATTTCACGGCGTCCCGGTCCGCGGGAACCCTTTGTTTCACCTACGCAGTAGGATGGGAAATTGTACTGATGGATGTACCGTTTTTCCGTAATCGGAGTCAGGTCATCGATAATCTGGGTTTCAGACATGGGAGCCAGGGTGGTAATGGAAAGAGCCTGGGTCTGGCCACGGGTGAAAAGAGCGCTGCCGTGAACGCGGGGAAGCAGTCCCACTTCACAGGTAATGGGGCGGATTTCTGTCAGCTTTCTGCCGTCCGGACGAATGCCTTCATTGGAAATGGAATCACGCACAATCTGCTTGGTAAGATGATCAAGGCTTTCTGCCACATCGGCGCCATTTTCCGGATAGATGTCGGCAAAATGTTCCTTGGCAGCCTTCTTCACTGCATCAATATTTCCATCTCTTCTCAGCTTATCTGCGTCAAAAATAGCCTTCTTCAGGTCTTCGGTGGCATAAGCAGCCACAGCTTCGTCGATTTCTTCTGGAACTTCCGGGAACACCATGGTGCGCTTCGGCTTGCCCACTTCTTCAATGATCTTCTTCTGGAAGCGGCACAGTTCCTTAATGGTTTCATGGCCGAACATGATGGCATCCAGCACTTCTTCTTCCGGAGCTTCATTAGCACCGCCTTCTACCATCATGATAGCTTCTTCAGAACCGGCTACGGTAATATTCATGGAAGACTCTGCCAGCTGTTCCTGGGTGGGGTTCACCACATATTTTCCATCTACCCTGCCGATACGGACACCGGCAATGGGGCCATCCCAGGGAATATCGGAAATACCGATGGAAGCGGAAGCCCCCAGCATGCCGCACAGCTCCGGCGCATTGTCGTAGTCCACAGACAGCACCGTAGCCACCACATGCACATCGTTGCGGCAGCGTTTATCAAAAAGCGGACGGATAGGACGGTCAATCAGACGGGCATTCAGAATGGCGGAATTCCCCGGACGGCCTTCACGACGCAGGAATCCTCCGGGCATCTTCCCTACGGCATACATCTTTTCTTCATAATCCACGGTCAGGGGGAAGAAATCAGTTCCCTCCCTCGGTTCCTTGCTGGCAGTGGTAGCCACCAGCACCACCGTATCACCGTATCTCACCAGTACGGCACCATTGGCCTGCTTTGCCATCTTGCCGGTCTCAATAATAAGCGGACGACCGGCCAGTTCCATCTGAAATGTCTTGAACATTCCTTTTCCTCCTGTAATCAATAAATCCTTTTTCACGTATTTTCTTATTATACAGGATAGTTATGGCAAAGTGAATAGGAATGTTTCGTCATCAGATGAAAAAGTCCATCCGGCCGGTGAGTACAAAAAGCAGGAAAATGACGGACAGGCATTTCCCCGCTTCCCTTTACAAGTACCTGCCACCCCTGCTTTATAGAGGTCTTTGATCTTGGAAGAAAGGGGCCGGATAGGTGGGAGTGGTATTCGTGGATGGTTTTGTGACGTTCCATTTCATCCATCATAGAAATATCTGTACCGGCAGTCAGGGAATTTTTTCAGAAAGTTACATGTCTAGGGAAGCACTGATTAATTCGCAGAGTCTGCTTTTATAAGAATTTTTATGCACTGCTTCGTCATGGGGCTCCTTAAATAGCTCGCTATTCGCGTCGCCCCATTCCTTGCATTGCATAAAAATTCAAGAATAAAATCAGACAACGATTTAGTCAGCGCTTCCCTAGAAATTTTATCTTTCGCATATGGTATTCTTCCTGCAGAAAGCCTGTATCCTCTATTTCATTACATCTATTCATATTTAATTGCGAAACAGGCAAGTATATTTGTTTATCGTGCTATTCTATTATCGAATTTTATATAGTATAATAAGCATAGATGAGAGTTTGGACAAGGTCCGGGGAGTGGCCACGAAAAAATACCCGGTTCCTGGTCCGGCTGCAAGCCATCTCGCATGGATGAAACCATAAGAGCTCCGGGCTTCGGTCCGTTCGATGCGTTATGAGTGAGACCTGCATTACCTGATTAAACGCCTCGGTTCATTCTGAGGTTCTACAAGCGAAATGCCTGAAAGAGGCCATCATCATGATGGAGCGGTGGAAGATTGGCGCATCTGTCTTCTATCCGTCGAACCTAGCTCTTTCAGGCTTTTCGTGTTGCCGATCGTGATGAAATCGGGCTCAATAAAAAAATCCCCGCCTTTTTTTACAAAGGGTGGGGATCTTTTTATCGAATTCATGAGTTGACAAATTTACTCTGGAAAATGAGCTGTCCCAGACTTCATGGGGGTTTATCTTTCCTACAAAAAGTCTGCTGTTATCCACTGCCTGCGGCACCACCGTCGGGCATTCAGGTACCCGCATGGTGTGCAGTCTATACTCGAATAACAGCCTAACGCCACAGTGCTGCAGGATAGTCGTCTTCCAGAGGAAGAAAGCTGTATACTTCATCCCCCTTCCCTCTCCTGGCAGCCTGTCTGTTGCCATACAGCCACTGTCTGTGAATATCTTTCGAACCTTCTTTTCACTAAAAAAGACTACCTTTCGGTAGTCTCTTTCTTTGAAATCTTATTTCAGACGCAGGCCCAGTTTTGCACCGAGAGCTCTGTAGCGTTCGATGTCTTTGCGACGGAGATAGTCCAGCATGTTTCTGCGCTGGCCAACCATTTTCAGCAGGCCGCGGCGGGAATGATGGTCTTTCTTGTGGGACTTCAGATGTTCGGTAAGGAGAGCGATTCTCTTGGAGAGGATAGCAATCTGTACTTCCGGAGATCCGGTATCGCCTTCGTGGACTGCATAGGTGTCAATGATTTCTTTTTTTGCTTCAGCTGTTAACATAATAGCCTCCTATAAAAATATAAATTGCTGTATCCAGGTCTACGCCGGAGTTGCGATAAACTGGGGTACAGTTCAACCACGTGTAATTATACATGAACAGACTATAGATTGCAAGACGTTTATCCAAGAAGAACTCTATCGCTCATGGCGCCGGAGGTTTCTTCAAATTTCTTCAGCAGATCATCGATAGTGAGTTTCTGCTTCTCTTCTGGGCTGTAGTCGGCAATAATGGTGCCGCTGTTCATCATGATGAGGCGGTTGCCGTATTTCAGGGCATCCCTCATGTTGTGGGTAATCATCAGGGTGGTAAGGTGCTGTTCGTGTACGATTTCATCGGTAATTTTCAGCACTTTGCCTGCAGTCTTCGGATCCAGGGCTGCGGTAGGTTCATCAAGAAGAAGGATATCCGGCTTTTTCAGAGTGGCCATAAGCAGGGTCAGTGCCTGCCGCTGGCCGCCGGAAAGGAGTCCGATTCTGGTGGAGAGACGATCTTCCAGACCAAGGCCCAGACGGGCTACCATGTCCCGGAATTTTTCATGGTCACCGGAGGAAAAAGCCCAGCGAAGCCGGCGGCTCTCCCCTCTTCTGGAAGCGATAATCAGGTTTTCTTCCACCTGCATGCCGGCGGCAGTGCCTTTCAATGGATCCTGGAAAACCCGGCCGATGTACTTGGCTCTTTTATATTCACTCACCTTAGTCACATCGTGACCATTGATTTCAATGGTGCCGCTGTCAGGAATATAGGCACCGGCAATAGAGTTCAGAAGGGTACTCTTACCTGCGCCGTTGCTGCCGATGACAGTGCAGAAATCACCGTCGTTCAGAGTCAGGGACAAATGGCTGAGCGCTTTCTTTTCATTGGTGGTTCCCTTGAAGAATGTTTTGCTGATATCTGTAACTTTAAGCATAATCAGCCTGCCTTTCCTATATTGACTTTGCCCTTGATCATAGGAGCAGCCAGGGCAAGCATGACAAGAATAGCGGTGAACAGTTTCAAATCGTTCGGCGGCATGCCCAGATAGAGCACCACTGCAATGACTACGCGATAAATAATGGAGCCCACCACCACAGCAAGGAGAGAGCCGGAGAAGCTGTCCACGCCAAGAATCACTTCACCAATGATGACGGAGGCCAGGCCGATAACGATAGTACCGATGCCCATGCCTACATCGGCAAAGCCGTTGTTCTGTGCTACCACGGCACCGCAGAGGCCGATGAGGGCATTGGAAATAAAGAGGCCCATAATAATCATGGTGTCCGTGTTCACGCCCTGGGCCCGTACCATCTGTGGATTATAGCCGGTAGCGCGAATGCACATTCCCAGTTCCGTACCAAAGAACCAGTAAATAAGGGCGGAAATAATAATCATAAGGACTGCCGGCACAATGAAAGCTGCCGTGGACTGGCTCACATGGAGCAGGCTGGCGGTGGTGGAAAATACGGTATCCACCCGCAGAAGAGAAATATTGGCCTTCCCCATAATGTGGAGGTTAATGGAGTAAAGGGCAATCATGGTAAGGATGCCGGCCAGAATGGCGGGAATCTTTAATTTCGTATAAAGGATGCCGGTAACCGTGCCTGCAATGAGGCCTCCTGCCGCACCAGCTGCGATGGCTGCCCATGGAGAGGCGCCGGAAGCAATAAGAGAAGCTGCAATAGCACCACCCAGAGGGAAGCTGCCTTCGCAGGTCATATCCGGTACATCAAGTACGCGGAAAGATAGAAATACGCCAATGGCCAGGATGGACCACATCAGTCCCTGGGCAATGGTGGAAACTGCTAAATCTGCCATTTGATTTCCTTCCTTTATAAGGTTAACTGAATACAAATCCTAATCAGGGTCTTGCAGGCTGTCCATCATAGAGGTACAGCTTTCTGGAACGCTGCCACAGGTCTCCGGGCAGCGGAATATTCAAAGCATTCACCTGCTTCATATTGATGACGATATCCGGATCCTGCTGACGCATGATGGGAATATCTTCGGGAATCAGATCCCCCTTCAGCAGACTGGCTGCCATGCGGCCGCCGGAGAATCCCATGCGGTAGTAGCTGGGAGATACGGAAATGAGAGCGCCCCGCCGTACCATTTCAGACTGTTCTCCAATGATAGGAATATTGGCGCCATTCATCACCTTTACGATGTCATCAAAATGAGTAAGGAGGTCCGTGTCTTCCGGCACATAGAGGGCCGTAATATGACCCACCAGTTTCTGAATCTGGGGTTCTGCCGCCTTGTCGGGCTGATAGGCTACCTCATAGAGAGAGATCCCTTTCTGGGCAGCTACTTCTCGGAGGATTTCTACCTGCAGAGAGGCAGCTGCATCGCCGGGATTATAGAGGATGCCCAGCTTTTTCACAGACATGCAGCGGCTGGCCATGCGAATCTGGGTCAGGATAGCCGGATTATCCATGATGCCGGTAAGATTTCGATGTCCTGCGAAATCTTTATCCTTCTTAAAATTCATGACCCCCACTCCCACAATGGGAATGTTTTTTGTCGCTTTGACAGCTGCTTTGGCGGAATCGGTGCCGATAGCGATAATTAAGTCCTTTTTGTCCCGGGCAAACTTCTTTGCTGAAGCTTCCAGTTTCTTGTCATTGCCCTTGGCCTGCACAATGTCGATTTTGGCTCTGCCGCCCTTGCTGTATCCCTCAGCCTCCAGCGCTGCCAGCACACCGGCGGTCATTTTATTCTGTTCCGCCAGATCATCGGACTGCAGAATGCCGATGGAATACACATTCTTCGCCGCAACAGGCACCACATCTTCATTGACCGGTTCCGGTGATGAAGACTGGTACAACATCACGGCCATCACTACATTACACACCGCAAAAATAAGCATTAACCACCAGAGCTGTTTCAGTTTTGAAGCCACAACACTAACCCTTTCCCTAAAATTTTAAAACCATAGATAAAGAGTAACCTCCGTTGAAATCGGAAGTTACTCTTTGTCTTTTCCTGTAAAACGTCAGATCATTTCTGCCCTGTCAAGAACTTCCTTTGGAATCTGGATACCCAATGTTTCCATTTCACTCTTATTGATGTAAAGCTTCGTCTTGTCTGCTCCTTCTACAGGGAAATCTTTTACCGTCTTATTTCCCTTCAGGATTTCCGCAGCCATCTGGCCTGCCCGGTGTCCAATATCATAGAAGCTGATGGACTCGGAAGCCAGCACGCCGTTCTTTACATGACCCACTTCTGCGCCGTATACGGGGATCTTCTCCCTGTTGGCTACAGCCATCAGAGTAGGAATAGAAGAAGCGATAATATTATCGGTAGGTACGTAAATGGCATCTACCTTACCGCCCAGGAAGCCTTCCGCTACCTGCTGCACATCATTCACAGAATTCACTGTCAGTTCCACCACATCAATGCCCAGGGGCTGGCAGTTTTCCTTCAGATGCTTAGCCTGCACCACCGAATTGATTTCACTGGAATTATAAATAATACCGATTTTCTTGACATTGGGCTGAATTTCCTTAATCAGCTTCACCTGCTTATCTACCGGTCCCCGGTCATTGGTGCCGGTTACGTTGCTGTCCGGTGCCTTCTCCGACTTCATGAGCTTTGCATTTTCAAAATCGGAAATAGCAGTGCAGATAATGGGAATCTTATCGGTAGCATTGGCCATCGCCTGGGCCGCCGGTGTAGAAATAGCACCGATGAGCTTGTAATTGCCGGACACATAACGATTGGCAATAGCCTTCAGATTGGACTGGTCACCCTGGGCATTCTGCTCATCGATTTCCACCTTATCCTTCAGCCCCGCTTCATTCAAAGCATCCACAAACCCTTTATTCGACTCATCCAGCGCCGGGTGCTGCACAATCTGGACAATGCCCACCTTCATTTTACCGCCGGAACTGCTGCTTCCACTTCCGCTTCCACCGCCGCAGCCTGCCAAAACACCTGCTGCCATAAGGCCGCATAAACCTGCTGCCAGAATCTTCTTCCATTGACTTCCTGCCATTCTACTGTTCCTCCCTTTTTTATATTGCATCCATTCTTCCCGTCCGGCCTCTTCATATTCTCCTGTGAAACTATCCTTCCAAAAGCCAAAGCGAGCAGACTTCTGCATTGAACTTGCGATAATTATAGCATATTTTCAGTATAGATACCATGTGAAAAATAGATAAAAGGGCGCATTCACTCACATGATTATCCCCCGCTTGCGGGAGAAAGTGGTACCACAGACACAAAAGGGCACAAAAGATACTCAGGCTTGACGAGCCCTTTGGATTCTAAGAGCTGACATCGCCTATCCCCTGGTATTCAGCGCTCCTTCCACCGGAAGAAGCGCTGAGGATAGGTTCGAAAAGAAAAAATGATGCACTTACCGCCGACACTTCCAGCACCTTTTTCTTCATTACTTATCCCCTTTTCCAGACACTAAAAAAACGTTTCCCTCTGGAGGAAAACGTTTTTCTATTATTCTTCAACAGTCTTGCTGATGATCTGTTTGCCTTTGTAGTAACCGCATACAGGGCATACATGATGAGGTTTTTTCAGTGCATGGCACTGCGGGCATTCCACAAGACCCGGAACAGTCAGCTTCCAGTTAGCACGTCTCTTATCACGACGGGATCTGGAACTTTTTGTCTTCGGAACCGGCATTCTTAGCACCTCCTTACCTATCGGCCTGCCGCTTGATAGCTCCTGCTGTACGTTTTATACAGCGCCTTAAGCTGGTGGATAAAATTATCAACTTCATCATTATACGTGGAGAATCGGGCTTTGTCAAGGGTTGAGATGGAAAAGGTAAGCATCAAAGCAGGAGCAGAAGGGCGGGAAGCCCTGCTGTGCCTCTCCCTATTCCCCTTCCACCTTTTGTCCTGTAAGGACCATCTGTTTTTCGTCTTTTCTCATATGAAAGAATCGGTATACCGCTTCTGCTGCCCTTTTGTTCATGCCGGGAACCTGGGACAGTTCTTCTATAGTGGCTTTACGCATTTCGTCAAGAGAGCGGAAGGCATGCCATAGAGCGTTTCTTCTGGTGGGGCCGATGCCTTCGATGTGGTCCAGGATGGATTCGGTATTTCTCTTATTCGTCCATTTCCTGTGGTAGGTGATAACGAAGCGGTGGGCTTCGTCGCGAATGAACTGGAGAAGCTTGAGGGCCGGTTCGTGATGATCCAGGACGATGGGGTCTTCGGAACCTTCCACGTAGATTTCCTCGATTCTCTTGGCCAGGCCGATGACAGGGGCATCACAGCCGGCGTTTCTGATGGCGGGCAGGGCGGCATGAAGCTGTCCCAGGCCGCCATCCAGAACGATAAGGTCCGGTGCGGGCCAGTCTTTTTCATTTCCATAGCGGCGGCTCATGACTTCTGCCATGGATTTGAAATCATCGGCATGGCCCTGGGTGGTCTGGAGTTTGAATTTCCTGTACTCCCTCTTCGCCGGACGGCCATGTTCGAAGACCACCATGGAGCCTGTGGTTTCAGCGCCCTGGTTATGGGAAATATCGAAGCATTCCATCCGTTCCGGCAGCCTTGGCAGGTGGAGCAGATCCTTCAGTTTTTTCACCGCCCCCTGTTCCCGGGCGTCCTGGTATTCCCACTGCAGCTTTTTGTCGGAAAGATACTTGGCAGCGTTAGCCATGGCCATGTCCTTTAATCGCCGTTTAAAGCCGCGCTGAGGAAGAATAAGGGTCACTTCGCTGCCTTTCAGTTTTGTCATCCAGGACGCAATGAGTTCCTGTTCCGCCGGCAGAAGGGGCAGGATGATTTCCCTGGGGATGGATGTGGGATTGCCACCATAGAAATCACGAATAAAGGCAGTGATGATTTCTTCGTCCGTTTCGTTTTCACTTTCCGGTATGCTGAAGTTTTCCTTTCCCACCATACGGCCATAGCGGATATAAAAGACTTCCAGTCCTGCATGACTGCCGTCCCGGGCATAGCCTACGACGTCGAAGTCTCCTTCGCTGGCCACTATATTCTGCCGCTGCTGCACCGACTCCACCGCTCTGATCTGGTCTCTGTATTTAGCGGCCAGCTCATAGTCCATGGCGTCGGAGGCAGCCATCATCTTCTGTTTCAGTTCCTTCACCAGTTCCGTACTTTTTCCTTCGAAAAGGTCGCACACTGTACGTACGTAGGAGTCGTAGTCTTCCCTGGAACAGAGATGGAAGCAGGGACCTGCGCAGAGATGAAGATGGTATTGGAGGCAGGGCCGGGAAACTTTCATGGAGCGGCAGTTTCGGATGGGATAATAGCGCCTCAGGAGGCTCAGGGTAGTGCGAAGGCTTCCCACATCGGTAAAAGGGCCGAAATAGCGGGCGCCGTCATCATGGCGGATATTTCTTGTCACAAAAATGCGGGGCCATTCTTCGTTGGTTGTGATTTTCACATAGGGATAGGACTTATCATCCCTGAGGGAAATATTGTATTTCGGATGGATTTCCTTGATGAGGTTGCATTCCAGAATCAGGGCTTCCATTTCCGTGGCAGTCATGGTAATGTCCAGATCTTCCGCATGGCGTATCATGGCCGCCACTTTCGGAGAGCGGTTCTTATCCTCTCTTACATAGGAGCGCACCCTGTTTTTCAGGTTCTTTGCCTTCCCTACATAAATCACCCGGCCATCTTTATCTTTCCAGCGGTAAACGCCGGGTGAATCCGGCAGGGCTTCTACCTTAGCCCGAATTTTATCGTTTACGTCAATCATTTTCATGGTCTTTCATCACTTCCCTGGTTCTTTCCATCACTGGAAGCAGGTATTGACCGGTGTAGGACCGTTTCACCCGGCAGATGTCCTCCGGTGTGCCGCAGGCCACCACTTCACCGCCCTTATCGCCGCCTTCAGGGCCCAGATCGATGATGTAGTCCGCTACTTTCACCACATCCAGGTTATGTTCGATGACCACCACCGTATTTCCCTGATCCACCAGCTTCTGCAGCACAATGAGCAGTTTCCTGATATCTTCGGTATGGAGGCCTGTGGTAGGTTCATCCAGGATATAGAGGGTATCTCCTGTGCCTCTCCTCATTAGTTCCGTAGCCAGTTTCACACGCTGGGCCTCGCCGCCGGACATAGTAGTGGCCGGCTGTCCCAGATGGATGTAGCCCAGCCCCACTTCCTGCAGGGTTTCCAGTTTTCTCAAAATGCGTGGATGATTTTCAAAAAATGGTACCGCTTCGTCCACCGTCATGTTCAGTACATCGGAAATATTCTTTCCCTTATACCGGACTTCCAGGGTCTCCCTGTTGTACCGGGCACCATGGCATACTTCGCAGGGCACGTATACATCAGAAAGAAACTGCATTTCAATTTTAATAATGCCATCGCCGTGGCAGGCCTCGCAGCGGCCGCCTTTGATGTTGAAGCTGAATCGTCCCGGCTTATATCCCCTCATTTTGGCTTCCGAAGTCTGGCTGAAAAGCTCCCGGATATCATTGAAAACACCGGTATAGGTGGCGGGATTTGATCTTGGCGTGCGGCCGATGGGCTGCTGGTCAATGTCGATAATCTTATCCACATATTCCGCCCCTTCCATGGTATCGTACTGTCCTTCGGCATAGGAGGTATGGTTCTTGATATTGGACAGGCCCTGATAAAGGATTTCATTCACCAGGGTACTCTTGCCGGAGCCAGACTCACCGGTAACCACAGTGAAAGCTCCCAGAGGGAAGGAAACATTAATGTGCTTCAGGTTATGCTCTGACGCGCCCTTGATGGTAAGGAACAGGCCATTCCCTTTTCTTCTGTGTTCCGGCAGAGGAATATATTTTTCGCCCCGAAGGTAGGCGCCGGTAATGGATTTCTTTGATTTCTTAATATCCTCCGGCGTCCCTTCCGCCACCACATATCCGCCGTTTTCACCGGCACCGGGTCCGATGTCCACGACCCAGTCAGCAGAGCGGATAGTGTCTTCATCGTGTTCCACCACAATAAGTGTATTTCCCAGATCCCGCATTCCTTTCAGTGTGGCAAGAAGTTTGTCGTTGTCCCGCTGGTGGAGGCCGATGGAGGGTTCATCCAGAATATAAAGCACCCCCACCAGACCGGAACCGATCTGGGTGGCCAGACGGATGCGCTGGGCTTCACCGCCGGAAAGGGTAGACGCTCCCCTGGACAGGGTCAGGTATTCCAGGCCCACATTGGAAAGGAAGGTGAGACGGCTTTTCACTTCCCGAAGAATCTGGTCTGCAATGATTTTTTCCTTATCTGTCAGTTCCAGCTTTTCCAAAAAGGGGAGGAGCTCGGAAACGGGCATATCGGATATTTCTGCAATATTCTTACCGCCCACCCGGAAGGCCAGGCTTTCCGGACGGAGACGGGCGCCATGACACACAGGGCAGGGCTTCTCGATGAGGTAGTTAGACAGGGATTCCTTCATCTTTTCTGTCCAGGCCTCTTCGTACCTTCTCTTTGTCATGGGTACAAGACCTTCAAACTGCCGCTGGTACGTCTTTGTTTCTCCATCCTGGTTGGTATAGGAAAATGTGAGCATTTCTCTCCCACCGTACTTGAATTCCTCCTGTCCTTTGGGAGGAAGGTCATCAAAGCAGGCATCCATGGTGAGATCATAGGATTTCAAAAAGGCGTCCAGCTGCTTATAAAGCCAGCTTTCCCTGTTGTAAGGAAAGGGGCGGATAGCCCCGAGACGGAAGGTCTGCTTATGGTCCGGCAGAATTCGTTTGAAATCTGCTTCCAGAGAAGAACCCAGCCCCATGCAGGCAGGACATGCACCGAAGGGATTGTTGAAAGAAAAGATGCGGGGTTCCGGTTTAGGCAGAGAAATGCCGCAGTCCGGGCAGGCAAAGTGGGTGCTGAAGAGGTAATCCTTCCCTCCCGGCACCGCTCCCACCATGAGGCCGTCTCCCAGCTTCAGCGCTTCTTCCACAGAGTCCGTGAGGCGGCGCACAATGCCATCCTTAATAATGATGCGGTCCACCACCACTTCAACGGTATGCTTCTTATTCTTCTCCAGTTCGATTTCATCGGAAAGAGAAAGCACCTGCCCGTCCACCCGGACGCGCACATACCCTTCCTTCCGGAGTTCTTCCAGAAGCTTCTTGTGGGTTCCCTTCTTCTGTACAGCCACAGGGCCCAGAATCATGAGCTTCGTCCTGTCTCCCAGAGCTGTGAGGGCATCTACAATCTGATCTACGGTCTGCCTCTGAATGGGTCTGCCGCAGTGAGGGCAGAAAGCCCGGCTGGCATGGGCAAAGAGCATGCGGAGATAATCATGGATTTCCGTCACTGTGCCCACAGTGGACCGGGGATTATGGCTGGTGGATTTCTGGTCAATGGAAATGGCCGGCGAAAGGCCGGATATCTTGTCCACATCCGGCTTGTTCATCTGTCCTAAAAACTGGCGGGCATAGGCAGACAGGGACTCCACATACTTTCTCTGCCCTTCCGCATAAATCGTATCAAAGGCAAGAGATGACTTTCCCGAGCCGGAAAGTCCTGTGAACACGATAAGTTTATTACGAGGCAGGGTGAGGTCGATGTTCTTCAGATTATTCTGCCTGGCCCCGTGAATGACAATTCCTTTTTCCATTCTATTCCTTTCTGTATGGCATGACAGAGAGCATGCCATGGGTTGAAAATAAATCTATAGATACAGGTAATCCTGTTTTGAAAAGTGAAGAGAAGGAGTCTTTCAAATCTCAAAATTTTTAACCATGACCTGTTTGAAAAGTCCTGTAAGGCAGCAGTGTTTGGGGATTCTTATACATGGAGATCTCTATGAATGACTGCTGCCCTGAAAGCATAAGCCCTGAACGATGAAAAGGCTTCTCTTATATTCTCTTTTTCATAGGTCTGTTGATTCTCTTTTTTCCGGCGCTCACCCTTTTCAGAGCGGCGTCGGCCCGGGAGCCGTAACGATCAGTCCACATCTGGCGCAGCTTGGCCAGCTGGTCCCGCCACATGGCAGCTTCTTCAAATTCCAGGGATTTGGCAGCCCGTTTCATATCCTTTTCCGTCTGCTGCATCTGCATATACAGCTCTTCGTCAGACATTTCTTCTTTTCCTGCCGGTTTCTTGCCATAGTCTCCCGTTTTTTCCTCAATCTTCGTAAGGTCAATAAGGTCTTTCACCCGTTTCTGCACTGTATGGGGCGTAATGTGGTGTTCCTTGTTGTAGGCTTCCTGAATCCGGCGGCGGCGGTTGGTTTCATCAATGGCATATTTCATGGATTTTGTCACCCTGTCGGCATACATGATGACATGACCGTGTTCATTTCTGGCGGCCCGGCCAATAACCTGGATCATGGATGTTTCAGAGCGTAGGAATCCTTCCTTATCTGCATCCAGAATGGCTACCAGTGATACTTCCGGCATATCAAGCCCTTCGCGAAGAAGATTGATGCCCACCAGTACATCGAAGACGCCGGCCCGAAGATCACGAATGATTTCCGCCCTTTCGATGGTGGCCACATCGGAGTGGAGATACCGCACCTTCACCCCTGCTTCCATGAGGAAATCGGTAAGATCTTCCGCCATTTTCTTGGTAAGGGTTGTAATAAGCACCCTTTCATGGGCATCCTCCCGTTTGTGGATTTCTCCCAGAAGGTCATCCATCTGTCCTTCAATGGGACGCACTTCGATACTGGGATCCAAAAGACCGGTAGGACGGATAATCTGCTCCGCCAGGTTTGTCTGTACCCCCATTTCATAGGGTCCCGGCGTAGCGGATACGTAAATAATCTGGTTAATCCGCTCCGTGAATTCATCAAAGGTCAGAGGCCTGTTATCCAGGGCGCTGGGCAGGCGGAAACCGTAGTCTACCAGCGTGCGCTTTCTGGACTGGTCGCCGTTGTACATGGCCCGGAGCTGGGGCACTGTCACATGGGATTCATCAATCATAATCAGAAAATCATCGGGGAAATAGTCAAGAAGAGTGTAAGGAGGCTCTCCGGGCTTCCTGCTTGACATGTGGCGGGAATAGTTTTCGATGCCGGAGCAGTACCCCACTTCCTGCATCATTTCCAGGTCGTAGTTAGTCCGCTGTTCCAGCCGCTGGGCTTCCAAGAGCTTTCCCTGGTCCCGAAGCTCCTTCAGCCTGCCGTCCAGTTCCTGTTCGATGGAACCGATGGCTTTTTTCAGCTTATCAGAACTGGTGACATAGTGGGACGCCGGGAAAATACCGATATGGTTCCTCTCTGCCACTGTTTCTCCCGTAAGCACATCGAATTCCGTAAGGGAATCCACTTCGTCCCCAAACATTTCGATCCGAACAGCCACATTATTTTCCGAAGCCGGAAATACATCAATCGTATCTCCCCGCACCCGGAAAGTGTCTCTGGTGAAATTCATATCATTCCGCATGTACTGCATATTCACCAGTTTTTCAATAATCTTGTCCCTATCGATTTCCTCTCCCGGCCGGAGGGACAGGCCCATGGTACTGTAGTCCTCCGGGTCCCCCAAGCCATAGATGCAGGACACAGAGGCTACGACAATGACATCCTTCCGTTCAAAGAGGGCCATGGTAGCAGAATGGCGCAGCCGGTCGATTTCCTCGTTCCTGGATGAATCCTTTTCTATATAAGTATCCGTCTGGGGTACATAGGACTCGGGCTGGTAGTAATCGTAATAGCTGACGAAATAGTACACCGCGTTGTCCGGAAAGAAATCCTTGAACTCACTGGCTGTCTGTGCCGCCAGGGTTTTGTTAGGTGAAATAATCAGGGTAGGCCGCTGTACCTCTTCAATGACCTTGGCCATGGTAAATGTTTTACCCGTACCGGTGGCCCCCAGAAGGACCTGGGCCCACTGTCCCTCATTCAGCCCCTGTACCAGCGACTTCACTGCTTTCGGCTGGTCTCCGGTGGGCTGGAAAGGCGCCTTCAGCTTAAAAGGAATCATCGGTTCCATGTACTGTCTCTGAATCCTGCTTCTATCCATAAACTTCCTCTTTCATCTATTCCGGAGAAGCACCGATTCATTCACTGTCATGGAATCGGCGTTTCCCTTATAGGGTAAAGAAAAATGAAACTATTCAAAATGAACAGTTTCATAATCGATATATTTCTATTTTCAATTATAACATGACAGGCAAGAAATTTCGCCCCTTTTGACAGGTCTAGAACCTTGAAGATCGTTTCCTGTCCTATGGGCAGCACCTGTGTCATGCCGGGCAGAAGACTTTTCCCCTGCCATCAGAAAAGCACCGCCCCATGAAGGTTCCGGTGCTTTTGCATTTCTTATATCTGTGCGCCTTTCTGCAGGCGGCTGATTGCTTCTCTGGCCGCTTTCTGGGCTGCTTCTTTTTTATTTTTTCCCATACCGGTGCCGAAGTCTTTACCGTTAATGGTAATCTTCATCCAGATGGTCTTGTCGTGATCCGGGCCTTCGTCACGGACCACTTCATAGCGGATATCTGCCTCTTTGTGTTTCTGCACCAGTTCCTGCAGGTCCGTTTTGTAATCATGGTCATAGTTGCCTTCATCGATGAGGTCCAGGTATTTCTTCAGATGGCCCAGGATGAAGCGGGCTGCCACTTCGTAGTTGTTGTCCAGATAAATGGCACCGATGACTGCTTCGAAGGCATCGCCCAGGATGGAAACCCTGGTACGGCCGCCGGACATTTCCTCTCCCCTGCCTAGACGCATGTAGTCGCCGATATGAAATTTGGCGGCGCATTCAGCGCAGGCCGGTTTGCACACGGCACTGGCTTTGGCACGGGTCAGATTTCCTTCCGGCCAGGTAGGGAAACGAAGGAAGAGGTATTCCCCCACCACCAGGTCCAGCACCGCATCTCCCAGAAATTCCAGTCTTTCATTGTCATGAATCACCTCTCCCTTATGCTCATTGGCATAGGAGGTATGGGTGAGAGCTGTATTCAGAAGCTGGATATTCTGCACGGGAATGTTGTTGTCTTCTGCGAATTTCCTTACTTCTTCAAGACGTTCTTTACGCCTTGTTTCTGCATGGCTCATTCTTCATAGCGCCTCATAACAACAACTGCGTTATGTCCGCCGAAGCCGAAAGCATTGGACATGGTCACGTCCACCTTGACGTCTCTCGGTCCTTCCGGTACATAGTCCAGGTCGCATTCCGGATCCGGGGTCTTCAGGTTCAGTGTCTGGTGAACTTTATTATGTTCGATGGACAGAACGCAGACGATGGCTTCAATGGCACCGGCAGCCCCCAAAAGATGGCCGGTCATGGATTTGGTAGAGTTAATCACTACGTCGTAGGCATGTTTGCCAAGAACGTCTTTAATGGCCTTGGTCTCGTTTTTATCGTTCAGGCCGGTAGATGTGCCATGAGCATTGATGTAATCAATATCATCGGGAGAAATACCTGCATCATCAATGGCTTTCTTCATGCAGCGGGCTGCCAGTTCTCCGCCGGGACGGGGAGCGGTAATGTGATAAGCATCGCCGTTGGAGCCGTAACCGATGACTTCTGCATAAATATGGGCGCCTCTCTTCTTTGCGTGTTCCAGTTCTTCCAGAATGAGCACGCCGCTGCCTTCGCCAAGGACAAAGCCGTCTCTTCTTACGTCAAAGGGGCAGGACGCTTCTTCCGGCGGGCATTCCCTGGAGGAAAGGGCTTTCATGGCAGCAAATCCTGCCATAGGGGTCTTGGCTACAGCAGCTTCGGTACCGCCGGCGAACATGACATCCGCATCGCCGTACTGGATGGTTCTGGTAGCGCGGCCGATGGCATTATTTCCGGAAGCGCAGGCAGTCACATCAGCCAGTACCGGTCCCATAAGACCGAAGTTGATGGAAACCTGGCCGGCAGCCATATTGGCAATCATCATGGGAACAGCAAAGGGATTCACCTTGGCTGGTCCTCTGGTGTCAATGCGATGGACTGTCTCTTCCATGGTATTGATGCCGCCGATGCCGGTACCAATAATGGTACCTACACGGTCAGGGTTTTCAACGCTCATGTCCAGTTTGGCATCTTCCACTGCCATTTTGGCAGCTGCCACTGCAAACTGCACATTCCGGTCCATATGGCGGACGGCTTTTCTGTCTCCCACATATTTCACAGCATCAAAGTCCTTGACTTCGCCGGCAATGCGCACAGGGAATCCTTCCGGATCAAATTCTGTAATCGGGCCAATACCGGATTTGCCGGCCATCAGCGCATTCCAGAATTCTTCTGTACCGATACCTACGGGAGAAACTACGCCCATACCTGTTATAACGACTCTTCTTTTTTCCATTAAGGAGCACCTCGCAATAAAAAATTCCGAATATCTTCGTGAAAGGATAAGACCTCAAAAAAACGGATAACAACGGACCGGTAATCCGCTTTTTTGAGGCATTTTCCCCCATCATACTGGTTTGCCGGGGAAACAGCTTCCCCGGCCCCATTATGACTATAACTTTCTGATTACTGAATCTGGCTGTCGATGTAGTCTACAGCGTTCTTTACAGTTTTAATCTTTTCAGCAGCATCATCCGGAATTTCAATGTCGAATTCTTCTTCAAATGCCATGATCAGTTCAACGATATCGAGGGAATCAGCGCCCAGGTCGTCAATGAAAGTAGAATCGATGGTTACATCAGCTTCGTTTACACCCAGCTGGTCAACAACGATTTTCTTTACTCTGTCAAAAGTGCTCATTATAATTTCACCACCTTTCATTGAGAAATGTACCTTTCTGATTATATTACAACCACAGGAGCTTGTCACCTGTTTTCCGTAATAAACTGCTTATTTAGCAGGATTTCTTCCAACCGGTGGCAATTCCCCAAGTCAGATTACATTACAAGACCGCCGTCTACCACCAGTACCTGGCCGGTGATGTAGGACGCATCATCGGAAGCCAGGAAGCACACAGCCCTGGCAATGTCCTCGGGCTGGCCCATCCGTCCCATGGGGATGGATGCAATCATGCCTTCCCTGATTTTTTCAGGAATGCCATCGGTCATAGCTGTTTCAATAAAGCCGGGAGCCACCGCATTGACTCGGATATTCCGGGCAGCCATTTCTTTAGCGCAGGCCTTGGTAAGACCAATCACCCCTGCCTTGGCTGCCGCGTAGTTGACCTGACCGATATTGCCCATAATGCCTACTACAGAAGAAATATTAATGATGGAGCCTTTTCTCTTCCTCATCATCATGGCAGCAGCTGCCTTAGTGGTGAGAAAATCACTCTTCAGGTCCGTAGCAATCACGTCATCCCAGTTGGATTCCTTCATGCGGATAAGAAGGGCATCCCTGTTAATGCCTGCATTGTTTACCAGTACATCCAGGCCGCCGAACTCATCTTTTACGGTTTTGAAAATGCGGTCCACATCTTCACTTTTAGACACATCTCCCTGTACAGTAAAAGCTTTGCCGCCGGCGTCTTCGATTTCTTTCTTTACCGCTTCGGCTGCATCATGGCTTCCCGCATAGTTCAGGGCCACTGCAAAACCTTTGGATGCCAGAGCCAGGGCGATAGCCCGGCCAATACCTCTGGACGCACCGGTGACCAGTGCTGTTTTTTCAATGTTTTCCATGGATTATTCTCCCTTCAGAGCTTTGACCACTTCTTCAACTGTTGCTGTATCTTCTGCATGAACGGAAGGAATCTTGCGGTCAATCTTTCTCATAAATCCGGAAAGAACAGTGCCCGGGCCGGCTTCGACCGTGTAGTCCACGCCGCCGGCAATCATATGACGAATGGATTCTTCCCAGTGTACCGGATGTGCAGCCTGGTCCACCAGGTTCTGCCGGATTTCATCGGCCTTTGTTTCTTCTTTGGCATTTACATTGGCCACCACCGGAATCTTCGTATCATGGATTTCAATGGTATCAAGAACTTCCTTCAGTCTGGCGGCTGCCGGTTCCATGAGGGTGGAATGGAAGGGAGCACTCACATGAAGCATGATCGCACGGCGGGCACCTGCTGCCTTCAGAGCTTCGCAGGCTTTTTCAACTCCTTTTGTGGCACCGGCAATCACCACCTGTCCAGGGCAGTTGAAATTAACTGCCTGCACAGGTGCATCATCGGTGGAAACAGACTGGCACACTTCCACAATCTTATCAGGAGTAAGCCCGATAATAGCAGCCATTCCCCCTTCTCCCAGAGGCACTGCTTCCTGCATGAAACGGCCGCGGAGATGTACCGTCTTTACAGCGTCTGCAAAGGAAATGGCGCCAGCCGCTACCAGAGCGGAATATTCACCAAGGCTGTGGCCTGCAGCAACAGCTGGCTCCACGCCTTTTTCCTTCAGCACCTGCCATACAGCTACACTGGCAGTCAAAATGGCAGGCTGGGTAAATTCTGTCTTCATCAGCTCGGAGTCCGGACCTTCAAACATCATTTTGGAAATAGAAAATCCCAGCGTATCATCTGCTTCTTCTACCAGATGCTTTACGGAATCAAAATTTTCGTAAAGATCGTGAACCATGCCTACCTTCTGGGAACCCTGTCCCGGAAAAAGAAATGCTGTTTTCATCGTATCACCTCATGGCGTAATGTAATAGTAATATATGGTAACATTATGAATTCTTTGGAATAAACTTATGGGAAAGGCTTTTCCCTGTATTCTGAGTCACGGGAAAGCGGAATGCCTTGGAACTTACATCCACCGCATAACATCGCAGCCCCAGGTGAGTCCGGCACCGAATCCGGTAAGAACCACGATATCACCGTGTTTCACCTTACCTGCCCGCACGGCCTCATCCAGAGCAATGCCTACGGAAGCGGCAGAGGTGTTGCCGAAACGATCCACGTTTACCCACATATGGTCTGCCGGCACCTGAAGCCGCTTGGCAATGGCCTGAATAATGCGGTTGTTTGCCTGATGGGCAATGAACATATCAATATCGTCCTTTTCTACTCCCGCCTTTTCCAGCGTTTTCAAGGTAGTGGCGCCCATATGACGTACCGCTGCCTTGAATACCTCCGGTCCTTCCATATGAATATAAATACGGCCGGAATCGATGGCACGGTGAGTCACCGGTTCTGCCACGCCGCTGGCAGGGATATCAAGAATCTTGCCCAGACTGCCGTCAGAACCAAGGTCCGATGCCAGAAGGCCATAGCCCTCTTCCGTTTCCCCGATGACCGCTGCCCCTGCGCCATCACCAAAAAGGATACAGGTGGAACGGTCATGCCAGTTTACCAGACGGGACAGAATTTCTGCACCGATCACAAGGATATGTTTGTACATGCCTGCCTTTACCATGTTGGATGCTACAGCCACAGCATAGATATAGCCGGAGCATCCGGCGGAAATATCCATGGCACCGGCATGGGTGCAGCCCAGTTTATCCTGTACCAGGCAGGCCGTAGAAGGCACTACATAGTCAGGAGATGCTGTAGCCACCAGAATGAAATCAATATCATCCACCGTGACACCGGCCGCTTCCATGGCCTGCTTTGCCGCATGAACACAGAGGTCCGACGTATTTTCCGATTGTGCCGCAATATGCCTTGTTTCTATGCCGGTTCTCGTACGGATCCATTCATCTGATGTATCCACCATTTTTTCCAGATCTGCATTTGTCAGTATCTTCTCCGGCGCATAGTGACCGGTGCCCAAAATACCGGCAAAACGTGTATTTTCCATAATCAAAAGTCCTTCCCTAATAAGGATACAGGATAAACACAAATGATTCGCAGTGCTTTCCGTTCCTTTTATGTAATGTGTAAAGCACTGATTTCTACAGGATGCTGCCCCGGGAAGCACTTATGAAATCCGACTCTGTGAATCGGTGCTTCCCTGCATTTTATTCCTGTTCTTTCAAATTCATCTTTGAAAGTGTTTCTGCTACCACTTCGTCCAGCCTTTCGCTGCACACATCTCTGGCCATACGGATGGCATTTTTAATAGCCCTGGCTTTGGACGCGCCGTGGCAGATAAGGAGTGCCCCTCTGATTCCCAGAAGAGGCGCGCCGCCGTACTCAGAATAATCAAGGCGCTTAGCCATGTATTTCTTCAAAGCCGGTTTAAGAAGGAGTCCGCCCAGCTTGGCGCGAAGCCCCCCTTTCATCACAGCATCCTTCAAAAGGGCTGCCACCAGTTTTCCTGCCCCTTCTCCGAATTTCAGAACCACATTGCCTGTAAAGCCGTCGGTTACGATGACATCAAATTCGCCGGTCATCACATCCCGACCTTCGGCGTTGCCTGCAAAGGGAATCACTTTCTGCGATGAAAGGACCTGATTGGCTTCCGCCACCAGAGGGCTGCCCTTTACGCTTTCTTCACCGATGTTCAGAAGGCCGATTTTAGGATGAGCGATGCCTGCCACCTTTTGGGCATAAATATAACCCAGAAGAGCATTCTGCACATAAGTTTCCACTTTAGGCTGGGCGCTGGCGCCGGAATCGATAAGATAGGTATACCCCCCTTTTTCATTGGGGATCGGTGTCAGGATGGCGGGGCGCTCAATGCCCTTAATCCGTCCGATACCCAGAAGGCCGGCTGTCACAGCAGCCCCCGTGGATCCTGGTGCCACCAGGGCTCCGCATTCCCCGTTTTTCACCAGCCTGGCGCCTACAGACACGGAAGCATCCTTCTTCTTGCGGTAGGCCATGCCGGGATGTTCTCCCATTTCGATGACCTGAGAGGCATGATGTACCTCAATCAACGGATTATTTTCCTCATGATGTTTCTTTAAGATATCACGAATCCGCTCTTCATCGCCCACCAGCACCACAGGAATATGATATTCCCGCACTGCTTCTATAGCTCCAAGTACGATTTCCAGCGGTGCGAAATCACCGCCCATAGCGTCAACTGCTATTTTATCCATGGGACGCCTCCGTCTCAGTCAAAATTTCCATAATAAACTTAGCCCGGTATACTTCCTCATCACCGCGGAAGAAACTGATATATATATGTTTTTTATTCCCTCGCATGAGCACGATACGGCCCTTTACGATGAGAATCGTTCCGGGCACCACGGGAATCTTATACTTGATATTTCCTACCTGAGTGGAAGCAAAGGGTACCCCTGCCAGGGATTCCGCAAAGCCTGCAGCCGCCCCGTAGAGCTTTTCAGCAGAAACCATGCCTGCACTGTCAGCCATTTCTTCTGTAGTCTTCAAGAGGCCTACCCCTTTCTGACCGATATCCAGATCCAGTACCCTGACTCCCTCATGGGATTCAGAAGGCTGGGACGATACCAGCTGTTCCATGCGCTCCCGCATTTGAGGAATTCCCAGAGTCTGCCGATCCAGACGAATGGTTGCCACAGACACAGAAAAACGTTCTGCCAGATCTCCATCTGTCAGACATGGATTTTGGCGAAGTAAATTCTGTATGGCCTCTCGTCTTTTGTTTTTATCCATCTTCCGTTTTTCCATCATTTTTATCACCTGCTGATAATACTATACCACAACCATGCAAGTGGTGCATCAGGAAATTGAAGTTTTCGGAAAAGTCAGCTTCCTTTTTCTGCGGTTTCCCTGCCATCTCCAGTGATAAACCAAAAATAAATCCTTTCTTTACCCCATAGAAACGGCATATTCTATTCCTTACTGCTATCACCAGATAAGAAATAAAAAAGAAGAAATGAAGTACACAGATAACCGGGAATTCAAAATTTATACCTTAAGTAGTGATTGTATGATTTTATGAGCAGATATTCCATAAAATTCTCATTGACTTATCTTCGAATATGGAATAAACTACAGTAAATACAGGATACTATACGTTTGCACATTTGTCAAACGTTTGATTTCTTTCGTATTATATTTTTAAAACTATCCAGGAGTGATAATATGAAATTACCAAAGCTTCACATCGGTGACTTAACTGCCAATATTCCCATCATCCAGGGAGGTATGGGCATTGGCGTCAGCCTTTCCGGACTGGCAGGAGCCGTGGCCAGGGAAGGCGGCATTGGTGTCATTTCCGCTGCCCAGGTAGGATTCAACGAACCCGATTTCCGTACCAACACCGTTAAAGCCAATATCCGCGCTTTAAAGGAGCAGATTCATAAAGCCCGCGAAAAAGCCAAAAACGGCATTATCGGCATCAATATCATGTGGCGGGGTCAGCACTATGAAGACTACGCCCGCACGGCCGCTGAAAGCGGCGCCGACATTATCTTTTCCGGCGCCGGCCTGCCGGCGGACCTTCCGGTTTGTGTAGAAGGCACCAATACAAAAATTGCGCCTATCATCGGCTCCCCGAAAGCCGCCCGGGTCATTCTGAAGCTGTGGGCCAAACATCATAACCGCACGGCAGACCTGGTCGTCATTGAAGGCCCCAAGGCCGGCGGCCATCTGGGCTACACCAGAGAACAGGTAAAAATGCATGAAAGTGACGGCTATGAAAAGGAGATTATGGAAATTCTTGGCGTGGTAAAGGAATTTGAAGAAAAATTCAATAAGAAAATCCCCGTTGTCTTCGGCGGCGGTATTTTTGATAAAAAAGATATTGAACACTACCTGTCCCTGGGCCTGTCCGGCGTTCAGATGGCCACCCGTTTCGTAGCTACGAAAGAATGCGATGCAGCGGAGGCCTTCAAGAATATGTATGTCAAGGCAAAACCCTCTGATGTTACCATTGTGCAGAGTCCTGTCCACATGCCGGGCCGCGCCCTGCTCAATCCTTTTGTCCGTGCCGTCCGTCAGGGAAGGATTCCTGTAACCAACTGCTTCCACTGCCTGAAGACCTGCGATCCCAGCACCACCCCCTACTGCATTACCCAGGCCCTCATCCGCGCTGTCAGAGGAGATGTGGACCACGGTCTTGTCTTCTGCGGTGCCAATGCGTGGAAAATCAATCAAATAACCACGGTTCATGATTTATTCACAGAACTGGTAGAAGGAACAGCAAAGGCGTAAGGGATCTGCGCCCTTACGGCACCAACGGTTTCTCCCGTCTGACAACGGACGGGCCGCTTCAGTTTGTGGTATTTTCCTGTGGAGCAGCAGGTATGCCGGCGTTACGGCTTTCCTTCCTGCATCCACGGTCCAGCTGTACCAGCAAAAAAGCTGTAAAGCCAAATGGCTCTACAGCTTTTTTTATGTCAAAATCTCATTCCCATTATTTCAGATGATGGCTGCCTCGTTCTGTAATAGGCACGCCGGCCTTGCACAGGGGACATTCTTCCGGTTTGTAGGTAGGAACGGTGAGGTGAAGAAGAGGATATACCTTTTCTTTAGGAACACCGAAGTCTGCCTTGCCGCCGGAACGGTCTACGAAGAGGCCGATACCTACGATGTCGCCTTTCGCCTTGTTCACCACGTCCACTACTTCTTTAATGGAGCCGCCGGTGGTGACAATATCTTCTACGATGAGCACCTTTTCACCAGGCGCAATTTTGAAACCGCGGCGAAGAGTCATTTTACCGTTTTCTCTTTCGGTGAAAATGGAACGAACCCCCAGAAGGCGGGCAGTCACCTGGGAAAGGATAATGCCGCCGGTAGCCGGTCCGATAACCGTTTCAATGCCCATGCCCTTGAAGTGGTTGGCAAATTCCTGGCACAGCTTTTCCGTGTATTCCGGATGCTGGAGAACGTTGAATTTTTCAACATACAGAGGGCTGTGAAGGCCGCTGGTGAGAAGGAAATGACCTTCCAGAATGGCTTTGGTTTCTTTCAGTAAAGATTCAACTTCTTTTTCGTTCATCATGCATTCTCCTTAATTTCCTTTAAAATCAAACGGGCTGCTGCGCAGGGATCAATGGCCTGGGTAATAGGCCGGCCGATAACAAGCATTGAAGACCCGTCTTTGAAAGCTTCCGATGGAGTGGCAATGCGCTTCTGGTCATCAGTCTGGGCAAAAGAAGGGCGGATGCCCGGGGTGACGATAAGGAAATCATTCCCTGCCATTTTGCGGATGGATGAAGCTTCTCTAGGCGATGCCACTACGCCGTCCACACCGGAATCTTTGGCCAGCTGGGCCAGTTCCAGTACGTGGTCCTGAATAGGAAGATGACCGCCCACTTCCTGCCAGCCCTGGTCGTCAAAGCTGGTGAGTACAGTCACTGCCAGAATCTTCGGACGTTCTACTCCCAGTTCATCTGCCGTTATTTTTGCATATCTGGCAGCTGCCTGCATCATAGCCCTGCCGCCGCCGGCATGGACTGTAATCAGGTTTACTCCCAGACGGGTAACGGAAGCCACGCTGTGGCCTACGGTATTGGGAATATCATGAAGCTTCAGGTCCAGGAACACTTTCTTCCCATGTTCCTTCAGGTAATGGATGGTTTCGCTGCCTGCGCTGTAATACAGCTCCATTCCTACCTTATAATAAGAAACCAGATCTCCCAGTTCGTCTACCAGTTCTTTCATTTTGTCGAAAGAATCCACATCCAGTGCCACAATCAGTCGGTCATCAGCTGTGTAGACTTCTTCTTTCTCGTCCATTCATGATCTCCCTTCCTCTATTCACCTGCAGGAAGCCGTCGCGGCACAGAGCCGGCGCTTCCCCATATCTGACATATTATACCATTTCATGGGCATTCTGACACCCTGTTTTTCATTGTTTTACTCCACCCCGGCTCATTGCCCCGCTCTTTTCTAAAGCCTCTGGTACCGGCTCCATGTCCAGCTAAAAAAACTGCCCCTTTTCATAAGCTATTTTCCACATAAAAAACACAGCCCGAAGGCTGTGCCTTTATTTACCTGCCTGAGCGGCAGCTTCTTTAATCATATGCATGGTAACGGAGTTGAATTCTACCGGCGAATCCAGGGCTTTCACTTCCTTGAATCCTACGCCCAGCTTTCCTGTATAGTAGGCTGTCACATCACCTTTCGTATTAATCTTGACGGCATAAATGGTCTTGTCCTCATCCACACCCACCAGACGGAAGGCACCAGGTGGAGAAATGACTCTCCAGGAGCTGTCATCCCCATTGAAGGTATAGAGGATGCCCTTCTGCCTGTCATCGTAGAAAAGGCGGTCCTTGTCGTAGTATACGGCAATCTTTCCGATATGTGAGGTCTGGATGTAGATACGCCTGGTATCATAATTGGCATCGGTCCGGTAAATACGGTAAAGCCCCTTCCCTACTTCCATTTTCATATACACCGCATTGGTGGCAGTAGAATAGGCTACGTCAACGATTTTAGAATTTCTTGGAAGATCCCTGATGGGAGCATCCGATTCATGGGTAGTGCCATCAGGATTATAGCGGGCCAAGGTTACGTCCCAGCGGCCGCCCTTCCAGTGAGCAGGATAAAGAGCCATGAGAGCCAGGTTTCGATCGGGCATCCATTCAAAGAAGGATACTCCCTGGTTCTTAAGATCCACGTTCTGGGGATTTCCCAGATCGTCAGCCTTGTAAATGGTGACGGAATCACCAGTTACATCAGCCATGTACTTATAGTCGTGGGAATAGTAGGCCTTCCCCTTGACACTGACTTTAGCAAAAAGTTTTTTCCCTTCCTTTTCCGCAGCTTCCGCCATTTTGTCCTTTACGTCGGACATATCATAATCGCCGCTGGAAAGAGGAGCAAAGAGGACGCGGTCCATGTAGAGATAGGCGCCGGCCTGGATGCCTATACCAAGGATAAAGCATACTGCCAGCTGAGCAAATTTCTTATTCACCCTGTCCTCCTTATTTCACAATAAATGCGGTAGGAATCATACGCTCGCCCAGAAGGTCGGCAGGCTTGTTCACTACCTTGCCGTTATAGTACAGGGTGGTGGAGGAGCCTCCGTCCAGGTTGGCTGCAATATAAGCACCATTTTCATACAGAATATTCTGGGAATCCACCAGGGTAGCACCGATGCTGTATCCCGGCTGCCGTCCGTCGATAACGAGGAAGAGGATGGTGCCGTCTTTCTTCTGGCCGATGGCAGAACGGGGTGAAATGCCCCAGCCGCCGTCGCCGCTTTTAATCACTTTCTGCCCGTTAATGATGAGGGGCGGCCCGAAGGTAAGACCTTCAATGGCTCCCATATCCCGGAGCTGTTTCTTGTTGTAGTTGCCGGCAATAAGGTTTCCGCTTTTGGTCATACCGACGAAATCCACTTTTTCACTGTCATCTACCTGCTGGCCCAGAAGATACTTTCCTTTATGAAGAATGAAGCCATAGGGCAGACGGCCGGTGCCGGTACCGTTGGGGTCGTAGAAGCCGCCGCCGTTAATGGCAGCCACCGCATTGTTTTTCTTGGCAATGTTGCTGGTGGTATCTCCTTTTTCATTGATGTCCTCTGCCGTAGCCACTTCCACCCTGGTGGGGTTGGGAATTTCCAGGAGGTAGCCGACGAAGCGGGATGTTTCAATCTTCTTCAGATTCAGCGTAGAATCAGTCCGCGGTTTGAAGGAGAACATTTTCTGCGTATCCGTAGCTTTCACCACACCAAGGATCTGGTTCAGCTCATCCTGGGAATAAAGCCAGGTAATGTACTGGGGATGACGGGAACGCATGATAGCCCCTACCACCGCCCGTTTCAGATTACCAAAGGGTCCGAAGAGCACCACGATAGGTGAAGTAACAAGGAAGAAAATCAGGGTAATCAGAATAAACTTGAAAATAAAGCTGTGAAATATACGTTTCATTCTTGCTCCTAAAAAACAAAGCCAGGATTTCCTTATACCGGCGTATAGTTATCCTTGTTCAGCCGTTCAGAGAAACGGGCCAGGGAAATATCATTACCAATATACACCCGTTTCAGTTCATAGGGATAGCTTCCTACATGGACACGGCCGGAGTCGGTAGTAACTGCCATTTTAATGCCTGCCTTCTTGCAGATTTCCACCACCTGGTCATCATAGTCGCCATATGGATAGGCCAGCCAGGCATTATCAATGCCAAGATGATACTTCAAGGCCTCATTGGCTTCCACGATTTCTTTCTCCTTTTCCTTGGCCGTAGCCAGGTTATGAAGCTTGGGGTGAGACAGCGTATGGTTGGCAATGGTAACCGTATGGCTGTCGGCCATTTCTTTCAGCTGATCCCAGGTCATGCGGTTATAGGGCTTGCCTACATCATCGGTAATGAGGAAAAGGGTCCAGGGGAAACCGTATTCCTTCATCATGGGGTAGACAATGGTATAACTGTCCAGATAGCCATCATCAAAAGTGATGCAAACCGGCTTTTCCGGAAGAGCAGCCCCTTTGGTCACATAGTCATAGAGTTCCTGCATGGTAATGGGATGATAACCGTGATCTCTCAGATAGTTCATCTGCAGGCGAAGGTTTGCTTCCGTCTCCACGGCGGCGTTGTTCGGAATATCACCAATCATATGGAACATGAGCACGGAAACGCCTTCCGGCACGCTGTAGGTAACAGAGGGATCCCGCTTGACATAGGCAGTTCCCGGCTTCAGCTGACCCTCAGCCTGCACAGCGGCAGATGAAGAAGCCCCGCTTTTGGCTTCTCCCGGCGCACAGCCGGTGAGTGCAAACATGGAAGAAGAAAGAAGCAGCAGCGCGGCAGCAGCAGCCGCCGTCTTTTTCCAGCCCCTTGATAAAAATTTCACTTAAAACTCCCCTTTATCCAAATTCAAAAAGCACACCTAATCAGGCAATATAGATTATTTTACTACGATTTACATGCTTTGGCTATCAAAAGTCGAAATAAAGTACCAATCATAACAATTTATCATACAATATGCCCTTTCTGTGTTTAAAATCATTTCTGTTTTGATAAGAAATCCAATCCTTTCCATAAAAAGAAGAAAGAGTACCATAAAAAGTGATATAATAAAATTTACTTGAAAAGGTGACCCTACCGCAGGAGCTGAAAATAAAACTCCTGCCTGATTCCAGAAAGGACCTGTATAATGATAAAAAAGTTAATCCGGTTATTTCTTATTCTCGCAGCAATCCTTATGCTGCCCTCCGCTTCCGGCGCCCTGGCCAAAGACGCCCAGGTAACGGCCCTCCGCTGGACCTCCCGTAACGACGGGAATCCTCCCTTTGTCCGCATTGCCATGGATCTTTCCAAGGCTGTCCATGCAGAAGCGGCCATTGATGATGCAGGGAAAAATTTCGAAGTAGTCCTGAAAAAGACCTCCATGGGCAGCGTGGCTTCCCAGTATGACATGGATCCCCGGGCCATTGACTTTGCCACTCTTTCTGAAAAAGACGGCGATACCTATCTGGACGTGGCCCTCAGCAAGCCCCAGAAAATCGATGATATCCGTGTTTTCGCCCTCCGTCCCGATGCCAAAATGAAGAAACCGCACCGGCTGGTAGTGGATATCCCGGTAATTGGTGCCAAACAGACCTATACAAAAAAGGCTTCCTCTGCTGCCTCTTCCAGCCCTGCTTCCTCCTATAAAAAGCAGAGTTATAATGTGTCTTCCGATGCCAAAAGCGTGCTAAAAGGTAAAATCATCTGCATTGATCCGGGTCACGGCGGCACTGATGTAGGTGCCATCGGCCATATCGGCGGCAAAGATGTATATGAAAAGAACATCACCCTTTCCATCGCACTCCCCCTGCGGGATATGCTCACCTCTGCCGGTGCCAAGGTGGTTATGACCAGAGACACCGATAAAGATGTGTACGGCCCCTGGGCCGATGCGGATCCGGAGCTGCAGGCCCGCTGCGACATTGCCAATGAAGCCCATGCAGACGCCTTCGTTTCCATCCATATCGATTCCTTCTCCAACTCTTCCGTTGACGGCACCACAGCCTACTACAACGCTAAAAGTTCCAAAGACCTGCTGCTTGCCCAGATGATGCACCAGGCCACCATGAATTCCCTCTCCATCCCCGACCGGGGTGTGAAATCCAATGATTTCTACGTGAATGTCTACACCACCATGCCTTCGGTACTCATGGAAATGGGATTCATCACCAATGACCACCGCGTCAAAATGCTCACCTCTTCCTGGGGTCCCCGGGGCATTGCCCAGAGCCTCTTCAACGGACTAGTGAACTACTTTGCTGCCATTTCCTAAGGAGCCATGACTATGAATAGAAAAATCATTTTCTCCCTGCTTGCCGCTTCCGCCTTAACCATCGCCCTTGCCGGATGTGCACCGGAAAGTGGAAAGCAGGCAGCCACAAGCCTTTCCCCCCAGGCCGCTTCTTCTCAGTCTCCTCTTCCCGCTGAATCGGAAGCATCACTGACCTACTACAAGGCCAATGATGAAGGCACGAAAATCATTCCTGTTTCCATGAAAGTAAAGTCCAAAGACCGTACTGCCAAAACAGCCATGGAGGAAATGATAAGAACCGATAGAAAATCCAGATATCCCCTCCTTCCCGCCGGCCTTTCCCTGAAAAGCATTGCCATTAAGGAAGGTACCGCCTACGTGGACTTCAGCAAAGAGCTGAATAATATCAAAGGTTCCACCGGCGAATCTCTTTTCATTGCCATGACCGTAGACACCCTCACCGAATTTCCCAACATCCATGATGTTGTCATCCGCGTTGAGGGAAAATCTCCGAAATTCCAAATGGATATGACCAGGCCCTTCAAGCGGGACGAAAGCTATATACAGATGGAAAAGAAATAAATAACAGCAGCCAAAAAGCCTGTGAAAAAATGATTGCACATTTTTTCACAGGCTTTTCTTTATTTATCTTCTTTTTCCAGTACTTCAATTTCACCGGCAGCAAAGGCAGCAGGATAGGTGTATTCCTTTTCCACTTCCGTAAACTTCACGGTCATTCGTCCATTGCTGATTTCCATAATGATTCCTTCCCCATAGAGAGGAGAAATAACCAGGGTCCCTTCGCCCAGGGAAATAAAGCGGGTATTGCCCCTGTGGGTTTCCTTAGCCCGGTGGGGAACGATTTTTTCTTTCTTCTCCGGTTTTGCCTGTTCCGGAACCTTATAGGTTCT
Source organism: Dialister succinatiphilus YIT 11850 (assembly GCF_000242435.1). Lineage (GTDB taxonomy): Bacteria > Bacillota > Negativicutes > Veillonellales > Dialisteraceae > Dialister > Dialister succinatiphilus. The sequence continues at coordinate 379,820 of NZ_JH591187.1, read as the reverse complement.
TTCCTTTCCCTTGTGAGGTTCTGCTTTCTTTTCCTTTTTCACTTCCGGGAAAGCGCTTTTCAGCAGCTTCGATGGCAGGCCCCGGGGATACATGACATGTTCACCAGTCGCTTCGTAGGTCACATACACTCCTCTTTCCGTAATCCGGCTGACCACGCCTTTACCCAGGGTTTCATCGACCACTTCAAGCCCCACTTCCGGTTCCCGTTTTTCTACCTTCCGGTCTTTGGAAAAAGGCTTTTTATCTCCAGGCTGCACATCAAAGGTAAAGACCTTCTTTTCCAAAGGTTTTCCCAAAGCCGCCGGCCTCCTTTCTCTCGGAGCCGTGGTCCTTTTCTTTCTGGGAATTACCTTTTCCACATCGCCAAAGGCCACGGTAATCCCATCTTCCGTCACCTTACGTACAATGCCTACACCCAGCCGGCGGTCTTCAAATTCCACTCCCGGTTTCAGTTTCCGTTTGAACCGTCCGCCGGCAGTACCTTTTCTATCCTTACGAAAAGGCTTCCTGTTTCCCTTATGAAAAGGCTTTTTGTCTTTATCCATGTTTTCTCCTTATGATCTTATATCTTAGTCCTGCAATTTGATTCTTCTTATTATACCAGTATTTGACAAGGGTTCATAGGGCTTAGGAAGGTACAGCTTCTTAGCCGTCTTATACATATGACAGAGCCCTACGAAGAACGACTCCCATGAAGGACCCCGGGGCGAAGCTGTAACATGGCCTTTCGATGCCAGAGTAGAACAATCATCTTAATCTTATGGACCTCTTTCACAATCTGCCCCATGATTGGCCCCTTTTTCTCCCAAAGGCACCTTTTTCCGACAGTCTCAGTCCAGCCTCTGGGTCTTAATCCGTCTGTCCAGATCCCTTTTGGCCGCCTTTTCAGCCATGTCCTGCCGTTTGTCATATAGTTTCTTACCGGTAGCAGTACCGATTTCCACTTTCACTTTACCGTGCTTGAAATACATTTTCAGAGGCACCAGAGTGAGCCCCTTTGTTTTCAGCTTCATTTCAATCTTGCGGATTTCCTGCTTATGAAGAAGAAGTTTTCTGGTACGTAGGGGATTGTGATTAAAGATGTTTCCCTGTTCGTAGGGACTGATATGGGCATTCCACAGGAAGACCTCCCCATGTTCTACTTTGGCAAAGCTGTCCCTGAGATTCACCCTGCCGGCGCGGATAGATTTTACTTCCGTACCGGTCAGGGCAATGCCGCACTCATAGGTGTCGTGGATAAAATAATTATGATAGGCCTGCCGGTTAGCTGCTATCGGCGGTGCCGTTTTTTCTTTTTTCATACAAAGCCTCCTGCAGGAAAGGGATTATTTCCTCTTTCCTCCTTTTTTGCCCCGGGACTTGCCGCTTCCTTTCTTATCTTTCTTCCTGGAGTGGGACTTGGAGCGGGAAGAGGTTCTTGTCTTTTTCTCCAGATTCAGAGGCGAATGGATTTCTCCCAGGACGAAATCCACTTCCCTTCTTTCCTTATCCGCTTTCACCAGCGTCACCCGCACCGGCATGCCCATGGAGTAGGTGGTGCCGGAGAATCGGCCGGTCATGGTCATGGTATCTTCCTGGTACACGTATTCATCGTCATCCATGGAGTCCACATGCACCAGTCCTTCCACGCCGTTATCAAGACCTACGAAAATACCGAACCGAGTAATGCCGGTAATATGTCCATCGAAGGGTTCTCCTACGAAGGGCACCATGTATTCCGTCATCTTCAGATCATCCACATCCCGTTCCGTTTCCGTGGCATTCTGTTCCGTTTCCGAGCAGTGTTCAGCTGCCCGAATCAGGAACTCCGTCTGCTGCTTCCGCTGCTGTTTCGTCATTTCATCATGAATAGCCTGCCGGATAAGACGGTGCACCATGAGGTCCGGATAACGGCGGATAGGAGATGTGAAGTGGGTGTAGCAGGTGCTGGCAATGCCGAAGTGACCGTCATTGTCTGTGCTGTAGCAGGCCTGGGGCAGGGAACGCAGGGTCATCACCTGTACCACGGCCTCAATATCCTGACCCTTCACCGATGCCAGGAGCTTCTGGATATCCTTTGGTTCCGGGTCTTCCGGAATGTGAATGGGAAGGCCCATAATGGCGATGAGCCGTTTCAGGGAATTCAGCTTTTCCTGGTCCGGATGGTCATGGACACGATAAATGGACGTATGGCCAGTCTTTTCCAGGAAACGGGCCACTGCTTCGTTGGCAGCAATCATGGCGTCTTCAATCATTTTCTCCGATTCACCGCGAATCCGCTTTTCAATGCGCAGGGGCTTGCCATCTTCATCAAGCACCACCTTGTATTCCGGGAAATCGAAGTCCAGGGCACCCCGACGGGTGCGGTTCTGCCGAAGAGCTGCTGCACATTCCCTAAGATCTTCCAGCATGGGCAGATGAATTTTCAAATCTTCCGGTGCAATGCCTTCGTTAAAGGCCTTGTTGATTTCCGGGTAATTGCAGCGTCTTGCCACCCGCACAATGGAAGGTGTAATTTTTTCTGTTTTTACCGTGCCGTCCGGCGCCACATCCATAAGGCAGGACATGGCATAGCGGTCCTCATCATGGTTCAGGCTGCAGAGATCATTGGACAGCTGGAAAGGCAGCATGGGAATAACCCGATCCGCCAGATATACGGAAGTGCCCCTCCGATACGCTTCATCATCCAGAAGGGAGCCTTTGGTTACATAGCGGGATACATCGGCTATGTGGACACCCAGGGCGAAATGACCATTTCCCTTCTTTTCGCAGTAGACCGCATCGTCCAGATCCTTGGAATCAGGGCCATCGATGGTGACAATAGGCATATTTCTATAATCTGCCACCCCTTCTTCCGGTACAATGGTGCGAGGCAGATTGTCCGCCTCCTTCATGAGGTCATCGGAAAATACATGGGGCAGACGATGCTGGGCAATAATAACGTCAATATCAAGGCCTTTATCGCCTTTGTAACCGATGACTTCCGTCACCTTGCCTTCCGCATCGGTCCACTCGCCGGGCCAGCGGGTCACCTGCACCATGACGCGGGCACCGGTAACCGCTCCCATTTCATCGCCTTCGGGAATCTGGATGACCATGTCCACCTTTTCATCAATAGGTACCGCTTCCCCGCCATCTGCCAGCATTTCATAAGTACATACAAACATATCATCTGCCCGTTCAATGACACGGGTAATCCGGCCCTCCGTATTATGGCGGCCGGTTTCGCTTTTCATGGTCTTCACTTCTACCGTATCATTATTTACAGCGTTCAGATGATCCTTCTCTGCAATGTACACATCCTCATGGTCATCATCGGTGAGCAGGAAGCCAAAACGACCATAAGATTTATACACGCCCTGCAGAATGACGCCGGGCTTATAAGGCAGCAATTCCTTTTTTTCCATTGATTTCTCCTCCAGGGAAACGCTGATTCAATCGTTATCGAAATTCATTTTTGTATTTTTATGGAATGCCGGGAATGGAAGCGCGAATAGAAAGCTGTCTAAAGATGCTTATGCCGATGCATTAAATAAAATACTTATGGAATTCGATGCTGAGAATAAATCAGTGCTTTCCTGTAAAAATGTCTCTTCAGAGACAGTTAAAACGTATATATCTATACTAAGACTACATGAAACAGGCCTTCTGCGCAAGGCCCAAATAAAAAAGAGGCCTGCCGCCGGCAAACCTCCAGGGAAATGCTCATTCCTGCGCCTGATGAAATCGGAGGGCAGACTACATTTTCCCAGTCAATCAGAAAGTATTCATATATCTTCCAAGCACCAGGCAGAGAACAGCAAACATGGTACCAAAGACTACAGTGAACTTGGACAGCACTGCATCCTTGCCCCTGGTCCGTCCGCCGGCTGCGTTTTCCGTACCGCCGCCGATAGCTGTACCCATACCGGCCTGTTTAGATTCCTGACCTACCACTACCACAATCAAAAGCAGGGAAACCACAAAGGTTAATCCAATCAAAAAGTACTTCACTGCGAATCCTCCTCTGCACCTGCCTCACGTACGGCAGATACGGTTCTATCTTCTAAAAGAAATGATATCAAACACTATTTTATACTAATCATCATGAATGGTCAACTGAATTTTGTATAAACTCCATTTCCTGCCTGCAAAATCCGCTCTCTCCATGAATCATTCTTTTTGCAAGGTGGAAAAACGGCAGTACACCGCCCTTTTGGCAGGAAAGACCTCATAGGAACAGATTCAAAAAAGGAAACAGGCATGATGAACATCATCATGCCTGTGCAGGGTTCCGTTTTCTGTCAAAGACCTGCGATTACGCAGTGCAAAATGCCTCCAACCCTTCCGGCAACCTTTTTCGCAGAATGGATTGAAAACCCATTACCGCCCTCTCAGCTTATCCAGCTTTTCCTGTACAGATAGAGGGATGGCCCTCCCTATTTCACTTCTGAGATTCTTATGGTTATTCCTGGTGATGAATTTGGACTGCAGCGCCTTATCCTCTTCCATGGCCCGCATAAGGTCTGAAACCGGCACCCGGTAGGCACCGTTTCCCAGAATCTGGCTCTGCTCGGGGCCGTCAGATGTGACCACGAAGATATGTCTGTATTCTTCCCGCCGGAGATAGGATTCTTTTTCAATATAAGAATCGGCAGTCATCCTTCTCGGCGTATACACAATGGTAAAGAAGGCGGACAGTTCCTCCACCTTCACCTTGGTGGAATTCCCTTTCCCATCGAAGGCGATAATCACTTCTATGTCATTATGGGCACCATAGTCCTGCATAATGTCCATGAGCTTCTTCCGGCACGATTCCAAATCGCTCCGGTCAAAGATGTCAGGTCTGCCGAAAATCACATTATAGCCGTCTACCAGATAGAGATCCTTCATAACTCATCCCTCTGCTTTGCTGCTTCATAAATGAGAAGAGCAGCTGCCACAGAAACATTAAGGGAAGAAACCTTCCCTTTCATAGGAATACGTACGCAGAAATCGCACATTTTCCGGGTAAGAGGACTTACGCCCTTCCCTTCTGCCCCCATAACGATGACCAGCGGGCCTTTCAGGTTGGCGTCATAATAGAGGCTTTCACCGTCCATATCGGCTCCTACCACCCAGAATCCCTTTTCCTTCAGCATTTCCAAAGTCTGCCTGATATTTCCCGTCTGACAGACAGGAAGATAGGCAAAGGCCCCGGCCGCGGTCTTCATGGCCGCTGCCGTTACCGGCGGGCTTTTATGCTTAGGAAGAAGCACCGCCGCTGCGCCGGCACATTCCGCCGTGCGGACAATGGCTCCCAGGTTGCGCACATCCTCCAGCCCATCCAGCAGGATCAGGATGGGACTCTTCCCTTCCCAATCCGCCAGCACCCGGTCAAGATCTGCATACTCATAGGGCTTCAGCAGGGCTGCAATTCCCTGATGCACTACGCCGCCGGACATATCATCCAGCTTTTCTTCCTTCACCTCTTCCACCGGCACTCCCTGCTTTTCAGCCAGAGCCGCCAGGGAAAGCAGACGGTCATCCTTCTTTCCTTCTTTCAGGAAAACCCGGCGCACTCCCCTGCTCTTCAGAAATTCGGATACGCTGTTTCTTCCACAGATGAGGAAAGAGTCAGAAGAGCCCTCCTTTTTCAAAGGTCTTTTCTTTCTTCCGTCTCTGGTGGATGAGGACAGGGGCTGCCGACGCTGTCCGGACTGTTTCTGTTTAAAGGATGGTCTCTCCCTTTTATCAGTTTTCATGGCTCATTTCTCCTGCCACATACTTCAAGCTTTTTTCAAGGATGAAATCCAGCCGCTGCTTCTGGCCGGAAAGGTACAGATAGCCAAGAAGCGCTTCAAAGGCTGTGGACTCCCGGTATTCCTCCACAGTGGCACTCTTCGGCACATGGGAACTGGTATTTCTGGCCCTCTTGGCCACCTTCAGCTCCCGCTCATTCAAAAGCTCCCTGATTTCAAAGAGAATACGGCTCTGCCAGCGGGCGGAAACGATTTCCGATGCCAGACTGTTCAGAATCTGCACATTATAAATACCTGTATCGATAAGGGCCTTCCGGATAAAGAAGGACCAACAGGCATCGCCAATATAAGCCAGGGTCAGCGCATCCATGGAAAAGACCTCCTGTTCACCAAGAACAGGAGATTCTTTACCAATCTTATGAGCCATCTGTTTTTTCAGAAATAAGACTCTCTTAAACTCCACGTTTCTTCCACCTTGCTCCTGTAGGAGTATCTTCAATCACAATGCCGATTTCACCCAGTTTATCCCGGATTTCATCAGCCAGCTGGTACTGCTTTGCTTTTCTGGCAGACTGGCGGACAGCAAGGATCACATTCATGAGGTCATTGTAATCCTTATCATCATAGGCTTCCGTCTTTTTCCATTCTTTTTCCAGAATACCCAGAATATCAAGGATTGTCTTGAAGGCCTTCCCTGCCTTTTCCAGAGATGCTTTGTTGAAACCAATACCGCTGTGTACATCGTTGTAATACACATTGATAGCCTTTGCCAGTTCAAACATGGCACCCGTAGCAAGGCCCGTATTGAAATCATCATCCATGGCTTCATGGAAGACTTTCATATCATCCTCTGCTGCTTTTTCAAGAGCTTTGGAGGCCTCTGTCACCTCACTGCCTTCCCGGCCGCTCAATTCTTTCACACGGCCAATGACGTCTTTCAGCTTGTCCATGTTCTTTTCTGCTTCTTCCAGGCGGTCATCAGAAAAATCAAGAGGACTTCTGTAATGGGTGGACAGAAGGAAATAGCGGAGCGCATCGCCGGAATACTTCTCCAGTACGTCTTTCACCAGGAAGAAATTATTCAGGGACTTACTCATCTTTTCAGAGTTAATGGTAATGAAGCCATTATGGAGCCAGTAATCTACGAAATGGCAGCCGGTGCAGCCTTCGGACTGGGCGATTTCATTTTCATGATGCGGGAAAATCAGATCCGAGCCGCCGCCATGGAAATCAAAGGTCTTGCCCAGGTAATGGATGGACATAGCAGAGCATTCAATATGCCAGCCCGGACGGCCCTTTCCCCAGGGGCTTTCCCAGAAAGGTTCGCCTGGCTTGGCAGCCTTCCACAGAGCAAAATCTCCGGGATTTCTCTTCTCATCATTTACTTCAATGCGGGCTCCTGCCAGCATATCTTCAATCTTCCTGCCAGACAGCCTGCCGTAATCTTTAAAAGTGGAAATATCATAATACACATCGCCGCCCAGTACATAGGCATGGCCTTTTTGAATCAATGTCTCCACCATGTGGATGATATCATCCATATGTTCAGAAACCCGGGGATATACATCGGCCCGGCGTACATGGAGTGCATCCATGACCTGGAAATAGGCATCAATATACCGGTCAGAAATTGTTTTCCAGTCGGTGCCTTCCGCATTGGCTTTATTGATAATCTTATCATCCACATCCGTAAAATTCTGTACGAATTCCACCTTGTAGCCCACATATTCCAAGTAGCGGCGAATCACATCCCAGGTCACTGCCGGACGGGCATTGCCGATATGGGGATGATTGTAGGGCGTTACGCCGCACACATAAATCTTCGCTTCCCCTGGTGTAATCGGTTTAAATACTTCCTTTTCCTTCGTCAGCGTGTTATACACTTTAATTTCTTCCATTTAGATTCCTCCATCTGTAGAGTGATTTATTTATATTCATATATAAGAAAGATATGATAAGCCTGTTTTTCCCTGCAACAGTGACACATGGTTATCATCTTCTTTCATGAAATCGATGGGTTAGTGAGCTAGTGAGCTAGTGAGCTAGTACACTAGTACACTAGCCAACTAGTTCCCATTAAAAAGACCGCCGCCTCACAGAGACGGTGGCCCGTTATTCCACTCTGTCGGCAAAAGCCGCGCATAGTCGTATCGTCGACCTACGGAAAAGGATACTGTATTCCCCTTTTCAGCTCACAGATGCATTTCCTGAAAGCTCACCAGGCATTTTCACCTTCCATGCCCTCTCTGAAGAATGGCCATCAGTACTTCTTCTGCTCATCGCCCAAACTATGTCAGATTTCATCCACAGAAATCGAATTTTAAATAAGCACGGCAGCTGACCTGGCTTTTGACCCCACACTCGCCTGCTGGAGCTTTCGCTACCCGGTGTCTTCCTCTCACTACTAACCCTCTCGGTTTTCCCGGCAGGACTTACTTCTAAACCGCACCATGCTCAGCAGGATTTTCCTGCGTTACGTGGATCGCTTTGGCTGCGACTACCATCGACTTTCAGCCACAGACCTGCAATGCTTATTTATTATTATAGATTCGATGGGTGGAACCTGTCAATATGAAATATTATATACTCAAACTTCGCAGGTAAAAATCCCCTGCACCCCTTGAAAGTCCAGGCTTTGTAAACAGAAAAATAGCATGAGTCTTGCCAGTTTGGTATAATTATGTTGGCTCAAAAACATACCAAGCACCGGAGGCTCATGCTATGAAAAGTATATCACAAACCACCCAGCAGATGGAATCCATCTCGAAGAAAACTTCGGCGTTCTTCCGTCGTTATCATGTCGGCCAGATTCTGCGCGCGGCCAACGCTTGCAAGCTCAAAGGATTTTCCTCCATTCTCGTTTTCCTCGTGCTCGTAAGCATCATCTTCGAGAACCGCTCGCTCTATATGCAGCGCCGACTTCACGAGGATTCGCTGCCGTTCGGCAAGGACACGGCTTACCGCTTCTTGAACTCCTGCCACACGAACTGGCGCAAGTTCACGCTGCTTCTTGCGGCGCGGATCATCAACGAAACCATCAAACCGCTGACGGATGCCGGCCGGCGTTGTGCCATCGTCGTCGACGATTCGCTCTTCAGCCGCTCGCGTTCCAAGCGCGTGGAACTCTTGGCGAACGTCTACGACCATGTGAGCCGCCGCTATACGAAGGGCTTCCGCTTGCTCGTCCTCGGCTGGACGGACG
>NZ_JH591187.1:315937-370674 GCF_000242435.1 Dialister succinatiphilus YIT 11850 | reverse complement strand
ATGGAAGCGCTTCGCCTCGTGTTGCAGGAGTTTGCGGAGCAGCTTCGGGCAGAATATCCGTCAGAAGTCTTGCTGGTCGAATCGCTCTTGGAACGATTCCTGAACGATCTGCCCGCTCTTTGGATGAGTCGTCTGCGTGCACAGAAGTGTGCGTGAATGGCTTTCGACATTCAGTTCAAGCTGATTTATCAAGGCATACGGGATGTTTTCCGTGTGCGAAGTTTGAGTTATATATAGTTTAAGGGAAAGCGCTGCTGATCCAGGAGCCTGCATTTCATGAATCATATTTCACCATCCGGAGCAAAGCCGGAATTGCAGGCCAATCAATCGATGCTTACCTCAAGCCGTGAAAAATGATTTCCCCTTCTTCACAGCCCTTTTTGTTCACTTATGCCTTGTCATCGATAATGGCAGCGCCGCCTCTTTCTCCTGTGCGGATTTTGACAGCGGTGGTCAGTTCGGATACAAAGATTTTACCGTCTCCCACATGACCGGTGTTGCAGGTGTCGCGGATGGTCTGAATCAGTTTTTCCAGAGGTGTTTCGTAAATAACAATTTCTATTTTAATTTTCGGAAGCAGGTTCACCGAGAGTACATTTCCTCTATAGATTTCTTCCTGTCCATGGGTGAGGCCGCAGCCGTAGACTTCAGTAACAGTAATACCGGTAACACCGATTTCATACAGCTTGTCCTTCAGTTCTTCCAGCTTTTCAGGACGGATAACCGCATCCACCTTGTAGATTTTCTTATCTGTATTCATAGGTTTCACCTCTTACAATTTATTATACGCTCTTTCACCATGGTCGATAAGGTCCAGGCCCTGGGCTTCTTCAGAAGCAGTAGCGCGGACTTTCATGAAAATCCCCAGCACTTTGATAATCAAGGTAGTCATAACTACGGCCACAATGATGCCGGTCACAATGCCTGTCACCTGAGGAATGAGCTGGCCGGGATTTCCGTAGAGAAGGCCATCGGCACCGGCATCATTGATGGTTTTAGTACAGAAAATACCTGTCATCAGAGCACCCCATACGCCGCCCATGCCATGGCAGCCGAAGGCGTCCAGAGAGTCGTCATAGCCAAGTCTGGATTTGACGAAGGAAACGAAGAAATAGCAGATGAGCGGTGTGGTGATACCAATGAAGAAGGCTGCGCCGGCATCTACGAAGCCTGCGGCCGGTGTAATGCCTACGAGGCCGGTGAGGATGCCGGTCATAAGACCCAGGGCCGTCATTTTCTTGTGAATGATTTCTTCAATAACAATCCACACCAGACCGGCCGTACAGGAGGCAATGCCTGTATTGGCCAGGGCCTGCGTCATCACATCGTTGGCCGAAAGGCCAGCGCCGGAGTTAAACCCGAACCATCCCAGCCACAGGAAGCTGCCGCCCAGGCAGACATAGGGAATATTGTGAGGGCGGAGGGAAAGAATGCCATACCCTTTTCTTCTGCCGATCAGAATGGCCGCAGTTAAAGCAGAGAAGCCGGAGGTGACATGAATGACCGTGCCCCCTGCAAAGTCAAGGGCTCCCATATTGCGGATGAAGCCGCCCACGCCCCATACCATATGGCACATGGGATCATATACCAGAGTGCCCCAGAGAAGGATAAAAATACAATAGGCCGGGAAACGGGTCCTTTCCACAATACCGCCGCTGACGATGGCCGGCGTGAGGATGGCAAAAGCCATCTGGAACAGGGCGAATAGGATATGGGGAATGGTTTCAGAATAATCCGGATTGGCTGCCATGCCTACATCATGGAAAAAGGCCCAGTCCAGATTGCCGATGATGCCGCCCACATCAGGGCCGAAGGAAAGAGAATACCCATAGACAAACCACTGTACGGTAAAGATAGCCAGACATACCATGGACATCATAATGGTATTAATGGTGTTCTTACGGCGTACCAGACCACCGTAGAAAAAAGCCAGAGCCGGAGTCATAATGAGCACCAGCAGTGTGGAAATGGCCATGTAAGCCATGTCCGCCCCGTTCAGTCTGCTTCCTTCATCAGCCGCCATGGCCATTCCTGGAAGGAAACAGGCTCCCAGAAATGCCGGTAAAAGATATTTGCGCATAGTCATAAATTCCTTTCTGAAAAATAAAAAAAGCCGCCTGGAATCCCTGAAATTCCCATAGCAGCGCCATCACCCATTTTTATGAAATTATACAGAGGAGTTTCCCGGGCCCCTCTGCTTTTATACCGTTTTTATCTGCCCTTTCGCTCAATGCCACATCATGACCAGCACCTCCAACATAGAAAGGGCCTGCATACAAAAGTACGCAGGCCCTTTTGCCTTTTGTTTAACTATGCTGATTATTATACACAGAATATCCATAGATTGCAAGCTTTTTTTGCCCGGCTGGATGAAGTCAGAATAAGGAGGATGTTTCTCTCCGGCCGGTACTGACATTCATGCATTTCCCGTCTGTAAAGAATAAGAAACCGCCCACTGATCAGTACATAGCCGCATTGGCAATCACAAGACGCTGCACCTGGTTGGTTCCTTCATAAATCTGCATAATCTTGGCGTCACGCATATATTTTTCGTTCGGATTTTCCCGGGAATATCCATTGCCGCCCATAACCTGTACGGCGGTGGTGGTGACTTCCATGGCTGTATCGGAAGCAAAGCATTTTGACATGGCGGAGAAAAGAGATGCTTTCTTATCACCGGTCATCTGCATCCAGCAGGCTTTGTACACCAGAGCCCGGGCTGCTTCCGTCTTTGTCACCATGTCGGCGATCATCTGCTGCACCATTTCAAAGGAAGCGATTTTCTGTCCGAACTGCTTTCTCTGGTGCGCATAATGGATTGCATTTTCCAGCGCAGCCTGGGCAATACCCACAGAAATAGCCCCTACTACCGGTCGTGATTTTTCCAGCGTTTCCATGGCGATGCGGAATCCCATGCCTTCCCTTCCAAGCCTGGTAGAAGCAGGCACGAAGCAGTCATCAAAAATGATTTCCGAAGTTGCGGAAGCGCGGATACCCATTTTATCTTCTTCCTTGCCCATGGAAATACCTTTGGTATTTCTATCTACGGAAAAAACAGTGAGCCCCCGGATGCCGCCGGATTCTCTTGTATTGGCAAAGAGAGTGATTTTATCTGCAATAGGTGCATTGGTAATGAAGCACTTGGTCCCATTCAGTACATAGCCGCCGTCCACCTTCTTAGCTCGGCAGGAAACGGCGCCGGCGTCGGAACCGGCCCCCGGTTCCGTAAGGGCAAAGCAGCTCATGCCCCCTTCATTCAGGCAGTCGAAATAGGATTTCTTCTGTTCATCGCTGCCTGCAATGAGCACCGGGAATGAAGCCAGGGAATTGGCAGCACATACGGTAGCCACGCCGGCACATCCTTTGGCCAGTTCTTCACTGATCATGGCAATGGTCAAAAGATCCAGTCCGGCACCGCCGAATTCCTTGGGAACCGACAGAGCCGTCATGCCGGACTGCTTCAAAATTCGAAGCAGCTCCTCATCCATAACACCGCTCTTATCGATAGAAAGGGCCCTGGGTGCGATTTCCTTCTGCGCAATATCACGGGCCAGCCCTACCAGTTCCTTCTGCTTATCTGTCAAGTTAAAATCCATTTTCCAACACCTGCCGAATCAAAAAAAACAAAGGTTCTCAATCTGTCTGCAGCTCCTGCAGAAATATGTCCTTCTCATTATAACAGATTTATGCCTAAAAATTCACTGGGAATCCATAAAAGGAAAGATAGCATATAAGGGGGCGAAACGGTGTCATTTCTGAAAAACCATGGCAGGGCCTGTCCTTTGATGTATGAAGACCCTTAGATTGACCTCATCATGAACCATGAAAAGCCAGGCAGGGCGTTGCAGCCTTTTTACCTTTCCCCCTCTTTGTCCGCCCTCTCTCTTTTCCGGTATGCTCCCCTGCCATGAAGCAGTAACGTATCCCTCTGTTTGATTTTTCATAGCTGCCAATGGAAACGAATTGCAAAACTCCCGATTTTATCGGTATTCTAAACTTATATAGTCTGCTATGTATATTGGAAAATCTGATGACCCTGTATTATAATATATGAGATAAGAAAAGGTATTTGCATAATCTTGACAAATCGCTTACAATAAACACTGCTTTTCTAAAGCTTACAACTGACTGAAACGAGAACCATAAGATATATCTGTCCGGTACGCCGCTCCGCCGGGACAGATGACTGCGCCGATTTCCGGCTTGTGGGCGGCTAAAAGGATACATTATGATTGACAAATGTAAAAAGCTTATCGGACTTTTGATTCTGATTGCTGCTGCCGTCATATCCGTTTACCTGGTTCGTATGTACTATCCTGAATTTTATTACCATACCATCCACCTCACCATGGCAGGCGATGTGGACGGTCTGGCGGATTACATTTCATCCTTCGGGTACGGAGCTTTTCTTGTGAGCATTGGTCTGCTCATTTTCTGTAATGTCTTCGGGATTCCTACGATTCCCTTCCTTACAGTGAATGGAGCGCTCTTCGGCCTGCTTCCGGGGATTTTCATTTCCTGGGTGGGAGAAGTCATCGGCATTGAAATCAGTTTCCATATCGGACGTATCTTCTTCCGTAAGGAAGCCCGCCGTCTGATTGAAAAGAAGCATATGCTTACCAAGCTGGACAAATACAGCTGTGTGAAGAATATGGCTCTGGCCAGGGCTATTCCCTATTCACCCAATATTCTTTTCACTGCCATTGCCGTCTTAAGCAAGCTCACCAGCCGGGAGCATCTGAAATCTACCCTCATCGGCAAGATTCCCTCTGTAATCATTGAAGTATGGCTGGGCCATGACCTCATTTATTTCTCGGAGCACGGCACTCGTTTCATTGTGCTTCTTTTCCTCCTTCTGGCTGCTTATATCATTCATAAAATGTACAAAAAAAGACGCTGTTTTAACAACAAATGTCTGTAACCAAAGCCGTCATGGTTTCCATGGCGGTTTTTCCATGGATGAAATCGGAATCATCGCCTTTTGTTTCCCTTCTATCCATTGTATAATAGGGTAATGAAAGAATGACCAATCTATTCTTTAATTCGATAGAAATATCCCTTCCAAATGATATTTTCTGATAAGGAGGATATGATGAAAGGTTACATTCAAGTGTATACCGGTGACGGCAAGGGGAAAACCACGGCTGCCATCGGTCTTGCCATCCGCGCCATAGGTGCGGGGAAAAAGGTATGCATCATCCAGTTCATGAAATCTCTGGCCTACTCGGAGCAGAAAGTGCTCCAAAGCCTTGACGGCATCACCCTTATTACTTTGGGTAAACCTTATTTCATTGCTAAAGAAGGCATGCTTACGGAAGAAGAAATCAAGGCCTGGGGCGACAAGCTGGTGGTGTATCCTGCCGGTCATCCGCCCAAAGAATATCGGGATATGATACGGAAAGGCATTGATGACGCCATCGGTGCCGTTTCCGGCCCCTACGATGTGGTTATCCTGGATGAATACAATATGGCCTGCTGGTATGACCTGGCCACCGAGGAGGACACGAAGGAAATCCTTGCTGCCCGCCGTCCGGAGGTGGAACTGGTATTTACCGGCCGCAACGCTCCATCCTATATTCTGGATGCTGCCGACCTCATTACTGAAATGAAAAAAATCCGCCACTACTATGACAAAGGTGTCATGGGAAGGGAAGGAATCGAAGACTGATTTCCCCTGCGGAAAAAGAAAGGATTGCATAGAATGGAAAAAATTACAGGTAAAAGCATTTCCGGTATGGTTACCATCGGACCACTCCGGGTATTCCGTCATAAAGAATTCAGCGTAGAAGAATCGAAGGTAGACCGCCCGGAAACCGAAGTGGCCCGGTTCGATTCTGCCAGAAATACCGCCTCTGCCAAAATGAACCAGTTCTATCAGGAGGCGGTGTCCCATGTGGGTCTGGATAATGCTTCCATTTTCAAAGTATACCAGCAGATGCTGACAGAATCGGAATTTGTAGATGCCGTCCGCTCCATGATCCGCAGTCAGAGCATCAATGCAGAATCTGCCATTTCCCAGGCTGAAAAGAACTTCACCCAGATTTACAGCAGCGGAACTGATGTATACATGCAGGCCCACGTAGCAGACGTGCAGGAAATCGCCCGCATCCTCCTGCGTACCCTTCATCAGAAAAAAGCCATGTTTGCCGGCGATGAACCCTGTATCCTCTATGCCGATGACCTCACCCCCAGCGAGACCATCCAGATGGATACCAAAAAAATTCTGGGCTTCGTTACAAAAGAAGGCACCCCCACTTCCCACACTGCCATTCTGGCCAGGGCACTGGGCGTTCCTGCCATCGTAGCTACCGGCACAGAAGTGGATGACTCCTTTGACGGCAAAACAGCTGTGATTGATGGATTCTCCGGAACGGTGTATCTGGATCCCACACCGGGCATTCTGGCAGTGATGAAGGAGAAACAGGACCAGAGCATACGGCTGAAGGAACTGATGCAGCAGCTGAAAGGCCTTCCCAGTGAAACCGTAGATGGTCACCGGGTGGAAGTGGCAGCCAATGTATCTTCCGCCTCCGACCTGGCTGCCGTTCTGAAAAATGATGCCGAAGGCATCGGCCTCTTCCGCAGTGAATTCATCTACATGGGAAGAGACACTCTCCCCAGTGAAGAGGAACAGTTTAATATTTACAAACTGGCCATCGAAACCATGGCCGGTAAGCGCGTCATCATCCGTACCCTGGATATTGGCGCTGATAAGGAAGCCTCTGCTTTCCATCTGCCGAAGGAAGAAAACCCTGCCCTGGGCATGCGGGCCATCCGTATCTGCCTGAAGCGGCCGGAAATCTTCAAGACCCAGCTCCGTGCCATTCTCCGGGCCAGCGCCTTTGGCAAAGCAGCCATCATGTTCCCCCTCATTACCTCGGTATGGGAAGTATGGAAGGCTCGGGAAATCCTGGACGAAGTCAGAATGGAACTGGATAAGAAGGGCATCGCCTATGACCATCATATGGAAGTAGGCATTATGGTAGAAACGCCGGCAGCTGCCTTAATCAGCGACAAACTGGCCAAAGAAGTAGATTTCTTCTCCATCGGCACCAATGACCTGTCCCAGTACACCCTGGTAGTAGACAGAACAAGCCGCGTCCTTTCTGACTTCTTTAATCCCCACCATCCGGCAGTACTGAAACTGATTCAGATGACCGTGGAAAATGCTCACAAAGCAGGCATCTGGGTAGGCATGTGCGGTGAACTGGGTTCCGACCTTTCCATCACCGAAACCTTCCTCCGCATGGGAGTGGACGAATTCTCCGTAGCCCCCTACTCTGTACTGCCCCTGCGGAAGCAGATCCGTTCCATTGATTTAAGTAAATAAAGAACCGCCTCTAAGGCTGTGAAGAAATGAGGATATCCCCCATTTCTTCACAGCTTTTTTTCTGCCATCTTTCCAAAAACTTCCCGGGACAAAAAAGCAGGATGAAGCCCGTCCTCCCAGTCCTGTACCTATCTATTATTTATCAAATTCATTTAAATATATAGTATTCAATGCAATACATAAATATTTCGTAATGTGTAATGACATTATATGTATTATATGCTATTATTTGAATAGAATATTTCGTTTTCTTGAAAGGAGCTGACTATGAGACGAAAAATCGAATCCCTGAGCACCACATTTCTTTCCTTTTTGCGTTCCGAAGCATCGGGCGGTGTCATTCTTCTCATATGTGCCATCCTGGCTGTCATCATAGCCAATTCTCCCTGGGGCGGCGCCTATGAGCACAGCCTTCACACGCCAATCGCCATCGGCATAGGACCTTTTTCCCTGGAAATGGGACTTCTTCACTGGGTCAATGACGGGCTCATGGCCGTTTTCTTCTTCCTGGTGGGCCTGGAAATCAAACGGGAATTCCTCTATGGAGAACTCCGCACCAAATCTGCCATGATTCTTCCCGTCTGCGGGGCACTGGGCGGCATGCTGGTACCGGCCCTGTTTTACAGCCTTCTGAATTTTGGCACGGAAACCTCCGGCGGCTGGGGCATTCCCATGGCTACCGATATTGCTTTTGCCCTGGGCATTATGACCTTGGCAGCCAGAAGCGCACCGCCGGGGCTGGTGGTCTTCCTGACGGCCCTGGCCATTGTAGATGATTTAGGCGCCATTGTCGTCATCGCCCTCTTTTACAGCACGGACCTTGCATGGATAGCCCTGGCTTCCGGACTGGCAGCTCTTGCCGGCGCATTCCTTTTAAACCGCTTGAAAATCCGTTTCTTCCCGGCCTATCTAGCTTTAGGCCTTGTGGCATGGTACTTTTTCCTGAAAGCCGGCATCCACCCCACCATAGCCGGAGTCATTCTGGGCTTTTCTATTCCGGCAGAAGGGAACTGCAAAGTATCCATGCTTCATCAGTGGGAGAAGAGACTTCACCCCTGGTCTGCATATCTCATCATGCCCGTTTTTGCACTCTCCAATGCGGGCGTAGAAATTTCCCTTGCTTCTCTGGACTTTACTTCCCCCCTCCCCTGGGGCATTCTGGCGGGACTCTTCCTTGGAAAACCGGTAGGCATCTTCGGCTCTGTCTACCTTCTCCATAAAATAGGCCATATAGACATTCCCGGCAAAGCCTCTCCCCGGGAGCTGGCAGCTACCGGCATGCTCGGCGGTATCGGCTTTACCATGTCCATCTTCATTGCCTCCATCGCCTTCACGGATCCCGGCCTCCTGAACCTGGCCAAATTTTCCATTCTTATGGCTTCCACCATTTCTGCTGCTGCAGGTACCCTGGTGTTTCTCATAAGCGGCTCTAAAGGGAGAGACACTCTGCCTCTTTCCGAAATGGAAAAAATCCAGGGATAGGTGATGACAATTCCCGCGCCTTACTGAACCCCTGATGTCTGGAAATCGCTGATTTTCGGGCGCCAGGGGTTTTATCATGGAATAGAGCAGAACACCTTGCCCTGTTCGCAGCGCTGCGGGCAGATAAAGACCATATAAAAACCCCCGAAAGGTGACTCTTTCAGAATCACTTTCGGGTGTTTTTACTCTGCATCTATGAAATCAGCCTTTAGCCGCCAGCTTAAGAACCATAGCTTTCAGTTCTGCGATTTCCTGGTCCTGTTTGGCAAGTCGGGCCTTCAAATCTTCATTTTCCTTAAGCTTCAGGTTCTGTGCTTCCACCTGCTGCTTCAAGGCTATGATTTCTCTGGCCATAACGGTACGGGAACCTATGATGGAGTTTCCATGGCCCAGGCGGATGCTGACGCCTGCATTGACCATGTTTTCTCCGCCACCCCAGCTGCCGCCCAGGGAGAAGAGGGTATCTTCATTGGGCTGGTAGAAGGCGCCGATGGCACCGGCATTGGCATTCACATAGTGCCCGAAACCGGCAGCAAAGTTCCACTTTTCTTCCGGATTGAAATCCAGCGGATGAAGCGCCGCCAGAGCAGCTGCCCCGGCGCCAACCCGGTTCAGGCGATTGTTCAGCTTGTTGACAGCTCCATCTACGCCGCTGACCAGACCTTTCAGCTGGCTTACATTCACCGCATCGGTATCACTGGTCCCCGGTGCCACATCGTGAATCTGCTGGCCGCCCATAGAGATATTGCTGTTTGTAACTTCCACGGCATGGGTACCTTCACCGGCAGAGGCAATCTTGATTCCATCACTGCTCATGGTGGTATTTCCTGTGGTAACGCTGGTCAGCCCTGTAAGTTCACTGGACAGCTTGATATCCAGGCCGTCCTCAGCGGCCACCACACCGATGTTGCCATCCGTGAGTTTCTTAGTATCCGCGCCGCCGGACAGCTTCATGGATTCGCCCAGACCTCTGGAGACGGTTTCTCCGTCGTCTCCGACAAAGTCCCGGCTGCCCAGCTTGCCAATTTCCGTCTTGGCAGCCTCACCGGCAAGGGTCTTCACATCGCCGATATTGGCCGCGTTAGAATCATTGCCGTAAACAGCGTTGCCCTTATCATTTTTCCAGTAGCTCTGCTGGCAACATTCGTAATTTGTTGACTGCCTGCATCAATACCCTTATTGTTAATGGTCACACCGCCAGCCTTGATGGAGCCATCATTGCCGAGGTCAACATCTTTCTTCAGGCCGATGTTAAGCGACTTGCCATCGTCGGAAACAGCAGTCGTGATATTGCCATCCCCATGGAGGCCAATGGTACTGCCGAGGTCTGCCTTGACAGCATTCCCCTTGTCATCTGCCAAGCCGAAGCCGCCGCCCTGTTGAGCGTCAGTGATACTGCCCTTCACCTGCTGCAGCTGTTCTTCTGTAGCAGCCCGGCCAGCTTTGCCAAAGTCAGGCAAATTGACACTCTTATTCGTCAGGCCCGTGATTGTCGACGAACCATTGGCGCTATTGAGCGTGAGGCCGCCCGTCATAGTGATGCTGTCGATATTCGTCAGGTCCTTAGCCAACTTGATATCAAGACCATCACCAGAGCTATTGGCTACTACGCCGATGTTTTCGTCGGTGAGCTTCGTGGTATCAGCTCCACCGGACAGCTTCAGCGTGCTGTTCAGCAGGCGCGTCACCTGTCCGTTTCGCCAGTTCAGAAACTACAACGTAGCAATGTTTTGTGCGATTCCAAACCACCTTGTAAACTTTATTCATGAAATCTCCTTTGATCAAAAATGGTACACAGACTGCCGGTCTATGGCCAGGTGACACGAAGAAAATACAAAATCCTATACAGAAAAAAGATATAATCCCATAAACCACAAGAAAATTAATATGTCTTATGTTAATGCATTGCCTCCCCGAATGCAATAGTATTTATCGATACGCCTCGAAAGTTTTGAAAGTAGAGCACGACCTTCATCTTTGAAAAGTTATAAATGATAAAACCGCCCTATTGAAATAATAAAAAAGCGATGATACTGTAGTAATTCTGCCTATTTCCTTATATCTATTTGAACATTGATGTAAAAAGCAATTTGTTCATATACCTTATAAAAAGGGGTTTTAAAATTAATTAGTTACCTGAAGTTACTATTAATTAATTTATTTCTAACCTTTGTGGATATATATGAACTTAATACATATGCCTAGTCCCCTCATCCCCTCTTCCGCTGCCCCTTTTCCTGCAGCATAAAAAAAGACGGAGGCCGAAGCCTTCGTCCTTTATACAGATATGATTTTATTTTAACAGGTTGCCATCTTCAAAGTAGTTAATCCGCATAGCCTTTCTCACTCTCTGGAGAGTGCCATCGGCTTTGGCAGCCGCTTTTTCTGTGCCTTTCCTGAGGATATCCACCACATCATCAAGGTGCTGTTCCCAGTGCTGGCGGCGTTCACGGATAGGAGCCAGTTCTGCCTGCATCACGTTGTTAAGGAACCGTTTGACTTTGACGTCTCCCAGACCGCCTCTGGTGTAGTGTTCTTTCATTTCGTCCAGGTTCTTGTATTCCGGCAGGAATTCTGCGAAATATTCATCTTTGCAGAAAGCGTCCAGGTAGGTGAAGACGGGGTTCCCTTCCACGTGGCCCGGGTCGTCTCTCCGAAGATGGGTGGGATCGGTAAACATGGACATGACTTTCTTTTCAATGTCTTCCGGTTTTTCGCAGAGATAAATGCAGTTGCCGATGGATTTGCTCATCTTGGCTTTGCCGTCGATGCCGGGCAGGCGGAGGCTTGCTTTATTGGTGGACAGGACAATTTCCGGCTCCACCAGGGTTTCGCCATAAATATCATTGAATTTCCGTACGATTTCCCTTGTCTGTTCCAGCATGGGTTCCTGGTCTTCCCCTACCGGCACGGTAGTGGCGTCAAAGGCGGTAATGTCAGCTGCCTGGCTGACAGGATAGCAGAGGAAGCCGGCGGGGATGCTGGCTTCGAAATGTTTCTGCTGGATTTCCGCTTTCACCGTGGGGTTTCTTTCCAGGCGGGATACGGTGACCAGGTTCATGTAGTACATGGTCAGTTCCGGCAGGGCCGGTACCAGGGACTGGATAAAGATATTGGACTTTTCGGGGTCGATACCTACGGAAAGGTAGTCCAAAGCGACCTGGAGTACGTTTTTCCTGACTTTTTCAGGATTATCCGCATTGTCCGTCAGGGCCTGGGCGTCAGCAATTTCGATGTAAATTTCATCAAACTTGCCGGAATTCTGGAGGGCTGCCCGTTCTCTGAGGGATCCTACATAGTGACCTACGTGAAGGTGTCCGGTGGGACGGTCGCCGGTTAAAATAATCTTCTTCATATATGACAACTCCTATCCATGAAATATACTTTCTTTATTTTATGCTTAAAAACAGGTTTCCGCAACCGTGTCTGATAGAAAGAAAAGGCACAGGCCCCGAAGGATGCCTGTGCCCCATGTATTTCTTATTCCACGGTCACTGATTTTGCCAGGTTTCTTGGCTTATCCACATCGTTTCCTCTCTTCACGCTGGTATAGTATGCGAGAAGCTGCATAGGAATGACGGACAGAATGGGGGCAATGAAGAAGTCCACTCTGGGAATCCGTACGGTTTCCGTGGTGTACTTGCCCAGTTCTTTATCATCTTCATAGCCGATGCCGAGGACTTCAGCGCCCCGGGCTTTGACTTCCTGAATATTGCTGTACATTTTGGAGCTTACCGCATCCTGGGTAGCTACGGCAATCACAGGGGTATCGGCGGTGATGAGGGCCAGGGTGCCGTGTTTCAGTTCGCCGGCTGCGTAGGATTCTGCATGGATATAGGATACTTCTTTCAGTTTCAGTGCCCCTTCCATGGCGATGGCATAGTCGATGGAACGGCCCAGATAGAAAATGTCATGGGCTTTGATGAGACGGTCTGCCACTTCAGCCATATGGTCCTTTTCTTTCAGTACCTTTTCAATCTGCTTGGGCAGGTCTTTCAATCCATCAGTAATCTTATGGATGAGGTCCATGGAAATGGTGCCTCTGAGCTGTGCCATGTACAGGGCCAGCATGAGGAGTGCCACCAGCTGGGTGGTATAGGCTTTGGTAGAAGCTACGGCGATTTCCGGCCCTGCCAGAGTATAGACGACATGGTCTGCTTCCCGGGCAATGGAGGAGCCGATGGAGTTAGTCACGGCCAGACTTTTGGCGCCATGTTTCTTTGCTTCTTTCAGTGCTTCCAGGGTATCGATGGTTTCGCCGGACTGGCTCACTACGATGCAGAGGGTGCGATTGGTGGTCAGGGGTTTGCTGTAGCGGTATTCCGACGCGATTTCCACAGAAACCGGAATCTTTACGAACCGTTCAATGTAGTGCTTGGCCACCAGACCTGCATGGTAGGCGGTGCCGCAGGCCGTAATAAGAATATTGTCAATATTCTCAAAGCATTCCTTTGTCCAGCCCAGATCAGGGAATGTGACGGAGCCGTCTTTGTTCAGATGGATCTGCACCGTATCGCGGACTGCTTTGGGCTGTTCGAAGATTTCCTTCAGCATGAAATGGGGATAACCGCCCTTTTCTGCTGCTTCGGCAGACCAGGTCACTTTCTGGATTTCTTTCTTCACCGGTTTTCCATCTCTGTCAAGGATGGAGACCTGGTCAGCTTTCACTACCGCCACTTCTTCATCATCCAGAATGTAGATGTCCCTGGTATGGTTAATCACAGCGGGAATATCGGAGGCAATGAAGTTTTCTCCTTTGCCCAGACCGATGATGAGGGGGTTGTTCTTCTTGGTGCAGATAATGGTGTCAGGATAGGAGCTGTCCATAATCACAAGGCTGTAGGAGCCTTCGATGATGGAAAGCATTTTGCGGACCGTAGACAGGAAATTGCCATCGTCCAGTTCTTCCAGAAGATGAGCTACCACTTCCGTGTCCGTTTCGGACTTGAAAACGTGGCCTTTTTCCATAAGGTCCTTTTTCAGAGTCAGATAGTTTTCAATAATACCATTATGAACCACCACAAAATGATTGTGGCAGTCTCCATGAGGATGGGCATTTCTGTCGGAAGGCTTGCCGTGAGTAGCCCAGCGGGTATGTCCGATGCCGATATGGCCCTGGAGAGGATGCTTTTTCAGCTCGTTTTCCAGATTCACCAGGCGGCCCTGCTTTTTCTCAATGTTGATTTTTCCATTTTCATAAACCGCAATGCCTGCAGAATCATATCCTCTGTATTCCAGGCGGCGGAGTCCGTCAATCAGAAAATTCGTGGCATTTCCACTGCCTACATAACCTACAATACCGCACATAAATGGTATTCCTCCTTATATTCATACTGATTCAAGATTTTCATTTGTATAGGGAAACTGCGTGTATCCAATCCAAGTTATACATACGTTTCATATTATATCACAAACCGTATCTTTTTGAAATTGAACAGGCAGAGGCGCCGGGATATGATTTCCGGCGCCTCTGCCAACTATTTGATTCTATTTTACATCTGGGTGATCATAGATTCAAGACTCTGCATATCCTGCATATTGGCAATCCCTTCCACCGCCGCAGCCACACCGAGGGCCATGAGGGCGATGAAGAAAATCACAATGAGGATATAAGGGGTTAAGGCAATGAGGAAAGATTTTCCCGGGCGGAAACGATAATTCTGTCCAATGGCCGTCACATCCAGGTAGAAAGACCAGATCCAGATGGCAAAGCTTCCTATGCCGGACAGAGCGCCCAACCCCGCTTCGGCCAGAAAGGTAAAGAAAACAGAAAAGGCCATGGGCAGAGAAGCCGCCATGAATCCTGCCGTAATACCTCTGGCGGTACCCATGCCGCCCCAGAAGCCGGAAATATAGTCGATCACTGCGCTGTGCACCAGGAGGGCTGCCCCCATGAAGAGAACCATGAGAAGAAACTGCATCACCAGCCCCGGCCCCTGCTGAAACAGGGAGAGGGCCATGAGAAGCACCACAAATATCCAGATGAAGAA
Organism: Dialister succinatiphilus YIT 11850; assembly: GCF_000242435.1. GTDB lineage: Bacteria > Bacillota > Negativicutes > Veillonellales > Dialisteraceae > Dialister > Dialister succinatiphilus. The sequence goes on along the minus strand of NZ_JH591187.1, from coordinate 355,872 downwards.
TCCTTCTTTCAGCTTTTCCTCGTTAGTGATTTCCATCAAGGCCTGCCGGGGTGATATGATGAGGGCCATAGCCATATCAAGTAACTGATTCATACAATCCTCCTTACTTCATAGACGGCACAGAAGAGCCTGCCACAGACTCCTTGAAGGAATCGGCCAGCGCCTTTCCAAAGACACCGGACAGATTTCTGGCCTCGCCGGAAAGGATGCCCTTCAGGGAAACACCGCTGCCATAACTTTTCACCGGAATATTTTCACTCTGAATGCCGCCGCTGGAAGCTGCATAGCTCAAAGCGTCGTAATAATTGCCCATGGCGTCCACCAGTCCCAGGTCCTGGGCCTGCTTGCCGGTGAGAATCCGGCCATCCGCAATGGAGCGTACCTTATTTTCATCCATTTTGCGTCCGTCTGCCACAGTCTGTACAAACTGGTTGTAAATATCATCCACCATGGTCTGCACCATTTCTTTTTCTTCCCCCGTCATGGGACGGTACATGGAAAGGATATCCTTATGGGCGCCGCTCTTGATTTTTTCATTTTTAATGCCCAGCTTGTCCATCAGATCTTCCACATTGGTGTAATCCATGTACACACCAATGCTGCCGGTAATCGTGGCAGGAGATGCAAAGATGTAATTGCCCTTGCTGGCCAGCCAGTAGCCGGCAGAAGCACACATATCTCCCATGGAAATAATAATGGGTTTGCCGCTGCTCCTGATCTTATCCATTTCCTCTGCAATTTCCTGGGTAGCTCCCGTAGAACCGCCGGGGCTGTTGATGCGCACCAGGATGGCCTTGGCCTGGGGATCCTTCCGGGCCGTCTGGAACTCTTTCATAATCTGCTCACTGGTCACACCGCTGCTGCCGGAGAGAATCGAATCAGTGTCAGGGCCGCCGTAAATGGGGCCATCTATACGAATCACCGCCACATAGCCCTGCTTGGCGTTTTCCACGCCGCTGTCCTTCCAGAAATCGGAAGTCCCTGCCGCAATGGCTGCAATCAGCAGAATCACAATGCAGAGCAGCATATATTTTCTTTTTGCTTCTATATTCATAACCTGCCTCCTCTTCAGGAAATGATGATTTCATCCATATCAAAATCAGCTTACAGAAATTATAGCACACCCGGAGGGAGCCCGTCTTTCATAAATCTCAGGAGATGGAGAATCTTTTTCCTCCAATAGAACTCTTGCATTCAGGCGACGATTCATGTATAATAAGTCATACATGGCCGGTTAGTCAAACGGTTAAGACGCTGCGTTCTCAGCGCAGAGAGTATGGGTTCGAATCCCATACCGGTCACCATGGAAAAAAGAGTACTTACAGGTACTCTTTTTTTGTGCCATGTTTTCCCTTTTCTCCCTGAGCTGCTGATTCTTCTCGTCAGAAGATATACTGCACCAGAAACATATAAAAAAGTGTGCCCCCTGCCATGGAGAGAAGCATCTGCCGTCTCCAGAGATGCAATAGAGCCGTGAGCCCCATGCCCAGAGCTTCCGGAATGCCGTGACTGCCGGAGAGGAGGGAAACATCCTTCAGGCAGTACACCACCAGCAGGGCAAAAACGGCGGAAGGAAGTGCTTTCCCCAGGTATTTCACATAGCCGGGAAGACGGCTTCCCGGTTTGAAAATCAGAAATGGAAGAAACCGGGTAGTCATGGTTCCCAGAACGCAGAGAGCTATGGTCGCTATCTGCTGCCACAAAGGCATGGACGTCATAAAAATCCACCCGCTTTCTCTATGGGCTTTCTAAGCAGGGTAAGCACCAGAAGCATACCTGCCATGGCAGGTATAATGAAGGCATCCTTTCCGAAGAAAAGAAGGGAGAGTATCGAAGCGGCAAGGCCGATGAGGGCCGTGTAATGCTTTCCCTCCTTCAGCCACTGCTCCAGAAATACCACAAGGAACATGGTAGTCATCACAAAGGAAAGGCCTTTTGTATCAAAAGAAACAAGGGATCCCAGCAGGCCGCCGATCATGGCGCCGGAAACCCAGTAGGTATAATCCAGGAAAGACACCCAGAAATAGTACCAGCCCCTGTCCACATCGTAAGGAATGGTGGCGGAATAGTTCAGTGCAAAAGTTTCGTCACACATCCAGAAAATCAGGAAAGGTTTCTTCCATCCCGTTCCCCTGTACTTTTCCAGCATGGCCAGACCATAAAACAGATGCCGGGCCTGTACCGTCAGTGCCACCACCAGCGTCTGCCAGGGCGCAAAGGAAGAAAGCAGCATGGATACCGTCACAAATTCCAGAGAACCGCCAAATATGAACATAGCCATAAGGGTAGGATATATAAAAGAAAAGCCCAGGGTATACATATAAAAGCCATAGGCAAAGGCAATAAACCAGAACCCTGCAAATATGGGAATGGTGCAGGGAAAAGCCTCATGCAGTGCTTTCCATACCGGAGACGAAGAGGAATTCATAGGCCCTCCTTAGAAAAACAATAAAGGATACCTGTCCTGCTTTACAGGTATCCTTTATTGTATGGGAAAGAAAAAGAGAATGCAAGAGGCAGGGCGCCCTTTGGGTGCGAGAGCAGGCACCTCCTTCGCAGCATTCTCTCTCCTTTTAAAGGAAGAAGACCGCCCCTTTAATCCGGCACCCCGGTGCCTCTGACCGCACCTTAAAAGTGGCGTCCTTCTTTCAAAGACGCCACTTTTAATGATCATATATTATTTATTATCCCCTACCCCAGGCGAATCGTGTCATGGGTGGTGAGGTCCGGCGGGAGGAAAGGTGAGAGGCCGTGAACCGTCCGGCTGCCGGCGGCTTCGGTGAAGGCTTCGAAAATAGCCATATCCAAGCCGTCGTAGGTATAGGAGTATTCCGGATGCCACTGTACAGCCCAGAGGAATTTCTTAGACGGTGCATAGGCCGCTTCCACCAAACCGTCTTCCGATACGGCCATGGGCTTCAGGGATTCCGCCAGCTTCTTCACTGCCTGATGGTGAAGAGAATTCACGCCCAGGAAGTTCACACCCAGTCTTTCATAGAGAGGGCTTCCGGTAAGGATGCTGTTGAAATGAGCCACCCAGTCATAGGCAAAGTCCATGACATGGTTCGGAGCATGAAGGGTGGGACATTCAGCAGCAATGTCCTGATACAGGCTGCCGCCCAAGAGAGCATTCATCAGTTCCAGGCCCCGGCAGATACCAAGAGCCGGCACATCATGATCCCAGCAGTAATGGAACACCATAGTTTCCAGCTCATCCCGTGCCGGGCACACCGGCCCGCAGACCGGCCGTTTCTCTTCGCCATAGAGGGAAGGCGATATATCCTGTCCGCCGGTAAAGAGGAACCCGTCAAAGTCCTCTGCCATGTCTCCAAATTCCTCTTCTGTCAGATGAAGAGGAAGAATGACGGGAATTCCGCCAGCTTCTTTAATGGAATCCATGTATCCCGGCAGCATCCAGATACTTTCCTTTTCTTCGTCCCACAGCGGCATAACCCCGATCTTTGGCTTTCGCATCATCAACACCTCCTGTTTGACAGGAAATCTTCCTGTCTACTATATAAAATAATAATCCATTCAATCCCCCATAAACAAAAAGATGCTGCCATGGGGCAGCATCTTCGCCGAAAGCAAAAAGGCACTGATTTCTATCAGCGCCTTTGCCTTTCTGAAATTCTATGTCCATAGTATAGCGGAAACCGTATTAAAAGGCAAGGAGCCTGCTTAAGAAGAATTTTATAGCTGCTTCAAGAAAAATAAGGGTGCCTGGCTAGGTAAGAAGTGCCATGAACCGCCATGCATACAAATCCTGATGAGGACAGCTCTATGAATGAATCAACGCCTTCTTTTCCTTGACAGGCCGTGCGAAGAGAAGAAGCAGTGCGATTTCCAAAGCTCCTACCAGGCAAAGGCCCAGGGAAGTCCCCACCCCTTCAATAATGGCGCTCACCAGCAGGGAGCCAAAGGGCGCACTTCCCAGGAATACGAAGGTATAGAGTCCCATGATGCGGCCCAGGAATTCCTTGGGCGATGCCATCTGGATCACCGTATTGCAGTTCACAATGAAGGCGATGACGAAAAAGCCCAGAAGTCCGAAAAGAATCAGGGCCGGGATGAAATAGGGCACAAAGCTCACTGCCATGAGGAGCAGGCCGCAGAGGATGGCGGATCCGAAAATCATACCATGGGAAAGATGATTCCGGGACGCCCCTGCTAGAAGACCGCTGACCATGGAACCGGCACCGGCTGCGAAAAGAATGGAGCCGAAGCCGTCAATACCGGCATGAAGCACCCGGTCTGCAAAAAGAGGCCCGTAGGTGCCCATGTTCAGTATGAGCCCGCTCACAATGCCGGCGGCAATAAGGTTCTTGTAGATGAGAGGATTGTTTTTCGCCTGCATCAGACCTTCCCTGATTTCATGGAGAGGATGCCGTTCTTCCATTGTAGTGATGACGGAATTCACATCCATGCGGCTGTAGGCAAAAATAATGGGTATCAGGGACAGGGCATTCATGAAGAAAATAGTACTGTAGGAAAGATATTTCAAGAGGAACGCTGCCAGAAGAGGACCAGCCATACGGGTAATGTTGAAATTGGCAGAGTTCAGGCTGATGGCGCTGTGAAGAGCCTTTTTCCCCACCAGCTCCGGCATGAAGGCCATGCGGGCAGGCATGTCAAAGCTGTCAATGGTACCGATGAAGAAAGCAAAGAACAGTATCCAGCCATAGGTTTCATGGCCGGTCCACAAAAGAAGACCCAGAAGGGATGCCTGAAGAAGGTAGAAAAGCTGGGTTCCCAGAAGGATTTTCCGTTTATTGTGCTTATCAATCCAAAGCCCTGTAAAAAGGGTGAAAAAAAGGCTGGGTGCAAACTGGCAGGCAGCCAGCAGCCCCAGCAGAAAAGCAGAATCCGTCATGGTATATACCAGCCACTGCTGGGCAGTGAGCTGAAGCCAGAATCCAATCAGCGCAATCCACTGGGTCATCCAGAATATTCGATAATTTCTGACCTGCAGCGCAGGAAATAGAGAAAGAAGGTGCATAGAGCCTCCCGTAATTGATAGAAATATTTTTATATTTGCATGTAGATTATATCATATTCAACAAAAAAATGCTTTCTCCATCATAAGAAAGCATTCATGCAAATAGGAAAAAGGTGCCGCAGGGAAAGGGGACGGTGCTGCGCCCCGAGGGTTCTTAAAATGGACCAGCCCTCCATGCCGGAGGGTTCTTAAGTCTGACACCTTTCAGTCCGAGGGCTGTGGTGGCGGCTTCGCCGCAGGGATATGGCCTCTCCTGTGGAAAGGGCGTGCCTGTCCGGTGCTTATGCCCTGTCTTCCTTCGCAGATAGAGCCTGGTTCCATCATATCCTGCCAGCACGCTATTTCATCTTTTCCGACTTAGTCAGGGCCTCTTCTCCCGCCGCTATCACTTCTTCTGTGGTGATTTCTGAAATGGGAGTATAGTTTCCGGAAGCTATGGTTTTATTCACATGTTCCGGTCCCATGGGCATATCCCAGGAAGAAAGGGCTTTGGAGCAGGGGCCCAGGGGATGGTGGAATTTGGCGTTGCTGGGGCCGAACATGGCAATGGTCGGTACACCCCGGCTGTCGAACACGTACATGGGACCACTGTCGTTGGTAAAAGCCAGAGAGCAGCGCCCGGCAGCTGCCATGAATTCGCCCATGGAGAGCTTTCCTGCTGCCACAATGTACCTTTTCGATTCCATGGCGCTTACTGCCTTTTCAATGAGAGGAATTTCCGAGGGCACGCCGAAGAAAACGGGAATCAGCCCTTTTTTCGCAAAATGGTCAGCCACTTGTCCGTATTTTTCTGCAGGCCAGTTCTTTTCTGCCGTGGAACTTCCCACGGAAAAACCTGCCAGCCTGTCACCCGGCTGAATGCCCCGGGATTCATAAAACGCCCGGGCCTTCCTGTCCCATTCCGGAGAAGTAAAGGTACGCATGCCGCTGTGATGAAGATCTTTCACCCCCAGCCTTTCCAGTACCTTCAGATACTTGTCCACGGCATGGGAATTATAAGTTTCAATGGTCATGGGCCAGTCCATGAAAAAGGAATCTATCCGGGTCCCCTCTTCTCCGCCCCAGTGCTTTGGCCCCATGGCCAGGGCCAGGAGGGTGCTTCTGGTGGTGCCGTGGAGGGTCAGAAGGATATCCGGATGAAGTTTTCCGATTTTCTTTCCCAGCTTCCAGGTGGCAGCCATCCCCTTTTCCTTACCGTGGCGGTCAAAGGGAATGATTTCATCCACGTTGGGATTGTATTTCACCGATTCCTGAAAACGGGCATCCATGACAAGGATGATTCTGGAGCCCTTCGCTTCCCGGCGGAGCACTTCCAGAAAGGGGGAAATGGAAACCATGTCTCCGAAATAGAGCATGTAAATGAGGACAATGGTTTTGTTTGTCAGGTCCACTTGATAATGTTTTTCTTCCATGGCTTAGTCCCTGCGAATCTTATGAATGAGGCCGGTGGTGGAGTAACCATCCACGAAGGGAAGGATTTTCACTTCCCCTGCATACTGCCTTCCTGCCACTTCTTCTACTTTGTAGTCTCCGCCTTTTACCAGAATATCCGGTTTCAGATGGGACAGCAGCTCTTCCGGTGTATCTTCACCGAAAATAACCACTTCATCCACACTCCGAAGGGAGGCCAGCATGAAACTTCTGTCTTCTTCGCTGTTTACCGGACGTTCGGGACCTTTCAGCTTTTTCACCGATTCATCACTGTTCAGGCCTACAATCAGATGGTCCCCCAGGGAAGCGGCCTGCTGCAGATAGGTCAAATGACCCCGGTGAAGGATATCGAAACAGCCATTGGTGAAAACCACCTTTTCACCCCTCTCCTTCCAGAAACGTACCTTCTGTTCCGCTTCTTTCCAGGTCAGAGGCTGGTAGGAAAGACGTACTTCCCCTTTCCTGTTCCAGGCTCTGATCAGTTCTTCCCGCCGGACCTGGTAGGTCCCTACTTTGGAAACCGCAATACCGGCGGCTTTGTTGGCCAGTTCCAGAATAGTATCCATCGGAAGACCTGCGGCCACGGCGGAGGCGGTGACAGCCATGACCGTATCACCGGCGCCGGATACGTCGAAGACGTCCTGGGCGGCGGAAGCCCGATGAATGGCACCCTTTTCGCTGATGCAGGTAATGCCCTTTTCCGACCGGGTGACAAAAAGATGGGTAAGATGGTACTTTTCCCGCACTTTCTTCCCTGCTTCTTCCACTGCCTTGTCATCATTGGGAATTTCTCTGCCCACGCAGTCCGACAGTTCCTTCAGATTAGGCGTAATGCCAAAGGCGCCGTCATACTTGGTCCAGTCGGACCCCTTGGGGTCCACCAGCACCGGTACCTTATATGTCCGGGCAAGAGCAATCACCTTTTCTGAAAGTCCGGCGGTAATCATGCCTTTGCCGTAATCGGAAAGGACAATGACCCCAAGACCCCGGGCCAGAAGATTTTCCAGCCATTCCAGCACAAAACAGCATTCTTCAGGAGAAGGATTCTTCTTTTCCTCGTAATCAAGGCGCATCATCTGCTGACGGGCGCCAAGGATCCGTATTTTGGCAGTGGTGTGGTAATGCTCGGCACAAATCATACCGGACATATCAATGCCTGCCTGTTCCATGAGGGAGGTAAGCACCGCTCCGTCCGCATCATGGCCCTTCATACCGCAGGCATAGACCTGGCAGGAAAGAGCCGCCAGATTGGCTGCCGTATTGGCAGCGCCGCCGGGTACTTCCCGCTGGGATTCCACCAGGTTCACCGGCACCGGAGCCTCCGGAGAAATGCGATTCACCCTGCCTGTAATATAGCGGTCAGTCATCATATCGCCAATCACTGCCACTTTAATCTCTGTGATTTCTTTTTCTAAAAAACGTACTCCGTCCTGCTGCATAGATACTCCTGCTATTTCACCATAGCCGACTTTTTCAGGATTTCCTCATTGATTCTGCGGCCTGTCTTCGTAACTGCCAGGCCGGCGCGGCTAGTTTCCTTCAATTCTACGGGGAGGCGTCGTCCCACGTCCCCCATGGCCTCGATTACCTCATCGGGAGGGATGACGCTTTCGATGCCGTTCATGGCCATTTCCACCGCCAGAAGGGCATGGACTGCGTGAAAGGCGTTTCGCTTCACGCAGGGCACTTCCACCAGTCCCCCTACCGGATCGCATACCAGACCCAGTATATTTTTCAGAGCCAGGGCAAAGGCATTTCCTATCTGCCTGGTGGACCCTTTCAGAAGATCCACCGCAGCTGCCGCGGCCATGCCGCAGGCGGCGCCGCATTCGGCCTGGCATCCCCCTACGGCACCGGCAATGGATGCCTTTTCTGCAATCACCCTGCCAATGGCGCCGGCTGTAAAGAGGGCGCAGGTGATGTCATACATGGAAGCATTGGTTTCTTCCGCCACCGCAGAAAGGACAGCGGGAACGATGCCGCAGGAGCCTGCTGTAGGGCAGGCTACGATGCGGTACATTTTCGCATTGGCCTCCGCCGTAGCAATGGCATAGGAGGCAGCCCGCTGGCACAGAGGGGAAATGAAGCGCATGTGTCCGGTAAACAGGCGGTTTGCATCGCCGCCCACGAGGCCGCTGGCTGATTTGGAGGTATCGGACAGTCCCTTTTGGATGGACTCCCTGAAAATAGGAATGGTATATTTCATGCGGGCCCAGATTTCCTCATAACTTTTCCCGCTTTCTTCTGCTTCCACACGGCAGGCAATAATGCCGGGAGAGCATTTTTCTGCGTCTGCCACGGCAAACAGTTCTTTCATAGAATGATATTCCATAAAGCCCTCCTCAAATAATATCCAAAGCCATGACGTAGGTAATGTTCTCGTTGGAATTCTTCACTTTTTCCGCCACTGCCGGAGGTACAGGCTGGTCAGTGTGAATGATCATGACCGCATCGCTTCCCTTGCCCTTGCGGAAAAGACGCATGGTGGAAATATTAATCTTCTCTTTAGCCAGCTCTTCACACACCTTTGCCACCACCCCGGGCTTATCATAGTGCCTGGTGAGGAGGGTATACTCTTCCCCTGTGATTTCCACATCGTAACCGTCGATATTGGTCACCATAATGCGGCCGCCGCCAAGGGAGCGGCCCACCACCACCACATGGGCACCGTGAATGCCGTAGGCTTCAATCCTGGCCACATTGGGATGGCCCATATCCTCTTCCGAAAGATAGAAAGAAATATCGATGCCCTTCTCTTTCGCTATGTTCAAAGCATCGCGAATGGTGCCGCTGTCCGGCGAATAGCCCATAAGGCCTGCTGCCAGAGCCCGGTCGGTGCCATGGCCTTTGCCGGTTTTTGCAAAGGACCCGTAAAGCGTGATTCTGGCTTCCTTCACCGGTTCCCCCAGGATAGCCCGGGCGGTCTGCCCGATTCTGGCCGCTCCGGCGGTGTGGGAGCTGGAAGGCCCTACCATCACCGGTCCAATGATATCAAAGATTCCCATGTTACCCCACCTTTTCAAATGATAGAAACGTTGACGACTCCGTCAAAAGACTTATGAAATCCAATCCCTGCCCCGCTTTTTGGAAACAAAAGAAAATCTGCCGCAGGACGGCAGATTTTGAATATTCCCCAATCCAAAGCCAACCGGCGCAAGGAAGCTCTTTTTATCATGGAGTTACATCCAGTGGCTGAGATCGAAATCTTCGCCAATGGTTTCACGGATACAGATTTTTGCAATGTACATGCCCATCAGAGTGAGGGAAGAACGGCGGATCATGCTGTTATCCCAGATATTCTGCAGCTTCTCCAGATCCGGGGACACCTTGCTGAGAATATATCCCATTTCCTTCCGGTCATAATTCACAGGACGGGATTCCACCAGCGCCAGGATGCTCCTTCTGGTAACCTCATCATCCAGACCCATGTCATCAAAGAGACCTGCCAGGGTGGATTCATCCACTGCCGCCGGCTTGATATAGGAATTATAGAGACTGGGCACCAAAGTGCCTTCCGGCCAGGCGCTGTACACCGAAGCCAGCTCACTCTTCATGCAGCCCCGGAAGGCGAAAATCAAAGGATAGGATTCATGAAGCACCTGGCCGAAGGGAATGTCCTTATTGGCCAGAGATACGCAGTGGAGATACTCCAGCTGCTGATAGCCTGTATACTCATCGGGCAGCTTGTAAAGGAAGGGCGTAATGTACTTTTCCGCATACTTTCTCAAATGTTCTGCATCCACATTGTCCGTATTTCTGGAATAGTGGAAAATGAGAAGGAGCGCCAGGGCATGGAATTCACTTTCCTCCATGCGGGGCATGGCCTTCAGTGCATCATAGGCCAGGATAGTCTTCGTATCAGACCGGCTGCCTCTGGCTACGTCGGAAAAGGCATCGGTCACCATTTCCAGCACCGTCGGCGTAGGCATCATCACATAGGTGCGCTGGGCGTTCTGCATGGCTTCCTGCACCATAATATGGGTCAGCGTATCCACAGCTTCCCGGTTCTTCATATGGAGCCCTTCGATGAGATGCTGGGTGACCCGGCGGGTATCCTGCTCCACCGTAGAAGAAACAGCACCGTAGCGGTTCAGGAAATGACGGACAAAGTATTCCTCCAGCGATGTAAGATCCGGCGCCGAAGTAAACACATGAGGTTCTTTTTCCGGCGGGAACGGACTGCCGGTACTGGCAGCAGAGAAGGCATCCCGGGCTTTGGATTCGCCAAAATCCTTCCTGGTGAACACTTTCGTCTTTTCCTCTTCCTCCTCATCAAAACGCACGGGAGCGGGGCGCTTCGGTTTCACAGGAATAATCCGGGTAGCATCATCCACGGGAGCGGCCTTATGGACAGGAGGCTTCTTCTCCTTTTCCAAATCAGGAAGCCCCTTCTTTTCCTCCACTCCGTTCTCCATTTCTTCTGCTTTTCTGCGCTTCATGGGGAAACCGCAGATAATGAAGTAGGAAACGGCAAAGAAAAGCGCTGCTACCGCAGCGAGCACTATATAAGGAATAATAACCATGAAATCTCCTCATTCTCATAAACTGACATAAATTCAGTTACATGGTATCATATTTTCGGATTCACTTCAATCATACCATGGTACCCATAGTATAATAACATTACTATAAATGCAAAGGAGAATATGATGGAAGAAATAGAACTTGCCATTCCAGGATGTTTTCTGTCCGTATCAGACGATAACCTGCTCATTGGCTCAAACCGGCCGCTCAGCTCCCTTTCCACCGCCATTTACGGCGGTGGACTCAGAACCATTCGCTATGCCTTAAACCACAGGCTCACTCACTATTACCCATCGGAAAAAGACTTCCCCGGCGGCTCCGTATCAGCCTATCTGGAAGAGTGTGCCAGAAGATTGACTGCGGATCCCGAAGAAAGCGCCGTCCTCCTTACCGCTGCCACTGTAAGCCTCTATTCCCATAAAATCATCCAAACCGGCCCGGTAACCGTGGAAATTGTAACCACCGGCGGCGTGGAGAAGACTGCCTGCCGCGCCTCCTCCCCTGCCCTCTACCGGGAAGAGGACGGCCGCTTTGCGCCCCTGGGCACCATCAACATGATGGTACTCCTGAAAGGCCGCCTCCCCGACGGCATTATGGCCAGGGCCTTCATCACCCTGACCGAAGGGAAAACCGCCGCCCTTCAGGACCTGGGCATTGCCGATGTCAATAACGGTCTTCCTGCCACCGGAACCGGCACCGACGGCATTACCTTCATCACCGACCCCAGCGGCCCTCTCTTCACCGACGCCGGCCCCTTCTCCGAACTGGGCGCCGCCCTGGCAAAAGCAGCCTATGAATCGGTTACCGAATGTCTTGTGAAATATGACCACCCCTGGAACTCATCGCCCCTCCTGCAGACACCGGATGCCGTAGATTTGAAACAATTAAAGAAATCCCTATCCAAAGAAAACCGATAAAATCAGAAATCGGTCTATCCATGAAAAAACGCTTCCCCAATCCCCATTCCCGGCTATCCGCTATCGGCTGTCCGCTGACGGCTCCCGATTCTCAATTCCCGAGTCCCCAGTTGGTTGTTCAAATCATTTAAAAAAACGATAAGCAAATTCGGAAAGCGGTAAGCGGATAGCGGACAGCTGGTCCCTACATCGGCTCCCGACTCCCCATTCCCGAGTCCCCACTCCCCAGTCTCCATTCCCCACTCCCCATTAAAAAAATAGACAAATCCCCTGCTCTTTGTTATGATTGATAATAGTATATTGTATTTAGAAAAGGAGTTGGTCAGGCTATGCCCTATGACGAGCGGACAATCAGCGAATTAAGTGAATCTGCGGAAATTACCCCTATGGGAATCCAACTGGAAGTGAATGCGGAAATTTTTACCACCATCCACAACCTGCTTTGGACCGTGAAAGATGAAGTGGAAATCGACAGGGCTGATGAGTCCCGTCTGTACAGTCTCTGGCGCACCACCATCCGCGAGATGTCACTCATTGAGCTCCGCAAAGGACACGGTCTTCCCATGTCTACCCAGGTAGGCATGCTCCAGGAAGCATATAATATAGAAACCCGTTACATGACGGACCAGATTTTCCGTCCGGTGAACATGAAGCTTGCCCGCCAGATGGCTGAGAGGGAAAGCGGCTTTCATGAGGATGAAATGAATGACCTCTTTGAGCGCACTGTTTGGCCGTCGGTGAAGGAAAACAAAACGGGAAATCAGAAGCACCCCATGGCCTTCATCATTGCCGGACAGCCCGGTTCCGGAAAAACCCGCATGTCTTCCATGATTATCGAAGAGTACGGCGGTAATATCATCCAGTCCATGAGTGATAATTTCCGGGGATTCCACCCCCGTTTCCGGCAGCTGCTTAAGAAATACGGCCAGTACTGCGCCTGCTTTTCCATAGAACAGGGGAAATACCTGTCGGACCTGACCATGAAAAAGGCTGCAGAAGGCCGGTACCACATCCTCCAGGAAGGTTCTCTGGAAAACGTGGCCCATACGCTGGACTATATTTCTTACCTGAAAGACATGGGCTATGAAATCTGCGTACTCCTTCGGGCCTGCCCGAAAAAGGAAAGCTGGAAAGCGATTCATCAGCTCTTCCTTCAGCAGCGGCTGAAAGCTCCCGGCCTTTCCCGGCTCATTACGAAGGACTATCACGACAAAGCCTGCATGGCCTTCCTCTCTGCCACCAATGACCTCATCAGTCAGAATCTCATGGACCGACTCATCATCAAGAGTCCCAAGGGACTTCTTTACGACAGTGATGATATGCCTACGGAGAGGGTCAGCGAACTTCTGGCCAGACGAATGGTTAAATAAAAGCAGCGGCGCCCTGAAAGCGCCGCTTTATTCATTTCAAAGGAAATTCCCATGGATCCGAAAACACTTTTCCTGGAAACCGCCCGATCTCTTCGGCTCACCGCCTGCGGCGCCTGCAGCATTGATTTTTCAAAGGACCTTTCTCAGGCTCTCTCCAAAGCCGGCCCCGTCCCCTTCGCACCGGCGGAAGCAGAAAAACGGCTTTCGCCGGAAAGCCTCCTTCCCGGTGCCCGCTCTTTCTTTGTCATTCTATTTCCCTATAAAACGGAAGAAAGGGAAATGGGAAACATTGCCCTCTACGCCCGAAGCGAAGACTATCACCGGGTCAATCACCGGTACATGGACCGCATCATAGAGGTGGCAGCAAAAGCCTTTCCCCAGGCCCGTTTCAAAGCTCTCACCGACACGTCCCCCATGGTGGACCGGTGGCTGGCCTACGCCGCAGGGCTGGGCTTCTTCGGAAGAAACCACTGCCTCATCCATCCGGTGTACGGTTCCTATGTCACCATCGGCGCCATTCTCACCACCCTTCCCCTTTCCCCCGATACCCCCCTCACCCTTTCCTGCGGAGACTGCCGCCTTTGTGAAAGGGCCTGCCCTGGGAAAATCATAGGGAAAGAGCCCTTCAACCCCTGGCACTGCAAATCCTATCTCACCCAGAAAAAAGAAGACCTCACCGAAGAAGAGCAGGACATCATCCGAAAAACTCCCCTTATTTTCGGCTGCGACGGCTGCCAGAACTGCTGCCCCTACAACAGGAAAGCGCCGCCTTCTCCCCTTCCTGAAATCCGGGAAAACCGGATTCCCTTCCTCACAAAAGAAATGATGGAATCCATGTCCAACCGAGCCTTCGATAAAACCTATAAAAATTACGCCTTCGCCTGGAGAGGGAAAAAAGTACTTCTCCGAAACTGGCATATAGTTCATGAAAAGTAAAAAGAGGCTGTGAAAAAATGATTACCATTTTTTCACAGCCTCTTTTGGTTTTTCCTGTTTCCTACAGCTGCCTTCCAGAGAAAGCAGCTGGAAAGGGCAGGCGTCCTATACAATGATGATTTCCTGTGATTCCTGTACTTTCATGGCCTGCAGTAAATCCATGACACCGCAGCAGGAAAATTCTTATATTTCCCGGGCCGCTGAATGAATCGGTATGCCTATCCCTATTCTCCCTTCTTAACTACTGTTTCGTGAAGTTTGGTACCGTCGGGGAGATAACCGGTCAGGGTCAACTGGCTGCCATCCGCTTCCAGAATGGAATAGTTATCACTTTCCGGCTGGGGAGCCACGTACTGATCCAGTGCATGCTGTTTCCACAGATCCGGATAGCGTACGTTGCCGGAAAGGCCGTCAATGACATATACCGGCCCCTTGTCGGACCGCTTGAAATCATAGATATGACCTCTGTCCCGATAGGTATGCAGGTGCGCAGAAATCACCAGATCCACGCCATACTTGTCAAAGAAAGGCATGAAGGCCTGTCCTTCTTCCGAAAAGCCCTCTTCCCGGTGGGGACGATTTTCATCAGCAAAGCCATACTGCAGAGGATCTTTGTGCATGAGCACCACTTTCCACTTCTGTTTTGTTTCCCGAAGATCCTTTTCCAGCCATACCTTTTCTTTTTCATACAGATCCGGCAGCCACTCTTTTTCTTCATACAGCGATGTATCCAGTACGGTGAAATGCACATTGCCCCAGTCGAAGGAATAGTAATGGTTTTTCAAATTCTTATTTCCATTATCGGGCAGATTGAAATGGGTGAGATAGCGTTGGGGCATATGATTCTTCCAGTCCAGAGAGTAGGCTTCGTGGTTGCCCAGCGCCGGTGCTACGGGGATGCGGGAAAGAAGATCCCCGCTGCTTTCAAACCAGGTCTGCCACTGGTATTCATCTTCCCCATTGTCTACCAGATCTCCCAGAGCAATCATGAAAGCCGCGTCCTGATTGTCCTTAGCTGCCTGATGTATCAGATTCTTCCAGTCCGTATAATCGGAGCTTTGGGAATCAGAGGTCACAATGGCCTTGAAAGGGCCTCCATTATCGGTATGAAGGGGATACCAGGAGCTCACCCGGTTTTCTTCCCTTGTTCTGTATTCATAATCCGTCCCTTTTTCCAGCCCCTTCAGCTCTGCTGTATATACAGTGCCGTTAGAAATGCCCCGATTTCCTTCCAGCCTTTCACCGGAAGCGGAAACGCTGTAAATGGTTTCGGTTCCTTTCTTTCTATATTCCAGAGAATTTTCCTTATCCGTAGGCATTTCCCACATGACAGTCCGTCCCTTTTCATTGTCTCCTGCCACCACCTGGTGTACGTTAAAGGGCTTCATGGTCTCCGTCACAGGGCCGGAAGCGGCCTGTCTGGATGAAGGGGCCGCCTGGTTTCCACAGCCCGCAGTGACGGCAGCAGTCAGTCCTAAAGCCACAAGCAGGGCTGTCCATTTCTGATTCATTCTGTTTCTCCTTTATTTTTATGTCTCTATGATGATAAAATCAATGGATAAAATCAATGATACTATTCTACAAGTTAAAGTGAACTTCAAGTCAAGTGCTTTTTCATGACATCAGTTCTGCAGAAAGATGAACGCATCCCTCTGTCGGCACCGACTTGCAATCAACGGATTGCCAAACCGCTTCTATCGCTTTTCCTCCCCTTTCAGCGGCAGATCCGACCGGTTATAGGGATCTTCCATTTCCGTCAGAAGACCCCAGTATTTCTTGGGGAGGAAATTTCTTCTTTCCCTTGGATTTCTTCTTTCTTCAATGCCCATATGGCGATAGTAGTTTTTCCACAGCCGGCGGAAATCTTCTTCTGATCCGCTGTATCTGACCTGCTGGTCTTCCTGTTCCACCATGCCCATGAAGAGATGGCCGTTTTCGTAGATGGCCGCTTCCCGGCGTCCCTTATCGTAAATAGCCCAGCGTTTCTGGGAAAACCGCTGTTGGAAATGGACAGCCAGGAGGGGGAGAATGTGGTGGTCCGGCTTCATGACCGCATAGAGCATGCCGTCATCCAGTTCGCTGAACCGGAGAATACCCCGAAATTTTTCTGCTTCGTTTCCCACTTCCCGGCACATGGCAAGAATATCCTGCACCCAGGGTTCTTTCCGGCAGGTATAAATCTTCTTCTCCCGCTTAAATCCTTCTTTCATAAAATAGAAGATTTTCATTTCCTTTCCTTCTTCGTTGGAAAGAAAGGCCCGGTACATCCAGCGCATCGCTTCTTTGCCGCACTTCTTTTCAAAGGCCGCCGCCACCTTTTCCGCATCCGGCAGGCGGGTGATGACAATGCTCTGGGCACCGAAAAGGGGCACTTCTCCCCCTTCCATCAGAATGCCTTCCAAATGGCTGGTACCGTGGTGGTAGATTTCATAAACGGTGGTCAAAAAGCCCACATAGGTTCCGTCATAAAAGAAATACATGGTATCCCTTCCTCAACTCTGGGTATCAAAAAGACTCATTTCCCGCACTTCCCTTACGGCTGTCCTGGAAATCAGGCGGCTGCGGAGCTGTTGGCTGTCAAGAGAAATCCCGCCGTAATAGCGGCCGTTCACAGTCATGAAATAACGGGCCCTTTTCATGACGATACCCACCCTTCTTACATCTTCAAAAGAAAGATTCCCGTAACGCCGGAGTTTGACAATGCGGAGAGCGCTTTTCACGCCGATGCCGGGCACCCGGAGAATCATTTCATAAGAGGCCCGGTTGATTTCTACAGGAAAGAGTTCCCTGTGCCTCAGGGCCCAGGTGCATTTGGGATCCAGCTCCTCATCAAAATCCGGTTCCTCCGGCGTAAGGATTTCTTCTGCCTGGAAATGGTAGAACCGAAGGAGCCAGTCTGCCTGGTAAAGCCTGTTCTCCCGGGAAAGGGGCGGCCGCCTTAAGGCAGGCAGATTCTTTCCCTTCATCACCGGCACATAGGCGGAATAGTACACCCTTTTCAAGGCGGCTTTCCGGTAAAGGCCCTGGGTAAGAAGGAGGATCTGCCGGTCGCTTTCTCCGCTGGCCCCCACAATGAGCTGGGTCGTCTGACCGGCCGGCACGAAGGAGGGAGCCTTTTTGAAATGTTTCTTTTCCTCCTTGTGCACTTCGATGGATTCTTTGAAAAATTTCATCGGTGCAAGGATGGCATTTCTTGTTTTCTGAGGCGCCAGAAGGCGGAGGGACTTTTCTGACGGCAGCTCTATATTCACGCTGACCCGATCCACGTACCGTCCCAGTTCATTGAGAAGGGCTTGATCCGTGCCCGGTATGCCTTTCATGTGGATATAGCCGTTGAAATGCTCCCGCTCCCGAAGCAGCCGGGCCACCTGGATCAGAAGCTCCGTGGTATAGTCGGGGGAGCGGATAATGCCGGAGGAAAGAAAAAGGCCTTCAATGTAGTTTCTCTTGTAAAATTCAATGGTGAGCGTCACGATTTCTTCCGGCGTCAGCATGGCCCGCTTCGTATCATGGCTCCGCCGGTTCACGCAGTATTCACAGTCATAAATGCAGGAATTGGTCATCAGTATTTTTAAAAGAGACACACAGCGGCCATCGGCAGTCCAGGTATGGCATATGCCGCTCTTATGGCCATTTCCCAGTCCCCCTGCATTGGCCCGGCTGGAGCCGCTGGATGAGCAGGATACATCGTACTTGGCCGCATCTGCCAGAATGTCCAGTTTTTCTCCGATATCCATATTTCCTCCTAGAACATTTTTTCTCGATTCATTATATCACAAAACAGAATGGTTGTTCCAGTAAAACTTCCATAAAAAAAACAGGCCTTCCAAGCCTGCTTTTTCTATGGACCTTATTCCTTTTCTTCTGTATCCTTCTTTTCTACTTTTTTCAGAACCACAGAAGAGCCCTGTTTTTCTGCTTCAAACTTATCCTCTTCCGTCAGGTGTTCTGAATCCAGCACGATTTTCACACCCATGCGGTCCAGCATTTCATCAATCGTATGCTGTGTCTTGAAAAGTTCACCCATTAGTATCATCCTCCATTATACATGATCTTTCCATTCATAATATTCTTTTTTGCGAATCTGCCTCCACAGGAAGGCCCCCAGGGTCCACACAAAGGCAATCACCAGAAGAGCCGTCCCCGGCATGCCGTCCATGGCCTGCTTCAGGGAATCCACTTCCACCGTAAAAAGGGAAGGAAGAACAGCGGCATAGGCCGAAAGGTAAATGGCAATGGCAAAGAAAGAAGAAACATACGCCGCTGCCAGTCCCACTTTCACATGGCGCATACGGGTCATGAAGAAGGCTGCCACAAAGAGAATGGCTGTGGCCACCAGACTGATCCAGAAGAAGCTGCCGTAGGTATTGGAATCACCGGCATGACTCTTAAGAAGGATGGCCAGAATGATGTATACCGCCACGGTGAGAACGCTGGATACCAGAAAAGCGGCGCGGAACCGTTCTGCCAGGGGATTCACCGCCTTCACCGCCCCATACAGGGTGCCCAGCTGGAAAGCAGCCAGAATCATCCAAAGAGCGCAGAAAATGCCAAGAATGGAAAATTGAGAACCGTCATTCATGAGAAGGGAAGAACCGGCCAGTCCCATCACCGCAAGGGCTGCATAGGAAAAGACAGAAATTACCTTCATCACCGCCGGCTGGCTGCAGGAATTTCTGAAAAGGGACGCTGCCATGCGAAGAAGAGCCCCTGCTGCCACCAGCAGGATGAGGACAATATTTTCCGTGTGAAATAAATTATCCGAAACACCGGGAATGGCGGCTCCCATCATGAAGAGCCCCAGGAAATACCAGAGTTCATTACCGTCCAGACAGGGACGAAGAAGGCCAAGCACCGCCCTGTTTTCATCCCGGCTGCGGCATACCAGCGGTGCAGAAAGGCACAGGCCCCAATCCGCTGCTTCCAGGATCATGTATAATCCGAAAAAGCAGAGTGGCAAAAGCAATACATTCGAATCAGCGTTCATAAAATCCTCCAATGATGATTAAAGATAACACCCTTTAAAAGTATACCACAACAGGAAGGACTGCAACAAAATTTTTAACTGTCAAAAAGAAAACAGGGCGTCTCCGTTTTGAACTCCTCCCCTGAATCTGCTATGATAAAAATAACAAATCAAGTGAAACTGATTGGCACAGGAGGGATACCTATGAATCTGTCTAAACTGGTAAAAGCACTTCTTTTGGCTATGGCTGCCGCTGTGGTATCCAAAAAATTAAAGCCGAAAGCAAAAAACAGAATCGAAGAAATGGCAAGGCCCGATTCTTCCACCCCCGCCGTATTAAAGCCACTGGAACCCATCACCAGGGCCTACTGGATTCTTCATCCCCAAAAAGCCCTCTATCTGTGGCTCTTCCAGAAATCCTTCGGCTTTGCCTGGAGCCTGGCTAAGAGATATTTCAGAAAATAAAGAGCCTCTCTCCCTATCACTCCCCCTCCACCCAGGAAAGGGAAATCAAAGGTCACACTTATCAGTACTCCTTGACTCAGCGTCTTTCCGGTAACCTTCTTCCCCTGTCCATGGCGCCCAGGAGAGTATCCTCTTTCCCTGCGGCATAGAGCATGAGGCCTCTGTACAGGGATAAAAGAAAGGGAGCCCCCCTCTTTTCCAGGTCCCTGTCAGAAATAATGGGAAAGGCCCAGTCAGCAGTGTAAATCAAAGCAGAATGGAACTCTTCCTTTTGAAAGAAGGACAGTACATTGGCCTCTGCCAGACTGATGCCAAAGGGCGTTCCGCCATAGAGGGAAAGACCCTTTCCCCCTGCCCTGCCGGCAGAAAAGGCGAAGCGGCCCGCTTTTTCCGGCGTATCGAAAAAAGCAAGGATGCTGCCTTCCCGGCCCCCTTCGACAGACCTTTCCTCCATGTCCCCTGCCAAAGTCAAAGATAGGTCCACCCCTTCCCCGGAAAGGGAAGAAGCCGCTTTTTGGAGAAGGAAAGAAGGTTTCGAATCTCCCTTGAAAAAGGCATACACCTGCAGTAATCTTTTTTCTTTCATTTCCATCATCCCTTTCCCTGTGAAGCTTTCCTCCGAGAAAACACCGATTCATCCATAGTATCTGCCTGTAAGAGACATTGTATGCACCCCGCCTCTCTGAGACCGTCAAAGGGGCTGTGAAAAAATGAGTTACCATTTTTTCACAGCCCCTTTTTGATTTGGTTTCAAGACCTTGAACCGTAAACGGAGCCCGACAGTTCGCCGAAGGAAAGAGGACGGCCTTCCATGGCGGCAATCCGTTTTCTTCTTTCCTGTTCATCATATTCCCGAAGGCTCTGGGTAGCAGTACCCCAGATGAGACCCAGGGCAGCCATGTTCATGAGAAGAGATGTGCCGCCGAAGGAGATGAAGGGCAGTGGTATGCCGGTGACCGGAAACCAGCCGATAACCATGGCAATGTTCACCAGGCCCTGCACGGAAATCAGAAGGGTCAGACCGTATACCAGAAGGGCCGGATAGGTTTCTTTCAGTTTTCTGCCCACTGACAGCCCGTAAAGCATGAAAGCCAGGTACAGGCAGAGCAGGGCAGCGGAGCCTATAAAGCCATACTCCTGACTGAATACGGCATAGGCAAAATCGGTATATTGTTCCGGCAGATAGAGGAATTTGGAGAATCCCTCCCCCATGCCCTGGCCCAGAATGCCGCCGGAGCCCACGGCAATGAGGCTCTGCATGGTCTGGTAGCCCATGCCCTGGGCATAGTCTTCCGGATGGAGGAGCACCACCAGCCGGGCCATGCGGTAGGGCGCCACAATGGCAAGCCCCAGGAAAAGAATAAAGGAAATCCCTAAGGACAGCAGGATTTCCAGAAGAGGCATGCCTGCTATGATGTAGAGAAGCCCCGGAAAAATAAGTATCATGCCGGCGGTACCCATATCAGGCTGTTTCAGCACCAGCACCGCCATGATGAGGGGCATGTAGAGCGGGGTGAAATAATGAAAAAGGCCGGCAAAGGTGGCACTCTTCTTTTTCCTTAGGGAGGGAATGAAAAGTCCCGCCACCGGCAGGAGCAGGTGTCCGAAAATGGACATGCCCATGCGGGCATCAATCTTTTTGGCCAGATGGGCCGATGCCCAGACCAGGCCGGTGACTTTGGCAATTTCCGAAGGCTGGAGTGAAAAAGGTCCCAGTGAAATCCAGCGGGTAGCCCCATTCACCGTCCGTCCTGCCACCATGACAAGAGCCAGAAGACCAATGGTGCCCAGGCACCACAGGAAAGCCCCCTTCTTAATCACATGGTAATTCACCCTTGACAGGATGAATGCAAGAAGGCTGCTCACTCCCAGAAAAACCAGATGCCTCAGGATATGGCTGTAGGGATTGGCACCGGACTCCATATTCATATAATAGGTAGAGCTGTATACATTAAAAGCCCCCAGGATAATCAGTATGCCTGCCACGATGAACATCTTCTGCAGTGCCCGGGGCGCATACTTCATATCAATCAGGGACGTCTCGCTACGAGACGACATACCGGATTCCCCTTTCTGGAGAACTTTTCCTCATATTCCGTTTCCACGTCCCCTGCCACCGGAGCGGCATGAAGGTCATAGGTCACATGGGAAAGTTCCCAGCCCATCGCTTTAAATTCTTCAATGGAAAAATCAAAAAGGTCCTTATTGTCGGTTTTGAAGCGGATTTCTCCGCCCTCCTTCAGGATAAGGGCATACCGTTTCAGGAAATCCCTGTAGGTGAGACGACGCTTGGCATGCCGTTTCTTAGGCCAGGGATCGCTGAAATTCAGATAAATCACATCCACTTCCCCTTCGCCGAAGATATTCAGGATTTCGCTCACATCGCCCAGAATCAAGCGCACATTAGTCAGCGGCGGTTCTTTTTCTGCCGTCTTTTTGGCAGCATAGTAAATGACCCCTTCCTGCACCTCCATGCCGATGAAATTCACCTGGGGATGGATAGCAGCCATGCCGGAAATAAACTGTCCCTTGCCGGTGCCAAATTCCACATGGAGCTCATTTTCCGGATGGGGAAATACGCTTCGCCACTTTCCTTTCTGGTCGGTCGGTTCCTCCAGATACAAAATATCTGTGTATTCTTTGATTGCTTCATCAATCCACGGTTTCCTGCGAAGCCTCATATATTTGATATCCTCCTTGGGAAATACAGGAAATGTATATCCTGATTTATTCATATAGTATCACAGCCCGAAAGATTTGTCACAAGGGGCCTTTGCGGCCCGGGTTCAGAAGAAGAAGGGTCTTAAGATTGACCGGCCCGACGGGCCGGAGGGTTCTTAGGTTTGACAGCACCTTTGTTGCTGAGGGTTGTGGTATCGCCCTGTCGGTGCACAGCGAACACATTTTGAAGGAGCGCTAGCGACGCGCAAAATGTAGTGAGTCGTTTCCCCTTTAGGGGGCGATATTTATAAAGTCAGCGTTGCTGGACTGGTATTTGTGTCACCCATGTCTCATGGCAAAGAGCAGGAGCCTCTTCCCAAGGAAGGGGCTATATACTGCCGCAAAGCGGCCACCAAAACCCTCAGCCGCCAAAGGCGGCTGTCAAACTTACGCCCCCTTGGGCCCGACGGGCCCATCAGCCCTCACGCCCGCAGGGCGTGTCAACCCTTTATTCTTCCTGGCTGGTACCGGAATTTTCTACCTCCGGCATAGGCTGGGCAGAAATAGGAATCTGGTGGAAATTGTCCCAGTCAAAGCTCCTGTTTCCATCGGCCCTGGCTCTGTCTGCAATCTGCCTGTTCCACTGCTCATCCATGAAGGCCTGGTCGCTCCCAAGCTGTTCCACGTCGTTTCGAATCATCACATTGCCATACATGGTCATCAGGGTGGTCACATCTTTATCGAAGCGGGGAGAGAAGATGTCGGCAGTGGGATCGTAATGAGCGGCGGTGAGGCCCATGATGCCCATGAAGGTATCATAGAGCATATCGTTGGAGAAAGGCATATTTCTTCTTTCCAACATGGACTTCATTTCCACAGGATGGGAAGCCCTGTAGGCATCGGATGTGTAAATCCAGAAAGGAATATGGACCATGGTGTAGTCGAACTGATCCGCATTGTGTCCCGGTCTTTCCGTCACCTGTTCCCCGTGGTCCGAGAAATAGAGCACACTGTCAGCGTGGAGCCAGTTGGTAGCCTCGTTCATAATATTTTCCATCACGTAATCATTGAAAAGGACGGAATTATCATACTCATCATTCATGATTTCCGCAGTACTTCTAGTATTTCCGGGATTCCTGGGCCAATGGTAGAATTCCGACGGATACCGATCCCAGTAGCTTACATGGCTGCCCATGAGGTGCACCACGATCAGCTGGCGGCGGTTATTGGGATCCACTTTCCGAAGGTAGGGAATGAGGGCGGTGTCATAATCCTTAGTCACCACGTCGGTGCCTACGTAGGAATTGATCCAGTACTGGTCATCACAGGCCGAACCGATGGCGCCAATCGGCGTATCCCAGACACCGAAACGGGACTGGTTGGAAATCCATGTGGTCTTAAAGCCTGCCTCCCTTGCCAGGTCGATAATGGAATAGGCTTCTGCCAGATTCATATCATTGTACTGGTTCTTTTCCGTCAGCGCTTCCGTCAGCACCTGCACCGTCTGGGTATAGCAGGAATAGCCGTGATTGAAGAACACATAATGCGGATCGGCTGCCGCTTCCGTCTGGAAGGGCGTAGTCTTTCTGGAATAACCGTACACATTCATATGGTCCCTGGTCAGGGATTCCCCGATAACGAGCACATAGACCCCGTCCGGTGCAGCCTTCAGCTGCCGCACGATATCCCTGTCTGCAATATGCATATGACGCCTTGCATTCACCATTTTCTGGAAATCAGAAAAGCTGTGCAGGGTTTCATAGGTTTCATAATACACATGGGCCAGCCTGGTACCGCCGATGGAAAGGGCGCAAAGTCCCACATTCACAAAGAAAAGGAGGAGCATGCCAAACCAGGTTTTTCTGGACACCTGCTCCCTGTTGAAGCTGAAACGGCTTGCTTTGAAAATGAGCCAGCCCAGAATGAGAAGCGCTGCCACACCGGCTGCGATTTCCGCATAGGGAATATTCACCTCAATATACTCCATGGTTTCCGCCAGATTCGTCTGGGCCAGAGCCAGCAGCATATTAATAGAAATGAGGGAGTGGGTAATCACATAATAACCAATGTAGGTAAACTGCACCAGGATATAAAGGATAATCAGCACCACGCAGGCTATGCGGGCAATCATCCGCGCCTTCCCCGGCAGAATCCAGGCCGCCGACAGGCAGGACACAAAGAGGTAGAGCGGTGTGGAAAGCTCGCCGCTCACATCGGACATATCCAGAAGCACCTCCGTCTGGGACGCCAGATAAGGCACGATAAGGGACAAAAGCCACAGGAAGCCAATGGTCAGCCAGAGATGGACGGCAGCTCTCTTCAAATGATGGCGGATGAAGTAGGCCGTCACAAATCCCACCTGCAGGAAGAGAAGAAATACCTTCACCTGGGAAAAGGGTTCATATCCGCCGGGAGCGCCAAAATACCAGGACAGGAAGAACGCCAGACAGAAAGGAATCAGCGTGGCAGCCACCCACCACCGTTTCCAGTGGCCGGGACTTTCCTTCTGCAGAGGAGAAGAAATATGGCTCTCCCGGTATTCTTTTTTCATATGGTCTTTCGTCTTCCGAGTCTCTCTTTCGGAACCGCTCTTTGTATGATTCATGGATTTTACACCTTTTATATAATAAAAATTTTTTACAAAATGAAACAGTCATAACTGATTTATTGTATCACAGAACAGGAAGCATTGGTAGATTCCAGAAATCACCCATTTTCACAGACCATCCCCGGGCAGCTCCTTTTCCTGCCCCTTCCCGCTGCCCGCCGTGATATAATGCACATAAGAACGTCATGCTGGGAGGCTTCTATGGATATTGATAAACTGTACTATTTCTTTGCGGCCGCAGAATCCGAAAGTTTTACAAAAGCCGCCGATCGGTGCCACATTGCCCAGACCACCATGAGCAAGTACATTGCCCAGCTGGAAAAGGAAACGGGCTGCACCCTTTTCCTTCGTTCCAGGAGCAGACTTTCTCTTACAAAGGAAGGACGGCAGTTTTATGAAGGCATGAAAAAAATTCATGGAGACTATGAGGCCCTTCTTTCCTCTCTTGCCGCACCAAAAGCCCTCTGCCGTCTGGGCCTTGCATCCCAGGAATACAGGGGCCTTGATTTCCTCCCGGACCTGCAGAAATCTTTTCCTCAAATCAGACTGTCCTACCATATGGCACCGGTACCGGAGCTGGAAAACGCCCTTGATGAAGGGGCCCTGGACGGAATCATAGGCCCCGACGCCATTGCTTTTCCCAAACGGTTTGCCACCATTCCCCTTATGCCCGTTCCCCAGTGCCTGGTATGCTCTGTATCCAGCAGCGAAAAGTACAAAGATATCCCCCGCCTCATTGGTTCCCTTTCCTTCCTGACGAAATCTCACAGTCCTTCCTATGTGGACAGCTGCCGGAAGAAATTTGAGGAAGTGTACCACACCTCCTTTGCAAAGAGCGAGAAGGTATCAAACTATACGGAGCAGCTCCTCCGCCTGTCCCTGGGCGGCGGCTTTTCCATTCTTCCCCTCCCGCCGGGCCAGAGTGAAAATCTCTGCGCCTTCCCCCTGCCTCCCTGCTTTGAAGAATGGACCTGTCTGGTATACAGGCCATCCCACGTATCCCCTTCCCTTCGCCGCTTCATTTCCTATTTCCATGAAAAAAAGTGCTGAATCGACGATTTTTCTTCTTTTTACTTTCTGAAAAAGACATGATATTCTTTTGAAATAAGAATATTCTGTCTTTTTTTATAAGGAAATCACCATGATACTTCAAAATGATCTGACCCGGGGACCCCTTTTTCCCAAAATGATGCGCTTTGCCATTCCCTATCTGGCAGCCTGCTTCCTCCAGACCTTCTACGGCATGGCGGATCTTTTCATTACCGGCCAGTACTATGGCGCCGCCCCCGTTACCGGCGTATCCATCGGCAGCCAGGTCATGCACATGATCATCGTCATGATTGCAGGCCTCACCATCGGCAGCGCCGTTTCCATCGCCCGGGCCCTGGGCGCGAAAGATGAAAAAGAAGCGTTCCGCCTCATGGGAAGCGCCGCTGCCCTTTTCATCCCCTTCTCCCTTGTATTCACTGGACTTCTCTTCCTCTCCATGCCCTTCATTCTGGAGCTGCTGCAGACACCGCCGGAAGCGCTGGAAGATACCCGAGCCTACCTGACCATCTGCTTTGCCGGAGTGCCCCTCATTGTACTGTATAACACAGTGAGCGGCTTTTTCAGGGGCATGGGAAACACAAAAGCCCCTATGACCTTCATTGCCATTTCCGGCATAGTCAATATCTTTCTGGACTACCTTCTCATCGGCTCCTTCCACATGAGCGCCGCCGGCGCTGCCTGGGGCACCTTTGCCAGTGAAGTGGTGAGCGTGGTCCTTTCCTTCGTCTACCTCTATCGGAAGCTGGCCCCCCTTTCCCTGAACCGCCGCTCCTTTCTTCCCGGAAAAAAATGGACCCGCCGCATCCTTTCCATCGGCGTTCCCATTTCCTGCCAGGACGGCCTCATTCAGGTATCCTTCCTCATTATCACCGCCATCGCCAACAGCCGCGGCGTGGAAGCCGCAGCGGCTGTTGGCATCGTAGAAAAGATCATCAGTTTCCTCTTCCTGGTACCCTCTGCCATGATGTCCACTGTATCGGCTACGGCCGCCCAGAACCTGGGCGCCGGTCTGACAGAAAGAAGCAGACAGGCCCTCCGCTATGGCATTACCGTCTGTGTCGCTTTCGGCCTTCTCTGTATCCTCCTCATCCATTTCAAAGCCCCTGAAATCGTAGCCCTCTTCGTACCGGGAGAAACCGCCGTCATTGCCATGGGGAACGACTACTTCCAATCCTATGTGGCAGACTGCGCCATTGCCGGCATCCACTTCTGCTTCTCCGGCTATTTTGCAGCCTGCCGGAAAGCGGCCTTCTCCTTCATCCACAATGTGATTTCCATCTTCACTATCCGCATCCCCGGCACCTATGCCGCCGCCCTCCTCTTCCCATCCCCCCTTTACCCCATGGGCATGGCTGCACCGGCAGGATCCCTTCTGTCTGTCATTATCTGTGTGTTCCTTTATAAAAAATATGTCAGGCGGCAGCCCGGCTGCAGAAAGAGCCGCTGACGGCTCCCGATTCTCGAGTCCCCAGTCTAGGCTATCGGCTATCGGATGACGGCTTTCGGCTCCCGGCTTCCGATCCCCATTCCCCAGTCTCGATTCCCCATTCCCCAGCCCCCAGTCTCGGCTATCCGCTATCCGCTCCCAATCCCGATCCCGATCCCGATCCCAGTCCCCAGTCCCGATTCCCCATCCCCCTCCCCATATATGCTATAATGAGAAAAGACATTCTGCAGAAGGATACTTTCAGGAAAATGGGCTGCAGCGTCTGATTTCTATGGAATGAAATACGGAAGGAGCAGATGTATGAAAAAAATCGTAGTCACTGTAATCGGTGCTGACCGTGTAGGCATTGTTGCCGGTGTTGCGGCAGCTTTGGCAAAGGAAAATATTAATATTCTCGACATTTCCCAAACCATTCTTGGCGATATTTTTGATATGGTCCTGATTTGCGACATGGAAAAGGCCAAAGGTTCCTTAAAGGAAGTCCAGGATGAACTGGGCGCCCTGGGAAAAGAACTGGGCGTCGATGTACGGGCCCAGCTGGCTGATATTTTCTATGCCATGCACCGTATCTGAAAGGGGGAGCCATGCTCGATATTGAAGAAATCCTGGCCACTGAGCGCATGTTTGACCAGAACAAACTGGACGTGCGCACCATTACCATGGGCATTTCCCTTTTAGGCTGCGTTTCCGATGATGAAAAGACCCTGAATCGCAAGATTTACGACACCATCTGCACCAAAGCCGAACATCTGACGGAAGTGAGCCATGATATTTCCAGAGAATACGGCGTGCCTATTATCAACCGCCGTATTTCCGTTACCCCTGTTTCCCTCATTGCCGGCGGCATTCCGGCCAAAAGCTATGTGTCCATTGCAAAGACCCTGCAGAAAGCAGCCGATGAAGTAGGCGTTGACATTCTGGGCGGCTTCTCCGCCCTGGTAGACAGGGGTATGACTTCGGCCGATAAAATCCTCATTGACTCCATTCCTGAAGCCCTGGCTTCCACAAAGAGCATCTGCAGCTCTGTAGCCGTAGGCTCCACCAAAGCCGGCATCAATATGGATGCAGTCAAACGCATGGGAGAAGTGGTGAAAGAAACAGCAGAACTCACCAAAAACCAGGACGCCTATGGCTGCACCAAGCTGGTGGAATTCTGCAACGCTGTGGAAGATAACCCCTTCATGGCCGGTGCTTTCCATGGCGTCACCCAGGGGGACACCGCCATCCATGTAGGCGTTTCCGGCCCCGGCGTGGTAAAGAGAGCCCTGGAAGACGTGAAAGGCGCTCCCCTGAACGTGGTAGCCCGCACCATTAAAAACACCGCCTTCATGATTACCCGTCTGGGACAGATGGTAGCCGAAGCTGCCACCGAAAGACTCCATGCTCCCTTCGGCATTATCGACCTTTCCCTGGCTCCCACCTCCGCCGTAGGCGACAGCGTGGCCCAGGTACTGGAAGAAATGGGCCTTGAAAGCTGCGGCGGCCCGGGAACTACAGCCGCCCTGGCCCTCCTGAATGATGCTGTGAAAAAAGGCGGCCTCATGGCTTCCTCCAGCGTAGGCGGCCTCTCCGGCGCCTTCATTCCGGTAAGCGAAGACCTGGGTATGATTCAGGCCGTAGAAAAAGGCAGCCTCTGCCTGGAAAAACTGGAAGCCATGACCTGTGTCTGCTCTGTAGGCCTTGACATGATTGCCATTCCCGGCGACACCCCGGCTTCCACCATCTCCGCCATCCTGGCTGACGAAGCAGCCATCGGCATGATCAATAACAAAACTACTGCCACCCGCCTCATTCCCGTACCGGGAAAGAAACCGGGCGACATGGTTCAGTTCGGCGGCCTCATGGGCTATGCCCCTGTCCTGGAAATCAACAAATTCCGGGCCGACGAATTCATCAACCGCGGCGGAAAGATTCCCGCCCCCATGAGATCCCTCACCAACTGATAGAATATGGTGAAAAAAGGGGCTGTGAAAAAATGATGACTATTTTTTCACAGCTCCTTTTGTATACATTCATTTTCACGGAAATTGACCAAATGGCAGCCTGCTGCCCGCCGACGGCTCCCGATTCCCGATCCCAATCCCGACCCCGATCCCGATCTCGATTCCCCATTCCCCATTCCCACCTTTTCAAATTCTCCTCTCCCCTGTATAATAGATACAGTATATCTAACTATTTAAATAAGGAGACTCCCATGAAAACATTGAAATATATTTCCTGGAACGTAAACGGACTTCGGGCCTGCATAAAAAAAGGCTTTATGGACGCTTTCAATGCCCTTGATGCAGACTGCTTCTGCCTGCAGGAAACCAAACTGCAGCCCCATCAGATCGAGCTGGAACTGCCGGGATATCACCAGTACTGGAACAGCGCCGTAAAGAAAGGATACAGCGGTACCGCCATCTTCACAAAAGAAGAGCCCCTCTCCGTCACCTACGGCCTGGGTATAGAAGAACACGACCAGGAAGGGCGGCTCATTACCGCCGACTTCGGAAGCCACTACCTTCTCTGCTGCTATACCCCCAACAGCCAGCGGGGACTGGCGCGCCTTTCCTACCGCATGACCTGGGAAAAAGCTATGAAAGAATACATGACAAAACTGGCCGCCGAAAAGCCGGTGATCCTCTGCGGCGACCTGAACGTGGCCCACGAAGACATCGATATCGCCAACCCCGCCTCCAACCATAAAAATGCCGGCTTCACCGATGAAGAAAGAGGCCGTATGACAGACCTCCTTGCCGCCGGCTTCACCGACTCCTTCCGTCACCTCCATCCCGATGAAAAAGACGCCTACTCCTGGTGGAGCTACTTTGCCAAAGCCAGAGAAAGAAACGTGGGATGGAGAATCGACTACTTCCTCGTCTCCAGCGTATGGAAAGACCACATCAAAGGCGCCTCCATCCACTCCGATATCCTGGGCAGCGACCACTGCCCGGTGGAACTGGACCTGGAATGCTGATATGAAAAAAGACCGCTCCGGCGGTCTTTTTTTGCGGGCAAGGGACATAGCCGCCTGCCGGCGAAGATTGTATCTGCTTTCGCTCAAAGGGCGACAGCCCCTTATCCACTTCAAAGGGGAATTCACGTTTTGAGTTGGCAAAAGCCCTCACTCCATTTGACCTGCCCACCCCGAACGAGACCGGGTGGCGAGCGCCTATATACTCTCTTGCGCCCCACTGCTTGTCAGGGGGGAGAGGGCCACGCAGTGGCGAGGGGGGATTGCCGAAGGCACGCCGGAAGCCAACAGTCGTCAGCCGTTAGCCGAGACCTCCCCTCCCCGTCATTTCGAGCGAAGCCGAGAAATCTCCCACCGCCATGCCACTTGCTTCAATGGCCTCACAGTAAAGCACATAACGTTCTTGCGTCCCCTTGACACCACTCCGTGGTGGGACTATGGATGTTTAGCAATGGGACAATGTCTCTGCAGGAAAGCATAGTAAAGCCTATTCCGCCCCCTGCATAGCCGGATAGGGGGTGGCGAACGCAGTGAGCCAGTCAGCAGACCGCCTATCAAGGCACATGACAAAGAAAGCCAATCCCGTAACGCTCTCGTTTCCCCTTGAGGGGAAGTCCCGCGTAGCGGGAAAGGGTGTACGAGGTAAGCGGAGAGAATAGATACTCTATGCTGACGTGACCGCCGCAGGCGGCTTATAAAACCCCTCGGCCCGAAGGGCCGTCAACCTTTCCCTCTGCCCTCCTCAAATCTCATCTTCCCATCCACCATTCCTTATGATCCAGGTACCAGCGGATAGTCTTCTTGATGCCATCAGCAAATTTCGTTTCCGGAAGCCATCCCAGTTCTTTATGGATCTTTGCGGGGTCAATGGCATATCTCCGGTCATGTCCTTTTCTATCCGTCACATAGGTGATAAGACTTTCCGGTTTTCCCAGTTCTTTGAGGATAAGCCTCACAATGTCGATGTTTGCCATTTCATTATGGCCGCCGATATTGTAGACCTCCCCTACGGTGCCTTTATGGATGATCAGGTCGATGGCCTTGCAGTGGTCCTCCACATAGAGCCAGTCCCTTACGTTTTTCCCATCCCCATACACCGGAAGGGGTTTATCTTTCAGGGCGTTCATCATCATGAGAGGTATCAGCTTTTCCGGGAACTGGTAAGGTCCGTAGTTATTGCTGCAGCGGGAAATGGTAGCCGGCAGGCCGTAGGTACGATGGTAGGCGCCCACCAGAAGATCCGCTCCTGCCTTGGAGCTGCTGTAGGGAGAGCTGGTATGAAGGGGTGTCTTTTCCGTAAAGAAAAGATCCGGTCTGTCCAAGGGCAGATCCCCATATACCTCGTCGGTGGATACCTGGTGGTAGCGGCCGATGCCATACTTCCTGCAGGCATCCATGAGGACAGAAGTACCGATGATATTCGTCTCCAGGAAAATTTCCGGATTCAGAATGGACCGGTCCACATGGGATTCTGCCGCGAAATTCACCACCACATCCGGATGCTCCTCTTCAAAGAGGCCATATACGGCATCCCTGTCGCAGATATCCATCTTCACAAAGCGGAAATTCGGCTTATCCATCACAGGTGCCAGAGTAGACAGATTTCCCGCATAAGTCAGCTTATCCAGACAGACGATGCGATAGTCCGGATACTTCCTCATCATGTAAAAGATAAAATTGGATCCAATAAATCCGGCGCCGCCAGTGATTAGGATAGTCATCCCAGCACTCCTTATATATTCCAGCATACCACCTGTATCCCCCTGTACTCAACTGCTACAAGAGAGATAGATAACAGAAATCTATTATAAAAGAGGCTGCTCCCTCCTGTGCACTCATCAGGGAAGCATATCAGACAGCGCCGAGACAGCCTACGATTCTTGCAGATTTGAAGACTCATCTCATTCGGTTTGTTTTTATCTCTGCAACATGAAGCTTCATCCTGCCCTTTCAAAGGGATTCTTCATTTCCTGTTGTTATCCCTATTGTACAGATTAATGCTGCACCAGTCAGCAAATAATCGGATATCCCTGATGGATAAAGAATAAAATCCCATCAACTTTGAAAAGTATTTCATAGTTGATGGGATTTTTCATTTCCCCATTTTAAAGGTAGCACCACAATTCTGGCAGCGGTTATTGAAAACTGTCATTTTCCCACAGTTTGGGCATTTTGTTCCACGTCCGCCTTTTCCGCCATTCGGTGCAAGAATCATTTCATATCCACATTTCGTGCATTTCCGACCGGTGAGGGTTTGAAAAAAAGTAAGTCTTCCACAGTTTGGACACATTTTCCCAGCCATTCTAATCGCCCCTTTGATATATGTATATATGTATATGTATGTATTATATGTCTTGACCGGACCTCTGTCAACAAATCTTTTCGAGAACATTTCACGGACTGAAAGCTTTAAATGATCGATGCATGTTAAAAATCCCATCGAGTATGAGATACTATCCACATCCGATAGGATTTTTCATTTACATTCTTTCTGAATCTCCTGAGACCAGAGAAGATATTTTTCCGGTCAATCCGGCTACATGTAAAAAACAGTAAAAATTTCTATAATTTTCAAAAATCGCAGCCTGCCGTTATTTATATAGTAGAGGGACATGAAAAGGCCCGCGGTTTTGAAAGAAAGCATTCCATATATTTCCAAGATGACCATAGGAAATGCAGGAAGGGAATGCCAGAATTCAAAAAGGGTACCGCCTTTCTCCCTTCGCCTTTTCCGGAAAGGTAAAAAAATCAGCGTAAGCTGAAAACCACAAAGAAACTCAGGACTCCAGAAAATTCCCTATAGGGCAGAAATGACGGGAGACTCATGCCTGGCGCGCGCCGTCGTACCTCGTACAGCAGCGGCCGTAGACCATGCAGACACCGAACTCATTGGGCATGATGGGAAGCTTGGAGACACCGGGTTTCTTTGCAGTGGAACAATATAGCAGCCTCCATATTTCAATCTTCATACCTCAACGCCATAAGTTAGAAAATTCACACTCGAACTTCCTTAGCCGCCGAATTCTGCTCGCCTACGGCAATCACTCATTATCTATTTCTGGAACTATGTCCACTTTTATCTCCACTACGTGTTTCGATAATCGTACTTTCACTAGGATAACCCGTAGTGCTGGAACCGGTATCTTTATCACTATCCTCATCCGAACGCACAAAGAAATTCATTTTATACCTCCTGTACAAGAAAGCTGATTGCAAACAAAACTAAAGATATGAGGAGGACATTCAGAGCCCTATTATACTGTTTCTGCTTTACAGACGATTTAATCTTTATGGATTTGATAGCCTTAATATATCCATTTTTCAGCCATTTATAAGACTCAATCTCTCCCCTATTTTCTACATCCAAATTCTCCACTAGTTCAATACCCAAAGCTTCCATACGCTTACCGCGTAAGAGCCAAAGAAACATCATCATAGAGATAAGAAGCATAAGGAAGCCGGTCCCTAAAAAGAAAGTCCTGTCAAGTACACCAATTACAAAAATTGATTTCAACGCATTCAACACAGTGTTTGTATTGATAAACCTTGCCATTACAGCCATAAAAATACCGCAAGCAGCCAAAGCAAAACTGGACCTTTGGTAGATTTTATCGTATGTTTCAGTCTGACGAGCATACTCTTTCGCTGCTGCTTCAACAATAATAGCAATACTTTTATCATTCGGAGTGTTGGCCTTTCCCTTCTGCTCATCCTGTGAAGAAAGATGCTTAGAATCTTGGTCCATAGTTTACCTCATATTTACGAATACACAAAATGCCCATATAACAAGAATGTTCCCCATAGGCGCCAACTTGTATTTAAGAATCCATTAATAAGAAGCCCAAGTTTGACAAATTGTTAAAATGCTATAATAACATAATGCATCTCCCTCTCAAGCAGGTATCAGGAGATTAAAACAACAGTGCAAAAGCGACGCTCATCTTTTTCCGACAGAGTTATTCCCCCCTATTTACCATTTCTAAATATCCCTAATCTGCTATTTTGGGGAATTAAGTCGTTTTCTTAATTGTCTCATATGCCTTTGGGCTACGAGGCCGGTTTGATTTTCACTCTTGAAATTCTTTTGGAAGATAAAATGTGCCCTTTGGGAATACACCGGAAAATTTGATCCTCGCTTAGACTTACTGCTATTTCTATACAATCCAGATATGCTATACAACGTATATAAATTTGTAGTTCTCCTTTTATTCTTCTTAAGCTGGCTAAGCTGGGCATTTTGCTTCACAACGTGATCAGCCTTACTATAAGCATGACTATAATAACGCCTTACAGAGCTGTCTTTAATATAAACACTCTTTCCATCGTATGAAAACCCTAAAAAGGAAATGATACCATGCTCCTTTTGCTCATTGTAAATAATCAAGTTCGCACTAACACGATATTTCTTAGTTTTTTCCGGTGATAATTTAACCAGATACTTTCCTGTATTTGTACTTCTCTGGTTAAAAATTTCCTGCAACTGATGAATCATTTGTTGATATTGTTCTTCCGTTATATACTTTTCCGGAATAGCAATAATAAAATCATCAGAATAACGGCGATATATTCCATGATACGACTGCACTAATTCAAAAATCTTTTCATCAAATTGAATCATATAGATATTCGCCAGTACCCCACTCATGGGTGACCCCTGCGGAATACCGAAATGTTCTCTATTTACCTTTATAATAAACTTGTCGTCTTTAGATTCTCTCTGTTTCTTTCTTGAGAGAATCCGGAATTCCTGATTTGTCAAAACTGTTTGACACTGGCAAAGCTGTTGATGTGTCATCCCTTTATAGGAAGTAATCCCTTCGTAATCAACATAACTGTAATGCAGGAGAGAGTTCAATACATAATATATATCATCAGGAATATACTGGCTGTCCAAAACGTAACGAATCTGGTTCAACAGGTAAGCATGATCAAGAAAATCAAAAAAATGTGTAAAATCACCTATGATAACATAACAAGGCTTATGGAACTTAATAAAAGCCAACGCTTCCTCTGCAAAGGAAATATTTGATTTTCCCTTCTTGTTTGTCCTATACGCAATAGAACAATCATCAATATTCCTATTCCCTAAATACCGGTTATACTTTCTGTTAAACAGGGCTCCATAGTATCTGTAAATCCATGCATCTTTATGTGCTGCATAGAGTATATCCCTATATTTTGGCCCTTCGTCTTTCCAAATTCGTTTTCCTGAAGAATCCGTCGACCAAGACTTATGGTACTTAGGCCGTTTAAAATGAATAAAAGGATAAAAACCATGCCTTAGCACCCACTGTTTATTTGTAATGCAACACCACAAATGATTTGTCAGTTTTATTCTACGATCAAAATGGATATAAGAAATATTTTTCCCTTCGATTTCTTTTCTAATTTCGATATCTGCATCCATATGCAACATCCTTACATAAGCCCCACTTAAAAATCCCACTAGCCAAGGTGGATAGATCCTTATAGCTAATGGGACGAAAAGCAAACCGGATTACTCCCCTATCCAACATGTTTAATTCTCTGTGATATACTGGAGACAGAATCACCAGCCACCACATTACAGGCAATTACTGCGTTTGCAGAGTACCTGCTAGCCTTGCTCGAATTCATACCGCGTAGCAAGTGTCCGCTGAAACGTGAAAGAAATGCATTTCTTTCACGTTTCAGGATGATTACCACCATTCTGAAAGGAGCCTTGACATTGTTAAAGCTATCCGATGTCTCATAAGACATCGTCACCGGACCGAGATGAAATATAAAAATCAAATAGCCCTTATTTGTATTATACGCAAAGTAGAAATAAATTCAATCGCATTTTAAGAGAAGTAAAGGGATGCAGCAAGTATGTGAGTATTACGCGCCATAAGAGCCTGAAGTCCCGTGAAATTATATCTATTTCGGAATTACAACTCCCATTGCATCATACCGAGCCATCTGCTTCTCTGCTATCTCTAAAAGGAGATAATGAGCTTTTTAGACTGCCTGTAAAGCTCAATTATATCCAAATCATCCAGCAGTGTTTGCATCGTATACTTCTTGTACAGTCCATTCTCGTCCATTTGCTTTTTGATGTAGGAACGGTAAATCAATGCTAGAAGCTGTACAAATAACTTTCCCTCGAAATTACCGGAAACAGAAACAAAAATACTACGCACCATGAGAACCACCTATCTTTGTTCACGATACGCACCAAAGAGCCACACCCTATTCTTAAGAAATAAGCATAATCCCCCCTGGAAATGCAGCTAATGCCGAAGAGCATCATCCAAATGAAATGACCGGCTCTCTCCCGTGTATTCTCTGGCTCCCCATCGCCTGGTTCTTACGAGCATATGGCAGCTCTGAAGCGGCGTCATATTCATTGATGTTTTTCTTTGTCCAATATTGGCTGAATTTTCCCGCCTCCAAGTGGCGATTTTAACCCGACGCTGCTTGGTAAAATTTGCCTGCCGCTAGCAAATATCGATGATTTACCATTTAGTGTTCCACTTTTATTCAAGAGACATGAAGCATATAAATATCACCTAATCAATCCAAGGGGCCAGTTTCTACTGATGATTTCTTAACATTATCAGCCTTCCCCGCAGGTTCATCTGCAATGACAGGATTACACTTAAACCTTTCTTCAAAGGACTCACTATACATCCTTAAGATTTCCTGGCTGCTTATTCCATTTACCTGAGGTTTATAATTGGCGATTTTTAGATTTAATTTCATCATATTTTTCCCCTTAGTGAGCCACCATGATTTAAGCTGCTCTTCACCCATGCACTCTATCACTCTATCGCAGCCTATTTTCCCTGATTCTCTAAATGACTGGTCATTTTTTGCCAAAATCAAGAGGAAACTCTGCCAATAATAAGAGTCCTGAAATACATCATCCAGTAAGTACTTTGAAAATGCTTTTCGAATGCCCTGTCCATCATCTGAACGGGTTTCATCATAATATCCGCATCCGACTCCCATTTCGCCAAGACTATTGTTTCCGATTTGATAAGTGATAAATGTGGTCATGCCGCCTTTTATTTCCTGTACCATGGAATAATCAACAACCTGCTGACTAATCAATGACTGATCACCATCTAATAATGCAGGGGGCAGCTCCTGAATCTCCTTCATAAAATTAATATGCTTATCGATGTACCGTTGCTTAAATATGCTAAAACATTTTTGACTAAGAACTCGCATCTCTTCTTTTGTAAATTCCAAAACATCAATTTGGGAACCTACAGAAAATTTCGGATTCTTATATGAACCTATGATGCCATATACAAAGATATTAGAATCCATCCCCGGTGCCACATGACGACTATAGCAGCACCGAAGCCTGAACTGCAGTAGATCATATATTCCCAAAATTCCCCGACTTTCTTGAGAGATTATATCAATAATCCCGTGACTGCCAAAGATTTTCTCAATAATAAATTGCTTATTTTCGTTCTCATACTTGCTGATATCTAGATACTTAAAAAGCTCCAAGAAATAACCCAATACTTTATTTCTCAGACCAATGTTGAAATTATCCCCAGTATACGAATAGCGCATTCTTTTACTTAAGCCACAATGAACAATTTCATCTATTCTATCTCTGCTTAAATTTGGGAAATTATTGTACGCTAAAGTACGCCACAGATTCTCATGATATCTCTCATACATTAGCCCATCGAATAAATCACCAATAACCAGTTTTCCATTCAAATAATTCTGAATACGGTTAATATAAAAGTTAGATTGCTCATACTTTGACCTACTAATTCTATTAACAATTAAATCCATATACACCATTAACTCTCTTTTATCTTTTACTTCAAGTAATGCTCGATTTGAAACATTAATCTTAGTAACACTTGATTCCTCTACGTCAAATAATTGCTTGATTAGATATGCTGCATTAGGGTATTGCTTACGCATATTGCAAATTTCAGACTTAACTTTATAGCCAGACACATTTTTTCTTTCACTATAACTATAATGTGAAGAATAATATTCCCTACTCCATCCCCAAGATTCCATCATATATATTTTTCTGAAAACGATCGGGCAATACATGTATAAAAGTATAAGTTCAGTCAGTTGTCTCTCATCAAAATCAAAATCAGGGAAATCTACCCGTTGAATGTCAAGCGCAGTCAGTGTATTGACATATCTTTTAACTTTTCTCAAATCACCAAAAAACGGAATATATTCAGCTGCATCATCAGATGTTAAAATATTTCTAACACCTTTCAGAGCTTTTTTATTGGCTTCCACATCCAAATCAGTATCCTTCATCAGTACTTTGATATCTTCATCCAAAACACGAAGAATAACGTCTTTACGCGTAAAAAGAGAAATCTTCGTTTGCACAAACTTCTCCAAAAACTCCACATTCTTTTGTGCAGTCTTATCAGTCCCCATCTCTTTTGAAAGATTATCAAGGTCGTAACAAAGGACATAATTGATGAAAGGAATGTCAAAAATTTCCTTGATGGAGTAAAGAAGGCTGTAGACTTCCTCTCCATTTAATCTATCAAGATCATCAATGGCAAAGATAAATTTTTTATTTGAATTTCTTAGAATTTCACTGATATATGTAAAAACTTTTGATTCGTTCTGCGGGAAAGGAGTAAAGTTCATGGATATTCCCAGTACATTAAAACTTATTCCCTTGACTATTCTCTGATACTGTGCAAGCAGTATATTCAATTCCGGGCATTTTAATGTTTTATAAACTGTTTCTCTTAATGTATCCGAAAGGGGAATAGATATATCTTTATATTGGCCACTATACTTCAATGCATTAAATCGAACAACAATAACCTCTCCCGGATGATTTTTCCTTAAGCTTTCCTCGCAAAGATTAAGAAATGATGATTTCCCTATGCCCCAGGGTCCCTCCACTCCCCATATCATGCTGTTTGGCGATTTATTATCATAAATTTTATTTGCAAAATCTTCTGCTAATGGACCATACTGTAGTAAATCAGCACCATCATATAAGGCAGCATCATCCAAGAAGGAAGAATGCGGAACTCTCTGGTCTGACGCCCTTCCTTTTTTTACCTGATAGTATTCTCTAACTACGAAAGGGATGAAAAATCCAAGCTCAATTAACGCATACTGAAAACTTGTAAGATGATATAAAAATTCAGTAACATGAAACCCCTGGAAAGAAACAGATATTGTAGTCCCAAGCAGGAAATATAATGTGAGGTCCCATCTTCCAAAAAACATTCCACATATTTTAGCCAGGTTCCCAGGCATGAACAAGGCCAAAACCATGAGTGCAATAATAAACAATTGCACATAAAAGAAGAGCCTATCGTATCCAGTATAATCCGTAACAAACCCAAAGCCCGAAAATAATATATAAATAACTCAAACTTCGCACACGGAAAACATCCCGTATGCCTTGATAAATCAGCTTGAACTGAATGTCGAAAGCCATTCACGCACACTTCTGTGCACGCAGACGACTCATCCAAAGAGCGGGCAGATCGTTCAGGAATCGTTCCAAGAGCGATTCGACCAGCAAGACTTCTGACGGATATTCTGCCCGAAGCTGCTCCGCAAACTCCTGCAACACGAGGCGAAGCGCTTCCATGTACTTCAAGTCCGGA
>NZ_JH591187.1:247671-315234 GCF_000242435.1 Dialister succinatiphilus YIT 11850 | reverse complement strand
CTGGCCGACATGATAACGACGGAAGAACGCCGAAGTTTTCTTCGAGATGGATTCCATCTGCTGGGTGGTTTGTGATATACTTTTCATAGCATGAGCCTCCGGTGCTTGGTATGTTTTTGAGCCAACATAATTATACCAAACTGGCAAGACTCATGCTATTTTTCTGTTTACAAAGCCTGGACTTTCAAGGGGTGCAGGGGATTTTTACCTGCGAAGTTTGAGTAAATAAGTTCTCCAGTCACTACGCCTAAAAGTAGAAATTTCAAGATAACTATCATGTATACATAAAGTGGAAACGTCCTTATATATCGGATCATTTTACACCTTCCCTATAAGATTAAAACTACAGGAGAAGCACCTGTTTTTTGCTTTTATTATTATAGCATAGCAGATAACTTCTCTACCGCAGCACCGTTAAGAGTAAGCACACTCCTCAAACATATCTCCACGAAGCAATATGAATTCTCCAATAAAATTTCTTTCAAAAAAAGGAAGGTCCCCCGTTTCCAAGAGACACTTCCAATTACTTCTCATCATTTTACGTTTTTGGAAATCTCAATTCCGTACCAAATCTACCTCAGTACCAATACTGCCGCCAATACCGCAGCAATCA
This sequence comes from Dialister succinatiphilus YIT 11850, assembly GCF_000242435.1. Taxonomy (GTDB): domain Bacteria; phylum Bacillota; class Negativicutes; order Veillonellales; family Dialisteraceae; genus Dialister; species Dialister succinatiphilus. The sequence continues at coordinate 314,621 of NZ_JH591187.1, read as the reverse complement.
CCGCAACCCCATTCTGCTGGGAGATTTCTCCACTCTGGTCGAAATGACGATGTGGCACCCCGACCCCGGTCCCGATCCCGACCGCGCCATCAGGCACGAGCCACCAGTGCCACTGCCAGAAGTCCTGCCAGTCCTATAGCTGCATTTCTCTCTCTTCTAAGTCTCTTCTGCTTTTTCCGCTCCTCTTCGGCGTATTCTTCGAAGGATTTCCTTACCGTCTCTAAGGCTTTCTTCCTCTCTACCGACTGAATTTCCAAGGTCTTGAGCTGTTTCCTGAGCCTCTCTGACTGTTCTTTCTGTTTCCCCTTCTCGTCCAAGGCTCTGTCCAAGTCCGATTCCAGCCTGGAAAGCTCTGTTTCCGTGATCCGGTACGTTTTCTCCAAGGTAAATGGTGAGGCCGCATCCACTGGCAAAGCCGAAGAGAAAAGCAAGAATAAGAGGCAGAAGATAAGAGACCATTTTTTCATTATTTGTCACCATAATCTTTCTCCAAAAGGTAATTCCCATCAAAAACTTTTCCTGCTGCTTCCAGATGGTCCGTAAACTGCCAGATTCCCGCTTCCTTTACGGTGCATTTCTTCCACCACTGGGCGGCCCAGAGTGTATGGCCGGCAAATTCCGCCGCCCTGATATGGCTTGAAAGCCAGCTGGCACTGGCATAAATACCTGCCCGATAGCCCGCAGCCGCCGTTCCTTCACAGAAAGCGTGGCACATCCGGTTAATCACGCCGGGCCGTGGAAACTCTCTTCCCCGATAAGAATCTTCTTCCACATCCCAGAAGACCCCCAGGGGAAGATGTTTGGGCATGAGACCGCAGTCCTTGAGGATGGAAAGCAGAAAATCTTTCTCTACATCCAGCTCTCCCCCATGACGGGCATAGCCGAAGTGGTACACCCCCAGTTTCAGTCCCGCATCATGGGCTCCATTCACGTTTTCATAAAACCGGCTGTCCAGATAAGCACTTCCATAGCCTGCCCGGATGATGGCAAAGCCTATGCCCTCTTCTGCGATTCTCTTCCAGTCGATTTCTCCATTGTGCTCTGATACATCGATGCCTGTTGTCATATTGCTTCCTTTCGTTGTAAATTACTCTACTGTCACCGGATAGGATGATCGGGGATAGAGTCATGAGTGACTCTGTTCCGTTTGTTTTATTATCGGAAGGGACCGGGACCGGGGATTGTGTCATGAGTGACGCTATACCGTTTGTTTCATTGTCAGCAGGGACCGGGACCGAGGAACCCACGCCGCAGTCGCCCACAATCCCGATCCCGGACCCGATCCCGATCGCGCCGTCAGGCGCCCCCGTTCCCGCCTCCGGCGTCCCCTCACATCTTTTTTCTTACGAGCTGGGCCAGCCGCTCCAGTCCCCCTGCCCCTGCTTCTGACAAGTTTTCTACAATGGACAGTGTCTCTGTCACTACCAGGTAGCTCACGATGGCGCTGGTAAGAAAGGGAGCGGCTCCGGAGCTCTCTAGAAGAAAATCCGCCCCTGCTGCGGTCATGACGCTCACATTATAGAGAATCAGTTTCTCCATGCCCTGTTTCTTCATGACCTGGCTGCTGATAAGTCCCGCCCTTCTCGCCGCCGGAATAGCTCTGAAGGCCTCCCACAGCCCAGGGGCCGTACAGCCCTGACTCTTGAGCCAGGCGGCTCCTATGGCCATCCAGCGGGTGAAACAGTCCATGAAGACCATAAAAACAAAAACCATGAACATAATCAGCTGGGTTTCAAAGGATAAAAGCGCCATTCCTATCGCCGCCAGCGGTGCTGACAAATCTTTATGCATCATCATTCACGCTCCTTGTAAAGATTTCTAAAAATCTTGCCATATAAGATAAGAAAATGGGCCCGGCAGGAAATCCCCGCCGGGCCCGCCCCTTCACAACGTCACAAGGCCGCCACTTATTCGGTCATGTCGTAGGTTTCCACCACACGGATACCGGCCAGAGGTTTGGTCTGCAGGTCGGCGATAGCCTTTCCCGCTGCCATGAGCTGATCATCCGTAGCATCCACACGGAGCTGAGAATAGCTCAGATTCTTCACAGCCTTCGCTCCGGAAGTGGTGGTGCCGTTTTCTACACGGATTAACATTTTGCTGTCGGTTTTGCTCTTTGTTGCTGCCATGGTTATATGCTCCTTTATTGGAAATCCATCCAGGTATGTCTGGTACGTTTAAAAATGAAATCGTAGAGCAGGTGTCAGGAAACCATCATCCAGGCCCTTCGTCGTTAAAGCACTTTACGCCAGCACCTCTTCCGTGGTACTGATAATTACCGCCTTGGACAGCTTATCCGCTGTCAGGCCAGAGCGGTTCACCAGCACAGCCGCAATGGCTGGTGCCTTTTCCTGCACCTCTGCCAGTGTCAGATTTTCCTTGGGATCAGCGATGGTGATGCTGATGCTGCTCTTGGAAGATGTGGTGGTAAAAGTGAGTTCCAGTTTCTTCATAGTCGTGTCCTCCGTGAAGAAATAAAAGGGAAACAGTAGAAGATGCCATTACCCACCCCGTACGCTGATGGATTTTTTGGCCCTTCATACATTTATATTGCATAAGGCCCCTCTTTTTACAACCTGCACATATTTTTATTTTCCATTAATCGCAGCCCCCTTCCACCATTTCCTGGTTACTCTTCCCCATAGATGGGGCAGGCGGGTTTAGGGCTGTGAGCCCCGCCCCCCTGACTCCCGATCCCGATCAAAGTCCTGATTCGATTTAGACCCCAGTCCTGATCACATCCTCAGAAGCTTCACCACTTCCGGATGGCTCTCCAGGAACTTCTTCAGATTCTTCTTATGTTTGGAAACTCCCTGCTGGCTGATGCCCATGACAGCACGCATTTCCTTAACCGTCAGTCCTTCTGCCAGAAGCAGTGCCACCTGGAGAAGGCGGGGCGGGCAGTCTGCATTCCGGAGAATCTTCTCCGTTTCCTCCATGGCCAGGGTTTCCGAGCAGCATTCATAGCCCTGCTCCTCCAATCCATCCAGTGACTGCCCTTCCATCTTATGCTGTTTCCAGCAGCTGCGGAGAAGATAGTTCACATGCAGATGCAGCCGCTTACATACACACGCCGGGAAATGGTCCGCCTTCTTCGGATCATAGGTCATGGCACACTTCCAGAAATACTCCCACAGGTCCTGTTCCAGATCCTCGCGGTTGAACAAGATGCTCCTGCTCCTGGAAATCTTGTGCACCAGCGGAAGGAACCGTGTATACAGTTCCATCTTTGCCGCTTCATTTCCATGCTGTACTTCTACAATAATATCCTTCAAAGTTTTCATAATAATTACCCTCCATTCAGTAAACAGGTAAAAATAAGAAAAGATTGAAGAAAAGCTTTTCTTCTAAGATGAAGCATTCACTTCACCAGGCCTGACTGTAGAATATCAGCATCCGTTCCTCCCGTAAAGAACGCACGTTCGCGCATTTCCAAAAAAAACTATCCCATTTCAGACCACTTTTACATAAAAGTCTCCCTCTCCGGCATACTTTTATACAAAACTTTCCGCCATACAAGAAAGTTTTTAAAAAACAGGACTTTTTTTAAAGACCTTGAAATGAGATAAAAGCACTGCGTCCATGATGCTGGATTGATGCAACGCCTACAGTTGTAAAAGGCCAATAAAAAAAGACGCCTTCAAAACGAAAGCGTCACCTACGCGCCGCCAGACGGCGCCCCACCTTTGCACTTGTCAACAAAAATTGGACACGAAACTAAAAAAATTAGGCATAAAAATTGAACAAAGGAATCTCCCGACACTATGCTACTCACCGTAAGTGAAGCATATGCCACAAGCCACACTGTCAGTCTGAAGTCTGATCGTCTGATGTCTCCCTCCCGATTGTCTCCATATCCTTCAAACCTCAAATCTCTCTCCCCGTCATTTCGAGCGAAGTCGAGAAATCTCCCAGCACCATGCTACTCACCGTAAGTGAAGCATATGCCACAAGCCACAATGTCAGTCTGAAGTCTCTCACTGTATTGTCTCTACCTCCTCAAATCTCTTTCCTATACTCCCCCTCCTTCACATTGAGCAATCAGCTCACAAAGCCTGGCGCCGATTTCTTCCAGCTCCACCTTTTTCTTTGACTGCATAGTCTTATAAGCAAAAGATTCTCTGTCAATATCTTCTGTATGTTTCCACTGCTTAGTCCGGACTTCCTCGTTTGTTGGGAATGCATCAATTAAGTCCGTTTCCAAAGCACCCTCTTTAAGGGCCGCTCGTTTCTTCGTTTTCTTCTTTTTTACTACTCCTTTGAGCTGCGGCCTTTCGAAAGACACATCTCTGACCACCGGAGCTGCTATGACTGGATACACATCCTGCACCGGTGGTATCGCGCAGGACGCCTGCTTAGGACCGTCGACAAGGCCAATGTCTGCAGCAATCTTCCTGGCTTCTTTTATCCTTTCTTCATTGCCCATTAGGTTCTTGCAGCACTCCAGTTTCAGTCCGTTCTGCAGCTCCATATAGGTATGTCCGTCTTCCCTGCTGAATTTTCCCAGATACTTGAAATCCACATACATAACACCTTTGGGTCCACGAATCGGTACAAAGAGCCTTCCGTTTTGGAAATTCCTGCACGACTCCCAGCCTTCCCCTATAGCGATGACATCCCATAAGAGCCCGCAGACCATTGCATACTGCTTAAACGCTTCATATTTTTTCGCCATCAGTATGGCTTTTACCTGGATCTCATTATTCTCCTCATAGTAGAAATCCACCTGCGACTTTCCCGCTGTAACCATGGCGAAAACCTTTTTCCCTTTTAACTGCTGTACATAAGCATCGAGTTTCATTCGTCTCCTTTCTATGACCCCAACCCGGAGCCCATTTTCCGTTTGCCAGTGAAGATTTTTTATTTCTTCGCCTTATCTTTATTTATTATACTATAAAGGGAATAAGGACGTGCTGTATTCACATAATCATGTTGTCATATTTTTTCAAAAAATTTTATCCACAGGTTGTAAAAAAGGACCCCTTATGCAATATAAATGTATGGAGAGGCGAAAGAAACTTCCTTCGCGAACTGTGGAAATGAATTTCCTTTCAAAAGCCCAGTGATCATCCCTGCAGGATGGGCCAGAGAGGAATGAAATCAAGCAGATGATCATGGAAGCTCCGGAGCCCTCCCCGCAATCCCCCCAGGCGCCTGGAAATTACGGAAGCAATACCAATGACGAAAACACGGATTTACATCCACATACAGCATGAGCCCGCATTCCCGGACGACAAGTTCAGGGTTGCTGCAGGGAGTCTCCTTCCTGCAGTCCAGCGTTGACGCCTGATTCTGAGAGGCCCGCAATACTGACTGGCACGGATAACCATCCGTGTTTTTGTCGTGCATAAAACACCTCCTTCCTGATGTCCGGAGTCTGACCGTCTGACGTCTCCCGCCCCTGTCATTTCGAGCGGAGCGAAGCAGAGTCGAGAAATCCCCCAGCACTATGCTACTCACCGCAAGTGAAGCATTTGCCACAAGCCACACCGTCAGTCTGAAGTCTGCTCGTCTGACCATCTGATGTCTCTCACCAAATTGTCTCTAACTCCTCAACCCTCAATTCTCTTTCCTCAAATCTCTCTTATCCCTGTAATTTCGAGCGAAGTCGAGAAATCTCCCAGCACCATGCTACCCGCCGTAAGTAAATGAAACGTCACAAGCCACACTGTCACTCTGAAGTCTTGTCGTCTGACCATCTGATGTCTCCTACTGTGTTGTCTCTACATCCTCAAATCTCAAATCTCAAACCTCTTCCCTCAAATCTCTCTTTCCGTATGTTAAAATAAAGGCAATAATAACATATGTTTCCGGAAGAAAAGAGGAGATTCTATGGACGAACCTGCACAGCCCGTTTTCGATGAGTACGGCTACCTCACGCCGCCCGGCCCCCACAAGGGCAGCCTATGCCATATCCGCCTGCATTTCGTAGAAGGCATGTTCCCATCAGAGTCACGCCCACAGCTTTTCAGGGTCATGCTCGGTATTATCAGAAAATTTATAAACCTCCTCCACACTGACTGCTTTCAGGTCTGGGTTGGCGGCGTCTTTATTTCCAATAATCCGGAACCGGAATGTACGGAAATCTGTTTTGTCATCGCCCCTGATGCCTTTAACAATGCTGATGAACATACCCGTGCAGCCCTCGCCAAATTCATGCATCCTGAAACCGACGTTACTCACATGGCAGAATGCATACGACAGAATATGGGATGCAGCATTCACTTCCTTTTAGAAGAAAACGACTCCAACTCTCCCTCCTATCTTATTAACCTATGTTTCAAGAAGATGATGGAAAATCTTTTCCGTCTCGGCGGAGACCACCATCCCCGGGGCTACTTTATTTGCAACGCAGAAGGGACTATCGAAGATGATACAAGACAAACTGAAACAGCTCAGTGAAATGAAGCGGGAACTTTCCATCGAAGAAAAAATGCTGGACTACTACACGAACCATGCACCGGAAGGGAAAGTGACCTTCACCATGCAGGTAGCTGACAGCATCAACCGGCAGGCCTATGAAAAGAAAAAGCAGCTCATCGCCGACCTGGAAAAGGAAATCGCCAGGGAAGGGGAAATCATCAACCTTCATTTCACCATCCCCGACCTCCCCTCCGGCATGATGCCCCTTTCCGCCTTCAATCACTTCACCCAAAACCTGGATGAAACCCTCCGCCTTATTGGCGAAGACATCATCAGGAAAATAGATAGCTGCTCTCTCAAGGCCGGCAGACGGCAAAGGAAATTTTATAATTCCCCAATCCAACTCCTCGCCATGAGCCCCGGTTCCTTCAACGTCCAGCTGGGCGCCTTGAATGACCCAAGCTCACTCTTCTACGGAACCAATGAAGAAAGAAAAGTGAACATTCTCTACAAATCCGGTACCCGCCTTCTGGACATCATGTATACCCTGGGCCATCGGGATGACATGAACCGCCTGGCTGATGATACTGATGAAATTCTGGAATCAGTGCAGTCCCTCTACAAAGACATGGACAAAGACAACCTTTCCCTGGACATCACCTGGACTCGCCATCCCACTAGAAGCACCTTCACCATCCTCCACAAAGACACCGCCCCCATCGCTAAAGCCCTCAAGGACTACGTAGAGCGGCGCCAACAGGCCAGCCAAATCCGGCGCTTCACTGGCACTATCACCACCCTCAGCATGGAAAAATCCTTTTTCCGTATTAAGCAAAAAGACGGCACCATCAGCACCGTCAAATTCGATAAAGAAAACATTTCCGACCTCATGTCCCATGAAGTCAATCCGCTTTATCAGAAAGAGTATGCCATCTACGTAACCTGTGAAAACAAACCGAAGAAGAAATGTACCTACCGGCTGAAGCGGTTTGAAAATTAAAAGAGCACTACAAAAACTCCCCTTTGCTATGGGGAGTTTTTGTACCATGATGAGCATGTTACCACATTCTATTTGTATAGAACTCTGACAATGAGTCACTGCTCTGTTGTTTTGCCAACCTCTCCCAGTCCCAGCAGAAGGTGACAATCACAACGGGTCAGAAGGAAGGCATCTGCCAGTAACAGCTGCTAAAGATTGCCCCTTCTCTTACTAATGACTTTCCTATTCACACAATTCTCCCCCCTCACAGAACCTGCAATTCCGACTGAGCTAATACACCTGACCTCTAAAAATCCAACAAATCAAAGCCTAACCAACAAACAGTTTAGTCACATGACATAAGCAAGTAGTTCACGCGTTCATTTTTGCACAAGTCGAGCAAAGCCTTTCACTTTATTTGTTCGTTAGCTCCAAGGCATAAATAATTTCCAGATGCGCTTGCAGCATCGGCTTTTATTTTTCTTTACAAAGCGAAGATTTTTTTGTGCAATGTGCAGTTGCAAGCCGATTACTAAAATGCTACAATTATCTGCAGATAGAAAGCGAGGCGAGTATCATGGATCTATCCAACTTCAAGCCCTTCAATTTTCAAGAGGGTGTCCCGTACCTTTCCGTCACAGAAAACGGAGTCACATTCAACAAGGCTGTCACACTAAAGATGCAAAAGCCTGAATATGTACTTTTCCTGATAGACCGGCAGGAGAAGATGGTGGCTTTGAAAGCATGTGATGAGAAAACGCCAAACGCGGTGAAGTTCTTTAACACAAACCGCAACAATGCCATCTTATCCGTTCGCTGGAACAGCAGGGACCTACTGAACACATTGTCCCAGCTAATGGATTGGGATTTATCCAAAGGCGGCTACCGGATTTCCGGCACTTTCTATCAGGAAGATAATGTAATCCTCTTTGATTTGAAGGAACCCATTATCATCAAGTAGTTATTCCGCGGTACACCCGCTGAATAAAAAAGGATCAATGAAGCTGCAACTTCATTGATCCCCTTGAAATAGAGAGCAAGTGTAACCTACCCTTTACTCCAATTAACAACGTTAGTATAGGACACAAAGCCCCCTGTTTCAAGTTTTGCCAAGAATTATCTGTTTAACGATGTCTATTCGTAGGCAGCTTTTGAGTTGAAACCAGGAGGTTTTTATTATGACTTACAAACGAAATACTCGTCGAAACAAGCGGTGCCGTATCATCTACCGTGCATCTATGAGAACTAAAAGCGGCAAAATTATTTTCGCTGCCGATTACGGTCTCAAGGCCTTCATCATCAAAGTTTATTACTGAAATCAATCGGTAGTTTTTTATCAGGATTAGCGGGGAGGTTGTAGGTTTCTCCCTTTCTCATTTTCTTATCGAAAGGATCACATACATGGGCAAAAATATACATGTCACGAATCACTCCCAAGGTGGATATCAGGTAAAATTTTCCGGTAGCTCAAAAGCCTACCGTAGAACTGAAACCCAGCGCGAGGCCATTGAAATCGGCAGAGAGCTGGCACGTAATCAGCATAGTGAACTTGTCATTCATGGCAGAGATGGAAAAATCCGTCAGAAGAACTCCTATGGCAATGACCCCTTCCCACCTAAGGGATAATTAGTTAAGCAGGCAGTACATCCTATCCATGTACTGCCTGCTTTTCATTTGATTGCATTCGCCATGATAAGCGCGCATCTGGCTATTCGCCTTGAGCGCGTATCCTTCGTCAGCATATTATCAGTTTTCAGTTACAATATTCACCATGTTTAAATTCATTTATTGCAAGTTAGCATTTTTGTTGCTTACATAAATTGTGGAAAATCATTTCTAAATGAATCTCTTCCCCAGCGGTTAATGAGGGGCGAAATTTGCTCACCGATAACATGCTCCCTACATCCCCCGAATCTGGGCCAGCGCGGCATCCACACAGAGATTCATCTGGGTACTGCGGAAACGAATCACCGGTTCTACAGCTACCGCATGAAGCGTCAGGGCCGGAGCTGGTCCGGCGAGGGAATGGAGCACCTGGTCTGGGTACTGACAGCAAGGAAGAACAAAACGCTTACGCAAGCCTTTCTATACCATGCCAATGGAACAAACTACAAAAAGATGGATAAGGCCATGCATAAGGCTGCTGCGCAGGCAGAGCGTAAAATCGCTCAGGATGGCCTGAGCGCGGCTCAGAAGCACAAAGCGAAAGATATAGGCCGGGATGTCTGGAAGGCCGCATAGGTGCTTATGCTGCTTCCTCTTCTCCAATAGGTGCATTGGCCCATGCCATACAGAACTACTGACAAAACCGAAGCCACGGAGATTGTAATTATCGACAGTCAAATGAATTACCGAGGAAAACTTGACACTTACGGCATAATTTCACAAGATTACAGAGAAAAACAATCAGTGTTACCATATACCGTCCCAACGAATATAAAAAAGCAGGAGCAAGTCATGGATGTACAGGTAGCTGTCCTACTTTTCCATAGTATCAAGGTTCGGGAATCCTTACCTTTTTCACTTACGATCCAACCAATCCAACATACTCGGATTATATTCGTAAACATACAAAATGCACGTATTGAGAACATACATTTCCTGATTGGCTTCCAACCGGCTTATCTGACATTCAGCAACATCCAGCAAGTCGTCTGCTAGTTCTGCAGACTTACACTCCCGCGCACAGATTAGATTCACCTTTTTTAAGATTAACCTAATCATATAGGCTAATTCTTTTTTACTGACATCCCTCAGTTGATGTATACAAGTAAGTTTATTAACCTTCTCTTTATATATGCTTCCTGAACTTATTTCCTTCAAGTTGAACATTGCTTGTAGGAAGCTATTATCTTTCAGTGAACAAAAATGATAAAAGGATTCCACCATCGGATAATTAATATAGAGCCGTCCCATCTGGGTAGATTCTTTGAAGATTTTCAAAAGTCTCAACAACTTATCTGCACTGTAGCGATTATCCTGTGGGTCAAAATCAAATATTAATAATATATCCGTAAAATGTTCATCCAGTATGGATTGCATTTCAGGTTCTGGATGAATCTCCCTTAAGAACTCTTGGATATCTATTTCGTCAATCGCATTTCCGTACTCCCCATACAATCGGTCATATAAATCGTAAATATTTGTCTTATAGGGCACAATTTCTCTTTGCTTCAAGCCAGAAATATCAAAGACTCTTCTCAGAATTTCTGGTTCTTTTTTTTCCCCTTCTACTATAGCAAGAATTTTTTTACTCATCAAACTCACCATTCATATATAGTTTTTCAAGATTGTGCCCTTGCCGCAATTCACGATCCGTAGCATATGGTAAAGAAACAATTTTATCTGCTGTCAAGATAAAGTAACAGTCCGGCCGCATAAATCGATTAGTCATCAGAGAAGTATTATGTGACGTCAAGACAGCCTGTACTGGAATCTTATCACGAAGCAGCTTCACTATATTCTCCGCCAATTCATAATGATAAAAAGCATCGAACTCATCAATAAAGAGAAAGCTTATCCCCTTGCTGTGTTTATACCAATAGAAGAAAGCTATCAATGCGTTTGTCCCACTTGACGCCATACTTAGCGGTATCAGTCTTTTATGCTTGAAATATAAGCTAGATGAACCATCTGGATTTACTGCTTTAGTTATAGATTCATTCACACCATTTTGATTTAAGAAATCCTGAAATTCTGCTACATATCCTTCTTTTATTATAAAATCAGGGATCTGTTCAAGTTTTGAAGAAAAGCCAACATATTGATTTCCATTTCCAAAGCTGCAGAACCACAACATTCCATTGACAAAATTCATGATTTTCATGATGGGATGATCCGATGAAAGAGCTAGATTATTAGCCATATATCGAATTAAGGATATATCTTTATCCCGATACTTCCAATTCAATGTATTGAGGCCAAATTCTGACAGATGAGAAAAATCCCCCTTCCCCTCTTGGAAATCAAAAGAGAACACTAATTTCCCATTGACAGATAAACATTCGTAAGTCAAATGCTCTGCATTTGTTTTCCGATATGAATAAACAAAAACATCATTTTTATTTTGAAATTTATAACAAAAAGATGCCTCTTTCTTCTCAGAATCCGCATTAAGATAATTGATTAAGACTCTTGGATCCTTGAGTTTATCCACTAAGTGATAAGTTATATCAAATAAAGCAAAGCCAAAATTAGTCTTGCCGACAGCATTTTTTCCATAGATAATTGCGTTCTTTATTATATTATCTTTCAAACAAGATGTATTAAAACCATAATCCTTTACTTTAGAAAAATCAATATAAAACAATTTTGAAAAGTTCTTAAAATTTTCCACACTGAAATATGTTAATCTCATTCAGCACCCTCCAGATACTATTCATACAAAAGCATCATAGACTCCACTCACTAAAAGAATATAGCTTCTATTAAAAGCTCCCCTAATGAGCATCAGCGGCAGAGTATCTCTTATGCAGTGTTTATCGATGTTTGCATGTTTTATAGACGAAAAGAATTCAACTATCATATCAACTATCATATATGCCAATGGGATCCATCCACCCATTCTTTTACTCTATTTAACCCAATATGCGCAAAGAATCAAGCCCATAGTTTCTGTGTCTATACAACAAGCATGATTAATTGCTCAATTATAGACAAATCAGGAAGAAGTCGCCCATATGAAACAGCCAGTTTCCTTCTGCATATTCACTCGCTCTCAAATCACATACCATAAAAACTCACGCATATTGGGGAATATTTGAAGCGACGTGATATTCAAAATCTTCTGTACATACTCACACTCATTTGGGGTAAAAGTTAATCACATTGTCGCAATCATTCTTAAATACATTTCTCTTAAACCAACACTTGGCCTCCACCCCAGCTTGTAAATCCTACTCGTATCCAAATTCAAGTGATGGAGGGGGGGGAATTTTGAATCTGCATCGAGCTTTATCGTAGGCACATGCACCTTAATAGAATCATGAGCAATTTCATGAGCTACCAGCTGTGCCATTTCTACAATGCTGCAATAAGTTCCCGAATTGGCAGCATTATATGCCTCACCGTTTTTTCCGGATAAAAGGACTGTCAATATTGCAGTTACCGCATCAGCGGTATAGAGATACATTCTCTTACTGGTGCCAACTGTCTGCAATTCAATATCAGATTTGTGCATAGCATCCCTAGCAAACTCTGCAAAGACACGACCATCATTCATGCTGACTCCCGGACCAAAGGTCTGGGCCAAGCGAATTACTTTCCCTGGTACCCCATATTCGCTGGAGTAACTGGCGCATAGATTTTCGCATAGCCGTTTAGATATAGGATAACAACTGCGTACAGTCATAGAATCCAGTGTGCATCCCTGTGTTTCCAGAATAAGTTCATCCGTTAACGGCGCTCCATACACTTCCATGCTGGAAAGGTAAAGAACACCTTCCACCTGGTTCTTCTTGGCCAGTTCCAAAATGTTCTTTGTTCCTTTAACTGCAGTCTGGATTGTTTCAACTGGATGCTGAACGAAATAGAGACTGGCAGTAGGACTTGCGCCATGGATGATATAATCCACCTTTTCTCGAACTTCCGGTAAACTTTCTACAGAGCCAACAATAAAACTTAACGAGGTTCCCGCATTGACATTATGAAAAAGCCCTTTAGCTCTATCGAGGTTTCGTACAAGAGCAATGATTCGCACATTAAGTTTATACTTATTATTTGCGTAAAGAAGGCCATTGATAACAGTTGATCCAATAAGCCCTGTCCCGCCGGTTATAAAGATTGTCTTTCCCGCTAAAAGTTTCCAATCAATGCCCTCAGCACTGGATATATATTCCATATCTTCTTGATATACATTAGTAACCATATATAACTCCTTATAACCCAAGAATCTGCAAATTTTCCTTCGCATCCATGATAGCACGGAAAATATAAAAATCAGATGGTGTTGTTATCTTTATATTTTCTGAAGGTCCGTCAACCGTATACAACTTCATCCCATAATGCTGCATCAGTGAAGCCGAATCAATGAAATCACAGTTTCCTTCCTCTATGGCCTTCATGTGTGCCTTATAGATATCTCCTAAAATAAAACATTGTGGCGCCTTGGCCATTTCACAGCGAGACCTGTCGAATATCTTTCCTACGCAATCATCACCTTCATTTTTCAGGAATATAGTCTCAATAGCTGGCGAAACGGTAATGGCATTTCCATGCAGCTTGGCAGTTTTTATGCAATTTGTTATCGTTTCTTTATTAATTAAAGGCCGCACCCCATCATGGATGAGAACAATATGATCATCACCATATAAAATCTCCGCCTCTTTGATACCATGAAAAATAGATTCCTGCCCTGTTGCCCCACCGGGTACGATTTTCGATACCTTCGTGATACCAAATTTCTTCATAAGCCCTGCAGCATAATCCATCCAGCTTTCTAAACAGACCAAAATAATATGGTCAATCAGAGGATGATTCTGAAAATTTTCCAGAGTATAAATTAAGACCGGCTTGCCATGCATTTCTAGAAACTGCTTTGGCTTTGATTTCGTATTCATCCTGGTGCCTGTACCACCGGCAAAAATGATAGCAATATTCATAATTTTCTCCATATTTAAAAGACCGCTTAATTATTCTGCAAATAGGAATAGTGCCCTACAAATGTAGCAAGTCTTGTAGATTTATCTATACGACATGCTAACGATATATTTGACTACCTTTAAGAAAAATATTTAAAATACACCCCCACCAATTTCTCATCAAGGTTTCCTCTCCCATAAGCTTCCTTCATCTGCCTATTAATTTCCTTTTTCAAAAGTGCATCTGCAGCAAGTTTTTTCAAAAATGTTGAATCACATAAAGATAGCCACTGCGGATTAAACTTAGAAAAAGATTCCTCATCATGAAAATCCAACAGCCAGCAGGCAGCTTCCATCCGATAGGATTGACAGATTTCTTTCAAACGATTTTTTTGAGATAATATGCCCAATCGCGTAAGATGTACAAGTTTATAAATCAGGTCAACGTAGAAATCATCATTGGAATTGTGCTTGCCATTACTGATTCGTTCATTAAATTCAGCCTTATGCTCTTCCAATAGATTGAAACAGTTCTCATCTAGCTCCATAGCATGACTAATGGCTCCCGCTTCAACTCCTGCGGCATATAGCAAACACCCATTCACATCTTTATCCGGTTTCCAAATGTAGATGCCTTTTTTGATTGTTTGCTTTACTGTTTTTGAGCTATAAGCATACATATGTATAACCAAATTAACTTTTATTGTCATGTCTATGCCATTATCAAAAATTTGTTTAATGACATTTACCCTATCATATTTTTTCCCAGCGCTGTCCAAGGCCGAAAGAATAGAATCTAGTAAACCTGATACCTGCCAGGCAGCCCATTTTCCATTGCCTCTGAAAATATTCAAATTCAAGTTTCTTACCAACGCATCAATCAACTTGCATAAAACGCCAGGAATCCACTCGCACTTAGAAAACCAAGTCTGCTGTCTCAAATGATTAATGAATAATCCAGTAATATCATTATATCTACTCCATTGATTTGTTTGTGAAATACGGTCAATCAAGGTTTCAAGAATCTGCTTAGCTAAACTTTCCGATAATACAGCATAGCAGCACACACTCATAAACGTACGGAAATAACGATGTCTCCACTGAATCTCCTTCGGTTCTTTAGCCAGATTTTTAGCCAGCAGTTCTAAATATTGTATTCCTGCTTGGGATATAGGAATAGTATCTCTTTCTCTCAGAATCTGATTAATCTCCTCTGGAGATGAAAATTTCACTGCCAGAAGTAAGTCAAATGGCTTCAGTTCAACTTCGTGTATATTTTTAGTCTTCAAACGATTCGGGTTGATACTGTCACCGTTATATCTTCTATCCTTTGCTAACACCGATAAAAGCAAAAATGAAAATGCCATCCTATAGATTTCCTGAACTTCAGAATAATCGTCTACCAGGAAATGATTTCTCTGTTGATAGAGATAAAATGCTGCTATCATCGTTCTTAAAGTCTGGTATGCTGGCATCCCCGTATGTATAATATAATCTGTTTTGGCTTCTTTGCTTGTCTGCTTTGCTTCATCTACTGTTTGTTTAAACGTTTTATAAACCAGTTGAAAAGAATACAAATCCTTCAGAAATTGATTCCCTTTACCTGTTCCACCCGATTCGCCAGATAAGTCCGGCATCCCTGCAAAAATACGAGCTAAATCAATGTTATCAACTTCTTTTTTTATGATACTATGCTCTTCCTCAGAATTAAGCATTAATTTATGAATAAGCGATCTTCCGAGGTAATACTGATCACATTTAGCAATAAAGTATTTCGCATAATTAGGGCGATGATAATACTGAGACGCTGCCATTTTAGTCAAGTTATAAGCCTTCAGATAATTGCCAAGAAAATAGCAGATATGAGCCTCTTTTAAAACAATGTCCGGATTGTCACGAAAAACCCAATTCTCCCCGTTTCTTTCGTTTTCTTCCAATGCCACATAATCAAAATAATCCATAGCATTTTCCATCCGGTCATCCCACTTTACCGGATGCAAGGGAATATTGCATTGTACTTGAAAACGAACAGGTTTATCCGCAGTCTTTAACTGGCTATAATCACAATCATAAAGCTCAAAAGAAATAGATTCATAGCCAACCTTTTCCATAACTGCAAGAATTTCAGCAATTTTATGATATTCATCTTGAGAAAGCTGAATGCCTCTACGAGTTCCACTTTTACTTCTTTTATGATAAATATCATCAATGAGCCGATACCACGACTGCTTACGAATAATTGGGGCATCAGAATAACATCCCGCTCGCTGGTCTGCGACATAACAAATCCGCAAGAAAAGGGAAGCACACGGATCTGACCCCGAATCCAGTTCAAAAATATCTGATGTAATATGGCTGCCAAATTCAAGAATTGGATTGGATAACCAATATTGAGTTCGTTTGCCTATAAGATCCGGAATAGAAGCAGCTGCCTCTTCACCGTTTATTTCCTGTTGGATTGAAGCATTACTATCATGACTGACATTATTGTCATTTACGGCAACAGCATTAGTATCTTCTATCTCATTCTCAGCCGAAACCATTTCCCCAGTTGCAAGCCTAAAGTTTAACAACTTTTCCTTCACATCATTTACATATGGAAAATCCAGATAGTGATAAGGCCCCAGTTGCTGATAAAGTTCTTCCAACAAGCTATGGTTATTATCTTCTAAAATCCACTGCAGAGTTTCTTCCAATATCATCGTCTTAGAAAGATTGGCTTTTCCTCGTGCTGCTGCTATATCTTCTGCATAAATTACATTAATGCCAAATTTTTTGAAATAATCATCTATCACTTTTTCAAAAGGCCCTACACTAATCATATAAGCCTGTTGTAAATCATTCCCGAGAGCATTCTTAAGCCATGTCAAAATCTGTTTAACATCAGGATCGCTAAAACTATAACCAACAAAAAGAATCAGATTTGTCCCGGCCACCGATGTAATATAATTATTTATTAATTTAAAACTCTGTGTATAATTCAGATAATCATCTTCTTTAAGCACGAAGTTTTCATGCCCGAAGTCACCATGCATTTTTATAATTTTCTTTCCCTTCGCATAGGGAAGTTCTGCATCTTTTGCTACGACATGGAGAATCTTGCCACTTTCTTCAGCGGCCTGTTCCAGCAGATGGTCATAATTGGTTGTTATAATCGTATCTGCATCAAATCGAAAAATAAGTTTATGTACTTTCCCGGGATGAAGCGGCACTCCATATTTAAAAATGCTTCTCATCAATACCGTATATTCATGCTTTCCATGCATATTGTAGTAATACTGCGGAATTTTAAGCATATCGGCATCATTCACCTGAATTTGCAATTTTTGTGCAATCTGAGAGACCGCGCTTGACCAGCTGGGCATCCCCGCATCAAGAGACGTACCGGATCCAACAAAAAGAACCAGTTTATGTTCAGCCATTGCCTTACGAATCAGCCTGCGTGCTTCATCATAGGTCGCAGCATCCTTTGAAGCCATTTTTGCCCCCTGCACTTAACGCCATGAATAAGAAATCATCATATAAAAGCATCATATAATAAGCTAGATAAAAAATTAGCAAGAAAATGTTTATCAATCTGTACCCTTCGGTACTGATAAACTACTTCTTATTTTACCACTTACTGCCTACTCAATTACCAATATTTTTCGCATCCTATCACCTATTCATTTCTTCGTAAGCATCCTAAAGAACCACAATAGGTAAATAATGGCTAACAATTATAAAAGTAAAAGAGAACTCCTTTACCCACGTTCGCTTCTTAGTGAATATGCAATTTCCTAAACGTAGCCTGGATTTTCTCTCGTTCCGTCCGATTCATGGCAAAGACATATATCATTACCATATATAGAGCAGTATACATTGCTGTCTTCAAAACGAAAGGCCCTATTCCCCTTTGAGGCAAAAGGTACATATTGGCAGCATATCCTATCACAAGACATACACCTGTAACCAGCGATATTCTGCCTATCTGTCTCCAGAAGGAAGCGATGGCAAGGTGTATCTCCTTTGCGTAGTACCAGTTCATGATGAATCCATTTCCCACAATCATAGAAATGCCGGTAGCCACCGCACAGCCAATACCGCCATATTTGATTCCCAGTGGGATAGCGAGGAGAAGATTCAAAACCCCTGTGAGAAAATAAATGCGGGCACGGAAGTCATAACGGTTCATGGCCTGCATGATAGCAAGGCCTATGTTTTGAATCAGGTCTACTGTAAATGGAAGAATAATGAGAAGAGTAATGATATAAGAGTCTTCAAACCCTGGTCCTGCCCATAAAGAGATGAACTGCTTTCCGAAAATAATAAAGCCGGTCGCCACCAGGGCCAGAAGATAGTACTGCCATCTGCCAATCTGAATAAAGAGCTCAGAAAGGTTGCTGATGGGCTCCTTCCTGGCCACCATGCCGGTAACATGAGGAAGATACACACCGGAAATGGCTGTGGAGAGGGCCATATAGTTCATATAAATCAAGGAAGCAATAGAGTATACCGCCACTGCTGCCGTCCCGCTGATGATACCCAGAATAATCTGGTTTGTTTTCCAGAAGACCTGGTCAATCAGGGACACAGCAAAAACGCTCAAAGCCAATTTCTTGAACTCTGAGAAAAGCTCATGGTTCCAGTAATGGAAATGAATTTTCACGTGAAGGTCATGGAAACAGTAATAAACCCTTGCTCCACTGAGCACCAGATTCAATACAGTCTGCACAGCGGCTACGGAAAACGCACTGGGATGACGCTGCAGTACCAGCACTACAAGAACAGGTTGCAATACCAGCTGGATGGTCTCCATTCCTTTTAGGAAGAAAAAACGCTCATGGGCATTAATCACAGAACGGAAAACCATGGTAGATAAAGTGATGACAATATTAAAAAGCAAAAGCAGGAAAATCTGCTTTGCCTCCGCCACTTCTGATACGGTCATGCTTCCTGCAAAGATAACATCCAGAAATCCATAGCAAATAAAGCCAATGGCCAGTGCTAATACGGTAACAGCACCATATCCACGAACAGAAATGGCAAGGATATTCTCCATGCCGATACTGTCCTTTAATGCCCTGTACTTGGCATAGAACCGGATAACTGCAGCAGAAAGGCCGAAATCCATAATGCTGAAATAGGCAATCAAAGAACCCATAAGCTGATAAAGCCCATATTCGCTTTTGCCGATAAAATGGAGAAGTATCGGCACATAGAGAAAGCCTATAACAGCATGAAGTGCAATATTCAAATAGCTGAGAAGAATTCCTAATTTACGTTGGTTCATACATTAATCACTCTTAAGAGCACTAATTGTTTTCTTTCCAAAACACATAGCATATCCGAGACCCAAAAGTAACCAGTAGGCATATGTAATGTTAATACTATCCCCCAACCCAGATGCCAGCACGCCAAGAATAGATATGAGGAAAAATACATAGGGAATGCGTTTTGGGGAACCTACGGCTTTATTACAACTAACAGCTAAAAGTCGATATATAAGGAAAAATGCCGGAATCAAATAAACAATAAGTCCAAGAATACCTGTCTCCGCAAACCTGGAGGAATATTCGCCTAATGAGGGAAATCCCGATCGCATGATACCTTTCTCTTTCTGGTTTCTAATCCACATTTGTATTTCCGAGACCGAAAAGGCTTCTTTAGGCAAATATTCAGGGATATAAGCATGCCTTAAGCCAAGGCCAACCCCCAAGACCGGGTAATCCATACCTATACCAATATTAGCTTTCAATATAGAGTAACGGGAACGATTGCTCCTTTTATCAGCACTAGCCAAAGAGCCTAAATTATCTGCCATATATCCAGACACATTTACAGGCTTATTTGTAGGCTTATTTGTAGCCTTATTTGTAGCCTTATTTACAGGCTTGTGCCCCGCACGCTGTTCGGAAATTACCTGAGCCTTCTCAGGTGATCCCGGCAAGAAATTATCAATGCCATAGGATGCAATGCCAAGAGCAGCGATAGCACACAAAGCCAAAATAATAAAATTCTTGAGAAGTTCTTTTCTAAAGAGAACACTGGCAATTCCAAATAGCAAAAGTTCCCCTAAAAAAAGAGCATTGGCTGTACGAGCTCTCGTCAAGAACAAACATATCACATAAAATGTAAACAAAATAAACATGGCTACTTTTTTCCTATATGATTTTTCTTTGCAAATAGAATACCAGAGCCAGGGCATAGCAAAAGCAGCAAATATGCCGAAATAAGAAGGTTCAGCAAATATAGAACGAAGCTGACCAGGCCATACGAGAGGAGGCCACCAGGTACCATCCTGTTTGATATCATGAATGATAGGATTAAGAAATTTAAGAACCGTTTCCGCTCCCCAAAAGCCGTACAAATATAGGATATCTAGAATAGAATACAAGACAATAATAACGATACACCATAAAAGGCCCTTTCTCATAATAGAAAAGCCCTCTTCCCAATGATTACGATACCAGCAATAAATCATGTAGGAAATTCCGAACGACCAGAAAATTTCAAGTATAAAACCTTTGATAGGGCGAATAATCAGCCATATTCCAAGAAGCATTTTTTCGTCTACGGGAATACCAAATCGATGAAGAAGATTATAAGCCTTCGGCAGCTTTTCTATCTGATTCATTGGTCCGTTTAATATATCATTATAATAGGGATAAATTGCTAATCCATGAATCAGCGAAATAAAAGTGACCCCACCATACAGAAGAAGAAAATATACAACATATTTGTCTTCTCTTGAAAAACTTTTCCCATTCTTATGCCAATCATAAATCGAAAAAAGTACCCCAATAAGCAAAGGATATAAAGTTAGTTTGGCTCCCATGATTGAGCCTAGAAAATTTAGACGCACTGCAGCAGGTATTGTGCAAAACATACTTGTAATAATAATGCTCCAAAATAGTTTTCTCTTGAGACTTTCTGACATATCTACATCCGCCTCCATCTTAGTATATGAAATGCTTTCGAAGTCCAATAATAAACATATCCAAGATTATTTAATATTAAAAAACGTTTAAAATAAGTAAGAATATTACCATAATTTGCCGGTTGATTGATTAACTCAAAAAAAATAGAGCTCTTTCTCAAATAACGAAACAAATGCATGAATTCATTTTTACCTTCCCCTTTGCGTTCACATAACGAAAGGATTCGTACTGCTTCAAGCATGGCTCTAACTGGTAATTGCTCTTTTAGTAAATGCAAATTATCAAGTTTTTGAAGTTTATCAAATGTAACCAGGAAATTCTTCCCTGCATCATGCCTATATTGTAAAGTTGCCTGACCTGGTCGGGAGAAATAATAATAAAAGTGTTCCGGAATGACAATCATAGAGTGAATTTGAAATAATATGGAAAAGTTAATTATCATATCTTCTTGATACCAAATCCCGATACCTTCAGTTAGTGCATATGTCATTATCTCCCTTTTATATATCTTTCCCCAAATTTCAAAAGGAAATCCGGATCTACCTGATTTTATGTCAACCAAGGCATTTGTTGCCAAAAGCTCATGAATTTTCTTTGTATCATAAAATCCTGGCGCCGGACGAATTACATCATTTACTATTGCCCTATCACCTACTTTATTCATTTGGCAGATTACTAAATCAGCACGATACTTTATTATTTCACTAATCATATAACCTACCATGGAAGGTGCAATATAGTCATCACTATCAACGAACATAATATATTGGCCATGAGAATTTTCAAAGCCGCAAATTCGAGCAGCTGAAACACCTTGATTCTTTTGGTGAATTGTTATTACTCGCTTGTCTTTTTCAAAAAACGCATCGCATATTTCTCCAGACGAATCAGTACTTCCATCATCAATGAGTAATAACTCAATCTTTTTATATGTTTGTTCTAAGATAGAATGAATGCAACGCGGTAAATACTTTTCGGTATTATAAACAGGTACAATAATAGACACTAATGGTTCTGAACTATTCATTTTTCCTCTTTTCCAGCATCCAAGAATAAGGGCACCTCTCATTCTATCGATGCAATTGCTATTTCCATTTATAAACAAAATTCATTTTATACAAAAAAGCGGTTTTCTATGCTTTTGTCTTTAATTTCCAAAATCTGATAGGTAATTTAAATCTTTAAGTACATTAAGCCAATAACAGGAAATCAATTCCGTTTACATTTATCTCAGAATATTCTTCTATTATCACATTCTTTTGCTATGATAATACATCATTTAAGCATAAAAACATACAGATTCATTTCAATCACCTTAATCATAATTATTTTTACTTAATATTTTCATTCTCAAAAAGATACTGGCAGACATTTCTACAATAGCCACCATTCCTCAATAATTGTTCATTGAGATATGAATTAATTGACTCAGCAGTGCTTTGGTAATAAATTTTTTCTTGAAATAATTTTGCTAAAGTGGCGTATAGTTCTTCCTTATTTTTTACATAAGTCTCATGCAATATAGACAAATAAGCCGGATCCATATGGCTATTTTTACAATAGTCTTCCAGGTCATAAGAATAAAAAATAATAGGTCTGTTAAGCAGAGCAAAATCCCCAATAGCGCTGGAATAATCGGTAATCAACATTCCTACTTTTGCCAGCAGCTTCTGAACATCTGTAACGTCTGAATCGTTTAATACCTGGATATTGGTTAAACGTTTTTCTTTGTGCACTTTGGTCAAGTAATGCGGTTTAATCAATAAAGTATAGCCATAATTTTTCAATAAGTCGTTTAACTCAGAGTAAGTTAGCAAATCGTTAATAACTTTCTCCAGCCGAATCTGACCTTCCTTATTTTCACGAAACGTAGGTAGGTAAAGAATAGTCCTCTCTGCAGGAAAAGGCTTACCACTTTCATCAAATAAAGCATCATTCCTTGGCTGTCCTGTTAATATTATTGAGTTTAACTTTGCATTATACTGCTGTCTGTAGAACTTTTCTCTTGCAAATTGTGATGTTGTAAAAATATAGTCTGTATAGGATAAATCGTATATAGCATGCTTCAGCCCTTTAAGTTTAGCTTTTAAAGTATTTTGATTATCTAATTCCCTCAGCTCATTCTTAAAGCCTACTCCATGAAAAAGAGCACAAATCTTTGCTCCATTCAGATATGGGTGCATGCCAAAATCATTAAGACTGTTAGTAAAGAACGCAACTCCCGCCTGTCTAAGCACTTTTTCCGCTAATTCTGTATCAGCCAGATAAACCTCAAATCCTGCATTCGCCAGCGTATCGATTATCTCAGTCTTTGCCGTAATCCAGACCGCACGAATAGAAGGATAATTCTCATTTATATATTCAAAAAGATATTTTGCATTGTCTGCGTATTTATTACCACCCCAGCATCCAAATACCCATAAATTCATATCTCTTTTATGGTTTTTATGCATCCAATACAGACAGGCATCTTTTGCCCAGGTCAGCATATCTACAACTTTTTTCATTTCTTTTCCTTTTCTAAACTCAATAAAATCTTGAAAAATTTACCTGCCTTCACATAAAGCGCATCCTTCATGTAACATAGCCACAATTTTCGAAAGCTCTTTGACGTATGATAATAGGTTTGAAGGAATTTCTTATTTTTTCTTAAATACTTATATGTATTCCAAAATTCATAAAAGGCTGCTTTCAGCTTATGCTGTAAAATAGAATTCTTACGTAAAATCATGGTACGAGGAAGATTAATCTGAACAGCGGACGAATCATAATAAATGGAATAACCTGCTGCACTTACTCGTGTAAATAGATCCGTCTCTTCGCGGAAAGCATTACCCTTATAACCCACATCAAAATGTATAGAATCAAAAATCTCTCTTTTTACCAAAGCACAGGCGTGACAAAAGGGAACAGACTGAGGAGAGTCACAGTCAAAATCAAAATTGATATAAAAAAGTTTATTAATATCCAGGGCATTCTGAGCAGACTTAACATGTCTGCTGTTTTGCAGAATAAACTCATTTATATGTTTCAACTCCTCTTGATTATGCATATATAGAGCTTTAGCACCTACCACATCAGCATCATAAGTAATCAAAGTATTATACAGTTTCTGAATGGTATCTGGAGTAATAAAAGAATCATCATCTCCCAGATAAATAAACGGATATTTTGCATGCTTTATTCCTTCATTTTTGGCTGCGGTCTGTTTGCTGTTACGAGGCATTCGAAAATAACGGATAAAAGGATATTTCTCTTGCAACTGCCTTATTACTTCACTGGTATTATCGGTTGAACAGTCATCTACAATGATGATTTCTCCTACTAAATCCTGAGCATAGCTGGGAATTGTATAAGATAACAAGTGTGCTCTATTATAGGATGGAATAACAACGGAAACGCATTTCATGACCAATATCCTCCCTTAAGCAGCACATTCCATTCGGAATGTAAGTCCTCGGGATATGGTCTGTTTCCTTTCTCTACCATGAGCGAAAGAAAAGATTAAGAGGTTATACCCCCCCGATAATTATCTTCTAATTTTTCTTTATTTATCAAATGCATAATTATATTGCATAGTTCTAAAGAGGCATTACCATTTTCGTAAGAACCTAACTCTTCATGATGCTGTCTAACCTTGCATTCATAATCATGCTGATCAAAGTTTAATATGTTATTCTTCAATTCTTCATTCCTTTCTGCCAGCGGAAATGGCCATTCATTAATAGGAGTATGGAAATTTCTTTCTTTCTTATAGCTGGACAAATCGTTAGCATAGATAAAGCACGGACGTCCGGTCAAAGAAAAATCCCACATGCTGGAAGAATAATCTGTAATAAGAACATCAGCTGCAGCTAGCAGCTCCTGCATATCCACATAACCACTCACATCTATAACCCTATCATGTCTATTTGTCTTAGCGAAAATATCTTTTGCAAGATGTGGATGGCTGCGCACAAAAAGTACAAACGGTTTCTTAAATCGTAACTGCAATGAGCATAATAATTCATTTACATCCAAGTCTACTAACATACCGTTATTTCTAAATGTGGGTGCGTACAAGACTATTCCAAAATCCGGTTGTATTTGATAGGTATCCCGAACCAATGATGCAGCCTTCTGCATACGCGCTTCATTGAAAAAGATATCATTACGAGGCATGCCAATCGATAAAAAAGCGGCCTTTGTCCCAGTATCATCCCGAAATATCTTAGTAAATTTTGCACAGGAACTTATAATATAGTCAACACGCTGCCATGCTTTTTCAGCTCGAACTAATTTCCACTTATTTTTCATATTTTTGAATACTGCATCATTCTTTTTATAAGCTCCGCCGCCATGCCAAGTTTCAATGAAGGTCTGCCCATTTCGTTTATACATCCAGCTCGGTAAGCCACTATTGAATATAATGACTGATGCTGTATAAAAATGATAAAACATAGCAAAACTATTCTTTTTGACTGTTTTTACGCCTGCCGGATAAGAACGGTCTTTAACGTTGTGCGTTTCCCATACACATATGATTGGTAAATGTTCTTCCCTGATTTTTTCATCAATGTATTTAAGATTACAATAGTAATGTCCATTAAAAGGATAAAGCAGAATTTTATTCCGTTGGATAGGAAATACCTTAAATAAATGTAGAACTCCTGAAATTGAAAAGGACAACATTGTCTTGAGAAATTCATATTCTTTATTCATTTAAAATTCGCCTCTTCTCTTATTAACTTGAAACAGATGCACATCAAGCCATTTTAAAAATGGAGTAAATACAACGACAAGTGCCCCGGTAATTATAGCAGAAATAACAAGATAATGATAATTATGTCCTTTAAAATAGGGCTGCAGCAAAATCATGGGTAATCTCATTAAGATGTAAATTTCAAATAGATGCTTACCCATCCAGGCCAAAATCGAATTATTAAATTCAAATTTCATAGTAATCAACACGGTAAACATCGTAAAGAAAAGTATCCAAACTTCATACAGATAGAAATTTGCCTGGTGTTTTCCAAATATGTATGTCCCTGCTCCACAAAATATAGTTGTAAACAAATACGGCCATCTAGTACATGATTTAAAGAAAATCTTTTCTAATTTGTCCTTATAAAGGGCAAAAGACATCCCCAAAGGAAAGCACAACAATGTATTATACCAATATGGCTGCTTATATAAAGAAATCAGATATGCTGCTGTAACCGTAAGTAACGTAGTAATAGAAATCTGTAAAATATATTTATCCGTTCTAAAAACATAAAAAACGACAAAGGAAATCATCCATAAAACCAAAATAGCAAAAATGTACCAATTAGAATTGCCAAAGCCCCCCCATCCGATAAAACCCAAAGCGACTGCTTTTATTGAAGGAATTCCATGTTTCCAAATAGATATCATCAAATAGAGAGATACTGCTACATCAAAATGAATAAGCGTCCTAAGTATGCGGTGGGAAGGAAGCTTTTTAATGTAGGGCATCCTTTTTTGCATGATAGAAACCATTAGTCCGTATCCGGAATAGAAAAGAAACAATGCAACTTCAAATTGATTAACATAATGTATAAAATGTATATACGGAATATCGAGATAGTTATTTAGCTTCACATACTGTGAAAAATGATCCATAAATACAATCCCAATAAAGAGACCTTTAATCACATTACAATGATACTTATCCAAATAGTTTTTGCAATAGCCCTTTTGATAAAACCTGTAATTAGAGACTAATAATAGACATAAAATAAATAGGAAATATATCATAATTTTTTCCTTATACCAAAATAGCAGCCATCATCTATAATCAGAAACTTTTATAATCTTATACGTAATCAGGATAGTACAATTTTTTATAAAGTCTAGCCGCATATTGATCCGTCATTCCTGCTATATGATTAGCAATTGTCCTTCGAAAAGCCGGATCATCCTGCAGTCTTTCTATATCAATTTTCGACCGCGAATAAGTAGAAACCTTATTATATCCACAGAGATATTTACTTAAAACATAATCAGGAAGTTCCAACGGATGCTCGAAAAATGCTCTAAAAATATGACGAATAAAATACCTGGCTTTGGCATCAGCTATACTGATTTCTTCCGAAGAAATAATTTTATCTCTCATCCATTTCATCAGTTCTTCTTCCATGGATTTGATATTATCACTAAATTCAATCAGCTGGACTGGTGATTTTCTGAATTCTTCCAAACTCTTAGTACATTGCAAAATATTTTTACAAGACTTCTGACATACATCTTCAATCAAAAAGCCAACCAAATTTTTGATAATTTGAGACCGTGTTTCATATGCTAAACTTGATGCAGCCGGATTGACCTTAACTTTATATTTATTGATACATTCTTGTACAAGAGGCATATTAATCAGAGGGCTAAATTCAATGATTCCACTGCGAACACCATCTTCCAAGTCATGTGTACATTGTGCTATTTCATCTGCAATCGCTACAACCTGTCCTTCTACAGTGAACGATGGCAACCTTAAATCAATTCCCTCCATGTTTAAATCTTTATATACAATAAAATCTTTGCCTTGGTTTTTTGTAACCTTTGTGTGCTTTATAATACCCTCTCGAACAGCCAAAGTTAAGTTAATACCAGTGTATTCGCTACATCTGGTCTCCAGATGGTCAATTACTTCCAGAGATTGAAAATTATGCTTGAAATTTTCTTTAATTGGCTCGATGTTAGCTTCGAGTATTCCTTGCCATAGGATTTCATCTAAAGTCCTCTCTCCTACATGCCCGAATGGTGTATGCCCCAAGTCATGTCCTAACGCAATAGCTTCAATTAATTCATCATTAAGCTCTAACACTTTGCCTATTGATCTGGCAATCTGAGATACCTCCAAAGTATGTGTTAAACGATTTCTATAATGATCTCCTTTATTAGGATTAAATACCTGCGTTTTATGCATCATTCTCCGAAAAGCTCTGGAATGAATAATACGATCTCTATCACGTTGAAATGCATCTCTACGGCACATAGTACTTTCAGGCAGTTCTTCATAAATTCGATGAGTTAATAATTCATCGGCATTACATGCTATATATTTATTCATTCGATACCTCCATAAATAATTCACATATCAAAAAATCTATCTATCTCTAAATAATTGTTACGATAAAAATCACTACATTGACACAATTCATCACATGAACGAAGAGTGATAGGAACTTGCTTATTCAATTGTTTCACAAAGTATTTTAATCTACAATATGCCGAATCCCATTTTTGTTTATATTTTTCCTGTCTCAATAAATCATCAGGTAAACAATCAAGCACAATCCCTTGCAAGGTATTAAATGACACCTGCTCTTGATTATGAAAGGTAATACTTTGGCCAAAATTCCCATAACAAAATCCTGCTCTAAGATCCTCAATATTGGTAAAATAATGTTCATTTTCATTGAGCTGATAAGAATTTCCCCAGTAAATGGGATTCTTTCGAGTAATTGCTATATGGCAAGCTTCGTATATGACCTTATTGGAAAATACAAATAACACAGGGCCATATTTATTAACATTATGTGCCCTGTTGTGAATATCACAACTATCAAAAAAAATATCATTATAAATTCCATATTTCATATCAATTCTGTCACTGCTTTGTGCCGTCTGAGGATATCCTTTTACTTCCATTTTCCGCCGAGAAAAAAGCCCTTTATAAGCTAAATAAGAACATGCCGTTTTCACAGTATTCGCATGATATAAATGTGTGACTTTATAATCATTTAGAACTGTCATAACTTCATCTTTAGTATAAAATTCACTACACATAAAGACTGCTCCTTTCTGATTACGGCTAATAGCATAGGTATAACTGAACAACTGGCATGTAACAATAGATAATAATAATTAGCTTTCTAAATAAAAGATAATCGCCTCTATAAAAATTAAGCAAACGCCCCTATAAAATTTAAGCCAATTTCCCTAATATATCAATTATTAGTTCCTTAGCTGTTTCAAAAGTGTAATACTTGTTAAAAAGATTCTTGTTTTCTAAGGCAATATGCACCAGATCTTGCTCACACATCTCTGAAAATTCACGAATTGCCTGTGTAAATTCAGCCGCATTATTAGCCCGCCGAATACCACCCAATTTAACATCTCTTATAGCATCTTCATATCCAACCAGCACCTCATCACTTCCAGCAATAGGAAGCCCCATGCTAAGAGTTTCAGCAACCTTCACTTTCATTCCCGCCCCAGTGGGAATAGGCGCTACCATTAAGCTGTTTTGAGGGAGAAAATCTTCCGGTTCATTGAAGTTCGCCACCAGTCTAATATTGGGAGCCAGTTTTGTCCAGCGATAAATCTCATCTGCCGGGTTCCCGCCGGCAATTATGAGCTGGAAGTCATCATTTTGAGCAAAATTTGGAAGCCACACCTGTTTTATCAGCATTTCTACTGCCGATACATTAGCGCCATACCCTAAGCTTCCTATAAATGCTACTGTCTTCTTAGGATTTTTTATTTTCAAGTTACGAGTATGCTCTAAACATATAGGAAGAATATACTCATATGGATCATTATAATGATAGAGTTCTTTACATCGTTTTACATCTCTTTGAGTCAAATAGACAAGTCTGTCACTATATTTTACTGCATCTCCTTCATCATTTTTCACCACATGCTTTTCAATTGTTTTAAGGATTTTTCCTTTAATTCCCTTTTCCAAAGCAAAGTAGGAATCAACATAATCATATTCAATATTGTCTACAAACGTAATAATCTTGATTTCAGGCTGTACCCTTTTAAATTCTTTAGCAATAAATCCCAACCGTGTACGCCCTAAAAAGAGCACATCCGGATGATATGACATGATTTTATCTTTATGCTTTTCCCAGGTGAAATACATAAAATTGCTATGGCCATGCAGCCTGGCACTTTTATCCAGTTTCCTATTTTTAACAACATCTACATCCATAGCTTCCGGCATATTCTGTCCCAGGGAAATGACTTTAAAATTCGCATTTTTCTTCTCTGCATAAGCCTTAATCGCACTATAGTATTTCCGTGCTCCTAAGCAGCCGCCGCCATGTCCCATAATGTTATTATCAGTAATGTATAAAATATTCATCTTCAATCCTCTTTAAGTGAGAACTTCCTGAAAGCTTTCCCAGATTCTGTTCCATTCATACTTTCCCTCTACCAGTTTTTTCCCAGCTTCAGCCACGCTCAGTGCAGCATCATAATGTCCGAGTAAATAGTCTACCTGTCCAGCTATGGCCGCAGAGTCATTCCTAACCCAGAACTCTTGACCATCTTTAGCTTCAATTCCTTCTGCTCCAACGTCATTAGTCACAACCGGTACACCCATAGACATGGCTTCCAGAATCTTTGTCTTGATTCCTGTACCATAAAGAATCGGTGAAAGGAAAATCTGGCTTTTTCGAATATATTCCACTAAATTGTCAACACGTCCAGTAAATATGACATGATTATTACCCTTATATTTCTCTCTGATATCATCCGGGCATTTTCCGATAACCATGAATTTCACATCGTGATGAATTTTAGGAAGTATATCGGAAATAATCCAATGCAGTGTATCTACATTTGCTGCCACTTTTAGATTGCCCACATAGGAAAGAAGATTTTTCTCGGGTATTCCAGCCAATTCCCCTTCCGGAACAGCATTAATTCCAACAGGAATCGTTATAGCTTTTCCCGGCAGTTTCTTGTTGAGATAAGCTGTTTCTACTGCAGAAACAAAAATAACCTGGTCGTAAAGCTTGGAGTAATGAATTTCTGCTTTTGCCGTCAGTTCTCTTTCCATAGCAAGGACTGCATTGCGCACCACCTGATTTCCAATAAGTTTATTGATGATGCCGGGCAGTCTGCCAGCATATTGCCCGGAAATATTAGATTTATACCTGGCATGCAGCTGCCTTTCGTAGCGGGCTGATAACAAATCATCCATATCCAACACTTTTACTGCATGACTGTGCTGAAAGGAATCATAATACATGGATGTACGAATCATATCAGTAAAAATATAATCCGGCTGAATTTCATTACAGTACTTTTTTATGCGTTCAGCATTTTGCTCACTATAATACAAAGAACACTGAATCGGCCATTTTCGACTAAGCAACGTCTTTGCCACAAGATTTTGAATTTTCTCGACTTTTCCAATGGTCTGCGCCAGCCGAACCTCTTTGATAAATTCAGGTTTTTCCTCTATATCTTTCTCTGTCTGTCCTGCTTCCAGAAAGGAATAGATATAAATATCACAATTATATTTTTCATGAATGCCTTTGCAGTAATAGTACAGGCTTAATTTCCTCCCGCTATCCGTTGGCCAGAAAAGCCTTGTCGTTACAAAAAGCAGCCTTTTATTCTTCATACCAGCTTGCGAAACTCCTTATTTGCCTTTTCATAATCTTCCGGAATGCCAATATCTATAAAATAACTGTCACATGGAAAAGCACTAAACAATTTTGTGTCTACATACTTTTCCAGAAAGTCTTTTTCCATCATAAATTTATCCTGAGGAATATCACAAAAAAGGTTACGATTCAGTACATATACTCCACCATTGATAAAACCTTTCGGACATGCTTTTTTCTCTACAAATTTGGTGATTCTATAATCATCATCAAAGTGGACTGTCCCATATCGTGAGAAATCACGAAGCTCTTTTACTGCCAGTGTAGCGTCAGAATGAGTCCGATAATGAAAATCCATCATTTTAGAGAAATCTACGCCAAAGAACGTATCTCCATTTAACACAAGCACCGCATCTTCCGTAACCATTTGTAATGCCTTTTTCAATGCCCCACCGGTAAGAAGCGGCTTATCCTCTACAGAATAGGAAAGAGAAATACGTTTGTAACCGGAGCCAAAATAGTTTTGAATGACTTCCCTTTTATAGCCCACTGCCAGAACAGCATGGGTACAGCCCTGTCTATCTAATTGGTCAAGTAAATAGGAAAGAAATGGTTTACCCGCAACGGGTGCCATGGGCTTGGGCACGTCATGAACTACCTTTTGCAGTCTGGTGCCAAATCCACCGGCTAATATTACTGCTTCCATGATATATCTCCCACCTTGAAAATCTCATTTTCCACTGCCAGGCAGAGAGCATGATAAACGGGCAGATGGAGTTCCTGTACTTTAAAAGTTTCCGTCTCCGGTACAGCAATACAGATATCTGCTAATTTTTTCAGCTTTCCACCGCCCTGTCCGGTCAGTGCCATGACGGTAAGCCCCATGGCTTTAGCCACTTCAGCTGCATAAACAACGTTATGGGAATTCCCTGATGTGCTGATTCCCATAAGGATGTCCCCTTTGTCTCCATAGCCAAGGACCTGCTGGGCAAATACATAGTTCGGATTCACATCGTTGGCAAAGGCCGTGTTTAATCCGGACTCACAAACAAGGGCTATGGCACGGAGCGGCATTTGAAGATGATTTCCTAATTCATAGCCATCCTCATATTTCTCAAGCTTGTTCCGGAGTTCTATGGGGATCGACCGATACTGCTTGAAGGATTTCATCAATTCTCCAACTATATGCAGAGAATCTGCGGCACTGCCGCCGTTACCGCATATTAAAATCTTCCCTTTATGTTGATACAAATGAATTAAAGATTCAGCAGCTGCATATATATCATCTTCAATGGTCTTCAATGCAGGGTATCTATCCAGCAACTCTATCAGATATGCTTCTGTTGTCTTTTTCATAAGTCATAAGTCCTCCTCAAAAATTTACCGGATCTTCTGCTCTGTAATAAATGATGCGTGTGCCACCTGTTTCAAAAGAAAACGGGACATAAAGAAGCTTATCCAAAGCCTTTTTAACATAAGGCTTTTTATCTTTTTCTACATAAAACAACAAGAAACCACCGCCCCCGGAACCCAGGAGTTTTCCTCCTTCTGCTCCTGCTTTGAAGGCAGCTTCATACATAGCATCAATTTCTCCTGTAGAAATACCACCGGAAAGGCTTCTCTTGATTTGCCATGATTCATGAAGCAAATGGCCAAATTCGGTTAAATTTCCTTTGCCCGTCAAAATTCTCTGGGCTTCTCCTACCATGCCCTTCATATCCTGCAGACGGCGTATTTTATCCTGGAAATTTTCTTTCACCTTTTCCTGCACGGCGGCCGACATATGCGAAAATCCGGTAAAGAACAGCATAAGGGAATCATTTAACTCCTGTTTCCGATCCCGTGAAATCACGATAGGAATCACATGATATCCGTCCTCATCCATATCGATTCTATTCAGGCCGCCAAAAGAAGCTGCAATCTGGTCCTGAATCCCACCGGCTTCATGGCATAATATTCTTTCTGCATAAATAGCTTCATTTGCCAGCTTTTTCTTATCCGCCATCTCTCCTTTTAAAGCATGAAAAGCATTCAACATTCCTACTGCAAAGGATGAGCTGGTGCCAAGTCCTGTCCTTGCCGGAAGATCTGCGTCATAAGCTAACCGTATATGATGCATTTTCTGGTACTTCATACAGTTCCGAATTAATGGGTGCTGTATCTGGTCAACATCTGTGACCCTCTCAATATGGGAATATACAAATTCAGAAGAGTAATTAAAGAATTTCGGCAAATAACGGGCTGTCACATAGCAATATTTATCAAAAGTTGTGGAGAGAACGCTTCCTCCATACTCCTCATAGAATTCTTTCATATCCGTCCCGCCGCCAAAAAAAGACATACGAAACGGTGTCTTGGTAATAACCATCAGACCACCTCAGCCATTCACTATAAAATATGCGGCACTTAACAAATTTGGAAACTGCTCATCCGCCAGCGGAATCGGATTTGCAACTGCAATGGTACGAATCCCATAGTTTCGGCCAGCTTCTATATCGCTCTCACTGTCACCAACCATCCAGGACTTGGATTTATCCACCGGAAACTCCTGCTCAGCCTGCAGAAATAAGCCAATATCCGGTTTGCGGCAGTGGCATGTTCCCTTCTCATGAGGGCAGACATAAATGCCGTCTATATGTGCACCATACCTTTGTAATACGTCTTCCATAGAGGAATGAATCACATGCAAATCCTGCATAGTCATTAAATGCCTGGCTATTCCTCGCTGATTGGTAATGATAATGGCGCGATAATTATTATCATTCAGCAAACGAATCGCATTTATAACGCCCGGTAGGAAATGAAACTCTTTCCAAGACTTTATATAGTCACCTTCCGGCGCTTTCGCATTAATGACTCCATCCCTGTCAAGAAATACTACTTTTACTCTTTTATTCATGGACTCAATACGCCCCTTTATGGCTCAATACCACTGCCACGGTTCTCCACAGCAGCACCATATCCAGCCATACGGACCAGTTGTGGACATACCAGCTGTCCATCTGGACCCTTTCCGGATAGTCTATATCGCTGCGGCCGCTGGTCTGCCACATGCCGGTGATGCCGGGAAGGACGGAGTAGTATTCTTTGATATATTTCCCATATCTTGGCACTTCTGCCTGTACGATAGGCCGGGGTCCCACGAGGCTCATTTCCCCTTTCAGCACGTTCCAGAGCTGGGGAAGTTCGTCGAGACTGGTTTTTCTGAGGAAGGCGCCGCTCTTTGTAATGCGGGGATCATTTTTCAGCTTAAATTCCTTATCCCATTCCGCTTTGGCCTCCGGGTCGGTGGCCAGGAGGTGTTCCAGCACTTCCTTCGAGTTCACGCACATGGAGCGGAATTTATAGCAGTTGAATTCCTTCCCGTTTCTTCCTACCCGTCTATGCTTGAAGATGACGGGCCCCGGGGAGTCGTGGTAGACCCAGAAGGCGATGGCCAGAAGGATGGGCGATATGAGGATGCCGCCGCAGATGGTGGCGACGATATCGAAGAGACGCTTCAGCATCTGGTTCCAGGGGCTGGCCAGGTTGTTCCGGATGTGGAGAACCATGATTTTCGCATCGAAGAAGGATTCAGCGGTGACATTGGACATGGGGACGGCCACCAGGTTCGGAATGACGTCCACCTGCTTCACCAGGGACTGGGCGCGGTAAATCAGGTTGGACAGGTCGTCCTGGGGAAGGCCGGGCGCTGCAATCAATACGGTGTGTACGCCGGTTTCCTGTATCACTTCTTCCATATTTCCAAAGCCCCCCAGCACAGGGAAGCCATGGAGCATGGTATCTACAGGATGGCGGTCTTCCAGGAACCCCACCACCCGGTACCGCATGCCGGAGTCGTGAAGAATCTGCCGCACCACCAGCTCCGCCGTCTGCCCGGCGCCTACGATGAGCACGGGAATCTGGAAGGCCTTCACCTTCTTCATGGCTTTGCTGAGGATGACCCGGACAATGGCAAGGAGTACAAAGGCTATGACCACATAGGCCAGGACGAAGAATCGGGACACCTGTCCCGATACCTGGGCAAAGAACATGAGGATAATAGAAAGCACGGCCCCTTCCAGACACGCAAAGAAAAGGCGCTCCACCATACGGTAGATAAGCATGCGCCTTCCATAAAGTCCGCTATAGAAAATAAAAAACATAAATACCATGGGCAGCCAGAGAAAAAGGTAGGCCATGGAAAGGCGGAAGGTGTTGTAGGTCATAATGCAGTTTCTCAAATACACCGCCAGTAACCCCGCCACCGCCAGGGCAGCATAGTCACCCAGGGCAAAAATAAGAGACGGTAAAAGTCTCCCGCCTGCGTCCTGCCTTGCTGCCTGTGTATAGTTACGATTCATAAATCCCCCGGAAAGTTCAGATAAATCCTTTTGTTTTATATGTGTGTTATTTATGTATTATAGCACAGATGAGAGAGTGGGAGAATAGAGATTTGATGTAGGAGATTTGAGATTTGAAGTTTGAGATTTGAGGTTTGAGGAGCGTAGAGGCAATGAGACGTCAGATTGGCAGTGTGACTGGAAACGTATCCCTACTTACGGCAGGCAGCATAGTGCTGGGGGATTTCTCGACTCCGCTTCGCTTCGCTCGAAATGACAGGGCGTTTTGTTGTCCCACTGTGGAGGTCCTGCATAGGACCTCCAAGTGGGGCGAAGTAAGGCGCCTAGCCTGCCCATTAAGGCGCTTTCCTTTTGCCGCCCCACCGAACTGCGGGCGGAAAGGTGGTACGCAGTACCAAAAGGGGGATGTTTGAGATTTGAGATTTGAGATTTGAGATTTGAGCAGATAGAGACAATCAGACGGTCAGACTTCAGACATTCAGACTTCAGACTGTCAGACGGCATTGAGGGCGATAGCTTCTCGGTCATGAGTCATGGGCAGCATGGTTCTGGGAGATTTCTCGACTTTGCTCGAAATGACGGGAGGAGATTGGAGACAATCAGAAGGGAGACGTCAGACGGTCAGATTTCAGATGGTCAGACTTCAGACGGGCCCTTCGGGCCTTTCGTGGGCGGCCTTTACAATCATAGAGGGCCGCTTCTTTTGGTAAAATCATACAACCGCGCCTTTGGCGCGAAAGGAAAACATGCCGACCAGGCTGCGCCTGTAGGAAATGCACCCCTATCCCCGCTGCGCGGTACTTCCCCCCGGAGGGGGAAGTTTGCTCTCCACTCAGTATTTGCCCTCATAAGCAACGCAAGGCATAGCGCCGGTAAAAGTGCCCCCTCCGGGGGAAAGGTGGTGCGTTAGCACCAAAAGGGGTGTATTTCCAGCGGACGAAGTCCGGTTTTGCGGTTTTCCCCTCGCCCCTTGAGGCGGTTTTAATGGTTTTTACCATAAGTGGCTCGTCTTTATTGACTATTTATACTCTCGTAGCCGAATGAGCCGTGGAAGCATAAGGCCAGGTTGGAGTGGCGTTCCAGTGAATGCTTTCCGCTTTTGATAAAATCCCAGCTTTCTCTATATGATTCATCTATATAAACAGCTTTGGATGTCATTAATTGGATGAAGTATTCCGGTTTGTTCATACAGTGTTCTGCAAAATCATAGGATAATTGTTCTTTTTCATCATCTGATAGATTGATGCGATTATGAAGGACGTGTTCGAGGTTTGATGACATATAGTATACGCTGTAGGATAATCCTCCTATTTTATAAGTATCAAGCAGTTTTTGGACATTTTGTTGCTTTATATGGTTTCTTCGGCAGAGGTTTTGTTTTGAGCTGCATCTGATGTTATCTTCTGAATAAACAATCTGACTGCAGTCAGGGGATTCTTGAACTAAATCGTCGGGAATAAAGGCTCCATCCGTATCAATAATATGGACGATTCTAAGGATGTTGCTTTTCGTAAGAAATTTTGTGTTACAAAATGCTCTGATTTCTTCATGAAGCCTTTTGATTATATTCCTGTTTGTGATGGTCCTATCCGATGTGATATCTCCATGCATAACCAGGGGTTCTATCCGGCTGGATGAAAAAATATACTTTAAGGAGCCGGCAAGTGATGTATCGTCTGAAGGGCCTTCCAAAATGAAAATCATGGCTTTTTTACGCATTGGGTTTGCCCCCTTTGGAATTTAACCTGCGTTCTTCTTCCTGCATTCCGGCCTTGCGGAATGCTGCTGCAATTTTATAATTTTCTGTTTCATCATATAATGTGTAATGATCGTTTCCTAAAATAATATTTCTGTAATAGCTGCTGCGCAGGTTATTGGAGCGTTTCATATTTCTGATTCGAATATATCGCTCATCGGGATCTGTTGTGGTAAAAGCGGTGCACAGAGTCGGCAGGGTTTCCAGAGGCCTCAGGTTATGGGATGTAAAAATCAGCTGGCCTTTTCCTCTTTCCTGAATGATGGACAGGAGCTCCCCCAAAAGGTATTCAAAGATACCGGAATCCAATTCATCCACTGCCACGGTCATAGACGGTCTATTATAAATTTCTATAAAGAGCTGCAGGACGGAGACGATTTTCTTAATACCATCCGATTCATAAACCAACGGAATTTCTCGGTCATTGCGACAGGAGGTCAGCCCTATCCTGATTCCTTCCATATGCGTTTTACCCACAAAGGCAGTGCCCAAATCGTGAACTCCTATGGTCAATCCAGGGATGAGCGTCTGGAGGACGATGTTCATATAACCAATCATTTCAGATAGGACACGAAACATATCTTTTGGAATGACCGGCGGTTTATTTATCGGAAGCAGTGTTTGCCCAATGGCGCTTCCTTCCAGATGGAATGCAAAGGGAAGCCCGGATAAACTGATGATCCCGTTCATATCTGTTTTCATGACAAATAACTCGAAGTTTCCAAATCGCACCAGGGAGTCAAGCAATAACCGATAAATTTCGGCATTTTTATTTTTACGTATGAAGGAAAGAAGTTCTGAAGAGAAAAGGAAGGATTTCCCCAGCTTCAATGCCATCCCTTTATCCCCCATGAGCTGTATATAGGCAGTTTTATCGTCAATGAGAAGGTTATATTTAGCTTTGGGCAGAAATACGGCTTTATTTGATTTTGTATTCATGACGGTGGTCATAGGACATTTTAAAGATTCCGTTTCTACCGCGCATTTCAATTCTTCATCAAAAATCACAGGGCGATACTGTACTGTGTCTTCCTCGGTCTCACTAAAAGCCTCTACATTGGAATCCGGCAGTGCGGCCTCTTTTCTTAATTTAAATGTATATTTTACCCTGTAATGTATATTGCCTGCTGATACTATGAAATGAAATGACAGGACAGCACACTCAGCACCATACATAATGTATCCTGCATATTGATTATCTAAGATTCTCCCAGACAGCGCCTGCTTCAAAATATTCAGTGAATCTATGAATGCTGTCTTTCCAGAACCATTTTGTCCAAAAATGCCCAGCACAGAGGACTTAAAGCCTTCGGGCTGCAATAATAAGTTAATGCTTCCATGCCTGACATTTTTAAAATTCCATAGTTCCACATAAGTAATGCGCACCATATCTCCCTTTGCCATCTTTGCATTTCCTCCTATATACCGGTACTTGCTGGTATCATCATAAATAATTTTACATTTCTCGTCAATATATTTAACAAAAAAGAATAAAAAATATCTATTTTAAAAAGTTTACATCTAAGTGGTGAAGTAGAAATTTGAAATCCTTATTGTGCCACTGTGGAGGTCCTGCATAGGACCTCCAAGTGGGGCGAAGTAAGGCGCCTAGCCTGCCCATTAAGGCGCTTTCCTTTTGCCGCCCCACCGAACTGTGGGCGGAAAGGTGGTACGCAGTACCAAAGGGGCCGAGACCGCAGGTCTCGGAGGGTTCAGAGGGTGGACGGGCCTGCGGCCCGAAGGTTATGGCCTGCTGACGCAGGCAGGTTGTATAGAAGGGTTGCGGAAAAAAGGTTCTTAAGATGGATAGGCCCTTGGAGCCCAAGGGTTCGTAAGTTTGACGGGGCCTTTAGCCCCGAGGGTTTTGGATTGCCCTTGGACACACCTTCGGTGTGAGGGTTCTTAAGATGGACCGGCCTGACGGCCGGAGGGTTCTTAAGTTTGACGGCCTTTCAGGCCGAGGGTTGTGGTATCGCCCGCAGGGCGATGAGTATGAAGTCAGCGTTACGGGATTGGCTGTCTGTGTCATATGTGACACAATATCCAGTGCCACCTATTTTCTCGTTTCCCCTTGAGGGGAAATGCCACGTAGTGGCAAAAGGGTGTACGGGGCAGAGCACCGATATGATGCTCCATCGCGGTCCTGACCGCCAATCGGCGGCCCCCTGAGCGAAGCGATGCACAGCGAACATGATTTGCACTATGCGAACTGGATTTGTAAGGGAGCATCAGCGACCTGAAAATCCAGTGAGTCAGTGACAGCAGTGGATGCACTATGCGAACTGGATTTGTAAGGGAGCATCAGCGACCTGAAAATCCAGTGAGTCAGTGACAGCAGTGGATGAAGGAGCGCTAGCGACGCGCAAAATGTAGTGAGTCGTTTCCCCTTTAGGGCGATAAGACATAGAATAAGAGTATCATAATCATTCTTAACCTCGTACATACCGACTTCGCTGGATGGCGTCTCACTGGATTCGCGGGTCGCGGGGCTCCCCTATGAATCCAGTTCGCTTGCACACCCTTCGTCACTTCGTGGCCCTCTTCCCCTAAAGGGGCCGCAAGAACGTTACGGGAATTGGCCTTTCT
Organism: Dialister succinatiphilus YIT 11850; assembly: GCF_000242435.1. Lineage (GTDB taxonomy): Bacteria > Bacillota > Negativicutes > Veillonellales > Dialisteraceae > Dialister > Dialister succinatiphilus. The sequence continues at coordinate 274,753 of NZ_JH591187.1, read as the reverse complement.
ATGTCATGGCGCCTTCTATCAATTAAAAAGCGCCCTTTTTTCTCAAGAGGGCGCTTTTCGTATTTCATTGTTTCTGGAAGTACTGGTAGGTCCGTTTCAGTCCTTCTTCCAGGGATACTTCCGGGGTCCAGTGGAGGTTTTTCACTGCCTTTTCGTTGGAAAGGGAGGAGCGGTAGATGTCCCCTTCTCTGACGGGACCGTAGGATGGGGTGATTTCTTTTCCGGTAATGCGGGAAAGGATGGTGACCAGTTCGTTCAGGCTGATTTCTGTCTGGGTGCTGAGGTTGTAGCAGGTGTCGGCATTTGGGGTGGTCAGTGCCAGGCGGATGCCCCGGGCAATGTCGCCGGCGTAGACGAAGTCTCTGGTCTGTTTGCCGTTTCCGAAGATGGTAATGTCCTGTCCTTTAGCGAGTCGTTTGGCAAAGATACTGATGACACCGCCTTCTCCCCCATCGCCCTGACGTTCGCCGTATACGTTGGAGAAACGGAGTACCACGTAGTGAATGCCGAAGGCCATATGGTAGAGGGCCAGGTATTTTTCTACGGTCATTTTGGTCAGGCCATAGAAGGAAAGGGGAATCTGCGGGAGTGTTTCCTGCACAGGCAGGGCTTTCTCGTCCACGTCGCCATAGGTGGCGGCGGAGGAGGAGAAGATTACCCGCTTTACGCCGTATTTCCTGCAGCATTCCATGATATGAACGGTACCTGCAATGTTCTGGTACATATCGTTTTCAGGGTCCACCATGGAGTCGCTCACCAGGGTCTGGGCAGCCAGGTGGACTACAGCATCAAAATGTTCCTGGCGGAAGAGGTCTTCCACTTTGTCGTCATGGGTGTCCATCACTTCCAGCCGGGCTCCTTCCGGCAGGTTTTCCCGAAGGCCCGTGGAGAGATTATCCAGGGAAATGACCTCATCCCCTGCTTCCATGAGCTGACGCACCAGATGGGAACCAATAAAGCCGGCACCGCCGGTTACAAGAATCTTCATAACTTCACCTTTTTCTATAGAAATGACTGTGATAAGTCTATTTTAGTTATTTATTACTATTATAATAGCACATGATGATACGGTGTAAGGTAAAAGAATTATAAATTTGTAAAGGATGCGGAGACAATTCGGCAGGAGACGTCAGATGATGAGACTATCAGACTTCAGACTGGCAGTACGCCTTGGAACGTATACTCCACCTATGACAGGTATTTTGTGCGAGGAGATTTCTCGACTCCGCTTCGCTCGAAATGACGGGGAGAGAGATCTCGGCTGCACGCTTACCGTGGAGGAAAAAGATGGTTTTGAGAGTTGAGACATCAGACGCGCCTTTGGCACATCCCCACTGAAAAAGCCCTCTGCTATAGAGCAGAGAGCTTTTTTATCGAAGGTACCTATGGGATATAGGCCCTGGAGGCGTGGCCTATGATGGACAGGTGAAGGTCGGTCAGAAGGGATAGGCGGATGGGGAGGATTCTTCCCAGGGCTTCGTAGATATCGACTTCCGATTCTTTGATTTCCTGCATGAGCATGGACAGTTTTTCTTCCATGGCGGTCCAGAGGTCCAGCAGTTCTTCTGCTTTCTTTATATTTCTCTGGAGGGAAATGGCATAGACAGCAGCAGGCGCTGTTTTTCTGCCGGGGATAAGGGAAAGGAACCAGCTGAGGGAGGGCATCGGCCGGCCGTCCAGTTTTCTTTCTACGTAGAGAAGGCGGAGTATCATGAGGAAGGCGGAGCAGCCTACGCCGAAGTCAAGTCCCAGCCAGAAGGAGTCGGCGCCCAGGGCGGTGTGACTGTCCAGGAAGAGGCTCATGGGGAAGCAGCCGCCCCAGTAGGCCAGAACCATGAGGACGAAGGAAATCCTTGTGTCCTTCAGTCCCCGAAGGATGCCCTGGATGGGGGTGGAAATGGCGTCGAAGAGCTGCCAGCCGGCGCTGTAGATGAGGAACTGTCCTGCAATGAGGGCTACAGCGGCGTCGTCGGTATAGACGGATCCGATGGAGTTTCTAAAGAGGACGGTGAAGGAGGCGGTCATCATGGCGCCTCCCATGGCCACCACAAAGCCTGCTTTTTTGTACCGCCGTGCCAGGGTCATATCACCGGCTCCCACTGCCGTAGCGATGAGGATGGTGAGGGCCATGGAGCAGGATACGGGAAGCATGTATACCAGGCTGGCAAAGTTGTCGGCAATCTGGTAGGCCGCCAGAGCGTCGGTGCCGTAGCGGGAAAGGAATACGATAATCAGGCTGAAAAGGCTCATTTCCATGAAGATGGAAAGGCCGCTGGGCACGCCTACGACCAGGTATTCTCGAAGGTCTTTCGAACGCAGGGCAAGGCTTGAGAAAATCTGTCTTCCGCCCAGATCTTTCGACTTCATAACTACCAGAAGGAAGAGTCCCAGGAGGAAGCCGTAGGTCATCATGGTGGCAAGACCGGCTCCGATACCGCCCAGGGCAGGCATGCCGCCGTGGCCGTAGATGAAAAGATAGTTGAAAATGCCATTAATCACCGGTGCCATGAGGAAAAGTTTCATGGAAATGGAAGTGGAGCCTGCGGTGTCGGTGAGGCAGCGCAGCGGAATCATGAGGGCCAGGAAGAAGACTACGCCAATCATGGTCATCAGGTAGTACCGGGCAATGTGTTCCACTGCTGCTTCCAGAGCAAGGGAGGCCAGGAGGTCATCAATGAAGAAGAAATAGGCTGCTGTGAAGAGGGCCCACACCGAAAGGCCAATGACCATGCCGCTTCTTACGATGAAGGGAAGGCTTTCTCTTTCTTTCCGTCCAATGAGCTGCGCCATGAGGGGCGTTCCCGCCATGAGGAGACCGATAATGGAAGCCAGGAGGGGGTAAAAGAGTCCCGCTCCCACAGAGACACCGGCCAGATCGTCGGCGCCGGCATGGCCGGCCATGGTGGTATTAATGAAAGTCACTCCTGCCGTAGATACCTGGGCCACCAGTATCGGTATCATCACCGACAGCAGTTTCTTAATATCTTTTTTTACGAATAACATGTAAATGCACTCTCCAGAAATTTCATCAAAAAAGACGCCGCGAGGCGTCTTCCATTGAAAGTTCTGCAAAGCTGGCTTTTTCAGAGAACGCTGAAAAAGCCTTTCATTTGAAAGTTTCATGGCTGTGCCGCCGCGCAGGGTTTCCCCCGCGTGTCAGGTAGCGGCGGAAACCGGACATCCCAAAACAGATGCCCCGTCATTCAGTTGTACAAAATCATTGCGCCCCAAAATCACAGAGGCGTAATGATTCCATCCTCCTGCACCGATGAAACCTTTGAAGAAGGAGGCAAATGGAGAAAGGATACGTTTGAAATTGAAATTCACCCGGGACGGCACCAGAAGATTGGCTCCTTCTACATAGAAGAAAGCCATGGCAAAGAGCAGGTACATGCTGCCGTACATTTCCAGGTCCATCAGTTCACCGATTTCCATATTGTCCTCCTTTCTTTGGTAAAAAATGTCACAATCTGACATGAACCCAAAGGGTCTATGATATAATGATTGCATACAGCCGGCCTTTATTTTTATAAAAAGGTCAAGTACCGGCGGTTAAATTTCCGAAATGTTTTATTGGTATTTTTAATACCCACTTATAGTATACTACTATAGCAAGAAAAAGGCAAATCTTTCGATATCCTTCAGAAAGCCTTTCTCTTTCCTGCAGACAGTTTGAAGTCAGGAGGCAGCCATGAAATTAAATTTCACTTCCCTGGAATATTTCCGGAAAGCGGCGAAAATGGAGCATCTCACCAAAGCAGCGGAGGCCCTCCATATCGCCCAGCCTGCCCTTTCCCGAACCATCAGGGGGCTGGAAGAGGAGCTGGGTGTCACCCTCTTTGAACGGGAAGGAAGAAATATCCATCTCACCAGGGACGGTCACATCCTTCTGAAGCATGCGGAAAATTTCCTGCAGGAATATGATGAAATGCAACAGGAATTCGCCGATTCTAAAAATCTCCAGCAGATGACAGTAAACCTTGCCATCCATTCCGCCACCAAGCTCATTCCTTCATTTCTGGCGGAATTCCGGAAAGACCATCCCGAAGCCATGATGGAAATCATCAACCCAAAGATGGAAGCCGCTCCGAAACATACGGATCTCACCCTCTATTCCAGCATTCATCATGTGGAGAATGAACATACCGTCACCCTTTTCCGGGAAAACCTGGTCATGGTGCTTCCCCTTTCCGACCGCCATGCCCGGCTGCCCTACATCAATCTGGCTGATTTCGCAGACAGAAACTACATCGCCCCGCCCAAGGGATTCGTGCTCCGGGACATCCTTGAAACCTACTGCGGAAAAGCTGGATTTTCACCAAAAATCGTCATGGAAAGCGACAACCCCGACACCATCCATGAATTTGTCAATGCCGGCCTTGGCATCGCCCTGGTCCCCCAGATGACCTGGTACAACGCCTACAGCGGTCTGGCCTCTCTCCCAGTGGGAGACATGGACTGCCACCGCTACCTGAATCTTTCCTGGAAAACAGAAGGAAAGCTGTCCCTCTCCGCCGTGCTCCTCAGGGAATACATTATCGACCACTTCTGGGAATACGTGAGAGAAAAGGCAAACAGCGAATTTCCCATGTGATTGGACGGGCCTTCGGTGTGAGGGTTCAGAGGGGAAGGTTGACGGCCCTTCGGGCCGAGGGTTGTGGTGGCGGCTTCGCCGCAGTTTTTATAGAATGATCCTCCCCCCCTATCGGGGTTCACACGACCTCGATCCCAATCCCGACCTCGATCCCGATCCCGATCCCGATCCCGACCTCGCCCCAAGGCGCCCCTCTATTTACATCTTTTCTTTCCTGTGATATTCTTGTTACAGTTACATTGAATTATATGAATGTGAGGTACGTTATGACAGAAAAGAGAGAAGGGCTGGATGAGCTGAAACAGCTGGGCAGCCGGAACACGAAATATACCTATGATTATGACCCGGGCCTTTTGGAGAGGATTCCCAACAAGCACAGTGACCGGGATTTCTTTATCAAGTTCAACTGCCCGGAGTTTACGAGCCTGTGCCCGAAGACGGGACAGCCTGATTTTGCCACCATTTATATTTCCTACATTCCTGACAAGTACATGGTAGAAAGCAAGTCTTTAAAGCTCTATCTTTTCAGCTACCGGAATCACGGTGATTTCCATGAGGACTGCGTGAATATGATTATGACCGACCTCATCCGTCTGCTGCGGCCGCGGTACATTGAAGTATGGGGAAAATTCCTCCCCCGGGGCGGCCTTTCCATCGACCCCTACTGCAACTACGGCATTCCCGGTACAGAATGGAAGGATTTCGCCCGTTTCCGTCTGCTCCATCACGATATGAATCCGGAAAAAGTGGATAATCGGTAAGTTCATTTCATTTAAAAAGTGACGGCTTTGGACACACCTTCGGTGTGAGGGTTGACGGGGCTGCGCCCCGAGGGTTGTGGCCGCCTGCCGGCGGCAGGTTATATTCGCTTCGCTCAGGGGGCAGGGAGAAAGGTTCTTAAGATGGACCGGCCTGCGGCCAGAGGGTTCTTAAGTTTGACGGCCTTTCAGGCCGAGGGTTGTGGTGGCGGCTTCGCCGCAAATTATAATAAGGGGCGCGGCTGACGCCGCGAGTTGTGTAGAAGGGTTGTGCATCCCACAGGGAAAATGACTCACTACATTTTGTGCGTCGCTTTCGCTCAGGAGGCGATGAGTTTTATATGTCCTATCCTCAGGGATCCAGGGCGTTCCATTCCGGTCTGGCAATCAGATGGATGGGGACAACGGCGGATGGCGGTCAGCGGATAGCCGGCAGCGGTCTTTACCGGCCTACGAATCCACTAAAAAAGCACCCTTTGGCAGGGTGCTTTTTTTATACCTGTTTCACATCCCCAGTTTCACCCGGCCGTAGATGACGGCAGCGGTGACGAGGAGGATGAGGACCATGAAGACGTAGTCTTTTCCCTTGGGCGCCACGCTTTCCATGAAGGTTCTCCGGGATCCGCCGAAGCCGCGGAGTTCCAGGGAGAGGGCCATGGTTTCGCTTCTTCCCAGGGAGCGGAGCATCAGCGGACGAACGATGGACATGTAGCGCTTGACCTGTTTGAAGAAGTTGCCTTTGACAGCCAGGCCGCGGCAGGCCTGGGCTTCGGAGACAGCTCTGTTTTCTTCAATGAAATCAGGGATGAAGCGAAGTCCTGCAGTGAACATGAAGGCGTATTCATAAGGTACCTTCAGCTGCCGCACCATGGAGGCGGTGAGATCCTGCAGTTTCACGGTGCCCAGGAGGTAAATGAAGATGATGGTCATGCCCAGCATGCGAAGGGCCGCCACCACCGATTCTTCGGTGGAGCCGCCGCCCACCTTTTCAATAGCTCCCAGAAGGGCAGCAAAGATGATGAGCATAATGAGGGCTTTGATATTTTTGAAAAGTTCACCGGATACGAGGAGGATGAGAAGTTCCAGAACGCAGAGGTAAAGGAGGCTTTCCGGCCGGTGAAGCACAATGGCCCATACGGCAGTGCCCAGGGTTAAAAGGATTTTTGTCAGGGGTACCAGATTTCTCATAAGGAAGCTCCTCCTTTCCGTTTCATAAATTCTTTGCAGAAGCTGTCCATGTCCCGGCAGTAGGGAGCGCCGGGGAGGCGCCGGCCCAGAAGAACTGCCGGCGGATAGGCCAGGCCCCAGTCTTCGGGGCGGTTGGCTTCGGAAAACAGGATTTCCGGCTTGTCATCAAAGACCACTTTGTGGCCTGCAATGACCACCACCCTGGTGCAGTCTCTGGCTACAATGTCCATGTCGTGGGTAACCAGGATAATGGTGATGCCTTTCTGCTGCAGTCTTTCCATGAGGGCCATGAGTCTTTTCTTTTCTCTGCCGTCCTGTCCGCTGGTAGGTTCATCGAGCACCAGGTATTCCGTATCCATGGCCAGGGCAGAGGCAATGGCCACCCGCTGCTGGTCGCCCCGGGAAAGGGTTCTCGGGTATTCCGCCGATAAGCTTTCCGTATCGGTATCCGCCATGGCGCGGTCGATGGCATCTTCCAGTTCCTGCCCCCGTTTTCCCTGATGGAAGGGGCCGAAGGCGATTTCCTCGCGCACCGTGGGCATGAACATCTGCCGGTCCGGCTGCTGGAACACATAGCCGATAAAGCGGCTTCTCTTCGAAGCATCTTCCTTTGTCACAGAGGTGCCATTGTAGACAATATCTCCGGAAGCTGGTTTTTCCAGTCCCGTAAGAAGACGGGTAATGGTGGTTTTACCGCTGCCGTTGCGTCCGGTGATGGCTACGAATTCTCCCTTGTCAAAGGAGAGGGACACCCCATCCAGGACCAGGGGCAGGTTTTTGGCGTAACGGAAAGATACATTTTTCAGCTCAAGCATGTTTCCCCTCTCCTTTCTCGAATGAATCCATCACAGACTGCTCTGCATCCCTGATGTTGAGGAACGGTTTTTCGAAGGAAATCCCCTGGTCTTCCAGGGTCAGCTGGGCGCGGTACATATCCGGAATGGCTTCTTCATAAATGTGATTCTGTTTCATGGCCCGCATCACTTCTTCCGGCGTGCCCTGGCTGATAATCTTTCCCTGATTCATGAGGATAAATTTCTTCGCAAAAGGCAGGGCAGCTTCCAGATGGTGTTCCGCCACAATCACCGTCAGTCCTTCCTTCCGGTTCAGTTCGCCCACCATTTCATAAAATTCGCGGATACCTTCCGGATCCAGCGCAGAGGTAGGTTCATCGAATACCAGTACTTCCGGCTCTTCCGCCAGCACCGCAGCCACCACCAGACGCTGGCACTGGCCGCCGGAAAGGGTGGAAACCTTCCGTTCCTCCAGTCCGTCCAGGTGAACCTTGGCCAGAGCTTCTTTTGACCGGCGGCGGATTTCATCCGGCGGAAATCCGTGGTTTTCCAGAGTAAATGCCATTTCTTCTCCCACGGTGAGGGTGACGATCTGGGCCTTGTAGTCTGAAAGGATGACGCCGATGGAGGATGCCAGATCCGCAATGGTGTGCTGGGTCACTGCCTTGCCGCCGGTGAAGACCATGCCTTCCATGGTGCCGCCGTAGTAATGAGGAATGGCGCCGGCCATGGACATGAGGAGAGTGGTTTTGCCGGCACCGTTAGGGCCGGTAACCACCACGAAATCTCCTTTGGATACTGCCATGGACACGTTATCCAGAGCTTTCTTCTTAGAGAAGGGATAGGTATAGGTCAGATGCTCCACGCTGATGACCCCTTCCTGCTGCTGCTTCAGCACCAGACCGCTGTGGTCGCTGTCCTCCACGTCGGACTCTGCCATGTAATGCATGGACTTGAAAAGGCGGAGCGCCGGGAAATAAAGGAACGGTGTGATAATGCCATTTCCGATACCCACCATGGCGACTGCCGGAAGCATACCATAGAGGTATACCTTCATAGGAATCCCCATGACCAGGGTCAGAATGGAAACGAAGGTGAAGCCAGACACGCAGGTGGTAATGAATCCTGCAATGGCAGGACGGAGAGAAAATTTCCCGATTTTAATGGGCGGCACGGAATGGGCAAAGAAGCCTGCCACATAGGCGCCGAAGAATTCGGAAGCAAAGTCGCCGTAGGGGAAAGCGGACTTACTGGTAAAAACTTCCATCAGCGCCGCCACCATGCAGATGCCCAGGCACTGCTTGTAGCTCGGTTTCGTCAGAAGAATAGCCACCACATAGCAGGCGATCATCCAGTTCGGCGTAAAACCTGCCACCGACGGAGAGACCAGATGGAGCAGCATGCCGATAGCCAGCATGAGGGTGGAAATGGTAAGCCAGCGGAACCGACCTCCCCTCGCCTTGGTAAAGACAAGTTTTGATACATCCATAACCTGTTCCATCATGACATTCCTCCTTAATCAATATAACAAAAAATCCTTTCGTCCCTCTGCTGAAAAGCAAAGGGACGAAAGGATCTATTTCCGCGGTACCACCCAACTTGGCAAATGCCCAACTCAGTTTCCTGTAACGGTGAAATCCGTCTGTCTCTACACCTATGGTTCGAAACAGCGCCTCCCAGGCCCATTCATCCAGACTGCCATACCGGACTTCCACTTGCGCCGGCTCCCTTGGATGGCTTCCATCAGGACTACTCTTCCTGTTCTATGGCTTTGTATTTGTATGTCAAGAGTATATCACCCCCGCAGGATGGTGTCAACGGGGATGGAAAAGGTTCTTAGGATTGACCGGCCTGACGGCCGGAGGGTTCGTAAGTTTGACGGCCTTTCAGGCCGAGGGTAGTGGTGGCGGCTGACGCCGCAAATTTTAAAGAGTACGTCCCTCTCCTCCTTTTTACTTGCCCACCCCCTTTCCGGGGTGGGTGGCGAGCGCAGCGAGTCGGAAGGGGGCGGCTGTATGGGCCCGCTCTGCGGCCCGGGTTCCGATAGTTCAGAGGTTGTGGTGGCGGCTGACGCCGCAGATTTTAAAGAGTGCGATCCTCTCCACTATTTTACTTCCCCGCCCTCATTCAGGGGAGTGCAAGTGCTAGAGGCGCCTCCACCGCCTGCCCTTGACAATTTCCAGCCCTCTTGTTATCATTTACTCAAGATAAGGAGCCGTAGGCTCCACACAGTAGAGCTGCGTTTTCTGAGCATCCGCAATATAAGCCGTTCAGCGCTGTTTAGCGTTGGGCGGCTTTTTTTGCAGGGCAGCCTGCTTCTTTGTATTTTCTGGAGGTTTGTATGAAAGTATCTGAAATCGGCCTTTTTATCTTTCTGGGTCTCATGACGGCGGTAGCGCCGCTGGCTACGGACATGTATCTTCCGGCCCTTCCCGAGCTGGCGGATTTCTTTGGTATTTCTCCATCCCTGGCCCAGCTGACTCTCACCATGACCATGGCGGGCATGGCGCTGGGGCAGCTCTTTGGCGGCCCTCTTTCCGACCGTTTCGGAAGGAAGGTTCCTATCCTTGTGGGCATGACTGTTTTTACTCTGACTTCCTACGGTGCCAGTGAGGCTTCTACGCCTTCGGTGCTTCTTTTCTTCCGTTTCGTACAGGGCTTTTTCGGCTCTTTCGGGCTGGTCATTGCCAGGGCCATTGCCCGGGATATCAAGACAGGCACTGAGCTTCTGACTCTGTATTCCGCCCTCATGATGATTAACGGTCTGGCGCCGGTGCTGGCTCCTGTGGCAGGAGGACAGATTCTCCGCTGGACTGACTGGAGAGGCGTTTTTTATGTGCTGACTGGTATCGGTCTCCTGCTGGCCCTGTCCTGTATCCCCTACCGGGAAACACTTCCCAAGGAACACCGTCTTCCCCGGCTCACTGCCGCTTTCCGCTCCTATCCCCATCTTTTCCATGATTCCTACTTTATGGGTCATTGTCTTCTGGAAGGGTTCCTTTTCATTTCTTTCTTCGGATATCTGGCCGGTTCTTCGTTCCTGTTCCAGCATATTTACGGTCTCAGTGCCCAGACTTACAGTTTGATTCTGGGCGTGGTGGGCGTGGGGCTTCTGCTTACAGGCCTTCTTCCGGCAGCCCTGGCAAAGAAGTTGCTGGATGATGCCATGCTGCGCCATTCTATTATTCTTTTCTTTATAGCAAGTCTTTTCCTGCTGGCCGGTTTTTATTTCCTCTGGCCCCTTCACCTGCTCATTCCCATCCTTATTATCACGGTCATTCCTTTATCCATTACAGAAACGGTGAGTATGTCCATGGCCCTTTCAAGGCAGGGAAAGAATGCCGGCGCCGCTTCTGCGCTGCTGGGATTCTTTACGGTAGCTCCGGGCAGTTTGACCATGCCTCTCACCGGTATTGCCGGGGAAGATACGGCTCTCCCCCTGGGGCTCCTCATGACTGGCGGCTACGCCCTCTGCCTTTTGTCCTACTGGAAATGGGTCCACGGAAGGTAATGACTCCGAACAATAATAACTATCTTGTTATTATTGTTCGGAGTTTTTTCTGCCAGCCATGCTTTCTTTCAGGAAATACAGATTTTTTCCGCCTTCTTCTTTCCGGCATTCTCTTTGCTTCTCATAGAATCCATGATTTTACAAACTATTTACATAATATAGACATGTATTTGTTCTGCATGGGCGCCATTCATCGAGGCTATTTATAGCAATATTGTTATAAATAGCCTCATATTTCGTTTTATCCATGCAATTTGTAATCATTTCGGGGATTTTTATTTTTTGCATGGAATCGGTATTGGAGTATTTTCTCCATTTTCTATACAATAAGCTCAGTAAAGGACATACGTCCCCTGCCGGGAAAGCGGCTTCGGTGATGTGCACACACCTTCCGCTTCCCATTCATAACAAAATGTTCAGTACAGGAGGTTTCAATCGTGAAACGTTTAAAAATTGCTTACTCTGACAAAGCACTCGAAATTTTCGGAGCCATTCCATCCCGCGAAACGGTAAACGTCAATGATACCGACTTTACCGATGTAGGTGCCGTAGTCATTACAGACACCGATACCGATGTGCTCAAGAAGGAAATGATTTTTGCCTTCCATATTCCGGTACTTCTCATCCGCACCAAGGAAGGCCCGGTAGCCGATGATGTCATCAGCAAGGTATATCGGGTGATTGACCTGAACGACACGGATCATGCTTTCTACAGCCGCCAGATTGAAAGCGCTGCTTCCCATTATGAAGAAAAAGTACTGCCCCCATTCTTCAAGGATCTGGAAAAATACGTGGAAAACGGATACTCCCAGTTTGACTGCCCAGGCCATCAGGGCGGCGCTTTCTTCCGCAAGCATCCTGCAGGCCGCGCATTCTACGATTTCTTCGGTGAAAACACTTTCCGCGCCGACCTGTGCAACGCCGACGTGGCCATGGGGGATCTCCTCATTCATGAAGGCCCGGCTCTGGCAGCCCAGAAGCATGCAGCCCGGGTATACAACGCCGACAAGACCTACTTCGTACTGAACGGCACTTCCACATCCAACAAGGTGGTGCTCAACGCTGTCCTCACTCCTGGCGATATCGTCCTCTACGACAGAAACAACCATAAGTCCATTGACCACGGCGCTCTGGTACTGGCCGGCGCAACTCCGGTATATCTGGAAACGGAAAGAAATGCCTTCGGCTCCATCGGCGGCATTCCGGAACACTGCTTCAATGAAGATTACATCCGGAAACTGGTGGCTGAAAAGGATCCGGTAAAAGCCAAGGCTAAAAGACCGATCCGCCTGGCAGTGATTCAGCTGGGCACCTACGACGGCTGCATCTATAATGCCCGCCAGGTAGTGGATAAGATCGGCCATCTCTGCGACTACATTTTCTTCGATTCCGCATGGGTAGGCTATGAACAGTTTATCCCCATGATGAAGGACTGCTCTCCTCTGCTTCTGGACCTGGGACCGGAAGATCCCGGCATCTTCGTCACCCAGTCCGTCCACAAACAGCAGGCCGGCTTCTCCATGACCTCCCAGATTCACAAGAAAGACTCTCACATTAAAGGCCAGGACCGCTATGTACCTCATAAGAGAGTGAACAATGCATTCATGATGCACGCTTCCACTTCCCCGCTGTACCAGCTTTTCGCAGCCCTTGACGTGAATGCCAAGATGCATGAAGGCGAAGCAGGCAGAAAGCTCTGGATGGACGCTGTGAAGCTTGTGATTGAAACAAGAAAACAGGTGCTCCGCAACTGCCACTACATCCGTCCTCTGGTTCCTCCGGTGGTTTACGGAAAGAAATGGGAAGATGGAGACACCGAAAAGATGGCTAACGACATCAATTACTGGGCTTTCGAACCGGGCGCCAAATGGCACGGATTCGACGGCTACGGCAAGGGCCAGTACTTCATCGATCCCATGAAGCTGCAGTTCGTCACTGCCGGCATTGATGTAGAAAACGGCGGCTATGAAGATTTCGGCATTCCAGGAAACATTCTGGCCAACTATCTCCGTGAAAACGGCATTATTCCGGAAAAATGCGATCTCAACGACATCCTCTTCCTCATGACCCCTGCGGAAAGCGAAACAAAGATGAACGACCTGGTAGCAAAGCTCATCCGTTTCGAACAGCTCATCGACCAGGATGCGCCCATGTCTGAAGTGCTCCCCTCCATTTATAACGCTTACGAAGAAAAATACAGAGGCTACACCATCCGCCGTCTCTGCCAGGAAATGCATGATTTCTACAAGGACCGCAAAGTTTCCACTCTGCAGAAGGAACTCTTCCTGAAGGACTATTTCCCGGAATACGTGATGAATCCCCAGGAAGCGCAGTATGAATTCATGAGAGCCCATGGCGAACTGGTGGACCTGGCTGATGCAGAAGGCCGCACCGCCCTGGAAGGCGCTCTCCCCTATCCGCCAGGAGTACTCTGCGTACATCCCGGTGAAAAGTGGTCCAAAACCGCTGTCACCTATTTCCTGGACCTGGTGGAAGGCATCAACCAGCTGCCCGGCTTTGCTCCTGAAATCCAGGGCGTTTATGTACAGCCTGGCGCTGATGGAAAGAAACATGCCTATGGCTATGTGCTGAAAAAGGAATTTGAAAAGAAATAAACTCATAGGGAAGCGGGGAAACAGGGTTTCCCCATCCTTCCTTATCAAAGGAGACAAACATGAGTAAAGCAAACAAAATGAGCGTTTTCCAGCTCACCATCCTGACAGCAGTCAATATGATGGGTTCCGGCATTATCATGCTGCCATCCAAACTGGCTCAGGTGGGTGCCCTGTCCATCGTTTCCTGGCTGGTAACGGCCGTGGGATCCATGGCTCTGGCCTATGTATTTGCCAAGTGCGGCATGTACAGTAAAAAAGGCGGCGGCATGGGCGGCTATGCTGAATATTCCTTCGGCAAGGCCGGAAACTTCCTTGCCAACTACACCTATGGGGTGTCCCTGATTTTTGCGAACACCGCCATTGCCATTTCCGCCGTAGGCTATGCCCTGGGTTTCCTGGATACGACTCTGGACCCGGTCATGACCTGCGCTGCCACTATCTTCACCCTCTGGCTGGCTACCGTTCTTAACTTCGGCGGCGCCAAGTATACCGGCCAGGTTTCCTCCATCACCGTATGGGGCGTCATCATTCCCTGTATCGGCCTCGCTTTCGTAGGCTGGTTCTGGTTCTCCCCCTCCATGTACACCGCTAACTGGAATGTCCATGACCTGGGCTTCGGTGAAGCTGCACTGAACGCCATCACCATGACCCTGTGGGCTTTTCTGGGTATGGAATCGGCCTGCGCCAATGCCGATGCCGTGGATAATCCGGAAAAGAACGTGCCGAAAGCCGTTCTCGGCGGCACCCTGCTGGCAGCAGCCTGCTACATCGTTTCCACCAACATTATCTTCGGTATCGTTCCTGCTGACGTTCTCGTCTCCAGCTCCGCTCCCTTCGGCCTCGTATTCTCCCAGATGTTTGGCGGCACCGTAGGCAAGATCATCATGGGCCTCATGGTTCTCTCCTGCTTCGGTTCCCTCCTGGGCTGGCAGTTCACCATTGCCAACGTATTCAAGGCAGGCAGCGATGAAGGATACTTCCCGGCCTTCCTGAAGAGAGTGACTTCCCACGGCGCTCCCATCGCCGGCATGGTGGCCATCACCATCATTCAGTCCCTCTTCTCCCTCATGACCATCAGCCCCTCCCTGAACGAACAGTTCGAGACCCTGGTCAACCTGGCAGTCATTACCAACATCATGCCCTACCTCCTCTGCATGGCTTCCGTGGTAGTCATCATGAAAGCTGTAGATCATGTAGGCAGCGAACTGAAAACCACGAAACTCATCGCTTTCATCGCTTCCCTCTACAGCCTCTATGCATGCTACGCCTCCGGCTTTGAAGCCATGACCTACGGCGCCATCGTCACCGTATTCGGCTGGACCCTCTACGGTTTCGTATCCGACCGCTTCGACCTGAAAAAGGCCAAAGCCGACAACGAAGCCGTGGCCTCCGGCAAAGCTCCCGCTGACGCTGTTCCTGCAGCTGCAGAAAAATAAAATATGGCCTGTCTGGGGCAGAACAGGCCATACCATATAACATCCTCTACAACAGAAAACCACCGTCCTCTTTGAGGGCGGTGGTTTTCTATGGACAAGCCCCTATGGGGCTTGAGGGTTGACGGCCCTTCGGGCCGAAGGTTCTTAAGGGGCTTAAGTTTGACACGGCCTACGGCCGTGAGGGTTGTGGTGGGCGCCTCTAAATTATAAAAGGCGCCAAATTATATGATAAAAACTATATAACCGCCCTGGCGGGTGAGGGAATGCACACCGACTTCGCTGGATGGCGTCTCACTGGATTCGCGGGTCACGGAGCTCCCCTATGAATCCAGTTCCTTTGCCACCCGGGCGGGGGAACTTTACTCTCCGCTATGTGTTGAGCTGCTTAAGTTAGCAGTAAGGCAAGCGCAGAGCAGACTTCCCCCACCGGGGGAAGTACCGCCGCAGGTGGGGATAGGGGTACATTTCCTCGCGCCCCAGGCGCGGTTGTATGGTTTCCACTGCAGAATGCCTATCATAACGTATGACGCAAAAAGGTAAATCCGTAACGCTGACTTTATACTCATCGCCCGAAGGGCGTTACCACTGGGGAGGTGGGTGCCCTTATGGACAGCCCCTTTGGGGCGTGAAGGTTCGGCGCCTTTGGTGCCTGGGTTCAGAGGGTTCTGCCTGCCTTTGGCAGGCGGGTTCAAAGGGTGGTGGTATCGCCCTGCGGGCGATGAGTTTTATAGCCCGCTTGGCGAGCACCGGCCTCCATTGGAGGCCTCCCCCCTCCACCACTTCGTGGTCCCCCTCCCCTCGCAAGCGGTGGGAGGCAAGGCTTAAGAGCGCAGTCCTCTCATGTTACCTGCCCACCCCCTTTCCGGGGGTGGGTGGCGAGCGCAGCGAGACGGAAGGGGGCGGCCGTACATTCTTCACTCTTTTATCCTTTCTTTTATGGTCCTTTCGATTTCTATGCAGACTTCTCTAAAATGAAGGTTAACCTGCCCATTGTAGAAACGGATAACATGAATATGACAGCTTTCAAGGAAAGCGGTTCTTTTCATGTCGTAGGCCAGTTCTTTTTCAGTGTAGTGCTGGCTCCCGTCCAATTCTATGACCAGGCGGGTTTGTGGGCAGTAAAAGTCACAGATGTAGTGACCTATGATTTTCTGTCGGTAAAAGCGAAAGCGGTGTTTTCGAAGGAAAAGATACCACAATTTCCTTTCTTCCTGTGTCATATGACTTCGAAGTTCTTTTGCTTTTTCCAAGAGAGAGCGGTCTTCAGGCATCATGTATTTCTTATCCATAGGAGCCTCCGGATGAAGCCGTAGATATTGCAACGTGAATGCATCACCAGTGAACAGTTAAATATCAGCTTTTAGTTACTGACTCATCTTGTGCCCGCATGGCGGGCACTGGCTTTTATAGCCCGCTTGGCGAGCACCGGCCTCCATTGGAGGCCTCCCCCCTCCACCACTTCGTGGTCCCCCTCCCCCCGCAAGCGGTGGGAGGCAAGGCTTAAGGGCGCAGTCCTCTCCTCCATGTTACCTGCCCACCCCCTTTCTGGGGGTGGGTGGCGAGCGCAGCGAGACGGAAGGGGGCGGCCGTATGGGCCACTCTGTGGCCCGGGTTCTGAGGGTTCAAAGGGTGGTGGTATCGCCCTGCGGGCGATGAGTTTTATAGCCCGCTTGGCGGGCACCGGCCTCTATTGGAGGCCTCCCCCCACCACCACTTCGTGGTCCCCCTCCCCCCGCAAGCGGTGGGAGGCAAGGCTTAAAGGCGTGGTCCTCTCCTCCATGTTACCTGCCCACCCCTTTCCGGGGGTGGGTGGCGAGCGCAGCGAGACGGAAGGGGGCGGCCCTGCCAAGCTGAAGGCGGATACCTGACAGCGGTCTCGCTCGATGCCATTTCCCTATTTCTCAGCCATTCTTATAGTCTTTTTCATATTCCTTTTTCAGCACATAGCCTTTGGCTTTTCCATGGCCCATGCTGTCTTTTTCCAGGTACACGCCCTGCAGTTCCGGGGCGAAGCCGGGGAGGATATCGGCGGTTTCTGCGAAGTCCAGGAAGTAGTCTAAAGCGATGCGGGTCCATCTTTCTCCGGGCTGCACGCAGGTAACGCCCGGCGGGTAGGGCACGGCGGCCTGGAGGGCTACTCTGCCTTCTGCCTCGTCCAGAGGGATCAGTTCTCCCTGACCTCTCACCAGGGCCCAGTTGGCTTCCTGGGGGCTCATGAAATATTCGGGGAAGTAGGCTTTCAGGAACATTTTCTTCTGCAGTACGTTGATTTTCTTTGCCTTGTAAAAGTCATGGAGTTCCTGGCAGAGCTGCCGGATGGTGTAGCGTTCGTAGCGGGACTGATATTTCCTGTATACCGTAGGAAGTACCATTTCCATGGGGGAATCGTTGTCTATATGGGCTTCAAACCGGATGAGCTTGGTAATCAGGTTATCCAGCTTTGTTTTCGATTCGGCCGGCGTCATAAGGAAGAGAATATCGTTGAGGTCGCACTTTTCGGGTATAATCTGGCAGTCCCGAAGGTAATCGGCCAGAATGATGGCGGGAATGCCGAAGTCTTCGTATTCCCCGGTTTCCATATGAATACCCGGTGTCATGAGCTGCAGTTTCAGGGGATCTATGAAATACTGGCCCTTGGCGTAGCCCTGGAAGGAGTGCCATTTGCCGCCCGGCTCGAAGGCGAAGTAGGCAATATCCTCCGCCATTTGTTCCGTATCCCCTTCTTCCCATTTCTTCCCATGGACCACAGGGGGAACAATGGGACGGAGGTAGCGGCAGTGGCGGAGCACTTTTTTTCTGGCTTCAATGGCATTGATAATGCATTCATGCCACAGCATTTTCCCTGCATCGCCTTCCTGCATTTTGGCATTCATGTCCAGAGAGGCAAAAATCTGGTAGTTCGGGGAGGTGGATGAATTTACCATGAAGGCATTATTAAAAATCTTATGAGGCACATACCGCGCCTGCCCCTTGATGTGAGAGTCTTTTTTCAGAATCTGGGAGGCCTGGGAGAAACCGGCCTGCTGCTTATGAATGGACTGGGTCACAATGATGCCGGGGTCGTCGGGCTTAAGGTCAAGGAGCAGGGGGCTGCAGTCCTTCATCATGGGGATGAACTGTTCATAGCCTACCCAGGCGGAATCGAAGACGATGTAGTCGCAGAGATGGCCGATTTTTTCCACCACCTGCCGGGCATTGTAAATGCAGCCGTCATAATTTCCCAGCTGGATTACCGCCGCCCGAAGGGGCCTGTCCATGCGGGCCCGCCGGGGATCTCTTTCCGCAATGAGCATGCGGATGTATTCTTCATTAAAGCAGTGATCCAGCACCCCGCCGATGAGGCCGAAGGGGTTCCTGGCGGTTTCCAGGTAGATGGGAATGGCACCGGCCTGGATCAGGGCGCCGTAGCCTACGGACTTATGGTTGTTTCTTTCATAGAGCACCAGATCTCCCGGCGTGAGGAGGGCATTCATAACCACCTTGTTGGCACCGGACGTGCCGTTCAGAATGAAATAGGCTTTGTCTGCATTAAACACCCGGGCCGCATGTTTCTGGGCCGCCAGGGCTGCCCCTTCATGAATGAGAAGGTCCCCCATGGCCACGTCGGCGTTGCAGAGGTCACTGCGGAAAGTATTTTCCCCATAGAAATCATAAAAAATACGGCCTGCCGGATGCTTTCTGAAATAGGCTCCCCCCTGGTGCCCAGGGCAGTCAAACTGGGCGTTTCCGCAGTCCACATAGTTCTTCAGCGTCTTAAAGAAGGGTGGCAGAAGGGAATCTTCATAGGAAGATGCGGCCTGTTCAATCTGCCGTTCAAAATAAGGCCGGGAAAGGGACCGGGTGTCAATCATTCCGTACACATGGCCCAGGGTGTTATCCGTCCTTTCCTCATGGCCATGGACGATGAGGAAAAGGGGAATGTGAAAAGCCTTAACCCTTCTGTCATGGATAATGGATTCATCTTCCTCCGTCACCACCAGGGCAGCAATATCTGTGAAATCCGTTTCTTCTGCCGCTGCAGCCTTCCGTGTGGGAATAGGCGCAAACAGCTCCAGCGCCTTCTTCGTATATGCAACCTTTAAATGCTCCTGCATGGGAATTCCTCCTGTCCCCTACGTGAATTTATATAGTAAGTATATCAAATGGAAAGGAAGGTTCAAAGGGTTCAGAAGATTCAGGGGGCTGCAGCAGCGGCTGGCGCCGCCGGTGAAGAATGACGGCGCCCGATGAAAAGGAGTCTGCCGTCTGACTCTCTGCCTATCTTCAAATCTTAAAATCTTACTTTTCCTTCCCTTTCCATTTCTCCTTCAGCCGGTCCAAGCCTGCGAAGACGAATTCTTTCAACAGGTCCGCTTCTTCCATTTTTTCTTTTCTGTCTCTTTTGGACAGGCCGTACATAACAAGGCCCATCTGGCGGTGGCCGGAGAGGAGGAAAATGAGGAAAGGCGAAAGGGCGGCCAGAAAGGCCCGGGGCACTCTGGCATCATGGGCAGGAAGGCCCAGATAACTGGAAAGGATATCCAGCACCGGCGTCAGCTTTCGCCCGATATAGCTTTCCACAAACCTGGTGAATACGTCCGACGGATTAATGAGTTCCCGTATGCTCACCTTTACCTGCCAGCTTTCAGAAAAGAGGGCTTCCTTCACATATAAATCCAGGAGCTTCATCAGTTTCTCCCGGGGCCCTATGTCCATATGGTAAATGGTTTCTATTTCCACCGGCGAAAGGACATAGTGGTATACCTCATCCAGCACTGCCTGATAGAGACCTTCCCGGCTGCCGAAGTGATAGTTCACAGCTGCCATATTGACCCCTGCCAGACGACAGATATCCTTGCTGGTGGTACGGTCATAGCCCTGGTCTGCTATCAGGCGGCCGGCGCACTGAATGAGCCGGGCTTTTGTTTCTGCGCCGTCTTCCCTTGTATTCTTTTTGATGGATTTCATAGATT
Organism: Dialister succinatiphilus YIT 11850; assembly: GCF_000242435.1. Taxonomy (GTDB): domain Bacteria; phylum Bacillota; class Negativicutes; order Veillonellales; family Dialisteraceae; genus Dialister; species Dialister succinatiphilus. The sequence continues at coordinate 254,905 of NZ_JH591187.1, read as the reverse complement.
CACCTTCAATTCATATGATGCCGGAACAGGTACCCCGCAATGGTGAGGGTCACCAGGGATATGACGGCCAGGGGCACAAAATTCCAGGCCAGCTCTCCGAAGGTAAGGCCTTCCAAATAAATGCGCCGTATCAATTCCAGGGCAAAGCGCAGGGGATCCGCATAGGTCACAAGCTGCAGGAAAGGAGGCATATTCCTTACCGGCGTAATAATGCCGGAAAGAAGGGCCATAGGAATCATGAACACAATGACGTAGACCAGCACCTGCTGCATGTTTTTGGAAATAGAGGATACAATGAGCCCGCAGCCGGTAGAGCTTAAAAGGTAGAAGAAAAGGGCTGTATAGAAAGTCACAAGGGAGCCTGCAAAGGGCACGTTAAACCAGAAGTAGCTGATGCAGAGGAGAATGGTGCACTGGATAAATCCCACGATCATGGGAGGCACTGCCTTCCCCACAAGAATCACCACCGGAGAGACCGGCGCCACCAGAAGCTGCTCGAAGGTGCCTTCTTCCCTTTCCCGGGCCACCGAAAGGCCTGCCAGGAGAAAGACCTGGGCAAAGCTCAAAAGGCCGATAATACCGGGCAGGAAGAACCAGCGGGTAATCTGGTTCGGATTGAACCAGGTCCTGCTTTCTATGGTCACCGGGCTTTCCCTTCCGGCCCTTTCCAGATTGAACTGTCCCACAATATGGGCGGCATAGGCCGAAGAGAGGCCGGCGGTCATGGTATTTCTGCCATCCGTAATGATCTGGATATCCGCTTTTTCTCCCCCATCCAGTTTTCGCTGGAAATCGGCGGGAATGAACACCGCCATCACCGCGTCGCCCCGGGTAATGATAGTCCCCATTTCATCGGGACTCTGCAGCGTGGCCACCCGATGGAAAAGTCCGGTGCCATCAAAGCGGGAAAGGAGGCGGGAGGAATCATAGCTCCTGCTTTCATCCACTGCCACATAGGGTGCGTCTTCCAGATTGTAATTGGCGGCATAGCCGAAAAGGAACCCCAGAATGATGACCGGCACCACCACGATGCGGCGGGTGGCGGGATCATTCCAGATAGCCATGATTTCCTTCACGCAGATTACCCGAAGCTGCTGGAGGAAGAGTCTGAGGTCATCCATCATTCCACCTTCTTCCTGGTCATGCCGAAGGCAGCACTGACAAAAAACAGGGCATACAGCATAAGGAGCCCTCCCTCTTTCAGAAGAAGGCCTGTATCGGTGCCGGAGAGGAAGAGGGTCCTGATGGAAATAAGATAGTGGGAAAAGGGCAGCACTTCCCCTACGGCCTGTACGAATTCCGGCGTAGAGCGAAGGTCAAAAATGAAGCCCGACAGCACCAGGCAGGGCAGGAAGCTGATGAGCAGAGAAAACTGGCAGGCCAGGAACTGCCTTTTCGTAATGGCAGATATTACCAGCCCTATGCCCAGGGCCACCAGAAGATACACCATGGAAATCAGAATCAGTGCTATCAGGGACCCCTCTATAGGCACCTCGAAGAGGAAGCGGGACAGCACCAGGCAGATGCCCATGCCCAGAAGGGCCACGCAGAAATAGGGCACCATTTTGGCCAGCACCAGCTCCATGGGCTTCACCGGCGTGACGAAGAGGGATTCAAAGGTACCCCGCTCCCATTCCCGGGCCATGACCACAGAGGTCAGCATGACCCCCACGATGGTCATAATGAGCATGATAAGACCGGGAATGAAGAACCAGGTACTGGAATTGTCATCGTTAAACCACATGCGGGAAACGATGGAAATTCCGCCTTTACCGGTGAGCCCTTCCTTTGCCATCCAGGCGGACAGGGAGCTTTCCACATAGGAGCCGGTGCTCATGGCCGTGGCCGTTTCCACACCGTCCATAATGACCTCAACCTTCGCCCGTCCTTCATAGAGGGAGGAGGTGAAATCGGGAGGAATATCTATAATGACATTTACGTCCCTGTCCAGAAGCTGTTTTTCCGCCTCTTTCATGCTTGTCACATAAACCGGTGAAAAGTAGTCGGACCCGTTCAGAAAGCTCACGGCATCCTGGGCTTTGGGCGATGCATCTTCCAGCACCACGGCGCAGGGTACGTTCTTCACATCCAGAGATATGCCGTAACCGATGATAAGGATCAGAATGATGGGGAGCACGATACCCAGAAGAAGAGAACTGGAATCACGGATGAGCTGGAGAAATTCTTTGTAAATCAGCGCTTTCATGCGCCGGCAGAATCCTTCCATGGATTTCTCTCTCCTTTCTTCCTTGCTTCATCAACGATTTTAATAAAAATATCATCCATATCCGCCCGGGGTTCCTTCAGTTTTCTTCTGATTTCTGAAGGACTTCCGATGGCCAGCAGCTGGCCGTTATCCTGAATCATGAAACGGTCGCAGTACTCCGCCTCTTCCATGAAATGGGTGGTAATGATAATGGTGGTCCCCCGGGCGGCCAGGGTGGTAATCTGCCGCCAGAAATTGCGTCTTGCCAGAGGGTCGATGCCGGAGGTGGGCTCATCGAGAAACAGGATTTTAGGCTCATGAATAAGGGCACAGGCCATGGACAGGCGCTGCTTGTAACCGCCAGGGAGATCACCCGCCTTCATGTCCAACCGGTTTTCCAGATGAAATTCCTTCACCACTTCCCTGATCCGTTCCTTCTTCTTTGCCGGTGCCAGTCCATAGAGACCGCCGAAGAAATTCAGATTTTCCCGCACTGTCATGTGGCTGTAAAGGGAAAATTTCTGAGCCACATAGCCTATGTTGGCCCTGGCCCTGGTTCTGGCCTTTCTCAAATCCACCCCTGCCACCGAAAGGAAACCGCTGGTTTCCGGCAGAAGGCCGCAGAGCATTTTGAAAGTGGTGGTCTTTCCGGCACCGTTAGGTCCCAGCAGGCCGAAAATTTCACCCTTATGCACTTCAAAGGACGTATTGGCTACCGCTGTGAAATCGCCAAACTTCTTCACCAGATTTTTCACCCGGATATTGACCTCTTCTGAAGGCCGGCCGCCTTCATCCAGGGCTCTTTCGCTGTCCGGTGAAGATTTCAGCACCGACGGCTCCGCTTTCCTTAGAAGAATCATAAAGCCGTCCTCCAGACGGGGTTCATCGGCTTCCGCCTTGAGACCTCCGGCCTCCAGACAGGGAATTACCATGCCCTGCTTTCGGGCAATGAAATGGACCTCCCCGCCCCGGGGCACCGCGTCCACCACATGATCATCATCGTCCAGTAAATGGGCCTGGAGAATCCGGGTAGGCATTCCCGCCTCCGGCATGACCCGGTAGGTACGTCCCCTGGCCAGGTTCCGCAGATCCTCCGGCGTGCCATCAGCCAAGATACGGCCCTTGTTCAGCACAAACACATGACGGCACATTTCCGCTTCATTCATGTAGGCAGTGCTGACGAAAATAGAAAGATGCTCCTCCTTCACAAACTCCTTCAAAATGTCCCAGAGCTCCCGCCGGGACAGGGGATCCACCCCCACCGTAGGCTCATCCAGGAGAAGCAGGTCCGGCGAACGGACCAGGGTGCAGGCAAGGCCCAGCTTCTGCTTCATGCCGCCGGACAGCTTCCCCGCAAATCGGCCGGTGAACCGCTCCAGCCCCATCATTTCCAAGAGCTTTTGGAAGCGGGCAGGCCGCTTGTCCTTCGCAACGCCGTGCAGGTCGGCATAGAGATTCATATTCTCTGCCACCGTCAAGTCCTCATAGAGTCCGAATTTCTGGGGCATGTAGGAAATGCGGCTCTGGATTTCCTGCGCATCTTTCACACTGTCAAGACCCAGGACGGAAAGACTGCCGGAGGAAGGCGCCATGAGGCCCGCAATGAGCCGCATGAGGGTAGTCTTTCCGGCGCCGTCAGGACCGATCACCGCCGTAAGCTCTCCCCTTTTCACGGAAAGGGACAGATGGTCCAGGGCAGGAAGGACGCCCCCTTTGATGGCAAAGCCTTTATACAGGTCTTTGGCCCTGATTACAGAGTCTTCCAATGTCATCACCCTTTACAGTCCGATTTTTACCGTAGCCGGCATGCCCATGCGCAGTCTGTTTTCCGGATCTGTCACATACACCCGCACCTCATAGAGAAGGGCCGTGCGGAGTTCCGAGGTCTCCACATTTTTCGGCGTAAACTCAGCGGTGGAGGAAATATATCCGATCTGGCCCTTCACCGGATTTTTCGGATCGCTGTCCGTATACACCCGGGCGTCCATGCCTTCATGGATTTTGCCCAGGTCCCCTTCCTTCACATACACCCGTACCCATTTCTTCGTATTCAGGGACATGCGGAACACCGGCTTCTGGGGAGAAGCCATATCCCCCACTTCCATAAGACGGGACCGGATGACGCCGTCCTGGGGCGCCGTCAGTTCCGACTGGGACAAGGTATACTCTTCCTGCTTCAGCGTATTCTTAAGCGCATCCAGCTGGGCTTCCCCGGCCGCCACATCTTCACTTCTGGGGCCGGCCACAGCCAGATTCTGTGCTTCCTCTGCCTCATTCACCTTTGCCTCGGCCACCTGAAGCTTCGTCCTGGCATCTTCAAGGACCTGGCGGCTTACGGACTTGCCGCCGGAAGCCTGGAAAGCATCCTGTTTTCTCTGGTAATCAGAAGTCAGGAAATCCTTTTCTGCCCGGGCTTCCCGGACCTTGGCTTCAGCGCTCCGCAGATCTTCTTCCCTGGTGCCGTTATGAAGTTTATCCACCACTGCCTGCTGGGCATCGACCTGGGAACGGGTAATGTCCATGCGATGCTCCAGATCCGCCGTGTCCAGCTTCGCCAGCACCTGTCCCTTCTTCACCGCATCCCCTTCCTCCACAAGGATATCGGAAATGCGGTCGCTGTTCTTAAAGGCCAGTGACACCTCCCGGAGATCCACATTGCCATAGAGCACCAGCTGATGCGCCGCCTCTTCCGCCGCTTTGCGGCTCCTGTACTCATAGCACCCAAAGCCCACGGCCAGTATAAGAAGGGCCGCTATGAGAATAAAGGCTTTTTTATGCTCCCTGCATTTTTCAAACATACTATACACCTCACATTTTTATATTAAACACGCCCTTCGAACGGTCAGCCGACAATAAGAAGGCCCTTTTATGGGCAGGCTAAGGGCCAACTTCGACTGACTTGCGCATTCTATGCAGAATGCGCACATGAGGGTTCAGAAGGTTCAGAAGGTTCAAAAGGTTCAAAGGGTTCAGAGGGTGGTAGTGGCGGCTTCGCCGCAGATTATAGCGGCTGGCGCCGCGGGTTGGGTAGAAGGTTTGCCCGCTTCGCCCTGCGGGCGATGAGTATAAGGAACCATCCGCACCGCTTCGCAAAGCTCGTTCCCTGGGAACGCCACCTATGTCATCCCGGGAGAATCGGACAGCCGTAAGCTGATAGGCCTGCTCTCTATTTTCTCCCTTTTTCCAGCCCCTCATCCAGCGGTTTCCAGCCGCCGCCCAATGCTTTGAAGAGAGATACCATGTCGGTGAGTTCCTTTCCTTTGGACAGGGTATAGTTCTGGTCCAGGGACAGGTAATGGCGCTCTGCGTCCAGGACTCCCATGTAGTCGGAAAGGCCGTAGGTGAACTGGTTCTGTGCCAGATCCAGTGCTTCTTTGGCCTTATTTCTTCCCTGTTCCAGAGAGTCCTTCCGGATCTTATCCTGGCTGATGGCAGTCATGGCGCTTCGTACTTCACCGGCCGCCTTGAGCACCGTATTTTCATAGGCACTCTGCATTTCTTTTTCCTTTTCGCTCTGTACCCTTACATTTCTTTTCAGCGCGCCGCCGTTAAATAAAGGATAGGACACCTGAGGCATAATGCCGAAGGCGTGGCTGCCGGCAGAGAAGAGGCCGCCGGAAAGGGCTGCCAGCCCCAGCACGCCCAGAATGGAAAACTTCGGCTTCATTTCCGCCTTTGCTTCCTTTGTCTTTGCTATCTGCGCAGCCCAGGCCATTTCCGCCGCGCGCACATCCGGCCGCTGGCGAAGCACCTCCGCCGGAATGGCATTGTACATGGCGCTGTCGATATCCGGAAGAGGCGAAGGGGTAAGGAGCTTATCATTCAGCGCCCCCGGTACCGTGCCGGTGAGAATGGAAATCCGATTGGCTGTATCTGCGATTTCCGTCTTCAGCTCCGGCACTTTCGCTTCCGATTCATGAAGTGTATAGGACGCCTGGTCTGCAGGGAGGGATGAGAGAAGGCCCGCATTCTCGTTCACCTGAAGAAGGGCGAGATTTTCTTTCTGATTATGGATATGGGCTTCCGTCACCGCCAGCTCTTCCTGCAGGGTGCGGAGGGTGATGTAATTCATGGCCACTTCCGCCGAAAGGGATACCCAGGTGGAGTAGAGAGCGGCCCTTTGGGCTTCCAGCGATTTTTCCGACGCCTTTACTTTAGACCGGTTTTTACCGAAGAAATCCGGTTCCCAGGACGCATCCAGTCCGGTGTAGGTAAGATTATGGCTGTTATCGATGGTCATGCCCGGCACCTTTTCCAAAGCCGATGGAGTGACATCGGTGATCACCCCTTCCGGTGCCTCTGCCCTCACCCATCCGGCGCCTGCATTCACCCAGGGCACCAGAGAAGCTTTCGTCATGCCCAGCGCCTCCCTGGCCTGTTTCAGTCTTGACTCTGCCTGGGCCAGGTCCCGGTTATGGTCCAGGGCGGTATAAATCAGGGAGTCCAGGGTATCATCATGAAATACTTTCCACCATTCCGCCAGCACCTCCGGCGAAAGGGTGGCTCCCTTTTCTTCTGTGAAATAGGGGTTCCCGTACATGGACGCCAGAGCCGTCCATGACGTTTTCTCAAGATTCACCGGTTCCTCTGCTTTTCCGGAAAGGGGAACCATACAAAAAGCAGCCGCTAATAGGGAAACCATGCCAAGGGCTGCTTTTCTTTTTTTATCCATGCCGCCACCTCCTTACAAGCTGGATATGCATGAAAGGGAAGGCCATCTGATGCCTGTCCCTGTCTGATTCATTTCTATCCCTATTATATATAATTCAAATTTGAATTTCAATTTCTCCTTCCCCTTCTCCTTACCTTATATAATATATCTTAGTGTAAAATTTTACTCGGTAGGGGAATTTTTCCAGAAACAATAAAAGAGGAAAGCCTCCCCTTGAGTGGAAATGTTATAATTTCCGTGGCAAAGAATAAAACAAAGAAAGGTCTTTCCTCATGGATATTATAACAAAAACTGGAGAAATTTGGAGTGAAAATGCAATAGGAGCAGTTATTTCTATCATCAAGGAATCTGATGAT
>NZ_JH591187.1:215852-246904 GCF_000242435.1 Dialister succinatiphilus YIT 11850 | reverse complement strand
ATGCTAATGGGAAAAGCTACAAAAAGATGGATAGAGCCATGCACAAGGCTGCGGTGCAGGCAGAGCATAAAATCGCCCAGAATGTCCGGAGTGAGGCGCAGAAGCGTAAGATGAGAAACTATAGGCCGGGATGCCTGGAGGGGCGTATAGGCGTTTATGGAGCTTCTTCTTCACCAATGGGGAGACTGGCCAGAGCTATACAGAAATACTGATAAAACCGAAGCCACGGAGATAGTAATTATCGACAGTCAAATGAATTACCGAGGAAAACTTGACACTTACATAATATATCGAAAATATTGCGTTCCCCTGTAAATAAGCGTATAATGAAAAACTGTAGCATCTCTTTTTACTTATATAGGAGGATTCTCTTGATTTCCAAAATACAATCCATTCTTTCCCATATCAAACTGATCCACCAGATTGCCCTGGGACTGGTGCTTGGCATCCTGCTGGCCATCACCCTTCCCCAGTCAGTACCCTTCCTTACCGTATTCGGTGACCTCTTTGTGAAAGCATTAAAGAGCGTGGCGCCGGTGCTGGTATTTTTCCTTGTCATCAATGCCATTGCCCAGAAGAAACCAAGCCAGAAAGGCAGTATGAAGCCCATCGTCACCCTGTACATGACCAGCACCTTCCTGGCTTCCATCATCGGCGTATCCTTTTCCTTCCTTTTCCCCACCACCCTCACCCTGCAGACCGCTGCCGATGCAGGCAGCACCGCGCCGCCCAGCGGCATCGGGGAAGTGCTCTTCAACCTGGTAATGAGCACCATTGACAATCCGGTCAGCGCCCTCTTGAAGGCCAATTACATCAGCATCCTTATCTGGGCCGTCATTTTCGGTATTGCCATGAAATCCATGGGAACGGACAGCACGAAACAATTCCTCGATGATACTGCCAAAGCAGTGACAAAGATCGTAGGCTGGGTCATCCATCTGGCGCCCCTGGGCATTATGGGACTGGTAGCCAATTCCGTAGGCAGCCAGGGCGTTTCCGCCCTTCTGGGCTACCTCCATCTCCTGGCCGTCTTAATCGGTGCCTATGGCGCCGTGGCTCTGGTGATGAATCCTTTGCTTGTATTTTCCAGAGTTCATAGAAATCCCTATCCCCTGGTGCTGACCACATTAAAGGAAAGCGGCGTCTACGCCTTCTTCACCAGAAGCAGCGCCGCCAATATTCCAGTGAACCTTAACCTCTGCCGCCGTCTGGGACTGGATCCGGACATGTACTCCATTTCCATCCCCCTGGGAGCCGCAGTGAATACGGCCGGCGCTTCTGTCACCATTTCCGTTCTTTCCCTGGCTGCTGCCCATACCCTGGGCATCGACGTGGACATTCCCACAGCCTTCCTCCTCTGTCTGGTAGCCACCATCGGCGCCTGCGGAGCTTCCGGAGTAGCCGGCGGCTCCCTCCTCCTCATCCCCGTGGCCTGCGCCTCCTTCGGCATCAGCAGCGACATTTCCATGCAGGTAGTAGGCGTAGGATTTATTATTTCTGTACTGGAAGATGCCTGTGAAACAGCCCTCAACAGCTCCAGCGACGTTCTCTTTACTGCCACGGCGGAATTTGAAAAGCGAAGAAAAGAAGGAATCCTCAAAAGCTCCGACATGGTGCTGGGCGCAGAGGATAAGTCATAAAAATAGTTTCCTGCCGTGATGAATCACACTGTTCCCACATCGGACAGGAAACCCTTCGCTAAAAGTTTCCTGCCCCCATGAATCGCATTGCTTCCACATCGGACAGGAAACCTTTCGCCTACTGTTTCCTGCCCCCATGAATCGCATTGTTCCCAAGCCGGACAGGAAACCTTTCACCTACAGTTTCCTGCCGTGACGATTCCCAATGCGCCACACCGGACAGAAAACCATCCCACAATAAAAAATACCCGCCAGTCACAATGATGACTGACGGGGACTTTTTATTTCTCAGCACTTTTTCAAAACTTTGACGATTTCTCCCATATAAATGCTGTGGTTATTGCCGGCCTGTCTGCCGGAATTCCACCTTTCATAGGTTTCCTTATCCGTATAGAATTCCTCTTTCATTTCATGGGTATAAATCTTCCGGCATACCAGGATGAGATCCGCTTCTTCCAGGCCCACCGCTTCATCGCCGATGGCATAGGGATGAAGGCCGCTGCCTTCGAATTTATCACCGTCCCTGCCGGAGTGGGAGCCCATGTAGGATTCCTTTGGCTTATAGGATACAGGCGGGAAAGACAGGGTGAAATAATCCTGGGCATCCAGAATGGTCTTGGTGAAACGGCTCTGGCGGATATAGATGGATGCCACCGGTTTTCTCCACATTACGCCGAAGCCGCCCCAGGTCACCAGCATGGGATTGCATTTTTCTTTATTGCCTGCTGTGACAATGCAGTAATCAGTGAGTTTTGTAAACGGATTCAATCCGCATTCTTCCACAGGGATTTCTTTAAAAGACATAGCAAGTCTCCTCTCATTTCATAAAATCTATATGGATTATACCATTTTCTCAAATCATTCTAAAGAGAAATGATAAGGATTGTCAAATTATGATAGAATAGCAAAAGCATCTGATTCATTTAAGGAGGATTCATGAGCCAAAATAAAGCTGATTTCCTACTCTTTACGGCCGCCTTCGTATGGGGCAGTTCCTATGGATTTATGAAACTGGGCGCAGAGACCATGCCGCCTGTCTCCATTGCCGCGCTGCGATGCCTTTTCGCCTTCTTCATCCTGCTCCCCTTCTTTATGAAACGCCTTCGGAAGACCGACGGGAAAATACTGAAATACAGCGCCATCACCGGATTTCTCATTGCCGGTGTCTTTATCGGCGTCATTTACGGAGTCATCGGCACCTCTGCCTCCACGGCGGGATTTCTGATTTCCACTTCTGTCATTATGGTGCCCATCCTTCACGGCCTGTGGATTCAAAGAATGCCGTCTTTTCCCATCATGCTGGGCACCGCCATTGTCACCGCCGGTCTTTTCATCCTGAACGGCGTCACTTCCATCAGTCTGGACAAAGGATTCGTGCTCTGCCTCCTGGCAGCATTTCTCTACGCCCTGGATATCCTCTTCACCAATACCTTCGTTTCTAAAGTAGACAGCCTCCTTCTGGGCCTATGGCAGATGGGCTTTGCCGGAATCATAGCCGGTGCCGTCAGCCTTCTTCTGGAAACGCCCAGACTGCCCCATACCTTTCCCGAATGGACCGCCATTCTGGGGCTCGCTGTCTTCTCTTCCGCCTACGGCTTTACCATCCAGGCGGTGGCCCAGGAATATACGACTCCCGAAAGAGCAGGCTTCATCTTCTCCCTGGAGCCCGTGTTCGCCGCTATTTTTGCCTACTTCTTCCTCGGTGAAAACATGGGCATGGGCGAACTGGCCGGCGCCGCTCTCATCCTCCTGGGCGTATGGGCCGCCGGAGGAACATTGAAACTGCCGGCATGGATGAGGAGCCGCTGAAAATTGTGGTGGCGGCTCTTGGACACACCTGCGGTGTGAGGGTTCAGGCGCCTTTCGGCGTGCACAGCGAACATGATTTGAAGGAGCAAAGGGACGAGAAGTAAAAAACCGAAAAATTTTCAGTCTTATTCCAATTCCTCCACCAGTTTCCTGACTTCATCCAGAGAGCAGGCGAAGGAGCCTTGCATAATGTCCTTTCCGCCGCCGCGGCCGTGGAGGCGGGTGTTCCACTCTTTGAGGAGGGGCTTCAGATTCACGCTGCCGCTGCCGATGGCGTAGTTCAGCGCCTTTTCATCCTTTCTGGAGAGAAGGAAGAAAAGGGTATCCGGCTTTTCTCCCACCAGATATTCGCAGAATTTCCTAAGTTCCATGGGGGCCATGGTTTCTTCATAGAGAAGCACCGCTTTCTTTCCTTCCGGCAGGGAAGCAGCCCGCATGGCAAAGTAGTGGCGGTTCATGTCGTTGATTTTCTGGCGCAGATCGGCCATATCCTTTTCCATCTTTTCCACAGCTTTCACTGTTTCATAGGGTTTGACGGAAAAACGGACTGCTATATCCCGGTTCAAATCATGGACCCTGTCATAATCCTCCATGGCCCACCGGCCGCAGGCCAGTTCGATACGCACGCCGCCTTTATGGTTCATCAGGGACAGCACCTTGATCAGCCCGATTTCTCCCGTCCTTGCCACATGGGTGCCGCAGCAGGCACAGATATCGCCGCCGGGAAATTCTACAATCCGCACCTTGCCGGTGAGCTCGATTTTGCTCCGGTAAGGAATGGTTTTCAGTTCTTCTTCCGTGGGGAAGGTAATTTTCGTTTCCACATTGCTGTAAATCAGCTGATTGGCTTCCTTCTCGATTTCCAGTGCCTCTTCCATGGTCATGGGGCCGCTGAAATCGACGGTGACCACTTTGTCCATATGGAAGCCCACATTGTCGTAGCCGAATTTCTTATGCACCAGGCCGGAATAGATGTGTTCCCCGGAGTGATTCTGCATGAAATCAAAGCGCCGCTGCCAGTCAATGGTTCCATGCACCCTGCTTCCCACTTCCAGGGGCTTGTCGGTATAGTGGACCACCACTCCCTCTTTCCGGTGTACATCAAGCACCCGGGCATCGCCCAGAGTCCCCTGGTCCCCCGGCTGTCCGCCGCCTTCGGGATAAAAAGCGGTGTCGTCCAGCACTACCTCATAGCCCTTCTTTCCCTTCGTGCAGCTCACTACTACACCGTCAAAGTCCTTCATGTAGGCATCTTTATAAAAAAGTTCATTCATTTCATCCATCATTCTTTCCTCCTTATATGGGTTTATCATGCCACAGATGGCCCGGAGTTTCCAGTGGTATTTTGATGGTCTTCTCTGTGGCCCGGGTTCAGAAGGTTCATAGGGGAAGGTTCTTAAGATGGATGGGCCTTCGGCCCAAGGGTTCTTAGGTTTGACGGGGCCTTTGGCCCCGAGGGTTGAGGTATCGCCCGCAGGGCAATGAGTATTATAATGCCGCCTTTCGGCGGTCACGTCCACATCGAGTATCATAATCATTCTTACCCTCGTACATACCGACTTCGCTGGATGGCGTCTCACTGGATTCGCGGGTCGCCAAGCTCCCCTATGAATCCAGTTCGCTTGCACACCCTTCGCCACTTCGTGGCCCTCTTCCCCTAAAGGGGACGCAAGAACGTTACGGGATTTACTTTCAGTATCATATGGCAAAATAACCATTCTGCTGACTGGCTCGCTGCGCTCGCCACCCCCTACCCGGGCGGCGCCGGACTTCCCCCTGTTCAGGGGGCAGAATAAAGCTCTGAAAAGCATTCCTTTCATAAGCAGCTCACAGCATAACGGAGCTTTATAGTGCCCCCACGAAGTGGGGGTGGCAAAGGAACTGGATTCATAGGGGAGCCCTGCGACCCGCGAATCCAGTGACATGCTTCCCACCGGGCAAGGTGGTGGCGCCAGCCACCAAAGGGGGAATGCATTTCCAACGCCCGCCAGGGCGGTTGTATGGTTTTATACAAACTGGCGCCTTCTATAAATTTAACGGCGCCCTCCACAACCCTCAGCGGCAGAGCCGCTGTCAAACTTAAGAACCCTCGGGGCGATAGCCCCGTCAAACTTTAGAACCCTCACGCCCGCAGGGTGTCAATCCTCCTGCTGGTGGGAACAGGGATTCCCGCTATCCCATATCCCACGTAAAAAGGCGAAGCATGACGCTTCGCCTTTTTATTTCCTATACTTCCATCCTTTTCCTTCTATTCTTCCTTACTGCCTTACATTCTTTCTGATTTCCATACTTCCCTGCTGCTTTACTGACATGTCAGCCTATTAAGCGAAAGGAACCCATTTTCCATCCTGTACCTGGAGTACATCCAGATCCATCTTTGGATCCCTGTTTTCATCAAATTCAAACTTGCCGGTAGCGCCTTCGAAGTTCTTAATCTGGGCCAGTGCATCGCGGAATTTCTTGCGGTCTGTGGTGGAGCCGGACTTTTCAGCGGCTTCATGCATAATGTAGAAAGCATCGTAGGTCTGGGCTGCGAACTGGTCCGGTTCGTGTCCGTACTTAGCTACGAAGGCTTTACGGAAGTTCTGGGCCTTGTCGCTCTTTCTATCCGGGTTCCAGGGTGTTGCTACCAGGGTGCCGTTGGCTGCATCGCCGGCCTGTTTGATGTACTGGGGGCTATTGAAGCCGTTGTTGCCGATGATGGGCTGGTTCATCCCCATTTCTCTGGCTTTCTTTACAATGAGGGCGCCTTCCTGATAGAAACCTGCAATGCAGATGACGTCCGGATTGGCCGCCTGAATCTTGGTGAGCTGAGCGGAGAAGTCGGTATCTTTATCTGCAAAGGTTTCGGTAGCCACTACATCAATGCCCATATCCTTGAAGGTCTGCTGGTAAATTTCATTTTCACCGACCATCTGGTCATTGTTGTTGGAGTACATGACAGCTACCTTCTTGAATCCCAGTTTATCATGGGCCTTCTTGACGGTGGTAGGAATAGCCAGCTTACCGGGGATGGCGTTTCTGAAAATGTAGTCGCCAATGTCTGTTACCTTCGGAGCTGTGGTGCTGGTGCCGAAAACAGCAACTTTAGCCTGCTGGGCAATGGGGCCTGCAGCGAAAATTTCACCGGAAGTCATGGGGCCCTGAATAGCCAGTACCTTATCCTGTTCAATGAGGCGCTTGAAGGCATTGATGGCTTCTGCCTTGTTCAGCTTGCTGTCGTAAGTAACCAGATCGATTTTCATCTTTGTTTTCGGATCTTTATTGATTTCTTCTACAGCCAGTTCTGCGCCTTCCTTTTCGGCCTGGCCATAAGCAGCGCCGGGGCCGGTATAGGCGGTAACAAAGCCAAATTTTACTGTATCACCGCTGGCAGCCTTTGCGCTGGAAGAAGCGGCTTTCTTGTCACCGCCGCATCCTGCAAATGCGCCACATACTGCTGCTGCTGCCATGGCTGCTGCCATTGCTTTCATCCATTTCTTCATTTTCGTTTCCTCCCTGATATATAATGAAAATTGTTACCCAATCAAAAACCCCTGCCGGACTGATTCATCCGGCAGGGGCGCATATACGCGGTACCACCCTGGTTTATCGCTCAGTGGAACACCGATGATACCAAATAAAAAAGCTCCTGATCTTCATTCTTTTGAAGATAGGGGCGAAAGTTTCGCGGTACCACCCTACATTATACTCTGGTGTTCCTATTCGTAACGTGAATGGACGTTTCCGCTTACTTAGTTCGGCTGAAATACTCACGGGTGAGTGTTGGAAGTTTTCTTCTTACCGGCTTACACCAACCGCCGGCTCTCTGTAAATCAAGGAAATTTCCTTTTTCCCGTTCCTTGTATCTTTGGGTTTTCGGTTATGCATAGAGTATAATACCGGGGTCAGTTCTTGTCAATAGATTTTTTGAAAAAATTGATTGAGGAAATAAGTTTCTTACTCCACATGGGGCCCTTGCGTTTCATGGCGGCAGGAAACTTTTCGCATATAGTTTCCTACTCTACATAGCACCATTATGTTTCAACTCGACAGGAAACTATTCGCGTATGGTTTCCTATCCGGCATGGCACCATTGCGTTTCACCTTCACAGGAAACTGTTCGCATATGGTTTCCTATCCGGCATGACACCATTGCGTTTCAACCTCGGCAGGAAACTTTTATGAATCTGTCAAAATTTCCTTTCTATTTGGTATAATAGGATAGATAGAATTCAGGAGACCCCGGTCTCCATTGCACGGAGCGTGAGAGTCATGAAAAAAGAAGGACAGTGTACCATCATCGTCAACCCTACATCGGGCCATGAACGGGCACCGCGATATATTCCCCTTCTCCATTCTGTTCTTTCCAAGCGGTTTGAGGATATCATCATCAGACTGACGGAAAAAGCAGGGGATGCCACGGATTTTGCCAGAGATGCCGCAGAAGCAGGACGGGATGTGGTATGCATGGGCGGCGACGGCACCATTAACGAAGTCATCAATGGCATGGTGCCTGTCAACAGCAGCTCCACCTTCGGCTTTGTCCCTTTCGGCACCGTAAACGACCTGGCCAGGGCGCTCCACATTCCACGCTCTCCCCAGGGAGCCATCCACATGCTGGAAACGGCGGTGAAGACGAATATCGACGTAGGCCGGGTGAACGACCGCTACTTTATCAATGTGGTGGGCGCCGGCAGCATTTCCGAAGCTGTAGGCAAAGTCACCATCAAGGAAAAGACCCTCTTCGGATCCCTGGCTTACTACATGAAGGGCATGCAGGTGGTATCGAAGCAGAAATCCTACCATTTCAAAATTGAAGAGGAAAATGGCACCATCATCGAAGTGTCCTCTCCCCTCATTGCGGCCATGCTCACCGACTCCGCAGGAAGTTTCCATAACCTCATTCCCCCGTCGGAAAGAAATAAAGGGGTCATCAAACTCTGCCTCTTCCACGATTTTGAATGGCTCCTGGCCCTGAAATCGGCGCCAAAGCTCTTGGCAGGCATGCAGATGGGGCCGGACTTCCTCACCGTGGTGAGCTTCAAGAAAGCCCACCTTTCCATCCAGGAAAACGAACCCCTTGTCACCAACGTGGACGGCGACCTGGGCCCCACCTTCCCCCTGGATTTGGAAATCCTCCCCAACCGCCTTCCCGTCTTCGTTCCAGCCCATCCCAGAGAGGATCAGGGCATTCTCCCCCGTTTCCTGAAGCCCCCTCATATTCACCTGCCCTGGGAGGAAGAATAGGGCACGTGGACACGCCTGCGAACGGTCAGCCGACAATAGGAAGGCCCTTTTATGGGCAGGCTAAGGGCCAACTTCGGCTGACTTGCGCATTCTATGCAGAATGCGCACATGAGGGTTCAGAAGGTTCAAAGGGTTCTTAGGTTTGACGCCCGCTTTGCGGGCGAGGGTTGTGGAGGCGCCCTATGGGCGCAATATGAAGTCAGCGTTACGGGACCTGCAGTTGTGTCATCTGTGCTTCCCCGTCATTTCGAGCGGAAGTACAAGCCGGTATGAATCGCATGTTTTCATGGAGCCGGTGAAACGGAGTCGAGAAATCCCCCACAGGAAGCTGCCTTTCGGCAATCAGGACTGCCCAGGGAAGCACTGATTCATTCATAGAGTCTACTTTCATAAGAATGAAAGCAAACAACGAATTAATCAGCGCTTCCCTAGAGTATCATTCTGAATGATACCCTCCTACGCCCCTTCGCCGCTTCGTTGCCCTCTTCTCCACAGGAAGGAGCCTTGCCATTTTATATTTCCATACAAAAAGCACCGTCCCGAAAGGGCGGTGCTTTTTTGTTCCATTTTAGAAGGAATATCTGGCGGTAAGGGTGTAGGTCCTGCCGTCACCGATGTAATGATGGTTGTTGGAAATATCCTCATCATAGTATTCCCTGTCGAAGAGGTTATTCACAGCAAACTGGAGTCCGAAGTTCTTATTGAACTGGTAATTGGTGGAAAGGTTCATGAGGAAATAGGCATCCCGAGCCTTGAAGCAGCCGCTTTCCTCCCCTGCTTCCGTCCTGTCGGAAATGAACATGCCGTCCAGGTTCACCGTCCAGGGATTCTTGCTGTACGTAGTACCAAGGTGGAGCAGATGGCGGGGAATATCATAATTCTTTTCACCCTCCACCTTTCCTGTCTGCCAGGTGTAGTTGATATAGGAAGTCCAAGCATCACTGTGGTGCTGGTTCAGGGAAATTTCAAATCCATGGGTCTTGGCGTCGCCCTGATTCTGATACTGCTTCCAATTTCCTGTATCTACAGCTGAACCGATATAATCTTTTGTTTTGGCATAGAACACATCGACATGGATATCCGTCTTATTAGCAATTTTCTTTTTCAGTCCCAATTCCCAGGTATCCGTTGTTTCCGGCTTCAGTCCCGGGTTTGGAATATAGATGCTGCTTCCTCCTTTTTTTGGAATATAGATGCTGTTTCCTTTGTCTGAGTAGCGGTATACCTGGTAGAGAATCGGTGGATTGAAGGACCTTCCATAAGAAACATAGGCATTGGTATTTTCATTAAAGGCATAATCCAGTGATAATTTAGGGGAGAACTTGTCATAGGAAGAAGAATCGAAATCCTTTTCATCCTTTCCCCTGTACTGAGAGTACCCATCATATTTTTTATAATGGTCATACCGTCCGCCGATATAAGCGGTCAATTTCTGAGAAACAGCCCATTTATCCTGCAGATACAGGGCGTAACTCTTATCTTTTCCGCCCAGCCGCTGATCAATTCCATCAGATGCTCCGTTCCAGGACTTCCAGTCATAAACATTATTTTCTATGGTTTCTGAGAACTTATCTTCTGTATAGGATCCGCCAAACAGCACGGTATGGGCTCCTAAGATCCAGCGTTTGTTCAAATCGAAATTCCAGGACCTGGACGGATAAGACATTTTCTTACCGGGGCCATCAAAATTCTTTTCCGGATTTACGCTTGTGTCCGGAGAGGTAAAACCATCTTTGTAATAATCGGTCAAGCCAAAGTGAGCATGAATGCCATTATCTTTATCATTATAGGTTAAAGAATGAAGATTATAGGCACGCCATCCCCGCGCTGCCAGGAAATTGGAGGGACTGTATCTCATCTGATTTTCTCCGATTTTTCCCTTCCAGCGACCATTCCCCTTTATGTAAGAAATGGGGTCTTCATATTTCCAGTCATAAATGGAATGGGTATATTTATAGGTCAATTTCTGGCTGTCGTTGAAACTGTAGCCCATGTTGAACCCAAAGGACTCATTCAAAACTTTCTTGCTGCCTCTGTTACCGATGATGGCGTTTCCTTCCGCATCGGAATCATAACCTTTCGCTTTCCCGGATCCTCTGACAGAAACATCGTAATCCTTCCAGCCATGGGTATTCATGCTGCCATAAAAGGCGCCAAAATCAAACTTATCCTTTTTGAAGCCAACATTATAATTCTGGTTTACCGTGGCGTTGCTGCCGTAGCTTACCGTAGCAGAGCCGTGGAGGCCGTCCTGCTTCTGGGTTTTGGTCATAATATTGATGACGCCGCCTACAGCCCGGCCGCCGTAAAGAGCGGACTGTCCACCGGAGACCACTTCGATTTTACGGATATTTTCCACGGGAATCATATTCCAGTCCACATCCCCGTCCCAGGCCGTGTTCATGGGCTGACCATCCACCAGTACCAGAATATTCTTGGAATTATATCCTCTCAGATTCACCGTACCCTCCACAGACTGGGATGCCGATACACCGGTCACCATAGCCACAGCCTGGGCCGTATTCTGCACATTCCTCTTCTGGATATCCTTCTCCGTAACCACCTGTACATTGGCCGGCACATCCTGCAGCCTTTCCGCCTGCCTGTTGGCTGTAACTGTAATCCCCTTCAGCGTATACACCGGCGTTTCAGCACTGACACTGCCAGCCCCTGTCAAAGCCAGTACGGCTAAAAGGGCTGTAATTTCTTTAGATTTTAATGACATAGTACACTCCCCTTGTATTTTTATTGGTAAATAGCAATTTTCAATATAGGAAATGCTAATTCATCCGCTTTAATTTCTTACTATTTACTTATCTTATTATATACCCTTGTTCAAGTAGAACAAAGAAATGATTGGACACGCCTTTGGACACGCCCTGCGGGCGTGAGGGTTGACGGGCCTCCGGCCCGAGGGTTGTGTAGAAGGGTTGCGTCGCTTCGCTCAGGGGGCGACAGCGGCTCTGCCGCTGAAGGTTGCGGTAGCGGCTGCGCCGCAATTTTTAAAGTCAGTGTTACGGGATTTACTTTCAGTGTCATATGGCATGAAAAGCATTACGTAGATCAGCCACCTCCGGTGGCTTTCCCCCCTTTGGTGCCTTACGGCACCACCTTCCCCCCGCTGTATCGGTCGGGCGACAAAAGGAAAGCGCCTTTATGGGCAGGCTAGGCGCCTTACTTCGCCCGACTTACACATCCTATGCAGGATGTGCACAGTGGACAATAAAGCTCTGAAAGGCAGTCTCTTCATATGCGACTCTACAGTAAGCACGGGTTATAGTGCCCCCGCGAAGTGGGGGGGTGGCAAAGGAACGGGATTCATAGGGGAGCCCTGCGACCCGCGAATCCAGTGACATGCTTCCCACCGGGCAAGGTGGTGGCGCCAGCCACCAAAGGGGGAATGCATTTCCAACGCCCGCAGGGCGGTTGTAAAGGTTTTATTATAAGAGGGCGCCTTCCATAATTAGAGGCGCCCACCTCCACCCTTTGAACCCTCTGCACCTTTTGAACCCGGGCGCCGAAAGGCGCCTGAACCCTCACGCCCCAAAGGGGCTTGTCCATAAAAAAAACACCGCCCCAAAAGGAGCAGTGCTTTCATTTCAGAATTTTCAGTTATTTTCTACGCCCAGTTCATGTTCTACCACTGAAGCGATATCGTCTACGATTCGTTCGAGCTGGTTCAGTTCCTTGCCTTCACCCATGACGCGGATTAAGGGTTCGGTGCCGGAGGCGCGGACAAGGATGCGGCCATCAGCGCCCAGTTCTTCTTCGCCTGCCCTGATGGAGTCCATAATGAGTTCGTTTTCTTCCCAGCCGTTCTTGCTATAAACTTCTACATTCTTAAGAATCTGGGGATAGGTGGTCATGAGGCTGTTCAGTTCGGAGAGTTTCTTTCCGTTTTCGCGGAGCACCCGGAGGGTCTGTACGGCGGTGATGAGGCCGTCGCCGGTGGTGTTGAATTCCGGGAAAATGATATGGCCCGACTGTTCGCCGCCGATGGAGTAGTTATGCTTCAGCATTTCTTCCAGTACGTAGCGGTCTCCTACTTTGGTGGAAACGGTCTGGCAACCGTATTTCTTCAGCGCTTTGCCGAAGCCCAGGTTGCTCATGACGGTGCCTACCACCATGTTGTCGTTGAGGCGGCCTTCTTTTTTCATCTGCAGGGCATTGATGACCATGAGATGGTCGCCGTCCAGGACTTTGCCTTTTTCATCGACGAAGAGGCAGCGGTCAGCGTCGCCGTCGTTGGCAATACCGCAGTCAGCGCCTTCTTCCACTACTTTTTTCTGCAGGGTTTCGATATGGGTGGAGCCGCAGCCGTTATTGATGTTTACGCCGTTGGGCTGATTGAAAATGGGGATTACCTCTGCCCCCAGTTCGGCAAGGATTCCCGGGAGGAAGCTGCTGGCTGCGCCGTTGGCGGAGTCGGTGACGATTTTCATGCCTTTGAAATCGCCGTCCACTGTGGATTTCACATAGTTTCTGTACTTTTCAGCCAGTTCCGGATAGTCGCGAATCACACCGATGCCATCGCCGGTGGGGCGGACGATTTCTTCATCATGGCGAAGGATGTTTTCGATTTCCTCTTCCGTCTTATCCGGCAGCTTGTAACCGTTCCGGTCGAAGAATTTGATGCCGTTGTCGGGGAAAGGATTGTGGGATGCGGAAATCACGACACCTGCGTCATAGCCTTCCGTTTTGGTCAGATAAGCCACGCCGGGGGTGGGGATCACGCCTACCACATCCACATTGACACCGGATGCACAGAGACCTGCGGAAAGGGCAGCGGTCAGCATGGAACCGGAAATACGGGTATCCATACCGATAAGGAAACGGTGCTCGCCCTTCGTCTTACAGAAATAAGCACCTGCTGCTCTGCCCAGCTGATAGGCAAGCTCCGGCATGAGGGTCGAATTCACCAGTCCGCGCACACCGTCTGTACCAAATAAAGTAACCATTCATATTCCTCCCAAAATTTTCTTGAAATAACTTTCAAATCATACATCTAAAGAGGGATTTCGTCAAGTAAGAGGGGACGCGCCTTTGGCTCAAGGGTTGACGGGGCTTCGCCCCGAGGGTTATGGCCGCCTGATGGCGGCAGGTTGTGTAGAAGGGTTGTGAAGAGAAAGGTTCTTAAGATGGACCGGCCTGCGGCCGGAGGGTTCTTAAGTTTGACGGCCTTTCAGGCCGAGGGTTGCGGATTGCCGCTCTGCGGCAATGCTTATAAAGTCAGCGTTACGGGATTTACTTTCAGTATCATATGGCAAAATAAGCATTCTGCTGACTGGCTCGCTGCACTCGCCACCCCCTATCCGGGCTGCGCCGGACTTCCCCCTATGCAGGGGGCAGAATAGGTTTCTACGCTTTCCTGCAGAGACATGACTCCATGGCTAAGCGCCCATAGTGCCCCCGCTTGCGGTGGCAAGGGAACTGGATTCGCAGGGAGCCGTAGGCGACTGAGAATCCAGTGACACGCTTCCCCGCGGGGCGGGAAGGTGGTGGCGCCAGCCACCAAAGGGGGATCTCCCTCGCCCGCAGGGCGGTTGTATGGTTTTCCCACGGGCGAAAGCCCGGTTGTAAAGGTTTTATCATGAGAGGGCGCCTTCTATCAATTCATAGGCGCCCTACAACAACCCTCGCGCCAAAGGCGCGTCAAACTTAAGTCCCTTAAGAACCTTCGGCCCATCGGGCCGTCAACCCTCAAGCCCCAAAGGGGCTTGTCCATCAAGCGGCCCCTTAATCCTTATCTATTTCTACAACCACCGTCACCTTAGGCACCGCCACGCTGCCTCCGGAGGGCACGTTCACATTCACCACCTGGTGAATGTCGGAGCTGGCGCCGGTGACGTCGATAGGATCCAGGTCCAGTGTCTTATTGCTGGAGAAGAAGGAAATCGGTGCCGTAATAGTCGCTACCGGCGGCGTAATGGTAATCCTGCCTACTTTGTATCCCTTGGCCGGTTCTCCCTTCGTATCGATTCGAACGGGCAGATTGCCCAGTTTGGTGGCCTCCTTCATCTTCACCGCCACTTTGACCTGGCTGGGCATGATATCCAGTCCCGTCACCGTATTTCCATCGGCATCGAGAATGTTGACACTGTCAAATTCAGTGAAGCTCTTTTCCTTTCCTGCAATATTCACAGACACCACCGCCCGGTCTGCCTTGGCAATCATGGAAGAGCTGCCGGCAATGGTAATGGTATCAGGCGTTACCTTCTTGCTTTCTACGGAGAAATTCGTTTCCGGCGTGCCGAAAATCTGTACATTGGCAGGCAGTGTCTTGACGGCATAGGTATCCACATTCAGGTCAAAGGTCTTAGGAGTCACCGACACCACTGATTCATCGCCCGGTACGGACACATGGATGGGCGTATTCGGATAATCTCCGTCGGTGATACCGGTCAGGTCCACATAGGCCTTGATATTATCGGAACGCATATAAATCATATCGCTTCTGGACATGCGGACCTTCACCTTCACCGTAGAAGGCACATTAGTAGCCACCAGGGAGCGGTCCAGATTTCTTGTTTCCACCGGTACCGTATAGGTATTTTCCACCTGGGGATTCTGCTCATTCATCACATACACCCACAGAGCGCAGGCCGCAATGAGGCAGAGGAGTTTTGGAAGCCACCATTCAAATCTTGTATATTTCATTTCAAAGGCCTCCATTTCTGCAGTACGTCGCTGACACCCTTCGGTTTACTGGTGACCAGGTAATTCCGGAGGATGTTCTTCAGACTTTCCGCATCCTGGCCGCGGTAAATATGACCGCCGTAAGTATAGGAAACGATGCCCGTTTCCTCACTGACCACCACGATGACGCAGTCTGCCTGCTCGGACATGCCGATAGCCGCACGGTGCCGGGTGCCAAGCTCCGTGGACAGGTTATGGTCACGGGTAAGAGGCAGCAGGCAGCCTGCCGCCATGACCCGGTTTTCACGGATAATCACGGCGCCGTCATGAAGAGGCGTATTCACGATGAAAATATTTCCAAGAAGCTCCTTGGAAACAAGCCCCTCAATGCGGATACCCGTATCAATGCGGTCATCCAGCCCCACGCTTCGTTCAAAGACGATGAGGGCGCCGATCTTATTGGCCGACATGGTCATGGTAGCGGCCACCACATCATCAATGACATGGTCCCACTCCACCTCATTCATCACCCGGGAAGAAACGTAGAACTTTCCCCGGCCGATCTGCTCCAGCGCCCGGCGAAGCTCCGGCTGGAACACCACCGGCAGAGCCACGATGAGCACCGTCATCAGCTTGTCCAGAATCCAGCTGACCACATGAAGCTGCAGCCATCCGGCAATCACCGTAAAAATCCCCAGAAACACCAGCCCCTTCAAAAGAGCTGTGGCCCGGGTGTCGCGAATCAAAATATAAATACGGTATAGAAAAAAGGCAACCACCAGGATATCCAGAATATCCCAGAGCCTCATGGTCATAAACAGTCCCTGTATCTGTCCCAAAAACATGGAAAAATCTCCTTTATATAAAACCGGCATCTGCCGGTACTATGTATGTATACTTTAATATTTTTATTGTAGCATGAAAGGGAAGAGAAAGGAAATGGGATTTGCTATGGGGCTGACTGGACACACCTTCGGTGTGAGGGTTCTTAAGATGGACCGGCCTGCGGCCGGAGGGTTCTTAGGTTTGACGGCCTTTCAGGCCGAGGGTTGTGGATTGCCGCTCTGCGGCAATGCTTATAAAATCAGCGTTACGGGATTTACTTTCAGTGTCATATGTCATGAAAACAATTCTGCTGATTGGCTCGCTGCGCTCGCCACCCCCTATCCAGGCTGCGCCGAACTGCCCCTTTGCAGGGGGCAGAATAGGTTTCTCTGCTTTCCTGCAGAGACATGGCTCCATTGCTAAGCACCCATAGTCCCACCGCTTGCGGGGGGAAGGTGGTGGCGCCAGCCACCAAAGGGGGAATGCATTTCCCTCGCCCGCAGGGCGGTTGTATGGTTTTAGCCACCAAAGGCGGCATAAAAAATGGCGCCCGAAAGGGCGCCGTACCTCGCCAGCGCAGTGGTACTATATAACTCCCGAGGGCGAAAGCCCTCAACCCGTCCGGGAGGCGTCAGCCGGTCCCGGACAGAACCTTGGCAGCCCAGGGCCAAAAGGCCCGGCGGCTGGCTCAACCTTCACGCCCGTAAGGGCGTGTCAACCTTCGGGAATACAGGAAAGCACCGCCCCGCCGACTGGTATTTATCGAGAGATGATTCACTACCGGCGTATACTGCGCGTATTCTGCATAGAATGCGCGAGTCGGCCAAAGTTGGCCCTTAGCCTGCCCATAAAAGGGCCTTCCTTTTAATTGGTCGACCGACGATCCTTCGTTTCACTCAGGATGACGATTGGGAGGCGGGGCTCCCCAGCCACCAGCCACCAGCAACCCTCAAGCCCCAGCCCCTTTACCATTCCCCTGATCCCCATTATACTAAATAAGTAAGGAGGTCTTAACCTATGGCATTTACCCTCATCTGCCACGCCTGCGGGCAGAAGCTGACTTTATTTGACCTGGACGTGAAGAAGCGGAAAGGCACCGTGCGGTGCACCCGCTGCGGCGCCCGGATTTCCTATGATTTGGACAAAAGAAATATCCAGCAGTCCGGTTTCTGGGCTGCCGAAGAACCGGCCTTTGACAGCCGGGCCAAGAACCGGCTGGTGAACCAGCTGAAACGGGAAGAAGCCCGGAAGGCGATGGCTGAAGGAAAAGACGCAGCCGATGTCATTTCCATGGAACAGAACCCCTCCCGGGTTCACGACTTTCATGAAAACCCTTTCAGCGCCAAAGCAGGATTTGCGAAATTTGACCTGAAAACAGGGCAGATTATAGGCGATAAGCCGGAAAAAACGGCCGCTCCCCTGCCCCGTCAGGAAAAGGACGGCATCACCTTTAAAGTGGTGGACCGGAGCCATCAGAAACGCACCATCCGCGCCGCCCACGCCGCCCTGCCTTCCATGAAAAACGAAGCGAAAACGACAGAAAAAACCTTTACCCCGCCGCCACGCATCGTCACCCGCACAGCCCACCGGAACATGCAGCTCGTCCGCCAGGCCGGCATGGCCCGGGCGCCCAAGGCACCGGTGAAAATTTCAAAAATACAGTCATTCTGGCAGAAGGTAAAAAACTTCTTCTCCTTCGGCCATCACAAATAAGGAGGAACTATCATGCACCATACCATCTTCTTATGCTTCGCCCTTCTCATTCCCCTGGTCTTCCTTGGCGGCTGCGCCCCCTCCGCGTCCGATGACTATCATAAAATCACGCCCCAGGCAGGCTATGAAATGATGAAGAAAGAGCCTGTCACCCTCATAGACGTAAGAGAACCGGCTGAATACCAGCAGGGCCATATCCCCGGCGCCCGCCTCATCCCCTTGGGCACCATCGACGAAACCATCAAAGACAAACTTCCAGACAAGAAAAAGCCCCTCATCGTCTACTGCCGCTCCGGCGTCCGCAGCAAAAAAGCAGCCATGAAACTGGTCGAACTGGGCTATACCGACGTGAGAGACATGGGCGGCATTCTGGACTGGCCCTATGAAATAGAGAAATAGAGAGTCCCTTCGGGCAGTCAGAAGAAAGGTTCTTAAGATGGATGGGTCTTCGGCCCAAGGGTTCTTAGGTTTGACGGGGCCTTTGGCCCCGAGGGTTGTGGATTGCCCTTCGGGCAATGCTTATGAAGTCAGCGTTACGGGATTGGCTGTCTGTGTCATATGTGACACAATATCCAGTGCCACCTATTTTCTCGTTTCCCCTTGAGGGGAAGTCCCGCGAAGCGGGAAAGGGTGTACGGGGCAGAGCACCGATAGGATGCTCCATCGCGGTCCTGACCGCCAATCGGCGGCCCCCTAAGCGAAGCGATCCACAGCGAACACATTTTGCACTATCTTACCACCTTCCACACCGACTTCGCTGGATGGCGTCTCACTGGATTCGCGGGTCGCGGGGCTCCCCTATGAATCCAGTTCGCTTGCACACCCTTCGCCACTTCGTGGCCCTCTTCCCCTAAAGGGGACGCAAGAACGTTACGGGATTTACTTTCGGTGTCATAGGGCTTGATTGGCATTCTGGTGATTGGCTCGCTGCGCTCGCCACCCCCTATCCGGGCTGCGCCGGACTTCCCCCTATGCAGGGGGCAGAATAAAGCACCGCGAAGCATTCCTTTCATAAGTCGCTCACAGCATAACGGAGCTTTATAGTGCCCCCGCTTGCGGGGGAAAGGTGGTGGCGCCAGCCACCAAAGGGGGAATGCATTTCTGACGCCCGCAGGGCGGTTGTGAAGGTTTTATACAAAATGGCGCCTTCAATAATTCATAGGCGCCCTACAACAACCCTCGCCCCTAAAGGGGAAACGACTCACTATGATTTGTGCGTCGCTTTGCTCCTTCAAATCATGTTCGCTGTGCACGCCAAAGGCGTGCCAAACTTAAGCCCCTTAAGAACCTTCGGCCCAGCGGGCCGTCAACCCTCAAGCCGCATAGAGCCCCTTTCCTCAAATCAAAAACTCCTCCCTTGAAAAAGAGAGGAGTTTTTTGATTGCCCTGGTTTCAGGTAAATCAGTTGAAGTAGATGTACACGCCTTTGAGGTCGATGAGGTCCAGGCCCATTTCTGTGTAGCCCACATAAAGAGCTTTTTCAGAAAGGGACACGTTTTTGGTCTTATCGCCTGCGCGAACCATTTCTTCTGCTTCCTTGTCCTGCGGATAGACTTTGAGGGAAACGCCGTTGTATACCAGCTTGAAGGTACCGCTTCCTGTTTCTGTGGAAAGGGTGGTGGTGAAGGTTCTTTCTTCATCAGGTACCTGGTCCGGTTCCGGCAGTCTCATGCCTGTGGCAGAGAGAACGAGTCTGTCCCCCTCTTCATTGTGTTCCACGCCATAGGTGCCATACTGGCCTACCTTTGCATCTTCCACGCGGAAGACAGGAAGAAATGTTTCGATCTTGTTCCGCGGGCGATAACCGCCGCTGTGGGCCCATACATCAGGCTTCACAATGGGGTTGAAGGTGAGCTGGACGATACCGGTGGGATGGTAAATGTAGTTGCCAATCTGAGTGCCGTCGGAAATCTGTTTTCCATCGATAAAGCTCTTGACACCAAAAGTCCTGTCAGCGTAAGAAATCATATCGCCATAGGTTTTATCGAACAAAACATCTTTGCCCCATACATCACCATTGGCCAGAGAATCATTTTTTACATCCCAGCTAAGGTTATCCAAAGTTGAACCAGTACCGTTAGCTCTAGTCGTAATATCCTTCGGGTTAACGATGATATCGCCTTCCACGGTTACCTTGTAGTTCTTGTAGGCATCTGTGCCATCTTTATGGATGATACCGCCACCGGTATGAATCAGTTCGCCGGTATAGGTTCCTGCATCTGCAGTGACCGCCTCAGAACTATTCTTCTTATTGTCAGCCAGGCTCTTGGCATATTCTCCATCAGCCTTGATATCAAACTTCAAATCCTTCGTAAAAATCGTGTCACCATTGGCCAGCTGGCCTTCAGGCACGGTAGCTTCTTTATAAATTCTATCTGACGAGCCGTATTTCTGGGTCATCGTGTTCTTGATAGTAATTTCTTTTGGGTTCAGTGTGACGGAACCAGCTTTATCCTGTACCACATCATAGTTGTCCAGGGAATTTTTGAAGTCCGTAGTAATGTCATAGCTGTCCAGGCTGCCGTCCGCCTTGTACTTCACATCATTGGTCCGAGTGTCGCTCAAAAGGGCCCCAGAGGTGTTGTGGATGCCGATTTCAGAAACCAGATCTGCCAAGTCATCCCCGTTCTTTTCCCCCATAACCCTGGTGGCACTGTCCAAGTCTTTCTGCACTTCCCCGACATCCCCATAGGTTTCCGTATAGTCGCCAGTGGACAGGTGGAGGGTGGCCTTCTTGATAGTGGCATTGCCGTTTTCAATCTCGATGTTGTAGTTCTTGAGTGTCTTGTCCGTGGTCCCTTCCAGGTAGTATGGCCCGCCGTTCACCGTCTTGGTCACCTTGCCGGCCTGTTTTTCCTCTGTCGAGGCATCGCCCGTATTGGTATAGGTGATATCGCCCGTGCCGTACGTCCCCTTGAGGGCGCTCGTCACGACATCTGAAACATCTCCATTCGTCAGGCCTTCGATCGTGTTAGCATTATATCCATACTCTTTGGTCTCGAAAGCCGTGCCGTAAGTAGTGGAAACGTCGTTCAGTTTCACCTTCACAGTAGCTTTCTTCACCGTGGCCTTGCCGGTCAGGTCAGAGTTCACTTCATCAATTTCGTAATTCTTGGCCGTATCCCCCTTCAGGGTAAACGTTCCTGTCAGACCATAGTCTCCTGCATTCTGGGTCTTGACAGCAGAATTGTTGGGATCAGACTTTTCTCCGCCATTGGAATAGGAAACTTCAATTTGATTGTTCCTTACGTTGTCCTCTGAATCCCCATTGGTGTTTCCAGACAGGGTATAGCTGTAAGGAGTCCAATCACTTGTCCCATAGGTGGTGCTGGTATCTCCTACAGTCAAGGTCAGTTTGGCCTTTTCTACCGTGGATTTTCCGTTGGTGATATGGACGGTATAGTCAGAGAGTTCCTTGTCCTTGCTGACAGCCCCCTGGAGTTCATAGGTCCCGGCATTCTGAGTCTTCACTTTGTCATTGCTGGCATCCGTTTTCGCCCCGGTATTGGTATAGCTGAGGAATTGATCTCCCAGTACAGAATCCGGGGTATCCCCGTTCACCAGACCGCCTTCTTTTTCATCAATCTTGTAGGTATACTGGTCCGTGTCAAAGGCCGTGCCATAGGTGGTGGACACATCCCCCACCGTCAGGTAAAGGTTTGCCGGGTTTACCGTGATGGTGCCGCTGCCGGTGACCTCATAGTTGGCGGAAGCATCGCTGCCGTCGCTACCTTTTACTCCTGCGCCAGACGTCAGATACTGGTTTTCATAGATGCCTTTATGGGCTGTGGTATTGCTGCCCTTGCTGGTGGCATAGGTGCCTTTGGTGGCAATGGTATAGGTGATGTCACCGGCGTTCAGGGTATCCCCGTTCACCAACTGAGTGCTGTAGTCCTTCGTCGTCCTGCTGGTCACATCAGCTTTGCCGTAGGTCTGCGTAGCATCAGTATTGATGGTCAGGGTCTTCCGGAGGATTTCAATATCGCCGTTGATCGTGTTCAGGTCATATCCGTTCAGCGCCTTGGCCCCATTTTTCTCCACATTGAATACATAGAAGGCCTTGTTCCCATCAGAAGCCTTTTTGTCTTCGTCCCCGTTGGTCCGGGTGGCCCCTGGCTCTGCCCCACCACTGGAAACAGCCACGGCATCCTTTCCGGTTTTGTTTCCATCGGAACTGGTCACGTAGATCAGATAATCGGCTTCGTTAAAATTGCTGAACTGGGTCACATCGACATCCTTGCCGGTGGAATCCTTATAGGTGGCTGAGGTGCTCAGCAGATTTCGCAGCTGGTCCTCGTCAAGGGTATCCCCATAGGTCTTCTGCTGATTCCCACCGGAAATGGTGATCACCGGAGTCACCTGGAAGATGAACTTGTTGCTGCTGGTATCAGTATAGGTGCCGATATTATGACCAGCTGCATTTATGTCAAATTCATCAGTGGTAGATTTCCTAGTTGATTCCGAAGACCACTGTGCATTGGTTTTACTATTCAGATTGTCCCCCAACTTGGTATCATAGTCGCTGGGAGAAGCTACATAGACCTGCCAGGTGCCCTCTTTATTCACTTTACCATTTTCGTCCTTGACTACTCCAGTAGTAATAGCCGAAGATCCTTGGGTTTCATTGATAAAAGCGCCGGTCTTACCCTGGGCATCCACAATAACAGCACCATTCTCCGTACTGCCAGCAATGAGCGTGCCGTCATCTTTTTCCTTATCGCCCTCATGCTTATTGTTTCCAACGGTATAATCGTTTTTATTGCTGTTGGCTGTGCTTTCAAGTTTAATGACACCATTATCAACACCATTATCAGCAGTCGATGTTAACTTGATTTTACCACCATTAGTTACCTTACCGTTTTCATCTGTCTTGCCGTCAGCTGTAATACCATGTACAGTAATATCTCTTGCGGCAGTAATAGTCACATTATCTGTAACTACGGAAGAATCCGTATTTACAGTTTCTGTAGACGCACCAGAAGAGATGCGTCCTCCGATTGTTACATTTTGGCCTTTGATAGTGACACCATGGTCTGCATGAATGGTTCCCATGTTGTAATCTGTAATTTTAGAGCCACCGGTTGTTACATCACCTGTAGTATTGACAGTAACCGTGTCAAGTTTCTGGCTTCCACCAATGTTTCCCTGCAGATTAACTGCACCGTTCCCTGTATTAATCTTCAGACTGGAATTGGCCGAGTTGGTTTCACGCACAAAGCCAACAGTCGTTTCACCACCAAAATTAGCATCGTCCCACTGGTTATCACTACCATAGCCAACAGTAAGGAACGGACCATTATCATCAGGCTGATGACCAACTAAATTGGTAGACCAATGTGCTTCGCCAAAAACGCTTTGCCCATAATTGTTGGAATCTTTTTGTACATCTGTCGAGGAAGTATCCCAGAATTTGGTTCCTGTACCGATAGCCGTATCATTATAGGTTGATGCATTATCTGTTGCCAAACCTTCCGGCCCGGTAACCCAATAGAATCCATCTGGATGTGTCGGATCGGCAGGATACCAAGTAACTACATTATACGCATCATTCTTTTTATTACGATTCCGAACACCAGAACCTCTGCCACCGGCCCACATAATATGCGCACCATTTGGCGTAGTCAAAGAATTTTCCAAGCGAGTAGTAATAGTAGCTAAATAGCTATCCCCCACTTGGTCACCATTTCCTTTAGAACCTGTTGATGCCATTTCTTGAGCTACATACCAGTTATGTGCTAAATAGCTAGTGATATCCTTTCTCAGATTCACCTTTTCTGCATCAGTAAAAGCACTATACTTGGTTCCATG
Source organism: Dialister succinatiphilus YIT 11850 (assembly GCF_000242435.1). Classification (GTDB taxonomy): domain Bacteria; phylum Bacillota; class Negativicutes; order Veillonellales; family Dialisteraceae; genus Dialister; species Dialister succinatiphilus. Next base: position 223,244 of record NZ_JH591187.1, on the reverse strand, counting down.
AGGATATCTGGAATTAAAATTATTTTTGTTCCCATATGTATTTTTCAAATATGTTAAAAATGCATCAATAGTCATGCTGGACTTACCTCTCACAATAAAGGAATTAAATCCCCAGCCAGCCTTTTTGGTTAGATACCATTTCGGATTAGAAGTGGTTAACGTATGTGAAAAATTAGTTGTGTCCTCTTTATCTCTATTATTATTCGTATTATTGGTAATAAACTGGTCTGCCTCATCTGCTTCTTCCGTCGATAAAGGCCTGAATACATAATGCAGTGCATTACCATTTGTTGCATCAGGATAATAAACTGCATCATACGTCCATGTTAGATTACCATCTTTATCTTTAGAATAATTAATACCCTTATATTCATACATAGGCACACCTTCGGTGCCATTCAAAACTTTATCAACGTACCCATTGATTTTCTTTATAACCGCATCATCAGAAGTTTTATTCCAGGTATCGGTATCAGCATCGTAATAATAGTAGTCATAGCTGTTCCCAGAGTTTACAATTCCGGTTACAGTCAGAGCTCCGCCATTGGTTTCCAAATTCAAAGTACCGCCATTGAGGCCAATAGCTACTTCCCCGTTCAGCGTGATAGCGCCGCCGTTGGTTTTGATGAAACGGTTTTCCGCCTGCTTAGCAGTATCTTTTCCTCCAAAATAGGTACCAACAGTGGATCCATCATGTTTGGGACCATGTTTGGGACCGCCGCCAACCTTAACACCATTATAGGTGCCATAATTTTTCTTGTCTGCATCACTGGTTCCATATGTATGGGTGACATTGCCGCCGGTAGCTGACTTGAACCAGCCTCCGTTGGTGGTTACATCCGCATTCATAATAACCGCACCAATGTTATCGCCATCAGTATCGGCATTGAGCATAATGTTCAGGCCCTTACCACCGGATTTAGCCGTAATATTTTGATTGATGGTGATATTCCGGTTAGCTTCCAAAGTGAAGGTGGGATTTTTGCTGGCAGAACTGGAAACTGTGATATCAATAGGAGATTCAAGCGTAATACTAGCTGCACCACTGGAAGAAATCGCCTGAATCATAACATCAGTTCCATTAGACAAAATATTTCCCACCTGGTTTGAATCAATCCAAGTGGTAGAATTGTAGGAATTATTAGCATTCTGCCCAGAAGGTGGGTCATTATAGATAACATTATTTTTTGTTTTCCCGTTGGTATCCCCTACAATCGTACCATAGTTATGATCAGCACTGGACGGTTTAGTCGCAGAAATAACAACTTCCAACGGGTCCAGAAGCCACGTACCATGACTGCCCCTATTGCCACTTGCGTCGATGTTGAGGTTATCCCCCAGGTTCAGCACGTCGCCGGAGGTTTCGATTTTGCCGCCGTCCACATTGCCGCGGGCGAGGAGGTTTGTGCCGTCGTGGACGATGGTCTTTTCACCGATGACTTTGATATTTCCTGCGCTCTGGCCATCTTTCATGCCGGAGGCGTCGAGGGTGCCGCTCACTTCTACCTGGCCTTTATCGCCGCCGTCGAGGAGGATCTGGCCTTTTTCGTTTTTGCGGAGGGTTCTGGCCTGGAGGGTGCCGGAGTTATTGACCACGGTGCTCATCACGTCGGAGGCGCTGTCGGCGGTCATGACGATGGTACCGCCATCGGCGGTGATGGCGCCTTTGTTGAGAGCGGAGGCTTCTGCTGTTTTGCCGTCGACGGTGAAGTTCAGTTTGCCGTCGGCGTCAGGAGTCAAGGTAAGGGTGTCAGCTGCTGCCAGAACTGCGGAGCCGCCGGTATTGGAAATGGTGCCGCTGTTTTCTACTTTGGCTGCATGGAGAGCCACCAGGCCCCCTTCGGCTTTAATGGTCCCTTCGTTGATGATTTTTCCATCAGAAACGCCGCCCAGGCTGAAAGCGCCTGTGCTGTTTCCGAATTCTTTCATGAAATTATCCTTCACCTGGGCAGTGGAGGCCACCAGGCCCCCTACGTCGATGGAGGCGTTTTTACCGATAACCACGCCATTGGGGTTCACCAGGAGCACGTGGCCATTGGAAAGAAGACTGCCGTCAATGACGGACTGCTGATTCCCGGTGACCCGGTTCAGGGCCAGGGCGTCTTTTCCGGGCTGCTGGAAACGGACGGTTTCGTCCTTTCCTACGCTGAAGCCGGTCCAGTCCATGGCCAGGCGTCCCGAGTCCTGGCGAATGGTCATTTCCTTCCCGTTCTGGGTGACGGAGCCGGAACCGGAACGGACGACTCCGCCTTCCGGCATGGCATCCACGCTGGATGCACCCAGAGAAAGGGCAGACATGACCAGAAGAGCCAGTGTCTTTTTCCAATGTCCATAGTTGTGCATTTTCGTTTTCTCCTTATATATGATGAATTGGTTTTGAATGTGTTTGACAGCGCCTTTGGCGCTGGGGGGTCTTAAGATTGACCGGCCTTTGGCCGGAGGGTTCTTAGGTTTGACAGCCCTTTCAGGGCTGAGGGTTGTGGAAACGGCTGTCGCCGCAGTTTATAGCCGCCTGACGGCGGAAAAACCAAACAACCGGGCTTCGCCCGTGGAAATGCACCCCTTCTGCCTACGGCACCTCCCCCGGAGGGGGAGGTTTGCTCTATGCTTAACTTTTATCTCATACGTTATGAACTGCATTTCGGAGATTAGCCGCCTGCAGCGGCTTTTCCCCCTTTGGTACCTACGGCACCACCTTCCCCCCGCTGTGCGGTGGGACTATAACCCGCCGAGAAGCAATCATTTCATAAGTATCTCAAGGCATAGTATCGCTAGAACTTCCCCCTTCGGGGGAAGTACCGCCGCAGGCGGGGATAGGGGTGCATTTCCAACGCCCCCAGGGCGGTTTGCATGTTTTGCCTTCGCCCGCCAGGGCGGTTGTATGGTTTTATACAAACTGGCGGCGCAGCCGCCTACTACCACCCTCTGAACCCTGTGAACCTATTGAACCCTCTGAACCTTCAGGGAAGCTTCGCTTCCCTGTCCTTTAGAAATAGAATCCGCCGCGAATCCAGAAGCGGCCGTTGTTGTGGCTGGTGTCGGATACGGGGTCTTCGGCGCCCAGTTTCCATGCGTAGTCGGCCCGGATGAACCAGTCCTGCCAGCGCTGCCAGATAATGCCGATGCCTGCGCCCTGGAGGTTTCTATGGTTCTTCGTACCGGAGTCTCCTCCGTTTCTATCGATCCACACGCCGCCGTGTTCTGCGTAGAAGGCAAGCTGGAGCTGCTGGTCGTAGGCTTCCAGGGGAATGAGCCAGCGGTATTCGGCTCTGGTAATGTAGCCGCTGTCGCCGGAGCCTTCACTGGTGGGATAGGCCTTCACGCCATAAGGGCCGCCCAGGGAGAAATGTTCCGACGAATCCAGCGGGGTGAAAGCGTACTGTCCATAGGCAGAGAGCAGGAGGTAGGATCTTTCGTTGATGTTCTGATGCCTTTCGATATGTCCCCGAATCTTGGAGTAATCGCCGTTGGTGTCGGGGTCGCCGGCCATCCAGCGGGCGTAGATGTTATCGGAGTGGAAAGCCCGGTTGTTGATATGGCCCAGTTTCCAGTCCAGACGCCAGTCTGTCATACCCGCCGTGTCCTGGTCGTCGCCGTAGAGGGAGAGTACCAGGGCGTTTCCTGTCTTATCGCCGTAGGTGGCGTCATAGGCTCTGTATTCGTCCTTGATTTCACTGTGTTCGAAGCGGAGGCCGGTGTACAGGTTATGGCGCCGGCTTCTCCGGATGGCATAGTCCAGTCCCAGAGAAGTGACCCGGGAGGTGCCTACGCCTTTATACATGGCCCATTCGTCGCCCATGTCGTAGCTGAATACGTTGTATCCTACGGTGAGCTTCAGGCCGTCCTTGGCAAGGGGCGTGATGTAGTTGGTGCCCCAGTTGAACATATGACGGCCGGTGGTGGAAATGGATGCCATGAGGTGATCTCCGTTTCTGGCGGGATTCCAGAAATCATAGTCCAGAGAGTATTCATTGTAGCCCATGGCCCGGCTGCCGTAGTTATCGGCAGACACCAGGCCGTGTTTCCCCACATAAGGCTCTACAGTCATATCCAGTTTCACGGTGCCCGGCCGGCTGCCCCGGCTTAAAGCCACACGGGCATCGGCGCCGGCCATGTCGGATACCAGCCACACCGCTCTTTCCAGCTTGTCCCTGGTCACATATTCCCCTTCCTTCACGGCCTGGGCCTGCTTTCTGATGGCGCTGTCCCGGATATTCGTCTTGTTCGTAATGGAGGGAGTATCAAAGCGTCCCACTTCCACATGGTAGTGAACGATACCGGCAGTCACGTCCTGGGGCGGGATATAAGTCTTTGCCACGATGTATCCCTTTTGGCGGAAATAGCGGGTAATCCTGTCCGCCCCGTCCTGGATATCCCTGAAAGAGAGATTCTTTCCTTTCTTGTCAGCCAGAAGGGCCTTCAAGGTGTCTTCAGAGTAAATATCCTGTCCATCGATGGTGAAATCCTTCACCAGCACCTTTTCCGTTTCAGGAATGTTCAGGGACGGCTTTTCTTCCTCCTGATTTTCCACCCTGGCCTCGCCGGTCCGGGTCTGGGAAATCTGACGCTGCCGGTCTTTCCATTCATTTTGCCGCATCAAAGCCTCTGCCTGATTCCTCCCTGCCTCCATAGCCGTGCGGGCAGAGTCCGGAATAACCGGCGGCTCCGCAGCCAGCGACACAGCCGGCATGGCAGCCATGGCAGCCAGAACAAGGACCAATCTCCCTTTCTTTCTGTTCATGATAACGCGTTCCCTTTCCATCTGTTTAGTGAATGTAAAAGTAAAAAAATGACGTCCAACAGACTGTATATACACAATTCCTACCTGCATTATACGCGAAAAATGAATTGCATTCAAGAAAATCGATTATAAAGCGGGGTATAAATGCCCTTGAATTTCGTCACTTCTTTACCATGCTAAATCTATATTATTCGAATTAAGCGGTCTAAATCCTCTGAATTCTCAATTATTTAAAAGCACATCGATTATTATAGTTGATGTGAAATGCATATTCAATGGTATGTATATGTTCACTGCATGATTCGATATGGCCTTAATTTAGAATAGAAATAAATTATTATTAAGAACATGATTTTGTAAATGCTATGCTTATAAGGCAGAATATTCAGTAATATCTGTATTTTACATATCATTCATTCAAATCTTGTCCCCTATGTCCCTCTTTACGATTTCCAGTAATCAATGAATTCAGAAGACATAGTATGCTATATTGATGTGTTAGAAATTTATTAAGTTTATGTCGGATAAATGTTTCGAAGGGGGGCTTAAGATTGATGGGCCTTGGACACACCTTCGGTGTGAGGGTTGACGGGACTTCGTCCCGAGGGTTGTGGCCGCCTGATGGCGGCAGGTTGTGTAGAAGGGTTGCGGAAAAAGGTTCTTAGGATTGATGGGCCCTTTCGGGCCCAAGGGTTCTTAAGTTTGACGGCCCTTCGGGCCGAGGGTTGCGGATTGCCCTTCGGGCAATGCTTATGAAGTCAGCGTTACGGGATTGGCTTTCTGTGTCATGTGTGACACAATATCCAGTGCCACCTATTTTCTCGTTTCCCCTTGAGGGGAAGTCCCGCGAAGCGGGAAAGGGTGTACGGGGCAGAGCACCGATAGGATGCTCCATCGCGGTCCTGACCGCCAATCGGCGGCCCCCCGAGCGAAGCGGTGCACAAAATGTAGTGAGTCGTTTCCCCTTTAGGGGGGGCGATGAGTATTATAATGCCGCCTTTCGGCGGTCACGTCCATATCGAGTATCATAATCATTCTTACCCTCGTACACCCCTTCGCCACTTCGTGGCCCTCTTCCCCTAAAGGGGACGCAAGAACGTTACGGGGTTTGCTTTCGGTGTCATAGGGCTTGAAAACAATTCTGCTGACTGGCTCGCTGCGCTCGCCCCCCTTTGGTGGCTGCGCCACCACCTTTCCCCCGCAAGCGGGGGCACTACAACCCATGCTAAACTTAGAGTCACTTATGAAAAAATTGCCTCACGGAGCTTTGTTCTGCCACCGCTTGCGGGGGAAGTCCCGCGCAGCGGGCAAGGGGGAATGCCTTTTCCTCGCCCGCAGGGCGGTTGTAAAGGTTTTATACGAACTGGCGCCTTCTATAAATTTAGAGGCGTCCTCCACAACCCTCAGCAGCATAGCCGCTGTCAAACTTAAGAACCCTCGGGGCCACAGCCCCGTAAAACTTTAGAACCCTCAAGCCCGTCAGGGCTTGTCCATAGCGTCCATAAAAAAAGCACCACCCCGAAGGGCAGTGCTTTTTCTTTCTATTTTTCTTTTTCTTCAAGCGTAGGAGCCGGGTCTTTCTGGACCAGGAGCAGAGTGCCGTGGATTTCCTGGTCCTTCACTTCTTCCGCTTCTGCGGCGGTACAATATGTCCCGTCTTTGCTGGTCAGGGCTGCGTAGGCTTCTTTGGCTCCACCGCCGCTTCGTTTGAAGATAAGGATTTTGCGGTCTGAGGGAAGGTGCAGTTCGCCCGGCGCCGCTACCAGAATAGGGGCGTGGATGACAGAGATGGCCTGATCTTTTTCCCAGTCCTGGTCCTTTTCTTTCAGAATCAGGAGGGTGTCTCCGCCGGTGCCACTGGTATAAGGGCCCTGCACGAGGACCAGGGCTTCCATTTTCCCGTCGTGGTCAAGGTCCATGAAGTTGTAGGAGTAGTGGGTGGTTTTCCAGTCCTTTTTGGGAATGTCGAAAGCGGAAATGACGGCCCTGCGAATCCCGTCATTGGGCCGCACTTCGGCATCCAGGGTGCGGTCAGGTCCCTGTTCTTCCGGTGCCGGCTCTTCTTTGGGGCTGCTGCCGCCGGTCAGAATATCCAGGATATCTTTCAGTTTCTTATTTTTCTGTACATCATCGGACTTCAGGATTTCGCCCAGAATGACGCTGCTCATGCCTTTCCAGTCGAAGCTGCTGTCATTCCCGCCCTTCCTGTAAGCCTCTTTCAGCTGCTGGAAGAGAAGATCCAGGTCCTTATCTGAAATCTTCCCCTCCTCCACCGCTTCTTCTGCAGAGGACAGGGTATCGGACTTCGCTTCCGCCGGGAAGGAAATGGTAAGAGCCGCCAGCAGGGCTGCCGCCAGGGCTATGGGTTTTATGTATGTCATGTGATGCAACTCCTTTGCTTTGGACACACCTGCGGTGTTAGGGTTCAAAAGGTTCAGAGGGTTCAGAGGGAAAGGTTCTTAAGATGGATGGGCCTTCGGCCCAAGGGTTCTTAAGTTTGACGGGGCCTTTGGCCCCGAGGGTTGTGGAAACGGCTGTCGCCGCAGTTTATAGCCACCTGACGGCGGAAAAACCAAACAACCGGGCTTCGCCCGTGGAAATGCACCCCTTCTGCCTACGGCACCTCCCCCGGAGGGGGAGGTTTGCTCTAT
>NZ_JH591187.1:194706-215752 GCF_000242435.1 Dialister succinatiphilus YIT 11850 | reverse complement strand
CCTTCCCCCCGCTGTGCGGTGGGACTATACCCCGCCGAGAAGCAATCATTTCATAAGTATCTCAAGGCATAGTATCGCTAGTACTTCCCCCTCCGGGGGAAGTACCGCCGCAGGCAGGGATAGGGGTGCATTTCCAACGCCCCCAGGGCGGTTTGCATGTTTTGCCTTCGCCCGCCAGGGCGGTTGTATGGTTTTATACAAACTGGCGGCGCAGCCGCCTACCACCACCCTTTGAACCCTCTGAACCTTTTGAACCCGGGCGCCGAAAGGCGCCTGAACCCTCAAGCCCCAAAGGGGCTTGTCTATTTTCTACTATACTACCAATTTCCCCACAAAAAAAGAAGCCGCCGGAGCAGCTTCTTTTTTTATGTGTTATTTCTGGTCAGCCAGATAAGCCTTGAGGGCATCAGCCAGTCTCTTTACGCCTTCTTCGATAACGTCGTCATCGTTGTAGGAGAAGTTGAGACGGAAGTAGTTCTTCTTCTTGGTCTGGGGGAAGAAGGAGTCGCCTGGTACGTAGGCTACTTTTCTTTCCAGAGCGTATTTGAAGAGGTCACGAGCATTGCAGCCTTCGGGGAGTTCTACCCACAGGAAGAGGCCGCCATGGGGATAGGTGCATTTTACGTCAGAGGGGAAGTATTTCTTGATGGCGTTGCACATCACATCACGGCGATGGCCGTAGAGTTTGCAGTTTTCTCTGATATGTCCATCGAAATCGTAGTTTGTCATGTACATAGCTGCTTCACGCTGGGTAACAGACGGTGTGGCAAGGTCGGTGGAGCCTTTGACGAGGTCAAATTTCGGCAGCAGTTCATCATTCAGAACCATCCATGCCAGTCTCATGCCGGGAGCCAGGGTCTTGGAGAAGGTGCCGGAGTACATAACCAGGTGTTTCGGATCCATGGTGATGAGAGGAGCGATTTCTTCGCCTTCGAAGCGGAGGTCGCCGTAGGGGTTGTCTTCGAATACAGGGATTTCGTACTTGGTTACGATTTCCATGAATTTCTTACGGCGTTCCAAGCTCATGCAGCGGCCGCTGGGGTTCTGGTAGTTCGGAATGACGTAAATGAATTTTACTTTGTCATTGGTGGACAGTACTTTTTCCAGTTCTTCCGGAATGATGCCGTCATCGTCGGTGGGGATTTCTACGTAATTTGGCTGTTCGAAATCAAAAGCACCGATAGCGCCCAGATATGTCGGGCTTTCGCAGACAACTACGTCGCCTTTGTTCAGGAATACACGGCCCGTAATATCGAGGCCCTGCTGGGAACCGGTGACAATCATAATGTTCTTCGGGTCTACTTTGTACATGCCCATGGGCTGGTACATGCGGTTCATGCGGTCGGCAATGGCCTGACGAAGTCCCATGAAGCCAAGGGAGGGGCCGTACTGCATAGCACCGGCGCCATCTTCTTCTCTTACTTTAATGGCTACTTCAGTCAGTTCCTTCAGCGGGAATGTCTGCGGTGCAGGAAGTCCGCCGGCAAAGGAAATAATGTCCGGCTGTGCTGTGAGGGCCAGAAGAGGACCCAGGTCGGAACCTTTCATACTTGCAAGTACATCGGAAAAACGAATTGCCATAAAAATCTCTCCTTTACTTCTGGAAAGCGAAATGAAAGTTCATCCCGTTTTCATGGATTTATTATATTGCACCAGGCTCGGGGAACTTCCCACTGACCGGTAAATATAAGCATTAGTTAGTATTCTTATTGTAAGGCTGCCATGGGAAGATGTCAATGGTTTGGACGCGCCCTTTGGGGGTGCCTGCGGCGTGAAGGTTCAGAGGGAAAGGTTCTTAGGATTGACCGGCCTGACGGCCGGAGGGTTCTTAAGTTTGACGGCCCTTCGGGCCGAGGGTTGCGGATTGCCCTTCGGGCAATGCTTATGAAGTCAGCGTTACGGATTAACCTATCCGCATCATATGGCAAAATAACCATTCTGCTGAATTATCTGCCTTCGGCAGATACACCCCCTATCCGGCTGTGCCGGACTTCCCCCGCAAGCGGGGGCAGAATAAAGCTCTGAAAAGCAATCCTTTCATAAGCAGCTCACAGCATAGCGGGGCTTTATAGTGCCACCACGAAGCGGGGGTGGCAAAGGAACTGGATTCATAGGGGAGCTGTAGGCGACCCGCGAATCCAGTGACATGCTTCCCACCGGGCAAGGTGGTGGCGCCAGCCACCAAAGGGGGATCTCCCTCGCCCGAAAGGGCGGTTGTGAAGGTTTTTTCATAAGAGGGCGCCTTCTATAATTTAGAGGCGCCCCACCACAACCCTCGCGCCAAAGGCGCGTCAAACTTAAGCCCCTTAAGAACCTTCGGCCCAGCGGGCCGTCAACCCTCACGCCCGACAGGGCGTGTCCATATCGCCAATAAAAAAAGCTGCCTTGCGGCAGCAGGTCGATGGAAATTAATGTTTATTCATGGATGCCAGTTCCAGTAATGCCCAGCATACTTCTTCCTGTTTTTCTTCTTCTACTACAACTTCGTTTTCAACCTGCTGTTCTTTCATTGTTTATTCTGCCTCCATAAAAAGTACCCGCTTCTCTGCGGGCCATCAACATATTTTCTATGTTGATACACACATATCTCTTATGTCTATAATATATATCTTTTATACCCCATTATCCAATATTTCTTTGACAAAGTTTGTTTTCTCACTTGAATCGTCATTCATATATTTCATAGCATACATATCCTATAAAATATTCGTTCACATGTATTGATTCCAGGGTATTGGTCAGAGCAAAGTGAATGAAAATGCATGGTGGGGCTATAGTGTGTCAAATACTTTTGTATTTATGGATTGTATAGTTTGCAGGTTATGGTTTGGAGGGTTCTTAGGATTGATATTGGACACGCCTGCGGCGTGAGGGTTCAAAAGGTTCAGAGGGTTCAAAAGGTTCAGAGGGAAAGGTTCTTAGGATTGACCGGCCTGACGGCCGGAGGGTTCTTAAGTTTGACGGCCTTTCAGGCCGAGGGTTGTGGTATCGCCCTCTCGGGCGATGAGTATTATAATGCCGCCTTTCGGCGGTCACGTCCACATCGAGCATCATAATCATTCTTACCCTCGTACACACCGACTTCGCTGGATGGCGTCTCACTGGATTCGCGGGTCGCGAGGCTCCCCTATGAATCCAGTTCGCTTGCACACCCTTCGCCACTTCGTGGCCCTCTTCCCCTAAAGGGGACGCAAGAACGTTATGGGATTTACCTTTCTGTGTCATAGGGCATGAAAAACACTACGGTAATCAGCCACCTCCGGTGGCTTTCCCTTGCCCGCAGGGCAGTTGGCCTGTTTTCCAACGCCCGCAGGGCGGTTGTAAAGGTTTTATACAAACTGGCGCCTTTTATAAATTTAGAGGCGCCCTCCACAACCCTCAGCGGCATAGCCGCTGTCAAACTTAAGAACCCTCGGGGCCACAGCCCCGTCAAACTTTAGAACCCTCACGCCCCAAAGGGCGTGTCCATAAAAAACCCCTTCCACCGCTTACGCGGTCCCCCTCCCCCATAGATGGGGGAGGCAAGTGTGAAGGAAAAAAGCAGCGGCCTGGCCGCTGCTTTTTTCAGTCTTTCAGTGTTCCCACGATTTCGTTAATGTCTTTTACGTTATTTTTATCGCACCATTCGTCCATTTCGTTCACGATGCGTTCCATGGCTGTGGGATCGGCCAGGTTGGCGGTGCCTACCTGCACGGTGCTGGCGCCAGCCATCATGAATTCGATGGCGTCTTCGCCGGTCATGATGCCGCCTAAGCCGCAGACGGGGATTTTTACGGCTTTGGCTGTCTGCCATACCATGCGGAGGGCCACGGGTTTGATGGCGGGGCCGGAGAGGCCGCCGGTGATGTTGCCCAGGATGGGGCGGCGGGTGCGGGTGTCGATGGCGATGCCAAGGAGTGTGTTGATGAGGGAGATGCTGTCAGCTCCTGCGTCTTCCACGGCTTTGGCAATGGAGACGATGTCGGTGACGTTTGGTGACAGTTTCACAATCACCGGCAGGGTGGTGGCATCCTTGACGGCTCTGGTGACGGCAGCTGCCTGGGCAGGGTCGGTGCCGAAGGCGGCGCCGCCTTCTTTGACGTTGGGGCAGGAGATGTTCACTTCCAGGGCGGAAATGCCGGGGACGGTGAGCATTCTGGCGCATTCGGCGTATTCTTCCACGCTCTTTCCCACCATGTTGGCGATGAAGACTGTGGGAAGTTTCCTGACTTCCGGCAGGTAGTGGTCGATGAACCAGGGGGCGCCGGGGTTTTCAAGGCCGATGCAGTTCAGCATGCCCGAGGTGGTTTCGGCCACCCGGACGCCTTCGTTTCCTTTCCAGGGTGTGGGCGCCAGGCCTTTGCCGGAGAGGGCGCCGATTTTTTTCATATCGATGTAGTCATGAAGTTCCAATCCATAGCCTACGGTGCCGGAAGCGCCGATGACGGGGCTGGCCATGGGGATGCCCAGATAGTTTACTGTAAGGCTGCTCATAAGACCACCTCCTCTGCATTGAATACAGGACCGTCGGCGCAGACTTTGTAGTGGCCTTTGCCGTCTTTCCTGTCGCATACGCAGCCAAGGCAGGTGCCGATGCCGCAGCCCATGCGTCTTTCCATGGAAACTTCGCAGAAAACGCCGGCTTCTTTGGCCATTTCTGCGGCGGTTCTCATCATGATGCCGGGGCCGCAGACGCAGGCTTCGTCCACTTTTTCTTCAGCGAAGAGTTTGGGCAGCACGGACACGGAGAAGCCTTTGATGCCGTAGGAGCCATCGTCGGTGGTGACGATCATCTGTCTTACTTTTTTGGGGAAGAGGTCTTTCCAGAAGACTTCTTCTTTATTTCTGCCGCCGATGACTACGGTCATCTGGCCTTCCCGGGAGGCGCGGGCCATGAAGAGGATGGGGGCGATGCCTACGCCGCCGCCGATGCCCACGATATGGTCCTTGTCCATATCAAAGGAGGTGCCCAGGGGTCCCAGGCAGTCCAGGGTGTCCCCCACTTTCAGATGGGACATGGCTTCTGTGCCTTTTCCCACAATGCGGTAGATGATTTCCACGATGCCTCTGCCTGCATCGGTGCCGGCAATGGAAATGGGACGGCGCAGGATATAGCGGGGGTCGTTCACTTTCACATGGACGAACTGGCCCGGTTTCGCTTCTTTGGCGATGCGGGGCAGTTCGATCTGCATGAGCCAGATATCAGGGCCCACATGGTTATGGACCCGGATGATTCCTTTTTCTACAAAACCTGACATGGTATTACTCCTTCACATAGTCCTGGATGGCTTCTACATGGTGTTCGGCGCCGCCGGTGGAGGCCATGACGCGGAGCACTTCCTTGGCCGTATCCAGGGAGGTAATGCAGGGGATGGCCAGTTCCACCGCAATGCGGCGCAGGTCATATCCTTCCTGCTCGATCTGGCTGCCGTAGGAAATGGTATTCAGCACCATATCCACTTTGCCTGATTTCAGATACTTTTCGCAGTTTTCCCCTTTTTCGTGAATCTTCTTGATGATTTCCACGGGGATGCCGAGGCTCTGGAAATAGGAACCGGTGCCGGAGGTGCAGATGAGGTGGTAGCCCAGGTCTACGAAGCCTTTTGCCAGTTCCGCGGTTTCCGGTTTATCCCGGTCGCTGACGGTGATGAGCACATTGGCGCCGGCGGGAACCATGAGGTTGGCTGCCACTACGGCCTTGTAGAGGGCTTCCTGGTAGGTGTGGCCGATACCCATGACTTCACCGGTGGATTTCATTTCCGGTCCCAGCTTGATTTCTACCAGTCCCAGTTTGGAGAAGGAGAAGACCGGTGCCTTGATGGCCACGTAGTTCTTCGGCGGTACCAGTCCCAGGGGCAGGCCCAGGGTATGGAGCGGTTCGCCCAGGGCCACGCGGGTGGCGTATTCCACCATGTTGATGCCGGTAATCTTGCTCATGAAGGGCACGGTACGGCTGGCGCGGGGGTTCACTTCGATGACGTAGACTTTGCCCCCTACCACGATGAACTGGATGTTTACCAGGCCTTTGACGTTCATGGCGCAGGCAATGTCTTTCGTGTACTTCGTCAGGGTGTCGATGACTTCGGCAGACAGGTGCTGGGGCGGGTACACGGCAATGGAGTCGCCGGAGTGGACGCCGGAGCGTTCGATCTGTTCCATGATGCCCGGGATGCATACGTCCACGCCGTCGGAGATGGCGTCGATTTCCACTTCACGGCCCACCATGTACTGGTCGATGAGGACGGGGTGTTCATGGGATGCCACCACCGCTTCTTTCAGGTACTGGCGAAGCTCTGCCTGGTCATAGACGATCTGCATGGCCCGACCGCCCAATACGTAGCTGGGGCGTACGATGAGGGGGTATTCCAGCTCTGCTGTTTTCTGCATGGCTTCTTCCACGCTTTCCACCAGGCAGCCCTTCGGACGGGGGATGCCCAGCTGGCCGCAGAGGGTGTCGAACCGTTCTCTGTCTTCTGCCATGTCGATGGATTCATTGGAGGAACCGATGATGCGGATGCCTCTCTTGGCCATGGGGGTGGCCAGGTTGATGGCGGTCTGGCCGCCGAACTGGCAGATTACGCCTTCCGGTTTTTCCTTTTCAATGACTTCCATCACGTCCTGCTCTGTGAGGGGTTCGAAATAGAGGGAGTCGGAGGTATCAAAGTCGGTGGATACGGTTTCCGGGTTGTTGTTGATGACGATGGATTTCTTTCCCGCCTTTTTCAAAGCCCAGGAGGCATGGACGGAGCAGTAGTCGAATTCGATGCCCTGGCCGATGCGGATGGGGCCGGAGCCGAAGACCACTACAGAGCCTTTGCCCTGGGGTTTCACTTCATCTTCCGCGCCGTAGGTGGAGTAATAGTACGGAGTGTGGGCTTCAAATTCAGCGGCGCAGGTATCTACCATTTTGAAATCGGGGTGGAAAGCCAGTTTCTTTTTGAAATTTTCCACTTCCTTGACCGTCACTTCTGCAAAGTGGGCGATGGCTTCATCAGGCATCTGAATCCGTTTGGCCGCTTTCAGGGTGTCTTCGGTGAGGCCTTCCTTCAGGAGGCGTCTTTCCATTTTGATGATATTCTGGATTTTATAGATGAAGAAGAGGTCGATGCGGGTAATGCGGTTGATTTCTTCCGGTTCAATGCCGCGGCGGAGGGCTTCGGCCACTACGAAGATTCTTTCATTGTCGATGCGCTTCAAAAGACAGCGGATATCGTAGAGGGACTGGCTGTCCAGTTTCTTGAGGTGCAGATACCCCTCTCCCACTTCCAGGGACCGGAGTGCCTTGAGGAGTGCCCCTTCCAGGGTGCGGTCCAGGGCCATCACTTCGCCGGTGGCCTTCATCTGGGTGCCTATTTCACGGTCCGCCAGGGTGAATTTTTCGAAAGGCCAGCGGGGGAATTTGCAGACCACATAGTCAATGGACGGTTCGAAGCAGGCTTTCGTATTGCCTGTAATGGCATTGGTGATTTCATCCAGGTGCATGCCCAGGGCTACCTTGGCTGCCACTTTGGCAATGGGGTAGCCGGTGGCTTTGGATGCCAGGGCAGAGGAACGGCTCACGCGGGGATTTACTTCGATCACATAGTACTGGTTCGTCTTGGTATCCAGGCCGTACTGCACGTTGCAGCCCCCTTCGATCTGGAGGTAGCGGATGATATTGATGGAGGCGGTGCGGAGCATCTGGTACTGGCCGTCGGTCAGGGTCTGGGTGGGGGCCACCACGATGGAGTCGCCGGTATGGACGCCTACGGGGTCGATGTTTTCCATGGCGCAGACAATGATGCAGTTGTCGGCGCTGTCCCGCATGACTTCAAACTCCACTTCCTTCCAGCCTGCAATGGACCGTTCCACCAGGATCTGGTTAATAGGAGACAGCTTGATGCCGCGGTTGGCGATTTCTTCCATTTCATACCGGTCATGGGCAATGCCGCCGCCGGTGCCGCCCAGGGTATAGGCAGGACGGATGATGACAGGGTAGCCGATTTTATCGGCAAAAGCCACGGCCGGTTCCAGTTCTTCAAAAATTTCCGATTCCGGTACGGGCTGATGGATTTCTTCCATGGCTTCCTTGAAAAGTTCCCGGTCCTCCGCATGTTTGATGGCATGGAGGGAGGAGCCCAGAAGCTTCACGTTGTATTTTTCCAGCACTCCTGCTTCGGAGAGCTGCACTGCCATGTTGAGGCCCACCTGGCCGCCCAGGGTAGCCAGCAGGGCATCCGGTCTTTCTTTCTTAATGACTTCCGTCACAAAAGGCAGGGTAATCGGTTCGATGTAGACCCGGTCAGCAATGTCCACGTCCGTCATAATGGTGGAAGGATTGCTGTTTACCAGGACCACTTCCACCCCTTCTTCCCGAAGGGAGCGGCAGGCCTGGGTGCCGGCGTAGTCAAATTCCGCTGCCTGGCCGATGACGATGGGGCCGGAACCGATGACAAGGACTTTCTTCACGTCTTTATTAATCATTTTTTAAATTCCTCCATGGCCTTGGTAAATTCAGCAAAGAGATAGAAATTATCCTTCGGTCCCGGAGATGCTTCCGGATGGTACTGCACGGCCTGGATAGGCAGGGTCTTGTGGCGGATGCCTTCGATGGTACCGTCGTTCACGCTGCGGTGGGTCACTACGATGGAGTCCGGAAGGCCTTCATCGGAAATGGCGTAGCCGTGGTTCTGACTGGTAATGTACACCCTTCCGGTGCGCAGATCCTTCACCGGATGGTTGGAGCCGCGATGGCCGAAAGGCAGCTTGAAGGTGTGGCCGCCAAGAGCGGTGGCCAGCATCTGGATGCCCAGGCAGATGCCGAAAATGGGGCGCTTACCGATGAGCTTCTTCACCGTATCCACCACATAGGGCACATCCTTGGGATCCCCCGGTCCGGGAGAGAGGAAAATGCCGTCGGGATTGCCGGCCAGCAGCTCTTCAGCCGATGTATGGGCAGGAAATACGTGGACCGTGCAGTCATTGGCTGCCAGGCTCACCAGGATATTCTTCTTGAGACCGCAGTCCAGAAGGGACACCTGGTATTTCCCATTTCCATAAGTATAGGGATAGGCCGTAGTCACCCGTTCCACCTGGTCCCGGTGGAGAGGCTTTGCCAACTCGGCCTGAATGAATTCCTCGCTTCTGTCGGCACTGACGATGATGGCCTTCATGACGCCCTGGGTGCGGACCATGCGGGTCACCGCCCGGGTGTCCACATTGTACAGGCAGGGTACATGGTATCTTTCGATGAAATCGGTAATCTTTTCTTTGCATTCCCAGTTGCTGGGATGGTCTGCAATCTGGTCCAGCACATAGCCGGCAGCGGCGGGTTTCCTGTTCTGCATGAACAGGTCGTTGGCGCCGTAGTTGCCGATTAATGGATAAGTCAGGGTCAGTATCTGTCCTTCATAGGAGGGATCCGTGAAACATTCCTGGTATCCTGTCATGCCCGTATTGAAAACCAGTTCTCCCAGACCTTCCACCGTTCCCAGAAGGTCCCCTTCGAAACGGGCGCCGTTTTCCAAAATCAAGAGGCCTTTCATTTGAGCACCTTTCCTTCTTTCATAACCACTTCCCCATCCACCACGGTGAGGACTGCCTTTCCTTTCAGGGTAATATTTTCATAGGGAGTAAAGAGAGACTTGGTGTAGAGGTCTTCCCCATGCACCGTCCACTCCTTCTCCGGATCAAATACAGTAATATCTGCAGGAGCGCCTTCCCTCAGCACGCCGCCTTCCACGCCCAGAAGCCTGGCAGGGTTCACGCTCATGAGCTCCACAATGCGGTCCAGCGTAAAGCCCTGCTGGTGATAAAGTACGGTCAGCGTGGAAGCCAGAGACGTTTCCAGCCCCGCAATGCCGTTGGGTGCGCAGTTGAAGGGCACATTCTTTTCCTCATTGCAGTGAGGCGCATGGTCCGTCATGATGGCATCGATGGTGCCGTCCCGCAGCCCTTCGATCAGCGCCTGCCGGTCCTCTTCACTGCGGATAGGGGGAGCCATCTTGAAAGCCGTATCATAGTCCTTCAGCCATTCATCAGTGAAATAAAGATGCTGGGCCGTCACTTCCGTAGAGCAGTTCACGCCCTTCCTCTTCGCTTCCCTGATGAGGTCCACCGCCTTTTTGCTGGACACATGGGCGATATGGATATGGCAGCCTGTAAGCTCGGAAAGGAGCAGATCCCGGGCTACCGCAATATCCTCCCCTGCCGCCGGACGTCCGGTGACGCCCATGGCATAGGATACTTTGCCTTCATTCATGAAACCGCCGCCGCACATGGTCATGTCTTCGGCGTGGTCAATCACCATTTTATGGAGCATATCTGCATACTCCATGGCCCGGCGCATGAAATTGGCATTTTCCACATAATGGCCGTCATCGGAGAAAGCCACAGCCCCGTCGGCTGCCATATCTCCCATTTCAGAGAGCTGCTTTCCTTCCAGATTTTTGGAAATGGAACCGATAACGCTTACCTTCACCACGCCCACATCTTCTGCCCGCTTCTGCACATCCCGAAGAACGGCGGAATTATCGATGACAGGCTTCGTATTGGCCATGGTAGCCACCCGGGTGATCCCGCCGGCAGCAGCCGCCTCAGTGCCTGTATGGATATCTTCCTTCGCTTCCTGCCCCGGTTCGCGGAGATGCACATGCATATCAATGAGCCCCGGCGTTACCACCAGGCCCTTAGCGTCAAACACTTCCACATCACTTTCCGGGACGGGGATTTCCTTTGCTATTTTCTGAATCTTTCCATTCTCTACGAGGATATCTCCCACTTCATGCTGCTTTTCTGCGGGATTTACAATGGTTCCGTTTTTAATTAAGAGCATCAATGTCTTTACCCTCCGTCAGTGTCAAATACTCCAGAGCCATACGCACAGCCACGCCGTTGCGCACTTCCTCCTGGATCCAGGACTTCTCATCATAAGCCACATCATAACCGATTTCGATGCCCCTGTTCATGGGACCGGGGTGAATCACCGCCACATCCGGCTTGCACAGAGCCAGCCGCTTCTTGTTGATGCCAAAGAGACGGGCATACTCGCGGGTGGTAGGAATGAAACCGGCAGCCGCCCTTTCCAGCTGGATACGGAGAATATTGATAGCATCCGCATCCTTCAGCGCCGTTTCCAGATCATCATCCACAATGCATCCCATGGCCTCCAGTTCCTTTGGCACCAGCGTACGGGGTCCCACCAGATGCACCTCGGCACCCAGCTTCGTAAATCCCACGATATCGCTCCGGGCCACCCGGGAATGAAGAATATCGCCGATAATCACATATTTCATGCCCTTGATATTCTTCCCCGCTTCCTTCAGCGTAAAGAGCTCCAGAAGCGCCTGGCTGGGATGGGCATGGGCCCCGTCGCCGGCATTCAGCACCACCGGCACCTTCACCTTCGGGCTCATCACTTTGGATGCAAAAAGAGCGGCACCCTCTGACGAATCACGAATAATCACTGCATCCACTCCCATTGCGGAAACGGTAAGCAATGTATCTCGCATGCTTTCACCTTTCGTCATCGAGCTGCCGCTCTTTGTAATATTGATCACATCGGCTCCCAAATATTTACCGGCAAGCTCGAAAGAACTGCGTGTTCTGGTAGATGCTTCGGAAAACACTGTCACCATGGATTTCCCTTTGAGGAAATCTCTCTTCTTGTTGTCAGACAAAACAATCTTTTTCATCTGTGCTGCTACTTGAAGGATCCGTTCAATCTCCTCCGCTGAAAAATCAGCTAAGGCGAGAACCGAACGACCTTGTAGTGAAATCGCGCTCATGCCGGCCTCCTAATTCATAACATCAAAATAGTTATCTCTATAATCATATAGAAACAGCACCGTTTTTTCAATAGGGTAGAAAAATTAAAATCTCCTTACACAAAAACAGTGCCTCATCCATACTCTTGTACATATTATATGATAAAGAGGCAGAGGGTTCAAAGGGATTTGACACGCCTTCGGCGTGAGGGTTGACGGGGCCTTTGGCCCGAGGGTTGTGAAGGGAAAGGTTCTTAGGATTGATGGGCCCTTTCGGGCCCAAGGGTTCTTAAGTTTGACGGCCCTTCGGGCCGAGGGTTGTGGTATCGCCCTATCGGGCGATGAGTATAAAATCAGCGTTACGGATTTACCTTTTTGTATCATACGCTATGATAGGAATTCTGCTGATTGGCTCGCTGCGCTCGCCTCCCACTATCCGGCTTCGCCGGACTTTCCCCGCAGTTCGGTCGGTCAATCGAAAGGAAGGCCCTTTTATGGGCAGGCTAAGGGCCTACTTTGACCGACTTGCACATCCTATGCAGGATGTGCACAGGGGCAGAATAAAGTTCCGCAAAGCAATCCCTTCACTCAACGCATAGCGAAGAATAAAGTCCCCCCCCGCCGGGGGGAAGGTGGTGGCGCCAGCCACCAAAAGGGGTGCATTTCCGACGCCCGCAGGGCGGTTGTATGGTTTTATACAAACTGGCGCCTTCTATAATTTAAAGGCGCCCTACAACAACCCTCGCCCCTAAAGGGGAAACGACTCACTATGATTTGTGCGTCGCTTTGCTCCTTCAAATCATGTTCGCTGTGCACGCCAAAGGCGCGTCAAACTTAAGCCCCTTAAGAACCTTCGGCCCGAAGGGCCGTCAACCCTCAAGCCCCATAGGGGCTTGTCCCCAATAAACTTCCTCAAAGTCAATATCTTCCGTCACCTTTAAACTTCAGCCCCTTTGATGTATAATGACTGTATCACGTACCACCTTTCTGTATTTTGGTTTGTGGAGAATCTAAGATACATGCATGAAGGAAGCGTGATTTTTTATTTCATTTCAAAAAGCAAAGCTATGCCGCCGCATAGCCTGTTCATGTCAGATAGGGGCATTTTCATGAAACGTAAAAACAGAGTCATTCTTTCCTTACTGGCCGCCGTCTCGCTGGCCATGGTATCCGCGCCTGCCGGGGTGTATGCATCAAATGCTGCTGCATCTGCCGTTCAAGATGCAGGCGCCCTTTCTTTTGTGACCACTGCCAAAAACGCAGTGAAACACATGGAAGCCGCCGGCTTTGTGGATACCGACGGTTCCAAGCTGCAGGCCGTCATTCTGTCCTACGACCGGGCCATTCCTGCCTCATCCGTGGGTACAGACACCTACTCCATTGATGATTACGGCACCACCCTTCGCCAAGAAGACCTGACCCAGGGAAAAGGCCCCGGTCAAATCAAAAAAGTCTATGTCAATGACAAGCCGGAAATGGACGCCAAAGGCGGCACCTCCTCGGGCTCCTACGTCATCATCGAAGTGAATACGGACTACCAGACCGGACGGTTCCCCCGGTCCTATGCCATTACCATGTACGCCGGCGTAACCCAGAAGAAAGCCATCCGGGCGGAAAAGGGCATCATCCTCCCATCCGATGAAGCCATCACCAACTACACGAAAGAAACCTACGTAGGCTATGACCCCCAGACCGGAAAGCCCAGGGCACCGGAATATTACAACTACGCCAAAGAAGGCTCCTACCATATCCGGGGCATCGAAGGATACCAGCTCCATACACTGGAAAACGGCACCGCCTTCCATGCCGTCCACTGCTTCGACGAAGCCAATGGCCGGTACTGGGACCTGGACCTGCCCTACGCCCTCTACGTGCCAAAAGACTATGACCCCCATAAAACCTACGGCCTGCTCCTGTACATTCATGACGCCGGCTCCATGAGCGCTGACCCCCGCCTCACCCTCACCGAATCCCAGGCCGCCTCCAACTACGCTTCCGAAGATTTCCAGAACCTCGCCAGAAAAAACGGCCTGGACGGCGTCATCGTAGTATGCCCCGCCATTCCGGAATTTTACGCCATGGACGAAGCCCATCCCCACTATGAGCTCCGCATGGCCAGGGACAACTGGACCCTGAGCTGCGCCGAACTCGCCATCTGGCAGCTCATGGATCACCTCACCCGCCAGTACCACATCGATCCCGACCGCATCTACGGCAGCGGCCAGTCCATGGGCGGCATGACCATCATGGCCATGGCAGCCCAGCGGGACAACTATTTCGCCGCCCTCCTGCCCATGAGCTGCAAATGGGGCAACAACTTCAACAAAGACTACCCCTTCAACGGCACCGCCTACTACAACATGCCTGCCGACGGCACCATCGTATGGCAGAAAGACAGCCACGGAAATCCGGTGAACTACAACAACTGGCTCTACATGGTTTCCGATGACAACATCCTCTACCTCAATACGGCCCAGGAAAATACGGAATACCGGGTACTCTATCAGGACCTCGCCGGCCTGACCATCCCCCGGGAAGAACTCCTCCTCGACAGCACCACCACCGCCAGGAAACGGAACGCATCCATCCGCCGCCTCACCGCAAGGCCCAATGAAACAGGCATCTACCATACCGTCCTCACCGGCAGCGTCAGCCATATGTCCGCCTGGTTCTACGGCCACGGCACACCGGCCTGCTACGAATGGCTGCTGAAGCAGACAAGAAAAACAGAAATGGCCCGCTCCAAGCTGCCCCTGAACCGCCCCTTCGCCCTGGCAGATAAGCAGAAAAAAGACGCCGACCACATTTACTCCGTGGACCGGGAAGATCCCTCCCGCATCGTCTACTACCCCACCGGCCGCCCCGGCGCCGGTACCGAAGGATACAACTCCCCCGTCACCGCCCTGGGCTCCAAAGCCAGCCTCCCGCCCGGATGGACCCCCTCCAGTAAAGAATAAGGAAATCCCGAATCCCGGGCAAGTCCCTGTTATACTCACTACTATGACAGAACCTAATATTGAGAAAGTAATTGTATATCATAAAGGAAACTTTATTTTCACCTATGATCTTAATTTTAGGT
This sequence comes from Dialister succinatiphilus YIT 11850, assembly GCF_000242435.1. Lineage (GTDB taxonomy): Bacteria > Bacillota > Negativicutes > Veillonellales > Dialisteraceae > Dialister > Dialister succinatiphilus. The sequence goes on along the minus strand of NZ_JH591187.1, from coordinate 200,950 downwards.
TAAAGCAGGAAAAGCGACTGGAATTAGCTCCAGTCGCTTTTCCTGCTTTAAATCGCTATGTTCACCATCCCTCCATAGAAGCCTCTTTCGCATGATGCCGATCAATCATCTTCTGCAATTCGTTTTTAACCGTATCCAAATTCCCACTAACTTGCCTATATGTTGCAGGCATAATGAATTTCGCTCTTTGTAGTCGGGACAATTCCACACTAGGTTTCTTGCCACCAGAAGTAGTAGGTACTTTTGCTTTTTTTGTTGTAATAGTAGAGTCGGATTTTTGTGTTTTCTTCTTTGCAGAATCAGACGTCGCTTTTCGATTCTTCTTTCGCTTTCGGGAATTCTGACTCTCCCACCGATGAAGCTCAGAGTATGAAAGAGTGATATCGTTTGACCAACTGTTAGTCAAATGAAATGGACATCCTGACAATATGCCATGCCCCATAACGCGCCTCCTTGACTCAAATGATGTTTCAAACAGTCCAGCTGCCCGCGATATACCTGCTTTCGAAATATCATTAATAGCATACGGCAAGGGATAATCTTTGGTTTGCTAAAAATGTACATCTTCCATCATTAGTCAATGCCCACATATATTCCATAACTATTACCGCCAGCCACAGAGCAATTCAGCCACTTACTTCAAAACGGGATGCATGTTCAGCAGATTTTCTAACGTTTGTCTATTCCAAATCTGTACATCCATTTTTCTTGCATAGTTAGTAATATGTTGGTCTATTGATGTTGAATTGGTAATAACTAAAGCCCCAATATCACTTTTCCTTTTTACCGCATCCGCAATGCCTATGATGTCCTCAATATTGAGTTTATCTGGATATATGCATTGTGCACAGCGTACGAGCAGGACTTCTCCATTACTCCTATCTGCTTTTAAATCCACACCTCGCCGATTTGCAACGCTGACATCATATCCAAGATTCCGCAAAAGTTTTGCCGATATACTCTTAAACGTCTTTTCATTAACTCTATCCAATTCATCCATATCCCATGATTCCGCCGAGGAGATACTTTGTGGTCCATCCTCATGATTAAAGACGCAGCCTAAAAGATACTCTTGATCTTTCTGGGTTTCCACTGACGGAAAAAGAGCTACGTCTGATAAAGAACGTTTGAAATCCAGCAATTTATCCAATTTCTCATCAAAACATTCCCCTTCGCCTAGCGCCGAATCATAGGCAATCGGAATGTACACGTTCACATCCCTTTTCTGTCCAATGCGATATACACGATCCGTAGCCTGGTCTTCTTTTGCCGGATTCCAGCTGCGCGACAAATGAATTACATTATTAGCTCCTGTAATATTCAAACCAACTCCTGCTGCTTCCGGCGATAGAATCAAGATTTGAAAGCCTTGGGCAGAATTAAACTCATCCACAATCTTTTGTCTGGATTCTGCCTCCACAGTTCCATTAATAGCTACCGGTATGTATATCTGGAAAAGTTTACTCAACTCACGCCTAAGTTTTTGCTGCATTAATCGCAATGTGACAAAGATGATGACCTTCTCATTTCTTCTTTTTATGGCGTATAGAATATACAGCATCCTTTTTAAACGGGCTGATGACATAAAGAAATCCTCTGCACTCAAATTCAGGAATAATCCTTCATTCATTCTGTCTAAATTAGGGAATAACGATGATGTTCTTAAATCGTTAATAATTTGCAGTGGATTTATTTTCCCTTTCGTTCTTTTTGCTAATCTTGCTCTTGCAATAATTGATTCATATGCCTGCTTTTGTACAGGCGGCATGATTTCCTTTACCTTGAAAACTGCTTTCTGCGGTAGAGACTTTGCCACATCTTTTTTCATCCTTCGTATAAAAAGAGGATCTAAATCCCGTCGAAGTTCCATTCCCAAACCTTCAATAGCATCAGCATTCCCACCGGTCTTTATAATATTTTGTAAACTTTTTACATAATGGGAAGTAAATTCTTTTTGGCTGTGCATCTTACCCGGTGCCACAAAATCCATGATAGTCCACAAATCAATCCACGTATTTTCTACCGGCGTACCGGTCAGGGCGATTCCAAAATCATAATTCATCCCACGAACAGCCATAGAAACCAGACTTTGTGGATTTTTTATTTTTTGTGCTTCATCAATAATCATAACGGACCATTTCATTTTCCCAAAGGTCAACTGATACATGCGTAAAGTCTCATAGGTTGTCAGTATGATATGATTTTCCGTTAATCCTGCCAAATCCAACGTCAGGATAGGTTCTTCGCTATTTGCAATTCGCTCCACTTTCTTGTAATTAGATAAGTGTTCTCCATAAAGCAGACATAGTCCATCAAAGACGTCAGGCTTAACAAATTTCTGATATTCATCTTCCCAGTTTTTCAACAAGGAAACCGGTGCTACAATGAGGACCGACTCCATATGTTTCAATGATTTCTTCATTCCGGAAATAAAGCTATAAGCCTGCAATGTTTTGCCAAGTCCCATATCATCGGCCAATAAAGCACCATGATGTCCTTCCAGCCAACAGTTAGCCAAATGACGAACACCTTCAATCTGATGTGGAAATAATCGGATTTCAGGACGTAACCCGGCAAATAATAACTTAGTCATTTGATCTGAATCTTTTGATTTGCCTTGATTATTTACATATTCCAAAGCATCAGTATTATCTTTGATGATAAGAATATTTTTTGTACTTTTTATGGTATCACCCGGATTCTCAGGCACATTTTTACTATCATTGGCATATTTATTCGCATGTTCAAAAACAGCATCAACAGTATCAATCAATTTCTCTGTTATAAGATATTTTGTCCCATGGTAGGAAAATGAGTCCTTTTGATTATTTATTGCCTCTAAAATAGAATCATGAATTTCTGACACATTATCTCTGGTTATCTCTAATTCATCCGTGTCTGATAACTCTTCTCCATCTTCAAGCTGAACGGATTCATCCGGGAGCCAATGACCATGCAATCCATTCAGCATAAATGGATTGGTTTTCCGTATATAATCACCAATGCACTGCACGCGATCTGAATATAGATTTATATCAAAATTGAATACGTCTTCAGTAAAAATACTCTGCGGCTGTTTTCGTATAATTTCTGCTGTTTCCTGATTGACTTTGCCAAGTTTCTTGACTTTTGCCAACCCCTCCTTCTGTTTCTTAGTGAAAACATATTGAACCTTATCTTCTCCCAGATAGTGTCTTTGTGCAGTAAATTTACGATTATAAGCACGCGAAAAAGAGTCGCCATTAACTTCATACTCCCCGCTCATATTCTTTTTTAGGAGTACTGGCATAACCCGGTAGGTTCCATCACCATTGCTTTCTACTTTAACGGAGAGTGCATCGGGAGCCATTATTTTAGTGCTCTTGATATATGGCTCTGCTGTTGCATCAGCTACCTGAATATAGCTTTTGACTTTAGCCATAATTTCCAAGCCTAAAGGAACCAGTTCTTTCGAATCGGTTTCTTCCTCTACCATTTTATTAAAATGTATGACCTCGCGAACCAAATCATACTGGGCATGATTGAACATAAACGACATGCCCGTCCCCACTTTATGAATTTCAATATAGGAACCGATGATGACCGGATTGATAATTGGCTCATTATTCTTATCTCTGTACGTGATGGTAAAGGAGAAGCCTGATGTGCCGATACGTCCATTGGAAGTTACATAGATATCATATGGAAATACAGGTGGCAGGCCTAAAAGATGTCTTTTCCCTTCGCTAAAAGACGAGGCCGTATCATGTGGGATTACATAACAAGAATCCAAATATAAGGCTTTACCCTCCGAATATAACATCTCAAGCTCACCTGTGAGCCATTCCCATTTTTCTTTATCCACAGAATCTGTCTTTTGAAAAGAATATCCTGATTCAGTAACCTTCCAAGATGTATTCATTTTACAAGCCCCTATTAATCAGGCAATCCCTTTACCCAAAAGACTGCCACAACTCAATACATACCATTCGCACGACAATGTTCAAAAATCCATCTTCTCAAAGCACTCTGCCAGGAATCAGTTTCTGAATGAAGATGCGCTTTCTTGTAAACATAATTGGCCTGCGTGACATCGGTATAACTATATGTCCGCCTATACCCAGCTTTTTCAAAAAAGGGAATTGGTGCTTCTCCCATTCGATAGACTCTTACTGAACCATTGTGGCTGACTTCCAAGAAAACATAGTTTCCAATACTGCAAAGGAATAGACTCTGCAGCGGGCTGCAGCGTTCAAGGCGCGCATAAGAGGGAATCTTACTCCTATATAAACGATTAGCAATTTTCTCTGCTTCAGGACCTAGTACCACACGGGTATATTTCATATCCCTTAAATATTTTTCCCAGAATCTTTTACGATAAATCCACATCTTATCAGCTGATACGTCTCTTACCGTTGTCTGGCTGATAATATTAAAGAACAAATCAAGGTCTGTTCTCTTTCGCCAATAGAGATAAATCTCCACTGCCTTCGGATTTACATCGGCCCAGTGATATGCCTGGTTATCATCTCTTGGATCCCCCATTGCCTTGTTTAATTCAAAAAGCAACTCATTACGATAGTGGATATCATTTCCTTTATCAACTGCAAAAATAGCATTTTCTGCCAAACGGGGGACAAGATTCTTATAAGAATCGGTATGAGCAATTTCTCTGAACAAATTCATTTCCTGCGTGTCATTCTGGCTGTTCTTAATTGAGGCTAATATAATAGATTTCTTAGTAAATAAAGTCCAGGGGAAAAAATTGGGGAATAAAGGATTATCTTTGAAAAATGCAAGAACCCCTTCGGTTATGTAATCCGCCAGATAGTATGGCCCTTTCTCGGATAAAAAATTCTCGTGTCCCCTTAAATAGGGTACTGCATGAATAAGGTCATGATTCTTTGCCAAAGCCGCCCTGATTTTCTTTCCCAATGAACTAACTGCCATATTATTGTCGGCATAGATATTGAAATATGCATTTACCGCCCGCCGGAAAGACGCGGACTTCTGAAAGTCAATATGATCAAGCAGAAACCGTATGACCTCATTATTGTCTTTTGCCATAGATAACAATACAGGAAAACATCTGGCTTCTTTATGGCTAAACTCAATCGTTTTATTTTTCCCTTTTACAGCAGCAGTAACCTTCCCATACAGTTTATTAACATCAATACCTGCGACTGGTTTTCCCGAAATATCTCCCAATCTTCTTATAAGTCTGTTAATAGCGATAGGCTGCACAAACATTTCCTTGGTAGATAAGCGAGTATAATCGGACAGAATTATTCCACTCTCTTTAAGCTTTGAAAGAGTTTCTAGTAAGGTCTCCATTGGGAACTCCTTTATCTCGATGATTCTTTAGGTGGCATCATAGTGAAACGCAAATCAATACGCCTATTTTCCGCCTTTCTCTCTTCATCAGTCGTCACCGGTCTCGTATCCGCATAACCGGAACAGGAAAAAATAGGATTACCTACTGCATTTTTAAGCTGCTTCAGTGATTCATTATCCTCTTCCAATTTTGTTAATGTATTAATGGCTCTTTCGGTAGATAAATCCCAATTAGAGCGATACCGGGGATGGTTTTCTATTGGATCACTATCTGTATGACCTTCAATGAAAATGGTATCTACCGAGTTTTTATAAGTATCCTCTTGGAGTACCCGATAAAGCACTTGTGACAATTCATTGATATGTTCTGCTCCTTCACCATTAATATCTGCTTCTCCGGATTCAAATAAAACACCTGCCGGTATTCGAATAATGCCCTGATCTTCCACAATTTGAATATCGACATCATATTGCTTCATTTCGGCCTTTATCTCTTTGAGCATGGCATTTCGTTTTTCGGTATTACCGGTATATTGATTTTGAATATCGCCTACATTGAGCATAAAATACGCTAGTGCAAGGACAAAGACACCTAATAAGCCAGCCATCAAGTCACTTAAACTGGTGCTAAAAGCGTCACCATCTGCTTCCTGCGACGATTTCATTCTGAATCTTTTCATAAATTACTACCTCAGCGAAGTTTTTGCTTTATAACTCAAACTTCGCACACGGAAAACATCCCGTATGCCTTGATAAATCAGCTTGAACTGAATGTCGAAAGCCATTCACGCACACTTCTGTGCACGCAGACGACTCATCCAAAGAGCGGGCAGATCGTTCAGGAATCGTTCCAAGAGCGATTCGACCAGCAAGACTTCTGACGGATATTCTGCCCGAAGCTGCTCCGCAAACTCCTGCAACACGAGGCGAA
>NZ_JH591187.1:190707-193986 GCF_000242435.1 Dialister succinatiphilus YIT 11850 | reverse complement strand
ATAGAGCGAGCGGTTCTCGAAGATGATGCTTACGAGCACGAGGAAAACGAGAATGGAGGAAAATCCTTTGAGCTTGCAAGCGTTGGCCGCGCGCAGAATCTGGCCGACATGATAACGACGGAAGAACGCCGAAGTTTTCTTCGAGATGGATTCCATCTGCTGGGTGGTTTGTGATATACTTTTCATAGCATGAGCCTCCGGTGCTTGGTATGTTTTTGAGCCAACATAATTATACCAAACTGGCAAGACTCATGCTATTTTTCTGTTTACAAAGCCTGGACTTTCAAGGGGTGCAGGGGATTTTTACCTGCGAAGTTTGAGTTTATAAATTTATTCAGATCTTCTACCGATTCAGCAAGATCCTGATTCAAATCCTGTATGCCGGATAATGCTGTATTGATACTGGAGTCAAAAGCACTTAAATTCTTAATCAATGCCCTATTCGTTGCATCATTATATCCATTAATTCCTTTGTTCAAAATTTCAAAAGTTTTCTGCAGTCCGTCAGAAACACCCTTGAAGTTATTTTCATATGCTTTCCAGGAAGTTTCAATGTGTTTAAGCGCATCGTTCACTTCTTTGACTGCATTGGCATTTGCCACAGATGCCGTTTGAATAGTGCCTGCCTGCCTATTTAACTCCTTACTGATAGACTGCTGGACATCAATCGCTTTATCCAAACTCTGGCCAATCTGCTCCGACACCTGTGCCATAGGCCGTGATGCATCCGCAAATTTGCTGGCTGCATCCCCTGCAGAGTTAATTAATTCTTTATTTCTGGAAATTGTGGTCTGCAGACTCTCAACCATTGTCTTTAAAGCAGCTTCATGTCGTTCCATATCATCATGAACCATACTAAGAGTCTCTTCCAAGCTCTTCTTCATACTGCTCGACACGGTAGAAAGTTCATTACCGGTTTTGGAAATAGATGCAGCAGCGCCCGTCAAAGCATTACCCATTGTATTGGCCGCCTGCCCAGCATGCTCAAGAATTGACCGATTAGCTGTATTGGAAGCATCTGTTAACGCTTTTACTGCCTCATTTAACTGCCTTGCATTGTCCTCATTCTGTTTAGCAGACTTTTCAAAGGCAAGATTCATGGACTGCTGCAGTTTGTCCAACGTTGCAGCAAAAGAAGCCAGCTGCTTTCCTGTCTTCTCATCAATGCTTCCGGCTAAAGCATCTGCCCCACTGCTGTTCAGCTTGTCAATCGATTTCCTCAATTCATCAAATACAGGTACCAGCTGCTCCTGGAAACTGGTATCCAAACTTTCTGAAATAGCAGTTACAAGCTGGGTACTGAATAATTTCATCTGTTCTGTCTGCTGCTTTGATTCAATAAGGCTGTCTGCCAATATTTGCTCTGTATTTTTATGAGTAAAAATAGAATCCAGCTTAGATGCCACTTCATTAATCATTTGGTTATAGTCTCTCATGAGTCGGGAATAGCAAATATTATAGATAATTGCACAAATTATACCCACTACGGATGTCAGGAAAGCAGTTGAGAGGCCTTGAAACAGATTCTGAATACCAGAACTTAACACTTCCAAATCTTTAGAATTAATATTGATTCCATAGAGACCAGCAGTAAGGCCGAGGAATGTTCCTAAAATACCAATAGCTGTAAATATTCCGGCAAGATTCTTCCAAAATCCCAACATAAGGCCGTGGGATAATGTTTCACTATTGAAGTAGCAATCCGCATTATCTGTACTGTAAATTTTAAACTTACCTTCAGTATCCGGGCCCAAATAGATTAATGATGTTTCGTACTGTTTCCACAAGGACGCAAAGCTTGACTCTTTCATCGAAGCTTTAAAATTCTCAAATACTCCCATATCATTAAGTGATTTTTCTTCATAGCCGTCAAGTAAGGTTGATAGTTCTTTGATTTGTTTTTTCTTAATATTGTAATTTTTTTTAAATTTCAGATACCATAGTACCCATGCAGCCACAAACAATAAATAGTACCAAATACCAGTAACAATGGGACCGACAAATAGCCAAAAAGTACGCATGCTTAATTCTCCTTATAATCCGCCAATCAGGTTACAGTTTTATTTCTTTGCATGTTTTAATCTAATAATATCATATGCAAGCTTTCTGCGACAAATAAAATGGACATAGGCATAGTTCAATACTTCTCCGTAACGGTATCAAACAATTTATAACAGTCAGATGTTTTACCTCTCTATTACCCCAGCTCCACAAATTCATTTTCTGTAAGTGCCAGCCCGCTCTTTTCAAATCTTTCTTCCCTCTGCTCATAGATTTCTTTCAACATATCTTTTCTCTCTTCTTTCAGCCCCAAATGAATCTTTCTATGGCAAATAGGGCAAAGGCATATGAGGTTGGCGTATACATCCAGACTATGGTTAAAGGATTGCCGCACAGCAAAATGGATGATATGATGCCCCTCCATGTAGGGTTTATGAGTGCTCTGGGCAAGGCTCTGCTTTCTAACGAATGGATTCCTTGTATATCCATTATTCATTCCCATTAAAAACGAATTGTTCCGACTTTATTACAGCTGCTTCACCCACTCCACTGCTATCCTGTCGGCGCCAAGCCAGTCCACATTTTCCAGTTCCTCTTTCTTCACCCAACGGAAGGCGGAATGTTCCAGGATGGTCAGGGTCCCCCTTGCTACGTGGCACAGGTAGCATTCCATAGTGAGGTGAAACTGGGGATAGTCGTAGTCCACGGTGCCCAGGAGTCGGTCTACTTTGATATCAGCGGCCAGTTCTTCTTTGATTTCCCGCCGAAGGGCTGTTTCCGGCGTTTCGTCTTTTTCTATTTTGCCGCCGGGAAATTCCCAGTATCCTTTGAATTCCCCATAGCCCCGGCGGGCAGCAAATATTTTATGATTTTCTACAATCACCGCCGCTGCCACATGAATGGTTTTCATCAGGATTTTCCTTCGATTTTCTTTTCGAAACGGTATTTCTGTTTCACGTCCGGATATTTTTCATGGTCCACTTCCGACAGGAACATGGCCAAAGGCCGGGCGTAGATACCGTAGTCGCCGTAAAGGGCCCGGTAGACTGCCAGTTTTTCTCTTGTTTCTGTATGGGTGGCTATGGCTATGATCTGGTAGTCATGGTTTTTGAAGTGGTGCCAGATTTCTCCGGCTTTTGGATTTTCACGCATTTGGTCTCCTTTGGGAATATAGAGATTTGAGAAGCTTGAAACATAAGCTCCCGACAACAAGCCTGCTTTAAGGGTAACTTTATAAAGCCCCTGGAAAATCTAATTTTTTCGGGGTTATTCCCTCCT
>NZ_JH591187.1:169930-190607 GCF_000242435.1 Dialister succinatiphilus YIT 11850 | reverse complement strand
AAAGCTGTTGTATAATAACTTTAGGTTCTTTATGAACCGGACGTGGTTAACGGATTGCTGCTGTCAATCAACAACAGTTATCCCCTGCGAAGCAAGGTATTCAGCGAGTTGAGTCCTCGTCATTACCCTTTTAGCCTTTTTAGGCTTCTTCGCAGTCATGTAGCCGTCAGTTTTGTAAGGCTCGTCCTTACTTAAGATGTGCCAGATGGCAGTCAGGAACATCTTACAGATTGCGATGATGGCTTTCATGTAACCACGTCTGCTTTTTATACGGTTAAAGCGACTTGTAATTTCCGGGTGGTCTTTTGAACGCACAACTGATCTGGCAATATTAACCAGCAGCGGTTTCAAATATTTCCCTGCCCGGGATATTTTTCTGCCTTTTACCTTGTGGGCACTTGAATCATGGCTCGGACATACACCTGCCCATGAACAAAGATGTCTGGCCGAAGGAAATACACTCATGTCCGGACCAATTTCTGCCAGCACCCGCATAGCGGTAAATGGGTCCCTGTCAAATCCTGGGACCGTCCTGATCAGCTCCAGCTGATGAGCATAGGGTTTCATTCTCTCTGCAACGTCCTGCTTGAGCACTGCTTCATCTTTCACAGTTCTATCTAACCTGCTGAAGGCCACTTTGAGTTTGGACAAAGAAGATATATCTACAGATGATGCCTTTGCTACTGCTTCTTGGATAACAGGGATTGGCGTCTTGCATCGTTTTCCAATGAATGGGGCCACATTAAATTTCTCACCAGGATGATTAAGCATATAGTCAATGATTGATCTTGATGTCTTCCCAAATACATCTGAAAAAACAACATCAAGCTTGATGCCTTCCCCAGTTAAGCAATTCAGTATGCGGTTTTTCTCTCCAGTCATTGCATTATGAATTTTCTGGCAGTACCGAATTGTTGACCTCATGATTCTGAATTCTTTTGATGGAATAAAACTTGCAACCACACGTCCACTGGCATAGGATTTTGCAATCCATTTTGCATCAGCGGGATCACTCTTTTTACCTTTTAATGGTTTGGTGTACTTGGGATGAGACACAAGGGGATGTAATCCGGCTTCTTCCGCTGCATCATATATTGGATGCCAGTATTGTCCGGTAGACTCCATACATACATCATGACAGTTTTTGGAAATGATCCAATCAGTCATTTTCTTCAGGTCTTTGGGATACGTAGTAAACTGGGCGGTATAATATTTAACCGGACTGTCACTATTGTCATAGATAAAGACGGCTGCAAATACTGATTTCTTATGGACATCAAGCCCACAGCATATGGGATGAATATATTCATTCCTGTCACCAATTTCTATGCGTTCATGCATTGCATCTTTCCTCCTTTCTACAATAAGGATAAATAAAGAAGTAAAGGTGAATGTAGCGGACATTGACTGATCATTCTGAATCAATCGAGACGATTGTACAAAGATATAAGCTTACGGGCTCTGTTGCCGGGCCGAAGCCTGGCGGCACCAATTTTCAATTCCAAAGAATGATCTCCATATTTAATTGAACGGGGTAGTTGCTGCCACAGCCCCACCACTCAGCTCCACGGGTTTATGTAGTATATCCGCCCATCCACCATAAGTATGTACCCCAATAGGGGATAAAACCAATAGAAAGTGATGTTAGACAACTCCCGTTTCTTTGATATTCAGTGGCGCACCGCGCCCAATCTCTAATTGAGAATTGCCAGGGCGGCAGGTGGCTGCAGCGTCATGCAGCCGCTCTTCCCGCTGACTGGTATTTAACCGCTTATAAGTCATTAACGTCATGTACCGAGATTCTTCACTGCGTTCAGAATGACCCGCCCGGCGGGAAGGGGCTATGTCGTTAGAAATGCCATAAACCATTCTTAACGTAGTGCAGGGAGATTTCTCGTCTCTCTTTCACTGGCTCCATGGGAAGAGGGATTCATACCGGCTTGTGCCTCCGCTCGAAATGACATGGGCGGCGGGAAGGATGGGTACGCAGCTTCCTGTTTTCCTTACAGCACGCCGGCGCTGTCGGTTTTGGTGATGTATTTGGCCGGGATGGGGTTATCCAAATGGTAGATGATGGTCATGGGCTGGGAGCCTTCCCATCTCATGAGGTGGGCGGGGCCCAGGAAGGTATAGGCCATGGAGGATTTGTAGGCGTCCTGTTTGGCACTTCGCACGAAAAGGAGTACGGTGGTCCCGTTGTCTCTCTGGTGGATATAGCGCTGTCCTGTTTTGGATTCCGGCGTGGTGGTACTCTGGCTCTGCCAGTGGAAGGTCTGTCTGTCTATGGAGTAGTCTTCATACAGGGTAGTATCGGAAAATTCTTTTTCCGATTTATTGAGGGTCACCAGAAATACATCGGTAGGCGCAGTCACCACATCGCTGTTTTCAGGAGTCAGATATTTCACGCCTTCCCTGATGCTGCCGGGTTTGGCAAAGCCCAGAGCAGCAAAGAGCTGATCCCTGCTGTAGTTGCAGTATACTTCCAGAGGCGTTTGGTAAGGGAGGTCCGGCTTTTCCGGAATGATATCGATGGAGTCATACTGCCAGCGGAGCAGTGCCTTGATTTCATCGGTCAGTTCATGCTGTCCCCGAAAGCGACGCACTGCGTCTTCCGGTGCCGGACAAGTCCATTTCCCACCTTCCGGATACAGGGTGAGCTGCCACATGCGGAGATATTTTTTCTCCATCTCCGTCAAGGCAGGCGGCATAGTTTCATAACATTTTTCCATGAAGGAAATCCATTTGGGCGAGTCCATAGAAAGCACTCTTGGCAGGGCTTTCCGAAGGACTTCTTCCTCTTCGGTCACCGGAAAATCGGGAATGAGCCCGGCATCCGCCAGCAGTCTGGCAAAGGTATGTTTTTCATTATAAAAGGTATGGGGATGGATGGCGGTGGCTTTGAAAAATTCTTCCAGTGTAGGAATATGGCCGGTGGCCGAAGCCAGTTCCTTCACCATATCCATGTAAAATTCATTTTTCCGAAGTCGGCTGTTAATATTTTCCAGTACATGGCGGGCAGCGATTTCTTCCAGCTGAATAGAGCAGCCCTTAGGTACATGGGGAAATCCATCCTGGATTTCTTTCTTGATGACCACATGGCTTTTGCCCAGAAGAGAGGCATAGCGGGAGGCAAAGTCGTACCTCCTGTTGGCCTGGGCTACGAAGTCCAGTACCGTAAGACAGTCTTTCTCCGGGAAAAGGCGCAGGCCGCGCCCCAGCTGCTGGAGGAAAATGGTCATGGAGTTGGTAGGACGAAGGAAGAGGACTGTATTCACTGCAGGAATATCCACCCCTTCATTGAAAAGGTCCACTACGAAAATAATGGTGATGTCTCCGCTTTCCAGCTTCTGCCTGGCCGCATTTCGAACATCCTTCGGGCTGTCCGCATCCAGGGCCAGGGCTTTGATGCCCTGCCGGTTGAAGTAGTCTGCCATAAAATGGGCATGTTTTTTAGAAACGCAGAAGCCCAGGGCTTTCACGTCTCTCATATCCGCTGTATACCGCTCCAGGGCCTGGATAATGGCACGGGCCCGCTGGCTGGCTAGGGCTCCTTCCCCGGTATATACATTTTCCAGTTCTTCTATATCATAATGGCCGCCGGTCCACTTGATATTGGAAAGGCTCACAGGATCGTCGATGCCAAAGTAATGGAAGGGGCAGAGCAGGCGCCGTTCAATGGCATCGGGAAGCCTGATTTCTGCCGCCATATGACCGCCGAAATAGTTCAGTATGCTCTTCCCATCCATTCGTTCCGGCGTAGCCGTAAGGCCCAGCAAGATTTTCGGGTGAAACCAGGTCAGAAGCTTCTGGTACCCTTTGGCCGCCGCATGGTGAAATTCATCTACAATAATCATGTCATAGTAGAAGGGATCCATTTTTTCCCAGAACTTTTGGCTGTTAAAAGTCTGGATGGACATGAAAAGATGCTCACTGCGGGCGGCATGGTAATTTCCCACAGCCAGTTGTCCAAAGTTCGGATCTTTCATCACCTGGCGGAAGCAGGAAATACTCTGTTTCAGGATTTCCTCTCGATGGGCTATAAAAAGAAGCCTGGCCTTTCCTTTGCGGCTCTGATAAAAATTGCGATAGTCAAAGGCAGAAATAGCGGTCTTCCCCGTGCCTGTCGCCGCCACCACCAGATTATGCCAGCGGCCCTTACCCAGTCTTTCTGTGCGAAGGGCATCCAGCACGGCCTGCTGGTAGGGATAGGGCTCAATATCAAAGGAATAGGTGGTGTCGCTCCCCTCTTCCTTCCGTCCCCTTTCCCGGTCGATGGCACGACTCAGTTTATCAAAGTCAGACACCTGAAATGGCTGGAATTCATCGGAGTGCCAGTAGGTATCAAAGGTGGCTTTCATCTTGGCAATGATACCGGGCAGGTCCTGCTCAGTGACCTTCATATTCCATTCCATACCATCAGCAATGGCGGCGCGGGACAGGTTAGACGAGCCTACATAAGCCGTAGAAAATCCGCTGTCCCGATAGAACATATAGGACTTCGCATGAAGCCTAGTTTCCTTCACGTTATAGGAAATCCGAACCTCCGTATTCGGCAGCTCCGACAGCACCTTCACTGCCTTGGGATCTGTGGCACCCATGTAGGTGGTGGTCACTACCCTGAGATGACCGCCGCCGGCGGTAAACTGGCGAAGGCATGGCAAAATGAGGGAGAGGCCGGAAAAGCGGATAAAGGAAATCAGCATGTCCATGCGATCACAGGTCATGATTTCCCGGTTCAGCTCATGAATCATGGATACATCATTCCGGGAATTGGTAAAGAGGAAGGAATTCACCAGTGATGTAGCCGGCACTTCCCATTTCTTTCTGGCAATTTTATTGGCCCGGTGCTCCAGGGATTTTAAAATGAACTGCTCTGCTGTCACATCATGGCCATCTCCCAGATTTGCAATCCGGGAAGCCAGCTTTTCTACCAGCTCATTCGTCAGTGCCAGCTCATCCTTCACGCAGTGGTCCTGATTCTCGTCGGCAATATCCTTCAGACAGAGCCGGATCAGCTTTTCCAGATAAGAGGACAAATACCCCACTGCCTCCTGGGCATCCACATCCTCCCGATCCGCCCAGATTTCCTTATCCGCCAGCGCCTTTGTCAGCTTTTTATCAAAGTCCCTGGAAATAACCTTCTCATATACGCCGTCCTTCAAATCAATGATGTCAGCCATAGGAACCCCCTTACAATTACTACCTGTATTATACCAGGGCTCGTAGAAAAAATAATGAAATATGTTTCCCTGCTTTCTATTATATAAAAAAGGCATGACAGTCACTGTCATGCCACGCAAAAAACAGAAAAGCCTATCAGGGGAGTCTCCAGGTAAGTTCAACCAATGAATCAGGCGTCCGCGCCTTGGCTCTCCCGCTTACGTGGGTGCTGCTCGGAACATGTCGTCAGAGAGAGGAAAGTCCTGCGAGCGCTCTTCCTTATTGCTTTTCTGTCTTCTGTTTTTTGGGTACTGCGTTTTCTTCTGTCTATCATCGGCCGATTGTAGAAGAAGGGAGGATTGAAAAGTGGAATTCCCTGATGATTCTTCATTTCCCTGCCCTTCTCTTTACCGCGGATGTGGAGGATGGCCGTTTGGAAATCGGATTCATCGTCTCATGAGGTCTTTTCATCCCTCTATTATTAATATCGCAGAGGGTTCGATTTCTAGACCCCTTGAAAGAAAAAATTTTGAAAATTTATTTCAGTGTTCCTCAGTGCTTCCCTAGAAATGACAGAATCCTGATGGTGCTATCTGCATATCAAAGTAAAATTTTTAAGGAAGGTTGTGAAAAAGGGGTGCTTATGCAATATAAATGTATGGAGAAGGAAATCCGGAAACTCCATGGAAGGATTCTATTCCCCTCTGTCATGTATATCGCGATCATTCCGGCCGTAATGCAGCTTTGACAGAAAGAGATCAAGAATTCCTGTATACAGGCTCCCGATTTTCCCCTCCCGCTCCCCGGCGCCGGGGAAGCAAAACGGATTCTGCAGATTCGTAAAAATATGATAACCCATCGCAAAAGCACGGATACCATCCCTTGCAGCATGAGCCCGCATTCCCGGACGACAAGAGCAGGGTTGACGCAGGATTTTCCTGTGATTTAGCGCTGCCGCCTGATTTCAGGGAAGCATTAATTAATTCACAGAGTCTGCCTTTATAAGAATTTTTCTGCACTGCTGCGTCATGGGATTCCTTAAATAGCTCGCTATCTGCGTCATCCCATTCCTTGCATTGCATAAAAATTCACGAATAAAAGCAGACAATGATTTAATTAGCGCTTCCCTAGAGGCCCGCCATACTGACTGGCTCGGATACCATCCGTGTTTTTGTGCTGCCTTTTGACAGCATGAAAAAAGCAGCCCCTCATGGACTGCTTTTTTTCATTGTAAAAACTCCTGATTGGTCCCATACTTATGCACGGTAGGGCGTCAAGGCATCTGCTTCGATGAATCGGCCAGGGGTAGCCGCCTAAGCGGAATGTCTGTGTCGTCAAGGAAGAAAAGATACGCTATATTGCCACCAGGATGTCTAGCAGGTCATGCCTCAGGAGTCTTTATGGAGTTTTCGGCGCGCCGGAGAGGAAAAATTCATGAAGGTTCCCAGTCTTTCCTCCCCGCTTCCATGGATTGTGCACCGCGGGAATTGGAAAGCCCTTTCGCCAGGCCTTTTCGCCTCTCTGGTCATATAGTCGGCTGGACAGGGAAGATGTATCAGTCATGGATTTGTATGTCATTGGACACGCCCTGCAGGCGTGAGGGTTCAGAAGGTTCAAAGGGTTCAAAAGGTTCAGAGGGGGGTGGTGGCGGCTGACGCCGCAATTTTTAAAGTCAGCGTTACGGGATTGGCTTTATGAGTCATATAGTTTGATACGCATTACGATGATGAGCCACCTCCGGTGGCTTTTTTTCCCCCCCTTTGGTGCCTTACAGCACCACCTTTCCCCCGCTGTATCGGTCGGACGACAAAAGGAAAGCGCCTTTATGGGCAGGCTAGGCGCCTTACTTCGCCCGACTTGCACATCCTATGCAGGATGTGCACAGTGGACAATAAAGCTCTGAAGAGCAGCCTTCTCATCATTGATTCTATTATGCCCCTGCATAGAGGGTGGCAAAGGAACTGGATTCATAGGAGAGAGAAGCGGCCCACGAATCAAGTTTCCTTGCCACCGCAAGGGAACGCAAGGACGTTATGGGATTTACCTTCCTGTCTCCAGTGGTAAATGGCGAAGTGCCAAAGTCTCTTTTCTGGGGGCTGCTTCATTCACATGGGCTGCCTATGTCCGTGTTTTCGTGCTGTCCTTTTTATAGTGAAGAAAAAAGCAGCTCCCCATGAAGCTGCTTTTTCACCACAAAGAAACCCGGTGCCTTCCCATCCCCTATGCCCAATGAGTTCGGTGTCTGCATGGTCTACGGCCGCTGCTGTACGAGGTACGACGGCGCGCGCCATACATGAGTCTCCCGTCATTTCTGCCGAGATAGATGATGAAGTCCTGGATTTCTCTGCTGTTTTTCCAGTTGATACTGAATTTTTACCTTTTTCCGGAAAAGGTGAGGGGGAAAAGGCGGTACCTTTTCTGCTTTCCATCACTCCATAGAATCATTTCTTATGCGCACTTGGAAACATATGGAGTGATTTCCTGCAAAACCGCGGGCCTTTCATGTCCCTCTACTATATAAGTAACGGCAGGTCCTCATTTTTGAAAAGAAGAGGAAAATTTTTTTAAATTCTATAAGGGAGGGTTCTTAAGATGGACCGGCCCCATGGGCCGGAGGGTTCGTAAGTTTGACGGCCCTTCGGGCCGAGGGTTGTGGTATCGCCCTTACGGACGATGAGTATTATAATGCCGCCTTTCGGCGGTCACGTCCATATCGAGTGTCATAATCATTCTTACCACCGTCCACCCCTTCGCCACTTCGTGGCCCTCTTCCCCTAAAGGGGACGCAAGAACGTTACGGATTTACTTTCGGTGTCATAGGGCTTGATTGGCATTCTGCTGGTTGGCTCGCTGCGCTCGCCTCCCCCTATCCGGCTTCGCCGGACTTCCCCCGCAGTTCGGTCGGTCAATCGAAAGGAAGGCCCTTTTATGGGCAGGTTAAGGGCCTACTTTGACCGACTTGCACATCCTATGCAGGATGTGCACAGGGGCAGAATAAAGTTCCGCAAAGCAATCCCTTCACTCAACGCATAGCGAAGAATAAAGTCCCCCCCCGCCGGGGGGAAGGTGGTGGCGCCAGCCACCAAAAGGGGTGCATTTCCGACGCCCGCAGGGCGGTTGTATGGTTTTATACAAACTGGCGCCTTCTATAATTTAGAGGCGCCTACAACAACCCTCAGCGGCATAGCCGCTGTCAAACTTAAGCCCCTTAAGAACCCTCGGCCCATCGGGCCGTCAACCCTCAAGCCCGGAGGGCTTGTCCATAAGGCGCCAGCCACCAAAAGGGGTGCATTTCCAACGCCCGCCAGGGCGGTTGTAAAGGTTTTATCATAAGAGGGCGCCTTCTATAATTTAAAGGCGCCCCACCACAACCCTCAGCGGCATAGCCGCTGTCAAACTTTAGCCCCTTAAGAACCTTCGGCCCATCGGGCCGTCAACCCTCAAGCCCCAAAGGGGCGCGTCCTCATCCAATAGCTTTTTTCAGTCCTCCGATATAGTCCATGAGGTCCTGGTCTGCCTTGTTTCCTTCTTTGTTGATAATATCCACTACGCCGCTACCGGTGATGACGCCGTCTGCCAGGGCGGCCATTTCTTTTGCCTGCTTGGGGGTGTGGATGCCAAAGCCTATGGCTACGGGGGTATCGGTGGTTTCTTTGATAACCCGGATAATGTCTTCCAGGTCGGTTTGGATGCTGCCGCGCATGCCGGTGACGCCCATGGAGGAGACTACATATACAAAGCCTGTGGCGTTTTTCACGTTGCTGCGGATCCGGTCTTCTGATGTGGGGGCTACCATCTGGATGATGTCTACGCCGTTTTCATCGGCCAGGGGACGGATTTCCTGCTGTTCTTCGCCGGGAAGGTCGGGGATGATGACGCCGTCGATACCGATTTCCTTTGCTTCCTGGAAGAAGCGGTCTGCGGGATAGCGGAAGACGGGGTTGTAGTAGGTGAGAAGGACGATGGGGATGGCTGTGTGCTTCCGGATTTCTTTCACTGTTTCCATGACCTGGGGCAGGTGGATGCCGTTTTTCAGGGCTTTCACGTCAGCTTCCATGATGACGGGGCCGTCGGCGATGGGGTCGGAGAAGGGGACGCCCAGTTCGATGAGGGTGGCTCCTGCTTTTTCCATGTCCAGCACGTATCTGACGGTGTCTTCGATGGATGGTGTGCCGGTGGTCAGGAATGCGATTAATGCTTTACCGTTTTTGAATGCTTCATTGATATGGCTCATATGGGGATCCTCCTTAATCATGCAGGTTTTCACCGCGGTAGCGGGCAATGGCAGCCACGTCTTTGTCTCCGCGGCCGGACAGGGTGATGACGACGATGTCGTCTTTGTTCATGGTTTTGGCTTCTTTCAGTACGCCTGCCACTGCGTGGGCTGATTCGATGGCGCAGATGATGCCTTCTTTTCTGGCCAGGTATTCGAAGGCCTGTACCGCTTCTTCGTCGGTAATGGCGATGTATCTGGCTCTGCCGATGTCATGGAGATAGGCGTGTTCAGGGCTAACGCCGGGATAGTCGAGGCCTGCGGAAATGGAATAGACTTCGGTGATATTTCCGTCTTTGTCCTGGCAGAAAATGGATTTCATGCCATGGAAGACGCCGATGGAGCCTTTGGTGATGGTGGCTGCATGGTAGGGGGTGTCCACGCCTTTGCCGCCGGCTTCGCATCCTACGAGGGCTACGCCCTGGTCCTGGAGGAAGGGATAGAAGGTGCCGGCTGCGTTGGAGCCGCCGCCTACGCAGGCGTAGACTCTGGTGGGAAGGCGGCCGGTCCTTTCCAGTACCTGGGCTCTGGCTTCACGGCCGATGCAGCTCTGGAAGTAGCGCACCATTTCCGGGAAGGGGGCGGGGCCTGTGGTGGATCCGATGATGTAGTGGGTATCATCGCAGCGGCGGCTCCATTCCTGCATGGCAGCGTTCACGGCGTCCTTGAGGACCCGGGATCCTGTCTTTACTGCGTGGACTTTGGCGCCCAGAAGTTTCATGCGGTATACGTTCAGTGCCTGTCTTTCGGTATCGATTTCACCCATGAAGACTTCGCATTCCATGCCGAAGAGGGCGGCGATGGTGGCGGCGGCTACGCCGTGCTGGCCGGCACCGGTTTCGGCGATGAGGCGGGTCTTGCCCATCCGTTTTGCCAGGAGGGCCTGGCCGATGCAGTTATTGATCTTGTGGGCGCCGGTGTGGTTGAGATCTTCTCTTTTCAGGAAGATGCGGGGGCCGCCCAGGTCTTTTTCCATATTTTCCGCTTCATAAAGCATGGAGGGGCGGCCGGTGTAGTTCACGAAGAGGCGGTGGAGTTCGTCCTGGAATTCCCTGTCTTTTTTGCATTCTTCAAAGGCTTCTGCCACTTTATTGACTTCGTTCATCAGTACTTCCGGTACATACTGTCCGCCGTATTCACCAAATCTTGTTTTCATATGTATTCCATCCTTTTCTCATGAATTTTCCTGTATCATTTTTTTGAGGAGGACCGGCCGGTTTTCTGCCTTCATCAGCATTTCGCCGATGAGCACGGCGTCTGCGCCGGCCTGTCTCATCCGTTTCACTGCTTTTTCATCGGTCATGCCGCTTTCGGAAACAAGGAGCACTCCCTCGGGTACCAGGGCTGCCAGCCGCTCGGTGGTTTCCATGTGGATGGTGAAGTCCCGGAGGTCCCGGTTGTTCACTCCCACAATGCGGGCGCCGGCGGAAAGGAGTCGTTCCATTTCTTTTTCATCATGGGCTTCCGCCAGCACATCCAGTCCCAGATTTTCCGCTTCTTTCATGAAGCCTTTGATTTCTTCATCTGTAAGAATGGCGGCTATGAGAAGAATGGCGGAGGCGCCTGCCAGGGCTGCTTCTTCGATCTGGCACAGGTCAATGATGAAATCTTTCCGGAGCACCGGGATTTCCACTTCCGAGGCCACTTTTCGAAGGTAATCAATGTCCCCTTTGAACCATTTCGGTTCGGTGAGGCAGGAGATGGCCGAAGCCCCTGCCCTTTCATATTCCTTTGCAATCTCTTCAAAGGGGAAATCTTCACTGATGATTCCTTTGGAGGGAGACGCTTTTTTCAGCTCGCAGATAAAGGAGAGCCCCGGGGCTTTCAGATTTCTATAGAAGGAATGTCCTTTCTTCGGGATGAAATCTTTCATGCGCCGGCGGATTTCATCATAGTATCCTTCTCTTTCCAGCCGGTCTATGCGCTTTCTTGTTTCCTGTGCAATATCATCCAGTATCATGGTGCACCTTATTCGTTGGAGACTTGAATGTAGGCTTCCATGGTCTTTTCAGCAGCGCCGCTGTCGATGAGGTCAGCCGCTTTCTTCACCCCTTCTGCCATGGTATCTGCCGCGCCGGCTGCATAGAAGGCCAGGCCTGCATTGAGGAGGACGGCGTTTCTCTTCGTGCCCTGGATTTTACCGGAAAGGATGCCCTTCGTGATTTCCGCATTTTCTTCCGGCGTGCCGCCCACCAGTTCTTCTTTCCTGCCCCGGGTGAGGCCGAAGTCTTCCGGTTTGATTTCCGTGGTGCGGTAGTAGCCGTTCTTCAGTTCGCATACCAGGGTGGGCGCGCTGGGGGAAACTTCATCGAGGCAGTCCATGCCGTGGACCACCACCGCTTTCTTCACGCCCAGCTTGTCCAGCACCTTGGCCACCGGTTCCACCAGGTAGGCATCATAGACGCCCAGAAGGAAGAAATCGGGATTGGCCGGGTTCGTGAGGGGTCCCAGAATGTTGAATACCGTGCGGAAGCCCAGTTCCCTGCGGATCGGTCCTACGTACTTCATGGCTGCATGGTACTTCTGGGCGAAGAGGAAGCACATGCCCACCTTCTTCAGCATATCCAGGGCTTTTTCGGGGTTCTGGGAAATATTGGCTCCCAGCGCTTCCTGCACATCGGCAGTGCCGCACTTGGAAGAAGCGGCCCGGTTGCCGTGCTTGGCCACCTTCACTCCCCCTGCTGCCACTACGAAGGCGGCGGTGGTGGAAATATTGAAGCTGTTGGACTTATCGCCTCCGGTACCTACGATTTCAAGGACTTCCATACCGGGATGGGGAACAGGAATGGCATGTTCCCTCATGGCAGCTGCGCAGCCGGAAATCTCATCAATGGTTTCCGCCTTGGTGCTCTTGGTGGATAAGGCCGCCAGGAATGCAGCGTTCTGGGTGGCGGTGGTTTCACCGTTCATGATTTCGTTCATTACGGTATAGGCTTCGGTATAGGAGAGATCTCCCTTTCTTACGATTTTCTGAATGGCTTCTTTAATCATTTTGTATTCCTCCTGCTTCGGTTATCTACTTGATTTCTGCTATGCTTCCCTTACCTGCCATCGTCTGATAGAATCCATGATTTCCTCCTTCAGGGAGGTAATAAAAAAATCCGTCCCTGACAAATACTTGTCAAGGACGGATATACTTCCGCGGTGCCACCTTGCTTCAGGGTATGACCCCTGCTCTTAGCGAGATACCAACATATCTCCGGCAACTGACGTATGCCCTACGTCGCGAGCTACTAAGGAAATCCTTTTCACCGCGCCCTCAGCGGTCCATTTAATAACCTGCGTCCTGCCGGCTTCTCAATACCCCGGCTCCCTGTGAGTGCACGAATTATTTTTATCTCCGCTTCAACGGTTTGTTTTCTTAAGTTGTGGCTATTATAATGCGCCGGACTCATTATGTCAAGTATATTTTTTGGGGCGCTTTGGACACGCCCTGCGGGCGTGAGGGTTGACGGGCCTTTGGCCCGAGGGTTCTTAAGGTTCGTAAGTTTGACGGCCCTTCGGGCCGAGGGTTGTGGATTGCCGCTCCGCGGCAATGCTTATAAAGTCAGCGTTACGGGATTTACTTTCTGTGTCATATGGCATGATATGCATTCTGGTGATTAGCCGCTACGCGGCTCCCCCTTATCCGGCTGCGCCGGACTTTTCCCCATCCGGGGGACAGAATAAAACACCTTGAAGACTCGCTTCATAAGCGGCTCTACAGTAAGCACGGGTTATAGTGCCCCCGCTTGCGGGGGAAAGGTGGTGCCGTAAGGCACCAAAGGGGGGATGCATTTCCAACGCCCGCAGGGCGGTTGTAAAGGTTTTATACAAACTGGCGCCATCTATAAATTAGAGGCGCCCACCACAACCCTCGCGCCAGAGGCGCGTCAAACTTAAGCCCCTTAAGAACCTTCGGCCCAGCGGGCCGTCAACCCTCAAGCCCCAAAGGGGCTTGTTCATGTGGCGCCAGCCACCAAAAGGGGTGCATTTCCGACGCCCGCAGGGCGGTTGTAAAGGTTTTATCATAAAAGGGCGCCTTCTATAATTCATAGGCGCCCTTCACAACCCTCAGCGGCATAGCCGCTGTCAAACTTAAGAACCCTCGGGGCCACAGCCCCGTCAAACTTTAGAACCCTCACGCCCGCAGGGCGTGTCCCCTCCCCTTCACCCAGATGGCCATGAAGCACAAAGCGCCGCCGAGAAGGAAGCGCAGGGTCAACGGATTTCCGTAATAGAGGCAGGAGAAGAGGAAGCCGAAAACCGATTCCATGCTGCTGATGAGGGAGACTGTCACGTCAGGCAGGTATTTCTGGGCCTCGTTCTGCAGGGTAAAGGCGGCAGCGGTATTTAAAATCCCCAGGAAAAGCACTCCTTCCGTGCATTCCCTGCCCTCCGGGATGATGGGCTCTCCCATGAGGAGAAGGAGGAAAAGGGAAAAGAGGGACGCCGCGGCGAACTGGATGAAGGAGAAGGCAAAGATGTCCATTTCTTTTTTCATATGCTTTCCCACAAACACGATCTGCAGCGTAAAAAGGACAGAGGATGCCAGGGTGATTCCGTCCCCCAGACGGATATCCCCCTCCCCTCCGGCAGCAATGAGCCCGATGCCCATCACTGCCAGAAAGGCGGCGGCAAAGGCCCTCTTTCCCGGCCTCTTCTTCAAAACAAGCCAGCTCACAAAAGGCGTCCAGGCCACATAGGTGGTAAAAAGGAAAGACTGCCTGGCGCTGGTGGTGTAAGACAGCCCCAGAAGCTGCACCGCCAGAGACAGCGCCAGAAGGACGCCGGACAGGATGCCAAACCAGAGGACCCGCCTCCCCTGCCCCATGATGGCTTTATGAAAGGGCAGAAGAAATAAAAGCGCCGCCAGCCCGAACCGCCAAAAAAGCACGCCCCAGGGCGACAGGCCGGTAAGCGCCATTTTACCAGCTACAAAACCACCACCCCAGATGAGGGCGGTGGTCCATAACATGAGCCGGGCTTTTTTCTCCGATGAATGAAAGATCATAGTATCAGGATCCTTGTGTGAAATTGGACACACCTTCGGTGTGAGGGTTCAGTGGACACGCCTGCGGCGTGAGGGTTGACGGGCCTCCGGCCCGAGGGTTGTGAAGGGAAAGGTTCTTAAGATGGATGGGCCTTCGGCCCAAGGGTTCTTAAGTTTGACGGCCTTTCATGCCGAGGGTTGCGGATTGCCCTTCGGGCAATGCTTATGAAGTCAGCGTTACGGGACTGGCTTTTCTGTGTCATAGGGCATGATTGGCATTCTGCTGATTGGCTCGCTGCGCTCGCCTCCCCCTATCCGGCTTCGCCGGACTTCCCCCGCAGTTCGGTCGGTCAATCGAAAGGAAGGCCCTTTTATGGGCAGGCTAAGGGCCCACTTTGACCGACTTGCACATCCTATGCAGGATGTGCACAGGGGCAGAATAAAGCTAACGCATAGCGAAGAATAAAGTCCCCCCGCCGGGGGGAAGGTGGTGGCGCCAGCCACCAAAAGGGGTGCATTTCCGACGCCCGCAGGGCGGTTGTATGGTTTTCCCACGGGCGAATGCCCGGTTGTGAAGGTTTTATACAAACTGGCGCCTTCTATAATTTAGAGGCGCCCCACCACAACCCTCGCGCCAAAGGCGCGTCAAACTTAAGCCCCTTAAGAACCTTCGGCCCAGCGGGCCGTCAACCCTCAAGCCCCATAGGGGCTTGTTCATATGGCGCCAGCCACCAAAGGGAGAATGCATTTCCAACGCCCGCAGGGCGGTTGTATGGTTTTCCCACGGGCGAAAGCCCGGTTGTGAAGGTTTTATACAAACTGGCGCCTTCTATAATTTAAAGGCGCCCTCCACAACCCTCAGCGGCATAGCCGCTGTCAAACTTAAGAACCCTCGGGGCGATAGCCCCGTCAAACTTTAGAACCCTCAAGCCCCATAGGCGCTTGTCCCCATCATTACCTCCTGAGCATGCGATGTTTAAACTTGATTCCCTTAAATCCCGTCACTTTCCTGAAGTATCTGGCCAGGTATTCCGACACGATATAGAAGGCGGGGATGAGGAAGAGGCCGCAGAGGGTGGCGAAGGTCATGCCGCCTACGACGGCTACGCCCATGCCGCAGCGGGCGCCGGCGCCGGCGCCGGTGGCCAGGGCCAGGGGCAGGCAGCCGATGATGGCGGTGAAGGCGGTCATGAGGATAGGACGGAGGCGGAGTTTGGCTGCAATCACCACGGCGTCCATGGGATCCATGCCTTTATCCACTCGTTCTTTGGCAAATTCTACGATGAGGATGGCGTTTTTCGCTGCCAGGCCGATGATCATGATAATGCCGATCTGCATGTACACGCTGTTCAAAAAGCCTGTGGCGTTTCCTCCGGTCATGGATGCCAGGGTGCGGATGATGTATTCGGAGAATACAGCGCCGAAGATGCCGGTAGGCACAGTGAAGAGAACGGCGAAGGGCATGGACCAGCTTTCGTAGAGGGCTGCCAGGCAGAGGAAGGCAAAAATGAGGGCCATAATGAGGACTTTCATGGTGGAGCTGGAGGAGGTGCTTTCTTCACGGCTCTGGCCGGACCATTCGATGGTGAATCCTGAAGGCATGACGCTCTTGGCTGCTTCTTCCGCCGCTTTCATGGCTTCGCCGGAGCTGTAGCCGCTGGCGGCGCTGCCCTGGATGGTGACGCTCCGTACACCGTTGAAACGGGTAATGGAGGAGGGACCGGTGGTAATGGAGCTGGTAAGGAGGGTGTCCAGGGGCACCATTTTCCCGGAGGCCGATTTCACGGAAATAAATTTCAGACTGTCCGCCTGGGAACGGTACTGGGTATCTGCCTGTACAATGACTTTGTAGGCTCTTCCGAACTGGTTGAAATCGTTGACCTGGGAGCCGCCGAAGTTTGCCTGGAGGGCGGTGAATACGTCGGAGAGGCTGATGCCCAGATTTTTAATCTTTTCACGGTCCACAGCGTACTGCACGCTGGGGGTATTGGTGGCGTAGCTGGTGCGGACGCCGGAGAGCTCCGGCCTTGCGCTGCAGGCTGCCACTACCTGGTCCGCCACCTGGCCCAGTTCGGTATCGGAGAGGCCTACATTATCCTGGAGCTGCATGGTCCAGCCGCCTTCCATACCAAGACCTGGGAGGGCAGGCGTATTGAAGGCTGCCACCCGGGCTTCAGGATGGAGAGGCACCACGGTTTTGTTGAATTTGGCAATAATGGAGTTCACGCTGAGGTCGGAAGACGTTCTCTGGTCCCAGCTGTCCAGGGAAATATAGACGTTGCCGGAGTTGGAGGTGGAGCCGCCGGCATGGGTCATAATGTCCTTTACGCCGGGGATTTTCTTCGTTTCATCAGCAATGGCATCCACGGTCTTCACGGTCTGGTTCAGGGATGTGCCTTCAGGCATGGTGACGCTGGCCATGAAGAATCCCTGGTCTTCTTCCGGTACGAAGGTGGAAGGAAGCAGCTGATAGAAGAGGCCCATAAGGCCGGTGACAAGGACGAGGAAGATGACCGCGTATTTCAGGTGGTGAATCATCCAGCCCACTTTTCCCGTGTATTTCTCGCGCCAGGATTCAAAGGCGCTGTTAAATTTCCGGAAGAAGAAGGCCAGGGGACCGCCGGTAAAGCCTTTGTCGTCCGATTTCAAAAGCAGGCCGCAGAGGGCCGGTGTCAGGGTGAGGGCTACGAAGGCGGAAATGGCCACGGATACGGTAATGGTAATGGCAAACTGTTTGTACAGCACGCCGGTAACGCCACCGATGAAGGCGACGGGGATGAAGATGGAGGCCAGCACGGCGGTGGTAGCAATAATCGGTCCCTGTACTTCCACCATGGCTCTTTCGGTGGCTTCTTTGGCGGAAAGGCCGTCTTTGGACATGTGCTCTTCCACGTTTTCGATAACTACGATGGCATCATCCACCACCAGGCCGATGGCAAGCACCATGGCGAAGAGGGTGAGGGTATTGATGGTAAAGTCCAGAAAAATGAAGGTGGCAAAGGTACCTACAATGGAAACAGGCACGGCCAGCACCGGAATGAGGGTGGTTCTCCATTTCTGCAGGAAAATGAATACCACCAGGATTACGAGGAGCAGGGATTCCACGAAGGTGTCCTTCACTTCGCTGATGGAAGCATTGATGAAGCTGGTGTTGTCCATGACGATGATGTAGTCCAGATCAGGCGGGAAGTTTTCTTTGGCTTCGTTGAGCACCTGCTTCACCTGGCTGATGGTATCCAGGGCATTGGCATCGTTGGTGAGCTGCACGCCGAAACCGATACCGTTCTTGCCGTTGATTTTGGAATTGCTACTTGCGTTCTGGGTGCCGGTCTCGATTTTGGCCACGTCCTTCAGGTACACGAACTGGCCGTTGGATGCGGACTTCAGGATAATGTTGCCAAACTGCTCCGGCGTGGTGAGCCGGCCTTCCACTTTGGCACTGTACTGTTTTTCCTGGATTTCCGGCGCCGGCTGACCGCCTACGGTACCGGCAGGAGCGGAAATATTCTGTTCCTTAATGGCGGAAATCACATCAGAAACGGTGAGATTTCTTTCTGCCAGCTTATCCGGATTCAGCCATACCCGCATGGCATAGCTGGAGCCGAAGGTATTCACGTTGCCTACGCCATTGATGCGCTGGATTTTGTCCAGCAGGTAAATGTCCGCATAGTTCTTGAGAAAGGCCTGGTCATAGGTGCCGTTCGGCGAATAGAGGTTGGCCATGAGCACCATGTCGCCGGAAGACTTGCGCACCGTGAGGCCCGTGGTCTGCACATCACTGGGGAGACTGTTCTTAGCCAGGTTTGCATTGTTCTGCACATTCACCGAGTCCGTATCGCCGTCGCTGGACAGGTCGAACACGATGGACAGACTGTAGGATCCGTCATTGCTGGAGGTGGAAGACATGTAGGACATATTTTCCAGCCCGTTCAACTGTTCCTCGATGACCTGGGCCACCGTCTGGTTCACAATAGTCGCATTGGCGCCGGTATAGCGGGCGCTCAAATTGATGGTAGGCGGTGAAATCTGGGGATACTGGGCAATGGGCAATGACAGAAGGGAAATGGTGCCCAGAAGCACGATAATAATGGAAATGACGATGGCAAAGATAGGCCGCCGGATAAAGAATTTTGACATGGCTCCTCCTTACTTCGCACTCACGGAAGCGCTGGCGGAAGTGGAACCGTCGGAAGAAGTAAGAGACAGCCCCAGCTCATCAGCCGTGGTTTCCGTCACATTCAGCTCCTGCCCTTCCTTCAGGTTCGTCAGCCCTTCCACCACCACATTGTCATCTTTCGTCAGGCCGCTCTTCACTACATAATAGCTTCCTACCTGGTCACCCAGGGTAACCTGCCGGGAAACGGACTTGTTATCCGATCCCACCACAATGACAAAGGACTTATCCAGCACCTGCTGCACCGCCCGCTGAGGCACAAGGATGGCATCTTTCAAAGGCCTTCCCTCCACCGTAACCCGGGCAAACATGCCCGGCAGCAGCACGCCGTCGGCATTATCAAAAACAGCCTTCAGCGTCAGGGTGCCGGTGCTCTCGGAAAGCTCACGGTCTGCAATATATTCCGTAGACACCTCGTCATACTTCTGGCCGTTGCTCAAAGTCAGAGTCGCCTTCGGCGGACGGGGCCTCTCCCCGCCCTCCCTCTCCGGCTTATCGCCGGTGCGGAAATTCAGGTATTCATTTTCACTGATGGAAAACTGCACATAAATGGGGTTGATAGAGCCCACAGACACCAGGGACGTATTTCCCGACGTAGCATAAGTGCCTACACCCACATCATCCACAGAAAGCTTGCCCGAAATAGGCGCACGAATCACCGTATCATCCAGATTTTCCTCCGCCTTCTGCAAAAGGGCATTGGCATCATCATAACTGGACTGGTTAGACGCCACCGTGGCCTCCTGGGTAGTCACCGTCTGCTCCGCAATGGCCCCCGAAGAAAGCAGCCTCTGGTACCTTCCCAGATCAATCATGGAATTATTCAGCGCCGTCCTGGCCTTCTCCACATTGGAACGGGCAGAAAGCACCTCCGACTCATACTGCCGGTCATCGATCTTGTACAGCGCCTGCCCCTCATGGACCAGATCACCGCTTCTGAAATATTTCTCCGTAATAGACCCGGAAACCTTCGGCTTAATCACCACCGCATCCATGGACTTCACCTGTCCCGAATAGTCATGAGACACACTGGTATCCTGCTGGATTACCTTCATAGCCTTCACCGAAACAGCCGAAGACTTCGGCTGCGCGCTGCTGCCGCAGCCCGTAAAGAAAACAGCAGCCCCCATGCAAAGCACAGCCGCCGCCATGACACAACGCTTCCTGCAAAATGTATTCATATCCATACCCTTTCCTTTATAAAATCACTATGTCACTTCCTGTATGATCTCTTACACTTTTTGTCTTTAGTTTACCATAAGTATCCCCTTCTTGGAAATTCTATTTAATGACTTATGGTAATTTATAAATTATACCACACTTCCCTGTGGGACACACCTTCGGTGTGAGGGTTCAGTGGACACACCTGCGGTGTGAGGGTTGACGGGGCTTCGCCCCGAGGGTTGTGAAGGGAAAGGTTCTTAAGATGGATGGGCCTTCGGCCCAAGGGTTCTTAAGTTTGACGGGGCCTTTGGCCCCGAGGGTTGCGGATTGCCCTTCGGGCAATGCTTATAAAGTCAGCGTTACGGGATTTGCTTTTCTGTGTCATAGGGCTTGATTGGCATTCTGCTGACTGGCTCGCTTCGCTCGCCTCCCCCTATCCGGCTACGCCGGACTGCCCCCGCAAGCGGGGGCAGAATAAAACACCGCGAAACACTCTCTTCATAAATGGCTCTACAGCATAACGGAGCTTTAAAGTCCCCCCGCCGGGGGGAAGGTGGTGGCGCCAGACACCAAAAGGGGTGCATTTCCGACGCCCGCAGGGCGGTTGTATGGTTTTCCCACGGGCGAAAGCCCGGTTGTCCGGTTTTCGCCGCCAAAGGCGGCATAAAAAATGGCGCCCCCAAGGGCGCCGTACCTCGCCAGCGCAGCGGTACTATATACCTCCCGAGGGCGGAGCCCTCAACCCGTCCGGGAGGCGTCAGCCGATCCCGGACAGAACCCTTGGCGCCCAGGGCCAAAGGCCCGGCGGCGCCATCAACCCTCGCCCGCGAAAGACCACGGTCGGCCGACTAAATGGAAGGCCCTTTTATGGACAGGCTAAGGGCCAACTTCGGCCGACTTGCACATCCTATGCAGGATGTGCACATCAACCTTC
>NZ_JH591187.1:164090-169830 GCF_000242435.1 Dialister succinatiphilus YIT 11850 | reverse complement strand
GGCGCCCAGGGCCGTCAGGCCCGGCGGCGCCATCAACCCTCGCGGCGAAGCCGCGTCAACCTTCGGGAATACTGAAAAACACCACCCCGGTCCCGGTCCCGACCGCGCCATAAGAGGGCGCCTTCTATAATTTAAAGGCGCCCACCACAACCCTCGGCCTGAAAGGCCGTCAAACTTAAGCCCCTTAAGAACCTTCGGCCCAGCGGGCCGTCAACCCTCAAGCCCCAAAGGGGCTTGTCCCCAGCCCATATCCCAGTAGTACCCCTTTTTTATTCAATATTTCACACCTATACTCAATAAATCACAGCCATATGCAGAAAATTGTGATACCGCTGATTCTCCTCAAGTTTTCTTCGATTTCCTCAAATTTCCTTATTGACATATCCTGCCTTCCGTCCCTATAATACAAGCAAAAAAACAGGGAGGTTTTTCATGAAACAGTTAAAAATCGCTTTAACTGCCTTAGCTGCAGAAAGCGGCATTTCTCAGGAGAACTGGAAGACAGTGCCCCTGGAAGGCGCAGATCTTACCGACGTATCTGCCGTAGTCATGACCAGCCGGGACGAAGTTCCCCCATCCTATGACACCATTCATGCTTTTGCCATTCCCCTTTTCATTCTTGACACCGGCGCCGCGGCAGGAAGGAATATGTCCGCCATATCGGGCACCCTCCTTCCGGTGAAGGAGAAAGCATCCTGGAAGAAACGAATTACCCGGGCAGCCCTGCAGTATGAAAAAGAACTGCTGCCTCCTTTTTTCGGGGCCCTCATGAAATATACATCCCGGAAAAACGACCAGTACGACTCTCCCGGCCACCAGAGCGGTGCCTTTTACCGGAAACATCCATCAGGACGCATTTTCTACGACTACTACGGCCCCAATGTATTTCGCGGAGACCTTTCCAGTTCCGACGTGGACCTGGGCGATTTCCTCATCCATGAAGGGCCCGCCCTTTCCGCCCAGAAACATGCAGCCCGGGTATTTCATGCAGACAAAACCTATTTCGTGCTGAACGGCACCTCCACGTCCAACAAAATCGTGATGAACGCCGTACTGGCGCCCGGTGATATAGTGCTCTACGATCGGAACAACCATAAATCCATCGATTTGGGCCTCATCCTCTCCGGCGCCATTCCAATATACATGGAAACCGCCCGCAACGCTGCCGGCTCCATCGGCGGCATTCCCGAAGCCTGCTTTGAGGAAGACTATATCCGAAAACTGGTGGCAGAAAAAGATCCGAAAAAAGCCAAAGAAGAACGGCCCATCCGCCTGGCCGTCATCGAATTGGGCACCTACGACGGCTGCCTTTACAATGCCCGCCAGGTCATCGACCGCATCGGTTACCTCTGCGACTACATTTTCTTCGACTCCGCCTGGGTAGGATACGAACAGTTCATCCCCATGATGAAAGACGCCTCCCCCCTGCTGCTGGAACTGGGCCCCGACGACCCCGGCATCTTCGTCACCCAGTCCGTCCACAAACAGCAGGCCGGTTTCTCCATGACCTCCCAGATTCATAAAAAAGACGCCCACATCCGTGGCCAGCAGCGCTACGTGCCCCACAAAAGAATGAACAACGCCTACATGATGCACGCCTCCACCTCCCCCTTCTACCAGCTCTTCGCTGCCCTGGACATGAACGCCCGGATTCACGAGGGAGAAGGAGGAAAGAAACTGTGGAAAGACGCCCTCATCCTGGGCATCGAGCTTCGAAAGAAAATCATAAAAAAGTGCCACTACCTGAAACCCTTCCTCCCGGATACCGTGGGAAACAGGAAATGGGAAAATGCAGACACCGCCCAGATTGCTGCAGACCGCCGCTTCTGGGCCTTCAGCCCCAAAGCCGGCTGGCACGGATTCAAAGGATACGGAGAAAACCAGTACTTCCTGGATCCCATGAAACTCATGCTCATCACCCCGGGCATTGATATCCCCACAGGCACCTACGAAGACTTCGGCATCCCCGGCACCATTGTGGCCGAATACCTCCGGGAAAACAAAATCATTCCGGAAAAATGCGACCTCAACGACATCCTCTTCCTCCTGACCCCGGCAGAAACAGAAGAAAAACTCCGCCGCCTCCTAGAGAAACTGGTGCAGTTCGAAACCTATATAGATCAGGACGCCCTCATGGAAAAAGTACTGCCCCAGGTATACGACGCCTATGAAACATACTACAAAGGCTACACCATCAGGAAACTCTGCCAGGAAATGCACGATTTCTACAAAGAAAGAAACGTGGCCGCCCTGCAGCAGCAACTCTTCGACCAAAACCACCTGCCTCCCTACGCCATGAGCCCCAGAGAAGCAGAAGGAGAATACTTCCGTGGAAACGGAGAACTCATAGACCTGAAAGACGCAGAAGGCCGCATCGCCCTCGAAGGCGCCCTCCCCTATCCCCCCGGCATCCTCTGCATTCATCCCGGAGAACGGTGGACAAAGACCGCCATTCATTACTTCATGGACCTGGTAGACAGCATCAACGCCCTCCCCGGCTTCCCCCCGGAAGTCCAGGGCGTCTACGTGGAAGACGGAAAAGACGGAAAAAAACACGCCTTCGGCTGCGTACTGAAAGAATAATGACATTGGACACGCCCTGCGGGCGTGAGGGTTGACGGGGCTTCGCCCCGAGGGTTGTGAAGGGAAAGGTTCTTAAGATTGACCGGCCTGACGGCCGGAGGGTTCGTAAGTTTGACGGCCTTTCAGGCCGAGGGTTGTGGTAGCGGCTTCGCCGCAATTTTTAAAGTCAGCGTTACGGGATTTGCTTTTCTGTGTCATAGGGCTTAATAAGCATTCTGGTGACTGGCTCGCTGCGCTCGCCTCCCCCTATCCGGCTGCGCCGGACTTCCCCCTGTTCAGGGGGCAGAATAGGTTTCCATGCTTTCCTGCAGAGACATGGCCACATTACTAAACATCCATAGTGCCCCCGCTTGCGGGGGTGGCAAAGGAACTGGATTCATAGGGGAGCTGTAGGCGACCCGCGAATCCAGTGACATGCTTCCCACCGGGCAAGGTGGTGGCGCCAGCCACCAAAGGGGGAAAACGCCGAAATGGTACATGAAGTATATGACTCGCTGTTTTTCCCTCATATCTCTCGTTTCCTCTTGAGGGGAAGTCCCGCGAAGCGGGAAAGTGTGCA
The DNA here is from genome assembly GCF_000242435.1 of Dialister succinatiphilus YIT 11850. Taxonomy (GTDB): domain Bacteria; phylum Bacillota; class Negativicutes; order Veillonellales; family Dialisteraceae; genus Dialister; species Dialister succinatiphilus. The sequence continues at coordinate 166,688 of NZ_JH591187.1, read as the reverse complement.
CGGGGCAGAGCACCGATAAGATGGTCCATCGCGGTCCTGACCGCCAATCGGCGGCCCCCTGAGCGAAGGGCGATAAGACATAGAATAAGAGTATCATAATCATTCTTACCACCGTCCACCCCTTCGCCACTTCGTGGCCCTCTTCCCCTAAAGGGGACGCAAGAGGCGTTACGGGATTTACTTTCGGTGTCATATGGCTTGATTGGCATTCTGGTGATTAGCCGCTGCGCGGCTCCCCCCTATCCGGCTGCGCCGGACTTCCCCCTGTTCAGGGGGCAGAATAGGTTTCCATGCTTTCCTGCAGAGACATGGCCACATTGCTAAACATCCATAGTGCCCCCGCTTGCGGGGGAAAGGTGGTGGCGCCAGCCACCAAAGGGGGATGCATTTCCTCGCCCGCAGGGCGGTTGTATGGTTTTCCGACGGGCGAAAGCCCGGTTGTCCGGTTTCTCCGCTAAAGGCGGCATTTATACTGGCGCCCCCAAGGGCGCCGTACCTCGCCAGCGGGCACGGTCAGCCAACCAATAGGTAAGCCCTTTAATGGGCAGGCTAAGGGCCTACTTTGGCTGACTTGGAGGTCCTATGCAGGACCTCCACAGTACTTCATACCTCCCGAGGGCGGAGCCCTCAACCCGCCTGTAAGGCGTCAGCCGATCACAGGCAGAACCCTTGGCGCCTAGGGCCATCAGGCCCGGCGGCGCCATCAACCCTCGCCCGCAGGGCGTCAACCTTCGGGAATACAGGTAAGCGCCGACTCCCTCACAAAGGCCCATAACCTCAAATGTCTCACACAGCAAAAAAGCACCAGTCATCAGACTAGTGCTTCTTTCTTAATCAGCAGCTTCCTATCCTCCCGGGCCGCCTCCAGCCAAGTACTTTCGGCGTTTGTGAGCTTAACTACCGTGTTCGGCATGGGTACGGGTGTATCCTCACAGCTATCGCCACTGAATCTTTGAGAGTCTGTTCTCTCAAAACTGCATAGAAGAAGTTCCGAAGGCTCTCGCCTCTGGTCGTGCTTTTCGTGAAATCTAAGCTAAGACCTCGACCTATTAGTACTGCGTCGCTCCATGACTTGCGCCACTTCCACTCACAGCCTATCAACCTCATCGTCTTTAAGGGGTCTTACTCATTGCTGATGAGAAGTCTCATCTCGGGACGGGCTTCACGCTTAGATGCTTTCAGCGTTTATCCTTTCCGGATGCGGCTTTCCAGCCGTGCCACTGGCGTGACAACTGGTACACCGTTGATCCGTCCACTCCGGTCCTCTCGTACTAGGAGCAGCCTCCCTCAAACTTCTTGCGCCCGCGATGGATATGAACCAAACTGTCTCACGACGTTTTGAACCCAGCTCGCGTACCACTTTAATGGGCGAACAGCCCAACCCTTGGAACCTACTCCAGCTCCAGGATGTGATGAGCCGACATCGAGGTGCCAAACCTCCCCGTCGATATGAACTCTTGGGAGAGATTAGCCTGTTATCCCCAGGGTAGCTTTTATCCGTTGAGCGATGGCCTTTCCACTCAGTACCACCGGATCACTAAGCCCGACTTTCGTCTCTGCTCGACTTGTCTGTCTCGCAGTCAAGCTCCCTTCTGCCTTTGCACTCTTCGGCCGGTTTCTGTCCGGCCTGAGGGAACCTTTGGGCGCCTCCGTTACATTTTAGGAGGCGACCGCCCCAGTCAAACCGCCTGCCTGAGATGGTCCACGAGGTTGTTAGTCTCCGTGTTAGAATCTCAGCAACATAAGGGTGGTATCCCAACATCGGCTCTGTAACACCCAAAGGCATTACTTCTTAGCCTCCCACCTATCCTGTGCATATGTCACCGGGATTCAATCTCAAGCTGCAGTGAAGCTCCATGGGGTCTTTCTGTCCAGTCGCGGGTAACCTGCATCTTCACAGGTATTTCAATTTCACCGGGCCCCTCGTTGAGACAGTGCCCAAATCATTACGCCTTTCATGCGGGTCGGAACTTACCCGACAAGGAATTTCGCTACCTTAGGACCGTTATAGTTACGGCCGCCGTTCACTGGGGCTTCAGTTCAAAGCTTCGCTTTCGCTGACCTCTCTCCTTAACCTTCCAGCACCGGGCAGGCGTCAGCACCTATACTTCAGCTTTCGCTTTCGCAGGCACCTGTGTTTTTGGTAAACAGTTGCTTGGGCCTCTTTTCTGCCACCCTTTTCTGTTCCGGGGGTTTCTCCCTTTCGCCTACTCAGGGTCATCCTTCTCCCGAAGTTACGGATGCAATTTGCCGAGTTCCTTAACGAGGGTTTTCCCGCGCACCTTAGGATTCTCTCCCCGCCTACCTGTGTCGGTTTACGGTACGGGCGGATTTCGTCTCGCTAGAAGTTTTTCTTGGCAGTGTGGGATCCATGAGTTCGTCAAAGTCTCCTTTAACTCCCCATCATGTCTCTGCTTCTGTAAAGGGGGATTTGCCTCCCTCTACGCATACGCACTTGGACGCGCTCTTCCAGCCGCGCGATCATGTGCCCTCCTGCGTCGCTCCTTTGCTCAATTGACTCCATCCGGTACAGGAATTTCAACCTGTTGTCCATCGCCTATGCGTCTCCGCCTCGGCTTAGGTCCCGACTTACCCTGA
>NZ_JH591187.1:0-158390 GCF_000242435.1 Dialister succinatiphilus YIT 11850 | reverse complement strand
CGCAAAATGTAGTGAGTCGTTTCCCCTTTAGGGGGCGATGAGTATAAAGTCAGCGTTACGGGATTTGCTTTCTGTGTCATATGACATGATAGGCATTCTGGTGATTAGCCGCCACGCGGCTCCCCCTTATCCGGCTGCGCCGGACTTTCCCCCATCCGGGGGACAGAATAAATCGCTCTATGCTTTCCTGTAGAGACATGGCCTCATGGCTAAGCATCCATAGTGCCCCCGCTTGCGGGGGAAAGGTGGTGGCGCCAGCCACCAAAGGGGGAAAACTCCGAAATGGTACGTGAAGTATATGACTCGCTGTTTTTTCCCTCATATCTCTCGTTTCCCCTTGAGGGGAAATGCCTCGAAGAGGCAAAAGGGTGTACGGGACTGAGCAGAGATATGACACTCTATCATTTTCCTGACCGCCAATCGGCGGCCCCCTAAGCGAAGCGATGCACAGCGAACACATTTTGCACTAGCGAACTGGATAGGAGCTCGGTCCCTCCCCCGCTCCGGCTAAAGCGTCCTATTTGCTCTCATAGATGGGTGGCACAAGGGTGGTTAAGGTGCCCTGTTTTCTCCACGAAAAAAGCTGTGAAGAAATGATTTCCATTTTTCACAGCCTTTTCTCATTTATTTGACTTCTTTTTTCCTTCCTGCTTTGCGGCCGGGCTTGCCTGCCTTTCCGTCGGGCTTATTCGCCGATTCTGCATTGCGGGAATGACCATTGGATTTCTTTTTGGTCTTTTTGTCCTTCTTCAGTTTTTTCGCTTTGTGGAGGTGTTTGGGTTCCTTCCCGTTTTCCTTTGCCTCTCCCAGCGCTGCCTTGGCCGCCTGGTCTTCTTCCGCTTCCTGCTGGGCCAGACGGCCGGATTCAGCGTCTTCTGCTTCCTGCCGGGCGGTGAGGGCTTCTTTGGTTTCTTTGGATACGTCGGCATCGCTCATACGGGGCAGGATGACGGTGACGGTGGTGCCTTTCCCTTCTTCGCTGGTCATGGAAAGGGTGCCTTTATGTTTTTCTACAATGTGCTTGCAGATGGCAAGGCCCAGTCCGCTGCCGCCGGTGGATTTGTTTCTGCTTTCTTCCGCCCGGTAGAACCGCTCGAACACTCTTCCCTGCTTGTCTTTGGGGATGCCGATGCCTGTGTCTGAAATGGTGAGGCGCAGTTTGTCCTCCCCTTCCGGTTTCAGGAGGGCATGAACACTGCCTCCTTCGTTGTTGTATTTCACCGCGTTGTCGAGAAGGTTCATAACCAGTTCGGAAAGAAGGGCAGCGTTGCCGTAGGTATAGAGGGGCTCTGCATCTACGGTGAGGGCAACACCCTTTGCTTTGGCCTGGGGTTCGATGAGATCGGCGGCGTAGTGGACGAGGCTGTCTAAGGAAACGGTTTTCCAGGTAATGGTGGTTTCTGTTTCTTCTATGCGTGACAGGTGCATAATGGTGTCAATGAGGGTGAGCATGCGCTGGGATTCATTGACAATGCGGCTGCCGAAGAGTTTCACATCGTCCGGTTTCTGGTACATGCCGTTGGCAATCATTTCTGCAAAGCCGCTGATGGAGGTGAGCGGTGTTTTCAGTTCATGGGACACGTTGGCAGAGAATTCCCGTCTCATTTTTTCTGCCATATAGGAGGCGGTCATATCGCGGAGCACGATAAGAAGACCCGTTTCTCCGTCAGCAAGTTCTATTTTGTTCATCACCATCCGATAGGGATTGTTGAAAAGGCTCATGGTATATTCCTGCCTGCCGTCGGTGCGATAGGCTTTCCCGATGACCCGAAGCCAGTCTTCATCATGGTAAAGGCTGGCAATGCGGCGATATCTTTTGTCTTCGGTGAGGTGGAAGATTTCCTCGATTTTCCGGTTGTAGTCTACGATTTCCTTATGCTCGTTCAAAAGGATGATGCCGTCGGAAATGGTATCTACCACGGTACGGATGGTATTCCGTTCCTCTTCAATGTCATCCATGTAGTTCTGGATTTCATCATGCTGTTCCTCTACCTTCCGGATGAGGGGGTTCAGTTCCTTATAGTCTGATGGCACGTCGTCCACCTTCTGTCCTTCCATAATTTTCTGTACCAGGTCTCCCAGAAGGTGGAAGGGTTTCAGGATTTTTTCTGTTTCCCTTTCCGCCGCAAAGAGACAGCCTACTGCAAATACCACAAGAAAGAGAATGATTTCCGGCAGGTAGGCGGAAAATCCTATATAGGAAACAGTACGGGCGCTGGAAAGGCGCAGGATGGAGCCGTCAGGGGCTTTCTGGGCATAGTAGCTCTTGGGGTTGTCGTTGGAATCTTTATGAACAGCAGCTCCCTTCCCTTCCGCCATGGCTTCCTTCACTTCCGGGCCGTTTTTATAGTCTTCATCTTTGTTATCGCTGTCATAGAGAACCGTACCATCCCTGTCGAGCCATACGATATGGATGGCCTTATGATTGTCATCATAAATACGGCTGAGGTATGCTCGGCTTCCCTCTTCATCATCGGTGGAAACGGCACCGGCCATGACACTGTTCAGGTGCTGCAGTTCATGGCTGAACTGTTCCTGCATGCCCTGGTAGTAAAGGATGGCGGACAGGATAAAGGTGGTAATCACGGACACAATGCCCATGAGAAGAAGACTTCTATAAATCCGAACTTTCATAAATATAAACGCTCCTGTTTATGATTTTCTGTCACCCAGGCGGTATCCCACCCCTCTGACAGTACGGATGCAGGCGCCTTCATTTCCCAGTTTCTGGCGCAGACTCATGATATGCATATCAATGGTTCTGCTTTCCATTTCAAAGGGTGAATCCCAGACGGCCTGCATGATCTGGTCTCTGGAAAGAACGATGCCCTTATTTAATAACAAATAACATAATAAGTCAAATTCTTTTAATGTAAGCTGTACCTCCCTGCCGCCGGAGGTGACGCTGTGCTGTTCCTGATCCACCACGATGCCGTCGAAGGAAAGGAGTTTTTTCCCTGCTTCCTGGGGCTTTCTGGTGCGGCGGAGCACAGAGCGGATACGGGAAAGAAGTTCCATAATGCCGAAGGGCTTGGTCACATAATCATCGGCTCCCAGGTCCAGGCCCTTGACAATATCGAATTCACTGGTTTTCGCGGTCATCATAATAACCGGAATGTTCTGCATTTTGCCGGAAGCCCGGATTTTTTTCAAAATGGTAAGGCCGTCCTCGCCGGGAAGCATAATATCAAGAAGCACCAGGTCCGGAATATTCTTCTGCAGCGCTTCATAAAATTCGGCTGCTTCTCCGAAGCCTCCTACTTTATATCCCTGTCCACGAAGGGCATAGCTTACCAGTTCGCGAATGCTTTCATCATCTTCTACACAGTAAATAAGCGGCATGTCAGTTCTCCTTTTAAAAAGCGCTGATGAAATCAGGCTGACTGATTGAATCGGTGCTTCCTTGAAAACAGTCAAAGCCGGCAGAGGCCTTCCAGGCTCCCATGCCGGTTATTGTACCAAAGACTATGAAATGGACAGTCCCCTGTCCATTTCATGAATTTCATCATATTTATTTTACCACATCAACCGAAATTGCCGGAAACGTAACGAATAGTTCTTTCTTCCTTCGGATTTTCGAAAATCTGCTTCGTATCTCCGTATTCCACCATTTCGCCAAGGTAGAAGAAAGCGGTTTTATCAGCGATACGCTGGGCCTGCTGCATGTTATGGGTAACCATGACCACTGTGTAATCTTCTTTCAGCTTCACAGCCAGTTCTTCAATATGGGCGGTGGAAATGGGGTCCAGGGCGGAGGTGGCTTCGTCCATGAGGAGTACTTCCGGTTCTACTGCCAGGGCACGGGCAATGCAGAGACGCTGCTGCTGGCCGCCGGAAAGACCTAAGGCAGACTTATGGAGACGATCCTTCAGTTCATCCCAGATGGCTGCCTGACGAAGACTTCTTTCCACGATTTCGTCCAGGTCGCTCTTCCTGGTAATGCCTTTCAGACGGGGGCCATAGGCTACATTATCATAAATGCTCTTGGGGAAGGGGTTTGGCTGCTGGAAAACCATGCCTACATGGCGGCGCAGCACAATGGGATCGATTTCCTTGTAGATATCTACGCCGGAAAGAAGGACCTGTCCTTCTACGCGACATCCGGGAACCAGATCATTCATGCGGTTCAGAGTCCTGAGGAATGTGGATTTACCGCAGCCGGAAGGTCCGATGAGGGCAGTAATCTGGTTTCTTTCAATGCGCATGGAAATTTTCTTTAATGCCTGGAAAGCGCCGTAGTAAAGATCAAGGCCTTTGCAGTCAAAAATGATATTGGAATAAACGGACAGGGACGCTGCGCTGGCAGGAGCCTGGACAGCCATAGAATTGTTATTTGTCATCATGAATTTTCTCCTTCAGTTTTTCTGGAAATATACCGGCTCACCATTCTGGCTCCGATACTGAATGCTAATACCATAATCATAAGTACGGCAGAAGCCGCTGCTGCTGTGTCCATGGCGCCGGAGCCAAGGCCTTCAGTACGGGCAGCCCACACCTGAAGGGACAAGGTTTCGCCGGGACGGAAAGGATTCAATGGGCAGGTGGGAGAAGTCACATCCCACACATTCCAATTAATATCGGTACTCATACCAGCCGTGTACAGGAGGGCGGCCGCTTCGCCGAATCCTCTCCCCGCGGCCAGGATGACGCCGGTCACAATAGGTCCCACCGTGGCAGGCAGCATGACATGCCAGATGGTTTCAAAATGGGTAGCCCCCAGAGCCAGACTGCCTTCTTTATACCCTTCCGGGAGGGCCTTGAAAGCATCATAGGTGGTGGATGTAATGAGGGGCAGGGACAGAACGGAAACGGCCAGGGCGCCGGAGAACAGATTCCACTGGCTGTGCACCATGATGATGAATACCAGGTATCCGAAGAGGCCGACTACAATGGAAGGCAGGGAAGACAGGGTTTCAATGGCAATGCGAAGCGTATTGGTCACCTTGCCGGGAGTGGCATATTCCGCCATGTAAACACCGGCCATGACGCCAATGGGAACTGAAATCAGAAGGGAAAGAACCACCAGGTATACCGTATTGAAGAACTGGCTGCCAATGCCCTGGGGTCCAAAGGAAAAGACTTCCGGTTTAAAAGCTTTGATTCCGCCCCATACTACATACAGGGTAAAAGCAATGAGCAGGAACACAAAGGCTGCGGAGATGAAATAAAAGAAGAAGGTTGCTGTTTTATCAGCAAAACGGGCTCTCTTGAGTCCTCCGTCAATGAAGCGGAGATCAGACATTTTTCCGTTCATCGGCTCTGCCGGCTGTGTACTCATGCCAGGGACTCCTTTCTAGCTGCAATGAGGTGAATCATCAGGATAAAGAGAAGGGAAATAATGAAGAGGAGAAGAGCCATGGTCCACAGGGCTGCATTCAGTTCGCCGCCGTCCATGGCACCGCCCATATCGGAAGCAATGGCTGCGGTAAGGCTGTTGGTGGGATCCAGAATACTTTTGGGGAAAGATTTCATCTTGCCGATAACCATGGAAACTGCCAGGGCTTCACCGAAGGCACGGGCCAGGCCCAGCACAATGGCTGTCAGAATGCCCGGCAGGGCTGCCGGCAGGAGCACTTTGTAAATCATCTGCCAGCGGGTGGAACCAAGTCCATAGGCCCCTTCGATATATTTCTTATTCACGCTGCGGATGGCATCAGCAGAAACGGAGGTAATGGTGGGATAAATCATGACAGAAAGGACGATGGCTGCTGCCAGCACTGACTGCCCATGAGGCAGTTTGAACAGTTTCTGCAGGAATGGCACCAGCACCACCAGCCCTACCCAGCCGTAAACAACGGAGGGAATGCCGACGAATATTTCCACGGCGGGGCGAATCAGTTTTTCACCCAGTCTCGGGGAAATCTGGGTCATGAATACGGCGGTGGAAAGGCTGAAGGGAATGGCAATGACCAGCGCCAGGAAGCAGGTAAGGATGGAGCCCCAGATGAAGATGGCTGCCCCTACCTGGCCGCCGCCTGCATCGGTATCAGATGGCTTCCAGGCGGAGGAGAAGAGAAACTCCCCTATGCTGTGGTGAAAATCGGTGAATGTAAGCATGCCTTTGGCGAGCAGAAAGCAGCCAATGGCAACGGTGAGAATAATGAGGAAGAAACCGCATATAGTGGATACGCTCTTTCCCAGAATTTCTCGCCTGAACATATGCTGCTGGCGCATATTACCGTCCATGAATGGTTCTCCTTTTGAAAGACGGGAAAGGCAGCCGCATATTCACGCGGCCGCTTTTCCCGCAGCTATTTCGTATTACGCTTTTAAACTCAAATTATTTTGTCTTCATTTTGGAGGATACGCCGTAGCCCTGTTTTTCGATTTCTACACCGTATTCATCAGAGAGAACATAGTCCAGATAAGCTTTCACAGCGCCGGTGGCTTCGCCTTTGGTGTACATGTGTTCATAACCCCAGACTTTGTACTTGCCGTTGTAGGTGTTTTCCAGGCTCGGTTCTACGCCATCAATAGCAATGGCTGATACGTCTTTGTTGTTTACCAAGTAAGGAAGAGCTACATAGCCGATAGCACCCTTTGTCTGAGCTACGCTCTGGATCAGTGTGCCGCTATCATCGGTTTCAAGGGATTTATTGGATGCTTCTTCCTGTCCTGCCAGTGCCAGTTCTGTGAAGAGGGCACGGGTGCCGGAAGTGGTAGGTCTTGTTACGAGAACGATTGGTTCATCAGGGCCGCCTACATCTTTCCAGTTGGTCACTTTCGCAGTGAATACATCCTGCAGCTGCTGGGAAGTAAGGCTCTTCACCTTGTCTGCAATGTCCTTATTCACAATGGTCGCTACGGTCATGGTGCAGACCTTGTGGTCTACCAGTCCCTTTGCCTTGTCAGCGGGGAGCTTCTTTTCTGCCGGTACATCGGAGTTGCCGATGTTTACAGAGCCTTCAGCTACCTGTTTCAGACCGGTGCCGGAGCCGCCTGCATTCAGTGTGATAGATACATCAGGGTTCTTTGTTTTGAACTTGGCAGCTGCATCTTTAGCCAGCGGAAGAAGTGCGGATGAACCGGAAACAGTTACCTGTCCGGAAACCTTGCTGCCGGAAGCGGCGCCGCTTTTAGCCGGAGCGGAATTTCCGCCGCAGCCTGCTGCTGCAACCAATGCTGCCGAAGAAAGAGCCAGAGCCATCCACTTTTTAAGATTCATTATAAATCCTCCCTTGAAACGAATGATGTTTGCTTTTGTTTTCGATGCTTTAAGTGTAAAGCAGGGATGTAAAAAACAAAGGGAGAAAAAAGTATAGCTTTGATTTAGATTGTAAAAGAAACGTAAAGGGAGCTGCTGCTCAGAGGGACACACCTTCGGTGTGAGGGTTGACAGGGCTTCGCCCGTGGACACACCTTCGGTGTGAAGGTTCTTAGGATTGACCGGCCTGACGGCCGGAGGATTCTTAAGTTTGACGGCCTTTCAGGCCCCGAGGGTTGCGGATTGCCCTGTGGGCAATGCTTATAAAGTCAGCGTTACGGGATTGGCTGTCTGTGTCATATGTGACACAATATCCAGTGCCACCTATTTTCTCGTTTCCCCTTGAGGGGAAATGCCTCGAAGAGGCAAAAGGGTGTACGGGTCTGAGCAGAGATATGACACTCTATCATTTCCCTGACCGCCAATCGGCGGCCCACCCCGAGCGAAGCGATGCAAAGCGAACCGCAAATCCGGTGGGAAGCTTCCTGCCGGCTCTCATAGATGGGTGGCGCAGGGATCGTTAGGGTTCCCTCTTTTCTCCACGAAAAAAGGACCGTGAAAAAATGTAAATCATTTCTTCACAGCCCCTTTTAGGCTTTTTTTATTATCTATTATTATGTTCCTATTTCACGCCGAAAGCGGCAGCGGCGTCTCTGACCCAGTTGAATCTTTCGGGATCAATGTCCTTGGGCACGGTGCAGTCGGCGCCCAGGATAACGCCTCTGGTGCCTGCTTTTTCCAGGATGTGCACCGTTTCTTTTTCTACTTCTTCCCTGGTGCCGGAATAGAGGACTCCTTCCGGGTTGTTGTCAAAACCGCCGATGACGCAGCGGTGATTGAAGATTTCCTCTCCCTTTTCCAGAGGCACTCCTTCGAAAGCCACAGCCCAGTTCACGGCCTTGAAGGGATAGTCCCTGTACCAGGTCAGGTCGTTGTGGCAGCCCATGTAGCCGCAGATGTGGAGCAGGTTATAGTCAGACACCGAGTTGGCTGCTTCCAGCACGGCGATTTCTGAAGGAGTAATAAATTCCCTGTATTTCTCATAGGTCATGTCGGGATGGGGAATGTTCTGTACTGACAGGTAAATCCCGTCGGCATGACCATCGGCAATAACGGCTTTGGCCAGGGTGGCAATATCTTCCGTAAGCACTGCCATGACTTCCTTCAACGCCTCCGGGTCTTCTTTCATGAAGCGGGTAATCACGGTCTTCGCATCGCTCCCGGTCTGCTGGAATTCAATGCACCGGGTAGGGGCAAAGAGGTTGTAGAATACCATCACTTCTTTCCCGTATCTTTCTGTGAGGATACCGCAGAGTTCTACCTGTTTCTGAATCCACTCTGAATCCCTGCCCAGAGGTTTGATGTTTTCCGCATCCCTGATGGACTTCAGGTCATGAAGCTGCTCGTGGGGATAGAGAAAAAATCCGTCAGTCATAATTTTCACAAAGTCCGGTTTCCAGGATTTGTAAAAGGTGTCATGTCCCGCCAGGTTGTCCACCCAGGCGGAGTGATGGGCCAGTGCGTCTGCGTGTCTCTGATCTGCCAGAAAATGATGCCAGAAACCGACCGGTACACGATCTACCGGTTTGCAGTCAAGAGCTGCCTTTACTAGTTCTCTCTTAGTCTGTGCCATAAATGCCTCCTGCATTTCAATAATTACCGTCTTCGAGAAGCACCGATTCATTCATAGAGTCTGCTTATATAAAAGCGGGCCATGATAATGTCAGTGCTTTTCCAAAGGCTTTCCATCTATCATATCATATAGGGAAAAGGGAGCGCCATCAGCGCTCCCCCATTTTATTCTTCCCCGTTCATCCTTTTGATTTCCGCCAGAAGGTCTTCCGCTTCTTCCATGGACGCCTTCTCTCTTTCAGGATTTTCTGTGAAATCCATATCCACCGCCATGCCTTCATGGATATGAGGCAGCCAGGCCGCCGGAAGAATCACCGTTTCCTCGTCGTCCGTAATCAGTACCGCCTTTTTCCCTTCGATGCGGTCTACAATGGCTTCTTTCTTCATCATGCCCGCTCCTTTTCAATATGATAACTGCTGCCGTCGGTGGTCAGCGTAACCGTGCCGTTTCTGTCGGTGCGGTATACATGGACTTTGGCTTTTTCCAGCTTATCCAGGGTCACTTTGTGGGGATGACCGTAATCATTGCCCTGTCCGCAGGAAATGAAAGCATCCTTCGGAGAAACGGCTTTCAGGAAAGCAGGAGACGTACTGGTACGGCTGCCATGGTGGCCCACCTTCAGCACATCGCTCTTCAGGGTGCCTCCCTTGTCAAGAATGGTCTTTTCTTCCTCTTTTTCTGCATCGCCGGTGAACATCATGGAGAATTTCCCATAGGTCAGACGGCCCACTACGGAATTGTTATTGAAATCGGAATTTCCCTTCTGGTCTTTGATGACCTTCACAGGCCCCAGCACGTTGTATTTGACACCGTCGAAGAAATCCACCTCGTCCCCTGCCTTCAGCACATGGTAGGGAATCTTATTCGCCTTGATCTGCTTCAGGTAGTTCTTGTAGGAACCGGTGGCCGCAGGCATGCCGTCATCGTAAATGGCATCCACCTTGAAATTTTTGAAGATGGCATTCATGCCGCCCAGATGGTCTGCATGGGGATGGGTAATAATGATTTTGGAAATTTCTTTGACCTTGTATTTATGAAGGAGCGCCACAATCTGGTCCCGGTGTTCAATGTCCCCGGTATCAATCATGACAAACTTCCCATCCTTTTCCAGAAGGAAGGCATCTCCCTGGCCTATGTCCAGCATACGCACAGTGAGCTGGCCTCCTTTGGCGGCAGCAGAGGCCTTCGCCGGACTGGCCGAAGAGGACGCGCTGCTGCCGCAGGCGGAAAAAGCAGCGGTTAATGACAGTGACAAAAGAAACACTGCCAGAAATTTCATCAGTTTTTGAAATATATGCATGGTTATCTCCCCATTTTCATCACTTCTGCCCGGGCCAATGGAATCCATTCTGCCAGATCACCGGCCCGGTAGCCTACCGGTGTCTTTTCTGCCGCCATATCTCCTGCCAGCCCATGAAGGTATACCCCTGCCAGGGCGGCGCCGGACGCATTCATGCCCTGTCCTGCCAGGGCGGCAATGATACCGGTCAGGGTATCTCCCATGCCGCCGGTGGCCATGCCCGGGTTGCCGGTGGTATTTACATAGGCCGAGCCGTCGGGCATGGCAGTCACCGTAGGCGCCCCTTTCAGCACCAGCACCACATGGTTCTCCACGGCAAACCGGATGGCTTCGTCAATCCGTCCATTCTCGATTTCTTTGGGCGAAAGTCCGGTGAGATGGGAAAATTCCCCTACATGGGGCGTGAGGATGAGCCGCCCGGGACAGGTATCCAGGGCAATGTGCTCTTCCTTGACTGCAAAAAGGGCATCCGCATCAATGACCATGGTCTTATCAAAAGAAGTGATGAGACGCTTCACAAACTTTCCCGTTTCCTTCTCTCTGCCAAGACCGGGTCCCAGGGCTATGACATCGTAGGCCTTCGCCTTTTCCAGCGCTTCTGCGCTGTCCGCTTCTGTAAAGAAGGGGCCTTTCCCCAGAGAGGAAACCATGAGCTCCGGAATCCTGCCAGCCAGCGCAGAATGAGCACCGGCAGAAGTTACCACCGCCACCTTGCCGCCGCCGGCATAGAGAGCCCCCTGGCCTGAGAGAAGGGCCGCTCCCTCCATGCCATAGGAGCCGGCAAAAATACCGATGAAACCATTCTTTCCTTTATGGGACACCCGATTTCTCACGGGAAGGATATTGAACACATCTTCCTTTTCCGTCAGATGGACAGGAAAATCCATGCGTGCCTCATCAGGAATGCCAATGGGCGAATAGAGCAGGGTGCCGGTGTAGGAAGATCCGGGATACAGCACATGGCCCCGTTTCACCGAACCCAGCGCCACCGTATAGTCTGCATCCACCACCACTCCGGCAGCCCTGCCGGTATCGGTCAGCATGCCGCTTGGCACATCTACGGAAATGATGATGCCCTGGGCCTCGTTCATCAAAGTAATCAGAAGGGCCTTTTCCCCCTTTACCTCGCTGGAAAGACCGGTGCCTATGAGGGCATCCACCAGGATATCGGCGTCATGGATGTAGGGTGCCCCTTCTTCAGCCCTGGAAATAGGAATCACCGGGATGCCCATTTTATCTATTACATGCCTGTACTGCTTTGATGATTCGCTCATGTGGGCCTCGTTTCCCATGAGGAGCACCAGCACCCTGGCTCCCCGGCCTGCTGCGTAGCGGGCTGCTACGAACCCGTCGCCTCCATTATTTCCTGTGCCGCAGAGAATCACCGTAAAAGCGCCGTCCCAGTCCACATATTTTTCCGTCAGACGGACCACCGATGATCCTGCATTCTCCATAAGCACCATCTCCGGAATCCCGTATTCCTTCATGGCCATGGAATCCAGAAGTCTTGACTCTTCAGTCTTTGTCAGTATCATGCCTGCCTCCTGCCATTACAACCACTGCAATGGCCATATGTTCTTCATGGGAAATGGAAATGGACATGTCTGTGATGCCAAGCTGCTCCGCCCTTTTCTGGAAAGTGCCCTGCAGATGAAGCACCGGCGCTCCCCATTTCGTCCAGGTCACAAAGGCATCCTGCCAGGCAGAGCCGAAAATACCGATGCCCAGCGCCTTCCCTGCCGCCTCCCTGGCTCCCCAGAGAGCCGCATAGGACTCGGCCCGCTTCTTTCCCTTCTTCTCGCAGTGGGCTATTTCCTCTGCTGTGAAAATCTTCTCCGCCCGGGCGGGGAACTTTTCCAGTATCCGTTCCCACCGGTCTATCTTTACTAAGTCTACACCTACATACATGGGCTTCTCCTTTCGTGAAACCGCTACATCCGACTGTAAAGCACCGATTCCAGGGCCCACGGCTTTGATTTCCTCCCTGGAATCCAGGAATCAACACAGCCCCTATGGATGAATCAGCACTTCTTTTCCTTTCCTCCTTATTGTACAAAAGCCCATGATCTTATTCAAATGAAAGATAAAAACATGGGAAATGAGCCATAAAAGCAAGTCTTTATATTTCTTTGAAAGTTTCCTTGCCATGGCAGTCAAAATATGATAGAATGGCATGGTATGAATAATGCAGACGGGAGGTGAAATACATTGCCACAGATTAAAGCCAACATGAAAAGCATGAGACAGGACGCTGCTAAAAGAGCTGCCAACGCTGCTGTTAAATCCCAGATTCACGGCGCTATGAAGAAAGCTGTAGCTGCTGCTAACTCTGACAATAAAGAAGAAGCTTTTCGCGCCGCTGTAAGCATCATTGATAGTGCTGCCCAGAAGGGCGTCATTCATAAGAATGCAGCCGCTCGTAAGAAATCCCGTCTGAACGCAAACGTAAACGCTGCCATTGCCAAGGCTAAAGCTGCTGAAGCAAAAGAAAAAGCAGAAGCTGCCAAGGAAGAAGCAAAGGAAGCTTACAAGGAAAAGATGGAAGAAAAGGCCTGAGCCCTTTCAAAAGAAACTGTGCCCTTTACGGCGCAGTTTTTTATTGCTCCAAATCCTGCCTCCTGTGCAGGGATATACTTCCCGAAGTTTTATGGGCTTTCTCCGGAATGGTTGACCCCTCCCGGAGAGATTCAGCGCTTCAGCCGGATATAGAACGTATGGCTGCAGCGAGAGGCGACAGGACAACACATTCCCTGCATCACATATACAAGGATGAACCTTTGGAAATGCTGTCATTCCACACAAAAAAAGCTCTGAAAAATGTTTCTCATTTTTCAGAGCCTTTTTTCATGCATCCATACCGTCTTTCCTCCAAGTAAGGAAAGTGCTGATGCCGCTCCAGATGAGGGCCGCCCCTACCATGTACATGAAGAGGAGCCCCGCTGCGTCAGGACGAAATACCAGAAGCAGCCCCAGAAGAATCTGCACCACCGCTGCCACCATATAAAGTCCGGGATTTCTCAAAGATGCCTGTTTTCTGGAACGCAGGATCATCATGAAAATACCGCGGAGAAGAATATAGAGGGCAAAGAGGAGGGGCAGCATGAAGGCCACCACGGCGAAGGCCAGGGAAATCATCATCCACAGGCCGAAGGCCGTATCAAGGACTGCCATGAGAAGATGCCAGAGAGAACGACCGGCGCCCTCCGTTTTCATCCAGCGGAGAATCTGGCATACCCCGCCAAGGACAAGGACAAATCCGATATAATATCCCACCGCCAGAAGAGACTCCGCCGGCTCCGCAATACAGAAAATACCGGCGCCTATAAAAAGAATACTGCCAATAAAAAGCAATGCTGATGGAAGCATACCTATCGCCTCTTTCATGAAAAAAGAAATAGATTTCATGAATGCTTCCTTACTTTATCTCCTGTCTATATTATAGTCCTTCTGCGAATCATGTTCCAGAGGTGATTCCCATTTATCCCATGCCGGCCCGAAAACTTCAACGGCCAAAAAGGCTTTGGAGAAAGGATTCCCATTTCTCCAAAGCCTTTTTTCAGATCATTCTGTGAGCTTCAGCATGCTTTCCAGATCCACTGCATGGAAGGAGGGGCAGGCCGGCTTTTCTTTCAGCACCGCTGTCACATAGGACAGGGCTGCTGCCACACCGGTAACCAGACCATTTTCGGCTATATCAAATTTCGGCGTATGATGAGGGCTGCCGCTTCCCACATCTTTGTCATAAATGCCGGTGAAGAAGAATACCCCCGGCCAGGTAGACTCGGTAATGGAGAACGTTTCCGTAGCCATCCACATGGGGCAGTTTCTGTCCAGGGCCCCTTCGCCCAGCTGGTCCACCACTGCCTTCCTTGCCAGGTCCACGCATTCCTTCGTATTGACGGTCACCGGGAAGTACTGGTCCTCCACCACTTCCACCGTGCAGCCATGAAGGGCGGCGGTATTCTTCGTGACCTCCAGAAGGGTCTTGCGGAAAGCCAGGCCGTCTTCGTTTTTCGTGCAGCGGGCTGTGCCGGCAAACATGAGCTCTTCAGGAATAATATTCGGTTCATGACCGGCTTCCACGGAGCCGAAAGAATAAGTGAAGCTGTCCGTAGGCGCCGTGATCCGCATGCGGTAGGAACGGAGCTCGGAAGCAATGGAAATAAAGCATTCAATGGGGCTCACCGCCATATCGGGGCGGGAACCGTGGCCGCTCTTTCCATGAAGCTTGATGCGGAAGAAATAGGCTCCTGCCATGGCAGTGCCGTAAAGGATGCCTACCTTTCCTGCCGGCAGATCCCATTTCACATGGGTGCCAAAGCAGGTATCCACATGGATATGATGGTCCCTGAGGTAACGGAGCATGGGAGCAATTCCTCTTTCTCCCATTTCCTCGGCTTCCTCAAACATGAGAACCACCTTTCCTTCCCACTCCTTTTTATGGAGAGAAAGGATTTTGGCCTCTGTCAGCAGCATGGCCATATGGCCGTCGTGGCCGCAGGCATGCATGACGCCATCGTTTTGGGAAATGCACACCCTTTCCTTAGACAGGTTCACCGGATCTTCCTTAATAGGAAGGGCATCAATGTCTGCCCGCATGAGCACCGTCCAGCCCGGCCTGCCGCTGTCAATAAATCCGAATACCCCGCCATGAGGTACCCGTACCGTTTCAATTCCTAATTCATGAAGAAACTTTTCAATAAAATCCATGGTCCTGAACTCTTTCTGTGAAAGCTCAGGATTTTCATGAAAATGGCGGCGCAGTGAAATCACTGTGTCCCTTTCTTTTTCAGCTGCATCTCTGCAATCCAAAAGAATCCCTCCTCTGTTAAAGCCAGTCAGGCTTTTCTTATGGGAAAACGCTCATCCATTTCATAAAAGCAACGCGTTCCTACTGTCGTCTCCGCCACAGATGAAAGGCGGACAGCACAAAGGCCGCCACCACGATCACCGTGGCACAGAGAGTCATGAAATCATTATGTTCATACAAACGATACAGGCTGAACAAGGCCAGAAGCCCCAGCAGCACCAGCTTTATATTCACACTCTCATCTCCTTTGAAAAGGATACATCCATCATAACACAGGGGGACAAGGGATTCAAAAGGGCCGGTTCTTAAGATGAACCGGCCCGGGTTCAGAGGGTTCAGAAGGTTCAAAAGGTTCAGAGGGTGGTGGAGGCGGCTTCGCCGCAGTTTTTGTAGAGGCTATTCTCACCGCTTCGCAGGCTCCTTTTCAGGAAAGGAGCCTGCGTTACGTGCTTCCCCATTTTTTCATTGACGATAGGTCAGTCTGTATGATAAAATAATTACCGATATGCCGGAGTGGCGGAATGGCAGACGCACCAGACTCAAAATCTGGCGATGGCAACATCGTGCGGGTTCAAGTCCCGCCTCCGGCACCATAAAAACCAGCCTGCAGGCTGGTTTTTTGATTTCTACAACATAAAAGCCGTGAAGCGGTTTCCCGTTTCACGGCTTTTTGATTCCTTATTTTTCAATGCCTTTGAAGGTGTAGTCCTTGTCTTCGATGGCTTTCTTAATATCTCCATCAGCTACTGCCTTATCCAGAGTAAGAACAGCGGTGCCTTTGGTATGGGATACATCGGCCTTTTCCACACCGTCCAGGGCTTCCAAAGCTTTCTTTACTGTCATTTCGCAGTGATTGCACATCATACCTTCGATTTTAACTGTTTCTTTCATGTTTGTTTCCTCCTTTGGAAATAAAATGCCTTTATATTCATAATCCGCCTTGGCCAGCACCTGTTTCATGGCTGCTTCGTCGGGTTGTGAGCTGTATGTAATGGACACGCGGCCTGTTTTGTGGTCTGCCCGGGCACCGGTAATGAAGGGAAGCGATTCCAGCGCTTTCTTCACGTGGTTTTCGCAGTTTTCACACATCATGCCTTCTACCAGCACCACTGCCTTTCCTCCCGCCGCCTTTGGCTTTTCTTCAGAGGAGGGCTTGCCGGAAATGGTATCCCAGTCCGGCAGGGCCGTCATCTTTTTCTTTTTGTCCCGGGAAGAGTTGCGGACGTTGAAGAGATTGAGCCTTAGAGCGTTCATGCAGACAGTGAAACTGGAAAGGGACATGGCGGCGGCGCCCCACATGGGGTTCATGCGGATGCCGGGATACAGGCCGGCAGCCATGGGGATGAGGAGCACGTTGTAGGCGAAAGCCCAGAAAAGGTTTTCATGAATATTTTTCAAAGTCTCCCGGGAAAGCCGCACTGCGGCGGACACATCGGTGAGACGGGAATTCATGAGTACAATGTCGGCGGAGTCAATGGCCACATCAGTGCCGGCACCGATGGCAATGCCTGTATCCGCCTTCACCAGAGCCGGGGCATCATTAATCCCGTCACCCACCATGGCCACTTTCCCAAAGGCCTGGAGCTTTCTGATGACCGCTTCCTTTCCATCAGGAAGGACACCGGCAATCACATGGTCCACGCCGGCCTTCCGGGCCATGGCGGCCGCCGTCTTTTCATTGTCGCCGGTCAGCATGACTACCTGGATGCCCATATCCTTAAGCTCCTGGATGGCCCGGGGCGAGTCTTCCTTAATCACATCAGCCACGGCCATGAGTCCCAAAAGTTTCCCTTCTTCTTCAAAGAAAAGGGGCGTCTTTCCTTCTTCTGCAAGGGCTTCCGCCCGATCCTTGAGTTCTTTTATGGAGGTGAAGGTGGAAATATAGGAAGCAGAACCGCCGTGGAGTTTCTTTCCTCCCAGGTTTCCTTCCAGTCCGTGCCCCGACAGGATTTTGAAATCAGTCAAGGGAAGGGCTTTCACTGATTTCCGATTTCCATAATCCACCACTGCCAGCGCCAGGGGATGTTCCGATTTCACTTCCAGGGCGTAAGCTTTTTCCAGAAGTTCTTTTTCCGAAACCCCTTCCGCCGGCACCATATCGGTCACCTTGGGTTTTCCTTCCGTAATGGTACCGGTTTTATCCATGACGGCTATATCGATTTTTCCTGCATTTTCCAGGGCTTCGCTGGTTTTGAAGAGGATGCCGTTTTTAGCACCCATGCCATTGCCCACCATAATGGCCACCGGTGTCGCCAGGCCCAGGGCGCAGGGGCAGGAAATGACAAGGACGCAGATGGCGTATTCCAGGGCCCTGGAAACGGGAGCGCCCAGCAGAATCCACAGGATGAATACCAGAATAGCAATGAGAATCACTGCCGGCACAAAGACCGCCGATACCTTGTCGGCTATGCGGGCAATGGGCGCCTTGGTGGCAGCCGCATCGCTGACCATGCGGATAATCTGGGCAAAGGTGGTATCTTCTCCTACCCGAAGGGCCCGGGCCCGGATATAGCCATTGGTATTCATAGTGGCGGCGCTCACCCGGTCGCCGGGTTTCTTATCCACCGGCACCGATTCCCCGGTTAAGGCGGACTCATCCACCGCCGATTCCCCTTCCAAAATTTCGCCGTCCACCGGCACCGATTCGCCGGGCTTTACTATAAATATGTCTCCTGCCCGCACTTCTTCCACAGGAATGAGGGATTCCTTCCCCTCCCTTTCCACCAGAGCCGTTTTCGGGGCAATCTTCATGAGCCCCTTCAGCGCATCGGTGGTGCGTCCTTTGGAAATGGATTCCAAGAGTTTTCCTACCGTAATGAGGGCAGGAATCATGGCAGCTGATTCGAAATAAAGCTGGTCATGATAGAGGGGCATGATATCCATACTGGAAGAGCCCTGGGTTATGAGCCAGGTCATTTTATAAAATACATAAAGGGACCAGCCGAAGGATACGGAAGAGCCCAGAGCCACCAGGGTATCCATATTGGGACTCCTGTGGAAAAGGGACTTAAAGCCGGAATCGAAGAAGGCATGGTTCACTGCCATAACAATAAAGGCCAGAATCATTTCCGTCAGGGCAAGGCCCAGATGGTTATGATTCAAAAAGAAAGGCACCGGCAGATCCAGCATATTGTGTCCCATGGTGAAGTACATGAGGACTATCAGGAAAAAAATAGAAATGAGAAGCCGTCTTTTGAGCTTCGGCGTTTCATGATCCTCCAGGGCTTCCTTTTCTGCTTCCAGCCGGGACATACCGGCAGAGGAAGCATTCATGGGTTTAGCACCGTAGCCTGCCTTTTCCACCGCTTCCACCACATCACTGGCAGAAGCCTTTCCTTCTACGGACATGGAATTGGTCAAAAGAGACACTGTCACTTTGTCTACTCCCGGCACCCGGCTCACCGCTTTTTCCACGTGAGCCTGGCAGGCGGCGCAGGTCATGCCGGTCACCATGTACTGGCATTTATTTTCACTCATAAAATCACCATCTTTCTGTTAAGGATAAAGACAAAGGGAAATCCTATTTCATGACTTTCTGCAGCATGCTGCAGAGTTCATCCACTTTGTCTTCCTTTCCTTCCCGGATGTCTTCTGTGACGCATCCGCGGATATGGGCAGCCAGGAGGAGCTTGTTGAAACTGTTCAGCGCATTGGTCACCGCAGACACCTGCATCACAATATCCGGACAGTAGGCGTCGCTTTCCACCATTTTTTCAATGCCCCGGATCTGGCCCTCCACCGTTTTCAGACGGGTCATCAGTACTTTTCTTTCCTTTTCCGTTCGCATGGTGTGTCGACATTCGCAGTGTTCCATTTCCTTCTCCTTGCTGAATTTATATTTCTGAGAAATCAAAATTTCTGTATCCCTAACGTCCACCATACTACACCCCCCTGGGGTCCCCTGTCAAGGGGATATTGGGGAATGGGGGCTGGGGATTGGAGAGTCGGGATCGGGATCGGGACCGGGGACTGGAGAATCGGGGCTGGGGACTGGGGGATCGGGACCGGGGACTGGGGCTGGGGAACGGGGGAAGGCCAACGGCTAGCGGTCAGCGGTCAGCGGTCAGCCGATAGCCGATAGCCGACAGCCGATATCGGTCAGCGGTCAGCCGACAATCTGGTCATATATTTCTTTCAGAAATTGGTCGTTTACGTAGTACCAAGGCCATTGTAAAATAGAATTATTCTATACAGCAGGAGGTACTTATGTCTACAAAACGCGTACTCGCTATTCATGATTTATGCGCCTTCGGGCGTTGTTCACTCACCGCAGCGCTGCCGGTGATTTCCGCCATGGGGTTTCAGGTGAATCCCTTCCCCACTGCTATTTTCAGCAATAATCTGACCTACGGTGATTTCACTTTTTCTGATTTCACTCCTCACATGAAGGAATTTATGGATCAATGGCAGAAGCTTGGCTACTCTTATGATGCCATTTACAGCGGTTTTCTGGCAGACGCTGGCCAGATCGGCATAGTGCTCGACGCCATTTCCCGTTTTGCCGGGAAGGATACCCTGGTGGTGGTGGACCCGGCCATGGCAGATGACGGAAAGCTCTACCCCGTTTTTACTCCGGACATTGTGAAGGAAATGAAGAAACTCATCAGCGCCGCCACCGTGGTGACGCCGAACTATACGGAAGCCTGCCTTCTCACAGACCGTCCCTATGATGACAAGCCGGTTACCACGGATGCCCTTCTTTCCATTGCCCATGACCTCACTGCCCGGGGTCCCAAACAGGTGGTAATTACCAGCGTGCCATCGGATAAAGGCACCATCCGCATTGCCTGCTTCGATGCCAATGAAGGCACCTACTCCGATTACAAGGTAAAACGCATCCCCTTTGCCACCTGCGGCACCGGCGATCTTTTCACCAGCGTGGTGACCGGTTCCCTTCTTCAGGGGAAAAGTCTTTCCGACGCAGTCAAGAAAGCAGCTTCCTTCCTTTCCTATGCCATCGAATACACCTATAAAGACGGCAGCGATTACCGGGAAGGGGTGCAGGTGGAGCCCTGCCTTGCAAAACTTTTGGAAAACTGATTTCTTCGCCTTTGGACACACCTTCGGTGTGAGGGTTGACGGGGCTTCGCCCCGAAGGTTCTTAAGGTTCTTAAGTTTGACGGCCCTTCGGGCCGAGGGTTGTGGTATCGCCCGCAGGGCGATGAGTATGAAGTCAGCGTTACGGGATTTGGCTTTCTGTATCATATGGCATGAAAAGCATTCCGGCGCTTCCCTTTGGGTGGCAGGGGAACTGGATTCATTCGGCGATTTCCCTGCCCCGCGGGAAAGAATCCCACCTGCACTCATCGAGTGGTGCCGCAGAGGTAGGTAAGATCCTCTTTCCCCCAATAAAAAAACCATCAAAAAACAGCCCGAGGGCTGTTTTTTTTGATGGTTTTTTTATTGAATGGAAGCTCTTACTTTTTCCAAAGCGTCCCGGTCCGTCATATTCCAGGTCAGGGGCGTCAGGGTAGGATAGCCGCGGTGAATCCAGAAAACGTCGGTGTCCGGCGCTGCATCGGGCAGCATTTTCCCGGAAAGCCAGAAACCCAGATGACCGGAGGGGTCTTTCATTTCGCGAATGGCATTTTCATAGCGCTGCACGCCCAGCTTCACCACCTTCAGATTGTCCAGGGACAGTTCCTTCCCCTCTTTAGGGATATTGAGGCTTAAGGTGCCCCTGTATTTTTCCTGGACGAAATATTTCCTTACGATGTCAAAGGCAAAGGTGGAGGCTTTATCCAGAAAATCCTTGTCCTTTATGGTTTCTGCAGAAAGGGCGATGGAAGGAATACCGAAGACCGCCCCTTCCAGGGCGCCGGCTACGGTACCGCTGTAAAGGCAGTCGGTGCCGCTGTTGTAGCCGTTGTTGATGCCGGATACCACCAGATCCGGCATGTCATTCCGGAGCCAGTGTTCCAGAGCCAGCTTGCAGCAGTCTGCAGTGGTGCCGTTGCAGGAAAGGACGGAAATATTTTCTCCATAGCTTTCCTTGTGCCACATACGCAGATAGGTCTGGAGGGACAGGGAGGAGGAACAGGAGCTTCTTCCCCGATTGGGAGCAATAACGGTGACCCGGCCCAGGCGGGAGAGTTTTTTTGCCATTTCAATCAGTCCGGGAGACTCGAAGCCGTCATCATTGGTCATAAAAATATGCATGGTTCACCTGATTTCTAACACATAGATTCTGATTCCTTTATTGTACCATATAAATAGACAAGGTTCTATATAGATTCTGTAAAGTCCCAAGGCCTTACTTCCTGGCTGCAGCGCCGATTCTTCCTTCCTCTTTTTTCAGGAAATGAAGGAACGAGTGATTTTCGAAGAAAAGGAAAATCATAGGCATCACAAGGAGCGTGAAAATGGTGGAGGTTAGAAGACCGCCGATGATCACCCAGGCCATGGAGCTTCTTGTTTCGGAGCCTGCCGTCACTGCCAGGGCCGTAGGCAGCATGCCTACGATCATGGTAAAGGTGGTCATAAGGATAGGTTTGAGTCTGGTCCTGCCGGCTTCCAGCACCGCGTCCTTCGGATTCATGCCCCTGGTATGCATGAGGGTCAGGGTGTAGTCCAGAAGGAGGGTGCCGTTCTTTGCCACCACGCCATCCATGACGATAATGCCGATCATGGAGTAAATATTCAAAGAATCATTCATGAGGAAGAGGAAGAAGAGAGAGCCGATCAGTCCGAAGGGCAGGGAAAACATGCGGATGAAGGAAGTCTTAGCTGATTCGTAGAGCACGGACAGGACCATGTACACCAGCACCATGCCCATGAGGAGGGCCGCCAGAAGTTCGGTGAAACTTTCATTCATGCTGTCCGCCTGTCCGGAGAATCGGAAGCTCACGGTTTCAGGCAGTCCGGCGTCTTTAAGGTCATGGGTCACTTCTTCAATGACCTGGCTCAGCGGACGGCTGCCGGGATTTCCGCCGATAATAATGGACCGCTGCTTATCGGTGCGATTAATGGTAATGGGCCCTTCTTCATCTTTGATCTGCGCCACATCGGAAATATGGACCAGGCCTTTGGATGTTTCAATGGGAATGACTGCGAGATCCGATTTCTTATAGGATTCACCGCCCCTGAAATATACATTGATATCTGTATCATTGCCGCTGTTTTTCACGTCGTTTGGAAGGACGCCGCCGCCGCTGCCGCTGATGGCGGATGACAGGGTATCATAGAGGCTTCCCACGGTGACGCCGTAGTATTTCAGCTTCTCCCTGTCCGGAACGATGGAGAGCTCCGGCAGTCCTTCCTGATAGGTGGAGCTCACATCGGTAATGCCATAGTCCCCCTGCTTCAGCATATCCTGGACCTTTTCAGAAGCAAGAATCAGATCCTGCATGTTGTTGCCCCGGAGTTCCAGGCGGAAAGCGCCGCCGCCCTGACCCAACCCGCCGCCGGAAGTGCCGGACACAGAGGCCTGGTCTTCTTTGATTCTCACATCGCCGTCATGGATGTTCTGGGAAATCCAGTTTCTCATTTCATCGGTAATGTCCCAGATGGAACGGTTCCGGTCCTGCCTGTCCATGAGAGACACCCGGATGCGGCCGGAATTGACGCCGCTACCGCCGCCCACCATGGCCATGTAGTACTTGGCTTCCGGAACCTTGGACAGATAGTCCTCCAGCTGGGTGGTCACCGCATCGGTGCGCTCAATGCTGGCATCGGTGGGAAGCTTGATCTGCACATTGAAACCGCTTTCATCGGTGCGGGGCATGTACTCCCTGCCGATGATGCCCAGAGGCACCATGGCCGTAAAGAGGGCCAGCGCCAGGGCTGTGCCTGCAAAGAGTTTCTTTTTATGGTGAAAGCTCCAGTGGAGCGCCTCTTCGTAGAAATCCTGCATGCCTTCTTCCATCCGGTCCATCGCCCGCCAGAGCTTTCTGTCCGGTACGTGAAGGCCTTTTTGGAAGAATCGGGAGGCCAGCATGGGTGTGAGGGTGAAGGAAATGAAAAGGGAAAAGAGCGATGCAAAAACGATGGTCAGTCCGAACTGGCGGAAAAACTGGCCGGTCATGCTGGTCATGAAGGCGATGGGCAGGTACACCACCACATCGCAGATCGTAATGGCAATCGCCGCCATACCGATTTCCATACGGCCCTTCACCGCCGCCTCTTTTGGACTTTCCCCTCTGGCCAGATGGCGGTGGATATTTTCCAGCACCACAATGGAATCATCTACCAGGATGCCGATACAGAGGGTCATGCCCATGAGGGACATCATGTTGAAGGTAAAGCCTGCCATGTACATGGCAAAGAAGGAGGCAATCAGGGAGGTAGGAATAGCAATCATGACAGCCGCTGCGGAGCGCCAGCCCCGAAGGAAGAGAAAGAGCACCAGGCCTGTGGTGAAAAGGCCTTCCACCAGGGTGCCCAGGGTATTATGGAGAGCTGTCCGCACGTAAGCAGCAGAATCGTTGACGACAATGAACTGATAGTCCGGATACTCTTTTCTCAGCTGCTCCAGCACTGTCATGACAGCGTCGGACGTGGAAACCAGGTTGGCATTGCTGTTCTTGTAAATGGATATGCCCACGGCGTCCTGGCCATTGATCCGGGCATAGCGGGACACCTTTTTATCTTCCCTCACCACGTCTCCCAGGGCGGTAATGGGTATGGCGCCGCCGCCCTGGGCGGTGACATAGATTTTCTTGATATCCTCCACCGAATGGTACTGCGCATTCAGCCGGATCTGGGTCTGCCGGCGGTCCGTGTAGGAGGAGCCGGCGGGGGCCAGCTTGTTTTCCCGTTTCAGCGCTGAAATGATGTCATTCATGGAAATCCCGTAGTAGGACAGCTTGTCCCTGTCTATCTTGACCGCAATTTCGGGGTCTCTGCCGCCGGAAAGTTCCACATCCGACACACCGTCGGCCTTGGTGAAATCGTTGGTCAGCGTATTGTCTGCCAGCGAATACATTTCATCCAGCGGATGGGGCGAAACCAGGGCCAAATCCAGAATAGGCGCTGCATCCATATCCCGCTTTTCCACCACCGGGTCATCGGCATCATCAGGAAGGCTTTTCCTGATGGCATTCACCTTCTGGGAAGCGTCCACCGCCGCTGCATCCACATCGGCATCAAAATTAAGCTCCAGGGTAACCTGGGACTTCCCGGTCCTTGACTTGGAAGTAATATGCTTGACATCGGACACCGAGGAAAGGGCATCCTCCACGGGCTTGGTCACCTGCTGCTCCACCGATTCCGCATCGGCGCCGTCATAGGTGACGCTGACTACCACATAGGGCGTATTGATTTTCGGATACAGTTCCACACCGATGCGGTAGTAGCTGTAAAGACCCAGGGTCACGAAGAAGAGGACAATCATGATGATGCCCACAGGATGGGTGACGGCGTAGCGGGTCATATTCAACCGATTCATACCGTTCCCTCCACATCCACCGTCATACCGTCCTTCAGTTTGGAAATATTGGTGACTGCAGCCCGGTCTCCTTCAGAAATTCCTGTAAGGATTTCAATGGAGTCATCATTATAAAGGCCGGTGGTAACTTCCACCTTTTTCACCTTATGGCTGCTGTCAATCAGGAAGGCCCACTTCTTTCCATTATTTTCAAGCACCCCTTCCTTGGGCAGGTACAGGGCATTCTTCCTTTCCATGGCCATCACAACGCTTCGGCCAAACATGCCGCCCCGAAGATTCCTTCCATCCCCGTCAAGAAGGATGCGGACCTTGTAGGAATGGGTAGAGGAATCCAGGTCCGGGCTGATATAAATGATTCTTCCCTTTACCTTCTCTCCCAGGGAATCGATGGAAACATCCATGTCCATGCCTTCCCGAAGAACCCCGATGTCCTGTTCCGCCACGGCGCAGTCCAGGTACAGAGCACTGTTATCCACAATGGTTAAAAGCTTCTGGCCTGCCGACGCCCACTCTCCCGCTTCCGCATCCCGATAGCCGATGGTACCGGACACAGGGGCATACATGGTCATATCCCCCTTCTGACTTTCCAGGGAATCTACAGTATAAGCCGCCTTTTCTGCTGCCGCTTCTTTGCTTGCAATCACTGCCGGCACGCCCTCCACATCCTGACCGGTCAGGTTCTGAAGGGCCGCTCTGGCTTCCATCATGGCCTGGTACTTGTCATCCCGCTCCTGTCTGGAAACGGCGCCTTCCTGGAACAGGGTGTCATAGCGGTTAAAAGTGGAAAGGGCATTATCATAATCACTCTGTGCTTTCAGGGTGCCTGCGTCATAGGAAGCCCTGCTTTCCACTGCATCTGCCGCAGCCTCATGGCTGCCGGCCCGGTTCTGGGCGATGGAATAGCTGATATCCTTCGTGTCCTGGGAAATAAGGATATCTCCTTTTGTCACCTTGTCCCCCAGATCCACATATACTTTCTCCAGCCGGCCTGCATACTTGGGAGAAATATCCACCGATTCCCGGGGCACTGTCTCTCCCGACAGTACCACCCGTTTCATCATGTCCTTTTTCTCCATTTTTTCCACCTTCACCAGCGGATGGGCCGATGTTTTCCCCACGCTGACCCGGCTGCGGTGGGTGTAGGCGTAAATGCCGCAAAGCAGGAAAACAAGGATAACAGTCCATATGATGATTTTTGCTTTTTTAGAATGAAGCCATGAAAGCTGCATAAAATCCTCCCCATGATGATTCATGACCGCCATGAATCGTCTGCTTCCTTCATTATACAGGGCCCATGATATGATTCAAAGATTTTTACGAAGAATTTAACATTTCCGACCCATAAGCCCCGGTAAAGCGGCAAAAAAAAAGGTGAAGAAATGAGGAACATTTCTTCACCGCTGTTTTACTGATCGATTTCTTTCTTTCTGGTGAGCTTGGCCTGCTCAAAATGCATGCTTCTTGTATGGATGGTATGGACCCAGCCCTTCTTGTGGCGGTCCTTCCAGCCCAGGATGGTGACAGGAATCCAGGAATACATGAATACAGGATAAATGAGCCAGTAAAGATAAATCTTCAGAGGCACTTCGATCTGCAGCAGCACGATGAGGGGCACCACGGACTGGATGAAGCCAAGCACCGCCCAGAACTGACGGGGCACCAGCACATCGTTGTACAAAATCACCGTGAAGCAGGGATAGAACATATTGATATATGTCATGATGAGGTAGAAGGTGGAGAGCAGAAGGAAATAGTTCTGCAAAAGCTGCATGATGCCATCCAGGATGACAATGCTGTGCCTTTTGATGCCTTCTCTGAAAAGGATGGGAATGTATCGTTCAGAGCAGTCGAACTGGCCCTGGGCCCACCGCTTTCTCTGGCGGCAGGAAGCCATGAAGCCCAGCGGTTTCTCATCATAAATAATGGCATCATGAACCCAGCAGGTACGGATGCCATGGGACAGGCATTTCATGGAAAATTCCATATCCTCAGTGAGGCAGTCGCAGCCCCAGCCGTATTTCTTCACAATATCCGCCGCAATGCACATGCCTGTACCGCCGAGGCAGGAGGACAGGCCCAGATTATACTTGCCCAGATGCCACAGATGGTTGATGGTCCAGAAGGCAATGGCAAAGGTGCCGGATACCCAGGTATCCGTGGGGTTCTTGGCGGACAAATAGCCCTGCAGCACCTTCTGGCCCTTCAGAAGGCGGTTGTTCATAACCGCCAGGAAATCCAGATGGACCAGGTTATCAGAGTCGAAGACGCAGAAAGCATCATAGCCTTTGTTCAGGGCGAAAATCTTTGGGAATACCCAATCCATGGCATACCCCTTGCCCACCAGCTCCCTGTTGGTCCGTTCAAAGACGTGGGCTCCGTGGGCGCGGGCAATATCGGCGGTATGGTCGGTGCAGTTATCTGCAATCACATACACATCGTAGAGCTCTTTGGGGTATTTCAGCATTTTCAGGTTTTCCAGAAGGTCTGCCAGCACCATTTCTTCATTATGGGCCGGTATCACCACGGCAAATTTGCTCTTTGGAGGTGCCAGATTTTTTTCTTTTCGATGCCACATGCCGCATACAGCAATGACCGTATAGTAAATGGTAAAAAACGCCACGATCAGCTGTACGGGGATCATGATTATATCGAGTATGTAAGTCATTATTCTTTCCCTTCGCCGTTTTCTCCGGCAGTTTTCCTGGTTCTCTTTGCTTTCCGTTTTGCCTTTCTGCGGTTCAGGAAGGTATTCATCATGCCAAACATGATATAGCCGGCGCAGAGAGCTGCTGCCCATACAGGCCAGTAGAAAATGGTGCAGATAATGAAGAAGGCAAAGCAGATCAGAAGAGCCGGCAGATGAAGCTGATCGGCGCTGGCCCCTTTGTTGTCGGGATAGTGGATTTCACTGACCATGAGGAAGGCCAGAAGAAGTACGCACAGCACGGCCAGCCAGTTCCAGATCTTAATGCCCGAAAGTACATAAGCTGCCACAATGACACCGGTCGTCGGGCAGGGCAATCCTTCAAAATAGCCGTGCACACTGGTGACCTTCACATTGAACCGGGCCAGACGGAAGGCACAGAAGGTCCCCAGAAGGGCACAGGGAATGAATCCCACCGGTCCCAGTTCATGCAGCTGGTAGGCATACATGAGAGCGCCGGCGGCGATGCCGAAGGAAATGTCATCGGACAGGGAATCCAGTTCCACGCCCATGGGGCCTGCCGTATGGAGGGCCCGGGCCACTCTTCCGTCAAGAGCATCCGCCACCATGGCGATAAGAATGAATACAGCTGCCGTTTTGAAATTGCCCTCAATGGACATCATAATCGACAGACCGCCAAATAATGCATTTGTTGCTGTGACGGCATTTGCAATCCAAGATTTACTCACTTACTTCAGCCTCCCTACGACAGTCAGACCGCCTTTGACCTTATCGCCTTTTTTTACACAGATTTCGCAGTCACCGGGAATGTAGAGCTCCGTGCAGGAGCCGAACTTAATCATTCCGTACAGTTCTCCCTTGGTGAGCTTGTCTCCCAGGTTCTTCCAGGAAACCACCCGCCTTGCCAGGATGCCGGCAATGAGGATGACCAGGATGGACCGCTTCTTTCCTGTAATACCAATGGCACCCCGTTCATTTTCAAAACCTACCCCTTCCTTGTAAGCAGGAAGGAACCGGCCCTGGGTATAGGACTGGTACTTGATTTCACCTGCCATGGGGCTGCGGTTGCAGTGGACATCAAAAATGGAGAGGAAAATGGTAATCCTGTGACATTTTTCCCCAAGGAACGTATCTTCCTCCACATCATGGGACACATCCACCACCGTGCCGTCTGCCGGGGACACCAGGGTATCATCACCGGGGACGATTTTCCCGTTCCGCGGCGGGCACCGGAAAAAATAAGTAAAATACAGACAAAGTACGAACGGTATCACTGCTGCGTAATACCATTTCAGATAACAGAATAGAACTCCGAGAAGGAAAGTCACCGCCATGAAGGGATAGCCTTCCTGTAATATGATAGGTTTTTTCAGCATCACTGACTCCTGCGTTCTTTTTTCCATTTCCCTACAGCCCGCATGAACTTCGGCAGAGCCATCATGCGGCCGATGCGGCTGGGCTGCAGGTACAGGCGGTAAGCCCATTCCAGACGGTTTCTCTGCATCCAGAGAGGCGCCCTCTTCAGGTTGCCGCTCATGACGTCAAATACACCGCCGATTCCCATAGAAAGAACGCCCAATTCCTCCTTGTGGGCATAGAGCCACTTTTCCTGCTTTGGCACGCCAAGGCCGGCAAAAAGCAGCTTTGCCCCGCTTTTTTTAATATCTTCGATAATTTTCTTTTCTTCTTCTTCATTGAAATAGCCGTCATGGCAGCCTACCAGGGAAAAACTTCCGTGGTCTTCCATGAATTTTCTGGCTGCTTTGGCAGCTACCCCCGGATTTCCCCCCAGAAAATAGACCGGCCAGTTCATGGCCGAGGCCTTTTTCAAAAGCTCTGTAGTCAAATCCGCCCCGGTCACCCGTTCCGGGAAGGGGGTGCCCAGCTTTTCGCCGGCCCAGAGTACGCCGGCGCCGTCAGGAACCACAAGATCTGCGCCGTTCAGTATGCGGGCCAGCTCAGGGTCCTTTTGCGCAATCATAATCATTTCTGCATTGGCCGTGGCAATCATGGAAGGCTTCCCTTCCATGATTCTCTTTTCCGCAAAGGCCAGTGCTTCTTTCATGGTCACCGCATGGATGCGGATATCCATGACTACATGGGATGTCAACGTTATATCCTTCATTTCGTACTGTAATTCGGTGCTTCCTTCGTAATGCTTACATCATGAGGATGGCTTTCACGGAGGCCGGCGCCGGTGATTTCAATAAACTGGGTTTCCTCGTTCATGGTTTTGATATCCGGCGTACCGCAGTAGCCCATGGACGCACGGAGACCGCCGATGAGCTGGAAAAGCACATCGGACACATGGCCCTTGTAGGGGATCTGTCCTTCAATGCCTTCCGGCACCAGTTTCTTCGCATTCTGCTGGAAATAGCGGTCCTTGCTTCCGGCCTGCATGGCTCCCAGAGAGCCCATGCCGCGGTAAGCCTTGTATTTCTTACCCTGATAAATGATGGTTTCTCCCGGGCTTTCGTCGGTGCCGGCCAGGAGGTTCCCCAGCATGACAGAGGAAGCGCCGGCGCCAAGGGCTTTGGCAATATCGCCGGAATACTGGATGCCGCCGTCGGCAATGATGGGTACCCCTGTGCCTTCAGCCGCCCTTGCGCAGTCATAAACAGCAGTAATCTGGGGCACACCGATACCGGCAACTACACGGGTAGTGCAGATGGATCCGGGGCCGATGCCTACCTTCACCGCATCTACGCCGGCTTCAATCAACGCTTTGGTGGCTTCATAGGTTGCCACATTGCCTGCAATCAGTTCCAGATGGGGGAAATCTCTGCGGAGGCGGCGGATAGTTTCAAGCACCCCTTCGCTGTGGCCATGGGCCGTATCAATCACGAGCACATCTGCTTTGGCAGCAAGGAGTGCTTCCACCCGGTCTTCCACATCCGGTGTCACACCGATGGCTGCGGCTGCCAGAAGGCGTCCGTCCTCATCCTTCACGGCATTGGGATATTTCTTCATCTTTTCGATATCCCTGATGGTGATGAGGCCCTTCAGGTATCCCTCTTTATCCACCAGCGGCAGTTTTTCGATGCGGTGGGCCTTCAGGATTTCCTTGGCTTCATCAATGGTGGTATTTTCCGGAGCTGTCACCAGACCGTCATGAGTCATGATGTCACTGATTGGGCGGGAAAGGTCCGTCTCAAAACGCATATCCCTGTTAGTAATGATGCCTACCAGCTTTCCCTCTTCCGTAATGGGAACGCCGGAAATATGGTATTTATTCATCAGTTCGTCCGCATCAGCCAGGGTATTGTCCGGAGCCAGGTAAATAGGATCCACAATGACGCCGTGTTCGGAACGCTTGACCAGCTTCACTTCCCGGGCCTGCTCGTCGATGCTCATATTCTTATGGATGACGCCGATACCGCCTTCACGAGCCATGGCAATGGCCATTTCCGCTTCCGTTACCGTATCCATACCGGCACTCATAATGGGGATGTTCAGCCGGATATGTCTTGTGAGCTTCGTGCTTACGTCCACATCCCGGGGAAGTACCGTGGAATGGGCCGGAATCAGAAGTACATCATCAAAAGTAAGCCCTCTCTTGCCAAACTTATCTGCTCTCATCATAGCCTCCGTTTCTTGAAATCAGATTTCCTCTTTCACTTCAGGTATATGATTTTGAATCCATTAATTTAATCATTATAACATAAATAAAAGGTACAGGAAAACAGGAATTGCAAAGGGGAAAGGTTTGCGGTCCTTTACTTTCCATCCTCTTCATACAGTTTCTTGAAGAAGGCCCCGCCGAAGCGATGGGAAAGCTCATCCCTGAAATCAGCGCCGCCATCTACCGCCCGCTTTGCCTCCTTCCTCGCCCTTTCCAGAAGAGGCAGATCCTTCACAATATCCGCCGCCTTCAGGTCCGGCATGCCATGCTGGTGGTAACCGAAAAATTCGCCGGAGCCCCGCAGGAGGAGATCCTTTTCGGAAAGGAGGAAGCCGTCCTGGATTTCACACATCAGTTTCATGCGGAGCCGGGTGATTTCATTCTGGTTGTCGGAATAGAGGATGCAGTAGGACTGGGCACTGCCCCTTCCTACCCGGCCCCGGAGCTGATGGAGCTGGGAAAGGCCGAACCGGTCCGCCCCATAGACGAACATGATGGTGGCATTGGGCACATTCACCCCCACTTCGATGACCGACGTGGCCACCAGAAGATTGATTTTTCCGTCATGGAAATCAGTCATGACCCGGTCCTTTTCCGCATTCTTCATGCGGCCGTGCACCAGGCCCACCTGAAACATGGGAAACACCTTTTCCTTCAGCTGTTCATACACCGCCACCGCAGAGGCCAGATCCTGCTTCTCGCTCTTTTCTACCAGCGGACACACCACATACACCTGATGGCCGGCAGTCATTTCCCTTCCCATGAAATTGAATACCCGCTGAAGCAGAGCGCTGCCGATGGCATAGGTCTTCACCGGATGCCGTCCCGGCGGCATGCCCCGGATGGAGGAGAGGTCCAGATCCCCGTAAATGGAAAGAGCCATGGTCCGGGGAATGGGCGTAGCCGTCATCACCAGGATATGGGGATAGCCTCCCTTCGTTTCCAGGGCCTTTCTCTGCTTCACGCCGAACCGGTGCTGTTCGTCCGTAATGACCAGTCCCAGATGGGCAAACACCACATCCTCCTCAATGAGGGCATGGGTGCCGATGAGCACATCAATGGACCCATTCTTCAGCCCCTTCAGGATTTCATTTCTTTCCTTCGTCTTCGTCTGGCCTGACAAATAAGCCACATGGATGGGAAGTCCCTTATAAAACTCCTGGAAGGTCCTGTAATGCTGTCCTGCCAGCACTTCCGTAGGCGCCATCAGCGCTCCCTGGTATCCGTTCTCCACGATTTTCGCCAGTGCCAGCGCCGCCACGGCGGTTTTGCCGCTGCCCACGTCTCCCTGGATGAGGCGCTGCATAGGGATGAGTCCCTCCATGTCGTCCTCAATATCCGAAAAGGCCTGCTGCTGCCCGGCAGTCAGATGAAAGGGGAAATTATCAAGCACCGACCGCACCAGCTTTCCCGACGGCGCGCACTTGATGCTCATCACATGGCTCTCCCGCTTCTTCCGAAGGAGCAGGATGCCTGCCTGCATGAAGAAGAGCTCCTCGAAGGCCGTACGGCGCCGGGCCTCCTTCTGCTCCTCCCAGTTTTTCGGATTGTGCATGGCCCGGGCTGCCTCCAGCCGGCCCATGAGATGCTCCCTTTTCAAAGTGTCCGGCGGCAGGTTTTCATCCATATCCTCCACCTGGTCCAGAGCAATAGAAATCATATCCCTCATCTTCCCAATGCGTATGCCTTCGGTTAAAGGATACACCGGTACCAGCTTCTGAAAAGAAGAAAGCTCCTCCGGCGTTACGATTTCGATTTCTGCATTGGAAATCTGGAGCTTACCGTAGTTGTACTCAATCCGGCCATAGGCCAGCACATGGGTGTCCTTCCGGAAAGTTTCCCCTTTCCAGGGCTGGTTGAAATACACCAGGGTCACGGCGCCGGTTCCGTCTACCAAAAGCACATTCAGTATGCTCATGCCCCGCCTTGGCGTAAGCATCCGCATATCCGCCACCCTGCCGTAAATGACAGCCTCATCATCGGGACGAAGCTCCTCCATTTTTGTGATTTTGGTCCAGTCCTGGTAGCGCCGGGGATAGAAGGAAATCAGATCTTCCACCGTGGCTATGCCCAGCCGCGCCAGCTTTTCCTTCATACTGGGCCCTACGCCCTTAATATATTGTACGGAATCTGATAAATGCATGAGGAAAACCTTTCCGAAAACAGAACCCGGAAAAAAGTGTGCCCGGGACAAAACAGCAATGTCTCTATTTATTATATTCCTGAAAATTGATTACGTAAAAGACTTGCTTAAAAAAAGCAATTGTGATATATTATGAATGTTGCAATTGCGGAAGTGCAAGGAGGTGTAGCACATGGCTAACTATTGTGAAGTTTGCGGCAAGAAAACCGCTACGGGATTCAACGTATCCCATTCCCATCTGAAAACAAAGAGAACCTGGAAACCGAATATCCAGAGAGTTCGCGTACTGGTAGACGGACAGGTCAAGAGAATGAATGTCTGCACTCGTTGCCTTCGTTCTCATAAAGTAAACAGAGACATCTGATTTCTTTGCATTTTCAGCCGGCCAAAGCCGGCTTTTTTGCATGGTCTCTTTTCCGTCATCGGAAAGGCATATATGGTATATAAATAAAAGGAGCGGTGAAATCATTGAACCTGTGATTTCACCGCTCCTTTCTCTTACCTTCCTTTGACCCAGGGGTGATTGGACCGCCGGTGGCCTATCCGCCTTCTGCCCCAGGGAGATACCACGTTTCTCGTGACAGGTCCCACCTTTTCCTTATGAAGATCAGACAGGTCCCCTTTCACTTCCCGGTTATTCGCTTTTAATTTTTTCGTCAGGGGAAGAAGCAGTTTCTTCAGCTTTTCCAGCACCTTCAACGCTTTTTCCATCCCTTTCTGCCGCTTCGGCCTGTTTCTGGCGGGCCCTTTCCTCAATCTTTGCCCGATACTCCTCAGCGGCGCTCATCATATCTGCCTTTGCCTGAGTGGCCGCTTCCACAGCAGCATCCCGATACCGGCCTGCCGATTCCATGACCTTATCAGAAATCTCCTGGGCTTTGGCCTGGGCCGTTTCCGCCTGCTCCTGGGCCTGGATTTTCAGCTTGTTTGCCTGGATTCTGGCCTCCTGCATCTGTACCCGGGCCTGGGCCTTCAGCTTGTCCGACTTCAGTTTCATCTGCTGGGACTGGATTTCAGACTGCCGCTTCATTTCCTCCGTCTTCTTCTGGAACTCATCCATCTGCACCCGGGCCTGGGCCTTCATTTCATCAGCCCGGCGGGCTGCATCTTTTCTGAACTCCCTGGACTTGATGCGGGCAATGGCCTGCAGATCCCGCGCCGTTTTTTCCGCCGTTTCCTGGGCCACTTCCGATGCACCGAGGGCGGTGTACTTGGCTTTTTCGATCTGCTCGTCAGTGACGCCGGCCTTCTTCAGCGCATCTACCAGCTTATTTCCCAGCATGCCGGCAGACTCGGTGAGCTGGCGGGCCAGCTTGTCTACTGCTTCATGAGCCTTTTCCGGATATACGTCATTCCAGTTCTTCTTCAGTTCGGCTGTGAAATCCTTCTTCTCATCACCCAGAGGTTCATCCTTCTTCGGATTCTCCTCCAGTTCCTTTACATCCTTTTCCCCTTCCGCCTTTTCTTCTTCAAAAACGGCACGATAGGGTTTCGTATCATCGGGCATGCCGTCCTTGATCCAGCGCTGGGCTGCCTTGCCGATACCGTAGGTCACAGAAACGCCGATGGGGATCTGCATAAAGGAAATAGGAATCAGCGTGGCCAGCGTGGATCCCACCACCGTAGCCCCCAGGGAGCCGATA
This sequence comes from Dialister succinatiphilus YIT 11850, assembly GCF_000242435.1. GTDB lineage: Bacteria > Bacillota > Negativicutes > Veillonellales > Dialisteraceae > Dialister > Dialister succinatiphilus. The sequence goes on along the minus strand of NZ_JH591187.1, from coordinate 123,985 downwards.
AAGGACAATACCGCCTTCTGGTTCAGTTCCACGCCATAGACCGTCCCAATTTTAGAAATCATGTACACCTCATTGGCCACCAGGGCAGCGGTACCCAGAAGGGGAGCCGCCACAATGACTCCGGCCCGGCCCGCAGCCCAGCGGATGAGCCCTTCCGCTTCCTTATCCCGGTCATCAATGATATTGATTTCCATATCAGGCTCCGGAGAATCCACATGGACTTCTTCTGCTTCCTCCGCAGCTGCCGGTACCTCTCCTTTTTCCTTCTCCGCCGGCAGGCCTGCCGGTTCCTTCTCGGCAGGAAGTCCGGCTTCCGCTTTTTCTGCCGGAAGGCCTGTCTCCTCCTTTTCCATGGGCGGCTTAGCCGCTTCCTTCACCTCAGGAGCTGCTTCAGGACGAACAACCGGTGTCTTTTCCATATCTCTTTCTTCGCTCATAGAAACCTCCCTGCCCGGACATCCGGGCTGTAAACCATGAATCTGCCAGTGTAAAGAATGGCTGATGTATGGTGATTTCAAACCATTACTTATCTCTATTATACCTAAAAACATAAAAAGCACCAATAGAAATTCTGATTTCACAGGCACCTGCCAGGCAGTCCCTGTCCTTTAAAATGAAATATTCCCTGACCGGCTATACTCCTCTTTCTATTTCTCTCCCCTGATACCCTTTCCCCTTCTCCCTGACTATGCATATAGAAACAGCCAATGCCGAAAGCCTTCTTGTAAATCCTGCAGGCGCCCATCCATGGAGCAGGAGGGAGGAGGTGTAAAGAGCCCGGCTGCTTCCCTTCAGTGCACTGAAAACAGAAAAGTCTCTTCGGCCCCCGAAATGAAAACCCTGATGGAGGAGGCCTCTTCATTTCATTCATGAGAAGTGCCTTTTCAAAAAAGGCTTCACCTCTCCGGTGAGGCCTTTTTGGCATGATGTAAATGGATGGCGTCTCGGAGATAAAAGCAAAAAAAGAAGGTCTTTCCCGGTGAGGAAAGACCTTCTTTTCTTTTTACCAGTCTGTAAGGCCGCCGTCCACCGGAATGGCGGCGCCGGTGATGAAGGAAGCTTTCGGTGAGAGAAGGAAGGCAATGAGTTCTCCCACTTCTTCCGGCCGTCCAATGCGCATCAGGGGATACCAGTCCCCCATTTCTTTGCGGCTGCCGCCATAGTCGCGAAGCTGCCTGTCCAAAAGGGGGGTATCCACATCTCCGGGACACACCACGTTGGCCCGGATGTTTTCCACTGCCATTTCCAGGGCCAGGGAGCGGATGAAGGAAACCAGGGCGCCCTTGGTGGCGCCGTAGAGGCTGCACTGCACATTGCCCTGGAGAGCAGCGTCAGAAGCCACCGCCACAATGCTGCCTGCCGCCCCTCTCATGGCAGGGATGGCCTCCCTGGTCAGTTTCATGGCGCCGAAAACATTGACAGCAAAGAAATGCTCCATTTCCTCATCAGTCGTATTTTCCAGCAGTTTTTCTTCATAGATGCCGGCTGAAAGGACAAGGCCCGTGATTTTTCCAATGGCCGATGCCGCTTTCACCGCCTTTTGGCAGTCTTTTGTAACTGTCACGTCGCAGGGAACGTAAAGGCTTCCCCTGACCTGCTCCCGGGCCTTCTGTCCCCGCTCTTCATTTCTTCCCAGAAGAACGGGCCGAATGCCTTCACCTGCCAGAATTTTGGCAGTGGCAAGACCGATGCCGGAAGTGCCGCCGGAAATAAGAACTGTCTGTACCATGGAATTCTCCTTATTTGGCAAGAGAAGAAACGTAAACGAACTGGATGCCCTCTTTTTCCAGCTGGGGCACCATCTGGCGGAAGGCTTCCGCCGTCTTGGGTCGGCAGTGTCCGATAATCACGTAGGTGCCGTATTTCTGCGCCCGTTTGGCCGCTTCCCGGATCATGGCGGATATGGCCGCCACGTCGGCTTCATTATCTACGAAAAGATCATTTCTTACATAGGGCACGCCGTAAGAGGCCGCTGCTCCATCGGCAGCGGTGGTGGAATTGGTGCGGCTGTCGAAGAAGAAGAGATGGCGGTGGTGGAGCTCATTCATCACCACCTCCATGGTATGACGGTCGGTAGTGGCCTTGGAACCCTGGTGATTATTGATGCCCACCGCTTCCGGCACCTGGGAAAGGGAGCTCTTCAGAAGGCCCCGGATTTCCTCATCGTTCATGGAAGTCAGGATAACCTTGGATTCCATACCGATACCGGAAACCGATTCCATAGGCTGGTGAAGGATGACAGGAAGGCCATGGGCATGCCAGGACAGGGCAGCATCCCTGGTGTGCACCTGGTTCGGCATGACGGCCAGAGTCAGCGGAATGCCCAGGGATTCATAGACATGCTGGGATGCCAGGTCCCGTCCTGCATCATCGATGACCACGGCCAGCTTTCCTTTTACTGCTGAAGGTGTATTGGGCTTTGGCGAAGCTGCCGGTGCAGCTTTCAGGGGAGCTGCATTCTGTTTGGCAGGAGCCTTCGTATGTCCTGCATCCTTCTTCACGGAAGGAGCAGCGGCTGCCGGGGCCGCAGGAGCAGAGGAGGAAACAGAAACAGTGGATGAAGAGGTAGATGAAACAGCGGAGGAAGCCGCTTCCGTTGGCTTTCCCTGCAGGGAAGAAGGGGCCGCTGTGTTTTCATAGCTTTCCTCTTTTCCTGTAATTTTAGACACAATGGAAAGCAGACTGAAGGAAGCCTTTTCCCCCTTTTCCATTGTCTGGCTGCCGTCCTTTTTTTCATTGGAGGAAACACTGCTTCCGCTGCTTCCCGCCGGTTCTTCATCATCGGCCTTTACCTGCACCGTCACCACCTTATCCATGGCGGCTTTGATTTTTTCTTTCACGCTTTCCGGCGTACCCTGATCTTCTTTCGGCACCAGTCCCTGCATTTCCTTATCGTTAAACAGGTGGCCAATAGTGGTAACGTTCTGGGCCACCTCCGAATCAGGGGCATTGGTCATGCGGTCCGTCATATAGGCAGAACCCATAATAAGGGCTATAAAGAAGAGAAGCACCAGAAAAGGATGGCCTCCCTTCTTTGCCGCTCTCGTTCTCCGCACCCGCTTTTTTCCTGCCATGGTATTCTCCTCATGTATGAAATAGTAATCATCGAATTTATTTTCTATATTATAGCATACGGGAGAAAAAGGTTCAGAGCCTCAAAGTAGTCACCGCTTCGCCCTGGGTTATGGCCTGCTGCAGCAGGCAGGCTATGCGGAAGGACTTTGAAACGCAAAAAATACTGACCATGGACAGCCATAAAAAAAGGACTGCCCGGGCAGTCCTCTTTTTACATAGCCATCAGTAACCCTTTTTCTTATCCACTTCATTCAGCAGCTTCTCGCCGCGGCTGAAGGCGATAAAATTGGTTTCCAGAAGGAAGGTGAGCTTATTCCAGAAATCCGGTACCATGGAGGCAATGTGAGGGGTCATGATCACATTTTTCATGTCCCAGAAGGGATGATCTTCAGGAAGCGGTTCCTTGGAGAAAACGTCCATGCAGGCGCCGGCAATGTTCCCTTCCTCAAGAGCCTTTACCAGGGCCGGTTCATCCACCACGGAGGCCCGGGCAATGTTGATGAAAAGGGCCGATTTCTTCATGGCTTTGAATTTTTCCTCATCGAAGAACTTATCCGTTTCCGGTGTGGCAGGAAGAGCAGCGATGATGATGTCTGCCTTGGGCAGGACATCCATGATTTCTTCCTGGGTGTATACATGGTCTGCAAACATTTCATGGGACAGATGTTTCTTCACTGCCAGAATATGGGTTTCAAAAACCTTGGCCCGCTGGGCAATGGCCCTGCCAATGCTGCCGAAACCTACAATAAGGATGGTCTTGCCGAAAAGGGATTCCCCGTGGGGCCTGGACCAGGTATGGGCGCTCTGACTGCGGACGGCGTCAGGGATGCGGCGGAACCAGGAAAGAAGAAGGGCCATGGTGTGCTCCGATACCGCCCGGTCATGGACACCGTGGGAATTGGTGAGAATAATGGGCCTTTCCATCATACTGGGAGTGAGGAGTTTTTCCACCCCGTCAGACAGGGAATGAACCCAGCGCACATGGGGCGCTGCCTGCAGGAGGGGCTCCACATCCTGGAATCCCCAGAGAGCAATGGCATCGGCGTCTGCCACATGGGGCAGGGCTTCCTTCGGTGATTTGTAGGCTTCCACCACGGAGCCGGGCACCGCCTTTTTCAATGCATCGATTTTTTCATCGGATAACTTGTTAATCACAACCAGTTTCATAGGAATCAACCTCTTTCATTGAAATCATGGCAATCCTGTTTTCTGTATTATATCATACTGTGGGGGCCAGAAAATTCTTTTCGCAGTCTCTCAAAGGCGGAGTGCCCTGGCCGCCTTACTTCCTGTTTCCCCTTGGGGGAAATTCCCGAGCAGCGGGAAAGGATGTACGTTGACGGGGCTGCGCCCTTGGACACGCCTTCGGGGTGAAGGTTCATAGGGTTCATAGGTTTCAAAAGATTCAGAGGGTGGTGTCGGCTTCGCCGAAATATATAGCCTGCACAGTAAGCGAGCACCTTAATGCCCGACAGTAGCGCCGCAGGCGACGGAGGATAGCAGGATTTTCACTGAAAACCTAAGACTCTCCGTAGCCTGCTGTGCCTTTTACCATTTTGGTCTCTAAATCCCCGGCGGCCAATTGATGACCTAATATGCCATCGGAGCTGCAGAATGATCCGAGATAAACCACTCATCACAAAAAATCTGGTTAGTAACCCGATTATGGCTATTTTTTAGGAGTATTTCAGCACTTCAAAACAATAGAAAAAAGGTCTGGAATGAATCGTATTTATCGATGAATTCCAGACCTTAAATTCTTGGAGCCGGCAACAGGATTTGAACCTGCGACCTACGCATTACGAATGCGCCGCTCTACCAGCTGAGCTATACCGGCATGAACATATATATATTACAGGACGCCCCTGTATTTGTCAAACTCTATTTTCCCTCTCCCAGGAAGGGCAAATAAAAAATCCGCAAAAAGCGGATAAAAAAATGGAGCGGGTGAAGGGAATCGAACCCTCGTAACCAGCTTGGAAGGCTGGCGCTCTACCATTGAGCTACACCCGCATAAATGGTCGGAGCAGCAGGATTTGAACCTGCGACCCCTTGGTCCCGAACCAAGTGCGCTACCAAACTGCGCTATGCCCCGACAACGTAATTGATTATACCAGCAGACCTGCAATCTGTCAATGGATTTTTGGGGGAAAATTTTTATTTTTTCTTTTCAGCCTGTGGCATAACAGTAAACCTGAAGGAGCCTTTTCCTTTGGCACAAGGAAAAGGCTCCCTCAGGTTTGTGCCTTTGAAGAGAGCCTCCCCAAGCCCAGGGGCAGGCTCTTTGCAAGCCTTATATTTCACGTACAAAAAGGGGCTTCCTGTAAATCATTTCTTCACAGCCCCTTTTGATTTCAATAGTCTTCATCCCAGGCGTTGATATATACCGGTTCCAGTTCCATCATTTTCTTCTGGTCTTCGGTGAAGTGTTTTTTCGGAATCACTGCTTCATACACAAATTTCTGGAAATAATCTTCTGAGCACACAAAGTACCCGTTGTCCCCTACATCCTTGCCCCAGGAATTCTCGATTTTCCAGCGGTCCGGATTTCCTTTTTCGTCCAGATGGACGCCGGTGAGAAGCATGGCATGGGTGGCGGAGCTGGCGCTGTATTCCAGCTGTTTTCCCTTATCCATGTCCATGGAGAACCCGCCCAGAAGATCTTCATACCGCACGCTCACCGGGTCCCACACCCCTTCTTTTCTGGCGCCTGCCGCACCGGCATCGCAGGCAAACCACACAGGCTCTCCGGCTTTCAGCTGCTTCACGCAGAGATCTTCCATATCCTTCCCCGTAAGATTCAGCCCCTTCATATCCCGGCCTGCCATGTTTTCCACCCCGTGGAATGCGATGAGGCGGCCCAGAGGTTTATCAAAGGTAGGTTCATTGATGACAGCCATGTAGTCATAGAGAGAAATCCCTACGTACTTGTGATAGAAATCGAGGGGCGAAAGTCCCCGGTCCTCATGGAAATGGTTATCCTTATCGCGATAGGAGAAATCGAAAGTCTGCACCGGCTCGCCGAAGGCAATGCATTCTGCCTTATACACCTCTTCCATCATTTCCGTTTTTCTGGCGTAGGGATCCCTGCCCGCCTTCACCAGCTCCCGAAGCTCCATGGCATCCTTCCGGAGGAGGCGGTTCAGGGTAGAAACGAAACGGTCCGTATGGCCGGACTGGTATGTTTCCGGCTGCACCTGTTTCGGCACCACGCCGTACTTCTCCACCAGGTCCGCCGCCTCAGTCCAGTATCCCCCGTCGCTCATGCCGCGAAGCACATACTGCATAAGCTGTCCCTTCACCGGCGCATCTGCATTTTCAATCACCATTTCAAGGAAATTGTTCGCTTTCTCCAGCTTGTCATAGAAGGAAAGGTAATTCTGGGACAGCTCAAACTGATCCAGGTGGCACTTTTCCGCCACCTTCTCCCTTAGAATGTTCAGCGCCGCAAAGAGCCAGCAGCGCCCAGACTGTTCCTGGGCCGTAATTCCCCGGGTCTTCACTTCCACTGTGAAGGCCCCTTTCAGGGCCGCTCCCTTTGCAGGATAATAGGCCAGATTCATCATATCCGTCTTCGCCAAAGCGCCATGAAGCACCTGGGCATTTTTATCTGCTTCATAGGATGTGCGAAATGTCTGAAGCAGGGTATCTGAAATATCTTTCATCATATTCCTCCTTTGGGCCGCTTTGCGGCCCGGATTCAGATGGTTCATAAGGTTGTGGTATCGCCCTTACGGTGCACAGCGAACACATTTTGCACTATGCGAACTGGATTTGTAAGGGAGCATCAGCGACCTGAAAATCCAGTGAGTCAGTGACAGCAGTGGATGCACTATGCGAACTGGATTTGTAAGGGAGCATCAGCGACCTGAAAATCCAGTGAGTCAGTGACAGCAGTGGGTGAAGGAGCGCTAGCGACGCGCAAAATGTAGTGAGTCGTTTCCCCTTTAGGGGGCGATGAGTTTTATAATCAGCGTTACGTGCTATCCTTCCTGCCTCACACTTGTCATCCTGAGCGCCAGCAAAGAATCTCAGTAGTTGAAGCATATGAGACAAATGCCGTTAAGGAAGCGCTGATTAAATCACTGTCTGCTTTTATTCTTGGATTTTTATGCAATGCAAGGAATGGGACGACGCGAATAGCGAGCTATTTAAGGAGTCCCATGACGAAGCAGTGCATAAAAATTCTTATAAAAGCAGACTCTATGAATTAATCAGTGCTTCCCTAGCTCACCAGCCCACCAGTTCACTGATTTACCTGATTTCCCACCCGTGGCAGGCGATTTCGATGACCGTTTCACAAGCCTTTACCAGCGAAGGTATGGGCAGGTATTCGAAACGGCTGTGGAAATTAGCACCGCCGGTGAAAATATTGGGGCAGGGCAGTCCTTTGAAGGAAAGCTGGGCGCCATCAGTACCGCCGCGGATAGGAAGTTCCACCGGCGTGACCCCCGCTTGTTTCATGGCCTTCCGCGCCAGCTCCACGATATCCATATGGCCGTCCCGGATAATGTCCAGCATGTTAAAGTACACATCATGGGGCTTCACTTCCACCGTGCCTTCCCCATACTTCTCATTCAGGAAATCCGCCATGTGCTGGAGGTACTGTTTCTTCTTTTCAAATTTCGCCCGGTCATGGTCCCTCACCAGCATGGACAGAGTACATTCTTCCACAGAGCCGCTGATTTTATACACATGGAAAAATCCTTCCCTGCCTTCCGTGCATTCCGGTTTCTCCCCTTCCGGCAGCAGGGACTGCCACTGGGAAGCAATGGAAATGGCATTCACCATTTTTCCCTTGGCATCGCCGGTGTGCACGCTTCTTCCATGAATGATGATTTCCGGATTGGCAGCGTTAAAATTTTCATATTCCAGGCCGCCCAGCTCGCCGCCGTCAATGGTGTAGGCAAAGTCCGCATGAAATTTCTTCACATCAAAACGAAGAGGACTCCGTCCCGTTTCTTCATCCGGTGTGAAGGCAATGCGGATTTTTCCGTGCTTCACTTCCCGGTGATGGAGCAGGTACTCCATGGCGCTCACAATAGCCGTCACTCCCGCCTTGTCATCGGCGCCAAGAAGAGTGGTACCGTCAGTGACTATGATGTCCTGGCCCTTGTATTTCAAAATTTCCGGGAAATCCTTCGTAGAAAGGACGATATTCTTTTCTTTATTCAGGCATATGTCCTTCCCATCATAGTCATGAACCACCCGGCTGTGAATGGGGCCGCCGGGGGCATCGGGGCTGGTATCCATATGGGAAATGAAACCCACCACACTGCCTTCTGCGCCGTTAGCCGGAAGGGTAGCCATGACATAGCCGTTTTCATCCAGACTCACCTCTTGAAGCCCCAGCTGCTCCAGTTCCTCCTTCAAATGGCGGGCCAGCACCATCTGCCCCGGCGTACTGGGATAGACCTGGTCATTCTCCTCGTCGGACTGGGTGTTGTAGGAAATATAATCTTCAAACCGTTTCAAAATCTTTTCTGTATCTAAATCCAAAGGTACCACCTCTTATTTTTGATTTGCATCCATCATATAACAAACGGGAGAGAACTGCAAAGGGGGCCGCCTGCAGGCGTAACGTAACAATTTATGTCTTTATGCTCAAAAAGCAATTACTCATTCATAAAACTCACTTGTATGAAGATAATAGCTGGCGGTCCCTGCCCCTATTACTGCTTCTTCCACTGAAAGGGCAAAGTGGAAAAATCTCACTCCTCAAATGACAAAACGTCCCCCCGCCTCGTCATTTCGACCGCAGCCGGTCAGCCGCCAATAGGAAAGCCTCTTATTGTGCAGGCTAGAGGCCAACTTCGGCTGACTTGGAAACTCTATGCAGAGTCTCCACAGAGTGGAGAAATCTCACTCCCTGATGGTACACAGGACATGGGGGCAGGAGATCTCTCGGCTCTGCGTTTCCATAGCCCCAGGGGCTTTACCATCCATACCGGCACGTTCCCCCGCTCGAGATGACGATAGCAGCAGGCTGCATGTCATCATATGACAATAAAAAAGACTGCGAAGAAATGATTGACCTTTCTTCACAGTCTTTTTTGATTTCCTGTATCAGCCTACGATGTTCAGGGCGTATTCGCCGTATTCTTTTTCGAGGGCTTCAGCTTTCTTATTGATTTCGATCTGCAGGTCGGAGGCGGTGTCGTAGTCATCGGCTTCCAGAGCGTCTTTCAGCTTAGTGCAGAGGGATTTGCCGGCTTTGGTGTCTTTGATGAGTTCGTATTTCTTATCAAGGATATCAGCCCACCGTTCTTCGTCCAGGTCGTCTTCGCTGGAGAGTTTTTTGAAGCCTTTGACCAGGGCTTCGGTGGCCGGGATGATGCGGTCGATAAGTTCGTTCTTCCAGCGGTATACGATGGAGGCTACGAAGGAGTCTACGATGGTGGCATTGAGTGTGCCGCCTGCTTCAATGACTGCCACTTTGTCGGGGTTGGCTTTCATGGTCTTCACGTTTTCCCAGACAGTAGCCGGCGGTTTACCGAAGGCTGCATCTCTTTCTTCCTGGGTGAAGTCTTCGAATACGTTGTCTTCGCAGCGATAGGCTCTTCCTTCTTCCAGGTAGTCTGCTTTTTCTCCCGGTTTCTTGGAGAGTTCGGCCAGAAGGTCTGCCGGTGTCTTGCCGGAGGTGACAGCGTAGGTGATGCCGTCAAGGGCAGAGAGGAAGAGGCAGGAGGCTGCCAGGTAGGTGTTGGTGAAGGGGTTTGGAGCGCGGAGTTCGAATCTGGTGGCTTTCGGATTGTCAATGTCTCTTACCAGGCCGATGAGGATGGTTCTGTTACGGGACGGAACTTCCGGTTTGTGGCCCAGGGAGGTGACGATGCAGACCGGTGCTTCAAAGCCCGGTTTCAGACGGTTGAAGGCGTCGGTGGTGGAGGATACGAAGGGGTTGGTGGCTTCGTAGTTCTTCAGGATGCCCATGATGAAGCCGTAGCCGATGGTGGAAAGAAAGTCGGCTTTCATTTCTGTAGGTGCCAGGAGGTTGATGGTTTTGCCGTTTTTCAAGGTGGCGCAGATGCCTACATGGGTGTGTTCGCCGCTGCCGGCTACGCCGATAATGGGCTTTGCCTTGAAGGATACGTCGAGGCCGTATTTGCGGAATACTTCACGGATAATGATGCGGGCTTCCAGTTCATTGTCTGCAGCCTGCAGGGGGTTCATGGAAAATCTCCAGTCCAGTTCCAGCTGTTCGCAGACGTCCACAGTGTGGCCGGCGTCGTCCACTTTCGGTTTAATGCCACCCACTTCTTTATGGCCCATTTCCACGCTCATGCCGCGGGCATCCAGTTCTTCAATGGCTTCTTCCATAGCGGTACGGACGTTGCCGCGCATGCGCTGCCAGTACTGTTCCTGGAGGCGCTGGGAAATGGAGAGGTGCTGAATGGTTTCTTTTTCGCTGGGGGTCTTGACCCAGAATTCCAGTTCCGTGCCGATGGTGAATTCGATGTCTTCAATGTCTTCGAAGGGAACGTCTTCCATGCCTTTGACTTTTTTGCCGCCGGCCAAAAGTCCTTTCAGTTTATCTGCCACGAAGGCACAGGAGTCTTTCAGAATGGAGCGGGAGTCGATGAATTTGCCGTTGTGCAGGAGGAAGCAGGGAATGCGGAGAGTGCCTACAGGGCGGCCGTTTTCATAGATGTTGTCTTCATTGTAGTCGATATACCAGTTGACGGAGGGATCTGCTACCATGTCGACCCTAGCATCGTTCAGGGTGGCGATGTTCATGAGTACTACGGAGGAGCCGTCGGTCTGTACGGCGGTGCCGGCGAAGAAGTCGTCGTAGTTCTTGAGGAACAGTTCAATCGGTACCTTTTCATCGGTATCGTTGCCTGCCAGGTCAATGCCTACCAGGGATACGAAGCGGATTTCCGGATGGGTTTTCAGAAGGGAAAGTACGCCTTCCTTGCCAAATTCACCGGTGGGGATGTAGTAAAGTAAGTCCTTGTTCATGTTGAATTCCTCCTGTTATAATCATTTTTTCTATATAAAATATTTTTCAGATGAGTCCCCCATCAGGTATCTAACGGGAAACCCAGAATGGAAAAGCGGTATTTCTTTTTCCAGTTCCTCATCATCCATGCCTCCTGTATATACATTTTCATCTATGTCATGAAATATAAAATGACCCATCCTTTGTTAAGAATGGGTCATCATTGGCCTGATGTTCAGCTTTGGCAGATTGAATCAGTCGAGAATGTTCAGGGCATACACGCGGTATTCCTTTTCCAGGGCCTGGGCTTTTTTCATCATTTCCAGCTGGAGGTCCGAGGCGGTGTCGTAGTCGTCTTTTTCCAGGGCTTCTTTCAGCCTGGTGCAGATGCATTTTTCATCGTCCAGATCTTTTGCCAGTTCCACCCGTTTGGCTTTGATGGATTTCCAGCGTCTTTCATCAATCTTGTCATCATTATCCAGTTTTTTATAGCCTCTCACGGCAGCTTCCACACCGGGGATAATCCGGTCGATGAGTTCGTTCTTCCAGCGGTATACGATGGAAGCGAGGAAGGAGTCTACTATCTTTTCGGAAAGGGTGCCGCCTCTGGTGAGGACTGCCACCTTGTCCGGGTTGGCTTTCATGATTTTCACGTTTTCCCAAACCGTGGCAGGTGGTTTGCCGAAGGCTGCATCTCTTTCTTCGTCGGTGAAGTCTTCGAATACGTTTTCTTCGCAGCGGTAGGCTCTGTCTTTTTCCAGGTAGTCTGCGTCTTCGCCGGGCTTCTTGGAAAGTTCAGCCAGAAGGTCTGCTGCCGATTTGCCGGATTTCAAGGCATATTCGATGCCGTCTAAGGCAGTGAGGTAGAGGCAGGAAACGCAGAGGTAGGTATTGGTAAAGGGGTTCGGCGCACGGAGTTCGAAGCGGGTGGCTTTCGGATTTCCGATATCCCGGATCAGTCCCATGAGGATGGAACGGTTGCGGGACGGTACTTCCGGCGTATGGCCCAGAGAGGTGACGATACATACCGGTGCTTCAAAGCCCGGTTTCAGGCGGTTGAAGGCGTCGGTGGTGGAAGAAACGAAGGGATTGGTGGCTTCGTAGTTGTGGAGAATGCCCATGATGAAGCCATAGCCAATGGTGGAGAGGAAATCGGAAGACATGTCTTCCGGTGCCAGCAAATTGATGGTTTTACCGTTTTTCAGGAGGGCCGCAATGCCTACATGGGTATGTTCGCCGCTGCCGGCTACGCCGATAATGGGCTTTGCCTTGAAGGATACGTCCAGACCGTTGCGGCGGAAGACTTCCCGTACCACGATGCGGGCTTCCAGTTCATTATCTGCTGCCTGCAGGGGATTGGTGGAAAAGAGCCAGTCCAGTTCCAGCTGTTCGCATACATCAAAGATATGGCCGTCGTCATCGATTTTGGATTTGATGCCGCCTACTTCTTTATGGCCCATTTCTACATGGAGGCCCCGGGCATCCAGTTCTTCGATGGTCTGTTCCATGGCGGTACGGACGTTGCCGCGCATGCGCTGCCAGTACTGTTCCTGGAGGCGCTGGGAAATGGACAGGTGCTGTACCGTTTCCTTTTCGCTGGGGGTTTTCACCCAGAATTCAAGTTCCGTGCCGGTGGTAAATACGATATCCTGGATTTCAGAGAAGGGGAAGTTTTCCATGCCCTTCACAGTGGCGCCGAGGAGCATTTTCTTCAGTTCTCTGGCCACATATTCGCAGGAGTTTTTCAGAATGGAGCGGGAATCGATAAATTTTCCGTTATGGATGAGGAAGCAGGGAATCCGCAGGGTGCCTACGGGACGTCCGTTTTCTTCCATCACATTATCATCATTATAATCCACATACCAGTTGACCGTGCTGTCGGCCACCATGTCTACCCGTGCATCGTTCAGAGTAGCGATATTCATGAATACTACGGAAGAACCATCGGTCTGCACAGCCTTGCCGGCGAAGAAGTCTTCGTAGTCTTTCATAAAAATCTCGATGGGGATCTTTTCATCGGTATCATTGCCTGCCAGGTCAATGCCTACGAGAGACACGAACCGGATTTCCGGGTGCTGTGCCAGCAGGGAAAGAACCCCTTCTTTACCGTATTGGCCGGCCGGAATGCAGTACAATAATTCTTTGTTCATTTGAGCCCTCCTATAGACTTAAATTGTTCCATTTTTTTATATCTATAAAGTCCTATGTGTTACAAAAGAAAATGACCCATCCCGATAGGAATGAGTCATCTTTGACGCAGCATATGAACTTATGTAATAAGGATACACCACGTGTCTTACTTTTGTCAAGCCTTTGAGCTCAGGCCAGCAGTTTACGAACAATCCCGTTAATCAGTTTGCCGTCTGCCTTACCTTTGAGCTTTGCCATGACAGCTTTCATCACAGAACCCATATTTCTCTGCCCAGGATCCAAGGCGTCGATTGTTTCTTTTACAATCTTCTCTACTTCTTCTGCAGACATTTCTGCCGGCAGGTACTTTTCCAGTACTTCGATTTCCGCTTTGGTCTGTTTAACCAGGTCTTCTCTTCCGGAACCAGCGATTTCAGCAAGGGTTTCTTTCCTCTGCTTCACTTCTTTCCGGAGAACGGCAAGAACCTGATCATCATTGAAGTCCGCGTGTCCGTCGTCGATTTCAGCCTGCCTGATGTGAGCACGGGCCATACGGATCGTGTTCAGTGCAAGCTTACCTTCTTCTCTAGCTTTCATGGCTGTCTTCATGTCAGCCATAAGCTGTTCTTTAATTGACAAAACTAATCACCTTACAACCTGTTATTACTTATACTTGCGTTTTCTTGCGGCTTCAGATTTCAGTTTACGTCTAACGCTGGGCTTTTCATAATGTTCACGTTTTCTTACTTCAGAAAGAACCCCGGCTTTTTGGCAGGAACGTTTAAATCTGCGAAGAGCACTATCAAGAGATTCGCCCTTTTGAACTTTGATCTCAGACATCTATATCCCTCCCTCCCAATAAGACTGATGGGGTGCTATTGCACACTTATAAATTATAAATTACAACGGCCTATCTGTCAATTTATTTTTTACGGAAATAGAAATTCCCGGCAGCACCCTTTGGACGCAAAAGGTTCTTAAGATTGATGGGCCCTTCGGGCCCAAGGGTTCTTAGGTTTGACAGCGGCTTCGCCGCTGAGGGTGGTGGTATCGCCCTATCGGGCGATGAGTATGAAGTCAGCGTTACGTACTTTCCTTCCTGCCCCCACTTGCGCGCATTCTGCATAGAATGCGCGAGTCGTCCAAAGCCCTCCCTTAGCCTGCACATTAAAGGGCCTTCCTTTTATTTGGCCGACCGACCATTCTAACCCCGGGCAAAGAATCTTGGTGCACCCTGACATTAACTCCGACCAGCCCACTAGTCCACCAGCTCATTAGGGAAGCGCTGATTAAATCGTTGTTTGCTTTTATTCTTGAATTTTTATGCAATGCAAGGAATGAGGCGACGCGAATAGCGAGCTATTTAAGGAGCCTCATGACGAAGCAGTGCATGAAAATTCTTATAAAAGCAAACTCTATGAATTAATCAGTGCTTCCCTAGTTCACTAAGAAATCCAGCGGCAGCCGACCCCTTCCGGCTCGCTGCGCTCCAGGGCACTGGGCCGGACGGGGCGTTGATGATTTCTTTTATTTTCTTGGATTCTTTTTGTCTTTATACATATTCCGGTCCGCTTCGGTAATGAGGGCGTCTATGTCCTTCACCGGCGCCTGGCGGATGGCCCATCCCAGGGCCATACTGATTCCATGGCGGGCAAAGTTCTGTTTCAGTTCTTTTTTCAGGGCCTCTGCCTTTTCAGGGGAGCCGTTTTCCAGGGCCAGAATGAATTCGTCGCCGCCCATGCGGAAGACATGCCGCGGGCCGGCAGGTTCCGCCAGTACCCGGGCGGCCTGGCGGAGGGCTTCGTCTCCTTTTTCGTGGCCTTTTTCGTCATTCATGGTTTTCAGACCGTTCAGGTCACCGAAGAAGAAGGTCCAGCTGCTGCCCTTCCTGAGGGAGCGGATGAATTTCAGGAAGGCCCGCCGGTTCTTCACACCGGTGAGCTGGTCTTCATAGCTCCAGTCCCTCAGCTGATGCATGGTATTGCGATTTCTCATCATAATGGAAAAGAATCGGGTGAGGGTGGCCAGAAGAGGGCTGGCTTCTTCCAGTATGCTGGCAGAGGGATTCACAATTTCCGTGTATCCCAGGGACTGGCCGGCCATGATGAGATGACCGGAAATCAAACTTTCCAGTCCAGGCATATGAGCAGCCTTCTTCCCGTATTTTTTCAATACCGCCGGCACATCTTCCACGATGGCTACCTGTTCGGGACCGAAGGAATCATAAATGTATCGTACATCTTCTTTCGGCACGTGCTGCAGCATGGCTTTGGTGGAAGGGATTCCTTCCCTGCACCATTCATAGGTATTTCTGACGGTGCCGTCGGGCATTTCTTCAAAGATGCAGGCTTTTTCAGCTTCCAGGATTTTCCCTACGCAGGAAAGCATCTGCATGATGCCCTGCGAGGGGTCCCCTTCTTTCATGCCCGCTTCGATGGCGTCATTCACGGCCGCTTCTTTATAGAGGAAGTAATTTTTCCTGTTTTCCTTTTCCACATATTTTCCCAAATCCAAGGCGGTGATAAACTGGCATTTTCGTCCTTCAAAGGGCACCAGGATGTGCCGGGCCAGGTACTCCTTCCCTATTTTCCGGTTATGCATGAAGCTGCTGAAGAAACGGCCCCGGCGGAGCAGGTCCTTGGGACAGTCGTCGCAGGGTTTTTCATTGCCATGGAGGAGGGCATAGCATTTCTGCCCTCTGTAGGGATAGGATGCCGGAAGGCCCAGATCTCTCAGCGATTCCCGGTTCAGATAGAGAAGGTCATAATTGTCGAAATCGCAGATGGCTACAGCTTCATCGGCATGGTCAAAGGCTTCACGGTCAAAGTTGACCCGGTCGCCGGTATACATGGACTGGCTCCATCGTTCTTTTTCCGCCACATGGAGACGCTGGAAAAGGATGCGGAGGAATTCGTCCAGATTTTCAGCTTCGCTGCCGTGAGCCAGGGCATAGTGGAGGTAAAGGGTCACCGGCTGTCCGTCCACTTCATGGATATGGTGGATGTGATTGGCCATATCCAGAAGACGGGTGCGGATCTGGTAATAGTCTGCCTGCCTGACTTTTACCAAAATAAGGAATCTGCCTTCACCCAGATAAGACAGGGTTTCCTTCAGGGGGAAGAAGGAAAGAATCGCAGATACCACCTGGTGCAGAAGGTCTTTCCGAAACGTGTCGGCCTGCATTTTGAGGGTTTCATGGAGCTCGGGAATATGAATCAGAAGGCCCAGGAAATCTTCACCCTGCTTTTCGTAATTTTCCATATAGGCCATGCCGGTCATAATCATGCCGCGGAAACTCAGAAGTCCTGTTTCCTTATCTACAAAGCCCAGTTTTTTATCGGTTTCCTCTCGTTGCTCCACATGGTCCAGATCCCGGAAATAGCCCAGAAGGCCTACGATTTCATTTCCCTGATACACAGGGAATCTGGTGGATTCGATGTGGTGGATTTTTCCCCGGATAATGCATTCTCCCCGGGCTCTTCGGGAAATGAGCCCTTCTTCCAGTACCTTTGTCTCTATGTCTTTGCAATCCAGGTCGTCCACATGCCATCCCATGTCTTCATCGGTTTTTCCAATCAGGTCTTTTTCATCGGTGATTCCGAAGCATTCAAGGAAAGCTCTGCTGGCGCCAAGGAACCGGCGCTGCCGGTCTTTCCAGAAGAACATGATATCATCGGATTTCTGCAGCACCTCCAGAATACGGCCTTTGCTTTCCCATTTTCCCACATTCTGTGAGGAAAAGGTATAGCCCCTGGATGTGGCATAAAGGGAAAGGATTTCGTCCCGGTTATCCACCATAGACAGGGAGGCTTTCTTAACGCAGAAAAGAATATCCGCCTTTTCTTCCCGATCCAGCATGAGGGCATTCATTTCTTTCCAGCTGTATCCTCCGCCCCAGCGCACGCGGAAGATGCCGGTAACCACCGGGTTATCCGCTTTTTCCGCTTTCTTGAAGAGATAGCGGGGATTCATGAAAACCTCGAACCGATTTCTATCTTCGGCATGAATATATTGGATGCGCTGCATCCATTCATCCCAGGAAATGAACTGTCCCGGATGGAAGAAGGGCTGCCGGGATCCCAGGATTTCCACCTGTCTGTCGGAATGATGAAACAGGTACAGGCCATCATATATCATGGCCAGATTTCGAAAGACCTGGTCTTTTCCCTGATTCTCTTTTTTCAGTCCTTTCAGGGCATTCATATTATAAATTTCGCAGCGTCCTGCATATAAGCCGTCCCGGCCTGCTATGATCTGGACCTGGCAGTTGATATACTGACCGTGGTCCACATAAATCATGGATTCTTTTCGTCCGGAATCCACAGCCCGTTTCACCAGGCTGCGGTATTTTTCCATGGCCGGTGCGTCCTTCACAGTGAGAAGTTCTCCTTCCGGAGAATGCCTTCCCGGTATGATGGATTCCATGGTACGGCGGAGTGCTTCGTTTTCCAGAAGGATTTTCGAGTTCTTTCCATCGTCCAGGAAAAGGGATACCGGCAGGTCCGTGAGCACATCTACCAGTCCCAGTTTCTCCATCAAATCTTCTTCCTGCCGTGTTTCCACTTCCAGGGACCGGGCTTCCAAGTGGCGGCTGAGGTCTTCAAAAGGAAGGGGCCTGCTGTAGTAATAGCCCTGGATTTTTTCGCAGCCTATACTTTTAAGAAAATCGGCCTGCTCCTTCGTTTCCACCCCCTCTGCCAGGGTATGGATGCCCAAGGCTTTGGCCATGGTCACGATGGAACGCATGATTTCCCGACTTTTCCTGCCGCTCTGCCGCTGGAAAGCCATGTCCATCTTCAGCTCATCGAAGCTGAAATTCTGCAGTACATTGAGGGATGAATAACCGCTGCCGAAGTCATCGAGCCAGCACTGGTACCCTGCTTTCCTGAACTTCGCCAGTTCCTCCTTCAGCCGGCCGCTGTCCACGGTGAGGGCGGACTCTGTCACTTCCATCCGCAATGCGCTGCGGGGAATTTCATATTTGCTGACTATGGATTCCACAAACTGGAAAGGCTTCATCACGTCAAAATCCACCCGGGACAGGTTCACCGATACCGGAATCACCGGGCGGCGATGCCGTCGGAGAACTGCGCAGAGTTTGGCCGCTTCTTCTATCATATAGGAATCCAGCCGGGGAATGAGCCGGGCCTCTTCCAGCACAGGAATGAAAATGGCCGGCGTGAGCAGCCCTTTTTCCGGATCTTCCCACCGGGCCAGGGCTTCCATGCTAGAGACCTTGCCGGTCAATGTACGCACCACCGGCTGGTAGTACACTTTGATGTAACCCTTTTCCAGGGCTTCGTCAAAATTTCGAAGTACATAGGCCCGGTCCGCCAGCTTCTGGCCCATGGTTTTGTCATACACTGACAAAAGGCGGCTGCTGTCCTCCTTGATGGAGTCACAGGCAATCCGGGCCTCATCGAAGGCACCGCGTATCAGCTGCAGGCTTATGGTCCCTTCTAATTGATCTGTCACAATGCCCACTTTCAGGGCAATGGAGCGGTCATCGGCCAATTTATCAAGCTCTCCTGCCATATGCCGGAAAGAAGATTCGATATCTGCTTTCGGCGCCAGAAGGATGAAATTATCCCCTGCCAAATGGCCGATGAGAGAATCAGGAAAATGCTTTCTGAGAAGCTCCGCCATTTTCCGGATGAGCGCATCCCCTGCCTTCACGCCCCGGCGGGAGTTGTACATTTTGAAATTGGTGAGATTCACATAAGCCGGCAGAAAACGGCCAAAAACGCCATTTTTCATATCTTCCAGCGCCGTCTTCCGAACCATTTCATAAAAAGTATGGCGGCCCATGAAACCGGTGAGATTGTCCTGTTCCAGCACTTCTCCTCTGGAAGGGCTGTTTATGAAGCTCAGAATCCACACTTTTCCCAGGCTCTCATCTTCATAAGTGCCAAGGATGCCCTCGAGCCTTCGGAAATCATGACTGCTGCTGTTGATAAGTATGGTGAAGAAGGAATAATTCTCCCCCGGAAGCCGCCGTTCATAAATTTCGGAAAGAGGCACATACTCATGGGGCTGTACCATGCCGTGATAAGAACGGACATTTCGGAGGAAGGATTCCTGGTCTTTGAATTCATACATAAGGAGAAGTTCCCGGTTCGCATAGAGAATGCGCTCAGAACTATCCATAGAAATCAGACATACTCCGGAAGGAAATTGATCAAAGGGCCTCCATGCGCTCTTCCGTTCCTCACTTGCCATAATGAAAAGATGCCTCCTAAGGAAACGATGATTCATTCTCTCTTAGAATGAAGCCAGAGCTTCCTGAAAACCGCCTGCCCGGAAAAAGGGCTCCCAAAGCAGGCGCTGATTCATGACTTTTATTGCCATGAATCAGCAGATCCCGAGCAAACCCTAATCAGGCAGGACTCATAGATGATAGTTTTAATACTTATAAGTGATGGTTTTACTATTGTATCTCTATTTCTAGAGAATGTAAACGGAAATCATTATTTTGCATTAGAAGATAGGTAGAAAGAAGCTGCCCATAACAGGTCCGCCTTCCTTTCCCATCAAAAGAGGATGTAAGAAATTTCCACACCTCATTGGTGCAGTGAGCATCAGGACAGGAGATCTCTCGGCTCTGAGCCACAACAGAGCCGAAGTCCCTCTGTTTCAATACCGGCCCCTGCCTCCGCTGGAGATGACGATAGTGGCAGGCAGCATACAGTCATTTCAAAGGGAGAAAAAATGACAAAAACCGCCGCCCCCGCCCTCGTCATTTCGACGAAAGCGGAGAGGAGTGGAGAAATCTCATTCCTCAAATGACAGGGACGTCACCCCCCTCGTCATTTCGACCGTAGCCGGTCAGCCGCCAATAGGAAAGCCTCTTATTGTGCAGGCTAGAGGCCAACTTCGGCTGACTTGGAAACTCTATGCAGAGTCTCCACAGAGTGGAGAAATCTCACGCCCCTATGGTACAGTGAGCATGGAGCAGGAAACTTTACCATCCCTGCCGGCCCCTGCCTCCGCCAGAGATGACCCATGGGCAGACAGGTTCCCCGAAAAAAGTCATAAAAAAGGCTGTGAGAAATGGATACGCATTTCTTCACAGCCTTTTTCTTTCCATCGAAAAAAGCTCCCCGAGAGGGAGAGCTTTTTCGATACTTCAGGCTTCTGCGGCTTTTGCCTTTTTGGTGCGGAAGTACTGAAGTGCAAAGACACCGGCCAGAATGGCCACGCCAATAATATCCGTGAGGGTATGGGGATCAATAAGGCAGAGGCCGCCGGCCAGAAGGAGGAGCCGTTCAAATACATTGGCTTTGCAGTAGAACTGGCCGATCATGGCACCGGAGATACCGGTCATACCGATGATGGCGGTGCAGGTGGTGAAAAGTACGCTGCCGAAGGTGGCACCGATGCCCAGAAGCTGGGGCGAGAGGACGAATACATAAGGAATAATGAATGCCGCAATGCCCAGTTTCGACGCATTCACCCCTGTTTTCAGAGGATCGCCGCCGGAAATGGCGCTTCCTGCGTAGGCAGCCAGGGCTACCGGCGGGGTAATGTCGGCGATAATGCCGAAGTAGAATACAAACATATGAGCCGCCAGAATCGGTACGCCCAGCTGAATCAGTGCCGGTGCGGCGATGGTGGAGGTAATGACGTAGTTGGCCGTGGTAGGCACGCCCATGCCCAGAATGAGGGAGGTGAGCATGGTGCAGAGAAGCAGAAGCATGAAGTTGCCTGCTGCCACGGTGACCAGGGCGGAAGCCAGTTTCAGTCCTACGCCGGTTTTAGTAACGATACCGATAATCATGCCGGCAGAGGCGCAGGCGATGATGACTCCCAGGGCTCCTCTGGCACCTTTGACCAGGCCGTCCACAATGTCATAGAAGCTCATGCGGGTACTGGCGCGAAGCATGGCAGTACCAATGGAAATGAAGATTCCTGCCAGCGCTGCTTTCATAGGTGTGTAGCCGGAGGCCAGAAGGGCAATGATGGCAATCAGCGGAATGGCCAGATGGCCTTCTTCCTTCATAATCTTGCCCCAGGGTTCCAGCTGGCTTCTGGGTGTGCCTTCCAGGTGATTTTTCTTGGCTTCGAAGTGCACGCCCAGGAACACGCCCAGGAAGTAGAGAATGGCCGGTACGATGGCGGCTTTCACTACTTCCATGTAGGGAATGCCTACGAATTCAGCCATAAGGAAGGCGGCAGCGCCCATAATCGGCGGCATGAGCTGTCCGCCGGTGGATGCAGCTGCTTCTACGGCGCCGGCGAAGTTCTTGTGATAGCCCAGTTTCTTCATCATAGGAATGGTGAAGGAGCCGGAACCGACCACGTTGGCTACGGAGGAGCCGGAAATGGTGCCCTGGAGGGCACTGGAGATAACGGCTACTTTGGCCGGTCCGCCGGAAGCCCAGCCAGCCAGGGCGTTGGCAATATCAATGAAGAATTTGCCCAGGCCCGTCTTTTCCAGGTAGGCACCGAAGAGGATGAAGAGGAAAATGAAGGTGGACGATACGCCCAGGGGGATACCGAAAACGCCTTCGGTGGTGAAGAAGAGGTGGCCTACCATCTGGTTGATGGTCAATCCTCTGTGGGCCAGCGGTCCCGGCATGTAGGGGCCCAGGAAGCCGTAAGCCAAAAAGCAGAGAACCACAATCACGATAGGAAGGCCTACGATACGGCGGGCTGCTTCCAGTACCATCACAATGCCCAGAAGGCCTACTACCGCATCGGTGGGGGTCACGGTACCGGCGCGGAGAATCAGCTGCTGGTAGTTGACCAGGATATAGAGCGGCGGAATCACGGCCAGCACCGTGAGAAGCAGGTCAAGAGGATGGAATCTGCCGCCTTTGACCCAGGATTTCTTCGTAGGGCAGAGAAGGAATACAAGGCAGATGCCGAAGGATAGATGGACGCAGCGCTGGATCATGGCATCCAGTGTGCCGAAAATACCGGTGTAAATCTGGAAGAGGGAAAAGCAGATGCAGATGGCGGCTACGATTTTGCCGCAGATTCCTCCGTATTCCATGGTATTGGACTCTTTATCCAGGGATTTCAGTTTTTCCTGGAGTTCGTCCGTCATTTTGCCGTCTGCCGGAGCCTCTGCTCCGGCGGGGGCTCCCTTTTTTTCTAAATCAGCCAAAATAATCAACTCCTAATTTCTTTTTTCATGTACCACCCTTTATAAAGTGGCGCTACATATAGCTTCATTTCTTTTCCCAGAGGGACCATGGCATCCAGATCGTAGTCTTTGTCTCCTACGGTCAGGACTCCATGATTTGTTACTCCGTTGCGGATAGAGAGCTCAGGATAATTCCGGTTGATATCATCCAGAATAAACCAGCCGTCCTCTTCCCGGAACTTTCCCTCGTCAGCGGAAAAGGGAAGCCCCACCCCCATGGATTGATACTTGGTGGATTTCAGGACAAATCCGTTTGCTATCTGATTGACTTCCAGATACTCATAAATCATGGTCTTCTGGACGGAATGGCGATAGGCCAGGGTCACCGGCGTGCCGGCGTCCACCCGCTGTCTGAAAATGATACCGTCCGAGGTCTGGGCAAAGAGGAAAGGCATGCGGATGTACCAGCCGCCTATTCCTGTCACCAGGGCCACGATAATGCCGATGATAATAATCACTGTTTCCAGTGTCCCATTTTTCTGTTTTTTCATGAAAGCGAGAACGGACCCCTGTCAGGCCCGTTCTCCCTCCTTTCTATGCAAGGTATGGATCCGATGGGGATTCTTCCTTATTTGGACTTCAGGTACTTTTCAGCGCCGGCGTTCATCTTCACGGACATGCCTTCCAGAGCGGTGTCCTTGGTGATGTACTTGCCTACGGCATGGGCTGCTTTCATACGGTCCAGATGTTCATAGATGGCCTTCACAATCTGTTCGCCCAGATCGTCGCTGAGCTTATCGGTGGTGACGATGACGCACTTTACAGCTACCGTGTTGACGTCTTCATCCTGTCCAGGGTAGGTGCCCTTCGGAATGGTCATCTTGGTGTAGTACGGATATTTCTGCATGAGCTGGTCAACGATCTTCGGATCGATGTTGACGATGGCAGCGGACTTGTTGGCAGCCAGGTCCTGGATAGCGGCAGTCGGGAAGCCTGCTACCACTACGCCCGCATCTACGTTGCCATCCTTCAGTGCATTGGCAGCTTCGCCGAAGGAGAGGTACTGTACGTCGATATCATTATAGGTAATGCCATAGGCTTCCAGAATCTGGCGGGCATTGGCTTCGGCGCCGGAGCCGGAAGCACCGACGGCAACTTTCTTACCCTTCAGGTCAGCCACTGTCTTGATGCCCTTATCCTGGGTGGTAACGAACTGGATGGTTTCCGGATACAGGGCAGCCAGGCCGCGGATATTATCCATCTTGTTGTCTTTGAACATTTCCTTGCCGTTAGCTGCATAGTAGGCGATATCGTTCTGAATGAAAGCGATATCTACGGAGCCGTCCTTCAGCATATTCACGTTGGCTACCGATGCGCCGGTGGACTGGGCAGAAGCGTTCATGCCTTTGATATTCTGGTTCAGCAGTTCAGCCAGTGCGCCGCCCAGAGGATAATAGGTGCCTGCGGTACCGCCGGTGGCGATATTCAGGAACTGCTTGCCCCCTGCCGAAGCAGAACCGGAGCCGGAGCTGCCGCCGCAGCCTGCAAGAAGTGCCGTACCAGCCAGACAAAATGCACCTGCTACCATCAGTTTTTTCAATGCCTTCTTCATCATACTGTCCTCCTTGAATACCCTCACTGGGACCATCCGGTTCTCCTTGAAATTCCATCGGAATGTCCCGAAATCCACAAAGGGTGAAATAAAAAAGCAGCCCGGCGCATAGGAAAAACCTATACGTCAGCTGCAGCTTCTTTGCCCCATGTGTTATAAAGTTACTATTATAATACTACTTTTCGAAATCTTTGTAAAGGAGGCTGGGCTGAATCCCCTGATTGTTCTGGTACTTGCCTCCGTTATAGCTGTCCGCTTCTCCCAGGACCGTATGGAAATAAATCTGGCAGATTTCTACACCTGCATAAATACGGATAGGCTGGACGCAGAACATTTCCAATGTCCAGTAGCCGGAAAAGCCTACATCGCCGAATCCTGCGGTGACGTGAATGAAAAGACCCAGACGGCCGATGGAAGAACGGCCTTCCAGCATGGGCACGAAGCACTTGGTCTTCGTGTACTCCCTGGTGCGCCCCAGATACAGTTTATTAGGCTGGAGCACGATACCTTCTTCGGGAATGTGGAGCAGATGGCCTTCATTTTTCTTCTTCATATCCAGCTCATGATGGTCATAGACCATGAGCTCGTCAGACAAGGTAAGGTTATAGCTGTTGGGATTGACCTTTTTCGGGTCAAAAGGATCGATAATGATTTCCTCTCCCATATGTCTTACGATTTCCCTGCCGGATAAAATCATTTCAATTTCCTGCCTTCCTGGTTAAAAATCCTCCGGTGCTCCGCCATGCGGCGCCGCACAAAATGTCCATGAGCCTTCTCCCCCGCCGTCAGATGGAAAAGCTCCCTTTCCTTCTCCGTGAGCCTCTCTGAAACGAGAAGCTCCCCTTTCATGCTGAAGGAAATGAGATGGGCCGCAAACAGGGCGCCATGGGTGGGACAGAAGAGAAGCCCCTTCTCCCCCTCTTCCTTCTCCCCATAGGGAAAGGCCCGCAGAAGGGACATCCGATCCGCTCCGCAGACCAGACAGCAGGGGTGGTCCCGGCCAAAGGATTTGCGCTGGAAATCCCGGTCCTTCTCCAGAAGCCGCCGGATCGCCCTCACCGAGGTGTCGGAAGAATTGGAAAAGAGATTTTCTTCCCGCCCCTCTGCGGTCTTATCATCCTCCAGGATTTTGGAAATGGCTCGAATCCTCCGGTCCCCGGCTTCCTTCATTTCACCGAAAGCGGCGGCGGCTGCAGGCTTCAATATCCAGAAATAGGTACCGTTTTCCCCTTCCACCCCGTCAAACACATACTCCCAGGGCGCCATGGCCAAGGATTCCTGCAGCGGTTCTTCTTCCTTCTCCAGGTTTTCCTGCACAAGAGGCGCTGATTTCTTCGGCCTCCGGGCCTTCTTTTCTTCCGGATACAGGGGAAGGAGTCCCTTTTCCGCCATGTCACGGATTTTTCCGCCGGCCCATCCCACAGCGGAATTCAGGGCCCGATACTCCATGTGGAGAGCGGCAGCAATGCTTTTGCCGTTGTCCATATGGTCCGTGGAATCATAGAGCCTATCAAAAATATCCATCATGAGACGACTCATGACAGAGGTATCTCCCATGAGCATGAGCCAGCCCTCTTCCGTAATCCGGTCCCATTTCTTCAGCCCTTTGCGCCGTGCCATCGTTCCACCGCCTTTTCCGCTATTTAGGATATTATACCATTTTACGGCAACAGGAAAAAGGTTATTAAGATAGAAGGACAGGCCTGCAGTGTGAAGGTTGACGGGCCTACGGCCCGAGGGTTCTAAAGGTTCTTAAGTTTGACGGCCCTTCGAGCCGAGGGTTGCGGATTGCCGCTCTGCGGCAATGCTTATAAAGTCAGCGTTACGGGATTGGCTTTCAGTGTCATATGGCAAAATAAGCATTATGGTGATCAGCCACCTTCGGTGGCTTTCCCCCCTTTGGTGCCTTACGGCACCACCTTCCCCCCGCGAAGCGGTGGGACAATAAAACACCTCGAAGCCTCGCTTCATAAGCGGCTCTACAGTAAGCACGGGTTATAGTGCTCCCGCGAAGCGAGGGTGGCAAGGGAACTGGATTCATAGGGGAGAGAAGCGACCCGCGAATCCAGTGACACGCTTCCCTATGGGTGAAATGCCACGTAGTGGCAAAAGGGTGTACGGGGCTGAGCAGCGATGTGATACTCTATCGCTATCCCGACTGCCGAGAGTGTAAAATTCTTTGTGTAAATTAGATTCCTGTTAATAAACCTGGTATTTTTGACCCTGTCAACGTCCGTAAAGATGGCCGCATCGTTCAGAAAGCCAACTATTCCGCCATCGGGGTCTCAAAGGTGTCTGTATTTGATACAATCGAACGATAGCAGGGATTTTGAACACCCCCGTGTTCACTTCAATCGGTGTTGTACTGATTGGCTATCTTCTTGAGCAGAAGTGCTTTTTCCATGAACCAGTCAAAGTAGTTTTTATATTCTTTTCTATCAAACGCCGCATCAAGCTCCTTGGTCAAAAGCATACGTCCATCTTTTTCACCTTCTGACCACTCAATGGAAGCGCCTAATTCCTTTTCTATCGTATCTTGATTATCTTTCAGCTGCCTATACCAATCCTTCCCCTTGGCAACATACAAGCCCGCTGTCGCCCGATGGCGGGATGTGTTGATTGTAAATTCTACCACCACAGACGATACGCCGGTACTCAGGTTGTACCAATTGGTCGCGAAAGCCTTTCTGCATGAGAAGCTCTTGCTGAACTTACTGTCTTTATCGAAGGCATAGTCACAGAACTGCTGCCAGAAGTTCAATTGGAATTTCCGCAGCGGCGTCAGGGTTTCTGCAGCTTTCACCGTTTTTGCCCATTCGTTGGGACGTTCTACAACATTAAACCGTGGTGCTGGCAGCGAATCCCCAATGCGCCAGAGTTCAATTTCAATCAGGAAAAAACCAATATTTTCATCCGTATGCTGATTCAGCCATCCGATAGCCTGTTTATGCTCATCACGAGCCCTTTTGACAATCCAGACTATAATTTCAGCGTCTTTCCCTGCCGCATACGTAATGATTTTTCCCAAATGATCATGGTCGGTATCTTCCAGCTGATTCTCGATGATAATCCCACGGGAACTCCCGCTTTCGCGGGCGTAGATGTCTACACTGAAACTTCCTACTGGAGATTCCGTTTCCTCAAGCTCTAGGTCAATTTCAATGGCATCACTCAGCTGTTCCAGATTTTCTTTTTGGGCAAGCCATTTTGAAAAATCCTGTTCCTCATGCGGCCAGATAGACCGCAAGTCATCAATCCGTTTCATGCACCCTAGTTTTTCCATATATGTCACTTCACTTCCCGATGCTTTAGAAATGCTTCTCCTCTGCCGCCTTGAAATTATAGACTGGTTTCATCACGTCGATAACGTCCACGGTGTCACCGATGACATCCAAGATATCGTCAAGGGATTTGTAGGCCATAGGAGCCTCGTCAATGGTACCTTCGTTTACCGATGTTGTATATACGCCTGCCATCTCCTGCTGGTATTCCTTGAGGGAAAGCTCTTTGATTGCCTGGGTACGGGACATGATGCGGCCTGCGCCGTGCGGGGCAGAGTAATTCCACTCGGCATTGCCTTTGCCGAGTGCCAGGATGCTTCCGTCACGCATGTTGATGGGAATGAGAACCTTTTCACCCTTATGTGCGGCGATGGCTCCTTTTCTGAGAATCATCTCATCGACATCGATGTAGTTGTGAATGGTATGAAACGCTTCGCCGGGCTGAAGGCCGGCTCTTTCCAGCAGTTTTTTGGCAATCTGCTCCCGGTTCAGTCTAGCAAACTGCTGGCAAAGAGCCACATCATGCAGATACTGCCTCAGGTATTTTCCGGAGACAAAGCAAAGATCTTCCGGCAGCTTTTCTCTGCGTTGTTCTGACTTCGCCTGCTGGATGGCCTTCTGGATTTCTTTTTGCCGTCCTGCTGCCTTGTATTCTGCTATGATATGCTGGAGCCGTTCTTCCAGTGTTTCATCATGGGCATTCAGCTCAACGGCCATGCGCTGATAAATCTCCGCCACCTGTTTTCCCAGGTTCCGGCTTCCTGTATGGATGACGAGATAATGTCGACCATCATGGGTTTTATCGACCTCGATGAAATGATTCCCGCCTCCCAGGGTACCGATACTGCAGGCAATCCAAGACAGTTTTTTCAGCTTGTCATAACAATAGAGCCGCTGCAAATTGAAGTCAGCCTGTTTCTCAGGCCAGACATTCATCCCGGAAGGTACGATGTGAGCCGCTTCATCGAGTCTGGCAAAATCAATCGGCTGCTTGTCAAGAGCAATCGTATACATGCCACAGCCGATGTCCACGCCGACGATGTTCGGTACTGCCTTGTCTGTGATTGTCATCGTCGTACCAATCGTACAGCCTTTCCCGGCATGGACGTCCGGCATAATCCGCACCCGGCTCCCCTTCGTCAGCTCATAGCTGCACATGCGGCGGATTTGTTCCCTCGCTTTCTCATCGATACTCTTGGCATACGATATTGCCGTTGTAACTGTTCCTTCAATCCGTTCCATTGTCGCTTCACCTGCCGTCCCTGAGTTCCATAATTTTCTACTATTATACAACAGTTTACAGCTTTTAAGCCGCTTGCTCATCGCCCCAAGCCAATGCTTGCAAAGCCTTGAGCAATGTGCTTGAATTTATGCTACTTTGGGCTTTGGACACCAAAGTGGCGAAAAATACTTCCTTGTGGATCTGCTGGCTTAGCGCGTGCCGCAGCTCTTGCGGGCTCTTGTCCCGGTAGGTGTTCAGCCGCTCGTCCTCATACGGCAGGATCTTCATGAGAGCGTGCCCGGAATTCGTTAGGTTCAGCAGATGCTCAATCGCAGTCTTTGTGCGAACTTTGTAGCTGCCGAGCTCCCAGAACATCTTCTGCTCGTAGTAGTTCGTCTCAATGCCCCAGCGGAGCTTGTAGAGCTTGAGCGGGTAAATCGCCATATGCTTGGAGCTGGTGTTGCGGAGCCCTTTGTTCTCCTGCCAAGCAATGCTCATGTGCAGCGCCATCGGATCTATGGTGCTGAAAAAGAGACGGTACGAGCCACTCTTGCTCAGCGTCACATAGGCATGGACGGTATGGTCGCCAAAGATGCGCGTTTTCACCAGACGGTGAGCAACAAAATAGTTGTCCATCCGGCAAAGGTAATTCGTGAGATCATTGGCAATCTCGTCCAGCATCAAGCGTTTACCGTACTTTGGTGGACGGCCGCGACGGCCTGCCGTCGAATCCGGCAACTCGAACATGGCCGTATCGTGGCGTGCATTGCAGGTCACATTGAGATTCGGATAGCTGAGAGCATGTGCGAGCAACTCGCGCTTGGCGTACCAGCTATCGAAGAGCAGGATGACCTGGCGTTTTTCAAGGATTGGCATGACTTCATCGAGAAGCTGGCAGGCAAGTGTCAGCTTCGAGGCTTCGCCGTTGCTCATGACGTAGCCAATCGGCACCGCGATATAACGGATCTGCTGCTTGCCTGCGGTCTCATGGAGGACCGGCACGCTCATCGTCAGGCTGACGAAGGCATGCCCATTGAAATAGGACTTGCCATCGTGTTTGGCGTGGTCGTACAGGATGCCTACACCGTCGAAGTGCTTGCCCCACTTGGCAATGGACGTGTCGTCCACGCTGAGCCGGATAGGCTCCTGCCGCAGTGCCTCTGGCACTATGGCAAGCGCCTGCAGCGCCAAGGCCTGGCGAATGGATGCATCCGTGACGAGGCCGTTGCCAAGGGCGCGGTAATAGCTGTTGAGCGATGCGTCCGTCTGCTTCGATAGGAACTGCCGGAACAGGCAGCGCACCGACGGCGCCGACTCCAGAGCCAGTTGAGCAATGAGTAACCACGCCAGCAGATGGCGCGTCCGTCTCGTCGCAGATGGGAACAAGGAAGAAAAAGTCGTCAGGAGTCTGTTAACTGTCGGCTGACTGGTGTATAATTGAGACATCACGTAGCACCTCTCGTGTTTGGTTTGTGGTGAATCTTGAAGTGGTAAACTAAAATTGGACACGGAGGGGGTAATTTTTGGACATACGGTGTATACTGTACGGATAGTACGAAATTAATTATCGGACAGAAATTCTCCCTCACAGGACAGGAGGTTTGCCGTGAAGTACACAAAAGAACAGAGATTGGACATTGGCCGCCGCATTTACGACGGCGAAATCAGCCGGTATGAAGCTGCAGAGGAATACGTTATCAATGAGCAGACGGCACGGAATTACATGAGAATGTACCGGGATGCCAACCAGTTGCCGCCCAAGCAGGGACGAAGAAGCATCTGTGCGCCCTCGTTCAAGAAAGCTCCGGCAGAGCTGGATGAACTGAAGGCGATGACAAAGGAAGAACTTATCCAGGAACTAATCAAGGCCAAGATAACCGAGGCACGGCTAAAAAAAGGCTACGAGGTGAAGGGGGATGGTACTGTAATTCTGTACGGCAACAAGATTATCAAGTAATCATGGAACTATCCGGAGAAATTCCGGTGAAGCTTCTTTGCAAGACAATGGGCATCCAGAGGAGCAGTTTCTACGCTTGGAAAAAACATCTTTCTCAGCCGTCGGGCAAAGAAAAGCGCCTTTTGAGCAACGTCCTGCTGTTCCAGGAGTACCATTGGAAGTATCCATCGCACGGCTATCGCTGGCTGAACGCCAAGATACGGTTGGACAAAGAGATTGTCCTGTCCGATCCCTATGCCCACAAATGCTGTAGGATTGCGGGAATCAAGAGCAAATCCAAGCACTACAGGTACAAGAAGGCTGGCGATCCAGCGCGGATATTTCCCAACCTGCTCATGTCTGAAATGCAGATCGATGGGCCAATGCAGTGCATCGTGAGTGATATGACCGCTTTTTATGTGAAAGGCATCTACCATGAACTGACTCTTTATATGGATCTATGGAACAATGAGATTGTCAGTCATTCCCTCTCTGCAAAACGCGGTGATCGCATGACTTACATCAGCGGACTGGAAAATCTGATTGAGTGGCAAAAACGGCATCCGGAGCACCAAATGGTTCTCCATTCTGACCAGGGATCGGTCTACGCCTCCAAAGCCTACAACGAGCTATTGCCCATGTACGGCATCACCCGATCCATGTCACGTGCCGGGACCCCCACAGACAATGCCGCTATGGAGTCCATCAATGGATGGATCAAGGCGAAGCTGTTCATGGACTTGCATGTGACCGGCGAGAAACCGGTCAAGGAGGAGGTGGATGACTACATTCTTTTCTTCAATGAACAGAGGCCAGCCTATTCCTTAGGCTACCTGACGCCGAAGCAGTATCGGGAACGTCACACGCCCATCTGCTGATCTCGTCTGCATTATCGATGGCATGGTTTGTCTAACAAGCTTGAAGGATGTCAGAAAAGTTGATGAATCTTGTACATCGATTCGTTTTTTATGCCTGATTTTTTTAGTTTTGTGTCCAATTTTTGTTGACAAGTGCAAGTGACTGCATCTTTGATTGTATGAAGTGATGTATTAGTAATGGCAATAAGAGTGCTAATTGCTGATGATCACGCTCTATTGAGCCAATACGACCCGTTGAATTTGGCGGGTCGTTCAACAGATAGTAGGAGGTTATTATGAAGAAATTTTGTTTTTTGTTTTTGATAATCTGTGGCTTGATGGTTTTCAGCCTTCAGGATTGTCAAGCGCGGCAGAAATTAAATCTTGCTGATCTGGAAAATAAATATAACGCCGTGATTGGTGTTTACGCCGTTGACATGGAGAATGGAAAAAAAATTTGCTACAAACCTGATACGCGTTTT
The DNA here is from genome assembly GCF_000242435.1 of Dialister succinatiphilus YIT 11850. Taxonomy (GTDB): domain Bacteria; phylum Bacillota; class Negativicutes; order Veillonellales; family Dialisteraceae; genus Dialister; species Dialister succinatiphilus. Next base: position 92,360 of record NZ_JH591187.1, on the reverse strand, counting down.
TCCTACTGCTCGACAATCAAAGTTTTTACGGCTGCAGAATTGCTAAGACAAAAAAATACCTCCGATTTGAATGAAATTCGTAAGTTTTCGGCGGAAGATATTTTGTCCTACGCGCCAATCACCAAAGACCATGTTGCTGATGGCATGACGCTGGCGGAAATTTGTTCGGCATCGCTCAGGTGGAGTGACAACACGGCGGCAAATTTAATTTTGCAGGAGATCGGCGGCGTGGAAAATTTCAAGGTGGCACTTAAAAATATTGGCGACAAAACTACCAAACCTGCGCGAAATGAACCTGAACTTAATCTTTTCAATCCAAAAGATAATCGTGATACTAGCACGCCGAGACAGATGGTAAAAAATTTGCAAGTCTATATATTCGGCGATATTTTGAGCGACGACAAGAAAAAACTGCTGATTGATTGGATGAGCGACAATTCCATAACCGACACGCTTATCAAGGCAGAAACTCCGCAAGGTTGGAAAGTTATCGACAAGAGCGGTTCAGGCGATTATGGGGCGCGGAATGATATTGCCGTGATTTATCCGCCCAATCGCAAACCCATTGTCATGGCGATAATGTCGCGCCGCACGGAAAAAAATGCAAAATCTGACGACGCTATGATTGCGGAGGCGGCAAAACGAATTTTTGATAATTTAGTATTTTAAAGGGGCTTGATAGCATCGGTATTGCCGATGGGCAGAGAGGGCCATCACGCAAAAATATTTCGCCAAACATTTATATCTCACTCAAACTTCGCACACCTGAAACCCTTACTATTATATCATATTCCGATTTTCTTCATCAAAAATACGGCAGAGAATCCTGCGTTTCCTCTTGGATTCTCTGCCGTAATCCTTTTTTCCTGCTTATGCTCTGATTTCCGTCCCGTCCTTGAAGGTCACCCGGATATCGTCTTTGCTGTACACTGTGATGAAATCCACCAGGCTGCCCCACAGCCGGGCATCGAACTCCTTAATGAGATCCTGATTCCTAAGCTCCTTGATGAAGCTGTCCATCTGACGGCTCCGGGCCTTGCGATACTGGATGGCTTCACAGGTCTTGTCGTACTGCGTCTTCGCTGCTTCATACCGACTGACCAGTTCGTTGTAGTTCCGGTCATAATCATCCTGGTTCTGCGCGACCCTGGCGTTCTCGGCTATGAGCTGCTGTATCTTGTCGGCCAGCAGGTTCAAATCTGTGCTTATCCTGTCCCGCTCCTCTTCCAAGTCTTCTGTGTCAGTGAGCCGTTCCTTCAGCAGTGTGATGCTGTCAAGTACGTCCGCTTTGTTTTCGATGAGCTGATTGACGGCCCGGACGAAGGCTTCCTTGATATCATCCTCTGTCAGATGTGGTGTCTTGCAATGGCTCTTGAACTTATCGTTGCATCGGTAGATGGTTCTGCGGTACTTGTCGGTCGAATGCCAGACCTTGGCCCCGTACCAGCCTCCGCACTGGCCGCACTTGATTTTGCTGGAGAAGATGGATACGCCGCTGTAACGTCCCCTGCCTTCACGCCGCCGCTTGATTTCTTCCTGTACCCAGTCGAAGACCTGCGGGCTGATGATGGCTTCGTGGTTATTTTCCACATAGTACTGCGGCACTTCCCCTTCATTCGCTTTCGTTTCTTTGGTCAGGAAGTTGACGGTGAACCGCTTCTGCAGCAGGGCATCGCCCTTGTATTTCTCATTTGTCAGGATGCTCTCTACCGTCCCCGGATACCAGCGTTTCTTTCTTGCCGGAGTTTCCAGCCCTCTGGAAGTCAGCTCCCTGGCAATGGAGTGGAAGGTATACCCGTCCAGGAACAAGCGGTAAATCAGTTTCACCGTCTTGGCCTGTTCCCGGTTGACGACCAGATTCCCGTCCGGTCCCCGGTCATAGCCAAGGAAATGGCCGAACGGCACACACACCTTCCCGTCAGCGAATCGCTTCCGATGGCCCCAGGTGACGTTTTCCGAAATTCTCCGGTTCTCTTCCTGTGCCAGGCTGCTCATGATGGTGATGAGGAGTTCCCCTTTACCGCAAATTTTGATACAAAATAACGATGCCCCCCCCAAACCCTCTTAACGATGAACCCCCTTGCACCCCCCTGCCTATCGTTAAGCGAGTATGCCTTGGAAGCCGCTCAGGACAAGGCTTCCGCAAAAAGAGAAGGGGTGGTGCATTTGCACCCCCTCAAAACCTATATCACATTATTTTCTGTTATACTCCACTTTCCTGCTGCCGATTAGCTTTGCTTTATCCGTTTGCAGGAATTGTTCTACGGCCGTCCATGTCACATCGAAATTATCAAGAAATGCCGTATGCCATGCTTTGGGGACGATACATAGACTGGACTTGGGGATATACTGCTCTGCCTCCACCATCGTCACCAAAGGCGCATGGTCATCCTCGTCTCCGGCAATCAACAGCACTGGGCATTCAATCGTCCGCAGGAAATCTTCGCCGACTTCCATTTTGCTCCAGAAGTTCATATAGTTCGTGCAAAATTCCTGATAGCGTTCCGGCTCCGGCATGATTCTTTTCTGCTGCTCAATAAATGCCGCATCTATTTTCTCCAAATCCGCTACCTTCATTTCTCCGCCGAAAAAGCCCGGCTTGAGAGTCCCGGCACCGATGGCCACGATGCGCTCGGCACGCTCCGGGTACATGGAAGCGACCTTGTAGGCCGTGTATGCGCCGTCGCTGAAGCCAAGCAGGACAGCAGGCTCATCGGTGACTTCCCTCATCACCGCCAGCATATCATTCGCCTTCTGCTCATAGGTCAGCTCCGAATGTCCGATTTCCGAGCGTCCGTGTCCGCGAGTGGACACAACAATCACTTGGTAATTCTTCCGCAAGTTGTCGATCATCTGTCCCATCTCATATGGCGTACCTACTCCACCGCCATGAAAGACAAAAAGCGGCTTGCCCTTGCCATAAATCTCATAGTAAATTTTTGCATCGCCGGCCTGCGCATAATGCCCTGCCGCTGTGTTGTTGCCGTAGGGCGTATCGCTGCCCTTGGCTTTCGGTGCCTGCATAAAATAGCGTATACCGCTCTCGGCTTTAGCCGCCTCGCCGATTTCCATGCTTCCCGCCAGCAGAATCGCCGTACTCAGCAGAAGTGCGCCAGTCCCATAGAGCATTTTTTGCCAAATCATACCTATGCCTCCAAATCCCAGACATCAATTCCCGCAGCTGCATCATATCTCAGCCCGATCTTGCCGCCCTGCACAGGGACAAGAACCAGTTCCGCTGTGTAGAGCACCGTCGCTTTTTTCAAATGACCGCCAAGATAGTCTATACGTCCCTTTGCTTCATCAAAGGCAGAAAAGAGAGCATGGGCGTGCTGCACCAATTCCCCCTGCCTTCCGGTCACGAGATTTCCCATGAGGGAAATCATCTCCAGCATACCATTCCGCACATGGGGCAGAAATTCCTGCCTGTCCGGGATATAAGTTGCTACTTCCACCTCGCCGCAAGCCCCGATGCCTTGAAATGTCGCGGCGGATATGTGAAGCTGTCGGCACACGTCCACCATCTGTGCGAGAATTTCCTCACCTTTGTCGATGCGGATGTAAACCCGCTCACCCATTTGCCTGTAATTCATCGTTATCCCCCTTTCAATCATCCAGCGTGACATGACGATTGACATACTGCCCGTTGCGCAGTCCGCCATCGTAGTCAATCGCTGCCGCCGGACAACGATGGAAGCATCCGAGACACAGGGTACATTTTTCCTTGACCCACTTTGGCTTTCCTTCCTGCATGACAATGGCATCGAGGGGGCATTGTCTGGCACATAGCCCGCAGCCGATACATTTTTCCCTGTCCAGACGGAAGTTTTTCGTTTTTCGGATGCGGTTGTAATTTGCCTTAGCTGCCGCCGCCATGATACTTGACATCTGATCTGGCAAACTGTGCCCCTTTTCACGGCGCAGTATCTGCTCTATGATGGTACGAGTCTCGGCCTCGCCATTTTCCTCGGCGAGGCGGTTGTGCTGGGCATCTTTCAGGTAGAACATGGGACTCCAATTATCGACAAAACGAGCCGCATACAAGCTGTCAAACTGAATTCCCACCTTGCTGAATCCCCTTTGCGCCGTGGATAAAATATTACCATAGTCGCATCCATAAGTAGCCACAAAATAGCAGTAATGGCTGCTCCCTTCCAAATTTATCTCGACTTTTTGCAGATAGTCCAGCAAAATCGCAGGCAGGCCTTCCCAATAAGTCGGCATGACCACCCCGAAATTTTCCCCTTCTGGCACAGCGATGGAATACGTCTCCTGTCGTACCAATTCTTTCAGCGGAACAATCTTGTCGTTGGTTGCCTTGGCGATTTGTTCCGCCACATATTTACTGGTGCCTGTGGCACTGAAGTAGAGAATCACGTTGACACCTTCTTACAGGCTGTACACGCTGCTTCGATACATTTGCAGTCTTTCCTCACCGTTGGTATCCATGGTTTCCTGCAAGCGGCTTATCATGGCCTCCTTGTCCTCCGGCACCCGGCCATTGATGCGCACAGGCATGGTGACATGCTCGGCGCGGAAAATTGTGGGCACGGTCAGACAGCGGATAAACTCCTGCATTTCCTCCATGCGTTCCCGCTCCGTGGCCTCGGCGAATTTTCCTTCCTCCACATCACGGGAAAGCGGCGTATCGGGAAAGAGCGTCAGTTCCGAAGCATAAATCATGGCTGGTTTGAGCTGATTATAGAGCCTTGCCGTTTCCCGTGCATGGGACAGTCCCCAGCCATGGCCGCCAAGTCCGCCGAGGAAATTGGCGATCCAAGGCATTCCCGCCTCGTCCATTTTGCGGCACTCGTGCAGCACATAGTCGGCATGATAGCCCTTGTTCATGCGGTCGAGGAGTTTATCGTCGCCGCTTTCCACGCCGAAGTAGAAATAGTTGTAGCCCGCATCCTTGAGCTGTCTCACCTGCTCTACCGTCTTGTTTTTGAGATTGTCCACACGGGCGTAGCCGCCGATGGATTTCACCCGAGGAAGATAATGATAAATCATGTCGGCGATTTTCAGCAAGTCCTCGGTCTTGCGAATGAAGGGATCAGCCCCCTGCAAATAAATGCGGTCAAATCTCCAGCCCGAATGAGCCAGTTCTTTAATGTCAGCTTCTATTTCCTCCATGGGCGACAGGGAAAAGGGACTTTCCTTGTAAAAGGTACAGAATTTACAACTCCCATGACTGCAGCCTGATGTAATCTGCAAAAATCCGTCATTGGCCTCATAAGGAGGACGATTGATACCGCTGGAAAAATGCATGGTCTTAACCCTTCTTTCTTACTTCTCGTCAAAGAATTCAATGATTTCCCCGGCTTTGCCCTCTACAAAGGCAATATGCAAGGGGTAGGGCGTCTCGCAGGGTACGACAATGTCCTGCGGCGCCATGATGACTTTCAGTCCTTCCTTGGCACAGGCCGCCATACACTCGTCTACCTTATCCGTAGCCAGGGCGATATGGTCAACCTGCCCCGGCCTGCGCCCCGGCTCGGCGTTGGCAAACAGCTCTATCACGCCGTTCCCCGTGTCCAGCATCGCTCCGGCTTCCACGCCATCGCCCCAGCTGCGAAGTATATTCATGCCAAGCACATCACAATAAAACGCGATCACAGCGTCCATTTACGCTTTGCCACAACAGCGCAAAGCCGCATGATGCAGTCCTTTAATCAAACTCATCGACAGAATCTCCCCTCAAATTTACAAAGTTCACTCAATCACAATGTTCCGGCACGCTTTGCGGGGCTTGCCCTTCGGATAGTCCCCCGCATGGTAGCCCAAGGTTACAAAAGCCTTGGCCTCCATTGTGTCCGGCACACCCCATTCCTCCATGAACGCCTTGCCTTCCGGCAGGGCACAGGTTTCCTCGGCACGGGAAATAATGCAGGAATCAACCCCGAGCGCATGAGCAGCCAAAATCATATTTTCTGCTATGCAGAAGGCATCCGCCACACTAAAAAGAAAATCCTTCTGCCCGAAAATCACGCAGACCGTAGGTGCATCGTAAAAGCCGTTCCTGATATTCGGATCATCAATGACAGAAGGCTGCTCATCGGACACATGACCGCCCAGGAGCTTACTGCGGTCAAAGGTTGAAAAGTTCAGCTTGCCGAGCTTCTTCGCCAACTCTGCATTATGCAGAGTAACAATCATGCTGCGCTGACCACCTCCGGCATTGGGAGCATACAGCCCTGCCTCTACAATCTTGTCCACCAGTTCCCTTGGAACTTGTTTGTCTTGGTATTTCCGAATAGAACGGCGTTCCTTCATCAGCGTGAGTATATCCATATCTCTCAAATCTCCTTCCAGCATTGCGGGTCGGCGGCATAAAAATCTCCGCCGGAATTGGCAGATGCTACGGCGGGACAGCCACGGCACCAAGCCTTTAGCTCACACTTGCTGCACTTGGCAAATTTATCATATTCCCGATAATCTTCCAGCTCGTTTACCCACAAATCAGCCAGCCTGTCTGTAAAGGCATTGCCCACACGACTGTTTTGCACCCTGCGGCAGGCATAGACATCCCCCGTTGGCAGTATCGTCAAATGCCCGTTTCCGCAGTTACAACCACCGTAAATCATATCAGGCTCCGCATCCTCTGGAATCGTAAATTTTCCTTCTTCGTAATCATAGAGCGTCCAGAGGTGGTCTTTGCGATTGAAATAGGTTTCGCAGCCGGATTCCTCATAGGCACGGAACTTCCTGTCACACTCGGCCAAAAGCTGCCGATAGCGCCGAGGCGTGATATTGGTACTTTTTTCCTCGCTTGTGGGGCAGTATCGGGCAAAGGCATAGACCTTCGCTCCCGCCGCCACCGCCGCATCAATTATCTGCGGCACTTCATCTATATTTTTCCCGGAAACGGTAGTCATCAGAATGGAGCGGATACCCGCAGCATTCAGGGTGGCAACCTTTTCCAGGGTAGTTTTGTAAGAACCCGGCTTCCTGAACCAATCGTGGGTTTCCCAAAGACCGTCTATAGACATCTGATAGCGCACACAGCCGCATTCCTTCATGCGTCTGCATACATCCTCCGTCAGGTGGAAGGGATTCCCCATGATAGTAAAAGGAATGCTCCTTTCCCGGAATTTTTCCAGCAACCACCAAAAATCTGGATGCAGGATGGGATCTCCCCCGGTCAGGTAGAAGTAGGGCTGACGGTCAAAGGTTTCGCAAAAATCCTCACAGTTTTCCAGTACAGCCGTCATCTGCTGCCGCGTCATTCTGCTGATACATTTCTCCTTGTTTTCGGCGAAAATATAACAGTGCTTGCAGCGCTGATCGCAATCATCGGTGATATGCCACTGAAATGAAAAATACGGTTTCACTCGACCGCCCTCCTTGCTTTTTCCTGTCATCGGATGTAGGTGTATTTTGCACCTACGCCCCCACGGGGACATTCATGCCCACCGGAACACCAAAATTACTTGTCGCCGGAGCCGCAAGCCGTCGGCACGACCTTGTCGCCAGAGCCGCAAGCCGTCGGCACGACCTTGTCGCCGGAGCCGCAAGCCGTCGGCACGACCTTGTCGCCGGAGCCGCAAGCCGTCGGCACGACCTTGTCACCGGAACCGCAAGCGGCAGGCAATACCTTATCCCCGGAACCGCAAGCCACGGACATAATCTTGTCGCCGGATCCGCAGGAGGAGCCGGTCAGATTCATGGCTGCCTTCTTGTTCCATGCTGCTAAATTCTTGAGTGCCATGTGAATCATCCTTTCTTTTAGCTGGCATTAACTTTCGACAGGTTCATAATAACAGGAACAGCCATGGTTGTGAAATGCAAATTTCGGATTATTGATACGCTAGGCGTATCAATAATCCGTGTGACATGTCATAATAGGGATGAGGTGATTTCCATGAACACGCAACAGTTGGAATGCTTTGCCACCCTCGCAAAGACACTGAACTACGCCAGGACTGCCGAGCAGCTCTCCATGACGCAGCCCGCCGTCTCCCGTCAAATCAAAAGTCTGGAAAACGAGCTGGGCGTGCAGCTTTTTCAGCGTACCACCCGTTCGGTGACGCTGACGCAAATCGGCTGTCAGTTCCTACCCGATGCACGGCAAATCCTCGAAATCTACTACCGCTCAAAAGAATGGATGGAGAGCTTTCACAAAAGTCAGCGGAATGTCCTGCGAATTGGCTACGCCGATTCCCACGCAAATTGGCTCATCAGCAAAATCCTCACTCCACTGCTTGAGACGCAGGACAACATTTTGCCGGAGCTTACCCTCGACCAAACAGATGCCAATCTGCACCGCCTTGCTGTCAATCAGCTTGATCTGGTCATTGGCATGAAGGATGCTAAATTTTCTGACGAGGCAATTCATTTTGTAAAGCTCCATGACGATGGTTTTATCTGCGTCGTGAGCAAGGCGCATGCACTTGCTCTCCAATGCAAAAAAAGACGCCAAAAAAGCGTCTCTTCTTCGGGGTTATGGCCTCATCGTCAAATTATCGCCATACCGCTGTATCTTCTGAAGCGTACCTTTTCCCGTGGCCACCGCATCATTCCCGTCAACGATGAACTGGACAATATTCTCTGTGCTACCATCAGCGAAGCCTACAATCTGGCGCTGACGGGTGCGGGGTTTGCGCTTATCCCCGAGCATTTAGCGTTGCCTCACAAGGAACTTGCTTTTCTGCCTTGGGACGAATCTCCCCGTGCACCAATGGGCATATACTATCGCAAAGACTCTGCCCTAAACAAAAACTCTGCCGTACAAAAATTCATCAGTGAGGCTAAAAACCATACAGACTGCGTCTTGCCTTATTTGTGCTGATATGCACCAATAATTATTCACCGTATGGAAAGACGTCCGTCTGCACTGTGCAAGTATTCAAACCAGTATATCCGTCCCATCGCGGAACACCACCGTCATGCCGCCGTCCACGCCCACCGTCACATAATCCACCATCGTACCCCAGAGCCGCTCATCGAACTCTGCCACAGGCTCGGTCTGCGCCTCAAGTGTCCTGATGAACCCCGCCAGACTCTCGCCCTTGGCTGACCGCTCTGCGATGGCCTCCATCACCTCGTCAAACCGTGCCTTGGCTTTCTCGTACCGCTCCACCAAGCCGTTGTAGCGTTTTTGGTACTCGCCCTGATCTTGGGCAATCCTTGCATTCTCGGCGATGCAGTTCTGGGTCATCTCCACCAGCACCGCAAGCTCCTGCCCCAAGGAGGCTTTCTCCCGCTCCAACTCCGCAGTATCGCAGAGCGTCTGCCGGACGAGCCGGGCGTTGGCAGCAATCTCCTCCGACGCGCAGGATGCGCTAGTGCTGGCGCAGGAGCGTGATGCGACGTTTGCGCCAGCCCGCTCCGTCACCAGCTTGTTAAAGGCCGTGACGACGGCTACTTTGATTTCCTCCTCGGTAATATGCCACCGGCATATTACCCATGGGGCGTTTGGCATTTATGCCCGTCGTACTTGTTGTTGCAACGATAGATGACCCTGCGGTACTTGTCGGTGCTATGCCAGACCTTGGCTCCGAAGAAGCCGCCGCATTCGCCGCATTTGATTTTCCCGGAGAAAATGCTCACGCCGCTGTATCTGCCTCCCTCCCGCTTGCGCCGCGCTGCCTCCGACTGCACCATCTCGAAGGTGACAGGGTCGATGATGGCGGGATGGCTCTGCTCCACGAAGTAGCTGGGGACTTGCCCCGTGTTCTTCACCACCTTCTTCGTGGGGAAGTCCGGTGTGAAGGTCTTTTTGATACAAATAACGATGCACCCCCTTGCCCCCCCTGTCTATCGTTAAGAGAATATTCCTCGGAAGCCGCACGGGACACCTAGCCTGCCCATTAAGGCGCTTTCCTTTTGCCGCCTCACCGAACTGCGGGGTGGCAAGGGAACTGGATTCGCAAGGAGCCGCAGGCGACTGAGAATCCAGTGACACGCTTCCCAGCGGGGCGGAAAGGTGGTGGTGCCAGCCACCAAAGGGGGAATGCATTTCCTCGCCCGCCAGGGCGGTTGTATGGTTTTCGCCGTCAAAGGCAGTATAAAAAATGGCGCCGAAGGCGCCGTACCTCGCCAGTGGGCACGGTCAGCCAGCCAATAGGTAGGCCCTTTTATGGACAGGCTAAGGGCCTACTTTGGCTGACTTGGAGGTCCTATGCAGGACCTCCACAATACTATATAACTCCCGAGGGCGAGAGCATGGAGCCCGCCTGTAAGGCGAAGCCGATCACAGGCAGAACCCTGGCAGCCCAGGGCCAAAGGCCCGACGGCTGGCTCAACCCTCACGCCCGTAAGAGCGTGTCAACCTTCGGGAATACTGGAAAGCACCGCGCTGGTCCCGATCCCGACCGCGTCGAAAGGCGCTTGAACCTTCACACTCATAAGGGACTGGATTTCCCTTTCTGTTCTATATGGCATGAAAAACAGTCTGCTGATTAGCTCACTGCGCTTGCCAGAATGCAAAAAAAGCAGCAGAGCCATCTATGGTTCTGCTGCTTTTGATTAATTTCCTTCCAGTTCTGCCACACCCAGGGGCGGGCTTTCCAGGAATTTGACCTTTGGATTTCTCTGGGCCAGCCAGCCTGCCTGCCAGGCATTGGGCAGGAGGTACACCGGCCGTTCGCGGCGGTCGTAGACCACCATGGCATTGTCGATGCCTACCAGTTCTTCCGGCGGCACGTCGCCTTCGGTCCAGCGGGCAGCGGTGAAGCCTAAGGGTTCCAGGTTCACCGATACGTTGTATTCGTTTTCCAGCCGGTATTTCATGACTTCAAACTGCAGCTGGCCAACGGCACCGATAATGAAGGATTCCATGATGTAGGGCTGTTTGTACACCTGGATGGCCCCTTCCTGGGCCAGCTGGGTAACGCCGTTCAGGAACTGCTTTCTCTTCATGCTGCTCACCGGTGAAAGCCGGGCGAAAAGTTCCGGCGGGAACACAGGGAAGTCGATGAAGGTGACAGGATGTTTCTTTTCGCATACCGTATCCCCTACGCCCAGTTCACCTGTATCGAAAACGCCGATAATATCGCCGGGATAGGCTTTTTCCACGGTCTGTCTTTCCGTAGCCAGGAACTGCTGGGGCTGGGAGAGGCGGATCATTTTGCCGCTCTGGCGGTGAAGCACGCTCGCCCCTTTTTCAAAGACGCCGGAGCAGATGCGCATGAAAGCCACCCGGTCGTGGTGCTTGGGATCCATATTGGCCTGGATTTTGAAAACGAAGGCGGAGAAATTGGGATCTTCCGGGGCCACAGTGCCTTCCAGTGTCTTTCTCGGTTCCGGCGGCGGAGCGAGCTGCAGATATTTTTCCAGGAAGGGCTGTACGCCGAAATTGGTCATGGCGGAGCCGAAGAACATGGGGGTCAGTTCTCCTTTTGCCACTTTTTCTTCATCGAAGGGGTCCCCTGCTTCGTCCAGAAGTTCCAGGTCGTCTTTCAGGGACTGAATGATTTCAGGGCTCAGATGGGAAGTGATTTTTTCATCGTCCATTTTCCCGGAAATCATTTCCAGTTTCTTTACGCCATGGGCATTGTCCTTGATGAAGAGATGGCACATTTCCGTTTCTCTGTCGTAAATGCCGGTATAATCGCCATTCACTCCGATGGGCCAGTTCATGGGGCAGGAGCGGATGCCCAGTACATCTTCAATATCGGCCATGAGGTCGAAGGGGTTCTTGCCGAAGTGGTCGATTTTATTGACAAAGGTAAAAATCGGAATGCCCCGGTCAGAGCAGACTTTGAAGAGTTTCTTCGTCTGGGCTTCCACGCCCTTGGCCACGTCGATGACCATGACGGCGGAGTCCACCGCCATAAGGGTACGGTAAGTATCTTCAGAAAAGTCCGCATGCCCCGGGGTGTCCAGAATATTGATGCGGCAGCCCTGGTAGTCGAACTGGAGCACCGAGCTGGTGACAGAAATACCACGCTGTTTTTCAATTTCCATCCAGTCGGAAACGGCATAGCGGGCTGTCTTTCTTGCCTTGACGGATCCTGCCAGATGGATGGCTCCGCCGTAGAGCAGCAGTTTTTCAGTAAGCGTCGTCTTGCCGGCATCCGGATGGGAAATGATGGCAAAGGTACGGCGTCTTTTTATTTCTTCCAAATCAGTCATGTTTCACCTCAAAATTAAAATAAGCGTCATACCATTATACCCCATGGGACGGGGCTGTGAAAAGGGATTTTCTCTATAAATGGGGACTGGGGCGCCTCTACATTTATAGAAGGCGCCCTCTTATGAAAAAACCTTTAGAACTGCATTTATTAAAACGAGTGCCACCTGCTTGCAAGGGGGAGAGAACCATGAGGTGGCGAGGGAGGCCGCCGATTGGCGGTCAGGATAGCTATAGAGTATCACATTGCTGCTCAGCCCCGTACACCCTTTTGCCACTACGTGGCATTTCCCCTCAAGGGGAAACAAGAAATTTGAGGAGAAAAACAGAAAGAAAACCAGTGAACCATGTTTCATAAGGGCATAGCACTTACAAAACAAAAAAGGGCGCCCCGGCGGGTACCCTTTTTGTTCAAACGATCACAGTGTGAGCGCTCTTTCGAAGTGTTCTTTCAAAATTTTGATGGAACGCTGGAGTTCTTCATTTTCTTCATCGGTCAAATGGAGTTCGATAATGTCTTCCACGCCGTCCTTGCCTACTTTCACCGGTACGGAAGCAAAGCTGTCATGGATGCCGTATTCGCCGTCCAAATAGACGGAGCAGGGAAGGATTTTATGTTCATCGTGGTAAATGGCACGGACCAGTTCGGCGGTGGCAGAGGAAACGCCAAATTCGGTGCAGCCTTTCTTGGCATTTTCAATATTCCCTTCTTCATGGACTTTCTTCAGGATTTCTTCCTTGGAATCCATATGGTAGAGCTCCGGCTTTTCCTTCAGCAGTTCATCGATGGGCTTGCCTGCCACTTTGACATGGCTCCAGGGAATCATGCTGGAATCGCCGTGTTCGCCCAGAAGGTAGGCGGTGAGAGAGCGGCGGTTGACTTTGAGCTGGGTAGAAAGCTGCATCTGCAGGCGGGCAGAGTCCAGGGCTGTGCCGGAGCCGATGATTTTCTTTTTCGGCCAGTCCAGTTTGTACTGCAGGTATTCTGCAATAATGTCGCAGGGATTGGAAATGGAAATAATAATGCCGTCAAAGCCGGATTTCTGAATCAGCGGCAGGAATTCCTTGCTGGTGGCAATGGCGCCATCCATCATGTCCAGACGGTTCTGTCCCTGTTTCCGGGGTTTGCCGGATGCATTGATCAGAATATCTGCATCTTTCATATCGTCCATGGTGCCTGCATAGGCCTCAAAATGATGGGGCTGGTAGCTGACGGCATCCAGAAGATCCAGGGATTCGCCGATGGCTTTGTCCATGTTGGTATCGTAGAATACCACTTCATCTGCCAGACCCTGCACGGCAAACTGGAGGGCCAGATGAGATCCTACATTGCCTGCTCCGATAATACCGATTTTCCTTGTTTTAATAGACATACAAATTCCACACTCCTTTTCCTGATTTTCCGGGAATGGGCTGTCAGTGCCTTTCTCCAGGAAATATACTTCTCTTCTCCTATATGGATTCTGCATTATATTTACCATGCATAGTATAATTACTTTACATGATAATATGCATGTATTATACCACTCCCTGCATAAAGGTTCAAAGGGTAGCGATGGCGGCCTTCGGTGTGAGGGTTGACGGGACTTCGTCCCGAGGGTTATGGCCGCCCGATGGCGGCAGGTTGTGTTCGCTTCGCTCAGGGGGCGACAGCGCCTATGGCGCTGAGGGTTGCGGTGGCGGCTTCGCCGCAGATTTTAAAAAAGGGACGCGGCTGGCGCCGCAGATGGTGTCCAAAAATTTTCATCTTGACAAAGTGAAAGTTCCGGCGCTATAATTCAGCCATACGAAACAAGCGATGATGAAGAAGGGGTAATGAGACCTTTTCAGAGAGACAGCGGCCGGTGAGAGCTGTCAGGGGCTGATTATCTTTCCACTTCGGAGACATGGATGAAGAATCCTTCGGGCCGGCCCGTTACAGCCTTTCAAAGATGGCCTTCTGGCAATTTGGGTGGTATCGCGGGTGCTCTCGTCCCTTAGTGGATGGAGAGCGTTTTTTTATACCTCGCTCCTTTTTGCCCTGGCTAAATTGGGTGGCACCGCGAGAAAAGAGAAGCTCGTCCCATGGGACGTCTTCTCTTTTTGTGTTATTTGGAGGTTCATGATGAAGAGAGTATTCAATTTCAACGCCGGTCCGTCCCCTATGCCCCTGGAAGTGCTGGAGGCTATGAAGGAGGATCTCACCAATTTCAAAAACACAGGCATGGGTATTACGGAAATCAGCCATCGGTCCAAAGAGTTCCAGGATATGCTGGATGAGACAAAGGATCTCCTGCGGCAGCTCATGCATTTATCGCCGGATTATGAAATCGTGTTCATCCAGGGCGGCGGCACCATGCAGTTCCTCATGACGGGATACAATTTCCTCCATACCCGGGCTGCCTATGCAGACACCGGCGTATGGGCCCACAAGGCAAGAAATACGGCCGCCTTCTTCGGTGAAACCTACGATGCCAATTCCGCCCAGGACAAAGATTACTCCTATATTCCTGACACCTATGACATCAAGGATGGTACGGACTACCTCTACATCTGCGCCAACAATACTATCTACGGCACGGAATACTGGAAATTCCCAGAGGTGAAGGTGCCCCTGATCTGCGATATGTCTTCAGACATTCTTTCCCGGGACATCGATTTCAACCGGTTCGATATGATCTGGGCCGGTATCCAGAAGAATCTGGGCGCCGCCGGTGTGGCTCTGGCTATCATCAAAAAGAGCCTTCTGGAAACGGCCCGCACTGATATCCCCGAATTCCTGCAGTACCAGACCTTTGTGAAAAAAGATTCTACCTACAATACGCCGCCGGTTTTCTGCATTTATACCCTGAACCGCATGCTCCACTGGATCAAAAATATGGGCGGTCTCAAGGCCATTGAAGAAAGAAATAAGGTCAAAGCAGCCCTGATTTACGACGTGATTGATGAAAGCGGCGGATTCTACCGGGGCCATGCGGAAAAGGATGCCAGAAGCCGCATGAACATTACCTTCAATCTGGCCAATGAAGCCATGGAGAAGGATTTCGTGGAAAAAGCAAAGGCCCATGATTTCATAGGCGTGAAAGGCCACCGTCTGGTAGGCGGCCTCCGGGTATCCCTCTACAATGCGGTAACACCGGAAGCAGCGGAAGCGCTCTCCCAGTTCATGAAAGAATACGAAAGAGTCAACGGATAATTTGATTATGTACAGGAGGAAATCATTATGTTTAGAATTTTCATTACTGCCGACGTAGCTAAAGAAGCCAAAGAAATCCTGGAAAAGGAATTTATTGTAGATATCCAGCCGAACATGAAGGAAGAGGAACTGGTAAAAGTCATCGGTGACTACGATGCCATCATTACAAGAAGCCAGACCAAGGTCACGAAAAAAGTCATTGACGCCGCTAAGAACCTGAAAGTCATCGGCCGCGCCGGCGTAGGCATCGACGGCATTGATATAAAGGAAGCCACCCAAAAAGGCATTACCGTAGTCAATACGCCGGAGTCGAATACCATTGCAGCCTGCGAACACACCATTGCCCTCATGCTGTCCATGACCCGCCACATTCCCCAGGCCCATCAGTCCATTATGGAAGGCCGCTGGGACCGGAAGAGCTTCACCGGCATCCAGCTTCTGAACAAGACTGTAGGCATCATCGGCGTAGGCCGGGTCGGTTCCAATGTGGCCAAACGCCTCCAGGCCTTCAACATGAAAACCATCGGTTACGACCCCTATATTCCCCTGGAAAGAGGCAAGCAGCTGGGCGTGGAGCTGGTGGACCTGGATACCCTGCTGAAGGAATCAGACTACATCACCCTTCATACGCCCCTCACCGATGAAACCCGGGGCATGATCGGCAAAGAAGAAATTGCCAAAATGAAAGATGGCGTCCGCCTTGTCAATGCATCCCGGGGCGCCGTGGTGGATATCTACGCCCTGGCTGAAGCGCTGAAGAGCGGCAAGGTAGCCGGCGCAGGCATCGACGTATGGCCCAATGAACCGCTGAAACCGGAAGACAACCCCTTCCTGGGCATGACCAATGTAGCCCTCACCCCTCATCTGGGCGCTTCCACCAAAGAAGCCCAGGCCGGCGTTGCCACCGATGTGGCTGTAGGTGTTATGCAGGCCCTCCACGGAGAACCGGTGGCCACCGCCGTGAACGCTTCCCCCATTACCAAAGCTACCCTCCATGTGATTCAGCCTTACTTCGATCTCTGCGAGCGCATGGGCAATATTGCCATCGACCTGGCCGGCGGCCGCATTAACAGGGTGAACGTGGAATATACCGGTGAACTGGCAGAAACAGAAACAGCACCTCTCACCACGGCCGTACTGAAAGGCCTTCTGGCTCCGGTACTGCAGCAGACCGTCAATTTCGTCAATGCCCGGGGTATCGCGGAAGAGCGGCACATGGATGTAAGAGAAGTGAAAGCCAAGAAGGGCCACTATTTCACCAATACCATTTCCCTCACCGTAGACACCGACAAAGGCAGCCACCGCATTACAGGCTCCCTCTTCGACCGGAAGGAAGCCAAAATCGTATCCATCGACCACTTCCGCGTGGATATCGAACCGAAAGGCTGCATCATCATTGCGCCTCATGAAGACAAGCCCGGCATGATCGGCCAGGTAGCATCGGTACTTGGGAGAGAACATATCAACATCAACGGCATGCAGGTAGGCGCCGGCAAGGAAGCAGGCACCAACGTCATGGTGGTGGCAGTGGACAAGGATATCCCCTCGGCCCTGATTCCGGCCCTCATGAATATCGACGGCATCCACGATGTCAAAGTCGTTCACTGTGAACATTAAGGAGCACCTATGATACGCATCATCCTTCTCCGTCACGGAGAAACCACCTGGAACATAGAAGGCCGCTACCAGGGCCAGGAAGACACACCCCTGTCCGAAAGGGGCTGGGACCAGGGCCGAAAAGCGGCGCTGGCTCTGAAGGATGTGCCCATAGACCGGGCCATTTCCTCCCCCCTCTCCCGCTCCTATGAAACCTGCCGCCTGGCTGCCGATTTCCACCACCTTCCCGTGATGAAAGACGAAAGGCTGACGGAAATCTCCCATGGCCTGTGGGAAGGCATCCACGCCGATGAAATCGAAGCCCGCTACCCCGAGGAATTCCGCCTCTGGCACACCCGCCCGGACCTGGTGCAGATGCCGGAAGGAGAAAATCTGGAGGACGTACGGAAACGGGCCAGAGAAGCCTTCGATGAATATGCAAAAACCTATGATGGCGAAACGGTGCTTGTGGCTGCCCACGACGCCGTGAACAAGGCCATTATCTGCGACCTCCTGGGCCTTGATATGAGCCACTTCTGGCAGATCAAGCAGGACAATGCCTGTATCAATGTACTGGAATGTGACAAAGGCACCTGGCGGCTGGTCACATTAAACAGCACCGCCCATCTGGGTTACCTGGTGAGCGGCATTGAACAGAAAGGGCTGTAAAATAAAAGGACCCGGAAGAAATGATAGACCATTTCTTCCAGGTCCTTTTTGTCATGGGTTCCCTGCCCTTTGGCACCGGTGCAGAGCCCTATGGTTCAGAAGTCGGACAGCCGATAGCCGGCAGCGGGCAGCTTTCTTTCTCCCCACCAGCCCACTATCTCATCACCGCTTTGGGCGTATGGTCCTCCGTCTCTCCTGTGAGGCTCTTGGACACATCGGTAGGCACCCGGCGATAGGGGAATGTTTTGTATACCTCTTTCATGATATCGTCAAGAATGTACACATTCCGGGCAGTACTCTCGTCTTCCGTATCAAAATAGGTGCCCCGGTCATCCCGCACAGTGCCCTCGGTTTTCTTATAGCTGTAAATATCCACGATAGCCCGGGTCTGGATAATATCGTCGCCATCATCAAAGAGGAACCGATGGAAAATCCACTGATGCCACTGGATTACAGGCATCACTACTATATCTGCCCCCGATTCATCAGCCAGCCGGGGCAGGTCTGCCGGAGACACTGCTCCCTCATAGCCCGTGGTATCCAAGGTCCGGTAATAGGGATAGCGGAAAATCTGCTTCATTTCCCGATTCACATAGGATGCCGCTTCGCCGCCGTTCCCGCTTACACGGGGAGACAGGAGAAGTACCGTGCGGGTATTGTCAAAATACCCCATTTTCCGATTCATTTCCAGTGTATCCGACGCCTCCGCCAGAAGGCCCAGGGACAGGGCAAGGAAAAAAGAAAGTAAAAAAGCAATCAGTTTTTTCATGGAAACCTCCTTTGGTTATAAGGGTTCAAAAGGTTCAGAGGGTTCAGAGGGTTCAGAGGGTGGTGGATAGCCGCCTCGCGGCAATGCTTACAAAGTCAGCGTTACGTAATTAGTTTTTTGTCAACCATATCTCTATAACGAAGATCCGGAGCCCCCTTCCACAGAAAGGGGACTGGGCGTTACGTGCTGAAACTGACCTCCTCCCACTCGTCATTCTAAGCCGCAGGCGAAGAATCTCGGTACAGGCCGCGTATGAAACAGTCGGCATTAAGGAAGTGGTAAGCGGACAACGGATAGCAGATAGCAGACAGCAGACAGCGGACAGCCGCTCCTCCAGTCTCCAGCCCCATTCTATCACTTTCCTCTATTCTGGCTAGTTATAAGTTATTTATAAAGAACTGGAAGATTTTTTCTATATCTCTTTATTTTTAGAATATACTTTTCTTCTGCCTCTTTTCAGGCAAAAATATAAAATCCTTACCACCGGTGATTCTTTTTCCTCTTCCGTCCTTCCATCTCCTCCGCGGTCATGGGCGGTGCTTCCGAATGGCCTAATTTCATCGATTTCATCCGGCCTTTCAGCTATGGGCAGGCAAAAGATATCATGCTATAATCGAATTATAAGCGAACAATAATAATAATATGTCCGGAGGAAATCTGTATGCCGTTCCTGTTTTTCTGGTGTCTTTTTCTTTGCGCCATCAACGGATACCTTGTCTTTGCCTATAAAACTGATCTGTCCGAAACCTTTGGCCAGAAAATGGCCTACTTTCTTGGCGGACACATAGCCTTTGTATATAATCTCTGTTTTCCCTGGATGGCCTGGTTCATGATGGATGAACTCCGTCCCGCCCTGATCTGTACTTACCTGCTGCTCAATTACTGCACCCTGGCCCGCATGATGCATGTAGACTATCACGGCCTCATCAATGCCGTATGGGGTAATGCCCACCATCACCGGCGCTTTGCCATCCGGCTGAAGCTGGAAAAGCTCTGCTGTGCCCTGTTTCTCGGAATTTCCACCTGGCTCTTCAGCATGCTGGGATTTCTTGTAAAATTATAAAACCCTGCGAAGTCATAGCTTCACAGGGCTTTTTTCATACCTTGAAATAGCTGCGCAGGTAATCCACGAAGATTCTTACCGGTGTGGACTGGAGCATGGGCTGTTTGAAAATCAGATGGCTGGGCCGCAGAAGAGGTCTCTTCTGCTTGTCGTAAATCATTTCCCTGTTCACCTGGGGCGCGCACTTAGGAAGCAGGTCCGCCGGAATCAGAGAGTGGCCAAGGCCCTGGTTCACGATTTCCACGCAGGTCAGGCAGTCAGACACAGTAAGCATGAAATGGGGAGAATCGGTGAAATTCTGCCGCCACCACCGGGTACGGAGCTCATCCAGGGAAGGATCGCTGCGGTAGCGGATGGAAGGCTGGTCCGGCAGCGTGCTGTAGTCGATTTTCTTGGCGGAAATCAAGTACAGCGGCGCATCTTCCAGAAGAATATCGGCGTCCGGCCATTCCTGGTTCCCACGGACAATGGCCAGATGGATGTCCTCTTTTTTTACCAGCTTCACCAGTTCATCACTGGTATCGGTGGTCAGGGAAATTTCAATGTCGCTGTACTTATCCACAAAGCCCTTCAGGATGGCAGGCATATGGGACTGGGCAAAGGACTGGCTGGCACCGATGCGGAGTACGCCGGAAATGGAATTAGGCTCATGGGTCACATAATTCTTCATGTCCTGGTACTGCTGCAGCTCCTTTTCTGCAAAGGAGAAAAGGCGATTGCCTGCATCGGTGAAATGAACCCCTTTATTGGTACGAATAAATAAAGGACAGCCGATTTCCTTTTCCATCTGGCTCAGGCGATAGGTTAAGGACGGCTGAGTCATGAAAAGCCGCTTTGCTACCTTATTGATGCTTCGTTCCTCACGAAGATAGATAAGGATTTTCCAGTCCGTGTTATTCATTGAAATACCCCTTACTCACCATAATACGAATACTATGGTATAAAAATCTTTTGGTATAAAATTATTTTATTAGATTATACCATATTTCTGTAAAGAGAAGTAGGGGCGTAAGGAAAGGTTCTTACAATTGACCGGCCGCAGGTTAAAAAGAGGGGCGCGGCTGGCGCCGCAGGTTGTGTAGAAGGGTTGTGCATCGCTTCGCTCAGGGGGCATGGAAAGGGTTCTTAAGATGGACCGGCCCAGGGGGCCGGAAGGTTCTTAAGTTTGACGGCCCTTTGGGCCGAGGGTTGTGGTGGCGGCTTTGCTATTGGACACGCCTACGGCGTGAGGGTTCACAGGGTTCAGAAGGTTCAAAAGGTTCAAAAGGTTCAGAGGATGTGGTGGCGGCTGACGCCGCAGATTTTAGAAAAGGACCTTATGCGTTACGGGAACTGCATAAGTATTTCAATCATTCCTGGCACCAGAAACCAGGAAACCAGCCACAGGAGCCCTGTTAAATAAACTCTCTGGGGTAGTCGTATAGTTTCTTCGTCCTTTCCTTATAGTCCGGAAGCCAGCGGGCCATGAGGGCATGGAAACGGCGGGTATGACCTGTTTCCAGAAGATGGTTCAGCTCGTGCACCACCACCGACTCGATGCATGCCTCCGGTTTGGTGATGAGGTCCAGGGCAAAGGAAAGCTCTCCGGTCCTTACATTGCAGCTGCCCCATCGGCTCTTTAGAATGCGAATGGTCAGG
Source organism: Dialister succinatiphilus YIT 11850 (assembly GCF_000242435.1). GTDB lineage: Bacteria > Bacillota > Negativicutes > Veillonellales > Dialisteraceae > Dialister > Dialister succinatiphilus. The sequence goes on along the minus strand of NZ_JH591187.1, from coordinate 71,377 downwards.
GAAGAAGGCTGGACGCCCATGCGGGGCGCCCAGATTTCTATATATGTTTCTATAACCTTCCGCAGTTCTTCCTTCATAAGATTCCTGTAAGCCCGGGGCCGATCCTTCGTCCGTGGGCTTATCGTAAGACAGAGTTTTCTCTCCCTTACCGACACGGAGCTCACGGGGCCTCGTTCATAAACAATGGGGTATTCCCTGCCCAGAAAGAAATGTTTTTCGCCGCTGTCATAGGTATAGCAGGGGACGGCAGGCATTTTGGCCAGCTTTTCCCGGATCCATCCATCCTTTGAAGCCACGAAACGTTCCACTTCCTTTAAAGCCATGGCCGATGGTGCTGATACAAGAACCCTCCCGGTCCTGGAAATCCGAAGGTAAATAGCCCTGAGTCCCCTTTTCCGTGTAATGGTTACAGCATAGGCGAAAGGTTCCATTTCCTCCATCCTTTTTTTCATCACTTTTCCCCTGACTCCTTCCTCTTGTCCTTCTCCCCGCCCCGGGGCAGCACTCAAAAAGCAGGGATGCATCGGATATGCACCCCTGCCATGACTGAATACCTGTTACACCTTCGTGCTTTCCTGCAGCACATGGTCATCCGTTTCAAAAAGAGCCTTCGCAAATTCATCAGGATTGAAGCGGTCCAGGTCATCTTCCCTTTCACCCATGCCGATCCACTTCACCGGCACATGAAGTTCTTCATGAACAGAAAGCACCACGCCCCCTTTGGCGGTGCCATCCAGCTTGGTAAGAACCACGCCGGTAAGGGGCACGATTTCACCGAAATTCTTTGCCTGGCTGATGGCATTCTGACCGGTGGTGGCATCCAGTACCAGAAGCGTCTGGTGCGGTGCATCAGGAATCACTTTCTTCACCACCCGGCTGATTTTCCCCAATTCTTCCATGAGGTTTACCTTCGTCTGGAGACGGCCGGCCGTATCAATGAGGACCACATCAGCCCCTCTGGCTTTGGCAGCCGATACGGCATCAAACGCAACGGCTGCAGGATCGGCGCCTTCTGCATGCTTTACAATATCAGCACCCGTTCTTTCCGCCCAGATGGTGAGCTGTTCCGATGCAGCAGCGCGGAAAGTATCAGCCGCTGCCAGAAGAACCTTCTTTCCTTCCTTGTGGAGACGGCCGGAAAGCTTGCCAATGGTGGTGGTCTTGCCTACCCCGTTCACACCGACCACCAGAATCACCTCGGGATGATGGGTAAACTCTTCACCTGCCGTATCATCCTTCAAAAGCTCCTTCACCGTTTTCTCCATGAAAGGCATGACTTCGTTCGTATTATGAATTACCCCTTCCGTGACGCCCCGGCGAATCTGGCGCATCAGATAGTCCGTAGTACGGACACCGATATCACCGGAAAGGAGTACCATTTCCAAATCTTCCAGGAAATCCTCATCAATCTGGGCATAGCCGATAACTACGCTTTCAATATTCTTGATCAAACTCTGCTTGGTCTTTGTGAGACCTCTTTTGATTTTGTCAAAAAATCCCATGCTCATTCCTCCGAACATACAATAATATATTCTATTGTACCATGAGTGACGATGAAATAGGAAAAGGCCGGTGAATCTTTCTTACATTCTCTATGAATTCCCGAGAAAATGTATCTATAAAACTCATAGTTCTCCCTTCCATGCCTCCAAAATCAGCAAACATAATTTCTATATTTCCTATTCCCATTTTCTTCCCTATCCGGTATAATAGAGAACAGATGAGAGCATGGAAAAGGTCCGGGGAGTGGCCACAAAAAAATACCCGGTTCCTGATTCGGCTGCAAGCCATCTCGCAAAGATGAATACATAAGAGCTCCGGGTCTCAAGCCCGTTCAATGCGTTCTGAGTTTTCAAATCCTTTTCGGCCAAGAACTCAAGAAGAAATCAATCGCCTTCGCGATAGAAAAGCCTGAAGAAAGTGTCCTTCTATGGATCAGACAGTTTCACCTAGGAATCTGCCTGTGCGCACGCTCTTTTCAGGCTTTTCGTAGTGCCTTCAATGATGGACGGGTCTGTGAAAAAATACATGAATGACATGGATACCACTCCGCCCCACTGTCATTTCAAACGTTGCGAAGCGGAGTAGAGAAATATCACTTTTCAATGGTACAGAGAGCATTGGTGGCAGGAGATTTCTTGGTTCAGAGCTTCAATAGAGTCCAAAGTTTTTCCACTCACGCCGGCACATTCCCCACTCGAGATGACAAAGGGACTGGAATCTTACCATCAGGAAAAATTATAAAAAAGGCTGTGAAGAAATGATTTACATTTATCACAGCCCCTTTTTATAATTATCTATTTATCCGATATTAGTTCATAATGAAAGCCGATCCTCTATGCAGGTCCATGTTCCTTTAAAAACAGAAATCCCATAGAGAAGGATGAAGCCTCTGCAGCCCGATGAAAGACATCTCCCTGACAGAGTTTTCTATTTCCCATAAGCCCTGGTTTCACGTATCATCCTGGCTCTCTTCCAGCTCTCCCTCTATATCCAGGTACAGGGCCTGCAGCTGATCTATCGTTTCATCCGCTGCCTGCCACAGGCCCCGCTTTTCCGCTTCCAGCAAAGTTTCTGTAATGCGCTGGAGTGCCCAGGGATTGACTTCTTTCATCCAGTCCTGTACTGTGACATCCAGCGCGTACTTTTCTGCCAGTTTTTCATACATCCAGTTTTCCATCACCTTGCTGGTAGCATCCCACTGGAAGCTGATGGATACACGGCTTGACAGGTCGGCTGCTCCTTTGTAGCCATGCTTCATCATGCCCTGTATAAACCGGGGATTGATGGTTTCCATGCGAAAAACCCGCTTAGCCTGCTCCTGCACGCTGCGGACCTTGACGCTGCCCCTTTCCGTACTGTCGCCTTCATAGGAGCGGGGAGATTTACCCGAAAGGCTCCGTACAGCCGCTATCATGCCGCCATGATAGGCATTGTAATCATCACTGCTCATCATATTCGTTTCATGGTTATCCTCGTTTTTCAAGGTCACATCCATATGGGACAGGCGCTCTTTAAAAAGCCCGGGTTTGTAGGTTCCTTTGGAACGGCTGCCGTAGGCATGGCCGCCCCATCTGACAAAAACGCGGGAAAGGTCATCCAAATTGTTCCAGTTTCGTGACTCCAGCAGGACACCCACACCGGCGCCATAGGTTCCCGGCGCATCACCAAAAATACGATAGCAGGCTTCCCGCCAGGCTTCCTCTGTCGTCATTCCATTCCTTTCCATGGCACTGCTTTCGGAAAGGACATGTTTACGTATAAAATTGTCTTCCTCCTTCTCCGGAAGGGATGCAGCCAGCAGGACTGCTTTGTCCATAAGAGAAACTGCTGCCGGCATGGTATCCCGGAAAAGGCCGCTGATTCTGCCTGTTACATCCAGTCTGGGCCTTTTCAGCTCCGAAAGGGGAATCGGCTCCAGGCGCTTCACATAAAGGCTTCCTTTTTCCCAGATAGGACGAATGCCCATGAGATAAAGAAATTCCGCTATACACTGCCCGTGACTTCGCATATTGGCACCGGACCAGAAAACCATGCCAATATTTTCAGGGTACTTTCCTTCCTCCCTGATATATCGAGATATGACCTCATCACCCAGCTCTTTGCCTACCGCCCAGGCCGCTTTGGTAGGAAGCTTTCTGGGATCAATCCCATAGAAATTAATTCCTGCCGGAAGGAGGGATACACCACCGGCATGAGGTGAGCCTGAGGGCCCGGGCATAATATATTTCCCTTCTATTCCTTCCAGGGTATGATCCATTTCCTGAATCGTGCCGGAAAGCCTTTTGTACAGGTCATGACAGATAAAACCGGCCGTTTTTTCTACCTGCTTCTGCCACAAGGCATCCCCTTCCCGTACTGACTTGGCTGAAAGGGCTTTTCTGATACCTTCTTCACTAAAATGATGAACCATCAGAGTGTCGATAAATTGTTCCGTTTCTTTTCTGACTGCCGCCATCATTTCACTGCCTGTTTTTTTCTCCGGAAGAAGGGTCTGTGATTTTTCCATCAATTCTTTTGCTGTGTATCCGTATTTTTCTGCAAACACATCCAGAATGGCAGGACAGGAACCATCAGACTGCCTCATGAGCTGGATAATTTCATTTCTGAGAATCTCTCCTTCCGGCATCTGTCCCAATATATGGAGACCCACATGGCATTCACTGTTTTTAATATCCTCTATGTACTGATGCAGCCTTGTCAGATATTCAGAAAATGGCTTCGATGCATCATAGGGCACTTCCCCATCCAGCTCCGCTTTCACAGCCAGACTGCGTATTTCCCCTATCATGCGGGATGCTATTTCCGGCTCCACTGTAAGGAAATGGGCATATTCATCCATATTCTTCTCAAGCTCTGAGAGCTCGTCATAGGTGCCTGCATCTGCCATGGGTGCAGGCATATGGTCTACCAGGCAGGCGCTTCCCCGTCTTTTGGCCTGTATACCCTCTCCGGTAATGGTCATATGGTAAGGATACACATTGGGAAGACAGCCCAGTGCCAGATCCGGATAACTGCTGCGGTCAAGTCCCGCGCCCTTGCCCGGCAGCCATTCCAGATTTCCATGGGTTCCGACATGAATGACGGCATCCGCCTTCCAGATATCCCGTATCCACAGGTAATAGGCCAGGTACTGATGGGTAGGAGCGATAAAAGGATCATGATAGATTTTGGCTGCATCAAAACCATAGCCCCGGGGTGCCTGGACCGTGATGAAAACATGTCCATCCATGACACCAGGAACAAGGATACTGCCCTTTTCATCCACCATGACACTGCCGGGAGGGCTGCCCCAGTCTTTCTCCATCTGCGCCCTCACATCTGCAGGAAAGGTCTGAAAAAAGTCTCTGTACTGTTTTTCTGTCACTTTATGACAGGCCTTCTCTTCCGCTTCCGTCATCATGGACAAATCATTGGTGGCCTGGCTGGTGATGAGCTGAACGAGCTTGCTGCCTGTTTCCGGGACATAATCTATCCTGTACCCCGCCGCTTTCATCTTTTCCAGGAGACGGCGCACGCTTTCTATGCTGTCAAGGCCGAAGGCACTACCGATATTGGAATTCTTAGGCGGATAGTTGTGAAAAATAATGGCAATTTTCTTGTCTTCATTTCTCTTCCTGTGAAGCCTGGCCCAAGCACCGGCCTTTGCTGCCATGGCAGCTATCCGTTCTTTCAAAGGCAGGTATTCCACCTCTCCTGTTTTCTTCACATGCTTGGCCGCTATGGGCACCCCGTGGATAATGCCGTCAAATTCAGGCATGGAAACACTGATGGACACTTCCATGGCATTCATGCCTTCCGTTGATTTTTTCCACTCCTCCTCCGGCATAAGCAGGGAATAGCACTGCAGCACAGGAATTCCCATTTCATGGAGCACCTCGCGGGATATGGAGCCGGATGTGGTGAATGAAAATTTCATTACATTCACCAGGCAGTCAATCACAGGCTTTCCATCTTTCATAAAATACCGATGAAATACTTCATCAAGGGATGGCATACCCAGTTTCGTATCTGGAAGCCCGTTAGTGAAAACAGGAATGACATTAAGCCCCTGCCGCTCTGCCTCCGCAATGAAAGCATCCTGGTATTTTGTATCTCCCCAGATCCATTCATCCCGATAAAAAAGAAAGCCGGCGGTAGGCCTTTCCGGCTTGCAGAATCTCTCCCTATAGGAAGAAAGATCCGTCATATACCTGTCCTTCATGCCAAAATGGTAGAGTCCCGCCCAGCAGAGGGGACTGGGATCCGGTGGCTTTACCGGGGAAGTCTCAAAGAGGAAAGCGCCATAGAGCCATAAATTCCTATAATTTTCCATTCCGCCGTAAAAGCTGTACTTTTTAATAGCGTCAATGTCCTCTTTTCCTATCCACTTCCCACATTCTTCCTCCGCCGAACCGGCTGCATCCATGTAATAGGGAATCCCACGGCCCTCTAAAAAGGCAAGGCACTGCTGCCAGAACCTCGTACGGATTGTATTTCCCATGAACTTGATCATCACCAGGGAAGCTCCCTCAAGAAGAGGCGCATAGGAAGCAAAACTGCTGTCATCTTTCACCTTCAGCGTCCAGCAGCTTTCGGAAAGCCGGCCCTCCTTCTGCAGGGACTCCATGGCTCGGCTCATCATGAAAAACCGGCGGTCCACATTTGTTACATAGATCAGTTTCACTGCCATCTCTATTCTCCCTTGCCTTATATGAAATCAGATGCCTGCAATCAGCTGGAAGCCTCGTCAAAAAGTTCCGGATACACCGCCCGGGCACTGGCCTCTATGGCTTCAGTTATATGCTGGCTCATGACATACTTATACTTTTCCGGGAAAGGTACAAGCCTTCCATTCTTAACAGCCTTTACATCCCGGTAAGCCAGATTTTCCATGATTTCCCGGGCAAAGGCTTCCTCATCATCCCCGGTTTTCACCTTCCATACGGGCATAAGAATCACATCGGGATTGATTTCCGGCAGGATTTCCATGGAAAGATAGGCATTGGTCCCCTTCGGTACATCATACCGGGCCGCTCCATCCTTCACGTGGGCCATGGCCAGCACCTCACTGAAAAGGGTGCCCTTCTTTCCCAGAATTCCCCTGAAAGAAAGTCCCAGGGCACACCGCTCATCCGAAGGACCTATGGCGGAAAGTTTTTCCTCAAGCTTCGCTTTTTTATTTTCCATATCCTGTACCATGGCTTCACCGCCGGCTTCCTCGTTCACTGCCCTGGCCACTCCTCTGACCTTTTCTTCCATTTCATCAAAGCTTACCGCAACCAGGGACACATACACCGGAATGCCGGACTGCTGTAGAAGACTGACCAGCTGAGGAGACACCGCTGTTGAGACGATAACCAGGTCCGGCTTCAGGGCCATAATGGACTCTGCATTCATGTCCACCTTCCTCCCCACGGCCTCAGCCTCCTCCTCCGTCACAAAGGAAATATCCGGATTTCCGGCATATCGGGAGAGGGCCGCCACCCGGGACGTATCTACCAGACCCAGAAGAATCTCGTCGGTGCCATAGGTAAGAGACACAATACGGGAGGGATGGCTGGGGAGGGATACGGACTGTCCTGTATCGTCCACCACCTGCCGCAGGTGGCTGTTCGGCTGCACTTTTCCGCAGCCGGACAGGAGAAGGGTACCGAAAAGAAGGGAGAGGAGAAATAGAGCAAACCGTTTCAAGAGAAACTCCTTTGAAATACAAAGGAAGCGCCTTTTAAGTCAAGGAAACCAAGACAAAATACTCGATACTTGCCGCATTAAATCTATGTTTCCCTGCACTCAGGCACTTCCTCATATATTATGACCAGCCCTTATGTCATATATCTTTGTATGAAAATGGCTGTTTAAAATTTATGACGATAGGACAAAAGGAATGTAGTTGGCGTGGAATAATAATCACTTGACGTGTGGGACGTCACATCTTCCCTGTTAAGGATATTATCCACGGTCAGAATAATATCATCGGACTTGTTGGGTGAATATTTAGCAAAGAAAGAGGTAAGCAGATAAGGCTTTGTATCATAGGAATGGGCACTGGTAGGTGTCATGACCCTGTCAGCCAGGTAACTGAAATTCAATGCCGTTTCCCATTTATTCTTTGTATAATCCACGCCGCCATTCAAAAGGATTCTTCCATAATGGCGGTCCCAATAGGTTTTAGCAGTCTTTTTCTGCGATTTTTCCTTAGTTTTCGGATTCTGGTAAGTAAATCCGGCATGCCAGCCAAACCCGTTCTTTTCCTGCCCTTTCACCGTCAATTCCAGTCCTTTATTCTTGAAATCCTCATTGACTGTATCCCAGTAATCCTGACCGGTCTGCTTTGAAAAAGAAATATCATCTTTGATTCTTTCGGTAAACAGGGCTGCCTTGTACTGTCTATGTTCCGTTTCCATCTTCCAGCCCATTTCATAGTGGGTACCCTTCTGCGGTTTCAGGTCGGGATTCCCAATAATACGGTCCGGTGAAGAAATATCAAATCGGGAATGCAGCTGGCGAAGGGTAGGCAGCACAAAGGACTGACCAAAGCCGGCATAGATGCTTTGGTTGTTATTCAGCTTATGCAGGTACTGTGCCTGGGTGCTGAAATTGTGATACTGCTTCTTTCCTCCCGTGGTCCATGTGCCGCGTCCGCTCAAGGTAAAGGTATCCTTCGGTGTGATATTTCTGTTCCATGAGCCAAAGGCTGCATAAATATTTCTTCCTTCACTGATTTCTCTATCCAGAGCGCTGGTGGCACCGGGGTCATGGTTCTTATACTCTTCTCGAACCAGGGATGTCCCCAGCAGGAAGGTCTGTTTGTCCTTCTGGTCCCACACCTTTTGGAAATCATAGCCATAGGTCTTATTCTTTTCCTTGCTATAGCTTCTATATTTGGGATTATCCGGTTTATACGGCGAAGCTGTGGAACTGTAGAAATTGGTCTGGTGAGTGGCAAGGGAGTTATAGTTATAGAAAATATGGCCGCTGAAGCCATCCATATCATGAAGATTTAACTGGATAAAATCTCCATCTCTTTCAAATTTGGTCTTATACCGAGTCTGACCATTCAGGCCCGCATATTTATTTCCCTCCGGTATCCCGCTGTACTTATAGGACCAGCGATTGGTGGATTCATTATGGTTGTAAAGCAAATCCAGCTTGTCATTGAATTGATACATGGCATTGAAATTGTTCTTTTCAGAACCTCTGAATTTCTGCTGCATATGGACCGGGAAAAGGGTGACTGTCTTCCCATCCTTCTTTGTAGTCACCTTTGTATTATAATCGGAGACCTTATCAATGGTCCCCCATTTATTGTAATCATAGGCAAAGGAAAAACGGCCTGCATTGGCAGAGACCTTATAACTTTGTCTTCCCCGATTCCCCCAGCCTGCTTCCACCTGGTTATCCAGTTTTTTCTTGGTAATGATATTGATGACACCACCGGTGGCCTGGCTGCCGTACATCACCGCACCGCCGCCGTGAACCACTTCTACCCGGGATACCGCACTGGTCGGAATATTTTCCAGATTATAAAGATTTCTCCAGTTGATAGGGGTACCGTTAACCATAACCACCGTGCCATTTTCAACGCCGCGCATCACGATTTTGCTGGTCATGGAAGAATTAGACGCCCCGTTGGGCCCCATGCCGGAGGTAACAACGCCATCCAAATATCCTAAAGCTACAGACATATTATCTGCACCGGTAGCAGCAATGTCTTTTTCAGTAAATGTCTGTGTCGTGGCAGGCACATCAACGTCCTTTTTCTCATAACGCTGTGCCGTTACGGTAATGGGATTCAGTTCATACACTTGCTCTGCCGAAGCGCCGGTCCAGCCGGTGCAGGCAAGAGCAATTCCCAGAGCTGCATACTTGATTTTCTGATTCATACGTTTTCTCCCCGCTTTTTGACATAAAAAAAGAGAACTGAAAAAAGCGCAATGCGCTTCAGTTCTCATATTCCCCATCATAATATATCAAAAGTTTAATTTGCTGATTTATTATTATAATTATTATTTAGTCTTTACTCATTATCTACTCTTTTCCTTTAATTGTCAAATTTCAATTTATATTCTTTTACCATCTTTGATGCCCTCAGGTATGGGTATCAATAGCTGTTATCAGCATAAAACTTAACTAAAAGAAGGATGCCCTGTTCCTTTTGTCCCCAGTCATCAGTCAGACCATGGAGCCAGGCCACATCTCATCTGTCCCTTTTCTGTCAAATAAAAAAGCATGGTCCTCTATGAGGTTCCATGCTTTTTATTTTGATGTCAGCCGTTGTCTTTCAGCTGTTTTTCCACTTTTTCCAGTGCCATTTCCAGGGTGTGCCATCCCAGGGTGGCACATTTGACGCGGACAGGCATCTGGGAGATGTCTTTCAGGGTAATGGCGGCTTCCAGTTCTTCCAGCTGGGAGTCATCGGTGACTTTGCCGCAGATCATATCCAGGAAGAGGCGGCAGAGGCGGAGGCCTTCTTCCACGGTTCTTCCCTGAAGGAGTTCGGCCATCATGGCGGTAGATGCCTGGCTGATGGCGCAGCCGGTGCCGGTATAGGCCAGGTCGGTGATGACTCCGTTTTCTACTTTGGCTTCGATATCGATATCATCACCGCAGCTGGGGTTGTGTCCATGTTCGTGGACTGTAGGGCTGCTGATTTTGCGTTTATTGGTCTTGTCCTTGTTATATTCCAGGATAAGATCGGTGTAGAGCTGTTTTAATTCCATCAGTCATCATACCCCATGACTTTCCGTACGTCCTTCAATTCTTTCAGGAAATAGTCCACTTCGTCCACTGTATTGTAGAAATAGAAGGAGGCACGGCAGCTGGCGTTGATACCAAGGTAATGATGGAGCGGTTCAGCGCAGTGATGGCCGGTGCGGATGCAGATGCCTTTGGCAGAAAGGATCTGGGCCACATCATGGGGATGTACGCCTTCCACTTCAAAGGCTACGAGGCCTTCTTTTTCTTCGGGATTGGTGGGTCCGATGATATGGATGAAGGGCAGTTTTTTCATGCCTTCCAGGCAGCGGGTGACAAGGCGCCGTTCCTGGGCTCTGATTTCGTCATAGCCTACGGATTCCACATATTTGATGGCAGCTACCAGGCTGACAGCCCCTTCCACGTACTGGGTGCCTGCTTCAAATTTGGCAGGCAGGTCGGCGAAAGTTGTTTTCTGTTCCTGCACTTCATCAATCATATCGCCGCCCATGAGGAATGGTTCCATATCGTTCAGCAGTTCTTCTTTGCCGTAAAGGACACCAATGCCTCCCATGGAGCACATTTTGTGGCCGGAGAAAGCGAAGAAATCGCAGTCCAAATCCTGTACATCCACTCTCTTATGAGGGGTGGACTGGGCACCGTCAAGAACCACCACGGCGCCATGGGCATGAGCCCGCTGAATCAATGGCTTGGGGTCGAAATCGATGCCCAGTACGTTGGATACTTCGGCAAAGGCCAGGATTTTCACTCTGGGGTCGTCGATTTTCTTCAGTTCTTCTTCCGGGAAATGACCGGTTTTCTTATCTACATAGATGTAGTCCAGCACGGCGCCCGTTTTTTCTGCCACCCGCTGCCAGGTGACCAGGTTGGAATGATGTTCCGCAATGGTAATGAGGATATGGTCGCCCTTGTGAAGATGGGTTTCGCCATAGGAACGGGCCACCAGGTTCAGGGATTCGGTGGTGTTTCTGGTGTAAATAATTTCGCCGGCGCTTTTGGCGTTAATAAATTTCCGTACCACTTCCTTGGATGTATCATAGGCTTCTGATGCGGAAATGGCGAAAATATGGGCACCTCTGTGGGGATTGCCGTTGTCGTGGGTAACATAGTCCAAAACGGCATTCACTACCGGAAGCGGCCGCTGGGTGGTGGCAGCATTATCAAAATAAACGATCTGATGACCATTCACTTTGGTTTCCAGTATGGGAAAATCTTTTCTAAGTAATTCGCTGTTCATTATAACTCCTTCGAATCCAGTTTCTGCCTGAGTTCTGTAATAATTTCATCTCTCACCGATGAATCCATGCCATCAATAATCGGCCGGATCAGGGCTTCAATCACGATTCTTCTGGCTTCTTCCAGGGAGAATCCGCGGCTCATGAGGAAATAAATGGTATTGGCATCCAGCTGTCCTGCACTGGATGCATGGTTTCCCTGGACATCATCTTCCGTACAGAGGAGGAGGGGCAGGGAAATGTTTTTCGTCTTCGGGGAAAGCTGGATGGCATAGTCTCCTTCGTCGCCCACAGAGCCGCTGCAGCCTTTTTTGAAATTCAGGGTACCCCGGAAAATCTTTTTGGAATCATCGTCCAGGGCGCCTTTCACGTCGATTTCCGCATGGGTTTTCTTTCCCACATGATCGATGTGGTAGAAGAAATCCAGATGCTGTTTCTTCGTGCCGGCATAGACTGCTTTTTCCGTCATGGCAGAATGATCGCCGGCCAGCAGGCCGTAGCTGTGAACGTAAATATTTTCACCGCCCAATTCGGCAGCAGAAAAATCAGCTCTGGCGCCTCTGGCCAGTACTGCATGACGCTGGTCGAAAATTTCCACACCGGAAAGGCCGCTTTCCAGCCGGGATACTTTCAAATTGGCATTTTCTGCCAGGTCATAGTAGGCTCCTGCGACACAGGTGCCTTTTTCTGTTTTCCCCTGCAAAATCCAGATGAGGTTCAGGGATGATTCTTTTCCCAGGTGGAAAAGGAAACTTCCTGCAAAGTCTGCCTGGCCCTTGCCGCTAAGGGTGATGGTCAGTTCCGCCTTTGTTTCAGCGGGAATGGTTATGGTGTAATGACTGCCCTGCTTGAGAGCTTTCACCGTTTCTTCGGAAGCCCCTTTAAAGTCCGCCGGAAGGGTTCCCCCTTCTTTCACATAGGAAAGATCGGAAAAATGAGGTTCTCCGCCCCTCTTCGGTGCTTCAAAGGATACAGGGGTATCGTTGGTATGAAGATAACGGTATGTGAGAAGAGGCAGCCGGTTGATTCTGATTTCTTCCATAATGCCTCCTTATCCTATGGCCCCTTCGAATTCAAGATCGATGAGGCGGTTCATTTCTACTGCATATTCCAGAGGCAGGGCCTTGGAAATCGGTTCTGCAAAGCCTCTGACCAGCATGGCCTTGGCATCTTCTTCCGTAAGGCCCCGGCTCATAAGGTAGTAAATATCTTCGTCCGGAATGCGTCCGATTTTGGCTTCGTGTCCCAGGTCAATATCATCATTTTCAATGACAATGTCCGGAATGGTATCGGAGCGGGACTCATTATCCAGCATGAGGGATTCGCAGCTGATAGAGCCCTTTGTCCCTTTGGCATTGGGTCCGATATAGACTACGCCGCGGTAAATGGCGGTGCCGCCGGCTTTGGAAATGGATTTGGAGTTGACGGTCATGGACACATCTTTCCCCAGTGCTTCCACTTTGGACCCGGTATCCAGGAACTGTCCCTTGCCGGCAAAGGTGATGCCTGTAAATTCACAGGTGGAACGGTCTCCCTTGAGCACCGTATCCGGATAGAGGCAGGAGGTATGGGATCCGAAGGAACCGGACACCCAGATCATATGACCATCTTCTTCTACCAGGGATTTCTTGGTATTCAGGTTGTACATATTCTTGGACCAGTTCTCAATGGTAGAGTACCGAAGGGTGGCTCCTTTCTTGACGAAAAGTTCTACAGCTCCGGCATGGAGATTGGCCACATTGTAACGGGGAGCCGAGCAGCCTTCGATGAAGTGGCAGGTGGCTCCTTCTTCCACAATAATCAGGGTATGTTCAAACTGGCCTGCTCCCGGCGCATTAAGGCGGAAGTAGCTCTGCAGCGGCATCTTCACATGAACCCCTTTGGGCACATACACGAAGGATCCGCCGGACCATACGGCATAGTGAAGGGCGGCAAACTTATGGTAGTTCGGTGTAATGAGCTTTCCGAAATAGGGTTTAATCAGTTCCGGATATTTCTTGACTGCCGTTTCAAAGTCAACATAAATGACTCCCTGTTCCTCCAGTTCTTTCTGGATATTGTGGTATACCACTTCGGAATCATACTGGGCGCCTACACCGGCCAGCGATTTCTTTTCCGCTTCCGGAATTCCCAGCCGGTCAAAGGTTTCCCTGATGTTTTCCGGCAGGTCTTCCCAGCGGGCTTTCATATCAGTCTTCGGGCGGACATAGGTATCAATGTGCTCCATGTCCAGTTCCGAAATGTCCGGCGCCCAGGGCGGTACGTCCAGCTTGTTGTAAATTGCAAGGGCCTTGAGACGCTTTTCCAGCATCCATTCCGGTTCATCCTTTTCTCTGGAAATCTCACGGATCACATCTTCCGTTAGTCCCTTGTCTGCCTTGTAGGAATATTCCACCTTATCCTTCACATCATAAATGCTGCGGTTAATATCCTCTACCTGGCTCTTTTTCTTTTCTTCAGCCATGACTACACCTCACTGCGGTATGCATCAAAGCCGTTGGTTTCGATCTCATCAACCAGTTCCGGGCCGCCTTCTTTAACAATGCGTCCATCAATGAGCACATGCACAAATTCCGGCGTAATGAATTTCAGAATCTGGTTCAGATGGGTAATAATGAGAAGGGAATTATTCTCATTATGGTATTCGGAAATATTTTTAGAAACAATGCGCACTGCGTCCACATCGAGACCCGAGTCAGTTTCATCCAGCATGGCCAGCTTGGGATCCAGAATACGCATCTGCAGGATTTCGCTCTTCTTTCTTTCGCCGCCGGAGAAACCGTCATTGAGGTAGCGGTCCGCATAGGAGGGATCCATGGAAAGGTCTTCCATCCTTGCTTTCATCAGACGTTTGAAAGGGAAAAGGCGCTGCTGTTTCCCGGAAATGGTAGTCTTGGCAGTACGGATGAAATTTTCCATGGTAATGCCGGCCACCGAAATAGGATTCTGGAAAGAAAGGAAGATTCCCAGTTTTGCTCTTTTATCTACAGACAGGCCTGTAATTTCCTGGCCTTCAAAATAAATATGACCCTCAGTTATCTTGTAAACAGGATTTCCCATGATGGCATGAAGCAGCGTCGACTTGCCTGCCCCGTTAACACCCATAATAACATGGACTTCCCCCTTGTTTACGGTGAGGTTAATGCCGTGGAGGAGTTCTTTCCCGCCTACGGAAACGTGGAGATTTTCCACGCGAAGCAATTCACTCATTTAATCACCTCATAATATATTGTAACCTGCACGCGTCATAAGACGTATACAATTGAAATCTTATTCCATTTTATATTATTTATATCGATATGTAAATACACGGCTGCCCCGGAAACTGCATCCTTCCTGCCATTTCACCCTGCAGGGCCACATCCTATCTAACTTTTTCAATGTGTAATCCTATCCATACGGATTTAGGGAAGATAAATGAGTATATTATATATAGGGTCCACAGGGTGGCGGCGGCCGCTTCGCCGCAGCTTTTACAGGCCGCTATCCGGCGGCATACCCCTTCCACCACTGACGTGGTCCCACGCCTCCTGGCAGGCAGGGAAGTCAAGTTACAGAAGGGCGGTCCCTTACCACCTCGGTGGGAAGCGTGTCACAGGCACGAAAAAAGAGCGGATAGCTTCCGCTCTTTTTCTCTTACCTTCTATATCCCGGTCCGGGACAGTAGTAATCATCCCGGTCGCTCTGCCGGTATCCACCGCAGCCGTAGCCTCTGCCGTAGCTGCCGTCACGGGAGTCCCGGCTCACGGTCTGCCTTGGGCCCGGGCACCAGCCATTCCAGCTGCTGTCACTGTTATCGGCAAATACGCTGTAGCCGCCAAGAGAAATCAGACCGGCAGCAGCCAGGGAAATAATCAGGGTGCTTTTCTTCATGGAATCATCCCTCTTTCTTTGTAAATGAAGAGGTCTATGCCTCTTCATTTATTATACCATGGTCCGGAAGCCCTGCCCCATGAGACAGCGATTCTGTTTTTCCGGCCCTCAGGACTTGACGTCCGGCTCTTTGCTGAAGTTTTCATCGGCAAACCATTTATCGTAAATCTTATCATATTCGCCGTTCTTCATCAGCTTATCCAGGGCCTCATTCACCTTTTCCCGGAGGCCTTCATCTTTCTTGCTCACCATCATGACAAATCCGCCGGAACCGCTGATAATGCCGGCAGGCTTCAATTTCTCCGATGCGCCGTGGGCCAGGTAGAAGCGGGCCACCGGTTTATCTAGGATCAGGGCGTCTGCCTCGTTGTCCTCCACCGCCTTGATAAGCTGGTCGTGGTAGTCATACTCCTTCACTTCGGCGCCGTACTGTTTCGCTGTTCCTACATAGACCGTACCCTTTTCCACAGCCACTTTTTTCCCTTTCAGGTCTTCCGGTCCCCTGATTTCATTGTCCTCTTTCCGGGCCAGGATGGAAACATTTTCCTTGCTGTAGTAGATATTACTGAAATCCACCTTGTCCGCCCGGTCCTGGGTCATGTCTACGGCTGCCACCGCTATGTCCGCCTTGCTGGCCTGAAGAGCCGGTACCATTTCATTGAAGGGCATGCTTTCATACACCACCTGAGCTCCCAGCTCCTTTGCCACGGCACCGGTGATATCCACGTCAAAGCCTACGATTTTCCCTTCTTTGTCCTTGTACACAAAGGGCGGATAGGTAGCCACGCAGGCCACCTTCAGCTCCTTCTTCGCCGGCGCTGAAGCTGCCTTCGAAGCAGCCTGCTTTTCGCCGCCGCAGCCGGACAGGCCGGCCATCATGCACAGGGCCAGCGCTGCTGCTCCTGCTTTCATCCATCTGTTCATACAAAACACCTCCCGAAAAACCCACCAAGTGTTGTCTTCATTATATAGGGCGGAAATTGAATTATCAAATAGGAAATGAGAGGGACCGCCTGCTTTCCCGGGTTCAGAAGCTCCCACCAGCCCGCCAGTAATCCTGCTAACTAAAAAAACCGGGCCCCTTTGAGCCCGGTTTCCTTATATGAATTATTTCTTTCCTTCATTGCCAAACCACTTGGTGTAAATCTTATCATAGGTGCCGTTGTCCTTCAGTTCCTTCAGCGCCTTGTTGACAGCAGCCTGCAGTTCCTTGTTGTCTTTCTTCATGGCAAATACCATGCCTTCTGCGTCTTTGGCAGTGCCCACGATCTTCAGGTCCTTGTCGGCACCCTGTTTCAGGTAGTACATACCCACCGGCTGGTCGATGACCACCGCATCCAGGGTCTTTGCCTGCAGTTCCATGAAGGCCTGGGAGTTGGAATCCAGCTGCTTTACATTGGCTGCCTTGGCTTCCTGAGCCACTTTCACCTGCTGGGTGCCTACCTGGGCGCCTACGTTCTTTCCTTCCAGATCAGCCCAGTCTTTAATGCTGTCATTGTCTTTGTTGACAACAATGACGAAGCCGTCCTGGGTGAAATAAGGATCCGAGAAGGCTACCTGTTTCGCTCTTTCAGGTGTGGCATTGAGGCCGGCAGCAATGAGGTCGATCTGACCGGACTGTACGGCCGGGATGAGGGCATCAAAGCCCATGCTCTTGAATTCCATCTTGCTGCCCATCTGTTTGATGATGGCATCCGTCAGATCAAGATCAAAGCCTACATATTTATCGTCCTTTGTAAATTCAAAGGGCGGGAAGGTGGTTTCCGAACCTACACGGATGACCGAAGGAATGCCGTTCTTGGAGGAAGAAGAGCTGCTGCTTGAACTTCCACCGCCGCAGCCTGCTGCGCCAAATACAGCGGCCATAGCGCCTAATGCCAATGCGATTTTTAATTTCTTACCCATCATGACAAATCATCTCCATACAGATATTTTCACTGATTGGAAGCTCCCCTATGAATTTTTATTCAGGCTTCCTGTTTTCCTTTCATAAAGACATCCGGAAGATTTCGTTGATTTTCCCAAATTTCGTCCTAATTCAGCGAAATCTTTGCAAGTATCATTTTCGCAAGTCGGTATCTTTATACAATCTATGCATATTTTATCAATATTTTATACAGTTGTCAAATAGAACATGCATAATTGGACGGGAAAGGGGAAACGAACTTATGGGATACCCGAAATTGCCTCTTTCCAGGGATTCCGGAAGAGTCAATTTCCCTGCGCTTCATCCTGTTCATTGACCCTGCCCTCTTACCATGTTATATTTTATAGTGATAGTCTCGAAAGGTAGATTGGATTACCTTCAGGGCCGTTCATTGATTGTTTATATGTTGTATATATAATGTATACTTTCTTTACATATAATAAATAAAGCAGGCAGGAAAAATTCCCGCCACAGGATTCATTCATTTTTTGATCGATAAAGGACTTTCTTTATGGAATTCATTATTTCATTTCTCTCTGAATGGGGATATCTGGCTCTTTTCATCTGCATGGTGCTGGAAAATATGAATATCCCTATCCCCAGTGAAATCATTCTGGGCTTTGCCGGTTTTCTTGTTTCCCAGGATATTTTCTCCTTCTGGCCTACAGTCATCATCGGAACCGCCGCCGGTATTACGGGGTCCGTGGTGTCCTACTATATGGGCGCCAGAGGAGGGCGCGACATGATTTTGAAGCATACCGCCAAAGGAGGCCTTGGTGCCAGAAAGATGATTGCCGCCAAGGACTGGTTTGAAAATTATGGTGCCATTGCCGTTTTCACCGGCCGCCTGCTGCCGGGGGTACGCACCTTTATTTCCCTTCCTGCCGGTATCGCCCAGTTCCCTCTGCCTGAATTCGTCATCCTTACCATACTGGGCACCCTGCCCTGGACCATATTTCTTGTTTATGTAGGCTCCGAGCTGGGGCACAACTGGACCATGATTCTGGACTACAAGCTGGAAATCGCTGCTGCCTGCGCCGCCATTTCCGCATGCATCGGTCTGGCTTACTATATCTACCATAAGAGAAAATCAAAATGAAACTGAATAAAAACTGTATCTTCCTCTTTCTTTTCTGTATTGTCCTCTACGGCGCCTTTCTTGGCACCATTCCACTTCTGGACCCCGATGAACCGGTGTACGGGGAAACGGCCAAGGAAATGATAGCCACCGGCGATTTCCTTTCTCCCCGCATTTACGGGGAATTCTGGTACGACAAGCCGCCTCTCTTCTACTGGCTGGAAGCGTTGTCTTTCAGCCTGTTTGGTGTTTCGACCTGGGCCGCTCGATTTCCTTCCCTCTTTCTGGGCGCCCTCACCCCGGTGTACCTGTATCTTTCCTCCCGAAAGCTCATTGGCGGAAAGGCTGCCCTCCGGGGTGCTTTCATCTGCGCCACTTCTCTTGAAATCATCGTCCTTGCCAGGAGCAGTGTCACCGATACCCTCCTTACGCTGACCCTCACCATCACCCTCATGTCCTTCCTCCGGAAGGAATATATAGCGGCCTACATATTCTGCGGTCTGGCGCTCCTCACCAAGGGGCCTGTGGGCTTTGGTTTTCCTGCCCTCATTGTGGGCATCTGGATGGTTCTTACAAAGCAGTTCCATGTGAAGGAAATCCTGGGCCTCAAATGGTACTGGGGCATCCCGCTGGCCTGCCTGATAGGCCTTCCCTGGTATATAGCCATGGGCCATATCCACGGCAGCGCCTTCATCGACACCTTCCTGGGATACCACAATGTGACCCGTTTTGTCAGCCCGGAGCATGCGGGGCAGAACCATTACTGGCTCTATATAGTGGTGCTTCTTGCCGGATTTTATCCCTGGAGCGGCACCCTGCCCGGTATTTTCCGCCGTACGAAGAAATGGCTGAAGGATAGGACCAGTGCTTTCTTCCTGGTATGGACCCTGTTTATTTTTATTTTCTTCTCCCTTTCTTCTACCCAGCTCTTTTCCTACGTGCTTCCCATGTTCCCGCCCCTGTCCCTTCTGGCAGGCATGTATCTGACGGACTGTGAAGAGTCCGGCCATATTTCAAAGACCCTGATTTTTTCCCATCTTTTCTTTTCCCTACTCACAGCAGGAGCCATTGCCCTGGCGCCCATCAATCCCGACGGAGGCCCCATCATCCGGTGGCTCATCGTTTTCTTCATGGTCCTTGCCGCCGTTCTGGCCGCCCTGGGCCTCAAAAGGGGCCGTTTCCGCGCCTTCATGATGACCCAGGCCCTTCTGATACTCGTCTTCGTTCTTTCCATATGGGGCGCCTTTGCCTCCGCCGTATCTTCCCTCTTTACCTCCGCCGCCATTGCGGAGAAGCTTGCCAGCACAGACCGGGATCCTTCCATCCCCCTCTATGTAGACACCTTCTACCGTCCTTCCACGGCTTTCTACACCGACATCTACGGAAAGGCGCTGCCTGAGTTTGACCGGAGGAAACAGGAAACAGACGAGAAGAATGAAGAAAAGGGCGTCCTCCTTCCAGGAAAAGAAACCTCCCGTCTGCCGGAGAATGCGTATATCCTGGTGCAGAAAAAAGTATTTAAAAACTGGCCGGAAGAGCAGAAATCGGGCCTTACGGTTCTCTGGGAAAAGGATACGGCCCTTCTGTTGTTAAAGAAAGAAGACTGACATTGAGCACAAAGCGCATGAAAAGAAAAAATAAACTGAATCATGGAAAGCAGGAAACCGGGGAAAAAGGCGTCTTGAAAACTCTTCTCTTTTTCTTTCTGGCAGCCTTTCTTTTCCTTCTCTGGGGCTCCTGGCTCCTTCCGGTGACGGATCCGGTGGAGTCCAACTATGCCTTGACGGCCAAGGAAATGGTGCTTTCCGGCAACTGGATGTCACCCCAGATTTACGGTACGTTCTGGTACGACAAGCCCATCATGGTCTACTGGCTTCTTTCCATTTCCTATACCATTCTGGGATTTACCAGTCTGGCCTCCCGCATGCCTGCCATCCTTTCAGGCGCCCTGTCGGTGACCCTCCTCATCTGGTACATACAGCGGATTCGGAAGGATAATGTGACTGCCGTATGGTCCGGCGCCATGCTGGCCTTGTCTCTGGAATTCTGGATCATTTCCCACGCCGTTATTACTGACAGCATCCTCCTGCTCTTCACCATTCCCACCATGCTTTCCGGCTATATCGGTGTGATGGAGGGAAACAGGAAACACCTGGTGCTGGCCTATGCCGCCGCCGGCTTTGCCTGCCTGACCAAGGGCCCCGTGGGACTGGTACTTCCCGGCGCCCTGCTCCTTCTGTGGTGCCTCACCATGAAATCGGGGAAAATGGCAGCCCGCCTTTTCCCCTGGCAGGGCATTCTTGCTTTCTTTGCCGTCACCCTCCCCTGGTACGGCGGCATGTACCTCATTCATGGCAATGATTTCGTGGAACAGTTCCTGGGCCTTCACAATATTCTGAGAGCCACTTCTTCCGAGCACCCCGAAGATAACCACTGGTATTACTACCTGGTTCTTCTTCCTGCCGCTCTTCTCCCCTGGACCTTCACCTCTTTTTACGAAATGGTCCGGGGCTGGAAGGAAAAGACCCCCTTCTACCGTTTCCTCATGGTCTGGTGCTGGGGCACCCTGCTGTTCTACACCCTTATGGCCACCAAGTACGTCACCTACACCTACATTGCCGTGGTGCCGGCCATCATTTTCGCTGCCCTGGCAGCGCCTGCCATCCGGCAGGGAGAGAAAAAGCCCTACCTCTGGACAGCCCTGGGCTTTGCCCTTTTCCTCGCTGCCGCCATCGGCGGTTCCATCTACATCAAGGAAGGAAGCTGGTGGGTCCTTTATGCGGTGATTTTCTATGCCTTCTGGTCCCTGGTTCTTCGCTATAAAAAAAGCAGCGGCCGGCGGCTCACTGTAATCACCGCCGTAACGGCCTCGGTGTTCCTCTGCCTCATGATGGAAGGCCTGCCCCACTATCTCCCCCGCCGCTCCGCCATCGACCTGGCACCGGAAATGAAAGCTGCGCCGGGAGAGCACTACTTCTTCCGTTCCTACCCTGCCGGATACACCTTCTATTCCGGTGAAACCGCCATCAGGGTGGTGCCGCCGGTATCCGGTGAAATCGAAGAAAGAAATCCCCTGTGGAATGAAAAATATGTGATGCCCTCCCTGTCCGACAAAGAATTCATGGACAGCCACCGCCATCCGGACAAGCCGGTATTCCTCTTCGTTTCTAAAAGCGATGCCAATCACTTCGACCACTGGTTCTTCAAATACCGTTTCAAGCCGGTGAAGCCTCTCCTGACCGGCACCATCTACATTTTGACCAGCGAAGAAAATATTCCTGAATCCTTCAAAGAAGCCAAAAAGCAGATCAAAGAGGACATAAAAGAATCTCATGAAACCGATGATTCCGATGATTCCGCAGAAAGTGATGAGTAAAAGGAGCCCTGCCATGGATATATCCCGTTTTCTGAACCATCTGGCCCAATACAGCGGTGAAAATACCTTCAACCCCTGGGCCGACCACGATGAAAACTATGAAATAGAAAAGGCCCTCGCCATCCGGAGAGCCAACCTGAAAGACTACCTCACCCTTCGCATCGGCGGCGCCAGAATTCTTCTCGTGGCCGAAGCCTGCGGCTATCAGGGCGGCCATTTTTCCGGCATCGCCATGACCTGCGAAAGAATGCTCCTGGACTTTCACCCTGCCGTTACGAGCGCCATGGTCCTGGGCCATAGGGGAAACCGCACCAGCCGGAAGGACAGTCCCCTTTTAAAGCCTATCCAGCAGGAAAAAGGGTTCAATGAACCCACCGATTCGGTGGTGTGGAAAGCCTGCCTGGAAGCAGGCCTCTCTCCCCGGGATTTCCTTCTCTGGAACATTTTCCCCTTCCATCCCTATAAAAAAGGAAATCTTCTCACCAACCGTACCCCTTCGGAAGAAGAACTGGCCGCAGGCCTTGCCTATACCAGGGAGCTCCTCTCCCTCACCGGTCCCCTTCCCCTCTTCGCCATCGGGAAAAAGAGTGAAAATACCCTCACCGCAGCCGGCTTTACCGTCACCGGCCTCCGGCACCCCGCCAACGGAGGCGCCAATATTTTCCGATCCCAGCTGAAAGAAGCACTGGCATAAAAAACCGCACCATGGACATTTTCCATGGTGCGGTTTTTTACGTGCAGAGGGGAAGGTTGACAGGGCTTCGCCCCGGAGGTTCTTAAGGTCTTCAGGTTTGACAGCGCCTTTTGCGCTGAAAGTTTTGGATTGCCGCAAAGGGCTTTCACCCCACGCTCTCCCCGCCTGTCACACATGGCCGTGAAGCACGTACCGCTTGGTGAAATAGTTCCATATCATCACAATGGCTGAGGCAATGACTTTGGCAAACATGTACCATATGCCCATGATGTCGATAAAGAACCACATAACCAGCTGATTAATGCCAAGGCCCATGAGGGAAGTCAGCACGAAAAGAGCCATCTGAAGGCCTGTCTGCTTTTGCGCATGAAAAACGACATAGACGCAGAGAATATAGTTCACCACCAGGGACACGGTAAAGGCGATGGGCGCCGATACCAGTGGATCAAGGCCTCCATATTCAGTCAGGGTGTAGAGGAGAAAATATTCCAGCAGGAAGCAGCCGCCTCCTACCACGAGAAAACGAAAAACTTCCCAGAATCGTTCTGTGGAAGGAAAGAATCGACGAATCAGAGAATCAAACATGGTCTTGCCTTTCTTGAATTAAGGGAAAGTAGGAAATCAGTCACCTTCCATGGCCAAAGGAATCTATTTTTTCAGCATCATGCGGATGATATTCATCTGGATTTCAAAGTTTTTCCTGCTGTTTTTGACCTCCGTATCCAGCATGAGGCCGATACCCAGAAAAACCACCGCCGCCATCATGAAGAAGCCTGAAGTCACCAGGGTAGGCAGCTTGGGTACCAGACCGGTCATCACGTATTCATGGAACACCGGCAGGAACAGGGCGAGAGAAATGAAGGCCAGAAGGACAGCGGCGAAGGTGAAAAAGCGAAGGGGCCGGTAGTCCTTGTACAGCATGAAAATGGTTTTCAGTACTTTGGCGCCGTCCCGGAAGGTATGAAGCTTGCTCACGCTGCCCGCCGGACGATCCCGGTAGGATACAGGCACATTGGCCAGGAGAAGATTCTTGTCCAGGGCATGGATAGTCATTTCCGTTTCGATTTCAAATCCTTTGGAAAGAATGGGGAAGGTCTTTACAAACATGGGGGAAAAGGCGCGGTAGCCCGTCATGACGTCTTTGATTTCATGACTGCTTTCTCCCCAGAATATATTGATGAAACGGCGCACCAGCATGTTGCCGGAATTATGGAAGGGTCTTTTGTTTTCCTCAAAATAGGTGGAGGAAAGACGGTCACCGATGACCATATCCGCCTTTCCCTCCAGAACGAGATTCACCATGTCCCTGGCATTTTCCGCCGGATAGGTATCATCTCCATCCACCATGACATAGCAGTCCGCATCCACATCCCGGAACATGGAACGGATCACATTCCCCTTCCCCTGCCGGTATTCATGGCGCACCACGGCGCCTGCCCGGGCTGCCAGGTCTGCGGTGCGGTCGGTGGAATTATTATCATATACATAAATCACCGCTTCCGGAAGCACCCTTTTGAAATCGGACACCACCTTTTCGATGGTAAGGGCTTCATTCCAGCAGGGAATCAATACGGCAATCCTGTCCATCACTTCATCTCCATTCGCTCAGATACCTTACTATTTTACTCCATTTGCAGGGAGAATCCTATAGCCGGAAGAAGAGCGAAACCGCTGCAGACAGAAAAGGGGCCGTGAAAAAATGATTGGAGCTTTATCAGGTAGTAAGCCATTGAAAGGAAGAGAATCAAAATTCCTGAATCCCATACCATGAATGACACAGATATCACTCCGTCCCACTGTCATTTCGGCGGTCGAAGCAAAGTATCGAAATCTCACTTCTCAATGGTACAGAGAGCATGGTGGCAAGAGATCTCTCGGCTCAGAGTCTCAATAGAGCCAAAGTCTTTACCATCATACCGGCACGCAGCCCCGCTCGAGATGAAACAGGGACTGGAGGCCTTATTATTAGAAAAAAGTCATAGAAAAAAGGCTGTGAAGAAATGATTCACATTTCTTCACAGCCCCTTTTATTTTATTTCAAAAGGATACCTTCTGCCGCCTGTCCCAGCGATTCTTCCACAGAAGGATGGGGACGGATGACTTTGAGGAAATTTTCCATGGTCAGTCCGCCGGCTATGGCCAGGGACACTTCGGAAATCAGATTATCGGCACCGCTGCAGAGGAGCTGGGCTCCCAGCATATGATTTTCCTGGTCCGTAAAGATTTTCATGTATCCCCCTTCATCGGCGATGAGACTTTTGGCATTGCTGCCCATGACCACCCGGCTTGTCTTGAAGGAAAGGCCTTCTTTTTTGGCCTGATCTTCGGAAATCCCAACCGCTGCAATTTCCGGAATGGTGTAGACGCACTGGGGCACCAGGCCCATATCAATGGCCCGTTCCTTTCCGGCTATGGCCGCGGCCGCCGCTTTTCCTTCCGCTTCCGCCGCATGGGCCAGCTGGATGCCGCCGTAGACGATATCGCCGATGGCATAGATACCGGGCACCGACGTTTCAAAATGTTCATTCACCTTGAAGAAGCCCCGTTCCATATCTGCCTCCATAGGAAAAAGCCCCTGGGTTTCCGGATGGCGGCCGGTGGCAATGTCTCCATCCCTCCTCTGCAAGGCAAGCAGACTGTTATCATCCAAACACCGCCACACTTTGTACTTCCTGTATTTCAATATCTCTTCTATAACCTTATCCATCACCAGTGCCATGGCTGCCTCCTCTGCTGAGCAAAAGGGAAATGCATCTATCTTTATAGTATCCGATACCCTTCCACCCTGCAAAAGGAAACTGAAACCGTGGATTTGTAAATGGATTTCGCAGGCATCGGGCCTGCTCAATCACCTGCCATTCCCCTCACCAGAGAAGAAAGACTCTTCTGCCGGTTTAAAGTACATTTTTGAATAACCGCCATGGAAGAAAATCATGTACTTTCAAACCTCCCTGGTCTTCTCTTCTTTTTTCATCATACACTGCGGAGGGGCAGGAAGCCATTCCGGATTTTAACAGGTTGGAAAGATGATCCTTTTCTTCTAAATTTTTTCCTTTGTGTTAAAATAAATAATAATGGAATGCACATAGAAATCCATAAAGGAGAGAGAAAACATACAAATGATGGAATTAAAAAAATGGCTGCAGAGCCAGGGAGAAAATAAAAGAGCCTTTTATATTTTTGCGATTCTGTCCCTGGTTCTCTGCTTTTTCCTCATTGTCAATGCCTGCTACGTTATTTACGGTACCCGTTACAATGAATATAAAGTTACCCAAAACGCAACCATAGACCTGGTCAAACCGGACGGTACCATTCAAAAAAATATAAATCCCCGCTTCTCCTACCCCAGCGGAAGCCGGATCCGTATCCATGTACCGGTGTCCCTCCATTCCGATAAAAAGCAGTATACCCTGGCCTTTACCGCAGCCCGCGTATACTACCAGGTATCCTGGAACGGCCAGATTCTTTCTTACTACGATGAATCCCGTATATCCCGAAACCATAACTTCGGCGCCGTCATCTGTATGGCAGAACTGCCTGCCAGCACCTATGGTTCCACCATTACCATTGAAGAAGAGCTCCTGTCCTCTACTTCCATTCCCTATATCGGAGATATCTTTGTTATTCCCACCAGAAAGAGCTATACCTACTACCTGCAGAGAGAAGGATTCTTCTTTATCCTGTACCACGCCCTTCTGACCCTGTCCCTGTCCGCTTTCCTTGTGCTTCTTTTCCTGAAAAAAAGTTTACTCGTAAAAAAAGGGCTGGCCATATCCCTTTTCCTCACATCCTTCATCCTGTGGTGTCTTTGTTACCATCATATGACTGCCTTCTGGATAGACAGTCCTTACATCAATTCTCTTCTGGAATACGGCTCTCTCTACTTCCTGCCGGCGCCCTTTCTCTACTTCCTTTTCCTTTCAGAAAAAGAGGGAAAACGAAGAACCCTTTACCATCATCTGTCCCTGTGGTTTGTCCTCCTCTTTGCCGCTGCCTTCCTTCTGCAGGCAGGGGGGCTTTATACCCTGGATGACATGCTGCCTCTGCTTCATATATCCATTATACTTTCAGGCATACTTGTATGCTGGTACCAGCTCCACCCGCTGGGCAAAGAAAAAACCTGGCAAGTCGTGATGCGCTGGGGCATCCTTCTTTCATCCGGTGCCGCCGCCCTGGACACAGCCCAGTACTACATTACCTCCAGCCACAGTATTATCCATATCTATGTGATGCAGGCCCTGTCCACCTGGGCTCTCCTGGTATTCGTCTTTTCTGTCATCCTCTCTTACGTATTCCAGATCCTGGCACAGGCGGAAGAAGCCCAGGAAAAGAAAGCCGCTCTCCATCTGGCTTATCATGATGCCCTCACAGGCCTTTATAACCATGCCGGCATATTCCACATTGCCAAAAGCCTGGACAGCCGGAAATCCTACGCCCTCCTTTTCATGGACCTGAACGGACTGAAAGAAGTGAATGATCGCTACGGCCATGAAGCCGGTGATTTCTTCCTTTGCCACATGGCAAAAATCCTCTCTTCCGTCACCCCTTCCTCCGCCTTCTGCGGAAGACTTGGAGGCGATGAATTTATCATCCTTCTTCCGCCCCATGAAGCAGACTCTCTTTTCCCTCTCATAAAGACCATTCGGAAAAAAATGCAGGAGCTGAAGGGTCTGCCCCATATGCCCAAAGATCCTTCCGCTTCCTTCGGCTGGAGCATCCATGACCCTTCCCAGCCTCTCTCCTTTGATGATCATCTCAATGAAGCAGACGACCGCATGTATGAAGAAAAAGAAAAATACAAACTCACCCACCCGGCCGAAGCAGGAAGAAACTTCAAAAGAGAGAAATAGGAGCTGAAAAGACGGCTGTCTATATGGGCCATCTTCTCCCCTGTCTTTCATCGCACTGCAGGCAAAAATCCTGCCGCTCTCAAAGAAGCGGCAGGATTTTTCATGACCTTTTGATTTCTGCATCAGGATGATGTCTGCAAAAGAGCCAGCTGCTGTTTCAGCCTTTTATTTTCTTGTTCCAGCCCGGCCTGTTTCTGTTCCTCTTCATATCTTTCATGATATCGGAGGCAGCTGGAAGCGGGCCCCCTGTAAAAAGCTGCACAAAAAACGGCGCCATGGGCGCCGCCAGAAAGTTAATGAAAGAGCATCATAATCCCGCCGCCTATGGTGGGAAGGGCCACGATGGAGGCCTTCAGCAGGGGAAGAGGTGCCAGATGGGTCATTTTGGCGCCAATCCAGGCGCCCACGGTGAGGCCTGCCAAGGTCTGGAGAAATATCCACATATCCAGATGACCGCTTACCAGGTAGCCCAAGCCGCCGGAGGCGGAAATGGGGAGGATAATCATCATGCAGGTGCCGATGGACTGGAGAAGGGGCACGCCGAAGATGACCATGAGAGCTATCTGGATGTAAGCCGCTGCACCGATGCCGAAGGCGCCTGCCAGAAATCCGGAAACTATACCGGTGGGAATCCCGTAGATATAAAGTTTCCTGCCGGTGAGCAGAGTCCGGCGCCCGTGGAGATGATGGTTCAGCCAGTCTGCGTGGTACAGTTTCACATACAGTATGAGAGCGCTGGAAAGAATCATGAGCCCTGTCATGAAACTTAAATCGTCAGAGGGCATATGGTCCGACACGGCGGCCCCCAGAAGGGCGCCTGCCACCCCGCCGCCGCCGATAATGGCGCCTACCTTCACCACCACTTCATGTTCCCTGAAATGGCTGTAGGCGCCGGAAAGCATGGTGAAAGTCATGGACGCGAGGGCCACTGCCAGTGCTGTGTGGATGGGCACGCCAAATCCAACGGTGAGAAGAGTAATGGTGACGCCGGCACCGCCGGCTCCCACAAAGCCGATGACAGCGCCTAATAAAATCATAGATATGAAAAGCATAAAAATCTCCTTATAGATGATTCGCTCTCGCCCAGGGGGCGACAGGCCTTCAGTCTGAAGGGAAAGGAAAAAGGTTATCAAGATGGACGGCCCCTGCGGGCCCGAGGGGTATGGTATCGCCCCAACCGGCGATGCACATGAAGTCAGCGTTACAGGCTTACCCTAAATAAAAGGCGCCACCGGCAGCCCCCAATCCTCAGGCCCTTGTTTTTTGGCAAAAGGAGCTCAGCACTGTGGAGCCCAGAATGAGAATGGCTCCAGCTATGCCGCTAAAGCCCAGAGGCTCTGCCAGCCAGCAGGCGGAGAGAATGATGGCTACGATGGGATCGATATAGCTGAAAAGGGCCGCAGTCTGGGCATGGAGATGGTGCATGCTTCCGAAATAAAGGGTGTAGGTAATGCCTGTATGGACGATGCCTACCGTAAGAAGGAGAACCACCGTGAGCGGTGCAAAGGTCATGGATGAAAAGTCCTCTGTTCCCAGAGTATAGGGCAGAAGCACCAGGGATGCCAGTCCCAGCTGGGTAATGGTCATGTCGTAGGCACTGATATCTTTCAGAAACTGGTTCAAAAGCATGACTGACGCATAAAAGGCGGCGGCCCCCAGGCCAAAGCCGATGCCTTTGAAGGTAACCCCTTCTCCCGGCTCCGTCAGAACGCCGGAAATGAGGACCATGCCTGCAAAGGCAGAAAGGGCGCAGAGAAATTTCACGACCGTCAGCTTTTCTTTCACCACAAAGGGAGAGGCCAGAATGACAAAAACCGGCGCCATATAGTAGGACAGGGTGGCCGTGGATACCGTAGTATAGTGGTAGGCTTCAAAGAGAAGAATCCAGTTCACCCCGATGGCGGCACCGGAAAGAAATAGAATTTTAAAATTTTTCTTCACTGCTTCTCTGGATATGGAAGAATGGCGCAGACACACCATCGCCAGAAGAAACAGGGTAGCCAGAATCCCCCGGGCCTCTGCAATCACTGTGGAGGGCAGAGGGATATAACGGATGAAAATCCCCAGCGTCCCGAAAATCATCATAGCAAAAATAAACTGGCCCTTGGCCCTCATGGTTTCTTCTTTCATACATCCTCCCCTGAAAAGTTTCCTTTTCGCTTCCCTGCTTCTTTCCATGAAATAGTATTTCTATTATACACGTTTCCTCATGGCCCTGCGACCGGCCGCCTCCATATTTCCGAAGATTTCATGTCCCTCTTTCCGTGCGCCTGCTTTCTCTCGCCCGCTTATCCTGCCAGACCGCTGAAATAAACCAGCGGATAGAGGATGAAGAGAAAGACCAGGGTGGTGGTGACGAAGGACGATTCCGCCATATCCACATTTAATCCATACAGCTGGGACGCTGCCACTGCAAAAATGGCAGTCGGCGCGCCGGCAGAAAGAATGACGCAGGTAATCATGGCCGGGTCAGATACGAAAAGACGGGTCAGACCATAAAGAACGGCCGGCAGAAAAATGAATTTCACCGGAAAGATAGGCCACAGGCGGAAAGCCCAGGTGCCTACGCTGGATAGATGAAGGTCATAACCTACAGGCATCATGCCCATCCAGGCACTGACATGAATCAGCAGGGTAAACAGGGTGCCCACGGCTTCCGGTCGTTCCACCTGACATCCGGAGAGCAGAAGCCCCGCTGCCACGCCCAGGGCAGGCAGCTGGTTCGGTGTGAGCAGGAGCTTGATAAACTGCGTCCTTTCCCCTCTTTTCCCTTTGGCGTTTCCCATTTCATAGAATCTTTGGGCCATGGGAAAGCAGAAGAGCACAATCACCAGAATCTGGGGCACTGCAATGAGCTGTACATAGGCAAAGCCCACTTCTCCATACAGTACATAAGCACAGAGGCCCGCCAGAGTGCCTATGTTGCCCAGCATCATGGAAATCAGGTAGCTTCCCTGGTCCAGGGGATTGGTGAAACGGTTCTTCTGGAACAGATAAAAAATCAGCACCGGCAGAAAGCAGATGGGCAGAATGGAAACAGGGAGCCACAGCAGCTCCCGGGTCACATGGACGGACCAGAATGATACGAGGGACAGAAATGACGCCACCCCTACCACATTGGCCTTTATAATCAGTCGGAGTATGTCTCTGGAAAGGCCCCAGCGCCTGAGCGCCATGCCCAGAGCCAGGGGCAGCAGAATATCTGCAAATACCACAAAAAAGCGGCTGTCCATCCTATCCCTCCTTTCAGAAAAATGCCGATGCCATGGCCCGCTGCTTTGATTCCTGCATCAGCTTTCTTCATATTTTTACTATTATACCATGGAGATGAGAGGCCTATGTATGTCTGCAGCAGACAGATTCCAAGGCGCCCGGAAGCCCGGTGCATGGAGCCGAGAGGCATTGAAAAAGGAATGTGAAAAAATGTCAATCCTTTCTTCACATCCCTTTTGATGAAATTTCTATGGTCTCTTTTTCCTATGGATTTCCCATACATCTTCAAAGGGAATCTTTCTTCCCTCCAGGCAGAGCTTCCTTCCGATGCGGTCCACCATCTCCACCGTGCCTTCTATCCTGCGGTAGCAGTCCCGGTCGTAAAACACCACTTCCAACCTGTCTTTCTTCTTCAGAAGTCCTGTCATTTGATCCAGTACCGCCGCCCGATCTTCTGATACCTGCCTTTTCTCTTCTCTTTCCCTTCCTGTTTCCGCCAGAAGGGTGCCATAGCCGGAAAGACCATCGAAGGGAAGAAATTGGCAGGCCCTTTTGATATCACTCATGATGACCTCCTATGAGACCGTTCCTGCTCCGCAGGGTGGCTTTCGGGAAATAGTCGATACCGCGAAGCAGCGCATTTTTTCCAAATTTACTTTTAATATCCATCATAGCCAGCTCCACCTTTTTCTGCCTTTCTTCTTCCCAAGGCGATCGGAAGAGGGAAAAGTGCCGGGGTACTTCATCTGCCGGCGCCACATCCTCCAGTGCCAGACGGAGGGTGCGTATGCCCAAACGGGGAATGACCTTGTCCTGATACAGCTGATGGAAAGCCTGCCATATATCTTCCGGAACGTCGGTATATCCATCCAGCCTTCTGCTGCCGCTGCTCCCCTTCCTCTCCCGTCCCGAATAGCCGGCATAGAGGGAGATGCCCCGGGCTGCGAGGCCCTGTCCCAGCATCTGCTGTATCAGCAACTCCGCCATTTCATAAAGCAGGATTTCCCCTTCTTCATAGGTGTAATCTTCAAAAAGGACCTGTCCCGTATGGATGGAACGGGTCCCAGGACGGTAGGAATGGATATCCTGCAGAGTGCAGGGTTCCCAGCCATGGGCATGGTCGATGAGGTATTTCGCATTCACGCCGAATTCCTTATACAGCATTTCGGGAGGAAGGAGGGTGACGCCATGAAGGTCATAGACCCCATATTTCTGAAGCCTTCCGGCAATGCCCTTTCCTATGTTCCATATGTCCGTGAGAGGGCGGTGGTACCACAGGGTTTCCTTGAAGATGCCTTCATCCAGATAGGCTATATGCTCCGGTACATGCTTGGCCACAATGTCCATGGCGATTTTTGCCAGAAAAAGATTGGTTCCCACCCCTGCGGTGGCGCAGATGCCGGTCCTTTCATACACAGCCTTCATCATCATCTCCGCCAGTGCCATGCCGTCTTTCCGGTACATGGCCAGATAGGGCGAAGCGTGGATGAAACATTCGTCAATGGAATAGGCGTACACGTCTTCTGCAGAAAAGAAATGAAGATAAATATTGTAAATATCTGCAGACACTTCCATATAGAGCCCCATCCGCGGCAGGGCCGTAATGTATTTCAGGGAAGGAGGAATTTCAAAAAGCCGGCACCGGTTCCTGACCCCCTTTGCCTTAAGCCCGGGACTCACCGCCAGACACAGGGCTCCGGGCCCTCGAGACGGATCCGCCACTACCAGGTTCGTGGTAAAAGGGTCCAGCCCCCGGGCCGCACATTCCACCGAAGCATAGAAACTTTTCAAATCTATGCACACATACACATCGTCCGCCATGGCTCCTCCATCAAACTTATTTTTGTGAAATAAACGTTCTGTATTTATTATAGAATGCTCGTTCTCTGTATACAACGGAACACAGGATTAGAAATGAGATGGAGAGCCCCCCGTGAGGGTTCATAGGGGAAGGTTTTTAAGATGGAACGGCCTTCGGCGATCGGGTTCATAAGTTTGACGGTCTTTGGTCCCGAGGACTGTGAAGTTTTGATCATACCGGCGCCATCTATAAATTAAAGATGCCCGCCACGGCCGCTGCCCCTTGAGCGAAGCGATGCACAGCGAACATGATTTGCACTATGCGAACTGGATTTGTAAGGGAGCATTAGCGCCCTGAAAATCCAGTGAGTCAGTGACAGCAGAGGATGCAGGAGCGCCAGCGACGCACAAATCATAGTGAGTCGTTTCCCCTGTGGGGACACAACCCTTGGTCCATGCGTCAGCCTAGGGCTATACGACCCTCTGCGCCGCAGGCGCAGGCCCCTAGGGAAATACAGGAAAGCACCCGGCGTTCCCATATGGAGGGCCGCTTATTTTCCCCAATACAAAACCGCAGTGCGTAGGGATGCACTGCGGTTTTGCGTTGGGGAAAAACTATGATGGATAGGGACACGCAGCGTCAGGGGTGCTGCTCGTCCTGCCCTATCCACTGGTTTTTCCCGTTTCCTATCAGGGACAGGCTATGCGCTTTTTAAACTGTTAAGCGAAAGGAACCCATTTTCCGTCTTTGACTTCCAGTACGTCCAGGTCCATCTTCGGATCGCGGTTCTGGTCAAATTCGAATTTGCCTGTAGCACCTTCGAAGTTTTTGATGTTAGCCAGGGTATCACGGAATTTCTTACGGTCCGTGGTGGTGCCGGACTGTTCTACAGCCTGGTGGATGACGTACATGGCATCATAAGCCTGGGCAGCGAACTGATCCGGTTCATGACCGTACTTAGCAACGAAGGCTTTGCGGAAGTTCTGGGCCTTGTCGGTCTTTCTTTCCGGGTTCCACGGTGTAGCTACCAGGGTGCCGTTAGCTGCATCGCCGGCCTGCTGGATATAAGCCGGGCTGTTGAAGCCGTTGTTGCCGATGATGGGCTGGTTCATTCCCATTTCACGGGCTTTCTTGGCAATGAGGGCGCCTTCCTGATAGAGGCCTGCTACAGCGATGACATCAGGGTTGGCAGCCTGAATCTTGGTGAGCTGTGCAGAGAAGTCGGTATCCTTATCTGCGAAGGTTTCGGTAGCTACCACTTCTACACCCATCTTCTTCAGTTCTTCCTGGTAAATATCATTTTCACGAACCATCTGGTCGTTGTTGTTGGAATAGAGAACAGCTACTTTCTTGAATCCCAGTTTGTCATGTGCTTTTTTCAGGGTCACCGGAATAGCCAGTTTGCCAGGGATGGCGTTTCTGAAGATGTAGTCACCCAGGTCGGTGATGCCGGTAGCGGTGGTGCCGGTGCCGAAAGCAACGACTTTAGACTGCTGGGCAATGGGGCCTGCAGCGAACATTTCGCCGGAGGTCATAGGTCCTTCAATGGCAAGAACTTTGTCCTGTTCAATGCATTTCTTGAAAGCATTGATGGCTTCGGACTTGTTCAGTTTGGTATCGTAGGTCTTGAGGTCGATTTTAACCTTGGTGTTCGGATCCTTGTTGATTTCTTCAACAGCCAGATCTACACCGTCTTTCATAGCCTGGCCATAAGCTGCACCGGGGCCGGTATAAGCGGTAACAAATCCCAGCTTTACAGTCTGTCCGCCGGCAGCGCCGCTGGCTGCTGCCTTCTTATCTCCACCGCATCCTGCGAATGCGCCTGCCAGTGCTGCAGCTGCCATGACAGCTGCCATTCCTTTTAACCATTTCTTCTGCATAGTTTATCCCTCTTTCAAAAAAATTAAATAGATTCCAAACGTGAATGAAACAGAAAAATAAAAACCTCCGCTGATGGTTTCCCATCAGCGGAGGCGCTTTATGCGCGGTACCACTCCCACTTATCACTTACGGACTGCAAATCAACCGGCACCTATAAGAAAAGCCCCTACCTTCATCAGAAGATAGGGGCGATGATCGCGGTACCACCCTACATTGTACTTGTAGTCCTATTCGTAACGTGAATGATCGCCTGCACCTACTTAATTCGGTGTAAGAGCTCTCGAGGGATATTATGAATGCTGCCATCTACCGGTTCGCACCATACACCGGCTCTCTGAAGATTGAACAACAAACCTTTTGTCTCGTTCATAGCTTGTTTCAGTTCGTTTGGTTGTCTGAAGATGTGTATATAATACCGCCCGTTTTTCTGTCTGTCAAGTACTTTTTTGAAAAAATTCTGACGCTTCTGATGGCGAATGTTTTACCAGCTCTCTACACCGGTTTTATGATGAAAGGGCGCCTTCTACATGTAAAGGCGCCAACCTCTTACGCCTGTAAGCGCCTGTGATTCCTACCATTTCATTTCCATTCCAGCAAACCAGGAACGGCCGTGGATATAGAGGGCATCTATTTTCTTATCCAGCAGGTTGTAGAGGCCAAAAGAAGCGGTGAATTTCTCTCCCCAGTGTTTCTGGAGGGACAGGTTCACTTCATTCCATGTGTAGTTCCTGTCATCGAAGTAGAAATCCTTTTTGAAGGCGGACCAGATCATGCCGGAGAGGCCATAGGGAGCTTTACTGTCGTAGGAAAGGGAAAGCATGGCGGTGTGGCGGCTGCGGTTGGGAAGCCGCGTGTTTTCAGATCGATCCCGGCCATCCAGATAGGTATAGGTGCCCCGCACTGTCCAGCGCGGCAGAAGGGCGTAGGAAATTTCTCCTTCCAGTCCCTTCAGCTCCGCCTGTTTCCTGTTTACATACCGGTATTCCATGGCGCTGCCTGCCATTTCTTCATAGTCAATGAGATTTTTGACCTTCTGGTCAAACCATGAAATGGTCCACGCCGTTTTTCCATCCTTCCATTCCAGTCCCGTATCAAAGCTGCGGGAAGTTTCTGCCTTGAGGTCCGGATTTCCGTCCACCGTAACCCCCATGTGGTCCAGATGAATGTATCTTTCACTGATGGAAGGGGCGCGGAACCCCTTTCCATAGCTCGTTTTCCAGGTCATGCGGTCATTGAACCGATAGGACAGGCCTGCCGCCGGTACGCCCAGAAAACCGAAGCTGCTGTCCCTTTCCAATCTGACAGAGGGGAGGAAGGTGAGACGGGAGTTCACATGCCAGGTGTCGGAAACATAGGAGGCACCGTTTGTCTGCCCGTGACCATCTTCGCCTTTATTTCCTGTGCCGGAATACGTTTCCCTTGAAAGCCTGGTACCGGTGTAGGTGCTCCTGTTCCATTCGCTGCCGAAGGTGAGGCGGTGGCTGCCCCGGGTTATGGTATCCTTTCCGCTGATTCCCCAGATTTCATAGAAGGCGCGGTCGTAGTCCCGGGCTTTGAAAAGATTGTCCAGTCTGGAAGTCAGAGAAGTCAGAGCCGGCAGTACGTAAGGACTATGGATCTGGTCTTTGAAATCGGGTCTGCCATTCCATGTTTCGCTGTACTTCTTCAAGCGGCTGTAGTAGACCTCACCGCTGTATACATTTCCTGCTGTTTTCCCTTCATAGGTGAGGGACGTATTCCACTGGGTCCTTTCGGTGCGGCTTTTTTCATCCTGCTGCAGCACCACATGGATGCCAGAGGCATCCATGGAGGCATCGGAAAAACGCATGGATGTATCTTCATCAAAATAGTCTGCTTTGAGCCTCAGGGTGCTGCCGTTTCGAAAATCATAAAGGCCATCCAGCCCTGCATAGCGGCGAATGCCGTAGGAGGGTACATCAAAGCCGTCGTAATGAATGCTTCTGGAAAAACTGTCCCGCCAGAATGAAAGGGGCCTGACTCTGGTCACTCTGCCGCTTACCGCCAGGTAGAAAGGGCCTTTCCCCTTTGCATCTTCATGAAAATAGAGGGTATTTTCTCCCTCCCCCAGACGGAATCCGGCGCTGCTTTCACCGCTGCCCGGTTTCTTCGTCCTGATATTGACCACACCGCCCATGGCGGAGGAGCCGTATGAAACGCCGTCGGCGCCACGGATAATATCTATCTGTTCCACCTGGGACAGGTCAAAGCGCTGCAGCAGATTCATGTTTTGGGAAGAGGCGGTATCTTCATCGGCCAGACGGTGTCCATCCACAAGGACCAGTGTCTGGCTGCTGTTCATGCCCCGTATCATGAGCTGATTGCTGCCCATGACCGTCCGGCTGTCCTGGCTTCCGGAGGAAAGGTCCACCCCCAGTGCTGTAGAAAGGGCTTCCACCACATTGGAAGCACCCATGCGCTCCATGTCCTTTTCTGTCAAAGTTTCATGGGGCAGAAAGACGGTATCTTTTGTTTCCTTCCGGTTTTCCGCCGTCACTACCACGCCGGGAAGGGTATACACCTCTGCTCCTGCCACCGCAGGAAAGAGGGATAGAAGGGCTGTGAGCCAGACTTTTTTCATCTCAATTCCTTTAATTTCCAAAAAGGAGAAGTTCTCCATGCCATACGATAAAGGACACGATCCATGCTACGACACACTGGAAAATCACCATTTCCAATGCCCAGCGGCCGCCGTTTTCCCGGCGCACCGACGCAATGGTGGCAATGCAGGGGGTATAGAGAAGGCAGAAAATCAGGAAGGAAAAGGCTGCCATCGGTGTCAGCGCCGTTTCCAGAGCGCCAACGCTGCCATAAAGCACGGACAGTGTGGCCACTACGCTTTCCTTGGCCATAAAGCCGCAGATAAGGGCAGTGGACATTTTCCAGTCTCCGAATCCCAGGGGCGAAAAGAGGGGCGCAATCCAGCCGCCCAGGAGGGCCAGAATGCTGTCCTTACTGTCTTCCACCATGTTGAGGGTCAGGTCAAAGCTCTGGAGGAACCATACGATGATAGTGCCCACGAAAATGACGGTGAAGGCCCGCTGGAGGAAATCCCTTCCTTTGTCCCACATGAGACGGCCCACGTTTTTAGCTCCCGGCATACGGTAATTGGGAAGTTCCATGACGAAAGGAACTGCTTCTCCCTTGAAAAAGGTGTTCTTGGAAAGAAGGGCCACCACTACGGCCATACATACACCGGTAAGATACAGGCCCGTCATGACCAGACCCCCGGTGTGAGGGAAGAAGGCCGCTGTAAAGAAAGCATAAATAGGCACCTTGGCAGAGCAGCTCATGAAGGGAATGAGCATGATGGTCATTCGGCGGTCCCGAAGGGAAGGCAGTGTCCTGGTAGACATGACGGCCGGTACGGAACAGCCGAAACCGATGAGCATGGGCACAATGCTTCTTCCGGACAAACCGATTTTCCGAAGCAGCTTATCCATAACAAAGGCCACCCGGGCCATGTATCCTCCGTCTTCCAGAATGGAAAGGAAAAAGAAGAGCACCATAATGATAGGGATAAAGCTCAATACACTGCCTACGCCGGTAAAAATACCATCCACCAGGAGAGACTTCACCGCCTCATTCACCCCAGCTGCCGTCAGGGCTGCGTCTACCTGCTCTGTGAGCCTGTCGATGCCGCTGGCCAGCAGATCCTGGAAAAAGGCGCCGATGACATTAAAGGTCAGGTAGAATACAAGACCCATAATGAGGATGAAAATGGGGATGGCCGTGTATTTCCCTGTAAGTATCCTGTCCATCTTCCGGCTCCGTGCATGCTCCCTGCTTTCCTTCGGCTTCACCACCGTCTTATCGCAGAGGCGCCGGATAAAGAGGAATCGCATATCTGCCATGGCTGCTGCATGGTCCAGTCCCCTTTCTTCCTCCATCTGTTTGATAATGTGACCGATCATTTCCTTTTCATTGTTTTCCAGATGAAGGGCCTCTTCCACCAGATGGTCTCCTTCCACCAGCTTGCCTGCCGCAAAGCGCAGCGGTATACCGGCCGCTTCCGCATGGTCCTGGATCAGGTGCATAATGCCGTGAAGGGCCCGATGCACCGCTCCCTTATGGTCCAAAGGGCTGCAGAAATCCCGGATGCCCGGTTTTTCCCTGTACCTTGCCACATGGACTGCATGGCGCACCAGTTCCTGCACCCCCTGGTTCCTGGCGGCGGAAATAGGAACCACTGGAATCTGCAGGATTTCTTCCATTTCATTGATAAGGATGGAGCCGCCGTTCTTTTCCACCTCGTCCATCATATTGAGAGCCAGCACCATGGGCACATCCAGCTCCATAAGCTGCATGGTGAGGTACAGGTTGCGTTCCAGGTTGGTGGCATCCACAATGTTGATAATGGCACTGGGCTTCTCTTCCAGAATGAATTTACGGGAAACGATTTCCTCACTGGTATAGGGAGACAGGGAATAAATTCCCGGAAGATCCACCACTTCACAGTCCGGATGGCCTTTGATAAAACCGCTCTTCCGGTCTACGGTAACGCCGGGGAAATTGCCCACATGCTGGTTGGACCCGGTGAGCTGG
This sequence comes from Dialister succinatiphilus YIT 11850, assembly GCF_000242435.1. Taxonomy (GTDB): domain Bacteria; phylum Bacillota; class Negativicutes; order Veillonellales; family Dialisteraceae; genus Dialister; species Dialister succinatiphilus. The sequence continues at coordinate 32,689 of NZ_JH591187.1, read as the reverse complement.
TTGAAAAGAGTGGTTTTTCCGCAGTTCTGGTTTCCTGCCAGCGCAAAAACGAGTTTTCCTTCCACCGGTTTTGCATCATGGTAGGGCGAAAGCTCGTGCACCCGCCCCGGTTCCCCCAGGCCCGGATGCTGAATCAGCGTGGGCTGCTTTATTTCCTTCTTTGTCATATCCCGGTCCCGCAGATGATCTACCTGAATTTTCTTTGCATCTTCCACGCGAAGGGTGAGTTCATACCCCTGAACCATGAGCTCCATGGGGTCCCCCAGAGGAGCGAACTTGATAAACGTCACCTCTGCCCCCGGAATCAGGCCCATATCAAGAAAGTGCTGGCGCAGAGGTCCCTCTCCGCCAACCACTGTCACATCTGCCGTTTTCCCCTGAGGCAGTTCATCCAATGTCATTTCTATCTCTCCCTTGAATTTCAAAACATTGTTCTTTTTTATGTCTATGTTACCACGATTGAGCCTGCAGTTCAAAGAAAACAGCAGCCCTTTTGCGCCCTGTATACCGACTTTTTCATGTTTGTCAGAGCATGGAAAAAGGGGTGCCTCTTTAGATGTAGAGACACCCCCTGTCATTTTGTCATGTATGTTTCATCCCATGGCCGCCCCAATTTCTTTTCCCTATGCTTTTAGCCATTGCATAGGCTTTTTCAAAGCAGGGCACCGAAAGCCCCGCTTTCTTTCCAAGGTCCACCATCCTTCCCAGAATCATTTCTGTTTCCGTATCTTCTACTTTCTTTCCATCCTTCAGGTCCCGATACAGGGAGGTAACGGTGTCGTCAGGGAGGGAATCAAAGAGACGAAGATAGTCTTCCTTATAGGCCGGAGGAATGATGACGCCCTGCACTTTGGCCATGGCAATCACTTCTCCCACTGTTTCTGCCACCACCTGTCTATAGTTTTTCTGGCGCCGCACTTTTCCTGCAGGACCGTCAAAAAGGCAGAAAAGGGCACTGTTGGCTGCCATGAGGGCGTATTTTTCCCAGCTGTCCAGCCGGATATCATGGGTCACTTTGGCCGGAATGCCCGATTTTTGCAAAAGGGCTGCCAGTTCATGGAGAAGGGGCAGATCCCTGCCGTCTTTCATGCCCATCACCACCTGTCCGCTGCCTGCCGTCTGCACCACATGACCCGGCTTTTCCAGATGGCTGAAGACACGGATGGTGCCATCGGCTATGAAGCAGGGCGGAAGAAGGGGCTCCATGAGGTCCGACACAAGGACGCCGTTCAGAAGAGGCACCACCACCGTGTGGGTTGCTACCATGGGCGCCATGTCATGGCAGGCCTTTGCCAGTCCGTTTCCCTTGCAGGCCAGAAGAATGACATCCATCTTCCCCAGGGCCTTTCCATCCTGTCCCATGCCTTTGGGATGCACAGTGAAATCGCCCAGAAGCTCTGATGTCACATGAAGTCCTTCTTTTTCTATGGCTTCCCGGTTCTTTCCCCGAACGTAGAAATACACATCACTCCCTGTCCCTGCCAGGGCGCCGCCTGCAAAGCCTCCGATACCGCCTATGCCGAAAATCAGGATTCTCATGAGTTCCTCCTGTCAGAAGAAATTCCGAACCACGTCACTGGCCAGATTCAATCCGCCCCGTCCCGCATCGCTGCCGGAGGCGGTCATGGTCACCATGTACCGGGAATCACCGTAATATCTTAAAATATAGTGCTTGCTGTGCTTTTCGTTTCCTTCAATGCCAAGGACCGCCAGCTTTCGTTTCGTATTATCATCCAGTCCGCGGTACCCCTTCAGCGCCACCTTCACCGCTTCCGAGCGCCGTTTCGGTTCACCGCTCACCGGATTGGCCTTGATGAGGTCATCTAAAATATCGGCCCGCCGAGTGCCGTCCTTCATGTCCTTCCTCACCGATTTCAAAATATCCATGAGAATTTCGTGCCGTTCGCCGGGATAGAGATCCTTTTCCTTCCCCGCAGAGAGGAGCTCCGAATCGATGGGCGTGCCAGCTCTCCGGGCTCCCTCCAGTCTTCCTTTCAGTATGCGATTCTCGCTCAAAAGCCGGGAAACTTCTTCTTCCATGTCTTCCAGCTGCCGTACATAGGCCATCACCACTTCTTCACTGCTTTTCATGACCTTCTCCCCTTCCATGAAATCAACGGTTATGCCTTGGTATCTGAAACTGCTTTCAGTCCGGAATCTCCGGATGCTCATACAGCTCACTCAGGTCCTTTTCCAAATGGGCCTTGATGGTCTTTTCCAGGTCCTGTATGGTTTTGGCATCATACTGATGAATAATGCCGGGAATACCTTTGGCCCTGAGTTCGCCGTAATATTCATCTCTGTATACATTGTAGAAAAAAAGGATGCCTGTTTCCTTTTCCCTGCATTCATAGGACGCGATAATATAGGAGCCATTGAGCCCCAGGAGAGGACGGGACGGTTCGATAATCCGTTCATAGTGGCCGATGACGGGCGGGAAGAACTGACTGTAATCCCACACCATGAACCCCTTTCCCCGCACCAGCACCGATACATTTTCCCTATGCACCAGTTCCCTGGCAATATACCGGGGTGTGAGGAGCTTCATATTTCTTTTAAATTCTTCAAAATCACCGGTAATGAGCTCGATTTCTGTCAGGATCATCATGCGCAGATCCGATTTCACCATGTAATCCATGGTTTCCTCATCAAAAAGAGCCCTCACCTGCCAGCCGTTTTTTTCATTTTCCCAGCAGAAGGCAAAATAAATGCGCCCCTCCTGCCGGTCCAGCGGCTTCAGCTTATACCCTTCTATATCCGAAGGCAGCTCCTTTTCTATGTCCCAGTCCAGGAATTTCTGACGCCTTTCTGCCCTTTCCTGTTCCAGCTTATCCTCTTTTCCCATACTATGTTCCTTTCTTTTCCGCTTCCAGCCGGTCCCTTGCGGAAACCACGGATTTCACAAATTCCCTGGTTTCCGGGAAGGGAATCTTGTCCATGTCGGAAAATCCTTCCGGCCAGTGATTTTTCTCAATCCACTCATCCACATTGCCCCGGCCTGCATTATAAGCTGCCAGCGCAAAGACTTCATTGTTATGGTACTGTTTCAAAAGATAATTCAGATACCAGGCGCCCAGGGGGATATTCTGCTCCGGACTGGCCAGGTTGTCTGAAGGCAGACCGCTCTGCTCGGAAATCCAGTGGGCCGTTTCCGGCATGAGCTGCATCATGCCCACGGCGCCTACATGGGATACCGCCTTTTCATTGAATTTGCTTTCCGTCCGTATCACTGCTTCCAGAAGGCTTGCGGAAATATGCTCCTCATCGGCGCACTGCACGATAATATGGGACACCTGCTCGCTGGGCTTCAGGAAGCGGATATTATCGGTAAGAAGAAGGGTAAGCACGCAAAGAAGCGCAGTCAAAAGAGTAAACACCATGGCGCCGGTGTTTCCCTGGTGTCTCTGTACCTCTTTTTTTCTGCGTTTCAATGCGACTCTCATACTTCTTCCATTCCTTTGGGAAATTGAAATCCCGGTACATGCTTCAGTGCTTCCCGCACCTGCCGCCGGGTATCTTCCACCGAGCGGCTGTTGTCGATAATCACGTCTGCGTAATTCATTTTATTCGTGGTAGGCATCTGCTTCCGGATGCGCTCCATCACCTGCTCCCTGGTGAAACCGTCCCGGGAAATGACCCGGGCAATCTGCACCTCCAGAGGCACTTCCACCAGCCATACTTCTTCCACCCTGAGCTGCCAGCTGATTTCCAGAAGGAGCGGCATATCCAGCACCACCACTGGAAACCCATCTTCCTGGGCCCGGATGAGCTCTTCCCTGGTGCGGTACCAGATGTAGGGATGAATGATGCCGTTCAGCTTCTGTCGCTTTTCTTCATCGTTAAAAACAATTTCCCCCACCTTCAGCCGGTCCAGCGACCCGTCGGGAAGGAAAATATGGGGACCGAAGACTTCCCTCAGCCGGTTCATGGCCAGGCTCCCGGGAATCACTGCCTCCCGGGCCAGCTTATCCCCGTCAATCACGGGAATGCCTAATTCATGCATATAGGAGGACACCGTGCTCTTGCCGCTGCCGACGCCTCCCGTTAAACCGATACGATACATAATACTTCCTTTTTATAAAATGTCTGCTAATGGACTAGTGGACTAGTGGGCTAGTGGACTAGTCCACTAGCTCACTATTTCGTCTCCGCCCAGTTCTTTCCTTCATTCACATCAGCCACCAGGGGAACCTTCAGCTTCACCACAGACTCCATGGTTTCCTTCAGAAGGGCTGCGATTTCTTCCTTTTCCTCCTTCACCACTTCTGCCACCAGTTCATCGTGTACCTGAAGGAGCACCCGGCTCTTATAGCCGCCTGCCTTCATCTTTTTGTACACTTCAATCATGGCCATTTTCATGATGTCCGCCGCCGTACCCTGGATAGGGGTGTTCATGGCTGTCCGCTCGGCGAAGGAGCGGCGGTTGAAGTTTTTGCTGTTAATATCCGGCAGTTCCCGATACCTTCCAAAGAGGGTGACGGCGCGCCCCGTTTCCTTTGCTTTTTCCACCATGGAATGCATGAAATCATGAATACTGGGGTAGCGCTTGAAGTAGGCCTCGATATAGCTGGCCGCCTGTTTTCTTGGAATACCCAGCTGCCTGGCCAGGCCGAAATCGCTGATGCCGTAGATGATGCCGAAGTTAACGGCTTTGGCATGAGAGCGCTGCTCCGGTGTTACCTCTTCAAAAGGAATGCCCAGCACCTCTGCCGCCGTTCTTCTATGGATATCTTCCCTGTTCAGAAAGGCTTTGATCAGACTTTCGTCGCCTGACATATGGGCCAGCACCCGGAGCTCCACCTGGGAATAATCGGAGGAAATAAAGCAGTCATAGCCTTTTCCCGGCACGAAGAGAGAGCGGATTTTCTTTCCTTCCTCCGTGCGTACCGGAATGTTCTGCAGGTTCGGATCCGAGCTGGAAAGCCGGCCTGTGGCGGTGACAGTCTGGTTAAAAGAGGTGTGAATGCGTCCTGTTTCCGGACGAATCAGCTGCGGCAGGACCTCCAGATAGGTGGAAACCAGTTTGGCCAGACTGCGATAGCGAAGAATATTCTTCACCATAGGATAGGACAGAGCCAGCTCCTCCAGCACATCGGCGGCGGTAGAATAGCCGGTTTTCGTCTTTTTCCCTGCAGGCATACCCATTTTTTCAAAAAGAATATGGCCCAGCTGCTTCGGAGAATTGAGATTGAAGGATTCCCCGGCTTCAGTGAAGATATCCTTCATGAGAAGCCGTTCTTCCTTCTCCATTTCTTCTTTGACAGTCTTCCATTTTTCCTGGTCTGTGGCAATGCCTGCTTTCTCCATGGCTGCCAGTACCGGCACCAGCGGCTGCTCCACCTTTCGGAACAGGGACAGCACCCCGTTTTTTTCCAGCTTCTTCTTTGCATCTTCATAGAGGGAAGCCAGGAAAAGGGTAATGCAGCAGCCCTTCTCCTTCATATCATCCAAATCATCGGGATAAATCACCGGCTTTTCAAAAAGGCCGGCCATATAGGACAAGGGATAGGTCACCCTGGTGGGATCCAGAAGGTACGCTGCCAGGGACATATCAAAGAAAGGAAGGTCTTCTGCAGGAAAATCCGACTCAAGAAGGGATTTGCTGTCTTCCACCACCACAGCCTCTGCCTCTTTCAGTGCCTTGGCAGCAGGGCCGAAATGGTCCGCCTCCACCAGCCAGGCATGGCCGTCAGCAGCAGCCACCACCTCTTCCGCCTTGAAGAAAGGCGCCCTGCCGGACAGATGGACCCAGAGAGCAGCGGTCTTTCCTTTAAAGGAGACAGCGGGATTCCAGATTTCCACAGGCGGAAGAACTTCTTCGCTTTCCTCCTTCTTCACCTGGGACAATTCCTGGAAACGGGGAAGTGCAGCGAACTCTTTTAAAAGGTTGATTCCCAGTTTTCCAAAAAGCTCCTTCATTTCTGCCACATGTACAGGCTGCTTCATATCCTCCAGTGAAGCATCCACAGGTACATCCCGCTTGATGGTGGCCAGCTTGTAGGATAAGTAGGCCATATCCTTATGGGCGGTGAGCTTCTTTCCCCGGGCTCCCTTGATTTCATCTACATGGGCATAAAGATTATCCAGATCCTTGTACTCCGTCAGAAGCCCCAGGGCCGTCTTCTCTCCAATGCCGGGGACTCCGGGAATATTATCCGCCGTATCCCCCATGAGGGCCTTCATATCAATGACCTGGGAGGGGGTAATGTGGTACTTTTCATAAACTGCCTCCGGCGTCATGACGGCCATATGGGTGATTCCCTTCTGGGTCAGAAGCACCGTGGTGCGGCTGCTGGAAAGCTGCAGGGCATCCCTGTCGCCGGTGACGATATCTACCGGCAGCTCCTTTTCATAGCGGGCAGATAAAGTGCCCAGGATATCATCCCCTTCATAGCCGGGAATGCTGTATACCGCTACCCCCAGCACGGAAAGCACATCCAGAATCAGATCAAACTGGGGAATGAGCTCCGGCGGCGCCGGCTTTCTGGTGGCCTTATAATCGGCAAACATATCGGTACGGAACGTATGGCGGTCCTTATCAAAGGTGACTGCCATGTACTCCGGGTCCAGATCCCGGTACAGGCCCAAAAGCATGCGCAGGAACCCGTATATGGCATTGGTAGGCGTCCCGTCCGGCGATGTCATAGTCGGCGGCAGGGCAAAAAAGGCGCGGTATAAAAGACTGCTGCCATCAATAATAACCAGTTTCTTCTTCATTGTTCCTCCTTCTGCCGGAGCAGAAATCAGCAGGATTTTCCCATCATGGGAAAATCGGAATTTCGCATAAAGTTACTTTTTATTATACCATACCCCATAGGATGGTTCAGAAGAGAGAGATTTGAGATTTGAGATTTTGAATTTCAGACCTGTCCGCAAAGCACTGCCCACTTTATGTTCTTTTTTAGCAAAGAGAAAAGGGACAGATTTCTCTGTCCCTTTTCCCGGATCGTGTTACAACCTGAACGGCTGTTATATTGGTCACTGTTTCTTCTTGCCGCCCAGATATGCCGCCATGACATCCGGGTTGCTGGCAACTTCCTGCGCCGGGCCTTCCATGACGATTTTGCCTGTTTCCATAACGTAGGCATAATCGGCAATCTGGAGAGCTTTACGCGCATTCTGTTCTACAAGAAGAACAGTAGTACCCATTTTGTTAATGTCTTTGATAACATCAAAGATCTGCTGTACCACCAGAGGAGCCAGGCCCATGGACGGTTCGTCCAGAAGCATGACTTCCGGCTTGGCCATAACGGCGCGGCCAATGGCCAGCATCTGCTGTTCGCCGCCGGAAAGAGTACCGGCGAACTGGCCCTGTCTTTCAAAGAGGCGGGGGAACCGTTCAAAAACCTTGGACAGGTCTTCCTTGATTCCTTCTGCGTCATTTCTCTGGTAGGCACCCATTTCCAGGTTTTCACGGACTGTCATATTCTGAAGAATCTGACGACCTTCCGGAACGAGGACTACTCCTTTTCTTACAATGTTGTGGGTCTTCATGCCTGCGATGGATTCTCCTTTGAAGAGAACATCACCGGCAATGGGTTTCATGATACCCATAATGGTTTTCATGGTGGTAGACTTACCGGCACCGTTGGCGCCGATAAGGGTTACGATCTTCCCTTCCGGTACGGAGAGGTTGATGCCTTTTAACGCTTTAATGTTGCCATAGGCAGCTTCTACATTTTTCAGTTCAAGAAGCATCATTCATCCTCCTTTCCGAGATAAGCTTCAATAACCTTTGGGTTGTTCTGTACTTCTTCCGGTACCCCTTCAGCCAGTTTCTTACCGAAGTTGACTACCATGACATGGTCACAGAGGCTCATGACAAGGTGCATGTCGTGTTCAATGAGGATAATGGTGGTGCCGAATTTTTCGCGAATATTGTGAATCAGCTCAGTGAGAGCTGCGGTTTCGCTGTCGTTCATGCCGGCTGCCGGTTCGTCCAGAAGGACGAGTTTGGGCTGGGTGGCCAGAGCTCTGGCGATTTCCAGTTTTCTCTGTTTGCCGTAAGGAAGTTCAGTGGCCAGACGGTCCGCATCTGCCTCAAGGCCTACAAACCGCAGGAGTTCCAGCGCCTGCTGGCGGGCTTCCTTTTCTTCCTTCTTCTGGGAAGAGGTGTGGAGGAAGCTGGCCAGAAGACCGGATTTCAGCCGGTCATGATGACCGACCAGAATGTTTTCCAGTACAGTCATGCCGGAAAAAAGGCGGATGTTCTGGAAGGTACGGGAAATACCCATGTTGATGATCTGGTAGGGTTTCTTCCCTTCGATGGACTGGCCGTCAAAGAGGATATCCCCTTCCGTCACCTGGTATACGCCGGTGATCAGGTTGAAAATGGTGGTCTTGCCGGCGCCGTTTGGTCCGATGACGCCGAAGATTTCTCCTTTTTCTACGGAGAAGGACATATTGGAAACAGCGGTAAGGCCGCCGAACTGTTTCACTACGTTTTTCATTTCAAGAAGCATTACTGGTTTCCTCCTTCTGCAGAGGCTTTCTGCTTTTTGCTGAATTTGCGGGAAATCCATTTCACCGCATCATAGGACAGGATGCCGTCAGGACGGAAGGCCATGAGGGCTACCAGCATGAGGCCGTAGATGATATCTCTGTATTCTGCCATGGCACGGAGAGATTCCGGAACGATGGTAAGCACTGTAGCGCCCAGGACGGAGCCCCAAAGTACGTTGCTGCCGCCGAATACGGTGTAAACCAGGATATCAACCACCTTGTTCCAGGAGAAGTCGGTGGGGCTGATGAAGAAGGTCGCATGGGCATAGAGGGCACCGGCTACACCGGCGAAGAAAGCACTGAAGAGGAAGGCCATCATCTTGTATTCCACCACATTGATGCCGGTGAGGGATGCAGCATATTCATCTGCCTTTACCGCAGCCCAGGCACGGCCGATGCGGGAATGTTCCAGGCGATACCAGAAGGTTACTACTGCCACTACGATAATGAGGAGAACAATGTTCATCAGAAGCTGCCCGCCGGTCTGGGAATCAATTTCCAGAGCATCCAGAAGGCCCATGTCGCTGGCATAGTCAGAGAGAACGCTGGCCATGGAAGGAATGCCGGAGAAACCCAAAGCACCGTGGGTGATGTCAAGGTTCAGGGCAATCACTCGAACCACTTCGCCAAAGCCCATGGTGGCAATGGCCAGGTAAAGGCCGCGAAGACGAATGGTCGGAAGACCGATAATCAATGCAATCAAAGTGGCGAAAAGACCGCCTAATACAATGCCCACAGGCATAGGTACGCCATACTGGGTGGTAACAATTGCGGAAGTGTAAGCCCCCAGGCTCATAAAGCCTGCATTGCCCAGGGAAAGGATACCGGTGCACACGGTCATGTAGACGGTGAGTGCCAGGATAATGTTAATGCATACAAAGGTGAATACCTGCAGGAAGTAGCCATTTAAAATTTCATCCATTACGGTCTGCCTCCTTTGCCTGCCTTGGAGAACAAGCCTTCAGGGCGAATGAAGAGAATCAGGATAATAATGCCGAATGCCACAGCATCACGATAGGTGGAAGAGCCATAAGCTACGGCAAAGACTTCAGCAATGCCGAGGATAAAGCCGCCGGCCATAGCGCCTTCTACATTGCCCAGGCCGCCCATGATGAGGACTGCCAGACCTTTAAGGCCCATGGAAGTACCCATGGTTGGTTCGATGGCGTTGAAGGAAAGTCCGATGAGGACACCGGCTGCAGCACCTAAGGCAGAAGCCAGCATGACGGTAAAGGTAATGATGCGGCTGGTATTGATACCCAGAAGACCGGCGGTCTCCGCATTTTCAGAAGTGGCTCTCACAGCTTTGCCGATTTTTGTCTTGTTCAGCATCACCGTAAGGAGAGCCATGAGAACCACAGCGGTACCCAGGGAAATAATCTGGATGCCGGAAATCTTAAATACGCCGAAGTCCATCAGACCGTTCCCGAAAGCAGCCGGGAAAGAACGGGTCTGCGGACCCCATACCATAAGTGCCACACTTTCCAGGAATGTGGACACACCGATAGTACTGATTAATGGAGCCAGATGAGTCACTTTGCGGCGGCGGAGCGGACGGAGTGCAAAGATTTCCAGTCCATACCCTAATACGGCGCCGCCAATCATGGCACCAATGAGTGCCGGGAAAATGCCCAGTCCCGCTTCTGTTACGAGAAGCAGGCCGATGTAAGCGCCGATCATAAAGATGCCGCCATGTGCCATGTTGACGATGTTCAATACGCCGAATACCAGCGTATAGCCGATGGCAATGACCGCATAGGCGCTTCCCAGCGTTAAACCGTTGACAAGCTGTTGAAAAAACACGATCTTCAATCCCCTTTCCAAAATAAGAAGGCCAGGCCTTCATTTCTATGAAAGAACGAATGGATTAAAAAAACGCCCCTGCTGCAATCTGGCGTCATTGCAGCAGGGGCGAATTGGAATCCGCGGTACCACCCTGTATTTATCACTCATGAAGCAAGAGGTTTATGAAAAGAGGTCCTACAAAAAACGCCCCTATTTCCTTTCGGAAATAGGGGCGACATGCGCGGTACCACCCTACATTATACTCTGTGCTTATATCCGTAACGTGGACAGACGCCTCGGTTTACTACGTTCAACCAAGGGGCTCACAGGTGATAGTCAATACTGGAATGCACCGGCTTGCACCATCCGCCGGCTCTCTGTGCCATGGACCAATATATTCCTTGTCCCGATCATTGCTTGTCATGCCTGTAACGCAGGCGGCGTCGAAAATTACTTGGTTCACTTCCGAAACTCCCGGGTGAGCTTGTATCCTGCTTCGTACTGACTTGCACCAGCCGTCAGCTCTCTGAAACCTTCTGCACGATACTTATCCCGATCCTTGCCATTCGTTCTTTCGTGTTATGGTTGATATTATACTGCCTTGATGAAAAAAGTCAATAGGATTTTTGAAATAAATTTGTAAAGTTTTGTCGCCATGAACGGCCTGGAATGGCGCCGGCAGCATCCATTCATTTCTCCCCTATCTCCTTTCTGCCATTTATGATAAAATCACTGTAATAAACAGAGCGGAAGGCTCTGATGAAGGAGGATATTATGTTACACCAGGTTTCCATTTTCGCTGCTAATACAAAGGGCGCATTGAGCCGAATCACTTCTATTCTCGCCCGGAACGACATCAATATTTATACCATGCTGGCCACAGACAGTGCCGAATTCGGCATTATCCGACTCATTGTAGATCAGTCCGACAAGGCCAGTGAAGCGCTGGAAAAAGAAGGATATCAGTGCCGGGTAGACCTGGTACTGGCTGTAGATATGAAATCCGATAAGCCCGGCACCCTGGACCATATCCTTTCGGACCTGCAGAATGCCAATGTCATGATCCGCTATCTCTATATTTCCTTCGACCGCCAGACCAGCTCCCCTATTGCTGTATTCTCCACCACTGAATCGGAAACAGAAGCCTTCCTCAAAGGAAAAGGCTACCACCTGCTGGACCGTTTCTGAGAAGCAGAAAAACCCACTTGAAACTGCGGAATATCCGCAGTTTTTTTATTTCCCTCTGTTTCATCATGCTATAATAAAAAGAGAAAGCTGCTGCATCTCTGAAGGAGGCTTTATATGAATCAGAAGGAACCATACCCCTTAAACGTGAGGGAAAAGGAGCTTCTTCATGAAGAAGAGGAGAAGCTGGGCCGCCCCCTTACCGAACTGTCCGGCGGACCGGCCTACAGTATGTGCTTTGCCTGCGGGAAGGAAAACCCTCTGGGGCTTCATCTCCATTTCTTTTCCATTCCCAGCGGCTGTCTTGCCTTCTTTACCCCCTCCCATGAACACCAGAGCTATAATGACCGCATGCACGGCGGCCTGATTATGACCCTCATGGACGAAGTCATGGGCAACTATCTCTTTTTGAATACCGGCATTCCCGCCTATACGGGAAAAATGGAAACCCGTTTCCGCACGCCCGTGCTCATTGGAGAAACAGTGAAAGTTGTGTGCCGCGAAATCCGGCGGAAAGGACCCCTGTCGGTGATGGAAGCCAGGGTACTCCACGAGGACGGCACGGTGGCTGCAGAAGCCACGTCTCATATGATGTTTGAACAGAAAGGATGATTCTTATGGCAAAAGAAGAAATCGTAAACAAGGTGAAAGAAGTCATGAATGCGCCCAGCTGCTACAGCGGGCTGAAAAAGGTATGTCAGGCATACCTGGATGCCGCCGGAACAGCGGATGAAGAGAAAGCCGCTGTTCTGCTGAAGAAGGAACTGAAGGAAGATGTGAACTCCATCGACCATGTGATTCCTTTCTTTGAATCAAAAGAGGGTGCTGCATTTTTGGGCGCCGATACTGCCAGAAATCTGGCAAAGGCTGCCCATGAGGCAAAGGATAAGGGCGTAAAATACTGTATCTGCCCGGCCTGCACTGCCGGCGGCTGGCTCCTTGACCACGCATCGGAATGGTAAGGAAACAAAAAGACTGCGAGAAAATGGCTGACCATTTTCTCGCAGTCTTTTTGTTCATCGCACATAAGGCACTTCTCCCGGTTTCACCAGGCCCAGGTCATCCCGGGCTTTTTTCTCCAGTTTGGCCGGATCTTCCAGTTCCTCTTTCTTTGTTTCCAGTTCCTGCTTTTCCTGGGCCAGTTTATCTCGTTCCTGGAAAAGCTGCGCTTCCTGCTGTCTGATTCTGATGTAATGGTATGCATTCTGCACCACCACAATGGCCGTAATCAGGGTAACTACCACAAAGATAATGCGCAGCACCGGGCTTCCTGGAAAAAGGCGCTTCAGGAAGGGAGCTTTTTTCTTTTTAACCATTCACTTCCTTCGGCTCCTTTCCCAGCATGCGGTTCACAAATTTATAAATAGAGGGTTCTGCTGCCAGTGCCTCATGATATTCCCTTTCCACCTTGGCAGCGGCAAAGCCGTAGTCCATCCAGGTCTTCACATCCTGCCACCGTTTGGGATCATTGTAGAACACTGCAATCATCAGCTGTCCATCCCTTTCTGCTGAGGCCACCAGGCAGTCACCGGCAGCCTCGGTCATGCCCGTTTTAATGCCGTTGGCTCCTTCGTAGCCGCTGGAAAGGAATTCATTCCGGTTTGCCACATTCCGGTAAATGCCATTTTTGTAGGTCATGGGATAGGTCTTTCTCTTTACAATATCCCTGAAATCAGAATTCTTCATGGCGTAGACTGCAATCTTTGCCATATCCTCAGCTGTGGTGTAATGATTCGGGTCTGTAAGGCCATTGGGGTTGGCAAAATGAGAATTTTTGGCGCCGATGGATGCGGCCTTTTCATTCATCATTTCAATGAAGCGGTCATAGGAGCCGCCCACCGTTTCCGCTGTGGCCACAGCGGCATCATTGCCGGAAATAAGCATCATGCCGTAGAGCATCTGGTGCAGGGACAAAGGCATATCCGGGCGGACTCCCAGGTTTGTGCCGTCCTGCTTCATGGCCCGCTGAGTAATCACTGCGTTCTGATCCAGTTTGTCCTTCCCCTCTTCCAGAGCGATGATACAGGTCAGAATCTTGGTAGTACTGGCAGGATACACCTTCAGGGTACCTTCTTTCTCTGCCAGGAGTTCTCCCGAATTACCGTCCACCAAGGCCGCCGCTACGGCTCCCGTTTTCGGCGGAGCCGGCAGCTCCGGTTTTCTGGGAGGCTCCGGGGTAATGAGAGCCAGAATGCCGAAAGCCACGCCTGCAAATACAACCGCCAAAACAAGGAGAGCCAATAATTTCTTCATAATTTAATTCATACAATCCTTTCTGCGAAAGCACAGATTTACCCCTCACTGCTTTGATGCCTTACGTGTTATGCCATGGGAATCCCATGATGCCACTTCATATAATTTCTTATAAAAGCAGATTTCATGAGTAAATCAGTACTGTCAATCCTGTCAGCCGGCTTCTGGAATGGCGCCTGCCTGTACTTCGTTTTCAACGCTGCCGCCATTCTGCTTCCCGGCCTTTGCTTTCTTTTCTATCTTTTTTCTTCGGGAATCGATGTCAAAATCACTTTGTACTGCTTCGCCCCGGTCTTTGGCAATCCCTTTGTTCAGGTTTGCCACATAGAGCTTTCCATCTTCTGCAGATGACAGGCTGTACACCGCCGTATTTCCACAGTAAATGGTATCATCCTGGATCACCGCATCCGGTACATGGCCCGCATGGTAGAGTCTGTCCAGTTTGCCCGCCGTGAGGAAGGTCCTCTCCTTATCGGTATAGCGGCCTGCGGCAGATGGCTGGAAAGCCTTTTCACCATTCACCACGATCCAGCCGTCCTTCACATCCACATGGCCGCCGGAATACTGCTTCATCCATTTCAGGTTCTTATTGATACGGTCGCTGGTTTTGGGGTGGTTGCCCGGTGCCAGCACCGCCTTGATGCCGGAGGGAGAGCTTTCGCCGTACTTATCCTTCAGCACCTGCATGGAGGCTGCTCCGCCGCCGGGGTTGTAGCCCGCTTCCACAAGGTACTGGAAGCCCATATCATCCGCCTCTTTTTCCTGGTCCTTGGTGAATACCGCATTGGCCACATAGTTGGCCGCAATATTTCCAAGGAGATATTCGCCGTAGGACGCATCACTGCCAAGATAAATATCCAGCGCCGTAATCAGGCCTACACTCTTCTTCACGCCGTTCACGTTATGCCGCTTTTCGCCGTGGGAAATTTCATGGGCCATCACATAGGCCAGCTCATCATCGTCAAAGGCATCCAGGGAGCCTTTATTGACACAGAGCACGCCGCCCAGGCTCATGAAGGCATTGATGTCCTCGCTGGGGGACACATAGACATTGTAATTCCGCTCCACGGCGCCGGTATTCCGTATATTTTCATAAATGGACTGCACCCGGTTATCCGCTTCTGCCGATTCATACACGCCTGTCTGCTGCTGGCACTGGTCCAGAAGCTGCATCCCCGCTTTATCATCCATGCGGGTATAATAGCTGGAAATAAAAAGGAGAGCCGCCGCTCCGTAAAGAATCTTCTGGGTCGTAGTGGCTGCTTCCACCGTCACCGGCGCAGCTGCCCCCGTAAGACATACCGCTGCCAGCATGGCTGCTGTCAGTTTTTTCTTCCAATTTTTCATGTTCCTGCCTCCCTGAGAAGAACACAGATGGATTTGATATATTGTACCATGTTTGAGGGGAAAAGGAATAGTTCGCTGTCCACCCTGGTCCCACTGTGTTTCTTTTCCACAGGAAACTCTTCGCTCATAGTTTCCTGCCTGTCATGGCCCCATCGCCTTTCACATCAACAGGAAACCTCATTCCTGTATTGCTTAAACAGCCGGTCCGTGATAAGATAGAAAAGTATGAATGTATAGAATCCATCCTCTTGAAAGGAGCTTATGTATGACAGCAGATAATCTGACCTTTTCCCTTGAAATCGATTTCATTCCTGACATTGCAGAAGGACGGAATGAATTTAAGCACAAAATGAAAGAGGTGGCCGAAAAGCATGAGGGCACCTATATCCTTGACCCCAAGGGCCGTCCCATCATTTCCGGACTGGCAAAGGATGATGTGGAAGATACGCTGAAGGACCTGGGCCTTCTGGCTTTTGGTTCCTGGCCTTCCTGCATCCTGACCTGCACCATGACCACACCGCTTCCCATCCGTTCCGTAGGCATGTCCGACGGCTGGGATATTTACACCGGAAAGAAGACCTTCTTCGCCTTCGCCCAGTTCCCTTCCGATGCCCTTTCCATTATGACCAAAGCCTGCACTTACTACCTGGAACATGAAAATTACCAGTCCATGGAAGAATTTATTGACAACATGGGCTATGAAGCCTTCCGGGATGCGGTGCTTGGAAATACCATGCCCGGCGCTTCTGAGGGAGAAGCCGGCGATTATTACGGCGGCGGTTTCGCATCCCCCGATGTGCCGCCTCTGAAGGAAGGAGATTTCGTCCGCCCGGAAAACAATATCATGCAGATTATTGAAGTCTATCCGGAAATGGGACCCTTCCTTATGGAATACGGCATGTCCTGTGTAGGCTGCTTTGTTTCCTACGATGAAAACCTGTGGCAGGCCGCCCAGTCCCATGGTATGGATGTATTTGAAATCATCGGTGAAATGAATGAGTTCATTGCAGACAAGTACAAGAAACCCCTTCTCACCAATGATACCCCCATGGAAACCATTCTCACCATGTATCCCCAGCTCCTTCCCGTTTTCCAGGAAGAAAAGATTGCCATGCCTTCTGACATGAAGACCACCATCGGCACCATGTGCCGGGACGCAGGAGTAGACTCTGCCGCCCTCATTGCCAAATGCGATGAACGGCTCCGGGGCAAAGACGAAGCCTGATGGCAGCAAATAAAAAGGATGCGGCAAATGCCGCATCCTTTTTATTTGTCTTTTACCTTTTCCAAAAATGCGCAGAGTCTTTGGAAAAAGAGTTCATTCTGTCTTTTGTCCCTCTTGGGCGGCCCTTTCAGATGATTCCTGGCTGAGCGCCTGGCCTTTCCCGCCTCATACCGTTCCATCAGAAGGGATTCTATATTTTCATCCCTGTACTGCCATCCATTCTGATGAAACCCGTAGGCCTTTCTGGAAAGGACAAGTGATGCCAGTCCATAGTCCTGGGTAATCACCAGGTCCCCCTTCTTCGCAGCGGAAATAATAGCCCAGTCCGCCGCATCCCGTCCCTGATCCACCAGAATGACCCGGCTTGTCCTGGAAGAGATGAGATGGCTGGTATCGCAGAATATAAGGACCTCCAGCCCATAGAGAGCGGCCGCCCTTTCCGTTTCCGCAATCACCGGGCAGCCGTCGCCGTCAATCAGCACTTTCATACCTGTCTCCCCATAAAAAAACTGCAGGCACCTGCCTGCAGTCTTCTCATTTTATTTCATCTTCCAGCCCGATTTTTTCAGCATGGTCACCACCGGTACAATGATGACACCGGAAACAATGGCTTCCGGTACACCGTTCATGCCAACGATACCCATAATGGTTGCACCGACAGCTTCCACAGAAATCCCCTTGGATGCTGCATAGGGAGCACCTACCAGAAGGAAGAAGGAACCCAGGAAGAGGACGGTGTTGCAGAGAGATCCGCCTACAGCGGCAATACCAACACGAATGCCTTCCCTGCCGGGCATATGTTTATAAAGGAACCATGCAAAGAGACCGATGCACACCCTTGGAACGATGCAGATGAAAGCATCATAGAAAGGATTGTACTGCAGGGCAAACTGCAGAAGCAGACTTGGCGCCCGCAGGGTCTGGATGAAGGAGAAGAGTCCGAACAGGAATCCCACCAGCGCTCCTACCTTCGGTCCTGCCACCAGGGCACCGATAATGGTGGGGATATGAAGAATGGTGGCATTCATTACAATCAGGGGAATAAATCCGTACCCCGTAAGGCCCAGGAAAATGGTAATTCCTGCCAGAAGACCGGATACGGTGAGCTGACGGATACTTAAAAATACGTGATTTTCCTGGGGTGCATGATTAACTTTTTCCATTTGATAACCTCCGTTCTTACTCTCATCGAGATATAAGCCGTAAACTTAGCGATATACTCACTCTGCGGTCCGGTTCTTTTCCGATACCGGCAAAGCAGAGCCCCTCTATCTGCCAACAATTATTATAGCGAACAAATTTTATTTGTCAACACTTCTCTACCTGAAAATCCATGCCGTAAGCCGCCGGGCTCCCATAAGGGCAAGGCCGGTAAGCCAGAGATCGGAAAGATAGGGAAATACGGAAAGATAGGAAGGATCCAGGTAAGCCCTCCACAGGCCGCTTCCCGTGATGCGGGAAGAAACCACCACTGGAATGAAGAGGAGGAAGAGCCAGAAAATGGCTGAAAATACAGAAGTCACCGCCCGCTCGCCCCGGGGCCCCTCAAGGGATAGAAACAGGAAAACTCCGAAAGTCATCATAGCCAGCAGAATCTTCCCATAAAATACAAAGCCGAAGATTTCCATGAGGAAGAAAGAGGCCGTAAAGGGATCCAGCCGCATGCCGCCGGCATAGTAAAGCCCCAGAAAGGAAATCATGGCCGTGCCGGGGATAAGGCCGCTGAAAAAGGCTGAGCCCAGCCATCGGGCAGCCAGGGTGTTTTTCTCCTTCAGCCGGACGTAGATAAGAGAAAGCCACCGGTCCAGGAAGAATGCAAGGATAACGAAGAAAGAAAGCACCAGGAATGATGCTGCTGCCGCAGGAACCGGGGAAGTCTTCCATATCCGGTCAATGGAGGGCAGATAATTCCAGAATACCACCATCTCTACAATCACCAGAGAAATCCAGACAGGCCCGTGAACGGCACCCCTAAGGCCTCCCAGCTCGCTGCCCCAGCCCTTCTTCTGCACCAGGTAGAAAATCAAAGGCACCAGAAGTCCTGCCGCCCAGTAAACAAGGATTCCCAGGGACAGGGAAAAGGCCGTGTGAACCACAAATCCCCCCAGTCCCCAGGGAATGGTCAGCGCCATCAGCCAGAGCATCTGTTTTATGCAGTCTTTATTTTTACACATACTATCACCTCAATAGGTATATTGTACCACATGGGGCAGCGTCCAATGAGAAAGGTTAATGACCCTTTGGGCCGAAGGGCTGCGGATTGCCGCCGAGGCAATGAATATGAAGTCAGCGCTGCAGAATAACCCGCCCGCAGCACACGGTCATTCCAGCCAGAGCAAAGAATTCAGGTACCTGCCGATATCGATTCCTCTGCCCATAACAATCAGCCGGAGGAAAGACTGCTGTCTGGTAATCAGTGGTCTTTGATTTCTTTCAAGCATAGGATTCCTCGGTAAGCGGATAGAGGAAAGCCGTCTCACTCTCCACCAGCCCTCCGCGAAAAAACCGTCCGGATGTCCGGACGGTTTCCATTATTTCTTTATTTCTTTATTTCTTTTTTCCTTTTTTATCCGTTTTGTCTTTCTTCCGCTTCTGGCGCATATTCTTTCCCTTGTGGCCCAGAGCTTTATGTTCCTTTTTCTTGGTAGGCTTGTACATGCCGGGGGTTACCACTTTCTTTTTCGGTTTTCCCTGTCTTACGCGCCGTACATTTCCCTTTTCATCGTAGCGGGTAATGGTTTCGGAAATGGATTTTTCCAGTTTTCGAAGGAGACTCCCATCTTCAGGGGTGGCATAGGTAATGGCAATACCTTTTGTTCCTGCTCTTCCGGTGCGGCCGATGCGGTGGACATAGTATTCCAGATTCCGGGGAATGTCATAGTTGAATACGTGGGTAATGCCTTCCACATCCAGCCCCCGGGCTGCAATATCCGAGGCCACGAGAATCTGGGTTTTCGCCTTTTCAAATTCACGAATCACCTGGTTCCGCTGACCCTGGCTCATGTCGCCATGGATTTCATCAACCACGAAATCTGTTTCTTCCTGCAGCTTGCCTGCAATTTCATGGGCTTCTTCCCTGGTATTGCAGAAAACCACTGCCATGTAGGGATTCATTTCCGTCAGATGGCGTACCAGAAGCTTGAACTTCCTTGGTTTGGTCGTTTCATAGACCCGCTGTTCCACTGTGGAAGCTGCCGTTTTTTCAGAAACATCGATAAAAGCCGGATGCTTCATATATTTCCTTGCCAGCCGCACCGCTTCGTCCGGCATGGTGGCAGAGAAGAGGAGAAGTTGCCGCTTTTTCGGCGTTTCATCCACCAGAGCTTCGATATCTTCCCTGAAACCATTGGCCAGCATCTGATCCGCCTCATCCAGGATTACCGTTTTCACCTGGGAAAGGTCCAGACTTTTCCTCCGGATATGATCCAGAAGGCGGCCAGGGGTACCGATAATGACCTGTGGATCCCGTTTCAGCTTCTGCAGCTGGTTTTCAATGGTCCTGCCGCCGATGATATCTACGCCGTCAAGACCGAGCTTCAGAGCAAAGGGGCGGAATACGTCAAATACCTGCTTGGAAAGTTCCCGGGTGGGGGTCATGATGAGGACCTGGGTGGCGCCCCTGTCCTTATCCACCCGCTGGATAACCGGAAGCAGGTAGGCCAGGGTCTTGCCGGTGCCTGTCTGGGATCGACCAATCAGATCCTTTCCCTTAAAAATGGACGGGATGGAAGCCTGCTGGATGGGGGTGGGCATTTTAATCCCCTGCAGTTTCAAAAGGGCTGTCAAATCCTCTGCTACCCCAAGTGCTGCAAATGCGTTCATATATCCTCCTGTGACTGAAAAATAGGTATAAGGTATAAATTTCTTTTATTATATCATATGAAACCTTCTATGTTTGAAACAGGTCATTCCTCTTTTTTCACAGCCGGAAGAGTGAAGGATACGGCTGCTCCCATAAGGCCTGCCACCCAGAGAATCTGGAGGGCTGTCTGAAGGCCCCATATATCAGCTGCCCAGCCAACCAGGGGTGCAACCATGCCGCCCAGGGTGGTAGAAAGTCCCAGGGTCACGCCGGAGGCAAAGCCGGCATTTCTCCCCAGATAGGTCTGCCCCAGGATAACGATGGGACTATAGGGCATAAAGACGGAAAGGGCCGCCGGAATCAGAAGCACAAAAGCCCATGCCAGGTTTTCTGTGTGGGTGAGAAGGAAATAGGCCGGTACCATGGAAAGAAAGGCCAGGTGAATGATTTTCAAAAATCCCATTTTGTCTGCCAGCAGACCGCCTAGATAGGTAAAGCAGGCCCCCAGCCCGAAAAGAATGGATAGCGCTGTGGTTCCCTCCCCTTCCGTGGCCCCCAGTACGTGAATCCAGAGGAGCGGGATGAAGGTATTGCTTAAGGTAAATCCAAGAGAACGGGCCAGTATCAATACAGACAGCTTTCCAAAAGATATCCAGTCGTTCTTTCTTTCCATTCCCCCAAGAACCCGGGCTTCTTCCTTTTCCGCCATAGCCATGGCAGGGCGAAGGGAAGCCATGCAGCGGACTATGGCAAATGCCATAACCGCATTAAGGATACCGAATATCAGGAGGGACTGGATGCCCAGCCGGTAGGCGCAGAAACCTGCCAGAAGGGGGCCTATGGCAAACCCCGCATTGCCGCCTACAGAGAAGATTCCCATGGCCCGGCCTTTCCGGCTTCCGGAAATCCGATTCACCATAAGGGCCGCTTCCGGATGAAAAAGGGCACTGCCTATGCCGCAGCAGAGGGCTGACAGAAAAAGGGACGCATAGCCCGGGGCAAAGCCTGCGAAAGAAATAGCGGCCCCGCAGATCAGAGGGCCCAGCGGCACAAACCAGGGCTTGGAAACCTTATCGGAATAATAACCAAAGAGCGGCTGCATGACAGAAGCAATGAGCACATTGGCAAAAACCAGCAGGCCTGCTTCCTGGTAAGAAAGACCGAAGCGGGCAATGAAATAGGGAAGCAGCGCCGGTATGGCGCCCTGAGACCAGTCTGTGGCCAAATGCCCTAAGGCGAAGAAGTAGACCGACGAATGCATGGAAACCTCCTTTTTCCTTTTATTATATGGCAAAGAGGAGAAAAAATCCTGTACACCTCTCAGCAGAAAAACATTTTCTTTCCAGTTTTTTGGACACAAAAAAACTTCCAAGTTCAACACTTGGAAGTTCATTTTTGAGTGGTGCGGTCGGAGAGATTTGAACTCTCACGGATTACTCCACTACCGCCTGAAGATAGCGCGTCTGCCAGTTCCGCCACGACCGCATATGAAGTTAAACAACAAGTAATTAGGAAATTGTGGTGCGGCTGGTGAGACTTGAACTCACACGATCGAAAGATCACTACCCCCTCAAAGTAGCGCGTCTGCCATTCCGCCACAGCCGCATATATGGTGCCTCAGAACGGAATCGAACCGTTGACACAAGGATTTTCAGTCCTTTGCTCTACCAACTGAGCTACCGAGGCAAAATTGTGGCGACCCGGATCAGATTTGAACTGACGATCTCCGCCGTGACAGGGCGGCATGTTAGACCACTACACCACCGGGCCGTTTGGTGGGCGATAACAGGATCGAACTGCTGACATTCTGCTTGTAAGGCAGACGCTCTCCCAGCTGAGCTAATCGCCCACATTGGTGACCTGTGCGAGATTCGAACTCGCGAACCCGCCGTGAAAGGGCGGTGTCTTAACCACTTGACGAACAGGCCACATATGGTGATCCATCCGCGACTCGAACGCGGGACACCTTGATTAAAAGTCAAGTGCTCTACCGACTGAGCTAATGGATCATTGGCAGGGGTAGTAGGATTCGAACCTACGCATGACGGAGTCAGAGTCCGTTGCCTTACCGCTTGGCGATACCCCTATGGCTCCTGAAGCAGGGTTCGAACCTGCGACATCGTGATTAACAGTCACGCGCTCTACCGGCTGAGCTATTCAGGAATCTATAGCACATCCTCTCGGATGATACTAACTATGGAGCGGAAAACGGGACTCGAACCCGCGACCCCAACCTTGGCAAGGTTGTGCTCTACCACTGAGCTACTTCCGCATTTGTTAGCAACGATATTATTTTATCATTGCTTTCGTCGTTTGTCAAGTCACTTCTTGAAATTTTATCTTTCAGTGATTTGACCCTCAACGTCACGTCCTATACTTTATCACATTGTGACATTTCTGTCAACAGGAAGTTTTGAATCAGTCAAGATCTCATTTCCTGTCTTTGGACTTCCGCCGTGCGACGAAAGTGATTATAGCTCATTTTTCTTCTTTTGGCAAGCCCCTTTTTACAAATTATTTAAAAAAAGCATAAAAATACACCGGCATCCATAGAAGATGCCGGTGCGGTCAGTCAGAAGCCCTATAAATCCAATCCTGCGCTCATGCCAAAGACCTTCATGTGCCTGCTGAAGACAGACTCTCCACGGTCCGTGAAATATCCCAGATATTCTGCCAGGGTATTATCGCCTGTCGGCTTTTCAGCGCTGGAACTGCCATAGGCAGTGCGGTCCGTAAGGAACCTGCCGTCCATGGGCATGAAGGCAGCCGAAAGACCTTCCAGCATGGCTGCTGCAAAAGGATCCACATCCTCGGCAGGCACTTCTTTCCCCACTGTGGAAACGGCATCGGTCAAAATAGCAGCCGATGACTTTCCTTTCTCCGTTTTTCCTTTGGAAATGGTAAAGGGACAGGTAAAGAGGGTTTCCACCTCCAGATAGTCCAGGCATGCCAGGAAGAGGTAAAGGGATATCAGATTTTCCTCCGATACGCCTGCCCGCCTGAGGTCCACCACATCCGCCGGAATTTCATCAATGGCATGAGACACGCCGGCCGTTAAAGCGGAGAATACCTTCCATCCCGTTTCTTCCCACTCCGGCGCTCCTTTGCTGCAGATGTCCTTCCAGATTCTGAAAAGGTCTGCCTGCTTTAAAAGAAGGGGCTTGTCCCCATAGGGCGGGATATGGAAATAATGAGCGGAAATCTGAGCTTTCGGATTGGGCTTTTCAATGAAATTGTCCGGAAGGCCGGCATCCTTCAGCTTTGATTTCAGGTACACCGGCGGCACCCCCATGTCGATGAGGCCGCCAATCATCATATCTGCCGTCAGTTTTCCGTAGCATCTGATAAAAAGGGCTTTCATTATTTAATCTCCTTTCTCTGCCTCCCGCTTCCTGCGCCGTCGATGGCCACATCCACGTCGGCGGTGCCAAAGGTTTTCATCTGGTTCAGCATGTCAATGGCCGCATCCAGAAGGGAGAGGCCCAGGGCTGATCCGAATCCTTCGGCTTCTGTGAAATCATAATGGAGGAAAGCATTCATCTTGAGTTTCTGCATCTGCATTTTATGAATCGGTTCTTCATAATAGACTGAAGGAAAAATGAAGTTTCTGATTTCCGGATACACCGTCACTGCCGCCAGCACGGCCGCTCCGGTCACTGCATTATCAAAGACTACGATCATGCCTTTTCTGGCCGCTTCCACCACGAAGCCAAAGAGAGCTGCAATTTCCGCAGAACCCACTTCCGCCAGATTGCCCACCGGGTCTTTGGCAAAATCCCCGACACCGGACAAAGAGAGCTGGAAGCTGCTTCCCTGAGAAACTTTCATCAGGTCTTCCTTCATAATGGATGCCGTCACTGCCAGGGCGGAGAGAAGGGATCTTTCCCCTATGTTTCCTATCCCTGCCGCTTCCACGCCCTGGGCAGCCAGGGTTTTGGCCACAGACATGCCGAGGGAAATGGCATTTTCCACCACCTCATCATCCATGGCAGGCCTGCCGTGATGGGTGCCGTGAATCATTTTCTTTGTAAGCACTCCTTCTATATCGGAGGTATCCTTTTCAAGGCCTGCATCAATGAGGTACACCGGCGACTCCAGCTGCCGGGCAATAACATTGACCGGCCCGTATCCTTGGGCCACCAGCTTCATTTCATCATGAGAGAGCTGGCCTTTTGTTTTATTTTCTCCGTCCACTGCCGTATCGCCGCCGAAAATAACCAGGGCCTTGCTGAGATAGGAAGGCTTGACAATGCCTGTAATACCGGCAATGCGGACTGCCATTTCCTCCAGCTTTCCCAGAGAATGGATCGGTTTAATCAGATTATCCACGTAAAGCTGGCAGGCTTTCATCACATCTTCATTTAACTTCGGAATGGAACTCATGCTTTCACCTCTTCCTCTTTAGCCGCGCATTCCCGATATACGGAAAGGGCATAGTCCAGCATTCTTGTCTGAATGCCGGCACCAATGGCTTCACCCAGGCGGAAGTCCAGGTCAATGTATTCCGTCAGTCCCAAGGCAGCCAGCGATTTCTTATGGGCCTGTTCCAGGGACAGATGAGACGCCATAAGGTAATGGACCACTTCCGGGCACAAAGCTTTGGCAATGAACGCACTGGCGGTAGTGTTGAAGCCATCAATGATGGTGAGGGCATGGTTGGCAGCGGCCCCCAGGATGACGCCGGTCATGCAGCCGTATTCAAAACCGCCCACCTTGGAAAGTACGTCCAGGCCGTCATTGGGATCAGGATGGTTCACATCCATTGCCCTCTGCACCACATCGATTTTATGGCGAAGCCGTTCATCGGAAATATTGGTGCCCCGGCCGGTGACTTCGATGGCATTCCAATGGTTGAAAGCACCCAGAATACAGGCAGAGGAAGTGGTATTGGAAATTCCCATTTCACCGATGGTAAATACCCGGTACCCCTCCCTGGCCTTTTCGTCTGCAATCTCGATGCCCGTTTCAATGGAGCGGATCGCCTCCAGGCGGGTCATGGCCGGCCCTTGGGCAATATTTTTCGTACCCCAGGCGATTTTCCGGTCAAGGAGGTTCGGCACTCCGCTCATGTCAGCATTAATTCCCATGTCTACCACCACCATGTCAGAGCGGGCATAATAGGCCATGGCATTGGCTGCAGCCCCCTTCGTTTCCACGTAGGCCTTTGTCATGCCTACAGTGGTGGACTGAGGATAGGCGGAAACCCCTTCTGCATAAACGCCATGATCGCTGCAGGCAATGACGGTGCAGCACTTCGGGATCGCCGGCATGGCCTCCCCTGTCACACCGGCAAACTGGGTTACCATGGTTTCCATTTTTCCCAAGTCCCCCATGCCTGTGTACAGATTCTTCCACCGGAATGCTGCCTTTTCCATGGCCTCTTCATCCAATGGCTGAATCTGATTCAATGTTTCATCCAGTAAACCCATTCAAACCTCCTTATTATGTTTTCATTAAATTATTATTAACCTGCTAAAAATAGATTCAACTTCATTATACCATGGATGGATAGATTTTCCGTACTTCCCCTCCCATTGTATCCTTTGAATCAAATGGCTATAATAAAGGAAAGGCATGAGCCTTTGCAATTTCATAAAACCGAAGAGGGGAATAGAAGTCATCTGCTATTCCCTTTTTCATTTTTGTACAAGGGAGGTTTTTACCAGTGGATTTTGAAAAGCTTTACATTGACGGCCAGTGGACTGCCGGTGCGTCAGGCCGGTTTATCGAAGTAGAGAATCCCGCCACCCGGCAGATTTTTGCCCGAGTGCCCGCCGGAAATGAAATAGATGTGGACAAAGCAGCCAGGGCAGCTCATAAGGCCCTTCCGGCCTGGGCCGCCCTTCCGCTGACAGAGAGAATCAATCTGATGGAAAAATTCCTTGCCATTTTCAAAAGCCAGGAAAATGACCTCATTGACATCACCATCAAAGAGCTGGGCTCTCCCTACAGCTTTACCAAATCATCCCAGGTAGAATACCAGTACGTGCGCACCCGTTCCTACATAGACCTGGCGCCAAAGGTTCCTCTGGTGGAAAAGATGGCCTATTCCACCACCTACCGGGAACCGGTGGGCGTTATCGGCTGCATTACGCCTTGGAACTATCCCCTGGGGCAGGTCATCCAGAAAATCGTACCGGCCCTGCTCATGGGAAATACGGTGATTTTAAAGCCAAGCCAGCATACGCCCCTTTCTTCCTATTACCTGGCAGAAGCCTTTGAAAAGGCCGGCTTCCCGAAAGGCGTATTCAACCTGGTTACCGGCCGGGGCGGTGAAGTGGGCAATGCCCTTTCCTCCCATCCCCTGGTGGATATGATTTCCTTCACCGGCTCCACCTCCGGCGGCGTAACGGTAGGCAAGAAGGCCCTGGAGTCAGTGAAACATATCAGTCTGGAACTGGGCGGTAAATCCCCCTATGTGATTCTTCCTGCCAAAGATCATGACTACACCGAACCTATCCACCTGTGCTTCAACAGCATCTTCCTGAATTCCGGGCAGACCTGCACTGCCTTCTCCCGCCTCCTCATTCCGGCAGAAGAAAAGGAAACCATAGAAAAACAGCTGACAGAAATCGCCAAAGAATATACAGTCGGCAGCCCCGAAAACCATGAAGTAAAGCTGGGCCCTGTGTCCTCCCTGCAGCAGTACAAAAAGATTTCCGAATATATCAGAAAGGGCATGGATGAAGGAGCCCGCCTCCTTTTGGGCGGACTTCCGGACTCTCCGGATAAGGGCTACTACATAAAGCCCACCATCTTCACCGATGTGAAAAATGATATGACCATCGCCCAGGATGAAATCTTCGGGCCCGTGCTCTGCGTCATTACCTACCGGGATGAGGACGATGCCATCTCCATTGCCAATGATGTACGCTACGGCCTCAACGCCGGTGTGTACGGTCCCAAGGACAAAGCCATCGCCATGGCCCATAGAATTCAGGCAGGCAATGTATACATCAATGCCAGCCCCCGTGATACGGCAGCTCCCTTCGGCGGCTACAAGGAAAGCGGCATCGGCCGGGAAGGCGGCATTTACGGCATGCTCGAATTTACCCAGCAGAAGGCCCTCTTCGATACAGGAAAATAGCCTCTTTCCTCACAGGACTTCCCCTTCAGGGGGAAGCCCTGTTTCTTTTTCCTCCCTTTCGATATAATAAAGAAAAAGGAGGAAATCTATGAACAATACCATCGTAAAAAAAGCTGTCCTGGTCCTGGCCCTCATCCTCTGTGCCGCCGGAGGCTGGTACGTTTTCTACTGGTCCAGAACTCCGGCCTATGCAGCAGGGGAAATCCAGCAGGCCCTGAAGAAAAAGGACCTGCAGCTTTTCAAGGAACGAGTAGACATGGATAGGGTCTATGGCTCTGCCGTAGATGACACCGCCGCCTACCTGGCTTCCGATGGCAGGGTAGACCATGAGCTGGCTGCTTCCCTTCTGAAAATGCTGAAAAAACAGGCCGTCGATGAAATGGTGCGCCAAACGGAAATCCGCTTTACGGAAGGAAATGGCAAGGAATCTTCCGGCAAAGCAGGGAAAATCATGTCTGCCTCCCTGGGCTCCGCTGCCCTTTCCCTCACTGATATTCTGGACGTAAAGGAAGAGAATGGCAAAGCCCTGGTGTATGTGAAGGTTCATGATAAAAAACTGGACAAAGACTTTACCTGGCAGGTGCTTATGGAAAAGGATGTGAACGGCAGCTGGACCGCCGTAAAAATTCTGAACCTCAAGGAATACCTGCAGGAAAGGGCCCGCTGAAGGGTGCAAGCAAAAGGACGCTGAAGAAATGGCTCTCATTTCTTCAACGTCCTTTTGCGCAGCATATAAATATGTAATTTTCCTGTGGTCAGATGATCTGGAACAGGAAGAATTTCAGGTAATAGGTTTCCGGCACCGTCATGAGAATGGGATGGTCCGGTGCCTGCTGACGGAATTCAATCTGCCTTAAGGTGACTCCGGCGTCCCGGGCTGCTTCCTTCACCATTTTCACAAAAAGTTCTTCTCCCATGAAATGGGAGCAGGAACAGGTGGCCAGATATCCGCCCCGGGGCAGGATTTTCATGGCCCTGTAGTTGATTTCCTTGTAACCCCGGAAGGCTTCGTGCACGGTCCTGCCGGATTTCGTGAAGGCTGGCGGATCCAGGATGATGTAATCATATTCATGATTCTTCGTGCGATCCAGCTCCGTAAGGAAGTCAAATACGTCCGCCCTGACAGCCTGGATAGGAAGACCGTTGATGATGCCGTTATGGGCAGCCATATGCACCGCTTCCTCTGAAATATCCAGAGCCGTCACCGAAGCGGCTCCGCCTTTGGCCGCATTCAGCGCAAAAGCGCCGGTATGGGTAAAGCAGTCCAGCACATGGCGTCCCCGGGCAATGGAAGCTGCCGCCAGGCGGTTGAATTTCTGGTCAAGGAAGAAACCGGTTTTCTGCCCATTCTCCACATCCACCGTATAGCGAATGCCGTTTTCTACAATGTCTACCAGGGTCTTTTCCTCTTCCGGAGCAAGAAGAGGGGAATGGTAAAATCCCTTGTACTGCTCCATGCCCTCCAGTTCCCTGATTTTCACATCATTTCTTTCATAAATGCAGGATACGGGAAGATTTCTTTCCCGAAGCACTTCGATGAGGCCGTCAAGGAAAAGGTGCTTCCTTTTTTCCATGCCCAGAGACAGCACCTGCACCGACAGCACATCGCCGAAACGGTCCACCGTCAAGCCCGGCAGCTGATCTGCTTCGCCAAACACCAGACGGCAGCAGTCATAATCTTCCTTCCTCATCACCTGGAGACGGTAATCGACGGCATAGGCAGCCCGCCTTTTCCAGAAAGCTTCATCGAACCGGTCATTGGCATTGGTGGAGAAGATACGGATAGTGATTTTGGAATGAGGATTGTAAAACCCGGTCCCCACAAATTTCCCTTTGGAAGAAAGGACCTTCACCATGTCTCCTGGCGCTATGCCTTCATCCATGTCTTTGATTTCAGAACCGTAAATCCAGGGATGGCCTCCCCTGGCCGCCAGTTCCGCCCGTTTGCTGATGGTTACCGTTTTCAGTGCTTCCATGTGTGTCTCCTGTCATAAAAATAGAAATCATATGTCTGTTATTTTACCACAGGAAGCACCGGAGCTTCAAAGCAGGGAGAAAGAGAAGTAAGTGTCAAGTTTTCCTCGGTAATTCATTTGACTGTCGATAATTACTATCTCCGTGGCTTCGGTTTAATCAGTATTTCTGTATAGCTCTGGCCAGTCTCCCCATTGGTGAAGAAGAAGCTCCATAAACGCCTATACGCCCCTCCAGGCATCCTGGCCTATAGTTTCTCATTTTACGCTTCTGCGCCTCACTCCGGACATTCTGGGCGATTTTACGCTCTGTCTGCACCGCAGCCTTGTGCATGGCTCTATCCATCTTTTTGTAGCTTTTCCCATTAGCATGGTACAGGAGAGCTGCTGTAAGTGTTTTATTCTTCCGGGCGGTTAATACCCAAACCATACACTCCATTCCCTCGCTGGACCAGCTCCGTCCCTGCCGCTTCATGCGATAGCTGTAGAACCGGTGATTTGTTTCTGCAGTCCCCAGGTGAATCTCTGTATGGATGCCGCGCTGACTCAGGCTGGGGATATAGGGAGCATTTCTCTCCAGATAGCTCTGCAGCTTGTCTACCTCCTCCAAATCCGCCTCTGTTCGGGCGCAGCTCCGGGCAGTGTCCATCCATACCGGAATCTGTTTCATAATATTGTCGGTCCGGTGAAGCTCTCGGATAATGTGGTCTACCAGTTCCTTGTTGCAGAAGCTGAGCCGGTTCCGGATCTTTTCATGCACATGATAGCAGTCGCGGAAGTGCTGGTGATCCAGGCAGCCTTCTACCATTCGCTCAAAGTCCTGAAACTGGTATCCGGACCCTCCATCCCCATTCGACAGCACTGTGGTCTTAGACAGGTCATAGTGCCCAAGCAGATAGCTTCTTACCATTGCAAAAAGTTCTTTCCTGCTGGTAGATGCAAAGCAGCGAAGTCCTACCAGTTCTGTCCTGTTGCCATTTTTCCTGACTCCCTCATATACCTGGAGGCGGTGCACTTCCGAAACGCCGCCTTTCTCCTTGTTCTTGAGTACAATTCCATCTCCTTCAATCGCTATAATTTCCGGCTGTGTCGGCTTTTCAACCTTTTCCTCTTCTGCCAATGCTTTTTCGTAAGCCTTTGCCTTCTTACCGGCATAATTCTTGAGTGAGATAACGGACTGATGGGAGATGGTAATCCCTGCCAGGCTTTGCAGGAGTTCGCTGGCACTTCGAGATGTGGTAATTGCGACAGCCTCGACAATCCGCTCAATCATTCCCATGCTGTAGTGTTTTCTGGGCTCAAAGCCCATTTTGCGGTCCAGGGGATAGAAGCTCTTCCCATCTTTCTGCAGAAGTCTTCGGGTATAGGTCAGCTCTCCATAGCGACAGTAAATCGTCCGGGAGTCCCGGCGCGCCACACGCCACCCCTGTGACCTGTAAATCTGATACAGCTCCGCGTCAATACGCTCCAGAGCCATAGCTATAAGCTGACAGTTCATTTCTTCGAGCCAATGAGATAACTTCCTTTCAGACTCAATAGAATCATCAGATTCCTTGATGATAGAAATGACTGCTCCTATTGCATTTTCACTCCAAATTTCTCCAGTTTTTGTTATAATATCCATGAGGAAAGCCCTTTCTTTGTTTTATTTGTGCACGGAAATTATAACATTTCCACTCAAGGGGAGGCTTTCCTCTTTTATTGTTTCTGGAAAATTCCCCTACCGAGTAAAATTTTACACTAAGGAAAGAGAAAAATGGCTGCTTCCCTCCCCCTGATTTCTCTGCGCTCTTCATCACCCCAGGTACTTGTGGAAGAAGGCGGCGATTTTGTCAAAGGGAATCTTGTCCATGTTGTCATAAAGGTCTGTGTGGCTGGCACCGGGAACGATAAGGAGTTCCTTGTTGTTTCCTTTCAGTTTCTTGAACGCATCTTCCGAAAAATAACGGGAATGGGCTTTTTCACCATGAATCATGAGGACAGGGCTTTCGATTTCGTCCGCATAGGTCAGAAGAGGCATATTCATGAAGGACAGGGCACTGGTCAGGTTCCATCCGTCATTGGAGTTAGGAGACCGGGGATGATAGCCTCTCTTTGTTTTGTAATAGTCATAGTAATCCTTCACAAACTGAGGCGCATCTGCCGGAAGAGGATCTACCACACCGCCGTCTCTCTTGTAGTTTCCATTTCTATAATCCAGGGTTCTCTCTTCATTAAGGACCTTCCGTCTTTCCATTCTTTCCTTCTTTAAAAGACTCTGGTTCTTTTCATAGTCGAAATAGCCATTGGCAATCACCCGGCTCATATCGTACATGGTGGATGTAACGGTGGCTTTGATTCTTGTATCCATAGCCGCGGCATTCAATGCCATGCCGCCCCAGCCGCAGATGCCTGCAATACCGATTTTATCCGGATTCACATCGTCGCGGCTGGAGAGATAATCCACCGCTGCCGAGAAATCTTCCGTATTGATGTCCGGACTGGCCACATTTCTGATTCTGCCGCCGCTTTCGCCGATAAAGGATGGGTCAAAAGCCATGGTTAAAAATCCCATTTCCGCCAGCTTCTGGGCATAGAGACCTGCCGCCTGTTCCTTGACGGCACCGAAGGGGCCTGCCACAGCCAGGGCCGCCATTTTCCCTTTCCTGTTTTTCGGCATGTACAGGTCTGCTGCCAGGGTTATGCCATAGCGGTTATGGAAGGTGACCTTGGAATGGTCTACCTTGTCACTTTTGGGAAAGGTTTTGTCCCAGGTATCAGTGAGCTTCAGCGGTTCCTCTCCCTGCCAGGGAGTCGTAGAAATCCGGCGCACCCCGTTTCCCTTTTCTCCCTGGCTGTTCACATCGGCAGCCTCCGCCGTCATTACAGAGCCTGCCAGAGCAAGACCGGCCAGGGCAAGAATCATCCATTTTATCTTCTTTACATTTTTCATTCTGTTTTCTCCCTTGATTTATTGCACATGCATGCCAGCTACGAAGGCTTCATGAAGCTCTTTATGATTTTCAATATCTCCTGCCTCCGTCACGCCGCCGGCAAATACCACACCTGCCAGGCGGGACTTGGGGAAACAGTCAATCCAGCCGGTCAATCCGGAAATGGCTCTTTCCGGTGTATGGGGGTTGTCATCAGCTGCAGCCATCAGAAGGTATACATCCCGGAAATGGTATTCCTGCGGAAACAGGGGATTGCACCGATCCAGCAGAGTCTTCAGCTGTCCGCTGATTCCGTAGTAATAGATGGGCGTAGCAAATACCACCACATCGGCATTCCCTATTTTTTCGCAGAGAACCGCCCCGTCATCCTTCTGGTAACAGCGAAATGTTTTCTGGCAGGACAGACATCCGGTGCAGAATCCCAGCTTCCTGCCTGCCAGGGAAATCAATTCCGTTTCATTTCCTGCCTTTTCTGCTCCCTGTGCAAAAGCAGCTGCCAGCCTTTCTTAGTGTAAAATTTTACTCGGTAGGGGAATTTTTCCAGAAACAATAAAAGAGGAAAGCCTCCCCTTGAGTGGAAATGTTATAATTTCCGTG